>NZ_CM177101.1:0-3813645 GCF_058216605.1 Enterococcus sp. AAFC-DPL-5182
ATGCCCGATATGGAAAGTTTCTGGAAAGATCTAGAAGATACTTACCAATCTGTTTTGTCTGCGCCAAGTTTTGATGCTTGGATAAAAACAACGCAACCGCTAAAGTTGGAGAATAACCAATTATGGTTAGAAGTTCCTTCTGCTGTTCATAAAGACTATTGGGAAAAGAATTTAGCCGCTAAAATCGTTGAGACCGGCTTTAAATTGACTGGTGCTGAAGTGATGCCTCATTTTGTTGTTACTGGTGAAACCGAGACAATGCCTGTTCAAGATGAAAAAAAAGCCCCTGTAACGCAAGAAAAAATTGCAGAACATGGCAAGAAAGCTTTATTGAATCCAAAGTATTCTTTTGATACGTTTGTTATCGGAAAAGGAAATCAAATGGCACATGCTGCAGCTTTAGTTGTGGCGGAAGATCCAGGCTCAATTTACAATCCATTATTCTTTTATGGTGGTGTTGGTTTAGGAAAAACCCATTTGATGCATGCAATCGGTCATCAAATGCTGCAAAATCGACCAGACGCTAAAGTAAAATACGTCAGCAGCGAAACATTTACAAATGAATTTATCAATTCGATCCAAACGAAAAATTCAGAACAGTTCCGAAAAGAATACCGAAATGTTGATTTGCTATTAGTCGATGATATTCAATTTTTAGCAGAGAAAGAAGCAACATTAGAAGAATTTTTCCATACGTTTAATGATTTGTATAATGAAAATAAACAGATCGTACTAACAAGTGATCGGCCACCTAACGATATTCCCAAACTTCCTGAGCGTTTGGTTTCTCGTTTTGCTTGGGGCTTATCTGTTGATATCACACCACCTGACTTAGAGACGAGAATCGCCATTTTACGGAAAAAAGCTGATGCAGAACGTCTGGAGATTCCTGATGATACCCTTAGTTACATTGCAGGCCAAATCGATTCCAACATTCGGGAACTAGAAGGTGCATTAGTCCGAGTTCAAGCATTTGCCACAATCAATGGTGAAGATATTACAACAAGTTTAGCAGCAGATGCTTTGAAATCCTTAAAATCTGTCGGCAGTCAAAATCACCTATCGATTTTACAAATCCAAGAAGAAGTGGCAAAGTATTACCATATCCAATTAAAAGATTTAAAAGGCAAAAAACGCGTAAAATCCATTGTTGTTCCTAGACAAATCTCGATGTACCTTTCCAGAGAGATGACAGATAACTCTCTACCAAAAATCGGGGCAGAGTTCGGCGGAAAAGATCATACCACGGTCATCCATGCTCACGAAAAAATTCAACAATTAATGGAAAAAGATCCGACAATTCAAAAAGAAGTTGGAGAAATCAAAAACTTGCTTAATTCCTGACCTGTGGATAAAAAAGAGAAAAAGGAAAAAGTTTTCCACAAGTTATACACAGGTGGAAAACTCCTGTTTCATTTCGTTTCTAGACTTTTCCACAGAATTAACAAGCCCTACTACTTTTATTATTTATTTATATATAAATACAAAACTGTCTTAGCAAAATTAATGCTTTTAAAATCAATTAAAAAGGAGTTCAATCATTATGAAATTAACTGTAAAAAGAAATACATTCTTACAAGAATTACAAACCGTTCAAAGAGCCATTTCTTCTAAAACGACGATCCCTATTTTAACGGGTGTAAAAATCGTTTTGACAGATGAAGGTTTATCCTTAACAGGTAGTAATGCAGATATCTCTATTGAAAGCTTTCTAAGTAAAGAAGATGAAAAAGCTCAAATGACGATTGAATCTACAGGAAGTATCGTTTTACAAGCTCGCTTCTTTGGTGAAATCATTCGTAAATTACCTGAAGAAATGTTCACACTTGAAGTACTAGAGAATAATCAAGTAGCGATTACCTCAGGAAAAGCTGACTTTACTGTTAATGGCTTGGATGCAGATAATTATCCACATCTTCCTGTGATCGATGCCAAAAATCAAATTCAATTACCTGTTCACCTGTTGACAAAAATTATCAATGAAACAGGATTTGCTGTTTCTCTTCATGAAAGTCGTCCAATTTTGACTGGTGTTCACTTTATATTAGAAGATCAAAAATTATTAGCTGTTGCGACAGATTCACATCGTTTGAGTCAACGAATCATCCCTATCGAACAAGCAGCTGAAAATTTCAATATTGTCATTCCAGGAAAAAGTTTGACTGAACTTTCTCGTTCATTCACAAATGAAGAAGAAATGGTCGAAATCAGCATTATGGAAAACCAAGTACTGTTCAAAACTCAAAATATGTATTTCTATTCTCGCTTGTTAGAAGGAAATTATCCTGATACAAATCGTTTGATTCCGACAAGTTTTAATACAGAAATTGATTTTTATGTACCAGAATTATTATCAGCTATCGATCGCGCTTCTTTGTTGTCACATGAAGGCCGCAATAACATCGTTCGTTTAGCCATTGCTTCTGATTCTGTTGTTCTTTACGGAAACTCTCCAGAAATCGGTAAAGTAGAAGAACCTCTAAATTACGAAAAAGTAACGGGTGACCCATTAGAAATTTCTTTCAATCCAGATTATATGAAAGATGCATTGCGTGCTTTTGGCGATATGAGTATTACCGTTAAATTTATTTCTGCAATTCGTCCATTTACATTAGAACCGACAGAAACAGATTTAGATTTTATTCAATTGATTACACCAGTTCGTACAAATTAAGAAAAAAGAGTGTATGAAAAACTGAAACTCAGTTTTTCATACACTCTTTTTTGGGAGTTAAGATCTGAATGATTATCCCTTCACATATTTCTTGTTCCGTTTTTTTGTTTTGGTTCCCATCATCATATAGCATATAGCGCCAAACATAAAAAACATCATTGGCATATCCATGTGAAGGTTCAATCAGTGATAGCATAATATAAAAAGTTGTTTCTGTTAGAGGCAAGATTTTCTTAATATCCATTTATCGTACACCTTTATATCGTCGAACTGTATAAGTCGATTCTTTATTCAGATGATTTTCACATATAACTATTATTTATGATAAACAAAATGAAAATTACTGAAAAAAAATTTCAAGAGACCTAACTTACAAATTTCTCCTTAAAATGCATTTTAAGCCTTTTTTAATCGTTAGAATATTTTTTGTCGATTGCATTCAAAATTGCTTAGAAAGAAAATTAGACGGATAAATTTGTTTTTTGACGTAAAAAAGAGTATAATATTAAAGTAAAAGTGAAAACAAAAAAGAGGGATGCATTTTGAAAAAGACGATTGTTTTAGAAACTGATTATATGACACTTGGTCAGGTCTTAAAAGAAGTCGATGTTATCAGTAGCGGCGGTGCTGCAAAGTGGTACTTAGCTGAAAATAGTGTTTTCGTAGATGGGGAATTAGAGAATCGCCGCGGCAGAAAATTGTATGCTGGAATGATGCTCGAGATACCTGAAGAAGGTACTTTTTTTATGGTTAAAAAGGGCGAGGCAGTCGATGAGACTGAATAAAATCGAGGTGCAGCATTATCGTAATTATGATGGGCTGAGCTTAGATTTTCCTAAAACATTAAATATTTTTCTTGGAGAAAACGCGCAAGGCAAGACGAATCTTTTGGAAAGTATTTATGTTTTAGCAATGACCCGCAGTCACCGAACCAGTAATGAAAAAGAACTAGTTCATTGGGATTCAGATTCAGCAAGGATCAGTGGTGTCATTGAAAAAAAGACGGGAACGGTGCCGCTTGAAATCATTATTTCCAACAAAGGCCGTAAGACAAAAGTCAATCACATTGAACAAAAGCGTTTGAGTTCATACATTGGTCAGCTGAATGTCATTTTATTTGCACCAGAAGATTTATCGCTAGTCAAAGGCTCACCACAATTACGTCGTAAGTTTATTGACATGGAATTAGGCCAAGTCAATCCGATTTACCTATATGATTTGGTTCAATATCAGTCTGTCTTAAAACAGCGTAACCAATATTTAAAACAGCTGGCGGAAAAAAAACAGTCGGATCTTGTTTATCTAGATATTTTGACAGAACAATTGGCAGAATTTGGCGGTAAGGTCTTGTTTGCTCGTCTCGAATTTATTCAAAAATTAGAGCACTGGGCGAACTTACTACACAAGAAAATCAGCCATGAAAAAGAAGAATTAGCGATCGATTATTTTTCAAGTATCCCATTAGACAAAGAAAATTTTTCACTGGAAGAGATCCAAAAGCAACTGCTGCAGAGCCTTCTTGACAACCGGAAACGTGAATTGTTCAAAGCAAATACTTTTTTAGGTCCTCATCGAGACGACCTGATTTTTAATGTAAATGGACAAAACGTTCAAACATATGGTTCACAAGGTCAACAAAGAACCACAGCTCTTAGCGTGAAGCTTGCGGAAATTGATTTAATGTATTCAGAAACAGGAGAATATCCTGTGTTGTTATTAGATGATGTCATGAGTGAGTTAGATAATGAACGACAATTGCACCTGCTAGAAACGATTGAAGGAAAGGTTCAGACTTTTTTAACAACAACAAGTTTGGATCATTTAAACAATAAATTAACTGTTGAACCAGATATATTTCATGTTCATCAGGGAGAGATAGAGAGGGAAGCATCTATATGACAGAAGAAGAAAAAAACATGAAAGAACGTGCACAAGAATATGATGCCAGTCAGATTCAGGTATTAGAAGGTCTTGAAGCGGTTCGTAAACGTCCTGGTATGTACATAGGATCGACGAGTTCAGAAGGTTTGCATCACTTAGTTTGGGAGATCGTTGATAATTCGATCGATGAGGCTTTGGCAGGCTTTGCGTCAAGTATCCAAGTAATTATTGAAGAAGATAACAGCATCACTGTTGTCGAT
The DNA here is from genome assembly GCF_058216605.1 of Enterococcus sp. AAFC-DPL-5182. Lineage (NCBI taxonomy): Bacteria > Bacillati > Bacillota > Bacilli > Lactobacillales > Enterococcaceae > Enterococcus > Enterococcus sp. AAFC-DPL-5182. Next base: position 4,816 of record NZ_CM177101.1, read on the forward strand.
GATGGTCGTGGAATCCCAGTCGGTATCCAAGCTAAAACAGGGAGACCAGCTGTAGAAACAGTATTCACCGTTCTCCATGCTGGAGGAAAATTCGGCGGTGGCGGATATAAAGTTTCCGGAGGACTTCACGGGGTAGGTTCTTCTGTTGTTAATGCTTTATCAACAACATTAGATGTAAAAGTCTACAAAGAAGGAAAAATTTACTTCCAAGAGTTCCATCAAGGTGCCGTCAAAGATGATCTAAAAGTGATTGGCGATACAGACCGTCATGGTACAACGGTTCACTTTGTTCCAGATCCAGAAATTTTTACAGAAACAACGATTTTTAATTTTGATAAATTAGCAACACGTGTAAGAGAATTAGCGTTCTTGAATAAAGGATTAAAAATCTCTATTGAAGATAAACGTGAAGAAAAACCTGTCTTGAAAGAATATCACTATGAAGGCGGGATCAAGAGTTACGTGGAACACTTGAATGCGAATAAAGATGTGCTGTTCCCTGAACCTGTTTTCATTGAAGGAGAACAACAAGACATCATCGTTGAAGTATCGATGCAATATACAGATGGTTACCATACTAACTTACTAAGTTTCGCCAACAACATCCATACGTATGAAGGCGGAACACATGAATCAGGTTTTAAAACGTCATTGACGCGTGTCATCAATGATTATGCTCGTAAACAAAAGATCATGAAAGAAAATGACGAAAACCTAACAGGGGAAGATGTTCGTGAAGGATTAACAGCTGTTATTTCTATCAAGCATCCAGAACCTCAATTTGAAGGACAAACTAAAACAAAACTAGGAAATTCAGAAGTTCGTACGGTTACAGACCGTTTATTCTCTGAGTATTTCAATAAATTCTTGATGGAAAACCCAACTGTTGGGAAACAAATCGTAGAAAAAGGTCTATTGGCTTCAAAAGCCCGTATGGCTGCTAAACGAGCACGTGAAGTAACTCGTCGTAAAGGTGCACTTGAAATCAGTAATTTACCAGGTAAATTAGCCGATTGTTCAAGTAAAGATCCTGAAAAATGCGAAATCTTTATCGTCGAAGGAGATTCGGCCGGTGGATCAGCAAAACAAGGCCGTAGCCGTGAATTCCAAGCGATTTTACCAATTCGTGGGAAAATCCTAAACGTTGAAAAAGCTAGCATGGATAAAATTTTAGCTAACGAAGAAATCCGTTCACTATTTACAGCGATGGGAACAGGATTTGGTGCGGATTTTGATGTATCAAAAGCACGTTACCACAAACTAGTGATCATGACCGATGCCGATGTCGATGGTGCACATATTCGTACGCTGTTATTGACATTGTTCTATCGTTTCATGCGTCCAGTTGTTGAAGCGGGATACGTCTATATCGCTCAACCACCTTTATATGGGGTCAAACAAGGAAAAAATATCACATACGTTCAACCAGGGAAGAATGCTGAGGAAGAACTCGCTCAAGTTTTAGAGAGCCTACCAGCTAGTCCAAAACCAAGTGTTCAACGTTATAAAGGTCTTGGAGAGATGGATGATCATCAATTATGGGAAACAACCATGGATCCTGAAAAACGTTTGATGTCACGTGTCAGTGTTGATGATGCAATCGAAGCCGATCAAATTTTTGAAATGTTGATGGGAGACCGTGTTGAACCACGCCGAGCATTTATTGAAGAAAATGCCCATTACGTGAAAAATCTAGATATTTAATGAAGAAGGAGCAAAATTCATGAGTGAAGAAATGAAAGAGAACATTCAAGACGTCAATCTGACCAGTGAAATGAAAGAATCCTTCATTGATTATGCGATGAGCGTTATTGTGGCGCGTGCGTTACCGGATGTTCGTGATGGGTTAAAACCAGTTCATCGTCGTATTTTATATGGGATGAATGAGTTAGGTGTAACACCTGATAAACCGCATAAAAAATCCGCTCGTATCGTTGGGGATGTTATGGGTAAGTATCATCCACATGGTGATTCATCTATTTATGAAGCAATGGTACGGATGGCTCAACCATTTAGTTACCGCAGTATGCTCGTTGATGGACACGGAAACTTCGGTTCTGTCGACGGCGACGGTGCCGCTGCCATGCGTTATACCGAAGCGAGAATGAGTAAGATTGCGCTGGAGATGCTACGTGATATCAATAAAAATACAGTTGATTTTCATGGAAACTATGATGACTCAGAACAAGAGCCAGATGTACTGCCAGCACGTTTTCCTAACCTTTTGGTGAATGGAACAACAGGGATCGCTGTAGGGATGGCAACCAATATTCCGCCTCATAATTTAGCAGAAGTTATTGAAGCTGCAAGTTTGTTGATGGAAAATCCAGAAGCAACAACGAATGAATTAATGGAAGTATTACCTGGACCAGATTTCCCTACGGGTGGTTTAGTTATGGGTAAATCAGGTATCCGCCGTGCCTATGAAACAGGTCGAGGTTCGATCACGATTCGTGCAAAAGTTGAGATCGTTGATATGCCAAACGGCAAAGAACGTATTCTAGTTTCAGAGCTGCCATATATGGTCAACAAAGCGCGCTTGATTGAACGGATTTCAGAATTACATCGTGAAAAAAGAATCGAAGGAATCACTGATTTACGAGATGAATCCTCTCGTGAAGGAATGCGTATCGTTATCGATGTTCGTCGTGATGTGAGTGCTTCTGTTATCTTGAATAATCTGTATAAGATGACGGCATTACAAACTTCTTTTGGGTTTAATATGTTGGCAATCGAAAAAGGAATTCCTAAAATTCTAAGCTTGAAAGAAATTCTTGAAAATTATATAGAACACCAAAAAGAAGTCATTACACGTCGTACAGAATTTGATAAGAAAAAAGCTGAAGCACGTGCTCATATCTTAGAAGGTTTGAGAATTGCTTTAGATCACATTGATGAGATCATCGCAATTATTCGAAATTCAAAAGCAGATGATGAAGCAAAAGCCGCTTTAATCGAACGTTTTGAATTTTCTGATCGTCAAGCACAAGCGATTTTAGATATGCGTTTACGCCGTTTAACAGGTTTGGAACGCGATAAGATCGAAAATGAGTACCAAGAATTATTGAAATTAATTGCTGATTTGAATGATATTTTAGCGCGTCCAGAACGTGTTATTGAAATCATCAAAACAGAACTTGGTGAGATTCATGATAAATATGGTGATGCTCGTCGTACAGAATTATTAGTCGGTGAAGTTCTAAGTCTAGAAGATGAAGACTTGATCGAAGAAGCTGAAGTTGTTATCACACTAACAAACAATGGCTATATCAAGCGTATGGCGAATAGTGAATTTAGAGCACAACGCCGTGGTGGTCGTGGTGTTCAAGGAATGGGCGTTCATGATGATGATTTCGTGAAAAACCTTGTTTCTTGTTCCACTCATGATACGTTATTATTCTTTACGAATAACGGGAAAGTTTACCGTGCTAAAGGATATGAAATTCCTGAATATGGCAGAACGGCTAAAGGAATCCCTGTGATCAACATGCTAGGGATCGACTCTAGTGAGAAGATCCAAGCGATCATCGCTGTTGAAGGACAAGCAGAAGAAGGACATTATCTATTCTTTACGACTCGTAAAGGTACCGTTAAACGTACAGCAGTTAAGGCATTCTCTAACATTAGAAGTAATGGTTTGATTGCGATTGGTCTAAAAGAAGATGATGAGCTAGTCAATGTTGTCTTAACCAATGGTGAACAAAACATGATCATCGGAACGCATAACGGTTATTCTGTGACATTTGCTGAAACAGCGGTTCGTGATATGGGACGTACAGCATCAGGTGTGCGCGGTATTCGTCTAAGAGAAGATGACTACGTCGTAGGAGCCTCTTTATTGGACGCTGACACGGAAGTACTGGTGTTGACGGAAAATGGTTACGGTAAGCGGACAAAAGCCTCTGAGTACCCTGTGAAGGGCCGTGGCGGTAAAGGAATCAAGACAGCTAACATTACAGCGAAAAACGGACCACTAGCAGGACTTACTACCGTTCGTGGTGATGAAGATATTCTAGTGATCACCAATAAAGGTGTAATTATTCGTTTCAATGTCGATTCAGTTTCTCAAACAGGACGTGCCACATTAGGTGTTCGTTTGATGAGAATGGAAGATGATGCAAAAGTTGTAACGATGGCCGTTGTTGAGCCAGAACCAGACGAAATCGTTGAAGAAGTTGAAAGTGTGGAAACAACAGTGATTGAAACTGAGACGCTAGATACAGATACAACAACAGAAGAATAAATTGAAAAGAAGAACATCTTAGCGGAAGGCCGAGATGTTCTTCTTTTTACTAAATTTAAAAAAAACATAATATCGTTTCGCTTTGTTTTGAAAAAAAGTATGATTATAATAGGAGTAATAAGAAGTGAGAGGTAAAAATGATGACACAAGAAAAATTATTACTATCAAAAACTTTTTCAAAACAATTAAATATTGGAACAGCATTATCTAACTTTCTTGAAAATATACTAGAAATATTCGGAGGGAAAACGACGGTTTATGAACGGAGACCCATTACTTTTTCTGAATATCTGTATGTAGAGATGATCACTTTTTCAAATGGATTTCAAATTCGGACAAGTCTGAAAAGAAATCCAGAAACCTTTGAAATCGAAGCTTTTGCTTATTCAGAGCCAAATCACGTTTATTTATCAAATTTAACCTCGGAAGAACTAACTCTAATGTACCAACTTGTCAAAAAAGAAAGAGAAAAAATCATGAATCAAAAATATGCGGAAGTAGATCAAAGAGAATTGGATGTAATGTCCTCTTTATTGATGAATTTAAAAGTTATCACTGGTGAAATAATTTAGTTAAATGAGAATGTGACTTGTAGCGTTATGTCCTAGCCTAAAAACATGACAATTGTCATGTTGATTCCTGACAAAAGCTTCTATTTGTCTGGAGCTGAATCCGTCATAATAAGCTTATCAACTAATTTAGGAGCGAATAAATATGACAAATCAAAATGAAAAAATCGAAGCATTAAAAGTAGAAAACGAAAATTTAAGATTACGTTTAGCAACGATGAAGGAAGAAAACAAAGCGGACTGGAGTTCATGGATTTGGGTTTTAGTACCTGTAACAGGAATGTTGATCGGATTAGTAAATACGATTTTTACTTGAAATTAACGCTATAAAAGATATGCTGAAGCAACTAATGATACAAACATAGAAATAACTAACCATAAAAACAGTTTGTTACTAAGTTTTTTTAATTTCTTTTATATGATCGTATGATGCAATAAAAAACGCTCTTATACGAATGAAAAATGCAGACAGTGTTACCAGGAACCAAATGCCCATTATTAAACCGATTAAATGAAACAATTTCAACTTCAACCTCCCAAAAGTATATTATAGAGTAACAATGATTATATAATCAAAAGAATATGGGAGATCGTTAGAGTTGTTGAAGAAAAATAAAAAAAACACATCCTCATTGAAATTTTATGCTCGAATATCGAGTGTCAATTTTTTTTGAAAAATGTGTTTTTTTTTATTTTTGAAGGATATATAGTAATAATCAATGCGTAGATCTCTACGTAGTACTAATATTGTAGCGAATCTTTTTTAAAGAATCGGCATTCTGATCAAAATTATGATACATAATATTGGTGTATAGGATATCCATAACGGTTAAATAACTGATTCTAGAAGCTAATGATTCAGCACGAAATAGTCCTTCTTCCGTTACAACGATAATAGCTTCATCCGATAATCCAGCTAATTCTGAACCACTGTTGCCGGTTAAAGTGATAAGTTTTGCCTCGGTTTTTTTTACCTGCCGAGCTAGGTTAATGGATTCCTTTGTCTTGCCAGAGTGAGAAAAAATAAACACACAATCTTCACTAGTCAGCTTAGTAACAAAGCTTAACTGCATATGATAGTCAAAGATATAATTACACCGATATTTGGTGCGAATAAACTTATGAAAACTGTCAAAAGCAACAATAGAAGAGCCACCTTGTCCAAAAAAGTGTAAGGTTTTCGCAGAATACATTAGTGCCAAAACATTGTCCAATAACTCTTTCGTTAAAAACTGCGTGGCATTACTTAATGAATATATATTGGCTTGTAAGACCTTTTTGGCAATATCGATACTATTATCATCTGGTAAAATATCATCTGCGCCATTGACGGAATTGATGTTCTGAAAGGTCGGTTGATAATTGGAATTTCGAGCAATATCAATCTTAAATTCCTGAAAACCAGAATAGCCAATGTTTTTAACGAATTGATAAACGGAAGATTGAGAAACACCGATTTCATTCGCTAGATTTTCTAACGTCATCTGAGTCAATAATGCTTCTGATTGAACAAGATACTCTGAAATTTTTTTTTCTGTAATACTTAAACTTGGTCGTTTTATCCGAATTCGCTGGTCAAGGTAATGATTTTTCATAAGGAAGTTCCTCCAATCTTTCAACCTTTTTTACAAAATGAATGCCTTTTTATGATTAGCATAGACTTATTATAGAGAAAAAAAATTAGAATTACAATTTCTCCTCTCGTCTAAAAAAAATAAAGTCTTAAAAAAAGGGGTAAAAAAATAAACAATCTTTTTTCTGAAAAATTTATAAAGCCTTGAAAAAATCTTGAAGAAAGAAAATGAAAATAAGTCAGAATGTTCGATCTGAGCATCGTTGTTTCCTTTCTTTTACATGAAAACAGCAAAAAAATAATGTTATTTTCCTCCTGTAAAAAGCGAATTTTCTTTAAAAAATAAAAAATATTTTTTATTTAATGTATGCATTTACATTTTTTTTTTTATCTATTATGATGGGGGTATCAAAAAGGCAGGTGAGTAAAAAATGATTATTGGATTTATTGGTCTTGGGAAGATGGGGTTGAACATGGCATTGAATGTTCAAGCACAAGGCTGGGAAATAATTGGCTATGATGTAAACAACGAGGCAAGAGAAACAGCTAAGCAAAAAGGTCTTTCGGTAGCAGATTCTTTAGAGAGTTTATTGAAAGCGCTTAACAAAAAGAAGGTAATATTTTTAAGTACACCAGCTGGAATGATCACTAATCAATTGGTAGCAGATCTTACAGAAGTGCTGGGGGTAGGAGACATCATCATAGATAGTGGTAATTCAAATTTTCATGACAGTGTATCGAATGCAGAGAAAGCCAAAGTAAAAGGTATTTACTTTATTGATTGCGGCACTTCTGGTGGTTTAAAAGGAGCTCGTGAAGGAGCCTGTTTAATGGTTGGTGGTGAAAAAGAAGCGGTGGTTGTGTTGGAACCCTTTTTTAAAGATTTAGCTTGTGAGAATGGCTATCTTTATGCAGGAAAATCAGGAGCAGGGCACTACTTAAAAATGGTTCACAATGGCATCGAATACGCGATGATGCAAGCAATGGGTGAAGGCTTTAACTTGTTAGAAGCTTCGGGTTATTCATTTGCATTGGATGAGGTGGCGAGTGTTTGGAACCACGGCTCAATTATCGAAGCACGTTTGATGGGATTAGCAGCTGATATTTTTTCAGATGATCCAACATTAGCCAGCTTAGAAGGAAAAGTTGCTTCAAATGGGGAAGCGAAATGGATGATCGAAGAAGCATTACGATTAGAAATGCCTGTTCCAACAACAGCATTATCGTTGTTCGTTCGTAACGAAAGTATGTTAACAAATCATTTTTCTAACAAGGTAGTAGCCTCCTTACGTCGAGGCTTTGGTGGTCATGCGGTTGTAGAAAGTCAGTAAAGGAGCCTAACTATGTCAAAAGAACAGAAAATCGCAATAGTGAATTCAAGTAGTTTTGGTGAAATTTTTCCAGAACATTTGGCTCGATTAGAAAAAATTGGAGTAGTTGACCATTTTATAGTAGACAGTGAAATTGGTGGTAAAGAGTTAGCTGAATTGCTGCATGGATACACGATGATCATCGCCAGTGTTACCCCATTTTTTACAGCAGAATTTTTCCAACACAAAGATGAACTACTATTAATTTCTCGTCATGGCATCGGCTACAATAACATTGATTTAGAAGCGGCGAAAAAACACAATACGATTGTTTCTATCATTCCAGCATTAGTTGAACGAGATGCTGTCGCTGAGAATAATATCACGAATTTATTAGCTGTTTTACGACGGACAGTCGCAGCAGATTCAAGCGTCAAAGCAGATCAATGGGAAAAGCGAGCCCAATTTGTTGGTCGAACATTGTTTAATAAAACAGTGGGCGTTATTGGGATTGGTAATACAGGGAGTTGCGTGGTTGAAGCATTGAGAAATGGCTTTCGTTGTGAGGTGTTAGCCTATGATCCTTATAAATCGCAAACGTATATACAAAGTTATGGGGCGAGAAAAGTTGATTTAGACACGTTACTAACCTCTGCAGATATTATCTGTTTATGTGCCAATTTAACAGACGAAAGCTACCATATGATCGGTGAAACAGAAATTGCAAAAATGAAAGACGGAGTTTATCTCTCAAACAGTGCACGTGGTGCATTAATTAATGAAAAAGCAATGATTCAAGGCTTGCGTTCAGGGAAAATCGCTGGATTTGGTACCGATGTTTTAGAAGAAGAACCTGGTCGAAAAAACCATCCTTATCTCTCTTTTGAAAACGTAGTAATGACACCCCATACATCAGCTTATACGATGGAATGTTTGCAAGCGATGGGGGAAAAATGTGTTCGAGATGTGGAAGATGTTGCAAAAGGTGTTTTACCGCAACGAGCCGTTCAAGCAGATAGTCGTTATGTCAGCTAAAAGAGGAGGATGAAGATGTTAACAGATTTAAAAGTCAAAGTGGGACCGCAATTTTATCGTTACCATGAAGGAGCATTAGATACTGTCCCGCAATTATTGGAAGAATACCATGCTAAAAGAATTTTAGTGGTTCATGGTTCACTATCTTTTGAAAAAGCCCAGCCATTTTTAACTTTTTTGTCAGATGAGCGTTATCGATTTTTTTATCATTCTTATACAGGTGAATGCAGCTATTATGGGGCAGAGTTGATTGCAGATCAGATCAAAAGCCATGAGATCGACTTTATGATTGGTGTTGGTGGCGGTAAATTAGCCGATTTGGTCGGTTATGCAGCATATCTTAATGATTTGAATTTTGGTGTTATCCCGACTTTGGCGAGTAATTGTGCCCCATGGACACCTTTAGCAGTGATGTATAAAGAAAATGGTGCAGCTGAAGGAAAAACAGAACATTTCTTTCGACAAGCGGCATTTTTAATGACAGATCCGCGGTTGATTATTGATGCGCCTCGCGATTATTTTATTGCAGGATTAGCCGATACCTTAGCGAAATGGTATGAATCAGAAAGTATTTTACGACAAGAAAAATTACAAGACGAACCGTTTTTAGAATTGGCTGGCGCAACGGCTAAGCTTTGTCAGGAAGCTATTATGCGTGATTCAGTCACTGCCTTGAACGCCATGGATAATAGAAAGGTAACGCCAGAATTTGTTCACCTTTCAGAAATCATTTTTGCGGTTTCAGGATTAGTCGGTGGGTTAGGCGATAAATATGCCCGAAATGCCGCTGCACACGCGATGCATGATGCAATGAGTAAGTTTTTATCAAACAGTCATGATTTCTTACATGGTGAAAAAGTCGCCTATGGTATTTTTTATCAATTAGCATTAGAACAAAAGTGGTCGGTAATTGACGACTTAATCCCTTTTTATCAAGACATGCACTTGCCTATGTCGCTAGAACAAATGGGGCTATATCCAGAAGATACAGATATTTTGCAAGCTATGGTTCAATTTATTGATTCAAAAGAAAAGGTTCATTTAATTCCGATCGCTATTTCTGAAAAAACGTTGCAGCAAGGAATTGAAGACCTAGAAAAATATATCCGAGAACAAGGATAAGAAGGAGGAACTATGGAAACTTTAAGTGTTTTACAAAGTTTGATAATGGCGCTTTGGGTAGCAGCAATTATGTCAAGATGGCTTGGAGGAGGCGCAACGTTAACGTTACGTTTTTCACCTTTAATGACTGGATTAGTTGCTGGTTTAGTGATGGGGGATGTGCCAAAAGCAATGATTGTTACAGCGGCACTGCAAATGATCTATATGGGGGTGTTTTCTCCAGGTGGCTCTATGCCGGCGGAACCATCGATTGCCGCAGCGATCGCAGTTCCTGTTGCTTTATTAGGAAACTTAAAACCAGAAGCGGCGATTGCTGTAGCGGTACCTGTGGGACTTTTAGGAAGTTATTTGTATCAATTCCGTTTCTTTATTAATACATTTTTAGGAAAGTATACTGACCGAGCAGTAGCAGAGTTAAACTCAAAAAAAATTGCGCGTTCGATTATCTGGTACCCAACGATTGCATCATTTATTTTATTCGTTCCGTTAGTGTTTTTTGCTCTTTATTTAGGTGCACCAGTGATTGCAGATATTATCAAGGCATTAGAAGGAACAGTGGTTATTCATGTATTAGAAGTAGTCGGCGGCGGGCTAGCGGCGATCGGGATTGCGACAACAGTTTATGTTATTGGACGTAAAGACTTCTTGGTCTTCTTCTTCCTAGCTTATTTCATGAGTATTGTCTTTAAATCATTAGAAATCACGATGGTGACTTATGCAATCTTCGGTGTTATTATCGCGTTAATTTTTGTTCAAGTTCAAAAAGGCAAATCCGTTGTGACAGAAAGTGCTGTTTCCAACCATTCATCTGCCGATTTTGATGATGACGACGATTACGATGACGGATTTTAGGAAAAAAGGAGGAACTAAAAATGACGGAAACAACAGAAAAAATGGTCCCGAAAACAACGGCTTTGGCACCAGAAGAAATTACAAATAAAGATGTAACGAAAGCTTATCTTCGTTGGCATTTTGCCAATGAAATTCCACATTCATTTGAACGTTATTTGGCACCATCATTGCTTTACGCAATGATGCCACTTTTGAAAAAGCTATACAAAGATGATGAACAATTAAAAGCGGCTTACATGCGTCAGTTACTTTTCTTCAATACACAGTTAAGTTGGGGCGGTGGTGTCATTACTGGGTTGATGGCGTCAATGGAACAAGAACGAGCTAAAGAAGAATATGAAAAACGCGAAATCATGATGCAAGATGATTTAATGTATAACACCAAAGCTGGTTTGATGGGCGCTTTGGCAGGGATTGGAGATGCGATCGACTCTGGAACTGTGCAATATATTTTCATCGCCATTGCGGTTCCGTGGGCACAACAAGGAAGTGCATTAGGGGCGATCTTTCCATTTATCGCATTCGCTTTATATCAAGTGTTATTAGGTGTTTTCTTTGCCAGATCATCTTTTAAAATGGGTCGAAATGCAACGGGTTTAATGCAAAGTGCAGGGATTCAAAAGGCAATTGAAATGTTGTCTGTTCTCGGTCTGTTTATGATGGGGATTTTAGCTGGAAATTATGTCAAAGTTTCTTCAACATTACAATTTAAGCTTTCTGGGCGTGAATTCGTTGTTCAAGATATTTTGGATCAAATTGTACCAGGACTATTACCATTAGCAGTTGTGATGGGTGTGTATTGGTTCTATACGAAAAAAGGTCTAAAAGTAACGCAAGCATTATTGTGGCTCACAGGTATTTTAATTGTTTTGGCCGCAGTTGGTATTTTATAAAAAGAAGAGGACGTGAAAAAAATGGGTGTAGTAAATTTAGCACGTGTGGATGAGCGTTTGATCCATGGACAAGTAATGATGACATTATCACAAAAGAGTGGTGTTAATTCAATTTTCGTAGTGGATGAGATTGTGGCAAAAGATAAATTTATGCGGGATTTATACAAAAGTGCAGGTAGCCGCACTGGGCAAAAAACAATTGTTGTTACGCCAGAAAAAGCTAAATTTTATTGGGATGAATACAATTTCAAAGAGTATAACTGTATTTTAATTGCTAAAACCGTTGGGGTTATTTACGACTTGGTAAAACACGGGGTGCCGATAAAAGAATTAAATATCGGTGGAATTGCACAAAAAAATCCAGAGAAGGATTTATTCGTTACTAAATCAGTCTATTTAAACAAAGAAGATGCTGAAAAATTAAAAGATATGCACGATAACTACGGGGTAGAAGACATTTATTTCCAAGCAACACCCGCCGCAACAAAAACTAGTTTAAAAGACGTATTAGGAAATTTTGACTTGTAAAACAAAGGGAAAGATAGGCCATTTTAGGTCAGTTAAATAGCCTCAATAAGATCACAGGAGGAACAAGTATGCTAGGAATTGTGATTGCGACACATGGCGCACTAAGCGATGGAGCAAAAGATGCTGCTACAGTTATCATGGGAGCAACAGAAAATATTGAAACAGTAAATTTAAATAGTGGAGATGATGTACAGGCGTTAGGTGAGCAAATCAAAAAAGCGATTGAAACAGTGAATCAAAATGATGGTGTGTTGGTTTTAGTTGATTTACTGAGTGCGAGTCCATACAATCAAGCTGTTTTAGTGATCAATGAATTAGAGCCAACTATTCAAAAAGATATGTATGTTATTAGCGGCACGAATTTACCAATGATTTTAGAAGCTATTAATCATCAAATATTGGGGACACCTATCGCTGAAGCAGCTCAAGCTGTTGTAGTACAAGGAAAAGAGAGTGTACAAGCGTGGGATATATCTATGATAACAACTGAAATTGATGATGATGAGGATGATTTTTAATGGAGGAAGCAAAGGATGAGTGCAATGAAATGGGGATTTAGATGGTATGGCACTGAAGGAGATGCCATTCCGTTAAAACATATCCGACAAATCCCAGGAATTACTGGAATCGTTGGAACATTATTAAATAAACTGCCAGGAGATATTTGGTCTGTAGAAGAAATTCAAACATTAAAACAATCCGTTGAAAAAGAAGGTTTGGAGTTATTAGGAATCGAAAGCGTAGCTATTCATGATGCGATTAAAGCTGGTACGCCTGAGCGGGATTTGTATATCGATCATTATATTCAAACATTACGTAATCTAGGAAAATGCGGGATTTCGTTAGTTTGTTACAGTTTTAAGCCTATTTTTGGTTGGGCCAAAACGGATTTGGCTTACGAAAATGAAGATGGCAGTTTATCTTTACTTTTTGACCAAGCTGTTGTGGAAAATATGCAACCAGAAGATATGTATCAATTGATTCATAGCCAATCGAAGGGCTTTCGTTTACCTGGTTGGGAAGAAGAACGGCTGCAACAATTTCAAGAATTAAAAGCAATGTACGAAGGGGTCACAGAAGAAAATTTAGTTGAAAATCTACGCTATTTCTTAGAAAGAGTGATTCCCGTTTGTGAAGATGAAGATATCAAAATGGGGATCCATCCCGACGATCCACCTTGGGAAATCTTTGGTTTACCAAGAATTACCAAGAACTTAGCCGATTTGAAACGAATTTTATCTTTAGTCGATTCACCAGCAAACGGCATCACTTTTTGTACAGGATCTCTTGGTGCAGATCCAATCAATGATTTGCCTACCATGATTCGTGAAATAGGTGACAGAATTAATTTTGTTCATTTCCGGAATGTAAAATATTTAGGAGATCATCGATTTGAAGAAACAGCTCATCCAAGTGTTGCAGGTTCTTTAGATATGTCCGCCTTGATGCAGGCTTTAGTTGATGTAGGGTACGAAGGGGTGATTCGTCCAGACCACGGTCGCGCAATCTGGGATGAGAATGCGATGCCAGGTTATGGTTTATATGATCGAGCAATGGGCTTAACGTATATTCAAGGGCTTTATGAAGCAACCAAAGCAAATGAAAATAGGAAGTGACAGAGAATGATGATAGATGTGGAAAAAAAAGAGCTAATGTACCAAACGTTAGCCGATTGCAAATTGTTGCCGCTATATACAGCAACAGATTTAAGCTACTTACCACAAGTAGAAGAACTGTTACTAAGGAATGAGCTACCGTTCATTGAAGTCACGTTTCGAAGCGACTTAGCATTGGAAGCCATCAAACAATTAGCCGCTTCTGAGAAATTAATTGTGGGTGCTGGTACTGTTCGTACGTTACAAGAAGCCAGAGATGCTATCAGTAATGGTGCTCAATTTATTGTGTCGCCAGCCATTGTTCCAGAAGTCATTGAATTTTGTTTAGAAAGAAATATTCCCGTTTTTCCTGGAACGGCTACGCCTAGGGATATTCAACAAGCATTAGACTTTGGGTTACATGTGGTGAAATTTTTCCCAGCAGATATATATGGTGGGTTAAAAGCGATTAAAAGCTTAAGTGGTCCTTTTTATGATGTGAAATTTTTGCCAACTGGTGGGATTCATGAAAGCAACTTTTTAGAGTATGTAAACGCTGAGGAAATCATAGCTGTTGGTGGCTCCTTTATTTTATCAGAGAAAATGATCCGCGAAGATGTAGAATCTGCAGACGAGCATCTTCAGCAGTTGGTACAGTTACTGAAAAAAGCGAAATAACCGAAACAATAAAGAGTAACCTTTACGTATTCAATTAATAAAAATAGTGGGATAAAGCATATTAATTATTGATAGAAAGTTGAATAAACACACTAAACTAGAGGAGCTTGGACCATACGTTCTAAACCGAAATCCAGATACCAGTCAATTTGATGGACATCTGGATTATTTTTGTACAAAAATAAGAATACCTTTACTAGAATAAAAGTAACGACTCAATCAAACTAGCGAGGTGTTTTTATAGTTAAACGTTATACCGAAAATCAAGTTCTTCCTCTAGATTTTAATTTTCTGCTAGAAAAAATTACCATGGATGAGCTTGATTGAGCGTATTCTTGAGGAACGCGTTAGCCTTTTTTATCATCAAATGGGTTCATCTTTTCACCATTCGCATGATGTGGCTCACTCAAAGTTCTCAACCTAGCTATGAACCATCAATCGTTTTTGTTTGGAGAAAGGACTATTGTTCCACACTCCTATTTTTATTTCTCAATTTTGCGGCTCATTAGTGTACAACGACCAACAGCTGTCAACTCCTCTGAAGCATTAAAAATTTTTCCTTCCCAAACTTGAACAGTTTGTCCAATTCGATCTGCTGTTGCGACGACCGTTAATATGCCGCTAGGTACGCTTTTTAAATGGTTGATTTGAAGGTCGATACCAACTGCATAAGAAGTTTCATCCAGCTGTTCATTTGCTCCTAAACTGCAGGCTGTTTCAATCAAAATACCATTCATTCCTCCATGTAAAATGCCATAAGGTTGTTTATGGAAATCTTCTATTTTCATGGTTAGAACTACTTTTTCTTTAGATAGCTCAGTTGTTTCAATGTTCAAATAGTCTAATAAATGCATAATCACCCAATCCTCTCTTTTTTTTAGCAAATCATTACTGGATCGATTCCAGAAAAGCAATTACCTTATCTAGATTCAACTCATGATAACTTAAAGAATCAAAATAGAATACTTTTTCTCTTGGATAATCTTTTAGATCAAATTGTTTTTGCAGTCCTGGGACACAAATAACAGCATCTGCTTCTTGAGCAATAAAGTCGATATCTGCGATGGAGTCGTCTAAAACGGCGAGCCAGTGACTATTCTTTTTTTCGAGTGTTTGGTTTAGCTTGGTTACTAATTTATTTTGTTTAAACATGCCTAGAACGTTTCCATCTGGAAGTATGTTTTTTCCAAACATTGGTGTACTTTGATAGACTATGATTGCTGTGCTCATAAAAAAATCTCCTTTGGGGCTAATAATGAGGTTCTTAATAGTAATAGTAACGAAAGTATTAAGTGTTCACAAGAAAATTTATATGATTTAATCATTTTATGCATAAAGAAAAAGAATGTTTTTGGATTTTATAGTATAATTTCTATTTAAAGTATAAAGAAGGCAGGGATCAAGATATGGGTTGTCTAGGAAATATTATTTGGTTCATTTTTGGTGGTTTTTTTGGTGGATTGACTTGGCTTTTAGCAGGAATTCTGTGGTGTATTACGATCGTTGGGATTCCGATTGGACTGCAGTGTTTCAAACTAGCAGGTTTAAGTTTTTGGCCCTTCGGTAAAAAAGTTGTGTACAGCACAAGTACGACCTCATTCTTAGTAAACATTCTTTGGCTAGTATTCAGTGGATTTTGGTTGGCAGTAGGACATTGTGTCAGCGGAATTATTTTATGTGTAACGGTCATTGGAATACCATTTGGGATGCAGTCGTTTAAATTGGCTAAATTGGCATTGATGCCGTTTGGTGCACAAGTCGTTCCTACGAACAGTATTTATATGGAATAAGAATAAAAAATAGAGAGTGTGAGATAATAATCAGATTTTTTTCTGACTATTGTCTTACGCTTTTTATTTTGGCTTTATACTTTCTTGGTCTCTGTTCGTCTCTTGACAACGATAACAAAAATTGTTATATTCTCATGTGGTTAAAACGTAACCATTACGTTTTGCGTTGTGAGAATCGGAAAGGAGTGGTCTGATGAGCAATTAGTTTTTATTACAATAATGTGTTTTTCACACTAGCAATTATCTTAAGATACACTAGATCATAAATAAAACAATTGAGGAGATCAAAAATGAAAAAGAAGTTACGACTTATTAGCGTAGGGTTATTTTTACTAGGAATTATTTTAACAGCTTGTACCAAACCAAAAACGGAGACAAAAGAGAATAAAGATCAAAAACAATTAACGATTGTCACTTCTTTTTATCCGATGTATGAATTTACTCGAAATATCGTTGGCGACGTTGGTGAGGTTATGTTAATGGTTCCAGCTGGAACAGAAGCGCATGATTACGAACCTTCTGCAAAGGACATTGCCAAATTACAAGATGCGGATGCCTTTGTTTATAATAGTGAATATATGGAAACTTGGGTGCCTAAGATGGAAAAATCACTAAAGAATGTGACGAGTATCAAGGCAAGTGAAGGGATGGTTCTTTTACCTGGGAGTGATGATGATCACGATCATTCAGCAGAGGAAAATCACGACGGGCATTCTCATGACTATGATCCTCATGTATGGTTAAGTCCATTTCGAGCAATCAAAGAAGTTGAAACAATCAGAGATGAATTGAGTAAACATTTCCCAGAGAAAAAAACGACATTTACTAAAAATGCGGCAGATTATATCGAACAATTAACGGAGCTTAATGAACTGTATGAGAAAAAGTTGACGAATGCTAAACAAAAAAATTTTATTACCCAACATACAGCTTTTTCTTATTTAGCTTTAGATTATAACTTAAAACAGGTACCAATTGCAGGAATTTCTCCCGATCAAGAACCGCAGCCTTCTCGGATTGCAGAACTGAAAAAACTAGTGGAAGAAACAGGGATCAACTATATTTATTTTGAAGAAAATGCAAATGACCGAGTAGCGAAAACCTTAGCAAACGAGACAGGTGTTGAATTACTTGTTTTAAATCCGTTAGAAGGTCTTACAAATGAGGATATGAAAGCAGGCAAAACGTATATTAGTGTGATGAAAGATAATTTAGAAGCACTGATAAAATCAACAGAAGTTACGCCTAAAAAAGAACTAACTGAAGCTACTGTAAACAAGACGGTTTCAAATGGCTATTTTGACGACAAGGATGTTAAAGATCGTGAGCTTTCTGATTATGCTGGTGAGTGGCAATCGGTGTTTCCTTATTTAGAAGAGGGCATGTTTGACCAAGTATTTGACTATAAAGAAAAACGAACGAAAAAAATGACGGCAGAAGAATACAAAGACTATTATCAGAAAGGGTATCAAACAGACGTAGATCGAGTTGATATCAGTAAGGACACCATGACTTTTATAGTAGGGGATAAACAGTACTCGTCGAAATATAAATACGTAGGAAAAGAAATCTTAACTTATAAAGCAGGAAATCGTGGAGTTCGCTATTTATTTGAAGCCACAGAAGACACGCCGTATAAGTATGTGCAATTTTCAGATCATGGGATCGCCCCTTCAAAAGCAGCACATTTCCATATCTATTTTGGTGATGAAAGTCAGCAAAAATTATTGGAAGAAATGGACAATTGGCCTACGTACTATCCTGTTGGTATGACTGGATTTGATATTGCACAAGAGATGCTGGCACATTGATACTAATATAAATCATTAATGATTGTCTCATTTTTATTTTTGATTATATATTTCTTTGAACAAGTTTTCCGACTTGTTGGGCTACAATTGCTGTATCACCATTGATCTCTTCTAGAACAAAAGATTCAATGATCCCCATCACAGCAATTCCCAAAAATTTTAAGAGAATTTCTTGATCGATCATTTTGTTGCTATCAGATAGTGGGTAGATTTTTTTCTTTAGTTCCCCCATCGTAAAATCTAGTAACTTTTTTCGAAATGAAAGTGTACTGTTACTTTTAAACAGCGCTTTAAAAAAATCTTTACGTGCATCAAAATAGTTAAACCAGATAATTGTTCCTTCTATCAATTCTTTTTCTTGTTTTTGATCACAAATTATCCGTAACTCAGATAAGTGCTCATCGACAAGTTGTTCTAAAAGATCAAATTTATCTAGATAGTGCAGGTAAAAGGTTTTTCTAGCAATATCTGCTTGTTCAGCAATGTCTTTTATCGTTATTTCGTCAAATCCACGTTCCATTAATAAGTTTACAAAGGCTGCCCGAATCGCTTGTTTTGATTTTAGAATTCTTCGATCGATTTTACTCATAGTCATTCTCCTAGACTACACATTTTTGAATAAGTGTGTAGTAAGTCTCATTTTTCTTTTTTTGGTTATTGAAAAGTATTTTTCTGCATTTTATTATACTAGAGTGTAATAATTCTCTCAAGAGAAAAATAAAGGTGGTATTATGATGAATGTAGAAAAACAAACTGTAAAATTTGATGCAAAAGGATTAAAGGTCGCTGGTATTTTAAATGTCCCTGATGGATTAGATGCAAGCAAGAAATATCCTGCGATTGTGTGTGTCCATCCTGGCAGTAGTTGTAAAAACCAAACTGCTGGAATTTATGCTGAAAAACTAGCAGCATTAGGCTATGTCACGCTTGTTTTTGATGCTTCGTATCAAGGAGAAAGTGAAGGAGAACCGCGTTTTATTGAAGAACCAGCAGCAAGAGTCGAAGATATTCGCTGTGCAGTTGATTATTTAACAACAATTGATTATGTGGATGTCGATCGCATTGGTGTTTTAGGTGTTTGTGCTGGTGGAGGTTACGCAGTCAATGCAGCAATGACCGAACGTCGGATCAAAGCAGTTGGAACTGTTGTAGGTGCAAATATTGGTCGTGTCAATCGTGAAAGTCATGGCGATACAGTTGGCGTAATCAAGGCATTGGAAGAGATTGGGCAACAACGGACTGTGGAAGCAAGAGGCGAAAATCCTTTGATTGCGAATTGGATTCCTAAGAATCAAGAAGAAAGAGAAGCTGCTGGAATCACAGATATTGATATAATTGAAGCAGTGGACTATTATACGACACCTCGTGGCCAACATCCTTGTTCTCCAAATAAAGTGAGATATACTAGTTTTGGTTCAGTAATTGGGTTTGATGCGTTTCATCTTGTAGAAGAATTACTGACACAACCACTGCAAATTATTGTTGGTAGTGTACAAGGTGCATTTGGCTCGAATAGAGATGGACACGAATTGTTTGCTCGTGCAGGTTCTGAGAAGAAGGATTTGTATGTGATCGAAGGTGCTAGTCATTATGATTTGTATGATCAGGAAGAACCAGTTGGTTTGGCAGTGGAGAGATTAGAGGCTTTTTATAGGGAGAATCTTTAATTTAGAGAGGAGTAATCTAAGTGATCACAAACTCGCTTTATTCCTTTTTTGATGAAATACGTTTAAGCTAAGCGCTTTACGACATGAACTTAGAAGAGAACTGTATGTAATACAAGGGAAGTATCTATCTGTAAAATAAAACTGTCTGATGTAACTTCATTGTTGTATCAGACAGTTTTTCTGAAGAAAAAAGTAACCATAAACGAAAGTACTGTTAATTCCGTAAAGTAATAGCATCGATATCAGAAGATTCATTAAAAGTCTTAAATTCAAAAATAATCAAGTTAGGAATCCAGATTCCATCATTGACCATGGTGATAAATGTTAAGGAACGTCTTACGACAGGGTTTCGTAGGATGTTCCTTTTTCTAAGTTCAATTTCGCCACTCTCTAAACCGTCTATCATTCTAAAATCTTCATATTTGTGTATAATAGAGGCATTGAAAACTAATCTAGTTGCACAAGCCAGTCTCTCGGAAAAAAGATAAATTATGAATAAGGCAAAAAGCACCTTAGTCCTAATTTCCTATTTTTCTATCAGAGCTAAGCAGCTTGTTCCGCTTTAAAAATTATAAGGAGGTTTCCCAATGAGAAACTGGACAACAATCAAAGAATACGAAGAAATTTTATTTGAGCAAGAAGGTAAAGTGGCGAAGATCACAATCAATCGTCCTCAAGTACACAATGCTTTTACTCCAAAAACAGTCATGGAAATGATCGATGCATTCAACATTAGCCGTGATAAACAAGATGTTGGCGTGATTATTTTAACTGGTGCAGGCGATAAAGCATTTTGTTCTGGCGGCGATCAGAAAGTTCGTGGTCACGGTGGTTATGTAGGGGAAGATAGTGTTCCTCGTTTGAATGTATTAGATTTACAACGTTTGATTCGTGTGATTCCAAAACCTGTCATTGCGATGGTCAAAGGCTATTCGATCGGTGGTGGGAACGTACTTCAACTTGTTTGTGATTTGACGATTGCGGCAGATAACGCTAAATTCGGTCAAACAGGACCGAACGTTGGTAGTTTTGATGGTGGATACGGATCTGGCTATTTAGCGCGTGTTATTGGTCATAAGAAAGCCAAAGAAGTTTGGTTCCTATGCAAACAATACTCAGCGGAAGAGGCGCTGGATATGGGGTGGATCAATACCGTTGTACCTTTAGCCGAAGTAGAAGATATAACGATGGAATGGGCCGAAGAAATGTTGAAGAAAAGCCCACTTGCATTGCGTATGATCAAAGCTTCTCTAAATGCCGATACAGATGGTTTGGCTGGAATTCAGCAATTAGCAGGAGACGCAACGTTACTTTATTATACAATGGATGAAGCCAAAGAAGGACGCGATTCATTTAAAGAAAAACGTGAACCTGATTTCGACCAATTCCCTAAATTTCCATAAAATAAAAGGGTGAAAAACATGTGCAGTTGGCTACAAAAACAAGTAAATGAACGACCAGATCATCCTGCTTTTTATTGGCAGGATGAAGTTTGGTCGTTCGCTGAAATAGCTCAAGAAGTCAAGCAATGGGCAGAATCGTTTTCATTAAAGATACCGAATAAAGAAAAAAGAGTTGCTCTATTTAGTCGTAATTCAAAAGAAATGTATTTTTCAATTTTAGCTTTGTGGGAATTAGGTAAAGAGCTCGTTTTATTAAATACACATTTAAGCTTACAGGAACTCCACTACCAATTGACCGATGCAGAGGTGAATCTGGTGGTGGTTTCTACTGAAAGTGCAGCACTTTTTTCTGAATTAGATCAAATAAAACGGATTGAAATGACAAAATCAACGCCAATTAAAGCAACATCAGCAACCGAAAATACCTCTATTTATCAGTTTGATGCGACAGCTTCGATCATGTACACATCAGGTACGACAGGAAACCCTAAAGGTGTTGTGCAGTGTTTCAGTAATCATTTGGCTAGTGCTTTGGCGACACAAGAAAACATGAATATTACAGCAGATGATTGTTGGCTTTGCCCAGTCCCACTATTTCATATTAGTGGATTATCGATCATCATTCGCCAGTTAGTATTAGGATGTAGTCTCCGTTTATATAGTAAATTTGACGCAAAAATGGTGACAAACGATCTAGCAAAAGGTCGTGGGAACGTGATTTCTGTTGTGGCAGTTATGCTACAAGAGTTACTAGAAAACTATCCTAAGGCAGGCTACAGCTCAAATTTCAAAGCGATGCTGC
The DNA here is from genome assembly GCF_058216605.1 of Enterococcus sp. AAFC-DPL-5182. Lineage (NCBI taxonomy): Bacteria > Bacillati > Bacillota > Bacilli > Lactobacillales > Enterococcaceae > Enterococcus > Enterococcus sp. AAFC-DPL-5182. Next base: position 26,687 of record NZ_CM177101.1, read on the forward strand.
TTGGCGGTGGACCGATTTCGCCTAAAGCGTTGGAAAAATGTGAAAGCCATGGTATACGTGTGATCCAATCATATGGAATGACAGAAACCTGTTCCCAAGTTGTAGCATTAGGTTTTGAAGATGCTGCAGAAAAAATAGGGTCAGCTGGTAAGCCTTTGATGGGAATGGCAGTCAAAATCGTTGATGACAACGAGAAAAAATTGCAGCCAAATGAGGTTGGGGAGATTCTTCTAAAAGGGAAGAATGTTGTTTACAGGTATTTAAATGGAGAGCAATGGCAAATGGTGAAATGGACAGCAGATGGTTGGTTTAAAACGGGTGATATGGGGTATCTGGATGAAGAAGGATATCTGTATTTAGTCAGTCGTTTAAGTGAGTTGATCATCTCAGGTGGTGAGAATATTTATCCTACAGAAATCGAACATGTTATCCAAGAGTTTCCAGGTGTAAAAGAAGTTGCCGTAATTGGCGAATCTGATGAAAAATGGGGCGCTGTTCCTGTGGCCTATATTGTTGGAGAATCGATGATTACAGTAGAAAAACTAAATGAATTTGCTGAAAATTATTTAGCAAAGTATAAACTACCTAAACGAATTTACTTATGCCATTCTCTACCAAAAACAGCTAGTGGAAAATTAGCGAAGCACCGCTTAACAACAATAGAAAGGGAGGCTTTTTTAAGCAAATGAGCATTCCTAAAGAATTAGAACAAGCATATGAAAATGGCTATCGCCAATTTAGCTGGATTAAAGAAATAAATGAAAATACAGATTCTTTGCGTACTTTATTTGAGAAGGGACAAAAAACGTTTAAAGGTGTCCGTTTTTATTGGCAAACACCTGACAAAAATTTTACGCTAGTCGGCTTCGGTAAAGAGCAAGAACTGACCTATGATCAAGCTACTTTTGAACAGGTGGATGCATTTATTTTAGCAGAAAAAGAAAAAATATATCAAAATCATTCGATGACTGGAATAGGAGCTATTTTATTTGGTGGATTTGCTTTTGATAGCAAACAAATGAAGCAGAATGACTGGGGCAAGATGGAACAAGGATTATTTTACTTACCCACCTTTTTAATTACAGAAACCGATGGCAAACGGTATCTTTCGATGAATTTCAGTGCAGAAAATAAAGAAATATTACAGCAAAAATGGCTAGAACTTACAGAACAATTCACAGAACTAATGACTGTTCAGTTGCTAGAAAAGAATGCCCCTTTACAAATAAAGGCAGAAGAAATCGCTGTATCTGAATGGATGTCAGTTGTGGATCAAACTGTAGCAAAACTGAGGGAAGCAGGACCTTTAGAGAAAGTCGTTTTAGCTAGACGGATGGAAGTGAAAAGTGATCGTCCATTCCAAGCAGATGTGATTTTAAAAAATCTTCAGCAGCAGCAAACAAACACCTATTTTTTTGTTTTAGAATCAGATGAGTATATATTTATAGGTGCTACTCCAGAACGCTTACTACGGGCTTCTGCAACGACATTTTCGACAGCAAGTATTGCTGGTTCTGTTTCACGTGGAACAACAGAGGTACAAGACAAGGCGTTAGGGAATTATTTATTGAATGATATGAAAAATCGGCAAGAACATAAAATCGTTGTAGATAGAATTATCAAAGAATTAGAATGGATGACGGGTACTACGATTCACCCGCAACAGCCGCAATTATTAAAGAATCGTGATATTCAACACCTTCACCTAGCCATTGAAGGACAACGACAAGTTGAATACCGTTTTCTAAAAGGAATCCAGCAATTACATCCGACCCCAGCTTTGGGTGGAGAACCAAAGGAGTTAGCGTTGAAGTGGCTTAAAGAACATGAACGTTTGGACCGAGGTTTGTATGGTGCTCCAATTGGTTGGGTTGCAATCAAGGAAGATATAGGAGAATTTGCTGTTGGAATTCGTTCTGCAGTACTTTCAGAGAATATCGGTTATTTATACGCTGGCTGTGGTATTGTGAAAGATTCTCAAGTAGAGCAAGAAAGAGTTGAGACAAAAATCAAATTTCAACCGATGTTAAGAGGAATAGGCGGGGATGATCATGACAAATCAAAGTGAAATGACAAATTATCTACAAACGTTTGTTGAGGGAATGATCAGCAGTGGCGTAGAACAGGCTGTGATAAGTCCAGGTTCTCGATCTACACCTTTAGCACTATTATTACATCGACAAGAAAAAATCGAAACGTTTATTGAAGTTGATGAGCGTTCTGCAGCATTTTTTGCTTTAGGGTTAAGTAAAGCTAGCAGTAAACCAGTCGCTTTATTATGTACATCTGGAACAGCCGCTGCAAATTATTATCCAGCAATTTGCGAAGCAAGTGCTAGTCATGTTCCTTTGATCATTCTAACAACAGATCGACCACATGAATTACGGCAAGTAGGCGCGCCTCAAGCAATGGATCAATTCCATTTATTTCAAAGTCATGTAAAAGAATTTATAGAGATGGCGATTCCAGAAGGAACGAATGTGATGTTAGACTATGCGTATTGGCAAGGAATGCGAGTTACTGATACGGCTTGTCAAACACCAAAAGGTCCCATTCATTTGAATTTTCCATTACGTGAGCCGTTATTACCTGATTTAAATCAATCATTGAGCGTTGAAAGACAAACAGAAATTTTCGCTGGTCAAAAGCAACTATCAGAAGAACAGTTGCTTAAGTGTGTTGCTGCATGGCAAGAGAAAAAAGGAGTTTTAGTTGTAGGGGGAAGTCACACACTAGAAGAAGCTGAAGTATTTATTGAGTTGGCAGAAACATTGAATTGGCCGATTATTAGTGATCCTTTGGCAAATATTACTTCGTGTAGTAAAGACAGCTCTTTGATCATGAGCTATGCTGATCTATTTATCCAAGAAGCGGAAATGAAGCTGTATCCAGAGGTAGTCGTTCGTTTTGGGATGTTGCCTATTTCAAAAAATACGATGCTTTGGTTGCAATCACTTAATGAGACGACCACAATCTACTTTGTCGATGAAACAGGCGAATGGCAAGACCAACTAAAGCAAACCCAAGTTGCGATCCAAGCAGAAGAACAAATATTTGCTGAGGCGATTACGGATAAAATTAAAACGAAAACTTCAGATTCATGGCGTAATCAGTGGGTCGATTGGCAGGAAACAACAGAGCAACAATTAGCAGAACTAAGTGAAATGAAGACACTAAATGAAACGACTGCAAGTATTCTTGTTCATAAAAAAATGGCAAAAAATGGTCAATTATTTGTTTCAAACAGCAATGCGATACGTTTCTTAGACCGTTTTACGGCATCTGAAAATAATCATTATCATTTATTCGGTAATCGTGGAATCAATGGAATCGATGGGATCGTTTCAACTGCTTTGGGAATGTGCGCGATTAATCCAGATCGTCAGAATGTGTTGTTGATAGGTGATTTAGCTATGTATCACGATATGAATGGATTATTATTAGCAAAACGATACAATTTACCATTGACGATTGTTTTACTGAATAATAATGGCGGCGGCATTTTTTCATTTCTTTCACAACGTCAGTTGAGACCCGATGATTTTGAACCAATTTTTGGGACACCAATCGATTTGGATTTTTCTTTAGTTGCTCAATTATACGGAGCAGATTATGTAAAAACTGAGAGTTTAGAACAGTTAGAATTAGTGTTGGAGGCGACACAAAAGCAACCGAGATTTCAAATGATTGAAGTTGTCGGTAATCGTCAGGAAAATGTGTTGCTATATGAAAAAGTTATTAGTGGATTGAAAGAAAAGCTAGGTAAAAAATAAATGAATACGACTATAAATGGCGTAACTTATTATTATGAATGGCTGTCTGTCTACAAACCAGGCCAACCAACATTGGTTTGCCTACATGGATTTACTGGAACGAGTCAAACTTTCACATCAGTTTTTCAAAAAAAAAGTGATATAAATATTTTAGCGATTGATTTAATTGGTCATGGTCAAACGGATTGTTATGTTCACCCCTATCGTTATCAGATGGATTGCTTATGTCAGGATATAGCGTTATTGACCGAACACTTGGGTATATTTCAATTTTCTCTATTAGGCTATTCAATGGGCGCTAGAGCGGCTTTAGGTTTCACTCATCTATTTCCTCAGAAGATTCAGCAACTGATCTTAGAGAGTGGATCTCCGGGCTTACAGAGCAAGTCAGAAAGAATAGTGCGGAAATGTTCTGATGAACATTTAGCTAGTTTTATTATGAGCCATCCAATTGAAGACTTTGTCGATAAATGGGAACAGTTACCTCTTTTTGAGAGTCAAAAAAGGTTATCACCTAAAGTCCAAGGAATGCTTCGCAAAGAGCGATTATCCCAACGGAATTTTGGATTGGCGTGCAGTTTATGGTTTATGGGGACCGGAGTTCAGGCAGATTTTTGGCAGGAACTTAACAAGATAAAAATACCTACCCTTTTGATCGTAGGAGAACTAGATCTTAAATTCCAAGATATTGCCAAAAAAATGCAAGAAAAACAACCAGATTTGGTAATTGAAGTTGTGCAAGATGCTGGTCACTGTATTCATTTGGAAAAACCACAGGTATTTGAGAAAATTGTTTATACATTTTTATCGAGCTTCACAAATCAATCCTTGGGAAAATAGATAAATTGCCATCGAAACGAAAAGCGCTTCAATGTCCATTTCCTAATTTTCTAAAGGATTCCCCGATTTGTTTAGCATTTAGTGTTATCGAGCTTCACAAATCAATCCTTAGGAAAATAGCTAAATTGTCCGAGAAACCAAATGCGACAACTTAAATTATCCAGTCAGAGCTGAACGAGTCGCTAAACTTTTAAAAGGAGGAAACTACGTTGAAAATTCACCGTATTGATCGTTACTGTGTTCGATTGCCGTTGAGGATTCCTTTTGAAACGAGTTACGGTCGTCTAACAGAGAAAGCTTTTGATATTTTGGTAGTGACAGACGAATTAGGTAACTGTGGCCTGGGCGAGTTAGTTCCATTTGAGCAGCCAGATTACATAGAAGAGACAATCGATACAGCTCGAATAATCATTGAAAAACATTTGATTCCGTTAATGAAAAATAGTGATATTCAACATCCTAAAGAAGTATCGACTTTATTTGATGAAGTAAAAGGCAATCAAATGGCTAAATCTAGCCTTGAAACAGCGATTTGGGATTTATATGCTAAACGAAAGGGCAAAAGCCTAAAAGAATATTTTTATGATACTAGAGAAAGAATTCCAGTCGGTGTCAGTGTGGGAATTCAGACCGATCTAACTAAGTTAACCGATCAAATTGGAAAATATGTTGAACAGGGTTATCAAAGGGTCAAACTAAAAATTCGTCCAGGATATGATTTAGAACCAATCGAAGCCATTAGACAAGAATTTCCTGATATTTTGCTGATGGTAGATGCCAACTCAGCCTATACTATTAAGGATATCTCCTACTTAAAGCAACTAGATGCCTATAATTTGGCAATGATCGAACAACCTTTTGCTGCGAATGATTTTCTGGATCATGCACAGTTGCAAAAGGAAATAAAAACAGATATTTGTTTAGATGAAAATATTCGAACGCTTAAAGATTGTGAGCTAGCATTTGCTTTGGGGAGTTGTCGAGCAATCAATTTAAAGATTCCTAGAGTAGGTGGAATTACAGAAGCTATGAAAATAGTTGATTTTTGTAAAGAAAAAGGGCTGCTTGTTTGGCTTGGAGGAATGTTTGAATCTGGTGTAGGAAGAGCTTTGAATCTACAATTTGCTTCTCAAAAAATATTTACTTTTCCTGGAGACATCTCCGCTTCTGATCGTTATTACTTTGAGGATATCCTAAGTGAACCAATTGTAATTCAAAACGGTGAAATCAGTGTTCCAAATGGTCAGGGAATCGGCATTTCTTTATCCAAAGAAAAATTATTAAAATATGGTACTTTAGAAACTATATATACTAAATAAAAGAATCGCAGACTATTATTCCATCTTAGTCTGCGATTCTTTTTAGTTTAAATCATTCTTTTTCTTTCAATGCTTTTTCGATTTGTAATCGTTGTACTTTCATTGTTGCAGTGCGAGGAATCTCATCCCAATCCATAATAATCGGCTTGTTTAGATGCGGTAAATCAGCAACTTGTTCCCACCAAGCATCCCAATCCATTCCTTGTTTTGGATCAACTGCTAAAATTGGCTGAGGAGAGTTATCTTTTGCTCTAACAATGATTACTTCCTGAAGGAAATCCAGAGCATCCAATAAATGGTCTTCGATTGCTAAATTACTATCGATTTTCTCTATTAAATCAACTTGGCGATCTTTCAGGAATAAATGACCATTTTCATCTATAAAACCATAGTCCCCGCTATCCCACCAAGGACCAAAGACGGTTGCTTGGAAACGGTCGTCTTCTTTATAGTACGTTAAAGCACGGCCTTTAGATAAGAATTGGATGTGTCCGTCTGTCATAGCAGGTAGTACGTTTCCCTCTTTATCCGCGATTCGAGCTTCAGTTAATCCTTCTAAACCAACACCCATGTCACGAGCATCAGATGTTTTTAGGGAGTCTAACGTATGAGCTTTTAAAATCATAGGCCCGCATTCACTTTGTCCATAAACTTGAAGGAAAATCGGTTGATTCTTTTCTGAAGCTTTTAAGAAACTTCCCATTGTTGCGTTGTTGATGGCATCAAAAGTGGAGTGGTAATAACGGACACTTGCAAAGGATTCAGGTTGTTTTTTTGCCATAGAGGTCCACTGAACAAAATTGTTTGGGTGAGTCTCAAGAGCAATTGGTTGATGTTTTAATAACATTTTTGAAACAGAATCACTATTTGATATTGATAAAGGCATCATAGGAAAGCCCATTGCCATTAAAGAAGAAATACCTATATTAAAGCGGGAGTGCACTGGTGAAATGTGGAAACCCACAATCTTCTTTTCTGCAATTTTTGTGAAAATTGTTTTTTGCCACTTTGTTCGCCAGCCCATAGAATTTGCGGAGTGACAGATTAATTTAGGAATACCAGTTGTTCCGGATGTATGCGTCATGTATGCAATAGCATCCTTAGGTAACTCTACTTGGGAAACTTTTTTAGCAGGTGATTGCAAAAGTTTTTGGACTGAAATTTGTTTTTCTTGTGAACTATTTTTCACATGTGCTACTTTTTCTGCTGTTTCATCATCAAATAGAATAAAAGGGTCTTCCAAGCGATCAACAAAAACATCAATCATTTCTGCGGGAAAATGATAAGAAATCATTGCAGGAACAGCGCCTAAATAAGAAGCGGCAACTGCTAACAAATACGTATCGAATTTTGGGCTCTTGAAAATGATGATTTTATCCTCAGCCTTTACACCTAAACTAGCTAATTGATAGGCACGATTTAAAATTGCGTCGTGACTTAGTTGATAAGTATAATTAGTGCCAAGTTCAGGAAAAGCTGGTAGAAGTTCATCATGAATAATAGAAATTTCTGGGGTATTACGTGCAGCCTCAAAATAATTTGTGTATAAGTTGAGTGGTTGGTATTCTAACAGTTGATTCAATGTAACAGCATCCTTTCAAACTACCTTAAAATATTTGTGTAATATCGAACAAGGATAGTATAACATGAAAAATAAATAACCTAAATCAATAGCAAAAAAAATGAAAAAAATAAAATTATACGTATATTAAAGTAAGACACGAGAGGAAAAAACCATTGCTGAAAAAAATGATCAAAAATTGCTAAGAAGACTTGATTTTATCAGCTTTTAGCTGTATAATGAAACCTTGTGAGTAGTCTATAAATTTTAGATAACTCTCCTTGCTCTTAGCAATCTAAGAGCCTAAAGTCCATAGGGAGGTGAAAATCAATGAGTCAAGCTACGAATTATGAAATTATGTACATTATTCGTCCGAACATTGATGAAGAAGCAAAAACTGCTTTAGTAGAACGTTTCGACACAATCTTAAAAGATAACGGAGCAGAAGTTATCGAATCAAAAGATTGGGAAAAACGCCGCTTAGCATATGAAATGAACGGATTCCGTGAAGGCATCTATCATATCGTTAAAGTATCTTCTCCATCAACTGCAGGAGCAATCAATGAATTTGATCGTCTTGCTAAAATCAATGACGATATTATCCGTCACATGATTATCAAGGAAGAAGCATAACCAAATGTTTCACGTGAAACATTGGATTGACGAAAGGAGATGTTTAAATGATTAACAACGTTGTATTAGTTGGAAGACTAACAAAAGATCCGGATTTACGATATACATCTAGTGGTTCTGCAGTTGCGACATTTACTCTAGCAGTAAACCGTAACTTTACGAATGCAAATGGAAATCGTGAAGCAGATTTTATTAACTGTGTGATTTGGCGTAAACCTGCTGAAACAATGGCAAACTACGCGCGCAAAGGTACATTATTAGGCGTAACTGGTCGTATTCAAACTAGAAATTATGAGAATCAACAAGGTCAACGTGTATACGTGACGGAAGTTGTATGTGAAAATTTCCAGTTGTTAGAGTCTCGTTCTGCATCAGAGCAAAGACAAACAACAGATGGATCAGATTCAACACCAACTTATAATGCTGGCGGCGGAAGTTTCCAACAATCACAGAACAATAATTTTTCAGGACAAAACAATTTTAATCAATCATCCTCTCAGTCTAACAATAACGGTATGCCTGATTTTGATAGAGATTCTGACCCATTTAGTGGATCAGGTTCAACTATCGACATTTCAGATGATGATTTACCATTCTAAACGAATTTGATAGGAGGGAATAAGAATGGCACAACAAAGAAGAGGCGGACGTAAACGTCGTAAAGTCGATTATATCGCTGCTAACCATATTGAATATATTGATTATAAAGATATCGAATTATTAAAAAAATTCATTTCTGAACGTGGAAAAATTTTGCCACGTCGTGTAACAGGTACTGGCGCTAAGAACCAACGCAAATTAACAATTGCAATCAAACGTGCACGTATCATGGGCTTATTACCATTTGTTGGTGAAGAGCAATAATATAGTATTACGTAAAGATCAAAGGACTTTTAGTTCTTTGATCTTTTTTTAGTTTAGGATTCGAATATGATTTCCAAATGTTTCACGTGAAACATTTAGAGATTCGCAGAAATCTCTTTTTTATGCTAAAATAACCTTATCTGTAGAACAATGGGGGAGTCCTAAAAATGAAAAAAATTAGAATGAAACGGATTTTGGGTTCTGTATTCGTTCTCTTTTTATTAGAAGTAATATTACTTTTCTTCCTATCTAATAAATACATGATTATAGTTGGATTATTGATACTCAATCTTATACTGATCAATCGAATTTTTTACCTAATTAAAAAAATTGAGATATCAAATACAGAAAAAATCAGAGAAGCAAGTACCATTGCGGAAAAGTCGTTGGATTATGCTTTTAATGAAGTATCCGTAGGGATCATAAATTATGATCCAGAAACGAAAGAAGCCAAGTGGCTAAATCCGTTTGCAGAAGATATTTTTTATAAAGACGGTCAGACACTTATTAGTTCAGAATTGATACAGACGTATGTATCACGAGCTGAAAAAGGTAAGGATATATTTAAAGTTGGGGATCATGTGTATCGTTTTAATATTGATACAAGTCAAAATACGATTACCTTTAGAGATATCACAGAAGAGAGTAACTTGTATCAAGAAAAATTAGAGATGCAGACAGCAATTGGAATCGTATCGGTGGATAACTATGACGATATTACAGATAGTATGGATGAGAAAGAAATTTCTTACTTGAATAGTTTTATCACCACAATGGTTTCTGATTGGATGGATGAGTATCAAGTTTTTTACAAAAGACTAAACGCTGAACGGTATTTTTTCATTGGACAGTTAGAAGATATAAAGAAAATGATGGACACTAAATTTCAAATTTTAGATAAGATCAGAAAAGAATCAAGTACAAGAGATATACCAATAACATTAAGTATGGGGATTTCTTATGGTGGTGAAACACTAAGCCAAACGGGGAATACTGCCCAAACAAACTTAGATACAGCCTTAGTCAGAGGTGGAGATCAAGTAGTAGTCAAAGAAGCAAAAGATAACGCTAAACCTATTTTTTATGGGGGTAGAACAGCTTCAGTTGCAAAGAGAACACGCGTTCGTTCTCGTGCAATGAGTACTGCAATTCAAGGGATTTTAACAGAGTCTTCGGATGTTTATATCATGGGACACCGTTTTCCAGATATGGATGCGATTGGTTCGGCATTTGGTATGGCAAGATTAGCCAAATTCCATAACAAGGAAGCTTGGGTCGTTTTGGAGCAAAATGAAAGTATTCCAGATGTTGAGCGAGTGATGTCTGAATTAGAAAAGTATCCTGATCTTGCAAAGCAAATCATTACGCCAAAAGAAGCAATGAAACGAAAAACGGACAGCAGTTTATTGATCATGGTTGATTACCATAAGCCATCTCTTTCAATTTCACAAGAGTTATACGAACAGTTTGACAAAGTGGTGATTATCGATCATCATCGACGTGGTGATGAGTTTCCAGCAAAACCATTACTTGCTTATATTGAATCGTCCGCTTCATCTGCTTCAGAGTTGGTGACTGAATTGATCGAATATCAAAGTAATGCTCAAAGAAGTTTAGACAAACTTGAAGCGACATTATTGCTAGCCGGAATCGTAGTCGATACGAAGAGTTTTAGTGTTCGAACAACGGCACGCACCTTCGATGTGGCTAGCTATTTAAGAACTTGTGGTGCAGATTCATCTTTAGTACAATATTTATTAAGCTCGGATTTAACCAGTTATTTGGAGATGAACAGTTTGATTGCCCAAAGTGAGTATGTTACACCAGATACAGTTATCGTAACAGGTAGCGAAGAGAAAGAATATGATAGCGTAACTGCAGCGAAAACGGCAGATACCTTATTGTCAATGGTCGGCATCAATGCAGCTTTTGTGATAACGAAACGAACTGATAAACAAATTGGAATCAGTGCCCGCAGTAACGGGTCGATAAACGTCCAGCTGATTATGGAGAATTTAGGCGGAGGTGGTCATTTTACGAATGCTGCGGTACAATTAACAAATGTAACAGTCGCTGAAGTAAAAGAGCAACTGCTGAAAGTGATCCAACAAAATATAGATGTAATGTATGATCCAGCTCCATAAACTTCTATGCTTTAAAATTAAGGAGGAATAATAGTATGAAAGTTATTTTTTTACAAGACGTTAAAGGTAAAGGGAAAAAAGGGGAAGTAAAAGAAGTACCAACAGGTTATGCTCAAAACTTTCTCATCAAAAATGGTTACGCTCAAGAAGCAAATAAAGGAAGTATCAGTGCTTTAGCTGGACAAAAGAAAGCACAAGATAAACACGAAGCTGAAGTTTTAGCAGAAGCTAAAAAAATGCAAGAATTTCTAGAAAAAGAAGAAACAGTTGTAGAGCTTAAAGCGAAGGCTGGAGAGGATGGACGTCTCTTTGGATCTATTCCTTCAAAACAAATCGCAGAGGCCTTAAACAAGCAATATAAGGTGAAATTAGACAAACGTAAGCTAGAACTATCTCAACCAATCCGTGCATTAGGTTTTACAAAAGTTCCAGTGAAATTACATCACGAAGTAACTGCGACAATCAAAGTTCATGTTGTAGAAGAATAAAGGGTGAAAACAGAGGATCTCCTCTGTTTTTTGCTTATTATTAACAAGAAATGATACGATAATGTCATTGTACATTTCGCTTATTTCTTGTTAAAATAGAAAGACTGAACGGCGTAATTTGAGCTATAGGAGAGAAAAAAATGAATGAAGTATGGCAAGATCGAGTACCGCCCCAAAGTATGGAAGCAGAACAGGCCGTTTTAGGGTCGGTTTTTTTAGATGCTGAGGTTATTATCGATGCGTTAGAATACATAGAACCAAAAGATTTTTATCGCCGTAATCATCAATTGATTTTTCAGACTATGCTGACTTTGAACGATCGAAATGAAGCGATTGACGTTATCACGATCAAAGATCGTTTGGAGCAAGAAAACTTACTGGAAGACGTAGGCGGTTTAAGCTATCTGTCTGATCTAGCGTTGGCTGTGCCAACTGCTGCGAATATTGTATATTATGCGAAAATCGTTGAACAAAAATCATTGCTTCGTAACTTGATTCAAACCGCTACAGAGATTGTTACTAAAGGTTTTGAACAAGGGGAAGATGTAGAAACTATCTTGGATGATGCTGAACGTAGTATTTTAGAAGTTTCAGAAAAAAGAAACCGAAGCGGATTCCTGTCAATTGCAGATGTATTGAATACGTCGATTGCAAACATTGACCAACTGTATCAAAATGATGAAGAAATCACTGGATTACCAACTGGCTATCCAGCTTTAGATAAAATGACCGCTGGACTGCAAGCAGAAGAATTGATTATTCTAGCCGCCCGTCCTGCCGTGGGGAAAACAGCATTTGCTCTGAATATCGCTCAAAATATCGGAACCAAAACAGACCGCTCTGTTGCTATTTTCAGTTTGGAAATGGGGGCAGAATCATTAGTTAACCGGATGCTTTGTGCGGAAGGTTCGATCGAAGCGGGGCACTTACGGACTGGTCAACTATCAGAAGAAGAGTGGCAAAACCTAATCATTGCAATGGGAAGCTTGTCTAGAGCTCAAATCTACATTGATGACACGCCAGGTATCAAAATTACCGAAATCCGAGCGAAATGTCGTAAACTAGCGCAAGAACGCGGTAATCTTGGGTTGATTTTAATTGATTACTTGCAACTGATTGAAGGAACTGGTCGTGAAAGTCGTCAACAAGAAGTATCTGAAATTTCCCGTCAATTGAAGAAATTAGCAAAGGAATTAAAAGTTCCTGTTATTGCACTCTCTCAATTATCTCGTGGTGTAGAACAGCGTCAGGATAAACGTCCTGTATTAAGTGATATCCGTGAATCTGGATCGATCGAGCAAGATGCCGATATCGTTGCCTTCTTATATCGTGATGATTATTATGATCGTGGTGAAGACGGAGAAGATGGCGATCGGGAAGAGCCCGAAATCGACAACGTAATTGAAGTGATCATCGAGAAAAACCGTAGTGGTGCCCGTGGAACGGTTGAATTATTATTTATTAAAGAATTCAATAAATTCGCTTCACTATCACCAAGAGAAGAGTTTTAGCGAAGCGTGAATAGATAAAAATAATAGCCTAAGTAAGTATCTACTGATAAACACTTACCTGGGCTATTAGTTTAGTTAAAATCTGCTTTTAAAAGAGAATATTTATTCAAGTCTCTAAATTCATCATACATAAGAACTTCAGACTTATCCGTTCCAACAAAGGAGAAACCACTTTTGACCGCCACCGCATTACTTGCTTTATTTTCAGTATCAGCTCGTATACTTAATTTATTTAAATCCATATCTTCAAACCCAATTGCACAAACCATTTTAACTACTTTTGTCATGATACCTTTATTGGTTTGAGATGAATGAAGCCAATAACCAAGCTCTGCCTTTTTATTATTGTTATCAATAAAATGTAGATCAATACAGCCGATGATCTTTTGATCATAAGCAATTAAAAATAAGCGGTCTGTCCCGTTGACATAGCCTTCTAATTTCATCTTGATATATTGTTCTTGCGGTTCAAAAGAGGTTGTTGAATCAACAAAATCTAGGAACCTTCTTAAATGATCTCGATCTGAGTCGACAACTTCAAAAAGTTCCTGTGCCATCTCAAGTGTTGGTTGAATTAAAGATAAAGATTCGTCAATCTCTAAACAAAAAGAATGCTTCATATCCCGAATGTACCTCCTATTAAATTTATAATATATTGTTTATGATTATAACAAAATGAAATTCCTTTACAAGGCAATAAGAAAATTTTCGCTTTTTTATCTGATGTAAAATAATTATCGGAATAATGTTCGTGTTTTGCTCGTTTTTTTCTTTTCGAAAAAAACAATATTCGATTTTTCCTTGAAAGCGTTCTGCTTTCTTGGTACAATGAATCAGGACAAAATAATTTAGAACGAGGTGTTCGAATGTCATCAGTTGTAGTAGTCGGAACGCAGTGGGGCGATGAAGGAAAAGGAAAGATCACGGATTTTTTAAGTGAGAATGCTGAGGTCATCGCACGTTATCAAGGCGGAGATAATGCAGGTCATACCATTAAATTTGATGGTGTTACTTATAAACTACACTTGATTCCTTCAGGTATCTTTTACAAAGAAAAAATCAGCGTGATCGGAAACGGCGTTGTAGTTAACCCGAAATCTTTAGTAAAAGAACTGGCTTATTTAAAAGAAAATAATGTAACGACAGATAACTTACGTATTTCTGACCGTGCTCACGTGATTTTACCGTATCACATCCAATTGGATCAATTACAAGAAGATGCTAAGGGTGACAATAAAATCGGTACAACAATCAAAGGAATCGGTCCAGCATACATGGATAAAGCAGCTCGTGTAGGGATTCGTGTAGCAGATTTATTAGATAAAGAAATCTTTGAAGAACGTCTAAAAATCAATTTAGAAGAAAAAAATCGTCAATTCGTCAAAATGTTCGATAGTGAACCAATTGCATTTGAAGATATTTTTGAAGAATATTATGAATATGGTCAACAAATCAAACAATACGTAACAGACACGTCTGTTATTTTAAACGATGCATTAGATGCTGGCAAACGTGTGTTATTTGAAGGCGCACAAGGTGTTATGTTAGATATCGACCAAGGAACCTATCCATTTGTAACATCATCAAATCCAGTTGCTGGAGGCGTTACGATCGGAAGCGGAGTTGGTCCTTCTAAGATCAATAAAGTCGTTGGTGTTTGTAAAGCTTATACATCACGTGTTGGTGATGGACCATTCCCTACAGAATTGTTTGATGAAACAGGAGAAACAATTCGTAGAGTTGGGAAAGAATATGGTACAACAACAGGTCGTCCACGTCGTGTGGGTTGGTTTGATACGGTTGTGATGCGTCACTCTAAACGTGTCTCTGGAATCACGAATTTATCATTGAATTCAATCGATGTTTTAAGTGGTTTAGACACAGTGAAAATCTGTACAGCCTATGAATTAGATGGCGAATTGATCTATCATTATCCAGCTAGTTTGAAAGAGTTGAGCCGTTGTAAACCAGTCTATGAAGAGCTACCAGGTTGGTCAGAAGACATCACTGGATGTAAGACCTTAGCTGATCTACCAGCGAATGCAAGAAACTATGTTCACCGTATTTCTGAATTAGTCGGTGTACGTATTTCAACATTCTCAGTAGGTCCAGACCGTAACCAAACAAATGTATTAGAAAGTGTTTGGGCACAAATTTAAACGATAAAATAAGCGAGAGACAACGTAAAAATTGTCTCTCGTTTTTTAATCACTTTTTTCTAAGGAACGGCTTATTTTGGTTGTTTACTCGCTTAATAAAGCATGAGTATCCAACGATTATGTGTTAAAATAGAAAAATAGTTAGGGAGGATTTAAAATGACATTTAAAATAATGACAGATTCATGTTGTGATCTACCATATACATATTTAGAAGCCAAAGATGTTGATTTTATCAGTATGACAATTCAATTAAATGGCAAAGAACTAGTCGATGACTTGGGGAAAACATTTGACTATGATTGGTTTTTAGAAGAGATAAAAATTGGCGGCATGCCTACGACTTCTCAAGTAAATGTTGGGAGATATATTGAATTTTTTAGACCTTACGTGGAAAAAAAAGTTCCCATACTATATTTGGCTTTTTCTTCAGGATTAAGCGGTTCGTACCAAAGTGCTATGCAGGCTGTTGATATCCTAAAAGAAGAATATGAGGACGCTGAAATTTATGTGATCGATACAAAAGCGGCTAGTTTAGGCGAGGGATTGCTTGTGAGTGAAGCTGTTCAATTAAAAGAAGACGGACATTCTTTAGAGGATATCTTATTATGGTTATCTGAAAATAAGATGACGGTTCAGTCTTGGGTGACGGTGGATGACTTGAAACATTTAGAACGAGGTGGTAGGATTTCTAAAGCTGCCGCTGCAATTGGCGGATTGATGAATGTGAAACCAATCATTATAGTGGACGAACAAGGAAAACTACAAAATATCGGCAAAGTTCGAGGTCGTAGTAAAGCATTGAAAAAGCTGGCAGATGAGACGGTTAAAGGAATGGTCGAGCCATTAAAACAAACATTATTTATTGCCTATGCTGGGGATTTAGAGAGTGCTGAGAAAGTCAAAGCTATGATTGAAGAAAAGATTCAGGTTAAGGAGATTCGTTTACATCCTTTAGGTCCAACGATTACTAGTCATACAGGAAATGGTTGTATTGCAGTTTTCTCTAGAGGGAAGAAAAGAGCGTAATAAAAAAGAAGAAACATCCGTTAATTCAGATGTTTCTTCTTTTTTTAATTAATATTCACCAGAAAACAGTTCATCCAATTGTTTTTGAACATCTTTGTTTTCCAAAAATTCATCATAGGTTGTATCAGCGCGATCAACAACACCTTTATCAGAAACCGCAATGATCCGATTTGCTAATGTTTGAATAAATTGGTGGTCATGTGAAGCAAATAAAATGGCGCCAGTGAAGGCCATCAAGCCATCATTCAAAGCAGTGATCGATTCTAGATCCAAGTGATTGGTAGGATCATCTAAAACAAGTACGTTTGATTTAGAAAGCATCAATTTAGACAACATTACACGAACTTTTTCGCCCCCTGAAAGCACATTTACTGATTTCAGTACGTCTTCACCAGAGAACAACATTCTTCCTAAGAATCCACGTAAGAACGTATTATCATCTTCTTCTTTACTTGCAAACTGACGTAACCAATCTAAAATCGTTAAATTAGTATCGAAGTCTTTGCTGTTATCTTTTGGTAGGTAAGCTTGAGTTGTTGTAACACCCCAACGGACGCTGCCAGTATCAGGAGTGATTTCCCCCATGATCACCTTGAATAAAGTGGTTGTAACGATATCATTATCTGCAATGAAAGCTACTTTATCAACGTTATTTAAAGAGAAAGAAATGTTATCTAAAATTTTCTTACCATCAATCGTTACAGAAACATTTTCTACGTGAAGTAGATCATTTCCGATTTCTCTTTCAGGAGTAAACCCAACAAATGGATAACGACGTGAAGAGGGTTGGATGTCATCTAAGGTAATTTTATCAAGCATTTTTTTACGAGAAGTTGCTTGTTTTGATTTCGAAGCATTGGCACTGAAACGAGCGATAAAGTCTTGTAACTCTTTGATTTGCTCTTCTTTTTTCGCGTTTGCATTCGATTGTAATTTTGCGGCTAATTGGCTAGATTCCAACCAGAAATCATAGTTACCAACATATAATTTGATCTTACCGAAATCAAGATCGGCCATGTGTGTACATACCTTATTTAAGAAATGGCGGTCATGGGAAACCACGATAACCGTGTTTTCAAAATTGATCAAGAACTCTTCTAACCAATTGATTGAACGAGTATCCAAACCATTGGTCGGCTCATCCAATAGTAAAACATCTGGTTTACCAAATAGAGATTGTGCAAGTAACACTTTGACTTTTTGGCCAGCTGTTAGCTCACTCATTTTTTGATCATGCAGACTTTCAGGAATGTTTAAACCTTGCAGTAAAACAGCTGCTTCTGGTTCCGCTTCCCAACCATCTAACTCGGCAAATTCTCCTTCAAGTTCGGCTGCTTTGATCCCATCTTCATCAGTAAAATCTTCCTTCATGTAGATTGCATCTTTTTCTTTCATTACTTCGTATAAGCGTTTGTGACCCATGATAACTGTTTCCAGAACAGTATTATCTTCAAAATCAAAATGATTTTGTTTCAATGTTGCCATACGTTCATCTGGTCCTAATGTGATCGATCCAGTTGTTGGTTGGATTTCACCAGATAAAATTTTAAGAAACGTTGATTTACCAGCACCATTTGCACCAATCAAGCCATAACAGTTACCAGGTGTGAATTTAATATTTACATCATCAAAAAGTTTGCGATCTGAAAAGAGCAAACTTACATCATTTACAGTAATCAATTGTTTTCCTCACTTCATATAGAATAGTTAAACCTCTCTGCATTATAGCGAGGAAACCCATATTTTTCAAGGAATTTCAGACTTTTTCAGAAATACTGTATGGATTTTACTAAAATGAGATAACTTTTTATAAAAAAGGTGTTTCATGTGAAACATTTTAATAAAAAGGTTATTAGTGTACATTTAAAACGATACACTGTATGATACACATAAAATTAGTGTATCTTTTATAGATCCAAATGGTATTGTGATCTTGCTTTATGAGTTAGTCTCGGCTGAACTCGTAAGGCTTTTAAATTGAAAGGAGAAGTCAAGATGAAGCGCATCGAACGAATCTACCTTTACGTAAAAGAACAGACTGAAAATTTAACGACGAGTGATGTTTCTTTGGGAGGCGGACTGACAACAGAGGATGTCTCCAAGGCGTTGAATATTCAAAGGACGAATGCTAGTAAAGATTTGAATCAGCTTGTCCGAGAAGGATTATTAGACAAAACAGAAGGTCGACCAGTCAAATATGTCGATAAAGCTATTTTTAAATATCAGCCTTTGTCTAAACCTGTTATGAGCTATCGTGAACATAGTTTAATAAATGGTCAAACCGCAAGTGCTGAACAGGTACATAAGCCAACGAAAAAATTTGCTGGAGAAGATATTTTTAAAGGAATGATCGGCTCCACGGGGAGTATGAGAACACCTGTGGAGCAAGCCAAAGCGGCAATTCTATATCCGCCAAAAGGATTAAATTGTTTAATCACAGGACCGACTGGATCGGGGAAAACGTACTTTGCTCATGCAATGTTTCAATTTGCTTTATTAAATCATGTGATCGATTCAGATAAAAAACTAGTTGTTTTTAATTGCGCTGATTATGCCCACAACCCAGAGTTGTTGATGTCCCATTTATTTGGATATGCTGAAGGGGCATTTACTGGTGCAACAAAAGCTAAAGAAGGAATCATTCACGAAGCTGACGGCAGTATTTTATTTCTTGATGAGGTGCATCGCCTACCGCCGGAAGGACAAGAGATGGTTTTTTATTTTATGGATCATGGGACGTATTCAAGGCTAGGTGAAACTGTCAAAAATCGCCGTGCAGATGTACGGATCATTTGTGCAACAACTGAAAATCCAACCTCCTCTTTATTGAATACTTTTGTCCGTAGAATTCCGATTATTATCCAATTGCCGAATTTTATAGATCGTCCAGCAAAAGAAAAAATCGATTTGCTTAGAGTGATGATTTCGATGGAAGCTTCACGAATTCAACGAAAAATATCTTTATCTGAAGATGTCGTCAAAGCTTTGATCGGCAGCGTCTCCTACGGAAATGTAGGTCAATTGAAATCCAATGTTCAGTTAGTGACAGCCAGAGGGTTTTTGAATCATATCGATCAAGATGAACTAACAATCACGATTGATGAATTGACGGATAGTATTAAAGAAGGCATGATGCAACTGGCAAGTAATCGCGATATGCTAGCTGAACTATCTAAATATCTAGAACCACAAATGATCGTTACACCAAATGAACCATTAGTAACGATACAGTCTGATTCATATGAACTGCCATATAATTTATACGAAATTATTGGAGACAAAGCCGCCTTATTAAAAGCAGATGGACTAGAACAAGAAGTGATCAATAATTTTATTACGACAGATATCAATGTTCATCTAAAATCCTTCTATAAAGATCATGGTTTTACCTTTGATACTGAAAATAAGTTAGCGGAAATCGTTGACCAGAGAATTATTGATGTCACCAAGGAAATCTATAATTTTGCGAAACAAAAACTAAATTACAATTTTCAATCTAATTTTATTTATGCTATGAGTTTGCATATCAGTTCATTTTTAAAACGAATCCAAAACGGTGAGGAGCGTCAGCATCAGCTAAACGAAAATATCAGAAATATGGTGTTGGATTATCCAGTAGAATTCGAGACAGCGCAAGAGATCAAGCGTATCATCGAAATCAATTATCAAATGAAAATACCAGAATTTGAAACCTATTATTTAGCAGTGTTACTAATTTCATTAAGAGAAAATAAAGATGCGGGACGAATTGGGATTGTGGTTGCTGCACACGGAAAAAGTACAGCTACAAGTATGGTACAAGTTGTATCTCAATTGCTTAATGTCGATAATCTAAGAGCTGTCGATATGCCTTTAGAAATGCAACCAAAAGAGGCATTACGCCAAATTGTCAATGTAGTCAAAGAAGTCAATGAAGATAGTGGTGTGATTCTTTTAGTAGATATGGGTTCTTTAGCAACGTTTTCAGATGAAATTACTCGACAGACTGGAATTGATGTGCGGACAGTCGATATGGTCACAACCCCTATTGTTTTAGAAACTGCCAGAAAAACGACTTTGATCGATACACAATTGGATACACTATATGATTCTTTGAAAAATTTTCAAGGATATGCGGATATTCAGCAAGAGAGAGAAATCGACCCCTTAGCCTCTTGGAAAAAACGAGTGATCATCGCAATCTGTGCTTCTGGTGAAGGGACAGCTAAACGGATGAAGGAAATGATCGAAGCAGCTGTTCCACCACAGTTAGGATTAGAGTTAGAAGTATTACCGTTGTCTATTATCGATATGAAAGAGCAACTAGTTGCTATTCAAGATGAATATCGTGTGATTGCTGCAACGGGAATCACCGATCCAAAAATTGCAGCACCATTTATTCCAATGGAGACGTTCTTTTCAGGAGAAGCTGAGTCTGTAATCGATCAATTATTGATGGCTAGTGACATCTATGTAGAGACGCAAGCAATGGATGAATCCGCTGCAAAAAAAATCTGTATTGATTATATGGAAGAAAGTTTTATTTTTATCAATCCTAGAAAAGTAATTGACCCGTTATGGGCGTTTACAGACATTATCAGAACTAAACTTGCTTTACAACTGGACTATACATTCTACGTTAACTTAGTTATGC
This sequence comes from Enterococcus sp. AAFC-DPL-5182, assembly GCF_058216605.1. Classification (NCBI taxonomy): domain Bacteria; kingdom Bacillati; phylum Bacillota; class Bacilli; order Lactobacillales; family Enterococcaceae; genus Enterococcus; species Enterococcus sp. AAFC-DPL-5182. The sequence continues at coordinate 47,639 of NZ_CM177101.1, forward strand.
ATTTAGCTGGTATGTTAGAAAGAGTGCTGCAACACGACACATTGACACTCACTGAAGCAGAATTGCAACAAATCACTTCTGAGCCAAGCTATGAAACTGTGATGAAAGCATCTCTCTATTTAAAGCAAACCTTTAAAATAGAAATACCAATAGAAGAAATTTATTATATTATTCAGCTGATTAAAAATACACAGTTGAATCAAGAACAAAATACAGAAGATACACTAGAAGGAATACACAAAGAAGATACACTGTTTTAGTGTATCTTCTTTGTGTATTTTCTTAATAAAAGCCTTATTTTTTACTTTATTTCAGCAATACACTATTTTTGGCACGATACTTGCTTTAATTAAGTCGTGGGTGAAATCTGCCTACTACGCAATCACTTAATTTTTGATGATGTAGTCGATTCCGCTAGTCGTTATTTTGGCAATAAATGACTGGACATAGTATTTTAGTAATAACACACTAAGTATTTATTGATTAGACAATAGGAAAAAAGGAGAACAATACATGATGGATATTCGTTTAGTGCGAATTGATGATCGCTTGATACATGGTCAAGTTGCTACTGTCTGGACCAAAAGTACGAATGTAAATCGAATTTTAGTTATAAGCGATGCAGTTGCTCACGATACGTTAAGAAAAGCATTACTGGTACAAGCTGCCCCACCAGGCGTAAAAGTAAATGTCATTACGGTTGAAAAGATGATCGACGTTTTTGCCGATGAGCGTTTTGACAGTTTAAAAGTAATGTTGTTGTTCACTAATCCAGAAGATGTAAAACGTGTGGTTGAAGGGAATGTCAAACTTACCTCTGTCAATATTGGGGGTATGAGCTTTACTAGTGGTAAACGAATGATCACAAATGCTGTTGCTGTTGACGAAAAGGATATTGCAGCATTCAAATATTTACATGATCAAGGAATTACATTGGAAATTCGAAAAGTAGTTGCAGATAACCAAGTAGATTTGATGGAATTGCTGAAAAAAGAACAGTTAGTATAATTCTTTTTCAGATTCTATATAAATGAAGTGATGAACTAGATGCCAATTGTCGAAACTTATGCATAGTATTGGAAGGAGTGATCCGATCGATCAAAAAGTGAGTACTGATCGTTGAGCAATAGATGGTTCTAACTTTAAAATCATCTGACAGATTGCAAGCAGCAATTGAGAGCACAAAAAGAGTCATGCATTTTTTCTTTTTATATTTTTCTAACAAGTGTTTTCGTCTGTTGATGAGGGTAATAACCAAGTAATTGAAAAAAATATAGGAGGTATCAAATTATGGTAGGAATTATTATTGCTAGCCATGGGGAATTTGCTCAAGGCATTTTACAATCCGGTTCCATGATTTTTGGCGAACAGGAAAAAGTACAAGCAGTTGTATTGATGCCTAGCGAAGGCCCAGACGATTTAAAAGCAAAGCTGAAAGAGGCAATCGCAACGTTTGATGAAGAAGACGAAGTATTATTTTTAGTTGATCTATGGGGAGGCACACCGTTTAACCAAGCAAACAGTCTTTTTGAAGAACATAAAGACAAATGGGCGATTGTTAGTGGTTTGAACTTACCAATGCTGATTGAAGCATATGCATCACGCTTTTCAATGAATTCAGCGCAAGAAATTGCTAAACACATTCTTGAAACAGCTAAAGAAGGTGTGAGAATCAAACCAGAAGAGCTAGAGCCTGCAGAAGCACCGAAAGCTGCTGTGGAAGATGCGCAACCAAAAGGGGCATTACCAGCAGGAACAGTTGTCGGTGACGGCAAAATCAAGTTCGTTTTAGCACGTGTCGATTCTCGGTTATTACATGGTCAAGTAGCGACAGCTTGGACAAAATCGGTTTTACCAAATCGTATTATCGTTGTTTCAGATGCTGTTTCTAAAGATGATCTTCGTAAAAAACTGATCGAACAAGCAGCGCCTCCAGGGGTTAAAGCAAATGTTATCCCAATCAGCAAAATGATTGAAATTTCAAAAGATCCACGTTTTGGGAATACCAAAGCATTATTGTTATTTGAAAACCCAGAAGATGTGGTAAAAGTAGTCGAAGCAGGCGTAGATATCAAAGAAGTAAACGTTGGTTCTATGGCACATTCAGTCGGCAAAGTAGTCGTAAGTAAAGTATTATCAATGGGACCAGAAGATGTTGAAGCTTTTGAGAAATTAGAAGATTTAGGCGTTAAATTCGACGTTCGTAAAGTTCCAAATGACTCTAGCGCAAACATGGATGAAATCCTTAAAAAAGCAAAACATGAGTTAGCACAAGCACACTCAAAATAATCCAAAAATTCAAATGAAAATAGGAGGCTTATCATGTCTATTATAACAATTATTTTAGTAATTTTAGTTGCCTTTCTAGCTGGTATGGAAGGAATTCTTGATGAATTCCAGTTCCATCAACCGTTAGTGGCATGTACGTTGATCGGTTTAGTAACAGGAAACTTGGAAGCTGGGATCGTTCTTGGCGGAACGTTACAAATGATCGCACTTGGTTGGGCAAACATCGGAGCCGCAGTAGCACCGGATGCGGCATTAGCATCTGTTGCATCAGCAATTATTTTAGTATTAGGCGGACAAGGTGTTAAAGGTGTTCCATCAGCAATCGCGATTGCTGTACCACTTGCAGTAGCAGGTCTTTTCTTAACAATGATCGTTCGTACACTCGCTGTACCGATCGTTCACATGATGGATGCGGCAGCTGAAAAAGGCGATATCAGAAAAATCGAAATGTTACACATTTTAGCAGTATGTATGCAAGGGATCCGTATTGCGATTCCAGCAGCAGCACTTTTATTCATTCCAGCAGAAACTGTTCAATCAGCATTGGAATCAATGCCAGCATGGTTAACTGAAGGTATGGCTATCGGTGGTGGTATGGTTGTAGCAGTTGGTTACGCATTAGTAATCAATATGATGGCAACAAAAGAAGTATGGCCATTCTTTATCATCGGATTCGTTGTAGCGGCAATTTCTCAATTAACATTGATCGCACTTGGTGCCTTAGGCGTTGCGTTAGCGTTGATCTACTTGAACCTTTCTAAAATGGGTGGTTCTTCAAATGGTAGCGGCGGCGGAAGCAATACTGGTGACCCACTAGGCGATATCTTAAATGATTATTAATCCTGAAGGAGGAGAGAAAAGACATGGCAGAAAAAATTGAATTATCCAAAAAAGATCGTTTAGCCGTTGCATGGCGCTCTACATTCATTCAGGGCTCTTGGAACTATGAACGTATGCAAAATGGTGGTTGGGCATTTTCAATGATCCCAGCGATCCGTAAATTATATAAAACAAAAGAAGATCAATCAGCGGCATTAAAACGTCACTTAGAGTTCTTTAACACTCACCCATACATTGCTTCACCAATTCTAGGTGTAACGTTAGCATTGGAAGAAGAACGTGCCAATGGCGCACCTGTTGATGATGTAGCGATTCAAGGTGTTAAAGTTGGAATGATGGGACCTTTGGCTGGTGTTGGTGATCCAGTATTCTGGTTTACGATCCGTCCGATGTTAGGTGCCTTAGGAGCTTCACTAGCAATTGGTGGGAACATTCTTGGTCCAATCATTTTCTTCTTAGCTTGGAATATCATTCGCTGGTCATTTATGTGGTATACACAAGAATTTGGTTATAAAGCTGGTTCTAAGATCACAGAAGACCTTTCAGGCGGGTTATTGCAAGATGTTACAAAAGGTGCTTCGATTCTCGGTATGTTTGTACTGGCGGCGCTCGTACAGCGGTGGGTATCCATCAAGTTCATACCAATCGTTTCAACGGTTAAATTGGATAAGGGTGCGTATGTTGAATGGGACAAACTTCCAATCAATGGTGAAGGGTTACAAAAAGCCTTTGAAGAAGTTGGCTCAGGCAAGGCACTTTCAGCAATGAAAGTAACGACATTGCAAAATAACTTGGATCAATTGATTCCTGGTTTAGCAGCGTTACTACTTACATTTTTATGTATGTGGTTATTGAAGAAAAAAGTTTCTCCAATCGTTATTATTCTTGGCTTATTCGTAGTCGGTGTACTTGGTCACGTAATCGGTTTACTGTAATACGTCTATGAGTTTTATGCTTGGGATAAAGCCATTCGGTTTTGTCCCAAGTTTCATTTACATAGCTTAATTGATTGAAAACACATATAATAAAGACTATAGATCACGGAAGAAATGGAGCAGATAAAATGGTTCAATCACTGAATACTAAAGTAGATTTCATAACAGATGCTACCGCGTTTACGGGACTTACGGATTATGGAAAAATTATGATCGGAGACAAAGGTTTTGAATTTTATAATTCTCGTGATAGCCGAAAATTTGTTCAAATCCCGTGGGAAGAAGTTGATTATGTGATTGCTTCTGTGATGTTTAAGGGGAAATGGATTCCTCGTTATGCGATCCAAACAAAGAAAAATGGAACGTTTACGTTTTCTTCTAAGCAACCAAAAAAAGTGCTTAGGAAGATGCAGGAATATGTAGCGCCAGATCATATGGTACAGTCATTAGGATTTTTTGATGTAATCAAACGTGCATTTCAATCGATTGGTAAGAAAAAATAAAAAAAGATCAGAGCTAAAAAACGTTAATCGTTTTTTGACTCTGATCTTTTTGTTACAGTTGTAGCTAATTCTTTTTCTCCTGCCTATAAAATTGAATAGAAGGGAGTACGAACATCATTAGTAGTAGAAGCGTTGAGAAAATCGTTTTACTCCCTAAAGACAATGTGGCAGGATTCACTAATCCTAGTAGAATAGTGAATTCTAAAATGGTTAGAATGACCGTCGGGATGGCCTCTAAAAAGCTGCTTTTCTCTAAGTAATATCCTATTAAAATAATCCCGGATAAAAAAAGTAGAATCAAAGCAAATGTTTGATGAGAAAGTATGATTGTTTTTCCTATACCGTTCATCATGTTGTCGAATATTGGAATTAAAAAACTAGCTAACCAACAAACAAAAGCTAATAGGGCAAAAGAATAACTCACTTTTTTTGAAACCCCACTGTATTTCACTGTTGCAAGTATAAACACGATAGCTAAACCTAACAGCAAAATCGGAAGACCTGTTTTGAACAGGCTGATTGCTATTACAGGCTCAAGTAGAAGATTAAATAAATTAAATTGCAGGAGCAAAATGAAGATCATAAGAACAAATTTTATTAAATCTGTTCCAGCGCTATGGGGTAATTCTGCTAAAATACGATCACTGATTTCTTTCGGATTTTTCCCGAAAAATTCTTGCGCTGAAGTATCATTTTTTTGCGCATCTAAAATATCTTGTAAAATTTCTAAGAGAATTTCTTCTGTCTGTTGTTCATCTTTATTCACGTTTACGCGGATATAAAGCAAGATTTCCTCATAGTATTTTTTATTTTCTGGATTTAACTGTTTTCTTAGTTCGTTATTTTGTTGGATAATCTCTTTTGTGTTCATGTTCAGCCCTCGTTTTCCTGTTCCATAATGTTGTTAACGCCTGTGGAGATCAATGCCCATTGTTTTTCGAATTGCTGTAAATAAACTTCTCCAGTTGGTGTCAAAGAGTAATATTTTCTTTTTGGTCCTTCAGAAGATGGACGCATCTCACCTGAAATCAATTGTTGTTTTTGAAGCTTGAGTAAGATGGGATAAATACTACCTTCACTGACCATATTCAAGCCATATTCTGATAAGAGCGTAATCATCTCGTACCCGTAAACAGTCTTTTTTTGAATAATTTTTAAGATACAACCTTCGAGTAAACCTTTTAACATCTGGGTAGCATCCAACTAAGTTCCTCCTTTGATATTGGTATCTTGTAATACAATATACTAAAAATCCGCTATATTGTAAAGCAATATAGCGGATTTCTTATAAAATTTTTTTGTATGATTCATAGTTATAGGAAATCTGGCGAATTTTTATCTTTCATATATGCTTGAATTAATTTTTTGAATGATTTTTGACAGAAAATAACTGATTTTGTGTGATTTATGTCAGAAAAATAACGTTTGTTGTTTTTAGGACCTTTTGTTTTGACCCAGTCATTTTTTAGGAGTACCATAAAATTGTAAAGAGAAATAAAACAGGAAGAAGTGGGAAATTATGAATGAAACAAGCAAAAAAGGCATTGATTGGGGTTCTTTGATTCTAGGCATTCTGTTTGTTTTAACAGCATTATTATCTTTTCAAGATCCAGCTGGAAACTTGATTGCAATTGTGATGGTTTTTGCTATATTTGCGATTTTGAAAGGAATCTTTGAAATTTTCGCTCGTAACAGAATGAAAGAATTAACAGGGTACAAAGCGTATGCACCAATTATTTTAGGTGTAATCGATATTATTATCGGTGTGTATTTCTTATTCAATTTAAATATCGGTGTTGCAGCTTTACCGTTTATATTTGCAATTTGGTTTATCTTAGACTCTGTTTTTGGATTGTTTGCTTTAGATTTGGCGAAATCAGTTAGTACAGGCTACTTTTGGTTTACCTTAGTTGTAGATGTTTTAGGGATTATTTTAGGAATCATGCTATTGATGAATCCTTTATCTTCTGCTCTAACATTAAGCTTTCTAGTTGGATTTTATTTTATGCTTTTTGGTATCACACATATTGTTTATGCATTTAGATAAGACAAGGAGGACTAAGTTATGACAAATTATGCAGAAAAAGAAGCAAAATTAGTAGAAAAAATCGGTAAAGAAATGGATAAGTTAGACGTTACTCTTGGAAAAATGGAAGATACTGACAGCAAAATCAAACATTTTTATGAACAAGAAAAAGCGTTACATGAAGTAAAATCAATTATCCGCAAAGAAAATAAGATTGAAAAAGACGAACAAAAAGCACGTGATAAAGCAGTTGAAAATACTGAAAACTGGATCGATGATCAAGAATCATTGGTTGGTCAAATCAATAATGAAATTGATAAATTAGATGCAACGTTGGGTAAAATCGATAGCGGTGAAAATAAAGTGAAAAGTTATTTAGAACAAAAGAAGGCGATTCATGAAATCAAAAAAATCGTTAAAAAAACAGAAGAATTAGGGTAATGACCGAAACTAATTGAATAATAAAGAAGTAGAGAAGGATGTCAATTAGATCCTTCTCTACTTTTTTATTTCTAAAATACGTTATAATAGAAAAAAACACGAAGGAATGACACCATGAATTATCATCGTTTTAAACTACCGAAAGCCTATTGTCCGAAATGCTCAAAAAAAGTAGAGTTACTTTTTTCAGAAGAGTCTTCAGGTTTACCGCAATTTTACCTTTGTTTTAAATGTAAAACGATTGGACAATTTGGTGTGGGAGAATTGCCTGTTAATGACTTCTCAGCGTTTTCTATTGAAAGGAAAAAAGACATTCAGGAAACTGTTGAAGAGATTCCTGATAAATATATCTATAAAGCGAAGGGCAGCCAATTACGTTTAGAAGAAACATCAGATACCTATACAAGACGCTGGCTGAGTCTTTATGAATATGAAAAAGCCTTTGGTGAAACATTAGGTTTTGAAACGATTGATTTTCGAGAAGATATAAGCTTATGCAAATGGTGTAACCAACCTTTAGAAGGTCGGCGCAGATCATTTTGCTCAGACCGTTGTAGTCGGAATTATGGGAAAGCAACTTTTTTTAAGCGGGGCCTTTCCACGTTACCTTATAGAATTGCCAGTAGAGATCGATTCTATTGTAGGATAACAGGCGAAGATTTAGCCTTTACCAACCGTTTTGGCGTTAGAATTCCAACAAGCGATCAGCAAGTAGAAATCCATCACTTAGTTTTTGTATCCGAAGGTGGCAGCGATCATGAAACGAATCTTTTGACTGTTTCCAAACAAGTTCATAAAGATTACCATAAGGGACTTGCTTATGTTGTAAAAGCGATTGAAGAAATCAAGGAGCAACAATTATTGCGTTATCGAGATAAAATGTATACAACAGAAACTAAGTAATAAACAAGGTAAAAAAGATTCAACCCTTATTAGGTCGAATCTTTTTTTCTATTTATTAGTAATATCTACGACGATTAGATGAACCTGAAATCATACGAACTAACCAAACTGCAATAGCCACAGGAATCATGATTTTAATTGCAAACCATAATAGTCCACCTAAAATCCCAAGTGCAATACTTAAAACAATACTTCCTAAGAAAAATAACCCGATTACCATTAATATATTCATTACCATTGATCGTTGTCTCATTATGAAAACCTCCATTTTTTCTCTCGTTCTCTATGAATAAAGTATAGCAAGAATCCCCGTTCAAGAAATCCACCTTTAGGCTGATTTTTTATCCATCTTTAGGCGGGTCATATTCATTGCATTTGCTCAAAAAGAACGTAAAATTAAAAAGAAGGAGATGAAAAATATGTCGAAATCAAGAATAGAAGCTTTTACAGATGCCGTTATAGCCATCGTAATGACCCTCTTAGTTTTAGAATTACGTCAGCCAACAACAGATACTTTAGCTGGTTTAGTAGGAATTGAGCGGAAGTTATTCATTTATATAGTAAGTTTTGTCATGCTGGCGATTTATTGGAATAATCATCATCATATGTTTCAGTTAGTACACAAAATCGATGGACGTGTTCTATGGGCGAATAACTTTTTCATTTTTACATTAACACTCGTGCCATTTGCTACTGCCTGGGTGGGGGATTTTATTGATAGTTTAATTCCTCAGTTAACATATGGTGTGATGACACTTTTAGCGAATAGTTCATACCTGGTGCTGACTCGTGAGTTGATTCGGGCAAACGGCAGTGATTCAACATTAAAAAATCTGTTTCAACGTTATAATAAAGCGTATGTAACGATTTTTCTAAATATTCTAGGGTTGGTCTTAGGGTTATTAATCCATCCCTATTTCGTATTAATTGTAAATATTGGGATTTTGATTATGTGGATCATACCAGATCGACGAATTGAAAAACAATATAAGGAGTAAACACGATATTTTTTATATAAATCCAATAAAAAGGATAATAAAATCCTTTTTATTTTGTTTTTGTTGCAATTTAAAATAAATAAAGATGTAAAATCGATTTTTAAACGAGATATTCTCATTTTTTTATGATATCAGCACATTTTATGAAAACAAATCGGGTTGTTTTTAGGGTAAAATTAAATATGATTGTTTAAAAAAGAACGTAGTAAACATAGAATTATAAAAAAGGATGTAGAGGGGATTGGAGCATAAGTAGCTTAGTGTTACGTGATGCTGCCTTAATCCAAGCAAACTGGTGTTACAAAAGTTATTTGATAAGACATGACCCATTCAATCTGATCGGCTTTTAAGGAAAGTTGATGGTCTTGATTTTTAAAGTAAAAACTTTGGACCCAGCCTCTTTGATCATAAAAAGGGTGTTTCTAAATAAAAAGGTAAGGTACAAGTGAAAAAGGGGCCGTTAGTACATATGGAAAAGTTGAATCTTACAAAGAATGCAACAGGAAGCAAAAAAGTTTTTTTTAGAAAAGAAATTGAAGCGAGTCGATTAGGGGAAGAGCTCTATTCAGATGATGTATTGAGTCAATATTCTGTCTATCTCCTAAGAAAATTCGAGGTATCGGAAGATTATGAGAAGCCAGAACAATTTGAAGCACTTTTGGCAGATCTTCCAGAACAATTCAATCATGAATTTGAAGATTGTGTCGCAAAAAATCTTTATGTACGCGTGACACAAAAAGCTGTTTATATTACATTACTTTTGGCTTTGGCACATCCACTCAGTAAATTACAAATCAGTGATTTACGGACCTGGATCAGTAGTTTAGAAGTTCCTGAATTGCCACTAGAGCATATGTCTAACTTCTCTGAAGAAGTTCCGCTTGAAATGGTGAAAGGGCTGCAGGAAACCAATAGTGAAGTTTTACTTCTAACAGAAATGATGAATCAATTTAGTGAAAATCTAAATGATATCTACAAAGAGGTCCAGACTGTTAAAGACAAGAGAACACCACCTGTAGTCAAAGTAGTACAGAGCAAAGTCGCAGCTAAAGAAGCACTGGAATCTGAAAATGCCAAACAATTAAAAATAATGAATAAGAAAATTGTTCAATTAATGGAAGAATTTTCAACATTTAAAGTATATGTAGATGAAAAATTAGCAAATATGCCAAAACCAAAGACACCACCGAAATTTAAAATTATGTTTGGTTCAGACGAAGAATCAGGACCGACTATGGAAATGCGTCTAGAGGAAGCAATGAAGCGAATTGATTTGCTCAGTCAAAGAATAAGTCGCTCAGATCAGCAAGTGATAGAGTTGAACAACACAATTGAGAAAAATAAACAAACCTCAAGACCTAAACTAGCCTTTTCGACAGCTAAAAAAACAACGAATGAACAAGATAAACTAGCAGAAAAATTAGCAACAACCAGTAATGAAGTCACAATGATTGCGAAACAATTACAGCAGATCGACGATAAATTGAGTGCTGTAGAATCCAATGTTTTGGAAGTGAACCCAGATTCTGAAGCATTAGCAAGAATTGAGAAGGATCATGGACAACTACAAGAAACAGCCTCAGAAACTATTAAGTTGAACCAAGTGATCGATCAATTGACAAAGAAATTGCAAAACGTTGAGATGGAACTTACAACAGTTAAAAAGAATAAGAAAAAAGTACCAACAGTAAAACTAACAAAAAGTGATTCAGCGAAACAACTAGCTGAACAACACCAAAAAGATCAAGAGCAATTAAAATCAAATGCAACAGAAATCAAAAAATTGACACAAACCGTTGGTAAAGTAGATGTTCAATTAATCAAAGCACATCAAAAAATTGCTGAATTAGAACAAAAAATGCGTCAAGCAGCACAAACAACACCAAATGACAAAAAAGAACCTGCAACAGTTGTTCAGCAAGAGGCTGTGACAAGAAATAATACTATGATGGGACCGCCAGCACCACCAAAACGCTCTACAGCACCACAGCAAAATCAGACTGCACAATCAGGTAGAAGTTTTCCAACAAAAGAGACCTTTCTACAAGCAAACAGACCAGTGAAGCCTGTCATAGAGAGTGAAGAAGAAAGGCCAACAGTTACTTTGGCGATCGAAGAAATGTTGGATCGGGTTTCAGAGAAGCACCCTCAAACGGCAACCGGAACAAGAAATACTTGGGGATTAGATGAAGGCTACGATCAAAATAATCGTGACGCTGAAGATACACAGGGGCCATCTTTACGCCGTTTAAAAAAATTAGAATGGGATATTCATTCTTTGTTCCAACAAGGTCGAGGTTTGGGACACAAGGGAATGATGCCCAAAGATGACTTTTATGCGAATATTCGCAGCATTGAAGTACTGCCTTATTTATGGGCGTCTGTATATGAACGAGAGAAAAAAGATATTTTGTTGGGTAATGAATTAAGCATGCAGCAATTAATCAATGACTTAAATGATTTTTTAGAAGAAGTAGATATTCTATCAAGGAAACGAAAAGTTATGGGTAAGTGGATTTACTGCCCGAAAGAAGTGGAACAAAAGATGGAAGGCTATAAGCTATTGAGTGAATACCTAGAGACTTATCTTGCACGACAAAACGATGGAATAATAAGATAGAAATATGAACGGAGATCAATTGGATTAAGTTGATTTCCGTTTTTCTTTTTAGCATAGAGACTTTATCAGTTAAATTGTGTAAATCGTGCTATAATATCAATAATTTATTACAAAAATAATATTAAAATGATACTCACTAAAGGGGGAATTTGTAATGAAACACATAAAAAAAGAGTTTATGCTTAATTGTAATCCAAGTGAGGCTTGGCAGCTGATTATTGATCGTAGCAAATATGAAAAATGGGCAGCCGCATTTCAAGAGGGTTCAACCTATACTGGTGAGATGGGATTTGATGAAACAATTTCATTTGTTGATGATTCAGGGAATGGTCTAGTTTCTAAAGTGGTCGCTTTTGAACCTGAAAAAGAAATCAAATTTTCATTTTTAGGTGAAGTCAACGATGGTAAATATAATGAAGTGCCTGAATTTGCTGAGATGATTGAACACTACATATTTGAGCCGGTGGACAATCAAACCAAAATGCTTGTGGATGTTGCTATGGAAGATAAATATTATGATATGATGGATGATTTGTGGGATAAAGCAGGAATTGAGCTTATAAAACTAAGTAATTAAATTGAGATGTAGTTGAATCAATGTTAAATAAAGACAATCTTCAGTTGGTTGTCTTTATTTGCAGTGTAATTAGGACAGTCATTATCTAAAGTAAAAGAACGTATCATTATTGCTAGACCAGTGACCTTCATTTTTGATCAAAATACGTCGGATAGAGTTCTTAAAGACTATTCAGGGGAGTTTAAAAAGGAATTAATTGTTCTAAATTCAGATATTAGAACAAAATTATTTTCGGGTTCATTATCTCCATTATCCATCTATAAGGATTTTTATTGGATTTTAGAAAAAGTAATTGAAAGATTATCTATGGTGTTTTTTTGAATTAGTTGAGAATAAAATTTGTACATTCTCTAATACTTCCGCTCACTCCAACATTAAAATGATGCACCATTCATTTACAATAAATTTTTGACTCCTCCTACACAATTCCATAAAAACGTTTTCTATTTTGAATCTATTTCCATATATAGGAAAAAACATGATAAACTATTATTGTTAGTCTTTTTATACTTAGGGTACTGAAAAAAAGAAAAGGACAACAAAAAAATTAAAGGAGATTACTATGGAAATTAAAGTAAGGGATTTAGTTATGCGCTATGGTCGTGCTGAAGTTTTGAACATCCGTTCATTAGACTTCGAAAAAGGCACGTCGTATGGTTTAGTTGGTCATAATGGCGCAGGTAAAACAACGTTGTTTAAATGTATGACCAATATCATTGCCAATTACCAAGGAGAAATTTTGATTGATGACACTTCTGTGAAACAGCACAATGAAGTGCTATTGAATGTGGGAATCGTTTTAGATGGCATGTCTGTCTATTCGAACCGTTCAGGTTGGTTCAATATCCAGTATTTTTCTGGGTTGCGTGGTAATTTTGATGAAGAAAAAGCGAGAGATCTGGCAAGAGAGTTGGATTTATACGCTGTATTGGATCAAAAAGTAAAAACTTATTCATATGGGATGCAGAAAAAATTGATTTTATTGATTGCATTGATGCATACTCCAGAAGTCTTGATTTTAGATGAACCATTCCGCGGATTAGATATCGACACGGTGAAATGGTTTAAAAAATATTTGAAACAATTGACAGAAAAAGGCTTAACATTGGTAATTTCCAGTCATGTCCAAAATGACTTAGAAGCATTATGTGACATTGTGTATGTGATCGACCGCGGTCGAATTTCAGAAACGATCGACATCAATGCTGAAAAAGAAAAACAAATTCGCCGTATCGATACGACCAATAATACCCGTCTACAAGAAATGTTGGATGAAGCCAATTATTACTATCAAGTAGATGATGAAGGCGGCGTTAAATTGGATATCTCTGATGAGCGTTGGGTACTGGTTAAACAACGTTTAACAGAAGAAGCAATTGACATTTCTGAATTATCTAAAGTGAAAATTTTAGATGAGAAATTGAATTAGGAGGGGTGAAAATGACTGGAAAACTGATTTTTAAAATGGAGTTATTTAAATTTTTACGAGATAAAAGCTTTTTGATCACGGCTGGAGTGATTGGTATTTTGAATATTGTTTTAACATTGCTTTCATTAAGTTTAACGTCGACATTTTCAGATTCATATTATGAATCAAGCGCTACTGCATCAATGTTAGGAACAGTAGTATTCGTTGGTGTAATTGTCTTTTTTGGTAATATTATTTTTGCGTACGTTTACCCATTCCATATGATTTCTATGGATTACAAGAATAATGTTATGGCGATGATGGTTGCTTCTGGTGTGAATAGACGAAAATTATTCTTTGCAAAAGTTGGTGCAATATTTATTTGTACGATTGCATTGATGCTAATGATCGCATTGATTCCAACAATTTTATTTTTGATAAAATTAGTACAATTAGATGCTTGGAATGATTTTGCGGATGGTTTTAATTCAGTATTTTATTATACAGATTTAAGCTTTGGAAAATTTATTTTTTCAGGATTGCTTGGCTATTTAAATATGCTGATGGTGATTGCAACCTCTTGTATCATCATGAAAGGAAAAAATCTTTCGTTCTTGCTGTTCATTGGGTTCAATATTATCAGCAGTTTAGTAACAGGAATTTTGAAAACTCTAGCTTATTCATTTGACTTTAGTTCAACTGGAAGTTATATTTTCCAATTATTCCTGACAGTCCTTTCAATTGTTGTGTTTGGCTATATTTCATTGAGAACATTGGAACGACAAAATTTATAAGTATTATCCAAAGATAAAGTTAGGCCTGATATCCTAGCTTTATCTTTTTTTATTTAAGGATAAGATGATTGATTTTCTAAATGCAGATTAACTGGTACAATAAAAGGACTAAAGAAACCAAAGGTGTATGCAGATGACAGGATCATTGATTACGAAAAAGAAAATTGCGAAGGTATTTAAAAAGCTTGTTGCTGAGATCGGTTTTGAAAAAGTCACGATCGCAAAAATCATGAAGGAAAGTAACATGCGCCGCCAGACGTTTTATGATTATTTTCAAGATAAATATGATTTAGCTGACTGGATTTTTCGACAAGAGGCAATCGAAAAAATTGAAGATAATTTAGCTTATGAGGGTTGGCAATTTATTGTGGAAAACTTGTTTGTCTACTTCGAGGAAAATCAGGTATTTTATCGCAGGATCCTGACTTTTGAGGGACAAAACTCGTTTCAAGAATATTATACACAACATTTGAAAGTATTGATCCATCAAGTTTTAGTGGTTAAAAAGCAAACAGACGAGACTCTGGAAGATGGGGATCGCTTATTTCTGGAAGAATTTTATGCGAATGCATTTGTTTCATTAACGACAAAATGGATTATTGAGGGTTGCAAGATTGATTCGCATCGATTTGCTGAGCAAATGAAAATTGCCTTTTTAATGGGATTTGAAGAAAGACAATGAACAACGGCGTGTACGTGGCATTTACACTGTTGTTCATTGTCTTTTTGATGTATCGTTTTTTATTTCCAGCCAAAGGCATCAGTTGGGATCCTTAAATAATCCAACCATTTATCCTCTTTGATTGTTAATAAAGTTAAAGAAAGACCATTTGTATTATAAGCAGTTAAAAAATTGCCCATTCGTTTATAAACGACGTCAATATCTTCAATATCCAATAATTGTTGGACATCGTTCATAAAAACACTAAGTTCAAGTAAAGGGATTCCACCTAAACCATTTACTAAGACAGCTGCTTTTCTCAATTCTTTCTTTTTATATTGCTGCTTTAATTTGTTGACAAGCTCAACTGCGATCCGTTCAGAGGATTGCATTGTTTCAATACGGTAGCCAGGTTCTCCGTGAATACCAATACCAAAGTACATTTCATTTTCTGCTAATTTATATTGTTGGGGAATGACACCAATAGGAGAAGCGGGTGAAAAAGCAACACCTAATGTTTTGATCAGAGGGATTACTTGTTCGCCTAATGCTTTTAGCTCATCTAGAGAGTTACCCTCAGCGGCTGCTGCGCCAAGAATTTTGTGCACAAAAACAGTTCCAGCAACTCCACGTCGTCTTTTTTCGAATGTGCCACTTTCAATTGAACAATCGTCATCTACAATGACATGAGAGACTGTTAACCCCTTTGCTTTAGCTAGACGTTCAGCTTCTAAAAAACTGGCTAAATCTTTTTCAAAATTCTTGATGATCAGTAAAGTACCTTGCCCATTGTATGTCTGTTCGATCGCTTGAAGAATTTCTGAGCTGACAGGTGGTTCAAAAATAGCACCCATAACCGCACAATCCAGCATATTCTCACCAATATAGCCAACATGAGCCGGTTCATGTCCACAGCCACCACCACTGATTAAAACTACTTTATCTTTGGAAATCGTTTTTTTAGTGACGATTCCAGTCTTTTCTTGCCAAGTCAAGGTATCATTATATGTATAGGTAAGTCCTGCTAGTAGTTGTTGGCGAATCTGTCCGCGGGAATTAATCAATTGCTTCATTGAGCCTTCGCTCCTTTTCAATAATATCTGTTTCTATTATACGCTGTATTCTATCTGAAAACTACAATCTTTAGGTGGAATAAAAATGAAAGCGGACACATTTTGTTGTTTGTCCGTTGCAACATTTTCCATATGCGAGTATTGTAAACGTATACAAAAGATGAAAGCTGAACAAGCTCGCTCAGTCTCGACAGAAAAATAGGAAAATATGATTGAGGTGCTTTTTGTCTCACTCAGATTTTATCTTTTTTCCGAGAGATTAGCTTGTGAAGCTAGATAAAGCAAAAGAGCAACAAGCTTATCCAGTCTTAATAGAAAAACAGGAGGGAATATCATGAAAAAAATTATCAATCAAGCGCAAAATGTCGTTCCAGAAATGGTACAAGGATTTGTCCGAGCTCATCATGAAACAATAGAACAAGTTCCAGAAACATTTGTTTTAAAGCAAAAAGAAATTGGCAAACAAGTTGCTTTGATCAGTGGAGGCGGCAGCGGTCATGAACCTGCCCACGCTGGATTTGTCGGATCAGGGATGTTGCAGGCTGCAGTTTGCGGACAAGTTTTTACATCTCCTACGCCTGATCAGATTTTTGAAGGAATCAAAGCAGTCGATCAAGGACAGGGCGTTGTGATGGTCGTAAAAAACTATTCTGGCGATATTATGAATTTCGACATGGCAAAAGACTTGGCGGAAATGGAAGATATCAAAGTTGGGACAGTTGTTGTGGATGATGATATTGCAGTTGAAGATAGCACCTATACGCAAGGCAAACGGGGTGTAGCAGGTACGATTCTAGTTCATAAAATTTTAGGTGCTGCCGCACGCAACGGCGCTTCTGTAGAGGAATTAGTTGCATTAGGGGAACGCGTTGTCAACAATTTAAAAACGATTGGGGTTGCATTAACAGGTGCCACGGTACCAGAAGTTGGGAAGCCTGGATTTGTGTTAGCAGATGATGAGATCGAATTTGGTGTTGGCATCCACGGAGAACCAGGCTATAAACGGGAAAAAATCAAACCATCTAAGGAAATGGCAGAAGAATTGATTTCAAAATTAGCAGATGCATTTCAGTGGAACAAAGGAGAACGTTTCGCTATTTTGGTCAATGGATTAGGTGGTACACCATTAATGGAACAATATATTTTTTATGAAGATGCAATGAATTTATTGGATGCTGCAGGTGTAGAAATCGCGTTTTCTAAGGTGGGTAATTATATGACTTCCTTGGAAATGGCTGGACTCTCTGTGACGTTGCTGAAAGTGGAAGATGATTGGGTAAACGCGTTGAATGAGGATGTTGAGACAGTAGCATGGTAAAGTCTGACAGAGATTGAATGTGTTTACGTATAGTTTGAAAAAACGGAGGGAATTGTAATGTTTACTGTAGATAATTTAAAAAAATCACTACAATTATTCAAAGAAAAAATCGATAAAAATAAAGACTATTTAAGTGAATTAGATACACCAATCGGTGATGGTGATCATGGTAATAATATGGCTCGAGGAATGGAAGCTGTGAGTGAAAGTTTGCAGAGTAAAGAGCCAGAAACGGTGCAAGATATTTTCAAATTGACTGCAATGGCTTTGATCAGCAAAGTAGGTGGCGCTTCGGGTCCGCTTTATGGAACAGCGATGATGGAAATGGCAAAAGCTTCTGCAACAACATCTGATGCACTACCAATTTTAGAAGCTGGGTTAGCAGGAATCGAAAAACGTGGGAACAGTCAGCCAGGCGAAAAAACAATGTTGGATGAATGGGCACCTGCAATCGAAGCAATCAAAAAAGGCACGTTAACAGATGCCGCACTAGAATCTGCTGTAGAAGCGACGAAAGAGATTGCGGCAACGAAAGGACGTGCGTCTTATGTGGGGGAACGGTCTATCGGTCATATTGACCCCGGCGCAATGTCCAGTCTGTATTTCTTTCAATCTTTAATGGAAGCAGGTGTGTTCGATGCGTAATGGTGTAGTTATTGTGTCACACGTCAAAGAAATCGGCGAAGGTGTGGACCGTTTGATCAAAGAAGTGGCAAAAGATGTGCCAATCACTGTTGCAGCAGGATTGGATCAAGGAGAAGTCGGAACGTCATTTGAAAAAATCATGGATGCATTTGAAAAAAATTCTGCTCAAACATTACTAGCATTCTATGATTTAGGTAGCGCTAAAATGAATTTGGAAATGGCCATTGATATGACAGAAAAAGAAGTGTTACTGTTCGATACGGCCTTAGTAGAGAGCGCTTATACAGCGGCAGCATTGTTACAAGTAGATACACCGATCGATGCCATAAAGGAGCAGTTAGCCCCTCTAAAAATAAAATAAGATGAGAATAGGAGTTTGCAAACATGAGAAAAGCGTTTATTAGTCCAACGAAATACGTTCAAGGTGAAGATGAGTTATTGAATTTAGGCTATTTTGTGACAACCTTTGGGAAAAAAGCATTATTGATTGCCCATGCAGATGACGTCAGCCGAGTGAAAGAGAAACTAGATAAAACTGCTGAAAAATTTAATATTTCCTTTGTCGAAAGTAATTTCCATGGAGAAGCGTCGCGAGTAGAAGTCGCTCGCCTGCAAAAAGTTGCTGAAGAGAATGATTGTGATTGCGTAATCGGCCTTGGTGGTGGAAAAGCGATCGATACAGCCAAATGTGTGGCAGAAGGGCACAACTTGATCATTGTACCGACAATCGTTGCAACAGATGCGCCAACGAGTCATTCAGCAGTTCTTTATACAGAAGACGGTCAGTTTGATGATTATGCTTACTTTGTACAAAGTCCGAGTGTCGTTTTGATTGATACGGTAGTTATTGCAAATGCGCCAACACGTTTCTTAGTTTCTGGCATGGGTGATGCCTTATCTACTTATTTTGAGGCTAGAGCAACACATAATTCCTACTCGAATGTCAATGCTGGATTGCCTTGTGGCGCCCGTGAAGGCGTTTGTCCTCCTGCTAAAGGGACGAATACTGCTTTAGCACTGGCTAAATTATGTTATGAAACAATCTTGGAAGATGGATTGAAAGCCAAAGAAGCTTCAGATAATAATGTGGTAACTCCTGCTTTGGAAAATATCATTGAAGCCAATATTTTACTTTCAGGCCTAGGCTTTGAAAGTGCAGGACTCGCTGCCATTCATGCGATCCATGATGGTTTGACCGTTTTACATGATGCGCATGGTGCCACACATGGCGAAAAAGTAGCATTCAGCACGATTTGTCAGTTGGTTTTAGAAAATGCGCCAAAATCTGAATTGTATGAAGTATTAGATTTTGCTTTATCGATCGGCTTACCGGTTTGTTTAGCCGACTTAGGGGTGAAAGAAATTTCGGATGCTGAGCTAACAGAAGTAGCTGAAAAATCATGCATTCCAGAAGAATCGATCCATTCAATGCCGTTCCCAATTACAGTGGATCAAGTAAAAGCAGCAATTATTGTGGCAGATCAAATCGGAAAAGAGTATAAGAGTCATAAGTAGATAGTCATTTTGTGAAAGCAGTTGTTAGGCTAGTAAATAGAAGCTTAACAACTGTTTTTTTGTAGTTTTAAGAGCGAAACTGGAAAAATAACCTGTTATAAGATAACATATAAAAGAAAACTCTTTAAAAAATACAAAGGTGGTGAGCAGATGAAAAATAAAATAAACCAACTAATTCATTGGATGAAAGAGCACAGTCTATTATTAAAATTGATCTTTCTAGGTTCAGTTTTAATCTTTGTGGCAAATCAAGTAACCCATATTGTTCAAGGAATGACTTGGCAGGATGTTTTTCATACTATGGGACAGCAGAACCGCTTTCGTATAATTGGAATGGTTTTAGCAGGCTTTATCGGTGTCTTGCCGATGCTTTTATATGATTTAGTAGTAGTAAAAGTGCTAGAGGACCAAGGAAAGCCTAAAATGAATCGCTGGGAGTGGTTTGTTTCTGCTTGGGTCACAAATACAATCAATAACCTTGCGGGCTTTGGCGGTGTAGTTGGAGCAACATTACGGGCTAATTTCTATGGCAAAGATGCGCCGCGTAAAAAAGTTGTTGCAACCGTTTCTAAAGTCGCTTTGTTTATGATATCTGGACTATCGATTTTATCGTTTATTGCATTTATTGATGTCTTTTTTATTCGACCGGATAGTTTATTTCGAGAGTATTGGCTTTGGTTACTTGCAGGAAGTTTGATTGCGCCGGCTTTGTTGTTGTTTACGCAATTAAAAAAATATACCTTGTTTAAAGATTTTTTCCCGAAAGGTATTTATCTTCTTTTTGGCGCTTCACTTGGACAATGGTTAGGTGCGATGTTTGTCTTTTTAAGTGTTGGGGCATTGATGAAAGTGGATGTGTCGTTGATATCGGTTTATCCGATGTTTGTGATCGCGACCTTGATAGGTATGCTGACAATGGTGCCAGGTGGCATGGGAACCTTTGATGTGTTGATGATTTTAGGGTTATCTCAGTTGGGTGTAGGGCAATCGACAGCGGTCGTTTGGCTAATTTATTATCGGTTATTTTATTATGTATTGCCTTTTATTACGGGCATTATTCTATTTATTCATCAAACTGGGATTAAGATCAATCGATTTTTGGATAATTTACCCCGTATATTCTCGCAAAAAGTGGCTCATTTTATTTTAGTTGCCGCTCTTTATTTTGCGGGGATCATGATGGTGTTGCTTTCAACGATCACTAATCTATCGAACGTGAGTCGATTATTTAAATTTCTCTTGCCGTTTTCTTTTGATTTCTTAGACCAAACGTTCAATATGTTGATCGGCTTTTTATTGTTAGGATTAGCTCGAGGAATTTCGATGAAAGTAAAAAAAGCGTATTGGCCCACGATTGGATTATTGATTTTTGGGATTGCCAATACGATTTCTAGAACGGCTTCATGGCAACTGATTTTAGTTTATTTAGTGATTCTGTCCGCTGTTTTTTTAGCAAGAAAAGAGTTTTACCGAGAAAAATTTGTTTATTCTTGGGGAGCACTTGCAGTTGATGGGGTTTTGTTTAGTTTCTTATTTATTATTTATGCAGTTGCAGGATATTATAGTTCTCATCCAGATAAAATAGGGCCGTTGCCGCACACATTTTTGCTTTTCCCATCAGATGATGTTTGGTTTTCTGGTTTGATTGGGCTGGGTATTTCGATGATCGGCTTGATTACGCTGTATCAATACTTAGCCGATACGACAAAAAGCTTAGGTGAGTCTTATCAAGAAGAACGTTTAACAGCGCTGATCGATAAATATGGCGGAACACAAGGGAGTCACTTGCTGTATTTAAAAAATTATTCCTATTATTATTATCAGGAACAAAATGAAGATGAAGTCCTATTTGCTTATCAGATTAAGGGCAATAAATGTTTTGTTTTAGCTGATCCAATCGGCAATCAAGAAAAATGGGCTCAAGCTACATTAGCTTTTATGGATGGGGCAGATTTACTTGGGTATCAAGCGGCGTTTTACCGAGTTAGTGAAGCATACACAATGATCTTGCATGATTTAGGATTTAATTTTATGAAGGTCGGCGAAGAAGGAATTGTTGATTTTGCTTGTATCGATTCGGCACCGATTTCTTTAGCAACAAACAGTATGGAGTTAAAGCATTTAAGTAATTTAGGGTATACGTTTATGATGTATCACGAACCTGTTTCAGATGAGCTTTTTCAAGAGTTAGCTCGTGTATCAGAGGAATGGTTAGGAAACGGGCGGGAACGGAATTTTGTTGGTGGTCATTTTGATAAAGAGTATTTACGGTTAAGTGACATCGGTATTATGCGAAATGAACGTCATGAAGTGATTGGTTTTATTACTGCTAAGCCAATTGTGATAAATCGTGAAATGTCTTATGATTTATTACGGTATACGGAAACGGCGCCAGAGCATGTTACGGATTTCTTGTTGACTCATTTTATTGCGGAGTATCAACAACGAGGGTATCATACCATTGATCTAGGCACTGCTCCGCTATCGAATGTTGGCGAAACGAAATACTCGTTTTTAAATGAGCGTTTTATCAATATTTTTTATAAATATGGCGATCAGATGTATGGATTCAAAGATACACGCAAAGAAAAGGAACAGTATGTAACAAACTGGGAGTCTAGGTACTTTGCTTACTCTAAGCAAAGTAATGTCTTGTTTGCTTTTATCCAACTAGCATTATTGGTGGAACGCGGGAAAGGCAAAGCCGTTTCTTTGGTAGAAGAGGTAATGACTGGGGCATAAAGTAAAAGAGTAGAAGTTAAAATCAGCGCATGGTTTTAGCTTCTTTTTTTCATTCTCAAGTACCACTAGTAAAAAAATAGGAATAGCGTATAATAATTAAAAAAGGAGGTTTTTGGGATGGATTTTGAACGAGTAACTGTAAGAACAAAAGCTGAATTAGCCGCAGAGTTAGAGAAGAAGACAGATGAAATCATTGTTGAAGGGGATTTTAGTCAAAATATCGCAGAAATCAAAAGGGGACAATTAGATGATACGGATACTTTAGGTTTTGCTGTTGGTAGCGGCGGAATCGGTATTTTAGTAGAATATGGAATCGGTACGTTGCTAGATGTTTTTGATCCTGCGATAAAAGAGGATAAAAAAATCCGCAAGCAGATTGAGCGCTTATATACAATCAAGAGATTGACGAAAGAGTCGTTCTTACTACATTTGAAGCAATTAGATTATTAAAAATAGAAGAAGGCGGGAAGACAGGCACTTTTTCTGTTTCCCGTTTTTTATATAAAAAAGGGGTAGCTTTAGTGAAGTGAAATCAGCATGGGAGAGTGTGCTTTTTTGTGTAGCTAAAGTTTAAAAGGAAGGAATAGTCAAGTGAAAAAACCAAGAAAAATCATCATCGATACAGATCCTGGAATTGATGACGCTGTTGCAATTGCGGCTGCATTATTTGATGAAAGGTTGGATATCAGGTTGTTTACAACAGTGGCAGGCAATGTCAGTGTGGATAAAGTAACAAAAAATCTGCTAAAACTGTTGGCTTTTTGGAACAAAGGAGTGCCAGTTGCGATTGGTTCTGACCGCCCGTTGTTGCGTGAAGCAATCAATGCAAGTGACATTCATGGGAGTACAGGAATGGATGGCTATGAATTTCCTAAGTCTAAGTATGAGTTATTAACGAAAAATCATGCAGTGATCGAGATGTACAAGGTATTGATGGAATCTAAGGAGAAAACCACGATTGTTGGGATCGGTCCATTGACGAATATTGCGCTTTTACTGAGAATCTATCCAGAATGTGTGGAAAGAATCGAAGAACTTGTGATTATGGGCGGTGCTTTGGGGAGAGGGAATTACGGTGTATTATCGGAATTTAATATTGCTGCGGATCCAGAAGCGGCCAAAATCGTATATGAAAGTAAAATTCCATTAACGATGGTGAGTTTAGATGTTGGAGAAAAAGCGTTAGTCTTACCAGAAGTAAGCAATCAAATCCAAAAAATGAACAAAACCGGAGACATGATTGCTCAGTTGTTTCAACACTATCGAGGAGGTCACTCAGATACTGGTTTGAAGATGTATGATGGTTGTGCAATTGCGTATTTGTTAGAGCCTGAAATGTTTGAAGTAAAAGAGGCTTACGTTGCGATTGAAACGCAAGGTACGTTGACAGCAGGCGCCACATTAGTTGATTTAGATGGATATTTAGGGAAAGCGGTTAATTGTCGGGTTTGTGTGGATATTGATGCACAGCTGTTTAAACAATGGTTTTTAGCCGCTATTGAGAAGTGTGATTGATAATTATTAAAAAGTGACGGACAAAACTATTTTTAGTTGTGTCCGTCACTCTTTCGTTTTAGGAAAATTGCTTATTTGTTTTGTAGTTCAAAAAAGCCAATTTCCTCCATTACTTCACCAGAAGAGTAGTCCACTTTATTGACTTGGACTTTATATATCGATGTTTTATCTAATGAACTTAGGTTAATTGAGACTTCGATTTCTCCAGTTTCTAAATTATATATTTGTGTAAATAGTTGATCTTCAGCTTGTACACCATCTTTATATAAAGTAACCTCTGGGCTAAGAAGATTTTCAGGAGAATTAAACTCTTGCAGAGGTGCAATAAATTGAACGGTTGTTTGTAAAGGATCACTGATTGCTTTGATATCAGTGATATTCTTCACGTTCCTAATTTGTGTATCTGCTGTTTGCGTCAATGGTTTGTAATCAATATCAAAACGCCAATCTCCCTCATATTCTAAAGCATTGTCAACACCAAAAGGACTGCCTGTTTTAGAAGCTTCGGCAAAAGCTTGATCAAGTTCTTCAGCATCTTGCCAAGATAATTTGTAAATGTGGAGGGTCAATTTAGCATCTTCAGGAATTTTTTCTCGATTAAAAGTAGCTACAACAGAGCCGTAAAAAGTATCTCCTTCTATGCGGAAAGTAGATTGAGATGAGACACCAGAAAACATGTCTTCAGCACTATCATTAACAAAAAGACCAAGTTCAATATGTTGAGCATTTGCCGCATTTTTAGTGAATAGTCGATCAGGAGAACGTTGTTTTTCCAGTAGCTCTTTTAGTTTTTCGTCATCCAATTTAAATTGATAATCAAAGGCAAATTTTTTCTTTGTTGATATAAATTTTGTCAATGTAATCTCTCGACCATTTTCTGTGCTCGTTAAATGGAGTTCATTTTGTATCCCGTTATTTTCTACTACCGCAACACCGGAATCTTGGCTAATGCCGAAAGCATTTTTGATGGCTGCATTTATTTGTGGGTTGATCATAGCAATTAAAATCAGTGATGCGGCTATAGCTAAAGTGATGCCTATTTGTTTCTTGTATTTGATTTGGAATTTCTTTCTTTCTTGCTTAATTTGATCGTTTAAAATGTTTTCTCGACTCTGAGCTAATTTTGCCATTACTTCTTTTGGAATTTCCTTTTCTTGTATGATAATAGTCTTCCTTTTTTTAGCCATTTTCTTCTCCCTCCAATAATATTTTCAATTTTCCTCTGCCACGTGCAAGTCTTGTTTTAACTGTATTTTTAGACAGATTCAGCTGTTCGGAAATCTCATTAACGTTAAAACCTGCGTAATAATGTAACATGATAGGGATTTTATATCTATCGGGTAATTGATTAAATTCTTCTTCTAAGTGTGAAGATTCGCTGTTGCTTTCTTTTGTACTCATATAACTTTCCTCAAATTCAACCGTTTCAACTCTTTTTTCCAAGATGTCCTTAGCGATATTGATCATAATTCTAAAAATCCAAGAATTAAACGCTGCTTCATTTTTGATATTCGTAATTTTTTGCCAAGCACGAATTTCAGTTTCTTGTAGACAATCGGCTACATCTTCATTGTTTAAAAGTAATTTATAAGCAGAATTGTACAACACCACTTGATAGGCTTCACAAAGTGTTATAAACGCTTGCGCATCGCCATTTTTTGCTTTTTTAACCAAACGTATTTGTTCCTTCTTTTCCATAAACTTCTCCTTCCCCTTGATAACTATTAGACTCTGATTTTGTCAAAAAGGTTTCATTGGAATTCATTTTTATTTATTCTATAGAGATTTACAATAAGTACTATAAAAAAGTGAGTGAGACATAACTCTTCGAGTCATCTCCCACTCAGGTGGAGTAATAGCAGAAGCAGTCCATTCTTACTTTCTCGGGATTAAATACTTCTGTTCCCACCTCAAGTATATGGATCGTCAGATTACGAAAACCCGCCAGAGAATCTGATTTCTCCAGCGGGTTAGTTACTATACTTGCGCTTCATTAGCCCTGTGATTCTCAAATATTTTTTTATCTGAAGAGCTATCAAGGGAAAGCTAGTTTCGTATAAGATCGATTTAACGTTTTCTACGTTTACGTTTAGCAGGTTTTACTAATGCCAGTTTTGGTTTATTCGTGAATCGTACATAAACAACAAATCCGCCAATACAAACAAAAAACAAAATTACACCGGGAACAAATCCTTCAGGTAAATAAACAAATTCAATCGTATGTTCACCTTGTGTTACAGGAATGCTGACAAATGCTTTCTTAAATGATTGAACTGGTACTTTTTTCCCGTCTACATAGGCTTTCCATCCTTTGTCATAAGGAATGGTTGTCAAGAGGACTTGATCTTTGTCAGCAGTCACGGTTCCGACTGCTTTACGTCCTTTAGCTGTTAAATCAGCACCTTTAGCTTGAATTGCCTGAACGGAACTTTCAAAGGCTTTTGTATTCATTCCAACTACTTTTGGCTCCATAAAGCTGACCGCCGTTGTTCCATAGAAACTAACTGTAAACGTAACGCTAGTCGGTTTATCATAATAGCCGATATTGTAATATTGACCAGTAATATTGATTTGAGATTTTTGACTAGTCCCATTTACAGACATTGTGGCAGTTGAACTTTCTAATTGTCCAAAATCGGTTGGGAACAAACTAAGATACGCTTGCGTGTTTGCAGGTACATCTACTGTCCAAGTCAGGTCTTTAGCGACATTATTTTGCAGTTCCTTATATGTCACAGAACCAGCATTTTGTTCGATTTTGACATTCTTTTTATCAATCAGTGTTGGTTGATAAAATTTGAAATAATCTTCTTTTTGACCAGCTAATGCATTGAATAATTCAGTTTGACTGCTTAAATTATCATTAGTTGGTTGTTTGACGTTATAAATATCATTATCAGCTAAAAAGCCCAAAGGCAAGGCATTGCTATTTTCGTATAGTGAAAATTTACCTGCTTTATCGATTGGGAAAAAGCCGAATTTTAATGGATCACTTTCTGAAATATTGTATTTGATGCCAACAAGAGAGTCCATTAACAAGGTATTATTTGGATAGCGAATGTTCAAACCAGTTCCTCTAGAGCGGAAACCTAAGTCATTTAAATAAGAAGAGGAATGACGATTTCTGATAGAAGAAAACAAGCTGACACCGCTATAACCATAATTGATACTATCATTAGAAGAAACAGGATTTAAGTTCTCCAAACGGTAAAATTCATCATTTTCCTTTTTCGTTTTATCCACTAGTTTTTTAATGGATGGATATGGTTCTGAGTAGAGACTGCGAGAAGCGTAATTCCAATCCTCTAAAATCCCTTTTAACATCGAATTTGTATTGATAAAGGCTTCCGTTGAAACAAGTAATAACAGTAAGATGATCAAATAATGCATCGGTATTTTCTTCAATTGATAAAAAACGATTCCAGCAAGGTATAGCAGTAAAAATAAAGCAGTGATAACAAAGGCTGAAATAGGGATATAGTCATAACTTGTAGCACTTTTCGCTCCTTCCGCTAAAGCAAAAATCGCAATCAGCATGATCGTGGAACCTGCTAAGAGACCTAAATCATCGGTTTTGAATTTCTCAAACCCATATCCCGCCAGCATTACCACTAAGAAAGAAAAAAGGAAACTATAACGGAACAAGAACATATTTGGTGCATGCATACCGTGCCAAAATAAATTTAATGGTGTGATATAAAAACTAGCGATCAAAATGATAAAGAGACTGCCGAATAACAGTTTGTTTTTCCGAGGAATTTCTTTTGTGACAAAGTAAAAGACACAGAAAATCAAAGGAAGTAACCCTACATAGATAAAGGGGATCGAGCCGTATTTGGTCGTGTCATAAACACCAACCATATTTTTCATGACGATATCCAAAAAGGCTGTGGCTTCTGTTTTAAATTGAGTCACTTGAGACAAGGTTTCACCATTTGCTCTTAGATCAAGGACCGCAGGTAATACTAAAATCATCGAAGCGCCACCTGCTAAAAGAGAGGTGATCCCATAGGGCAGAATTCGTTTTTTATACACTTTCCAGTTCGTCAACATTCGGGCGATAAAGTATAGGAAAGAGAAGACACCGATCATAAAGCCCATGTAAAAATTCGAGATAAATAACAGCAGATAGCTTACAAATAAGAGTGTTGGTTTTCGTTCATCCATCAGACGATGAATCCCTAGAATAACCAACGGCAGGTAAGTAAACGCGTCTAACCACATAATGATTTCTGAATGAGCTGTAGCAAACGACATCAAAGCATATGGAACACTAAGCATGACATGGCCCCATTTTGGTATCTTGTAGGTATTTCTAGCAAATACCCAAAAAGCTAAACCAGCAGAACCAATTTTCAGCAAGGTAATCAAATACAGAGCATCAGGAATATTTTGGTTTTTAAAGAAAATGACCAGTGGCGTAAAAAGTCCACCAAGATAATAGGAAATCAATGAAAGATAATTTAATCCTAGTGACGCATTCCAAGTATAAAAAATACTTTGTTTACCGTGCAGCACATTATTGAAACTAGCATGAAAGTTGGAAAATTGCGAAAAGGAGTCACTCGCCATCACACTACGGCTGCTACCAGGATAAATGCCGATACTTAAATAAATAATGACCATCATAAAAAAAGGAATGAAAAAGCTGGCGGTCATATAAGGCCAGTTTTCTTTAGTAAACGCCTGTATTTTTTTCTTCATAATCAACCTCACAACGTAATAAATAGGATATATATAGTTTAGCATATCCATTGAAAAATTGATTGTCAGAAAGAAAAAATTAAAGAAAATCGAAAGGTTTCTAAATGGATAAATTGGAAAAATAATTTAATTGGTTGTTTTTATAATAACGTGTGTATAATGAGTGGTATAAAATGATCATTATAGAAGGTGAGGGATCGATATGTGTACAGGTATTAGTTTGAAATCAATAGAAGGAAGTCATTATTTAGGAAGAACGCAGGAATACAATATTGATTTTGATTATGTTGGCGTACAAATACCTAAAAAATTTGAAATTACAGAAAGTATTGAGAAATGGCGGACGCTTTATTCAGTATTAGGGATGGGCATCAAGGAAAGCGAAGAAAAAGCTGCTCAAAGTGTGGTCGACGGCGTTAATGAATGGGGACTTGGAGGAATTACGCAATATTTTGCGGAGTTTAATCGATATTCAACTATTGAAGAAATCAAAAATGCTGGAAAATTACCGCTGATAGCAGAGCAATTTGTTTTTTGGGTATTAGCAAATTGTAAGGATACAAAGGAAGTAGAAGAAAAGATTTCCACAGTGGCGATTGCTGATCTTTCAATGAATGGCAAAGCTCCCGGGTTGCCACAGCACTTTATGTTTACAGATGCTGCTGGTCGTACGATTGTGGTTGAGCCTTCAATAAAGCTGGACTTTGCTGTATATGAAAATCCAATCGGTGTGATGACGAATAGTCCTAAATTTGATTGGCATATGACCAATTTGGAAAACTATACAGGATTATCTGATGCAAATACAAAAGATGTACTATTCCACGATCATAAAGTTTTGTCAGCAGGCAAAGGTTCTGGTATGCATGGTATTCCTGGAGATTACACAGCCACTTCGCGTTTTGTCCGAGCAGCCTATTTGTTGAAATTTAGTGATCCAGTTGTGGAAAAAGAAAGCATCAATAAAGCTTTTCACCTTTTATCCACATCTGATATCGTCAAAGGAGTCGTCAAACTGGAGGCGCCAAAAGAACAAGACCGTCAGTATACCCAATATACTTCTGTCTATGACTTAAGTAAAAAGCAACTGTACGTGAAGATGTATGATAATTTTACGATCCAAACCATTCACTTTGATGAAGTTGCTGGAAATGGTGATTGGATCAAGACCTATGAGTTAGTGAAAACACCGCAATATGAAGAATTGAATTAAAAAAATACTAAGATTCGTGAGCAATATCGCTGCGAATCTTAGTATTTTTTTAAAGCCATTGTTTAATTTTCTCATACCCTTGTCCAACCTCAGCTAATGCATGAGTATCGGATCCATAAATAAAAGGAATCCCTAATGCAGCAGCTTTTTCAGTTATCCACACCTGTGGATAACTCTGTTGATAACCCTGTTTATAAAATCCAGCAGTGTTTAAATCTAAGCTGTATTTTTCCTGTTGCACACGAGTTAAAAGGGTGTGGACAAGTTCTTGATTTTCAAAAGAGTAATCAGTAGATTCGTCAAAGGAACGTTCGAATTTTTGACACAAAGAAATATGACCTAAACGTGTAGGTTTAAAAGGACCAAGGTCTGCTTCTAAAGAAGCTAAAAGCTTTTGGTAGTAACGTTTTTGAGCTTTTTCAAAGCTACCTAAATAGTCAACAATGCCACTCTTATATTCCTCAAAAGAGTAGTCGATTCCACGTAATCCATCTTTCCCTTCAAGAAAGTGAACAGATAAAATTCCATCGTCTGTTTGTGGTCCGTATTCAGCTAAAAAATCACGAGTCCAACCTTCAAATGCTGAAAAATAATCCAATTCAAATCCAATGTGAATAATAATGTCAGAAGCATACTTTTTCCGCAATTCATTCATCCTTTTGAAATAGTTATCCACATCATTTAGCGCCATTGAAGCAGTTGTCCACACATTGGGATCTCCAGCTACCGTTTTTTCTATGCCTGTAGGTAAAGGTGCATGTTCTGTGATGCTATATTCTTTAAAGCCTAGGCTGATTGCACGCTGAATCAGTAATTCTGTATCCTCAACCTTTCCATGTGGACAAAATTCTGTGTGGGTATGACCATCACGTTTCATGAGGTTCCTCCTATCATTCGTATAGTTAATCTATAGGCTATCGTATAATGTGTTTTATGTCTATTATCTTTTACCCTAGTATTAGTATTTATTGAGACATTAAATCATAGCACCATAAATTTTAGGAGTAAATAATTTTTAAAATTAAAACTTTAATCATTATTTTTTTGTTATATAATCATTGTTATAGATTTATTTTAATTGTTTTTCTGAAAATAAAATCTCGAAAAAGTATAATTAATCTTCTTTTTATAGTGATATATCTATCGGGAGAAATCAGTATAAAGGAGTTTTTTATAGAAAAAAATAAACTATTTCTGCTTTTTAAATGAAACGAGAAATAGTTTTATTTGAGAAAAATATCTTTAATCATAAGTGTATTGTATTGGTTTATTTGAAATAAATCAATAGGTTATTGATAGAAAATAATGTTTTGTTTTTTCAATTTTTTGAGAGTTTATTAAAAAAAATGAAAATAAGGTGATTTATCAAGGGAAGATGGGTTATTTTTTACCGCCGTCAATCCCGCCGTCAAATTTGGGAGAAAGGATTTGATTATTTTGGCTAAGGGCGAAAATATTTATAAAAGAAAAGATGGACGTTGGGAAGGTCGTTATCCTAAAAGTCGTAAAGCAGATGGAACGATTCATTATGGTTATATCTATGCACGTTCCTATCGTTCTGTAAAAGAGCAACTAATTGAACGAAAAGCACAAACAGCGTTGTTTTATTTGAAATCAGCAAAAGAGTTTCAAGGTACTTTTGGTGATTGGGCTAACATTTGGTTGAACGATATCATGGCAATGAAATTGAAAGAGAGTACATATGCTAGTTATAGCAACAATCTTCAAATACATATTTTTCCATTTCTAGGCCAGCGGAGTTTGAAAAAAATCACAGCATCTGATATGGATCAAGTAGTTAAAGGACTCTCTAAATCACTATCAGCAAGTTCCATTCAGATTGTTTTTCGAATTGTTAAAAGCTGTTTTGAAGCAGCTAGAGAACGAGGATACATTTATTTGAATCCTTGTGAACGGACGATGTTGCCTAAAATCACCAAGCAAAAAATTCAAGCTTTGACACGTAACCAACAAAAAGCAGTAGAAATAGAAAGTTTAAAAACAGACAAAGGATTGCCTGTTTTATTAGCGTTGGAAACAGGAATGCGTATTGGAGAAATTTGTGCGTTGAAATGGGAAGACATCGATTTTGAGGAAGCAGTTTTACGTGTTCGTAGAACAAAACAGCGGATTGCTATGCCAAAAACATCAAATCAACGAACTAAAATCGTTGAAACTGCACCAAAGACGGCAAATGCTAATCGATTGATCCCTCTTTCTCTAAAAGTGAAAAATGCGTTATTGAAGTGTAAAGAGCGGGCAACTTCTGACTTTGTTGTGACAAGTGGCTCTCGTTCGATTGAGCCTAGAACAGTTAGTTATCGATTTGAGCAGATTAAAAAGAAGTTAGGATTATTCAATGTCCCTTTCCATGCGTTACGCCACACTTTTGCAACGCGCTGTGTGGAATTAGGGGTAAATATTGCAGCTATCAGCTCATTGTTGGGGCACTCATCAATAAAATTAACGTTAGATACGTATACAAATTCGTTTTTCGAAGAGCAGAGAGCGGCTATTGATAAGCTAGCTTGTTTATAAAAATAGGAAAAATTTCGTTTTTTCTTATTTTATAGTAGAGAAATCCATGCTTATTAAATAACGAGTGTTATTTTAATGTTCAAAACCAATGACTAAAATACGATGGACCTAGAGAAAAGTTTATTTTTTACCGCCGTCAAATTCATCGTCAAGTAGAGATAAGAATCCTTAAAAATAGAGAGAAATCCGTCTTATTTCTCGTTTCATTTAAAAAGAAGAATCTTTTGTTCATTAAATCAAAGACCCCCAATGAAGTCAATTATTCTGATTAAGGCAGGTTTATTTGTCATGCTTAAAACGAAAAGCACCTCAGTTGAAAGGAGGTGAAAATAGAAGATGTTAAACAAAGTAAAAAAAATTATTTTTACAGCGATAGTTTTTACTCTAGTGTGCATTCCTTTAAAAGCCGAGGCATTAGGTTATGTTGATGCCCCTCAAAGTGTTCCCTTGGACCAGATTTTTGTGACACCCAAAGGAGCGAACAGCTATGTTGAAGGAAATAATGTCGTAATCACGGATAAAAAAGTGAGTCAAATTGGGAGTATTTTTTCTACAGAGCAAAATAAAATGGATCTATCAAAAGACTTTTACTCTGAAATGTATATATACATTGATGGCGATGCGGACGGTATTGCTTATGTGATGCATAATGATCCTGATAAAATTGCTAATTTTTCTGGATTAGTCGGATCTGGATTGTCGATTTATGGTGATAAAGTTGTTTATGGTTCACCTAACAAAGTCGGAGGCAAGCAATTAAAAAATAGTTTTGCGATCGAATTTGATACGTATTTCAACGGTGATAGTTATGACTCTGGCTTAAATAAAAACACAGATAAAGGGCATATTGCTTATTCTTTTCCAGACAAACTTTCTTCTTATAAATACACAAGTCCGTCTACTTCAATTACTGGAATTAATCACTCAGGCCTGCAATATCCGACATTTAAGCTTGGAGACGGGCAGTGGCGTTTGTTAAAGATTCAATGGACTGCTTGGAATGCAAGTAATGTTGGGAATTTAACGTATACATTTGGTGATTTAGCTTCAGTTTCAGTACCTATTTCCAGAGATACGTTTGGCACAGATAGCGTTTATTGGGGATTTACTGGTTCAACGGGTGCTTTGTCTGAAAAAGCTGTGGTTGCATTTAAATCAGTACCTGGATTGGTAAATTACACCGAAAATGTTGAGTTTATGAATACTGAAGGACAAAAAATTCAAAGTATCACACAAAATTCTGAGGTGACCGTTCATTATTCAGGGCTATATACAGGCGGTAAACAAAACATGATTCAACCAACATTCAAGTTTGCTTTGTCGCCAAATCAAGTATACCAACAAGGCACACTTCTTTTAAATGGTGTTCCTGCAACTCCGACGTATATCAATAATGAGCTAGCAATTCCGTTATCCAAAGATTTATCAGCAACGAATCCGTTCGTCGATATTCAGTTTAAAGTGAAAGATACTAAAGTGACCAATGATACAAAGTTGACGCTAACGGCACAAGCGGTTGCTAAAAATATTATCTCAGGGAAAGATGCTTCATATGATATAACGTACGATTTTGAGGCTCCAATTGGATTCGGTAAATTAACGTTTATTGATGCAGGAGATTCCAAAGCAATATCAGACGCTTCTGACTATAGTACTTTTCTATTGCACTATGAAGATGATTTTTCACCCAAAGATAAAATAAAAATCACGTTAAAAGCGGGACAGGATATTGAAAGTGTTGTTAAGACAGTTGGCCCTAGCAGTTTTCAAGTTACTCTTACTGATGAAAAAGGCAATGCGCGTGATGTGAAGATCCCGATTTTTGTTCAAAATCAAGAAGTAGCCAAAAGTAGTCAATACATTATATTTGGTAAGGACTTCGACGTTGCTGCAAAAGACTATCCTAAAACAGAGGAAGACCTGCTGGGACTAATTCGGGAAAAAGCAGAGTTAAAACTATGGCAGTATAACGAACTATCCGCTGATTTAATCGATAAAAGTCAATTGAACTTGTCGATAGGGACGTTACCGAAACCACCTGAACTTGCAGGTGCAGGGATTTATGAAGTAACTGCCTCTTATGGTAGCGGGAGTACCAAAGTAGATAAAAAGATTAAGGTTACGATTATCCAAAGCTTTGCTACGGTAAAAATCGCCTTTGTGGATGAAAATAACCAACCGATCGTGGATGATTTATCCTTTGAAGCAACGATTTCGGAGCGGATCGATCTAAGTCAAAATGCTCAAGTCATCGAAAAACTTAAAGCAGTCAAAGCATTGAACTATGTATTAGACACGCCACCATTAGATGAAAAAGATCTCTTGATCGTTCCAGAAGGCGTGACTCGTAAATATACATTTAAAGGAACCTTGTTTATTGAATCCGCACCGAATGCGATTGATTTCGGTGACCAAAAAGTGAGTGGGAAAAATAAAAAATTCAACGACCCAAATTATGATCAACATTTAGTTATTTGGGACAATCGCTCAACATTGGGCACATGGAAAATCACGTTGAAACAGTCACAAGATTTTAGTATTCCAGGGGACCCGTCACATCGACTACCAAACGCCCTAAGCTACCAGACAACGACGGGGGAGAAAGTAATTTCTACCGATGCTCAAGAAGTCTTTCGTTCAAAACACCAGACCACTGGAAAATATGATATTAGTGAAGAAACTTGGGGACCTGAAAAACAAGGACTACGTTTGAATGTTCCAGTCGGTTCTGTTAAACAAGTAGGAAAATATGAAACGACACTGACTTGGCAAATAGAAGAAGCCTATTAATGGAGGGAAGACTGTCATGAAAAAGCATCGAATTATTCGTTTTATTCTAACTCCTTTGATTTTTCTAGCCGTGTCTTTCGGTACAATCAACGAGGGCTGGGCAGCTGAAGAAGGTGGGCAGGTACAAACAAATGCTGGGATTGTTTTTCAAAAAACGGATCCTTCAACACCGCAGACAAGTGATTCCACGCATAATGAACCATCAAACAAAGAGAAAAAAGCGACGGGGCGATTGCCAAATACAGGAGATTTAATAAAAATCAGTTTACTTTTCACGGGAGTTACGCTAAGTCTACTAGCACTGTTTCTTTTCTTTTGGAAGAAGAGAAGAACACTGAAAGGGGAGCGTGATTGAGATGAAGAGAAAACGATTCAGCGGCTTTCTACTGTTACTGGCTCTATTTGCAAGTCCAGTATCTGTCAAAGCAGATGCAACGGATTATTCAGGTGAGGGAACGATTGAATTTAATGGAAAACATCCATTACAAGTGATGGACCCTGAACATCCAGAAAAGCCAGCTGATCCTGGAGAAAGCCCTAATACAGATCGTCTATTACGATTTGATTTTGTTCCTCAAATCAATTTTTGGGAAGCAGCGATTTCTGATCAAGATCAAACGTATTATGGAAATGCACAGTTATTTAAAGACGACACGGGAGCGAGAGGGAATTTTATTCAAGTATCTGATTTTAGAAACGACAGTCCAGGCTGGACATTACAGCTAAAGCAAGAGACTCAGTTTCAAAATCACTCGGCGAAAAGCAAAGAGTTAAAGGGAGCTGTTTTGTCGTTTGACCAATCATGGGCAAATTCAATGAATGATCCTAAAACAGCTCCAACAGTTTCTAAAGAAGTCATTCGACTGTTGAATATAGGAGAAGTCTATAACTTAGCTGAAGCCAAACCAAATATGGGTGAGGGAACATGGTCGATCATCTTTGGCGCATCTGTGAACAATGATAAAAAACGAGCAGATACACTAAAGCCAAAATTGGATGAAAAAAACAATCCAATCACAGATCCAACGTTCAATAATCAACCAATCTATGAAAACCAAGCGATTTCTTTATTTGTACCTGGTAAAGCAGCAAAAGAACCAGGCAACTACCAAACGGTGTTAACTTGGATTTTATCCGAGCTACCATAAATCAACCAAATTCTAGGAGGAAACACACATGAAATTAACACACAAATTATGCGCAGCAACACTATTAGCAGTATTAGGAGCAGCAGTTGCATTACCAAATGCTGTACAGGCAACAGAAGATCCATTAAATTGGAGCGGAAAAGGAACAATCAACTTTAGTGAAGATGACGGAGAAGACAAGCCAGTTGATCCAACAGACCCAACAAAACCGGTCGATCCTGAAAATCCAATCACAGAACCACCAGTCAATCCAGCTAAAGGACCGTTAAAAGTTATTGCGCTTACTGATTTGAATTTTGGCGACAATAAAGTAACACCAGCTTCTGGTAATGGGTGGGAATATACAGCGAAAGCTGCTGAAGTTGTCTATAAAGATGGTACAAAAGTAATTAGTCCAAACTTTGTACAATTCAAAGATACACGTGCAGATAACCAACCAAACAAACATACATTAACAGCAAAAGCGACAAAATTTACCAATACAGAAAAACAAGAATTAAAATCAGCGCAATTAAAATTTGGTAATGTGAAACTGATCAATGCAGCAGATCAAAATCAAGTGAACGCGGCTGGCGTTCCTGCAACGCAAGTTGTTGAAACAGATGGCACAACACCAACAACTTTTGTAACACAAGATGCAGCAGACAAAGGATTCGGTCAATTTATCCTACAATTTGGAGATAAGGCTGATAGTACTGAAGCGGATTCTGTAAAATTATGGGTTCCTTCAGCAGGCAATAAATTGTCAACAAGCAGCGGCTATTCTTCAACAATTACTTGGACGATCGCTGACGCAAGATAATCTAAGCAAGACATAAAAATAAAATCAAGAATGAGAACAAGTCCGTCATTAGTGGCGTTCTTGTTCTCATATAAAAGAAAGGCAGTATGGCATGAAAAAAATTTTCTTAACGTGGCTAGCAATTATTCTATACATAGGGATGAACAGTATCTTTCTATCCACAACAGGATTAGCTGCAGAAGATGACGGCAGTGGTTTCACGTACAAAGTCATTCAGCCTGAAAATCAACATAATAAAGAAGTCGGCTATTTTGACTTACGAATGACACCAGGTCAGGAGCAAACGGTCACGATCAAAATGAATAATAGCTCCTCCGAAGAAATCACCGTAGAAGTTGCACTAAATAGCGCTAAAACCAATACAAATGGTGTCATAGAATACGGCCCTTCAAAGCTAGAAAAAGATAAATCATTAAAATATGATTTTGCCAATCTAGTAAAGGGCGAAAAAACAGTTAAAATTCCAGCAAACCAAAGTATTGATTATCAAATAAACATAAAAATGCCAGATTCCCAATACGATGGGGTTATTTCTGGCGGAATTTATATGATTCAAAAAGGGCAAACTGAAAGCCAAGAAGCCATGATCAAAAATGAATATGGCTATTTAGTCGGCATGATTTTAACGGAAACTGATACGGCAATAAAACCAGAACTTAAACTTAATACAGTATTCGCTGAACAGCAGAATTATCGAAATGCAGTTTTTATCAATTATTCAAATACAAAACCTGTCTACATCGATGATATGACAGTCGATGTTCAAATCATGAAAAAGGGTTCAGACGAAGTTTTATATGATACCAAGCAAAATAAAATGAGAATGGCTCCTAACTCACAAATCAATTTTCCGATTTTGATGAATGGCGAAAAAATGGTTGCAGGCGATTATCGTGCGCATATTTTAGTCACGACTGAAAACAATGGAAAGTGGGACTGGGAACAAGAATTTAAAATCACCGATGAAGAAGCCGATAAATTTAACCAAGAAGATGTCAGTCTGCTGCAAGAGAGTCGTATAAATTGGGTTACAATCATTTTTATTGTGTTAGGTGTATTAGGAATCACGGTCATTATATTTTTTGCAGTTCGCTTTTTTAGAAAAAAGAACAAGAAAAAAGCTAGAAAGAAAAAGAAGTCAAGTATTAAAAAAAGATAATGTAGTACTACAACGTTCAATCAACGACGTTGTTTAGTGATCCAAAAAAAAGGCAGAACTAAAGCAGATCATTGCTAAGACTGTCGATCTCTGGGGGATAGAAAAATGTCGATACTAGATTGGCTATTCATTGGGATACTTTCAACGGCTATCCTCTGTATTATTTTCGCAAGTGTTTTTTTAATTTCTTCATTTTTAACAAAAAAAGAGAGACTAAAATTAAAACAACTTCGACCAAAAAATAAAAAAAAGCGCAGGATTCTTAAAAAGAAATCACGTATGTTGATAAAAAAAGGCAAGAAGCAAATTCGCTTAGGCATGATGTTCTTACTTTTAGGAGTTGCTTTAGCAGGCGGAGCTGTGTTTTCTCGTTATCACCAAGCGACAAATTTAGGGGAGCGTGACTCGGACGGAATTGTGGAAGGGTATTATTTATTAAATAAAACATCAGAACAATTAGCATCAACGCAAGAAACATCAAATATTGAGAAGGCGAGAAAGAATGTCCGAGAATTGGCTGCAAAATTATCTGGATTTGGGATTCGATATGCGGATCCGAGGTTGACAGTAGAAGGGCAGCAATTGTTAAATCGTTATTATTCACAAATGAAAGAGCTAGGTCTAAATTTGAATAACCAGTCGGTGGAAAGTCTTCAGGAAAAAACAACGTATGAAAATTACCTAGCAGATATAAAAAAAATACAAACAAGCCAGAAAAAAGTTTTTACGTATTTTAACGTGAATGAGACAGCTTTAAAGCAAAAGAAATAAAGGGTTTAGGGAATGGCTGTGAAGCTGTATGAGTAGTAAAAGAATAGCGAAAAATAGGAAAAAGAAAAGGAAGAAAAATAGAAAAAAACAGCATCTTCAAGAATTAAGTAAAGAGCTAGGACTAACTTTTTTGATTCTGTTATTACTCATGCTTTTTCTTTCTAAAGTTATTTTTACGCTACCTAAAAATGAAGGATATGGTATGCGGGATGCGCTAAATGATGGAGACCGTGTGTATGTTGATCGGATTGGAAAACCTAAGCGTTTTTCATTGATTTATTTTGACCAGCCAGACGGAAATGGCACTTCGATTCGTCGGATCGTTGGTTTGCCTGGAGAACGGATAAGATATCACAATGATGAACTTTATATTGATGATCGATTGGTAATTGAGCGTTTTTTGCAGAAAAAGTTAGTGCAAGCCCAATTAGCTAACGAAGTCATTACTGAGGACTTTGATTCGATAGATATTATAGGAACAACTAATGGTATTATTCCAAAGGGAAAGTATCTTGTGCTCGGCGATAATCGTCATTATGCCACGGATAGCCGTTACTATGGACTGGTCGATGAACGAGCGATGATCGGTAATGTAAAATTACGCTGGTGGCCATTTTATCAAATGAACACCTATTGATATGGCTATGAATCACAAAAATTCTATTGGAGGGATCGACATGTATCGTATTGGTGTAGTAAATTTTGCAGGTGGAACATCGGACTGGGAACAGTTACAAACGATTATTCCAGATAACTGGGAATTGTTTCAGATAGATAATGAGAAAAAGACCTTCTGTGACTTAATTGTTTTTTTAGAAAATAGCTTGGAGCAAGTTGGAGAAATATGTGGTCAGTTGATACAAATGAAAAATGAAACGGATTCGCTGATTTGGGTTTGGTCTACTTTTCAAATTGAGATGAATCGAATGGTTTATTTAAAACTTGGGGCAGACGGGGTAAAGACCGAAAACTTAAAGTTAGAAGAGTGGCTACTGATTATAGATAACGCATTAAAGCGTAAACAAACAATGAAAAAATCAAAACCTGAACAGACAATTCAAGAAAATAATTGTGATGGATTTGTGTTGAACCATCGAAATAGAAGTGTCATTATAAATGAAAATGAAGAAGTCCAATTGACGAATCTTGAATATAAAGCGATGGATTTATTGTTTAAAAATGCAGGTAAGACAGTCACTTATGAAGAAATGTATCAAGTGATTTGGGATGGAGAAGAAAGTAAGGATCGTAAATTTTACCGCATCAGTAATTTGATTTTCCATATTCGACAAAAATTTGTACAAGAGGTGGGGTCATCAGATACGATTCGAACAGTACGGTCAAAAGGGTATGTACTGCATGTTTGAAGAAATAGAAATCATAAAAAAGCGTAAATCTTAGTATTTAAGATTTACGCTTTTTAGTTATTTCCGATACTGGCCATCTCCATAAACAATATATTTCGTAGAAGTCAGTTCAGCTAAGCCCATTGGACCGCGTGCATGTAATTTTTGTGTACTGATCCCGATTTCAGCTCCAAAGCCAAAAACAAAACCATCCGTAAAACGTGTCGAAGCATTAGCGTAAACCGCGGCTGCGTCAACTTGCTGTAAAAATTGTTGCGTAGCAAAATAATTATCACTAATGATACTTTCAGAATGTTTGGTGTTATAGCGATTGATATGCTGGATGGCTTCTTCTAAAGAATCAACCACTTTAACAGCTAAAATATAGTCGTTAAACTCAGTTTCCCAGTCTTCTTCAGTGGCTGGAATTGACTGCTCAAAAAGCGCTAGTGCTCGTTTATCCGCTCGTAATTCCACATTATATTCATTCAGGGCTTTTTCGATAATCGGTAGGAAATCTGCTGCTACTTCTTGATGGATCAATAATGTTTCTGCTGAGTTACAAACAGAAGGACGTTGGCATTTAGCATTGACGATGATATTTGTTGCCATCTCTAATTGAGCGTCTTTATCGATATACACATGACAATTACCAGTTCCTGTTTCGATCACTGGAACAGTTGCAGTTGTTAAGACTGCTTTGATCAAATTAGCGCCACCACGAGGAATCAAAACGTCTAGATAATCATTTAATTTCATCAATTTTTGCGCTGTTTCCCGAGAAGTGTCATCGACAAACTGAATTGCCAAAGGAGAAGCCCCTTTTTGTTTCAATGCTTGTTGTAAAACGGATACAAGGATTTGATTTGAATGGAAAGCTTCTTTACCGCCACGTAAAATCACAGCATTACCTGTTTTAAAACAAAGACTTGCTGCATCTGTCGTCACATTTGGACGGGATTCATAGATGATGCCGATCACGCCTAAGGGCACACGTTGTTTGCCGATCATCAAGCCATCTTCATTTTTCCACATTTTATCGACTTCTCCGATTGGATCAGGGAGAGTGGCCACTTGGCGAATACCGTCCGCCATTTCTTTAATTCGTTCATCTGTTAAACGCAAACGATCCAACATCGCATCTGTAATCCCATTTTCCTTGGCTGCATCTAAATCTTTTTGATTTTCTAGTAATATTTTAGCAGTGCTTTTTTCCAGTTCATCCGCCATGTGCAGTAATAAATCGTTTTTTGTTTTTGTGTCCATCAAGCCTAGTTGATAAGCTGTTTCTTTTGCTTGTTTGCCTAGTTGTATTAAATCAGTCATGAAACGTTCCTCCTTTTTTGAGTTAAATAAATAACGTACCAATCATTTCACCATTTAAAATATCAAATATGATCTTTGGTTGTTGTCCGTTTGCTAAAATCATGGCGCCATCATGCTCTAATACACGTTCTGCTGCTTTTAATTTACTGTACATGCCACCAGTTCCAAAGCGACTGCCTTTGCCACCAGCTAATTGTAAAAGCTCGTCATTGATTTCATTGATTTCGGAGAACAGAGTTGCGTCTTTATTAGTATTTGGATTATCAGAAAAGAAACCATCGATATCAGATAACATAATCAAAGCATCTGCTTGGATCAGTTGGGCTACGATTGCCGATAATTGGTCATTGTCGCCGAATTTTGTCAGATGATCCAATTCGTCGATTGCCACAGTATCATTTTCATTGATGACGGGAATAATGCCCATTTGTAGCAATTGTTCAATTGTATTCGTTACGTTTTGGCGGCTTTCAGGATATTCGATCACGTCTCTAGTCAATAATAATTGGGCGATTTGCTGGCTGTAAGTCAAAAAGCGTTGGTTGTAAATGTTCATCAATTCCGCTTGTCCCACTGCTGCCACTGCCTGCTGTTCTGGAATGGTCGGGGGTCGTTTGTCCATGTTTAACTTATTTAAGCCAACACCGATCGCACCAGATGACACTAAGATGATCTCTTTGTCTTGGTTACGCAAATCGGATAAGGTAAACGCCAATTGATCGATGGCGCTTAAATTGATATTGCCGTTGGGATAGATCAAGGTACTGGTCCCAACTTTGATGACGATTCGTTTTGCTTCTTTTAATTGTTTTCGCATGGTTGACCTCACTTATTAGAGGCTTAGATAGAAGCGTTTAGCTCTGAGAATGCGCAACATCAACGCGTCCTTTGTTGTGTTTTTTAGCTTATTTCCGAAAGAGCTGCTTCTAGATAGCCGTTTTCGATTATTTTAGATAAGGCTATTATCTAGCCTTTTCCGTTTATTTGCAAGAAAGCTTGGACAAAAATTTGGCTTTTGTCCAAGCTTAGATTTTATTCTTCTATTTTACAGCTTTATAGGTCTTTTGTCTCTAAATCATGAACAAATAATCCACTCAATAATTTAGGTTCAAACCAAGTTGATTTTGGCGGCATGATTTTACCTGCATCCGCAACATTTAATAAATCATCCATGGTTGTTGGGTAAACAGCGAAAGCGACTGACCACTGACCGCTATCCACTAGTTGTTCTAATTCCTGCATGCCGCGAATGCCGCCGACAAAATCGATTCGTTTATCTGTGCGGACATCTTGAATATCGAAAATCGCTGCAAATACATGATTTTGGAGTAAAGAAACATCTAAGCCATCAACCGGATCATCAGATAAAATCGTGTCTTTAGCCGTTAAAGCAAACCACTGCCCGTCTAAATACATGCCAAACGTTTTTGCTTGGGTAGGTTTTCCAGTGTCTGTCTTGGTGATTGTAAAATTCGTTTCCAAATGCTTAAAGAAATCTGCTTCGATCGATACGTTCAAGACACGGTTATAATCTAAAATTTCTAATTCTTCTTTCGGAAAAATGACAGATAAGAAATAGTTAAATTCCGCTGTATCAGTTGCATTAGGTTGAGCCTCTTTTTTCTTTTGTCCAACTTTTACTGCAGATTCTGTCCGATGATGGCCATCAGCGATGTATAAAGCGGGCACATCTTGAGCAAAAGTTGTCACGAGTTGTTCGATCACTTCTGGTTTATCTATAAGCCAAACACGGTGTGTGACTTCATGGAAACTAGTGAAATCATAGACTGGATCATGTGATTTTTTCCATTCATCTGTCAGCGTTTGGATCTGTTTATTTTTACGATAGGTCAAGAAAATCGGGCTAGTATTCGCATCGCATGCTTCAATATGGCGAATGCGATCGACTTCTTTTTCTGGACGGGTAAATTCATGTTTTTTGATTTTACCTTCCGTGTAATCAGTGATTGAAGTACACGTGACAAGACCTGTTTGCGCGCGTCCATTCATTGTTAATTCGTAAAGATATAAGAGTGGCTGTTCATCTTGAACCAACCATTGTTTTTGTAAAAAAGCTTGTAAATTACTAGCAGCTTTTGCATAAACTTGATCATCATAAGGCGAAAGGGTTTCAGGTAAATCGATTTCGGCTTTATCGATGTGAAGGTAAGAATAAGGATTATTTTCACCAAGTTCACGCGCTTCTGCAGAATTTAAAACATCATAAGGTAATGTCGCGATTTTGTCACTAAACTCAGATGCTGGTCGAATGCTTTTAAATGGGTGGATCATAACCATCAATAACTCACCGCCTCAGTATTTTTGATCGTCCGTACTCGGATGATGTTTTCTGCGGCTTGAATTTTCTCAGCAGCAGCATTGATTTTGGCTTCATCTGTTTCAGAAATATCAACGATCGTATAGGCATAATCATCACGACTGCGGTTGATCATTGTATCGATATTGATCTCTAAATTGGCAATGCCAGTTGAAATTTGTCCTAACATATTGGGAACATTTCTGTGGATGATCGTGAAACGGAATGGCGAATTGAAGGCCATTTCCACAGTTGGAAAATTAACAGAACGTTTGATATTCCCAGTTTCTAGGAATTTTTTCAGAGTACGAGCTGCCATTTTGGCACAATTGATTTCCGCTTCCTCAGTTGATGCGCCTAAGTGAGGAAGAACTAAGACTTTTTCATTGTGCAAAAGACGTTCATCGGCAAAGTCAGTAACAAAATTGCTGATTTCTTCTTGGGCCAAGGCTTCGATTACAGCGTCTGTTTCGACTAGTTCACCACGAGCAAAGTTAAGCAAAACGGCATTTTTTTTCATTTGCGCTAATTGTTCTTTGCCAATCAAATGATGAGTATTTTCAGACAAAGGAACATGAACAGTTATGAAGTCACAGGTTTTCAAAACTTCTTCCATACTTTGTGCTCGTTTGACACGACGTGAGATACTCCAAGCAGTATCAACGGAAACAAAAGGATCAAAACCTGTCACTTCCATTCCTAAACGATAGGCATCATTGGCAACCATCGCACCGATTGCACCTAAACCGATCACACCCAATTTTTTACCTTCTAATTCTGTGCCGGCAAACTGTTTTTTCTGTGCTTCAGCTTGTTCTTCAGCGTCAGGACCTGTTAATGTTTGAACCCAGTTAGAGCCTTT
Organism: Enterococcus sp. AAFC-DPL-5182; assembly: GCF_058216605.1. Taxonomy (NCBI): domain Bacteria; kingdom Bacillati; phylum Bacillota; class Bacilli; order Lactobacillales; family Enterococcaceae; genus Enterococcus; species Enterococcus sp. AAFC-DPL-5182. The sequence continues at coordinate 92,418 of NZ_CM177101.1, forward strand.
TAAGATTGGGCGGACAGATAAAAGTAAGCAAGCGATTACTAGCTCTTTTACAGCATTCGCATTGGCACCTGGTGTATTAAACACAACGATGCCGTCTTCTGTGCATTGTTTGACTGGAACATTATTCGTCCCCGCACCTGCACGAGCAACAGCTAAAACAGAAGCAGGAAAATCATACTCATGGAGTTTTTCACTACGTAAGATGATACCGTCAGGTGTTTCCGTTTTGTTGATCGTAAAATTTTCTTCATTGAAGCGTGCTAAACCAACTGGGGCGATAGCATTGAATGTTTTAATATCGTACATCTATTTTGTTCCTCCATTTTCTGCTTCGAATTTTTTCATCAAGTCAACTAAAGCGAGAACGCCAGCTTTTGGAAAGGCATTGTATAAACTTGCACGCATACCGCCTACAGAACGGTGACCTTTTAAGTTTTGGAATCCTGCTGCTAAGGCTTCTTGATTGAATTTTTTATCTAGATCATCACTGCCAGTAATAAAAGGAATATTGTTGATCGAGCGGTCTTTTGAATTTACTGGTGAAGAAAATAGAGTAGATGAATCAATTTCATCATACAAAATCGCTGCTTTTTCTTTGTTTTGTTTTTCCATTTGAGAGACACCGCCTTGTTCTTTGATCCATTCAAAGACAAGCTTTGCCATGTAAATGCTGTATGTCGGCGGTGTATTGTACATTGAGCCGTTTTTCGCATGGATATCGTAATCTAACATGGCACTGAGAACATCGGCTTGACCGATCAAGTCATCACGAACGATAACGACAGTAAGTCCTGCTGGGCCAATATTTTTTTGTGCTCCCGCGTAAATTAAGCCAAAATCAGCCACATTATAATCAATCGATAAAATATTAGAAGACATATCTGCGACAAGCGGCACCTCACCTGTGTCTGGGAGATTATAAATTGTCGTACCTTCAATGGTGTTGTTCGTCGTAATATGGACATAGGCTGCATCTTGCGGGATGTCTTCTTTACTGATTTCAGGAATATACGTGAAATTTTTATCTTCACTTGAAGCAATCACTTGAACGTCAACATTCTTGATTTTTTTCGCTTCACTAATGGCTTTTTTGGCCCAAGAACCAGTGTTGACATATAAGGCTTTTTTATTTTGTGCTAAATTCAACGGAACCATCGTAAATTGCATACTAGCGCCGCCTTGTAAAAAGAGCACTTTATAGTTATCAGGAATTTTCATCAATTCTCTGAGTAAAGTTTCGGCATTTTCAATGATCGTTTCAAAAAGGGAGGAACGATGACTCAACTCCATCACGGACATGCCGCTGTTCTCGTAATTCACCAATTCGGATTGTGCTTTTTCCAATACACTTTTAGGTAAAACGGCGGGACCAGCTGAAAAATTGTAAACAGTTTTCATACATCTATCTCTCCTTTGATATGATCATTCATCTACTACTGTATAGTAAATGTGAAAACCATTATAACAGAAAGCTTAAATTAAAAAAAGATTAAAAGTAAATTTCGTAAAATTTTTCACAGAGATTTTCATTTTGAGTAAAACAAACATGTTTATAAATTAGTAAACATGTTCATATTTGGCTGAAAGCGCTTCTTATAAGTGTTTTTATTTACTATAATACGTCATGAAGAGACATCGGCCGAATCGTTCTTCTACTGTAAGTTTTGAAGTGTGTAACTCATTAATAATTCAAATTGGATTAGAACTGTACCAAAAAATAGTTGAGGATAGAAATCTTGATGGGAGCTTTTAGAGTAGGTATTTGTACTGATAGAAAGTGTAGAAAGTTTACTGATTGCAGATTGCTCACTGCCAACAAAGCAGATGCTTTCCAACTCATTAGTCTGAGCGATTTCTGCGAGTTCAAACATCCTACCAGTATTACCAGAATTACTGATGAAAATCAGTAATACATCATTCTTATGACTTTCTCTTAAAAATTCTAAATGACTATTTGAAGTGGCTCTAAATCCGTAAAGATTTAAGTATTCAGAAAAGTAATTTGCTAAATTTTGTGAAAAACCAGAACCTAAAATCATGATGTTTTTATCCTGATATTTTTTCATAAGAGTTAAAAAATGATTGCCATATGCTTTGATCACGTCATGTTTTTCAAGACGTTCTTGGTTGAGGTTGAATTCACTGATGTAAAAAACAAGTTCACTGTAGCCTGTAAAATTCATTTTTTTCGCCATATTGATCACGGTTGCGGTTGAAACAAAACTTTGTTTGGCAATTTCCCGAATACCTAAATTTTTCAATTCCTGCCGATGATCGGCCATATATCGTAAAATTTGGATTTCGGTTTTATTCAATTGGTATTTTTCAGCAAGACTATCGATATTCACTTGAATCACCCTTAAAAATCAATTTAGTTAGGAGTATTATAACATGACAGAACAAGAATATATCAATGATCCGTGGGCAAGAGTTAAAACCAGAAATAATTTAAATGGGGACGAAGTTGTCTCTGCACTGCAAAAATCGATCCGTCGAGGCAATGAGCGTGCAGCGTGTGATTTTGCATATGAAATGTATATCACGTCTCCTCAGTTTGAAGAAAAATTATGGCGTAGATTACTGGCAATTTCAGTAGAAGATATTGGGATGGGGAATGATCAAGCTGCAATCATGGTCAATAATTTAAACCAAATGCGTAAAGAGTTTCAATATAATGAATCTGATCGTGCCATGTTCTTTTTCCATGCGATCCGTTACCTATGCCAATCTGAAAAAGATCGTTCTTCCGATTTATTGAAAAATATCGTGATCAAAAGTTTTGCAATGGGACATGTACCTGAGATTCCAGATATCGCTTTAGATAAACATACAACACGTGGCAAAGAAATGGGGCGAGATTCAAAACATTTCTTGAATGAAGCAAGTCTCGTTATTCCGCAAGCTGAAGTAACCAATAACTACAAAGAAGAATATGCAAAAATCATTGATCGCTATGACCCGAATGAAGTCGTTGAATCGGCTTTTGAATTTAATTCTTGGCAAGTTTAAGGAGGAGCTTCTCATGACTAAATCTGCGAGCGCTAAAGGTTCTATGGTAAATCGATTGAATGACATTTTAAGTCCGTTTGCAAATAAAATTGGCAATCAGCGCCATCTTAAAGCTGTTTCAACTGGAATGATGTTTGGCTTACCATTTATTGTGATTGGTTCATTCTTCTTGATTTTTGCCAATCCGCCCATCAATATAGATCAGTATGATCCAGCGAAGGCTGGAGTCGTTATGAAGTTTTTAGCTGCGTGGAAAGAATTCGCTGTGGCCAATTATGATACGATTACAGCTCCATATAACTTAACGATGGGAATCATTGGATTAATTAGTGTCTTTGGGATTGCGTATTCATTATCAAATGAATACAAACTGAACGCTGCAATGAATGGTATGGTCAGTATGGTGACCTACTTACTTGTTTGTACGCCTGTCAAAGAGGGTACGATTTCCCTTGCTTATTTAGGGACGAACGGGTTGTTTGTGGCAATTGTTTTAGGTCTTTTAGTTGTTGAAGTCAGCCGTTTTTTTGAAGTGAAAAATATCAAAATTTCGCTGCCTGATACAGTACCGCCGATGGTTGTGACGTTTATTAATACGTTGATTCCGCTGTTGACGAATATTATCTTATTTTATGGATTGAATTTGGTGTTTTTAGGTATGATTGATAAAACGTTTCCTGATGCAGTCATGTCTGTACTAACACCAGCAGTCAACATTGCAGGAAGTTTAGGCGGGTTATTGCTGATCGTAACGCTTGGAAATGTTCTTTGGTTATTTGGTATCAATGGTTCATCGATTATTTTTCCAATTGTCTTTACGTTGGGCGTAGCTCAAACAGGACTGAATGCAGAACAAGCTGCCGCAGGTGAAGCGATGACACATTTGATGAACTTGCAGATGTTTCGGATTTCTGTTTTAGGTGGTGCGGGCAATACATTAGGTTTAGTGGTTTTAATGATGTTTAGTAAAGTTCCTCAATATCGTACGATTGGGAAACTTTCGTTTGTGCCAGGAATTTGTTCTATCAATGAACCAGTTATTTTCGGTCTGCCGATCGTTTTTAATCCGATTTTAGGGATTCCATTTTTGATTATGCCAATTATTTCACTGTTTCTAACGTACTTTGCACAAAAAATCGGCTTGATTTCGCTAGGATTTATTGTTGATCCGTCTTTCACACCATTTTTTGCTCAAGCGTATTTGGCTACGATGGATTGGCGTAATATTGTTTTCTATGTTTTCTTAGTTATTTTGAGTATTGTTGTCTATTATCCATTCTTTAAAGTATTTGAAAAAAATCAAACGAAATTAGTGGATGAAGTGTTGTAGGAATGGAAGTATAGATTTAAAAAATTGTCGATTGCATAGTTTATGTGATCGACTTTTTTAGTTGGGTGATTGATTTCACTTTTCTCATGAACGTGGTAGACTACCAACATAACAAACTGTTTTAAAGGAGACTGATCGATGTCTAAAGTAAAAGAATTAGCCCGCAATTTCCTACAAGTTGCGCCATTTATTTTATCCAATACAATTATTTTTATTCCTTATTTTCTATTTTTAAGTTTAAGTGATGGCACCACAATGGAGAGAATTTTACCCTTTGTCCTTTTTTATACGTTTCGGATGACGGGGATCTTTTTGTTAAAAAGCTTCAAACTAGCATTGACGAGTTTTAATGTGCTGATTATTTCGATTTTACTCGGGGGTGCGGGGTGTTTGATTGGCGTATTAGGGCAATTTTATTTTCCGGCTTATCTTTTTTCAGCTGTTTTACTGGGGATTAGTGCATCGTGGTTGCCTGCAGCGAATACTACTGTCAACTATCATGAAAAACGGCAAGGTTATTCTGCTTTGACGGGTAGAAAATATCTTTTTATCTTACTAATATTCGGTGGTGTGATCGCATCGTTGATGTTGACGAAAGAATTGAGGATTCCTTTAGTTTTAGGAGAGTATACTTTGCTGTATATAGCGGCCTACCATACGGTCACACATTATCCTGATTATGAAATTGATTTCAATGAAGTCAATCAACAAGTGATATCGGTCAAGGAGTTCTTTTTATTTTTATTTTTCTTCGTTCTGTTGTTATTTATCCGTTCAGCCCGTTTATTATTCGATCCACAACTTTTGGATGTTGGAATCATCGGGTTTTCTATTTTATTTTTAATCGCTGGCTGGTATTTAAACAGTCAAAGAAAAATATGGAAACTCCCACTATGGTTAAATTTGCTAACCTTCGCTAATGGGATGTGTATGAACTTTCTACTGCTTTTTGGCACGTTTTATGTTTCGTTGCGTTTAGGGATAGATCGTCTTACAGCTACTTTATATGTTCCTTATATTTTGGGAATCATTGGTTCCGCTTTTGTTATTAAATTTTTATATCGTCTGTTTCCTAAAGTGGATCCCAAAATCGTTCATCTGAGCGGCTTTATTTTGTCACTATTCTTGTTATTATTTCGACCGATTTTTCCAGTTGGTATTTTTCTTCTTAGTTGTTTCATAAGTACTACAGGTAATTTTTTGAATCAGCAGTATTATCAAGAAGAGATTTTACCTCAGGATCAACGAATCATTACGAAATACAGCACGCAAACCAAAGGAAGTGTCACCCATCAATTGTTATTGATGAGTGTTTTATGGTTATTAGCGAAACAAGCACAGTTACCCGTTAAAACAGTTTTACAGATCACGGCACATCGGACCCACAATCCAGCGGCACTTCAACTAGTAGAGCATGTCCATGTAATTAGTATCGTTGGGTTGATGTTATTTTTTACTTTTATCCTTTACGAAGTAGTAAAACATGAACAAAATGAGTCCAATTAATGTGTAAACATTAAAAAAACACAAGAGAATATTAAAGATGCTATAAAACTAAACTGGGAATCAACCTAGTATGTTAAAATAGAAATAGTTTACAAGTAGAGGAGATTTTTGATGAAACAACGAGGATTTGAAATTATTACGGATTATAAAGATCAAGGCATCGCGATTCCTGAACGTGCGACAAAAGGCGCTGCAGGTTACGATTTTGAAGCTGCAGAAACAGTAGTTGTTCCAAGTATTTGGCAATTACAAGCACAAGGCATAGCACCAAAACCAGTCTTGGTAAAAACGGGAATCAAAGCGTATATGGCTGAAAATGAGTATTTAGAATTAGTGAGCCGTTCATCAAACCCATTGAAGCGCTTTTTAATGTTAGCCAATGGCGTAGGTGTGATCGACCGCGATTATTATAATAACGAAGGCAACGAAGGACATATCATGTTTCAATTTTTGAATTTCGGCTATGAAGAGATGGTTATCGAAAAAGGCGAACGAATCGGACAAGGAATTTTTAAACCGTTTCTATTAGCGGATGTTGATGACGTAGAAACTGAACGTACAGGCGGTTTTGGCTCTTCAGGTAAGAACTAAGATAAAAACACTGCTAAACTGCGTATTTTACAGTGGGAAGTCTTAGTCGTAGTGTCTATACTATGGTAAAATAAAGAATACATCAAAACGAGGGGATAGCATATGGCAAAAAAAGCAAAAGTTCAATTTGAGTGTCAAACGTGCGGGTATATCTCCCCTAAATATTTAGGTCGTTGTCCGAATTGCGGGCAATGGAACACAATGACAGAAGAAATTATTCAAGATACAACAGATCGCCGTGTTAGGGTCAGCTTAACTGGTAAAAAAACACAGCCCCAACGTTTAGCGGAAGTCGTGCCGAAAAAAGAGCCTAGAGTTAAGACGAAGCTGGTAGAACTGAATCGTGTCTTAGGCGGAGGTGTGGTTCCTGGGTCACTTGTTTTGATCGGCGGAGACCCTGGTATCGGGAAATCAACGCTGCTATTACAAGTCTCACAACAACTAGCTGAGATCGGTGGCAAAGTCTTATATGTTTCCGGAGAAGAAAGTGCCGAACAAATCAAAATGCGTGCCGAACGTTTAAGCTCGATCGATACAGAATTTTATTTGTACGCTGAAACAGATATGAATGAGATCTCCAAAGCAATCGAAAAGTTAGAACCTGATTATGTGATCATCGACTCTATCCAAACGATGACACAACCTGATGTGACCAGTGTTGCTGGAAGTGTGAGTCAGGTGCGGGAAACGACTGCTGAATTATTGAAAATAGCTAAAACAAATGGGATTGCGATTTTTATCGTTGGTCATGTGACCAAAGAAGGTTCAATTGCAGGACCACGTATGCTTGAACATATGGTAGATACGGTGTTGTATTTTGAAGGAGACAAACATCATACATTTAGAATCTTGAGAGCGGTGAAAAATCGTTTTGGGTCCACTAATGAGATTGGTATTTTTGAAATGCGGGAGCATGGACTGGAAGAAGTCGCGAATCCTTCACAAGTATTTTTAGAAGAGCGATTAGCTGATGCAACAGGTTCAGCCATTGTGGTAGCGATGGAAGGAACACGCCCGATTTTAGTTGAAGTGCAGGCGTTAGTGACACCAACTATGTTTGGTAATGCAAAACGAACAACAACAGGACTTGATTTTAACCGAGTATCTTTGATCATGGCCGTTTTAGAGAAACGTGCTGGATTACTATTACAAAATCAAGATGCCTATTTAAAAGCTGCAGGTGGCGTGAAGATCAACGAACCAGCGATCGATTTAGCAGTGGCTGTAAGCATTGCTTCAAGCTACAAAGAAAATGGTACAAAACCAACAGAATGTTTTATTGGTGAAATTGGTTTGACTGGTGAAATTCGACGTGTGAATAGTATCGAACAGCGAGTACGTGAAGCACAAAAGCTTGGCTTTACCAAAATTTATTTACCGAAGAACAATTTAGGTGGTTGGACCCCTCCAGAGGGCATCGAGATTGTCGGCGTTGCGACAATCGGGGAAACACTGAGAAAAGTATTCAAATAGGATGAGGACTAGAGATCGACAGAATAACGTTTGATCGGTCTCTCCTTCAGCCTTTAAATAAGTATGACTATATTGGAGGATGAATCTATGCAAAAACGTGTCATCACATTGCTGATGGTCGTCGTTGGCGCAAGTTTAGGTATTTCACTGTTACCGATGGCTTGGGACATGGCGAAACAGGCAGATAACACATGGCTGAACAACAACTTTACTAACAGTTTGATTGGTGCACTTATTTTCTTTATTTTATCGTTAGGGTTAGCAAAGTATATTGTTTCAGGTGTTAAAAAAATAGAAGCAGCATTAAACGAAATGAGTTTGACTTATCTTTTATTCGGGAGTGTGGGCGCAATCATTGGTCTGATCATTGGTGTGATTATTTCGATCCCAATGTATAATTTGAATATTCCGTTTGTAAATAGTGTCTTACCGATTTTGGTCATGATCATTTTTGGCTATCTTGGTTTCCGTATGGGGACGACACGAATCGATGAGTGGCGTAAAATTTTTACACCGCGACAAAAGAAAGTTCAATCTGAAAATGATGGAGAAGTTTTAGAACGCAAAGTGGAAGATCATTTCCATAAATATAAAATTTTGGATACTAGTGTAATTATCGATGGGAGAATCTATGACATTGCTAAAACGGGCTTTTTAGAAGGTGTTATTTTAATTCCTAATTTTGTTCTGTATGAACTGCAGTATATTGCAGATTCTGGAGATAGCTTAAAGCGTGTCCGTGGACGTCGTGGATTAGACATTTTAAATGCGTTACAAAAAGAAGACGGCATCTCTGTGGAAATGTACGATGGTGATTTTGAAGATATTTCAGAAGTCGACAGTAAGCTGATCAAATTAGCGAAGCTGTTGGATGGTGTCGTTGTTACAAATGATTATAATCTAAACAAAGTTTCTGAATTCCAAAATGTTCCTGTCTTGAATATCAATGCGTTGGCTAATGCTGTAAAACCTGTCGTGATTCCAGGTGAGACCATGAATGTGATGGTGGTAAAAGCAGGGACAGAACGTCAGCAAGGTGTGGCTTATTTAGATGACGGTACAATGGTCGTAGTCGAAGATGGACAGCATTACATGAATGAACATATTCAGGTAGTTGTTACCAGTGCGCTACAAACTGCAGCTGGTCGGATGATTTTTGCGAAGCCTGCTCACTCAGGACGCGGTATCGACGACAGTAAAGAAGAACACAAAGCCAATGAAAGAAGCTAAAAATAGAAACAAAGCGCTGGATTATGAAGTCATATTGTTGGCTGCTGGACAAGGTAAGAGAATGGGCGCCAGTCGGAATAAGATTTTATTGCATTTAATCGGCAAACCAGTTATTTCTTATTCATTAAATACATTTTTAAATGATCCTGCGTGCAAGCACATTGTCTTGGTCACACAAGAAAATGAACAAGATTTAATAGCGGCGATGGTCAAAAAAGAAACAAAGAAAAAAAGATGTCCAATCACGATCGTCTCTGGTGGTTGTGAACGGCAATACAGTGTCTATAATGGGTTGAAAGCATTACTCGATCCAAGGAATATCGTGATGGTCCATGATGGTGCAAGACCTTTTGTTAACTTGACACAATTGAAATTGTTACATCGAAAGGTACAAGAAACGAGAGCGGCAATTTTAGGTGTTCCAGTCAAAGATACAATCAAACGTGTGATCGATGGAATCGTTCAAGAAACAGTTCCACGTGAAACATTATGGCAAATTCAAACGCCGCAAGCTTTTTACGGGACTGACTTACTTTCGGTACATGCTTGTGCACAACAAGAAGGTTATTTAGGAACAGACGATGCATCGTTGATCGAAAAATATAGTGACTTACCAGTCTCGATGGTGTTAGGAAGTTATGAAAATATCAAATTGACGACCCCAGAAGATATGTTGATCGGCGAAGCAATCGTGAAACGAAAAAGAAGCTAGGTGAAAAAATTATGATACGAATTGGACAAGGATTTGATGTTCATCAATTGGTAGAAGGACGTAAATTGATCATCGGTGGTGTTGAGCTTCCTTTTGAGAAAGGCTTGTTAGGACACTCAGATGCAGATGTATTGCTGCATGCAATCACAGATGCCATTTTAGGTGCTGCAGGACTTGGAGATATCGGTCATTTATTTCCAGATACAGATCCAACATTTAAAGATGCGGATTCAATGAAATTATTATACGAAGCAAATCAAAAAATTTTGGCTGACGGCTTTACTATTGGCAATATTGATTGTACAATTTTAGCAGAACAACCAAAAATGAAACCTTATTTGGAATCAATGAAAGAAAACATCGCGAAAGCGTGTCAAATTGAAACGAATCAAATCAATTTGAAAGCAACAACGATGGAAAAAATGGGTTTTATCGGTCAAGAAGAAGGTATGGGAGCGATCGCGGTCGCTTTACTTGATAAATAGAAAGAGGAATGCACAATGACAAAAGTACGTGTACGTTACGCACCAAGTCCAACTGGACATCTGCACATCGGAAATGCAAGAACAGCTTTATTCAATTACTTATTTGCCCGTCATAATGATGGTGATTTTATTATCCGTATTGAAGATACAGACCAAAAAAGAAATATTGAAGATGGTGAAAAAAGCCAACTAGAAAACTTAGCATGGCTAGGCATGGATTGGGATGAGTCTCCTGAAAAACCAGGTGAGTACGGTCCTTACCGCCAATCTGAACGTGGCGAAATTTACCAACCATTGATCGATCAATTGTTAGTAAGCAATCGTGCCTATAAATGTTATTGTACTGAAGAAGAGTTGGAAGCTGAAAGAGAAGCACAACGTTCTCGCAGTGAAATGCCTCATTATTCAGGGAAATGTGCCGATTTGTCACCTTCTGAACAAGCAGAAAAAGAAGCGCAAGGACTTAAACCAGTCATTCGTTTCCGTGTACCAAGAAATACTTCTTACACATTTGAAGATATGGTCAAAGGTGAAATCGTTTTTGAATCAGATAATATCGGTGGCGATTTTGTTATTCAAAAACGTGATGGTATGCCGACTTACAATTTTGCTGTAGCAGTAGATGACCATATGATGAAAATCACACATGTTTTACGTGGGGATGATCACATTGCGAATACGCCGAAACAATTGATGGTGTATGAAGCATTTGGTTGGAAAGCACCAGAATTTGGTCATATGACGTTGATCATCAACTCAGAAACAGGGAAAAAATTAAGTAAACGTGACGAATCGATTTTACAATTTATCGAACAATACCGTGAACTTGGTTACTTACCAGAAGCTATGTTCAACTTCACAGCCTTACTAGGTTGGTCACCTGTTGGAGAAGAAGAAATCTTCTCCCAAGAAGAATTGATCAAAATCTTTGATCCAGAACGTTTAAGCAAATCACCAGCAGCTTTTGATGGGAAGAAACTTGAATGGGTCAATAATCAATATATGAAACAATTAGATTTAGATGTTTTAACAGATATGTGTCTTCCTTACTTAGTAGCTGAAGGCAAAGTCGAAGCTCAACCAAGCAGTGAAAAATTAGAGTGGTTGAAAAAAGTTGTTAGTTTATACCAACCACAAATGAGCTATGCTGCAGAAATCGTCAATGTATCTGAATTGTTCTTCAATGAACATCCAGTCTTAGATGACGCAGCAAAAGAAGTACTAGCTGGCGAAACCGTTCCTACTGTTTTAGCTGCTTTCAAAGCGCAATTAGAAGCGATGGACGTCGTTGATGTTCCAAGTATTAAAGCGGGGATCAAAGCTGTTCAACAAGAAACAGGGGTTAAAGGTAAAAACTTATTCATGCCGATTCGTGTCGCTGTTTCAGGACAAATGCATGGACCAGAATTAGGCGATACGATCGAACTTTTAGGAAAAGAAAAAGCCTTAGATCATTTAAATAACGTTTTATAATAGAAATATGTAGAGAAGAAGAAGTAAAAAAGCGTATGTCTTTAGAGAGACTGTGGATGGTGAAAACAGTTGTCAGCACTTTTTGAAATGCATCTTTGAATAGTTTCGGCGATACGTAGCTGAAAACGGCCGACAACCGTTATCTGTTTTGAGGCAGGGAGACCTGTGAAAAAAAGTGGAACCACGCATAAGCGTCTTTTAAACGGAGTTATTTCGTTTAAAAGACGCTTATTTTTTTATTATCTAGCTTTATTAGGCTAAGTTCTTTGGAAAAAGCTAAAATAGGACTGTGCCCAAAAACGTCCTAAACTTAGTTTCTATTTTTCTATCAGACCTGAATGATCCAGCTACAACTTTATATCTAAAATCGAATGAGAGGAGCAAGAATATGAGTTGGTTAAAAAGAGCTGTTAGAGCAGTCAAAAACAATGATCCAGCAGCGCGTTCAACATTGGAAGCATTGCTTACATATCCAGGGTTGCATGCGTTGTTTTGGCATCGTTTTTCCCATTTTTTATATCGACATCGTTTGTTTTTATTAGCGAAAATCCACGCTCAGTTTTGGCGATTTTTAACAGGGATCGAGATCCATCCTGGTGCAACGATTGCGTCAGGTGTTTTTATCGATCACGGAATGGGCGTTGTGATTGGTCAAACAGCAGAAATCGAAGAGGATGTCGTGTTATTTCATGGAGTGACCTTAGGCGGTACAGGGAAGGACACAGGGAAACGTCATCCAACCGTAAAAAAAGGGGCGATGATCCATGCACATGCGCAAATATTGGGACCTGTCACAATTGGTGAACGGGCTAAAATCGGAGCAGCAGCTGTTGTTTTAACAGATATACCAGACGATGCAACAGCTGTAGGAATTCCAGCAAAAGTGGTCAGAATCAAAGGAGAAAAATTGGAGGTAGCGTATGATTCAAATTTATAATACATTAACGAGGGAAAAAGAAGAGTTTCGGCCGATCGAGGAAGGGAAAGTTCGGATGTATGTCTGCGGACCGACTGTTTATAACTATATTCACATTGGTAATGCTCGTAGTTCAATGGCGTTTGATACGATCAGACGTTACTTAGAATATCGCGGATATGAAGTCAATTATGTGTCAAACTTTACGGATGTCGATGATAAAATCATTCGAGCTGCTAAAGAATTGGGTATTACAGCACCAGAAGTTGCGGATCGTTTCATCCATGCATTTGAAGAAGACACCAATGTTTTGAATGTTAAACCAGCAACTCTTCATCCTCGAGTAATGGATCATATGCCGGATATTTTGACCTTTATCCAAGCATTGATCGACAAAGGCTATGCTTATGAGTCACAAGGGGATGTTTATTATCGAACACGCAAATTTGAAGGCTATGGAAAACTTAGTCACCAATCAATCGATGAATTAGAAGTCGGAGCGAGCCAACGTACCGGTGTAGAAAAAGAACTGAAAGAAGATCCGTTAGATTTTGCCTTATGGAAAGGGGCTAAAGAAGGCGAGATTTCTTGGGATTCTCCGTGGGGAGCTGGCCGTCCGGGCTGGCACATTGAGTGTTCTGTTATGGCAACGAAACATTTAGGTGATACAATTGATATTCATGGTGGCGGTCAAGACTTAGAATTTCCTCATCATGAAAATGAAATTGCTCAAAGCGAAGCAAAAACAGGTAAGACATTCGCTAATTACTGGATGCACAATGGCTTTGTCACAATTGGCGAAGACGATGAAAAAATGAGTAAATCGCTAGGGAATTTTGTCACGGTTCATGAGTTAGTAAAACAAGTCGACCCTCAGGTGCTACGTTTCTTCATGGCGACTACACAATATCGCCGTCCCATTCGTTATAGTGAAACAACGATGAAAGAAGCAGGTGTCAATTTACAAAAATTAAAAAATGCATTTGAAAACTTGTCATTTAGAACAGCTGACGCAGTAGCAGAACTAGAAGAAGACGGTCAAAAGCTAAAAGAATTAGCTGACTTAGAAACACGTTTTACGACTGAAATGGATGATGACTTTAATGCAGCAAATGGAATCACGGTAGTCTACGAAATGGCTAAGTGGTTGAATCAATATAGTGAACAAGAAGCTGTATCAACTGTAGTAATCGAAAAAGCGCTAGAACAGTTCACACAATGGTTAAGTATTTTCGGTATTTTCTTTTTATCAGAAGAGCTATTAGATGATGATATCGACCAGTTGATCGAAGAACGTAACCAAGCACGTGCAAACCGAGATTTTGCCCGCAGTGATGAAATCCGTGACTTATTAAAAGACAAAGGAATAACCTTGGAAGACACAGCCCAAGGTACTAGATGGAGAAGAAGTGAATGAGAGATTATACTCAGTTAAATGGTTTAGCTTTGGCGTATGTAGGAGATGCGATTTATGAGATTTATATCCGTGACTACTTAGTGGAGCAAGGACAAACCAAACCTAATATATTGCACCGTATGGCAACGCACTATGTATCAGCTAAGGCCCAAGCCTTTTTGATACAAGAAATGTTAGAAGAGCAATTACTTTCAGAAAATGAAGAGTTAATGTACAAGCGCGGCCGCAATGCGAAAAGCCACACGTCGGCTAAAAATGCTGACATCACAACGTATCGAATTGCGACTGGCTTTGAATCGTTGATGGGGTATCTGCATTTAACCAAACAAACCGAGCGTTTGGAAGAATTGATCGATTGGTGTATAAAAAAAGTAGGTGAAAAAAATGAGAAATGATAAAAAGCGTCCCTTCAAGGGGAACAAATCACAAAAAAATCAGCCGTTTAAAAAAGAAACAATCAAAAAAGAGCGTGAAGTCTCACAAGAAGAGATCGAAGATAACTTTGTTTTTGGGAACCACGCAACGATTGAGGCCATTCAACAAGGGCGAGGAAACAAGTTATTTCTTCAAGAAGATAGTAAAAGTGAGAAAGTTGAACACCTAAAGTTACTGGCAAAAGAAAATGCTGTTCCAGTAAAATGGGTACCAAAGCAAAAACTAGATACGATGACCAATCATGGTGTGCATCAAGGGATCGTACTGGCGATTACAGCTTATGAATACTTGACGCTAGACGAATTACTTGATCGGACAAAAGAAAAGACAGAGACACCATTTTTCTTGATTTTAGATAGTTTAGAAGATCCGCATAATTTTGGTTCGATCTTGAGAACTGCAGATGCAACAGGTGTGGATGGCATCATCATTCCAAAACACCGCGCGGTAGGAATTACGCCAGTTGTGACAAAAGCTTCGACTGGTGCAGTTGAGTATATTCCAATTGCACGTGTCACGAATCTAGCCCAAAGCATTGCAACACTGAAAGAAAATAGTTTTTGGATTTTCGGAACAGATATGAAAGGCACGGACTATCGCAAATGGAATACCCAAGGAGCTATCGCTTTGATTATTGGTAATGAAGGTCGTGGTATGAGCCAAGGACTTCACAAAGAAGTCGATGAATTATTGACGATTCCAATGAGTGGACATGTTCAAAGCTTGAATGCTGGTGTTGCAGCAGGCTTGTTGATGTATGAAGTGTATCGCGGACGCAATCCTCTTTAGATACTTAGTTTAATGGCGAGATAGAAGCAACTGTGAATGTAAGTTTCTATCTCAGCATGATTATAAAGAAGGTGACAAATAAAGTGAAAAAACAGTTGTTGATCGTTGATGGTTATAATATGATCGGATCTTGGCCTGAATTGGTTCAGTTGAAGAATCAAAATAAACTTGAAGATGCTAGAGAAGTTTTATTGCAACGTTTATCTAATTATGCCAAATATGAAGATTTAGAAGTCATTGTTGTATTTGATGCGCAATTGGTTCCAGGCATTCAGCAAACGTATAAGAAATATCGCTTAACAGTCGTTTTCACGAAAGAAGAAGAGACTGCAGATAGTTATATTGAGCGGATTGCAGGAGAGAAAAATGATCGATTGACTCAAGTCACAGTAGCAACGAGTGATCTGGCGGAACAATGGCTAGTTTTTTCAAAAGGAGCGTTACGAGCATCAGCGAATGAGTTGTATAAAAATGTTCAGAAAACGGAGCGAACGATTGCAATTCATGCAACAGATATTCATTTTCAAGATTTTCGACGAAATTCTCCATGGAATATAGAGCAATTATCAAAATTGTCCGATAAATTGGACGAATTGTCCAAAAAGAAAGATTAATTGCATATTTACTTCTAGTTATTCAAAAAAAAGTGGTACGATTTTTTCAAGCATTTTGGTAGAATGCTTGGAAGGAGAATGTTGTTGATGAATAAGTATGAAGATGTTTTAAAGGGAGACCCAGTAGTATTTGACCGTTTGTATCGGAAATATCATCCTGTCGTGTATAAGTTTCAAAAAAAGTATTACCTGAAGGATTTTGATCGAGAAGATTGGTTGCAGGAAGGTCGGATCATTTTTCATCGCTCATTAGAAAAATATGAAGAAGTGCATAATGTCTCTATCGGAAAATTTTTTAGGTCAAATTTTGAAAATCATATTCGCAGTTTGGTCAGAAAACAATGTGCGCTTAAACGGACGATCGATACGCAGTCCATCTCTTTAGATCAAAAAATAGAAAAACAGGGAGAGGCATTTTTCGACTACATAAGTGTGGAAGATACAGATGCGTTAGAGCAGATGATCATTAGGGAGAAATTAGAGCAACTGCCGACCATTTTGTCGCCTTTTGAACGAACTACATTTGAGGAATACATGAATGGCAAAGAATTGGAAGAGATTGCCAGAGATACAGATAGCCGAGAAATTACTGTTCGAAGTGCCTATGACCGAGCCAAAAAGAAACTTAGAGCTATTATTTATGATTAAATGAGAAATTTTTCATTTTTCACATTAAATAATTATCCATTTATAAAATATAATTAGTTGCATTTCATTTTCTGCTATGGTAAACTTGTTATTTTTATTAATATGTGGTAAAATGGGATTTGAGGTGAATGCAATGCCAACAACTTTAGCTTCCATTAAAAAAGATCTAGAATGTCGTATCGGCAGCAAAATCACATTAGTTGCTCAGACCGGCAGAAAGCGTCAAACTGAACGTAACGGTATTTTGACAGAAACGTATCCATCTGTCTTCGTTGTAGATTTAGATCCAGATGAAAACTCATTTGAACGAGTTTCTTATAGTTATTCGGATGTGCTAACACGCACAGTAGAGATTGAATTTGTCAGTGAAGCAGTCTAAAAAATTATTGATTTTAAAAGTAGAGCCAAAGCGAAAACGCTTTAGCTCTACTTTTTTATTTATATTATATTGAGTGGATTCTTCACACTAATTCCCAAACATTTGAAGTGGATGGCTGAGCTCCTTTGGTCCACCATTTTGCTTTGTATGTTTTACCTTGGAAAGTTACACGTTCACCTGCAGTGTAAGCTTTTTTAGAATTCCATTCCACAGCCGTTGGAGAAAGTGATTTCCAAGCGTCTGATTCTTCAGGTTTTTCATTTTGAGTCCACCATTTTGCTTGATATTTCAATCCGTTGTAGAAAACGACATCCCCCGAATTGTAGACTTTTGTTTTATCCCAAGTTGTTTTTCCAGAGATAACTTCTTCTTTTTTAGTTGTAACAGTGAAAGCTTGACTAAGTGGTGAAACATTTCCACCTAAGCTATAAGCTTTAATTGTATAAGTGTAAGTTGTATCAGCTTTTAGTCCTGTGTCTTTGAAGTGCGTATTTCCAGTAGTTACGATTTTTTTACCATCACGGAACACTTCATAATTTTTGACCCCTAAAAAGTGATCAGATTTTGTCCACATTAAATCTACAGATGAAGTTGTTGTTTCCATTGAGTGAATACCTGTAGGTACTGTGGGATTCTGAGTGTCTTTTTGTTCAGACGATTTCGTTAATACGTTTACTGGAGTAGATTTTTCAGATAAAAGACCATTTGTCCCTACTGCTTCAATTTGATAACTGTAGTTTGTATTTTCTTGTAACTGTTCGTCAGTAATCTTATTTGCTGAGGTAGTAGCTATTTTATTATTGTTTCTATAAATGTTATATTCTTGTGCGCTATCTACTTTTGTCCACGTTAATGTTGCAGCCGTAGTTGTTACGTCGGTTGCTTTCACATTTGTTGGTGCTGTGGGTGCTTTTTCTGGTTTTGGAGGTGTTGTTTCAGCCCCGTTTTTGATATTTACATCGACTGCTTGATAGAACGCAGCACCTGTGTTACTGACATCCCAAACACCCAAAATAACATGATAGCCTGTGTGATCTGCTGGAATATCTATAGTGTGTGTTAAGTTAGTATTTGCTTGTGCTCCTGTAAATGGCACATTTGAGATTAACTGGAGATCGCTACGTTTAATGGGGCTATTTGGATTCCAGCCATTTTTTGTGATGTAATAAGTCCAGCGGCTTGTTGCGTGAGTCGCCGTATAATTCCAAGTAATGTTCAATTTACCAGAATTTATGTCATTCATCTTCCAATAATTATCTTTTTGAACACTAAGCTGACTACCTAGTGCATCATTGGCAGAAACAATTTTTCCATCAGCAGGTCCGTTTCCTGAGGCGCCAGTTTCCCATGAGAATAAATTGATCCCGAAATCTTTTGAAAAACCTTTTCCAGTTTCCAAACTTTGCGGTTCGTTTATGACCGCTCCATATTTTTGCTGTGCGGCTTGATAGCCAATCGTATTTTTTTCAAGTGCTCCATAATAAGCTCTGGATGGCGGACTTGAGATATAACCATGGGCAGAAGCATCTTGAGAAGTGAACATTCCTAATCCGCCTAGAATAATCGACGCAGCTAAAGTAACACCTAATACATTTTTTTTCATACTTATTCCTCCTATAATAAAGTAGTTTATATTTATTCTCACCGTCATGAGAATAAAAAGAGTATAGCGCGAATTTTTATGATTATTCATTCAAAAATGTCATTATTTTTCTGTATAATAAGCCAAAATCGTCCTTACTTATCAAAATATGGTTGAATAACAAATGTTTTTTTATACTCAGGATAAATAGGAAGCTCATTTTTGTTCAAAAATGTTACCTAAAATGACGGTTTTGGAAAGGATAATTTTTGTGGTATACGATCGCATGAATGAACTATAAATGGGAAGTAAAACCATTGATTTTATTCCGCTAAAAGAGTATAATATATTACAATAAGTTGATTTAGAGAGGGGATTACTAAAAATGAAAAAATTGGTGTTAGTTTCACTAAGTTCGCTTAGTTTGTTAGTATTTAGTATGGTGGCTTTTACCACAGACATACCAGATGAAGGAATTATGGTAAAGGCAAATGAGCCTGTTCAAGTAGACGGAAAAGTATATGAGTATATTCCGAGCTCTGATGCAGTTTCAAGAGGTGTTAAGGAAGCTAGATTAACTAAAGAAATGATAGCTGCGATGGAATCCTATGAAGCAGAAAATTCACCAGAAAAATAACTATACTTTTACCAGACCCTTTTTAAACATATAAAGGGTCTTTATTATATCTTTTTAGAAAAAAAAAATTACAAAAAGGGTTGGCTAATATTCTGACAACGCTTACAATTTAAGTGTATTAAAAAAAGGAGGAATTGAAATGAAAAAATTTTTATTGAGTTTGATTGGTGTTTTAGCGGTTGTAACAATGTTTGGTGGAACTGCTGAAGCGCATGAAGCTGAAGGGATTGTAGTTAAATCTAATACACCTACTAACATTGATGGTAAGGTATATGAATATTTACCTGCAGATGGGGAAACTGAAGCAGTACTTACGGATGAAATGATAGCTGCAATGAATACGCAAAACGGACTACTTGCTAGAGCTGCAACAACAGTTGTAAGTAATCACTATCATAGTTATTACGGACCTTACCGTGATAAATATGATGGCATATGGACAAGAGGTGGCGCAGCATACCATTTTTGGTCATGCGGAGAACGCAGTAGATGTGGTTACTCAGCGATGAGGTTTCATTCCTGGCCACAAAGATAATTAAACTAGTTAAGGAAGTATCAACGCTGTTGGTACTTCTTTTTTATTTACTAAATCAAAGAATGAGTGGTTAATCTTTTTACACAATAGACAGAATATACTTATAACTAAGAATAAATCTTACATAAGCACGTTGAGTCAGATTTTCAAAATTATGCGATTACCAAAAACATTCGTTTTTAGGTGAGGTATAAAATAGGTTTGGTAATTTGAGATTAACGGTTTACGTACGCACGTACGTGTGTTACCCTTGTATTAAATATAGGAGGGATATAATGAAAAAGATAACTACAACTGAAGCAAGGAAAGACCTCTACAATATAATTAAGGAAGTTTCTTTCCTCCAGAAGCCAGTAGAAGTGACGAACAAAGAGGATAGTGTAGTAATAATCAGTAAGAGTAATTGGTTGGCCATCAAGGAATCAGTGCATGAGTTAAAATTTGAAAGAAATGTTTCTCGTCAAGCTTTCATTGTATTTGAAAAAAATGGAATTGAGTTATTTGAAATCGCTCAAATAAATTATGATGGTACAATTGAATACTATTATGAAGATGTTCCAGATGATATCCAAGAAAGAATCCAGTTAGAAGCAAAGAAATACCCAAACCAAGCTAACGAACAGCTTAGCTTAATAAAAGGTAAGTGGATGGATCTAGAAAAAGATGAACGTGCAGGTGACAGCTATCAAGATTTGGGTAACATGATGATGATTACAGGAGAAACAGGTTTTATAAAAGAATTTCAAGAGGATCTAAAAAAGCTTCAGCAACTGGTAACTAATAACGCGGCAGTTAAATTATTAGATATTGAGGTTGACTATTGGCAATCGTTAAAAATTTTAGGTTCTTATCCAGAATCACTTGATCATTATCAATCGATTGAAAATGTGAAAATTTTATTGAGACAATTTATTAATCGGTTAGAAATTATTGAACTGTATTCTTAATGAGTAAAAAATTTACTCATTTTTTCTTCAGGAGGGACTATCAAAACTTAAAAGTATTGATCGAATAAAATCAAGCAAGAAGAATCAGGATATTAGGCTATCAAACAGTACAATCATAATTTTATCAATAATAGAGCTGACATAAAAAAGTGTGTCAGTTTCTTTAAAATGTATGATTCCCAAAAACTGTTGGTTTTGGCTTAGAAAGATGGTGCATATTCTTTCTATTTTCTTAAGGCCATTCATATAATTACATATGAATATAATAAATATATATCTTTTGTATAATCAATATCATAAATGTTTAGTATTAACGGTATATAATTATGATATAATTAATTTATATCATAAAGGAGGTTATATTTTGAAAAAGAAATTGTTTAGTTGTTTGGTATTTTGTTCTATGATAATGGGGACTCAAATGGTGGATGCTTCTCCAGCAAATCCAGAAGTATTCTCATTTAAACAACCATCTGGAGAAACATTTAAAGCGCAAACCAAAGGGGATGAGCACTTTAATTATGTTGTGACAGAAGGAGGGATTGGTCTAGGACAAGGAGAAGATGGGTTTTGGTATTATCTACAAAAAAGCAATACTAGAAATGCCCAGATCCCGACAACTCTGTCTAAATCAAAAGTTGGAATCGATACCCAGCCAAGTGATGCTGCAGACGAGCAAACGTTACTACAATCAAAAAGAAACGTACAAGAATTTGAAATAGAGCAAAAAGAACCTGAAATAAAGGTTAAAAGTGGTAAAAAGAAAGACCATAATTTATTAGTATTATTGGTTGAATTTGAAGATGTTAAACTAAAATATTCTGATGAGGACTGGAGTAAACTTGTTTTTGGGGAAGCAGCCCCATCGTTGAAAAACTATTATTCAACGAGCACCAATAATGGCATTGGAATAGAGCCAGCAAGAGAAACGAATGGCAGTCCCAATGATGGAATCATTCGATTGACCCTTGATGGGAACCACCCGAATACAGGACAACAGTTGATTACTGAAAATCAAAAAATCACAAGAAGTGCTTTGGAAAAAGCAGATCAGTATATTGATTACAAACAATATGATACAAATGGAAACGGTCGAATAGAAACAGATGAGCTTCATTTTATGGTCATTGTCGCAGGACAAGAACAGTCTTATGGAAATGTCACAGAACCGGCAGTCTGGGGACACCGTTGGGCATTAAATTCTCTTCGAGTAAAATTAGATGATACTGTTTTAGATTACTATACTCAATTTGGCGAGAAACATGCGGCGAGACAAGCCACTTTGGGAATCATAGCGCATGAATTTGGCCATGATATAGGATTGCCTGATCTATATAATGTTGGATTTAGAGATGAAAATGGAGTAATGGAAAAGAAAGGTTCTGGTTTAAGCTATACTAGTGTAATGGCTTCTGGAAGTTGGGGGGCCCGCCCAGGTGAAGAGGGTGGGACAACACCAGTTGGCTTAGATGCGTATTCTAAATCATTATTAGGAATGGCTGTTGAAACAATAACCACTTCGCAATCAGGAAAACTCGTTCAGTCAATAGACGAGGGAACACCAACAATCTTAAAAGTAAACTCAGCAGACGAAAAAGAATATTTCTTGATTGAAAATAGACAACTTTCTGGTTATGACGAAGGAATGAAACGTGGGAATGCGATTCGTTCAGGAGGAATAGCTATTTATAGAATCAACAAAAATTATACACAAAATCAAACCGCTGGGAAGCAACTTGTCACAGTGTTAGAAGCAGATGAAAGCGCAAGAGGTTATTCTTATTATGAGAGTGGCGGTGTGTGGAACGCCGATCCATTTTATTATGTAGGGATCAATACACATAATAAGGAGCAAGCAACCAAACTTTCAAAAGATACCAATCCATCTTCAAAAATAGCGGATGGGTTTGGTGAATTTGATCTCACAATTGAAAGTAACTCAAATAGAAATATGACTGTTTCATTTAATGAGCCCATAGTTCCTGTTGAGAGTATTTCTATAGATTCACAAAATATGGAAATAAGTGTTGGTGACACTAAACAACTAATGGCCAAGATAGTACCAGAAAATGCATCAGATAAAGAAATAAAATGGACTAGCACAGATGATTCGATTGTTTCTATCAACCAAGAAGGAAAGCTTGTAGGAAAATCTAGCGGTACAGTCACAATTAGTGCAATTAATGAGAAATTCAATGTGAAAACGGAAATACAAGTTACTGTTAAGTCAAAATTAGGAAAAACAGCAGGAGAAGCGGTAGAATTCACGTTTGAAGAGCTAACATATCACAATCTAGTTGAATCTAAACAATTCCAGGAATCAGGTTGGTTAAAATTGAAAGTACCGGAAACTGGGTATTATGATGTAGGAGGCTCATGGGGATTTAGAGCCGTACCAGATTATGAAGGAAAAGGCACAGTAGGTGCAGAGTTTTTCCAGGAGCATACATTAAATAAGAGTGCAGGGAAAACACTAACAGCTAATATTGAGAATGGTCGAATAGGCAGTGGCAGTGGTAGAGATAGTGGACTTCCACTTTATTACGAGAAAGACAGTTATATGTATGTGAAGTTGAATTTAAGGGAAATTAGTGGAAGCTGTCCATATATATTTGTCTTGAAAAAATCTAACAAAGAAGGCGAACCAATAGTAACCGTTGACGAAAACTTATCGTTAAGTAGTGAAGTAGGCGCCATTCCCAATGTTTCTACTTATTATAAGCTCAATAAAAAATACAAATTGAACATTACAAACAAAGTAGTACCGACACTTGCCCCACAATATAAACTAGAGACGTCAACACCAAATGTTGTAACGTTAACAAAAGAAAATGATAGCTATTATATGGAGTTTAAAACATATGGTGCATTCAAGTTAACGTTGGTAGAACAAGTATCTGGTGCCACAAAAGAGTTTACAGATGAGGTTAGAGAACGAACAAATTCACCGTTAGGAAAAACAGCAGGCGAAGCGGTAGAATACACGTTTGAAGAACTAACATATCATAATCTAGTGGAATCTAAACAATTCCAAGAATCAGGTTGGTTGAAATTGAAAGTGCCGGAAACAGGGTATTATGATGTAGGAGGCTCATGGGGATTTAGAGGCGTACCAGATTATGAAGGAAAAGGCAGAATCAGTGCAGATTTTTTCCAAGAGCATTCATTGGAAAAAAGTGCAGGAAACACCAATTTAGTTAATATTGAAAATGGAGGAACAGGGAGCGCTAGCGTTACCAACAAGGGACTTCCAATTTATTACGAAAAGGATAGCTACATGTATGTCAGATTTAACTTGAGAGAGCTTAGTGGAAACTGTCCATTTATATTTGTCTTGAAAAAATCTAACAAAGAAGGCGAACCAATAGTAACCGTGGATGAAAACTTATTGTTAAGTAGTGAAGTAGGCGCTATTCCCAATGTTACAACCTATTATAAGCTCAATAAAAAATACAAATTAAACATTACAAATAAAGTTGTGCCGACACTTGCCCCACAATATAAATTAGAGACGTCGACACCAAACGTTGTAACGTTAACAAAAGAAAAGGATAGCTATTATATGGAGTTTAAAACATATGGAGCATTCAACTTAACGTTGGTAGAACAAGTATCTGGTGCCACAAAAGAGTTTACAGATGAGGTTAGAGAACGAACAAATTCGCCGTTAGGAAAAACAGCAGGCGAAGCAGTAGAATATACGTTTGAAGAACTAACATATCATAATCTGGTTGAATCTAAACAATTCCAGGAATCAGGTTGGTTGAAATTAAAAGTGCCAGAAACAGGGTATTATGATGTAGGAGGTTCATGGGGATTTAGAGGCGTACCAGATTATGAAGGAAAAGGCAGAATCAGTGCAGATTTTTTCCAAGAGCATTCATTGGAAAAAAGTGCAGGAAACACCAATTTAGTTAATATTGAAAATGGAGGAACAGGGAGCGCTAGCGTTACCAACAAGGGACTTCCAATTTATTATGAAAAGGATAGCTACATGTATGTTAGATTTAACTTGAGAGAACTTAGTGGAAACTGCCCATTTGTATTTATCCTGAAAAAGAGTTAATAAAAATTACAGGATTGGGATGTAACCTCCAAGAAAAATAAAATAGAATATCTTCAATTTTTCCCGACTGACGATATTCTATTATTTATACAATTCTGTTGCATCTTTTTTCAGTAATTTTATTTTGGGGTTCCTAAATTATATATAAAATAGCACGATTTTTCATATAATCTATACTTCTCCAACGACATATGTTAGAATTTAAAAGATTGTGAAGTTGGTCAGGTAATGGGATTAGATAGGTGAAAAGAATGGAAATCATAGAAAAAGCGCCCGCAAAAATCAATTTGGGGTTGGATGCTCTCTATAAAAGACAAGATGGTTATCATGAATTAGAGATGATCATGGCTAGTGTAGATTTAGCAGATAGACTGACCTTTGAGTTGTTGCCGGAAAATGAAATAGTGATTGAAACAGATAGCTCCTTTTTACCAGTAGATAGAAGGAATCACGTATACCAAGCAGCAGAATTACTGAAAAATACGTTTGGTCTTACGCAAGGAGTTAGAATTTATATAGAAAAAAGAATACCAGTTGCAGCAGGATTAGCTGGCGGCAGTAGTGATTGTGCAGCAGCTTTAAGAGGCCTGAATCGTTTATGGAACTTAAGGCTGTCGCTAGAAGAACTTGCAGAATTGGGTAGTAAAATTGGGTCAGATGTTCCTTACTGTATTCATGGAGGAACGGCATTTGTCACAGGACGCGGGGAAAAAATCGAGTTTTTACCATCAATGCCGCAGTGCTGGGTCGTTTTAGTAAAACCTAGAATGAGTGTTTCAACGAGTTCGATTTTTGGTAGTTTATCTTTCAACAGTATTCATCATCCTGATATTCATGGGTTGAAGCAAGCAATCGAAACGGATGACTATCGATTGATGGCAGAAAAAATCGGCAATGCTTTAGAAGGGGTGACGATCAAGCGTCATCCAGTGATCCAACAAATCAAAGATCGTATGATGAAATACGGAGCAGACGCAGCACTAATGAGCGGCAGTGGTCCAACAGTCTTTGCATTATGTGAGAAGCAGACACGAGCGCAGCGGATTTATAATGGCTTAAAAGGATTTTGTGATGAAGTGTATATTGTAAGGACATTAAAATAAGTTGTAAATGAAGAGATGACCAAAATGGCATCTCTTCATTTTTCTATAAAATAAGAAACACTAAAGATTTTTTCTGTTTTCCCTTGACGTTCTCTTTTCCTTCTGGTAAATTAGTTCTTGCTATTAAATCGTAAATATTACGATTTGAATAAGATAAATCGAAATGGGGATAAATGATATGAGAAAAAATAGTTGGAAATATATTGTAGGACTCCTTTTAACAGCAGTGATTTTTACACTAACGGCCTGTGGACAAACAAAAGAGCAAGATAAATCTGGAAAAAGTGATACAATAAAAGTCGTGACAACTTTTTACCCAATGTACGATTTTGCTAAAAATGTTGTCGGTGATGCTGGAGATGTTCAATTGTTGATCCCAGCTGGAACAGAACCACATGACTATGAACCAAGTGCCAAAGATATCGCCAAAATCACAGATGCAGATGTATTTGTGTACAACAGTCATGAGTTAGAGACGTGGGTCAAAGATGTTCTGGAAAACGTTGATGAGAAAAAAGTGACTGTAGTGGAAGCAGCAGGTTCGATCGATTTAATGGCAGGTGCAGCTCATGAACATGACGATGACGAGGAAGAAGCAGACCATGATGATCACGATCACGAATTAGATCCACATGTTTGGTTAGACCCCGTTTTAGCTCAAAAAGAAGTTGAAGCTATTCGCGATGCATTAGTCAAAAAATACCCAGACAAAAAAGAAATATTTGAGAAAAATGCTACAGCTTACCTTGAGAAGTTGAAGGATTTAGATACAGAATATAAAGAAGCCTTTACGAATGCTAAAAACAAAACGTTTGTGACACAGCATGCAGCGTTTGGCTATTTAGCGAAACAATACGGTTTGACGCAAGAGTCGATTGCAGGAATTTCACCAGATCAAGAACCGTCACCGAGTCGTTTAGCAGAGTTGAAAAAATATATTAAAGAACATAATGTCTCAGTTATTTATTTTGAAACATCGGCTTCATCAAAAGTTGCTGAAACATTAGCAAGTGAAACAGGTGTGGAATTAGCGGTCCTTAATCCGCTAGAAAGTATTACCCAAAAAGAACAAGATAAAGGTGAAGATTATATTTCGGTGATGAAAGCCAATCTTGACGCATTGAAGAAAAGTATTAGGTAAAGCGAGTCGGGATAAAAGACATTTAGTTTTTTCTCCCGATTTTAGGCAGTTTATAAGGCAGAAGAAGGAGTAGAGTCATGCATTATCTAGAAGTCAAAGACCTCACATTTTATTATGATGATGAGCCAGTCTTAGAAGATGTTTCATATTATGTTGATCCTGGCGAATTTGTGATTCTAACAGGAGAAAATGGTGCAGCGAAGTCCACGTTGATCAAAAGTACTTTAGGGTTATTAAAACCAACTAAAGGGGAAATCACGATCGCAAAAGAAAATACCACAGGTGAAAAGCTGAGTATCGGCTATATTCCTCAGCAAGTGGCATCATTTAACGCAGGGTTTCCAAGTACGGTGATCGAGCTAGTGCGCTCAGGGCGTTTTCCGCGTAATCGCTGGTTTAAACCTTTAACGAAACGAGATCATCAACACGTAGAAAAAGCGTTGAAAGCAGTTGGTATGTGGGAGATGCGTCATAAGCGGATCGGTGAACTGTCTGGTGGACAGAAACAACGTATCAGTTTGGCTCGTATTTTTGCGACAGACCCAGATTTATTTATTTTAGATGAGCCAACAACAGGGATGGATGAAACGTCTAGAAATGAATTTTATCGCCTTTTACGGCATAATGCACATGATCATGGCAAAGCGATTTTGATGATCACCCACGATCATGAAGATATCAAAGCGTATGCCGATCGACAAATTCGTTTAGTTCGGAAGGAGGATTCACAGTGGAGATGCTTTCATATGAGTTCATGAGAAAAGCCTTTTTAGCGGCAACTTTTATTTCAGTGATTGCGCCGATGTTAGGTGTGTTTCTTGTGATCAGAAGACAATCTTTGATGGCGGATACTCTTTCTCATGTATCGCTCGCCGGAGTTGCATTAGGATTTTTCTTAAATTGGAATCCAGATATCATGACACTTGTCGTGGTGATCATTGCAGCAATTATTTTAGAATATCTACGAATGATCTATAGTACGTACTCGGAAATTTCGATTGCGATTTTAATGTCTGGAGGACTGGCGTTAGCTCTGGTTCTGATGAATCTAAGTGGCGGAAATTCAGCGGCAAGTATCCAGTCGTATCTGTTTGGTTCAATCGTGACGATCACATGGCAGCAAGTCATTATTTTAGCTGTGTTGTTTGTGGTATTAGTGATTTTGTTTGTTTTATTTAAACGTCCAATGTATGTGTTGACGTTTGATGAAGATACAGCTCATGTGGATGGCTTGCCGATTCACTGGATGTCGATGTTGTTTAACGTGATCACAGGTGTAGCGATTGCGGTGATGATTCCGATTGCTGGAGCCTTATTGATATCAGCAATCATGGTCTTACCAGCTGCTATCGGGATGCGGATCGGTAAAGGATTTAACACGGTGATTATTATTAGTGTGATCATGGGATTGATTGGCATGCTAACAGGACTGACGGGATCTTATTATTTAGAAACACCGCCAAGTGCCAGCATTACCTTGATTTTTATCGCTTTATTTATTCTTGTGAGTATCGTCCGTAAAGTAGTTGTAACGATGCAACGAAATAAAAAAATGAGTGAAAGAAAAGCATAAATAAGTTAGCTGAAGGTAAGGGAAAAACGAAAGTTTTTTCTCTTATCTTCTTTTTTGTTTCTTAAATTGCGAACTATTTTTCAATTTTGTCAAAAAATGCTCGATTTTTTTTGGAAAACACCCTATAATAGGGAACGATAGATTATGAGGAAGTATCATTTATTTTATTTGTTGAAAAATAATGTATAACGAACCTATAAAAAATAAGGGCTAGTCATTATTCAAATGAATAAAAAACCTTAAAGGAAAGAGGAGAAGAAGTGACAGATTCTAAAATTCGGAGAAGCGAACGATTGATTGATATGACACAGTACTTGTTGGATCATCCCCATACATTGGTTTCTTTGACCCATTTTGCACAGCGCTACAAATCAGCGAAATCATCGATCAGTGAGGATTTAGCGATCATCAAAAAAACATTCAAACAACGAGGAACGGGAATTCTTGAAACCATTCCAGGAGCAGCCGGCGGTGTTCGGTTTATCCCAGAAATTCCATATGAGGAATCAAAAGAATTAGTTATGGCTTTGTGTGAACGTTTATCAGAACAAGATCGTCTGTTGCCAGGAGGATATGTATATCTTTCTGATTTGTTAGGACAGCCGGAATTGTTGCGCCAAGTTGGGAGAATCATTGCTTCTAAATATTTAGGGGAACAAATCGATGCGGTGATGACAGTAGCAACAAAAGGTGTGCCGATCGCGCAAGCTGTTTCGTATTACTTGAATGTTCCATTTGTGATCGTGCGCCGTGATTCGAAGATCACAGAAGGCTCGACTGTCAGTGTGAATTACGTTTCTGGATCATCTGAACGGATCGAAAAAATGGAATTATCAAAACGTAGCTTAAAGCGCGGTTCTAGAGTGTTGGTCGTGGATGACTTTATGAAAGGCGGCGGCACGGTCAACGGAATGAAGAGCTTGATCGAAGAATTTGAAGCTGAGCTTGTTGGAATCACTGTCTTTGCAGAGTCTAAATTTAAAGGGCAACGTGCGATTGAAGATTACACATCATTGCTTTATGTGGAAGATGTAGATACACGGACAAAAACAATCAATGTGGTTCCTGGGAATTATTTTGATGAATAGAATTGAAACCAGCTATCAGAAATGATGAGCTGGTTTTTTGTTTTATTCAATAAAAAAATGCTGACAACAGGTATCAGCATTTTTTTATCATATTATTGAGACTTAGTTGTTTTATTTTTTCTTAGGTAAGCAAGCCCAGTTAAGAGAATCAATGATCCGCCAAGGTATAAAATAGATTGTGTGGCAGTTTCCCCTGTTTTAGGAAAGCTCTTGTTGTTCTTTAAAGAGGTTGTATTTTGTGTCGTTGGTTTTCCAGAGTTTTCTTGGTTTATATCTGTGGGTTGATCTGATTTTTTATTAGCAACATAGTAGTAAGTAACGGTTTGCTTCTTATCAGTCAGAGTTCCGATAGCATTTGTGGGTAGTTTGGTTGTATTCAGAGTATAGCCATCAATGATCAATTTGTAAGTAGTCGTTGAGACATCGTAAGGAGTACCAATCAAGCCGCTAATGGTTTGTGATGCTGCGAGTTCTTTACCATTTTCATCAAGATATCGAACAGTCAGGTCTTGTGCTTTGACTCGATTTTTTTTGTACGTATAAGTAACGATTTGATCGAGGGCACTTAGTGTCCCAGTCGCATTTGTAGGTAGTTTTGTTTCATCCAAGGTATAACCATCAATGATTGGTTTGTAGACATCTGTTGAGGCATCATAAGGTTCGCCGATCGACCCGCTGATCGTTTTTGAATCAGCTAGTTGATCGCCTTTTTCATCAACATAGCGCACAGTGACGTCATGAGCTTTGATGGGATTTTCTTTATACGTATAGGTAACGATTTGACTTACTTGGCTGATAGTCCCAGTCGCATTTGTAGGTAATTTTGTTTCGTCTAAGGTGTAACCGTCAATAGTCAGTTTGTACTCGGCTGTTGTAGCATCGTAAAGATCGCCTACCATACCACTGATTGGTTTTTTAGGGGCAATTTCAGTGCCATTTTCATCTAGGTATGTAACCAAGACATCTTCACCAGGTAGCGGATCAGCTTTCTTTTGGACGATGTATTCTCCAGAGAATTTGTGAGATAGTTGAGGGTAATTTGAAGGATTTTCTACAGTTGCTGGAATCACAAAAGTACTTATCGTATCCCCCCCTTTTAAAACGATATTGTCTGGAAGGTTGAACGTAAAGGCGTATTTTTCGTCATCAATTTTTGTAACGGTATAATCAAACATCTGATTTCCAGCAGTTGTTCCATTATACGTTTTCCCATTGATTACGATCCAAGCTGCACCATCAAACTTACTTACAGGAACCTTTTCACCAGAAGGCAAGGTACCGAATGCTGCAAGATACCCAGAAATTTGAGTTTGACCTGCATAAGGAGTATCTAATGTAGGGCCTTCAAAAACCAGTTGATCTACTGCGTATGAAGTTTTGGGAAAACAGGTTACAATCAGCAAAATAGCAAAAAAACTTATGAAACTAGCAATTTTTTTCATTTGCAATCTTCTTTCTTTTATTTATTTATTATTATCTATTAATTATATATTAAACAAATAAAAAATAAAGTTTTTTGTGAATCTTTTCATAAATAGGCATAATAAAATGAACCTCTTTTATTTAACGAATTTCCTATTTAGGTGTATAGTTAATTTGTAAACAAATTTATCCAGTTTTTCACACACGATCAAAAGCTGAATGAATCATATGAAAGAAGGCAAACAACATGGAAAAACAAGAAAAAATTCAAATCTTAAAAGACATCGTCGCAATCAAATCAGTCAATGGCAATGAAAAAGAAGTCGCTGAGTATTTAAGCAAACTATTTAAAAAACATGGTATCGACTCAAGCTTTTTAGAATATGACAAAGACCGTGACAATCTAATTGTTGAAATCGGCAATAAGAATAGCGAAAAAGTTTTAGCTTTCTCAGGACATATGGATGTTGTTTCAGCAGGGAATGAAGCTGATTGGACATCAGATCCGTTCAAACCTGAAATTCGTGACGGCAAAATGTATGGTCGCGGCACTTGCGATATGAAGAGTGGTTTAGCGGCTATGGCAATCGCAATGATTGAATTAAAAGAAGAGAATGCAGCGTTCAATGGACGTCTTCGTTTGATCGCTACAGTGGGGGAAGAAGTCGGTGAATTAGGTGCAGAACAGTTAACCAAAGAAGGCTATGTGGATGATGTAACCTCAATGGTAATTGGCGAACCTTCTGGCTATGCTGGTATCGTTTATGCTCATAAGGGATCGATCAATTTTAAAGTGGAGTCTCAAGGTAAGAATGCTCATAGCTCAATGCCGCAATTAGGCGTTAATGCAATCGATCATCTAAATGATTTCTATTCAAGAGCGAATCAATTATTCCGTAGTGAAATCCACACAGACGAAGTGTTGGGAGACTTTATCTATAATGTAACCATGATTTCTGGCGGGGAACAGATCAACAGTATTCCTAGTGAAGCAAGTCTTCAAGGAAATATTAGAACGATTCCAGGCTACGATAATGACCTTGTTATCAAAAAAATGAATGAACTGATCGATGAGCTAAACCAAAAAGATACGTATCATTTAACATTGAGCATTGAAGCCAATAAAATTTCAGTGAAAAGTGAAAAAGATTCTGATATTGCAAAAATTGCCCAACAAGTAGCGAAAAAACAAGTCAATGTGGATATTCCAATGGTTGGTGTATCTGGAACGACGGATGCCGCTGAATTTACAAAAGGCAAAAAAGCTTTTCCAGTGATTATTTTTGGTCCAGGAAATGAAACACCGCATCAAGTGGATGAATATGTGGATGTGGATAACTATTTGGAAATGGTAGATATTTATAAAGAAATGGCAACGACTTATTTAGCTTAATGAACATCTGATAAAAGAGGAAAAGCTCTAGAATGGGAACGTCCGATTCTAGAGCCTTTCCTATACAATTCAGAAAAAAGTAATGGTTATAAAATGATTTGCTGGATTCCTTCTTCAATCGTTGTGATCTTAAATTCAGGGAACCGTTTTTTAAATTTATCTGAAACGAAGATATTATCCTCTTGATAGCGTGGAAGTAGCTCTTTTAATTCTTTCAGTTGAGGACTAAACAGACTTCCTAAGTTAAATTGCCACATTTTTAGAACCGTGTATGGAAGTTTTTTATTTAAAATCTGTTCGGATAAATTGATTATTTCAGAATACGTTTTGCTATCATCACAAGGTAAGTGCCATGTCTGACCGTAAGCATCTTCAGTGTTTCCGATTAAAGCCATTGCCCGACTGGCATCTGGTGTCCAAATCAGTGTTCGTAAGCTTGAATCACTGAGAGGAACTCGAAGCTTCTTCCCTTGATTTATGTTCTCAAAAATCATGGTATTCGTGATACTTTGTGTTTTACCAGGGCCATAAAATTCTGGTGCGCGACAAATAACTGCGTCTATTTCTTTAGCGTTCATTTTATCCAGTAACATTTGCGCCATATGTGCTCGTACAACTGCTTTTCTGCCTACTGGTCGAAAGGGGCTGTTTTCTGTTTGAGGGTCATTATTTTTGGCGTACATATACGTATTATCGAAAAAAACTAATTTCGTTTGATTTTCGATACAAGATTTCATCACATTTGCCATCATTATGAGGAATTGTTCTTCCCACATATTACTATCCATTGGAAGTCCAGCGGTAAAATAGACAATCTCGCTTCCAGAGATTGCTTGATTTGTTTCTTCATAATTAAGCAGATTGGCCGGGAAAAGTTGATCGCTTTCGTTGACCTTTTTAGGACTACGACTCACTAAGCGAAGATCTGTAGTAAAATTTTTATGAAGCTCTTTAGCTAGTTCTTGACCAATTTGTCCATTACTTCCCAAGATTGTTTGCATGTTTATTTCCTCCTAAATCTACTTCATTCAATAATAATTTTGCGACGGAACGAACAGAAAACGGATTTTGTCCAGTGATGATCTGTCCATCTTTTATAGCATAATCTTTATAAAAACGTTTCTTTTTAAAAGCCGCACCATTTTTTTCAGCAATCTCTTTATTTAAGAAAGGAACGACAGATTTTTTTCCAGCAATTATTTCTTCTGCAGTTGTAAAACCTGTAATGGCTTTATTTGCGATCAGATAGTTTCCATTATCGTCCTTAATATTTAATAAACCTGCGATGCCATGACAAACGGAAACTAAATAGCCATTGTGCGCATAAATTTCTTTAGCGATTGTTTGTAGTTCCGTATTATCTGGAAAATCCCACATTACACCATGTCCGCCAGTATAATACATCGCAAAATAGTCATCTGCATTTACTTCAGCTGGTTTTAGGGTATTCGTTAATCCTCGATAAACAAAATCAGGATCTTCATATACACTCAAAATAGATTCATCCGTGTATTTCATACTTCTAGGGTCTAAGGGAATAAAACCGCCTTTTGGACTGACAAAATCATAGGCGATACCAGCTTTGTTTAACTCATCTACAAACTCAGCAGATTCACCTAACCATAAGCCAGTAGGTTCTTTGGTTCCTTGGTATCTGGTGACATTTGTTTCTACGATCAATACTTTCTTCAATTTATTTCCTCTTTTCCGTAAAATCAATGATTTGGTCTATTAGCTGTTTCAATTGATTGATTTCTCCCAATTCATGGGTTAAATAGTAGAAATTTTTCGTGCCTTCTCGTCGATAATCAACAATATTGGCATTTTTTAATACTTTTAAGTGATGAGAAACAGCAGGTCTTGATAAGCCGGATGCTTCGATTAAATCTGGAACTTGCAATCCTTGGCAAGCTTGATCTTCCATAAGTCGAAGAATGATTGTTTGGCGTTTTTCGTCACCTAAAGCGGTTAAAAAAGGACTAAGTGCGGC
This sequence comes from Enterococcus sp. AAFC-DPL-5182, assembly GCF_058216605.1. NCBI lineage: Bacteria > Bacillati > Bacillota > Bacilli > Lactobacillales > Enterococcaceae > Enterococcus > Enterococcus sp. AAFC-DPL-5182. The sequence continues at coordinate 126,902 of NZ_CM177101.1, forward strand.
GAAGCTTTCTTTTAATTCAGTCATTTTATTCATAGGTAAACTCCTAGTTTTTTATTTAGAAAATGCATTTATCGTTCGTTGGTTTAAACTATTAAACCAAAAGAGCGAAGCTTTGTCAAATAATCTGAATTCTTTCATAATGAAGTTGTATTTCTAAGAGGGAATCGTCAATATATGTCCTGTCCATTGACCTTCATTCATCATATTAACTATCAAGAAAATGAATTGTAACGATTCAAAATTGATATTGTTTTTTATAAAAAAAAAAACTCTATAATGAGTGTATAGTATGACAAGCAAGGAGAAGAAAATGGGTACAGACGTGAAAAAGAAACGTGAACAATTGCATTTAACGCAGCAAGAATTAGCGGATATATTATATGTAACAAGACAAAGTATTTCGAATTGGGAAAATGGGAAAAGGCATCCGAATAGCGATATTCTAAAGCAGTTAAACAATATTCAGGTGAGCCAAGACGAGTAATAAAACAGACAGCTGTTTATCTTGTGATAGTAAAAAAATAGTTGGTTATTTCTGAAGGGATAAACAGCTATTTGAAATCCGCAGGTTCTGCAAGCCTACGAATTTTTTTCTTAATAATCCATCTTCCGCCAGACGGATCGTTAAGACTACGGATAAACTAGAAATCAATCGTTACGTTGCGCCATTCAATCGGGTAGATTAAAGAAATGTTTATTTATCTGTTTTTGATTTTTATCCATTTGTACGCACATTGACTTGGCTGCCTTTTTTGATTGAATGGCAACGTATGGTAGTGATCGATTCAAGTAAATCCGCTCGCAAGCACCAATTGGTAGAATACCAATACGAAAACACCGTATTGAAAAAGGAGAGAGGTGCTTGCTATTTATAAAAAGAGCGAAAAAAATACGGCATTAGCGACCAACTAATACCGTGCAAAAGTGCAACAAATAACCACCAACTGCTTCAAACCGCTCAAATTTGTAAAAAACACTAGTATTTCTTACAAAAATTGAGTAAAATGAAAGAGTCGATATGCAAATATTGACTAGGGCAACTTATATTATTAGTTTGTGCTGATAATATGAGGCTCTGTACGAGGATGTCCGTCCTTTTACAGAGTGCCTTTTTATTTTGTTTTTTCGCTCTAATTACCTGATTTTAAACACAAAAAAATGATATTAGTCAGCTACTAATACCATGAAGCGTTCGTTAAATAACCATTCACTAACAGTATTGAGCAAGTAAAAAAGAATGGCAATCTGTTCTTACTTTTAGTACAATAAGGTTAGTCAATAAGAAATTATTGGCGAGGCAACTTGTATTATTAGTTTACGCTGATAATACAGGGCTCTGTTTAGAAGATGTCCGTCTTCTGACAGGGCGCCTTTTTTATTTTATGTTGTAAATTTATTCTAACGTAAAGAGGTTGAGATAGTCAATAGAATATCGTGAAAGAATTCAAATAGTCAAAAGAGTCTCAAAGAAAGGACAAGTTTGACAAAAGAGGTGGAAATTTTTGAGTTTTACTTGCATTGATGATTGTCCGATTTATCGCCTAATAATGGGTCATTTTGCTGCAAAAAATTGCAAGTAAAAGTTATAAATAATCGCTATTATGACATAATAACTAGTGTAGAAAAGTGAAAAGATGGTGGGCTAAATCTCTTGAAAAAGGGGTGATGCCTGATGATTAATGGTTGTGTCCCTAGAAAGGAATAGAGTTGTCAGTATATGAAGCATTAACACTTGCGATTAGTTTTGCAATGTTAGTAGTTGCCATATTGAAATTTAATCAAAAAAAATAAACCATCTTTTACTTTGGCGAGTAAGATGGTTTAAACACCTGAAAATAGCCTGCTAGCTTTTCACTAGCATAATCTACATTTGAGAGGTATGTTAGCGCATATCTCTCTTTTCATTGTCATTATAACACGATTTTTTTTAAGCCGCTAATGAAGTTAGGGAATGAATGTTGTCAGTACGTTTCTATATTTGAGACGAACTATATCAAACCAAGTTTTTTATGCTGTCATTAAATTTGAAAAATCAAAGCTCATGCTGACAATCTGTGCTGTTTCACCGATTTCTTTCAACGTTGCTTTTTCTATGAATCGAACATTTCTTTCTGGAGCAGTAAAATCAAAGGTTTTAACTTGAAGAGAATTGATTTGTCCAGTTACTTGATGGTTCTCATCTAAAGAAATAAAATGACTTTTTGTGTTTTGTGTAGAAGTTATCGGACAAACTGCCATCGTTCCTGTTACTGCATTATATTCATCAATGCTTATGATAATTCCCTTCCCACATAATCTTCAGGGAACCCTTCCCCAACCTCAACAAGGTTAATAATTTTCTGTGATTTCTTCTCTTTCTATAATGGAGAAATCTACTATCATGCATTTTAAATCCTAAATAGTATTTGTCTATATTATTCTATCTATAATATACAAAAAAAATACAAATAAAAAAAATGTTGACGCGTAAAGAATAATATAATATACTTTTGGAAGTAAGTGAAAGGATGATGAGAATTTAATGAAAAATTTTTTATTAGGGATTACACTATTGGTTTGTTTGGGATTTGGTACCAATGTTGAGGCTCAAGAAAGGTATGAAATTAGCGAGAATAATACTAATCTGATTGAGGAACTCACCTCAGAGGAACCTGCAAATTCAGATTATATCAATAACACGATTGATATGTATTATGAGGTACCCTCCGAGAATGATTCTAGTGAGGATTTTAATTCATTTCTAAATTCAGTCCTAGTTGAGTTAAAAAACTACGATAATAAGCAAGATGAAAAATTAGAAAATCAACTTGAAACTGCTGAGGAAAATGTTGATTTATCTTTGAATAGTAACTTACCTAAGACATCCAGAGCTTTAGTTGCAACACCATATGACCTTGCTTTAACTGCATATGTTACTGGCATTAAATTGGTTGAACGAAGAGGACACTGGCAGACTGCGAATTATATGAGACGCGCTATTGTTCCAGCAAACAGAGTCAATACAGCATACACACCAGCAACCTATTACAATACTAACGATACTTGGGCTAGAATGGTAGATAGTGAAGACTTAATGCGTTCTTACTATGGTCGCTTGAAAGCTGAAGCTTTCCGAGGTGGTAGAACTTCTGGTTCTTTCACAGGGATGCATAGGTTTACGAGTGGACATCTACTCACCGCTTTACGGGGAGTATCCTACACAGTATCTTATAAACGACAAGCAAATGGAAATTACTTTACTACTGTAAAAGTTACCGATATATTTGACTTTGCTTGGGAACCAAATGGGTATAATGATTTTGCTGTTGGTTTTGGTAATAACTATTGTTATGCAATGCAGTCTCGTGGGTATATAAAACCATATAAAATTGAAATTGTAAGATCTATGTCAAGGTAAGACAGGAGTGAGTTTTCATAAAATATAACAAGTTGCTAATCGCTATACTTAGCTGTATGTTCCTAGTTTTGAAAGTTGTTGGAATTTTTCTGACACTGAATTTTTTTCCTATGCAAGATCCTGAGACTTTAACACTTGGAGAAAAAATAGAACTGCAAAAAGAATTTTCTATTGATTATGATTTAGGAAATTCCCTGATCTATCTGAGCAATGTATGTTTAACAGTCTTAATAGTGTATTTGATATATTCATTTTATATTTTTTGGAGATTAACTCACTCTAATGATGGGAATTTCAATAAATAGAATAATATCTTCCCCTCTTTGCGTACTTATACGTGAGGAGGTTTTTTTATGAATCAAATGATAAGATTAGAGAGTAATGTAGTTGGATTGGTTGCGAAGATTGTGCTGCTCGTTGGGAATTTGACAGTATCGAAGATGCTAAGAAGTTATATAATTTCTTAGTTTGATCATAGGTATCGAGTATAGGATTTCGGAATTGTGCGCTAAAAGTATATAGAAAATCAAGACTTTTTCAATGCAATGTTAATGGGATAGGCTGGATTTATACTGTGGAGTGACGCTTATAAAGAAAAAGAGAAATCTACTATATTGAGAGAAGATGCAGTCAAAAAAATAAAAACCTAGAGGTGATTTCCTCTAGGTAGTGTTCTATTTCATAAACTTCACACTCTGAACAAACGCTTCTAACTCGTCTCTACGCTCGATATTGTGATTACATTTCTCACTATCATAGCAGATATAGTTTCCGCGCTTTGTATACATCCCATCACCGGATTCTTTCACCTTAGATAGAAACATCGCAACTTCTGACGTTTCATGACAAATCGGGCAGATACCCTTCTGAGTTGTAGGAGAAATCGTTCCGGAAACACCGACGAGCTGTCCGTCGATTGAAGCGATAATAAATTTTTGCTGTTTCCCGCTATCATTCCAGCTGTAAAAAGTATAATCTCGCAAATCCATCGTTTCCCATTCTGGGATTTTCAATTTCTTCGTCTTTTTAAAGAGCTTTGTCAGTTGTTGTTTTGAAGGCGGATCAAAGGGAATAACCGCTTCTTTTAATCCTTCCAAATAGTGTTCCAGTCTAGGCTTAGAAGTAGCAGCTTCTAAAAACCCATCTAATAAGGGTTGTAACGCATCTTTATCTGTACCAAACTGCTCATTGATTTTCTCAAGAACGATTGCTTGCAGTGTTTTGATTGTATTTTTATCATTTACAGATAAATGAGCTTGTAGCAAAATATTGGCTTGTTTTCGAATAAAATTAAATTGATATGGTTGTATTTTTGTATTCATAATGGATTTCCTCTCTATCATTCAAGTGATAAAGTACTTTGCGTAAAGGCAATCCTTCAACAACCAAAGCACTCTATTATTTCAAACCTAAATGGGCTTTTGATCGAGATACGTGTTTTTGAATTGGTATCATATTATCACCCCGCTAACATAATTTTCCTTTATTATAACGCAAATACGCAAAATTATAAATTGGTATAGTAAAAAAGCAATTGGTTCAGTTGAAAAACCATAAAGAGTAAGCTAAACTAAAACATGGCGCTATTTTAAAATGAAAATAAACGATTGAAAATAAAACAAATCTTAGGAGTGAAGCAATTGGAAAACAGATATGTCATCATCCTCGCTGCCGGTAAAGGAACACGTATGAAATCGAAACTTTATAAAGTGTTGCACCCTGTCGCTGGAAAACCAATGGTGGAACACATCATGGATCAAGTAGAAAAAACGAATCCAAGTGAAGTTGTGACGATCGTCGGTCATGGTGCTGAGGCAATCAAAAGCCATTTAGGTGAACGTAGCCAATATGCTTTACAAGCAGAACAATTAGGAACAGGACATGCTGTGTTACAAGCAGAAGCACATTTAGCAGGCAAAAAAGGCACAACGCTTGTGATTACAGGAGATACACCGTTATTAACTGCTGAAACTTTAGCGAATCTGTTTGACTATCATCAAGGGAAAAACGCGAGTGCAACGATTTTAACAGCTCATGCCGAAGATCCAACTGGATACGGTCGAATCATCCGTGATCATGTGGGCATCGTTGAAAAAATCGTGGAGCAAAAAGATGCTTCCGAACAAGAAGCTCGTGTTCAAGAAATCAATACTGGAACGTTTTGTTTTGATAATGAAGCCTTGTTTAATGCCTTATCTAAAATCAATACAGACAATGCACAAGGGGAATACTATTTAACAGATATTATTGAGATTCTTAAAAAAGAAGGTAAGACCGTTGCTGCCTACCAAATGGCTGATTTTGAAGAAGCGATGGGAATCAATGATCGTGTAGCTTTAGCTGAGGCGAATAAAATCATGCACCGCCGTTTGAATACAATGCATATGAGAAATGGTGTCTCATTCGTTGATTCTGATTCAACGTATATTGACGAAGGCGTTGTGATTGGTTCCGATACGGTGATTGAAGCTGGCGTGCATTTAAAAGGGAAAACAGTGATCGGTGAAGATTGCTTTATCGGTGCACATTCTGAAATTGTGGATAGTGTGATTGAAGATAACGTAAAAATCACGCAATCCGTTGTTGAAGAAAGCATTATTCGCAAAAATGCTGATGTCGGTCCATTTGCGCATATCCGTCCGAAAGCTGAAATCGGTGAGCGTGTCCATGTCGGAAACTTTGTAGAAATCAAAAATGCGACAGTGGCAGAAGATACTAAAGTCGGTCATTTAACGTATGTTGGTGATGCAGACTTAGGGAAAAATATCAATGTTGGTTGTGGTGTGGTTTTTGTTAACTATGATGGAAAAGATAAACATCGCACAACAGTCGGGGATCATGCGTTTATCGGGTCATCAACAAGTTTGATCGCACCTGTGAACGTTGCAGCGAATTCCGTTATCGCGGCAGGTTCTACGATTACAGATGATGTAGCAGAGTTTGATCTGGCGATTGCGCGTGCAAGACAAGTGAATAAAGAAGGCTATGGGAAAAACATGCCTTATATGAATAACGAAAAATAAGAGAAAAAAGATGATTGCCAAATCCTTGGTAGTCATCTTTTTTCGTATTTATGATAGTGAGTTGTTAAAATTTATTCAGTGTAAGCTGAATCGGAGAACCAAGAACTAGAATTTTCTTCACTGTTTTCTCGGTGTTCCTTACGTTGGATATTCTCTATTTCAGAAACAGAATATGTTTTTCGGTTTTCAAATTTTGCATTTTCGTTATCAAATGCGCCATTAATTGCAATATTTCCTTCAAATTCTTTTTGATAAGGCATAATATCTGCTGAAAAATCATTTTCTTTATCATCATTAAAATAACCATAAAAGACTAATGTTCCCATTGGATTTTTTTTTGTTTTAGTAAAGGTAAGAGAATCGATATTATAATTGTAATTAAAAAATAATTCGATTCGTTCTTTTTGTTTGTTCGTATAATTGTTATAGCTGTAGCGATTCAATCCTGCTATCCCTACTACCATTATTCCTATCGCAATCAAAAATTTATATCTAGTTTTCATAGTCGATGTGTCCTTTTTGTATCAGAATTATTTATGAGCATAACAAAAGAAGAGTTATTACCATGAGTAAAATCGATAAAGGCTATTTTGTTATAGCTTCAGAAGATTATCTAGTTGAAAAAATTTTCTAGTATTTGTGATAATCCGCTGTTCTAAAAAAGTATGAGTTGTTAAAATTCATTCACTATACTTTGATAAACCTGCTGAACCGGAGAACCAAGAACTAGAATTTTCTTCTGTATTTTCCCGTCGTTCCTTTCGTTGGATATTCTCTATTTCAGAAACAGTATAGGTCTTTCCATTCTCAAACTTTGCATTCTCTCTTGCAAAAGAGCTACTCATAGCATTATTTCTTTCAAACTCTTTTTGGGAAGGCATAATTTTCCCTATAAAATCATTTTCTTTATCATTATTAAAATATCCATAAAAATTTAAAGAGCCTGTAGGATTTTTTTTAATTTTAGTAAAGGTAAGTGAATCTATATTGTTATAATTATAGGTGAAAAATAATTCGATACGCTCCTTCTGTTCGTTCATATAATTGTTATAGCTGTAGCGATTCAATCCAGTTATCCCTACTACCAATATTCCTATCGCAACCAAAATTTTATATCTAATTTTCATAGTTAGTATGTCCTTTTTGTATCAGAATTATCCATAAGCATAACAAAAGTATAGCCATTACCATGAGTAAAATCGATAAAGGCTATTTTGTTATAGCTTCAGAAGATTATTCAGTTGAAATTGAAAAATTTTCTAGTATTTGTGATAATCCACTGTTCTAAAAAAGTATGAGTTGTTAAAATTCATTCACTATACTTTGATAAACCTGCTGAATCGGAGAACCAAGAACTAGAGTTTTCTTCTGTATTTTCCCGGCGTTCCTTACGTTGGATCTTCTCTATTTCAGAAACAGATATAGACCTTCCATCTCCAAATTTAAAATTTTTATCGTCAAAAGATCCATTTATAATGATTTCTGATTCAAATTCTTTTTGATAAGGCATGATTTTACTAATAAAATTACTTTTTTTATCCTCATTGAAGTAACCATGGAAATTCAATGAGCCTGTTGGATTTTTTTTAGTTTCTGTAAAAGTAATAGATTCGATATTGTTATAATTGTATTTGAAAAATAATTCAATCCGTTCTTTTTGCTTGTTCATGTAATTATTATAGCTATAATAATTCAATCCAGTCACCCCTAAAATCATTATTCCTACTACAATCAAAAGTTTATATCTAGTTTTCATAGTCAATGTGTCCTTTTTGTGTCATAATTAATAATAAGTATAACATAAGGAGAATAATTTTGATGCAAAGAAAAGATGAAGATTATTTTAGAATAACAGATGCTGCATATGATAATTTAAATAGTGGCGATAAAATAAAAGGTTTTAATGGCCAGAAATATAAAATAGTAGATACTTTAAATAACCCAGATAAAAACGGTGCACAAGGAATCGCAGTAGCCCCTATCGTTAACGGAAAACCCGATCTTTCCAATATCACGATTTCGTATAAAGGAACCAATCTTGCTGATGTGGATGGTGATCTAAGCGCTGATGTCCAACAAGTTACCTTGGGTCAAAAAGATAAATACCAAAATGTACATGTTCCTGGAACAACCATACGTGTTCCCGTTCAAGTCAGTAGTCAATTCGATACGGCATTAGCTTTTGCTGAACAATTAAAAGCAGATCCACGTTTTAAAAATGCAACGTTTGATTACACAGGTCATAGTCTAGGTGCTGGTTTAGCTTCTTATGTTGCTGCTGAGTTTGGAGAGTACGCTACAGTCTTTTCTGCTCCAAATATTTACCGGTTATTGAGTGAAAAAGCAAAAAAATGGGTTGATGCTGGACATGCCGCCGACAAGATTACAAATTACACGCATATGAATGATAGTGTGGGAAATTTTGATCAATTTGGTATGCCTTTAGTTGGAAAGCGGGTCCTCACTAAAAGTAATAAAGAGTTAGAAACATTTATCATGAGTTTATTAACGTTAGGTGGACATCCTACCGATACTTTTATGGACATGTTTAATGGTGATGGAAGTATTATGCGTCTATTTGCTCCAGCATTGCTTCGGGCGACTGCTGCACAATATGATGATATGAAAGGCACTGCATTAGGAATCAAAAAAACAATTGAACAATATGAATGGGATGAAGGCGAAGAAGTGATGGCTTTGCAAAAACATATCCGTAGTGAAGCCAGTGGCGGAGCTTATTCTGAATTAGAAGACCATGAAATTCAAGATATTTTGAAATCAGTCGCACCTTACTCTAAGGGGGATCAATACTATGCTCATGATCCAGAAGTTGTCAAAGAGTTAAAGGGGAAGATGATGACGATTGGAGATAATCTAGGCGAATTTGCCCATAGCTTACGGATGGCAGCTGTTAAAGCAGAAGCGGCAGATGAACAAATAGCAACATCGTTTTAATTAAGGGGAGAAAAAAATGAATGGATCAGGTATAGATTTGAGTATTGGTGGAGAGTCATATAGTGATGTTATTTCAAGTTTACAGCAAAAAATTACGTTTGAATCAAGCTTAAAGGAACCAAATTCAGCTACAGTTACGTTATATAAAATCCAACTAGAACAATACCAAAAGTTAGAGAAAAAAAGAATGCAAAAAATAGCATTACAAGCGAAGTGCGTCAGTGTATTTACCCCATTGAAGGAAGAAGCTGCTCAAATGCAAAATAAAATAAAGACAGAGCAATTTGATCTAGGACGTAGTGTGGAAACATTCGTTCAAAATGCTCCAGATATGGTAAAAGGGAAAGCGGGCACCTCGTTTTCACATGAGGTATCAGTGATGAGAAATAGTGTCATTGAAGCAAGCGGCATGTGCGAAGCTGTTACATAGTAAAATAATTAAACATTTGACATTTACTTCATGAAATAGAAAAGATGGTCACCCATAGTTGGTGACCATCTTTTTAGTTATCCGATTTTTCGTTTACGATTATATTCATAAAAACCATAACCAGAAAATCCAATAACAAGTAATCCTAAACTGCCGTAAGCAACAATTTTTTCACCCATTTTCGGATAATCTGCTGTTTTTCCGCCAGGTTTAGTTGTTTTGATCTCGTCTGGTTTTGTTTTCGTGGGATCTTTTGGATCTGGATTTGGTACAGGTTCGGGTTTGTTTTTCTTATTAAATTCAGCTTCTGAAATAGAAATGATTCGTTCGCCTGGGAAGGCTTCTTTATATTGTGCTAGATCGATATTTGTTGCGGCATCGTATAAGCGAAGATTGGTTGCTTGTTTTAAATGATTGATTAAGACTGTGTCTAAAGAAGGACCTTCTTCACGTTCGCCGCCTAACATATCATAACCGTCACCGCCTGCAGCTAGGAAGTCATTAGTCGCCATATGATAAGTTGCTTTTTCATCGATCGGTGCAAATTTTCCAGTTGTACGGTCTTGGACTTCAATTTGTAAGATTCGTTCCCCGACGATGGTTTTGTCTGTACCATTGCCTTCGTCTGCTGGCAATAGTGACCCTTTTTTGGTTGAGTCATAGTGGACACGAATCGTGCTTGAAACATGAAGGAATCCACCATTTGCGCCAAGTTTAGGTTGATTGTAGTCATCTAAAATGATGTTGCCGTTTTCGTCTTTTTGAGCCATTGAACGAAGCGAAAGCTCAAACATTTCCTTGACCTCAGCACCTGTCACTTTGATTTGAGAGATGCTGTTACCGAATGGCATTACAGCTATAACGTCTCCTAGTGTCACTTTTCCAGGTTCGATATTTGCTCGAATACCGCCACCATTTGTTACTGCAAAATCAGCTTGATTTTTAAAGCCGTGCTGCCCGTAAGCTAACATAGCATCGCCAATCAGATTCCCTAGATTCGTTTCTCTAGTCCGTACATTGTCGCGCTCACCATTAAATTGGTAAGGGTTATTCTCAATGACAACTTCTGAACCCCATGCTTCAAAATTTGCTCTGGCTTGGTCAACTAAAGCTTTAACAGCAGGATCTTCTTCTAAATCTGCTAAGGTTTCTGCAGGAGTTAATGAAGCTGTTTTTTTGCTAAGATCTGTCAAATCCACATTGACTAAACCGACATTATTCAAATAATTCCCTGTTTGGGTGTACATCACATTTCCAAATTGTTTTCCGCCATCAACGGCTGTATGAGAATGCCCATCTAAAACAGTGATATTCAAATCGGGAAAATCTTTGCTTAGTGTCTCTGCCAAAGTATCACCACGCCATTCATGTGGAGTTGTTTCGTCGATACCTAGGTGTCCAGTAACGACATAGGCAGTGATTGTTTCCCCTGAATCTTTGATTGTTTGGATGGCTTTTTTTGTTTCAGCGATTGGATCAGCAAAAGTCACACCAACTACATTGTTTGGATGTGTTTTTGTTGCTGTTTCAGGTGTGGTTACGCCGATAATTGCGTATTTATTGCCACCTTTTTCAACGATTGTAGAGGGTTCAAAGACTAATTTTCCATCTTTAAAAGTATTATTTGATAGGATTGGGAAATTTAATTCGTCTTTATATTCTAGTGCCGTGTCCAAGCCAAAATCAAATTCATGATTTCCGACAGCCATGGCATCGTAGCCCACTTCATTCATCACTTTGACCATGTCTTTGCCTTTAGAGAAATTAGAAATCGGCAAGCCTTGAAATGAATCTCCTGCATCGATCAAGAGATCTGGATTGATCACGTTTTTATACGTTTTCAAACGTGCCGAACCTAAAACATCTTTTCCATTGCCTTCTAATCGTCCATGAACATCGTTGGTATGTATGATCGTAAATGTTTCTGAATCTGGAGCGTAACCAGCATTGCGCACATCTTGTTTCGTGATCGGTTTAACGTTTGGGGTACGACCGTCTGCAGCTGGTTGAGTCTGCAATGTACCATCATTCACTAACTGTACAGCTAATTTCCGCCAGTTGTTATTAAAATGATAGCCGATCACTTCCCAGTTATGTTCGATTTCTTGTGCTGGGTCAAGTGTTTGTTTTTCACGGATATAATCGGCAATCAATCCACGCAATGTTTCAGGATCAGTAGACTTGATTGGTTCACCTGTCACAAGACCTTGGGTCAATAGACCTTCGTAGCGGTAATTATTCATAGCAATCGTATAATTTGCCGCAAGATCAACTGGTTTTCCGTCAATTGTTGGATTGATAATACGCTCACCATGTGGTTTAGAAATATCGATCTTATAAGAAATTCCAGAAAAGACATCATAGTTATATACTCGGATTTTTTCATTAAAACTGATCGTTAAATCATCAGGACCAGGTGTATTATAGTAATCCGCCTGATTTTCCATGTATTCCAGTAGATTTTCTCCAGTGATATTGACACTGACTAGTGTATTAGGGTATTTATAAATATCAAAAATATTGGAATAAGAAATATCTCCTGCATTTAATTTACTGTCTGCTTTAAAGAGTGCAGAAGCAGCAAGTTGTGCGCCAGTTGCTTTTCGCTGTACATTATTGATCAGTGAAATCATTGCAGTAGGTCGAAGCTGAGCTTCAGGAATGCCTTTCACTTCTTCAGCGGGTAAAAAATCTCCCGTCGCTGTTCCGATTTTCTCTGAGATGAATTCTCTCGTTTTATCATGGTATTCTTTTGTTTCGGCTTTTAAGGCTTCATCTGCTGGAACAGTTTTAGTACTTACGATAGCGGCATCGCTATTTTTTACTTGCCATTTGTCGGCTGATTTTTCGATATCAAGTTCGATTTTGATCATTTCAGTTCCAGTATCTTTTGGACCTGCCACAGGAACAAGCCCATTTGGTCCTTGAATTTTCTCTGCGAAAGAGCGATGATCGTGTCCTAAAATATAGGCGTCGATGCCAGCGACATTAGTGATGACTTGATCTGCACTCGCAGCAGGATCAGAGCTTTGACGTCCAGCATGCATCGAAGCGATGATGATATCAGTCTCATCTTTTAATTCAGCTACAGCTCTTTCAGCTTCTTCTTTCAATGGATTGAAATACAAGCTATCTACTTTAGCGCCATCCCATAATGGAATTTGTGGTGTTGTGAGACCGATGATGCCGACTGTTAAGTCTTTGGTGCCATCACCATCCAAATCAATATCTTTTTTTGTTGTTCCGCCAACAAAGCGGTTATTTGATTCTTTGACATAAGTATTCGCTGATAAAATTGGAAATTCAGCTTCGCTTTTGAGTTTTTTGATTAAATCTAGTCCAAAGTTAAATTCATGGTTCCCCAACACCATGGCATCATATTTCATATAGTTCATTGCTTTGATCATCGGATTTGGTTTCTCGATCAAAGGTGTTTTATTGTAAAGATCATCTGTTAATATTGTTCCTTGGTTCATATCTCCATTGTCAATCAGAATTGTACCATTAGGGTTTTCTGAACGGATATTTTGGACGACAGAACTAACTTGAGAAAGACCCACTGGTGTTTGTTTATCATCCTCATATGACCAGTTCCATAGCTGTCCGTGAACATCTGAAGTGCCTAAAATAGTCAGTCGTTGTGAGTTTTTTGTCTGATCAGTTGGAGCAGTGGTATCTGATTCATCTGATGTTGTACTTGAAACAGTAGTGCTTTCTGGTTGTGTTGATTCGCCAGTTTGTTGCTCGATTGCTAATGCAGTAGTAGCACTAGTACTTAAAAGCAAGGTTGAAACCATCAATACTTGTAACCCAAGGTGTACTTTTTTCAAAACAGACTTTTTCACAAAATTCCTCCTTAAATTTAAAGCGTAGCAGGTTTGCTCAGCTCGCGAAGACATTATAATGAACGAATTATCCACAAAAAATAATGCGCTTTCATTTTTGGTGTCCAACTAAATAGTAATATATATCCTTTGTTTTGTCATTAGAAAATGTACTGATTTTTCAAAAGAAAATGACAAAATCTACATATTTTTATGACTTTTATTTTTTTCAAGTGAGTACATGCAGGTTTTTATTAGAAAATCGTATTAATTTAGAGGAATGCTCCAAAATCACTTGATTTATTTTGAAAAAGTGACTACTATTTATAAGGAAACTATTGTTCAGTAAAAGAAAGTGGAGGTCCCCATGTCAAAACATTATTTTGATCCAAGATTGAAAATCTTTTCTCTTAACTCGAATCGTCCGTTAGCGGAAAAAATCGCAGCAGCTGTCGGTGTCGAATTAGGAAAATCTTCTGTAAATCAATTTAGCGATGGTGAAATTCAAGTAAACATCGAAGAAAGTATTCGTGGTTCTCACGTGTATGTTATTCAATCAACAAGTAGTCCTGTCAATGATAACTTGATGGAATTATTGATCATGATCGATGCTTTAAAACGTGCCAGTGCTAAAACAATCAATGTTGTAATGCCTTATTATGGTTACGCACGTCAAGATCGTAAAGCACGTGCCCGTGAACCAATTACAGCGAAACTTGTTGCAAATATGCTTGAAAAAGCAGGAGCAACTAGAATGTTGACATTGGATTTACATGCAGTGCAAATTCAAGGATTTTTTGATATTCCAGTGGATCATTTGATGGGAGCACCATTAATTGCAGATTACTTTATGGAGCATGGTATTCAAGGTGATGATGTTGTTGTTGTTTCTCCTGACCATGGCGGTGTGACTCGTGCCCGCAAATTAGCTGAGTATCTGAAAGCGCCAATTGCTATTATCGACAAACGTCGTCCAAAAGCAAATGTTGCCGAAGTCATGAATATTATTGGACATGTAGAAGGAAAAACATGTGTATTGATCGATGATATGATCGATACAGCTGGAACGATCTCACTTGCTGCCAATGCGTTACAAGAAGCAGGTGCAAAAGAAGTATATGCGTCATGTACACACCCTGTTTTATCAGGACCTGCGTTACAACGCATTGAAGATTCTGCTATCAAACGTTTAGTTGTGACGGATTCTATCTACCTTTCTGATGATAGAAAAATCGATAAAATCGATGAAGTCAGCGTGGGTGAATTAATTGGGGATGCCATCAAACGTATCCACGAGAACAAACCAGTTAGCCCATTGTTTGAAACGAAGCGTCGTTAAAACTTAATGGATACACGGCGACAAACATTATTTCACGGTATGGAAATATACAGTGAAATAACGTTTGTCGCCTTTTTTTTGTAAAAAAATATCAAAATTAGTTTTATAACAGGAAAATATTGATTTTCAGTCTTTTTTTTATAAGAAAATCGTTTGCAATGCCTGGTACTGACAATTGGAAAACGGTTTATCTATTTTAATTATAAAAAAGAAGCTGAATATTCGTCTTATAAAGTGAATCGCAAGCTCATCTTTCGGCAATTGACGGAAAAAAATAATTCTGAGTTGTAAATTTTGATGATATGCTGAATTTAATAGGTATTTGATTCTAAAAATAGAACGTTAAAAGGAGCAATCATGAAAAGAGAAAAATACGAAATCTGGGGCTTAACGATCCAATTAGTCGTGGTGGCGATTGCACTAGTGTACTATTTTTTTATTTACAGATAAGTAAGAAATTTTGAATTAGAAGGAAGGAAAATCAATGTTTTTTAGAATGAAAGGAAAGCTTGGCGGTGTTATGGTTCAAAAAAATAAGTGGCTAACCAAGCTAGAATCAATCACAGAGCTAAGTGCTCCCAAGCAGATTATCTTACCAATGAATATGCATATCGGTAAACCTGCAAAAATTGTTGTTTCCATTGGTCAAGAAGTGAAAATAGGAACATTGATCGGCGCAAAAGATGGCTTGATTTCAGCCAACATACATAGCTCAGTTTCAGGAACTGTTGAAAAAATTGAGCAAAGAATCATTGGAGTAAACGAAGTGTCAGTTGTAGTCATCAAAAATGATTTTAAAGATACATATGAAATACCACAATCAGGGAATGAAAACATAGTTGATCTTATTAAAAACAACGGAATTGTCGGCATGGGCGGAGCTGGTTTTCCAACAGATGTAAAATTTCTTTTCAAAGAACATCAGCAGATGGAAACGTTGATCGTTAACGCGGTCGAGTGTGAACCCTTTGTTACGGCTGATAGACGAATTATTATTGAGCAGCTGAATGATTTTATCGAAGGAATCAGTCTGCTTCAAGAAATGCTATCAATCAAACAGTGTGTGATTGCAATCGAAAGTTCATCGGAAGAAGCAATCCTAAAACTGAATGCTAAGATCGATAATGACCGTATCAAACTGAAAATTTTGCCGAATCATTATCCTCAAGGGGCTGAAAAGATCGTTATTAAAGCGGTCCTTGGAACAGAGCTGCCAGCAGGGAAATTGCCGATTGACTTAAATGTTGGAATCATGAATGTATCAACGGTGTTAGCAACATTTCATGCGTTGAAAGAAAATCGACCATTGATCGATCGAGTTGTGACGGTTTCTGGTACACCGATCAAGACGCCTCAAAACTTACGCGTAAGAATTGGCACACCGATCGAACATGTTATTGAAGCGTGTGGCGGTTTTATTGAAAGCCCGATGAAATTGATCAATGGCGGGCCAATGATGGGAAAAGTCATTCAAAATTTAGATGAACCAGTCACAAAAACAACGTCTTTGATTCTTGCTTTGACTAGAGAAGAAGCGGAAATCCCTGAAGAGCAAAGTTGTATTCGCTGTTCAGAATGTGTGAACGCATGTCCTGTCAATTTACAACCGATCTCGATCAGTAATGCGTATCGAGCAGGTGATATTGAAGAAACAAAACGCTTAGGTGTGTTGAACTGTATTGATTGTGGCGCATGTTCGTATATTTGTCCGTCAAAAATCGATATTTTAGGTGATATCCGAG
Source organism: Enterococcus sp. AAFC-DPL-5182 (assembly GCF_058216605.1). Lineage (NCBI taxonomy): Bacteria > Bacillati > Bacillota > Bacilli > Lactobacillales > Enterococcaceae > Enterococcus > Enterococcus sp. AAFC-DPL-5182. The sequence goes on from NZ_CM177101.1 coordinate 143,612, forward strand.
CGGCGAAGCAAAAAGTATTGGAGAGTCAATGATGGTAAATAAAGAATATACAAGTACGGGACCATTTATGGGCCCTCATATTAGAGAAAAATGGACCTCTCAGTGGATCATGCAGCAAGTGTTGATTGCTTTAGCGTTTCCAACAATTGCCGCTACTTACTTTTTCGGCTGGTGGTCATTAGTAATGGTAGTGGTAAGTATTGTTGCCTGTGTAGGACTGGAATTTTCTTTTCAGAAAATAGTTCATAAAAAAGTGACGATAACGGATTATAGTGCGGTGATCACAGGGTGGCTTTTGGCTTTGACATTGCCTGTGACAGCGCCATTATGGACATTGCTTATTGGAGACTTTATTGCGATTATTGTTGTAAAACAGTTGACTGGCGGGATCGGCAGAAATTGGTTGAACCCAGCTGTGGCAGCTCGTGTATTATTGAAATTATTTTTCTCACCATGGATCACAAATTGGGTTACACCGCAACCAGATGTTGTCGCAACAGCAACACCATTAGCTGATTTAGGCAATTTTGCTAGAGAGGTTTCACCCACGACACCAGATTTGTTTGAGTTGTTTATGGGGTATGGTTTAGGTGGACCGATTGGAGAGACGTGTAAGTTTGCGTTACTTTTATCAGCTGTTTATTTGATTGCACGTAAAATCATCAATCCGTTGGTTCCTATTCTAACATTAGGCTCGTTTTATAGCGCAATTCTGTTATATAGCGGGTTTGATTTTTCATTTGCTAATGCTCATTTGTTGAGTGGGGCATTGATTTTTGCTGCAGTCTTTATGGTGACGGATTATACGACTTCGCCGTTGACGGATAAAGGGAAGTATATATTTGCGATCGGCTGTGGTGTGTTGGCAGTGGTCTTGAGGATTAGTTTGGACTTACCTGGTGGAATTGGTGTGGCGATTTTGGTGATGAACTTGCTGACGCCGTTGATCAATAGATATACGGTGTCGAGGATTTATGGGGAATGATACCTTCTCAAAAATATTAAAATAAAAAAGATAGTAGTTCTATTACAGAACCGCTATCTTTTTTAAAATTAATCTTTATCAACAGCCGCCATCTGTTCTCCATACAGCTTCCCATCATACATTTTGAAAAACGGATAGTAACAAACAATTGAAACAGCCAAATTAATCAACGCAATCAACACCGCTCTAAAATCACCACCAGTTCCCAGAAATGCCCCGATCCCCACAGGCGAAATCCAAGGAATCCCAGTGATCACTTTATTCACTAAGCCAAGAGAAGTAGCAAAATAAGCAATGGTCACATTGATCAAAGGTGTCACAATAAATGGGATAATCAAATAAGGATTATAAACGATTGGTGCTCCGAAAATCACTGGCTCATTGATATTAAACAAACCAGGCAGCACTGCGGCTTTTCCCAAGACTTTCAACTGATCTGATTTTGCCACAAAAATCATCAATAAAACCAATCCAAGTGTACTACCGGCACCTCCGATAAAGATATACATATTGACAAAATCGCCAGCGAAAATATTCGATCCGCCATCAATATTTTCAGTCAATGCCACCAATAAAATCGGATTGATAAAACTATTTTTGATTACAGCTGTTCCATGAACCCCAACAGCCCAAAGTAGATGGATCAATAACATGATGACAATAATTCCCAACCAAGAACCCGTCAAATCTTTTACAAACTCAAACGGTTTTGATAATAATCCATGTAAATCAGTATGGAATACCGCTAAAATCGTATTGATAAATAACATCACGAACGCAATAAAAATAGCAGGAATCAATGAAGCAAAAGCTTTACTTACACCATCAGGTACGCCTTCTGGCATCCGAATCGTAATATTTTTTTTCACACACCAGCGATAAATTTGTGTCGCAATCACTGCTGTAATGATCCCAATAAAAATCCCAACACCACTAAAACGAGTGACCCAGCCACCAAGCGCAACCCCATTATAAACGATCGACGTTTCACTTTCTGATTGAATCAACTGGGCACCGCCATCAACGATATCCGTTTGGACGATCGTCATTAAAAAGGCAAACAACCCTAAAATCGCCCCAACAAAACTACTCAGCCCATCACTTTCTTCTTTTCGATAAATATCGGTTAAATAATAAGCCGTCGCTAAACAGTAAAAAATGGCAATTGAACCGATCGACATGGTAGTCGCCACACTATAAATTGGCGCGAATTTCAAAATCGTACTTTCAAAAAACGGTGCGAGTGGTGGAATGATCTGCGGCAAATTGTTGATGATCAGAAAGATCGAGCCGACGATCGTAAACGGCACTGTGATGATCCCAGCTTGCATAATCGCGCGAATAAAGCGCAAATTCGCAACTTTATTCAAAGGGGGCATGAGTTTTGTTTCTAAAAACGTAAATACTTTATTCATTTTTTTCTCCTTTCTTTAAGAGGGCAACTGATTCGTATCAATCAATGTTTGGTACCAGTAAAAGCTGTCTTTTTTATAGCGAGTGAGTTGTTTTTCATTGTGTTCAGTACGATCCACGTAAATAAAGCCGTAACGTTTGCTGATGCCTTCATGAACGCTGATCAGATCAATCGCTGACCACGGACTATAACCAATCAAGTCAACACCAGCCTCAATAGCCTGTAAACATTGGTCGATATGTTGTTCTAAATAATTGATACGGTAACTGTCATGGATTTTCCCGTCATCTGTCAGCTCATCTTTAGCCCCTAAACCATTTTCAGTGATAATGATTGGTAAATGATAGCGGTCATACAGAGTTTGTAAAGTGGTTTTCAAGCCATCAGGATCGATCGTCCAATTGAATTCATTTTTCTTCAAATAAGGATTGGTGAAGCCTTTATAAAAGCCCCACTCCATAATATCTTCGCTTTGCTGATCGCTGATGCCGTTTGCCATACCGTCTTTTTCAGTTGGTTTTTCGACAGTGACGGTGGTGTAAAAATTCATAGCAACAAAATCGGGGAAGTTATGTTCCATCAATTCTTGATCTTCAGCGGCAAATTCAATCGTGATATCATTACGGTTTAAATAGTCTTTAAAGACTGCGTTATAACGACCAAAGCAAGAAAAATCTAGATAGGCCCAATTACGAACACTATTAAAATAAAGGGCAGCCTGATTATCCATTGGTTTACTGGTTGCAGGATACACAAGAGAAATATTTGGAACAGGTCCGATTTGTCCGCCTTCGATCAATTCATGGCAACGTTTGAAGGCATATTTTTCAGCGATCATTAGATGATGAAATTGTTGGTATTTTTCTTGTAATGGAATTTCTTTACCTAGGATTTTCTTGTCCACCAAAAGCATGATGTTCGGCTCATTGATCGTCAGCCAGTGTGTGACGCGATCACCATAGGCTTCAAACAACGTTTCAGCATATCGTTTGAATGCATCCACAGTACTGCGCACACTCCAACCACCTTCATCTTCTAATGCTTGAGGTAAATCAAAGTGATTCAAGGTGATGTAAGGTTGAATACCGTATTTTAGTAATTCATCAATCACATCGCTATAATGTTGTAATCCTTTTTGATTGATCTCTCCTCGTCCAGTTGGGAAAATTCGTGTCCAGGCAATCGAAAAGCGAAAGATTTTGATGCCCATTTCAGCTAATAAACGAATATCTTCTTTGTAATGATGATAGTGATCTACCGCGACTGTAAAATCAGCGATCTCATGATTATCTCTTTGGCGTGTGTCTTGCACACTTAATCCTTTACCGTCGCTTTGATAAGCGCCTTCGGTTTGGTGAGCGGAAATCGACGCGCCCCATAGGAAATTTTTTGGAAATGTATGTGTCATTGGTTTCTCCATTCTATATCTTTTTTTGTGAAGCGTTTTCTTTGGCTTTAGAATAAGTGATTATATGAGTAAATTCAATACAATCAAAAGAACTGTTCATGAAAGAATTTTTATGAACAGTTCAAAGACGGTTACTACAAGAAAAGCGAACCCTTATAGTATACCGTTTTTATTCAAATAACACTTTAACGGGGATTCCTCTTGCTTGATAATTCGCCAAAAGAGTTGTAGAGATGGCGCTATCTGTATACAGGAAATCAAATAAATAGGTTCTATCGATCATAAATGAGCTAACTGATTCTAAGTTAATAGAAGGGGTGTAAACAATTTTTGGTCCTTTGGTATGCTGGATCATTGTGCGGTAAATAAAGGATTCGCTCAACGTGTTGGTCGTTACTTCATGTGTATTAAAACCAGCAGCTTCAACGATACAAAGATCTGCCTCAACTTTATTAAAAGCATGGATAGCAAAATCACCAACAAGCGCGTTTGTATTTTTCTCAAGTTCACCACCGCTGATTGTAATCAAGGCTTTTTTCTCAGGATGATCAATGGAAAGAGCTGTAACATCGTTCGTTAAAACACTGACCTCAAGAAAAGATAATGCGTGAATGATTGCTGTAGAAAAATTTCCAGCGCTAACGAAGATTTGTGCCTTATTTGGTAGCATAGTTGCGATTTCTTCAACGAATACTGCAACAGGAAATACCCGTTCTTCTTGAATTGCAGGCTGTGATACTGGCTGTTTTTTGATTAATTTTACACCACCATAAAAACGTTCGATCATCTTTTTCTTTTCCAAAAAAAGAAGATCTCGTCTGATCGTAACGGCTGAAACATCAAAAAATGCAGCTAGTTCATTCACAGTTTGGCTGTCTGCTGTGTTCAACCGCTCAATCAATTTTTCCCGTCGTCTAAACACATCACCTTGACTTGTTTTCATTTTTATCTTCCTATCTCAAAGCTTCTCATTTTTTAAATTATCCATAGTATAGACAATTTTCCGCTAAAAAGACAACTTGTTTCACTGAAGATTTGATGATATATTTTGATAAACAAACTAGCAGGAAGTAAGGAAGGCTGAATTTATGGGAGAAACGAAACAATTTCCTTTTCATTTGTCATTGATGAAGGTAAGTTATGCACCGCCGCAGATTAGTGACTATTTAACACTTTTTCTCATGCTGAGCGGCAGTATGGTCGTGACGACTGGAGGAAAAGACTATCTGCTTCAGACAGATGATTTATTAGTCATCAATCCGCGTCAGCAGTTTCAGGTAAAGAGCTCAGATAAGAATCTGTTGCTATCTTTACGCGTTTCTAGAGCGCCGATCACATCACAATTTAAAGACAACTGGTTGCCTTTTATCGATTGTTCGACATCAGGAGCCGACAAAGGGAGTGAGTCAGAAAAATTTCAACAACTACGTGAAGCCTTAGTTCATTTAATGGCAGCTTATTTTAAACAGAATAATGAAAGTGAACTGGAAATTTATCAGCACTTTTTCACAGTTTTGACAAAGTTGGTCAAAGGATTTAAAAAAGAAGTTGTCCCAACTCCTCAAGTAACGGCAGAGATAGCAGATGAGCGCTTGAATCAATTGCTGGATCAGATTCAATTAAACTATGATCAGCCAATTTCACTTGAAACGTTAGCAGAATCAAGTGGAATCTCTTATTATCACTTGTCCCGTTCTTTTAAAAAACAAGTGGGAATGACCTTTACTGAATATTTAAACCAAATTCGTTTGATGCATGCAGCAGAATCGTTGATGTTGACCGCACAATCAGTAATTAAAGTTGCTTTGAACAATGGTTTTTCTAATGCGAAACATTTTCATCAAGTATTTAAAAGGCACTATGGCTTAACGCCGGCTAATTATCGTAAAAAATACTCGTTACAGAAAGATCTAGAAAAGCCAAGTACGGAAAATGCTGATTATCACGAAATAACAGGCGCTGCTGCATTGCAAGAGTTGGCAAGATATTTGGTAGAAAAAGATTTAGAAGATGAAAATGCTGCGATTGAACAGAATTTACAGTTAGTGTTGCCTACAGAGCGCCAAGAGCATTACCAAAGCGGTAAAAAAATTATAAAGATCGGTCCTGCAAGTGAAGGATTAGCGAATGGTGTTCAACGTGAATTGTGTATTTTGCAAAAAGATTTAGCTTTTGATTTGGTTCAATTCGAGGGCTTTTGCGAAGAAACGAATTTTGATAACGATGTTTTGTTAGTATCAGAGTATATTTTAAATAATCAATGGTTTGATTTTTTAGTGAGAATTCAGTTGAAACCGATGATCCAGCTCTATTTACCAGAACATTATACTGAAAAAGAAGAGGTTCAATTGTGGTGTGATAAACAATTGAAAATCATCCGTCATTTTCTCAATCGTTATGGAAGGGATGAAGTGAATCATTGGTATATTCAATGGTCACTTCCAAAAGTAAGTGGAAGATGGAATGAAGAAAGCCGTTGGGGGTATCATTATTTTTATCGTAAGTTGAAACAATTAGTTCCAGAATGTAAGCTGGGGCTAATGTCGTTACGATCACTGGATGAAGAAGAATATCAGCAGTATCAAGCTTTTATTTCTGAGCAAGCATTGCAGCATTGTTTACCGGGATTCATTAGTTTTCATGCTGATCCGTATGCGTCGACGTTGATCAAAGATGAACATGCGGTACGATTCAAAGAGTATCAACAAGAAATTTTAAGCCGAGTGAAGTCTGTTATCAACACAAGCCAATCGGAAAAAAAATCGATGGTTTCAGATTGGTCACCAGAGCTATTTTTAACAGACTGGAACACTTTAGTTGGGGAAGGAAATACTTTTTCTGGAACGTTCTTCCGTTCAGCGCTGATTTTAGAATCGATCGTTGAATTGTCAAACGAGGTGACGGGTATTGCTTTTTGGTTGAACATCAAAGTAAAAGAACGGCAAACACATACGAGAGAAGATAGCAGTTTATCTGTTTTTCTTTATGAAGAGTTGCGACGACCGCTATTTTTTTCACTCCGTTTTTTAAATCATTTAAAAGGAGAACTTCTTGCTAGTGGAGACGGCTATATTTTGACGCGAAATCAAGGACAATACCAACTATTATTATATAATTCTAGCTACCTGGATCCACTTTACTCAGTCGATACGTTTCAAGTGCAATATCAGACGAAAAAAATGTTAGTTCATTTAAAAGAGTTGCCGAAAGGAAATTATTTGATTCGAGAATATGTCTTGGATAAAGATCATGGCGGCATTTACAATGACTGGATCAGGATGGGCGGTCAAGCAGAGTTAGATCATGAATTACAGAAATATTTGGAGCAAAAGATCGTACCAAAGTTTGAACTAAAAAAAGAGTGGATCGATTCAGCTGGCTATGAGTTAGAAGCTACACTGACATTGAATGCTTGCCAGTTGTATTTGTTTCAACCTTTATACTAAGAGAATGTAGAAGAGGGTAAAAGATATCATTGACGGAATAGCGCTTTCATACTAAACTTAATATAATCTATTGAGCAAATGATAGGGGAGGCTGTTAAGATGGGAAAGACCCAACATACTTCAACTTTTGGGATAAATTTAGCGATTGTTATTTACTATTTTTTACCAAGAATTCAAATTACCACCGCTTCACCTTATTGGAACGTATTTTTTAGTTCCAGAAGCATCTTGGTATTTCTTTTTACAATAGCGATGTTGGTCATTACCTTTCAAAAGACGTATTCTAATAAATGGCAAAACATTCGTTTAGGAGAAATGGTTGGAAATGTCTATCTCCTGTATGTGCTAGCTAGTTTTTTCTATATTATGATTGTAGAGTTGATATAGCCAGTAAGGGGTGAATAATATGGAAATAATAGATAAAATCTCAGATTACTTTGATGATCGACGAAAAAGAAAGCACAAAAAGATTAGAGAAAAGAATGACCGATTACGAGCGACTGGTCGAACGCCTGTAAAGAAGGGCTGGGGGAAAATGGTTGATACTGGATCTGGCGGTATGAATCAAGATCGTACTGTGCGTATATATGATGTCGCTCAACAGCAAAAAAATATTTCGGAAGAACATGAAATCAAAGAACGTCGTTCAGGTGAGGTCAAGAGGAAATAAATTGAATAAGATGCAGCGGGAGCAAAAAAGACTAGTTCTTTTTTGCTTTCTTTTTTTTAAAATGTGTAGATTAAAAATATTAAGACTATATTGAGCAATTAAAGTAATTTATATTTGTGAATTGTTTTATATAATAAACCCATGGAAAACGTTTTCTTATATTAGAACAATGGAGGAAAAAAATGGAGACACAAGTTGAAAAAGTAACGAATAAAAGTAGTGCTGGGTTGATTTTTGCCTTAATGGCAGGCTATTCGATGATTTACATGGATAAGAGCATGATTTCCACAGCTGTTCTGCCGATGGCCAAAGAGTTTAATTTAGATGCTGGTCAAACTGGGATGATCATGTCATTCTTTTTCCTAGGCTATTCATTGATGCAAATTCCTGGCGGTTGGTTAGCGGATAAAATCGGAGCTAAAAAAGTGTTAATGTTATCACTCGCAATTATTTCAATTTTCTCATTCGCATTTGGTGCAGTTAGTAGTTTGATGTTATTTATGGTTATCCGCTTTTTTGCGGGACTTGGCCATGGTGGTTATCCGCCTAGCTGTTCAAAATCGATCGCGGACAATTTTCCGCAAGAGCGTAGAACCTTTATTCAGTCATTGATCCTTTCAACATCTGGTATCGGCGGGATCTTAGCTTTTACTTTAGGAACCAATTTGATCAATGCAAATTGGCGTTATGGTTATCTAGCATTAGGAACATTATTTGCGGTAGCACTGGTTCTTGTGGCTGTATTCGTTCCTAATCAAGCGACGAGCGCAAAAACTAGCTCAGCGAATAAACCAGCCATTAAATTTAGTCAAGTAATTACAAATCGCAATGTATTAGTCTTATTTGTCGCAATGTTGCTATTGAACTTTTTACTTTATGGAAATATGTCTTGGTTACCAAGTTTCTTAGCGCAAAAATTTGCGATCGATATTAAAACAATCGGTTATTTATTAGCAGTCAATGCAGTTTTCCAAACAGCTGCAACAATGTTTGCAGGGGCACTGCTATCAAAACTATTTTTAGGGAAAGAACGCATGTTTATTCTTAGTGCAACAGTTTTAGCCGCGATTTTAGTTGCTGCTTTTGTGGCATCGAATAATCTAGTTTTATCGATGATCTGTCTGATCGCAGTCAGCATGGTTTCGGTTAGTGCTTTTACAGCAATCTTCACGTGGCCGCACAAAATCATGGACCCATCGATCATCGGTTCTTCGATCGGAATCATCAATACTGGTGGAACACTAGGTGGATTCTTAGCACCAATGATTTTAGGTCAATTGATCAAAGCGGCCGGTGGTTCATTTACACTCGCATTTGGTTTCATGGCGGCAGCAAGTCTACTTTGCGGACTTTGTGTATTAGGAGTGAAAAAAGAAGCGTAATGTCAGACAAAAAATTTAAATATAAAAGCGCCTTTGATATTATTGGCCCAATCATGGTCGGTCCCTCCAGCTCTCATACAGCTGGAGCGGTCAGGATCGGTAATATGGCAAGAGAACTTTATAAACATACGCCCAAAAAGTTGATCGTGACATTTTTCGGTTCTTTTGCGGAAACGTATAAAGGACACGGAACTGCTGTTGCGATTGTTGCAGGGGTTTTAGGATTTGAAACACATGATGAACGAATTCCCGATGCTATTGAAATAGCAGAAAAACAAGGCGTTTCTATTGAATTTTTAGTTAGTGCTAAAGAAACAGAACACGCCAATACAGTGAATTTAGAGTTGATTGATGAACAAGAAAAACTAAATTTAACGGCTATTTCGATTGGGGGAGGCAGTATTCAGCTAACGGAGATTAATCACTATTCTACATTGCTGAATCATGACCAAGGCAATGGTTTAGTTTTTACGGCAGATCAGGAATCTGCTCTTCCTTGTGTGGAAATGGCGCTGGAAAATCCAGCTTTTGTCGAAGTGCAACAATTAAATCAAGAAACAGTATTCTTTGTTGAAACAGTCAGCGATATTAGTCAAAAGTTAGTCAAAAAAATCAGAGAAATACCGGGAATTACAGCAGTTATGCCTACGACCGGCTAAATTAGAGGACGTGAATATTTTGTTTGAATCAATTGAAGAACTTGTCCAACGTGCAAAAGATAATCAATGCACGATATCCGAAATCATGATCCGACAAGAAATAGAGACATCTGGGCGTAGCAGAACGGAAATCATGAATCAAATGACCTTAAATTTAGAAACAATGGAAGCAGCGGCTGCCAAAGGTGTTCAAGGAGTACGCTCTCATTCTGGTTTAACAGGTTATGATGCGAAAAAGCTGCAAGCTTATCTGGATAAAAAAACAGTTTTGACGGATGATACGTTTGTCAAAGCCTTATGCTATGCTGTGGCAACGAATGAAGTGAATGCAGCGATGGGGATGATTTGTGCCACGCCAACAGCTGGTTCAGCGGGCGTAGTCCCAGGGGTCTTACTAGCATTTAGTGAAAAGTTTGGGTCAACTCGTGAGGACATGCTGAACTTTTTATTTACAGCCGCTGCCTTTGGGTTTGTCACAGCGAATAATGCCATGATTTCAGGCGCAGAAGGCGGTTGTCAAGCTGAAATAGGCTCTGCTTCAGGAATGGCCGCCGCTGCATTAGTTGAAATGGCAGGAGGAACACCTGAGCAAGCAAGTCATGCTTTTGCAATTGCATTGAATAATTTGATTGGTTTAGCCTGTGACCCAGTGGCAGGATTGGTAGAAATTCCTTGTATCAAGCGAAATGCAGGAGGGACCTCCAACGCCATCAGTGCAGCAGAAATGGCTTTAGCAGGAATCGAAAGTGAGATACCTGCCGACGAAGTAGTGGAAACAATGTATCGCGTTGGCCGAAGCATGCCAGCGGATATTCGTGAGACTGGCATCGGCGGATTAGCAGGAACAAAAACGGGTAAGCGAATTGCTAAAGAATTATTTGGGATTGATCGCTAATTTAAAACGTGTATGCTTTAACTAAAGAGAAAATTGATTATGGTTAAGAAAGGAAGAACATAAGAATGGATGCAAAACAACAAATTTCAGCATTGATCGATGCAAAAAAAGACCAATTTATCACAGCAGCAGATCGGATTTGGGGTACACCAGAAACAAGATTTGCGACAAGTGAATCTGTAAAACCTTTTCTAGAAATTTTAGAAAAAGAAGGTTTCTCAATTGAAAAAGGCGTTGCCAACATGGAGCATTCTTTTGTGGCTACTTACGGAAGCGGAAGCCCTGTTATTGGGATTTTAGCCGAATATGACGCGTTAGGTAATTTGAGCCAAGTCGCGGATTTAGGTGAGCAAAAAGCCGTAAATGAAGGCGGCAACGGACATGGATGTGGACATAATTTACTCGGAACAGGTGCCTTAGCGGGTGCTATTGGTGTTAAAGATTTGATGGAACAAGAAAAATTAACGGGTACAATCAAGTTGTTCGGTTGTCCTGCTGAGGAAAGTGGCTACGGAAAAGCCTTCATGGCTAGAGATGGTGTGTTTGATTGCTTGGATATTGCTCTTTCGTGGCACCCGATGGATACAAGTATGGCTTGGGGATTAAGTAGTTTAGCTGTTTATCAAATTTATTATAACTTTAAAGGAATATCTGCTCATGCAGCAGCAGCTCCTGAACAAGGGCGCAGCGCCCTTGATGCAGCGGAATTAATGAATATTGGGGTTCAATTCTTACGTGAACATATCATTGATGAAGGACGTGTCCATTATGCCTTTATGGACGTTGGCGGTGAGTCTGCCAACGTTGTACAGCCGACTTCAAGCTTGTATTATTTTATCCGCGCACCAAAATTAGAACAAGCCGAAGAAATCTACAAACGTGTTAACAAAATCGCAGAAGGTGCGGCGTTGATGACGGAAACAGAATTAGAGATCGTTTTTGATTCTGCTTGCGCTAATTATTTACCAAATCAGGCAGTAACAACTGCAATGTATGAAAACTTAAAAGATTTTGGAAATATGAACTTGACCAAAGAAGATCAAGAATATAGCCAAAGATATTATGATAGCCTAAATGAGGCAACAAAAGAAGGGCTGAAAGCTAGAGCCAGACAAAGTAACCCTAACGCAAGTGAAGAAGAAATCGAACGTTTAGGTACAATGCCAGTTTTAGATCAAATTAGTCCATTATTCTTTTCAAATGCGACTTCTGGCTCAACTGATGTCGGTGATGTGAGCTGGGTTTGTCCGACAGCCCAAGTTTTAGTTGGCTGTGAACCGCAAGGAACGCCGCCGCATTCATGGCAATGGGTTGCTAATGGTAAATCTTCTGTAGCACATAAAGGGTTATTAGCTGCAGGAAAAACAATTGCCACTACGGCTTATGATTTGCTGACAAATCCTGAATTAGTAGCAAAAGCCAAAGCAGAGCATCAAGTAACAGTAGGTGGAAAGAAATATCAATCTGCGATTCCAGCGGATGTAATGCCGAAATAAAATACGAATGAATACAATCAGTTTGATTGAGCTTAACGAATAATAATAGAATAAAATCGCCTTTAAAAAATTGTATTTTCATATATAAATTTTTAAAGGTGGTTTATTTTTTTTTAAGCATTTAGCAAGATAATTTTTAAAAGTCTATATGACTAGAGTTTGAAAACGTAGATTAAGTGTTTACATCATAAACATGTGGTTGCCCTATTGATTAGAATTTGATAAGATTGAAGCGTATACAATTTTTGAATATCTAGTTTCACAGGCTAGTATTATGTTTTACTTCAATCTCATCAATTTCTAAGCATTTTAAGCACTTAGAAATGATATTCTCAAAAAAATAAGAATTGATTGAGCAAAAATACGGTCCTGCAATTTTTCAGTTGGGATGAATGAGCCTGTTAAGCTTTTAAAACTTGGGAGGAAGAAGAATGAAAACAGTAAAAAGTTTGATGTTGGGTATTTTATTTAGTTCGACGCTTTTAGCATTTTCAACGGTTTCATTTGCAACAGAGGATAGTACAATGGCTGAAATCAAAACAGCTGAGGTATCTGAAACAGAGACGAAAGTCACTGAAGCAAAAAAGGAAATGGATATTACACCAAAATTTAAAATCAAAGAAATCAAAACGACCATTGGTGAAAAGGGCACAATACAAGTTGAACAAATCGAGGGAATGAAAGACCTCAAGGGATCGTTCAAAACCACAGTAGCAGATAAAAGTATTCTTTCAATCAATGAAAAAGGGCAATGGCAAGGACTGAAAGCTGGGAAAACCAAAGCAACATTGAATTTTGAATGGGACAAAGAATCCTTAGAAAAAATTCAAGAAAAATATCCAGATCATCAATTGATCAAACAAGATATCGCTCAGGAATTGTCTGTAGAGGTAACGCAACCAGAAGAAAAGACTGTGGATATTACACCTAACTTTAATAGTGGTTTAGTGAATGCCAAAATTGGAGAAACTGGTCAATTTAAAGTAGCTCCGATGGGGGGCGTAGCAGATCTGAAAGGAACCTATTTAGCTTATATTCCTGAAGGCGCTGGCAAAGAAATTATTTCTGTTGACGCGAATGGGAAATGGACAGCATTAAAACCTGGCACGACTGAATTTGTCTTGGATTTCCAACTTTCAGATGAATCACTTAAGGCAATTGAACAGAAAAATCCAGGTAGTACATTGATTAGACGAGATATTGCTTATTCGGTAAAAGTAGAAGTGAAACCAGCTGGGTTATTAGATATTACGCCAACAATCGATAGTACTTCGATTAATGGCAAAGTTGGTGATACTGGACAACTAAAAGTGAAACCAATCGAAGGAATCGATGATACCAAAGGTTCTTTTGTTACAGCTATTCAAGACCCTTCAATCATTGAAGTTGATGCTGCAGGCAAATGGACAGCGTTGAAGGCTGGCACAACTGAATTTACAGTTACGTACAATTGGTCTGATGAAACAATGAAGAAATTAGCTGAGAAATATCCAGGTTATGAATTTTCTAAAAAAGAAACAACTCAAGTAATCAAAGTAACGATCTCTGAAAACACTACGGGATCAGTCAAACCAGTAGGTACGACGAAACCCACAGGAAAACAACTACCTGCAACGAATGATTCAAGTACAAACGGATTCTGGATCACTGGACTCTTTCTTGTATTTTTAGCATCAATAGGCTGGTATAAAAAAAGCTCAATGAATAGATAAAAAATGAAAAGCTGAACGCAAAACAATAAGCAGGTGTTCAGCTTTTTTTTGTTCCCACAATTTATACTAACTTTAGTATAATGAGATTATAATAGAAGTAGGGCAGGAGTGATTATATGGCTACAATGGAACGGCCAGATGAGCGAAAAGCATTGGAGATACTTCAAAAATCAGAACCTGAGAAGTATCAAAAGGCAATCTTGTTAGATAAACCAGATATTCAAAATTTAGTTCAGAATATTGGAGTAGAAGTCACTCAATCACTCAAAGAAAGTGTACTAAAAGCGTTGAATCTTGATACGATCAATATACATAACGATAAGCAAATCCTTGAAATCATCAAGGAAAGGTACGGAAATGAAGTGCTTAGAATCAATTTGCCCTTACCGGACAATACGAAGAAAAAGATTGCTATTTCCATCGCTAACTGGCATTCATTGTTTAATCTGATCGAAGCGTACGACAATAAAGTTGAGAAACTGCAAAGTGGTAATTACAAAGTATATCAAGAAAATAATTTGTTTATTTTTGTATTTGGTGAAGATGAAAAAAGCATTGAGCAACTCGCAAAACATATCTACAGGAAAAAAACTGAGAGACAATACGATTTCATTTATGTGTACAGTCAACCTGTTTTATACAAAATCGACCACCAAAGAAATATAGTTGTGAAAAGACTTTTTTGATAAAGGTCTTTTTATTTTTATAAAAACTTACAAAAACTTGTGATTTGATATATAAAAACTTATTAATATGCAAAAGTGAGATTATTTGTTATACTCAAAATAAATCAGGAGGTAGTATATGAATCAAAAAGAACGGATCGCCAAAATTTTAGAGTTGTTACAAGAAAAAGAAAAACTAGATGCAGTTGAACTAGCGGAGTATTTTCAAATTTCTAAAGACAGCATTCGCCGAGATATTTTGTTGATCGTCAACGAGGGATTAGCTGAAAGGTATCGTGGTGGAATTACACTGCCGATTATCAAGACAAAAATCGAAGACTATTCTAAGCGTTTAGTTGTAAACAGTCCAGAAAAAATTCAAATCGCAAAAAGTGCAGTACAACAAATTAGTGAGGACCAAACCATTTGGCTAGATGTCTCCACTACGGTTCAATTTATTGCGAAAGAACTCACTCAGAAAAATGTCTTAGTCGTCACCAATTCAATCGACAACGCCATATCAGCAACAGAAAAAAGTAAAGAGCAGGCAGTTTTTCTTCTAGGAGGGTATTTTAACCCAGCTTCTCATTTATTGCATGGTACATCAGTGATCAATCAGTTGGCTAACTTTTATTTTGACATTGCCTTCATCGGTGCATCCGGCATCAATGAATCAGGTTTGTTTTATTCTGAATTAGAAGATATTGAGTTGAAGCAGACGATAATCCAGAATGCTAAACGGACTTGTGTCTTATTGGATAGTACAAAGGTTAGGAATACAACCAACTTCAAACTCGATTTTACCAACATCGATCTATTGATCACAGATAAGACATTACCAGAAACAATAAACAAGCAACTGCGAAAAGACGAAGTAAAAATCATTCTTGTGGAAGGTGGAAAAAAATGAAGACCCTTATTCAAAACGCAACGATAAGTACAGGAGATAACCTAGAAATAGTAGATATCATGATAGATAATGGAATTATTTTAGAGATAGAACCATCAGAAAATGATTCTTTTTCTAGCGAAGCTGTGGATCAACGAATCGATGGTCACAAGCAATTACTGATTCCTGGCATGATCGATGTCCATATTCATGGAGCTAATAACTTTGATATGATGGATGGAACGACCCAAAGTATTCAAGAAGTCTCAAAAAAATGTTTAGAAACAGGCTGTACAGGCTTTTTAGTGACTTCTGTAACCTCTTCGTTAGAAGCGTTATTGACAATGATCGACCGAACTAAAGAAGTAATTGGGAATGAAGAAGGCGCAAAAATTTTAGGTATTCATTTAGAAGGTCCTTATTTAAATAGTAAAAGAAAAGGAATGCAAGATCCAAACTATCTTAGAAATCCTGATTTAAAAGAAATGGATATAATTTTTGACCGAGCAGGTGATTTAATTAAAATGGTTACTGTAGCACCTGAATTACCAGGTTGTTTGGAACTGATTACCTACCTAAAAGAAAAAAACGTTGTTGTTGCAATCGCGCATTCTGATGCAACGTACGAAGAAGCGCAAGTCGCTTTTCAACACGGTGCAACGCACATCACCCACTGTTTCAATGCAATGCCGCCGATCCATCATCGGGCACCAGGATTGGTTACGGCAGCGCTTGAAAACGATGAGGTCAGTGTTCAGGCAATTATTGATGGGGTTCATTTACACCCAGGAATCGTTCGCTTATTGTATAAAATAAAGGGATCGGATGGGATGGTTTTGATCACAGATGCTTTACAGGCTATGGGTGTGGGAGATGGTGCATATGAGTTCGGCGGACATCATGTCACTGTAGAAAATGGAATTGCCCGCTTAAAAGATGGCACCTTGGCATCTAGTACAGTAACGATGAATGAAGCACTTAAATTGAGTGTGGAGATGGGCATTTTACTAGATGATGCAATTAAAATGGGGGCGACTACACCAGCTGCTATTTTGGGAGAACAAAACATAGGGAAGATTGCGGTAGGATTTGCTGCTGACCTAATTCTTTTAGATGAGGAATTTCGTGTTGTAAAGCGGATTTTAAAAGGAACGCTGAATTAAATTACTCTACGAGGTTGAGACAAAAGTCGATTAGGTTAGAGCAATTGACCTTTAGGCATAGGTTATTAAGTTTTAGAGTGCGAAACAAAACTGAGTTTAAGTTTTGTCACGCACTCTTTTTATTGATCTGCTTTTATTTTTATAGGATAACAAACCTCTGTAATATATAATTCCTCCTGCTCTTGTGTAGCAGGACTGGAATGATAAATATTAAATATATTTCCATTGAGGATGTATTCATTTAATTTGAGCCACTCCAGCATATCTGCATGAACGTTAGGGATTGTTGAATAGGCACCAGTCATAACGACAGAAGCGACTAATCCTATTGAGTACATCGTTGCGCGAGGGTATGTTGGTTTAAGCTTATCAGGAATACCAATCATCACTTCGATATCTATAATCTCTGCATTAGCACCATGAAAAACAGCAATAGATGGTCCTAAATTTGCTAAGTCTTGCGGTCTTATTTCAGAGAATAATTTCTGCCAAAGCTGTTCCTCATGATAATAAGACTCTATTTTTTGACGATAGGAAAGAACCAACCTATCATTGATAGTCTTTATTTCTATCGGATAGTTTACGGCTTTGCTGATTGAAGCAGTATTTTTTTCTTCCAATCGATCTAAATAAGCAAGTTGCAGCTTTTTTTCAGCTAATTCAGTTTCGATTTTTTTTCGGTGTTTGATCAAGTAGTCTGTTTGGTTGATTTCGTTAGCCAAAAGTACTTTGATGTCCTTTAACGGAACCCCAATGTTTTTAAGGGAAAGAATTTGATTGGCCTGATTGATTTGTTCAGGTTTATAGTAACGGTAACCATTTTCTTTATGACTGATTACAGGTTTAAGTAAATTTAGTTTATCGTAGTGTCGCAGCATGCGCGGACTGATATTCGTCAATTCAGAGAACTCGCCGATTTTAAACATATTTTTCTCCTTTGAACAGATGGTCTAGTTGTTAGTTTAGTATACTATTTTTTATTTGTATATGTACACTTGACTTTGACATTGTGGCAAGGTTTAAAATAGAGAGAAGATAACGTGAAAGGGGTACAATTATGCGCACTTATGCAACTAAAGAGGAATTAATTGACGAAATCAAAAAAAGATATGAGAAGTATGATGAAGAATTTGAACAAGTACCTGAATTGTTGAAGAATCAACGAATCGAAGAGGTAGACAAAACGCCTTCTGAAAATCTGTCTTATCAGCTTGGCTGGGTGAATTTGATCCTTCAATGGGAAAAAGAGGAACAAGCTGGAAAAATAGTGGAAACACCTGCACCAGGGTACAAATGGAATAATTTAGGTGGTTTGTATCAGTCATTTTATGAGAAGTATGGGAAATATAGTATTGTTGAACAAAGAGAAATGTTGAGAGCATCGGTTAATGAGGTATGCTTATGGTTGGAGACACTTTCGGATAAAGAGTTATTCGAAGCAGGTCAGAGAAACTATGCTACAACAAAAGCAATGTGGCCGTTATATAAATGGGTGCATATCAATACAGTTGCGCCATTCACCAATTTTCGAACGAAGATCCGTAAATGGAAAAAACTTGTTTTAACATCATGAAAATGTAAAAGAAGAAGGAGCGTTTAAGTTTTTCGCTTCTTCTTCTTTTCAGTTTATTGGTTGATTAGTTGCTCAATATCCAGTTCAGTCATGGAAGCAACTTGTAAGTCAGCACCTGTTAAAATTTCTGTTGGGGAAATCCCTACAGCGTACATTCCAGCTGCCTTGATCCCTTCGATTCCCGCTTGTGCGTCTTCAAAACCAATGGCATCTTTTGGGGCGACATTGATACTAGCTGCTGCTTTTACAAAAATTTCCGGATCAGGTTTACCTTTTTTTAGTGTTTCCGGATTAACAATATGCCCGAAAAATTCAAGAACACCTAACTTTTCTAAAATCATCGGTGCATTTTTAGAAGCGGATGCGATCGAACAAGGAATGTGGTGTTCTTTTGCCTGAACTAAAAAGTCATGAACGCCTGGCACCAAGTCTTGCGCTGAAAGGTCTGCTAGAAGCGAAACGTACTCATCGTTTTTCGTTTGCGCGAGTGCTTCTTTCTCTGCTAAAGTAAAATCATTTTCTCGTTGACCATAAGCTAAAATCTTCTCTAAAGAATCCATGCGGCTGATGCCTTTTAATGTTTCATTGAACGCTTCATCGATTGTGATGCCTAGATTTTTTGCTAAATCTTTCCAAGCAATATAATGGAATTTCGCTGTATCGGTAATAACGCCGTCTAAATCAAAAACAAAGCCTTTTTTCATGTGTATTCTCCTGTCTGTTGTTTAATAGTTAATGTTTGCTACTTTATGGGCTATCAATGGATAAGGTTGCCCATTGATGATGACCGTTGTGTCTTGTGATGGAGAAATTTGAACCGTGTATTTTGAAATAGTCAACTGATAGTGAATTCCTTTGTGATCAAGGTTAAAGGTCATTTCCTCCCAGTTTTTCGGTAAATTTGGCTGGATCGTCAGTTGGTTCTTTTTAATATCGATTCCAGCATACGTAGTTAACGTAACGTAAATGGTTGCGGCCATTACACCTGTATGAATTCCTTCAGCAGTCGTTCCACCTTGGATATCTTGATAATCAGAGTATAAAGCTTCTTGATATAACGTCCAAGATAGGTCATGAAAAGATACCGCTTCGGCTAATTGTGCATGGACGATTCTTGATAATGTTGAACCATGTGAAGTTCTATTTAAATAATATAAAAGATTTTTTTCAAGATAATCAGCAGGCAATTCATAACCAAGCTCTTCTAAAATTTCATCGATTTTTTCTTTATTTAAATTATAAAACAGCATTAATGTATCTGCTTGTTTTGACACTTTATAGTCATCAGGTGATTGACCTTCTGCTTTTAAAATTCGATCCATTCGGTAAATATTGCCATACTTCGCACGAGCCGCATCCCAATCAATTTCCTTTAAATCGAAGTAACCTTCATATTGGGCGATGATCCCATCTTCATTGACCTCGATTGATAGGCGTTTACGAATGTCTTTCATTTTTTCAAGATTGTCTTGCGTGATTCCTGTCTTGTTAAATAATTCTGTTCGTTCTTGCGTATTTAATAGTGAAAGGATACCTTCTAATTCTTCAAATAACCAAACGACCATTAGATTAGTGTAAGCATTATTTTTTAAGCCGCTTTCTGTACTATTAGGATACCCTTCATGGAATTCATCAGGGCCCATCACTTTAGCGATAGAGTAGCGTTTAGTTTTGTCATCAAAAGAGGCAGCGCTACGCCAGAAATTTGCAATTTCTACTAGCATTTCGGCACCATATTCTTTAATGAACTGATCGTCGCCAGAGTTGTTCCAATACATCCAGATATTGTATGCAATTGCTAGAGAGACGTGACGCTGAAGGATACTGTGATCTTCACCCCATTCTCCATTTAATGGATTCAAATGAAGTTTTTGTGTATCTTCACTGCCATCAAGACCCGACTGCCAAGGATACATCGCACCAGCATAGTTGCTTTCACGAGCATTTTCTTTTGCTTTGCCTAAACGATTATAGCGATACATCAACAATTGTTTAGCTGTTTCAGGAAAATGGAGAATATAAAATGGTAAGATAAAAATTTCATCCCAGAAAATATGGCCTCGATAAGCTTCACCATGTAAACCGCGAGCAGTTACAGAAACATCTAGTTCATTGTTGTTAAACGGAGAAGCAGAAACGAATAGATGATACGTATGGATACGCAGCAACTTTTGTGACATCAAATCTCCTGTGATCTGGATATCTGATTTTTCCCACAACGTATCCCAAGCAAGCTTACTTTCGGTAAATTCTGAGTCAAAAGAAATGGCTGGAAGAGAAGGGGTTTCCCAACTTTCCTTAGCTATAGAAGCTTTAACTTGGACTTGTTTTTCAAGTGTATAAGCTGTATTTTTTTCAGCATAAAAAGTGATTTCTTGTTCTATTAGCTCTTCACCAATCGAGTTTTTTATGGCACTCGCTTCAAAAAAGTCACCAGTAATCGTTGCTATTTGTTGGACTTTTATTTTTGATTGATTTGTTTGGATTTCAATCATAGAGTTGTTTTTTTCTGCAAGTAATTGTGTTATATGAAAGTGCTTTGCTGTTAAATTACGGTATCGCTCTACATTGAAATTATAGACTGATCCATCAGTTGTGGTCTTGATCGTAATGTTTTTAGAAAAATTCACAGGTTTGATCGAGTATTTGATACTGTAATTGTTCATTTTTGCCATATTAACTATTTTCTGAGCAGTTATTGTTAATTGATGTTTATGTGTGTCTTCAATGACCATAGTCGAAGTAAATAAACCTGTTTTTAAATTTAAATTTCTATGCAGATAATGCAAGGTGGATTTTTCAAGAGTGAGCCACTCATCAGTCCCTTCGACTTGGATGCTTATATATTGGTTATTTGGCGTATTTACGAAGTCTTCGTTTTCAACGATTTGACCGGCAACTTCTGACTTTTCTTCATTGTAAAGTCCCGCAATATAAGTGGCAGGATAATGATTTTTTGAAAGGGACATTTCAGGGACTGTACCGCGTAAACCCATAAAGCCGTTACCGATCGTCAGTAAGGATTCCACTGAATATTCTTCTTTACCTGGTGTATAACCAAAATAATCTAAATTCCAGGTAGAGTACTCCATTTTTTTAGTAAATGCTGTAGCTAAATCTTTACTTTCTTCCAGTTCAGAAGCTGTAAGGATTGGAAAATTCAAGCGTTCTGAAAAGTATTTGATTAGGTTATCAAGTCCAACATTCAATAGATTTACTTGCTTGTTTTTCTTGTAAAAGTCAGGTGATATATCGTTGAAAATAGCACCTCTGGCAGTTGGAAACTCTTCTTTGAGTTGGGTTGCTAAAGTTTCAGCAGTTTTAGGGAATTCAAAATCAGAAAAAGAAATTGCTTGTTCCAAAATAAGGTTGCTCTGTTCTTTTTCCTGAATATATAAGGCATCTTGTGTAAGTGAAAGGACTAGAAAGTTCATTTATAAGGCTCCTGACTATGATTTATTTTAAACTTGTATAGACATGTTGTGTTTTCGTTTTCATTATAGTATGAAATGCTTGTAAATACAAGTGCGACAATTTCAAAGAATTGTATCAGTCCTACGGTTTACTTACTGAGAACGCTATTTTTTTAAGGAAGAATGTGCTATCATTTTCTTTGAGTATCCTAGGGTGGAGGGATGGACATGAATAAATTTCATGATATATTTTTAGAACTTGAAAAAGGGATTTTAGAAGGAGATTATCAACCTGGAACGCTGCTCCCAAGTGAAAATCAATTGGTAGAGCAATATTCAGTTTCAAGAGAAACAATTCGCAAAGCGCTGAATTTATTAATCAATGCAGGCTATATCCAAAAGAAACAAGGAAAAGGATCGATTGTTTTAAATGTTAGAAAATTTGATTTACCGATTTCGGGTGTTATCAGTTATAAGGAATTACAAAATGCTCAGCAAATACATAGCCTAACTAAAGTTGTGGAGCTAAAGGAAGAAAAAGTTAGTGAATCTTTAGCGCGTTTGACTGGCTGGAAGAAAGAGGCGGCCGTGTGGCGTCTGGTTCGTCAACGGGAAATAGATGGGGAAGTCGTAATTGTTGATATTGATTATTTATTAAAAGAAATCATTCATGAGTTGCCAAAAGAGCGTGCGGCAGACTCTATCTATGATTACTTTGAAAATGATTTAGGTTTGGCCATCAGTTATGCGCAAAAAGAGATCACAGTAGAAGCTGTCACTGAAGATGATCAGAGGTTGATGGACATTCATGAAGATGCTCATGTAGTGGTTGTCCGTAGTGTGGTCAGCTTAGAAGATACGCGTTGTTTTGAATATACGGAATCCAGACATCGATTAGATAAATTTAAATTTGTCGATTTTGCTAGACGAAGAAAAGCCTAAAGAAAAACAGAGTACTTTTTAGGAGATGAAATAATTGTGTATATAGGAATCATCTATTTTATTGTCATTATTTTAGCGAATACAGTTGGCGCGATTTCTGGAATGGGAGGCGGCGTAATTATCAAGCCTGTGCTAGATACGCTACACTTCCATCCACTAGCCGCTATTTCTTTTTATTCTAGTGTAGCAGTCTTTACTATGTCGATTGTCTCGACGTTAAGGCAAATGAAAAACGGTCTACAATTGCAGATACCGATCGCTGTATTTGTTTCTTTAGGTTCAGTCGTAGGGGGGATTTTGGGGAATACGGTCTTTGAATCATTATTAAGGGTGTTTTCTGATGAAAAATATGTTCAGTTGATCCAAATCATTCTGACGATCATAACGTTGCTGTTTGCTTATTTCTATACGAAGATTGGCAATGAACGGTCTTTTGAGTTGTCTCACCCAATATGGTATGTGAGTGTGGGATTGTTTTTAGGATTTATTTCTACTTTATTGGGAATCGGCGGCGGACCGATCAATGTGGCCTTGTTGATGTTATGTTTTGGCATTCCAATCAAAGAAGCTACCGTTTATTCGATTATTACGATATTCTTTTCACAGGCAGCAAAATTATTTACAATTGCCCAATCGACTGGTTTTGGACGGTTTGATCTATCAATTTTGTTTTACGTGATTCCAGCTGCTATTGTAGGTGGATTTGTGGGTGCATTGATCAGCGGGAAAATTTCTTCTGAACGTGTTACTCAAGTATATCAAATCGTGATTCTTTTGGTGTTGTTATTGAATTTATGGAACGGTGTACAACTGTTTACTTAATGAACTAAACATCTAAAACTGACTAAATTGTCGGGTTTTAGATGTTTTTGTTTATGATATAATAAATGGTGAAAATATGGAAAATAAAAGGAGAATAACAGTGAAAAAAGTTTTTCAGGTTGGGTTATTGGTTATGATAAGTATGTTAATGGTTGGATGTGCTTCGAGTACGGCAGAGGAAATTGAAATCAATGAGGATAAGGTTCCTTCGATTTATTCGGTAGTCGGTGAGAAAAAAATTGTCGGCACGAATAGCGAAATAAAAAATAAAGTTCGCACAACGACATTGACGTATAAAGCTGGAAGTATCAGTGAAAAGGAAATGGAGCAATACATCGATCATTTACGAGAAAAAGAAGAGTATGTTTATACACTAGATTCTAAGCAATCGTCAGAAGGAACAATGATTCAGCTAGGAAAAGAATCTGTATCTAGCGGGGACATTGTGTTGATTGATTTTTTGTATCCAGCAATGGCTAGTGAAAGTGTTAAAATTATGTATCGGTCTGGCCCAGGAACGTTAAAAATGACTGAATAAGAAAATGGGGTTCTTGTTACTAATTTAATTGTGGAGGTTACCAGAATGGATTATCATGTCAAAGAATTTGCGAAACTAACGACGAAAGAATTTTTTGAAATTGTCAAATTGCGTATTGCTGTATTTGTTGTTGAGCAAAATTGTCCATATCAAGAAGTTGATGAATCTGATGAACAGGCATTGCACACTTGGCTTCAAGACGGCTCGGAAATAATGGGTTATACACGAATCATCGATAAAGGAGATACAGTGACTTTTGGCAGAGTAATCGTCAATCCTGATTACCGTGGGAAAAAATTAGGCAACAAGCTTGTAGAAGAAACACTGAAAGTCATAGAAGCGAACTATCCAAATCGACCAATTATTATTGGGGCGCAAGCTCACTTGACAAATTTTTACGGAGCTTTTGGGTTTGAAGCAATTTCGCAAGTGTATTTGGAAGATGATATTCCTCATATTGATATGAGGAAAAATTAAATGAGATTGAAGTAAAAGAGGATGGGACAGAAGTGTTTAATCCCGAGAACCAAGTAGGTATTGTGCAACAATGTTTATCTGCTCCCACCGTTTATCTGTACTTAGGGTGTGAAACAAAAGTGATTTTTACTTTTGTCCCACACCCTTTTTACTATTGTTTATT
This sequence comes from Enterococcus sp. AAFC-DPL-5182, assembly GCF_058216605.1. Taxonomy (NCBI): domain Bacteria; kingdom Bacillati; phylum Bacillota; class Bacilli; order Lactobacillales; family Enterococcaceae; genus Enterococcus; species Enterococcus sp. AAFC-DPL-5182. The sequence continues at coordinate 168,324 of NZ_CM177101.1, forward strand.
TGAATGTTAAGGATAGAACTTAGAAATGAGGGTTATTGAACCCAGTTACATAATATAAAAATAAATATACTAGCCAAAGTACACCTAATAATAAAATAATGCGAGCGAACCAATTTGTTTTTATGTTCAATTGCCAGCCAAAAACTATAAAGGCGAGACCTACAACACAATTTATGAAAAATGTTCCTAGGCGAGGTTGGATTAATTGTATAAAAATCCCCAAAAAGATAAGTGTGGAAATCGGTAAGCCAATTTTAGTCAAGTTTTTTTTCATGTGAATTTACCTCCTTTAGTATAAAGTATACAGGAATTATTAGAGTAATGTATACGTTTTAAGGAGATAGAACTGTAAAACAAAAACTTTCCTAACAAACATAAGCATATATATGTTTGTTAGGAAAGTTAAGTTATGGATATAAAGCTAGTTGATAGTTACTTTTTGATATTTTCAGAGCTATCCTTTGTACCATTGTTTAGCGTTGCAGCATTTTGTGCTGCCAACAAATCACGGATTTGCTCTAATAGCTCATCTGTTGCAGGTGCAACAACTTCTTCTTCTTCTTCAGCTTGTGGTTTTTTCTTCATTTTATTGACAGCTTTTACAATTAGGAATAAAACAAAAGCAGTAATTAAAAATGTAATAAGAGCACTGATTACATCGCCAATATTAAATGCTACACCTTTTACATGAAAAACGAGTGCGCCTAAAGCATCATCCGCACTTTTTTCTCCAGTAGTCAATACGAATACTAGACTAACTAATGGTGTAATCAATCCATTAACGATTTGTGTAACGATAGCAGTAAAAGCAGAACCGATAACGACCCCAACAGCTAAATCAAGAACATTACCACGCATAATAAATTCTTTAAATTCTTTAATCATAAGTTTAACCTTCCTTTCTCAAATACAGTATACAGAAAAAAATAAAAAATTTGAAATGAAAGACTCTTACATCAAGGAAAGACAGTTGAGCTGTGCTATAATTAAATGGACGTAGAAAAACCTTAAAAAAACATTTAGAAACGTCCAGATGATTGTATTTAAGACTGGGCTTTATTATGATGAAAAAACAAAGAGGAGCTGACAAGATGCCGATCACATTAGCACAAGGGGTCAACTTACATGTTGTTCCAACAGAAAAATATAAGACAGTGCGTATTTTGGTACGTTTTAATACGCGTTTGAATAGAGAAACGATCACAAAACGGACACTTTTATCCAGTTTGATGGAAACGAATAGTTTGAACTATCCAGATCAAGTGAAATTAAGTGAAAAACTGGCAGAATTATATGGTGCTAGTTTTGGAATCAATGTGAATAAAAAAGGCAATTTACATTGGCTGAATCTATCGATGAATTTAGTTAATGATAAGTACTTGGAAAACAGTCATGTACTAGCAGATGCTGCTGATTTTGTAAAAGAAATTTTATTTTATCCAAATATTATTGATGGGCAATTTGAAACAGAGACGTTCCAACGTGAAAAAGAAAATCTGAAAGCCTATTATGAAAGTATTTCAGAAGACAAGCAAGTCTATTCTTCTTTGGCTTTACAAAATCTTTATTTTGGTCAATCTGAAGATCAAAAAATTCCAAGTTTTGGGACTGTCGCAGATTTAGAAAAAGAAACAGCTGAAAGTATTGCGGCATATCACAAGCAAATGATTCAACAAGATCAAGTTGATATCTTTGTTCTTGGCGATGTGGAGGAAGCTGAAGTGGCTTCATTGTTCAGTGCCTTACCGTTTGAAGATAGATCCTCAGGGATTGCTGATATTTTTTATGCACAGCCATCAAGAAATGTGATCGAAGAACGCTCTGAGCAAGAAAAATTAGCACAGTCAAAATTGAATTTAGGCTACCATACAGACGTTTATTATGGAGATGAAAATTACTTTGCATTGCAGATTTTTAATGGTGTATTTGGCGGTTTCCCGCATTCTAAATTATTTATGAATGTCCGAGAAAAAGAAAATTTAGCCTATTACGCATCAAGCAGTATCGATACATTCCGTGGTTTTTTAAGTGTTCAGACTGGGATCGATGGTAAAAATCGTAACCAAGTTCTGCGCTTGATTTCAGTAGAATTAGAAAATATTCGTCAAGGAAACGTAACAGATTTAGAAATCGAACAAACTAAAGCAATGTTGAAAAATCAATATTTACTTTCTTTAGACAATGCAGGTGCTGTTTTAGAAAATGAATATCTGAATGATTTAATTCCTCACCTTCGCTTAAAAGATGACGAATGGATTCGCCGAATGGAAGCTGTCACATTAGCCGATATTCAACGCGTTGCGAAATTGGTGCAACTGCAAGCCATTTTCTTTTTGGAAGGAGAAAAAGTCGATGAATAAAAAAGAATATCCGCAAATCAATGAAGTTCTTTATACAGAAGTTTTGGATAATGGATTAACGGTTTATTTATTGCCGAAAAAAGAGTACAACAAAACCTATGGTCTGTTTACGACAAACTATGGCTCGATCGACAATGAATTTGTGCCAATTGGTGAGACAGATTTTGTAAAAGTACCTGATGGAATCGCTCATTTTTTAGAACATAAAATGTTTGAAAAAGAAGATGGCGATGTGTTCCAACAATTCGGTCGCCAAGGTGCTTCTGCTAATGCATTTACAAGTTTTACGAAAACGAGTTACCTATTTTCGACCACAGATCAAGTGGAGAAAAATTTAGAAACGTTATTGAATTTTGTTCAAGAACCTTACTTTACAAAAGAAACAGTTGATAAAGAAAAAGGCATTATCGGTCAAGAGATCCAAATGTATTTAGATGATTCTAACTGGCGCTTATTTTTTGGAACATTGGGCAATCTTTACCCGAAACACCCTTTGCACATTGATATAGCTGGAACGGTAGAGAGTATTGGTGAGATCACTGCAGAAGATCTGTATACGTGTTACAACACCTTTTACCACCCAAGTAATATGACCTTATTTGTGGTTGGAAAAATGGAACCAGAAGAAATGATGGCGTTTATCCGTAACAATCAGTCTGCCAAAAATTTCGCCAAAGCTGAACCGATCCAACGTCATTTCCCTAAAGAAACACCAGCAGATATTGTTAAAGAAAGCTCTATCGAAATGGCTATCAGCCGTTCAAAGGTCATTGTTGGCTTGAAGGGACTAGATGACGTTCCAACAGATGGAAAAGAACTGCTTAAATACAAAACAACGGCAAATCTATTGTTCCAATTACTATTTGGCAATACGTCACAAAATTACTTGAATTTGTATAATGAAGGATTATTAGATGATAGCTTTGGTTATGAATTTAATTTAGACCGCAGCTTCCATTTTGCAGATTTTGGTGGAGATAGTGATCAGCCGGAACACTTGGCTGAGCGCATCGAAGAAATTCTTTTAACTGCAGATAACAGCTCTGAGGTAACAGCTGAAAATTTATCATTATTGAAGAAAAAAATGATTGGCAAGTACTTCCAATCATTAAATTCACTAGAATATATTGCAAATCAATTTTCACAATCACTCTATGGTGAAACGACTTTGTTTGATACACCAGAAGTGATTGAGAGCATTCAATTAGCAGATGTGAAAAATTTGGCGCAAGCATTTATCAACAAAGAGGGATTGAGCCGCTTTTATATGTATCCTAAAAAATAACAATTATTTAGTTAAAAGCGAATAGTACAGCTAGGATTTATTTTTCTACATGGATGATTCTTTTCATAAACGAGAAGAATCATCAGCTTTTGTAGTAGAAAAGCGAGTATGTGAAGTGACAATTGTGTTAAATAAAAAAAGTCCGATATTTAGTTAAAAACTTTCAAAAATGTTATCCTCATCAGTATTTTTTTATGTTATCCTTAGAATAGTTGAATGAAAAGAAATTTCCAACTAATTACTTAGGTAATTCAGGTGAAGTGAGCTATTTTTACTCAAATGTTTTACATAAAATGAACATCAACTTTAAAGTAGACAATAAGCAGTTAGATAAGGATCTATTCAGAGGTATTTTATCTTATTTACAAAAAAGCTGCACGACTAAAAAATCGCCTAATCGATTTAGGCAAAACTGATAAATTAGAGAGACTGGAGAAGATGGACGAGTGGCCAGCGTGAATATAGGAAAAAAATTAAGAGATGCACGACTGCAGCGAAACATGACATTAGATGAACTGCAGCAAATTACTAAAACACAAAAACGCTATTTGATAGCAATAGAAGAAAATGATTTTGATTCCATGCCGGGGACTTTTTACGTGCGTGCGTTTATTCGTCAATACGCAAGTGCGGTTGGCTTAGACGGTAACGAATTAGTCGAGATTTATGATGGGATAGATGAGCCGGAAGACATAGAAACAACGATTCAATACGAAACATTAGATGAATCACGGACACAGATGTACGATGAATACAGCTCAACTAAACGCTTTATGCGTAGTTTGCCTGCCATTATTTTTTCTTTGATTGGTTTGGCAATCGCAATCGTTGTTTTTTACATTACATGGCAAGATCGTCAGGCATCGCCTATGATCCAACCACCAGCTTCTGAGATTATTAGAGAAACAGATTCCACATCAAGTTCTGAATCAAGTCAAGCACCAGTATCAAGTAGTACAACGACTTCGACTAGTTCTTCGTCGGAACCAAAAGCACCAACAGAAGTAAAATTTGAGAGTGAATCTGGTGTGACAGTAAACATGAGCGCTGTTAATGTTGCAACGCCAGCCAAGTTAGAGTTTACTGCTGTGACAGGACCTTGTTGGGTCGGTGTGTATATTGCGACCGCAGCTAACAATGATAATGGGTACTTTTACCAAGAAACAATTCAACCTGGACAGCCAAAAACTGTTGAGGTACCAGCAGGAACAGCTCAATTGGTCATAAGTTTAGGTGCATCTGAGTATATGGAATTCAAATTAGATGGTCAAAAAGCAGAGTTTAATCCGAATAATGCAGGAATTGGGCCAAGAAATATCAATATGAATTTAGCTTATGCACAAACGCAACAACTAGAACAATCACAAGAATTTCAACAACCACAATAGAAAAAATAATTTTTCATAGAAAGATGGGCGAGAAAAGTTTGCGATGGGATGCCGACCGTTGTAAGCATTTTTCTCGCTCATTTATTGAGAGTGTGATCCAATATATGTAAACGGCTCTCTTTAGAATTAAAAATGTGTCTTTTTCCGTGACACCTTCTATGAGATAACGTAAAATAAGGTAGAAAAGAGAGGGGCAACAAGCATTGAACTTACCAAATAAATTAACAGTTATTCGAATATTTATGATTCCAATTTTTATCGCTGTCGTCAGTATTCCTATGGATTGGGGGACAATCACAGTAGCTGGCACATCATTAGCAGTTACTCAGTTAGTTGGAGCAATCATCTTTGCGGTAGCGAGTATCACTGATTGGCTAGATGGAAAAATTGCTCGAGCACGAGGGTTAGTTACCAACTTTGGAAAATTTGCAGATCCATTAGCAGATAAAATGCTAGTAATGACTGCTTTTATCGTTTTAGTAGGACAACAAAAAGCGCCTACTTGGGTAGTAGCGATCATTGTTTGTAGAGAGTTAGCAGTTACTGGATTGCGTTTGTTACTAGTTGAAGGCGGCGAAGTGATGGCTGCTGCTTGGCCGGGGAAAGTAAAAACAGCAACACAGATGGTTGCTATTATATTATTATTCATCAATAATATTCCGTTTGCAGCAATTGGTTTTCCATTAGATCAAATCATGCTGTACGTCTGCTTACTATTTACAATTTATTCAGGAGTCGATTATTTTGTAAAAAATGCAAGTGTTTTTAAAGGTTCAATGTAATAATCAATTAAAATAATTAATAGCCAAAACTAGTTTTTCTACTTGATTTCAAGAAAAAAAACTAGTTTTTTTATTTTAGAAAAATTAATTCTCCATAAAAATAAGCGCTATAACTACTGATACATAAGCTTTTTTCATTTTTTTCGATACTTATAAAAAATTTTGATACTACTATTTATAAAATAATAGTTTACTTTTTTTAAATCTGTGGGTATAATCTGTGTATCGGAACTATTATCATATGAACAGTAGTATTCGAACAAAAAAAATTGGAGGAATTTATAATGAACAAATTTGTAAAAGGTGCAGTAGTTGCTGGTTTAGCTTTATCAATCGGAGGATCAGGATTTTTAGCAACTGCTACTCAAGCACATGCAAACTCAGCACAACTTGTAGATAACACTGCAAAAATCAATGCGTTGATTCAAGAAAAACAAGAGTTGATCAACAAGAAAAAAGTTAGTACAAACTGGCAAGAGCAAAAAGCATTAGGAATCCGCATTGGTGAAATTGAACGTGAAATCCAAGTATTGAAAAAAGGCGGTTCAACTGGAAATACAACAACACCGACAACGCCAACAACACCAGGAGAAGATACAGCGTCAAAAATCAATGCGTTGATCCAAGAAAAACAAGAATTGATCAACAAGAAAAAAGTTAGCACAAACTGGCAAGAGCAACAAGCATTAGGCATTCGTATCGGTGAAATCGAACGTGAAATCCAAGCGTTGAAAAATGGCGGGACAAGTGGTTCGACAGGAAACACAACAACACCGACAACACCAGGAGAAGATACAGCATCAAAAATCAATGCGTTGATCCAAGAAAAACAAGAGTTGATCAACAAGAAAAAAGTATCACGTGATAAAAACGAACAAAAAGCTTTAGGTATTCGTATCGGCGAAATCGAACGTGAAATCCAAGCATTGAAAAATGGTAGCTCAACAGGTGGTTCAACTGGAAGCACAACTGCACCATCTACACCAGTTGAAGACAATACAGCTAAAATCAATGCGTTGATTCAAGAAAAACAAGAATTGATCAACAAGAAAAAAGTATCACGTGATAAAAACGAACAAAAAGCTTTAGGCAAACAAATCGATCAAATCGAAAAAGAAATCAAACAATTAAAGAAAAACAAATAATTCCCTGATAAATAACTACTAATACCCAACTTTCTTACCCAAATTTGTGTGAAACTTATAAAAAGTATATTCTTTGCCAAGTCATGTTGGTGAAGATAGAAATAGCGAAGGAGAGATCCTTCGCTATTTCTTTTGAATAAGTAAATAACAGCCACCTAATGAGATAAACTCATAGGGTGGCTGTTATTTTGTCTAAATCCAAGGACCAACGACTACGGTATAGATACTTAAAACGACTCCTGCAAGAATAAATAGGATACCTAAAGCAAATATGGGACTGAATTTTTTGGAGCTGCTAGCTTCAATAGGTTCTTTTCTAAATAGTTTTGCTAATGCCATAAATAAGAGACCTAGAATAATCAGTAAGCCATTAACGAAAAAGGTAGATAAGCCATTTTTTTTCTTTACGTTTTTCAAAAGAGTTGAATTTTGTAATGCTTTTAATTTTTTTGCATACTTGAAATTGGAGCTTGGTGCCTTGATTGTTGGTGAGACTGAAGTAAGTCCAGTTTCAACTGTTAATTTATCAGCAGATAAATTAAAGGCTGGTTCGGTATTTCGCTGAAGTACACCATAAAAATCTTGATCTAAAATAATTTCTTCTTGGTTGACTGTGTTATTTCCTTTAGAAAGTAGTTTTTTATATTCATAAGTGGCGAAAGCTCGGTCAAAAATTGCATTACCAAAAGCGTGACGCTGTAACTCACCTTCTTGATCCTCCCAGTTACCAACACCTAAAACAATCTCGATCAAACGTGTGTCTTCTCGCTTAGCCGTTGCGGCGTAATTAAAACCACCTGTTGGGCTTGAACCTGTTTTTAAGCCATCTGCGCCTTCATAACCGTAAGCAAGACCTGGTAAAGAATAGTTATGGTTTTCTAAAACTTCAGCATAAGGCGTATTTTCCATGATCGTGATTTGGGTCGGACTTGTAAAGGTCACAGTATCTGGATAATTTTTTAATAAATGATAAGATAAAATAGCTAAATCGCGCGCAGTCGTCACGTTATCTGCATTTTGGTCGATTCCTTCAGGTTTGTAATAACCATTGAAAGACCCTGTTTCGGCACCACTACAATTATAAAATGTCGAATTAGTCATGCCGAGTTCTTTTGCTTTATCGTTCATCATATGGATAAATTTTGCTTCATCATTCGCTGTCACTAGATTTGCCAACATCACGGTTGCAACATTTGATGATTGAACCAGCGTTGCATATAACAAATCCCGAACAGGATAATCTACACCGGAAACAATCGTATTATTACTTAATTCATAAATTTGTGAAATAGCTTGGTCATTATCTGTTGCTTTAACGGTTGTATCTAAAGTGAATTTGCCTTGCTCCATTGCTTCAAAAACAAGGTAGACAGACATCAATTTAGCGATACTGGCAGGGTTCCATTTTAAATCAGGATTATCTTCCCAAAGAACTTGCCCCGTTTGAGCTTCGATAACGATCGATGCTTTAGGTTTGTAAAATTCATTTGTTTGATAGCCTGCATTTTGTGTAATCGTCAAGATATCTTCTTGAGCATAAGCGCTTGAGGCTGTGAATAGACCGGAAAAATAACCTAAAAACAATAGTAGCGAGCAGATTTTCAGTAAAACGTTTCTTTTCTTCATATAAACATCCTTTGTAATTAATCAGGTTCTTCTAATAAAGTAGGAATATTTTTAAAAGCTTCTCTGTTAGAGTAATGAATCATTTCTTCATCCACTTCTTCCCAATTTGGTCCGAAAACGTGATCTAACCTTCCTAGTTCATCGAAAGTGAGAATCAATTTCTCCTCATTTTCTTGATTTTGATCAGAGACAATAAATTTTAATTTGGGTTCACGTACAAGATATAGAAATCCTTTTCGTAAATTGTCAGAAATGGGTTCATTTAATTTATTCTCTAAAATTATTTTCATATTTTCTGAAAGGTAGTCAGTGTATTCTAACAGATTTTCTTGTTTGTTGTCAGAAAATAGGAATTTTTTTAGAAAAATAGTTGTGGAACTTTCTGGATTGATTTCTATTGTGTTAAGTAATTGTTTAAATTTGATATCTGAAAGTAGATGCCATTGATTTCCATAAACATTTTCAAGGGTAAGGGTAAACGCACCTGATTCCAGAATGCATAATAACTCTTCTTTATAATAGACGGCAGTCTTTTTGCTGTTAGGGTCACTTACAGTGTTGGATTTAAACTTGAAACCAGAACTGTCGCTATATTTATGGGTATCTTGGTCTACGTAGTAGCTTAATAGTTTTTTCAATTGCACATCATTGACATTTCTATCGATAAACAATTGCTTCCCTTTAGGATCATCAGAAGCGTAAAAGTAATGAACGAAACGCTCTTCTAAACTATCACCATAAAGTTCTGAGTCAGATGCTTCTTTTGCTTCAATTTCTTCAGCTTTTTGCTGGTTTGAATGCTTTTCTCTATAAGCTTTCACAAGTTCTTCTGGCGTTCTACCAATCCTTCTAGGAGTCTGAGGTCTAGAGGGAATTTGGACCATAAATAGTAGAACTAACAAACTACAAAATAAAAACATAAAGCCTTTTTTAAACGATACAGTCATTTCTGTTTTAGGTTCTAAGACTCTCCGAACTTCTTTTTCGATCAATCGATAGTCCACTTTTTGATCTTTAGATAAGTGCGGCAAAATTACTTTAAATTGTTCTTGCAGGGCGATTTTTCTGGAAATATTTAGTTGCTTCCAAAGATTGAAGGCAGGGACATACTGGCTTTTTTTAAAGAATATACAGCCGAGAATAAGAAGAAATAATTCTTCTGGTATAGTGAGCTGCTCTTTATTCCAATTGAAAATCGTGTCATCTGTTTGTGTTTCAGTTAATAACATGAAATATCTATTTAAAAAAATAGTTGTTGGACTGCTGTTCATTGTTTGTGTTCGATTTAGCAAGAACTTATATTGCTTTAGCGCGTCTTCATTTTCTAAAAAGCCATTTGTCTTATCCAGTAAATCGATCATTTGTAGATTCCAAAGTTCGCTATCCTCAGCAAAAATTTCGGCGCAATTTCTGATTTTATCATCAATACTTGTTATATAGCTTTGCTTATTAGCAATTATTTGATAAATCTCATAGCGTAAATGAAAATATTTTTTCCTCGAGTTAGCAGGAATGTTCTCTGCTATTTGAAACGAGAAGGGTGGAACGTTGTAGATCACTTTTTTCAGCTCAAGAAAGTGAGTTGAAACAAACCGTTCTTGGCCGATATGATCAGTTAGTTCTGTTAAGTCAAACGTCTGAAATAAAAAGCGAATGATTTCTCTAGCAAGACAGGGATAATTTTCCACTAAAAATAATTGGATCGTATAGGTGTTTTGCATATATTCATCAATTGACCAACTGTCGATCGATGCCAGTAGCGCTTCCCAGACAGATACATTTTCAAAATAGTTCTCCTCGTCGATGATTTTTTGTAACTGATCAGAGAACCCCTCTAATGGCTGGAAAGCAGGAAAGCTTGACTGCCCATGATGGGGATAATCATCGGAAGGTTGAGAAAATTCCTCAGCAATTTCGGTTGTTGCAGCAATTGAGGTAAAAAGATCATCTTCTATTAAACTATCGTTTTTTGATAAAGTCAACGCTAAATCAAAGGCTGTTTTTAAGCACTGAAATTCTTCAGGCTGTTCATCAGGAATCATCGTTTTCAGTTTTGCGGCGTAAGCGCGCTTGATCATTTTTTTATCAGAAGTTGGCGTAATCTCTAGGATTTTCCAAGGATTCATAGCCATAATCCTTTTTCAAGTTCTTCTAGCTGTTGTGTTAATTCAGCAGCTGTTCGTTTGGTCAAGATTTCTTCCTGTTTTTCTAAGACACTTCTAAAATGAAAGAGTAGTGCTTGGACTTGTTCGCGCTGTAAACCAGTTGTTTCCGCATATAGTCTTTCTAGACGAGCAAGTAATAAACGGTTTTCAGCACGGTCTCGTGGATGGACTTTTAACGCCGCGAGCTTTGCTAAACTTTCCTGCATTTGTTTTGATGTCAATTTACCAGGTGAACTTTCAATGATCAGTTGCTTGGACCGACCGCTCGTATCCGTGACAAGGACTTCTAAAAGCCCGTTAGAGTCATACGTAAAACGACAATCGATGGGAGTGTTTTCAGGTCCTTTTGGAATTTTTATCTCTAATTCACCGATTTTTAAATTATCTTTTGCCATTGGATTTTCGCCTTGATAAATGGAAAATGTAACATATTCTTGATTGTCTCTTAGTGTGTAAAAAGTTTTCATTTTACTAACAGGAATCGTGGTATTACGTTCGATAATAGGCGAAAAAACACCGTCGATGTAGCCTGTACTTGTTTGGCTAACAGAATCAACGCCTAAAGTATGCGCACAGACATCCGTTAGAATCATTTCACTGACCATAGATCGATCCTGCTTTAAAGCAGCTTGAATACCAGCACCATGACCAACGGCTTCATCTGGATTGATTTGTGTATAAGGTATGGTTTTTAGCAAACGAGCAAAATAGTTACGGACGATCGGATTTTTTGTAGCACCGCCAATTAAAATCACTTGATCAATTTCTTGGATGCTGATCTGACCATCATTTAAAACACGCCCGATCGGCTGCCGCATTTTCGCCAATAGTGGTTCACAAAGTTCCTTATAGCGTTTTTGTGACAGTTGATAAGAATGCACATTGTCTTCCCACTCAAACTCAAATGAACTGGATTCTTGTATTGTCAATGTGTGTTTTAGTAACTCAGCTTTTTGATATAAAACGGATTGTGTTGTTGCAGATAAAACAGTACCGCTTAAATCGAGAGTGCTTAAACAGTCTCTAACGATCACATGAGTGAAGTCTTCACCACCCAAATGATTATCACCAGAAATCGCTTCTACTTGCATCACGCCATCAAACATCTCTAATAACGAGACATCAAATGTTCCGCCACCTAAATCTACGACTAAAATCGATTGATCAGCTTCTTTATGAAACCCATAGGCCATTGCGGCAGCTGTAGGCTCACTGATGAGATTTTGTACGGTTAATCCAGCTAGTTTAGCAGCTTCTACAGTTGCTTCCCGTTGGATATTATTAAAATAAGCAGGTACACTGATCACAACTTCACTACACGGCTGCTTCAAAAAAAATTCAGCATCTTCTTTTAAACTACGTAATACCAAAGAAGACAGCTCGACTGATGTGAAGGACTGTCCGCCTAAGTCATATTGTTTATCAGTTCCCATAAATCGTTTAAACGTTGCTGCTGTCAACTGAGGATGACTGATCAGCCGTTCTTTCGCAATTGCGCCAATTAAAATATCCCCATTATCATCCACACCAACAACTGATGGTGTCAGTATCTGACCAAATTGATTGTTGATCAATTGAACAGATTCCCCATCCCAAAACGAGACTAAACTATTTGATGTTCCCAAATCAATCCCTATTATCCCCATAATATTCTCCTTTTTTACCAACAATTATGTATTTATATAAAAAGTCTAACAATTTTATTTTACGTGAAAAGCGAAGGGAAATGTACCTTTTTTGCCTTTTTTTAATAAAAAGTAATTTTTGGTTAATTTTGGTATACTTTAGACGATGGAGGTGTTTGGAGTGAGAAGTGAACAAATGGTTGCTTCAGAGTGGCCTAATTTTACTGAGCAACTTGCTAAAAGTGTTCAGTTACTCCCTTTTTATGATGCCCATACTTTAGCAAGACAAGTATTTAGGAAAAAAGTAAGGGATAATAGCGGGACCGCGTATGTCATTTATCAAGGGAAGAGCCCGTATTTATTTATGGTAGTTGAAGCAGGGAAAATAACTAATTTATTGATTCCAGAAACGATCCAATTAAGCTGGTCATCGCTCTTTTTAGCCATTGATCGATTTTTTAGACAAACATTTCAAGCAGAAATTACTGTTCGTTTTCCAAGAGCGCTCACCCTGCATTTACAAGAAGTATTTTTGAAACATGGGTATTTGATGGAAAATAATAGAGTAGCAGTCAAAGAACTAATGTATCATACTGGATTGGTTTTAGGCGGTGGTGGAGCAAGAGGTGCTTATCAAGTTGGGGTGTGGCAAGCATTGAAAGAGTTGATGATCCCAATTAAAATTATAACGGGTACATCAGTAGGTGCATTGAACGGAGCCCTGATTTTACAAAATGATTTTGAAGCAGCTAAAAATATGTGGGAAACAATCGATACGCAACAAATTCTATCTTTTCCAACAGTCGTGACACCTAGCGATACTTTTGGAGGGCTGATGAGTCAAATTGGCTCTTTTACATTCAGTGCAATCCAGTCAAATGGGGTATCGACAAAACCACTGCAAAAGTTGATCAGAGACACATTTTCACAAGAAAAAATGAAACAGGTCACTACAGATTTTTATTTGGTTACCACTGAATTGCCAAATATGCAGGAGAAAGACATTCATTTTAATGCGTGTCAGATGAATCAATGGCAGAGTTGGTTGCTTGCTTCTGCTTCCTTTTTTCCAGCGATGGCAGCAACAAAAATTGCGGATAAATATTATGTTGACGGTGGTTATCGAAATAATATCCCTGTTGATATCGCGTTACAAAATGGGGCGACGGAATGCATTATTGTAGATGTGAAAGGTCCAGGGATCACAAAGCCAGTGAAAATCCCCCAAACAGTTAGTCGTCTGACTTTACAAACACCATGGTCAATGGGAGCTGTTCTTTTATTCGACGGTGCTCGTTCAACGAAAAATATTCAATTAGGGTACTTGGAGACACTAAAGGCTGTTAGTGGGAAATATCTTGGATACTGGTATACATTTGATGAAACGATAAGTAGTTTGACCGTGTTTCAACAAGCTTTTTTTTCCTTTGTTGATGATACGTATAAAATAAAATTATGGGATTCTATCTCTCAACAAAATAAAATCTGTAAAAAATTGCGTAAAGTTTATAAAGACAGGGTGTATACTGAAAATGTCGGATTGGTTTTATTGGAGCTGTTAGCTAAGGGGCAGGAAATTTCTGCTTCAAAGTTATATACGATCCAAGAGATAGTAGAACTACTGCAGCAAAGTGAAATGAAGACGGATTTTGCGGATAGCGTTGGAATGATTTCTGTTCAAGAATGGCTGATGAAATACTATGAAGATTACTTTTTACTTTCGGATAAACAACAGTTATCATTAATGAGCAATTTACTAAATGTAGATGAAAAAGAAAAAATACAACGTTTGGCTTTTTTATTGGACAAATTACCAGTTCAAGTATTACAAATGAATTTATACAACAAGGAGTGGATCAATAATGGCACAAGAATTTTCATATGAAATCGTAGAAGAGATCGCAGTTTTATCAGATAATGGGAGAGGTTGGCGTAAAGAATTTAATTTAGTTAGTTGGAATGGGCGTCCACCAAAATTTGATTTGAGAGACTGGTCTGTTGACCATGAAAAAATGGGCAAAGGCATTACCTTAACAAATGAAGAATTTGAAATCTTATCTAAAGCAATAAAATCGATGTAGAAAGGACACCCTGTCAATGAAAAGTATGACTGGTTTTGGAAAAGAAACATTTTTAAATGACACGTATCAAATCGATGTAGAAATCAAAAGTGTCAATCAGCGTTTTTTAGATATTCAATTACGGATGCCAAAAGAGGTCAATCCTCATGAAATGGCTATTCGCCAATTGATGAAAGAAACATTACAACGCGGGCGAATCGAAGCGTACATTAATATTAAACAAACGGGCAGTGGCAATAAAGAAGTGTTGATCCACTGGGATTTGATTCATCAATTGTTGGGAGAAGTTCGGCAGGAATTAACCGCTAATTATCCCCAAGCTGAATTTGATCCTGCGCAAAATATCAATCAACTACTTAACAACTCAGATTATGTTGAAGTCACAGAAAAGCAGGAAGCAGATGAAACTTTTGGTTTGTTAATATTAGAATCTGTGAAAAAAGCAGTCGAGCGAATCGATGCCAGCCGTTTACAGGAAGGTCGAAAAATTCAACAAGTATTGACCGTATATAGTCAAGATTTTACTGATTTAGTGAACGAGCTGACTGGCTTTGTCGAGATCTATGAGAAAGATTACCGGGAAAAATTTGAAGCAAGATTGAATGATTGGTTAGGCGGTCAAGTTGATGAAACACGCCTGCTGACCGAGATGGCAATTCTACTGGAAAAAGGGGATATCCATGAAGAATTGGATCGCTTAGTGATTCATGTAGATAAATTGCAGGAATTATTAATTCAGTCAGAACCAGTTGGTCGGGAACTAGATTTTTTAATTCAGGAGATGAATCGTGAAGTAAATACGATTGGCTCTAAATCTAGCTCGATCGAAATCAAAAACATCGTTGTTCAGATGAAAACGATCCTCGAAAAAATACGTGAACAAATTCAAAATGTCGAATAATAGAAAATAGTTTGTGATTCTATTTTTTAAAGCTATAATTAAAGAGAAGAAAGCAAAGAGGTGAATTTTTATGTCAAATTATTATGATGTAACGTTCCATGAATTAAGCGGAAAATCCGTGGTAAAAAGAGAAATTATTTCTGATAAAGAACCATTTGATGTTTGGGAAGATGCCTGTGTGTCATTTACAAAAGATGTTTTAAATATTCGTGTAAATGAAGAGGCCTTTGTGACATTGAACCGTCGTTTTGTTGTTCGTGTGGATATTGAAGAAGTAGATGGTCCAGTGGATAAAAAAATCAAACGCCATGATGAGATTATGGGTGTTGTGAATACGTTATCCAATATGGGATTTTAAGAAATACTATAATAAAAAAGAGGGACTGATATATAACTTGCTGAGTTATATATCAGTCCCTTAAAATCTGAATAAACATTCTATTCTATATTTTATAAAAAAAGTAGTACACCAATCGCTGAAAGTAGCAAAAGCGCTCCTAAAATAAATAAAAATCTCGTCGTTGGTGTAGCCATTTAACGACTACCTCTTCTGACCCCAGCAATTCGTTTTCTAAACACTCTTGAAAAAACAAGTAGGAGTACACCTAAGATAGCTAATATGGCGCTGACTAAGTAATTATATTCCGTTTTATTAGTCTTTGAAGGAGCAGAGCTATTCTTTTTTTCATGTTTAGCAGATGGTTTGTCATCAGCAGGTGATGTCGATTCTTGATAACGAACGCTGTGAACAGGGATGTTAGGTGAAACTTGTCCATAATTATTCGTTAACGATAGTTGACCATCGACCAATTTGAAACTAGGCTGGGTATCTTTTTTCACAAAACCGTAAAAATCTTGTTCCAAGTTTACTTCTTTTTTGTTGATCTTATTTGATCCTTTGGACAATATTTTTTTATATTCATAAGTAGAAAAGGCGTGATCTAAAATGGCATTACCAGCTAAATGTCGCTCATACTCCCCTTCTTGATCCGACCAATCCCCAACGCCTAACACAACTTCAATCAGACGAATATCTCCTTTTTTAGCCGTCGCAATATAATTGAAACCACCAGTTGGACTTGATCCAGTTTTTAATCCATCTACTCCGTCATAGCCATATTTTGCGCCAGGTAATGAGTAATTATATGTCTCAAAAGTCTCAGCGTAAGGTGTGTTTTCCATCGTTGTAACTACAGGCTTGCTCGTGAATTGTAATACATCAGGATATTTTTTTAGTAAATTGTAGGTTAAAATCGCTAAGTCTCTAGCCGTTGATTTATTATCGCCATTTGGATCAATTCCTTCTGCTTGATATAATCCATCAAAGGCACTAATTTGAGCTCCGCTGCAATTAAAATAAGTTGTGTTTGTCATGCCTAACTCTGCTGCTTTCTCATTCATTTTACGAATAAACCCAGCCTCATCGTTATCAGAAACTAAATTAGCCAGCATCAGTGTAGCCACATTTGAGGAAGGCACGGCAACCATTGAAAATAAATCCCGGACAGGGTAGTCAACGCCCAAGGAAATTTTATTATTGCTTAATGCGTAGAGTTGAGAAATACCTACATATTTCTCAGTTGCAGTGACTGTCGTATCTAAGTTAAATTTCCCTTGTTCCATTGCTTCTAAAGCTAGATACATCGTCATGACTTTAGCAATACTTGCAGGGCTCCAAGATAAATCAGGTTGATCTTCCCACAAAATCTGACCTGAATCAGCATCAATTACGATTGAAGCCTTAGGTCGATAATTTTCTTTGACTGGAAAACCTGATTTTTCAGCAAAATCCATCAAATCTTCTTCTGCATAGCTTTTTTGAGTAAAACTTCCGAGTAAAAAACAAGCCATTATTAAAAAGCAACTAGTCGTTTTAAAAAGTGTTTTTTTAGTGAACATTGAGTTAAATCCCTTCATTTTTAGTACTTTCACTTCATTAAACAGGTTAGTTATTTTATTGTGAAAATGTGTAATAACTTTATTCTACTTGAAAAACGGGGGTGTTGTATACTTTTTTTGATAAATTTATTGAAAGGGGCTTAAAGTCAGCTTTATAAATACAAGATTAGTTTGCTAGATGTTAGAATTAAAATGGTATGTGCCTTTTTCGAAAATATTATGTGGTAAAGCCTTGAAAATTACTGAAAAAAAGTGCATTATAGAACTAATACTTTATTAAAATATAGTTGTATGAGCAAACACGCTTGTTCAACTTTTAAATTATCCAGCTTTACAGGCTAACAACTTGGAAAAAAATGAAAAATAATTGTAGTAAGGAACACCGATTTTATTTTTTCCTATTTTTTTGTCAAGGCTAAACAAGCCGGTTCAGCTTTTAATGAAAGGAAGTCATCATGTCAGAGCGTGGATTATTAATTGTACTATCGGGTCCTTCTGGAGTTGGTAAGGGAACAGTGCGAAAAGCAATTTTTGATAGTGAAGAGAATGATTTTCAGTACTCAATTTCTATGACTACCCGTAAGATGCGGGAAGGAGAAGTAGAAGGAGTGGATTACTATTTCCGCACAAAAGAAGAATTTGAAGCAATGATTGAAGCTGGTGAAATGCTGGAATATGCACAGTATGTCGGGAATTATTATGGAACGCCACTTTCTTATGTTAATCAAACGCTTGATGAAGGAAAAGATGTCTTTCTAGAAATCGAAGTCCAAGGTGCTGAACAAGTGAAAGAACAAGTACCAGATGGTGTCTTTATTTTTCTAACACCGCCGGATTTAGCAGAGCTAAAATCAAGAATTGTTGGTCGTGGGACTGATGATCACGATGTGATTGAAGAAAGAATGCGTGTGGCTCGCGAAGAAATCGAAATGATGGCATTATATGATTATGCTGTAGTGAACGATGAAGTGCCGCTAGCAGTGAAGCGAATCAAAGAAATTATCGCGAGTGAACATTTTCGCGTTGATCGAGTAATTGGCAAATATATTAAAATGTTGAAGGAGATGTAGCCTTATGATGCTAAAACCATCTATTGACTCATTATTAAAAGAAGTACCATCAAAATATTCACTTGTGATCCTAGCAAGCAAACGTGCTCATGAACTAGATGAAGGTGCACAACCAACACTAGAAAGTTTTGAATCTGTAAAAAGCGTAGGTCAAGCATTAGAAGAAATCGATGCTGCAACAGTGATCAATGACCCTCGCCCAGAAGAAAAACGTGAAAGAATGCGTATGGCAAAAGAAGAACAAAAAATGAGACGTGAACAAGAGCAAAAAGAACTTGAAAATCGCATCCGTGAAGAAAAAAGTTTATAAAATAATACAGAACTGGGATGAAACTATAAATAGCTTTCATCTCAGTTTTTATGTGTTTTAAAAATAAACCTCGACTGAGGCCTTTAATTTTTAGTAACAGAAATCAGAGGAACAAGACAAATGCCTGATTCTTTAGTACAATAGGCAAAGAAAAGCTGAACGAACCCGTTTAGCTCTGACAGAAAAATAGGGGAATATGATTGTGCTGCTTTTTAGCACGAGCAGATTCCATCTTTTTTCCGAAGAGATGGTTCGAGAAGCTAGATCAAAGGAATGGATCAACACTTTCTTCGAAACTCTTGTACTTTTCAACATCAGCTCATAGATTCGCTGTGTTTCAAAGCAAAGCTGAACGAATCCGTTTAGCTCTGACAGAAAATCAACACTACAATTATAGAATGGAGGAATGTTTATGAGAAAAGCGGCACAAGTGATTGTGGATGTACCAACGATGCAGACAGACCAACCGTTTACTTATTTGATTCCTTTTAACTTAGAACAACAATTAACAGTGGGCATGCGGGTGGAAGTTCCTTTTGGAAATGGAAATCGACATCTGCAAGGCTTTGTTTTAGCAATAGATGAAGTTTCTGACGATGTGATTGCAGCACAAAAGTTTGAATGGAAGGAAATTCTTTCAGTTTTAGACTTAAAGCCAGTACTCAATACAGAACTCTTAGAACTAGCTGACTATATGAAGGAAAAAACATTTGCCTTTAAAATCACCTGCTTACAAACCATGTTGCCTAGCGTAATGCGTGCAGATTATAGCAAATACATATACTTAACAGATGAATTAGAAGGAAACATGCAAGATGAATTGTTCTATGGACTAGATGAAATTGCGTGGGACGATGCTTTAGCACGGAATATCTTACCCCAATTGATGCAGCTTAGAAAACAGCAAAAAGTCGATATTCGTTATGAAGTCAATACGCGAAATAGAGTAAAGACGATCCGCTACATCCAAGCTCTGAAAGAGTTTGAACAATTAGAAGAAGCGCGATTAGAGCTTAGAAAAGGATCACAAAAGAAAGAACAGTTGATCAACTATTTACAGCAATTAGGCTTAGAAAAAATGACCACAGTCAAAGAGATGAAAGAGTTAGGTTTTAGTACAGCTGTTTTAAATGATGGAGCAAACAGACAATGGCTGACATTTATCGAAGCTGAAGCCTATCGTGATCCATTTGCAGATCATACGTTTGAACAAACTACAGCACTAGCTTTAAATGATGAACAACAAAATGCCGTGGATAAAATTCTGGGATCAATGAATCAAGGGAAAAGCCAAACGTATTTACTAGAAGGAATCACAGGCAGTGGAAAAACTGAAGTGTATCTTCAAGTGATTGCTGAAGTATTGAATCAAGGGAAAACAGCGATGATGCTAGTACCGGAAATCTCATTGACACCACAAATGGTTCATCGTTTCAAGAGTCGTTTTGGGGAGCAAGTAGCAGTAATGCATAGTGCGCTGTCTCAAGGTGAGAAATATGATGAATGGCGGAAAATCGAACGTGGTGAAGCACAAGTCGTAGTCGGGGTACGTTCTGCTATTTTTGCTCCTTTAGAAAATCTTGGTGTTGTGATCATTGATGAGGAGCATGAAGCCAGCTACAAGCAAGAAGAAACGCCGCGTTATCATGCACGTGATTTAGCTATTTGGCGAGGAGACTATCACCATTGTCCAGTAGTTTTAGGCAGTGCGACACCTTCATTGGAAACCCGAGCTCGTGCACAAAAAAATGTGTATGAACGACTAGTGCTATCGAAAAGAGCCAATCAAACAGCGACATTGCCGACAATCGATGTAGTAGACATGCGTGAAGAAATTCAAAATAAAAATACGTCATCCTTTTCGCTGGCCCTTCAAGAAAAAATTCAAGATCGCTTAGCTAAAAAGGAACAAAGCGTATTATTACTAAATCGTCGAGGCTATTCTTCGTTTGTGATGTGTCGGGATTGCGGTTATGTTTTACCTTGCCCAAACTGTGATATTTCTTTGACCCTGCACATGGATACAAAAACGATGAAATGTCATTATTGTGGTCATGAAGAGCGAATCCCATACCATTGTCCAAACTGTGGTGGCGATAAAATTCGATATTATGGCACGGGAACTCAAAAAGTAGAAGAAGAACTCAAAGCGTTGTTCCCTGAAAGTCGTGTTTTACGGATGGATGTTGATACAACTAGACGAAAAGGCGCTCATGAGAAAATCTTAACAGCATTCGGCAACCATGAAGCAGATATTTTATTAGGGACACAAATGATCGCTAAAGGATTAGATTTCCCTAACGTAACATTAGTTGGAGTATTAAACGCTGATACTGCACTTAACCTGCCGGACTTTCGCTCAAGTGAACGAACATTTCAGTTGTTGACACAAGTTAGTGGTCGAGCAGGTCGAGCGGAAAAGCCTGGAGAAGTAATTATTCAATCCTTTAATCCTGAGCACTATGCGATTCAATTAGCCAAGGCTCAAGATTATGAGGACTTTTACCAAAAAGAAATGTACGTCCGCCATCGGGGCGACTATCCGCCTTTTTATTTTACGGTGCAAATTACTGCAAGTCACCCAGAAGAAAATCAAGCGGCTAAACAAATGTTTGAAATAGTCAAAGAACTGAAAGAAGGATTATCTGACCAAAGTATCTTGCTTGGACCAACGCCTAACGCTATCATGCGCGTCAATAATCGATACTTCTATCAAGTAATCATTAAGTACAAAAATGAACCGAATCTACAAAATATCTTGAAAAAAATACTGACTGACACTCAAAGAGCAACAGCGCACGGATTGAAATTATCGATCGATGCTGAGCCAATGAATTTTATATAAGCTCTTAGTTATATCAAGCATCATAGTGAGAGAATGCTTGATCAAAAGAAAGGAAACCCTATGCGCTATCCTATAGTGATACACCCTAATGAACGTCTAAAACAAAAAGCAAAACCAGTAACGATGATTACGGATGAAACAATCGCACTTTTAGAAGATATGTACGAAACAATGGTTGCTCATGACGGAATCGGTCTAGCGGCACCACAAATTGGTAAAAATCTTCAGCTTGCAGTAATCGAAGTGGATGAAGAAACAGGTTTGTTTGAACTGATCAATCCGGAAATCATCGAGCGAAAAGGCACAGATATCGATGTTGAAGGTTGCTTGAGCATCCCAGAAACATATGGCACTGTTGAACGAGCAGATGAAGTGACCGTTCGTTATTTTGATCGTGAAGGAGACGAGATTGAAGTAACTGCTTATGGCTACCTTGCCAGAGCGTTTCAACATGAAATCGATCATCTGAATGGTGAGTTATTTATCGATAAAATCATTGAACCGATCAAACCAGAAGATTTAGATGCATATATGGAGGAACATTTAGATGACTAAACTAATTTTTATGGGAACGCCAGCTTTTTCAGTACCTATCTTAGAAGGACTAATAGAAAATGGCTATGAAATCCAAGCGGTAGTCACCCAACCAGATCGCCCAGTAGGACGAAAAAAAGTAATCACACCAACACCTGTGAAAGAAGCTGCAGTCAAGCATAGCTTACTTGTTTTACAGCCAGAAAAAATCTCAGGATCACCTGAAATGGACAAAATTATCGAGCTTGCGCCAGATCTTATTGTAACGGCTGCTTTCGGTCAATTTTTACCAGAGAAAATTTTAAATGCGCCAAAATTTGGTGCAGTCAATGTCCATGCTTCTCTATTGCCAAAACATCGTGGCGGTGCTCCTGTTCATTATTCGATCATTGAAGGCGAAAAAGAAACAGGTGTTACAATCATGGAAATGGTGAAGAAAATGGACGCTGGAGATATTCTTTCTCAAAAGGCGATTCCAATCACTAAATCTGATGATGTAGGGACAATGTTTGACCGTCTAAGTGTAGTAGGAAAGGAATTGCTGTTAGAGACGTTGCCTAAACTTTTAGCCAATGAAATCACGCCGATTCCTCAAGACGAAAATCATGTGACATTTTCTCCAAATATCACGAGAGAACAAGAACGGATCGATTGGCATAAAACAGCGGAACAAGTCGATAATCAAGTGCGCGGCATGCGTCCGTGGCCGACAGCGTTCACGACATATCAGGATGTCAATTGGAAGTTATGGGAAGTCACACCTTTAGATGAAACAACAAAGGCAGATCCTGGAACCATTATTAAACGTAGCAAAAAAGAACTATGGATCGCTTGCGGAGAAGGAACTGTTCTTGCTGTAAATACGATTCAGCCATCCGGCAAAGGGAAATTATTCATTCAAGATTTCTTAAATGGTGTCGGTAAAGCAGTTGCAGAATCAGATAAGGTGGGCTAATCAAAATGGGAAAGAAAATACCAGCAAGAGTAAAGAGTTCGGTTCGTTACGTTGCATTAAGAACCATTGAGCGTGTAGACAATGGCGGAGCGTATTCAAATTTATTATTAAATGAAATGATCAACAAGTCTGCTTTGGGAGAAAAAGACAGTCGCTTATTCACAGAACTTGTGTATGGAACAATCAGCCGTAAGTTGCTACTAGAATATTATTTGACGCCATTTATTACAAATCCTAAAAAAGTGGACAGCTGGGTGAAAAATTTACTTAGTTTATCGATTTATCAATTAGTGTTTTTAGACAAAATACCGGACCATGCGATTATCAATGAAGCAGTAGAAATTGGTAAACATAGAGGAAATGTCGGAATCGGTAAGTTTGTTAATGGCGTGCTTCGCGCCTTTCAGCGTGAAGGAGTACCTAGTTTAGAGAGTATCAAAGATCCTGTTGAGCGTTTGTCAGTGGAAATCAGTATGCCAAAATGGTTGACAGAAAAACTGATCAAACAAATGGGAATGGATGAAACAAGAAAATTAGGTCTCTCTCTTTTTGAGAAAAGTCATGTTAGCGGTCGTGTCGATACCCGTGAAATCAGTGTTGCTGATGCGTTAGAAGAATTGCAAAAAGATCACATTGAAGCATCTGCCAGTCAAGTTTCGCCATATGGTGTAGTTGCTGAAAAAGGTTTTTTAGCGGGTAGTTATTTATTTGCAGAAGGTAAACTGACGATTCAGGATGAAAGCTCTATGTTAGTAGCGCCAGCAATGCAAATCGAAAAAAATCATGTAGTTTTAGATGCCTGTGCGGCACCTGGTGGCAAAACCACCCATATTGCAACATTTCTTGATGCTGCACAAGGCGGTCGGGTAAAATCTTTGGATATTCATGACCATAAAATTAAATTGATCAAACAAAACGCTGAACGTCTACACGTAAAAGAGGTTGTTGATACTGAGAAATTAGATGCACGCAAAGTAGGGGAAGAATTTCCAGCAGAATATTTTGATCGTATTTTAGTAGATGCGCCTTGTTCAGGATTAGGTTTGATGCGCCGTAAACCAGATGTTAAATACAATAAATCAGCGCAAGATTTTGAACAATTACCTAAAATCCAATTAGAAATTCTAGAAAGTGTTGCCAAAACATTAAAACAATGCGGTATAATGGTTTATAGTACATGTACAATTGCTGAAGAAGAAAATCAGGAAGTTGTGGCAGCATTTTTACAAAAGCATCCAGAATTTAAAAAAATCGATGTGAGTGTTAGTGAGGCAGTTGAGCCTTCTGTACATGAGCAAATGCTCACACTATACCCGCATCAATTAGGGATGGATGGATTTTTTATTTGCTGTATGCAGAAAGTTTGTTAAACGAGGTGAAGCATAGTGGAAATCAATTTTCAATCAGATGTCGGACGGAAACGCAATACCAACCAGGATTATGCTGGGCTATTTGAGAATCAATCGGGCGTTTCTCTAGCTATTTTAGCAGATGGAATGGGCGGTCATCAGGCTGGCGATGTTGCAAGTCAGATGGCAGTCAATAATCTTGGTGAGCGCTGGCAAGAAAGTCATATCGATACATCGGAAAAGGCAGCACAGTGGCTGATCAAAGAAATCCAAGACGAAAATGAAATGATTTATGAAAAAGGACAATCTCGACCTGAATATTTAGGTATGGGGACTACGATCGTCAGTGCGGTATTACTGGAGCAATCATTTGTGTTGGCTAATATTGGCGATAGTCGAGCTTATTTAGTACGCAATAATCAATTACGTCAATTGACAGAGGATCATTCTCTAGTCAATGAACTTGTAAAATCTGGTGAAATCACACGTGAAATGGCTGCAAATCACCCGAGAAAAAATGTATTGACACGTTCGTTAGGTATGCCCAGAATGGTGGAAGTTGATGTAGCCAATCATCTTTTGGTACCGGATGATTATATATTACTATGTTCGGACGGGTTAACGAATATGGTGTCGGAAGAGGATATTCTAACTATCTTACTTTCAGAAAAACCATTAAACCAAAAAGTTGAAACATTGATCGCGACAGCCAATGAAGCAGGCGGCGCGGATAACATTACTGTCTTAGTGATCCATTTTGACGAACAGAAGGAGGAAAACCAATGATCGAAATCGGCAGAAAATTAAATGGTCGATATCATATTATTGGCAATATCGGCAGTGGTGGCATGGCAAATGTATTTTTAGCACATGATTTGATTTTAGATCGTGATGTTGCTGTCAAAGTACTGCGTTTTGACTTCCAAAATGATCAAGCAGCAATCCGTCGCTTTCAACGAGAAGCCTTAGCCGCAACTGAGTTGGTTCATCCAAATATCGTCAGTGTCTATGATGTAGGCGAAGAAGATGGTCTACAATACTTAGTGATGGAGTATGTGAAGGGAATGGATCTAAAACGATTTATCCAGACACAGTACCCAATTCCATATGCAAAAATTGTTGATATCATGGAACAAATCTTATCAGCAGTTTCATTAGCGCACGAACATAGAATCATTCATAGAGACTTAAAACCGCAAAATATTTTGATGGATGAAAGCGGCGTTGTTAAAATCACTGATTTTGGGATAGCCATTGCGTTGACAGAAACATCAATCACCCAAACAAATACGATGTTGGGCTCAGTCCATTATTTATCTCCAGAGCAAGCTCGCGGCAGTATGGCAACTAATCAGTCCGATGTTTATGCAGTTGGGATCATTTTATATGAAATGTTGACAGGAAATGTGCCGTTTGATGGTGAATCAGCCGTAACAATTGCTTTGAAACATTTCCAAGAAGAAATGCCGTCAGTCAAAAACTTTGATCCTAATATTCCTCAGTCGTTGGAAAATGTCGTATTACATGCAACGGCTAAAGATCCAGCTGATCGCTATAAAACTGCTGAAGAAATGTCACGTGATTTATATACGGTATTAGCAGCGAATCGCTTGAACGAGCCGAAATGGCAACCAACAGGATTGATGGGTGAAACGAAAATTTTAACCCCAATCACGGATGAAATGGCGATGCCATCTTCTTTTAATTCAATGGAAACACCGCCTGAAGAACGAAATGAACATGAAGAGATCGAAAATCAGGAAAAGGCAACAAAGAAGAAAAAGAAGAAAAAGCCTTTGATTATTTTTCTGATTTTATTCGCTTTGGCTTTGATTATCGGCGGTTTGTTTTATTTTGCTGGGCGAGGCAGTAGTGAAGTCAAGATTCCTAACGTGGAAGACAAGACTGAAGCACAAGCGCGCAGTTTATTAGAAGATGCTGGGTTGAAAGTAAAGAACGAAGTAAAACAAGTACAAAGTGAGAACATCGAAGAAGGAAAAGTAGTCAAGACAAATCCTGAGATAGGTTCTACAGTAAAGAAAAATCGTGAGATTGAGTTATATATTAGTACTGGCAATAAAAAAATAAAATTACCTAAGGTGACTGGTGAAAGTTACAAAGATGCCATTGAAAAATTAGGTGAATTAGGTTTCAAAGAAAGTCAGATCAAGATTACGAAGGAAACGGATTCTAAAGTTGATGAAGACAAAGTCATCAGTCAGACACCAAAAGAAGGTTCTGAAGTAGATCCGAAAACAGATGAAATCGAGTTGGTTGTTAGTGAAGGACCAGCTGATATTTATTTAGCTGACTATGCAAGTTTAGGATACAGTTATAACAATGCTGTAGATGAATTGGCAAGTTATGGAATTAAAGAAAGTCAAATAACTAGAGTAGATAAACCAAGTGATACTGTAGCGAAAGATTTGGTTATTGCTCAAAATCCCGCAGCGGGTAATCCATTTAATCCTAAAAAAGGTAAGATCACATTAACGGTAAGTTCTGGGCCTGATAAAACGACGACAACGAGCTCTGAATCAAGTACAGTTGTTTTAGGGAGTTATGCAGAAAGTTATACGTATGATAATGCAGTAAATGCTCTAGTCAGTTTAGGAATCAAGGAGAATCAAATCTCAAGAGTAGATGAAGCTAGTGATCTGTCTAAAGGAACGGTTATTTCTCAAGATCCAGGGGCAGGTGCGACCTTTGATCTTAAAAATGGTAAAATTACGCTAAAAGTTAGTACTGGGCCGAGTAACGTGAGTGTTCCAAGTATTCTAGGACTTTCTTCAGCTGAGGCTAAGTCCCAAATAGAAGGCAGTGGCTTGAAGTATGTACAAGGATCAGGAGATGCATCTAAAGGAAAAGTCATTAGTGTGTCGCCTAGCATTGGGGATAGTGTCGCAAAAGGGACTTCCGTAACAGTCAACTTCTCAAGTGCAACCGATTCAACAGGTAATGAAAATAATTAAATAAGTAACATAAGTGATTAAGATGGACATTGTCTTAATCACTTTTTTTATGTGAAAAAATGATTTCTCTAGCCCTGCATTTAGCTTTTCTTCAACCTATGTTAAAATGGAACCAATAGAAACGAGGAGGTGGCATTTCTGAAAGGTCAAATCAGAAAAGCATTAAGTGGTTTTTACTACATTTATGCAGAAGGCGCAACATTTCAAACAAGAGCCCGCGGGAATTTTCGTAATCGAAAAATCACCCCACTAGTCGGTGACGAAGTTATGTTTGAAAGTGATAATCCAACCGATGGCTATTTACTTGAAGTTTATCCTAGACACAATGAGTTGGTGCGTCCTCCAGTAGCAAATGTGGATCAAGGTGTAGTCGTTATGAGTATGATCGAACCTAATTTTTCATATAATTTGTTGGATCGTTTTTTAGTCACGTTAGAAGATAAAGAAATTGCACCGATTATTTATTTGACGAAAGTTGATTTACTGAAAGGTACGGAAGCTGTCAGCGTAGCAGATGTCAAAAAGATCTATGGAGATATTGGTTATCCTGTGATTGCTGCGACAAAAGCAAATGATGAAGGCGCTGTTCGGAATTTAGAGCAGTATTTTCCAGAATGTTTGACTGTTTTCATGGGTCAATCTGGTGCGGGTAAATCGACCTTACTAAACAAAATCTCTCCAGACCTACAATTAGCGACCGATGAAATTTCTGAATCACTAGGCCGAGGGAAACATACCACACGCCATGTGGAACTGTTGCCGTTGTATGACGGTTTAGTCGCGGATACACCAGGCTTTAGCTCAATCGACTTTTTAGAAATGGAAACTACTGATCTGCCGAAACAATTTCCAGAATTTGTAGAAGCTGCCGTTTCATGTAAGTTTCGCGAATGCATGCACCGCAAAGAACCAGGTTGTGAAGTGAAAAAACGTGTAGAGGCAGGAACGATCGCTCAAACACGTTATGATAATTATCTGCAGTTTTTACTAGAAATAGAGAACCGTAGACCGATTTATAAGAAAAAATAAGAAACGTTGAAGAACGAACCTACAAAATTCAAGGAGTGGTTTTAATGAAACTAGCACCATCGATTTTAAGTGCCGATTTTGCCAATTTAGAAAGAGATATTCAATTAGTCGAAAAATTAGGGGCAGACTATATTCATGTGGATGTGATGGATGGTCAATTCGTACCTAATATTACGTTAGGTCCTAACGTAGTCTCGGCAATTCGACCAGTGACAAAATTACCTCTAGATGTTCACTTGATGATCGTTCAGCCGGAAAATTATATTGAAGCATTTGCGAAAGCTGGAGCAGATATCATCACGGTTCATGCAGAGTCAACGCCGCATATCCATCGTGCTGTCCAAATGATCAAAGCGTCTGGTGTGAAATCGGGTGTGGTGATCAATCCAGGGACACCATTGTCAGCCATCGAGTATGTGTTGGATTTAGTTGATCAAGTTTTGATCATGACAGTGAATCCTGGATTTGGGGGACAATCGTTTATTGAAAGTTCATTAGATAAGATTGCCCAATTAAAAGAGTGGAAAGAATCCAAAGGGTATACGTATGATATTGAAGTAGATGGTGGTATTGTACCGGAGACAGCCAAACGTTGTAAAGAAGCAGGTGCTAATGTTTTTGTGGCGGGTTCTTATATCTATGATTCAGAAAGCCCTAAAGATCGCATCGCTGCACTTAGAGCTGTGTTAGATTAATGAATATTCTTCTTGTGGCAGGTGGTTCGCCTGATAAGTGGCCGCAGTTTGGCATGGAAGAGTTTGATTATTTGGTGGGCATCGATAGAGGAAGCTTGTATATTGTAGAGCAGGGTTGGTCGTTGGATTTGGCGGTAGGAGATTTTGATTCTTTAACGGAGAATGAACAACAGCTTATTCAAAGGGTGGCGAAAGAACTTGTGCAGGCACAAGCAGAAAAAGATGATACCGATACCCAATTAGCTTTAGCTCATACACTTAAAAAGTTTCCAGAAGCTGAATTTACGATCATCGGTGCAACAGGTGGTCGTTTGGATCACTTTCTAGCAAATTTATGGCTCCCTCTTGAATCGCGTTTTCAGAGTTTTGCGCACCAAATAAAATTAAAAGATCACCAAAATAGTGTCTCCTACTATCTTCCTGGAGAGTATAGTGTGACAAAAGAAATAGGAATGACTTATTTAGCCTATTGCTGTTTAATACCGGTCAAAAACCTGACACTGACAGAAAGTAAATATACGTTGGATCATGTCGATGTTAGCCTTCCTATTTCTTATGCGAGTAATGAATTTGTTGGTGAATCAGCTGGATTTTCGTTTGATGCAGGCATGATTGCCGTAATCCAAAGTCGCGATGATAAATAAAAAAAGCTGAACGGCATGCCGTTCAGCTTTTTGATTACGTTCTATTAAACACGCTCGATTTTACCAGATTTCAAAGCACGAGTTGACACCCAAACTTTTTTAGGTTTACCGTCTATTAATACACGAACTTTTTGCAAGTTAGGTTTAACAGTACGTTTAGTAGCGTTCATTGCATGTGAGCGGTTATTGCCGCTGCTTGTCTTACGACCAGTAAAGTAACATACTTTTGCCATTTTTAGTTTCCTCCTTTGCTTTGATCTCGGAGCGATAGTTTTCAGCTCATACTAACTTAATTTATCACAGAAGGCAGTTTTTTGCAAGAGGATTTTCAAATCTGTTTGACATTTCCCTTCAAACGATGTAAATTATACAATTATTGGTAAATTCGATGAGACTCTCTATAATTATCTAGATAAGTTCCTTTTCATTAAGGTATGGCTATGTTAAAATATTATAGAAGAAAATAGGGCAATTGTGCTCTTTAAGGAGGCTTTCATCAATGGCTGTAAAAATCAAAACACCAGCAGGCACCATTGAGATTACCAATGAGGTTATTGCCACGGTCGTTGGCGGTGCTGCGACGGATATCTATGGAATCGTCGGTATGGCTAGTAAAAACCAAATCAAAGATAATTTAAATGGCATTTTGCGTAAAGAAAATTATTCTAAAGGCGTTGTCGTTCGTCAAGAAGAAAACGGCGTTGCGGTCGACGTATATACAATTGTGAGTTATGGAACAAAAATTTCAGAAGTTTCACGTAATGTACAAGAGAAAGTAAAATATAATCTTGAAACATTGCTAGGTGTGACAGCTAATTCTGTCAACGTATTTGTACAAGGTGTTCGTGTGTTGCCTGACTAGGTAGCCAGCTGTTTGAATAGATGGAATTTCATCTATTTGCAGTGAATCTCAAAGGAGGATTTTTTAGGTGAATGTAACAGAAATCAGTGCAAGTCAGTTCCAAGAGATGGTTCAGGCTGGTGCGAGTCGTCTGCATGTGAATGCAGAATATGTCAACTCATTGAATGTTTTCCCTGTACCAGATGGTGATACAGGAACCAATATGAACTTATCTATGACAAGTGGAGCGAAGGCTGTAGCCGATTCTCGTTCTGAAAAAGTCGGAGAACTAACAACGATTCTTTCAAAAGGATTATTGATGGGGGCTAGAGGGAACTCTGGCGTTATCTTATCCCAACTATTCCGCGGATTTTCTAAGCAAATTCCAGATGTTGAGACGTTGAATGCAAAAGATTTAGCAGCAGCATTTACTCATGGTGTAGAGACTGCCTATAAAGCGGTAATGAAGCCTGTGGAAGGAACAATTTTGACTGTTTCTAGAGAAGCTGCCCGTTCTGGTGAGCGTAAGGCAAAAGAAACAGACGATTGTATCGAAGTGATGGAAGCAGTTGTTAAAGGAGCAAAACGTGCTCTAGCTAAAACACCTGATCTTTTACCTGTGTTAAAAGAAGTCGGCGTGGTCGATAGTGGTGGTCAAGGTTTGTTATTTATCTATGAAGGCTTTTTAGAAGCTTTATCTGGTGAATTCTTGGCAACAGAAATCTATGAACCAAGCCCAGGTGAGATGGACGAGATGGTCAATGCTGAACATCATCGCGGTGTTAGCGGACATGTAGCGACTGAAGATATCAAATTTGGTTATTGTACAGAAATCATGGTTCAAATCGGTGAAGGTCCAACTGTGGACAGCGACTTCGATTATGAAACATTTAGAAACTACTTAAATGAATTAGGTGATTCTTTACTTGTTGTAAATGACGATGAAATCATTAAAGTTCACGTGCATACGGAACATCCAGGTGAAGTGATGAACTACGGACAAAAGTTCGGTTCATTAGTGAAAATCAAAGTCGACAACATGCGTTTGCAGCATGAAACATTGGTTGAACATGACGCTCAAGCAGCAGTTGCTCAAAAAGCACGTGTTCCTTATGCTGTGATTGCGATTGCAGCAGGAGAAGGCGTCCAAGAATTATTCCGTAGCCTTGGTGCAAGCTACATCATCAGCGGTGGTCAAACAATGAACCCAAGTACAGAAGATATCTTGAAAGCTGTTAAAGAAGTGAATGCGGATCAAGTTATTATCTTACCTAACAACAAAAACATCTTCATGGCAGCGGATCAAGCAGCAGAAGTAGCAGATATTCCAGTAGCAGTTGTTCCAACGAAAACAATCTCTCAAGGAATGACAGCGATGCTTGCATTCAATGATCAACAAACCCTTGAAGAAAATAAAACAACCATGACAGAAATGATTGAAAGTGTTGTCAGTGGACAGGTAACAACAGCTGTACGTGACACAACGATCGATAATGTCGAAATCAAAAAAGATGACTATCTAGGAATGATCGACGGTAAAATCGTCGTTTCTGAACCAGATATGTTTAAAGCATCATTGGATACACTAAAACGCATGATAGATGAAGATACGGAAATCGTAACGATCATTGTCGGCGAGGGTGGTACAATGAAAGAAGCTGAAAAATTTGTAGAAGCTTTGACGGCTGAGTACGAAGATCTAGAAACAGAACTTCACGAAGGTGGACAACCTGTTTATCCATATCTATTTTCAGCTGAATAATTAATGACTTACTAAAGCCAGACACTTGTTGTTTGGCTTTTTCTATAGAAAATAAACAAATAGAGAGTAAATCACGTATCTATTAATGAAAGGAGGAACAGTGGTGAACCTATCAGATGATATCGGTGTCTTGCCAGGAGTTGGACCAAAACGTGCGGAAAACTTAAAAGAGCTAGGTATTCAAACGATTGAAGATTTGCTATCCTACTATCCTTTTCGATATGATGATATCCAAGAAAAGGAATTAAATGAGATTCAAGATCAAGAGAAAGTCACGTTAAAAGGTTTAGTTGTATCTGAGCCAGTTGTGAGCCGCTATGGCTATAAAAAAAGTCGAATGATGTTTCGGATGATGCAAGACCATGCGGTGATCAATGTTTCCTTCTTTAACCAACCCTATTTGAAAGATAAAATCGTCATGTCAGAAGAAATAGCTGTTTACGGAAAATGGGATGCTAAACGTAAATCCTTGAATGGCATGAAAATTCTAGCGGCAAAAAACGATGGAGAAGATTTTGCTCCGATTTATCATGTAAATAAAAAAGTTCGACAAAGTAGTTTGATTCAGCTGATTCGTACTGGGTTTGAAAAATATGGGAATTTGATTCCTGAAATTCTACCAGAAAATCTCTTGGAGAAATATCGTTTGATGCCAAGAGAAAAAGCGATGCTTGCGATGCATTTTCCTAGTAATCCAGAAGAAAGTCATCAAGCGAAGCGGCGTGTTGTTTTTGAAGAATTTTTCTTATTCCAACTGAAAATGCAAGGCCTGAAGAGACAAGAGAAAGCTGAAAAAAATGGGTTGATGATTCAGTATGATGTGGATCGTTTAAAATCATTTACGCAAAAACTTCCTTTTGAACTGACTGCAGCTCAAAAAAAAGTAACAAATGAAATTTGTCGAGATTTAATGAGTCCAAACCATATGCAGCGTTTGTTACAGGGGGATGTTGGAAGTGGTAAGACAGTGGTTGCGGCGATTGCTCTTTATGCAACGATGACCGCTGGCTTTCAAGGGGCCTTAATGGTCCCCACAGAGATTTTAGCGCAACAACATATGGAAAGCCTCCAACAACTATATGATCCTTTAGAAGTTCGTACAGCGCTACTTACTGGGTCGACTAAGACCAAAGAGCGTCGAGAAATTCTTGAGCAATTAGCGACAGGTGAAATCGATATTATCATTGGCACCCATGCTTTGATCCAAGAAGATGTTTTATTCCATCGATTAGGTTTGGTAATCACCGATGAACAACATCGATTTGGTGTGAACCAACGCCGAATCTTAAGAGAAAAAGGATTAAAACCGGATGTCTTATTTATGACAGCGACGCCTATTCCTAGAACGTTGGCGATTACAGCTTTTGGTGAAATGGATGTTTCGATCATTGATGAAATGCCAGCTGGCCGTATCCCGATAGAAACACGTTGGATCCGACCACCTCAATTAGATACTGTTTTAGAGTGGATGGAAAAAGAATTGGCCCGTGGTCATCAGGCCTATGTGATTTGTCCATTAATAGAAGAATCAGAAGCGTTAGATGTTAAAAATGCGACAGAGATCTTTGAGCATATGTCCGCTTTTTTCAATCCTACTTATCAGGTTGGATTACTTCATGGGAAAATGAAGAATCAAGAAAAAGAAGAAATTATGCAGGAGTTTAAAGAAAATAATTTGCAGCTTCTTGTTTCTACTACAGTAATTGAGGTTGGGGTCAACGTTCCAAATGCAACGGTTATGCTGATCATGGATGCGGATCGTTTTGGATTGGCACAACTTCATCAGCTTCGTGGTCGTGTTGGCCGTGGCTCAGATGCGTCATACTGTATCTTAGTTGCTAACCCGAAAAATGAAATGGGCGTAGAACGGATGAAAATCATGACCGAGACCAATAATGGTTTTGTGTTGAGCGAAAAGGATTTAGAATTACGAGGACCAGGAGAAGTATTTGGTGCTAGACAATCTGGCGTACCGCAATTTGCTGTCGGAGATATTGTGACAGATTTCAATATTCTTGAAGTCGCTCGTCAAGAAGCAAGCGATATTTGGAAAAAGGAACAATGGTGGGTGTTACCAGAGTATCGTGGAGTGGCTGATAAAATCAAGCCGAATGATGGTGAGCAGCAATTTTTTGATTAAAAAAAGATTTGGAGCTGTATGAAGCAACTCTCAAGGAATGAACTGAGTTGATGTAGAGAGGTACCTACTATATTTCATTTCGATCTCATCAATTCTAAGTGTCAAAAACAAAGGGCTCGGTTTCATGAGAGTTAAACGCTTTGTTCCGCTTTTCGCTGATCTAGCTACACGAGCCAGACCTCTCAACAAATAGACAAAATGCTGAAAAGATAAAGAGCATCTTTCCAGCATTTTCCTAATTTGATCGAGGTCTAAACGGCTCGTTCCGCTTTTCGATATGTTATACTACTTATTGTAATTTACCTAGGAGGGACTATGTTATGAAGATTGCAGTTGATGCAATGGGTGGCGATCATGCGCCGCAGGCTATTGTTGAAGGCGTGATGTTAGCCAAACAGGATTTTCCTGAGATTGAGTTTTTACTTTATGGAAAAGAAGATGAAATTAAAAAATATGTAACAGATGAAACGAATATTACGATTATCCATACGGATGAAAAAATCAATAGTGATGATGAGCCAGTAAAAGCGATTCGTCGTAAGAAGACAGCTTCCATGGTGTTGGCAGCACAAGCGGTCAAAAATGGAGAAGCTGATGCAATTTTTTCTGCAGGTAACACAGGTGCGTTATTAGCCGCAGGATTATTTATCGTTGGGCGTATCAAAAACGTTGAACGTCCGGGTTTGATGTCGACTTTACCAGTGATTGGTCAACCAGATGGCGGGTTTGATATGTTGGATTTAGGTGCGAATGCCGATAATAAACCAGAGCATCTTGTTCAATACGCAGTGCTAGGTTCTTTTTATGCCGAAAAAGTTAGAAATATCACGAAGCCACGTGTGGCGCTGTTGAATAATGGTTCTGAAGAAACGAAAGGCAGCGAGCTGACTAAAAAAGCGTTTGAATTGCTTTCAGAAGAAGAAGGAATTCACTTTATTGGTAATGTGGAAGCACGTGATTTACTAAGTGGAGCAGCCGATGTTGTTGTGACTGATGGTTTCACAGGGAATGCTGTTTTAAAATCAATCGAAGGAACAGCCTTGAATATGATGGGACTGTTAAAATCTTCGATTCTGGCAGAAGGATTTAAAGGCAAAATGGGCGCATTACTTCTAAAAAATGCGTTACGTGGTATGAAAGATGAAATGGATTACTCTAAGCACGGTGGAGCGGTTCTGTTTGGATTGAAAGCACCAGTCATCAAGACTCACGGATCAACTGGACCAGAGGCTGTTCGTTATACGATTCGTCAGATTCATACAATGTTAAAAACAGAGGTCGTACCTCAACTTGTTCGTTATTATGAAACAAAAGAATAGCTATTTTCGCAACCTATTTGCAACCGTATTGTAATAGTTTTGCAAAAAAAGATGGACAAATCAATCAATTGTGAGTACAATGTATCATAGCGTTTAACTCAATCATGATGAACGCTTTTCAAAAGCAGTGGAGGTGAATACAGTTGACTCGTGAAGAAGTACTTGAAAAAGTAGCGAAGATTATCTCAAACCACTTTGATATTGAAGCTGAGAAAGTGACAGATCAATTAAACATTAAAGATGACTTGAATGCAGATTCAATTAGTGTAATGGAATTTGTTTTAGAGCTGGAAGATGAGTTTGGTACAGAAATTTCTGATGAAGATGCAGAGCAAATTGAAACAGTTGGTGCCGCTGTAGATTATATTATGAATAACTTATAATTTGAAATGAAAAAAGTGGAACAAAACAAACCCTGTTTTGTTCCACTTTTTTTACCATATAGCCGATTTTGCATTACCAAAATGTTGCAATTTTTACAAATATTATATACAATTGCTTAAAAATGATTACAATGAGAATATACCGAAAAAGTTTAAAAAGATATGGTTTTTTAATAAGATTTTTTATTGTAATAAGTGATTTAATTAGCGTGGAGGAGTGTATAAAGTGAGTGATGGAAATCAATTATTAGACGTTCAACATCTGCACACAGGTTTTCGTATTAAAGATGAGTACTATGATGCAGTTGATGATGTGTCCTTTGAATTAGGAAAAAATGAAATCATGGCAATCGTTGGTGAGTCTGGTTGTGGGAAAAGTACCTTAGCGACAACGATTATTGGGTTACATGATGCAAATAATACCCGTGTAACTGGAGAAATTATTTATAAAGACTTGAACTTGACTACATTTAATGAAGAACTATATAACAAAATACGCGGTAACGATATCGGGATGATTTTCCAAGATCCATTGTCGGCGTTGAATCCTTTGATGCGAATTGAAGAGCAGATAAAA
Source organism: Enterococcus sp. AAFC-DPL-5182 (assembly GCF_058216605.1). NCBI lineage: Bacteria > Bacillati > Bacillota > Bacilli > Lactobacillales > Enterococcaceae > Enterococcus > Enterococcus sp. AAFC-DPL-5182. The sequence continues at coordinate 205,006 of NZ_CM177101.1, forward strand.
GAAAGCTTGACCTATCATACAGATATGAACACAGAGCAAAAACAAGCGCGAGTGATTGAACTATTAACTCAAGTAGGAATACCAAATCCTGAACGAGTAGGAAAACAATATCCTCATGAGTTATCTGGAGGAATGCGTCAGCGTGTGATCATTGCAATCGCGATTGCATGCAAACCAGCAATCATTATCGCTGATGAACCAACAACAGCATTGGACGTAACGATCCAAGCACAGATTTTGGATTTATTAAAGGATTTACAGGAAGAAACAGGTTCTGGAATTATTTTGATCACTCATGATTTAGGTGTAGTAGCTGAAATGGCGGATAAGGTAGCGGTGATGTATGCAGGGCAATTTGTTGAAGTTGCAACGGCTGAAGAATTGTTTAACAATCCCAAACATCCATACACACGTTCATTATTACAATCGATTCCACAAGAAAATTCAGATGATAGTCAGTTGCACGTAATTGAAGGGGTGGTACCTTCGTTGAGTAAATTACCAAGAGAAGGATGCCGTTTTGCGCCAAGAATTCCTTGGATTTCAGAAGATGCTCATGAAGCAGAGCCAACTTTGCATGAAGTGTCAGAAGGGCATTTTGTCCGTTGTACGTGTTATCAGCATTTCCATTTTAGAGACGATCGGGAGGAAGTATAATGGCAGAAATCATTCAAATCAAAGACTTGAAAGTTCATTATCCTATCCGTAGCGGTTTCTTTAATAGAGTAACTGATCATGTATTGGCGGTTGATGGTGTTGATTTTATTATCGAAAAAGGCAAAACATACGGTTTAGTTGGTGAGTCAGGTTCGGGAAAATCAACCACTGGAAAAGCAATCATCGGTTTAGAAAAGGTAACGAGCGGTAGTATTTCATATCAGGACAAAGATGTGACAAAAGCGCACAATCGCAAAGCGATGAAATACAACAAAGACGTTCAAATGATTTTTCAAGATTCAATGTCTAGCTTGAATCCTAAAAAACGTGTGCTGGATATTATTGCTGAACCAATTCGCAATTTTGAACGGTTGAGCGATCAAGAAGAAAAGAAAAAGGTCAAAGGACTTTTAGATATCGTTGGAATGCCGGAAGACGCATTGTACAAGTATCCGCATGAATTCTCAGGCGGACAACGTCAACGTTTAGGTGTTGCTAGGGCTGTTGCAACGAACCCTAAGTTGATTATTGCAGACGAGCCAGTTTCAGCGTTGGATTTATCTGTGCAAGCACAAGTGTTGAATTTTATGAAAAATATCCAAGAAGAATATGGGTTGAGTTACTTATTTATTTCACATGATTTAGGTGTCGTAAAGCATATGTGTGATAATATCGCAATTATGTATAAAGGTCGTTTTGTAGAGATTGGAACACGTCAGGACATTTACACAAATCCACAACACATCTATACAAAACGCTTATTATCAGCAATCCCTAAAATCGATGTTGCAAATCGCGAAGAACACAAAGCGCAACGTCGTCAAGTAGAAAAAGAATATATCGAGCATCAAAAAGATTATTACGATCAAAATGGTCGCGTATATGATTTACGTAAAATTAGTGAAACACATCAAGTAGCGCTAAAAGATGGAGGTGAGATCTAATGTGGAAAACGATTTTACGACGTGTACTCTTTATGATCCCTCAAATCTTGATTTTAAGCGTACTGATTTTTATGTTAGCCAAAATGATGCCGGGTGATCCCTTTACTGGTTTGATCAACCCCAATACCGATCCAGCAGTGATTGAAAAAATGCGTGAATCAGCTGGGCTGAATGATCCGTGGACAACACAATATGTCCGTTGGATCGTCAATGTTTTCCATGGTGATTTTGGGGAGAGTTTTATCTTTAAATTACCAGTCTCAACATTGATCGGAAGCCGTGCAGTGAATACGATCCTGCTATCCTTAGTAACAGTTGTGATCATGTATGCGATCGCTTTACCATTAGGTGTTTTATCGGGTCGTTATCAAAACTCCATTTTAGATAAATTTGTGGTGATTTATAACTTTTTCAGTTTTGCAGTGCCACCATTTATTTTTGCATTAGTGATGCTTTTTGTTTTCGGCTATCGTTTAGATTGGTTCCCAACAACTGGTTCGATTTCCAGTGGTGTTGAACCTGGAACGGGTGCGTATATTTGGGATCGGTTCTATCATTTGATTTTACCAGCATTGTCTCAAGCACTTTTAGGAACGGCGATCACGATTCAATATTTACGTAATGAAGTGATTGATTCTCAATCCTTGGATTATGTGCGGACAGCTCGTTCAAAAGGGGTACCGACAAATAAAGTCTATACAAGACATATTTTCAGAAACGCCTCTTTACCAATCGTTTCTCAACTTAGCTACGAAATCACAGCTCTGATCAGTGGTTCAGTAGTTATCGAAAAGATCTTTGGTTATCCAGGAATTGGAAAATTATTTATCGACTCGATCGGACAACGGGATTACGCAGTAATCACCGCCTTAGTATTGATTTTAGGAGTTGCGACACTCGTCGGAAATCTGATTTCAGATATCGTGATGAGTCTTGTAGATCCGCGGATTCGGGTTCAATAGAAAATCAATTTTAAGGAGAGGAAGAGACGAGATGGATAAAAATAAAGAAAACACAGCAGTTGCTGTACCAGAAACAATCCCACCAATGGGATTTCGAATGATCGCAAGAGAATTCAAAAAAGATAAATTAGCGATTTTCTCACTTGTACTGTTAGTAGCCATTCTATTGGTTGTTTTTATCGGTGCTTTATTGACCGATCAAGACAAAGTAATGACAGTCAGTATTTTAGATAAATATGCCGAGCCTGGTGGAAATTTCATATTAGGAGCAGATGAAGGCGGACGTGATGTGCTTGGTCAATTGATCATTGGTGCTCGTAATTCTGTTGTGATCGGTTTTGCGATCACGATTCTAACATCGATCATCGGTGTAGGTATCGGTATTGTTTCAGGATATTATGGCGGAATGTTTGATAATGCAGTGATGCGTGTGGTTGATTTTATCATGATTTTGCCGATCATGATGATCATCATTGTATTTGTTACGATCATTCCTAACTATAACGTTTGGTCCTTCGTGGGAATCATGAGTGCTTTTTACTGGGTCGCAAAAGCGCGGTTGTTTAGAAGCAAAACGTTATCTGAGGTTCGCAGAGACTATGTGAGTGCTTCAAAGACGCTAGGAACAAGCGATTTTAAAATCATGTTTCGAGAGATTATGCCAAATCTAAGTTCATTGATCATCACGAACTTAACGATCAACTTTGCGGCAAATATCGGGATCGAAACAACATTGACTTTCTTAGGATTTGGTTTGCCGACAAATGTACCGAGTTTAGGAACATTGATCGGATATGCCAGCAATGGCGATGTTTTAGCAAATAAAACATGGATCTGGGTACCTGCATCAGTGCTGATTTTGGTAATGATGTTATGTATAAATTATATTGGCCAAGCGTTTAAACGTTCAGCAGATGCTAGACAACGTTTAGGTTAAGAAGAGGAGGAAGTAGTGTGAAAAGCAAGAAACTTTTGGGTTTAATTACATTAACAGCAGTGGTAGCTGTAACATTAGCTGCGTGCGGTGGAGGTAAGAAATCAGATTCAGGCAACAAGAATGTCGAAACTGAGGATATCAGTAAATTTACAATGAAGGTCAAAAATGACAAAGAAGCAATCAAAGGCGGGACTTTGGAAGTTGCAGTTGCGTCAGATACTCAGTTTAAAGGATTATTTTCTAAAATATACTATCAAGATGCTTACGATTATCATTATATGAGACCTTCTGATGAAGGACTATTTAGTTATGATGAAGATTTTGTTATCACAGATGACGGTGCTGCTAAGTTAGATTTAGATGTTGATAATAAAAAAGCAACGATCACTCTGAAAGAAAATATTAAATGGTCAGATGGTGAACCTGTAACTGCTGATGATTTGATTTATCCATATGAAGTGATTGGAAGTAAAGACTATACAGGAATTCGCTATGATGACAACTTTACTAACATTGTTGGAATGGAAGAGTACCATGATGGAAAAGCAGACACTATCTCAGGTATCAAAAAAGTAGATGATCAAACAATCGAAGTATCTTATAAAGAAATGAATCCAGGCATGCTGCAATTAGACGGTGGCGTTTATACAAGTGCAATGCCGAAACATATCTTTAAAGATATTCCAATCAAAGACCAAGAAAAAAGTGATGCAGTCCGCAAAAATCCTGTAACATACGGTCCTTACTACATGAGTAAAATCGTAACAGGTGAATCTGTGGAATACTTACCAAATGAACATTACTACAAAGGAAAACCTAAATTAGATAAAATTGTATTTACCAACGTGCCAACTGCTTCAATCGTTGAAGCAGTGAAAGCGAAAAAATATGATATGGTTTACGCAATGCCAACTGATAACTTCCCAACTTATAAAGATTCAGAAGACTATCAAATGTTAGGCCGTGAAGAATTAGCATACACATATGTTGGATTTAAATTAGGAACATTTGATAAAGAAAAAGGCGAAGTTATCATGAATCCAGATGCCAAAATGGCGGATGTGAAATTACGTCAAGCAATGGGCTATGCGATGGATAATGATGCAATCGGACAAAAATTCTACAATGGCTTACGTACTGGTGCAACAACGTTGATTCCACCAATCTTCAAAACATTGCACAATACAGATGTTAAAGGCTATCAATATGATTTAGATAAAGCGAAGAAAATTTTAGATGACGCTGGTTATAAAGATACAGATGGCGATGGCCTTAGAGAAAATCCTAAGGGTGAAAAATTAACCATCAACTTTGCTTCAATGGCAGGTGGCGAAACAGCTCAACCTTTAGCAGATTACTATCTACAACAATGGAAAGAAATTGGTTTAGATGTGAAATTAGCAACAGGCCGTTTAATCGATTTCCAAGCATTCTACGATAAAATCAAAAATGATGATCCAGAAATCGACGTATTCCAAGCTGCTTGGGGTGTCAACAGTGCGCCATCTCCAGCAGGATTATATAGTCGTAACGCAGCATTCAACTACTCACGTTTTGCTTCAGAAGAAAATGACAAACTGTTAAAAGCAATTGATTCAAAAGCGTCATTTGACGATAAAAAACGTAAAGAAGCATACGATGCATGGCAAGAATATATGTTTGAACAAGCACCAGTTATTCCAACATTATATCGTAACGAAATCATGCCAGTTAATGATCGCGTGAAATCATTTACTTGGAATTATGAAGAAACAAGAGACTTCTATGATATTGAATTGACAGCAGAAAAACGTTAATTTATTGGGCTAGAAGATAGTAAAAAAGACACTTCCATTAGTATTTGGAAGTGTCTTTTTGCGTTGAAGGGTTGAACTAAAAGTAATAGTATGAGAAAATGGTTAAAAAATTAGTGGAAATGAAAGAGTATGCTAATCTTTATGGGATCTGGAGGAAATCACCTATGAATATTTAAAATACTTCACTTGGTCAAGGACGAAAAAAATGAAGAACGAAATTTTCGTTTCTTCTAAGTGAAGGTGAGAAAAATGAATAAAAATATAGCGTTCAACAAACTTATTGTAGGTCAAATGATTTCTAATATTGGTGATACTATTTATACGATTGCAATCGTGAGCTCTGTCTTTTCGTTAACGAATTCTGCATTAGCAGCATCAACTGTCCCCGTCATTATCACAGGGAGTATGGTTCTGTCAGGTTTGTTGACACCATTGATCGTGGTGCGTGTATCGCTATCAAAAATTTTGCAGGTAAGCCAATTGTTTAAGACAATTATTTTAGCGGGTTTAGCGACTTATTTACAGTTGAATGTCGAGCATCTTGATTTAACCATTTTATACGTATTTATTGCAGGGATTGCTTTTTTAGACGGATGCGCTGAACCAGTTAGTACAGCTTTAATACCGCACTATGTTAGTGAGCATTATTTGATTCGAGCCAATAGTATTTTTAATACCATGTTACAAGTTGTCAGTATAGGTAGTTGGGCGATCGGATCGTCATTATTGATTATTTTTTCGGTGATGAATCTTTTGTGGTTGGATGTAGGAGTATTTGCGATTTCGGCTATTATTTTATGGCTGCAGCCAAAAGTTACTAAACGCGTAGAATCAGAAAAAAATGAATGGGAAAATTTTCTTGTAGGTTGGCAAGGGATTCGTGAGCAGTCGCTTGTTCGTGTGGTTGTTAGGATGGATATTCTCGAGAATATTGCGAATACAGCTTGGGTTTCAGCGATCGTGTTAGTTTACGTGAAAGAAGTTTTACACGTTTCTGAAAGTTGGTGGGGGTACATAAACGCCACTTACTTTGCGGGAGCTATGCTTGGAAGTATTATTGTGATGAGATATTCAAATTGGATCAATCAAAATAAATCAAAAGCAGTTATTACAGGTTCGTTGTTTGGTGCTATTGTGACCTTTTTTGTTGTTCCAGGGTGGCATCCTATATTTATTTTGATTTGTTCTGTCTTTGTTGGGATATTTTCTCAAATCAAAAATATTCCTCAAGCGACTGCTATACAACAGAAGATTCCAAAAGATAAACTTGCTTCGATTTATGCTTCGATGAATGTACTTTATACGGGGACATTTGCTTTGGCTTCGGTCTCTATGGGACTAGTTTCAGAGTATCTTGGTGTGAGAACAGTATTTGTCTTATCGGGAATTTTATTATTTGTCGTCGCTATGATAGCGAAGAATAAAGAGTCATTATTTGATGAATAATTTTTAGCTGAGATAATATGTAAGAGGGAAACAGTGAGTAGTTATGAAGTAGAGTTCATAGCTACTCGCTTTTATATTTTAGCGTACAAGAACGATTATAACGAAAATTAAGGAGAATGATAGAATGGGCCACAAAGTAATTAAATTTGGTGAAAAGAAAATGAACAGGAGCAACTTGCAAATCTCGTCGATAGTGGGATAAAAGTTGCAACATCTTCACTGTTATATTTGCAAGAAATCGGAGTAAAAGAATCAACTAAAGTGGGAGACAAATGGATTATTCAAGATAGTCAAAATAGAAAAGTGTGTGAAGTTAAAGTGGAAGAGGTAACAATCACTACTTTTGCCTCGATAACGAATGATTTTGCAATCAAAGAAGGAGATCAAAGTTTCCAGAATTGGTATGATATTCATTGGAAATACTATGCGAATCTTTTATCAAAATACAACCAAGAACTGACAGATACCACAAAATTGGAATGTGTATATTTTAAAAAGGTGGACTAATAGTCTCTCTACACTGACTACTTCAAAGACTTATATCTAACAGTGACAAAGAACCTTCTTTTTTTGTCACTTGTATCCTAGACATAAATTTGGAAGAATGATAATCTTTTTGTTAAGCGCTTTCAAAACGCATTTTTAAAATAGGGAGAGAAATCAAATGGAACAAACACTAGTTATCATCAAGCCAGATGGCGTTTCACGTAAATTAGTTGGAGAAATTCTTCAACGATTTGAGAAAAAGCAATTAAAATTAAGCCAATTAAAAGTAGCAAAAATGTCCAGAGAACTAGCAGAAGAACATTATGCTCATGTTAAAAAATTTGATTTCTTTGAAGACATGATGACATATATGACCTCATCAGAAGTCGTTTATCTTGTTTTAGAAGGGTCCAACGTCATTAAAACTGTTCGCAAAATGATTGGTGCAACAAACTGTTTAGAAGCTGAACCGGGAACGATTCGAGGAGATTATGGTGCTAATAGCTATGAAAATATTATTCATGCATCAGATTCACCGGAAGCGGCTATGGTTGAGATCAAACGATTCTTTTCTGAATCAAAATAAAGCAAAAGCGTTCAAGATTTGTTATCAATCTTGAACGCTTTTTATCTTTTCAATCCAAATGAATACTAGAAAATGTGCTGTTTATGATAAAAATACACAAAAATTATTAGGAAATCCTTCAAATACTATGAATTAAGCAGTGATTTTAGTGCAATTCCTCCCTAACCATTTAAAAATTCCGCAAAAAAAAGTATAATAGAGAAGGTTGTAAATAAACTTAAAGGAATGTAGCAAATGGACAATCAGTTAACTACAGAATTAAAAGAACGTTACGGCATTGTTTTCCATGATGTCAACCTATTAGAACAGGCTTTTACCCATTCATCCTATGTGAATGAGCATCGCTATTTGAAACTATCTGACAATGAACGATTAGAATTTTTAGGAGACGCCGTTTTAGAATTATTGGTTTCTCAATATTTGTATAAACAATTCCCAGAAATGCCGGAAGGCAAACTGACGAAAATGCGGGCAGCGATCGTGCGCGAAGATAGTTTATCCAAATTTGCGAAAGAATGTCATTTTGACCAATATATTCTTCTTGGCAAAGGTGAAGAAAATTCTGGCGGCCGAACACGTCCAGCGTTACTTTGTGATTTATTTGAAGCATTTTTAGGTGCTTTATTTTTAGATCAAAAAGTGGATGCAGTCAAAAAATTTATTGCAGAAGTCATTTTTCCTAAAATCGATGCCGGTGCTTTTTCACATGAGATGGATCACAAAACACATTTACAAGAAGTTTTGCAACGCCAAGGGGATGTCAATATTGACTACCGTTTAGTTAATGAGGAAGGTCCTGCCCATGATCGAATCTTTTTCGTTGAAGTTTACGTCAATGAAAAGTTGATCGGAACAGGCCAAGGAAAATCGAAGAAATTAGCAGAACAGGATGCCGCTGAAAAAGCGCTGAAACAAAATCCTGAGTAAGCTTGGAAGGAGCCGTTTTATTCGTGTATTTAAAACGAATTGAGATCGCAGGATTTAAATCCTTTGCGGATCGAACCGTTATAGAGTTTGAAAATGGTGTGACGGCTGTCGTTGGACCAAATGGCAGTGGAAAAAGTAATATCACCGAAGCGATTCGCTGGGTCCTAGGCGAGCAATCGGCAAAAAGCCTCCGCGGAGGCAAAATGCCGGATATTATTTTCGCTGGTTCTGAAGGTCGTAAAGCGTTGAATATTGCCGAAGTAACGGTTGTCTTAGATAATAGTGATCATTTTTTACCGTTAGATTTTACTGAAATCAGTGTGACACGTCGCTATCGTCGAACTGGGGAAAGTGATTTCTATATCAATAAACAAGCTTGTCGTTTGAAAGATATCCACGATTTATTTATGGATTCTGGTTTAGGGAAAGAATCATTTTCGATCATTTCTCAAGGGAAAGTTGAAGCGATTTTTAATAGTAAACCTGAAGACCGTCGCGGTATTTTTGAAGAAGCTGCAGGTGTTTTAAAGTATAAACAACGCAAGAAAAAAGCAGAACAAAAACTATTTGAAACAGAAGATAATTTAAGTCGTGTGCAAGATATCATCTATGAATTAGAAGATCAACTGACTCCTCTAGCTGCACAAAGCGAAGCGGCCAAGGAGTTTTTGAAGCTTAAAGAAAGCTTGACTGAAATCGACGTTAGTTTAACGGTAACTGAGATCGAAGCTGCAAAAGAAGTTTGGAAAATAAAAACTGCTGAACTTGCTGAGATTGAAGAAAAACTAGCTGCTGCAAGTAAAAAAATCCGTGATTCAGAGGATGAATTGTTCCAATTGCGTGGTAAACGAAATAAATTGGATGGACAAATCGAAACAGAGCAGCAACAGTTGCTCCAAATCACAGAAGCGCTGAAACAAACTGAGGGACAAAAAGATGTTTTAGTCGAGCGCTCAAAACATACGATGCAGACAACAAGCGAATATCAGCAGTCATTAGCAGAAAATGCCGAAAAAATCACTCGCTATCGTGAAGAAGTACAAGATCTACAAGCAAAAGTTGCTGAGAAAAAAACGCAGCGTGAATCACTAGTTGAGGCAATCAAAGTTTCAGAACTAGAAGTTGAAAAGTACAGTAAGTCCTCAAAAGAACTATTAGAAGAGTTACGTAGCCAATATGTAGAAGTAATGCAAGAACAAGCTAATACTACCAACGATTTAAAATATTTGGAACGTCAATATCAACAAGAAACGGCTAAAAACCAACAATCAATTCAAAAACATGAAGCGTTAGAAAAACAAATGGCAGATGCTCTAGCCGAAAAAGAAGAGTTGGAAGCCAATTTATCCGCATCGGATCAATCATTAACAGATCAAAGAGAACAGTATACTCAATTAAAAAATAAACTAGATCAAAAGCAAGGTCAGCTGGCTGTGAAACAAAAAAATATGTATCAAGCCATGAACCAAGTTCAACAGGCCAAAGCTCGCCAAAAAAGCTTACAAGAAATCCAAGAGAATTATTCAGGCTTTTATCAAGGGGTTCGAGCCGTTTTAAAACATAAAGACCAATTAACTGGAATCGTTGGAGCAGTTGCGGAATTGATCGATGTGCCGAAAGATTATACTGTAGCAATCGAAACAGCTTTGGGTGGTGCGGCACAACATGTAGTTGTGGAAACAGAAAAAGACGGACGTGCTGGAATCACATTCTTGAAACAACAACACAGCGGTCGAGCAACTTTTTTACCATTGACCACGATCAAACCAAGAAATGTTTCAAGCGCCGTGCGTGAGCGTGTCAGCAACATTCCAGGTTTTTTGGGAATTGCCAGCGAGTTAGTCCAATTCTCTGCAGATGTCAGTAACGTGATCCAAAATCTTTTAGGGGTAACATTGTTAGCGGAGACACTAGAAAGTGCCAATCAGTTAGCGAAGGCTGTAAACTACCAATACCGCGTCGTTTCTTTAGAGGGTGATGTTATGAACTCAGGAGGATCGATGACAGGTGGTGCCAATAAACGAGGCAACCAAGGTAGTTTATTCTCTCAAACACAAGAACTTCAAACGTTGACTGAACAGATGGAACGGGTTGAAAAGCAATTAACAGCTAATGAAAAAGAAGTCCAACAATTAACAGATGAAGTCAAAGCATTAAATGAAGAACTTGAGCAATTACGTTCCACTGGTGAAACGAGCCGCTTGAGACAGCAAGAGTTGCAAAATAAACTTGCTAATCAAGAAGAAACGATCACTCGTTTGACTAAAGAAAAAAGACTGTTTGAGTTTGAAGCGCGTGAACTGCATCAGTTTTTAACGGAGTATCAAGCAAGAAAAGAAGAACTAACGGAACAACAACAAGAGCTGAATCAGACAAAAGAACGTTTGGATCAAGAAATGAAGCAAGTTGATCAAGAAGCGAGCCAAATGGAAACGTTAAGAGCTGAAGCGTTTGAACGATTCAACCAAGTGCAGGCAGATCAAGCGGTCGCTGCTGAACAATTGGCTCATTTAACAGAGCAAGTAGTAGAAAAACAAACCCAGCTAGATGAATTCCTAGCAAGGGAAACAGCATTACGCCAGCAATTACAACAATTGAATGATCATTCAACAGATCATCAAGTCACAGAAGAGAGCTTAGCGGTTCAATTAGAACAACTAGCAGAGAAAAAAGAGCAACTTCAAATAAGCATTCAAGAAGCGAAAACAGCTCGTCACCAACTACAAGAGCAAGTCGATCGAATCGATACAGGTTTGGCTGAAGAGAATAAACAACAACAACATTTATTAACGGAACAAACCAAAATCGAAGTCGAGAAAAACCGTTCAGAAATCAAACTAGATAACTCGTTGCAGTACCTGCAAGAAGAATACAGTTTGACCTTCGAGCGCGCGAGTGAAGATTATGAATTATCAATCGACAAAGAGCAGGCAAAAATCGAAGTGAAACGTTTGAAACGTGATATCGAACGCTTAGGTCCAGTCAATCTCAACGCCATCGAGCAATACGAGCAAGTGAATGAACGCCATGAGTTTTTAGTGTCTCAACGTGATGACTTGTTAGACGCTAAAGAGCAGTTGTTCGAAACAATGGGTGAGATGGATGAAGAAGTCAAAGCACGCTTTAGTGAAGTCTTTGAAGCGATACGAGCACAGTTTAAAGTCGTGTTTCCAAATATGTTTGGTGGTGGTCGAGCAGAGCTGATTTTGACAAATCCAGAAGATTTACTGAATACTGGGGTAGAAATCGAAGCACAGCCGCCAGGTAAAAAATTACAAAACTTAAGCTTACTTTCCGGTGGTGAGCGAGCTTTAACAGCGATTGCGTTATTATTCTCCATCATCCGTGTTAGACCAGTTCCTTTCTGTGTCTTGGATGAAGTTGAAGCGGCTTTAGATGACGCTAACGTTTCTCGTTTTGGGCATTATTTAAGTGAATTTGAAGACGATACGCAATTTATCGTGGTTACTCACCGTAAAGGGACAATGGAAGCGGCAGATGTCTTATATGGTGTAACAATGCAAGAATCCGGTGTGTCGAAAATCGTTTCTGTTCGTTTGGAAGAAGTCAAAGAAGGCGGCGCAATCGTTGCCGAAACTTAGCTGTATAGGATGGGAGGAAAAATTGGGTTGATTAAACTGGTCGCTATCGATTTAGATGGCACATTACTAGATAGTAAGAAGGAAATTTCTTCGAGAAATAAAGAAGCTTTAACACAAGCTAAAGCTGCAGGTGTTAAAATCGTCATTTGTACAGGTCGACCGTTAGCTGCTATCGGCATTTATTTAGACGCTTTAAATTTGCGAGATAACGGCGATTACAGCATCACCTTTAATGGCGGATTAGTTCAAAAAAATGATACAGGTGAAATCATTGAAAAATCATCCATGCCTTTGGAAAATATCCACGATTTATTTGAGCTGGCTACATCGTTAAATGTACCTCTGGATATTTTGTCTGATGGACTTGTCTTGCAACTGCCAACGACACAGGACCATGAATCTTTATATAGTCAACTAAATAAATTACTGACATATGAGTCATACGAATTAGCTCAATTGACAGCTGATAAAATTTACAATAAAGCAGTTGTTGCGGTAGAACAAACGTATCTAGATGAGCAAATCAAAAAGATACCTACGCCATTTTACGACCGTTATGAAATCATCAAAACGAGAAGTAATTTACTAGAATTTATGCCTAAAGGAATCACAAAAGCCTATGGAATTTCTTTATTGGCCAGAGATTTAGGCATCAAACAAGAAGAAATCATGACGATCGGTGATGAAGAAAATGACCTGCCGATGATCGAATATGCAGGACTTGGTGTAGCGATGGAAAATGCTGTCACTAAGGTGAAAGACTTGGCAGATGTTATTACGGATACGAACGACAATGATGGTGTTGCACAAGCCGTTGAAAAATTTGTTTTAGAACCATTGAGAGGAGGGAATTAAATGGGATTTTTCGATAAAATAAAAAAAGCCTTTATGAACGAAAAAGAAACACCACCTGCTGAAATCAAGACAGATGAAGAAGTCATAGAGCCCGTTCAAGAAGAAGTGATGCCAGAAGAAAAACAAGCTGATACGGAATCACTAGAGCAAGTACAAGAGGAGACTTTTGAAGCAGCAGAAGAGCCTGAAAAAGAACGAGAACCAGAAATCGACCCTCTGATTACAGTAAATCCTGTTACCCAAGCAGAAGAACTGGTTGATCCTGAAATTATTGAGGAACAAGAAGAGGAAATCATCGTCCAAGAAAAGTATGAAAAGGGCTTAGAAAAAACCCGCAAAACGTTCGGTGAACGCTTGAATGAATTATTCGCGAATTTCCGATCAGTTGATGAGGATTTCTTTGAAGAATTAGAGGAAACCTTGATTGGTGCAGATGTTGGTTTTGACACAGCGATTAAAATCACAGAATCCTTACGTCAAGAAGTGAAACTACGCAACGTGAAAAAACCAGCAGCTGTTCAAAATACGATTATCGAGAAAATGGTTGATTTGTACGAAGCAGAAGGTATTGAAGAAAATAATGCGCTGAATATTCAAGAAAAAGGATTAACTGTCATGTTATTTGTCGGTGTAAATGGAGTAGGTAAAACAACCAGTATCGGTAAACTAGCGCATGAATTCAAACAAGACGGCAAAAAAGTGTTAATGGCAGCCGCAGATACCTTTAGAGCAGGAGCCATCGATCAATTAGTTGTTTGGGGCGAACGTGCTGGGGTAGAAGTTGTCCGAGGAAATGCAGGTGGTGATCCAGCGGCAGTTGTCTTTGATGCAGTAGACCGTGCTAAAGCTGAGAATGCGGATATCTTACTTGTTGACACAGCAGGACGTTTACAAAATAAAGTCAATTTGATGAACGAATTAGAAAAAATCAAGCGCGTGATTCAGCGTGAATTGCCAGATGCACCGCATGAAGTCTTGCTTGTAGTAGATGCTACAACAGGACAAAATGCGATGTCACAAGCAAAGCAATTCAAAGAAACAACCGATGTCACAGGTTTAGTCTTAACTAAACTGGATGGGACAGCAAAAGGTGGGATCGTTTTAGCCATTCGTAATGAGTTGCACTTACCAGTAAAACTAGTGGGACTGGGTGAAGGCATTGATGATTTAGAGCCGTTTGATGCAAATGATTTTGCGATTGGATTGTTTAAAGGATTGTTGAAAGAAGAAGATTAAAAGCGAGTTTATAGCGTAGCTTGAATTAAAAAACAGCTTTTGAATACGTCAATAGATGACTATTCAAAGGCTGTTTTTTTTATTTGATTTAAGGAGCTTCATTTTTATATGTACGGAAAATATTGAAGAAGTGTAGTGCTCACTTTCTAATAAAATCAGTTGCAGCCTTTTTCTTGATCTAACCTATCATTTTTTTTGCTTCTTTTTCAAGTAGTCGATTATATTCGGTAAAAAAGGAGATTTAGAATTAGGGGAGAAATGTCAGTGGCTGACTGCACCTAATGCTCAATAGTAAAAAATAATGTGATCGGAACAAACTAGCGTATTTTAATATGTCGCCTATCCGCCAGTCTTACGACTGAAAGGAGGTGTGCTCTATGTTTTTAGCATTTGTTTGCCCACTTCTTGTAGGAGTATTGATCTCTTTATTTGAGTATTGGCTAAATACCAAAAAGAAGAAGTAAAACAAAATATGGCGGCATTAGCCCACGAAAAACCCCAGGAGAACCACACTCTCCTGGGGTTTAGTGTACTCTATGTTTTTTGTATGCAAACTAATTATATCATTAAGAGAAGATTTTGTATAGAGGAAAAGATGCGCTCCCAAACTATTTTCCTGATTTTCATGAGAGTTGAACGTTTTGTTTCGCTTTTTTGATCTAGCTACACAAATCAGCCCTCAAGTAAAATAGACAAATCTCTGAAAAGACAAAGAACATCTTTCCAAAGATTTCCTAATTTTGATGAGAGTTGAACGCTTTGTTTCGCTTTTTTGATCTAGCTACACAAATCAGCCCTCAAGTAAAATAGACAAATCTCTGAAAAGACAAAGAACATCTTTCCAAAGATTTCCTAATTTTGATGAGAGTTGAACGCTTTGTTTCGCTTTTTTGATCTAGCTACACAAATCAGCCCTCAAGTAAAATAGACAAATCTCTGAAAAGACAAAGAACATCTTTCCAAAGATTTCCTAATTTTCATGAGAGCTAAACGTTTTGTTTCGCTTTTCTATTACAAATTATTCGCTTCGATCCCATAATCTTCAGCAATTTTCTTCAAACTAAATCCTTTACCAAAAACTTCACTCGCATTCATTGACACAATAAACGCTTCTTCATCAATTGCCAAGACATTCTCTTTGATCTTTGCAAAATCTTTTTCACTAATAACCGTCATCATCAACATGCTTGGATTTTTTTGATAGCCACCTTCGATTGGAACCATCGTTAATCCTTTATCCATATCGACTAAGATTTTCTCTTTGATTTCCGCATATTTCGGTGAAATGATCATGACATTTTTCGAACGAACAAAGCCAACTTGAACCATATCGACCACTCGTCCAATAAGGTATAAACAAATCAGAGAAAAGAGTACTGTATCTGTATTGAAAACAAATAGAGCTGACAAAATCACCAGACCGTCCACAAATAAAATCGATACACCTAATGAAATTTTGAAGTACTTATTCACGATTTGAGAAATAATCGCTGTTCCGCCAGTTGAAGCATTTCCTCTAAATTCTAGACCTAACCCAATCCCAGTCAAAATACCACCGAAGATTGTTGCGAGGAAAATATTATGGGTCAGTACAGGTAAATGAGTTGTAATCCCTACAAAAAACGGATAGATCAGACTACCATAAATTGTTTTGATCCCAACTTCTTTGCCTAAAAGTAAAAAACAAAGCAGTAATAACGGTAAGTTGATTGCATATAAAACTAAAGCTGGGTTGGTGCCGAACAAATAGTTGATTACCACACTGATACCATTTGCGCCTCCAGCTACGATCTTGTTTGGCAGTAAAATCGAATTGATCGATACTGCTAAAATAAAAGAACCAATCGTCACGTATAACGTATCTTGGATTTGTCTCTTCGTAAATTTCATGTAAAACGTTCCTCCATTGTCAAAGAATATCGGGTATTTCATCGTTAAACGAATAATAAGAGCAAAAGAAAAATAGTTCAACAAATATCCCCTAGTTATACTATCACGAATGACTAGAATATATCATGAGATAATTTTAATTTTTTAGTTGAGTAGTATGGTAAAATTAGAGGGAACAAAAAAAACAATAGCTATTTAATCAAATAAAGGTTAAAAATCGTTGATCCCATAAATGTTCATGGTGCTGGATGATTGTTTTAGCATCGAGCAAATCAGTGTCTAGTGTTGTGCTTAAACCTCGTTTCATGAAACAAGTATAACCTAAACCATGAGCCATACGGATCGTAGTATCAACACAATATTCTGTCTGAGCACCACAAAATTCAAGTTCAGTGACGGAGAGTTTATCTAAACATTCTTTTAGATTCGTTTGAAAAAAAGAATTAGCATGGGTTTTCCTGACATAAAAGTCGTAAGACCTGGCATCTAGTTGATCAAATAACTGCCATTTGAGGCTTTCGACAACTAACTCAACATCTTCATGCTGGATAAATATAATGGGTAGATGGTGCTTGCGGTAATCTGCAATGCGTTGATTTACACCAATCAATAGATTAGTGAGATTAAATAAACCACTTCCATCATTTTCTAGACCGTTTTGGAGATCGATGACAATCAAAGCTTTAGTATTCATGATGTCCTCCTTCATTTTTTTTCTAGTATACAATGAAGTTCAGTGACTTGAAAGAAGAGAGAGCAGATAAAAAAAGTATGAGGCACTCTCTGTTTGGACAAATTAAGAAAGTTTATATTCTTTTTGACAAAATTTAAGCTAAAATATTCTTTTTACTTCTCTTTTTCTATATAATGATGAGTAATGGAATAATAACGGGGAAGAAAGGCGACAGTATGAAATTTAAAGAGTTGTTACAGCAAAAAAATGCGCGCCCATATGTAATGGCTGCGCGATTTGGATTAGAAAAAGAAAGCCAGCGTACGACATTTGATGGTCAATTGGCGACAACGGATCATCCTGAGGTTTTAGGAAATCGTTCTTATCATCCATACATACAAACCGATTTTAGTGAGTCTCAAATGGAGTTGATCACACCTGTGGCTAATTCTATTCATGAAATGATGCGCTATCTTGCAGCGATTCATGATGTAGCATTGCGTTCGATGAATAAGCATGAGATGCTTTGGCCGTTAAGTATGCCGCCAAAATTGCCATTAAAAGATGAAGAGATCAAAATCGCTAAGTTAGACCAGTTTGAAGGGATTTTGTATCGTCGTTATTTAGCAAGAGAATATGGCAAACGTAAACAGATGGTCAGTGGAATTCATTTTAATTTTGAATACGACATCGAATTAGTAGAGCAGCTTTTCTCAGCACAAACAGAATATGAAACGATTGAAGAGTTCAAAAATATTTTATATATGAAAGTCTCACGGAACTATTTACGTTACCGATGGCTGATCACGTATCTATTTGGTGCATCTCCTGTTAGTGAGTCTGGTTATTTTACGGATCGAGAAGAGCGTCCGAAAGAGCCTGTTAGAAGTTTACGCAACAGTTCGTTTGGTTATAAAAATAATGAGGACGTTAAAGTTTCTTACGAATCATTGCAACACTATATCAATGACATTCACCGAATGGTTGAAAACGGCATATTATCTGAAGAAAAAGAATTTTATTCAGCTGTTCGTTTACGTGGTGGCAAGCAAATGGCTGATTTACCTAAAACGGGTATTCGTTATATCGAACTTAGAAATCTAGATTTAAATCCATTTGCGCCATTAGGTGTGGATGAAGAATCGCTTGAGTTCATTCATTTGTTTATGTTGTATTTACTATGGACGGATGAAAAAGAAGCGCCGAATGATTGGGTAGCGACAGGCGACTTCTTAAATGAGCAAGTAGCCTTAGGCCATCCTTTTTCCCAAGTGAAGCTTTTAGCGGAAGGTGACCGTATTTTTGCGGAAATGGATGAGATGATTGAAGCATTAGGTTTATTTAGATCGAAAAAATCATTGGAAGTCCATCGCGCGCAATTAAGAACACCCGATTTAACGATTGCTGGAAAAATGTGGACGATCATTGAAAGCAATTCAAATCAAGAATTGGGGATTATTTTCGGAAAAGAATATCAAGGAATGGCTTTTGAACGACCGTATCAATTAGCTGGTTTTAGAAATATGGAGTTATCGACGCAGTTATTTTTATTTGATGTCATCCAAAAAGGTGTAGAAGTTGAATTATTAGATGAAGCAGAACAATTTTTAAAACTCAAACACAACGATCATATCGAATATGTGAAAAATGCGAATATGACGAGTAAAGATAGCTACATTGTT
This sequence comes from Enterococcus sp. AAFC-DPL-5182, assembly GCF_058216605.1. Taxonomy (NCBI): domain Bacteria; kingdom Bacillati; phylum Bacillota; class Bacilli; order Lactobacillales; family Enterococcaceae; genus Enterococcus; species Enterococcus sp. AAFC-DPL-5182. The sequence continues at coordinate 223,685 of NZ_CM177101.1, forward strand.
CCTTTGATTATGGAGAATAAGACCGTCACTAAAAAAGTTTTGGCAGAAGCTGGCTTTACCGTACCAGGTGGAGATGAGTTTGATGCGATAGAGCAAGCAGAACAAGCGTATGTAAAATACGCCGAAAAAGCCTTTGTGATCAAACCTAAATCAACAAATTATGGTTTAGGAATCACGATTTTTAAAGAGGGAGCTTCATTAGCTGATTACACAGAAGCATTAAAATTAGCTTTTAAAGAAGATTCAGCTGTGTTGATCGAAGAATTCCTACCAGGGACAGAATACCGTTTCTTTGTATTAGACGACCAAGTACGTGCTATTATGTTGCGTGTGCCGGCCAATGTTGTTGGTGATGGGATTCGTTCGGTTGAAGCGTTGGTAGCAGAAAAGAACCTTGATCCTTTAAGAGGAACCCACCATCGCTCACCATTAGAACTGATTCAATTGGGGGATGTAGAGCGTTTGATGCTAAAAGAGCAAAATCTCTTAACAACTTCTGTGCCGGAAAAAGACCAGATCGTTTATTTGCGGGAAAATTCTAACGTCAGCACGGGCGGCGATTCAATCGATGTAACGGATAATTTTGATGACAGTTATAAACAAATTGCGATTGAAGCAGTCCAAGCTTTAGGGGCAAAGATTTGTGGGATCGACTTGATCGTTCCAGATAAATCGGTCAAAGGAATGAAGAATAGTCGTACGTATGGAATTATAGAAGCGAACTTTAATCCAGCGATGCATATGCATGCTTATCCGCATTCAGGTAAGGGACGTCATTTGACGATGGATGTGCTTAAGATGTTGTATCCAGAGGTATTTGAATAATTCTAAGTATAAGAGATCAAGGCTAATTGCTTTTTGATCTCTTATTTTATTTTCTAAAAAATGATTTGACAAATGCATAATTAATTCCCACAATAAAAGAAAGAGGATTGTAAGAAGTTGCACAATATTGCGCTTATGAAGTATTGGAGGACACAATGAAAAAAATTTATATAGTGGAAGATGACGTACAAATTACAGAAACAGTTGCTGCTTTTTTAAGAAAATGGGGATTCGATATTCGAGTTGCTGGGGATTTTCAAAATGTGGCGGTGGATGTGTTACAGTACCGACCTGACCTTGTTTTGATGGATATTTCCCTACCTTTGTATAATGGGTTTTATTGGTGTAGTGAGTTAAGAAAACAAACAGAGGTACCGATTGTCTTTTTATCGTCAGCTGATGACAATATGAATATCTTAATGGCGATGAATATGGGGGCAGATGACTTTATCGCCAAACCATTTGATTTACAAATATTAGTTGCAAAAATCCAAGCAATTTTGCGTCGAAGTGATATGTTGCCGACAACTCACAGTTTGAACTACAAAGGATTTAATTTAGACTTAGAAGCATTTGAAGTTGGATTTGAGGGGCAAACAATCGCGCTTACAATAAATGAATCTAAAATTTTAGGAATGCTTTTTCAGCAACCTGAAAAATTAGTACCAAAAGAAAAAATCATGGAGAAATTATGGGAAAGTGAAGAATTTATTGATGTGAATACATTGTCAGTCAATATGACTCGCTTAAGAAAAAAAGTAGCTGAGGTTGGTTTGGATCAACAGATATATACAGAAAAAGGTAAAGGTTATCGTTTAGGTAAGGGAGGATAAACGGTATGAAACTATTTCTCTACTACATATTTGATAAGCGTTTAGCGCTTATTACGTATCTAGGTATCGTCGGACTATTCGCATTGACCTTTTTTCTCTATGAGATTCCATTTTCTGCGTATTCTGATGCGATTCTTTTTTCTATTTTATTGATTATTGTGACAATGGGGGTGCAGTTTTATTTTTATCTCAGGAAATATCGACAATTGAAAGAAGGGATTCAAGCACCTAAATTATATCCTTCTCAGAAAAAAAGCGGATATTCTTTATTGGATAAAGAATATGAACGTTTGGTGACGGTACTGGACAAAGAATATCGGATAGAAGTAGGGAGACTTGAAGCGGCTAATCAGAAGCTGATGGATTATTATAGTATGTGGAGTCATCAAATTAAAACGCCGATAGCCGTATTGAATTTAAAAATGCAGGAAAATCAATTGGATCAAGATATTTTAAAACAAGAACTGTTTAAAGTTGATCAATATTTGGATATGATGTTGCAGTATTTACGGATGAATCATACAGAGACGGATTTTGTTTTTGAAGAGATCGACTTAGATCAACTGGTTAAAGATACGGTGAAAAAATATGCTGTCTTTTTTATTCATAAAAATCTGACATTTTCATTGGACCCGACGAACCAAACGATTATTAGTGATAAAAAGTGGCTGCAATTCGTACTTGAGCAAGTGCTATTTAATGCAATCAAGTATACTAATCAAGGTGGGATAAGGATTTACATGAATGAGGAGCCACAGCCTGAATTGATTATTGAAGATACTGGCATCGGAATTTTACCAGAAGATGCTGTACGGGTATTTGAGCGCGGCTATACGGGATTTAATGGGAGAACATATCAAAACGCTTCAGGATTGGGCTTGTTTATGAGTAAAGAAATTTTAATCAAATTAGGTCATCAAATCGCTCTTATATCAGAGGTAGGAATGGGCACAAAAGTTAGTCTAAACCTTACTCAAAAGATATTTGATATCGAATGACGGAACTATTTATAGCCAATCCTTACCTCATTGTAAGGTTAGCGAGCAAAGTGTAAGTATTCTTTGCTTGCTCTTTTGTTTATAGTGAATAGTAGATAAATTATAGGCAGGGGCGATTGTAATGGCAATATTAGAAGTAAATCATATTCAAAAAATCTATCAAACAAGATTTAGCGGCAATCAAGTGACCGCATTAAAAGACGCTTCTTTTCAAGTAGAAGAAGGGGAATATATTGCGATCATGGGGGAATCTGGCTCAGGTAAAAGTACATTGTTGAACATTTTAGCAACATTGGATATGCCGACTAACGGAACGGTTACGCTAAATGGCAAAAATATTACAGAGATACCAGAAGGGAAATTAGCTGCATTTCGTCGAGAAAATCTAGGATTTGTTTTTCAAGATTTTAATTTGTTAGATAATTTTTCTGTTAAAGACAATATCTTTTTACCACTTGTCTTATCTAAAATGGATATCAAAGAAATGACTCGAAGAATCGAACCTTTAGCAAAAACGTTAGGCATTGACCAGTTATTAGAAAAATACCCTTATGAAATTTCTGGCGGGCAAAAGCAGCGTGTTGCTGCGGTACGGGCACTGATCACAAAACCTCAGTTAGTTTTGGCAGACGAACCGACAGGCGCTTTAGACTCGAAAAGTTCTGAAAATTTGTTAGAGTTATTTCAAGAAGTCAATCAGCAAAAACAAACGATCGTGATGGTTACACATAGCGCAATAGCAGCCAGTCACGCCAATCGAATATTATTTATTAAAGATGGTCAAGTTTTTCATCAACTGTACCGTGGTTTAAAAACGCAAGATGAGCTATTGAGTGATATTTCAAAAACAATGACGACTTTGCTGTCGAAAGGAGTCTAGGTTATGTTATATCTACGTTTAGCTTATAGCAATATTAAGAAAAATCGTGCGGTATACCTCCCATTTTGTCTTGCGGCAATTTTTACGGTCGTGTTAAACATGATCATGCAAATTATGAGGAATAATCAAGGGTTGGATCACTTGCAAGGGGCAGAGTCATTGAAAGTGATGTTTGACTTAGGGAACAAAATTATTATGATTTTCACGATAGTTTTTACATTTTATACGCATAGTTTCTTAATGAAACGTCGTAAAAAAGAATTAGGTCTGTACAATATTTTAGGGATGGATAAGAAGAATCTAACTGTGATGATGTTTTTTGAAAATCTGATAACGTTAGCTATTACGTTGCTTGTGGGGTTACTAGCGGGGGCTATTTTATCTAAGTTGATGTTTTTGATTTTAAAACGTCTAACGGGTTTTGGTGCTGATTTTGTCTATGCATTTTCTGTTGAATCCCTAGGACAAGTCACGTTATTGTTTATAGGTGTTTTTTTAGTAACGTTTTTATATGACACGTGGGAAGTCAGAAAAACCAAACCGATCGAATTGTTCGGGCAAGGAAGTTCTGGTGAGAAAGAACCTAAGTCTAAATGGTTGTTTAGTGTAGCGGGAATTATTTGTTTGGGAATTGGCTATGGTATTTCTGTGACGATCACATCACCAGTAGAAGCACTGACACAATTTTTTATTGCAGTAGTTTTAGTGATCATTGGAACATACAGTATTTTTATCGCAGGTAGTATCACTTTATTAAAGGTATTGAAGAAAAATAAAAAATTCTATTATCAGCCAGATAACTTTATTTCGATCTCTAGTATGATTTTTCGAATGAAACAAAATGGCGCAGGTTTGGCTACGATTTCTATTTTATGTACGATGGCATTAGTGACAATTTCTTCTACGGTTTGCTTGTATATTGGGCAGGAAAAAATCATCCAAAGTAGAAATCCATTTGAAAATTCTGTAGAAGTGGCTTTACCCATGGAAGAAACCAAAAAAATCATCCTTGAAGAAGTAAAAAAACAAGGATCAGCAGTTAAAGATGTTAAATACGTAACACTTTCAGGTAATTTAGTTACGCTGAAGCAACAAGATGATTCATTTGAGCCTTTAAAAGAAGCTTTTTCAAATTATAACAAAGTCGTTGGGATTCGTTTTTTAGCACTAAGTGAATACAATCGTTTAGAAGATAAAACATTGACATTAGCGAAAAACGAAGTGTTTGTTTACCCAGTTACTGGAAATTATAAAGAAAAAAGTATCACGATCGGTAGTAAAGAATTCCAAGTGAAAAAAACGCTAGAGCAATTTATATTTGCTCCGAAAGAAGAAGACGCAGTTTTAGGTTCGCTTATTCTCGTGATACCAGATGAAACAGCGACAACATCGTTTTATACTGAAATAGCAGATGAATTCAAAGAGTCTGTTTTCAAATTTGTACCAACCCCTGCTTCTATAGTAAGTTTTGAAGTATCAGGTACATTGGATAAACGGATCAAAGTATCGAATGCGTTACAAGGAAAATTTCAAGAGATTGTAGCGGCAAATGGCGATGAGGATTTAGAACGCTCGTTGTCAGTAACGTCGATCGATAAAGACCGAGAAGAAATGCGTTCATTATACGGCGGTTTTTTCTTCTTAGGAATTATTTTTGGGGTCAGCTTCTTAGTGGCAACAACTCTGATTATTTATTATAAACAAGTTTCGGAAGGCAGCGATGACCGTGAACGTTTTACGATCATGCAAAAAGTTGGTTTGAGCCATAGAGAGGTAAAAAAAGCGATTCAGCATCAAATTTTATTGGTTTTCTTTTTACCGATTATTGTTGCTGTGATCCATTTAAGTTTTGCCTTTCCGATCATTAAGAAGCTGATGGTACTATTTGGGTTAATGAATGCTAATTTATTGTTTGTGACAACTGTTGGGTGTGTGTTGATTTTTTCATTAGGTTATTTTGTGATTTATTGGCGTACCTCGAAGGTATATTATCAGTTGGTCGAGAGATAGATAAAAAAGAGTGGGACATAACTCTTCGAGTCATATCCCACTCACATGGAATCCAGATAAACGGTGGGAGCAGAAGCAATCTTATCGGAAATAAGCTGAAATTCACAAAAATTTGAAGAGCAATTTTCGTGAATTCCTTCTTATTTCTCGGGATTAAACACTCCTGTCCCAACCTCTTTTTTAAGAACGAAATAATTTATGCCAAAAACTTTTCTTTGATTGTTCTGTTTCGGAAGTTTCAGCAGTTTGTTTTGGATATTTTTGTTCAATATCGATTATTTCTTCATTCACGGCTTCTTTAGCTGTGAAAACTAAGCCCAAAGCATCCGGTGTATTTTCAACAAAATCATTGACCACGGTAAAGGATAATTGTTGTTCATTGATCAATTTGATATAAGCCGCCTGTAAGCTCATTTCCATCGCCCCATTCAGCAAAACAGTAGCATCTGGATGTTTTGCCAATTCTTTTAAGAAATTCGCTTTATCTTCTGTATTTTTCATCTGTGTAATCGTCATCGTCAAGTAACAACGCTCGCGGAAAGTCCCCATATACTTGCGTTGTTCTTCTGGTTTTAGTAGCGGGGTGCCATACATTGCATTATCTAAATGTTTCTGTAAGTCATCTTGTGCCATTAATTATCTAACCTGCTTCCATCTAGTCTTATTTCAAATTATAGCATAGAACAAGTGAGAAGCGCCTGGAAGAACTGTATTTCTTGGCTAATTGAGAATGGATAAAAGCGAAAAAAGTATTGCTTTTATTCATAACATCGCATAGACTAAGAAGTAAGAATGAAAATCATTCTCAATTAGAAGGGTAGAACAAAAATCTTGTGCCATTCTCTGGCATGCGTATGTTTTATCTTTTTTCAGAGGAAGTAGTTTGTAAAGCTAGATAAAAAGAAAAGCGAAGCAAGCTGAGTTTAATTTTGGGTATTTCATTCTAGCAAGTAGAAAAACGGAGCAAGTATATGAAAAAAATAGGCCTATTTGTTCTCTTACTCCTTTTGATCGTATCATCGATTTTTGTCGGAGTGAAAGATATCTCTCTGACACAATTATTTCAATGGGATTCACAGCAACAATTAGTTTTGTTAACAACAAGGCTGCCTCGAACGATCAGTTTAGTGATTGCAGGAAGTACGATCAGTATTTCTGGTTTGATCATGCAGCATTTAACACAGAATAAATTTGTTTCGCCTAGTACGGCAGGGACGATGGATAGTGCACGTTTGGGGATTTTAGTTGTCATGATCCTGTTTCCTAGCGCGCCATTATTATTCAGATCCTTTATTGCCTTCTTGTTTGCTTTTGGCGGGACGTTAGTTTTTATTTATTTAACACGCTTTTTACCTGCAAAAAATCAAGTTATGATTCCGCTGATCGGCGTGATGTTTGGGAATATCATTGGTTCAGTGGCAACATTTTTTGCCTATCAATTTCAATTAGTTCAAAATATGTCTTCTTGGCTGCAGGGAAATTTTTCTACAGTGATGAAAGGCAATTACGAGTTGCTTTATCTGACGATTCCGTTATTGATTATCACATATCTTTTTGCGTATCGTTTTACCGTAGTTGGCATGGGAGAAGATATGGCGACAAATCTGGGCTTGAATTATCAGCGTATTCAGCTATTTGGCTTAGGCATTGTGGCTTTATCTAGTGCGGTCGTCTTGATCATGGTAGGAAATATTCCGTTTTTAGGCGTGATCGTTCCTAATCTTGTATCCATGCGTTATGGCGATCATATGAAAAACACTTTGGCAATCACAGCAGTTGGCGGAAGTATCTTTTTACTAGCATGTGATGTGTTAGCTCGTGTGGTGATTGCACCTTATGAGGTGCCCGTCAGCGTCGTAGTAGGCGTTTTAGGTAGTTTTATTTTTATCGCATTACTGATGAGGAGGAAAACAGCATGAAAAAATTCTTCCAGTCATCCGCGGTGAAAATTATTGTATTGTTGATAGCCGTGATTGCAGTCTGCGCTTTGTATCTATCCTATAAGACATATGGGAATTGGGCCTTTGCTTTAGAACTTAGAGGGAAAAAGTTATTAGCTTTTGCTTTCGTTGGAATCGCTGCGACGTTTTCGACGATTAGTTTTCAGACGATGACGCAGAACCACTTTTTAACGCCGAATATTTTAGGCTTGGATTCATTGTATGTTTTTATTCAAACTGTACTGTTCTTTTTTTTAGGAGGACAGCAGCTTTTAGGGAATGAAACAATCGCGACATTTCTTTTGAATGTTTTATTGATGGTCAGTGCGAGTACTATGTTGTCTCGTTTCTTATTGAAAAAGGGCGGTAATGATCTCTTTTTATTGTTGATGATCGGAATTATTTTAGGAACGTTTTTCAATAGTATCAGTACTTTTTTACAAGTTGTAATGGATCCTAATGAATATGATTTATTGCAAGGGAAATTATTTGCCAGTTTTGGTAATGTAAATAGTCAGCATCTCGTGATTGCAGGTGTTTTGATCACACTTTTGGTAGGCTTCTTATGGATAAAAAGTCATGCGCTGGATGTGTTGCATTTAGGAAATGAGCAAGCGACTAGTCTAGGGATCAATGTTCCTAGGTTTCAGTTTGTATTATTGACGGTCATTAGTGGATTGATTGGGCTTTCGACAGCTTTGGTAGGTCCTGTAACTTTTCTTGGATTCATTGTGGCAAATATGAGCTATCAGTTAATGGGTACCTATCGACATCGTGAGTTATTTTTAGGTGGTAGTTTATTATCGATCTTATTACTAGTATTTGGGCAGTTTCTTGTAGAGCAAGTGTTTCAGTTGAATACGACGTTAAGTATTGTGATCGAATTTGGCGGCGGTGTCTATTTTGTCGGAAAGATTATTAGTGAAAGGAAGCAGCGCAGATGATCGAAATCAAAAATGTTTCAAAAAGATATGGTGAAAAGATTGTTGTTTCAGAGGTTCAATTGCCAATTACAGAGCAAAAATTAACTGCGTTTATCGGTCCGAATGGAGCAGGGAAAAGTACGTTGCTTTCAATGATGAGTCGCTTGATTCCAAAAGATACGGGTGAAATTTATTTAGATCATAACGAAGTAAAAACTTGGAAACAAAGTGAACTGTCTAAAAAGCTATCGATTTTAAAACAAACGAATGGTATCAATCTGAAAATTACGGTTCGAGAGCTAGTTAATTTTGGGCGTTTTCCTTATAGTAAAGGGCGTTTAAAAAAAGAAGATCATGAAAAAGTCGAAGAAGCAATGGAAAATCTTGGACTATTAGATTTAGCAGATGAACTGATCGATACATTGTCAGGTGGGCAATTACAGCGAGTGTATATTGCCATGGTTTTAGCGCAGGATACAGATTATATTTTGCTGGATGAGCCTTTGAATAATTTAGATATGAACTTTGCGGTTCAAATGATGCAGACGTTACGTCGTTTGGTGGATGAATTTGGTAAAACTGTCATTATCGTGTTACATGATATCAATTTTGCAGCAAGTTATGCAGATGAGATCGTCGCAATGAAAGATGGTCGGTTATTTACTCATGGTAGTACAGATGACATTATTCAATCAGAAGTGTTGAATAAGCTTTATGATATGAACATCCGAATTTGTGAAATTGAAGGAAAACGATTTTGTATGTATTTTAATTAGAAAAGCGGAGAGCGTTGTTCAGCTCTTGAGCAACCAAGTAGGTACCTTTCTACATCAACTCATTTCTTTCGTTGTGTGTCAAGGCAATTAGGAAAATCATTCAAAGGTGTTATTTACCTTTGAAATGATTTTGTCTATTTGCCGAAAGAGCTAACGCTCGAAGCTAGATCAAAAGAAAAGCGTAACACGTTTGTTCAGCCTTTGAGAAAATTAATAGAAAAAACACTTTAATCTATTGTAGAAAAAATGTAAAAACATTAATTAAACTGGGGGAAATAAAATGAAAAAGAAATTCCTAGCAATTGCAACAGTATCAATGATTGCACTTCTTACTTTAGGTGCATGTGGTAACAACGGGAAAAAAGCAACAGACGGTTCAGCTTCAAAAGAATCAAGTTCTGATGCAGCAACAACGATCACAGTAAACGATTCAAATGGCTCAGTAGAAGTTCCTAAGAATCCTAAAAAAGTTGTTGTATTTGATAATGGTTCACTAGACACAATGGATGCGCTAGGTGTTGGAGAAACTGTTATCGGTGCACCAACAAAAAACTTGCCTAAATATTTAGATAGCTATAAAAAAGTAGAATCAGCAGGTGGAATCAAAGAACCTGATTTAGAAAAAATCAATCAACTTAAACCAGACATGATCATTATTTCTGGACGCCAACAAGACTTCCAAGATAAATTAAGTAAAATCGCACCAACAATTTATCTATCAGTGGATGCTAAAGACACATGGAATTCCACAAAGAAAAACATCGAAACATTAGCTGAAATCTTTGATAAAAAAGACGAGGCAAAAACAAAAATCGCTGATTTAGAAAAAGAAATTACAGATGTTAAAGAAAAAGCACAAGCAAGTAATCAAAAAGCTTTAGTAGTTCTGGTAAATGAAGGGCAACTTTCTGCATATGGAACAGGCTCTCGTTTTGGAATCGTTCACGACACATTTGGCTTCAAACAAGCAGATGATGCAATTGAAGCATCTACTCATGGTCAAAGCGTTTCGTATGAATATGTATTAGAAAAAAATCCAGATATTTTATTTGTTGTTGACCGTACAAAAGCTATCGGTGGCGATGATACAAATGATAATGTAGAAAATAATGAATTAGTAAAACAAACAAATGCTGGTAAAAATGATAAAGTCATTTCTTTACAGCCTGACGTTTGGTATTTAAGTGGTGGCGGATTAGAATCTACACACTTGATGATTGAAGATGTACAAAAAGCGTTGAAATAAAAATAACAGAATAGACCTACATTCATATTATCTAACAGAAAATTGAATGTAGGTTTATTTTTTGTTAAATACATAAATTCTAATGGTTTTATCTAATGAAAAATGAATAGTGCTTGATCAATAAATTTTAATACCTATATTGACGCTTCTTCTCTCTTTATGCTACAATCCTTGTAATACATTATCTATTAAAATTAAATGTGAAGATGAGGAAAGTATTTTTCAGATAACTCAAAGAGAGTCTCGGATGGTGGGAAGAGACAGTGAATATGGAAAAGAAAATGGCCTTTGAACAAATTGATCGAATATATTGAGATCAATTCAGGTGCGCCTGTTACAGCGCCTCAGTATGGTTGTACTGAAAGAGTGGACTTTTTATAAAGTCAATTGAAGGTGGTACCGCGAAAGTATAAAACTCTCGTCCTTTTATAGGATGAGAGTTTTTTGTTGTGAATCACTACGATTGGCTCTGCCAGAGTAGATGATGAACAATACTTGGCGACCAACGAGAGAGAAGTTACCATACTAGTGAATCACGGGCCTTCGTTTCGATCTCATTGTTGTAAAACACGAAGAACAAAGTGATTCGATGATGAACAATACTCAGCTTTTCTGACATCTGCACAAAAAGGTAGGAGTAGTTAATGTATACAGATACTGAAGGGGGAAATAAAATGAAGAAAAAGTTATTAGTCGTAAGTGCAGTATTAACGGGATTATTATTAACAGCATGCGGGGGCAACGACAAAAAAGAAACAACAAAGAGTGAAGAAGGAACAATCGCAACAAGTCAAAAAATCGAAATCAGCTCACCAGCACCACTTTCAACTTTAGATACTACCCAAACGATGGATAAAAATACATTCACGATCGTTCAACATCTTTTTGAAGGATTGTATCGTTTTGATGACGACAGTACACCAATTCCAGGACTAGCAGAAAAAGCAGAAATCAGCGAAGACGGTTTAACGTATAAATTTACATTAAAAGATAACATAAAATGGAGTAACGGCGAACCAATTACAGCTCAAGACTTCTTATATTCGTGGAAAAAATTAGTAACACCAGCAACGATCGGACCAAATGCTTATTTATTAGATAATGTAAAAAACAGCAAAGCCATCCGCAATGGTGAGAAAACTATTGACGAGATTGGTCTTGCAGCACCAAGTGATAAAGAATTTGAGGTCACATTAGAACAGGCACAGCCATCATTTTTAACAGTCGTATCGATCGGTTGGTTAGCGCCGCAAAAACAAGCTTATGTTGAAAAACAAGGGAAAGACTATGCGACAGACAGCGACCATTTGATTTATAGTGGACCGTTTATCTTAACTAACTGGGATGCATCATCAGATACATGGACATTAAAGAAAAATTCTGAATATTATGATGCCGATAAAGTAAAACTAGAAGAAGTCAAAGTGAATACAATCAAAGAAGAGAATACAGGGATTAATTTATACCAGTCAAATGAGTTGGATCTAGTTCGGATCAGTGGTCAATATGTCCAACAATACAGCGATGATGCTGGCTATGTCACACATTCAGACGTCGCCAATTATTATTTAGATTTCAATAAAAAAGAAGGAACAGCGCCAGCAAATATCCATCTTAGAAAAGCAATCGCCCAAGCGATCGACAAAGATGCCTTAACGAAAAACGTGCTAAATGATGGATCAAAACCATTAAATGGCTTGATTCCAAGTAACCTGTACAAAAATCCTGAAACTTCTGAAGACTTTAGAAAATTTAGTGGTGACCATTTAGTTCATGATGTGAAAAAAGCGCAAGCGGAGTGGGAAAAAGCCAAAGCTGATCTAGGAGATAAAATCAAGTTATCGCTTTTAGTTTCTGACGATGATAATGGAAAGAAAATCTCAGAATATGTCCAAAGTCAATTGCAAGAAAACTTAAAAGGTATCGAAATCACAATCAATGCGCAACCAAAAAATAATGTTTTACAAACGCGTAAAGATAAAGACTATGAACTATCGTTATCTGGTTGGATCGCAGGTAGCAGTGATTTAGATTCTTACTTTAATTTATACGCTGGAGAATCTGCTTATAATTATGGGTCATATAAAAATACTGACTATGATAAATTGATCACAGATGCACGTACAGTGAATGCCAATAAACCAAGTAAACAATTTGATAACTACAAAGAAGCAGAAGATATTTTACTAGATCAAGATGCAGCGCAAGTACCGCTTTATCAAAGTGCATCTAACTACTTGATCAATCCAAAAATTAAAGGAATCAGCTATCACTTATATGGTGATTATTTCAATCTGAGAACAGCCTATTTAGAAGATTAATCAGTTTCACGGAGGAGTAAATAATGAGTCAATTATTAGAACGATTTATCCGTTATGTAAAAGTCAACACACGCTCTGATGCAGCTAGTCAGACCGTTCCAACAACACAAGGACAAGTAGTATTTGCAAAAATCATTGAAAAAGAATTAGTGGAAATTGGACTTTCTGATATTCAGTACAATGAAAAAAATGGCTTTTTGACCGCTGCTTTACCCGCAACAACCAAAGAAAAGGTACCGACGATTGGGTTTATTGCTCATTTAGATACGGCAGATTATAATGCTGAGAATATTCAACCGAATGTTTTTTTAAATTATGATGGTCAAGATGTTGTACTAAATAAAAATCTGGGAATCGTCATGGAAGTTGAAGAGTTTCCCAATCTGAAAGATTATATCGGACAAACCTTGATCACGACAGATGGTACGACTTTATTAGGTGCGGATGACAAAGCGGGAATCGTAGAAATTTTAGATGCAGTTGAATATTTATTGGCACATCCTGAAATTCCTCATGGAAAAGTCCTGCTTGCGTTTGGACCAGATGAAGAAATTGGACGTGGCGCTGATCGTTTTGATGCACCAAATTTTCCAGCGGATTTTGCCTATACAATAGATAGTGGAAGAGTTGGTTGCTTTGAATACGAAACGTTCAATGCAGCGCAAGCGGTGATCACGATCGAAGGAACCAGTGTTCATCCAGGAACCGCTTATGGAACGATGGTCAATGCCATTAAATTGGGCGAAAAAATAGATGCGCAATTACCAAAAGATGAAGTGCCGGAAAAAACACGAGGTTATGAAGGTTTTTATTTACTGACAAAATTTGTTGGAAGTTTGGATCATGCTGAGTTGACCTATATTATTCGCGATCATGATAAGAAACTTTTCGAAAAAAGAAAACAAGAGCTTGCTAAAATCGTTAGTGAATTAAATGAAACCTTTGATAAAGAGCGGATCACAATTGAATTTCTAGATCAGTATTACAACATGAAAGAGATCATTGAAAAGGATATGACTCCTGTAGAACTTGCGGTTAAAGCGATGGGAAATCTCGGCATTAAGGCAGATATTCAACCTTTTCGCGGTGGAACGGACGGTTCAAAAATTTCATTTATGGGGATTCCAACCCCTAATTTGTTTACAGGCGGCGAAAATTTTCATGGACAGTATGAGTTTATCACACTTGAAGCAATGGAATTAGCGTCAAAAACGATTGTAGAAATCATCAAAGAAAACACTGTTAAATCAAAGGATTGAGGAAAAAATTGATTTCCATATAAAAAATAGTTGACAAAATTAGAGATTTCTAATATGATTGTCCTCAATAGCAAAGCTTTGAGAAAGAGGAGTAACAACACTGGAACTTTTCAGAGAGCTGATGGGACTGCGAATCAGTAAGGGATGGGTTGTGAATGGACTTTCGAGCGAAATGTTGAATCTTAGTAGGCATTTTCGGGAACTCCCGTTATAGAGTAAGGTCGTTGATAGACGACTGATAAGAGGAAAGAATTTCTTTCAAACTTGAGGTGGCACCGTGAATTTATCGCCCTCAAACCACAGATTTTGTGTGGTTTGGGGGCTTATTTTATTGTAAAGCATGAAAAAAGTGGTTTACAGTAAAAGGTGTGCTAAGGAGAGAGAAGTAACTATATTAGGAATCACCAAACGCTCTGATCCCAACTGATCAATAGTGAACAGCGATTCTAAGGTTACGATAAAAGAATTTTTTTCAATGAGGTGGTACCGTGGATACTATTATTCGCCCTCACAAAACAGATAGAAGTCTGTTTTGTGAGGGCTTTTTGCTGTGAATCACTACGACTGGCAATGCCAGAGTAGATGATGAACAGTACTTGGCGAGCAAAGGGAGAGAAGTAACCGTACTAGGAATCACTACGACTGGTAATGCCAGAGTAGATGCTGAACAGTACTTGGCGAGCAAAGGGAGAGAAGTAACCGTACTAGGAATCACTACGACTGGTAATGCCAGAGTAGATGCTGAACAGTACTTGGCGCCCAAGTGGAGAGAAGTAACCGTACTAGCGAATCACTACACCAAGTTTCGCTCCTATCCAACCCTAAAACAAAAAAACTAGAAAAGAGGAAATCACATGCAATTGATCAAAGAAATCCAAGCAGATTATCTAACGGCGATATCCGCCTTTTTAAGAATTCAAGGAACTAACAAATGCCTTTTAGAAAGCATACCCAGAGATAAGAGCAAAGGACGCTATTCGATCATTGCCTGGGATGCGGTTTCTGAAATCACTTGTTATGGTCACGAACTAACGATTGATGGAAAAAGAATCACTGCAAAAGATCCACTGAAAGAAATCGAAAAACATGTCTTGAAAAAAGAAGAAATTTCAGAAGAATTACCCTTTCAAGGTGGGGCAATCGGCTATGTTGGCTATGATGTGATTGCTTGTTATGAAGACTTAGGCAAGCCTCCTTTTGATGAGTTGAATGTTCCAGATATTCATTTTTATCTGTTTGACTCTTACTTGATCTTTGATCATGTTGGGGAAAAGATCTTTTTGGTCGAAGCTGATAGCTATTCAAATCGAAGTGAAGTGGTATTAAAAGAAGCAATCACTCGAAAAATAAAAGAACTACAAATACCAAGTGAAGAAGAACAAAAAGAGCTGCGTTTAAAAAATTTAAATTATCAAAGCAACTTCACACAAGCGAGTTTTGAAGCAGCCGTCACCAAAATCAAAGGCTATATCAAACAAGGAGACCTATTTCAAATGGTTCCTTCACAACGTTTGACAGCTGATTTTGAAGAAGAGCCGTTTGATTATTACCGCAGATTACGTGTTACTAATCCTTCAACCTACCTGTATTTTCTAGATTTTGGTGAAACCTACGTTATCGGTTCTTCGCCAGAAAGTTTAGTTAGCGTGAAAAATCAACTCGTCACAACTAATCCAATTGCAGGAACGCGTAAAAGAGGACAAACAGTGGAGCAAGATGCAACCTTAGAACAAGAACTACTCACAGATGAAAAGGAACGTGCAGAACACTTGATGTTGATCGATTTAGGACGCAATGATGTAGGAAAAGTCAGTGACATTGGTTCTGTTGAAGTGCCAGTCTATATGATTGTTGAGAAATATCGGTTTGTGATGCATCTAGTTTCAGTCGTGACTGGAAAACTAAAAAAAGAATTGACTGCAATGGATGCATTAAAATCAACATTACCTGCAGGAACAGTCAGCGGTGCACCGAAAATCCGAGCAATGCAGCGTATTTACGAAATCGAACCAGTCAAACGAAACATCTATGCTGGTGCAGTGGGTTATTTATCGAAAAATGACCAAGCGGATTTTGCTATCGCGATTCGAACAATGGTCATCCATAAAAATAAAGCATATGTCCAAGCAGGTGCAGGCATTGTTTATGATTCTGATCCTACAAAGGAATATGAAGAGACGTTACAAAAAGCCAAAGCACTTTTGGAGGTGGGGCAATGATTTTATTGATTGATAATTATGATTCATTTACACATAATTTAGCTCAATTACTTGGAGCGGATCACGACGTAGTAATCGTTCGTAATGATTCAGCTGATATTTTCCGATTAGCAAGACAAGCGAATGCAATCGTCATTTCACCAGGGCCTGGAACACCAGCAGAAACGGGTCATGTAAAAGAAGTGATCCAGCAATTTTATCAACAGAAACCATTATTAGGGATTTGTTTAGGCCATCAAACAATCGGAGAAGTATTTGGCGCACAAGTGATAACAGCTAAAGAAATTCGACATGGTAAACAGTCAGTCATTACGACGCATAAAGATAGCAAGCTTTTTAAAGAGAGGGGTTCTGAACCTTCTGTGATGCGTTATCATTCTCTGGTCATTGATCCAAAAACAATACCTGAAGGATTTTTGATTACAGCAACAGCTACAGATGATCAGGAAATCATGGCAATCGAGCATCAAGACTACCCGATCTTCGGGCTTCAATTTCATCCAGAATCAATTGGAACACCAAGCGGAGCAGCAATCATTAAAAATTTTATCCAACTAATGGAGGAAACATACTATGCATGAACTATTTGAAAAAGTATATAGTAATGAACATCTCACACGGATCGAAGCCGCGCAAGTTGCGGAAAAAATCTTTGAAGGTCAATTAACGGATAGCCAAATTGCGGCCTTTCTAACAGCGCTAAAATGCAAAGGTGAAACAGCAGAAGAAATGGCGGGAATCGCTGATACGATTCAGAGAAAAGCTGTGATGATCGATTGTCAAAAAGAAAATGTAATGGACAATTGTGGGACGGGCGGGGATCGATCAGGTAGTTTCAATATTAGTACAACTGCAGCATTTGTTTTAGCAGCTGGTGGTGTAACGATTGCGAAGCACGGCAATCGCAGTATTTCCAGTAAATCAGGGAGTGCAGATATCTTTGAATGTTTAGGTGTAGATATCAGCCTTTCACCTGAAAAAACAAGTTTTGTACTAAATGAAGTAGGATTAGCGTTTCTATTTGCTCCTCAGATGCATCCAAAAATGAAATATGTCATGAACGTCCGCAAAGAATTAGGAACACCAACCATTTTAAATTTAATCGGACCATTAACAAATCCTGTATCCTTGAACTCGCAATTAATGGGCACATATCGTCGAGATTTGTTGGAAGAAACGGCAAAAACCTTGAGTGAATTAGGCCGAAGCCGCGCAATAGTTGTAAACGGGGCAGGTGGATTGGATGAAGCATCTCTTGCAGGAACGACGCATTTTGCATTGTTGGAAGAGAAAAAAATCACGATGCATACGATCGAACCAGAAGAATTTGGTTTTGCTCGTCTGCCTTTAGAAGCTATTCGTGGAGGTAATGCAACACAAAATACAGATACACTATTATCCGTTTTGAAAAATCAAGAAAGCCCTTATTTGGATACTGTTTTACTGAATGCTGGATTAGGATTTTTCAGTAATGGCAAAGTGGAAACCATTCAAGAAGGAATTATATTAGCCAAAGACTGTGTGGCAAGTGGAGCAGCTTTAGATAAATTAGAACAATTGATACAAGTACAAAAGGAGGTTGCATAAGATGGATTTTCTAAAAAAAATTATCAATGAAAAACAACAAGAGGTAAAAGAGATGCCTTTAGAAATAGTCCAACCACTGCGAGAAACGTATTCATTTTATCAACAAGTCAAAGACAATCCTGAAAAAATGCATATTATCGGAGAAGTTAAACGCGCGTCTCCTTCTAAAGGTGCAATCAATTTGTCAGTGGATGTCATCGAGCAGGCCAAAGCATATGAGCAGGCAGGCGTTACAGCTATTTCCGTATTGACAGACGAGCATTTCTTCAAAGGATCGATTGAAGACTTACGTCAAGTTGCTGGACAAGTGAACATTCCAGTTTTATGTAAGGATTTTATCATTGATGAAAAACAACTAATTCGGGCAAGAAATGCTGGAGCGACAATCGTACTATTGATTGTTGCGGCATTATCTAAACAAAAGTTAGCAGAACTGTATACCAAAGCTACAGCACTCGGTTTAGAAGTCCTTGTGGAAGTTCATGATGAGCAGGAATTAATAACCGCAGAAGAATTGTCAGCGCGTTTGATTGGTGTAAATAATCGTAATTTGAAAACATTTAAAGTTTCACTTGGTGTTAGCCAAACTTTAGGTGAAAAACAAGAAACAGATGCGATTTATATCAGTGAATCAGGTTTTTCAAATGCAGAACAAGTCAAACTGGTAAAAGAGAATTATCAAGCTGTTTTAGTTGGTGAAGGATTGATGAAAGAAAATGATCCTAAAGAGAAAGCCAAAGAATTGCAGGTCTCACGATGAAAGTGAAAATTTGCGGCTTGAAAACCAAAGAACATGTTGATTTAGCAGTCAACTTTGGTGCGGATTATCTTGGTTTTGTTTTTGCAGAAAGTAAGCGTCGTATTACGCCTGAAAAAGCAAAAGAGATCACGAAAAATGTACCAAAAAGAGTCAAAAAAGTTGGAGTTTTTGTTTCACCTAGTCATTCGGAAGTTGAGGCGATCATTCATCAAGCTAATCTGGATATGGTGCAAATTCATGGGGTGTTAACGACGGAGAAGTTTTCTGTTCCAGTGATTCGGGCAATACCGGTGACTAAGGAAATACAAGAAACACTTGACCGAGAGCCAGAGACGGATTTTCTACTATTTGATGCACCGCCTAAAGAGTTTGTTGGTGGTAACGGTCAAGTTTTTGATTGGCGTCAACTAGATACAAGTTTCATCAAAAATAAGAAGATAATCATTGCAGGAGGTCTGACGACGGAGAACGTCCAACAAGCTAAACAACGATTTAATCCATATGCTGTTGACGTGTCAAGTGGAGTAGAGACGAATGGCGTAAAAGACCCTAGAAAAATTATTGCTTTTCTAGAGAAAGCGATCTAGCTTCACGGGCTAGCCTTTCGGAAAAAAGATAAAATATGCCTGCGACAAAAGTCGTCACAAACATATTTTTCTATTTTTCAGTCAAGGCTAAACGAGCCCGTTCAGCTTTAAAAACTATCTAGCTTCATGGGCTAGGTTCTCGAGAAAAAGATAAAAATAGAAAGTGACAGAAAGCGTCACAGTCGATTTTTCCTATTTTCTTGTCGAACCTAAACGAGCCCATTCAGCTTTAATTACAAGGAGGAAAGTTATGTATAATCAACCAAATCAAGGATTTTACGGAGATTTCGGGGGACAATTTGTTCCAGAAACATTGATGTATGCCGTTAAAGAATTAGAGGAAGTTTATGAAGCATCGAAGGCAGATGAGGTGTTTCAAGATGAGTTAAATTACTACTTGAAGCAATTTGTTGGACGAGAAAATCCTTTGTACCTTGCAGAGCGACTGACAGATTATGCGGGCGGCGCAAAGATTTACCTCAAACGAGAAGACTTGAACCATACTGGCGCTCACAAAATCAATAACACGATCGGACAAATTTTATTAGCGAAAAAAATGGGCAAGAAAAAAGTTGTTGCTGAAACAGGAGCAGGGCAACATGGTGTAGCCACAGCTACAGTGGCTGCTTTGTTTGGAATGGAATGTACGATTTTCATGGGAGCAGTCGATGTATCTCGCCAATCATTGAATGTCTTTCGGATGGAATTGTTAGGGGCGAAAGTCGAAAGTGTGACTTCTGGGAGTAAAACATTAAAAGATGCAGTTAACGAAGCACTACGTTTTTGGGTTGCCAATGTGGAAGATACACATTACGTGATGGGATCGGTTTTAGGTCCGCATCCGTTTCCTGAAATTGTGCGCGATTACCAAAGTATTATCGGAATTGAAGCGAGACGTCAATTTTTAGAAGTAGAAAATAAACTGCCTGATGCAGTGGTTGCATGTGTTGGCGGAGGAAGTAATGCAATGGGGATTTTCTATCCGTTTATCAATGATGATGTTGCGTTGATTGGTGTTGAGGCAGCTGGCTTGGGATTAGAGACGGACGCACATGCTGCATCGATCAATAAAGGAAAAACAGGTGTCCTTCATGGCGCGATGATGAAGCTGCTTCAAGATGAGGACGGACAAATTTTAGAAGCTTTCTCGATTTCAGCGGGCTTAGATTATCCAGGACTTGGACCAGAACATTGTCATTTAAATAAAATACAAAGAGCAAGCTATGAGTCCGTGACCGATCAAGAAGCGTTGGATGCCTTTAAAATTTTATGCCAAACAGAAGGAATCATACCAGCCTTAGAAAGTGCGCATGCTATTAGCCATGCTATAAAAGCAGCCAAAGAACTTGGACCAGATAAACAAATCATCGTTTGTCTTTCAGGTCGTGGTGATAAAGATGTTCAGCAAATCAAAGAATTATTTGAACAGGAGGCTAACTAATGAAATCACTAACGAAACAATTAAAGGCAAAACAGCAAGCGAATGAAACGATTTTTGTTCCATATATCATGGCAGGAGCGCAAGGTCTAGATCAATTAGCGGATGAAATCCAATTATTAACGGATGCAGGAGCTAGTGCAATCGAATTAGGGATTCCTTTTTCAGACCCCGTTGCAGATGGTCCAGTAATCCAAGCGGCTGGTCTAAGAGCGTTGGAAAATAAAGTTACATTAAGAAAGATAATCCAACAGTTAAAACAAATCAAAACCCCAACGCCTTTAGTGCTCATGACGTATTTCAATCCGGTTTTTAGCTATGGTTTAGAAACGTTTATTCAAGAGTTAGCTGAAACCAATGTTTTAGGTTTGATTATTCCGGATTTACCTTATGAACATCAAGAATTGTTAACACCATTACTAAAAGAGAGTGATATTTCATTGATTCCGCTGATTGCTCTGACTACACCGAAGGAACGGATCTCAGAATTGGCTGCAGCTGGAGATGGCTTTATATACGCAGTAGCTGTTAATGGTGTAACGGGAGTTGGGCGAAACTATCAAGAGATAGTAGATGAGCATTTAGCTTATATTCAAAAAGTGAGTGATAAGCCAGTTCTAGCAGGATTTGGTGTGTCTACTAAAGAGCATGTTGATCGTTTTAGAAAAAGCTGTGCTGGTGTAATCGTTGGGAGTAAAATTGTTCAACTCCTTAGTGAAGGAAAGCAAGGAGAAGTTAAAGCTTTTATCCAAGAAGCTATAAAGAACGAAGTTTAAATTTTTTCGATTTTCCCCTTGCCTCTGAGGGAGGATTTCTGTAAAGTAGTATGAAAAGCAGGTGTAATTATGGAAATTCTTATCAATCGAAATTTAGTTTTTGCACAAAATCAATATTTAGAAACGGATCGCTTAAAACTGCGCCCTGTAACGCTAAGTGATGCTAATGATATGTACGAATATGCGTCTGATAAAGAGACGGTTACCCATGTTTTTCCAATCCATCAGTCTTTGAAAGATACACAAGACAGTATTTCTAATTACTTTATGTCAGCACCATTTGGAAAATACGGTGTCGAATTAAAAGAAACGGGCAAACTGATCGGAACGATCGATTTACGTGTGGAAGATCAGCATAATATTGCAGAAATCGGCTACGCCTTGAATCGAAACTATTGGGGCAAAGGCTACATGCCGGAAGCAGCTAGTGAAATCTTGCGTTTTGGTTTTGAAGAATTACAATTGATGCGTATTTTTGCTACCCATGATGTTGACAATCCTAAATCAGGTCGAGTAATGGAAAAAATCGGCATGAAAGTAGAAGGTAGAATTCCAAATGCTCGTATGTGGAAAGGAAAAGTCGTGACAGATGCGATGCTTGGCATCACGTTAGAGGAATGGCAGAAAGTACACCGTTAAACTATAGAACAGTTCAGAGGAGAAATAACAACATGTTGATGTTTACTGAGAAAGATTTTGATGTCTTTACAATAGAAGGATTAGACCCAAGAATGGCTGGTATTCGTTCAACGATCCAACCAAAATTTCAAGAGTTAGATGATTATTTTGCTGAACAATTAGGGGAGAAACTAGAAACAGAATTTTTTGTTCATATTGCGCAACATCGTCGTAGAACCGTTTATCCACCTGAAAACACTTGGTCGGCATTAAGTCAGAAAAAACGCGGCTATAAAATGGAAGCTCATTTTCAACTAGGGATCTGGCCAGACTATCTTTTTATGTGGTTATCACTGATCGATAATCCTAAAAATGAAAAGGAAATCGCACAAGCCTTTTTAGAGAATCAAGTATTATTTGAGCAATTAGATGATGATTTTTACCTGTCGATCGATCATACGCAACCCGAGATCGAACGGTTGAATGAAGCGGATTTGGAGAAACACCTTATTCGTTTCCGTGATGTGAAAAAAGGGGAATTTCAAATTGGTCGAATTATTCGAAAGACGGATGATTTGTTGAATGAACCTGAAAAGGCTCGTGAATATATGTTGAAGACGTATGAAGAATTATTGCCATTGTATCAGTTGGCAATTAAACATCAATAAAAAATCAGGTAGTGACTTTGTATTGAGAGAAGTCTACTACCTGATTTTTTATTGCACACCAATCTTATTCAGTGGGTAATACCGAAAATAAACAACACCCACAATAGCGTCCTCATCAACAAAACCAAAATAACGGCTATCATCCGCTTTCCGCCGATTATCTCCTAATACAAAATATTTCCCATCAGGAACAACAGTAGCAGGACCTGCTGCACTATTGGCTAAAGTAAAATCAGCAGTTAAAGGCATTTCATCTGTCAAAGCATCTTTAAATTCATCTAAATAAGGTTCGTCATATTTTTTGTCATTGATATATAATTGATCATTTTCCATTCGAATAGTATCACCAGGCATTCCGACAACCCGCTTCACAATTCGTTTCCCATCTCTGGGACTAGGAAATGTTGCCACATCAAATCGTTTTGGGCTGACTAAAGAGGTTTGCCACAACCGATCCGACTCATGATACGTAGGCTCCATCGAAATTCCAACGACTTCCACAGGTGTTAAAACAAACGTTCTTAAAAAAAGTGCAAATAGTAAAATCATTGCAAACTGTATTAATGTATAAAACGTGCCATATTTCTTTTTCATAAATAAACTCCTTTTTACGTGTTATTTCTTACAAGTATACCAGAATAAATCGAGTAAATAAGAAGAAAATAAGACGATTTTGTGGATTATTTAATCACTAAGAGCATTCTTAAAGCAGATATTTTGTTGTGATTTCTAAATTTTGTTATACTTTTTACAGAACTTATCGTTTGATAAGGAGGAGGATGAACTATGTTTTTGGCTTGGAATGAAATAACCCGCTCGAAGTTACGCTATGCACTGATCATTAGTGTGATGTTTTTGATTTCTTATTTAGTTTTCTTTTTAACAGGCTTAGCGTATGGCTTGGCTGAAGATAACCGAACTGCTGTGGATAAATGGCAAGCAGATGGGATTTTATTATCAGATGAATCAAATACGAATATCAACATGTCGATGATACCAATCAAGTCAATTGATGAAGTTGAAGCACAAGAAAAGGCTTCACTGGGGCAAACTGCAGCTGTGATTCAATTGGATCAAAAAAATGCTGAAAAAATCAATGCTAGTTTTTTCGGGATTAACAAAGATGAATTTTTGATGCCAAATATTGTTGAAGGAAAAGCTTTTACGAATGAAAATGAAACAGTTGCGGATAATAGCTTGAAAAAAGAAAATGATATCAAAATTGGGGATACAATAAAGCTAGCTGGCAGTGATAAAAAGCTTAAAGTCGTAGGTTTTACTGAAAATGCTAAGTTTAATGTTGCACCAGTGTTATATGTATCCACAAGTGTTTTTCAACAAATTCGCTTTGAAAAATCAGATACGACAGAAAATGCTCGTGTAAATGCAATCGTTTTTCGTGCTAAAGAGGGCTCGGTTAAAAATGTTCAAATAAAAGATGACGGATTAACTCGTTATGACATTGCAACTTTTATCAATAAACTACCAGGATATAGTGCACAAGTACTGACATTTGGCTTTATGATCGGCTTTTTGATTGTGATTGCGGCAATTGTTATAGGTATATTTATTTATGTGTTGACCATGCAAAAAACAACCATTTTTGGAATCATGAAAGCACAAGGTATTTCAGGTTTGTATATTGCAATGTCTGTAATTTTACAAACATTTATCTTAGCTGTCTTGGGGATAACACTAGGATTACTTGGTACTGTGGGAACTTCCTTAGTATTGCCCACAGCAGTTCCGTTTCAATCGAATTGGCTATTTTTCTTATCAATCGGTGGAATAATGTTAATTATTGCAGTATTAGGGGCATTATTCTCAGTTCGAACAATTATTAAAATCGATCCATTAAAGGCCATTGGCTAGAACAGGAGGAGAAAAAGTGAAAGCAATCGAATTTTTATCTGTGGATAAACAATTTTTAGATGGAGATACAACAATTGAAGCATTAAAACCCACAAACTTTTCTGTGGAAAAAGGTCAATTTGTCGCTGTGATTGGTCCGAGTGGGTCAGGCAAGAGTACTTTTTTGACTCTTGCTGGTGGCTTACAAACCCCTACCAATGGTGAAATTAAAATAAATAATCAAGCATTTAGTGAAGAAAATGAAAAAAAACGGTCAACGATCCGTTTTTCTGAAATTGGGTTTATTTTGCAAGCATCGAATCTGGTTCCGTTCTTAACTGTGGAAAAGCAATTACGATTAGTGGATAAAGTAAAAAAAGAAAAGACTGATGTGGATAAAGTCAATCAGTTATTAACAGAGCTAGGAATTGAGAAATTGAAAAAAAAATATCCAGATGAAATTTCTGGAGGAGAGCGTCAGCGTGTAGCTATTGCTCGTGCGTTATATAATGATCCATCCATTATCTTAGCGGATGAACCTACAGCAAGTTTAGATTCGGATCGAGCATTTGAAGTTGTAAAAATTTTAGCAAGAGAAACAAAAGAAAAAAATAAAGCAACGATCATGGTAACGCACGATCAACGCTTGATTGATTTTTGTGACGAAGTCTTTGTGATGAAAGATGGTGTCTTGAAAAAACAAAAATAAATACTAAAAACAAAGATGTGGATAGTGAACAGCATCTTTGTTTTTTTATACAAAAAAACCTTGCCCAACAAAGTGGGCAAGGTCTGCAAATCCGAAAAAGTATGAGAAGCTGTAACGCTTTTCTCCAAATCGAATCTTAAAGTTTTTGGTTGTAGTATTCAACGACAAGAGCTTCGTCGATATCAGGGTATAACTCATCACGTTCTGGTAAACGAGTGAAGCTACCTTCTAATTTTTCAGTGTCAAAGCTTACGAATGCTGGACGTCCAACAGTTGCTTCAACAGCTTCTTTGATTGTTACTACGTTTTGAGATTTTTCACGAACAGAAATCACTTGACCAACTTCAACGTGGTAAGAAGGGATATCTACGCGTTTGCCATCTACAGTAACATGACCGTGGTTTACTAATTGACGTGCTTGACGACGAGTAGTTGCAAGGCCTAAACGGTAAACGACGTTATCTAAACGTTGTTCTAGTAAGATCATGAAGTTAACACCGTGTTTACCTTCTTTGATCTTGCTTGCTTTAATAAACAAGTTAACGAATTGACGTTCGTTCATACCGTACATATGACGTAATTTTTGTTTTTCAGTTAATTGCATACCGTATTCAGAAACTTTACCACGGCTGTTTGGTCCGTGTTGTCCTGGTTTGTATGGGCGACGTGCTAGTTCTTTACCAGTTCCTGATAGAGAGATACCTAGACGACGAGAGATTTTCCATGATGGTCCTGTATAACGTGACATTAAAAATTCCTCCAATAAAATAATTTTTTGGAGTAAAATAATCTTCTGAAAAATTCATATTCGTTCAGTTCATTCTTCAACCTTCGCCCTTTGCAGCCGTGGGTTACGCAGTTGAACCTGAAAGCCGAAGCAATCAAGGCAATGAATTGTTGACGAGCCTATTATTTTTCTGCTGCATTATTTTACACAAAGCATAGTATAGCGCAAAATAAGGGATAACTCAAGCTTTTTCTTGGGTTATCCCTTAATAAACTACCAACCGCCAGAAGCGCCCCCGCCACCAGAAGATCCACCACCGAAAGAACCCCAAGATGAGCCTCCGCCACTACCAGATGAATCATTATCTGACCAGTTACTAGAATTATAGTTAGAAGCTAAATAAGCAGTCGTTAAGATATCGCCGTTTCCAGAATAGAGGGTATCACCAATTAAAATCCGACCAAATGCCTTTTGCTGAGCTGCTGGATTTTTTAATAATTTTCCTCTGGTGATCGCCCGACGTAAACTTCTTTTTGATAAAATCAAAAAAGTTCCGCTTAATAGAATATAATAAAAATCTGTTTGTTTCATTTTTTTCTGCAAGAATTGAGGATCATTTGGATCGATTGATTTAGAGTAAGCAGACATTTGCTCTAGATAATCATTGTAGGCTTGTTTCAAAGTGCCTTTTGCGCGAATCAATTTAATGATGAAAAATAAACTTAGTGTTATAAGCAACAGTAGCAAACTGAATAAGCCCCAATGGGAAAAGTTAGCTGAACGTTGTTGTTCTTTGACTTGATTGATTTTAGAATCCACTAAAGCGGTTTTGGTGTTCATCAATGAAAAAACTTGTTCAACTACTTGATTTACTCCATCCGCATATCGTTCGTCTTTAAATGCATCGACCACGTCATCATCGTTAATGATGTTGTTTGCTGTTCCATCAGGAATCAAGCCTTCCAATCCGTAGCCGACTTCTAATCGAAACTCCCGATCATCTAATGCAATCAGATATAAGACACCATTGTTTTCTTCTTTATTCCCAATTCCTAATTGGTTAAAGATTTTATTCGCATAGGATTCGATATCTTCACCATTTGGCAATCGTCTGACGGTTACGACTTCTAGCTGAGCGCCGTTCGTACTGGCAGCTAATTGTTTATTCAGGTCGTAGATTTTTTTCTTCATTGGACCGTCTAACATAGCCGCGTTATCTGAGACAAAAATATTATTTTTATTGATGACTAAGTTACTATTTGTTCCGTCAATAGAAACAGAATAATTGTTTTCTTGTTGAGGATACTCTTTTAAATGATTTAAGCTATCTTGTAAAACAGTATCAAAGGATTTTGTTGCCTCTGCCACTTTTCCAGACTCAATATCTGCACGTTCTTGGTTAAGGGTTTGCAATTGTTGATCGTAAGATGCCATTTTCGCAGGATAATGATTATCCGTTATAAAGAATAGGCTGAAAAAAAAGCCGCAAGATAGAAGGACCCACAATAAAATGACTGTTACAATCTCATTTCTTCTTTTTAACGATCGGTAGTGATTGATAATTTGTTGATTCAATGAGGGGTGATTGTTTTGGCTAGATCTAGACATCAGACTCATCTCCTTTATTCAAAGCTGATATAAAATATCTTTTTGCATGCTCGCCCACTGTAAAATAGCGCTTACCTAACAACCAAAATTTTTCTTCTTTCATTTCACATACAACTCCTTTTATCAAACGTTCAAAATACTGATAGTATTATTTTACCATGTGAGCCATAAAATGCATCGTACTTCAGGTTGATTTTATCCTTCTTTTAAGGCTATTTCTACAATGCTGGGAGGTGCCAACGATGAGCAATAGCTGAAAATTAACTAGATTGTGATATACTTAAATGAATAAAGCCAAGCTGAATGATTCCTCGAAATGAAGGGGGTTCATTTGTTATGCTGTGAAAAAAAGTGTGACTTTGTGTGAAAAAGCACTAGACAAAACCCTTACAGGTCTTTAGAATGGTAAAGGATGTTTTTTGAAAATATTAGATGAAAACAAATTGAAAAGGAGAAACACAATGAAACCTGTATCGCCATTATTTGAGCAGATCGACAAATCAATCAGTAAAAAAATGAACTTATTCCAAAGTAGTTTTATGCGTTATGCTTTTCGTGCTATGCTGGCTTGTATGTTTTTAACATTAGGAACAGCCGTTGCGTTTGCAATTGCAATGAAAGGTGAAGACATTGTACATGGGTTAGGCAAAATGCTTTATGCGTTTATGTTTAGCTGGTCACTTGTTATGATTCTGTATATGAATGCTGAGTTAGGGACATCAAACATGTTGTACATGACGGTCGGCGTTTATCGTAAAAAAATCAACTTATCATTTGCGGCAAAAATTTTATTTGCATGTATTTTCTTTAATTTAGTCGGTGGTGTTCTTTTCGGATACTTGATTTCTTTGACCGTTCCTTATCAAGATTTAGCGTCAGATAGTTTCTTCTTCACTTCGATCGCTGGAAAATTAAATAAAACGACAACACAAATTTTAGTAGAAGGTATTTTTGCCAATATCGTAGTAAACACGGCGGTATTAGTAAGTATGCGTATGAAAGATGATGCTGGTAAGGTTGCAGCAATTATTTTTATCATCTTTATCTTTGCTTTCTTAGGCTACGAGCACGTTATCGCTAACTTCCCTGCCTTTAGCTTAGCCTACTTTGCTTCTCACGGAACAATGGCGGCAATGACAGTCAGTAGCGTAGCACACAATCTATTCTTTGCACTTATCGGCAATTTTATCGGTGGTGGCTTAGTGATTGGTTTGGGTTATGCTTGGCTGAATAATGCAGATACAACTTATGTAGATTAATCAATTTAGAGGCTGAGGCGGAATGACCGTTTCAGCTTTTTTTGCTGTCTATAGTTTATTGAAGTAAGATAGAAGAGAATAAGAGAAAAGGAGCAAGAGAATGAATGAAGTTGTTTTTCCGAAAAATAAAGAAAAAGCTGAACAGATGGCAGCCTACATGAAAAATTTATTTCCTTTTGCAGGGGTTTCCGCACCAGAACGGGCAGTGATCGAGAAAGAGTTGTTAAAAATCAGCAAAAAACTACCGTTTGATGAGCTGTTTGAGTTAGTTGATTTTTACTATCATAAATCCGAGCGAGAATATCAGTATTTGGCGATTGATTTGGCAACAGTTAATGTAAAACGCTTCTCTTTTGAAGAGATGCTAAGCTTCAAACCTTTCGTGATCAATAAAGCTTGGTGGGATAGTGTCGATGCTTGGCGCAAGTTTTTTGGGCTTTGGGGGCACCAGCATCTAGACGAAATGCCTCAGTTATTTGAAGCGTTTTTTGGAGAAGAGGACTTCTGGCATAGACGAATTGCACTCAATTTGCAATTGTTATATAAAGAAAAAACAAACACTGCGTTATTGAAAAAAGCCATTATTTATGATAAAACTACAGATGAGTTCTTTATTCAAAAAGCAATTGGCTGGTCCTTGCGTCAATATAGTAAAACAGATCCAGATTGGGTTCAAACCTTGATCAAGACGACCGAATTAAGCCCATTAGCAGTTAGAGAAGGCAGTAAGTATTTGCCAAAATCATAGAAAGCGAGCGAGTTATTACGCCATGAGAAGAAAACTTTTTGCATTTGATATTGATGGAACATTGCTTGGAACCGACAGACAACCGTTGGAAAGCACACGAGAAGCATTAAAGATGTTAAGACAACAAGGACATCTTGTAACAATTGCAACAGGCCGCAGTCGCTTTATGGCACAAGATATTATTTTGGACTTAGATTTTTCTAATTACGTTCTCTGTAACGGAGCAGCAGCATTTTTAGATCATGAACAATACTATCAAAATTTATTGGATGAAAATGAATTGCATCGCTTTGCTTCAGAAGTAGAAAAAAGAGAAATCGGTCTAGCCTATGTTGGTTTGGATGACGTGAAGAAAAATAATCATCATCGCAGAAAGCAAATGGTTGAAGCGATGGGTTCTATTGATTTTGAAGCGCCAGAATATGATTTGAATTTCCAAAAAGAGAATGATGTGTATCAAGCTTTAGCATTCTACGATGAATCGGCTGATGGTATGTTTGATCGTGAGTTCTCTAAATTCCGCTTTATCCGTTGGCATTCTGAAAGTGTGGATATCGTCCCTAATAATGGGTCTAAAGCAGCAACTTTGCTGAATTTAGCGGATCGTGTTGGAATTGCGCGTGAAGATATCATTACATTTGGAGATGGTGAAAACGATCGTGAAATGTTAAGAGAAGCTGGGATCGGTGTGGCGATGGGCAATGCCTTACCTCATATTCAAAAAGAAGCAAAAATCGTGACAGACACCAATGATAATGATGGTATCTGGAAAGCGTTGAAAGAATTAAAGGCGATTTAAGTCTAAAAAAGTGATCTGAACGAAGCCGTTAAGCTTGTGCAGATCACTTTTTTTATTCGATCACTAAAACGCCGTCTTTCAACGCATATGGGTTTTCTGCATTGATATGATCGTAGAACATTACACCATTTAAATGATCGACCTCATGTTGAACGACGATCGCTTCATAATTTTTTAAACGGATTTTTTGCTTCTCACCTGCGGCGTCAACATAAGAAAGTGTGATTTTATTATGACGTACCACATAACCGGGCACTTCACGGTCAACGGATAAACATCCTTCGCCCTCGCCAAGACAAGCATCTTGAACGGAATGACTTAAAATTTTAGGATTATACATCACAGCGCTCAATGTCGGCTCAGGATTTTCCAAATCACCACTTGGCACATGGACTGCGATGATACGTTTAGAAATATCTAATTGGGGTGCGGCTAAACCAACACCGCCTCGTAGTCCTAATTCTTCTGCTTTGACAGGATCTTGGCTGTTATGCAAGAACTCCATCATTTCTACGCCTAATTTAATATCTTCATCAGAGAGCGGCACAGCAACTTCTTTTGCTACTTCTCTAAGTGTTGGGTTTCCTTCACGGATAATATCCTCCATGGTGATCATGGGATAATTCCTCCTTTAATTATGTAAAAGTCTGATAAGTTTCAGTAAGAAACGAGATCTTTTCATGAATGTATTTATTCGTCTATACAGTTTATCATAAAACCAGTAGAAATGGGGATAAATTGTTCAAAAAACACGAGAGTGAGTCAGCTTGGTCTTGCATTTTTACGAACTTTCCTGTAAAGTGTACCTGTATGGAAACATACCGTCTTTTACTTGGTTGTGCGAATCACCAACGCATTACTCAGTAAGAAGATGACTATTAAAGAAGAGGTGAAAAACATGGCAATGTCAAAAGAAAAGAAAAACGAAATCATTAGCGAATACGCTCGTCATGAAGGAGATACTGGTTCACCAGAAGTACAGATCGCTGTATTAACTGCTGATATCAACCACTTGAACGAACACGCTCGCGTTCACAAAAAAGATCACCATTCTTACCGTGGACTAATGAAAAAAATTGGACACCGTCGTAACTTGTTAGCTTACTTACGTAAAACTGACATCCAACGTTACCGCGAATTGATCCAACGTTTAGGATTACGTCGTTAATCAAACAATGAAAAGCGAGATTCTTAAATGAACCTCGCTTTTTAGCTTATTTAAAAGCGAAGGTCAAGTATCCTTAAAATACTAAAAAATTATCATCTTTGGAAAGTTTGAATGAATCTACTAACCAAATAAAAGGACTCAATTCTTTTGAATCTTTTCATTTGTTTAGTAGTAGTCTCACTTTTCCGAAGAATCAAAGGAGAAGAGAAATATGTCAGAAAAACAAGTGTTCAAAACAACTTGGGGCGGACGTCCTTTACAAGTTGAAATCGGCCAATTAGCGAAACAAGCAAACGGCGCAGTATTAGTTCGTTATGGAGAGACAGTTGTCTTAAGTGCAGCAGTTGCTTCAAAAGATGCGAGAGATTTTGATTTCTTTCCATTAACAGTCAACTATGAAGAAAAAATGTATGCAGTTGGTAAAATCCCAGGTGGATTTATCAAACGCGAAGGTCGTCCAAGTGAACGCGCTACGTTAACAGCTCGTTTAATTGACCGTCCGATCCGTCCAATGTTTGCGGAAGGTTTCCGTAATGAAGTTCAAATCACAAATACAGTGATGAGCGTTGAACAAGATTGTACACCAGAAATGGCGGCAATGTTCGGCTCGTCTTTAGCATTAGCAATTTCAGATATTCCATTTGATGGACCAATCGCAGGTGTTGATGTTGGTCGTGTGGATGGCGAATACGTGCTAAACCCAACAGTTGAACAATCTGAAAAAACAGATATCGAATTAACTGTTGCTGGAACGAAAAAAGCCATCAACATGGTTGAAAGTGGTGCTAAAGAAGTATCTGAAGAAGATATGCTTGGTGCGTTGCTATTCGGTTTTGACGCAATCAAAGAATTAGTGGCGTTCCAAGAAGAAATCGTTGCCGCTGTTGGTAAAGAAAAAATGGAAATCAAATTATTGCAAGTCGATGCTGATTTGAAAAAAGAAATCTTCGATGCATACTACGCTTCAATGAAAGAAGCCGTTATGACAGAAGAAAAATTAGCGCGTGAAGTCAATATTGATGCAATCAAAGATCAAGTAAAAGAAGCGTATGCTGAAAAATTTGCTGGTCATGAAGAGGAAGCGCAATTAGCGAAAGAAGTAAAACAAATCGCTGAAGATTTAGAAAAAGACGTAGTTCGTGAACTAATTACAATCGATAAAATCCGCCCTGACGGCCGTAAATTGGATGAGATTCGTCCATTAGCTTCAGAAGTTGGTATTTTACCGCGTGTTCATGGTTCAGGATTATTCACTCGTGGACAAACGCAAGCTTTATCTGTAGTAACGTTGGCACCGCTGGGTGAACACCAAATCATTGATGGTTTAGGCGTAGAAGACAGCAAACGTTTCATCCACCATTATAACTTCCCGCAATTCTCTGTTGGTTCAACAGGACGTGCAGGATCTCCAGGTCGTCGTGAAATCGGTCATGGTGCTTTAGGTGAACGTGCGATGGCACAAGTTATTCCAAGTGAAGCTGATTTCCCTTACATGATCCGTGTGGTATCAGAAGTTTTAGAATCAAATGGTTCTTCTTCACAAGCAAGTATTTGTGCGGGTATCTTAGCCTTGATGGATGCTGGTGTGCCAATCAAATCACCAGTTGCCGGAATCGCGATGGGACTTGTCAGCGATGGCGAAAACTATACGATTTTAACAGATATCCAAGGATTAGAAGATCACTTAGGCGACATGGACTTTAAAGTTGCTGGTACAAAAGACGGAATTACAGCTTTACAAATGGATATCAAAATCCAAGGGATCACAGAACAAATCTTAACAGAAGCATTAACTCAAGCGAAAAAAGCGCGTATGGAAATTCTTGCAGAATTAACCTCAACATTAGCTGAACCTCGTCCAGAGTTAAGCAAATATGCACCTAAGATCGAAATGATCCAAATCGCTCCAGCTAAAATCAAAGATGTTATTGGTAAAGGCGGAGAAACGATCAATGGAATCATTGATGAAACGGGTGTTAAAATCGATATCGATCAAGAAGGTAATGTAAGTATTGCCTCAGCAGATGCAGATATGATCAAAAAAGCCATCAAGATCATCGAAGAATTAACCAAAGAAGTGGAAGTTGGACAAGTTTACCTTGGTAAAGTTGTTCGTATCGAAAAATTCGGTGCTTTCGTTAACTTGATCAAAGGTAAAGACGGACTTGTTCATATTTCTCAATTAGCAAATGAACGTGTAAACAACGTTGAAGATGTTGTGAAACTTGGCGATGAAGTGCTTGTAAAAGTTACTGAAATCGACAAACAAGGTCGTGTAAATGTTTCACGTAAGGCTTTATTGACGGAAGAAAACAAAGAAAAATAATTATAGCGTAAATAAGGCAGAGCAAGGTGTTTCACCTACTCTGCTTTTTTTTGTTCTGAGTAGAAAATCAGTTAGGGGAAGTTACTTTTGTAGAAATAGCTGCCGTTTGATTCCAACTGACCTCGTTTAGTTGTTTTTCAGCAGTGGTCAGTAAAAGCTCGAACTCTTTGTTAAAGGTCTGAAAGAGCTTTGAACAGGCATAATATTGTTTGACGACTTGCTTTTTATTGATCGGTGTAGTTGGATTCTTAAAATAGTTTTCCAATGTTGTTAATGGTTCTTGCCAAGAAGCTAATCGCTCTAATGTGTCACGAAGATCGATGATTTCTTGATAAGGAACGGCTTTGATACAATGTGCGGAATTTTTCATGAATAATTTCTCCTTTTTTATAGTATTTTGTCTGTTGATCGTTAAATGAGAAAAAGAAAAACGATAGAGATTGCCGTCTCTATCGTGGCTCTGGTCACAAGTCTGTAGCAGGATTCTTTCTCCTATTTAGAAAAATTTCAAAAACTGTCTAGAAATTCTTACAAAAATTAGGTACAATAAAGAAGCTAGTGCTACGGTACTAGTAATTGGGCAACTTGGATAGATAGGTTGTGCTGTCTATTCAGGGCTTCATTCACAGGTTGGTGCCAGTGTATGAAGTGCCTATTTTTTTTATTCTTTTTCTCAAATTCTATAGGATAACAATAAAAAAGACGACTACAGTATCTACCTGTAATCGTCTACAATAGGCAAGACAAAGAAACATTATTTTTCCTTTTTCCGTTCTTGAATGTGAAGGTTAGTAGACTTCTGGTATACGAAAAAATCTAAAAATAAGAGAGCGTCTTACACTATTGGCAAACTAATTAAACAGGTTGTGATGCTTAATCAATACTTTACTGGTTCGGTTGGTAGCCGTACCAGAAAGTGCCAATTTATTATTTATTTTGATGTTAATTATTTCTATCCTATAGCATTTATTATACCTAAAGAAACGTTCGTTCGCAATGAGAATTCTTACATACCTCGATTAAATAACATCAAAAACAACTCCCCCTATATATAAGAAAAAATAACATAAAAAAATTTGAAAAGCACTTGTTTTTTTATGTCTAAAAGAAAGTAATGTTATCCAAATGATCTATTTATTCTGAATTTTATAGAAAAGAACTAGCCTATTTGTTATGATTATATTATCAAACAAATGTAGTGAGGTGTTTTATGGGGAAAGGTTCTGGAGAAGTCAGTAGTAATAAACAGGTTGCGTACCAGTATGCGACGGATATTTTTTTATCTATGGATTTACTGAAAGATGCAAGTGCGGTTCAAGAAGATCATCAAACAACCGTTGCTGGTAATACAAATGCAAAAGAAGCCATTCAGCTGGCGAAAAACGCGGCTGCAGATATCGCCGATGCAGTAGGGCTAGCATCCAACAATTTGAAGAGTGTAGCGAATGAATTTGAAGCGGCAGATGCAGCGATTCGGAAAATAATACAGTCGTCAATGATTGCTGGTGCCGATAAAAATCGAGGTTCAAAACCAACATTACCATTTACCGATGGCCCTTTCGGAGGGAAGTAAATGATTGAAATAGAATTAGAAATGCCCACTAGAAATATGCGTCAATTAGAAGAAAGCCAACAAGAAAATGAAAATCAACAACGCGGTATGGAGCAAGCGATGGAACTATATCATGAGCATTTTCAACGTTCCGATGCCCTTTACAGTGGAATCAACGCCACCTTTTACCGCAACGATTTCGCTCCAGTGTTCCAACAAATGCAGGATGAAATTTATCATGAACGGCGCCAATTATTCGATCAGTTAGAAGAAAAGTTGGAAGAGTTGAAGCGAGAAAACCAAGCGTTGGATGATCAGCTGTCAGAAGAACAATATAGACGGCAGCAATTATTAAATAAAGTGGACGAGGAGGCAATCAACAATGAGCAGTATTGATATGTACCTCTCGTCAGCTAATTCCCAAGCGATAGGTGTCAGTGCGTTAAGTAACAAGCATCATAATGGTTATAATCAGCTAGAAAAAGCTCTACAACAATTCGTTGGAGATTCAGTCTTGAAAAGTGATTCCTACGATTCAGCGAAAGCTTTTTACTCAGCCGTCTTGATTCCCTTAGCTCAAGGTGGGATACTATTAACAGATGCAGTGGAAGAGGCATGTAAAAAATTTCCAGAACAATATACAACAGACGTTGATAGCGGTGACCTGAAATCTGAGGAATTGGAAAAGGAAATCGAAGAGCTAGAAAATAATATTACTCGGGTTCAAAACTTACAGCGGGAATTACGCCATTTTCCAGTCCCTAGCCCAGTCAAACAACTATTGATGCATCAAAATCAGCAATCTGTGAATCGGGACCTAGAAGCCAAACGGAAATTAGAAAAGAAGCTCCAAAAATTACAAGCTTTTCACGCCAGTTCACCTACGATTTTTTCAGAGATCAGCGGTTTAAAAGCAACAATCGACCAAGGAATAGCCCAAGCGAATCAATCGTGGAATGCGAGTACAGGACAATTTACGATTCCAAGTGGAAAAAATATGGATTGGGCAAATACAATCAAAAACAGTTGGGCAACCCGAGACAAACGATTGATGGAAAAACAGCTAAAAGAGTATCAAATCTATGCGGTGATTTATAATGATAAAGATGGCAACCCTAAGGTCATTTGGAAAGTAACGAAAGATGGAGCAGGTGTTAAAAATCCAAAAATCTACCAGTATTTAAATGCGAATGGCAAAGACTTAGCATCAGACTTGTTTGAATTTATGTCTCAGCATGATTGGGATGATAAGGTAAAGGCCGCCTTTCGCAAAGGAAAAGATTTACAAATCGGTGACAAGTACCATCCTGCTTTAGGAGCGTTGGTGGCATCAGGGCAATATATTGAAGATGCTTATAAATTTCTAACAGAAGATGAGTTAGGACAGGCGTTGCAGATGTTAGGGTTTAACTTTGCTTCTTATCGGATAGCGACAGCTAAAGGGACGAAGACGGTTGAGAATAGGAATGTTGGTGGGGCTGGAACAGAGATTGGGAAACATTCTGTAGAAACTTTAAATAGAGACCAAACTAGAATAGTAGTTGAAAATCTTTTAGATAATGGAGAAATAAGCTTAAAAGATTTACAAAACATGGTTCCAAAAGGAACTTCAAATACATTTAAGCCTACAGATACTATGAAAAATGGTGCGAAATATGAATTTCAATTATCTGATGGTCAGAAAGCTATTATTAGATGGCATGAGCCAGATCCTGTTGCAGCAGCCAAGTTTCCAAATTCAGCATCAGGTTCAAGATGGACTGCTCAAATTAAGATAGGAAATAAACAAGTAACTGTTGAGGGACTATGGACAAAAAAACAAAACTTAAATGAAGTTCATGTTCCAGTTCAAGGGAGGTAATAGAATGGAAAAAGTCATGAAAAAAGAAGATTATTCTGAAATGCCATGGATGTCTGCAGATAAATTGTATTTATTATTTGAACAAGTTATCGTAGATTTTAAAAATAAAAAATTAACCAAGAAAGAATTTTTTGATATTTTAGACGAATTGATGATGAGACAAGGAGATACTTACGAAAATTTAAAAGAACCTTTAAGAAGTGAACTAGATAATGTTTTGTGTAGCTTATGGAATACTGAAAATTATGATGATGTAGATATAATAACATCATTACTAATAAATTTAGGATTGAAAAAGACTTATAATAAAATGAAAGAATCTATTAAAGACAATACCAATATATCTTCAGAAATACTTGAAGAAATAGAAGATACCATTGAAGAGGTAGGGGATAATATAGAAGACCCTTACCATGATTACATGAAAAAAACAACAGAACAAGACCCTGAATAATCAATGAAATAAAAAGGTACTTCACTATCTGATTGGCGTCGGATAGTAAAGCCTTGACTAGTAAGAATGCACTCGATAATCAAGTTGCCAATAAATGAAACAGTATTAGTGAGATTTGCTTGCTGATGCTGTTTTTCGTTTTATTTTACCATATTCGTTCCTTAACAAATCTATGATGAGGTATTCCTGCGATTCAGCGAAAGCTTTTTACTCAGCTGTCTTGATTCCTTTAGCTCAAGGTGGGATACTGTTAACAGATGCGGTAGAAGAGGCGTGTAAAAAATTTCCAGAACAATATACAACAGACGTTGACAGCGGTGACCTAAAATCTGAGGAATTGGAAAAGGAAATCGAAGAACTGGGAAATAACATTACTCGGGTTCAAAGCTTACAGCGGGAATTGCGCCATTTTCCAGTCCCTAGCCTAGTCAAACAAATATTGATGAATCAAAATCAGCAATCTTTGACTCGAGATCTAGAAGCCAAACAGGAATTAGAGAAGAAGCTCCAGAAATTACAAGCTTTCCATGCCAGTTCGCCAACGATTTTTTCAGAGATCACCGGTTTAAAGGCAACAATCGAGCAAGGAATAGCCCAAGCAAATAAATCGTGGAATGCGAGTACAGGACGATTTACGATTCCAAGCGGAAAAAATATGGATTGGGCGAATACGATCAAGAACAGCTGGGCAACCCGAGACAAACGATTGATGGAAAAACAGTTAGAAGAGTATCAAATCTATGCGGTGATTTATAATGATAAAGATGATAAACCTAAGGTCATTTGGAAAGTAACGAAAGATGGAGCAGGTGTTAAAAATCCAAAAATCTACCAGTATTTAAATGCGAATGGCAAAGAAATACCGTCGGACTTGTTTGAATTTATTTCTCAGCAGGATTGGGATGATAAGGTAAAAGCAGCCTTTCGAAATGGGAAAGATTTACAGATAGGGAACAAGTACAATCCAGTTTTAGGAGCGTTAGTGGCATCCGGTCAGTATCTTGAAGATGGTTATAAATTTATGACGGAAGACGAGCTGGGGCAAGCGTTACAGATGTTAGGGTTTAACTTTGCATCTTATCGATTGGCGACGAATAAAGGTACGAAGACGCTTGAGAATAAGAATGTTGGTGGGGCTAATCTTAATAAATTAAAGCCTAATGAAATTAATAATATGTCATTAGATGAGTTAAGAAATAGTATACCGAAAGAGTGGCAATTTTTTGAAAATAATGGGCGAGTTCATATAAAAGATGCAAACGGTAATTTTAGAGTTCGTATTGATCCACCTGATAAAGTCACTAATTATGAACATATGCATATTTTTGATGAGAATAAAAAACCATTGGATATAAAAGGGAATATTGTTGATAAAAAAAGCCCTGATGGACATATTCCTTGGACTAATAAATAATTTTGGAGGTATATGATGGATATTGAATTATTACAAAATGAGATTGATAATACTGAGTATTGGGATATGTCAATATTAGATGTTCAAACACGGTATTTTGGAGATGAGGTATATATTTTTATAGAAAATAATGAGAAAACTTATTGGAAAATTAGCTTTATTTCTTGTTATAAAGTTAGTTATGAAACAGATGCTAATTGGAGAACTATAGATAACGTAAAAGAAATGAGAGGAGGACAACTGGGCTATGATGGACAAGATATTTCTTTAAAAAAATATGAAGAGAATGAAAATTTTGTACAATGCTCCCTCGACTTATCAATTATGCTAATGAACATAGTTTGTAAAAATATTCTTGTAGAAAAATTAAACATGAAAGATAATTTATTCTTTTGGCAAGACAAGTAAATTTGAAATAAAAAAAGCGCTTCACTATCTTATTAGCTTCGGATAGTAAAGCCTTGATAGTAAGGAGTAAACTAACTAATCAAATTGCCAATAACTAACAAAAACTAGCTGTATTTATTGCACAAAAATTCAAAGGCCTGTTCTAGTTTTTTGAATGGCTATTAAGTATACAGCTATTTCAATTAGAGAATGTACAGTTCTGGAAACAGTATCGGTGAGACTAGCTCACTGATACTGTTTTTAGTTTTATTTTATCGCATGATGTACCTTCATTTTTCCAACGAATGCAAGATGAAGTTCATAACGAAAGCGTTACTAATGGATAATGGGAAAAGGAGTTAGTCAACAATTATTACTAAATTCTGGGAGCATTACTATACAGAATAGTATTATTTTGAATTGTAGGGCCATATAGCTATAGACGAAAGGATTATTTGCAGAAGGAGGATCATTAAAATGACGATATTTAATAAAAAATTGTAAAGACGCACCACAGCTCTTTTGTTTACCTCTAATTAGTGGTAAAATTATTGCTATCAGTCTAAAGATTAGTCGGGGTGTCGATGTGAAAAAATTTAATCCAAATAAAAATATAATTATCACGCTGATCATAGTGATCATCGTGGTTACGATCATTAGTTTGACCGCTGCTCATAGAGCAAACAACGGGAAAACCAATCTTGGTCAATCAGCAGTCAATGATAGCGTTGGTTTTGTTGACAAAGTTATTTCATTTCCGGGAAGAGCAATCAGTAACGGAGTATCATCAATCAGCACACTTTTTAACACTTACGATGAAAATGCACGATTAAAAGAAAGAATCGATGGATATGGCGAACTTTCTATCCAAAATGATAACTTAAAAAAAGAAAATGAAGCATTGAAGAAAGAACTAGCACTGAATGAGACACTAGGCAATTATGAAAAAGTGACAGCAACAGTTGTTACTCGATCTCCTGACATGTGGCAAGATTTACTAGTTGTTGATCGAGGCTCAAATGACGGTATCGAACCCAACATGGCAGTTCTAGCTCAAAAAGGGTTGATTGGTCGTGTTGTAGAGGTGAACGCAACATCGTCTAAAGTCGAACTATTAACATCGAAGAACCAAAATTCTAATCATTTTCCAGTTCAAATCAACTCTGAAAAAGGTGATTCATATGGATTGTTGAAAAAATACGATGATAAAGAAAATACATTGATCGTCAGCCAATTGGTAGGAGATATGGATATCAAAGAAGGCGATATTGTTCAAACATCTGGATTAGGCCAAAATTCTCCAGCGAATCTACCGGTCGGTGTGGTTCAAAAAGTTAAACCAGATAGTTATGGCTTAGATCGCGAAGTTTATATCAAACCTTACGCTGAAATGTATAACATACCCGTCGTGACAATCATCAAGCGATTAGCTGGAGCGGGGGAGTAAGATGCACATGATCCGAAAAGAAAATGTTAAATATTATGCGCCTGTAGTTTTCTTTTTACTGATGCTGATCGATGGTCAACTGACCCAAGCTGCGCGGAATATAACGGACAATATCTATTTTGCGAATGCTCATTTTTTATTACTGGCATTTTTAATGGCAGTTCCTAATCTCTCTAAACGTTATTTGCTGATCACAGCACTTGTTTTAGGGATGGTTAGCGATAGTTATTATATTGGGATCATAGGGATTTATACGGTGGCATTAGTAGCGACTGTTATGATGATGTATCGTTTCCAGCGAGTGGTTCACACAAACTTAATCACAGCTTTTTTTGGAATGATTATTTTTGTGACGACATATGAGCTGATTGCGATGGGGCTGCAAATCATTTTTCACATATCAAATGTGGCACCATTATTATTTATCACGAAAGTTTTAGGACCAACATTGCTTTTTAATATGTTGATATTCGTTATTTTTTCTTATCCATTAAAAAGACTATTCGCTAATGAATAGTCTCTTTTTATGTGGCTAATGAACGAAATATTACAATTGATATTATTTAAAAGCCTGCGGAATTAGGCTTTTGATTGATTTTAGGTGTTATTTAATTCTGTTT
Organism: Enterococcus sp. AAFC-DPL-5182; assembly: GCF_058216605.1. Lineage (NCBI taxonomy): Bacteria > Bacillati > Bacillota > Bacilli > Lactobacillales > Enterococcaceae > Enterococcus > Enterococcus sp. AAFC-DPL-5182. The sequence goes on from NZ_CM177101.1 coordinate 265,279, forward strand.
TATGAAACAATTTTGTAATATCTCTTTTATCTGTATGTCATACTGCTATGTTACAATTAGCACGTTGCCAATTTAATGAAGACGAAACAATACTTAGAACTTATAAAATACATAACGTAAATGTCGGAGGAATAAACGAGTGAAAAAAAGTATATTATCAGCATTGATGGTTTGTTCAATTACGCTTACCTCAGTTGCTTTACCTGCGGCTGCAGTTGCAGATGACTATGATACCAAGATTGAACAACAAGATGAGATCATCAATGGACTAAAAACAAAAGAATCAGAAGCTGCTACTAAATTATCAGCAATCGAGTCAGACATGTTAGCTACAGCAACTAAAATCGATGAATTAACAGCGAAGAAAAAAACACTTAAAGATGAAATCACAAAGTTATATGGCGAAATTTCTGATCTGAATGTCCGTATCCAAAAAAGAGAAGTCCAAATGCGGAATCAAGCGCGTGATGTTCAAGTAAGTGGAACAAGTACTAGCTATTTAGACGTGATCATCAATTCTGAATCTATCTCTGATGCAATCAGCAGAGTTCAAGGGATCACGACATTAGTAAATGCAAACAATGACTTATTAGAGCAACAGACGTCTGATAAAAAAGATGTAGAAAAAAAGACAAAGACTGTAGAATCACAAATCTCAGTTTTAGAAACATCTACAAAAGAGCTGAATGCTAAAAAAGCGTCTTTAGATACTTTGAAGCTAGAACTAGAAATTGCTAAAAATGATTTAGAAGCACAGCGCTCAACAGAAGAAAATAAAAAATCTGAGTATGTTGAACAAAAAGCCGCAGCTCAAAAGAAATTAGAAGAAGAGCAAGCTAAGCAAGCGAAACAAGCCGCAGCACAAAGAAAAGCAGAAGCAGAAGCTGCTAAGAAACTTGCAGAAGCACAAGCTGCAAACCCAGGACTTGTTCAAACGAATCTTGTAGAAGAAAATGGTACAACTAATACAACACCAGAAGCACCAAAACCAGTTGAAAAACCTAGTGGTAATACTGGTGGTGGCAGCAGTATCGGTACTGGCGGCGTATCAGAAGCGAAGAAAAAAGCAGCACAAATCGCTTTAAATGCTGTCGGCCAAACAAACCCGACAGGTTGGGGTCAAAGCGGTGAGTGTATTGTAGCTGTACAAAATTGGTTAAATGCAGCAGGTATTAGATTCTCACCAGGAGGTCCTCATAGTGGCTACACACAATCAGGAGCAGTTCAAGTCTCTTGGTCTGATGTTCAAGTGGGAGATGTCGTACAATACGAAAATTCTCTTAGCCCTGATGCTTGGTTAGATGGGGTTCATACTGTCTTAGTCGTTGGTGTCAACGGTAGCTCTGTTCAGATTGTTGAGTCAAATAATCCAGCAGGTTCTGGTTATGTGTCAACAACTACAGGTTGGACACCAAGTCCATATGCAGCAAACTTTAGAGCTGTTGTATGGCGCTTTCCAGGATAATTTAAGCGAATAATCAAATCCCTACTCATGAAATCAACTGGATTTTGTGGGTAGGGATTATTTGTAATTTATCGTTTATTGACGTATGGTGAGAGAGTTGGTGCTGCGTTTGTGTTTTTTCTCATTTTATAATCAAATAGCATAGTATAGAAAACAAGGTGAAAAGCTTGATTTCATAGGAGTGTTACGAGCTTAAAAAAATTTTTAAGTTGTCATTTTTAACAATCAAAAATGAAATACTCCTGTAACATTAATTTTATATGTATGACATGTGATTATGATACAATGATTTCGTTGTCAATATAAGAATGAAAATTACTCAAACAATGAACGAATTTATTATAAGCAAAAAGTCGGAGGAATGAATTTTGAAAAAAAGTATATTACCATTACTAATGATTTGCTCATTAACCCTTACATCTGTAGCAATGCCATTGATTTCATCAGCAGATGAAGTGGACTCGAAAATTCAACAAAAAGACCAAACAATTTCAGGATTAAAATCTCAAGAAGCTGATGCTCAAAGCCAAGTGGCTGCTGTACAAAGCCAAGTAGCTTCTATCAACGAAAAAGCAGATACATTATTAGCTGAACAAGGCAAATTAAGAAAAACTTCTACTAGCTTAGAAAAAGAAATCAAACAATTAACAAAACGTATCGACAAACGTGAAGTAGCTATCCAAAATCAAGCACGTGACGTTCAAGTGAACGGTAACAGCACAAGCTACATGGATGCATTATTGAATGCAAAATCAGTTTCTGATGCCATTACTCGTGTAACTGCAATGTCTACGATTGTTAATGCAAACAATGATTTAGTAAAACAACAACAAGAAGATAAAAAAGCAGTTGAAACTAAGAAAACTGAAAACGAAGATAAATTAAAAGAATTACAAGATAACCAAGTAGAACTTGAAGCACAAAAAGGCGAACTTGTAAAAGCAGAGGCAGACTTGAATGTATTACAAACATCATTAGCTGCTGAAAGAGCAACTGCTGAAGATCAAAAAGCTGGATTAGTGAAAGAAAAAGAAGCAGCGATCGCAGAACAAGCTCGTATTGCTGAACAAGAAAAAGTAGTAGCTGCTAATGCTAAAAAAGCAGCTGAAGAAGCTGCAGCTGCTAAAGCTACAAAACCAAGCACTACAACTACTTCATCTACTGAAGAAGCAACAACAGGTAATTCAGTAGAAACTGGCGGAGGTAACGATGTAACACCACCTACACCAGATAATGGCGGAGGTAACGATGTAACACCACCTGCACCAGATAATGGCGGAGGTAACAATGTAACACCACCTGCACCAGGTGGCGGCGGTGGCGGATCTTTACCACCATCAACTGGCGGATCTGCAATCTCTATCGCAGCGGCACAAGTTGGTAAACCATATGTTTGGGGTTCTAAAGGTCCAAACAGCTTTGACTGTTCAGGTTTAGTTTACTACGCATTTATGAACTCAACTGGCCGTAATGTCGGTGGATATACAGTTGCACAAGAAAGTGCTGGTACACGTATTTCTGTAGCGGAAGCTCAAGCTGGAGACTTATACTTCTGGGGTAGCCCAGGTGCTTCTTACCACGTAGCGATTGCTACAGGTGGCGGCGGTTATATCCACGCTGGTAATGAAAGTACAGGCGTTGAATACAGCAACGTTGGTTCATTTACACCAAGCTTCGCTGTACGTATGTAATCAAATTTAACCTAATAATTTAAGAATCAGACAGTTGTCTGGTTCTTTTTTTTGTTAAATATACCAAAAAAAGAAGTTTCAACGGATCTCTCGTTGAAACTTCAAATTGTTACTTAATATATTCTTCTGTCAATTCCATAAACTCATTTACATCTTTGATGACTTGATCGATCCCAGCTTGCCAGAAGTCAGGTTTGGTTAAATCGACATCAAGATGTTTCTTAGCTAAGTCTTCTGAAGTCATTGATGCAGTGTCACGAAGTAAGGCAATGTATTGATCTTCAAAATCACTGCCTTGTTTATTCGCATAGGCATAAATCCCCATACTGAACAAGTAGCCAAATGTGTAAGGGAAATTATAAAAAGGCACATCATCAATAAAGAAATGCAGTTTACTTGCCCAAAAATGAGGATGATAAGTCCCTAAACTATCTTGATAACTTTCTTTTTGAGCGTTAAGCATCAACTCGGTTATTTCGTCTTCACTAAGCAATCCTTTTTGACGAGCTTCATAAAAGCTATTTTCAAAAATGAAACGAGAATGGATATTCATAAACATCGCAATGGCATTTTGCATTTTAGTGTCTAGTAAATTAATTTTTTCCTCTGGTGTTTCTGCTTTTTTCAAGGTTGCATCTGCGACAATCAATTCTGCAAATGTACTAGCTGTTTCTGCGACGTTCATCGCGTATTCCCGATCAAGTGCTGGAAGATCCCACATCACGCTACTATGGAATGCATGGCCTAATTCGTGAGCTAGTGTTGCTACTTCATTGATTGAATTGCCAAAAGTCATAAAAATTCTAGATTCTTCCGTTTCAGGAAGTTCTGTGCAGTATCCACCTGGGCGTTTATCTGGACGATCTTCTGCTTCAATCCAGCTTTTTTCAAATGCTTCTTTAGCAAATGTAGCCATTTTAGGACTGAATTTTTCAAAGTTTTCTAAAATAAATTCAGCTGCTTCGTCAAAGCTGTAAGATTTTTCCTTTAAATCGCCTAAAATGATCGGCGCATCTTGATCTTGCCAGTCCATTTTCTCTTTTCCAAATAATTGAGCTTTACGTGTCAAGAAATCAATAAAAGGTTGTTTGTTCTTTTGGATCGTTGCCCACATAACATCTAGTGTTTCTTTTTGCATACGGTTATAGTTCAATGGTTTTTCTAAGAAATCAGAGACACCATGAAGCTTATAGTCACTTAAGCGGAATCCGTCCAAGTGATTTAAAGTATCCGCTAGCAAGGGTGCTTTCTCACTCCAAGCTTTTTCCCATTCTTTGAATAGTTGTGCACGAACATCTGAGCTAGGATCGCTCATCATTCGGTTAAATGCTTGTCCAGCTGAAAGATCTGTTGTTTGATCTCCTTCTTTAAATGGAATTGTGATGCTAGCAACAATCGTATCATAGTGACTGCTCCAAGCGTTAAGACCGTCCAAGGACAATGTATTGATGATATTTTCTTCTTGCTCAGATAATAGTTGCATACCGTCACGACGGATTTCATTTAAACGAAAAGCGATGGATTCAAATGCTGGTAAAGTTGTTAAGGTTTGCCAATGCTCGTCGGAAATTTCTGTCAATTTTTTTGTGAAAATAGTTTCTGCTAATTGGATCGCTGGTAGTAATGAGAAAAGGTCACCTGATAAAATTTTTGCTTTTTTATCTTTTGTATCGGCAGATGATAGTGCTGTGATAAAGCTACTACATTGAGAAAATCCGTTTGAGATGTTTCCTTGCAAAGATATAATTTTTTGTAACTCTTGATATTCAGCATCATTTTCTGGTGCCCACTGTTCGATCAATTGGTGATAATCACGGCTTTGATCTTTTAATTTTGTTAATCGTTGTTCCAATTTTGCGGAGTGACTGCCTCCTGGGAAAATGCTATCTAAGTCCCAAACGAGTGAATAAGTCATGTACGATACCTTCTTTCTTAAATCTATTTCTTCTAGTATATCATAAGAAAAAAAGTTTGAGCGATTGTTTATTTCGCCGAAAAAGGCTACTATAGTAAATGGAATGAGGTGACGAATTGAAAAAGCAGTTAAAAAACAGTAATTTTTATATATTTATGGCATTTTTGATTATGGCTATTTTATTTTATAGTTCTTCTCAAACCTATGAACAACAATCACAGGTTGGATTACTAGATAAACTATTGAGCAACCATCCATTTGAAGAGCAACTCAAAGGAATTTCATTTAGCTATGCTGGAAGTGAGGTAAGTATCCAAGCGAAGGGATATGCAAAATTTGTGGAATTCTTTATTCGTAAAGGCGCTCATTTTGGCACCTATTTTTTATTAGGCGGTAGTTGGTTCATCGGGTTGAACATGAAAGTCAAGCAACCGCTTTTGATAGGTGTTGTAGCGTGGCTTACAGCAACAGGATATGCTGGTTTGGATGAATACCATCAAATGTTGACAGGTGGGCGAACTCCGCTATTTCAAGATGTCATGCTAGATTCTATAGGGGCACTTACTGCAGTTTTTCTTTGCTTACTTGTGATCGGCATCAAAAAATTGAGGAAAAAATAAATTAGACAGAACGACAAAACGAAGTTCATTCAATTTTTCGCTACAAAAGTTGATAATTATAATAAATGGCAAAAGGTGAGATTACTCTGAACCTTTTGCTATTTATTTTTATAATTTAATTCAAAAAATCAGTCTCAAGCTGGATGAAAATCAGAATAAAAAAATCTAATATAATAAGGAAGGACGAAATGAGCCAGGAAGGAGTGTGCGGCATCTAATGAAACATTTCTGCAAATCAGTACTGATGATACTGTTTATTATAGTAATCAGCATCATCGGACTTAGAATTTATACTTATAATAATACATCTACTGCTGCAGCGATGATCGATTACTTTAATCCATTAGTCAAAACCGCAACTCTTTATACTAAAACAACTGAAAACTATGATTATACCTATCCAGATGCAGTTAGCAAAATAGAAAATTTTGCCTATGTTCAAACTTGTTATACGGATAAAGGAGAAAAACGAAAACTAGAATACATTTCATTTGGAAAAAAGTTAAAACCAGATAAATTTCTTAGATTAACAGTAAAAGGTCAGAACGTTATGAATTGGGAAGAAATCGATAAAGGTGATTTACCAGATAATATAGTGCCATTATTCTAGTTAGATGAAAAATTTCTTATGTAGAAGATAGCTAAATTTAAAAGAATGCCGTCTATACTTATAGTAAGGAGTGATTCATCATGGAAATTATGACTATCAATAGAAATAACACAAGAGATACTACAACGATTACTGGTTTGGGGATGTTAGCGTATCGTATTTTTCCAGACACGGAATGCATCAATATACAATTGTTGAGTGGAGATCAAGAAGAGTCTACGATCCCTTTTAAAACGGGTGAAACGGTGATATTGCGCGGCGTTGAAATTCGTCTAGAAATTATTGAGTGATCCAAACAAAGCAGGTAAAACAACCTATTTTACAGTTGTTTTACCTGCTTTGTTTATTTAGTCTTTAAAAATAGAATACTTTTCCTTAAACGGTTCAACCCTTCAAGCAGTTTATCCTTAGAGCAACCAATATTTAAACGTAAAAATGACGTGCCGGATTGACCATAAGTTGCGCCAGACATAATAGCTACTTTTCCATGATAAACGAGAGCTTTTTGGATTTCTTCCATTGAAAAAGGTAATTGAGAACAGTCGATCCAAAGTAAATAAGTTGCTTGTGAAGAAACAACTGTTAATTCTGGTAAAAATGCCTGAATGAACGTTTCTGTCAGCTGAACATTTTGATCTACATAATCATTTAATTGATCCAGCCAAGCGCCGCATTGATTATAGGCTGTGATCGTACTTAGCATACCAAAGATGCTTGTAGAAGAAAGGCCATCACGATTTTTCAGTAGCATCAAAAATTTTTCTCGTAATTCAAAGTCTGGAATCATCAAATAAGAAGCAACTAGTCCAGGAGTATTGAACGTTTTACTAGCTGAAGTGCACAAAGCTAGATTATTTGGATCTTTGGCATCTTTTAAAATAGGTGTATGTTGCTGCCCATTACGTAAAATATCCATATGGATCTCATCAGAAACTAGAAAAACATTATATTTTTCGCAGAGAAAAATAATTTGTGCTAATTCTTCCTTTGTCCAAACACGACCAGTGGGGTTATGAGGACTACAAAGTAAAAAGATTTTGCAGTCTGGATGTTTCAGCTTGAGTTCTAAATCATTGAAATCCATGGTATATTGATTATTTTGATACAAAAGGTTTGTTTCGACTAAGGTTCGATTGTGCGCTTCAATCATCTTAAAAAAAGCGTCGTAGGCAGGTGTTTGAATTACGATATGGTCACCAATCTCTGATTTTAGTTCAATTAATTTTGAAATCGAATAAATAACGGATGGACTATAAATGATCCATTCAGGATTGAACAGATAGTCAAATCTTGTGCGATACCATTTTTGAATACTTTCTTTAAACGAACTATGATTCCAACGAGTATAACCAAAAACAGGATGACTGATTCGCTCTTGAAGTGTCTCTAGGATCTCTTTTGGAACAGCAAAATCAGTATCAGAGACCGTAAACGGTAGTAAATCTGCTTGACCAAAACGATCGGCAATATAATCCCATTGGGTACAAAAAGTCCCTGTTCGTTCCACGATTTTATCAAAATCTATTTTTTCTTTCATTTATTTCCTTCCTATTCCATCAAACTTTCAAGCTCATTTTTTACTGTGGCGACTTGAGTTCCAATAATGACTTGAAGGTTGTTTGCATCTAATTTTATAACACCGATAGCACCTTGATTTTTCAATTCCTGTTCACTTACAATCGTCATATCATCTACAACTAAGCGTAGACGGGTAATACAATTATCTAATGAAACAATATTTTTAGGTCCTCCTAATGCGTCTAGGATCAAAGGTCCATTGTAATTGCCTTTTTTCTTATAAGTTCGCTCTTTTTCAGAGACATCTTCTGTTACTAACTCTCGGCCAGGTGTTTTCAAGTTGAATTTTTGAATCGCAAACTTGAAAACAACATAATAGACTACGAACCATAGCGCTCCAACGAGCAAGACGAAGTACCATTTTGTATAGGTTCCTTGTAAAATACCAAAAATTAAAAAGTCCAGAACACCGCCGTCAGTATTGCCGATAACTACTTGAAGTAACGCCATGAGCATAAATCCTAAACCTGTCATGATGACATGGAAGCCATACAAAACAGGGGCGATAAACAAGAATAAGAATTCAATTGGTTCCGTAATGCCGGTAACAAAAGTAGCAATGACTCCAGAAATCAAAAGGCCTTTGATTTTATGGCGATTCTGAGGTAATGCTGTTCGATACATCGCTAAAGCTGCTGCAGGAAGTCCAAACATGAAAGTAGGCATTTTCCCTTGGGATAGAAAGGCCGTGGCCGCCGGACTGATAGGAGAACCACTTTGTAGTTGGGCATAAAAAATATTCAATGCTCCAGATACGCTGTGCCCGTCTACGATTTGTGTACCGCCAGCTTCGGTAAAACGAATCATTGAAACCAAGATATGATGTAAACCAAATGGGAGTAATAAACGCTCACCCGCACCGAATAAAAAGGGACCGAAAATTCCTGATTTTTGAATCGCAAACCCCACACTGTTGATTCCTAGTGCGAACAATGGCCAAATAACTGGGATTATGATACCAATGATCGCCATAACAAGAGACGTGATGATTGGAATAAATCGAGCACCGCCAAAAAATGCAAAGGCATCCGGCAACTGGATTGTATAGAATTTACTATGTAATAAATACACAATGATTCCAACAATAATTCCGCCAAGTACCCCCATTTCTATCGACTGCATCCCTAAAACCATTCCTTGTCCCGCTTCACGCAAGTGCTCTGGATCAGCCAATTTACCCGTTTCAGTCAAATAAAAATGAATAGATAAGTTCATGACAACATAACCGACGAAACCAGAAAACGCTGCGACTCCTTTTTCGTTGCGAGCTAAGCCTAATGGGATCGCCATTGCAAATAATAATGGTAAATAAGTAAAAGCAAAACCACCAACCGTGGACATAAATCGAAAAATAACTTGCAGCCAAGGCTGATCTAAAAAAGGAAGTATCTCGATGGTTGAAGGACTAGAAAATGAACTGCCGATTCCTAAAATCAGCCCCATAAAAGCCAGTAATGCTACAGGCAACATAAATGTTTTCCCGATTCCTTGAAAAAACTCCCAAAAACTAAATTTCTTTTTCACGCTGTAATTCCTCCTTTGAATAAGAAAAGCTAGATAGTTCTTTATCAATAGCTTTAGTTTACGTGGGGAAACACACGAAAACAAGCGCTTTCATAAATGCTGGAAGGACTTTCAAAAAATGTACGAGGTTTCATTTTTCTACATAGGTTTCAATATAATGAAGGATCAAGAGTTCTAATACAAGATGCATAGGAATTCGTGAACTCATGTCGATTTCCCCATAATAGCCATTCGTCACTTTGACATGAAAGACCAATGTCGCTAATTCTTCAAGTTGACTATTTTTAGAACCAACGATTGCAATGATAGGCACTTTTTTTTCTTTTAAAATAGCTACATATTCAAGGGGAAGAATGGTTTCACCGCTGTAACTGACAAGAATCGCTGTGTCAGATGCAGTTAAATGTTCGGCAACGATCCGTAATTCGTCCCAATCTTCGCGTGCATTCGCAATTCTGCCAGCGAAAGTCAATTTTCGTGCTGCTTCAAAACAGCAGGAATAAGAGCTTCCGACACCAAAAAATTCTACACGTTGACTCTCTGCAAGCAACTTTGCTCCCAACTCTAGATTTTCTTGCTTCACTAACTGTAATGTTTCACTGATCTCATTTTGAACACGTTCAGCCAATTGAGTGAAGTTCGCAGAAGGTTGGTAAATCGGGCGTTGCTCTTCTTCTAAATGATGGATCAAAGTATATTTCAACTCTTGAAACCCAGAATAACCGAGTGCCTTACTTGTTCGGCTGATTGTTGCAGTTGACACATAGACTTTTTTTGCCACTTCATCAATGCGGCTTTGGGCAATTACTTCTGGATTTTCAATAATATAGGCTAGAACCTGCTGCTCTAAACGACTTAGTTGATCTTGATGTTTTTGCAGTTTCTTTAAAAATACGCTCACTATTTTTCCCTCTTTTCAATGAAGTACTTTCGTTTTGTTCAGTATAGCAAATAGCGAGAATAAGAGTAAAGGTTGCAACTATTAAGAAGCATAGTAAAATAGAAGGTAACTGAACTTAATTGACAGGTTCGTAAAACGTTATTACACGGGGAGGAATAAACAATGGCAGGTCACAGTAAGTGGAAAAATATTCAAGGGCGAAAAAATGCGCAGGATGCAAAACGAGGGAAGATTTTCCAGAAATTATCAAGAGAAATTTATATGGCAGCTAAAGCAGGGGGCGCAGACCCAGCCACAAATGCGGCTTTAAGACTTGTAATGGATAAAGCAAAAGCGGCTAATATGCCTAATGACAACATCGATCGAGCAATCAAAAAGGCTAGCAGCGCAGGTGAAAATGAACATTACGATGAGATTACTTATGAAGGATACGGCCCTGCTGGTGTTGCAATTTTAGTCTATGCATTAACGGATAACCGAAATCGGACAGCAACCAATGTGAGAGTTGCATTTACTAGAAATGGTGGTTCTTTAGGTGAAACAGGTTCCGTTAGTTATATGTTCGACCGTAAAGGCTATATCGCAATTGAACGTGCAGGTCTGTCTGTTGATGAAGATACGATGTTTGAAAATGTACTAGAAGCTGGTGCGGAGGATCTAGAAACATCAGAGGACGTATTTGAAATTTATACGGCGCCAGAAGACTTTACCACTGTCCGAGATATACTGGAAAAAGATGGTTACACTTTAGCTCAAGCCGAATTAACTATGATTCCTCAAACATTAGTCGAGTTAGACGTGGATCAACAAGAACAACTGCAGATTTTGATCGATAAGCTTGAGGAAGACGATGATGTGTCTGAGGTTTTCACTTCAGGGGATATGTGAGTCGTTAATATAGAAAATTGTTACAAATGATGACAGATTGTTGTCATCATTTGTATGGTAATTTATAGTCATCACATGAATGGAGATGATTCTATGAATTATAAAGTAGAACAAAAAGAAGCCTTTACCGTCACAGGTCACAAACAAGAGATGACCAAGATAGAGCAAGACGAAAATTATTATGAAATATCACGTTTTTGGTCGAGCTTGACCGAAGAAAAAATCAATCGATTAATGTCGGTAACAGATGGAACGATTCAAGGATTACTAGGTGTTTCTGATAGTAATAACAGCCAACAGCAGTTCAATTACATGATCGGTACAAAGACAAGTCAGGATAAGGCTATTTTGAATGATTTAGCCGAGATCCACTTTCCAGCTTCAAAATGGGCAATCATTGAATGTATTGGCGCAATTTCAGCAGGTGTCAAAGCACTTGAGGAACATCAACCGTTTGAACCGAATGTTTTGATGCAATTAAAACACAGCACACTTTCGCCGTGGGCAGATGAGGCAATGTGTGAAAATATTGGAATTCCAAGAATTGAGTTGTATCCATTGGGTGACATGGAAGCGGATAACTATAAGTGCGAATTATGGATTCCTATCAGTGAGAAAAAGACAATAAAAGAGGGGGAAAATGAAAGAATTTTCGGATACAAATGTGGCTGCTATTTTTGAGCATTATCCTGAACGATTTCGCAAACCACTATTAGCACTTAGAGAATTGATTTTTACTACAGCTTCCGAAATCGCAATAGTAGGTGAGTTGGAAGAAAGCTTAAAATGGAATCAACCTTCTTATGCAACGAAAGTAACAAAATCAGGAAGTCCGATTCGTATCGATCGTTTTGGTTCTGAAAACATAGCACTGTTCTTTCATTGTCAAACGACATTAGTGGAGGAATTTAGAGCGTTGTTTAGTGATGTTTTCGAGTTTTCGAAAAATCGAGCGATTGTGCTGGATCCTGAAAAAGATTTACCAGTCAATGAGTTAGCGTTTTGTATTGAGAGAGCACTAACTTATCATAAAAAAAGGTAATAGGCTATTAAAATAAGGGCTATGCCACACAACATTTTATCAATTGTGTGGCATAACCCTTATTTAGTTTCGTTCAATAAACGTGTATGGAATTGTTTTTGTGCTAATTTTTTCCTCTAAAAGTAGATGAAAAGCTGCTTCCCCACATTGATCTATATGATGATCGATCGTAGAAAAGTGGAGCAGTCTGCTGGAAAGCAGATTCTCTTCCCCGATCACCATTACTTGATCTTGGGAGATAATTTGTAAAATTCCAGCAGCGACATCATCTCCGTTGGTGACGATCACATCAAGCTCGGACAATGTTGCAAAATGACTACCTGCTTTTATACCATCTTCGTATGAGCGGCAGTTTCTAACGATCAGTGATTCATCCAAACAGCCAATGATCGTGCTATAGGTTTGTAAAACTAAAGCGGTGCTGGCACTCTCTTTTTCAGTTCGTCCAACGGTTAATCCGATGTTATGATAGCCTTGTTTTTTTAATTTAGTAAACAAATCAATATAAGATTCTTCACGCTTGATCGAAACACAGGAAATCGGAAAATTGCCAGTGTCTTCACAACAAACAATCGGTGCATATTTCAGATAGCTCATAATAACTTCAAAAGAAACTTTTTTTGATGTAATGATCATGCCATCCCAAGCTTTTGCAGCTAACTCGTCTAAATAATGCTTTTCAACTTCAGGGTCATAGTTGGTCGGCAGTAATGTTACTTTGTAACCATCGTTAAAAGCCGCTTTCAAGATACCGCTGACGATTTTATCAGAATAGGGATGGTCAGCGTAAGGAATCATAACGGCAATATGTTTGGATCTCCCGCGACTCAACTCTCTGGCTTTTGCATTTGGTATATAATCAAGCTCATGCATGATTTTAAGAATTTTCGTTCGTTTTTCCTCAGAAACATAAGGATGATCATTCAGCACACGGGAAACCGTCGCCACAGAATAGCCAGATAATTTGGCAATGTCACGGATGTTTGCCATAAGCGACTCCTTTCAAACCTAGTAACCAACACTTAATGGGCGCAAAATATCACGTAAAAAAGGCATCAAGTGATTACCATAATCGATAAAGTGATAATGCTCTTCTTCATAATCAAAACAGATAAAATCAAGTTCACCTTCTGCTCCAAAGGTCAATTCTTCTATTTCAGCCAATTTTACTGCTTTATCAATTGGTTTGCAATAGTTATTCAAGCTTCTGATGACAAGTGAGTCTTTCTCAGTTGATAAAGAAACAAAGTAATAATCTAAGCCCAAACGATCTGTCAATTCAAGCATCCCATTCCTCATAAATTGATTCCTCCTGTCTTTTTTTCAACTATAAAGTATGAAACGCGTATCAGGTCAAGAGGTGCGGTCTATTTTATTTTGCTATAAGCGTTGGATGATGATTTCTTTTTCGATTCGATCGATATCGGACTGCTTCATTTCAGGGAAGCAATTGAGTATGTTAGCTGTAGTGACCCTAAAAAGTTAGGTTATCTGGAGGCGGTTTACTTTCTTAGCCTGCTTTTATTTTATCTTTTAAAAGACCATCTTCTTTGTCTTTCTAAATACCAGCGAGTATACTCAAAAGTAAGAGAGGTTTTCCTCAAAAAAGAGCAAAGGAGCCATTAACATGATCAAAATCAGTCAAGCAAAAATGGATGCACTAAATCGTTTATCCAATGAAAAAGGGTTGATCGAAGCATTAGCGATCGATCAACGAGGTTCTTTAAAAAAAATGATTGCAGCTGCTAGTACGATGGCCACTGGTGAAGAAATTGTTGATTTTAAAAAAGTTGCTTCACAAGAACTCACACCATACGCTTCAGCAATTTTACTTGATCCAGAATACGGATTGCCAGCAACAAAGGTACGAGACAAAAATTGCGGATTATTATTAGCTTATGAAAAAACTGGCTATGACACTTCAACACCAGGTAGAATGCCGGATTTATTAGAAGACTGGTCAGTAGCTCGTTTAAAAGCAGCTGGAGCAGATGCAATTAAGTTTTTATTGTACTATGATCCAGATGAACCAGCAGCAATCAATCATTTAAAGCATGTCTTTGTTGAGCGGCTAGGTAGCGAATGTTTAGGTGAAGATATTCCGCTCTTTGTGGAAATCGTGACTTATGACACTGAGATTACTGACTCCAGTTCGGCCTCTTTTGCCAGAGTAAAACCCCACAAGGTTTTGGAATCGATGATCGAATTTTCTAAACCACAATATCATATCGATGTCTTAAAAATGGAAGTACCAGTTAATATGAATTATGTGGAAGGCTTTGCGGAAAATGAAGTTGTTTATAGTAGAAAAGAAGCTTTAGGTTATTTTAAAAAACAAAGTGAATTGACAGAACTGCCGTTTATTTTTCTTAGTGCGGGTGTTTCGACAAAACTCTTCCAAGAAACATTAGAATTTGCGAAAGAAGCGGGCTCTAAATTTAGTGGAGTCTTATGCGGACGTGCAACGTGGCGTGAAGGAGTGAAGCCATTTGCTGCTAAAGGTGAAGCGGCAGGGCGTGACTGGTTTGCTACACAAGGAAAAGAAAATATTGAAACGTTGAATGAAATCGTTGATCGTTGCGGCACCTCTTGGCGGTCAAAAGTTGAGGTTGGCTAATAGTAAATAACGTCTGAAATAAATCTTGAATTGATTTATTTCAGACGTTTTATGTAAAAGAAGGATTAAAAACGAAAGAGAAAATTAAATTTTTTTCTATGTATTGCAGATGAACTTTCATTAAACTATAATCTAGTAAGTAGCTTATAAAATAAAATGATAAGTAATGAGTTAGAGAGGATCCTGAATAATGAAAATTGGTATTCCAAAAGAAATCAAAAATGGCGAAAATCGAGTAGCATTACCTGCTTCAGGGGTTTTGGATCTCATTAAACATGGTCACACAGTTTTTGTTGAAACAAATGCCGGACTAGGAGCTTCGATCCATGATGAAGAATACGTAGCGGTTGGTGCTACGATCGTTAAAACAGCCGAAGAAGCTTGGGCGCAAGAATTAGTGTTAAAAGTAAAAGAACCATTAAAAGAAGAGTATCAATACTTAAGAGAAGATTTGGTTTTATTCACATATCTTCATTTAGCGGCCAATAAACCACTAGCTGAGGAGTTAATGAAAAGAAAAACGAAAACGATTGCGTATGAAAGTGTCCAACTAGCAACTGGAGAATTACCGCTATTAGCACCAATGAGTGAAATTGCAGGACGCTTAGCAGCACAAATCGGTGCTCAGTTTTTAGAAAAAGTCCCAGAAGGAAAAGGTATTTTATTAGGCGGCGTTCCAGGCGTGAGAAAGGGTAAAGTAACCATTATTGGTGGTGGGATTTCGGGTTGTAACGCGGCGAAAATCGCACTTGGTCTGGGGGCAGATGTTACGATTCTAGATGTAAACATCAAGAAACTCCAAGAAATCGATAATCAGTTCAACAGCGCTGTTAAAACGCTTGTTTCAAATCACTTCAATATTCAAGAAGCAGTTAAAGATGCAGATCTTGTGATAGGTGCCGTTTTGATTCCAGGACGTAAGGCTCCTGTTTTAGTAACAGAAGAAATGGTTGCTTCAATGCCTGAGCATTCGGTGATCATTGATATTGCGATCGATCAGGGTGGGATTTTTGAAACCATCGATGAAGTGACTACCCATCAACATCCAACGTATGTTAAACATGGGGTGGTTCATTACGCTGTAGCCAATATGCCAGGAGCAGTACCGCAAACAGCCACATTTGCTTTAGCTAATGCGACGTTACAATACGTAGTGGAACTGGCAAACAAAGGCTTTGAACAAGCTGTAGAGCAAAATCCAGCATTACTTGCAGGTGTTAATACATTGAACGGTGCAATGACGAATCCTGCGGTTGCAACTGATTTGGACTTAACGTATTCTTCAGTTCAATCTGTCTTATAGTAGCTAAAATTATCAGGAGGACAATCATAGGTATGACCAAAAAAGAATCTTTACATTTAATTGAACGTTTATCCAATGCATCGGGTGTTTCTGGTTTTGAAGACGATGTTGTGGCAATAGCCAAAGAATTTTCAGCACCATTTGCTCAGGTTACGGAAGACCATATTCGTAATGTTTATATGAAAGTTGGCGAGCATAAAGCGGAGCAGCCAACGATTTTATTTGATGCACACAGTGATGAAGTGGGTTTTATCGTTCAAGCAATCAAACCAAACGGAACGTTGCGTTTTTTACCGTTGGGCGGTTGGGTACCCAATACAATTCCAGCTCATCGTGTACGTATCAAAACTGAAACGGGTGAAGAAGTTCCAGGGATCATTGCAAGTAAACCACCACACTTTATGACAGATGCCGAACGTAAAGAAGTTCAAACCATTGATGATATGGTAATTGATGTGGGGTGTACGAGTGCTGAAGAAGTAATTGATAAATTAAATATTGCCATCGGTGACCCAGTCATTCCAGATGTTTCATTTGAGTATCTAGAAGCAACAGACGTGATGTTGGGCAAAGCATTTGACTGCCGTATTGGCTGCGCATGTTTACTTGAAACGCTCAAAGAATTGGCTGAAAAAGAGACAGAATTCAATTTAATCGGTACAATGACAGCTCAAGAAGAAGTCGGTGAGCGAGGCGCGACAGTGGCCATGAATAACGTTAAACCAGATTTGGCAATTGTGTTTGAAGGCTGTCCAGCGGATGATACATTTTCAGAAGAATATATGATCCAGTCAGGATTAAAACGAGGACCAATGCTGAGAAATTTTGATGTTTCAATGATTACTAATCCTCGCTTTCAACGTTTTGCTAAAGAAACTGCCGAAAAATATGGGTTACCGATGCAAAGTTCTGTCAGAAAAGGCGGAGGAACTAATGGCGCAATCATTAACTTGACGAATAAAGGGGTACCTGCCATTGTGATTGGCGTGCCAGTTCGTTATGCACATACCCATTATGGTTATGTTGCTTATGAGGACTATCAAGCTGCACGGCAATTAGCTGTTGCTATCGTTAATGATTTAACGGAAGCTGCAATCGAAAGGTTTTAATAAAAAAAAAGAAATTGGGGGAATCACAAAAATGAACATGAAAAAGTGGGCGTTAACGACAATCGCTGCAAGTGCATTAGTTGTATCATTGGCTGCGTGTAGTACAGGAAGCAAAAAAGAAGAAGCATCTGGAGATAAAAAACAAGTTTTAAAAGTATTGGAAAGTGCAGAATTGCCGACAATGGATATCTCACAAGCAACAGATGTGGTTAGTTTCTCAGCAATCAGCCAAGTAATGGAAGGCTTATATGAGTTTGCGGATGACAGTACTTCCGCACCAGCGATTGCCAAAGAAGTTGTGGCACCAACGAATGACGGGAAAAAATACACAATCGAATTACGTGATGATGCTAAATGGAGCAATGGGGATCCAGTAACGGCAAATGATTTTGTTTATTCATGGAAACGTACAGTAGATCCAAAAACGGGTTCAGAATATGCGTATTTGTTTGATGGGTTTGAAAACTACAAAGCTATTTCTAAAGGGGAAAAACCAGCGGCTGATCTAGGCGTCAAAGCAGTGGATGAACATACTTTAGAAATCAATTTAGAATACCCGATTCCATATTTATCTTCTCTTTTAGCAAAACCAACATTCTATCCATTGAATGAAAAATTTGTTGAAGAAAAAGGCAAAGATTATGGTACAAACAGTGATAACATGATCTATAATGGTCCCTTTACTCTTGCTGATTGGGATGGAACTAGCATCACATGGAATTATATGAAGAATGATAAATATAGAGCGGCCGACAAAGTTAAATTGGACGAGGTCAATGTTCAAGTAAGTAAGGAAATCGGCACAAATGTCAACTTGTTTAAGGCTGGCGAAACAGATATTGCGCCAATCAAAGGTGAATATGTTGATCAAGAAAAAGAAAATCCAGAACTAGTAACGCGTATTTATCCATCAACATCTTATTTACAATACAACACGGAAAATAAAGTCTTTGCGAATAAAAATGCAAGAAATGCAATCACAAAATTGATCAATTCAGATCAAATCGCAAAAAATATTCTAAAAGATGGCTCAATGGCAATTGAAGCATTTGTACCTAAAGGAATTGCGAACCAAGAAACTGGGAAAGATTTCGCTGAAGAAGCAGGCGTTTTGATGAAGACTGATATCGAAGGTGGAAAAAAACTCTGGGAAGATGCCAAGAAAGAATTAGGTGTTGATTCAGCATCAATTACGTTGTTAACATCGGATACCGATTCAGCGAAGAAGTTATCTGAGTATGTTCAAGGTCTGTTGACAGAAAATTTAAGTGGCTTAAAAGTAACGATTTCAAGCGTACCATTTAAAAACCGTTTAGATCAAATGAGCAAAGGCGATTTTGACGTTGTTTTAGCTGGTTGGGCAGCAACGTATGCTGATCCATATGACTTCTTACAACTGTTTAGAACAGGTGGAGAACAAAATTACGGTAAATTCAGCAATGAAGAATTCGATAAATTATTAACAGAATCTGCAACAACGTATGCGACTGAAAACGAAAAACGTTGGAATACATTATTAGACGCACAAAAAGTATTGATGGATAACTCACCAGTGACACCATTGTACCAAGCGTCAGAAGCATTCTTAGTGAATGATCGTGTAGAAGGGTTAGTTTACCGCGCAATTGGGGCTCCTTACTATAAGAATGTGTCAGTAAAATAAATCGCTATAAAAAATAGAGAAATGTTGAGAAGTGAGCAAAATGCTACTTTTCAACATTTTTTTTATGTTCGTATTGACAAAGGGAACGTACGTTTGTATATTAGTTATAGAAAGTAAAAATAAAAAAAGGTAAGGTGAAGAAGTATGATGGATCATTTTTCAGTAAATGTAAGGGATATTGAAAGAAGTAAACAGTTCTATACAGAAGTTTTAGCACCATTAGGAAGTGAAATGAAGTTAGACTTTGGTACTACTGTTAGCTTTGGCCCTAAGGAAATCATCAGTGGAGATCCTGCTGGGAGTTTTTGGATAAATGAAGGAGAGCCGCAACTGATTCATTTTGCTTTTAGTGCTGCATCAAAAGAAGAAGTAGAAGCTTTCTACAATGCTGCACTAAAAGCTGGCGGAACGGACAACGGTAAACCTGGAATTAGACCAGATTACGGTGCTCATTATTATGCGGCCTTTATTCTTGATCCAGATGGGTACAATATTGAAGCGGTTTACCATGGCGCTTAAGTGAAGCTCACCGTTTAAATATTCTAGTAAATCACAACAAATTGATGCATTCTCAGAAAGAAAGCTTTATACTAAAGAAATGATGATATGTTTTCTGGAGGAGAAAGATGAATAATAATGATATACTGATTCGCTTACGCTATGCGTTGGATATTAAAGATACAGATATGATCAAAATATTTAAATTAGGCGACTTAGAGATTACAAGAGATGAGTTACGAGTATTATTAACAAAACAAAATGAAGAAGATGAACTACCACGGGATGCGGTTTGCGATAATCGTACATTAGAAGCTTTTTTAAATGGTTTGATTACGTATAAAAGAGGGAAACCACCTGTGAAAAATGGTGTAACACCTAAGCCGACATTTTTGATTACTAGCCAAAGCAATGTCAATAATGTATTGCTTAAAAAAGTAAAAATTGCTTTAACCCTAACAAGTGATGACATGTTGGATGTGTTAAGACTTGCGGGCGTTTACGCTTCAGATAGTGAATTAAGTGCCATTTTAAGAAAAGAAGGTCACCGAAACTACAAAGAATGTGGCGATCGCTATGCAAGAAATTTCCTAAAAGGATTGGCAATTAGATATCGAGATTAGTTTTTTTATAGTACTGAGAAGTTAAGGGAAGCAAGGTGTCGTCCAGACACCTTGTACTGTTTAGCATAGAATTTTCGTGATTTACAACAATGTAATCGAAGTGTAATGTAGTAGTTACTTCTGCTACCACCATTTATTCGGATTCCTTGTGGCTGGGATGTGACTCATAGAGTTATGCCTTGACCACTTTTTTTAATTGTTGATAAACATATAGAAATAACTACACGGGGGATACGTATGAAAAAAATCGAACGAATACTCGCTATCATTGTTCTGCTTCTAGATAATGAAATTGTTTCAACTGCTCAATTAGCTCAACGATTTGAAGTGACTAAAAGAACGATTTTTCGTGATATTGAAACAATTGAATTAGCTGGCTTTCCAATTATTTCTCATTCAGGTCGTAATGGCGGTTTTTCCTTAATCAGTTCTTTCAAATTGCGAACACATACTTATAGTGGCGCAGAAAAGCAAGCTATCCTCACTGCTCTCAACATCAAAGAAGGGTTGTTTGGGATGGCTGATCAACAAAATACCATCAAAGAAAAAATTGAATTGATGCAAGGAAAAGAGAACAAAGAAAAACAAGTAAAAACTCATTTTTCATTTGAATCACCAACGATGCATCGACCTGAAATAGAAGCAGAAACTAAGGGGAAAATCAATCACATTAATCTTGCCTTGAAAAACAACAAAAAATTATTAATCGACTATGTAGACAACAAAGGTGAACATACCAAGCGAATGATTCATCCATATGAAATGATGCTGATGAATGGTAGCTGGTATATCTATTCTTTTTGTGAGAAGCGATCTTCATTTCGTTATTTCAAAATCACCAGAATACGTGATCTCACGATACAACAATCTACATTTGAATGGTCTAAATACTCCAATCAAAGGCTCATTGAACCGAAAGGTGAGGTGATTCAATTACGATTTAGGAAGGAGGATTTAGGGAAACTTTATGATTACTATACTGAAAATGAAATCCAAGTGACTGACACACATGTTGATGTTACAATTTATTCTAATCAGCAAAAAACGATTTTGCCTTTTTTAATGATGTTTGGCAATGGTGTGAAAGTGATAGCACCAGATAAATTAAAAGAGTTACATAAGCAAGAAATCATAAAATTAAATGGAACCTACTAAAAAAGGAACCTTTATAATTGTTAGCGGAAAACTAACAATTATAAAGGTTCCTTTTTTTGAAAAAATTCTTAATCGCTAAAGAGAAATGGACTCAATAAATAGTTTATAGTCGGCATAAAAGTTTTTTTAATGGAATATATCGGAGTGATTATCTAGTTATGTATCAAAAATAATATAAAACTGATAAAATTTCAGTAGTTATAAATATGTTATTGATATAAAAAACATTTCTTGTTTTTTTGTAAAACAAGAAATGTTTGTAGGTGAATTCTTAATGATTCTATATCTCTATTTATTCTATGGGTTTATAAAAGATAAATCAATAGTAAAAACAAGAAAAAAACGATAAAAATTTTCAATTTTTAAGGTAAAAACTAAAAAAAATGAGAATTTTGAAGAAATAGTTTACTTAATTGAGATGAAATTAGTGATTGAATGACAGTTCGGTTGTTTTTGACCGCCGTCATATTCGCCGTCAATAATATAGGAAGGATTTGATTATTTTGGCTAAAGGTGAGAATATTTATAAACGAAAAGATGGACGTTGGGAAGGTAGATACCCCAAAGCAAGAAAAATAGATGGAAGTATTCATTATGGTTATATTTACGCCCGTTCATATCGAGCAGTTAAAGAACAATTAATTGAAAAAAAAGGACAAAAAACAAGCATTTATACAGGAGCAATCAAAGAATTTTATGGAACCTTTGGAGATTGGGCGAATATCTGGCTAACAGATATCATGGCGCCTACCTTAAAAGAAAGTACTCATGCTAGTTACAGCAACAAGCTCCAATTATATGTTTTCCCTAGTTTAGAACGGTGCTCTCTGAAAAAAATTACTGCTAATGATATTAATAAGTTAGTAAAACGATTATCTGAAAATTTAGCAGCAAGTTCTATTCATATTATTTTTCGAATTGTAAAAAGCTGTCTAGAAGCGGCTAAAGAGCGCGGATATATCTACTTAAATCCTTGTGAACGGACGATTCTACCAAAAATTGATAAAAAGAAAGTTAAAGCATTGACGCGTATACAACAAAAAGCAGTGGAAACTGAAAGTATGAAGACAGTGAAAGGGTTACCTATTTTATTAGCTTTGGAAACGGGGATGCGTATTGGTGAAATTTGCGCATTAAAATGGGAAGATATTGATTTTGATTCATCTGTTTTAAGAGTTCAACGAACCAAGCAACGAATTACTTTCCCTAATTCAACAGGCCAACGGACGAAAATCGTTGAAACAGAACCAAAGACTATTAACGCTAATCGAGTTATTCCACTTTCTGCAAAGATTAAAAAAGCCTTACTGAAATGGAAAAAACAAGCAACCTCTAGTTATGTTATAACGAATGCTGAACAATCAGTTGAACCTAGAACAGTCAGCTACCGCTTTGAGAGAATCAAGAGAAAGCTCGGGTTAAATTATGTCTCTTTTCATGCCCTACGTCATACTTTTGCCACTCGTTGTGTTGAGTTAGGGGTTAATATCGCTGCAATCAGCTCGTTATTAGGACATTCATCAATCAAAATGACTTTGGATACGTATACAAACTCATTCTTAGAAGAACAGCGATTAGCAATAGATAAATTAGCATTAATATAATAATTCTTATTGATTTTTAATTTCATTCGATATAAGGAGAAGTTTTTTTTTGTTTTTTTATAACGTACGTTTTTTTATCGTTTTAGAAGCGGCCCTGTTCTATTTGATCAGGGCAGCTTTTTTTATTTTTTTCCGCCGTCGAACTACGCCGTCAACAAGGTGTTTAGGCTCTGTAAAATAAGCAGGATGCTTTGTTTTTCTTGTTTTACAAAAAAACAAGAATGGATTTAAGTAGTCGAATTCCTAATTTTAACTAGTATAAAAACTATTTTAAAATACTGCAAATATAATGACTAGAATAGGAAAGAATTAATAAAACATAGGATACGAAGGAGAGAAAGGACATGTACAATATTGGAATTATTTCGACAAATACAAAATCGGATAACAACACATACATAGAAACTTTGAAAGAAACAAGATGCAATGTCCGTTATCTGGAAGAAAATCAAGAATGGGATATTGATAGAGATGAATTTGACGCACTGATTATTGAAGAAGCAGAAAATGTAAATCAAATAGGAGTAATTTGTGAATCAATCATAAAGATTCGTGAACAAACATCGGCTTTACTATGGATATTATCTGAGAATACAGATAAGTCTACGAGAATCGTTTATATGAAATTAGGTGCAGATGGGATCATCAATGCTTCTGTTGATTCAGATGAGCTGTCTTTATTTATACATGGTAATTTGAATCGTTATTCTAACCGAAATCAAAAAAGGCTTAGTAGTTATGAGGATAAAGCACTGCAAGAAGTCAATGAGCCAAAAAATAAAGTTGAACTCATTCATTCTAACTTTAGTGTTTTGTTAAATGGAAATCAGGAAGTAAGTTTGACAAAACTTGAATTTCGAACAATCGAATTACTAAGTAATCATGCAGGACAGGCATTAACATATGAAGAAATTTATAAAAATGTTTGGAACAACGAAACTGAAGATAAACAATACCGCGTAGCCAATATTATCTATCATCTACGTAGAAAAATCGAGGATGATGGTAGTACAAATGAGTATATCAAAACGGTTCGCTCTAAAGGGTATATGCTGAATGCTTAATTAAAAAGATGTGTTTAAGTGGGGAGAATGAAATGTAAAAGCATTCTCAAAAAAATTATTATCAATAGTTGATTTCTATTTTTTCTATAGATAGCTCATTGAATGAGTAAATAAAATCTATGAGAAAAAATTGAAATATATGTGTCTGGAGTTTGGCAAACTTTTTTTGACACGCTTAATTTTGAGGAAAGGAGGATATAAATGAGAAATAAAAAGAAGTTTTTTTTAGCTGTATTATTTCTTTTTGGAGTAATTTTAGCTGTAAGACTAAACGTCATAAGCGATATATCTGCTGAAGAAAAAGGGAGTACATCATCAAGTCCTGTTATTAATGAAAAGATCATAACTACTTCAGATTCCAATTCAACTGATGCGTCTCCTGACTCAGTTCTGACAAGGAATAACTTGTCAAGAGTCAGTCAAGATGTTAGCTCGTGGACTGAATTTGTAGCGGCGTTACAAGGAAATAGTGATGAAATCAATATCGTTTCTAATTTAGTAGCTACCTCTAACCCGCCGATTGCAAGAAAGGTCACAATCAATGGAAATAATAATAAGTTAGATATGAGAACGTATTATATGAATTCATCTGATACAGCGGATGTAACTATTAGAGACGTTGAGTTTACTGGAACAACGGGGAAATTGATGCAGGGAACGGGTTTGTTGACTCTAAGTGGAACAATTAAGTCAACTGCTGGCAATGCGGCTCAAATTGCCGTTTTACATGGTTGGAATGTTATTTTTAATAATGCCAATCTTTCATATGACTCAACATCTGCAAATCCAGCTGTTATGTCTAAAAATTTAACAATCACCAATAAGTCTGTTATCAGCTCAGACGCAGAAAAATTTTATGGAAATGACAATAGACTTAACGTTGGCGGTAAAGTGCTTATTGATAGTGAATCAAAAGTACGGACTCATAGTATGAAAGGTCAGACTTCTAATACAAGAGGACAAGCTTGGGATATGCGTCAGCAATTAGACTTTTTCGTTGACGGAAAAGGAACCGAGCTAGATATTAAAGGCGATGGACAACAGCAGGTAGATTATGGTGGCATTCTCGTTTTAGTTGCAGATGAGTCTACTTTAAACCTCACCAATGGAGCAAAAATGACTGCTTATGGTACACAAACTTCGGCAATCGTGCTTCAAAGTAAAGGTGGAAGCTTTAATGTGTCTGACAGTTCAGAATTGAGTATAGTTACGGATGGTGATCATGGCTATACTTTGGGAGCTGCTTTGCGATTTCGAGAAGCAGGTGATATGACCTTCAATGTATCTGGAAATTCTAAAATAAATATATTGAAAAAAAGTGGGAGAGCACCAGGAATTCGAATGTACGGAGGAAATAATAAAGTAAACATAAGTGGTGG
This sequence comes from Enterococcus sp. AAFC-DPL-5182, assembly GCF_058216605.1. Taxonomy (NCBI): domain Bacteria; kingdom Bacillati; phylum Bacillota; class Bacilli; order Lactobacillales; family Enterococcaceae; genus Enterococcus; species Enterococcus sp. AAFC-DPL-5182. Next base: position 290,528 of record NZ_CM177101.1, read on the forward strand.
TTCAGACTTTATGATTACCAACTACGGCGATGGTACTCCTCGTGCACCTGGAGTCAGTGGAGGGAATCAGGCGATTTACTTCACAGGTGGGGTCGCATCACTTCCACCAAACAGTTTTACTGTAGAAGGAGCAGATTCAAATATTGCATTGGATGCCAAATTTGGGGCTTCAATCGATTCTGGTAGTCGAGATATTAATATTTACGCAGGACCTGAAACTTATTTTGTATCCCGAGGCAATACTAATTCTGCAAATAATGGGATTTTCAATGGACGAGAAGTAAGTATGGCAATGGATAGTGTAAAATATTTTGATTTTTCTAATGTTCGTACTGGTGGCGGACTCGTTTTTGATGTTACAAGAGCAGCATCTAGCTTCAGTAGTAAAAATTCAGAATTGTCTGTGTGGAAAAGGGGAATGAATTTAGAAAGTAGTCCAATACGTAGCTTTCCATTAGTAGACTTTGAATTGACTGGAACTAATTTTGGCACAGTTAGTCCTACAAGTAGTCAGGACGTGATAACAGGTTTTGCCCAAGACGGTGGAATGCCTGCATATACAAGATTATCCGCCAATAATCAAGCAGCTATTATTGATGAATTGAGAGTACCAACTGATGCAGATAAGTTTATCTGGGGGCATGCAGTTATTCCAGAAGGAAAGCATGATGAACCTCGTGACGCCTATGTTGGTGAAGTTCATACTAGAGTATCTGTGAGTGACGATTCAGGCGAGATATATCAAGGTATAGCAGAAATAATAGAAGATAGTCCAGGAAGTGGCAGTGTTTCTGTTTATGGTGACGATACCAGAAGTGGTATGTTCAAACTTGCTGTTCCTAATGACAAATTCTTAGTAAAAGAGCAAAAAGTTAAAGTTACTAGTGCATGGAGAGGACCTCTAGATAAAGAAGGGACTAACTATGTCCACACAAGTGAGGCAAAAGACTTAACGGCTCCTGAACGAACAGTTCTTGATGTAACTCCGCCAACACCAACAAAATTAACCGATATCAAGCTGAACAACGCAACTAAAGTTCTTTCAGGAACTGGTGCTGAGGCTGGTGCTACGGTTAACGTTTATTACGATACTGGCGATAAAGACACAGGGACTTTACTAGGAACTTCAACTGTTAAATCTGATGGTTCTTGGACGTTTAACTTACCTAATTATGTGGAGAAAACAAAAGAATTAAGTGTTTATCTTGCAGATGGTGAAAAGCAGCATCAAGCGGCTCAAATTATTTCGGAGGCAGGCACTAAGCCTGAAATTTACGATCAAATTGGTTTGATTAAACCACCAGTAACAAATACTGCAGATGGTAATATCAATCCTTATAAAGAGTTGACGTACCATGATGCTGTGTTTAAAGGTGTTGAGAAATACTTTGTTGCCGACGTGATCCCAGATAATCCGACTGTGACCAAAACAGCTGTTTCAAGCGGTGGGGATACAACTTCAGTTGGAGATATTGTGACATACACTTTAGAAGCAGCTAATAAAAAAGCTGATTCTTACAGCTGGAAAAATGTGAAACTAATCGATATTTTACCAGAAGGATTGAATTTTGATCCAGATAAAAGCAAGGTAACGATCGATGGAGTGACGGTTGGTAAAGATAAATATAGTTACGAAATTGCAACAAGAACATTAACAATTTTTGCTGGTGATATAGCTGCTAATAAGAGCGTTAAGGCAACTTTTGAGGTGACTGTGGAACAAAGTGCTGTGACCGAAGAAGGTACTGAGGTCCTGAATAAAGCGCGTGCACTAGGAGATTCACCACAAGAAGAACCTTTTGTACCAGGACCAACGAACCCTTCAGCATCACATGTGCAAATTGAAAAATGGTCCCTTGAAATAGGGTTACCAGGTGGGCCGCCACATGGTGTTCTAACGTTTGTATCTGCTCCAAAATCACTAGATTTTGGACAGAAGGTAGAAAGTTTGAAGGAAAATACTGAAGCAGTTAATCCGACTATCGTTGGTGATCCATTAGTGGTTGCTGATAACCGTGGGAAGTTCAAGAGTTGGACGCTATCTGCTCAATTGCTTAAACCATTAACTCATGTAGACGGTAAAACTGTTTTGAAAAACGCTATCTACTACAAAGGCAAAGAAAATGGTAAAGAAGTCATCAATGAAATAACTGGTACGACTCGACCAATCGTTACACACACACATACTAGTGCTGGTAACTATGATATTAGTCAAGAAGAATGGTCAAAAGGTGATGGTTTTAGAATTATTTTACCGCCAGGAGCTGTAGATAAGCTTGGAAAATATAGTGCGACAATTGAGTTTACCTTAGCAGATACAAAATAGTAATGGAGGAATGAATCGGTATGAAAAATTTGAAGTACTACGTTTTGACCTCCATTGTATTAGTATCATTCTTTGCAATTACGCCTCTTAGTGCAAAAGCTGAGGGCGGAGGTAATGGCGGTGCTGTTCAAACAACAGGTGGAGTCGGATTTTATGAAGACGAGACAACGCCGACTACAACACCGTCAACAACAGAAGAACCAAAAGAAAAGCCTTCACCTAAACCAAAAGGAAGATACCCTTCGACTGGAGAATTGGTGGCGAGAAGTTTATCCATCAGCGGTGTAGCAGTAGTTGTGATTGTGACCATTTATTTCATATGGAAACGTAAAAAAGAAAATGCTGAAAAAGGAAAGGAGAGATAAGGCGATGAAAAAGAAAATAACTTGTTCAATTCCCTTACTTCTTCTTTCGGCAAGCATAGTGTTTTTAGCCGATGTTCAGCAAGTACATGCTGATGACAGTCAAGATGGAAATGCCACGATTGGACTCACACAGCCAGAGCAAGAAATTGGACTTCGTGATCCAGAAAATCCAACTACGATTGTTGACCCGGGGCCGACACCAAGCACAACAGGAGATCTTAGAATTGATTTTGTTCCACAGCTGAATTTCAGTAAATATCTACTGTCGGACAAAGATCAAACCTATCCTGTGAATGCCCAATTATTTAAAGATCAAACGGGTCCTAGAGGAAATTTTGTACAAGTTTCTGATTTTAGACCAGGCGCTCAAGGCTGGACACTACAAGTTAGGCAAGAGACGCAGTTTAAAAACGATAAAGCTCAAAACTCTCAATTGAATGGTGCAGTGATCTCCTTTGATAAATCTTGGGTAAACGCTACAAGGGATTTAAGTGAGGCACCAACTGTTTCAAAAGAGATTATTCGATTGAGCAATGTTGGTGAAACCTACAATTTAGCTGAGGCTAAGCCAGGCAAAGGTCGCGGGATTTGGAGTATCTCTTTTGGTGCATCAAAAGAAAATAAAAACGGACAACCAGGAACATTAAGTCCGCGCTTATTAAAAGAACAACCGGTACTAGATCCAGCATTTGACAATAAACAAGTGTATGAGAATAGTGCCATCCAATTAAGTATACCGGGAGCAACGAAAAAAGACCTGGTAGAATATTCAACGGTGTTAACTTGGACTATTGCCGAGTTGCCATAAATAAAACACAAAACCTAGGAGGAAATACAAATGAAATTAACACACAAATTATGCGGCGCTGTATTATTAGCAGCAGTAGGAACAGCGGTAGCACTTCCAAATGCAACGAAAGCGGATAACGTACCAGTCAATGGTTCGGCTGATATCGAGTTTACAAGAAATACAACTGAGAATACAACAGTAACTGACCCAACTGGAAGTTCTGAAATCACTGACTGGACTGTAACAGATCCAGGTGAGTTCGGAATCATGACTGTTTCACCACTTGACTTTGACAAACATGCAGCACTTGATATTCCAGCTGGTGGTAAAGAAAAATTTGAATATTGGGCTAAACCTGCAACTGCAAATAAAGGGAACGCAGATCAACATCCGATTGAAAACCTTGTGCAATTTAAAGACGATCGTTCAATTGCGAACCACAGCTTTAAATTAAGCGCAGAATTAACGAAAAACTTCACAGCAGAAATCGCTGGCGAAGATGCTGTTGAATTAAAAGGCTCTACATTAACTTATAACAAAATGCGTTTGATCACTGATATTGCGCCTGCTTTAAAACCAGTAACTCCTAAATTAGGTGAAAATGGTTCTGAAACTTCAGCAATTTCATTTGGTGGCGGATCTAAACAATTCCTATTAAATGATGTGGCAGCTGCCGATGGTAAAGTTAAAGGTAAAGGGATTCACCAATTAACTTTCGGTAGTCAAAAAGAAGGTACTGCTGGCGATGCAATTAAATTAGAATTTGATGCAGATACAGATGTACGTACAGCTAAATACAATGCAACAGTAACTTGGACATTGGCTGAAGTAAACTAAAAAATAATCGACTATTCTTCCGATCATGGTGAAGAGATTTGATTTATAAGGCAAGCTCACCGGCTCAAAGAGTCGGTGACCTTGTTTAATCGTTAAATAAGAAAGGTAATTGAAAGAATATGAAGAGAAAATATTTATTTTATTTGGCATTATTTTTGTACATAGCTTGTGGTACCTGTTTTAGTCAAGTTTCTTATGCGGAAGGCGGAACTCAAGCAGATTTTGGTGTCGGGTTTAATTACAAAGTCGTCAAACCGGAGAATCAAAAAAGTACTGTTGGTTATTTTGATTTGAAAATGTCTCCTGGGCAAAAACAAACGGTTCAAATTGAACTATCCAACGGAACAGAACATGAAATGGTGATTGGTGTTTCTCTTAATGGTGCTAAGACCAATGGGAATGGTGTTATTGAATATGGACCTACAACAATTGAAGATGATAAATCTCTTAAATATAATTTTGTGGATGTTGTTAAAGGACCGAAAGAAGTGAAGATCCCCGCTAAATCAATGGTACCTTTAGATTTAGAAATTACTATGCCTGAATCTAGCTTTGATGGCAGTATTTCCGGTGGGATTCAGATGAAACAAATGACCAAAGAAGAAAAAAAAGAAGAGAAAAAAGCTGGTATTACTAATGAATACGCCTTTCTTGTTGGAATGATTTTAAATGAAACAGATACAAAGGTGGAACCAGATCTAGCCTTCAATAAAGCTTATGCAGGTCTAACAAATTATCGAAATGCTGTCTTTTTGAATTTCTCTAATGTTGAAGCAGAATACTTAGAAGATATGACAGTCGATGCTCAAATCATGAAGGGAGATTCCAAAGAAGTCCTTTATGATACTAAAAAAGCTGGTATGAGAATGGCTCCAAACACAATGATTGATTTTCCTGTCGAGATGAATGGAGATCGAATGGAACCAGGTGAATATACGGCCCATATTTTAGTCACTGCTGGTGACAAGAAATGGGAATGGACAGAAAAATTCTCGATTACGGACGAAGAAGCGGATAAATTTAATTCGCAAGATGTCTCACTGACGCAAGAACGCGGGATCAACTGGCGTCTGATTGCAATGATCGTTGGTGGAGTTGTGGTCGTTGCATTGATTGTCTTTTTCGTTGTAAGAGCTATTGGGAACAATAACAAGAAAAAGAAAAAACAATTGAAAAAGAAGAAACGCTAATTTGTTCTTTTATTTGAAAGGGGAATAGATCCGTGAGTATTTTAGACATGTCTTTCATTGGCTTATTATCAGGTGCTATCCTCTTTCTTCTATTTGGTATTTTCTTTCTTTTTTTAAGCCTATCCACGAAACGAAAATGGAAAATAATGGTTAGTCGACGCGTGAAGAATAAGAAAAAACGCAAAAGGATCAAGTTTTTAAGTCGTAGATTAGAAAAGCAAAAAAAGAAACAATTTCGGACAAGTTTGATTTTTTTCTTTTTAGTTCTTCTAACAGCTGGTAGTGCCGCATATTCAAGGTATTATCAACTGACTAATTTGACAGCGGATGATGCAGATTCACTAGCTAAAAGCTATTATTTTGTTGGAGAATTGGAAAAACAGCTGAAGGCTATTGATAATGGAGCGAATGCTGAAAAAACATCTAAAAATATGCGTGATCTTTCTACACAATTGACAAGTGTTGCAAATAGGAATGCTTCACAAGGAATGTCAGTAGAAGGGCAGAAAATGCTGAACCGCCATTTTACAATGACTAGAAACTTAGGAATCAATATTAGTGGACAAGACGCTGGAAAATTAGAAGATCCTGCCTACAGAGAAAGTTATTTGAAGGATATACAAAAGGTAGTGACCAGCCAGAAGAAAGTGTTTAAAGAGTTCGATGTGAATGAATCAGCTTTACAGCAAAAGAAATAACTGTTGAGAGGTGATTTTTCAATCATGAAAAAAACAATCAATACGAAAAAAAAAGAGCTAGTGCAACAGGAGACTAAAAGGGCAGTAAAGCCGAAGAAGCAAAAAATAAATACAATAGCATCTGCTAATAAACGACATAGAAAAAGTATTAAGAAAAAAAAACAGATACCGAAAAAAAAGCGTCCTTCTCAAGGTGAGGGGGATGGTTTTGACAAGAAGAGAAGGAAATCAAGTTCCTCATATTCTATAAAGAATAAAACAAAGAACAAAAGAAAAAAAGGATCAGTAAAAAAAGCTCAAAGAAAACGGTTGAAGCAAACGAGCAAAGAGATTGTCTTTACGATCATCATTACGCTTCTTCTTGTAAGTGTGGCGTCATATTTTACTGTTCGTCTTCCGAAGATGGAAGGATATGCTATGACTAAAGCATTAAATGATAAAGATCGTTTGCTGGTCAATAAATGGGGAGAAATCAAACGATTTAAATTGATTTATTTTAAAGTTCCTCAAACCAATCAGAAATCGATAAGACGAGTTATCGGTTTACCTGGAGAAGAGCTGTATTATAAAAATGATGAACTATATATTAATAATAAACTGACTCCAGAACGTTTTTTAGAAGAATCGATTGCTGAAGTAAAGTCTGCTGGATTTCTTGTAACACAAGACTTTACGTTGAAACAAACAGTCGATGTATCTAAGGTACCGCAGGGTAAGTACTTTGTTTTGGGAGATAATCGACAGTTTGCTAGTGATAGTAGAAACTATGGCTTGATTGATGAAAAAGATATTATTGGCGTTGTGGAACTACGATATTTTCCGTTTCATACAGCTACAGGTTTTTAATCAGGAAAGAATTGAGAGAAGAATGATTTTATGAAGAAGAGTAAAAAAATACGTTCAAAGCAAATGGAGGAAAAGGAAATTCGTTATAACAGAATATTCCATCAGGTTGTAACGACTGTTTTTTTCTTACTATTTGCTTTGTGCTGCTTGTTGTTTTTAATACATATAAAAACGCACGTTGTGGATGGACAATCCATGGCTCCGACGTTTGAGAATGGAGATCGTATCTTTGTTCAAAAAAGCCAGGATCCTAAACGCAATGAGATCATTACGTTTGAGCCAAAGGATAAACCAGGCGATTCATTTGTGAAACGGGTTATTGGAATGCCGGGAGATATGATTTGGTTAGAGAATAATAAACTATTTTTGAACTATCGACTATCAGAAACAGATGGATATTTAAACGATGGTCTAAATAAATTAGCAATGGATTTGCCCGATGGAACGCTTAAGATCAATATTAGTATGTCTGTCATGAGTCAGTTGACTGGATTAAATAAAATTCCTAAAAATTGTTATTTTGTTTTAGGCGACAATAGTAAACATTCTACTGATAGCAGGGTGTTTGGTTTGGTTGAGAAGAATCAAATTGAAGGGGTAGTCAAGTACCGTTACTTTCCGTTGCATAAAATGGGGTTTGTCAGCTGATTTTAAAATTTACGAAATAAGAGCGAGGTCAATATGAAGCAAAAAGTGATAGCAGCTATTAAGGGAAATGGAATTTTTTTATGTTTAAGTATCGTGTTGCCAATTACAATCATGGCGGCCATTTATTATAGCATCGGGATTTATCCAGGGAGTAAAACGACAATTCTAGCGAGTGATGCCTTAAGTCAGTATGCAGTTTTCCATGCTAGTTTTAATAATGTTTTACATGGTGAACAAAGTGCTTTTTATACTTGGTATGGTTCGTTAGGACTAAATTTTTGGGCTCTTTCCGCTTATTATTTGAACGGTATTTTTACACCATTTGTTTACTTTTTTGATAATCAAGCAATGCCTGATGCGTTATATATGATTACGTTGTTAAAATTTGGAGCAATTGGAGGAGCCTTTTGGTTCTTCTCCTCTCAAACATACAAAATTGCTAAGCCGCTACATGTTGGATTAAGTGTAGCTTATGCACTGATGTCTTATACAACAGCTTATTCAGAGGTTATTATGTGGCTGGATGCGTTTATCTACTTGCCTTTGATTCTTTTAGGAATTCATCGATTGATGGATTTCAAAAAGCCTGCATTACTTTTTATTAGCTATTTATTGCTGTTTTTATCGAACTTCTATATGGCATTCATGATAGGAATCTTCTCATTTCTTTATTTTTTTGCTCGGTTATTTACGAATAGGAAAAGGTATTCTTCAAGGGTCATATCCTATTTGATTACGTCTATATTAGCTGGCGGCGCGTCTATGGTTACGATTCTGCCAACGATATTAGATTTGAAAAACAATGGTGAAGGATTGAATAGAGTTAATCGATTATTTACAGCGGATGTTGAACTGTGGGACTTGGTTACTAAAAATATGGTGGGTGTCTATGATACAAGTAAATATAAAAGTGCACCATTTATTTACATTGGTTTGTTGGCTTTGATTTTTTTCTTTTATTATTTTGTGAGTAAAAAAATTCCATTGAAGAATAAATTGTTATATGGCAGTTTGGGTGTAATTGTTGCTGGAAGCTTTTATATCGATCCTCTCAATCTTTTTTGGCAAGGAATGCATGCACCAAATATGTTCTTATTCCGTTATAGTTTTTTGTTGTCCTGTTTGATTATTTTATTAGCTGGCTATGCTTTGGAAGTATTCACAAAAGATGACTTTGAAAAACTGGTGAATATTAGTATAGGGCTACTTCTTATTTTCTTAGCGGCAATCTTTTTCACTAACAAACAGCGTTACGATTACCTATCGAGCGGATCGATTATTTTGACATTTGTGTTTTTGTTGCTGTATCTATTGTTGTTTTACTGTTATCAAAAAGAATGGAAATTGAAATGGCTGCCGATAATCTTAACCGTACTAATTTTAGCTGAAACAAGTTTTAACGCTCAACGCATGATTGCTGGTATTCGTACTGATTGGGGATATCCTGCACGAGAATACTTTGATAAATATTATCCAGATATCAAGAAACTAGTTGATCAAACGAAAGTGGAAAATGAGCAATTATATCGTTTGGAGAATATGGATAGTGTGAGTCGAAATGATAGTTTTCTTTATGGTTATAGTGGTGTAACGATGTTTTCATCTATTCGAAATCGTAATTCATCTGCATATTTACATCAATTAGGCTTTCGTTCTTTTGGTAGCAATTTGAATATCAGTTATCTAAATAATACCTTGTTAATGGATGCAATGTTAGGGATCAAATACAATATTTCAAAGGAAAAACTCTCGAAATATGGCTTTGATAAAAAAAGTGAAAGTGGAGAATATGCACTTTACGAGAATAAATACGCATTGCCATTGGGCGTTTTAACAGATGAAAAAATATATGAAAAAAATGCTGTAGCAAACCAAACTGCGTTACTGACTCATATGGCTGGTGAAAAAGAAAAACTGTTCCAATTTGTTGATACTAAGCAAGTAGGAATGGGAAATTTAGTTGAAGAACAGGAAAATGGAGCATACATCTATTCTGAAATCGAACCGACAGAAGAAAATATTATCGAATGGTCTGTGGATGTTCCGGCTAATTCTCAAGCCTATTTTAGTATTACGCCAACAGATTTTGGGTATATGGATAAAACGGAAATAGAGTTAACGATTGAAGGCGTTAGTCGAAAAAGTAATATGGTAGATGGCGGTCAATATCATGATCTTGGCTATCATAAGGAAGCTAAAACAGTCAATATCAAAGCTGTTTTCAGAGATAATGACAAAACAAAAATAAAGATTTTTAAACCAGATGTGGTGGTATTGGATATTCCTAAATTTGAAGAAGTTATAAATAAAATTCAGAAAAAAGGTGTGAATTTTAAAACTACAGGGCGTAAGGCAAAAGCATCAGTAGATTTAACAGAAGATCAGGTCATTTTGACTACGATACCTTTTGATAAGGGATGGACGGCTTACGTGGATGGTAAAAGGACTGAGATTCCAACATTCAAAGATGCGTTTTTGACCTTACGGGTGCCAAAAGGGAAGCATACAGTTGAATTTGTGTTTCTTCCCCAAGGCTTTAAGCTAGGGTTAGGATTATTTATTAGCTGTTCTCTTATATTTCTACTGTACACATTGATTGATAGTAGGAACAATAAGCGTCAAGTGGTTCAAAAGGTGGAAGTTGGTTCTGAGGGTTTGAAGAATGGAGAAACAAAATGAAAAAGAAATTGATTGCTATCGCGTTAGCTTTGGCTGTTTTAACAGGATGTTCGCAAAAGTTGGACGCTAAAAAGCAAACCTTTGAAGATAAAGGTGTGTCTTATGCATTTCAACTACCCAGTACTTGGGAAGAAGATAAAAATTATCAAGAAAATTATTCAGCAACAACTGTTTTTGCTGCAACAGATAAGAAAAGTAATTCAGCTATGTTTATCACCACTAAGCAAAAATCAGAAGTAGATCTGAAAGACTTTGCTAAAAAAACTCAGAAGCAGTTAGGTAAAGTATATAAGTATGATAAAGCAGAAGATATCTATATGAAAGAATTCAAAGTGAATAAGTTACCTGCATACAAATATACAGTCTTTACACGCTTTAAAGAAAAAAAGTCGTGGGCTCATATTTACTATATTGAAACAGAAAACGGGTTTGCACAATTGATCTATTATTCAGCAGATGATAATGGCTATAAAAAAAGGGCGGAAATCATTGATGAATCGGCAAGATCTTTAGTAGAAACTGGACAATCAGATAAAGGAAGCACTGAAGAAAAGGAAGAAAATACTGCAAAAAATGATCGTTTAGCTATCAAAGTAAGTGGTTATAAGGTCATTGAATCTGAAAGTGATGGGAAACTTCTTGCTGTTAAATATGGGGTGACCAACTTGAAAGAAACACCAATAAAGCCAATGATTTGGTCTTCATTGGTAACAGCAAGCTATAAGGGGCAGGAATTGCAACAGGCTACTTTACCAAAGGAATCTGAAAAAACAGAGCTTGGAGAGCTAGAAAAACAATCTTCTAAAGCAATCGGTGAAAATCAAAATAGTGAATCAGTAGTGATTTATCGATTGAGGGATACAAATGGCTCAGTGATGCTTCATTTTTCAGATGAGGAATTTCCTGAGCAAGAAGAAATAGTTTTAGATTTAAAAGCTCTAAGTAAATAGACAAGGAGTATGTTATGAAAAAAAGTCAATTATTGATCATAGCCCTATTGTCTTTAACGATTTTTACGGGGTGTAAAAAAGAAGAGGGAAAGGAAACATGGTCTAAAGAAGACCAAAACTTTACGTGGAGTACCAAACAAGAGAAGCGTTTTGGTAACTTTGATTATTTGAAGATATCTGAAGCAGAACTAAACAAACTCATAAAGGATAAATTTAAGTTGCAAGTACCAGAATTTTCAAAAAAAGCGGATGTTGTGATTGAAAAAGCACTTAAATCAGAAGATAACGAGTTAGAACCTCAAGTCTTTAATTTGATTGCTAATGGTGACAAATTAACAGTATTTACAGAAAAGTATTATAAAAATAAAGATGGAAAGCGTCATTCTTACGGGCGGATCGAGTGGTCATATCTATTTGTAAAAGCTAAAAAAGAAGCTTGCTTGAGTACACAAATCATTGATATTTATAACGATGTTGAGGAAGGCAAGGTGTATATTGAACAGCCGGAGGAAGTAGTTAATTCGATAGGTGAAATGATGCAAATTTCTAAGATAGAAAATAAAATGGCTGCATTTAATGAACAAATCAAAGCACCTAAAGAGCAATTAGCGAACGCTGAGGTTTATGTGATCGATACAGTGACACAAGCTGAAGCGGATAAAGAAATTGGAAGAAATCTTTTGATGAGTTTTTCGACCGATGGCACTCCATTGCAAATACACGCGTTGATTAGAGATTTTTCTATCTAAGTAGCTAGAAAGCATGAATCAAGTTTCATTATTTGCGCTGTTGAATAAGTAATTAACTTAAAAGGATAGTAACAAAACGGGGTTGGAAAAGGAGATATAGAATGGACGTTGTGGTGTTATATGGATTGCTGATTCTATTTATGACAGCGGGCTTTTTGACTATTAGATTTGAAGCTCAAAGAGCAGGAACAGTACTTTTTAAAAGTGATTTTCATCAAGTACTATTCGTACTTTTTTGTATTGGGTTATTTGTTCGGTATTATAACTTAGGCCAACTTCCAGGATTGCAAATCGATGAAGCGATGTCGGGATATGATACGTGGGCTCTTGCAAATTACGGACAGGATAGTGCCTTGAATTCTTGGCCCATCTATTTGATTGGGTATGGAACAGGACCGTCTGCACTCTATTCGTATCTCTCTTTACCCTTTGTGAAAATATTGGGTTTGACAGTTATTAGCACACGCTTAGCAATGGTCTGTCTCTCCTCTGCAACATTACTTTTTACAATGTGGACATTGATCAGACTGAAAATTTCTCATCAATTATTGATGTCGATCATTTTTATAGTAATCATCAATCCTTGGCAAATCATGATTAGCCGATTCGGCTTAGATGCCAATGTTGCACCGCACTTGTTGCTGATTGCTTTTTGTTTGCTTCAATTAGGGCTTAAGAGTCAAGGGAAAAAACAGAATTGGTTCTATAGCGGAGCGATGATTTCGATAGGTTTAACGGCTTATGCATATATTGCTACATGGTATTTCTTGCCGGTCTTTTCGTTACTATTACTTTTTTATTTTTGGAAGAAAAAACTCCTGAGTATACGTCAGGGTATAGGGTTATCGTTGGTGTTAGTTATTACGATAGTGCCAATCATTTTCTTTGCCTATATTCAATATTTTGGTGATAGATCAATAACAATAGTAGGGATGACTTTTCCAAAATTGTTAGGTAGTCAAAATGAAGGACAGACGATTTTGTACAGTAATGATATTTGGTCAGCATTCTTAATGAATTTAAGTAGAATCCATGGCTTTTTGTTATCTGGAAGAGATGGGTTGATTTTTAGTTCGTTACCAAATTACGGAATGTTTTACAATTTAGCTGGACTATTATTGTTTAGTGTTGGGATTGTCAAAGTAGTGCGAGAAAAAAGTCATTTTAGCAGCGTTCTTTTAGCGTGGCTAATTGCACCGATCCCTTTAATTTTAATTGTTGTTCCTGTTGTGCATCATTGGAATGTCTTTCTTTTTCCAGTAATTTTGGTCATGGGATATGGGTTATCAGCATTATGGTCGCTATATAAAAAGTCAGTTACTACAGCAGTTTTTAGCTTTTTCACTGTGTTGTTTGTTTCATTTTTATTTAGTTATAACTCTTCTTATCGTGATGAACAGCAAGATAGTACCTACATGGCGCCGCAAACGATGAATGAAGTGATTCAAATCAGCAAAGAGAAAAAACTTGGAACAATTTATGTGGATCGAACGAGTATTCATCAGCTTACTGAATTAACATTTATCTTTTTCCGATTTTTTGACCCAGTTTCACCGGAAGCATATCAAGCAAGTCGAGATCAACCTTTTGAGCGGGAAACGAATATGACATCTAACCAGTATGCCCGGTATACATTTATGAAAGAGGGAGAATTTGTAGAAGATAATAAAGGACAGATTGGGTATTTATATCATCAAGGAGCAGATTTAAGCAACTATGAAAAGAAACTTAAAGATTTCGAAGTATACCAGAACAAAGACTTTATTCTTTTTTATAAAGAATAGTTAGAGAAAAGCAGCAGCTTAGCAAAGGTTGAATAAAGGATGAAAAAAATAACGATTATCGTTCCATTTTTAAATGAAGAGGAAGTGTTGGAGCAGCTTTACCAGAGGCTAGAGCAGTTAAGTCAAACTTGTTCAAGCTATCAGTTTGAGTATCTTTTTGTCAATGATGGTAGTGAAGATCAAAGTGTTTCGATCATTTTAGCATTGCAAGAGAAAGATTCTAGAATTACTCTGTTAGATCTGTCAAGAAATTTTGGGAAAGAGGTTGCAATGTTGGCTGGTTTTGACTACGCCAAAGGAGATGCTGCAGTTGTGATAGATGCCGATTTACAACAACCGCCGGAATTGATTCAAGAAATGATCCTTTGGTGGGAACAAGGCTACTCAGATGTTTATGCTGTCCGTAAAAACCGTAAAGGAGAGACATTCTTAAAAAAATTGTTGTCGTCGTCCTATTATAAAATTCTACAAAAAACTACCAGAACGACAATCTATCCCCATGCTGGTGATTTTCGATTGTTAGATCGCAAAGCAATCAATGCTTTAAAAGAATTAAGAGAGCACGAGCGCTATACAAAAGGGCTATATGGTTGGATTGGTTATAGAAAAAAAGAACTGTTTTATGATGCTGATGAGCGAGCGGGAGGAGCGACAAAATGGCGTTTATCTTCGTTAGCGAATCTAGCTATGAATGGAATCACATCCTATACAACGCTGCCGCTTAGGGTTTCAGCTATGATTGGGGCGGTAGTTTCGGTGGTTGGATTTATTTATATGATGATTGTCTTGGTTCAAACGCTTTTACTAGGAGCTAGTGTATCAGGATATCCTTCATTGATGATCGGTATTCTCTTTCTGGGAGGACTTCAATTGATTTCTTTAGGAATTATTGGTGAATATTTGGGTAGGGTATTCAATGAGACGAAAAAGCGTCCGTTGTACTTTGTTGAAGAATATTATGAAGGGCAAACGAGGGATGATAAAAGGAGTAGTGGAGAAAGTTGAAGAGGCATATAGGCATAGAGTTGTTACGGATCGTTTCAATGTACATGGTGGTTATTCTTCATATATTAGGAATTGGTGGGGTATTAGATAACGTTGAATATGGAAGCTTAAATTACTTTGTTTTTTGGAGCATTGAAACGATTTGTTTTATTGGTGTGAATTGTTTTGCACTGATCACAGGATATTTCATGATCGGAGGAAAGTGGCGCATAGAAAAATTTATTTATCTATGGTTTGAAGTTTTCTTTTATTCGGTATTACTCACTATTATGGCTCAATATATTTTAGGGGTAGAGATTTCGTTGCCTATTTATTCTTTTTTTCCTGTATTAACAAAAAGTTATTGGTTTTTTTCAGCATACGCAGGATTATTTCTATTTATCCCGCTACTGAATAAAGGCATCAAATTATTAAGCAAAACTGAAATGATGTATGGTGTGGGCGTGATTGTCTTACTAGGAACAGCTTCGGTCGTTTCAAAAAACGACCCATTTAATCTTTATAAAGGCTACAGTATGATTTGGTTGGCTTTCATGTATGTGATCGGTGCGTATCTAAGACTACATGTGGATATCGAAAAAATAGAGACGAAAAAACTATGGATTAGCTATTTAGGCCTTAATGGAGCAGCGTTATTCTTGATTATTGTAAGTTCATTCAGTCCGTTTTTGGAAGAAACAATGGGTAGAAATTGGTTTATTGATTATGTATCGCCTTTGATTTTGGGTAGTTCGGTAGTATTGTTTCTTCTATTCTTAAAAATAAGGATAGAGAATCAAATAGTGGTTAAAGTTATTACCGCAATAGCTCCCGTTTCTTTCGGTGTCTATTTGATTCATACACATCCGATGATATTTTACTTTATATTGAAAAATCAATTTGGTCATTTGGCGAGTGAGAATCTTTTAATTGCGGTCCTGCTGATTTTTGTTTATGGTAGTTTGATTTATGTCGGATCTAGTCTGATAGATTATGTACGCTCTATTTTATTTCAGTTTTTAAAAATTGAAGATTTCTCAGGTGTTTTAGGTAAAAAAATTCAATACTTTATTAAGCTGTATTCAGGTTTATAAAACAATCTGAATGATGCTTTTGTTGTTATTTTTTATTTTTAAGTGAAAAAGACGGCAAAAACTTATTTGTCTATTTATAGGCTTTTTTATGCGTTGTTTTTTCAAAAAAATAGAGAATCACTAAAATAAAAGATAAAAAACAAGTTATTTTATATGTTAGAATAGAGATGCTGGAAACAGCAAATAAAAAAAGAAAGAGGTAAAAAAATGGTTAAAATTAAAAATGTTGCTGGAGTCTTGTTTTTTGGTTTATTAGCAGTAGCTGGTGGTCAAAAAGCATTTGCCGCTGAACTATTGACATCTAATACTGATTTGAATGGTTATGCTGCAACTGTAACTACTAAGGCAGATGGTACAAATGTACTGACAACAAGAAAAGGTGAGTATCTTTTAAATGAAAACGCATCTTTGTATAGCTCAAAGATCATTACGATTACATTGAACAATACAAAACCAGTTAATATGGGTGCGATCAATGCTAAAAGAACGCTTGAATTCCGCGGAAATGGTGAGTTGAATGTTAAAACAAACGAAGAAGTAGGGATTAATGTCGGTGATCATTTAAAAGCATTTAAATTTACGAAATATGGTAAAGGACACATCACTGCAACTGCTGCTGGAACGGGTGTATTCGTTCATAACGAAATCCAAATGGACGGTGGAACTGTAGAAGGATTTGGTAAGAACTATGGTGTTTACAGTGAAAACGATATTAAACCTTATCATGATGCCGTGTTAAAAGGGACAGGTAGTGAGGGAACTGGTATTTACGCTTATCGTGACATTTATGCATGGAAAGGTGCAACTGTTGTAGGCGAAGGAAAAGTTTCTGGTGCTCGTTCGATTATTGCTCATATCCAAGCAGAAGGTGCGGGAAGTTCAATTACTGGTATTTCGACTGATATTAATAGTCAGTACTCAGCTTTACATGCAGATAAACAAATGCTACGAGCATATTCAGGTGCTGTTGTTCGTGAAGAATACAGAAAACCAACATTTGAAATTACGGATGATGTACCAGTATTTGTAACTGACTTTACAAGTGTTGCTCGTAATATGAGAGATATGAAAAACTATACGTGGGTTTCAGAACCTGACAATGTATTTTTAAATGAACAAGGTGGTTTATTAGGTGATTTATCTAAAGGGACGCCTAAAGAACTTAAAATCATTGGTTCACGTCAAGAAAGTAAACTACACAATAAAAATGAAGTAAGTCAGATTAAAACAAATGGTAAACATGAAGTGATTTTCTCTGAAACTCCAACTAAATTTACTTTACCAGTAACAACAAAACACTGGGTATTAGATTTTGATACAGACGAATTTAAACTTTATAATGAAACTGTTTACGATATTGAAATTGGAAATATTTTCGAAGTGAACAACTATCTTTATGATTTTGGTAAAACAGAATGGGATCTTTTGAAAATAGACCGCGAAGATTTTGAAGTTGTGAAAGATGGTAATGAATACATTGTGAATTACTATTATGAAGCTGATATACAAAAATAATTCTTGCCCATCTTCGTATCTAAAAATCAATGATAAAGTAGGCTCTTTTTGATAGCTAGAAATAAAAAAACATTACAAAACTGAGCTGTATCAAAGGCTTTATCAACAAGTTGAATTTCAAGAATTAAATCAGTTAATAGGAAACCTAGAGGAAATCTCCTTCAGGTTTCCTATTTTTGTGTGCATTGAAATCAGTAAATAGGCATGAAGTTTTTTATCAATGATTTGTGAAAATCAGCAGCGGGGGAGTCAATCAAATATTCCCTATTCCACTTTTTTGTCGAAAAAAAGCTTTAACTAAAAAAGTATACGGATTAGTTATGACCTTTATTTTATGCATATCCAACGCTATTAGTAATTCAACAAAAATAAAGGCAGTTTCTCTGATAGCATAAATAAGAGAGTGAGTATTTTCATTTTTTAGTCGGATTAATGTATACTATTTTTAATCAACTAAGAGGAGCCGTATTAAAATGGAAATAGATAATCTGTTATCCGTAACGACTAGGCAAGAATTACGAAACTGGTTAGAAGGCAACAGCACAACTGAAAAGTACTGCTGGATCATTGTGAGTATCAAACCAGAACCCGATAAAATCCAATACCTAGATGCTGTAGAAGAAGCGCTTTGCTTTGGTTGGATCGACGGCATCAAAAAGAAAATATCTGAAACTCAAACTGCTCAACGTCTGTCACCTAGAGCGAAAAAAAGCCCTTGGACGGAATTAAACAAAGAACGCGTCCGTCGTCTAGAACGACTAGGATTGATGACAGAACAAGGTAGAAAAGTTCTACCAGATATGACGGAAGATTCCTTTCAAATAGATGAAATCATAGAAAAAAGACTCAAAGAAAATGCAGATATCTATGAAATATTCCTAAACTTCCCAGAGCTATATCGCCGTATCCGCATCGACACGATCCAAAATTATAAACATCAGCCGGAATTATTTGAGAAACGCTTGGACAAATTTCTGGAAAATACAAAGGCTGCAAAAATGTATGGCGCTTGGCATGATGAAGGCCGATTGCTCGAATAATTAAAAAGTTGAGCTGAACAATAAAGTTCAGCTTTTTTTACTTGCCCTGGAGTTCACTTCATGGTTTATGATAAACATAACGAATAGAAATGAGGGCAAGGTTATGACCAAAACATTATATTTGATGAGACATGGAGAAACGTTATTCAATCAACAGAAAAAAATTCAGGGATGGTGTGATTCTCCACTGACAGAAAAAGGTATCCGGCAAGCTCAAATTGCAGGAGACTATTTCAAGAATCGCAACATTATTTTTGACAGTGCGTATGCATCAACATCTGAGCGAGCAAGTGATACGTTAGAACAAGTAACGGATATGCCTTATAAAAGAGTAAAAGGCTTGAAAGAATGGAATTTTGGACGATTTGAATCAGAGAGTGAATCACTGAATCCACCTTTACCGTATGGTGATTTTTTTGCTGGTTATGGCGGAGAAGAAGAAGGGCAATTTAGACAACGAGTATCTGAAACTGTGATGGACATCATGAAGGAAGCGGGAGAAACTGTTTTAGCGGTTTCTCATGGTGCATCTTGTCGACAATTTATGCGAAACTGGGCGCATACTAGTGAAGTGGATCAAAAAGACCGATTAGGAAATTGTTGTATTTTGAAATTTGAATTTGAGCATGATACATTTAAATTATTAGAAATCATCAATCACGATTATTCAAATTTAGAATAAGTAAGGAGGAGACCAAGTTGAACAGTAAAGAAGCAGCTGAAATGTTTGGCTTAAAGACTGATACAGTTCGTTATTATGAACGAGTGGGTGTTATTCCGCCAATCAAACGGGATAAAAACGGCTACCGTGTCTACACAACAAGAGACCTAAATTGGATTTATTTAGCAAAAAGTTTACGTAATGCAGGAGTCTCGATCGAGTCTTTGATCGAATTCGCTACACTTTCTCAACTCGAGGGAAATGTTGAGCAGGCGCAAAAACAGATCTTGCAAGATCAACTCCAAGAGATCACTGGAAAATTAGAAGAAATGACTAAAACACGTGATTTACTTCAATACAAAATCGATACCTATGATGAGCATATCGCCAAGTTCAAATCAGGAGAAGTCACATCAGACAATGTTGAAGAGCTTTGGAAGGTAAATCACAAAAATTAAGAATAAACAGCTTGCTATGAAGCTGACTCCATAGTTTATAGTGAAGTTGTTAGGCACTCATAGAACTAAGAAGAGATGGAGGAAAGACAAATGCAAACAGTCAAATTGAACAATGGCGTAGAAATCCCTATTTTAGGCTTCGGTACGTATCAAATCACAGAACCTAAAGAAGCTGAGCAAGCAGTGATTGATGCGATCAAAGTAGGTTACCGTCACATTGACACAGCTCAATCTTATATGAATGAAGAAGCAGTCGGTAGGGGAATTGCAGCTTCGGGTATTCCTCGCGAAGAACTGTTTATTACTACTAAAATTTGGGTAGAAAATGTTTCTTATGAAGGAGTCAAGGAATCTTTTGAGCGGTCTCTGGACAGATTAGGTCTGAATTATGTTGATTTACTATTATTACATCAACCGTATAATGATGTTTATGGTGCCTGGCGGGCGATGGAGGAACTACAAGAAGCTGGGAAAATTCGTGCAATCGGTGTTTCAAACTTTGCAGTAGATCGCGCAGTTGATTTAGCTGAGTTCAATAAAGTGGTGCCGCAAATCAATCAAATTGAGATCAACCCGTTCAATCAGCAAACAAAAAATATCGAAGCCTTAAAAGCAGAAGGAATCCACCCTGAAGCGTGGGCGCCATTTGCAGAAGGTAAAAATGGGATTTTTAAAAATGAAATCCTAACAGCTATTGGTGATAAATATCATAAATCTGTAGCGCAAGTTATTGTTCGATGGTTGATCGAGCAAGAGATCGTTGTTCTAGCGAAGTCGGTAAAACCAGAGCGAATGGCTGAAAATATGGCTGTATTTGATTTTGAACTGTCAGAAGAAGACAAAGCAGCAATTGCTACATTGAATGAAGGGGAAAGCCAATTTTTCTCCCATGCAGATCCTGAGATGATCAGATGGATGGCTGGCAGAAAGATGAATGTGTAAATTGAATAGTAAGTAACAGAGAAAATACGATCAAAAAACTTGTGATTTTTACACGTTTTTGATTGTAGTTTTTTATTTAAACAGGAAATAGCCTGCGTATTTATTTGCTATAATATGGAGGTGCAGATTCCTTTAAACCTTGATAAACCAACATGATACGAATTGTATCAGTGCAACATTTCAGTGTGATACGAAAAGTGGCTATCTTTTATTATAAGTTATCAAGATAATAAAAAAGAAAGAGGTGATAAAATCAAAGAGCAACGACTAAAAAAAGAATTAACACAAGAGCAATCAAGTGACTTATTAAATGTTTCGCGTTCGACTGTCTCAAGTTGGGAAGTGGAAGAAATTATCCGGATTTAGAAACGATTTTAGCAATCAGCGATTTGTTCGGTATCTCTCTTGATAATTTATTAAGGGAGGATACTGAGCTGAAAGAGACTGTCAGGAAAAGAAATCATTAGCTGATGATTTTACTTAGCGATGAATCAAAATAAGCTGTTACCTGGCAAAAACTGAATTGTAAAGACAGGTTTAGTGTGGTAAAGTCAATGTTAATCAAAATGTATTTTAGAAGGAGAACATTAGAAATGAAACAAAAAAAATGGACGAGCATACTAGCTGTCCTAATCATGTTTATCTTAATGACTTTTACCCACGTTGACCATGTAGCGGCTTTGGAATTGCCTCAATCCGATTCTTTAGCAAGAGCAGATAGAATCAGTATGCCAGGTGAATTAGCGGTGAAGTATCAACTACTCCAAGAAGATGGGCAGCCCATAGACGCGAATATACCATTAAAGATAGGTGAAACGTATCTTTTTTCTATGAGATATCAACTAAAAGAATTCGATAATAATCAAGAGATTTATGATCATAATATTATTTTTTGGTTCAATGAAGGTTTGGAGTATGCGGCAGAATCATTTTATGTTGGTTCCAACGATCTGCCTCCAACCCATCTTAGTGATGAAGGTCTTTCTAGCATTATGCCTGATTTCCCAAATGAAATGAATCTTCCTTTTAAAGGGTCATTATCAGGCAGTATGGAGGTATACTACTATTTTAAAGTAAAAGTAGGGAATATCACTGGTAATGTTGATCTGCCTGGTTTGTTCACTGGTGAGACTTCAGATGGCGCAGGCGGCATCAAGCCATTCTCACCGATTCCATTATCCTTAGCTGAACAAAACCTTTTTGTAGCACCTGAGTTCCAGTTGCCGCTAACGGTTAGTAATTCAGAAGCCAAAGTTGGCGATATTTTGACGTATACTTTAACAGCAGAGAACAGCGGAGGTAAAGTTGGGGAAAGTGTTCTTAAAAACAATTTGCCTGAAGGAGTTGAATACCTGCCAAATACGACCAAGATTAATGACCTTCCTATTGACGATAGTGCTTGGAATGGTCGTGAATTTGCCTATTCGTTTACTGATATACCCGAAAATGAAAAGATAACATTTAGTTATCAAGTAAAAGTAACTGGGGAAAATCAAGCGTCAATCGATCAAAACGTGTCCTTAGAGGGTGTGACTAGTTTAGCCCAACAACCTTTTACATTACAGTCTAACAGTGTGACAACAACCATCATTCATGTTCCGACGCTATCAAGTGTTACTGCCAATTTCAAAGATCAAGATGGAACGACGTTAAAGCCAAGTATTACTCTAACAGGAGATGTTGGAACTCGTTATGAAATTGATAAGGAAATCGCAGGTTATCAGTTAAAAGAAGTAATTGGGGATGACACAGGAATTTTTACAGAGCAACCTAAGGAAATGACATTTATTTATGAAAAAGTAAAAACAGATCCAATTGAACCAGAAATAAACAACGTAAATAAAGAACAACAGCAACAGCAACAAGAACAAGCGCAATCACAACTACCCAAAACGGGAGCAGCAGAGCAAAATACAGTGATTTTATCGGCTGGAATGCTGAGTTTGTTTCTATTTAGTTTGATTTTCGGTTTCCGAATAAAAAATAGATAAAGAGCTAGAATAGATTAACGGGAGTGACACACCACACTAATTTAGTGATGTGTCACTCCCGTTAATTGTTTTTTTAAAGTGATTATTTTTTGCTATTTCGATATAAAATATCTTCCGAATCACCATTAGACCAAATTTTCCCAGAAGTAGCGTCAAAGTCTTCGTTTTCTAATTGGATACAGCGAATCCGTTGATTATTGTATGTTTTATAATAATAATTCAATGAGCTATTGACCATAACAGAAGTATATTGCGTATAGTCATAAGCTTGCGTTGTTTTTACAACACCTTTAGGGATATCAACATTAGCAAGCACATGAAACATAGAGGTAACGCCATCTAATTCTGTTTGGACATCCTGTAAGCAAGCTTTTAAGAAGACCGCTCTGACAAATCTTGATGGCGGAGTAAAATCACCAGGCAGACCAAAGGCACCAGCCCCTTCTCCAAACGGTTTCATGACCATATCTTTTAAATGAACTTCTGTTTTTTGTTCAGGTTGAAGCCCGATGTAATTTCTTAAATTCGTTGTATGCCATTTGTAATCAGGACTATTGGTCATAACGCCGATCGTATTTTCGTGGATGTGTAATGTTTGTTCTGTGTATTCAATGACAATACTTTTCCCTGTTTTATCAGTGATGACCCAATGAAGAGGTAAGACGATTCCTAGAAAATCTAAGGCCGTGTCTTCAACTTGGGCATTTTCCATGGTACGTGTTACTTCTTCGATAGTGGAACAAGTAGAAAGTAAAAACGGCACAACATCGTGTGGTGCTAAAGTATATTTTTTTGAAGTATCTTGACTATTATAATCAGCATAACCTGAAAAATAGAGGGCTGCGCAGGAAAGGCCTTTTTCATTTAAACCATCAGCAAAAACAAAGTGTTCTTTATCTACTTGTCGCGCCATTCCTACAAAAGCATAGTCGTTTTTGCGATCATAGCTTTCATCATTAACGAATATAAATTTATTCCGCGGAATAAACGTTGGTTCGGCCTCAAGAACAACCGCAAAATCCATTGTTCTTGCTAATAAAACATGTTGATCTTTCGTCATCATCGTAACACTTGTGCACATAGATTATCGCTCCCTCTTTTTAATGAAATAAATAGTTTATCTAAAAAAATAAGATTATAGAATAATTTAAGCTAAAGTGAACTTTCTAAAAGTTTAACGTAGTTTAAAGTTATAATCAAATAAATACTATAGAAATTCTAGCGGCTTAATGTTGGTGAAAGTGTATCAGTATTTACTTTTTTGTTATAATGCTACTATATAATCATATTTTATTTAGTGATTTATCCGAGGGGGATTTATGGTGGTGAGAGAACGTTTTACTAAAAAGGGACATTTAAGAACCGCTGTCCATTTAAGTAGTCTGATTTATCTAGTTATACTATTATTTTTAGTAATCAATCAGCGAGGATTTTTTGAAACTATTATTCGGAAATCTTTTCGAATCACGGTCAATAATGTGCTAACTTTTTTTTCATCTAAAGATTGGCAAGCAGGATTAACCGACAAAGTTAGTCAGGTAGTAACGAATTTGAGCATACTGGTTATTATCCAGACTATTGTTGTGCTAGCGGGATTAGTGCTTGTGGGGTACCTTTTATGGCGATTAAGAAAAAAGGATCAGTGGCATTTGAGTGAGAAATTATTAGTGATAGGTTATTTATTTTTAGTGATTGCTCTTTTAACCGTATTAACAAAAATGACAATAGAAATGTATCAAACTTATACAGTGATCGATCAGCGAATCAATAGTCTGAGTGTACAAGAACTCAATCGTTTTCAGGAAAAACTCTCAGATATCTTCCGCCAGTCTACCTTTACTTTAGATCAGTTGATTCCAAGTGTTATGTCCTTGTTGGAGCAATTGAAGGAATTGATTCACACAACCAGAAACATTGCGGGTATTCCAAATCTTGTTCAGGAAACATGGGAACAGTTACTTGTTTTGAAGAATTGGTTAGTTGGATTGAGCCTGAGTGCTGTTGCTATTATTCTAGTGGGTCATATGACAGAAGGGATTCGTATCTTGAAAAATAGTCAGTGGATAGAAGTGAAGTTACAGCGGACGAAAAGAAGTCGTCAAATAGAGTTGAACGAACGATTGGTAGAAGTGATCGAGCAGCAACAAGAGTTAATTGAACTTTTGACTAAGGATAAACAGAAGTAAAAATCGATAATAAAGCGACCATAAACGGATCATTCATTTATGGTCGCTTTATTGTTTGATTTTTAGTAGTGAATAACTTTAAAACTATGTTTTAGAGAACAAAAAAATTTATTAAGCTTTTTGGACGCGAACATCAAAATTTTCTCTAAGTACATCTTCTTTGAAAATAACTTCCGCCACGTCTTTAGCTGTGATTCTCATTTCTTTAGTCAATTCAAAACCACCAGGTAAGTCTTCTCGTTTTGCTTCTTTTTTCTCATCAGTGATCACAGGTGGATTATCTAATGGGAAGTAACCAACAAAAATATCTTTTTCTTTTAGCTCTTGACTTAGATGGGTCATCAACATTTTCAATGCAGCTTGAGCTGTTCCCATGATGCCGGTATAAGGATAAGCAATTCGGTCTGATTGCCCACTAGAGATCAACACAGATCCATGACTTTCTTCTAAATAAGGCAGCACATGTTGAACCGAAGTTAAGACAGAAGTGACTCTTAATTGTAAAAATAAAGAGAATAACGATTCAGGTGCCTCACTCAATGGCATGTAGGATTTTCCTAAAGGTCCAGGAACATTATAGAAATAAGTAGTTAAACCGCCGAGCTGTGTAACTAGACGATCGATTGCTTGGTTTAACTCTGCTGTGTTGCTTGCGTCAGCAGTTTCATAATAAACAGTAATACCATCTTGTTCTAGTTCATCTTTCAACTCAATTAAAACGGGTTCCAAAATATTGATCAATCCGACTTTATAACCCTGAGAACCATATTTTTTAGCTGTTTCATAGCCAACTCCTGGACCTGCACCTACGATAATAATTGATTTACTCATAAAAAACATCCTTCCGTTGTGTAGTTAAATTACTTCCAAAGAATAGCATCGCTTACAGATCTTGTCAGCGCAAATAAGTGTTGGGAAAATGAGATAAGGGAAGCAAGACCTTAAATCTAAAGGCTTTATAAGCTATATAGACTGGAGAAAGATGTGTAGATAACAGAGGTTAATCAGTACCTTTTTGTATGTGAACTTGCTTTGTAAAATGAAACTGACTATAATAGCCTTCAAGTAAATGAGAGAAAGCAGGTTTTAGAATGCATGACTATGTAAAGTATAAAAATGAGTTGAATACGGTCTCACTAGGGACTTTCAATGCGAATGAATTCAACTTGTTTTTTTCTCTATTAAGTAAAACAAAAGAAGAGCAACACGAACAAATTTATTTAAAATGGGATGATTTAAAACATTTGGCCCACTATACCTCAACCTCTAACACGAGGTTCTTAAAGGATTTAAATAATATGTATCAAAAACTGACGAAGACCAATTATCTGCATATGTATACGGACGAAGACCAGGTTGGTTTAGAACGTTTTATGATTTTTGAAGATTTTACATTTCTTGAAAAAGAGAAAGCAATCCAAGCCCGTTTTAATGCCAAATTCACATGCCTGTTAAATCAAGTACATGCCAATGCTACTTGTTTTTCTTTAGAAGAATTTATTTCGGTGAAAAAGAAATATGCAAAAAATCTATATCGTTTGTTAAAACAGGCTGAAAAAAAAGGGTGCTGGGAAGTGTCGTTTGAGAATTTGACCTTTTTACTCGGGGTTCCTGAGAATTACCAAGTTGGACAAATCGATCAAAAGATTTTAAAGCCATCGATTGAGGAGTTAAGTAAGTATTTTAGGCATTTAGAAGTGGAAAAAAAATATAGTAAGACACAAGGGAATAAAGTTCGAGGGTATATTTTTAAATTTGATAAGAGTAGACCATAAATGCTAAAAAGAGTCACCGAAATTTTTCGGTGACTCTTTTATTTGACGAATAGAAAGACCTGATTAAACTCTATATTTTTATAATGATTCTCTATATAAGAATTGGAAAATATAATATAAACTGTACATATAGTTATGATTTGATTGATGTAGAAGACAGCCGATAGATGATTTATTTAGCAAAGTTCGGAGTCAATTAAGGTCTCTGAACATCCGTTAATCAAGAAACTATTGCTGAAAAAGAAAAGGAGGAAACAAAAATTGAGAAAGAAAAAAGAATTAAAAGTATTGATTTCCATTATGATGATGCTTGTATTATCGGTTGGTGGATTATCAAAAGGTGAGCTTGCTCGAGCACAAGAAAGTATTGAAGCAACGGCACAAGTCGGGCAAGTTGATATTAACAGTGCAAGTATAGAAGACTTGCAGAAGATTTCAGGAATCGGAGCAGTACTTGCGCAGAGAATTGTTGCTTCAAGACCGTATGCGTCACTGGACGAATTGAGTAATGTTAAGGGAATTGGAGCTGCTACGCTAAAAAAGATTAAAGATCAGGGATTAGCATATGCAGATGCCGATCCTGTGTTGGGAACAATTTCTGAGGTTTTCCCAGAAAAAAACTTAGCTTCAGAAATTGCTGTTATTTTAGATAAAGAGGTTACTTCTCAAGTAACAACAGATGAGTTAAGTGGTATCAAAAAATTGAATTACTTAATTAACATTACTGATTTTGAAGGGATACAATATTTAACAAACCTTCAATATCTAAGTATTGACGTGGAAGAGGTGAAGGATTTTTCCAAAATAACTTCCTTAAAAAATCTTGAGACATTATATCTTTCTATTTCCAAATTAGAAAGTTTAGCAGGAGTAGAAAATTTTACGAATCTAAAAAAACTACACTTGAGGTCTACAGGAAATTTGAAAGATATTAGTGAAGTATATCAATTGCAAACTTTAGAAGATTTTACTTATAGAGGAAGTGCCCAAAAAGGAGATACGCTTAATCTTGAAGGAGCTGAGCGTTTAACAAAATTAAAGAAGTTTGAACTATACAGTAGTGAAGTAAGTGACTTACAGCCAATTTATAACCTTTCTAATATAGAAAAAATATAATAGATAATATCTGGCAAAAAGGGGATGTTCCATTAAAATTTAAAGGAATTGGTCAATTAAAAAAACTGAAAGAATTATTTATTGACAGTCCATCTAACATCAGTGACATTAGTCCTCTAGGAGAATTGAGTTCTTTAGAAACATTGGGATTATATGGGATTAAGAATTCTAATATATTAGGTTATTCAGAGTTAGGAAAGATGGGACAACTGAAAAAACTTAGATTATCTGGGAATGAGATGTCGGACATTAGTTGGATAGCTTCTATTAAACAGTTAGAAGATCTTAGTATTTCTGAAAATAAACTTACAGATATCTCGCCAATTTCAAACTTAAAACAGTTGAAACAATTAGATTTACAAGGTGATTTTACAGATATTACTCCATTATCTAACTTAGAACAACTAACCGATTTAAGGATATGGGGACACAAAGTCAAAGAAGTAAATTCACTTTCTGCATTAAAGCAACTAACAAAACTTACCATTCAAGGAAATGAACTTACAAAAATAAATAGACTTTCTGAATTGAAACAATTAAAAGAGCTTCGTCTAGGAAGTTATAAACTTACAGATATATCAGGTTTTGAAAATTTAACAAGTCTTGAAATTTTAGATATTCAGGGAACTAGTATTAAAGATTTTTCAAGTGTTAGTAAACTGACCCAATTAATAGATTTAAATCTAAGAACAAACCGAATCACTAACCTTGAATTTTTAGTACCATTAAAGAAATTAACTAAATTATCATTAGTTGGCAACGAAATTACAGATATTTCATCATTGGCAACTTTATCGAACTTAAAACAGTTATTTCTTGACGTAAATGAGATAGTCGAACTTGACTCTTTGAAATCTTTGGAAAATTTAGAAATTCTGGGACTTGGAAACAATAAAATAACAAATATCTCAGCATTGAAACTCCTAAAAAATCTAAAATATTTGACTCTCGATTACAATCAAATCGCTGATATCTCAGGGGTCGCTACATTAAGTAATCTTACTCATTTGTCTATAATTTCCAATCAGGTTGTTGATATTACAGAGCTCTCTTCACTGAGTAATTTAAGTAGTTTGTCTTTATCAAGAAATCAAATCACTGATATCTCTCCATTGAAAACTTTGGTTAATTTGAGCAGTCTAAACTTGGATTCTAATCAGATCGTAGATGTCTCACCATTGAATGCATTAACAAATCTTGAGCTACTAAGATTAAGATCAAATCAAATTGTAGATATTGAGCCTTTGAAAACCTTGAAAAAAATGTTTAATTTGTCTCTTGATAGGAATCCGATTGCTGACTATTCACCTCTAGATGAATTACCATTTCTTCATAAAAAAGGATTACCTTAAATATTAAAACTAACAAGATGTTTAGGGGAAATCCTAAAGATTTTAATAATAAAAAAAGATAATTAGTAACAACAGGAAGAGATATGAATTAGATTTAAAAGTATTGAGATCTGTGATAATACTTGTATTAGCAGTTAGTGGATTATCAAGATAAGAGGTTATAGGGAACAAGCGAGTGTTGAATCAATAGATTAGGTTTAAAAAAATTGAATCTTATAGGAACTAAAACAACTGATTTTTCTCTATTAGATAATTTAAACTGTAATATTTCTAAATAAAAAAAAGATGATTGCTAATTATTCCTAAAAGTTACAAAAAAATGATATAAAAAACTTCTTTATTTGTTATGATAAATAAAGGAGTTTTTTATATTTGAGGTAAAGAAAGAAGGGGATAGCATGTATAAACTTTTGGTTATAGAGGATGAACCTTTGGTACGTAAAGGGATCGTAACGTTGATTGATTTTAAAGGGTTGGAAATCGATCAAATATTTGAAGCGGGTGATGGGAAAAAGGCTCTTGAGATTGTCAAAAAAGAAAGCCCTCACATTATTTTGACAGACATCAATTTACCTTATTTGGATGGCTTAACTTTTGCTAAAAAGGTCAAATTATTTTTGCCGAAAACGGTAATCATATTTTTAACAGGATATGATTATTTTGACTATGCTGTGACTGCTATAAAATTAGGGGCAGATGATTATATTTTAAAACCAGTAACAAGACAAGAAATCGAAGGGCTATTGATTCGATCGATCAACAAGATAAAGTCAGATCAATTGTGTCAACAACTGAGCGATGTACGTGTGACTAAAGAGGGGGCTAGGAAAGATAGTACGTTAGCAGATACAGTGAAACAAATCATTGAAGAGCAACTAAGTAACCCCTTATTATCATTAACATGGTTGGCAAATAAGTTGGGCTATAATGCGAGTTATTTGAGTAGTGTGATCAAGAAAACACTAGGCACAACATTTCAAGATTATGTCAGTAAAAAGCGAATCGAACAAGCGAAAGTATTGTTACTTGCAACACCACTCAAAAACTATGAAATTGCTGTAAAAGTTGGATTTGAAGATGTTAATTATTTTTCTTTACGTTTCAAACAAGTGACAGGGGTATCGCCGAGGCAATATAAAAAAGAGGCGGTACAACGATGAGGCACTTGAGTAAACTCAAGTGGCGTTCACTGTCTGTCCAAATCAGCCATTATTTTTTCCTAACGACGCTTATTCTATTAGTTTATTACGGCGTTTCAACGACGTATAATACGTCTGCGATCATGCTAAAGAAGGCGCAAGAAGATACGATAAATACAATTGAGCGCAGTGGTGATTATGTCAATGACTATATCAAACGTTTGAAGCAGGTCGCAACAGCCATTGCCATTAGTTCAGATGTTAAAGAATTTATGGCGGCAGATAATCCAGAAAGCCGTGCTCAAGCAGTGAACGTACTGACCAACATGCTTGCGACAGATGATTCTTTGATCTCAGCTATTTTATTAACAAAAGATGGTCGTTTTGTATCTAATGAAGAGTCTGTTGAAGTGTTAAAGTCAAAAAAAAATTTAGAGGAAGAATGGCGTAAACAAGGAATTAACATAGATGGTATGACAATCGTAACTTCTGCTAGGAAACAGACAGTAAAGGGCAGTGAAGAAGAGTGGATAATTTCTATTACTAAAGAAATCGTCACTGACGAGGATCAGAAAATTGGTGTGATTCGATTGGATATTGATTCTAAAGGGATAGAAAATTATTTAAGACAGTTAAATATTGGACAAAAAGGGTATGTTTTTATGATTAATGATCGTGAAGAACTCGTTTATCATCAGAATGATACTGTTTTTTCAGAGCAAAAGCGCCAAACTCAGGTTCAACTTGATAGTAGACGTAAAACAGGGTATGACGAGAAGGCACAACAACTTGTTTATCATCAATTAATTGTGGAAGCGGGATGGCGGTTAATAGGAGTTGCTTCTTTAGAAGAGTTGACTATGATTTCAAGTAATATGTGGTGGAAGATGACAATGGTTGGTGTGCTAATGTTTTTAGTTATTTTTATAGGGAGCGTATTTGTTATCAGAGGACTAACTAAACCGATGCGAACCCTTGAACATTCAATGAAACATGTTGTATCAGGTTTATCAGATGCACAAGTTGTAGAATCAGGTCCTGATGAAATTCGGAGTCTTGCCCGCAGTTTCAATCTCATGTTGATGCAGATGGAGCAGTTAGTATTAGAAGTAAAAGCCAAAGAACAGGCAATTCACAAGTATGAAATACAAACACTGGCTAGCCAAATCAATCCTCATTTTCTATACAACACGTTAGATACGATTATTTGGATGGCAGAGTTCAATGATACCAAAAAAGTAGTTGAAACAACTAAATCATTAGCGAATTTTTTCAGATTGTCACTGAATCAGGGGAATGAAATGATTCTTCTGAAAAATGAAATAGAACATGTACGTCAATATCTATTTATTCAGCAACAACGTTATGGTGAGCAATTGACATATGAAATAATCGAAGATCCGCGTTTATCTGATTATCAATTACCGAAACTTGTGATACAGCCGATTGTTGAAAATGCAATTTACCATGGAATCAAGGAAATCAATAGACCTGGGCTGATTACTATTCGTACAAGAGCAGATCATGCTAGTTTTTATATTGAAATTTGCGACAATGGTAAGGGGTATTGTTTAGATCAAGAGCATGAACATGTTTGTACTAAACTTGGAGGTATTGGTCTGAGTAACATTGATGAGCGGCTTAGCTTACAATATGGTTCTGACTATGAAATGAAAATCCGTACTGAACCAAATCAGTATACGCATGTCTTGTTGAAGTTACCACGTTATTAAACACACACAAATTTAAGGATAAGGAAGTCACTTGAAATTTCAAGCGGCTTTTTTTACTATTATCAGCAAAACGACTGAAGGCAAAAAAATAGCTGATACGTAGAGAGATGGAAGGCGCGGTTTGGTCTTCTGACGAGCTGAATATATTACTTTAAGAGCTTTATTATAAAATAATGTGCAAAAATGTATATGATTTGACTTGAATATATATATTGTTTAACATCAAAAAAGTGCTTTTTATAAACGCAATGGAGAATACATATTGGTCTATATCAATTAGAGGAAGGAACGATGTATAAAAGATGTTAAAAAAATTATCATGGTGTCTAGTAATGGTTGTAGGTTTCTTAGGATTAGTTGGGTTTGGAGAACATTCGTTAGCTGCCGAACTAAGTAAGGCAGGGTTTGTTGATACAATTCAATTTGATAAGACAGAATTGATGGATGGGGAATTGACATCTATCCATGTGACATTTAGCGAAAAAGCAGGTGCAAAGCTTAAAGCAGGTGATGTTTTGACGTTGTCTTTACCAAAAGAATTAGAGGGACTGACAGATTCTAATGATGCACCACGTGAAATAGATTTAAACGGATTAGGAATAGTTCGAGTATATAAAGATAAAGTTATTTGTACATTTAATGAAAAAGTGAGTCAATTAGAGCGCGTTCGCGGAGAATTCACATTTGGCGTTCGTGTGACAAATGTTGAGAAAAATACAGTAAAAGAAGTACCCGTAAATTTAGGAACGTCAATCAGTATAAAAAATATTGTTGTTAAAGGACACTCTGGTGGTGACGTCGAAGGGGAAAAACCGTTCTTTTATAAAACGGGTGATTTACTGGGGAAATCAGGCCAAATTCGTTGGTTTTTAAATGCAAATTTAACGAAGAGCGATCTAGCTAAAGATATCGTTTTAACAGACAAGTCTGGTGGCGGTCAAGTATTAAATCAAGATAGTTTTGTATTTACGGTGGATAATTATTTAGGTCGTTCAGCACTAAGTTTGGAAGAATTTATAAATCAAGGATACGGGACAGTGGAGTTTGGAGCAGATAATGCTTTTGTCATTCGTTTGTATCGTGAAAAAGCACGTTTGACTTCATTTACAATTATGTATACAGCAACAATAACAGAAGCTGGGAAAAAGCAACCAAACTTTACGAACGATTGCCAAGTTGATTATCAGGTTTTATATCAAAAACCAATCTACGAAATCGCTGCTCATAAAGTGAAAAATATCTTTTTAGACGGTAATGCAATTGGTGATGAAAATCAATCTATTAAAGAAGCAGTCGTAGAGGAAGAAAATATTGAAGATGAGTCAAGTGAACTAGAAGAAATTGCGCCGCTAGATCCAACGGAGCAAGCAAAGAAAGAACAAGAAGAAGAACTAAATATTGCACAAGAAGAACGTCCAGAAATCCACATTGGCGAGCAAGTTGAAGTGATTGAAGACGAATCAGGAGAAATGGGAGAAATTACACCATTAGATCCAACAGAGCAAGCGAAAGAAACACAAGAAGAAGAGCTAAACCAAGCTAAAGAAGAACAACCAGAAATCCACATCGACGAGCAAGTTGAAGTGATTGAAGACGAATCAGGAGAAGTGGGAGAAATTACACCATTAGATCCAACAGAACAAGCGAAAGAAACACAAGAAGAAGAGTTAAATAAAGCCAAAGAAGAACAACCAGAAATCCACGTTGGTGAGCAAGTCGAAGTGATTGAAGATGAATCAGGAGAACTAGAGGAAATTACACCACTAATCCCAGAAGAACAAGCGAAAGAAACGCAAGAAGAAGAACTAAATAAAGCCAAAGAAGAACAACCAGAAATACGCATCAATGACCCTAAGGAAACGAGTGAAGATAAATCAAGCAAACAAGAAGAAATCAAACCTAGCGGACATGCAGAAGGTGAACTAATACCAGTTAAAGAAGAAAAAGTAAAACCAAAAGCTGATAAAGTTCTGTTGAATGCTTCTAAAAATCAATCAAAAGGACAATTACCTAAAGCTGGCAGTAAAGATAGCTATGCCGCAGTGATTGCTGGGTTGATAGTAATCATGATGGCAGTTGGTGCTTATGTACTAATTCGTAAAAAAGTAACTAAATAAAGAATAGGATAAAGGATAAAACAAGTAGCACTGACTATTTGTTTTATCCTTTATTTATATATATCCTAAAAATTGTGCTATGTATATAAATATCACTGTTTTATAATTTTGATGCAACCATTTACGATTTTTGAGACTCTAATAGATATAAGGTTCAAATTAACTGTTGGAGATGAAGGGAGTATTTTACTTGGCAAATGATGTGTTTTTAGTTAAAAAAGCTCAAAAGGGGAATCAAGAGGCATTCATTCAATTGATTCAAGGGTATGAAATGGTACTTTATAATATGGCTAGGCGGTTTTTATCGAATGAACAAGATATAGCAGATGTACTGCAAGAAACAGTGATCACTGCGTACCAAAAAATAGATCAACTTAAAAATCCAAAATATTTTAATACGTGGATCTGTCGAATAATGATCAATCAATGTAAGAAGTTATTGAACTTGGAGCCTTCTTTTGATATAGAGGATTATCCGTTTTTAGTTGATAATCAAGAGACAGAGCATTTAGGAATGAATGACTTACTGAGTGGACTCAAACCAATTTATCGGATTCCTCTTGTCTTGTATTATTACAATGGTTTTTCAGTAAAGGAAATCAGTGAGATTTTAACTGAACCCACTGGAACGATTAAATCTCGTTTAGCCCGGGGGCGCGCGTTATTGCAAAAAGATTATATCGGATCTGAAGGAGGAATAGTATGATGAAAGATTTTGAAGAAGAGTTGAACAAGACCATGCAAGAAAATCAAGTACTCTCTCAAGAAGCTCGTCAAGCATTTGATACAGCATACCAAAAAATTTCTCATGAAAAGAAACGAGTGCATCCTAAAAAGAAAAAAATTCTACCATTCGTTGTACTTGCAGCGATCCTTTTATTAGGACTTTCGTTAGCCTTTACGCCAATTGGTAAAGCCGTGACCAATTTCTTACATCTGGGGCAGTTCACCTCTAAGACCCTTCAAGATAAAGGTTTTGTCACACAACAAAGGACAAAAGCATTAAATGAAGAGATAGAAATCAAGTTAAATGAAGTCTATGCAGATCAAAATGAAATAGGCCTGCATTTTACGATCGAAGTTCCGAAAAAGTCAAAATTCACTGATAAAACGCTCGATAATTATGGGATCAACTTTGCACTTAAAAATGGTGATGGTCGTTATCTGGTTGATTTGAAAAGTGGTTTGTCAGAATCACATGAGAATTTGAATCTATTTCATTCAATTGTATCTGATTCTCATTTTGACCACAGTACAAATCAGCTAGAATTAACTTATCGACTTCGCGCAAGTGACGGAAATGTACCAGCATTGGAGAATGCAGTAATTGTCATTAATCGTTTAACTGCGATGTATCCTATGGATGATAGCCCAGGATCTCATGAAGGAAAAGAAGGGAAAATATTCGAAGAGCTTCAAGGTATGTGGGAATTGCCGATTGATACGTCAAAAATCAAGTCGTTTGATGCACTTGATTTTGCTCCGACTGATCCTTCATGGTCAGAAATAGTGTCGGCTTTAGTGTATCCAAATTCGTTTGTGATGACAACAAGTGATAAGACATTTAATGAATTAGTCGATATAGATGATATCTGGCTGCAAGCTACAATCAATGGCCAAGAAGAGCGTTATTTGCTAAGAGAACTTAGCACTAATGAACAAGATGGAAAACAGTATTATCAGGTAATTTTTGATTACCCAGGATATGATCAAGCAGATTTGTTGCTACTCCATTATGGGAATACTGAAGTCGAATTTAAGCGTCAGTAGTTTACTTAAAAGGAAAAAGTCAATGCTGCGAGCACTGACTTTACCCGTAAAATCAACATGTGTTTACCGCTTCCTTACTAGATAAAGCTGGAAGCGGCTTTTTTATTTACCAGCAAATACGAACTGCCAAGTGACACCGAATTTATCTGTCAGCCACGTCACTTTTTTGAAAATGCCAGCTGCTTCTGGTCCCATAATCACAACACCTTCAGCAGAAAGTGCTGAAAAAATTTGGTCAAACTCTTCTTCAGTGTCCATTTCTACAAATAATGAGAGGTTCCAACCAGGTGTAACGGGATTTTCAGGTCCCATCTCTAAAAAATAAATCAAAGTGCCGTTTAAATCTAATTGTCCATTCAACACACGGTCTGGAAACGTATCATAATAAGTTGTGGATTGAATCGTAGTGTTTGGAAAAACGTCAACATAAAAATCCATTTGCTTTTTAGCATGTTCTGTTACTGAAATAAACGTTATTGGTTGTTTCATTTCCTTCACTCTCCTTAAGTGTAAGATAGCAGATTTTAGTATAATTACAATTGATGTGCTTAAAAAAACTGTGTAAGTAGACTCGCTTGGAAAACTACTTACACAGTTTTTATTTTTCTAGAAAATCAGAGAGAAAAAATGTTCACTAGGCGAGATTTCCACCATTTGATTCAATCACTTGTTTGTACCAATAAAATGATTTTTTCCGGCTTCTATCAAGCGACCCATTGCCTTCGTCGTCACGATCAACATAGATAAACCCATAACGCTTACTCATTTCACCAGTTCCAGCACTGATTAGATCAATACAACCCCAAGGCGTATACCCAATCAAATCAACACCATCATCAATCGCTTTTTCCATTTCAATAATATGTTGTTTGAAGTAATCGATTCGATAATCATCATTGATCGAACCATCCGCTTCTACTTTATCAAAGGCACCAAGTCCATTTTCTACGACCATTAACGGTACTTCATAGCGAGAATAGATTTGGTTTAAGGTATAGCGTAGCCCAATAGGATCGATTTGCCAACCCCAGTCACTGGTTTCAAGGTATTCATTTGAGACGCCGCCAAACAGATTGCCACCTGTTTTATCATTCCGTTTTTCTAAATCATCTGTAATACAAGTGGTCATGTAATAACTAAACGTATAATAATCAACAGTTCCAGCTTTCAACAAGGCTTTATCTTCTTCTGTTATTTCTACCTGAATATTGTTCTTTTCAAAATAACGTTTCATGAAATAAGGATATTTTCCTTTGACTTGTACATCCCCACAGAAAAAGTTGAATTTTTCATTGATTTGTTGTGTTTTTAACACATCTTCTGGTCGACAAGTTTTTGGATACATGGTGATATAGGCTAACATACAGCCGATTTTAAAGTCTGGGTTGATTTTGTGTCCTGCAACCACTGCTTTAGCGGAAGCTAAAAAGACATTGTGTAAGGCTTGATACTGTTCAGTTTCAGTATACTCACGATTAAATAAACCATTGATTCGTTTGCTATGATCCATTGTCCCAAAATTGATTTCATTGAATGTTAGCCAGTATTTTACTTTATCTTTATAACGCTCAAACAGAGTGGTTGCATAGTTTTCGTAAAAGCCAATCGTTTGTTTATCTAAAAAGCCATCATAAGTTTTCCCTAAATGAAAAGGCAGTTCAAAGTGGGAAATCGTCACAAGTGGTTCAATACCATATTTCGCTAACTCATCGAAGACCTCATCATAAAATTGTAAACCCGCTTCATTTGGCGTAGCTTCATCTCCATTAGGAAAAATTCGTGACCAAGCAATCGACATTCGATACACTTTAAAGCCCATTTCTGCAAATAAAGCGATATCTTCTTTATAGCGGTGGTAAGAATCGATCCCAGTATGGCTAGGATAGTAATATTGACCTGTATCGATCTCTAAATCGAATGTCCGATGTGTATTGGCTGTTCGACTTCCAGCACGATTATGATCGCAAATCGAATCCCCTTTGCCGTCTTCATTCCATGCTCCTTCGCATTGGTTGGCGGCTGTGGCGCCGCCCCATAAAAAATTCTTTGGAAAACTCATGTATTTCTACTCCTTTATAAATAAAATTGGTCTTGATTCAAAACGATTAATTTGAAATGATCGCAGTGATTAAAAGATTTCCTTGCTTGATCGATGTCTCAGAAGTTGCAATTACATCTGTATAATCTGGTGTGTTTGTAATAATAATTGGTACTTGTGTACTGTAACCTGCTTCTTCAATCGCTTTAATATCGAAGGTTACTAATTTGTCGCCTTTTTTAACTCGTGCATTTTGTTCAACAAATGATTCAAATCCTTCACCATCTAATTGAACAGTGTCGATTCCAATATGGATCAATAATTCAGTTCCATTATCTGAAATTAAACCAATCGCATGTTTTGTCGGAAACAGGGTCATCACAGTTCCATCGAATGGTGCCACAATTTCGCCATTCGTTGGTTCGATCACGACACCTTTACCCATGATTCCTTCTGAAAATGCTGCGTCTCTTGCTTGGCTTAAAGGAAGGACTTTTCCTTCTGCTGGAGAATATACTTCATCTTTTGCTAGTTTCTTTTTTTGTCCAGTTGCAGCCAGTTTTGCTTCTTCTTTTGATAATTGAATTGTCGGTTCATCATCTTTAAAGCCTAAAACCCATGCTAAACCAAAACCAGCTGCTAGAGCACACGCATCCAAAATCATTGCGTAAATCGCAAATGTAACATCGCCATCTGGTGAGATAGAACTTGGATAGCGGAATATTCCTAAGCCGCCCATTTGATAGCCTTGCATACCTAATCCCATAGCGATGGCGCCTGTAACACCCCCAACAATACAAGAGGCCCAGAAAGGTTTTTTTCTAGGTAAAGTGATACCATAAATAGCCGGTTCAGTTACACCGAAGATACCTGAAATAAAAGCGGGGATCGATAATTCTTTTAATTTAGCATTTTTAGTTTTCAACATGACCGCTAATACCGCACCAGTTTGAGCAAAACTCACACTACCTGATGGTGTTAATAATGATGTTGGATCACCTTGAGATAACGCGATAATGGCAAATGGAATAAGTGCCCAATGTAAACCGAACATAACAAGAATTTGCCAAGAGAAACCAAGAATAGCACCGAATAAAATTGGGCTGAAACTTTGAATAGAAAGTAAGCCGTTTCCTAAAGCGTCAGAAACAGTATTCATGACTGGTCCGATCACTAAGAATGTTAATGGAATGGTTACAAGCGCTGTTAAAAATGGAACAATAAACAACTTAATAACGTCAGGAATAACTTTTCTTAATTGCTTTTCTAAAAAGGCAGCAAAAGCTACCGCTGCAATAATCGGCATAACCGTAGAACCATAACCAGCAGGCGGAATAGAGAATGGAATACCAAAGAAATTAAGCCCTCCCGTTTCAGCAAACTGAGCAGTAGCTGCACCTTCTAAAAATCCAGGATAGACTAAACTTGATGCGATCAGCATCCCAAGGAAGGGTGAGCCGCCAAATTTTTTCATTGCTGTGTAACCAATAAAGATTGGCAAGAATTTGAATAATCCGTCACCCATCGCATTAAAAATAGCTGATGTCGACGACTCCGCAAAGCCAGCTCCTAACGCGAAAATTAAAATGGCATTAACCCCTTTTAACATACCGGCTGCAGACAGTGGCGCTAAAATCGGTTGGAAAATAGAGGAAATCATATCAACAAATTGATCAAATAAATTTCCTTTTGGCCCAGACTCAGTCTGAGCTTCTAGCACCCCTAATACTGCATCGACATCTTTACGGACATCAGGCACATGATTTCCAATCACGACTTGATATTGTCCACCAGCCTGCATGACTGTCACAACACCATCCATATTTTTTAAAACTTCAGTGTTTGCCTTACTTTCATCTTTCAATTTAAATCGAAGGCGTGTGATACAGTTGGTTAAAGAATTGACGTTTTCTTTACCTCCGACTTCTTTGACAATGTTTTTTGCAAGTTCTTCATATTTACCCATTTTCGTTCCTCCAAATGTTTAGTTATTTTTATTCAGAGGTCTCGCCAACTTAATGTCACGATCCAAGACCTTTCCACAGGCAATTGAACTCCTACGCTCCTTTTCTTGAAAATAATTTAGGTTAAGAGAAAGCCTCTCTTACTAACTAGTTTTATCACTGATACGAGCTAAGTGGATGGTGATATAGACCTGCTCATCCTTTGACATTGTATAATTGCGTCGGTTTTTTAACAGTTCAGCGACTTTTTTTGTTGCTTTAAAAGCTTCTGGATATTGTTTGGTAACGAGTATGAACAATTCATTTTCAACTTTATCTTCTGATGTTTTAACGGTGTTATCTTTTAACACCCGTTCAGTGAAAAATTTTAAATGTGTGATAAATCGTTGAAAGTAAATATCATTTTCGGCGAAATTAATTCTAAGTGTATATTTAATGACCGTTAATATTTCTTCGATCAATTGCGTCAGACTGATTGCATCTTCATGATTGCTGTCGAGTTGAGCATTGGTGATATGCAAAGCTAGAAAACCCGCTTCATCATCGGTCAACTCTACATCTAATTGCTGATTGACCATTTGAATAGCTGAGCGCGCTATTTCTAATTCAACTGGGAAAAAACGTTTGATATCCCATAATAAAAAATTTTTGACCTGAATATTCTTCTTCGTCCGTTGAATAGAAGAGTGTAAGTGATCGGCAATTGCGATAAAAGAGGATTCATTCAGTTCTTTATCCAACGTTTTTTTTGCTTGAGATAGAATTCTATAGGAGATTTCAATGATTTCTTCGGGAATTTCTGAAAATAATTGTTCGATTTGTTCTGATTCAACCTGATTTTCAAGCTTAAAAACCTTCTCGATTTTAGCTTCATCAACTTCTGCACCAGCTTTCATCTGAAAACCTAATCCATTGCCCATAAGAATCACTTCTTCATTTTCCTCATTTCGAACAATGATCACGTTATTATTTAAAATTTTTAGAATTTCCAAAGCAATCGACCTCCGTTTTCCTGAATAAAGGGACTGAAAATAGAAAAAGCCCAAACAAAAGCCAAAAAGGCGTTGTTTAGGTTTAGCTTAACTTAATAATCACTATCCATTTAACAAAGCAAATATACACTAAAAAGAAAGCGTTGTCAAAGGGGTTTTGAAGAGATTACTCACATTCTAGAAAGTTACAAGAATAGCGGCTGTAATGAACAGACTGGACATAGTATTGGTGGCTGGCTATAATAAATAGTGTAAAGTACGTATTTTTATACGGAAAAAGTCAGTGCTGACAACACTGACTCTTAGTTGAGTTTTGACTGAAGCTCGAATAATGTTTATGATGTTGCCGCTATCTTACTTTAGCCGAGAAGATAGCGGTCTTTTTACTATATTAGAAGTGATATCTTTTAACCAATCCTTCAAGGAGAGCCTTTCCTGAAAAACAAAGCAAGGACAAAAGCGATACAGACATATCTTTATAGCATCAACTCGTTTTTCAGAGCATTAGCTATACTCAGCGTATAATTATGATATCAAACTAATAGATAGATAGAAATGAATTAATTCGCTTTGTGCATGAGTCTGTAATGATGAAAAGAAACCGTGAGTCCTTTGGTTGTATCTAAGGATTCACGGTTTTATGTTTTTTTATTGAAAATAAAGAAGGGATTTATGTGTATCTAAATCGGTTTGGTTTAATCAATTGCTGTAATCTTCAAATCCTTGAAAAATGCTTCTGTGCCAATATCGACAAAGAAGCCGATCTGACCTCTAGTATCAGCACCGTGTTTCATATTTTCCACTACTAAAACAGGTTCTTCGCTATTGTTTAGATAAAATTCTCCTTTAGCCCCGTTGATCACAGCTTTTAAGCTGATCCATTCATCCAGTCCAATCTCAGCCGGACCCTCAAAATCAGTGATACCAAGATTTCGGAAATAGTCAAACGTATATTTAGGGTAGGAAAAATATTGAACACCGCGATTTTTTCTTATGGGATCGTCAATACGGCCGTTTGTGGGTCTTACGTAGAACGATTCAAATTTTGTATCATCCTCATTGATTCGGAATGCAATGCCGATAAATCCTCGTGCAAAATCTGGTGCATCGGGTAATAATCGGCTCAACATTTTAACTTCGATTATTCCATTATGAAAAGTTGAATCGTTTATTTTTGCATAAGTGTTTTCATCAAATTCCATCAGTTTGTCTTTTTTTACGACTCTTAAAACCGATTCACCGTTCAGTGTAGTTTGTTCAACAGTAGTATGAACTGCTTCGATAGCTGTTGTTTCATTATTCATTCAAAAATCCTCCTTAATCGTTTTTCTCTTTCATAAAAGTATAGACAACTTTTGAAAAAATGTTAAGTAGGCACTAATTTGTAACTATCTAGCTAAGTTGTTGCTTATAAAATTGTCCCCACTGTCTCATTGATTCAATGACAGGTAGTAAGCTTTCGCCTAATGGTGTTAATTGGTACTCAACGTGAGGAGGCACTTTTTGGAAATCTATTCGTTCCACAATGCCATCTAGTATCATTGAGTTCAGACTTTCGGTCAACACTTTTTGAGAAATCCCCGTCAAGGATCGTTTTAATTCAGAATTTCTTTTTGGACCTGTTATTAGATCTCGGATAATCAATGTTTTCCATTTGCTGCCTATTAATTGAACCGTCGTTGCCACATCGCAAAGCGGCATGTCTTCTTTTTTTATCATTCAGAAGTTGCTCCTAACATTTGAAAATAAGTCAGTTTTTAGCCGTGACTCTGATTATAGAAGAATTGTTGCATTTTTATGGCTGAAAAGCAACCTCCATTAAAAAAGTAAGAATTATAACGCTCTAAAGTTCAAAATACGTTATTGAAATGTTAGCGCTATTATTGTAGACTGGAATAAGTGATATCATTTTTGTCAATTTGTCATGATTTTTATAATGCAAGCAGGATAATAAAATAGTACACTTATAAAAAGTAGCGATTGTTGTCTTTTAGAATTGAAAGCGCGAACAATTTTTTGTAAGTAGGATCGTTTTTATTTGAATGTAATGAAAAGAAAAGAGGAATCAGAATATGAGTAATGACAACGCAGTACTAGCAAGAAATACAAAAAACGCACCACAA
Organism: Enterococcus sp. AAFC-DPL-5182; assembly: GCF_058216605.1. Taxonomy (NCBI): domain Bacteria; kingdom Bacillati; phylum Bacillota; class Bacilli; order Lactobacillales; family Enterococcaceae; genus Enterococcus; species Enterococcus sp. AAFC-DPL-5182. Next base: position 333,380 of record NZ_CM177101.1, read on the forward strand.
CATCCACTAGCCTCCCAAACCGTCGCTTTTTCTCACTATAATAACTTTTCGGCCCAATTACCGATCGATCCAACATCTGGACAATTGGTTGCAGGTGGTATCAAGGAACAGGCCAATCAGTGCTTTAAAAATATTAATGCTATTATGGACAGCATCGATCATGTGATGAGTGATATTGTTCGGATCACCGTATTTGTTAAGCACATTACAGACGTTGATGCGGTAGATGAAGTATACGCATCATTTTTCACACACTATCAACCTTCAAGAACTGTTGTGGCGGTAGATGCTTTACCAATGGGCGCTTTAGTTCAAATTGAAGCACTTGTTTCAAATGGTGAAGGAACGATTCCAAATGCACCACAAGCAGGTGATTTGATCAAACTGACGAACCATACATCCAATGCACCGAGTAGTTCATTATCAACACAAACTGTTTCATTTTCTCACTATAACAATCTTTCAGCTCAATTACCGATCGATCCAAAAACAGGTAGAGTGGTAGCGGGTTGTGTGAAAAAGCAAACAAGACAATGTTTAAGAAATATCAAAGCGATTTTAGAAAGTATTGATGTTCCTCTGGATGACATTGTGAAAATCAATATCTTCCTTAAAGATTTGTCTAAAATAGATGCTGTGAATAAGGTTTATACAACCTTTTTCCCAGATTCAGGGATTGCTCGAACAGTAGGATATGTTCCAGCTAGAACAGTTGTTGCAGTAAAAGATTTACCAATGGGCGCTGATGTACAAATTGAAGCAGTCGTTTCACACGGAGACGGTACGCCGCCCCAAGCAATCGAAGATCGACATGGATTGATTATCGAGGCGAATAATACTGAAAAGGCACCAAAATGCCCATTTTCAACCCAGACTGTTGCTTTTTCTCATTACAATAATCTATCAGCTCAATTGCCGATCGATCCTAAGACAAATGCAGTTGTTTCAGGTGGTATCAAAGAACAAACAGGACAATGTTTGGAAAATATCAAGGCGATCATCGAAAGTGCAGATCATGTACTGGCTGATGTAGTGAAAGTCAATATTTTTGTGAAAAATATTGAGGATATGGACGCTGTAGATGAAGTGTATGCAAAATTCTTCTCAGATGGAGTTCCTGCACGAAGAGTGGTTGGGGTATCTGAGTTACCGAAGGATGCGTTGATTCAAATTGATGCCATTGTTGGGAATGCGGAAGGAACACCTCCGATTGTATAGTAGGGAATAAAGTATAAAAAGTTTGATCATAAAATAAGCCTGTGCACCTTTTCCATTAGAGGTACATAGGTTTATTTTGCTGTATAATAATGTAAAAATAGATGTAGGTTAAAGGAGGTTCAAGATGGACAGACTGTTTTCTTCAAAGGACCAATTCTTATTATTTTTAATTGTATTTAGTTTGGTAGTGCTATTGTTTGCGATACTTATTGAGAAGTCAAACGGATTATTTTTAGCAAGAAATCCACTAGATACTAGAAACTATGAAAGTTCTCCAGAAAATAAGGCAGAAAGACGCGCAGGTAAGTTATTTGTTAAATGGGTTTATTATGGAGTCAGTGTTGTGATTCCAGTTTGTTTGTTTTTGTATAGTGGTGTTGTATCTAAGATGCTAGCAATCTTGTTTATAGTGGGAATTTTTAGATATCAAAAATATCTGACAAGATAGTGGGCTTTTTTTAAATTAAAGTAAAATTCTTTATCGTAATCAGCCGTAAATAAGTTTATAATAGATGGCAGTATACAAATATCGGAGGGTTCTCACGTGAAAAAACTGGGTTTTGATCCACAAAAGTACATTGAAGAACAATCAAAATATATCCTTGAAAGAGTTAATCACTATGACAAGTTATATTTAGAATTTGGTGGGAAATTGATCGGGGATATGCATGCGAAACGCGTTTTGCCCGGGTTTGATGCAGATGCTAAAATCAAACTTTTACAAAAACTAAAAGATCAAGCGGAGATCTTGATTTGTGTGTATGCGGGCGATATCGAGCGGAATAAAATTCGTGGCGATTATGGCATTACCTATGATATGGATATTTTACGCCAAATCGATGAATTAAGAGAATATGGCTTAGCGGTTAATAGTGTGGTTATTACCCGCTATAGTGGACAACCTTCTACAAAAATGTTTATCAACAAACTGGAAAGAAGAGATATCAAAGTTTATAAACATGCAGCAATCGAAGATTATCCATCAAATCTTGAAAAAATCGTCAGCGAAGAAGGCTTTGGTAAAAACGACTACATCCCAACAACCAAGCCGATCGTAGTTGTCACGGCACCTGGACCAGGAAGTGGAAAATTAGCCACTTGTTTGAACCAACTCTATCATGAAAGTCGGAACGGCAAAACGGCTGGCTACTCCAAGTTTGAAACTTTCCCAGTTTGGAATGTGCCGTTGAAACATCCTTTAAATATTGCGTATGAAGCGGCAACAGTGGATTTAAAAGATGTTAATATGATCGATTCATTCCACTTTGATAAATACCAAAAAGTAGCAGTCAACTATAATCGTGATGTGGAAACATTCCCTGTGATCAAACGAATCATTGAAAAAATCACAGGCGAAGAATCAGTTTATCAATCACCAACGGATATGGGCGTTAACCGTGTTGGTTTTGGGATCATCGATGATGACGTGGTAAAAGAAGCATCCAAACAAGAAATTATTCGTCGTTGTTTCGCCACAGAATGTGACTTTAAAAAAGGTCTGATCGATGAAGAGACAGTCAATCGCATTAAATTGATCATGGAAGAAGTCGAGCTTAAAAAAGAAGACCGCAAAGCGGTGCTTCCTGCTAGAGAGTATTCAGAACGATTAAGAGAACAAACCCAAAGTAATGATACACCTGCAGTTATTGCTTTCGAGTTAGCGGACGGCAGAATTGTGACTGGAAGAACTAGCAACTTAATGGATTCTTGTTCATCAGCTATCTTGAATTCGATTAAAATGTTAGCCAATATTTCAGATGAAATCTTGTTACTATCTCCAGTGATTCTTGAAACGATTCAAACAATGAAACGAAAAGATCTTCACAGCAAAATTACCGCTTTAAAAGCCAATGAAATTTTGATTGCCTTAGCAATTAGCGCTGTGACGAACCCGACGGCACAATTGGCTTATGATAAGTTATCTGAATTGAATGGAGTACAAGCGCATTCTACTGTGATGTTGAGCAAGAATGATGAGCAAACACTAAGAGAATTAGGTTTGGATATTACCAGTGATGCGGTTTATCCGTCTGAGAATTTGTATTATATTTAAAGATTTAGAAAATTGATGTGATTGAAATAAAATGTAGTATTCAACTTTTTCATACCGTTTATTCAGATTTTTAGTGACTGAGATAAAACTCAACGAGTTTTATCTCAGTCACGTTTTTTTGTATTCTTTGAAAGTAGATTAAAATAATTTAAGAATCGCATACTGTCAGAATAAGCTGAATGTACTAGAAAATAAGACTTGGCAAGAGGTGAACGTATGCTTATCGTTTAAAGGCTGTCCCTTTTTTCAGGATATTAATTTCAAATAGAGTACATTCTTTCGCGAAAAATAGAAAATGCGCTTTCAAAAACAATCACTCAGTGTTTATTTTTTATATGATAAATACACAGTGAAACTAGCATAATTGAAAAAAGATCAGTGAGATTGAGACAAAAGTCGCTTAGGTTCGAACAATTGGAGTAAAAAGCGAACAACACGCTTTTTGTATTGTTTACTTTTGGCGAAATTGCCAAGAACCTGACTTTTGGTCGTCGGTTAGTAAGCTTTAGAGTGCGTAATAAACTGAGTTTTAGTTTTGTCCCGCACTCATTATTTTAATAAGAAATAGAAGGGAAATTAAATGAAAAGAAAAGTGTTTATTTTAGTGAGTGCAGTTTTATTGTTAGCTGGATGTACGAAAGTTGTCAAAATGAATAATCTTGAGTTTAGTGAAAGTAAAAAAGAATTTAAAACGAAATTAATTCAAAATACCAAAATAAAGTTACTATCTATTGATGCAATGCAGTCTGGAGTAGATGAAGAGAAAAAAATGATTCAACTTCATTTTGAAATCAAAAATGAAGATAGTTCAGTTATTGGCATTGGTGGCAGTGATTTTAAATTATACGCAGCAAAAACACAATATAGCGTAGTAAGCGACGCGAATAATATTGGTGAAGAAATTGAAGTTGGAAAACAAACAAAAGGGAATATTTATTTTGAAGTACCAGAAAATTTGAAAAATGCTGAACTTGTGTATATCCCAAATGAAAAAATTATAGGAAAGTGGGATCTAATTATTCCACAGTCAAAATAATAAAGGAGAATTGAAATGAAGATTTTAATAATGGGATTAGGTTATATAGGATTACCGACCTCAGTAATGTTTGCAAATCATGGTCAAGAAGTAATCGGCGTAGATGTAAATCCACATACAATAGAAAAGCTAAAAAAAGGACAGGTTCATATTGAAGAGCCTGGGCTACAAAAAGCGTTACAGTCAGCTTTACATAAAGGGAATTTTAAACCGCAACTAACACCAGAAAAAGCAGATGTTTTCATTATCGCTGTTCCAACTCCAAACAATGAAGATGAACATAAGTCATGTGATTTATCTTATGTTCTAAATGCACTAGAAAATGTATTAGTATATGTGCGAAAAGGAAACACAATTATCGTGGAATCAACTATCGCACCAAGATCTACCGAAGATTATATTTTACCTTTGATTGAAGAAAAAGGATTTATTGTTGGAGAAGATATTTTCTTAGTGCATTGCCCAGAAAGAGTTTTACCCGGACAAGTCTTAGAAGAATTAGTATACAATAATCGAATTATTGGTGGCGTTACTCCAAGATGTACGTTAGCAGGAAAAAAAGTTTATGAAACGTTTGTCAAAGGAGAATTGATAGTAACAGAAGCAAAGACTGCAGAATTATCAAAGTTGATGGAAAACACTTATAGAGACGTAAATATCGCATTATCAAATGAACTAACAAAAATAGCAAATGACTTATCAATTAATGTTTTAGATGTTATTGCCATGGCGAATAAACATCCACGCGTAAATTTACATATGCCGGGACCAGGTGTTGGAGGCCATTGTTTGGCTGTCGATCCCTATTTTATTGCTGCTTCTTCACCAGAATACTCACCATTGATTCAGTTAGCAAGAAAAGTAAATAAATCAATGCCGGAATATGTTTTTGATATTGCTATAACAATGATGAAAAAAATAAATGGAAACAAGATTACTGTTATGGGGTTAACTTACAAAGGAGATATTGATGATGTAAGAGAAAGTCCAGCCATGGAAATCTATAAGCGATTAAAAGAAGAAACCAATTTTGAAATCATTGCATTTGACCCGCACGTTGAAGCGACCTTTGTTGAAAAGAATCTGCAAACTGCATTAGAAAACTCAGACATGGCATTTATTTTATCGGATCATAGTGAATTCAAAAAATTAAATCAAGAAAATTTCCGAGTGATGAGAAATGTAAATATCTTCGATACAAAAAATATTTTAGAAGAAAAAGGTGATAACTATTACAATTTCGGAAACCTTTATGAAATGATGTCTTAATTTAATGCTTAAAGTATCGAAAAGGAGCTTACAAGTTTGGGGCAAAAAATATTGTTAATTACTCAAAACTATTTCCCTGAAATAGGTAGTGCTGCAAATAGAATGAAAAATTTTTATGAAACCCTGTCTGAAGATAACGAAGTAGATGTTATTACGACCATTCCTCTATATCCAGATACTCGTTTGTATTTGGATAAACAGGAAAAGGGCTCTGAAAATATTACTCAAGTTAATATTAAGATGAAAAAATATGAAAAAAATTTATTTTTTCGATTTTTATTATATATAGAGGTTTTAGTAAAAATTCTTTTTGTCATATTAAAAAGGAAAGGAACCTATGACAAAATTTTCGTTTCTTCACCGCCACTATTCATTATCTTAGCAGGAATTGTTGCAAAAAATAAATGGAAAGCCGATTTAATAATGGACATACGGGATTTATGGCCAGACTCGTTAGTGGGAATCAATAAATTTACTAATTCTTTTTTTCTTAAAATAGCTTTTACATTAGAAAAGAAACTGTATAGATCAGCAGATAAGATTATCATAAATAGTCAAGGTTTTGAAAGCTATTTAGCAAAGAAGGGAATGCGTAAAGAAAAATTAGTTTTTATACCTAATAGCTTAACTAAAACTGATTTCGCACTAAAAAAAAAAGAAAAGTCAGAGCTATTTACAATTATTTACACAGGGAATGTTGGGTTAGCACAAGATTTTGATATTTTTCTTAAGGTTGCAGAAAAACTAAAAATGGACGATCAGATTAGGTTTGTTGTGATTGGATATGGTTATAGAATAGAATATTTAGAAAAAAAAATTAAAGAAAAGAAATTAGAGAACATAGTGAAAATTCTTCCACCAAATTCAAGGGAAAATGCATTGAATGAGGTAAAACAAGCTGATTTGGCTTTTCTTAGTTTGAAAAATCATCAGATATTTGAATCTGTACTTCCTGGGAAATTAATTGATTACTTAGGTTGTAGTATTCCAATAATAGGCGTTCTTTCAGGATATAGCAGAGCAGTTTTAGAGAAATCAAATGCAGGAAAAGCATTTAACAATCAAGACATAGCAGGTGTTATTCATTTCATAAAAAAAATGAAAACTCATGACGAAACCAGACAAAAAATGAGTGCAAGTGGATTGCAATATGCTGAAACGTATTTTAATTGGGAAAAAAATAAGTACAAGTTAAAGGAGCTATTTCAGTGAAAGGTCAGTTCGTAACAATGTTTGTTTGGAATCAATTCACTAATGATGCACGTGTCATGCGTAGCTGTAGTACGTTGGCTAATTCAGGCTATCGTGTTCAATTAATTAGTATTCAAGATAAGAGAAAAAAGTTACCAAAAATGGACGAAGTATCGAAGTCGTTCTTTGTCTATCGGACGTCCAGCACGATTCCAAAAATAAAATTTAGTCAATATTTAGTTTTTCTTTTGCTGTTTTTTTTCTTGTACTACCGCCATCATATAGCATTTTTACTGTTTCTCTTTGCGATGATTTATCTGTACAAAAAAAGAAGATTCATTAGAATTAGTTGGATTTTCATGGGGATGATGAAGCAAGGAATAAGTAGGCCATGTACTGTGATTCATAGCAATGATTTAAATACCTTACTTCAGGGCGTTATTTTAAAAAAAATCAAACGTGTCCCATTGGTATATGATTCACATGAAGTCCATAGCAGTCGCACCGGATATGATAGTAAATGGTATGAAAAAATTGAACGTTATCTCATTAAATTCGCGGATACGGTAATCCATGAAAATGATACCCGAGCAGCTTATATACGAGAGTTATATCAGATAAATCCAGAAGTAATCCACAATTATCCAACCAAAAAGATGAAAGAAGAAACACACAATGATCTAAGAGAAAAGTTACATATAAAATTAGAAGAGCCGATTCTTCTTTATCAAGGAGGAATTCAGCAAGGTAGGGGATTAGAAGTTTTAATTGAAGCAATACCTGAGATTTCTAAAGGAAAACTCATATTGATAGGGGATGGGAAAATCAAAAATGACTTAAAGAAACTGGTAGCTAAGTTAGCGTTAGAACATCGTGTCTATTTCATTGATAAAGTTCCTTTAAATAGCTTACATCACTATACACAACAGGCATTCATAGGCTTTCAGGTATTAAATAATGTATGCTTCAATCACTATTCTGCATCTTCGAATAAAATGTTTGAATATATTATGGCAGAAGTGCCCGTCATTGCTTGCGATTTTCCAGAAATGAGAAAAGTCATCTCTGAATGGCAGGTAGGCGTTTTAGTAAACTCTCATTCAAGCCAATCGATTGCTGATACGGTCAACAATCTAATGAACAATCAAGCAGCTTATTTTCAAATGAAAGAAAATTGTAAACGAGCAAAACAACATTTTAATTGGGAAAATGAAGAACATATTTTACTTGAAATTTATAAAAATTTATTGAGATAAAAGGTGAAAAAACTTGGAACGTAGCAATTTGATAGAAGAAGTGGCAAAGCTGACAGAAGAAAGAAACCAAGCACTTCATGCTTTAGAAAATTATAAAATCGAACACGAAATAAAGTCTAAGGCTAATGATAAAAAGAAAGAATCAGAGATAAGATTAAAACAAATAATACTATTATTAGACAAGGCATCAAAAGAAATTTCTGATAGTAAACGGGAAAATGATCAAACCGTTGAAAAACTGATAGAAGTTACAAAGAAACTAGAAGATCTAAAAGAAAAATATAAAAAATTAAAGAGTGAAAAAGACTATTTTGAAAGGGAAACAATTAAATTAAACAATACTAAGATCATAAAAGCAACTAGAAAATATTGGAAAATCTTAAATAAAAAAAGAGGTGTTCAGTAGTATGAGCAAAATTTCAACTGAGATCATGCAAATGCGTGAAAGCTTATTATCATTAATAAACCCAACAATTTTACAGAAAAAACTGATAATGACATCAGATAATTGGTTTTGTTCGAATCCTGCAATAAACATCCAAGCACAAGAAAATGAAATTGTATTTGTGAATGCCTCAGATCAGTCCAATTATGTCTCATTAATCGAAAAAAATACATACTTTAATAGTCTGCCTAAACAAAAAATAGAGGTATACCCAAATGAGAAAATAAAGTGTGAAATGAATTTTGATATTGTAGGAAAATCAACGGTAAACATAGCAATTATTGAATATAGCCATTTGAAGAAACTAAAATCTACACTATATTCATGTAAAAGTTCTTTTATCCATGAAATGTCTGATCAAACGTATTCGATACGCATAGCTGTAAAAATTAGCGGCAAAGGAATTGCTAGTTTACATAATGGGAGCATTGATCGTTTTACTGATTATACAGATAAGCCAACTATTACATGTGAATCTCGACCAAGAAATAAAAAAAATAAAAAAAATAAAAAAATCACCCAATTAAAACAGTTGAATGTTGCCGCTATTTTTGATGAATTTACAACAAGTTGCTATAAAGAAGAAGTTACCTTAATTACGTTCACTCCCGATGATTTTGAAAAAGTGTTGGATGAACATAAACCAGATTTTTTATTTGTTGAAAGTGCTTGGCGAGGAAATCAAGGTTCATGGGAATACAAGATTGGTAAGTATGCAAATGAGGATGGGGCAGAATTAGCCCATTTGTTGGATTGGTGCAAAAAAAGAGCGATACCAACAATTTTCTGGAATAAAGAAGACCCTATTCATTTTGACAAATTTATTGATGCAGCAAAAAAATTTGATTATATATATACAACTGATTCAAATTTAATTGAAGAATATAAGAAAAAATGCAATCATAATCAGGTTTACGCTCTGCCATTTTCTGCACAGCCTGAATTTCATAATCCTATAGATATACGTGAAGGACGTAAAAAGAAAGTCTCGTTTGCAGGTTCCTATTATACTAACCGACATATTGATAGGAAAAATGATATGGAAGAGGTTTTAGATGTTGCATCTTCTTTAGGATTGGATATCTATGATCGTAATTTCAAAAAAAAACAGCAAGGGATTACGGAGTTTTCTTTTCCGAAAAGGTTTCATGCAAAAGTAAAAGGAAGCTTGGCCTATAGTGAAATTGCACTAGCTTATAAAGGGTACGATTTTATGGCTAATGTTAATAGTATCAAATACTCTCCTACCATGTTTTCAAGAAGAGTGTTTGAAGGATTAGCAAGTGGAACGCCGATTATCAGTAGTTATTCAGAAGGTATAAAAAAAATGTTTGGTGATATTGTGATCGTCGGCGACAAAGAGGAAAGCTTAAAAGAAAAATTCGCAAAGATTGTAAAGGATAAAGAATTATATCAGCGAAAAAAACTACAAGGGATTCGAGAAGTTATGTTAAATCACACGTATTCTAACCGTCTTCAATTTATCCTAAAAAATTTAAACATCAACTTTGACTTAGCCGAAGATGTAACCGTAATCGCAGAAGCGGATACGGTTGAAGAACTTGAGAAAATAATGACTATGTACAATAAACAAATGTATTCAAAGAAAAAAATATTGGTTTTTTCTACTATTACTCCTAAAAATGTGGGGTTCTTAGAGCTGAACAAAGAAAAAAATATTGAAGTTATCATAAAAAACACCGTAAATGCATGTAAGAAAATGACGCAGTTGATTACGACGAACTATTTTATTTTTATGGATTCCAGACATTTTTACGGAAAACATTTTATTGAAGATTTGATAGCAGGATCAATCTATAGTAAAGCAGATATTGTGACAAAAAATAATTATTACGAATACAGGGGACATAACATTTTAGAAGTTGGTAAAGGTCAAGAATTTAAATATTCAAATCAAGGCAACTGGGGTTGTTCTTTAGTGAAAACAAATTATTCAACAACGGATAATGCGATGGAGTTTATAAATAGGATGAAAGAAGAAGCCTCTTTAGAGTATGAATTTAGTTCTGGAAAGCGGATATTTAGTATAGATAATGCTAATTTTATCAAGAATGGTAGTGATTTATTAACTAAAGATCAGCAGAGGTTTGACATATAAAGGAGAAATAGTCATTGAGAAAATTAAGAGTGTTAGTTTATGGTGACGTAGATTTAAACTATATCGATGGGTCATCTGTGTGGTTGACATCAACAATCAAAATGTTAGCAGAAGGAGAAAATATTTTAACAGATGTCTTGTTAAAAGCAAAAACAAAACATCGTTTGTTAGTTGATGAAATGTCTAATTTAAAAAATACTAAAATAATTGACCCACGAAGTCTGTTTTCAAATGATTCATTTGAAAATAGAAACCGTATGAATGTCCAAGAAGCTGTCAAAATCATCCAAAAATTAGATGAGAAGGCTGACTACCATGTGATTATTATTAGAGGGTTAGACTTAGTGAATGAGCTGAAAGACAATGTGGTGTTAAGCAAAAAAACGATTCCTTATATTACTAACTTTGAACATGACTATTCTAAAATAGCAATGAAAGAAAAAAAATTATTGAAAGAAATTTATCAACGATTTCCTAAAATATTCATGCAAACGCCTGAAATGAGGGATTCTTTTAGCACTATTATTGAACAAAAACCTAAAAAAGTTGCACTGTTATATCCGATGATTCCCAATATCACTAAAATACCAGTATTCAAAAATAGAAATAGTCGGATTGTGTATACTGGTAAGTTTGCTAAAGAATGGTATATAGAAGAGTTATTAGATATATTTGAACAACTAAAGGTGTATGAGGGAGGCTATCATTTAGCAATTGCTGGAGACAAATTTCAAGGGAAATTAATGAACAAAAAAGAAGATATTATAAGGAGATTCGAGACGATTTCCAATCTGACATGGTATGGAGCTGTTTCTAGACAAGAAAGTCAAGAAATCATTGCAAGTTCAGATGTTGGTTTTAGTTATCGTTCGTGTGCTATTGACAGTTATAATAGCGTTGAACTGTCGACAAAGTTGTTAGAATACGGCGGATTAGGCAAACCAGTTATTTGTAGACCTACTCGGATGCACAAACAACTTTTAGGAGAAGACTACCCCTTATTCGTATCGAGTGAAAAAGAATGTATTGAAAAAATCAGAAGGTTATTTAACGACATTGACTTTTATCATGAAGCAAGTAGACAGTGTTTTGACGCGGTTCAACCTTTTACATTCAAAAATAGTTACCAGCGATTAAAGTCTGTCTTATGGTCTTTTTATAAAGAACCTGTTAAGTTGTTAGTTGCCGGACATGATTTGAAGTTTTTAGATTCAGCAATCTCCGCTTGGAAAAGTGATAGAAAGTTTGAGGTTAAGATTGATCATTGGACAGGCCATAATAAACATAATGAAAAGGATAGCAAAAAATTATTGGAATGGGCAGACATTATTTTTTGTGAATGGGGTTTAGGAAATACTGTATGGTATTCAACCTATAAAAAGCAACATCAAAAATTAATTGTTCGTTTACATGCTCAAGAAGTAAAGACTGTGTATCCAAAAAACTATCTCTTAAAAAACATTGACCAATTTATTGTTATTTCTCCTTCGATGTATGAAAAGTTTCATGATGAATGCCAACTACCAAAAGAGAAGATCACAACGATTTACAATATGATTGATACCAACAACTATACAACGGATAAAGTTAAAAGCGCTCAATATCATATTGGCATGGTCGGCATTTTGCCTGAAATTAAAAGAGTAGACCGAGCGTTAGATATCCTTGAAAAACTAATAGAAAAAGATAATCGTTATAAATTATTTATTAAGAGTAAATTACCAGAAGAACTAGACTGGATGAAGAATAGACCAGAAGAATTAAACTATTATACCAAACAATTTGACCGTATAAAAAATAGTCATCTAAACCAACATGTGTATTTTGATAAATATGGTTCTAATATGAACAAGTGGTTTGAGAAGATTGGCTTCGTCCTTTCTACAAGTGATAATGAGAGCTTTCATTTAGGACCGATGGAAGGAATGGCGGCTGGCTCAGTTCCCTGTGTTATCAATTGGGAAGGTGCAGAAACTATTTATCCCAAAGCATTCATTAAACAGAATACGGATGAGATGGTTCAAATGATTCTAAAATTAAATGAATATGCAGAGATAGATAGAGAAGCATTATCTGACTATCCTAAAAAATATTTTAATGCCGCTATTATTATCAAAAAACTAAAAAAACTTATTATTAACATATCACAAAATTAGAGAATAGTTATTGATTTTTAGAAGGGAGAGGAGTGATTATAGAAGAATTAATTTTTTTAAAGCAAGAGATGTTGAATACTAATGTTGTATGGACATTTGATTTACTAAAATTTGAGCCAGAACAGAATTATGAATATGCCTATTATATATGGAAAGAAGGTGGCATTATTGAGCGGTTTCCTTACAAAAAAATAGTGAAAAAAACAGTAACTATTAGTTATAACATAACTGAGAGCGGAAACTACAAATGCCAAGTATTTGTTAAGAAAAAGCAAAAAATAATTATAAATAGAAATACGGATATTTGCCCCGTTGATTTGATGGCAAAAAAGATAATGAAGACGACCTATTACAATGAACAAGTTTATTTTAATGATATTCCTGTCCGTTATGTTTTTAAAGAAAGTCCAATCAAGTCGACTATTTTAGTCATTTGTTTTTCGGGGATTTCTTCGAAAGAATTTAAAGGAGGATCTCCAGTTTATAATTATATAAAAACGCTAGACGGCTTGTCAATTCACCGCTTATATATACTCGATGATTTTCAAAAAAAATTTTGTTATTATCTTGGGGAAAAAGGAAACAGAGAATTTGAGCGTGCAATTAATTCGTTGATTACAACTAAAGCAAACGAATTAGAAATAACAAGTCAAAATATTGTATCTACAGGATCGAGTAAGGGTGGGACGGCAGCGTTGTATTATGCATTGACTTATAACTACGGACATGCAATTGTTGGTGCACCTCAAATCAGAATTAGTGATTTTTTAAAGAGCACTTATAAAAATAACTACATGAAAAGAGTCTATAAGTTTCTACATGGAGAAAACGAGCAAGTAATGTCTGAGTACTATAACAATATACTTTATATGAGAATGGCATGTAACCAAAAAAGACCAGAATTATTTTTTCATATTGGAGATCAAGATTATCATTATAAAGAGCATTTATTACCGTACTTAAATTACTGTGATTCAATCAATGTTTCCTATAATTTAGACATTCAAAGCTACTCAGACCATTCACAAACAGGCAGCTTTTTCTCCCCTTATTTGAGAAAAACACTTACAGATATTCTTAATAAAAAGAGGGGGAAAAATGAGATCATTTATTGAAATTATCCAAGTTCAGTTAGTGAACTGGCATCTTATTTTAAGAATTTCTAGATTTGAAAGAAAAGCCAACTATGCTTCCTATAAAATTGGTCGATTTTGGGAGATTTTGAATCCGTGTATTCAAGTTGCTATCTATTATTTGATTTTTGGCGTTGCTATGAATAAAGGGACTGTTTCAGAACATGATATTCCTTATATCCTTTGGCTTCTAGCGGGTATTATTCCATGGTTTTATATCAGTAATAATATAACACAAGGCGCGAATTCAATTTATAGTCAATTATCTATTATATCTAAAACAAACATGCCAGCAGCTATTATCCCCACCGTTGTTCTTGTCAATAATATGCCAAACTTTCTAGTGATGGAATCATTGCTGTTGTTGCTTGCTTTTCTTTCTAATTATTTCCTATATATAAAGGTTTATTGGTTGGTCTATTATACGATAGCGATGATTACTTTCGTTTTTTCTCTGAATATGTTAACTTCAACAATCACTATAATTTTTAAGGATTTCAAATTAATGTTAAACTCAGCAATGAGGTTATTAATTTTTGTTTCAGGCGTTATTGCCCAATTTGATTTAAATAATGATCGTTTATTATATAAAGTCCTACAATTGAATCCGATTATGTTTTTAATTCGAGGATTTCGTTTTGGGATGTTTGGCATAGGACAAGCAAACATCAAAGAAGTGAATCAGTTATATTTTTGGAATTTTGTTCTAGTTGTCTATTCTATAGGCGCTTTTATTCATACTAGATATAGGGATAGATACAATAATTATATTTAATGGAGGTTAACGTTGAATGTCATTGAATTTAGAAATGTTAGTAAATATTTTTCTTTAAAAAAAATTGGGTCATATCGCTTATTCGATAGAAATCAAAAAATAATTTTAAAGGCCGTCGATAATGTTTCTTTTAAAATCAAAAAGGGGAATATTGTTGGTTTAGTTGGATTAAACGGGTCAGGAAAGTCAACCCTATCTGATTTAATTGCTCAAACGAGTAAGCCCACATATGGAAAAATTTTCTGTAAGGGGAGCGTTTCGTTGCTAGCAATAAATGCTGGATTGAAACCCAACTTATCGGGGATCGACAATATAAAATTGAAGTGTTTGTATCATGGGATTAAAGAAAAAGAAATAAAAAAAATCATTGACAAAGTTATAAAATTTTCAGAACTTGCTCCGTTTATCAACCAACCAATTAAATTATACTCGAGTGGAATGAAGGCAAAACTTGGGTTTAGTATAGCGATTCATTTGGATACAGATATTTTAGTGATAGATGAAGCTTTGGCTGTAGGGGATCAAACATTTTATCAAAAATGTTTAGATAAGCTTTTAGAAAAGAACAGAGAAGGCGTAACGATTATTTTTGTAAGTCATTCTCTGTCCCAAGTGAGAAGCTTATGTAATAAGGTAATGTGGTTAGATCAAGGCAAATTAATGAAATTTGGAGAAACTGAGGAAGTGCTTGAAGAATTTCAACTATTTATTAAGACTTTTAATGAATTAACCGAGACAAAAAAAAGAGATTATAAGAAAAAAAAAGAAAAAACACGTTTTTTAAGCAAGGATCAAATTCTGAAAAAAAATTTGAATTGCAAATGGTATTCCGTTGTGTATATTTCGATTATCACTTTGGCGTTCATTTACAATGTGTTTAAGATTTTAAGATGAGAAAAGAGCGTAATTTATGAGAAAAATTAAAGTAATGACCATTTTTGGCACGCGACCTGAAGCGATTAAAATGGCGCCAATAATTATTGAACTTAACAAACAAAAGAATATTTTTGATTCAATTGTAGTAACGACTGCACAACACAGACAAATGCTAGATCAGGTATTGGCTTTTTTTAAAATTAAAGCAGACTATGACTTGAATATTATGAAAGAAAACCAAACATTAACAAAAATAACCAATAATGTTATTAATGGTTTAGATTTAATTTTTAAGGAAGAAAAGCCAGACATTCTCTTGGTTCATGGAGATACAACAACGACCTTTGCAGCAAGTATTTCAGCATTTTACAATAAAGTACCAATTGGGCATGTTGAAGCAGGACTACGTACATTTTATAAACATTCTCCGTTTCCAGAAGAAATAAACAGACAAGTTACAGACGTATTAGCGGACTACTATTTTGCACCTACTATGGATGCAGCTAAAAATTTATTGAAAGAAAATCATGATTCCAAATGTATTTCTATTACAGGAAATACTGTAGTAGATGCGCTAAATTATACGGTTAAAGAAGATTATCAACATCCTATTTTGGATAAATTGAATCAAAATTCAAAAAAAATACTTTTTACAATGCATCGTAGAGAAAATTTAGGTCAACCGATGCAAGAGGTTTTTGAATCCGTTTTAGAAGTTGTAGAAAGTAATGAGGATGTAGAAGTTATTTACCCTGTACATTTAAATCCAAAAATACAGAAGCTAGCCAAAGAAATATTAGGGGCTCACAACAGAATACACTTAGTTAGCCCGATGGACGTCATCGATTTTCATAACATTGCTTCGAGGTGTTATTTTATTCTTAGCGATTCAGGTGGTGTACAAGAGGAAGCCTCTGCATTAAAAGTTCCAGTATTAGTTTTGAGAGAAACGACCGAGCGACCAGAAGGTGTAAAGTCAGGAATATTAAAACTTATCGGAACCAAAAAAACAGATGTGAAACATGCAATGGAAGATTTGTTAAACGATGTAGAACAGCATAAGAAGATGTGCGACGTAGAAAATCCATATGGAGATGGAACTGCATCAAGAAAAATTTTGACTATTATTCAAGAAAAATATACACAAAAGAGTGGATAAATGAGAAAACCTAAAAAAATAAGATTATCTTATTTAAATAAATGTTATGAGATCAAAATTCTACAAAACTAACTAAAAAGTGAGTTGAATCAAATGTCTAAAACAAAAGGAAAACAAGGCGTTGAACATACAAAGCGATCAAAAAAAATAGTACGAATAATACTTGGAATTTTACTTATCATAATACTTGTTATATTTGGTGCTGCTACTAAAGCATACTACGATATAAAATCTACAGTGAATGATACATACGAAGTGGTAGAACGTAAAACGAAAGTCATTAAACATCCGATAAGTACTGGCTCTAAAGGTCAATCTGCAAACATTTCAGATGCCGATCCTTTTAGTATTCTTCTTTTAGGCGTGGATACTGGAGCGCTAGGACGTACGGAGCAAGGCCGATCGGATACAATGCTTGTGGCAACGGTGAATCCATCAAAGAAGGAGACGCTGTTAGTAAGTTTGCCCCGTGATACCTACACAGAGATTATTGGACACAATACTAAAGATAAAATGAATCATGCTTATGCGTTTGGTGGAGCAGGCATGTCAATGGACACAGTAGAAAATCTATTGGAGATCCCGATTGATCATTACGTTACCATCAATATGCAAGGCATTGTGGATTTAGTAGATATTGTTGGAGGAATCGAAGTGAACAATCCTTTTGAGTTTAACTATCAAAAAACGAGCTTTATAGCAGGCAAACAACATTTGAATGGAAAAATGGCGCTGAAGTATGCGCGGATGCGTTATGATGATCCAAATGGTGACTATGGCAGGCAAGCACGCCAACGTCAAATTATAACTGGCATTGCGAGACAACTATTAAGCATGGAAGGCGTAACAAATTATAAATCAATCCTAGAAGTCATGAGTAAGCAAGTAAAAACAGACTTATCTTTTCAAGATGTACAAACATTGGTTGGAGATTATCATGCTGCATTTGGAAATATCAAGTCAGACCAGATGAAAGGTGAAGGATTTATGCAAGATGGTATTTCTTACCAACGAATTGAGCTGAATGAATTAACACGTGTAAAAGATGAACTGAAAGCCCTATTAAACTAAAGATGAGTGAAAATATTCAAGACAGGAAATATTAAGTGACTTTCTATTGATGGTATTTTTTTAGAGTTTGAACGTAGTGCTGGAAATCAATATATCAGGAAAAATTAAAGCAGAAATAAAATAACTGTTTATGCTTTTTGAAAGACTGATCAGATTTCCTTGTTCTTTTGTAGGCTAAAATATTTTCTTATCGTAATTGATAGATCGAATTATTTTCTCTTTATGAATTAAGAAACATTTATCATACGGGGAATCAATAGAATAAAATTTATTTTTGGAGGTTAATATAGATTCATATGGTTAATTTAACGATTTATATTATTGAGGATAGTTTAAGTTTTCAAAGAAATTTAAATACAGCTTTACGTGAAAAACTAAGAGAATTTTTGGGTTACATACAATTTAACATTGTTTCTATTGTAAATTTCATTGATTTTTACAATAATATACACCTCCATAATTTTTCATCTGTAGACATCTTGATTATTGACATTGATTTAAATACCTACTTTGATGGGATTATGCTAGGTAAAGAGATAAGAAGAAAAAGTAAAACATGCAAAATGATTTACTTAACTGCTGTTGAAAACAAAGTAATAGACATTATTAATGAAAACATTTATCCAGAAGGCTATGTTGTAAAGTCCGAAAATCTTGAGAATACAGTTCTTCAAGTCATTCAGCAACTAAAAAAAATAGTTATTGATTATACAAATAATGACAAAAAATTATTAATTACCTCTGGTACTCAAAAAAATTTAGTTGCTTACAAGGAAATTTTATACATAGCTGTTGTTCCTGGGATACGAAATGGTTTGTTACTGCGAAGCGATGCTCAAGAGATGCTATTTATCGGTACACTATCTAAAATAAAAAAAGACCTCACTTCTCCGCCATTCATTTTAAACTTGAAATCGTTTATTATTAATTTTGACGCCATAAAAACTATGAATAAGACTGAGGGAATCATTATATTTAGAAATGATTCTGATCTGTATATCGGAAAACAAGCTGTAAAAAAAATAGAAGATTTTCAGAAAGGAAAATCGCAATAGCAAACGATTGTGTGGGGTGCATAGCATGTAGTCGCTATTTTTGTAGGGATAAAAAGTCTCCTATCAGTTTTGAGTATAAAATCCTTAATTAACTAAATAAGGTTTGAACGATTTTCTCAAAATCTTACATCCATCTCATTTTTTTTAACGAAGAATGAGCATAAGGGATTCCTTTGTAACTATAGGGATTCCTTATTTTAGTTTGTCTTGTTTTAGAATTCAGCACGTATTTTTTTGAATTTTCTGTGTGTCTGTTCATAGAAAATTCCCCTCTCACTTTTTCTGTCTATCAGGATAGACTAAAATATTTTTAAAATAAAATTATGTCATAGAATACTATGAATCCGCTTTAAAAAAACGTTGTAATTTTAAAAAAAAATGTACCATATACATACTAGCTAAAATAATATAATTTTTAATGGGAACAGGAGGTTAAATGCTATTTTTTTGGAAAAAGTAATTTTAGCAAGAAAAACAAACAAACTAACTATTTTGACTGTTAATTAGAAAAAGTAAAATTTCAACAATAAAAGTCTGGACAGAGAAATTCGAAACTTAATTAGCACTTAGAATAAATAGAATTCGTTTGAGAAAAGAAAGGAACTGAGAGATGAAAGTAAAAAAAATATTTAGCACCTTATTAGCTACTACATTGATTTCACAATCATTATTACCTATCATGCAAGTGAGGGCAGAAGAAACTCAATATTCAGAGAATAGCCAAGCTATTGAAGCTAAAGCAGATGCAATGAGTACAGCTGGAACTGAAGTAGAAAAGCGAGCCCTTTATGACACGTCTGATGCATATTGGATAGCAAGAGCTAGATCAATAATAAACTTCGTCACAAAGGATGGCGTAATTAAAATTGGATCAGCGATAGGAAAAGAATATTTAGCAAATACGGTAGAAGTTATAAACAAGATTAACAATAGTTCTTCTGAAAAAGCTGAACTGGTCAAGGGCTTTTTAGAAATGAAAAGACAGTATGAGTATAATAGTACGCTAGAGAATGATATTCAAGATTTATTTTTTTATGGGACTACGTCAATATTAAAATCTTATGTAACACAAAAGACGATTGATAACTTAGAAGCAAGATTACCGGGTGTTGTAGAGGAGAATTGGCGCGGAAGAATGGGGAACCAACTTTCGTTGGCACAGAATATATTAAATGAAGAAAGTAAAGATAAAGCAGCGAAAGAAGCAGTGAACAATTTATTTAAGGATAGCACGCACGCATCATTAAATGATAACACAGTACAAGCAACAATCGATGCAGCGAAAAACTTAGTTGACGGATTGCCAACAGGCGAAGTGAAAACCCAATTAACTGCGGAAATCAAAAAAGCGCAAGAGCTGTTAGACAAAACGAATCAAGAAGCCGCCGCCGAAAAAGCAGGGAAAGAAGCAGTCAACAATTTATTTAAAGATGCTTCACACACAACGTTAGCAGACAAAACAACTCAAGCAACAATCGATGCAGCGAAAAACTTAGTGGATGCATTACCATCAGGTGAAGTTAAAACGGAATTAACTGCAGAAATCAAAAAAGCGCAAGAGCTGTTAGACAAAACGAATCAAGAAGCCGCCGCCGAAAAAGCAGGGAAAGAAGCAGTCAACAATTTATTTAAAGACAGCACACATACATCATTAAGCGACAAAACAACTCAAGCAACAATCGATGCAGCGAAAAACTTGGTCGATGGATTGCCAACAGGCGAAGTTAAAACGCAATTAACTGCAGAGATCAAAAAAGCGCAAGACTTCTTAGATAAAAAGAACCAAGAAGCAGCCGCCGAAAAAGCAGCGAAAGAAGCAGTGAACAATTTATTTAAAGACGCTTCACACACAACGTTAAACGATAAAACAACTCAAGTAACAATCGATGCAGCGAAAAAATTAGTAGATGCATTACCAACAGGTGAAGTGAAAACACAATTAGCCGCAGAGATCAAAAAAGCGCAAGACTTCTTAGATAAAAAGAACCAAGAAGCAGCCGCTGAAAAAGCAGCAAAAGAAGCAGTGAACAATTTATTTAAAGATGCTTCACACACAACGTTAAACGATAAAACAACTCAAGCAACAATCGATGCAGCGAAAAAATTGGTCGATGGATTGCCAGCAGGCGAAATGAAAACCCAATTAACTGCAGAAATCAAAAAAGCGCAAGACTTCTTAGATAAAAAGAACCAAGAAGCAGCCGCTGAAAAAGCAGCGAAAGAAGCAGTGAACAATTTATTTAAAGACGCTTCACACACAACGTTAAACGATAAAACAACTCAAGTAACAATTGATGCAGCGAAAAAATTAGTCGATGCATTACCAACAGGTGAAGTGAAAACACAATTAGCCGCAGAAATCAAAAAAGCGCAAGACTTCTTAGATAAAAAGAACCAAGAAGCAGCCGCTGAAAAAGCAGCGAAAGAAGCAGTGAACAATTTATTTAAAGATGCTTCACACACAACGTTAAACGATAAAACAACTCAAGCAACAATCGATGCAGCGAAAAAATTGGTCGACGGATTGCCAGCAGGCGAAATGAAAACCCAATTAACTGCAGAAATCAAAAAAGCGCAAGACTTCTTAGATAAAAAGAACCAAGAAGCAGCCGCTGAAAAAGCAGCGAAAGAAGCAGTGAACAATTTATTTAAAGACGCTTCACACACAACGTTAAACGATAAAACAACTCAAGTAACAATTGATGCAGCGAAAAAATTAGTAGATGCATTACCAACAGGTGAAGTGAAAACACAATTAGCCGCAGAAATCAAAAAAGCGCAAGACTTCTTAGATAAAAAGAACCAAGAAGCAGCCGCTGAAAAAGCAGCAAAAGAAGCAGTGAACAATTTATTTAAAGATGCTTCACACACAACGTTAAACGATAAAACAACTCAAGCAACAATCGATGCAGCGAAAAAATTGGTCGATGGATTGCCAGCAGGCGAAATGAAAACCCAATTAGCCGCAGAAATCAAAAAAGCGCAAGACTTCTTAGATAAAAAGAACCAAGAAGCAGCCGCTGAAAAAGCAGCAAAAGAAGCAGTGAACAATTTATTTAAAGATGCTTCACACACAACGTTAAACGATAAAACAACTCAAGCAACAATCGATGCAGCGAAAAAATTAGTAGATGCATTACCAACAGGTGAAGTGAAAACACAATTAGCCGCAGAAATCAAAAAAGCGCAAGATATATTATCAGATGACTATTGGATTACAATAGCTACCCAAAAATTAACCCAATTATTGGATGGTGGAATTAGCTCGAAAGTTGTTGGAGAGGATCTTACTGAAGTTCAAGAGTATATAAATAACATTCAAAGCAATCAAACTAAAAAGAATGAACTATCTACTATATATATGAATGCTATAGAACAATTCGTATATAATAATAACTTAGAAAAAAGTATTAAGGAACTATTTCAAGAGAATGGTACTTCATTAAAACCCGATGTAACTCAAAAAATGATTGATAACTTAAAATCGCAACTATCTGGTGTTGTAAATAGAGATTGGTTTGGTGAATTATTTTGGAAACTTTATGAGGCACAGAACCAATTAACTAATCAAAACGGAACTAAAGCAAAAGAAGCAGTTGACAAACTATTTACAAATAGCTCACATACATCATTAAATGAAAAAACAACTCAAGCAACAATCGATGCAGCGAAAAACTTAGTGGACGCATTACCGTCAGGTGAAATGAAAACACAATTAACCACAGAAATCAAAAAAGCCCAAGACCTGTTAGACAAAAAGAATCAAGAAGCCGTCGCCGAAAAAACAGCGAAAGAAGCAGTCAACAATTTATTTAAAGACGTTTCTCATACAACGTTAAACGACAAAACAACCCAAGCAACAATCGATGCAGCGAAAAAATTGGTCGACGGATTGCCAACAGGCGAAGTTAAAACCAAATTAACTGCAGAAATCAAAAAAGCGCAAGATCTGTTAGATAAAAAGAATCAAGAAGCTGCCGCCGAAAAAGCAGGGAAAGAAGCAGTCAACAATTTATTTAAAGACGCTTCTCATACAACGTTAAACGACAAAACAACTCAAGCAACAATCGATGCAGCGAAAAAATTGGTCGACGGATTGCCAACAGGCGAAGTTAAAACCCAATTAACTGCAGAAATCAAAAAAGCGCAAGATTTCTTAGATAAGAAGAATCAAGAGACAGCTGAAAAAACAGCGAAAGAAGCAGTCAACAATTTATTTAAAGACAGCACACATGCATCATTAAGCGACAAAACAACCCAAGCAACAATCGATGCGGCGAAAAACTTAGTGGACACATTACCAACAGGTGAAGTGAAATCGCAATTAACTGCAGAAATCAAAAAAGCGCAAGAGCTGTTAGATAAAAAGAATCAAGAAGCAGCCGCCGAAAAAGCAGGGAAAGAAGCAGTCAACAATTTATTTAAAGACAGCACACATGCATCATTAAGCGACAAAACAACCCAAGCAACAATCGATGCAGCGAAAAACTTAGTGGACGCATTACCAACAGGTGAAGTGAAATCGCAATTAACTGCAGAAATCAAAAAAGCCCAAGACTTCTTAGATAAAAAGAATCAAGAAGTAGCAGCGAAAGAAGCAGTTAACAATTTATTTAAAGATGCTTCTCATACAACGTTAAACGACAAAACAACCCAAGCAACAATTGATGCAGCGAAAAAATTAGTGGACGCATTACCAACAGGTGAAGTTAAAACGGAATTAACTGCAGAAATCAAAAAAGCCCAAGACTTCTTGGATAAAAAGAATCAAGAAGTAGCAGCGAAAGAAGCAGTCAACAATTTATTTAAAGACAACACACATGCATCATTAAGCGTCAAAACAACTCAAGCAACAATTGATGCTGCAAAAAAATTAGTGGACGCATTACCAACAGGTGAAGTGAAAACGCAATTAACCGCAGAGATCAAAAAAGCACAAGATTTATTAACATTAGTAGATGATTCTAAAATTGACGTGGACGATTACGTAATTGGAAATAGCCGATATGTTAAAGGTAATATCTCAGGAAAAGTAATCAAGAAGGCTGTTTTAGAAATCAATGGAGAACTGAAAAAAAGTATTAATGTATCTACAGGTCCTTTCCAATATTGGGCAATGGGTCAAATTATGAATGAAAAAGATGAAGTATTTGTTATTGGTTTAGATATTTATGGTAATGAAGTTAAAAGAAGTAAAGTGAACATTATTCCTTTTGACGAAGCAGAAAAAATAAACTTGACTGTTTCTTCGTTTCTTCTCGGAAAAGATAATTATATAACTGGTACTTACGAAGGAAGTATTAAAACAGTGGCTTTAAGAATTGATGGGGTATTGACACAAAAAATCGCTGTAAAAGATGGAGTTATTAAATATTATGCAAAAGGAAAAATAACAAATTCTTCATCAACCGTTGAACTTGTGGCAATGAACGTATGGGGGAAAGAGGTTGCTGTAAAACCAGTCAAAGTTAGTGATGTTATTGCTTCTATGAAAGTTGATTTGTATAAATTAGGTGAAAGATACATTCAAGGAACGTATTCTGGAGACGCTAAATATATGGCTATTGAAATTAATGGAATTAAACAACAAACGATTGGCATCGCTAATGGGATACTGAAATATTATGCTAAAGGCAAAATAAATTCTGTAGACGATAAAATCAATATTATTTTGATGGATGGAAATAAAACAGAAATTCAACGTACACCATTGAAAATTTTAGCTACTTCTGGAACATTAGCAATAGATAGTTATAAGCTAAATGCTAGTCATATTACTGGATCATTTACCGGAGATATTGTTAAAGTTCGATTGGTTATCAATGGTGTTACTCAACGAGTAATACCAGCTTCAGCTGGTAAAGTTCAATACTATGCACGTAATCTGGTAACAAAAGTGACCGATAATGTATTAATAGAAGGTCTAGATGCTAGTAATAATGTGTTAGATAGTAAAACAGTAGAAATTACAAACTAAGTAAAGAATTGTTAGAAACATCATTGTGGGGCACTTTAACCTTAGATAGGTACAAATAGTTTGGTGTGTTGAACGAATAATGAAGTGGATTTTATGTAAAAAGGAGAAGATAGAAGTGGAGAAAAGAACGTTTGGAATTTGGGGTCTTTTGATAATCGTATTCTTTGTAAGTCTTACCAGTTCAAGCGCAATAGTAAGCGCAGAAGAGACGAATTTAAATACCAGGGCAATATTACCGAATAATGACAGAGTCCAAATAAAAGATGCCACACAACAACCTTATCAGGCAGTATGTTTCATCTACGTAAACAATGCTACCCAGGGATCGGGTGTGGTTATAGGGGAAAATGCTATATTGACTAACAGACATGTTGCAGCGGCTGCCAAAAATGGGAATGCAACCAATATAAAAGTAAATGTAGCCCGAACTTCTAACACTGAATTTAAAGGCACATTCAATGGGGAAGAAATAAAATATAGCCCTGACGGACAAGATTTAGCTATTGTGTATTTAAAACCGAATGCTAATGGACAGAATATTGGAGATCTTGTAGCCCCTGTTGAATATATAAGTAACCCAGTAACTACAGTTGGAACACCTATAAGAGTTATTGGATATCCAGGGGATAAATCTTGGGCTACAATGTGGGAAAGTAAAGGAATATCTACAACAGAAACTACAAATAGAATTTATTATAATGCGAGTAGTTTTGGTGGGAATTCAGGATCACCTGTTTTCAATGACCAAAATCAAGTAATCGGAATCCATTTTGGTGCAGTTAGTAGCGAGAATATGGCTGTTCGATTTAAATCAAGTATTTATGAGTTTATTAGAAAGAATGTTGAACCCCAAAAAATAGAGTTGATAGGAATTGGTGTCGGAGGAAAAGGTGAGTTTGCGCGAGTGTCCATGGAAATTGGAAAGGATAGACTTGCGACTATTTATAAGTCTAGTAAATATGCTTTTAATCCTTATTTTGGAAATAGAGTTTATGCTTCCATAAAAATTGTTGAAGCTGATGGTACGGTCATCTATGATCAAAGCTGGAATGGAAATCAAGGTGTTACAAAATATGAACAAGATAACATCCATTTAAAAGAAGGTAGTATTGTAGAAATCTATCATGCAGAAGGAACAAGCCACCGTTACAATACAAATGATGATGTTGAATTAAAATCTATAAAAGCGAACCGATATGTTTATAAATTAATTGATCGCCAACTCATCTTGTTGGATACAGACAATTAATATTAGCTGTTTTATACTAGATGCGAGTGGTGGAACAACAGAAAAAGTAATTGACCCAACGAAGTATACGGTTGTGAATGCAGATAGTAATAATAACACCGGAACAGTAATTAAAAAGGTGGAACAAACAATAACTGTCAAATTTGAAACAGTCGATCACGAAGACTTAGATCCTGTGGTGAAGCCAGTCACGATTAAAGGAGCGGTTGGGACAGAAATTGTCCTATCTAAGAATGAAGATGTGAAAAAAGCACTTCGTTCTATAGATGCAGAGCATTACCAATCTGTAGACAAGCCAGCGGATAAAATAACGATTAGCGATAGTCCTCAGACGGTTGTGTACACATTTGATGGAAAATTATTTATTGAATCATCTCCATCAACGATGTCTTTTGGCACACAAAAGATTCAAAAAGGGATTCACTTCATTAAAGTAAATAACGCCGAATTTGATAAACCGTTAGTGATTTGGGATAGTAGGAAGAAAAGTAACAAATGGAATGTCACAGCGACCTTAGAGACACCATTTACAAATGTGACAGAGGCTACTAAAACATTTCCAGATGAAGTCCTCAAATATAAAAAAGAGGACAAAAGTATCGTTGAATTCAGGCAAGGAGATGCAGAGATACTCGCAGAAAAAGCAAGTGATGGTGTAAAAAATGATTATACATTGAGTGAAGATTGGAAGACAGGAAAAACAGGGTTTAAAATAGAAATTCCTACAGACGAGGACGTCGCACATAGGGGTTATCGTGCCAAAATTTTATGGCAAGTAGGAAATACGCCATAAAAGGTAGAGACTAAAGGATACATTTTAAAAACTAGAGGAAAGGAGAAACGGTATGAAAAAATATAGCTGGATTTCGTTTCTCCTTTTCTGTCTCTGTTTACTTTCTCAAGGGATACGAATAAACGGTGGAAGCAGAAGCAACGACTACGTTGCCATTCAATTGCATCGAATGCCACATGTTAAAGCACTAAGAATCGAAGTATATTGAAAGAGCCTAGGATTTTTTGGCTCTTTTTTATCAGCAACAGTATCAAAAATTAAAAATTAAGCTAGAACCAAGTAATGGCATACAATTGATGGCAGTCTCTTTTTTAGCTTCAAATGGGTCTACTGATACCCCCACCGTTTATTTACTACACGTGTATAGTTTAAAAAAATTAGTTTAAGGAGAAAAATTATGAAAAAATTGTATCCAGTTATTCTTTTGATTTGTGTATTTTTTGGCTTTTCTACAGTAGAAACACACGCGGAAGGGACAGAAACAAAAGAGATCTTTAGTATCCCTGAACCTTCTTGGATTTTAAAGGCAGGGATAAGTAAAGGTCAGTACCATGATCGCCAAGATTTGGGCTTTATTTTGGAGGCAAACACAGAAATAAGAGTCAGACAAATCAATCCAAATTTTAAGGGGAAACTGACGTTTCGATTATTAGGGAATGATTCCCAAGTTGAAAAAAATGCGAGTGTTGGAACAGATTGGGTAACAATCAAAGCTTCAGAGCCACTTGTTCCATTTGTAGATACTCCTTACGGCAGTGAATCTGCACAAGTGGAGTATGAAGTGGCTGATGCTAAAACACAAAAGCCATTGCCAGTGTATGACTATAAGAAAAGTGAGACAGAATTTTTTGATAAGTGGGATAAATTTGATGGCGATTATGCGTTAGTGAAAGGAAAGGATTTTCAATTACTTATTCCTAAAAGAGACAAAGAAGCGACTAGACATATGAAAGATTTTCGCTCGTTGGATGAATTGATTGACTACTACACTGATTTATTTGCCTATTATAATCAAATTGCCGGTTTTGATAATTCCACAAAAGAGAATCAAAACGGAGAAAACCGCTACTTTCTTAAAGCGGACAAACATGCTGGAGGAGTTGGTGCTTATTACACGAATACTTGGACAGCAAATGGCTATGACACGGTAGATATGTGGTTAACTAAAGATAATTGGGGAACATTACATGAAATTGCACATGGGTATCAAGCTAGTTTCGATGGTATAGGAATGGACACTAGAGAAGTCTCCAATAATTTGTTTGGTTTACAGTATCTATACAATAAATATGGAAAAGAATCAGTTGAAACGGGTTGGCTATTTAATTACGGTAAAAAAGAGAGTGTCGAAACCAATTTGTATAACAAAATGGTTCGTCAAAATGGTAGCTATAATTCGGTAGATGGGCGAGAAAAATTAATTCTGCTCTCTCTCTTAAAACAAAAAGCTGGAGACGATTCATTTACTAAAATGTATCAAGAGTATCGTCAGTTAGCAGCGCAACCAAATTTTGACAGCAGTAATTATCCTTTACCTGAGTTATTAAATCGTATTTACAGCGAAAATAGCCACCAAGATTTTAGTCCTGTATTGTTAAGATGGGGTCTTAAGTTGGGAGAGTCAGAGTCTGAAGTGCATCAAGCTTTAGGATACCCAGGCATTGCTTCATTGTCGGATATTGTCCCTCAAGATAGACTGGCAGAAGCACGTAAACTAGTTGATGAGTCATACATGATCAATTCGAATTTTGAAATGGTAACGAATGATGAAATTGCTTCATTGAACTTGAAAGGCAATGTAGCTATTGAATTGGGCGTAGAGGATATTAATGAGTTACTTGGTACAAATGTCGTGTTAAAAGATGGGAAAAAAGAAGTAGCGAGTCAGGAAATTAACGGCAAAACTATCGTGTTCAAAAATATTCCTAATGGTATTTATCATCTAGAGTTTTCAGGGAAAAAAATGATGAAATATGTTCCGAAAAATCCATATGTGTATGTCAAAGAGGCAGAGAATAATACAACTATGTCTTTTGATAAAATTTCGTCAGGGAGCTTGGTAAATCAAACAATCAATCTATTAGGGCAAGGTGATGATCTAGTTGCCACTGTTAAAACTGACTTGGACAGAGAAAAGTTAATTGTGTCAGTTCTTAAAGAGACACCTCATGAATATTTTCCTGGGGAGTTGTATGCAAGTATCTCAGTAAAAGATAAGAATGGAAAAATAAAATATACTAAAAATATTGAAGGAACGCATGTTACTGTTGAAACGAACGAGATACCTCTTACAGAAGGAGATATCGTTGAAATTTATCATGCAGAGCCAAGTAGAAGAATAGTATCTGACGATGCGGATATCAATAATTCTTCTAAGACTAATAGATGGATTGTAACAAAATCACGCTTAAAAAACCTTGAAGTCGAAGGGAATTTAGAAAAACAATTAATTGAAAAAATTAATCAACGGATTAGTTCGCTACAAAAAAATAAAGTATTATGGGAATTACCAGCTACACAAGTCTTTGAGAAAAAGGATATTGTAGCGGCAATAAGCTTACTTTCAGATGCTCTTCAGAAAGAATACAAAACAAAATACCCAGAGTTATATCTTGAAGATCCTATTTTAGAAGCGGAACAAAATCCAGTGAGAGTGCCAGTCGGACATCCTGGGAACCATGCGAAAGAATGGACACCTACAGCAGCGGAACTAAAAAAATGGGTAAAAAATGTGAAAGTAGATGGAGTAGCAACAGATGATTATCAAGTAGAATTAAAGAATCCTGCTACAGGGAAAGTGCCAACGGATCGCCCATTAAAAGATCATTTGACAGTCACAGTAAAAGCAAAAGGGGTATCACAAACCTTACAAGTAGTTTATGAAGTATATGAAGAAGCAGCAAAGACGTTGACCGTGGAACAAAATCCAGTGAGAGTGCCAGTCGGACATCCTGGGAATAATGCGAAAGAGTGGACACCAACAGCAGCAGAACTAAAAAATTGGGTAAAAAATGTGAAAGTAGATGGAGTAGCCACGAACGATTATGAAGTGGTATTTACGAATCTATCCACAGGAACAGTACCAACGGATCGTCCATTAAAAGATTACTGGACAGTCACAGTAAAAGCGAGAGGCTTATCACAAACCTTACGAGTGGATTATGAAGTGTATGAAGCTTTGACAGCGGAACAAAATCCAGTGAGAGTGCTAGTCGGACATCCTGGGAACAATGCAAAAGAGTGGACACCAACAGCAGCAGAACTAAAAAACTGGGTGAAAAATGTGAAAGTAGATGGAGTAGCCACGAACGATTATGAAGTGGTATTTACGAATCTATCCACAGGAACAGTACCGACGGATCGTCCATTAAAAGATTATTGGACAGTAACAGTAAAAGCAAAAGGCTTCTCACAAACCTTACGAGTGGATTATGAAGTGTATAAAGAAAAGACGTTGACCGTGGAACAAAATCCAGTGAGAGTTCAGCAAGCAGTTGGTAGCAATGCAAAAGAGTGGAAGCCAACAGCAGCAGAACTAAAAAACTGGGTGAAAAATGTGAAAGTAGATGGAGTAGCTACGAACGATTATGAAGTAGAATTTACGAATCTATCCACAAGGATACTAATGATAGATCGTCCCTTAAAAGATCACTTGATGGTAACAGTAAAAGCACAAGGCGTATCAAAGAACTTAGAAGTAGAGTATGAAGTTTATAAGTATATTTGGTTTGGATGGTAAAAAGAGTTAAAACAGATTTCTTTACTTTAGTCCTATTCTAAATTGAGATTACTATAATACTAAGGGTTCCAACGAAGAAATGAAAAAGATAGAATGGCAATACTTTTTTTGACAAAAATTATAAGGTGTCACTATTGTGTTGATGTTCTAACCCGATGAGAGTGTAAAATAAACTGTGTAAGTAGCTAATTCTAGATAAGCTGCTTATACAGTTTTTCTTTTCGTGTAAAGGAAATTCAGATAAAATAAAAATGAAAGGATGCGAGAATATGGCAAGACAGAAAAGAGATCCTAAAACTGTTGAATTAGCGAAAACCATTCTAGAAAGCTACAATCCTGAAAATGTCGATGACATGCAAGACGCTCTAAAAGATATTTTTGGTCCCCTGTTTGAACAAATGCTTCAAGGCGAGATGACACACCATTTAGGCTACGATATTCACTCAAAACAGGAGAAAAAACGAACAATCGAAGAAATGGATTCGGCTCTAAGAAAGTAAAAACAAGCTTTGGAGAAGCCCCTATTGATGTGCCTAGAGACAGAGAAGCCACGTGTGAACCAGAACTTATCAAAAAACGTGAACGTGATGTTTCGACCATGGAATCAAAGGTTTTATCCATGTATGCCAGAGGCATGTCTTAAAGAGATATTGCTCATACCATTGATGATATTTATGGATTCTCCATTTCTCACGAAATGATTTCCACAATCACTGATTCTGTTCTTCCAGAACTGGAGGAATGGCAAAATCGCCCTTTAGCGAAGTGCTATGCCTTTGTTTTTGTGGATTGTATGTATGTGACATTAAGAGAAAATTATGAAGTGAAAGAATACGCTGTCTATACGATTCTTGGGTAAGATTTAAAAGGTAAAAAAGATATTTTAGGGTTGTGGCTGAATGAAACTGAGAGTAAAAACCGCTGGATGCAGATTTTTAATGAGTTGAAATCTCGCGGTGTACAGGACATTTTCTTTATGTCTATGGATGGTGTTTCTGGTCTTGAAGACGGCGCAAAATCTATTTTTCCAAAGGTGAGCGTTCAGCGCTGTATCGTTCATTTAGTGCGCAATGCGCTCCAGTATGTTCCGTATAAAAATTACAAGGAATTTTCTAGGGAAATGAAGAAATTTTACGGTGCACCTTCGTTAAAAGCTTGTCAGAGTGCTTTTGATGCTTTTCAAAAACGTTGGTCTCACTACTCTGGTGCAGTAGAGGTTTGGAAACGGAATTTTTCTCATGTGGAACAACTTTATGATTATGGTAGCGCAGTGCGTAAAATTATGTACACAACAAATGCCGTTGAAAGTATTCATTCCAGCTTTAGAAAAGTAACTAAAAAAGGCGCATTTCCAAATGAAACCGCTCTTTTAAAGCTTCTTTATCTACGAGTAACAGAATTGAAAAAGAAATGGAAAGCTGGGTTTATTCCTAATTGGCCGATGGTCTTAAATCAATTGATGGCGAATGAACAGTTTTCTGAGCGCATCAACACTTATAGCTTATATATTTCCTAATCACTAACGCATCAAAAAAGAACATCAAATTTTCCTTTTTGGTAAGGTTTCTTTCTTATACCCTTTTAGCCGAAGGTTATTTAGGAATGGTTTGATGTTCTTTTTCGTTCTTAGATTTGTCAGTTACACACTTTAGTTGACAAACCCTCTAAAACGGTAACTTACTAACCATGATGTAAGTTATCGTTTTAGATTTAACTATTTTTTATTCTATATCATCATTCTGCAGAAGTTTTTCTGTATCTATTATCGTACTCATAGCATTCAATTCATCTTCTGTTAATCCACTTTGATCAGCTTCTATTTCTAAGTCTATCTTTTTTTGAATCCACCAAATAATTAAGTCATATAAATCTTTTGTTGGAACAACGACATCTTCAAAATAATCCATCGTTTCATCGTCCCAAAAGTGATCGATAATGGTGGTAGTCTCTTTTGTAATCTCTACAGTTGTTCTGTTTGTTCCTGTACCTTGAGGCTCCAATTCTCCAGATAGTACTTTCTTCAATTGATTAACAATACTGTATTCCCAGTCTAAATCCGTTGTAATAGTATCGTTTATAAGAAAATTTAATCCTAAGTATTTAGGATCAACAAATGAAAGCATAGCTCTTTTATGTGGTTTAGGTGAGACCAAATGCATATAATAAAATCTATATTTAACCATAAATAATAAAATCTCCTTTAATTAAACTATTTTGAATAGACAGGGAAAGCTGAACGAATCAATCCGGTATTTCTGTCTAAATACATATGAATATCAATACCCTTGTATTCAAAATGAAATTCTCCGGGATTTCCCACCACTGGAATTCTATTTTCATACGCAATGTTTATAGCATCAACAATCATTTGAGGATGCCATTCTTTTGGGAAAACTGTTGATTCTCCATTGTTTCCACCTTTAAGTATCCCGTTAACAGTCACTTGTCCTTTATAAACTCCGTTTACATCCGGTAAAGTATTCGTTCCTGGTATCACTTTTCCAGGTGTGCCTGGAAAAGCTTCTGTATGAAATCCTACAGCGTTCCCACGACGGTTAACTTCCCCTAAGTATATATGCTCAATGCCTTTTGCTTTAGGATCAAAGTATTGTGTATTCCTCAATCCGCTAACATCTAAAACGTCAGGGAAACGAATAAAGTAATCATCTTTAGGACTCATTTTACTTAAATCAGATATTCTCATGTTTCTGTTCAACAAAAGCATTTTATTCTGATAATCTGGCATATAAAAGTCTCTGGCTGCATTTTCCCATGGACCTTTCAAATTCATGATATCCGTATATTTGTTGTAGCCCGATAATTGTACCCGCCGTTCTTGCTTGTATTCGAAGTTTATAGCGGTTTACTCCTGCATCAATCTCTTTTTTATGGGCTTTTTTGAAATCATTAATCCCTTTAGACCAACTTGATTTACTATAATCCACCATTGCAAAGCCAACATTTGCACCTAGAAAACTAGCATCGCTACCTAATTCATTGATACCCATCTCAATGTTGTTTAATAATTCATCAATATAATCAAAATCACTACTGTGAGCTGAAACGAATTGCTGGAAATCCTGTAGTACCTCAATATCATCCATAACTTTTGTCAAATTGAACTCGTTAAATAATTTCCCGATAATCGGCATTTCTGCTAATTGCGTTAAAATTTTATTGTGCTCAGCAGTTAATCGTTGTGCTTCAAAATACAAGTCCTGTAAATCATTCATGTCCAACTTGTCTTTGTTGGTGTCTACCTCTGCTGAAAAGGAATTGATGAATTGACTTAATTGTTGTTCAATAACGCCTGATTTAAACTATACAATTGATTGTACATTTCTTCGTTGGAAGATTCTACTGTTTTTAAGAGTTTATCTAGCTCAGATTTTTTTATTTTAGTCATGAGTTTCAGTCATCTCCCTTCTGATTTGGTCGTTTTCTGTTTCGAGAAGTTGAATTTCTTTTGTCAATGCAAGATGATTTTCTTCTAATTCTTCAACTGATTGATTCAACTTTTTCTTAAGGGAAGTAACTACTTCATTGCTATGTGCTGAAATGAAATGGTGAATGTCTTATAAGACTTCAAAAAGGTTTATCAAAAAGTTACAGGCACACTGAATAATCTGATAAAGTCTATAGTTTTCAATATGGTATTCTTATCTTACATAATATTTTTAAAAGTAATTATATGGTTGGACAATTTAGCTAAAAAGATGAATATTATGTAGAGGATAAAATCAACTAATCTATCAAAGGAGACATTCAGATGGCAGATAAAATCAGTACCGATGCAGCGACAGTAAATTCTTTAACAAGTAAATTTACAAGTAGCCTCTCATCCTTATCATTCAAACCAAAACAAGCAAGTAGCATGAGCTTTTCTGAAAGTAGTGCAGCTAGCGCTATGAAAAGCAGTGTTTCTTCTCTAAGTTCTATCGTATCAACATTCAAAAGTAATGCATCAAAAGATATTGGAAACTTAGAAAAAATACACCAAGCCATCAAACAGGCTGAAAAAAATGCAGTAAAGTAGGTATGTTATGGAAGAAAAACAACTACAAATAAAAATCGAAGAATATGAAGAACGAAAGATAGCGTTAAAGAAAAAGGATACCGAAAGTGATTTCCTAATCAATGATCTACAGCGTGTTTATCAACAACAAGCCGAAATCTTAGAAGAATTTCTCTATTACAGCAAAGGAACAGAAGCAGAACGTTCTGCAAGAATAGACCTAGAAATGCTGGAAGACGAACGAACAGAAGCCTTCCGAACCTTTGATGCGGGCAAAGAAGAGTTCACAGAATTAGTAAGTGAAACAGAACGTAAAAAAATCCAAGCAGAAGACGACCTCCTATGGCTGCAGAAAAAGAAACAAGCACAAGAGGAGGAAAAAGATGCCTAAATTTAGATATACGGAATGGCAAAATGTTGCCAGTGAAGTCCAAGCGTTGCGTTTAACCGTGTTAGATCAACTAAATTCTTTTAAAGAGGCGCAACAAGCATTTCAAAGTGCAGGGAAATTATCTGGTACAGGGTGGGCGTCTACCAAAAGTTATTTTGATGCCTACTCAGAAGTATCAACTACGGTGGGGAACGCCTTAAATACCCTTGATGATGCAGTCATCTCCTATTTAAGCGCCTTTACCTCAGAAGTTGGACCAGCAGAGAATGATTTAGACACTGAAAAAATGGGAGAGTTGAAAGCTGAGTTACGTCGTTTACAAGCAGAAAATAATGTAATCATGGAAGCTTTAGCGAAAACTTTTGAAGATGTCCCATTTGTGAATCAATTTTTTAATAAACAAAGTATGCTAGGAACCGCAAAGAAAATTGAAATTCTCGAAAAATATAGCGCTTTTGAAGCAGCGCATGGCAGTGATTTCTCAGATGTCCAAACAGTTATTGCTTCGATTGCCGAAGGATTAGCTTTTCTAGGTAGTGCTGGGAATTTTTCAGGCGGTAAAGACGGCTATAAAACCATTGATTTTAAAAATCAAAAATGGTATAAAGCACTAAAGGACTTTAACAAAGCACAACCGAAAGACCGGATCGATGTGGTGATCAAAGAATTATCGAATGGTGTCGAATATCAGATTTATCGCAATGGAAAATTGGATGTTCAAAAAACAAAAGAGTTACATGAATTGTTTCGTGTTCATAATATTGAATTGTTTAAAGAGTATGGGCCGGAGATTTTTAAAATTCTTACGAATATTGATGATATTGAGATTCTGCTTGCGAAAGATTCAACAACGATGCAGCGCTCATCTTCGGGTGTTTTCTTGTTATTAGCTGTATTGCCGATTGATCGAGTGAAGGATATTTTGAAGTCGGCTAAGTTGCTTAGAAATGGTGATTATTCGCTTGATGCGATTAGGCTGACTGCCAAAGAGTGGGAAGCGTTGAAAGAGTTTGAGAGGTCAGCGGATGTTGTTAAGACTGTTGATAGAGGGAAAGATGTAGGGAAAGTTGTTAGAGCTGAATTTGGAGATGCAAAAAAACTTAATGATCATTTTACAAAACATGGTGGAGAATTTAAAGGGTTATATTCTAATGCAGATGAATATCTTGATGGTGCAAGGCATGTAATGAAAAACGGAGAAAAAGTTCAGTACAATTATACCTTAAAAGATGGAACAGTAGAATTAAGAACTGGCTATGTAAAATTTATGGGGAATTCTGGTAAAGGAAAAGCTAAGTTTGAATTTGTTGGAACAAATTTAGCGGGGGATATAACAACTTACCACGTAAAGCGTGGAGAGGACATATACAAATTATTGAATGGCAACAAACATATAAACATAATAAATCCATTAGAATAGGAGAATCTAAGTGAAATATAAAGCTAAAATAATTTCGGAAAATCCCGATATTGAAGAAGAAGTAAGAATTGAAATTGAAGGTATTGAACTTTTATGTTTCGTGGAAGAATATAAATGTCCTATAGAGATTGGTAAGTTGTACGATATTGAATTGGATATAGTAATCTTTGATGATTTAGAAATTGAAAAAAGTGATTTGAAAATTAAAGAACTGGTTCAACAGGGGGATAGCTTTTCATACTACATTCACGGTATTTTTTATCCTGCAGACCAAATAATAGATGCTGGGATAGACATAGATCTGGAAAATGAAGATTTCTCAGATTTTTGGTATTTGGAAAAACAATTTGTCAAAATGAGAGTGGATAGAATTAATGTAAATATTTTAGAAGAAAGCAACGATTAAATGGATTATATAAAAATAACCGAAAACATAGGTTATAGGGAAGAGTATAACTTTTACTACAACGATAAAGAATTTTGGATAAGGGAAAATGTATGTTTGAAGAGTACGATGTTGTATACAGTACAATAGATATAGATAATAAGGTTGTTGTTGGAACTAAAGGCGTAATAATGATGATATTAGATTTGGAAAATGAAGTATATGAAGTGGAATTTGTAGATAACGAAAATGAAACAATTGAAGTTATTGAAGTTAAAGGAACGCAGATAAGAAAGGAAAAAAATTAGAAATCAGAATGATAGAAGTCTTAAAAAAGAGAAAAAACTTAAATATAAATGATGACTTTGGAATTGAAAAGTGTTGGAATGAGATGACAGAATTACTATCTCAAAATGAGGGTGAGACAATACGTTATCTTGCTGATGTTAATGAAAATGATCTATACTATATCAGTGAAATTTTTGAAGATATATCTGAAAAGCTTCAAAGTGAACAATTTATTAACTGTTTGAGAGAACTGGAAAAAAAATTTCCTGAGTTAGATATGACTAAAGATATTGATATCGCTGAAAGTTATATTGAAAAATAAATAAACATCTAATTTAGAATCTTATTGATATCAGAGAATACAAAATACTGATATCAATAAGATTTTTAAAATCCTTTTAGTGGTGAAGGCAGTGCCAAATATGCTTTTGTAGGATTAGATAGGACAACTGGTAATATAACAACGTTACATTTGAAATCTGTAAAAGAGCTTGCTAAAAAAGCACCTAGCTTAGGTTTAAAACCATAGGAGGATATATATAATGATTATTGTAAAAAAAGTAAATTGGATAGATATAGATTCAAAAGAGGCAGATATTTTACTTTCAGATGGTACGTATTCCATTGAATGTTTTTGTAGTGATTGTACTCTTTCAGAAGGTGACGCATTTTCAGATATTCTTTATGGATTTAATGTTAGAAATATCGTGAAAAACTTCAATGAGGAATACGTAATAGATGAAAAAAATGGTAGCTACTCTATTCAAGGGAAACTTGTAGATAAGGACAGTGAGATTTTACAAATAGGAGAGCTTAAAATAGATATATCTGACGGCGATATACCTAAGGACATTGATAAAAATGATTATGTGGAAGTTGACATTTCAAGAATTGACATTTATTAAAATAGTAGTTTTTTCACTTCCCTAAAGTATTATTCAACTAAAAAAAGTCTAAAAGTATTTTTGTTAGACTTTTTTTAGTTGAAAGTTAATTTAAATACATAGAAGTTGGTATAAAGGACTTTAGCAAAGCACAACCGAAATAATTATTTAAAGGATGTTATCAATGATTCTTCCAATATTTTAAAAACAGAAACAAGAAGCTATGTGGCTAAAGAATTACTAGGTCGGCCAACCGTAAATTATACAACTACTGTAAGAGAAAGCTTTTTAAAAGGTCCAAATGGGGGCGTAAAAATAGAATCTGTGTGGGATGGAGACAGATTACTAACAATAATTGTTAAAGGTGAGAAATAAATGGATTCTTGGAAAATAGAGTATTATGAGTCAGCAATTGAATTAGAGAAAAACTTGAGTAAGGATTCTTTCTTATTTAGTGAAGAAGTATCTGAAAGTAACAAGTTTATAAAATTTAGTAACAATTTATCTGAGGTAGGATTTATTTATTATGATATTGGTTTGGAACCACAAATAAAATTACTAACTCAGTCAAATAAGGTGTTTTTAGGAATAAATAGTATTTTTGCGTGCATAGACTATACTACTAAATCTGTGCTGTTTGAAGAAAAACTACCTTCATTATTATATGATATATTAATAGATTCTGATTCAAACTATATTATATACGTTTGTGAGTTAGATATATTTGTTTATAAAAATGATGGTTCTTTTTTATGGAAAATAGGATTTAGAGATACAATTGAAGATTATTATTTAGAGGGAAATGATTCTATCAGTATTGATTGTAGTGATGGAGACAATACAACGTTTTCTTTAGTTTCAGGGAAAGTAAGCTAAAAAAGTATTCTGTCAGTAGAGGAATTAAAAGAATAGATATTAACTGATATGCTAAACTCACTCAAAAGCTTTTCGGATAATTGATTTGCAATTTTAGTAGGCTTAAGTAGAAAATATAAAATTATTGAAACGGTCTTAGTGAATGAAAATCGCTGATGCCGTTTCGTAATATATATTTCAACTAACCAACTAAGTGAGTAGGAGATAAAAATGAAAAAAGAAGATTTGATAGAATTTCTGAGTTCAACAATAGAGGAAGATGCAATTGTTTCAAGACTATATAACTTATTTCATGTTGAGTATAAATATGAAATAAAGTTCTTAGATGCTTTAGTTCAATATGGAGTTAAAAAGCATTACTTTTCTATAGAACGCGTAGCACATTCAGATGAGACACACGATAAAGTAGAGTGGAAAAGTGATAATAATTATCAAGAAGTTATTATGACTGATCATGAAGAAATTGTAGAGTGTCTGTTTTCAAGTAATCCACAGATACCAGAAGATTTCACAAAATTCCTAAGTAACGAATAATGTGGAATA
The DNA here is from genome assembly GCF_058216605.1 of Enterococcus sp. AAFC-DPL-5182. Classification (NCBI taxonomy): domain Bacteria; kingdom Bacillati; phylum Bacillota; class Bacilli; order Lactobacillales; family Enterococcaceae; genus Enterococcus; species Enterococcus sp. AAFC-DPL-5182. The sequence continues at coordinate 372,752 of NZ_CM177101.1, forward strand.
AGTAAAGCGGGTAATCAAGTTATCAAAAGGTTTCATAGTATTTGTAAACTACAAAGCTGATAAAACAGATATGCAAAAGCAAGCTAGATTTACTTCAAAATAAAAATATAAAGCTGTCCAATGGAGAAAATATGAATAACATTAAAATAGAAAAAAATTGGGAAGATTCAAATTTATTAGAAATAAAAGTTAGTGCTAAATCAAAATATATTTCAGCTTATCAATTATGCTATATTGAGAATACAGACTTAGAAATTATTGGAAACAGAATTAAGGAATTTTCTTTTAAATTTAATGATAGTTGTTATGTAGAGTTTGGAAAAAAAGAAGGAGATTTCACGCCAGCTTTTTCGCTGAATTTTTCTCCAGCAGATGCAACAGGAAAAATACAAATAGAAGTAGACATGGAAATAGACGATAACGATGAACGTAAACATAGATGCTGTTTTTATCTATACAGTGAAATTAGTCTTATAGAGCAATTTGCTAATGGATTGATTCAGATGTCTACGAAAAATGATATAGACGAAATAAATTTAAATATTTAAGAAAAAATAGATCAGTTTAATTAAGGTACTATTTAATTTAGGAGTACAGAGATGAAAAAAATAAAACTATATTTAGAGTATCAATGTTTTCCTATATGGATATATGCAGATGGGCATTTTCTATATAACGATATACCTAAAGAGTTAGTGGAAGATAAAGAATTAGAAAGAAAATTAGTTTCCTTACAAGAAAAATATAATGACCTATTTATTGATACAGATACCGAGTTCAAGTACATTGGATTTAACTCAGATATAGAAAAAGAAGTATTTCTTGATAAGTTTAATCAAATAACAAATTATCTACAAGAAGCACTTGGAGAAGAATATGCAATAGGGAATGAGATAAAAATCTAATTCATTTGGTAGTGGTAAGGTCTAGGGGATTTCCTCTAGGCTTTTTTGCGTTGCGCTAGTTACTAGAGAAAAAAATAATCGGTCTAAATATCATGAATATTCTCATTCTACTGCTGATGTGTATTCAAAAAACAAGTAGCCAGTTATCCAACTACTTGTTTAAATCTATCGTTCATCAGTAACAGTTCGGCTAATACTGATGAACTTTAAAATCCCATTTTGCAGCTAGGATTTTAAATCAAAATGTTTTTCAATTTCTCTTTGGTTTTAAGTTTATGTGTTTCTTGAGTTGATGTTTTTAGTATTCGCTCATGCTCATAGAAGAGGTTATCGGGAATAGAATGATTATGGGTGTTGTTTTTTAGTAAACTGAATGTTTCGTGCCAGTTCTTTAATTGTTGAATGGAATGATTTAGTTTATGTAGGTCTTGATAGGTGATCATTTTTACTGGGTGAGCCATGTTGAACCTCCTGATTTATAGTTTTATTTTTTCTTATTTCCTAAAGACATTAATATTTCTTTTTTTGCCTATATCAGCAAAGGTCTTGTATTCATTATATATTATCATGCCTATATAAGCAATAGAGAGGGATGTTTTTATGAAAGAAAAAATATTGGAAATAAAAATTCACGATTTGATAAGTAAGCATAATATTTCTTTAAGCGAGCTTTCTAGGTTATCTGATATTGAAGTAGCAAGATTGAGCGAACTAGCTAATGGTAAAAGACAGCGAATACAAATCAATCATTTAATTAGAATTGCAGAAGCTTTGGATATAGATGACATTGGTGAGATTATTCAATTAAAGAACATTTAGTAAATTTATCTGGATTGTAGTCTTATATAATGTATAATGGTAATGAAGATAAAATGTGATTAGATTGTCCCAATATGAAAGAATAATTATTTTCGTAAATGCTATATTGTATTAATATATGAAAATGACTTGAAAGAAGGGAAATAAATTGGAATATGAGGAGATAAAGAATTTTGAATTAGTACAAATTCAAGAAAAAAAACATCCCTTAAGTGGATTAGAAACAAAAGTTCTTAAAGAGATACTTGAATTTTACTATACGGGAAAATTGTCAGTGACAAAAAATAATTGATAAGTTTGAACTTGAAATTGATAAGGCTTCCAAATTTTCTGTGTATTTGCCATTTTTCTATACAACAAGAAAATGCCCTTACGATAATCGTTATCTAATTGCACAATTGCCGAGTAAATCTAGTTTAAAATATTTTTCCCCTGATGTTCAATGTGAGAAGTGTGGTCATATTGAATATGATAAAGAAAACAAGGAGTGTAGTTGTAGTAATTGTCAGTCAAAAAAAGAAAATGATAAAAAGAAAGTTTCATCTATTATCCATGATATCTATTTAGATAGTGAAGTTGAACTTCAAGATGTAAATGTTTTTGACAGAGTGAACATTGCAGTGCTATTTCAAATTAGCAATTTGGAGTTTAATTGTTTAGTGCCACAATATAAAACATATACGGAATCAGTAAATGGCTTTACAATGGAAACCCTTAGGGAGTTAATTGATAAGGATATACTGAAAGTCTCTGAAGAAACTCCAATAGAAGTCTTTTCAGAAATTACTGATACAAGTTTTTCTTATAGAGTAGATGAAACACTCTTTTCATTAAATATAGTAAGCGAGCGCTATAGCAGAATAGAACTTTTTGAAAAGTTAAAGTATTTAGATGATATTGAGTTAGCAAATTCTAAGGAATATATTCATTTGTGGAAGAGTTACGTTATTAAGGAATTACTTAAGATATTTAGATTTGAAATGAACAAGCTGGGATTTTCTAGAGAATTGAATGATGAAGAAAAAGAAAAGGTACTTTGTAATGCATTTGATGGGTGGCTTAAATTATATTCCCCATCACAAGTCTATGCGCTATTATATAAATCAATAAGAGATGCAGATAATGCCAGAACAACTGGGACTATTGGTAACTATAAGTATCATGAAATTAAGTTTATTATTGTACTCGTTGATAAAATGATTACTAAGTACGAGAAAGAAGGATGGGAAGTTAAGAGCTATGATTATCCAAATCAATTAGAACTAGATATACAAACAAAATTGTTTTTTGTGAATGTTATTAAGGAAAAAAATTGGTTTGGCTCAATTATTCCGGATTAGAGTCAAGTTACTTTTGAGAAAATTAGTACAAGAAATAGCATTATTATGAATTATGCGGAATATATAGATAAACTAGAACTCCAAAAAATAGATGATTTTTTAGAAATAACGATTCAAACAGCTGAATACTACTACCTCATGCCTTATGGATTAGTAGTAAGGGATGGGCTTGTTGAGTGCTTATTTGCAACCAGTAAAGATTTAAGGGGATATTTAGATATTTTAAAAGAGTCTGGTCGAGTTGAAAAAGAGTATGCTGGTGAAAGTATTGAAACACAAATTTCACATAGTTCAGATCTTTATGTCAATGGAAGTTATTCTTCAAATCTAATTTATCTTGCAATTAAGATGTTGATAGAGAATAGGGTTCCATCTATTGATGAATGGAAAAATAGTAATTAAAAAAATATTAGGAGCGGTCAGCATGATTTCCAAAGATTTAAGAAAGCAACTAAAGTTACCTGTCACAAAGGAGATAGTATATTATAGACGTCTTAGAGGAAAAGAGTATATTAAGTTTGATGTGGAGTCTATTGAAATACTAGAAAAATATAATCCGTCAGGAAGTTACTCATTACAAATTGTTTTATCAGAATCATTACTTAATGAGTCTGAAAAAGTAAAAATTTTATCAGATTTTTTAGTTGAGATGCAAAAACCAACTTTTATTCAGGATACTAATGATGTAAATTATCAGTAATCCATTGCGTAATAAAATAAAGAAATGGGAAGATATTTTTGAGGAAAGACAATGGATTCTAAAACTAAATGGTATGAAAAAGCTAAAAAAGATAACTGGAAAGCTAAATTCAAAATTATAGTTAAAAACATAAAATGGCATAATGAAGAAAACTATGTTGAATTTTTTTTGGATGTCATTGAACACCAATCAGAATATCTGCGTAAAAATCCCTCGCTGCTACCAATGTTTAAAGGATATGTAGATTATCAGCTAACAGAAGGTGATGTTTTAGAGCTCATAGGAAGAGGACGATTGGGTTACAGTTCAGGACACTATGAAATAAGTTTTATAAATCCTAAACTTATTATGTTGAAGGAAAGACTTGTTGATGTAATAGAAATATTAAAAGAGCCAACAGGAGCGGTAGAGAGTTCAAATGGAGAGATCAGATATTATGTGAGACATGGAGACTTAAATGCAACGTATAGTCAGTCTACTAGTTATAAAGGAATAATGAAATCTTTAGAGAATGTTGGTAGAAACAGGCTCATGAATGATTGTGGATCATTCAATTTGAAAGAATTACATATGAATGATAAAATAACTCTCCAATTACTTTGGCAAGAAAATATTGGGAATATCGATTATTTGAAAATATTAAAAATAATGAAAACTATAAAAAAATAAGTGGAGAAGCTGAGTATAAAATAATTGATAAAAATAATTAAAGACGTTATCGAACTATCAGATTAATCGAGCTGCCTTTTGAGGTAGCTTTTTTGTTTGTCACCATTTTCCGCTCCAGTTGGAAGGTGTTTTTGACGTCAAAAAAACCTAACCAACTGGTTGAGGTAAGGATACGCTATAAAATTTAGTTTGTGAATAGCTCGTGAGCTTATGAATTAATTTCGTTATTAAAAAAATTATTTAACAAAATTAATTTTAAAGTATGTGTCAAGTGAAGTCGACATAATAATAAAATATTGTTGCTATTCTATTTGAAAAGACTTGTTTCTTCTGCATAGGAATAATAAGTATCCTGGCCTACAACTATGTGGTCAAGCATTGGAATACCCAGAATACTTGAAGCTTGAATAAGTCGAGAAGTAAAATCATCATCATTTTGACTAGGGGTAGGATCACCACTCGGATGATTATGAGAGACAATGAAGCGAACAGCGTTATCAATAGCTGCTTGTCTGAATATATCTCTAGGATGAGCCACACCTTGATTAAGCGAACCTTTAAAAAGGGTGTGCTGTTTAATGATTTGATTTTTTGTGTCTAATGTAATTAGTAACAAGTTTTCTTAGGGATAGCTTGCCATTTCAATCATTAATCGTTCCGCTATTTCAACTGATGAAGAGACCTTATTTCCTTTTGTAGCAGTGCTTAAACAAAAGCGACGACACAGCTCGAACATTGCTTGTGTTTGAAGCGCATTCGGTTCATCCAGTTCATCGATTAGCCATCTGACTTCGTTAATACTCTCAATTTTTCCAATCAAGTTAGTAGCTTTGATAGCTGAGACATTGAATGCTAATTCAATAAATTCTTGATTAGACAGAAATTCAGCAGATGCAGCAAGTAAATGAGTTTTAGCATTAACTGTTTCATAGGGATAAGTTTGTTCTTTAATTTGACATGTGAATAACCTCCTAATAAATTTTATTCGAATTATTATTTGGCACGAACTTGCTGAGTACTTTTTAACATTATCAGGATATAAAATCCATCAATTTAGGTGATAATACAAGTATAAATTTGTTGTTAATGCTTGTTCTATGGAACGATATAACAAGTACATAATCTCAGTTATTAATTGCATGAAAGTACTTATTTATTCGTTTCAAGGGATTGGGATATCGTTTACGTATAACCATTAAATTTAATAAATAGGAGAATTTCAACAATTATGATTTTTAGGGAAAAACATTTGTAACCGTATACTATTAATTTTTATTTGTTTTATAAATTTAAATAGTGTATGTGATAAAGACTGATATCACAATGGATTAGAATTATATTTGATAGTCAATTCAGTAGTTTAGATGTGTTTTTAAAAAATTAAATAAGTATTAATTCTTCCGTTAGCTTTTATATTTCTAATTCTAAATAAAACAACCGTTTCTTAGGCAATTTGGCAGTCCCTTTATGATATAATTAACTTACATGTCTTTATTTTAATTGAATTTGTTAAATTAAAGAAAATATTGTTAAAGGGAAGTGTAAGAATGATAAGAGATAATCAAAAAATTAACAAAACAATAAAATCAAATTCTGCATTTTTGAATGAACTAAGTCAAAAATTACCAGATTTTTTTACAAGTAGTAAATTAGATGAAGAAGGTAACATCATTGAACGGGCAAAATTTGATATGGAAAAATTTAATAACGCTTTAAAGGAGCAAAATATTGAAGAATTGTCTAGTGGTTATCGATTAGATTTTATTGGTAAAAATTACGCTAAGAAGCAAGCTGGGGAACAACCGATAACTGTTATTGTCCCCGATAAAGCACATAACCAAAAGGAAGCAAATATAAACAGTAATAACTTATTTTTTACGGGAGATAATTTAGAGGTGTTACGTCATTTACAACAAAATTATGCGAATAGTGTTGATTTTATTTATATTGACCCTCCATATAATACGGGGTCAGACGGTTTTGTCTATCCAGATAAGTTTGAGTATACAGATGATCAGTTGCAAAGTATGTTTGCATTAAATGATGAAGAACTAAAACGTCTAAAAAGTATTCAAGGTAAATCTAATCACAGTGCTTGGCTGACTTTTATGTATCCAAGATTGTATTTAGCGAAAAAATTATTAAAGGATACTGGTGTTATCTTTGTATCAATTGATGATAACGAGCAAGCTAATCTGAAGTTAATGATGGATGATGTTTTTGGTGAAGGAAGCTTTGTCGCGGATATCATTTGGGAAAGAGCTTATGCGCCAGTTAATTTAAAAAAACATTTTTCTGAGAGCCATGACTATTTAATGGTCTACGCAAAAAATGAACCAAAATTAGTATCTAATGGTTTACCACGGTCAGATGAGGCAAATGAACGTTATTTGAATCCAGATAATGATCCAAGAGGGGCATGGCAGTCAGATAATTTCTCTGTTGGGCCAGCAGTTCAAAAAAATATTTATGAGATAGAATTGCAGTCTGGGAGAAAGGTTAATCCACCAAGTGGCCGTAGTTGGTTGCTTTCAAAGGAACGATTTGATGAATATGTCAAGGATAACAGAATTTGGTTTGGTAATGATGGAGATGGTGTTCCACGTATAAAACGTTTTTTGTCAGAGGTTAGAAATACATCAGTGCCAATGACAATTTGGAAGTATAAAGAGGTAGGGCACTCTCAATCAGCAAGCCAAGATTTAAAAAAATTATTTGATGGAAAGGCGTACTTTTCCTACCCGAAGCCGGTCGGTTTAATTAAAAGAATATTGCAACTCTACACACAAAATAACAGCATCATTCTCGACTTCTTTGCGGGTTCTTCAACAACCGCTGAAGCAGTTATGCAGCTTAATGTTGAAGATGATAAAAATAGACAATATATAATGTGTACGTTACCTGAGCCCACTTATATAGTAAACGCAGATGGTTCAGAAATACCAACTAAAGGTGGAGAAGAGGCCTATAGAGATGGCTATAAGTCAATTGATCAAATTTCCCGAGAGAGAATTATTCGCGCTACACGAAAAATAAAAATGGAGAATCCGCTAGCAGTTGAAGCACAAGATTTGGGTTTTAAGCATTATCGAGTGGTTTCTGTTAATCAAGAATCCCTAGAAAAAATTAATTATCATGATAATTTACAGTTAGACATGTTTGACGATATGATTAGTTTATTTTCAAGTGAAAAACTTGGTGTCGAAGGTAATGCTGATGGTGTTGATACTATTTTGCAAACATATCTTGTTAAGGACAATTACAAATTTGATGTTTCAGTTGAAATGATTAATTTTTCAGGAATTGAATTACCTTATGTGAATAATCAAAGAATTTACATTATTAGTAATAATTGGAAAGCAGAAAATACTAAAGCGTTAGTAAATGCTATCGGAACAAATGAAATTACTGTTCAAACAATTGTTATTTATGGATATACCATTGAAATGGAAAGTTTACGAGAATTAGAAATTGCATTAAGTCAGTTAGAAAATAAAGTTAATCTTCAGGTGAGATACTAGGAGGTAGAAAGTCTATGAAAATTTTATTAGAAGAGCTACCTCATCAGTTGGAGGCGCTCCAAGCACTTGATACTGCATTTTATGGAGTGGATAAATCAACAAAAAACCCAGATGGCAACTACGTCTATGCTAACCCTATTATTAAAGGGCGTGGAAATGATAATACAAATATTGATATTAAAATGGAGACAGGAACTGGGAAAACCTATGTGGGTGTACGTGCTATGTATGATTTACACCAAAAATATGGTTTGTTTAAGTTTATTGTAGTAGTACCCACTCCAGCTATTAAAGAAGGTTGGAAAAGTTTTATTCAAGCCGATTATGCAAAACAGCACTTTTCACAATTTTATGAAAACACTCAAATAAATCTAAATATTATCAACTCAGGCGATTTTAATAGCAAAAAGGGCTTGTTGCCAGCTCATTTAGTAGAGTTTATTGAAGGTGATCGATTGAATTCTTCAACAATTCAAGTATTGCTAATAAACGCTTCTATGTTGAATTCTGATAATATGAAAGGAATTATTACACGTGGGAAAAATAAAGGTCAAGAACGTTTTAATCAGACGTTACTTTCAGGTTTTACTAAGCCGCTAGACGCGATTCAAGCGACGCGTCCTATAGTTCTTGTTGATGAACCACATAGGTTTCCGCGAGATGGTGAATTCTATAAGTCTATTCAAAGTACTAATCCGCAAATGATTATTCGCTTTGGGGCAACTTTCCCAGATAAAAAAATAGGAACAGGACGGAATGCTAAAGTTGTTAAAGATTATTATCGGAATCAACCTCAATTTAATTTAAACGCGGTATCTTCTTTTAATAACGGTTTGGTTAAAGGTATTGATATCCACTATCCGAACGTAACAGAATCTGAATCAAAGGAAAGATATGTAGTTGAATCAGTCAATAACAAAAAATTAGTTTTGAAACACGGTTCAAAGATAAATACCTATGCTAATGGTGATGTACTTCATTTTGATGGTGATATATATTATGAAGGGGCTAAGATGCTGTCAAACGGTTTGGAGTTGGAAAAAGGGATGGTCTTTTTACCAGCAACAATGACTAGTTCGTATCAGGAATTAATCATTAGAGCTGCCATTGATAAACATTTTGAAGCCGAAATCTATAATTTTTTACGTGAAAATGAACACCAAGCGAAAGTGAAAACTCTGTCTCTGTTCTTTATTGATTCAATCAAGTCGTATAGAGATGAAGATGGATGGCTCAAAGTAGTTTTTGAAAAATTACTAAAGAAAAAAGTGGAGTCACTTATTCGTGAATTTCGTTTAAAGAAATTACCTCGAGAGCAGGAGTACCTTTCATTTTTACAAGTAACGTTATCGAATTTAACCAAAGATGTTCATGCAGGTTATTTCGGTGAAGATCGTGGGAGTGGTGATGAGGCGATTCAGGCTGAAGTTGATGATATTTTACGTAATAAAGAAAAGCTGCTCTCATTTAAAGATGAAAAAGGTAAGTGGCAGACACGCCGTTTCCTATTTTCAAAATGGACACTACGAGAAGGGTGGGATAATCCTAATGTTTTCGTAATTGCTAAGCTCCGTACATCAGGAAGTGAAAACTCAAAAATTCAAGAAGTCGGCAGAGGATTGCGCTTACCTGTAGATGAAAATGGACATCGTCTTGTACAGGAGGAGCTACCAAGTAGATTACGTTTCTTAATAGGCTATGATGAAAAAGATTTTGCTAACAAACTAGTTAATGATGTTAATGATGATGCACTTGTTAAATTAGATGAAACAAAGCTAACAGAATCAATGATTGAGTTGCTTATTGAAAAAGTTGATAACCTTGATGAAGAGACATTGCTTGAACAGTTAGATAATGAGGGAATAATTAAGCGTAATAATGATTTCAAAGAGGGAGGATTCGAAAAACTAATCGAACTCTATCCTGTGTTAATTGAGACTAATCGAGTGAAGAAAGATAAAATAACGACCGGTGGACCAAATACCAAACAAAGAATCAAGTTGAATAAAGAAAACTGGAACAAAATGCGAAAATTATGGGAGCAATTTGCTAATCGTTATATGCTTGAGTTTGAACGACTTAATAAAGACTCACTACAATTAATGATAGATGAAATGATTATGAATAAGGAAAATTTTGTTCTCCAGTATCCTGAATTTACTTTAAATGAATTATACTACAATGATGAACAGGGAGAGATGAGAGTTAGGGAACAAGTATCAAATTATGAAAATCGACAACCAATTGAAGGCATGGTTTATGGTGAATTCTTGTTGCGACTTACAAGATCTACAAAGTTAAAACCTTCGCAAGTACACAGAAGTCTAGTGAGAACTTTAAATGAAGAATATAGTGGTGATACTAGATTTTTAAATGAAATCACTCTTAATAATTTGAATCGTGATTTTAAGCGACGTTTTGAAGAACGCTATGCGCAAAGTTATCATTATCAATCATTAGATTTTCAGGCGAGTACCTCTGTATTTGACATAACCTTAAATGATTTTAAGGAAGATATTTTAGCAACAGTAATTGGTGTGAATGAGGATAATGACATCCGTGATGATGGTCGTCAATTATATGATCTCCCACCTCTACGCTATGACTCTGCTTATCCTGAAAAAGCATTATTAAAACGTGGCTATGAATCCAGCGTAGTTTCATTCGGAAAGCTGCCTAAAAGAGCAATCCAAGTGCCAAAATATATGGGTGGAACTACTACACCGGATTTTGTCTATATCGTAGAACGTGAAGATGAAGCCCATGTATATTTATTAGTAGAGACAAAGGCTGAGGGAGCTAGCAAGCGTTTAAGCGATGAACAGGTTATTGCTATCCAAGATAAGTTTTTTGGTCAACTAAAAGAGTTTGGCGTTGAATACAAAGAAGCTACTACACCAGAAGACGTTTATTCAAAATTAAGAAAGGTGGTAAAAGCAAGTGAGTAAGCCATTAGTAGCTTTAGTGAAGTCAGGAGAAATTGCGAGTACTGGAGCAAAACCCAAACTACCAACTACGATTCCCAACTTAACTGACACAATGCTTGATGTGTATCGGATTCCGCTGAAATATTTATATTATAATGATGAAAATGGTCGAATATCAACACAAATAAAACGTGAAATTGGTAGTTTATCTCCTAGTAGTGATGAGTTCAGTACAGAATATAATAATAAAATCGCTAATTTTATTGAAGAAGACAACCCCTCCGCTTTAAAGAAAACGAAAAAATCGATCAAAGAAAAAGGACAACAAGTCTATGGGTATGTTTTGCAAGATGGGCGAATTATTGATGGTAATAGACGTTTTACTGCGCTTAGACAACTACAGCTTGAGACAGGAGCTACACAATATTTTGAAGCAGTAGTTTTACCATTTACTTATGATGCTAAAGCTGACCGTGCTCAAATTAAAAGATTAGAGTTAGCAATCCAAATGGGTATTGAGGAAAAATTACAGTATGATCCAGTAGATTTGGCTGTAGACGCCTATAAAACAATTATTTATAACGAACTAATGAGCACAAAAGATTACTCAGTAGAGGCGAATCTTAATGTTAAGGATTTAGAAAATAGAATTGCGACAGTAGATTTAATTCATGATTTTCTTCTTTTTATAAATAGTTCACCAGAAAATTACCATATTATTAAAGACCTTAAGATTTATACTCATTTGTACGAATTATCTAAAAAGTTGAATCGTTTATATCCAAATAAAGGACCTAATTATGAGCAAACCAAAGAGTCTATATTTACTTTTTTAAGTAAGACTTTTCTGACCGGAGGAGACACACTTCGAGAAATGCGTGATTACTTAAAAGATATTGCAAACTCACCGATGAATAATGATTTTAATCATAAAATTGAAGAAGCAGTAGAAAGTTTTCGCGATAAATTAGATACTGAACCAATAAATACATCATCAGAGTACAGAAAGCGATTAGAAGAAGCAACTCCAGAATTACGCGAAATTAGTCAGACCTATAGTACAATTGTAAATCATCAGAATCGGGGGAAAAATGTAGATAGTTTTATTTTAGATATAAAAGAAACATCTAATACTCTAATTGATATGAAGCGTGGAGACGGTCTAACTGGTAATTTGCATTTTAATAATTTTAGTAAAGATCAAATTGTAGAAATTCGAGATATACTCGTGAAAATCAATCTTATCAGTGGAGATTTAATTGAGGTATATGAGGATGAACTATAACCCGAAATTGATTGACGAAAATGGCGTGTTTAAACTAGTAGATAGCCAGGATGGGGTTTTAAAAAAAAGAAAAGTGATTCGTTTATTAGAGCGGTATCACTCATATTTTGAAAACTTTAATAATTTAGAACTTTCGGCTGACTTAAACTATGTTCAATTGGCAGAGTTTATTCAAAAATTGAATAATAAAATGGATTGTTTGCTAGACGTTGATGAATCAATTAAATTATTTATAACTGAATCTGAGTATGCGATTGCTGAGCAACGAATCGCTGGGCTTACTATTAAAGATTATGACAACCGTTGGAATGAGGAGTTGAACAATTTTAAAGCGATTATTGACGAAGAGATTAGTCGTCCATTGAAACCACAGCAAGTGCAAGCTAGCTTCTATTTTGGAAAAATGAGACGTGCTGCAAATTTTAGTGTGCCAGGCGCTGGTAAAACCGCTATGACGTATGGTGCTTTTGCATATTTAAGTTCTACTAAAATGAATGAAGTAGATAAACTTTTAGTGATTTCACCAATTAACGCATTTGAAGCTTGGAAAACTGAATTTTCTGAAGTGTTTGGTGAAAAGCGCAAACTTCATTACATGAATTTAAAGGATTTTGATAATTCGGGAGATATTAGAATAGAGTGGGGTGCAGCTAATGTAATTGTTCTAAACTATGAATCCTTATCAGGATGGAAGCTATCTGTATTGAACGAACTTATCAATGAAAATACGATGATTGTTTTTGATGAAGTCCACCGCGTAAAAAATCCAATTGGAGAGAGAGCTAAAAATGCGCTGGAACTCGGACCGCAAGCTCATTATAATTTTGTCTTAACAGGAACGCCTATACCCAATTCTTATGAAGATATATACAATTTTTTACATCTTCTCTACCGTAATGAGTATGATTCTTTTTTTGGTTGGAGTATTTCCGATTTGAAGTACGCTAATCCGACTGAGATAAATGAAAAATTGCAACCTTTTTTTTGGAGAACAAATAAAAAGGATTTGAAAATTCCAACAGCTGATCCTGATAATATAATCGCTGTCAACCCAAGTATAGAGCAGGATGAGTTAGTAGAAACTATTCATGAAATTGAACAAAATGTACTAGGAAGATATATTCGATTGTTACAAGCATCTACTAATCCTGAGTTATTAGCAGAAGACTTTGATGTAAGCGACCTTGGTCTACTTTTTGATGAAGTTGGCTATACTGTTTCTTCTGCGCTAGATGATGAAGAAATTAAAATGGCTAAGCAGAAACTTTATCTGGATTTAGGTGTTTCAAACATGAGAACACCTAAATTTGATAAGGGAATGGAGCTAATCCGAAAACTTGTTTCAGAAGGGAAAAAGGTCATTGTCTGGGGAATGTTTGTTGGTACAATGAAAAAGATTCATACTGAATTAAACCAGACTGGAATCTATGCTAATTTAGTTTATGGACAAACCCCAAAAGAGGATCGAGTCAATCTAATAAATGATTTTAGAGATGGAAATATCCCAGTTTTGATTTCTAATCCGGCTACTTTGGGTGAATCTATTTCATTACACCAGACAGTACACGATGCTGTTTATTTTGAATATAATTTTAATTTAACTTTCATGCTTCAGTCAAGAGATCGAATTCACCGTTTAGGCCTTCCTGATGATCAATATACTCGTTATTATTATTTGATGAGTGAGGGAAGTAAGTCACGGGGAGGACTTATTGATAGATTGGTTTATGAAAGGTTGAAAGAAAAAGAAGTAGTAATGATGCAGGCGATTGATGGTGAAAATTTATTACCTGAAATTACAGATGATTATTTAGAAGATGTAAAAAAAATTATTTCTGCACGATAATGGGAGTCATTGTTTTAAATGTTGTTTCAAATGGAAACCTTGCTAAAAATCTAGAAACTAATCCCCCAACTAGCACCAATCCCAAAAAACGTCAAAAATTTATGGGATTACTTGGAACTATAAATGTTGATACAATTGTGTTTGGAATCTGTTGGAACATGTAGAAAACACTGTCCCTTTACTGGAAAGATAAACTAGGTTCAGCAGAAGATAGAAAACGTTGGGGCGATTTTACAGGGTATCTCTTGTGTATTGAAAAGATTAGAGCAAGAGAAAGAGAATATAGTAATATCTAAAGCACTCTCCAAATCTGGAGCGTGTTTTTTTGTGAATGTAATAAACATATGCATTTTTCTACTTCTTAACTGTATAACGTTTTTGAAAAATCTCTTTATGTATCAACATGAAAATAATATAAACATCCTTCGAAATTTGTTAGAATGTATTAAAAGACAATTTATTATATTTTATTGAAAGAGGTGGCTTAATGATGACATTAGATAAGTTCATTGAAAAAAGGCTGAAAGATGACAAGAAAAATTTGCTTGATTTAGATAAGAAAGAAAACAATCTGCAAGACTGTGTTAACTACATTTTTGAGTATTTTAATACCTACATCAATATCGATGAAAGCCGACGTCTGCAAATTGAAAATGATGAAAAAATTGAGAAGTACTATTGGCAAATAGAAAAATATTCCACTGAAGTTCAAAATTGGTTCATTGAAGTATACTCCAAATATAACAAAAAGATGAATCAACAAATCCCAAAATTACTAAAGGATATAGATGTATTCTTATTGACAAATTCGTCAGAAAGTTTTAGAAAATATTCGTACAAATGTTATTCACAACTAATTAAAAAATATCCATTTATGGAAAATTATACAGAGTAACTTTACGAATTTATTCTTGATGAACATAGAATTTTGAGTAATAATTATCAACTCAACCAAGAAAATGAAACTAGCTTTAATGAAAAAATTGATAAGTATATAATAGCTACTGCTGATAAGTATAAAGTTAACCTGCTTGCATGGGCTGAAGTGTATTCAGATAACTTTTTTGGATATGAACATATGTGGCCAGTTGGAGCATGTGACATTGAGGAATACGGAAAGTCATATAATCCGATGAAAGCAAAGAAAAATAAATTTAATATTGATAATATTTACTCTCAAATTTCAACTTTACCCTATATTAAAGGAAGAAAGAAGATTTTAGAAATATTGGTAATGTACTATTGGCAAAAAAGTATTTCTCCAGTAAGTGATGAACTCTATGAAGACTATATGAAGCAAGCGTGTGATTCAATATGAAAATAGAAGAATATATTAAACTTAGGAAAAAACATGATGGCTTTGATGAAACACACTGGAAAAATAAAGAGGAAAATATCCATAAATTGATAGACTATATATTTGATTACTATAAGCTTTTGGAAGAAGATCAAAGTTCAAGGAAAAGCCAAACGACAGAGTTAAGGCGAAATGTTAATTACTAATACGAAATTGAATTATACAGCGAAGACACTCAAAGATGGCTCATAAATATTTTCACAAAATATGATGTTAAAATGAACCGACAAATAACTAAAATACTTGATAGTACGGATTTTTTCCTGTTAATCTCAGACACAAAGGATTGGGAAAGGTTGTCATATGATTTGTATACAAAAATGATTGGCAAATACAAGATTCTGAGTGATTATCCATTTGAGTTGTTAGCTTTTGCTAAAGAATACTATAAAATATGTGATAAAAATTGTGGACTATCAATTTCGCAATACAAACTATCGCAAAAATCCAAGAAGTTTATTAAAGATCTTTATTCAGATTACGGGATTAACCTAGTTGCATGGGCTAAATTTTACTTGGAATATTTTTATAGTAGTGTGGTACTATGGCCGCCTTCTCATAGAATCATGATTGAAGAAGATGGAAAGAAAACATATCAATATAATTTAAATGTGACTAGAAATATCTTTAACATCGGCAGTGTACTGGATAAAATCTCTGAAGAAAATGGTGCTTCTGAGCAATTGAAAAAGAATAAAAAAGTATTAGTAGAGCTAATGAAAGAGATACTTAGTAACAGTGGGACATAATCAAAGAATATATGCTCACACAGAAATAATTCAGTCAATTAAAGAAGTTTTTGTGGGAAATTTACAAAAACAAAGTGATTGGTCAAATGGTTGGTTATCCAACTGAGGAACGTATTGAAGATTATTTTTATGAGTTGCGAGATAAAATAATTGCGGAATACATTAGAGTGCAAATCGCAAAGAAAGTCGAAGCTAAAGCATCTGATTTTGATGGTCAAAGAAAGAATGAGATTGTTACAGTAATATTCGCTGACTTACTTAGCCTTTTTTCAAAATGCCAAAGATTTAGATTCGTTTAGTGATGACGTGACATAATAGGCAGTGGATGGATACCCGTAAGAAAACCCATTGGGTGATACCGCAAAATTTAATGATTATTATTTGGCAGGGAAGATTATCTACTTACTGGCGTATAAACAAGTTAGTGTCGAGCTAATTAATCTTTAACGAAGCAACTGACCAAACAAGCTTTTAAAACGCAAATTGGGGAAGAGGAGGTTATTAAACTTGTTCAATAGTTGCAATTGAGATTGATTAAATTATATAAGCGAATTTCAGAGGAAACAAATACAAAAGTGATTTGAGGGTGGAGCAGGCCCTAAGCCTGATAATAGAACAAAGGTGGATTATTGTGTTACGTAATAATTAAAAATTTTAGATGATTAAAAAGTAAAAAAAAATGAAACTAAAGAAGGAGTGATAAAAGTGTATGATTGCTCAAAAGAATTTAAAAAATTTTACCGAACAGAGGTTGTACTTCTAGCAAAAGAACAAAATGAATTAAGAGAAAAACGAAGATTGAATATAAAGAGGTTGAAAGAAGGGCTATCTGAGTACAACGAAGAAAAGAAAACAGAGTATAAAATTTCGGAGGAAAGAATTCAAGGTAGTATGGCTATGCATACAATCACCCAAAATGATGAAAACGATTATGATATAGACGTTGGTATAGTGTTTGAATCAGACAATTTGAATGTGGAAGGCCCTCTTGCTACAAGAAATATGGTGGCAAATGCGCTAGAAAGAAAGACTAAACTATTTGCAGAAGAACCTGATGTAAAAACAAGTTGTGTTAGGTTAAAGTATACATCTGTAGGTTATCATGTGGATTTTGCAGTGTTCAAAAGATACAAAGAGCATTCATGGGACGATGAGTATACTTATGAACATGCAGGATCAGAATGGACAGTTAGGCATATAAAAGCTCTAGAAGAATGGTTTAATAACGAAATAAAGAATCTAGGAGATGATTTAAGAAAAGTTACAAGACTATCAAAAATGTTCTGCAAATCAAGAAGTACTTGGAAAAATATGCCGAGTGGTTTGATTCAGACGATTTTATGTGATGAAAAATTCACATCAAATTACACTCGATTAGATGAATTATTCTATTACACAATGAAGTCGATCGTGAGTCGTTTGAATATTTATTTGGAGGTTGTAGCTCCTGTTGACAATGGAAGAGCGTTGGTAAATAGAGAAGTTGACTATCAAAGAATGAAAAATTGGAGGAATCGTCTTGAATCTAATCTACATAATTTAGAAGTGTTATTTGATTCAGAATGTACTTATACGGATGCAATAAATGCTTGGGGAAATTTTTTTAATCACTCTTATTGGGAAGAGTTAGAACTATCTGCCGTCAATAAAAAATTTAATGTAAACAAATTATACAATTTCAATGAAACTGAAGAATTCATTGAAGATTTATTTCCTATCTATGAGCAGTATGATGTAAGTATCGATTGCAAAGTTTCGGGTAATGGATTTTCAGTAATGCCAATTTTAGAGTATTTAGATAAATTTGCACCGCGTTTAAAAAAATGTATCCCTCATAATTTTTCTATTAAATGTAAAATAGAAAGTACAAACTGTCCATCGTACGATAAGGTTTTATGGAAAGTTTTGAATGTGGGAACTGAAGCTGAACGACGTAATGATATTCGTGGTCAAATCCAAGATCGAGGTAACGAAATAACAGAGAATTCAAATTTTTTTGGTGAACATTATATTGAATGTTATTTGATAAAAAATGGTATTTGTGTGGCAATTGGTCATGTAAATGTTCCAATCGGAGGTAATTGATTGAGAGAGAATCATTACAAAAAGAAAATATTGAAAATGGTCTTCTTACTGATTAGCATGGCTATGAGCGTATGGGGGATAGCTTATTTTGAAACAAAAGAGAATTCTATTGGAGCAGCTTTGGGAGGGGCACTTGCAGGATATCTACTTCCATATCTTCTCACAAGTATTGTTGATTTGACTGATAATAGAAGTTGGAAATCATCTCAGCGTAAATTATTAAGAGCGCATTTATTACAAAATGATACGATTATTAGAGTTTCATTTGCATACTTGTTTAGAATAAAAGTTGATGGTCAATATTTTTTAATACAAAATATTAGAACTAAAAAATATCAACCAGTTGGTGGAGCTTATAAATTTAAACAAGAAGAAGCAAATTTTTTAGCAGATCATATTCCAGTTGAAAATGATGATCGAATACCAATAGATAAAATTACGAAGCGAGACTACAGATTATTAGTTAAAAATAAAGACCTAAGAAAATTTGTTAAAAGATTTGATAAAACGTTGCATAGAGAAAATATAAATGATCTAAGTAGAGAATTCTGTGAAGAACTTTTTTCCACAAATATTTTAGATAAAAATATTTTTGGTGAATTAACATATAAATATTGTGGAAGGCATATGACAAATGTCGAATATGGTAATGTGTTTAACCATTATGAGCTACTCTTAGCAGATATTATTGATGTTCAGTTGTCAGCCGAACAAGAAGAGTTATTCAGAGTCCTTATGGAGAAAGAGAGTATAAAATATCGTTTTGCAAAACCTGATGAAATTAAATCATATGGGGTTGGCTATGGAACCAATAAACTTACAGATGATATTGCTAACCATACACCTAAAATTCTTAGTGAAAACACCGATGAGTTGATTTTGAGAAACATGCATAAAGAGGTAGTCACTGTTCAGATTTAATGGGTAGTGATTACCTCATAATATTATTGGTTTATGATGCTTCAAATAAGTTATCTATTTTTACTCAATTTTGAAGTATGTAATCCAATGGAAAATAAAACAACCATATCCAAGATCCATTGTTATTGATTTAAAAGCACAGAATTATTTTTATCTTTTAGCAAAGATAAATTGAAATTATATAAAATCGTTAAATGATTTATAATTCCAATACGGAATGAATTAGACAAAAATAAATAAAGGAAAAACCTCTAATTATCACAAGGATAGTCAGAGGTCTTTTTGGTAGGGAAAATGGTAGGGAACCATATCATTTTTAATGAAAATCAAGCATTTCATAAGTTGAAAAACGTTGATTTATCGGCATTCCCCATCCTTATTATGTTGGCTCTTTATTCCCACTCTAACCAATCCGCTAGGGCTTAAATGCAAGCGAGTATTGGCATGAGTATGCATCATATTTTATTTGGTCACACTCAGAGTTACAATATAATTTTAACGTGTATAAATACAGCTTAGTATATCTGTTTAAACTGTTGTTACAAAATAATTTAAGCTGAATTATGTTTCATAGTGTAGGTTACACAGAGTGCTACCGTTGCTAAAAAATAAGAATGCAAGTAGTTATACTTAAAAATAATTGTCAGATTTGTTAGTTCTAAATCATCAAACAATTATATGAAGTCTTCTTTCCTATATGAAAACATATATGAATAGTTCTCATACCCTATATTAATTGGTAAATCTCGGTCTTTAATTCTGGAAAAATGTATTTTTTGAATGAATTTTGTTTCAATTATATCTTTTATCATTAATTCTGCTTGGACATCTGTTGTATAGTTGTCAGGTAAAATAGCTTTTCTATTTTGGCTTGAAAATAATGAATCCCAAGCATCTTTGGTTTGATATAGGCGTTCATTTTGACCATAAAATTCTGAACAAGCCGCATTTGTATAGAAAAACAAGCAATTTTTTGATAATATAACATCAGGCGATATCTCAAGTACAACAAATTGGTCGTTTGGATTTTCACATCTACACTTATAAAACATTTTATTATTTGGAAATGAAATAGATAAAGAGATATAATCGTGTCTGTTGTCGTATCTATAAGAATCATTAAAAAAATATTCTTTTTTCTCTGACCGTAACAGATTTATAGACTTTAAACCATTTTCTAAAATACTATTTAAATTCTTCTCGTTTGTAAAATGCAAAATTTTATTAATGTTTCTAACATTAATATCATTCTCTATATAAGATAATACAGAAGGTGAAAGCATTAGATACACCGCCATTTCATGATATACTTAATTAATCTTTAAATACATTATAAAGGAGATGTATCATGGCTTCAAGAACTGTTTTTTTTGTTGACAAAGAAACCTTATTTTATAAAAATATTGATGTAACATTTGAATGGTTTCCTGGATTTGCAAAAATACAAAAGCAAAAATCAATTGCTAGTTTACATGAAAATTATATTAAGACATTTCCAGGATATAAAATTTTAGAAGTTTCTAGCTATTCAAGAGATGATTTAGGAGTAAGTCTTAGCGCCTTTAATCTAAGTTTAAAGACAAAAAAAGGAATTACTATTAGTGTTGAACAAGCTTTTCAGTCAAGTAAAGTATTTAAACACAATGGAACTCAGGAAGAAACTATAATGCTTCCTCCGAGAGAAATAAAAAAGTATATCAGTGAAATCCATAAAAAAGATACATTAATAGAATTTAATTGTTTTGGAAATGTATTTCCATTAAATCCTAAAACTTTTTTTTATAACTGGTTATATATAAACACTTTAAATGAAAATAAAAAATTACAGAATGACTTAATGAAATATGATGCATTTACAGATATTGCTTTTTCAAAAAATAAAAGTGTTAATTCTCAAGCAGAAGCATGCTCTATTTTCATTTCTCTGGCTAGACGCAATTTGTTACAGGAAGCTTTAGTAAGTAAAGAATCTTTTTTAAAAATAGTTTATGGGAGCTCATTGGGAGATTTCGAAAAGAATAACATTCAGACGTCACTTTTTTAAAAAGAAGGAAGACTTAGTGATAAAAATATCGTTAAGTCTTCTTATTTGTATACATAAATCTAAGTGACTATTTAACAGAACCTCTTAAGTTTTGGTTCCCATTAAACTTAACATGATTCTCTGTAGAAGTTTGTATTTTGATATTTCCTGTAATATTCTCCGCAATTATTTCATCACGGTTAGGATAATAATGAGAATAATGTCTCAGGGTAATCTCAGGTCCTGAGTGACCTAATCTTTTACTTAACATAAGAATATCCACATTAAATTCATTGATTAAATACGAGGCATGAGAGTGTCTTAAACCCTTTGCTTGAATTCTATGAACTCCAGCCAGTCTTGAATAACGCTCAATAATTCGAGCAATTGTTGACTTCTGCATTGGCTTTCCATCATAGCTGAAAATGAATTTAGAGGTACATTGTTTTGATTGTCGTATCTTCCAATCTTTCAGAATTTGAAGTGTATCATCATCTAACGAAATAATTCGCTTTCCACTTTCTGTTTTTGTATAATCTTTTCTAACCCAAATATCTTTATTTTTGATTTCAAGCATATGTTGAATACTCAGTGTTCTCTTTTCAAAATCAATATCAGACCAATAGAGTGCGCAAGCTTCATTTACTCGAACACCAGTTGTAAAGTAGGTCCATAACATAATGAAATTCAAGTGTTGATAGTAATCATCAATACAAATTTGAGAAATGACCTTTTCAAATTCCTCTTTCGTCCAGAAAGGAACAGAAGCTTTCCCTTTTGGAATAGCTTTCATTTTCTTTGATACATTAGATTCTAAATAATCTAATTCAACAGCTCGGTCTAAGGTTTTCCGAAACATTCCAAAAGTCAGAGCGGCAGTGCTTTGAGCTAGACCTGCTCCATTATCTTCTTTTGGTGTCAGTAACCAAGTGCGATATTCTTGTACGTCAAGAGCGCTAATATCTTTCAGTGCCTTATGTCCGAATCTATCTCGTATTTTTTCGAGAGTTCCTTCGGCGCGTAAAAAAGTACTGGATTCAACATCAGTTTTATAAGAAGGGATATAGACTCGGTTCATAAATTCAGAAAATAGCATGTGGTTGTCATAGTTAAGCTTTACATCTTTTTCGGCTTCTTCTTTCAGCTCTTTGAGAAATTGCTGAGCTTCTTTGAGTGAGTAAATAGGTTTTTTGTCTTTTCCAACCATACGTTTAATGACAATTGACTTGCCTGTGTTCATATTCTTCCCAAATCTGAAATGAATAAAATATCTTTTTGGTGTAGCAGACGGGTCATATAAATAGATGCCGTTATAGCCTGTTGTTCTGTCAATTTTTTTCTTTGTCATAATAATCAGCTCCTTTAAGGCATTTTATCAAGCGAGAGATGAGGGTCAATGATTGTTTGAAATTCCTTTTTGTAGCGTTCATAGAATTGTTGGTGAGTCTCATAATTTTTTTCTGTTGGAAATCCTTTCTTGCGAGGAAACTTCTTCTGTCTCCATTTTTTCACTTGCTGAAAATCAAGAAGAGTGGACGGACTTAATTCAAATAATTCTTGGAACTCTGAACTAATTGAGAGAGCAGATAATGAGTGTTTCTGCTCTCTTCGAGTAATTTCTTTTGAAACATTTTTCCATAAATTAGACGACATTCTTATCATCTCCAAACAGGGCATTTATTGATTGAGTAAAATCTTCTTTTGATTTGAACGTGCTACCTTCTTGAGACCATTTATTTACAAATTTTTGGTTAGAAAGTGGTTCAAATTTAAGTGTATCTGGATTAAAGTACATTGGGGTAATGTACTCTTTTTCAAATTCTAATACATTAATTCGGCGAAAAAGCTGTTCGGCTTTATCTGGGTCATTAAAAGTTGCATCCAAAACTCGATTGGGACCATCTTTTTCGACTTCCAATACTCCCTCTGGATGTTTGATTTTTTGGTAGAAAAGATGAGGCGGATATGGTGTGGTAATAATTAATCGTTCGGCAACCAACTTCTTATCATAATAGCGACTACCAACAACATTATTAAAATTGAAAGGGTCAAGGAGCTTAAGAAGCTCATTGTAAGTAATTGTATCTGGACGAATTTCATCTAGTATCACCGTTTTTTCGCCATCGTAGTTAGCGAACATATCACGATTTGAGCCAGTAATAAAGCAATCACTAGAGAATTTTTCTTTTGCAAATCTTGTCTTACCAGTTCCAGTAGTGCCATAGAGATAAAAGGTTTCTATTTGCTTGTGTTGCTGGATCATTTCTTCTTTAAATTGTTCATAACGATTTTCGGCAATTAAAGCTTGGATATGTTTAATGATACTGCTGTTTTTTGCATATTCTAAAGGAGTCAATAAAGCTCTTAGCTGTTTTAAACTGATTTTTTCATGACCAAATTCTTCTAACAAAGTATTGATTTCAACTTTACGAGCAATAGTGATAGAGCCTCCAATCAATTCCAACCATTCTGGATAATTGAAATTGGCTTTCACATCATGTGGAGAATATTGATATTTTGCTTGTGACTCTGTTGTACGATGAGTAAGGTAAGACATCATATTGTTATAATTGTTTCTACCTTTTTTATTAAATACAGTAAAGTTTTGAGGGCGGTCACTAAGTTTATTAGATAGTGCCATAAGAGAACGAGGGTTCTCAAATTTCATTGCAATATGAAAGTGTGGTTCGGCAGTTGAGCCATCTGGACTTATGTCTTTATCATGCAAAATTATGGCTATACTCTCTACAGGTGTAAATAAGGTTTGAAAATATACTAGTAATTCATCACATGTTGTAGGAAGTCCTAAAGATTCTAGCCTATCAACCTGATTCGTATACATGATTGTCCTACTTTTGATTTGTTCCAACGGATTTTGTATCATGTTTTATTCCTCCTCAATGGAACAGAAGTGGAATTTTTCTGTTCCAGAATCTTTTTTGTTTAATTTCAAGTATTATTTGTTTTTTCACTGCTTTTTATCTATTTATGGAACAGTAATTATTGGCAACAATAACAAGCTCTGTTGCCTGATAATCCAATGTTTTTATAAATTTTGGAACAGGATTTTAAAAAATAAAGTTTTCATTCTCGTATCTTGTGAAAATGTATAGTTGAAGAGCCTGTTTATCTTTCTAATTAAAGCATTGATTGCTTACGCCTGTTTCTATCTACTAAGCTGGCTATAATTTTCAACGCATTTCCAGTAGCCATAACCTCTTAGCATCCACCTCGGATTCTTTTCACTAGTGAATTTGACAACAGTCACTACAAAGCTTGCCAGTTCCATCACGGAGGCCAAGGCCTCACTTTGATGGTGGCTGAGCTTCTAGTGACTGTAATGTCAAACCAATTTCCTCGGTTAATGACTATCGGTAGGCTCCTTTCAATGGTTTCAAACATAGCCCTTCGTGGCTAAGAGCCACGAAGAATTAATGAATTTTAAGATAAATAGAATTTTCAAGGAACTTCTCTACAGATTAGCTTGAAAAAATGTATTGCTTAATCATGACCATAATTTTTATAAAATTCGTTTCTTAACTTGCGCATCTCTTTGTATTGGAATAGTAAAAATTGCATTTCTTCATCAGCAGAATCAAAATCATCGTGAAGACCTAATGATTGGAGGTAAATGTATTCCTCATCCAAATGATTGAAATGAGTGTGTAGCAATGTACGAAGTGCATCAACAAGTTTCTTATTCATTTTCCTTACTCTCCTTTTCCATCTTTTTATTATAATTTCTACATTCCAGTATGAGCAGTAAATCATCTTTGCTTATGCGAGAAACTATTGAAATGTCTTGCTTCCCAACGTAGATATCACTGATAGCTATATCTGATATAAACTCACCAGATGCATTATGAAAAGAATTGTATCGTTTGCTATAAGATTGTTTAAGTTCGTTTTGTATTTCTTTCTCATCACCATTCATATTTTCCATCTCCATTTCTATTTTTTTACCATAATCACTATTTTCGAGTATGAATAGTAAATTATCGTTTATATGGCTAACTATTGAAATTCCGTGTTCTCCAATGTATATATCGTGAGAAGTATTGTATTGTTCGCTATGAGGTGTATCCATCTATTAGACCTCCATTTTAGGGTAATTTAATAGTTGTGATTTCCAAAATTTGAGCATTGCAGGCTTTGCTCAGAATTTCTATTCGAGTCTGAAGTTCAGCATAGTTATGCTCATTTTTCGCATTGGATACCAACTCCTCTGTCTTGATTATTTGACGAATATTACTAAGATATTCGTCAAATATATGATTTACTCGATATGAAATAGTTGAAACTTCTGCTTGAGCCGAACTGATTATTTTCATTTTGCTATTTCTCCTTGGTAGTACTTTGTGTCTGATGAGCTATCTCCATTTTGGTAGCTCTTAAATCAAAGTCTAGATTTGAGTATTGTCCACGTTTTACAATTTTGGCCGTTCCATAGTAATCGGAAACTTTAAGAATCATTTCAGGTTCGCAACGTTTTGCTACCTCAAGGTTTTCTGGTGTGGGGTCTACTAAGATGACTAAAGGCTGTAGGGAAGATACGGGTTGCTTCAACTCTGTTAATAGCCTAGCAACCGTAGCATCGACACCAGTGATTTCAATATGTTTTGGAATATTCGTTTCAACAAAATTGTCACCAACTTTTTCAAACCTATTAGGGATTCTCAGTTTTACAAATAAGATATCATTTGGAGTACTGATAGATGTTCCATCAATTGTTTGTGTTACATCCAATTTTAATTGGTTAATGTATGATTCTAAAATACTTTGAGACTTGCTTGTTATATTACTCATAAAAAATCTCTCATTAGAAAATATATTTTTGTTGAGATATTCTTTTGGAATACCTCTTGAATTAATTATATATGGATACTTTTGAAACGAACAGGTTGCTGAATTTTATGTTATTTTATTTGTATACATTATGCTATATAGCGAGAAATCAGCGGTGTAACATTCATGAAACAATCATTTAATTTTATGAAATGTGTAATCTGTTTTTTAGAGGACTTTTTTTGTTTAAAAACCAGATACTTCTTTCGAGAATTTTTCATGTGATTAATTAGAAAATGGATTGTTACAATAAGTGAAATATTTGAAAATGCTAAAATAGGTTTTTTTTTGGAAATTCGTTATTTTTATGAATTAGTGAGTATTGCATTCCTAAGTTTTAAAGTTAATGAGTTTTAATTCTAAGAAATTACCGAGAATCAAAAGTGTACAAGTGAAGCATTTTTTTAATATATTCATTGGAACATCTCTCCTTTCCTGATTATTTGAAAATGCAGTAATGTAGTCCTCCTTTTTTATTATTCCTTTTGCAAAAGGCTTTGTGAAAATTTGAAAGTAGAACTGCTTTGTCGACGTTAATTAGTATACAATGGATTCAAAATGAGATATAGAGGTTGGAAAAAAGCTGAGAAATCCTGTTATGGCAAGAAAAAAAGAGCTTAATTTTATTTCTCATCGAAATCTTATTTATATCATTTTTATTACGTCAAGTAGCTTAATAGAGGTTTTTGATTAATTTTAGATTACGTTTTAGTTTCACCTAGGTTTGGTAGCTAAAATAAAAAAGGCAACCGAGAATTTTCGACTGCCTTTTTTGTGCTAACATATTTTTATTTGGTGATTAAAATGTAAAAATTAATTTCTAGTAAACTTACTAGGCGTATCAACGTTAAATAAGCCTTCAACAGATAATGGGACTAGTGATAGGTCTTTATAAGCAAGATTTAGCTCATAACTTACATTTGAGTTTGTAACTGATTTACCATCATAAACCCCAGAATTTGAGCCAGTAAAAATTATAGGAAGATATCCAATAGTAGAACTATACTTAGAATAATTAGCCACCAATGATTCATAATCTGAAATGTCACTAAAATCGTCCGTATAGCTGAGTAAAGTAGAAGCTAATGCATTTACATCTACTTTATATTGATAATCATAAACAATATCCGTAGGGAAATCAGAGCTATCACTCTTTTCAGTCATATCCAAACTACCATCACTAAAATTCAATGTAAAGGTAAACTCATCACTAGG
Source organism: Enterococcus sp. AAFC-DPL-5182 (assembly GCF_058216605.1). Classification (NCBI taxonomy): domain Bacteria; kingdom Bacillati; phylum Bacillota; class Bacilli; order Lactobacillales; family Enterococcaceae; genus Enterococcus; species Enterococcus sp. AAFC-DPL-5182. Next base: position 399,959 of record NZ_CM177101.1, read on the forward strand.
TCTGGAACCAATCATTTGAAACACTCTTATACTACCAGACCACTTACCAGCAATTTTAGAGCTGAAGTCATTTGCAATTAAGTTAGCAGCATCAATAGCTGATTGTTCTTGTTTAGTGAATTGGCTCTTTTTGGACGCTTCTGTAATTGACTCGTCTGTTGATTGACTTTCTTTAGCAGAGCTTTTCGTTGTAGTCTTAGACTTAATTTCACTACTAGCAGTATTATTTTTTGTTTCAGTCACTTGTTTTTGTCCACAACCAGTCAAGATAACTACTAGAACAAATGATATAATAATTTTCTTCATTTTTAAAATACCTCCAATAATTTATCTTAGTTCATTGTATGTTTCTTTTAATTCCTTGCCTCTTTCAGATGATTCTTCATAATATACAATTTTTGTGCTTCCAGTTTCGACGGTTATTGTGCCATCTTCTTTTTCAAATGTATAAGCCCCATTTACACCACCATAGTGGAGTTTTCCTTCCTTATTCTTCATAAAGGTAAATGTAGGTATCATTCCATATTTTACTTCACCAGAATTATCGGTAAATCGTGCCTCCGCATGAGGTCTCAAATCTTTATCGTTGTTGGAAGAAAGATTATTTTGTTCTCCATTAATCTTGAGTTTAATAATCATTTCCCCATAACCATTGTCTTGGCTAATACCATAGTAAGTACCATTTAATTCGTTTTTTTTACAACCAGCAAAAATTAGCAGTGTTAAACAGAGTACGCCTAAAAATATGAAATTCTTTTTCATTCTAAATTCCTCCTTTTTATTGTTGATACTAGTATATTTTATCAAATAGTTCATTATAATGCTATGTTTATATTCATTTATTCGAGGTATCTATCTTTTGAGTAACTTTGTAGCATTATAATGAAAGGTGGGTTCTTCAATGAATGATTTAAATCAAATTTTAGTAAACCGTTTGAAAGAAATTAGAACTAGATTGAAAATAAGTCAAGAAAAGTTGTCTTTAAAAGCAGGACTAGATAGGCATTATGTGAATAAATTAGAAAATGGTCGCTTTAGTCTTTCAGTTCCCTCATTAGATAGTTTGATAAAAGGTTTGGGTATTTCATACCAAGAATTTTTTGAATTTAACAGGGAAGATAAAGATACTTTAGAGAAGGTAGATAAACTTTCTCCTAAAGAAAAAGAAAATTTGTTAATTCAATGTATAAAAATAAGCGACGTGCTCAATAAAGAGTAAGTCGCTTTTCTTTCTATTTAGTCGGTGTCTAAGGCCACAACGAATTTAGAATTGAATTAGAACTTCCGGTTTCCCCAAAAGAGGTAAATTATCTATTTTATTTTTAGAAGAAGTGAAATAAAAAAGCCAGCCATTTCTGACTGATTTCGTGGTTACAAACGTGGTGGATTTGAATATAATTCTTTGAGTGGAACTATTTTGAATATCATATAAATAACTTTTTTGTTGTTTAACTTAATATTACTATCAGCAAAATTACTAACAGTCCCAATTAAATAATACACTACTAAAGTCTTTATTTTTCAAATTGATTCTATTAATAAAAAAATTTCCGACTCCATACTCTCCCCAAATTACATTATTATCTTCAGAGTCTAATTGAAATAATAATGTATCATATTGTTCTTTCATATCATCTTCATATTTTCTAGGATCGTTTTGTATAAAAAATGGATAGCCTCCAATTTTAGTTCCACCTATATATTCAATAACTTCATTTTCAAAATTATCAAATGCGTCTTCACTAAGGATATTTTTATAAAATTCGTAATATGATTCATTCATCAATTTAGTAAACTCTACTGTATCAGAAAGAACAATGCTCTCTGATAAATAGCCAATCAGTAACATCTCATTTTCAACAACAGAATTCATTTCATCATCTTTATAATCATTGAATAGATTTTTAAGTTCTTCAATTCTGTAACATTCCAAATCTATTTTCGGGAAATAAAAAACTTTAAATCCTTTTTGATCAGTTGGTTTATCGAAATCTAGTCCAACTAATTTATCAAAATAATCTACATAAAAAGACAAAATTCCATTGTCAGGAAAATCTTCAATTACAGGCATCTCACTGAAATTTATTTGTGCTAATAATGACAAAGGTTGCCCTTTGTCATTTATTGGATAATTCGTCTGTTTAGGAAAGTAACCATAGCCACCAATTTTGCTATCAATCAAACTTGTTTTACTTTTTTTTGTTTCTAAATTTATACATTGTTGTTTTGTTTGAAAAAAACGATTAACAACTTTATCGTCAAAATATTTTATAAATATCGACTCCAACTTGTTCATAATATTCCCCCTTATAAGATAACAAAATTTATCCCCACCTCTCTATGATAGATGAAATAAAATGTATTTCAATTCTTTTTAAACTGTTCCAGAATGGAAGAAGTCTTAATTATAGGAAGAGGCTAACTCCAATTCTCTGACATAAAATTCATATAGTTAGGTCGACCCCAAACAATTTTGAAGTAATTTACATCACTATTTTTGTCAATGTATATTTTGTATTCAGTGGTGCATTTTGTTTGAAAAGCTCTTTTATTATTATTAATGAAATCACTTGTCTTTGTAGTAATTAATTTTTCATTGAAATAGTTAGAATAATCATCATCTGAAATGTCTAATAGATTTAAAACATCTTCTGGAGAATCATGAACTGATAGAAGTTTAGTGACTTCTACCATATCTTTGTTTGAGTGTTTCCACTCATTTAAAGATGTCTGACAATAGATATTGGCAAAGACATTATCTCGAAAGGATTGAATACAGCAACATAGATTTTTTTCAATGGGAAGAAGTTCAGAAAACAATTTAGTAAACACAAATCTTGTTTAGGTATTGCACTACTAGAAGCAGAAATTTCTAAATTAAATATTTTTATTTTGGGTGTGGTTAAATTGATTTTCTTCTTTTTGAAAAAGCTAAACATTCTATTGGTATCCTCCACGTTATTTTAATAAATTGAAAACTAATTGCATTATTAAGCTTTAATTGGTTTTATTAAATTATATCTGCTTAGAAAATAACATCATCTAATAAATGATTCTATTGCCATTAAAAATTGAAGATACGGAAAATTTTGTCAATCAATTTCAGAAGTTAGTAGATTTACTAACTTTGTGGTGAGTTTTCTACTTCTTCAAAATTTAAAGTAATGAGAGCCTAAGCTACAGGCCCCATTTTCTTGTTCATATAGATGCTAAGAGGTTGTGTTGGAATCCTTTTATTCTAAATCTGATTGTACATGCCAAAATTTTATTTTCATTTTTTCACCTAGTTCACATAATTGTGCCCATTTTGATTTTGGTATTATAAACAGGTTGTAGCAATCCCCGTCGACATCCCAAATTACGAGTAAATAATCTGTTTTCTCTAAAAAAGAACTAATAATTTCTATTGCATCCGATCCACATTCTTCATCAAGAAATTTAATTTTTTCTAAGTTTATAGGGTATTTTTTATTTATAACCCCAGGTTTTAGACTCCAAATGATTTCATTTCCGTCCTCTTTCCAATCTACATAACCTCCAAAGTCGTATGGACTATCAACATTGTGTCCAGTAAGTATGAAGGCAGTAATTATATCTGGTTGAATTTCAGGTGAAAAATCATACTCATATAGCCAATCCTCAAATTTCTTTTCAAATTCAGAGGGTTTGTGTACTAAAAGGTTAATAACCTCTAAGGTATCTGTATCGTTCTCTGTTAAAATTTTTGTAATTTCGATTAATCCACTATACTCAATCGTTACCTCTGATTCTTGTTGTATTGTATTTGTTGTTTCATCTGGATTTTTTTTCTTAAAAAAGTTAAATAGGTTCATGGGGTCCTCCTTCTTGCGTATAGTTAAAAAGCCAGCCATTTCTGACTGACTTTTTTAGCTACAAATACATTTGAACTTCTATTCACTCAAATTTTTACTTATATTTTTTATAAAGGTGTCTCGTGAAAAGAAGATGTATCAATTATATTAGAGTCAAAAAAATCATAGAAAAGAGAATAAATCTCGGTATCTTTTGTAGAGTTCTTCGTTAATATAACTCCATCAATTAAGGAAAGTTCAATATGCCAATGTCCATTTTCAAAAATCACTTGAATAAAAGTATCTTGATGGCTTAAAACAAAAAAATTAAAATTTCCTAAAGTATAATCTTCAAAAATATAATCTAAAGCCTCTTTGATTAGTTGTTTTGTAACAATTTCTTCTGAGTCGAAAGGTGAATCTTGCATGTCGAAAGTAAAACTGTCTGTACTCATAGAAAAAACCTCCATTGTTAAAGTGAAAAAAACAATCTTATAGTTAGCTGAAAATCTGGTTACAAACGTGGTCACACAAGCTACCAAATTTGCTTAATTTTATTCTTTTGGAATAATTCTATGATGCAGAAACCTTATAAATTAATGGGTTTGTGAGTGATTCACCTGTATATTATTCCCACTCTATCGTAGCAAGTTAGCTAAGAATGGCTTTATAACGGTGTTCTTAACCAACTAATTTGATAATAGTACTTTTTTTAGTACTTTTTAATGATTTTTTGTCATTTTCAAATAACTGTAAACCTGATTCGCTAAGCTGTTTATCCATGTTATGACGCTTTAATTTTCGTGCATCATCGTTTGCATCAAAGGCAGCATAATAATCTAATGTAGTTTGAATTTTTTCATGACCTAATCGCTGTTGAACATATTTCTGATTGGATTCGTTCAATTCATTGATTAGATATGAAGTATGAGATTTTCTCAGGCTTTTCCCTGTAATACTAGTAACGTCATTCTTTGTACAAACAGTTTTTAATAGCCTAGAAATTGTTGATTTGCTTACAGCCACAGTTCCACTCTTACCAATAACGTAACCCTTCGCAGACGCATTAGGTTGTATTGATTTCCAGCGTCGTAAAATTTCTACTGTCTGGGTATCTAGGTCAATTGTTCGCATTCCTGCATTTGTCTTCGTATGTTCGTGAAGAGTCTGCTTTCCATCACTATCCTGCGAGAAGGTCTTATTAATGATGATTTCGGCTTTATCAAGGTCAACATCATTCCAAGTAAGTGCAGTACCTTCACTTACTCGAATTCCTGTGAAGTAGTACAACCAAATGATAGTTGCATGCCATTGTTGATGGAAATCTGACATATCAAACGAAGTAATCGCTGTTTTAAAATCTTCAAAAGTCCAGTATGGTGTTTTAATCTTTTCTTTTGCTGGGGAACGTAAACCAGCAGAGGGTTGAACATGGATAATATTCATGTCAAATGCATGTGTTAATGCAGCTCTGAAACGTACCCAAACCGCTCCAGCATAATTAGATGCGGTAGGACTTGGGTCTTTTCCAGGGAATTTATCCAGCAAGAACAAACAGAAATCTGAACAGTCAATTCGAGTGATTTTATTTAGTGGCTTGTTGTTAAAATAATCTTTCATTAACTTGAAATGAGATTTAGCATTATAAGCGGTACTATCCTGTACTGTTCGTGAGTAATAAGGTTTATAAACTTTATCAATATAATTTGAAAATGTCTGGCATTCATCTGTACATTGATTTTGATTTTTGATGAACTCAGCTTTTACTATAAGAGTTGCCGCATAAGCGTCTTCTAATGTCTTAAATGACTTTCCGTACTCGTCCTTATAGGATTTAACTTGGATAGGTTTATTTTTGACCTTATCTTTCCCCAGAGTCACTTTATAGTAAATACGTCCCTTTTTATCGGTGTAGACACATTTGTATTTTTTCATAATATTTTATCCTCTCGTTTGAAAGGCGCTAAATTGTCAATGAACAGTCACCAACAATTTTAGCGCAATATTCTTTTTTTGTCATTAATATTTTGAATGAATCACCTGAACTGTGTTTATATGTTATAATAGACACAGCATAAGATGGCTTTTTAATTCTTAAGCTATGAGTAACTAATTGAATGGACTATCATCTGTACCCACCAAAGTAGCAGATGATGGTTTTTCTTTTCGTTCAACTTCTGTTTCAGAATCTCTATCTGTTTTGCTCTCTGAGCTAGAACTGTATCTACGTGAATCTATATACTTGGAGAAAAATGGAGTATTCCGAATAATAGTAGCTAGTAACACATAGTTATTTTCACGTGCGTAAGCAACTAAATGAGAGAACTCTAAGATATTTTGTTCTTCAATAATATCAATCATGTCATTATATGATGAATCCGTATTAATACTACTTAAAAACTGTTCAAGATTAAGACCACATCCAACTACAATATCTTTTTCACTATATTGGAATTTTTCATTATTATTAGCATGTGTGAAATAATGATACATACCTTTAGTCGATAAAACGGGTTCAATATGCTTTGGAGTTTCTAATTTCTCAAGTAATTCAACCACTTGTTTTTGACTCTTTAGTGTTTCAAAGTGAAGGACACCATGAATGTGTTCTTTAGTCTGTTTGCCATCTGCCTTGATATCTTTATTGTGTACAGGGCTAAGCATGTATGGAACATTCAATGAATCTAGAATCATCTTGTAGTTTTTTGGAGCACTATCCATAAATAGTAGAAAAGCCCACATGGTTGTACGTTTTGCTGATGTATTTTTTTTCTTATTATCTTCTGTCATAATTAATCTCTTTTCTGTTATATTTTGATTGTTGATTACTGCTCCTATGGGGGTGGTCTTTGATTATGCTGTTTAAGTGGCTGATAATAAGAAATAACCACTCTGTTTTGATTATTGATTACTATTACTAGGGGTCGTAGTACATTCCTATATTTACCAGAAGATTCCCCATACCTAAATAACGTTTTTTGGAGTAGTAAATATAATTTCATTAGCAGTTTTTCATGAATTACCATGAAATATCAACTCCCCAAATACTATAGTCATTATGTGTCGTTTCTTCTTTGATATGTTTCTGTGGTACGTCAAAACCATATTCAATAGCATCTTGGTAGTCATAAATTGCATCTTGTAAAACTGATTCTAAATCAATGCTATGTTTTAGAGCGAAATAGTATAACTCTTCATTGATTGTTAGATTAATATTTTTCATAATTAGTACCTCTCGGATATTTATTGTTTAACTTGAGTTTATAAAGTTAATTCGTTAATGGCTGTATTTGTACAGTTTAAACTCAAGTCATCTAGAGCCTTTGAAAAGCTTTCAATTTCATTTTGTTGTTGCTGTTGCAGATTATTTAAGTAAGTTACATCGAAACTATTATTGGGTAGACCAAGTTGGTTTGACAGTTGACGTCCTCGTATGTTTCTTTTCTTTCCCTCTTTATCTACAAAAGAGAATGAAGCTACAGCAGGAGGGTATTTTTTGCTTTTTCGGTCTTTTCTTGTAATACCTAATTTAAATAAGGTTTGCTTATCACCAAGAGTCTCCTCAATTTTTGATGCTAGATCCCTTCGCCAGTCATAGCTACTATGGCTATCTTTCTTTTCGGTTAAGGGAACTAGTCCATTCTTTTTAGCAACCGTATCTGTTGTATTTTTCAGGTGCTTCCATCCGTTCTTTCTTAAAGCTTTCCCCTCAGCGTCAACATTATTCAGAAGTACATGAGTGTGTAATAGTCCGCTTTTACCGTCCCTTTGAACAGCAATCATGGCTGAGCGATTTGGATAAGCTGTTTCAACAATTTCTTTAGTGATTTCTCCAGCCTTCTCCCAGTCGTTTGAGTTATTTGGGTCTAGTTCATCACTAAATGCTATAACTAGCGTATAAGCGTCGTTTTTACGTATCTTAGAAGGGAATGCATCTCGTTCTAGTTTTAGAACTTCCTTCATAATATTGGGGTTCACATTCTCACAGTTTCCAATACCAAGAACGATAAGATTACGTTCCTTTTTATCATTATGAGGTTTCCCGAATATATAATTTTGATATGCCCCAACAGATTTCTTTATTGGTTTAATACTACTTACTACCATCGTTTAACCACCACCCATATATTATTGTGCCTTTATCATTAACTTGTCGTGTAATACCTTTAATATCGTTGGGAATTGTGAATTTAGCTTTACGTTCCTTAAACGATTCGATTAATCGTGTGTATTCATCTGACTCTTTAGCGATATATTCAATTTTTGGTTCTTTATTTTGATGCATCCTGTTGTGTTGATACTGCTTCGTCTGCACGGGTGCAGTCGAAGTGCTGTCAGTTTTATTTTGTTGTTTTAGCTTCTCCAATCTCAAGATAGCTCTTTGTGACTTCTTAGTATCTTTATAGAATTCATTGACCTTGTCCATAAGTAGGAAGCGTCCTGCTTCGGCTACACTCTTAAATCCAAGTGAAGTCCAACGCTCTTCAATCTCTGGATATTGTTCAATTGGCAATGAGACTTGAACCTTCCTAACTTGTTTTTCCTTACTCATATCTGACACCTCATAATATAGTTTTTGTCTTTAATTTATCTCTGTCGTTGGCAAGCAGGTGCAAAGGGTGGACTTTGTCCACCTTTGCCTACTTGGTCAGGGGACGACTTCGTCTTACCCCCGACACCCCCAGTTAACCATCTTCAACACCTAAGTAGCGCATTACATAATCTCGTGGAATTTGGCTGGTTCGTTGTGTATATATTGTGTAGCCAGCTTCATTCAATATCACTTTAACTTCCCTAAAGATTTTATTGACCTGACTGTCTGTGAATCCCATTTTTTTGATTTCTTTTTTGTTGATTAGTTTTGCTGACATAACCTTGTCCTCCTAATAGTTGGCTGGGACTAAAAAAAACAAGCCCCGTTTATTAAGACGGGGCTTGTTACTGTTTAAGATTATTGCACCCGCCGCTTTTATTAATAGGAAGCTGCGGGTGTCCGTTTGGTTACGGCTCTTGTGCTACAATGGAACACTTCCTATAACTAGTATTACATTAAAGTAATTAAAAGGCAATACGGTCTCCAAAGGTTAAATTAACAAGGTTTTACAAACTACGACATGACATTTGAATTGGTAAAATTGAATCGTTATAATAAAGATAAGTTGAAATAATGGGAGGTCATGTACTATGACTGAAGATATTAATGCAACAAATTTTCAAATGGGTTTACTAGAATTATCTAAAAGTACAACGGACAAGACAGGGACTGGTGGTAATATTCAGGAGTTGAAGCAAGACTTTAATCTAGCAGACGCTCTTGAGGAGTTATCAAAAGATCAAGGGATTCAACAGATGACTTAATATGAGGACTTGTTAAAAGTTAGTCACAGGTAAAACATAAATATCCTAGATAGTTTTTTAGCTATCTAGGATATTTTTATTTAAATGATAGCTTCCTATAAGCATATCTAAGTAAGCAATATACTTATAGGTGTTTAGTGTCGCTGTATAATTGAGAGAAATCAAATTTGAAATTAAAGAGTTCTGTTTAATTTCAATAGTTAAACTTCAAACTATAACATTTTTAGGTATATTTTTTTGTTCAATAAAGTAGAGATTACCTAAAGAGCGAGTACATGCGACATAAAACTTAGATTTTGTAGTTGGTTTCATTTCTATAAGTTTATTTTTCGAGTATAATTTAAAACTTTCAGGGTTTAAAACAACACAGATATTTTCATATGTCTGTCCCTTTGATTCACCCCAATTGATAGAATTACAACAATACTTATAATGTTCTTTAAAAAAAAGTTTTTTTATTGAGTCATCTGCCAATATAGACAGTATTTCTGTCTCATCTTGAATAAGTGAGATTGTTGAATTTCCGTTTTCTTTGTGAGAGCCAATTGCAATTCCTATTTTTTCAGAAATAAAACTACATATCTCAGGAGAGCATCTACGACTGTTGTTCAGTAAAGTGTCATTGAAATGGTAACCAGCTTTTTCAAAAACACCTTTATATGAAGAATAATCTTTCATTACAGTTGAGCTTTTATTCCCTGATTTGCTAGTTGAATAAGTCCGTTGATAATAATCTCCTACTAGCCAAACTTTAATTTTAGTTCTTGCCAAACTTAGAAGCCAATCAAGGTCATAAGAATCAAAGTCTTGCATCTCGTCAATATAAATCTCATCAAAGAATTCATCAATCCTTTCAAGATAGGGAATACTTTCATCAAATAAGAATTTAGATATCATATTTTCAAAGATATATCCTTTAACTCCATAAGCTAATTTTCTGTTTCTAAATTTATTAGCTCTTTTTATTTCTTCATCATAAATAATTCCATTAGGTTTCCAATGCAAGCACGGAACTAAGCAAAAACTATAAATAAATTGCCAAAACCCAAAAATATGAATATTATCTGGTATACATCCAAATTTCTTTATAACTTTTTCTTTTAGAACGCTTTGGTTTGAGATAGTATAGGTGATGATTGCAATGTCTTTTTCTAATGTTAGTTCATCAATAATAAGGGATGTCTTACCTGAGCCAGCTACTGCATGAACTACTTGCTTTTGCTTATCCATTCTATCGCATCCTTTATATATTTTGGAATTACAAATTCGCCGTTATATTCAGGTTCTCTCATAAATTCTAGCAGTCGAAAAGCCGCTTCTGCTTTATTATTTAGCATATACTCCAACATACCATTTTTCATATAAGGTGTTTTTAGGTTATCCTCATATAGCTTAACATTGCTATTGTACAAACAAACTTCAAATGTTCGATTCTCATTGTTGTCATCTGAGTAAATTTCAATATCTTCTTCCGAAGTATAGACTGAATATTTAATAGTGATATTTGTTTCATAATCTTCATCATTATCAGTTATAACAGCTACTTTTTTATTTAATAATTGAGCTACTTGTAAGTATCTTTCAAATGTTTTTCCACCACATGAAATAAGAGCTGTATCATTTTGGAACGGTTTAGTAGTTGTTAATTGTTCGTAGAATTCTTCCATTAAAATGTATTCTGCATCACCTTCAACCAAAATAGCTTTTGCAGAAAGAAGAAAATCAAGAATATTTGTATTTGGTGCTTTTTGAAAGAATCTAGCAGTATCATGATTTAATTGATTCAGCTTTAGTGACGAAGATTGACTAAGTAAAATAACATTTGATAAATCCAACCTTGATGCTATCATATTGCTATGAGTTGCAATAAAGGTTTGTTTGCCTAGGTTCATCTCTATCATTTCTATTAATTTGTGCATATTTAAGAAGCTTAAATGATTTTCAGGCTCTTCTATCAGCACAATGTGTACTTCGTCTTCTGATGATTCTAATGAAGCCTCCATACCTAAAAGTACCTTTTCTCCATGACCTAAATCGGAAATATCAACCGTATTTTTGTGAGCAGTGATTCTTTCATTGAATTCTGCTTCAAAAGAAGATTTAACTTTAAGTTTATAATCAGAAGTGTCCTCTAGCTGAAACTCATCATAGAATTTTTCGGAAAATTCATTAGAAAACTTGCGAAATTCAAAGCTGATTTTTTGTCTTTTAGTTCTGTCTGATTGATTTGTATATAATCTTGAGACATAATTTTTCATAGCAAAGGCTGAGTTTATTGAAGTGCTGTCAATATACTCAAAGGTAACTTTGTGCTTTTTATTATAACTATTATAGCCAATGCCCGCAAATGTATTAAATTCAAGTTTATAGTATTCAAAAGGGAAGATATCAGATGAGGTAAGAGATTGTTTTATCTCATCTAAAAAATCTTGATTTGGAGAAATTTTCATCTGCAATCCAGAAGCTTTTTTATTGTCAGTATTTATTTTGCCATTTAGATTAAAATTTTTGGGTTCAACATCTTTTGAAAAATAAACTTCAACATACAAGCAAGGAAGCTCTTTGACCTCTTTATCTCCAGCAAGATATCTTTGAACAGTTTCAGAATTAAATAATGATTGGAATCCTTTTTTTTCAATTGCAGAATATGAACCTGATAGCACATATGATATAGCCATCAATATAGAAGTTTTTCCAACTCCATTTTCTCCTACAAAAATATTTCTACTACCATTAAATGGGATTTCTAAATTTTCAAAACTCCTATAGTTTATTAATTTAATCTTCTCAATCAATTTGATCCCTCCTGTAATATATATACTTCTTATTCTAAATCATCAGTACAGTTATTGAAAGCAGATAAAGTGTTTTACTTACTATTTAAAGTGAATAACTAATACATTAGAGGTAGAAATATTGTAGAACAAGAGGATAAACATTAGATTATGAAAATATGTATTGTAATGATGTTGGCGAAATAAACTATAGTTCTTTGTCAGATACAAGCAGTTTGGATTTTATCAATAGATGTCTTTAATTAAATAAAAAGTATGCAATCAATTGATTGCATACTTCAGACTGTAGACAAAAAGGAGTTGGTAATTAAACCAGCTCCTTTTGGCTATCCTATACTTAATTTTGAAACGAAAAGCTATAGGCTTTTCTTCTTTCCATAGCCATGTAGCCAGTTTCTTTAAATTCATGGTAGCAAACGTAAGCATCGTATGCGTGGCGACTTTTTCAATCCCTCGATAGTTCGTCCAACGCATCCCATGCTTCTCTTTTGCATCTGCAAATATTCGTTCAATGGTTTGTTTTCTCTTTTTGTAGATTTCTTTATTCAACGCTGTATGGCGCTGGTGCTCAAGTTCGTCCATCAGATCAGCCCAAATATGTCGAGTCACAACTTTTTGATGTGTTGCGCTCAATGTACAAGTTTTAAGTAACGGGCAGCTCATACAGAATTTTGGATTTGATTTATATGTCCTATAGCCCTCACGAGTAATTGTTGAAAATAGCAACGGTTGATTATTAGGGCATAAATAACAATCAAAATAGTCATCATAGACAAAGTCATTTTTACGAAACATCCCTTTCACACCATGAGGTGCAGTATAGGGAAGAACTGGATAAAGGTTCAAGTGTGTCAGAAAATGAACAAATTTCGGATTTTTATATCCCGCATCAGCGACAACACGTTTTATATTTGGAAAAGCTCTTTTTGACTGTTTAACCAGAGTAATTGCGACTTGACTATCATGTACATTTCCTGGTGTGACTAGCGTAGATAAGACAAATCCATTGTCATCGCAAGAAGTGTGTGCAGAATAAGCAAATTGTTTTTCTCGTTCGCTTTTAACATAGTAACCACTTTCTGGGTCTGAATAACTTATTTTTCGAAGACTCAACTCACTTTCTGTGTCCCATGTAAAAGGGCGTTTTCCCGTCGCAATACGTTCTTTATTTATTTCATCTTCTAATTCATCTTGATAGGCTTTTGCTTGACTGTAGGTCATTTCTTTCGTGAATTTATGTTTATTGGCATTTGCTTTGATATGAGTAGAATCAATATAAAGGTTGTCTTCCGTAACAAAACCAGCTTTTACAGCTTGTTCTAGAATATGAGAGAAAATGTCTTCAAACAAAGTGGTTTCTCTGAATCTTCGGACATAATTTTTACCGAATGTGGAGAAATGAGGGACTTTTTCGTTAAAAGAAAAGCCTAAAAACCAACGATAAGCAACATTTGTTTCGACTTCTTTAATTGTCTGTCTCATCGAACGAATACCAAATAAATATTGGATAAAAACTAATTTAATTAAGATCACCGGGTCAATACTAGGGCGACCTAAGGTCGAATAGGTAGATTCTACAATGGGATAAATAAAATCAAATTGAATCGCGGCATCAATTTTTCGAACTAGGTGATCTTTCGGTACAAGATCATCAAGCGTTAACATAGCAAATTGATTTCTACCTTCAACAGATTGTTTTTTCATCATTAGAATCACTCCCAAAATAGTTTATACAATTAGTATAAAACAAAAAAACTGTAAACAACACTCCAAATTTAGGCGTTTGTCTACAGTCTGAAGTATGCAATCAATTGATTGCATACTTTTACTGATAAGTACCTTAAGTTGCTCCTTTTTATTTTTTTGGTGTTCGGTTTTGCTCAACTAGATTTAAAAATTGTAACAACAAGCGAACCTCTTCGTCAGATAGTCCAACGGTAGTCATTTCATGGGGGACTGTATCAGAAATCCCCAACATGTAGTCTGAGGAGGTGTCTAATGTCTCGCAAATCTTAATCAGTACTTCAACACTAGGTGATGTACGTCCTTGTTCATAGGAGGTTACAGACCATTTTGAAACACCAATTTTACTAGCGAGTTCAGCTTGCGTCATTTTTTTTGATTTTCTTAATGATTTTAGTTTATCTCCAAAGTATTCCATATTCATAATACTTGTATTCTATCTTCTTTAAGGGTGTTTAAAATGCAATAATTGCATTGAGGGTACCATTTTATAGATTTTTGTGGTAATCTTACTATTATCGAAGCATTTGAAGTCACCGTTGAAAAGGAGAATAAAATTATGGAGAATGAGAGTAATAATCAAAAAAATGAAAAGGTGCATGATGATAAGAATGATATAAAAATTGCTTATGTATCAATTAAGGAGCATTTGAATCCTACATATCGCAAACAGTATAATATACGAAGGTTTACTAGTTGTGTATTATTATTCTTTATTGTTCAAGCTATATTAAAGCCATCTTATTACGAGTATGAAAGTTATCTATTTAATTTTGGAAGTTTTATTGCACTTGTCTACTCACTTGTAGCATGGAAATTTTGGCATTATTCGTTTTGGAGTTATCAAGGCAAAGTTATTGATACATTTTCAAGGAATATTATTCATTTCGGTTCAGTTTTCAGCTTAGTTTGGAAAATATTAGTTCAAAATATTATTGTTGTTGTGTGGATAGCTTTCATCTCCCCATTTAGCGGGATTAAAACATGGAGAAAAGCTGTTAAACATAATAGGATATTAACCGTCGATAATGGAAAGAATGACATTTGGGAATAACACAATTAGGGGGAATAAACAGATGAAAAAGAAAATAAAAGTAGTAGTAATGGTGATGCTGTTCAGTCTGATAACTTTATCAGCTTGTGGAACAAATAAATTAGATGGAGATTATGTCAAAATAGGTAAGAATTTATTTGGAAATGAAACAAAAGAGACTTTAATATTTGAAGCAGATAAAGTAAGTTTAGTTGGAAATAAAAATAGCTACTCATTGGAAGGAACATATGCGATTACCAAAAATAATGTTGTGATAACAATTGACGGTAAAAGTGAGACGGCCAAACTATCAAAAGATAAAAAGACTTTGATATTTGAATCTAATAATGGATTTATTCCTTCGGGAGCAACGTATGTTAATGAGGACAAAGAGGGTGAATAGATGAAAATAAAAAAGAAGACAATGATTACAGCTATTACTACCATTCTAATTGTTGGCATCTCATTTGGCGTCATACATCAACAAAAAGTTGAAGCAGAACGCATTGCTCAAGAAGAACAGGATGCTAAACAAAAAAAAGATAAAGATGCCTTAGATAAAGCTAAAACAGCCGTAGAGGAAGCATACCAAACAAGAAAAGAAGAGAATGTCAAAGTAGCGGAAACAGCTATATCTAATTTAAGTGATAATCAGAAGGAAGATAAGAAGTCATTAACAGACAAATTGACTAAATTGATTGAGTTATTAAACCAGCTTGATAACGTCAACGAACAATTATCTAAAACTGAAAAATCAAAATCTCAAGCGGACATTGATGCTACTCAACAACTTATTGACAAACTAACAGATGACTACTTAAAGAAAGACAAAGATACCGCACAAAAAAAACTTGACGAAATTAAGACGCAACTGTCAACAGAGAAAGAACAGACCGAAAAAACTAAGAAAGAAACCTTAGCCACTCAGGAGAGTAATGAAGACACGACTCAAGCGGAAACATTTCAGCCTGCACAACCACAATATCAAGAACAAATAGAACCAGCTTACACTCCACCAGCGGATAATGGGACATCCGCACCAACTTATCCCCCGTCCACGACAGATGGTGGTGCATCAAATAATAATGCATCACAAGATACTGTAAACAACACACCCACACCTCCTTCTCAAGACCTTGATACAACAGGTACTGACGGCCCTAATGGTTGGGAACTTGATACAACTGGTACTAATGATATCAACGGAAACGAATTGGAATCAGGTGGCTGGTAATAATTTAAATAATAAAGTCGGTCACAGACCGGCTTTATTTTCATGTCAAAATAGCTAGAAATTAAAAAGTACCAAATAGTCTATTAATTGACTACTTGGTACTTTTTTTAGTACTCGACTACTCATTTTAACTCAGTTCAACTCATGTTAACTCAGCTATACTTAAGCCAATTTAGCGCATTTCATTACTTTATATTTTGTTTGATTTTGTTCATTTTATTCCCACTCAATGCAATTGAATGGTTGATTTGTTGTTGATATATCAGCGTTTATCAATTGTTTTAAATGTCTTGGTACCACTTTTGGCGACACTTAAATCAATAGTCATTTTTGATTGCTTGATTGCCATTGAACGTAAAGAATTTTTGTTGTGCAGACCTGATTGTAATTGCTCCAGTCATTTCAAGAGCCAATTCTTTATCAACACCACTCCACAAATGAGCATAATGTTTCAATGTGATTTCAGGTGATGAATGACCTAATCGTTTTGAAATGATTAAAACAGAAGCATTAAATTCATTAATCAAGTAAGAAGCATTACTGTGTCGCAATCCCTTTGCCTGAATTTCAGTTACATCAGCTAATCGAGCATAGCGTTTAACAATTCTCGAAATAGTTGATTTTTGCATAGGTAAGCCATCATAGCTAAACACAAAATTTTTAACACCCATTTCTTCTTGACGATTTTTCCATACTTTCAAAATTTCAACGGTATCATCATCTAGTGTAATGGTTCGGCTTCCAGCTTCGGTTTTTGAATATGGTTGACGAGTCCAATCTGTTTTAGACCTGAACAATAGCATATGGTGAATACGCATCTCTTTCTTTTTCAAATCAATATCTTTCCACCACAAGGCACAACCTTCATTTACTCGGACACCAGTTGTAAAATAGACCCAAAGCATAACGAAACACAAATGCTCATAGAAATCATCAATATAGATTTTAGAAATCACTTGCTCAAATTCTTCTCTCGTCCAGTAGGCTACTATGGCTTTTACTTTTGGAATAGCTTTAACCCGCAAAGCGACATTCGTTGTCAAATATTGCATCGACACTGCGAATTCTAATGTTCGCTTGAACATGCTGAAAGCGAGGCTAGCATAAGACTGAGAATAATTTGCACCATTTTTCGAGCGTAACCATGTTCTGAAAAATTGTACATCTTGGACAGTAATATCCTTGAGTTTCTTCTTTCCAAAACGGTCTATGAAAATTTTAAGCATTGGTTTGCGAGAGGTAAAGGTACTTTCTTGAACGTCTGCTTCGTAGTAAGGAATGAATACAGTATTCATATATTGACCATATGTAATATGATAGTTAGAATATCCTGTACTTTCGAGGTATTGACTCTTTAGCTTTATGGCTTCTGCATAAGCTTCTTCCTCACTGGAAAACTTTTTCCCAGTGCTTGTTTTTCTACTTTTTTTCCTAATTCGCTTACCTGTCATTTTATCTACACCGCAACTGACTGAAATAAAAATTTCTCCGTCGTTATCTCTGTATACACCTTCAAATTTAGTTTTTGCCATCTGAAAACCCTCCGTTATCAGACAACTTAACCCCTAAAATAGCTTCAACAACATGTTTAGGTACACGCCCCAAACGCTTATTGTTATATAATGCATATCCTTGTTGTACCATATTATGCTTGGCTTGTCGAATAATATTTTGTGCTGTGTTCTTTGGATAACCTAAGTTGATTAGGTCTTTTGCTGTAATTGTTTCCATTGTATGCCCTCACTTTTTTTAATGCCCACACTGTGAGATAATACAGCGTAGGCATGTTTTATTGTCTATGTTCTTGTCTCATCATCATTTGCTTTGGTCGGCTTGGTGATGGGGCTTTTTTTATTATCTGTTTTTACTACCTTTTTCTTTATTTCTAGTTTTGTATGAGTCTCAAAGAGAGCAGTTTGTTCATTTAATACTTCTTCGCTCACTTCTTTTGTCAAATTATCAGCTGGACGAAATGCATCTAGGACACCTTTGTAGAGTTTCTCCGCTTTTTGATTTTGACTTAAAATATTGTTTACAGTATCTTCCTTGTAGGGATTAGGTTCTTTTGATGAATTATCTAATACAAAATCTTGCCAAGATTCATCAAAGAATGCTACTTGCATGTAGTCTTTTGTCATAAATATAACTAAGCCTAATCGTCTTGCAAGCTGATAATAGCTATCTATTCTTTCGTCAAAGTGTTTATCACTTTTTATAATACGCTGGTAAAATTCTTTCGGACTATAAGGCGAGGTAATGATGATTAAGTCGGCAGTTAGCAACTTATCAAAATAGCGACTTGGTGCATTTGATCTAGTGTTAAAAGGGTCTAGTAGTTTTAACAGGTCATTATAAGGAAAGGTAGAAGGTCTCAATTCATCTAAAATAATTGTTGGTTGACCTTCATATAATTGGAAAGGGTCACGACTTGAACCTGTTAAAAAATAATCGCAATCAGTTCTTTCAGCATAATCTTTAGCTAGTCGTGTTTTTCCTGTTCCTGATTGCCCATAAATGTAAATAACGTCAATCGAACGACCTGTTTCGAGCATTTCTTTTCGCCATTCTTCTGCTAGGAGTGTTCGGCGCTTTTGCCAAACATTTTCGAGCCTATTTTTAGCTTTAGCATATTGTGAGCCTGTGAGTTTTTCCTCTACCTCTTCAAGAATAATAGACCCTTTTTTCAATTCATCTAAATAAGCCCGTATAATGATTTCATCTTTAGCACTAGTTGTTTTAGTGACACGTTGAATCCCTTGACGTGCTTGTTCCATTAATTCATCAAAGTCAAAATTGGCTATGACTTCATCTGTGCTGTATTGATATTGATGCTCAGCGTTTGTTGTGGCATGTATGATATATGAGAAACCAACAATTGAGTTGCCCTTCCACTGCTCAATATACTGTGTTTCAATGCCTAAGAGATGAGCTACGTTATTTAAGCTTCTGGCATTTTCAAAGGTTACCATGGCATGTACATGGGGCGTTTTAACATCTCCATTATCATTTATATCTTTATCATGAAGGATAACTGCACATTTTGAAGGTTCTAATTTGTTCATGATAGTTGTAAAACACTCGTCAGTCGTTTTCATGTCAGAAGGAAGGTGCTCTACTTGTTGTGTTATCATCATGCTTTTTGCCTTTTTTGTTTTCATTTTATAACCTCAATTTCATAATCTAATTTGACACTGGAAATCTTAATTTAGGCGGGATAACAAGCCCTCCCGCCTTGTTAACATTGACTTTTAATAGTTGGAACCTGTTTTTTTTACTCCGTCAGTCTTTGAGCTTACGCTCAGCCTGACGGAGTAAAAAAACAGAAAATACTAAAGTGAAATGATATCATCAGCAGTCACAGATAACTGATTTCTATAATCTCCATAAATAACACCAGTAGGATTTTCTAATTCTATGTCTACAGGTGTTTCAATAGGTTTAGGCTTCTGACCTAGTACCTTGACTGTGAATGTTTCTCCAGCATTGCTAACTCCAATGGTTCCATAGTCGTTTGAGTCACTCCATACTAAAACCGTATACTTTGCCCCGATCTCTTTTTTAGTATCAAAATCTAGTAGTATTTCTGACTTCATTGCTTTTAGTTCCATATTGGAAGTCATTGTTTCCACATCTACGTGTGAAAAAGCGTTTAATCGTTTCATATATAGCACCTCTTTCTGCCCAGCTTTTAATGTCAATCAGAGCTTTGGACATTTTAACTACGTGTTTCTTGCTAAAAATCTAGCAATGTCATTGTCTAACTTTCCAAAGTGACGTACGGTAGGAACGATAATTTTCGTTATCCCTTTTCCATCTATATAAAAATAGCCGTGTCTTTTTGGTTGTGGTTCTATTTCTTCACAATCAGGAAAGAGCATTCTTTGGGATTCTTTTGATAAGGTACCAAATGCAATTCTGGTAGTGATGTTATCACGAGAACCATTAGTAAAGTAAGCACTGTCAAATCGTTGCATAACAAAAATACAGCGAATGTTGAACACACGGGACATCATGAGTAATCGAGCCATCTTTGCTTTGATTTCTTCTTGTGTTTTCTTGTCATAATGAAGTAGAAGTGATGAATATTCTTCAATAACAAGTAATAGCAAATTGTTAGAAGATTCTAGTCCGTTTAGTCTTCTTTCAAAACGTTCGTATACCTGATTGAAGCCATCAACTACTTTTTCTCCTAAAAAGACATTGGCTAAATTTTCAAAAGGTCTGTACTCATAATTTTTGGGGTCTAATATGAGTATTTCGGTATCTTTGTATGCTCTATTTCGAGCTATAGATGCAAGAATTAGTTTGATAGCAATTGATTTTCCTCCGCCTGTAGGAGATACTAAGCAGAGATGGATAGTAGTATGAAAAAAATCAAGAGGAGGAGCTGAAATAACAGCTCCATTTGCTAATCTTGATTTAAAAACGAATAACTTGTTTGATTTGCTATCATGCATAGTAATCATCATCTAGGCTTTCTTTTTCAAATATGTCAGCAGGACGATAGAATTTTGAATCATGGAAGATAAATTTTAAATAGCCTTCTTCTTCGCTCACACTCTCAAGCATTAGGCGTTGCAAAAGGGGATTCTGAGACCCAAGCGGGGTGCTTTTTTGCTGTTTGACATATGATTGCGAAACAGCAGTCATAACTTCATTTTCGCCTAGTTCAGCATTCAGCATTATTGTGATCCTGATAATCGTTGTAGCGCCTAAGTCTGCATATTCGATGTGTTCAACAGCATCTTGCAAAAAAATATCTTGTTCAATTGGAAATCGTATGTTTAAATGCTCTTTTAAATGGTGTAGTAATTCCCAAGAGCAATTAATAATATAGTTTGACTGTAAAGGAATCTCACTATATTTCTTTTGTATACGATGTTGCTCTATCGTTTGAAAAATATTGTCAGAAAAGTAGAGAATTCCTATTAACAAAACTGATATAAGTAGTAGTAGGATATCCTTGAGAACCCAAATAAGGATTCCAATGAGTAAGACAATTCCAAAAATGACCCACTTTTTAACTTTTTCATGTTGATTTTTCTTTTTCTTCATTTTTTTCTACCTCACTTTTTTTATTTTTTCTTGTTGAATGACAAGTGGTCTCATGGTGGATAAAAAATATATCTATATTTTTGGATAAAATTCATGGTTGTATACCTCCGATTAATTATTAAGTGCTGATACTTCTTCTTTAGTTGGAATTCCGTTTTCCTCATTTGTATGCACTCCTTTAATAGTTGTAGTAATCAATGTTGATTACATGTTTGATAATACCGAAATGTAAAGACGTTTTAGGTCATAATTGATATATTTTGTCATCAAAAAATTGTCTCGTTAAAACACCTTGATTTGTTAAACTATGATTGTAATAAAATTAGTTATTATTAAAAAAGGAGAGATTGTTAATGGAAGAAAAGGAAAAGATGAAAAAAGAGAATAATTTCTTTGTGAATGAGATTAGGAAACAAGCTTTTTCAAGATCATTAAAGAGGTACAGAAAAGAGTGGAATCTCACAAGGAGGGAAATCATTCGCAATCTTAATATTAAAAGCTATAGGGATATCACTCAAGATTTTGATGAGGAAGTACCTTGGGATGAACGTGAACGGAAGTTAAATCGTTGGGAGAACGGAGAATCATTTCCAACGTTTGAGAAAATTGGTGATATGATAAAAGAATCACCGAAGTTTGCTAAGGTATTTAATGAAGAAATTGACAAAGTTGCAGAAGAAATTTTTTATTTTTATAAAGACATTTTTCAAACCGAAGAGAAAACAGTTGATTTTTTTGAGGCGCAAGCACTACAAGCATATTTGCCAGAAGCTACTGATGAATTGTACTATGATAATAAGCAGATGCTTATGGCTTTAAAAGATAGATATGATGTGCAATTTGCTGTTAATAAGTTTCTAAAAAAAGAAGATTAAAAAACGAAAAACCTCAGCCATATAGGTAGAGGTTTTTTGCTTATGTTTATGACTAGAAAATTAATTCTTCGCTAGAACCAATATTTCCGTAAAAAGACGAATGTATTTTTCTTTATCAGGTGATTGCTGAATTAAGGTCAATAAAATTTTTAAAGTATCTTCTTGCTGGCTGTTGAATGGAAGAAAAAAATCGCTTAATGATGTATCTAGCGTTGCTAAAAGCTTAATTAGTGTTTCTAGAGAAACATTACGTTTGTTGTTTTCTATTAAATTAATGAAAGGAAGCGATAATTCACTTTTTTCAGCTAATTCTTGTTGTGTCATACCTCTAGCAATTCTTAAATTACGTATATGACTACCTAAGTTATTTAAAATTTCATTTCCCATTAAATCTACCTCCGTTTATATACTATTGTAAATATTTTTTGCAATCACTTATATAAACAGAAGTATGCTTTTTTGTTTATATATTTACTTACAGATAATTTGATGGTAAAATGTTTTCTGTAGGTAAAAGATTGTTTAGGAGGTTTTTAAATGGAAAAGAGAACAGACTATCGTAGAAAAATGGCACTACGTGCTAGGAAACAACGATATGCAAAAGTAATGGTATTATCTTCCTTTGGAATTTTAGGAGCATCATTAATCGGAGCAACACAAGCACACGCTGAGGAATGGACAGCTAACACGCCAGAGTCGATTCAAATCGAACAAGGTGCGACAAGCTATAAAATGGTCAAAGGTGACACATTGTGTGCAATTTCAATACGAATTAACGTAAACGTTGAAACACTAGCTCAAGTAAACAACATCGATTTAGCAAGTGGGCAACAATACAGCTTGCAAGTTGGAACAGTCATTTCATGGACTGACAAAGTAATTACTGCAACTGACGCTAACGGTACAGTAATCGGACAAGCGCCTATTACAGAATCTTCAAAAATCGTTAAAGACAAAGCAATTGGCGAAAACGTTCAACAAGACGTAGTTAACGGTAATGCAACTGACAAAGACGTTCAAGGTGGTTCAAACGGTGGTAATGGCGGTTCAACTGGAACTAACAACGGTTCTAATGGTTCAAACCAAAATGGTGGTAATGAAGGTAATGGTGGAGGAACTCCTACAGACCCAACTGACCCTGAAAAACCAACTCAACCTACTAACGAAGACCGTTACGTAACAGTTAACGTTGACGAATCAGGAAATGTGCTTGCTTCAACAGAGGGGTACTCTTTAGTATCTGAAACTACTGATGGTGGCGTAGTTCAAACATTGGAAAACGGAAATACAATTACTACTTACACAACAACTCGTGTATGGAAGAAAGATGCTGTAACTCCACCAACTGACGAGTTTTACGTAGGTCAAGTGTTACACCAATCTCAAAACTTTGCAACACCTGCAGAAGCAGAGCTTCACATGTATGATATTGCAGGAACTTGGTATGCTTACGCAGATGCACACGGTATCGATGTTGACATCAATGCTGAGGGTGGCGGTGGAGCTTACTACGTAAAAGTAGTAGTAACAGCGGTAAAATAAGCAACTCTAGTACCTTTAAAGAATAACAATAAACAAGAATTAAAATCACTCATGAGCTCAATGTTCATGGGTGATTTTTGAAAGGAGAACAATTTAGCACATA
The DNA here is from genome assembly GCF_058216605.1 of Enterococcus sp. AAFC-DPL-5182. NCBI lineage: Bacteria > Bacillati > Bacillota > Bacilli > Lactobacillales > Enterococcaceae > Enterococcus > Enterococcus sp. AAFC-DPL-5182. The sequence goes on from NZ_CM177101.1 coordinate 423,509, forward strand.
TGAAAATTAAAAAATGCTTTTACTACACAGGTTTGGCGTGCAGTATTTTGTTATTCAGTGCATGCAGATCATCTAATACGGAAAGAAGTTTTACGACTGAATCATCTATAAATAATCAACAAACAATAGACTCTTTAATTAACTCCTCTTTAGTAGGCAAATGGAGGTTCGTGAAAGGTTATCCTTCCGCTGATGTTACTGTAGATATAGTTGACCATTTAGAACCGTTTGGAGATGAAGATTCTTTGTATATTCCTGATAATGTACAAGAGCTTCTGAGAGAGGAGGTTTGGGAAGACAAAGATTTTAATTCAAAAAAAGGATTTGCGAAAAACTACTACCAATTTACAGACTATAATTCAATGAAGCAAAACTATGAAGATGAGGTGGAACTTCGACAAGAAGCTGAGGACGAAAAAATCAGAAGTGATATTGAACGAAAAAAGTCATTTGAAAAACAGTATAAAGAAATGGATAGTTCTTACAATCGTGATGAACAAGTAGAAAAAGAAATTAAGGAGCTTGAGAAAAAATTAGGTACTGACCATACCTCGACTATGTATTCATTTAAAACACTAGGAGATTACAATCGCTTATTACAAAAAATAGATTTTAAAGTAACAGATTTTGACAATTTTTATTTTTTCGGTACAGATTATGATACTTCTACTTACATTCTTCTAGATGATGGGAAAAAGTTAGCTTTTACTACTGCTTTCATTAATAACTCGGGAGAACGTTCAAAATTTGAATATATTTACTTGTTTGAAAAAGTAAACTTATCAGATAAAGATTTAAATAAGTGAATATCAAATCATTAGAGTATCCCATACGATAAAAAAATATTTTGAATGTTGAGTAAATTCACTCATGAATACAATGATAGTTTCAGAGTGAATTTTTTTGTTAGCTGTATGACAATTTATAGAAGTATGGTGATTGATTTGATATACTGAAATTACTTGAATTATACAGATACGGAGAAAACAAATGAAAATTAAAAGCTTTGATAGATATGATAATTTTAAATTTGATTTAGTCTTTGAGACTGAGGAGAGGTATAAGGTTGATAAACCAAAGTATTTTGAAACTTTAATTGTATTAATTGTGAAACTATTAGATAGTAATTTTAATTACGATACTTCAAAAAATGCTTTTGAAATTGACAGTTGCATCAATTATCTAAACATTATTTACAATTCTACAATTTTTACAGAGAACATTCATAATAAAAAAGAGCTATATGTCTTTTTTCGTGAAAATGATTTTAGTTTAAGGTTTTTTAATGAAAGTATAAGATCGAATAAAGAAATTGCTTATCCTGATTTTTACACATATTTCACAGGTGCATATGCAAATTTAGGAGTTTTGTACAAAAATCTAAAAAGACTTGTAAGGGTTGAAAAATTGTTATATAAAAATAATGAAAATTCGCAGATAGATGAATTTATCTTTATAAGAAATAAGCTACTTATTCACCCAGAAGAAAATTATTCTTTAGCTAACGTTTATGAAGACAACTATATAGCTCAAATGAATGAAATGGACTGGCATCATTCTCTCGAATATGATGAAGACAATAGATGTATGTTACATTTTTATCATAAAGGAAAAGAACGTAGTGTTGATTTAGCCAATAGTTTCTTGAATTCTGTTGAAGAAATATGTTTTGATTTCTTAACAATCCTTTTGGAAAATAATAGGGTTCATATTAATGACTGTAATTTTTCTGCAAAGGAACATAGCCTTCTCTCATAAGAAGAAAATTTAATATACAAAATAAATACATGAAAAAAGCAAGTTTACTAAAGCATAATTTAGTAGACTTGCTTTTTGGTACCAATTTTGGTACCACTAGAGCTTATTTTAACTGTTTTTAACTCATTTTAAAACAACTGGAATGCTGTTATACCAACATTTTTGGGTTAAGTTATCTAATACTTTTATTCCCACTCAACAGTAGCAGGCGGCTTACTCGTAATATCATAAACGATCCGATTCACATGAGCCACTTCATTCACGATTCTCACAGAAATCTTCTGCAACACATCCCAAGGAATTCTAGCAAAATCAGCTGTCATCCCATCGATCGAAGTCACAGCACGAATCCCAACCGTATAATCATACGTACGGCCATCACCCATCACACCCACACTACGGATGCCAGGTAATACAGTAAAGTACTGCCAAATATCACGATCTAAACCAGCATTGGCGATCTCTTCACGTAAAATCGCATCAGAATCACGCACGATTTCTAATTTTTCTTCCGTAATTTCACCAAGCACACGAATCCCTAAACCAGGACCAGGGAATGGTTGGCGCCAAACAAGTGCTTCCGGCATGCCTAATTCGATTCCTAAAGCACGAACTTCATCTTTAAATAACGTATTCAACGGTTCAATCAATTCAAATTGCATATCTTCCGGCAATCCGCCCACGTTATGGTGAGATTTGATCGTTTGCGCTGTTTCAGTTCCGCTTTCTACGATATCAGTATAAAGGGTACCTTGCGCTAGGAAGTCGATGCCATCAAGTTTTGTTGCTTCATCATCGAAAACATACACAAATTCATTTCCAATGATTTTACGTTTTTCTTCTGGATCAGATACGCCAGTTAATTTATCTAAGAAACGTTTTTTCGCATCTACTTTAATGATGTTTAAGCCAAATTTCCCACCTAAACTGTCCATTACTTGTTCTGCTTCACCTTTACGCAACAAACCATGATCCACAAAGATACACGTCAATTGATCGCCGATAGCTTTTTGTAAAAGCACACCAACAACGCTTGAGTCCACGCCGCCTGAAAGGCCAAGAAGCACTTTTTTATCGCCGACTTGTTCACGGATTTTGTTGATTTCCATTTCGATGAAGTTGCCCATTGTCCAGTCGCCTTCGCAATGACAAATATCAAAAGTAAAGTGACGTAATAAGTCGTTACCATACTCAGAATGACGTACTTCTGGATGGAATTGCACACCGTAAAGGTTGCGAGCTGTATCTTGAACAGCTGCAAACGGACAATCTGCACTAGTTGCGACAGTTTCAAAGCTATCAGGGATAGCAGCGACTAGGTCACCATGACTCATCCAAGCGATTTGTTTTTCAGGTGTTCCTTTAAAAATAGGTGAATCAGGGATCAAAAGCGATAGCTCTGACTTGCCGTATTCACGGTTGCCAGCAGGCTCAACTTTTCCACCTAAATTATGCATCATCAGTTGCATACCGTAACAGATCCCTAGAATTGGAATACCTAATTCATAAATTTCAGGATCGATACTAAACGCATTTTCATCATAAACACTATTTGGGCCACCAGAGAAAATAATTCCTTTTGGTGCCATTTCGCGAATTTCATCCGCTGTGATTCGGTGGCTCAATAATTCTGAGAACACGCCAAATTCACGAATACGTCGAGTAATCAATTGGTTATATTGACTACCAAAGTCTAAAACAATAATTTTTTCGACAGTTGTCAAATCGGCAACATTGGTCACATTTATTACCCCTATCCATTTAGATTTATCTAATAAAAGGTCAAAAAGAACTTTTGACCTTTTTAGAATCAAGTTAAGTGTTACTTTGTGATTTAGCTTCACGAACTAGTATTTACGCATGAAAATCTCATCAATAATATGATTTTCAGTCTTATGAAGTATAATATCCGCTCTGCCTCGAGTTGGCAAGATATATTCCTCTAAGTTTTTCAAATTCACCGTTTTCCAAACTTCTTTAGCCATTGCAAAGGCATCTTCACGGTTTCCGATCGCATATTGATAATAGTAATTATCTGGATCAAGAAAGGCTGTATCGAGTAAGGCGCCAAATCGTTCAAGGTACCATTTTTCAATCAGTTTCGGTTCTGCATCTACAAAGACCGAAAAGTCAAAGAAGTCACTGACGTAAATTTGCTGATTGGCTGGCAATTGTAGTGTATTGATTCCTTCAACGATCAGAATATCTGGTTGTTGGATCACTTCATATTCGCCTTCCACAATATCATATACGCTGTGAGAATAAAGTGGTGCTTTGATTTCTTCTTGGCTGTTTTTGACTTGGTTTAAAAAGTCGATCAACTTTTCCATGTCGTAGCTTTCAGGAAATCCTTTACGATCCATGATACCTTTTGCTTCCAACACTTTATTCGGATATAAAAAGCCATCCGTCGTAATCAGTTGAACATTGCGGCGTTTAAAGGTTCTGGATAAAATCAGCTGCAGTAAGCGGGCGGTGGTACTTTTCCCAACAGCCACACTACCAGCGATCCCGATGATAAAAGGCGGAACAGGTACATATTCATGCAAAAATAGCCCTTTGCTAACAGTTAAAGACTCAAATTCTTTCATATATAAATGAATCAGATGGGTCAGCGGCACGTAAATGTCCTGCACATCCTGCAATGAAATTTGATCATTGAAGCCTTTAATATCTTCTAATTCTTCTTCTGTCAGCGGCGCTTTGCCGTTATGATAGAAGCCCTGCCATTCCTTCCGTGAAATGGGGTAATAATTCATTTTATCGTCCATCGGTTCCTCCACCAAAGCCAACATTTATTTCTGCTCCTATTTTAACACAATTTAGCTGGACCTAACACCAATTCCTGAAATAATTCTTTGCTTCAGCAAAACGGTCTTTTCAATGGTATGATAAACAAAGAAAACAAGACGAGAAAGGAAAATGCTTAATGAAAAAAATTGTTTTATTTGGAGATAGTATTACTGCAGGATACGGCGAAGAAGCCATTACTCCTATTTTACAAAACCTAATCTCAGAAGATTTAGCAACTCGAAATTATGAAGAAGTCATGATCGTAAATACTGGTATGCCAGGAGACACCACGCAAGATACCATGAAACGTTTAGAGAAAGAAGTACTAGCTGAGCAAGCGGATATTGTAACAATCTTTTTCGGTGCCAATGATACAAATATCGATAACCTAGTGCCTTTAGAACAATACGCAGAAAATATCGAAACAATGATTACCAAAATCGGCAAAGAAAAAGTCATTCTACTTACACCGCCTTACGTAGATTGTGCTAGAAAGCCAACCCGAGATGATGACCGTATTCGTGAGTATGTAGAACGAGTAAAAGTGATCGGAGCTAAATATGAAATTCCTGTCATCGATTTATACAAAGCTATGGTTGTTTACCCAGGCACAGATGAATTTTTACAAGCGGATGGACTCCATTTTTCTAAAACAGGTTATGACTTACTTGCTGCCTTGATTGTTCGTGAAATAAAAGGTAGACTGATGACAAAAGAAAATAGTTAGGAAGAAGAAAATGACGAATCATTATTATACAGAAAATCCAGATCTAGCGCATGATTTAGAGCAGTGGTCGTTTGAATTAAGAGGGAAGAAATTCCAGTTTTTAACAGATAGCGGGGTGTTTTCCCGTAATACGGTGGACTTTGGTTCACGTGTGTTGATCGATGCCTTTGATTGGGAAGAATTACCAGAAGGAAAGCTACTTGATGTTGGCTGTGGCTATGGTCCGATTGGATTAACGCTTGCTTCGTTGAGCGGTAGAACAGTAGAAATGATCGATGTGAATCAACGTGCGGTAGCCTTAGCGCAAGAAAACGCGAAGAAAAATCATGTAGAAAATGTTGATATCCATACTTCAAATATTTATGCGGATGTTCATGAAAAGGAATACGCTGCAATTATCAGCAATCCGCCAATCCGAGCGGGGAAAAAAGTGGTTCACGAAATTTTAAGTGAAGCTCATCCAAGGCTTTTAGTCGGTGGAACCCTGACAGTCGTGATCCAAAAGAAACAAGGGGCGCCAAGTGCCGAAAAAAGAATGGCGGAAGTTTTTGGTAACGTAGAAATCGTAACAAAAGATAAAGGCTACTATATTTTAAAAAGCATTAAAGAAGCATAAGATTGAATAGAAAAATAAAAAAATCGAGACAGTCGAAATGATTGTCTCGATTTTTTGCGTATTATTCTTTAACGAGCTGTAAAAGATGTGTATAAATAGCTTTCCAAGTTCCAGCTTCATTAAAGTTTTCCACAAGTAAAAAGGTGGTATCTGGTCTTTCGATCGGTGCCACATAATTTGCGATGATCACATCTGCAATCGTGTCATCCGTCGTGAAGATAAAAGTGTCTGGGTTGAGTATTTTCATTAGTTTACGTTTTAAGGCCAATTCAGCAACGATATTCCCACCAAAGTCGATATAAATCATAACTTTTTGCTGATGCTCACCGAGAACGATCAAATAAAGTGTATCGATTAGTACCTGTTTGCTCTCTTCTTTTTTAGACCAAGGGACTGCTGGTTGAAATTGATCGTAGAAATCAACCAATTGCTCATACAAAGCTGCATGAGTTTGAATACTTTTAGTAGTTAAGGCTTGTGAATAAAAGATATTTTTTAAATCATGCCCAAAAAACTGAATATAGCTTAAATGTAGGGTCAAAATATAAAGGCTAGCGTAATAGTTTTTATAAAGACGAGGCAAGGATTCCAATGTAAAGGCTTCGAATATGGCATCTAGCATTTGTTTGGCAAGCATTGCTAGATCAAAATCAATCATGGTTTCTAACTGTTCTCCCAAACGAATCATTTCTTCAAAGCTGCAGAGTCTGGGAATAAAGATCCGCAGGAAAAATAGTAGGAAGGCATGATCCGGCTCATTTTCTTTCGCTTTCAGTAGGGTTGTTAAAGGAAAGACGGAGGAGCAGTGAAGCTCTTCTGTTAAGCGATCTAGATCCGTAGGTGTATGTTCTAACACATAGAAAAAAGAATTTAAACTGTGAAGCTCAGAATAAGTCATCTGTTTGGCGTAAGGAAGTGTTTTTTCATTTGCTACACTTTTTTGACGCTCAGATTCAATCGCAGGATAGGCTGAACGGTAAAAGAATAGGAAACTAAACACTAAAAAGCGAAAGATAAAAATATCAGCAGCTCGACCATCAAGATAAACGTTCTTATTGGCAACTGATAATCTTAAATTAAATTGCGTCAAAAAAGGATTGACCTGACGGACTACATAATACGTATGGGACTGAGAAAATAGCAATTTGTTGGCAATATCAGTGATTGGAATTTGCTCCTCGTGTAAAAAAAGATACGTCAATTGGAACATAGCAGAAGCATTTAAATAATGTTGAATAAGTTCGTAAATCAATAGTGAGGGATGATGCCCCTTTTCTGATTTATCTGCTATATATTTATTTTCTTTGTAATTAATTGTGATTGGGATTTGATAGATTGCCAGATCTCTATTGAGCTGAAGGACAAAGTGATACAGCCGATTTTTAGAGAGAGACAATTGTGTTTGTAATGTCTCGCTTTCGATCATGGGACTATTTACGATTCTAGTAAATAAATCCAATTTTATCTGTTCATTTTTTTTGATTAATTGAGTCATTAACATAACGATCCCACCTTTATAGTAGATATTATAAACGGGTTTAAATGTTTTTCATATTAAAAAATTAAAAATAAGCAAAATATTGTAATACGAGAATATCTTGAAGTTGGAACTGAATTCTTTTATATTTTGTAAGCAGAACAAATATTGACAAACAAGAGGTGATTCAGTGAAATTCATTAAACGATTCAATTTATGGATGGTTATTATTTTTTTAGTTGTCAGTCCGTTATGTCAAAGTCCGATACATGTATTCGCCGAAACACTAAGTGAACAGACAAACATATTAAAAATACATAAAAATGAAAAAGAACAAGCCATTGTTTCATTGCCTCAAATCAGTTCTGGGCAAGAAGTAACCATTAAAACAAACACAGTAATCGATATTGTTGCTTTAGAGCAGGAACAGTCTATCTTAAATTTAACGAATGATGAAGAAAATCATAGTATCTCATTTATCTATCAGGGAACAGCACCGTTTCAATTATATTTTGATGTCGATCAGGTACAAGAACAAGAAATTATAGTAGAACAGAATCAAGAGACGATCACTTACCAACTACAGTTAGACGCAAGTTTTACAGAAACAAGCACAACAGAATTAACAAGTAGTGAAACAGAAGACACCAATCAATCGAGTTCAGAAACTGTTTCAACAGTGGAGACAGGTGAAACCACAGAATCGTCAGAACCTGAAAAAAATTCAGAAACCCAAAGTAGCACTAGTAACAGTACAGAATCGAGTTCAACGTCAACAACGACAGAACAAGCACGTAAACCAGAAACACGGTCAGGAGACTTGGTGAGTGAGATTGCGGCAGATCGAGATGCTGGTTGGAAAGTTCAACTCGATAAGCAAACGACGTTAGCTACCTCATTATCATCAGGGAGTCAGATTTCATATGGTTTTGCCACAGAAGAGGATTTATTTTTAACGAATATTTTCTTAACCAATGAAAATGGTCAGCGAGTTGATTATCGCAATGAAAGTAATTCTTCAAATGGTAGAGGGATTCGTTTTTATTCTTTTGAAAAAGCTGGGGAATACACGCCTGTAGAGAAAGTTGCCGTGAGTGCAGTATCAGTCAAAGAGAACCAAATCAGGGCCTATGGCGAGTTTCTGCTTGATCATAATCCAATCTATTCCTATAAAGTAGTAGTGCGGGTAACACTCAGTTCAAATTCCGAAACTGGAGATATTCAAAAACAAATTGAGATCAAACGTGTTGATAAACCTCTATTAGGTGATCCTCAACCGATGAATGTTGGTTTTTCAGAAATTGTTGATACTAAGTTGAACGGAAAAGACAGCGGAGACGTTGCTTATATCGGAAATAGACGTGGACTTTCAATTGCAAATGATCCTTATCAAGTGATGTTTAAAGTTGGAGAGACAAGTAATGCTGGAACTAATCCAGACAAATGGGGGGCTGCAAAAGGAACCTATTTAGATTTAAGTATAGGGATTCACTGGTGGTATCGTTATGCAGAACCAGGAGACTTCTTTAAGAGCCGATCGATCATCGGTGGTGAAGTTCATGGGTTAGAAGAAAAGAATGGTCAGCCAGGTGAAATCGTCGATTATTATTCAGATGCGGCAGTTGCTATGATGTGGAACAAACAAAAAGTGAAACCACAAGAAAAGCGGACGATGTCATATACGATTCATTTAGATGAAATCAATAAACCCAAGATAAACCTACAATCAGATATTCCTGCTAGTTTACTTGAAGGAAAAAACTTTGAGAACGTCAGCGGTACGGTAGAATCCGAACTAAGTAGTACGATTGATATGCTCTATGCAATCGATGATGAACCGTATACAAAATTTGAAGAGATTGAAAATAAGAATCCTGGTGAAAAACAGGAATGGTCGATCGACAAAATTGATTTATCTGCATACAAACCTGGGAAACATACGCTTACTTTTCTGGCACAGGACAGCAATGGTAACTTATCTGAGAAAATCACACGTACGTTTAGAATCGTCTCAAAAGATACAAAATATGTTTTTGATTCAACTGTTACGAATATGAATGGACTACTCTCAAAAGTTCACCCGGGCGACCGTTTACACTATGAAATATATCTAGAAAACAGAGGAAAAAACATTTATTTCCGATGGGAAAATGAATTTTCCAAGTACTTGACGCTAGATGAGGCCTCACTGCATATCGAAAACAAGCGAGATCCTAAACCAGATGTTCAAATACAAGGGAACAAAATGATTTATAACGGGGCAATGGCTCTTAATGAAGTAATTACGTTTAGTTTTGACGCAATTGTTAAAGATGAAAGTTTAGGCGTAAAACTGGCATCTATCGTGAACAAAGCTAGTTTTTATGAAAAAGGTAGTACCACAAAACCCATAGTGAAAAGCGAAATCAGTATAGCAAATGAAGGAACTGTTACCAACTTTCCTAAACCATACTTAGAAGGGCAGTTGCTAAATAAAGATATCAAAGAAGAGGATGAATTGGTCTTTGAAGGTAAGATCGGCAACTCGACACTAGCCAAAGACGTTGATTCTGGTGCATGGAAGCAAGTGCAGTATGTTTTTCCAGAAGAAGAAGGACTAGTTCTTAAAGAAATTCAGATTCTGGATAAAAATAACCAACCTTTACCTGATAGCCAAGTTGAATGCGGGATCGTTTCCGAAACAGATGGGCAGCAGGTAAAACAAAACTATCGTAGAATGGCGATTGCTCGTTTTAAAAAGGATATTTTACCCCAAGAAGAATATCATATACGAGTGAAGGCGACAGCAGCAAAAGATTCGTCTAAGCTTAGTGAACCAATCATTGTGCATACTTCTGCTTTTGGAATAGATAAAACAGAAGAAAGTGTTGAGCTTGAAAAAGAGATCAAGCTACCTAAGGTTCAACCCAAAGAAATGTTGACCATTGCAGAGGTTACAGGGGAATTGAATTTTGGTGAATGGACAATAAAACGAGAAAAACAAAAAAGATATGCAGAAGATTTAAGTATAACGATTCAAGATACACGTAGTGGTAACAATTCGTGGTCGTTACAAGTATCAAGTGAAATTAAAAATGAATCTGGTGACAAGTTACCTCTCTTCTTTGAAGAGGGGAATCAAAAACAATCGTTAGAAGCTGGAGTCATCATTAGTCACAAAGGAATGAAAGAATTGAAATTCGGGGAGAAAAGCGAGCAAAAAATATATGCTGAACTATCTCCAAACATGACGAAAGGCCATTACCAAGGAACCGTTTCTTGGAATCTGATGGATGTGCCTTAAGATTCAAACGTCCATTATTATCGTTTTAAATAGATAGAATCTTTAGTGTCTATCCTTAAAATAATCAATCAGTTAAACCAATATTAGGAGGAATTTTATTATGAAAACAAGTACCTTAACAACAGGAATGATTTTATTAGCAGCGGGAAGTCTATTTGCTGTGACGGCCCATGCAGAAGAAGTACCAGCAAAACAAGCAACAACAAAGACTGAAGCAGCTGTTAAAGGTGGCGACCTTTATTTAACAGGTTTCACTAATACAGCGAATTTTGATTTTGATTTAAACGATGCTGTATCAACTGATGAAAATGGGAATACAACCATCAATTCAACTATCAAGTCTAAACCAATGGAAAATGAATTAGGAATCATCCAAGGTCAAGTAGTTGATTTACTAGGATCTAACGAAAAATGGACAGTAAACGTTAAACTATCTGCCTTTGTAAACACTGAGAATAAAGAACAAACACTTGCGTCACCATTGATCGAAGGATCAAAAATTTTAGGGCAAGAAGTACCTAAATCAGCAGATAACTTAATTATCATCGATCAAGTGGGAACGAATATCGTTTCTGATGGCGAAACAACAGGTTTAGGTGTTAACACGATCGGGCTATCAAATGCGATGATGACATTCGGTTATACAAAGAACAAAAAAGTCGTAGCTGGAGATTACTCTGGTGAAATCAATTGGAACTTAGTTGATGCTGAAACAGGTCAAGAATAAGCAGTAGATTAATTAGACATAGCAATAGTTATAACAAAAGTAGTTTGAAACAAAGAGCATGGCTTTTTGTTTCAAACTTATCTGTACATAAGTCACTCATGTTATATATAGAAAGGAATAATGATAAATGAAAAAGATAGTAGGATTTTTAAGTATTATTTTTGTTGTTGGATTATTTTACGGAAACACTGTTTTTGCCGAAGAAATGTCATACTCAGTTCAAGCTATTTTACCTGAGAACCAAAAGACAGATGTTAGTTATTTTGATTTACATATGACTCCTTCGAAAGAGCAAGAGCTAAAATTAAAACTCATAAATTATGCAGATCGTCCATCAACGATTGCAGTTACCCCTAGAGATGCTTTCACAAATAATAATGGAATGGTCGATTATAGTGTTGATAAACCTCTATTAGACAAATCGATGAAGCATAGTTTGACGGATTTAGTTTCAGAAAAACAAGTCGTTACGTTAAATCCTAAAGAAGAAAAAGAGATTCAGTTTCATTTGAAAATGCCAAGCGATTCTTTCGATGGCGAAATTTTAGGTGGATTTTTTGTCCAAGAAGTCAATGACAAAGAGCCTTCAAAGGATTCAAATGAGAGCAAGCAGGAACAAAAAAATGCTTCAGGTGTCCAGTTGTCAAATCGATTTTCATACACGATTGGTGTAAAACTAAGCGAAACGGATACCATTGTAAAACCAGAAATCAAACTGGGGGACATTAAGGCAGGTCTGACAAATGGACGGACAGCTTTTTTAGCGACATTAAGAAATGTTCAAAGTGCAACCTTAAAAAAAGCGACTGTTGAAGCAAAAGTGTATCAAAAAGATCAATTGATATACACAACAAAAACGGAAAAATTGGCGATGGCGCCGCATTCTGTATTTGATTACAATGTTTCTTTAGAGAATGAAGAAATACGTGCAGGCGAGTACACACTTAAGTTAGAGGTTACAAGTGGTGAAGAGAAGTGGGCCTTTACAAAAGAATTTGATGTCGAGCAAAAAGAGGCAGAGAAACTTAATGAAGAAGCTGTAGATGTAGTAAAACAGCCAACCAATTATTGGCCGTGGGTGGCAGCTGGAATGGGCGTTATCTTAGTTGGATTACTAGGGTACATTGTTTATCAAAAAAAAACATAACTAAGCGAAATGAGTTTGAGACAAGAGTCGATTAGGTTCGAGCAATATAAAAAGCGAGCAATGCGCTTTTTATATTGCTCGCTTTTTTGCGAAATTGCCGAAGAACCTGACTGTTGGTCACCGTTTATTAAGTTTTGTCTCGCACTCGCTTCGTTTTTAGTATCTAATAAAGTGAATAGTTTATCTAAAATGCTGCAATTCCATCAATTTCAACTTTAAAGTCTGGATCGATCAATCCGGCAACAACAACTAATGTAGAAGTAGGTTTTGACGCGCCGACAAATGATACTAGCTTACTTCTAACGCCTGGTAGATAGGCAACATCTGTAATATATATCGTGATTTTTACTAAATCATCTACCGTTAAATTATTTTCATGCAAAGCAGTGATGATTTTTTCTAATACAATTTCTGTTTGCTCTTCAATACTATGCGGTGTGTAACCCTCTTTACTTGGTGTTTGGCCTGAAATATATAGGGACTTGTTGCCAGCAATTTTTGTGTTTTGATAAATTTGCACGTTGCTTCCTCCATTCTAGTTGTTAGATTCATTGTATCATATTCAGGAATGGTTATAGGGAAAGGCATTATTTGGGGTATTTTTAGTAACATCTATATTTTTTATAAGAATATCTATATTTTGTTTATTTTTATTCCTTTTTGAAAGCGCTACAATTCTATTGTAGACAATTTGATGAAAGGAGTTGGGGAAATGAAGAAGAAATCAAAGCGCTCGCTTTTCTTTACGAATGTCTGGCGGTATAAAGCCTTGATCTTAATGGCGATTCCAGCGATGGTTTGGATGATCTTTTTCTTTTATATTCCAGTATTGACTAATGTGGTAGCTTTTAAGGATTTCCATATTTCACCAGATGGGTTTATCGCTAGTTTGAAAGAGAGCCCTTGGGTTGGCTTGGATAATTTCAAGTTTTTGTTTTCTTCTAATGATGCCTTCTTGATTACGAAAAATACAGTGTTGTACAACGTGACGTTTATTACGCTAAACCTTGTCATTTCTGTATTTTTTGCAATCGTGATGAGTGAATTGCGGAATAAGCGTTTGGTAAAAGTTTATCAAACAATGTCTCTTTTGCCGTATTTCTTATCTTGGGTTATTATTGGGTATTTTGTTTATGCCTTTTTAAGTCCAGATAAAGGGATTTTCAATCAGTGGATTGCAAGTCGTGGAGGAACGCCAATCAATTGGTATAGTGAAGCGAAATATTGGCCGTTTATTTTAGTCTTTATCGGAACGTGGAAAGGAATAGGCTATAATAGTATCATTTATTTTGCTTCTGTTATGGGAATTGATCCGACTTATTATGAGGCTGCGATGGTGGATGGTGCCAGCAAGTGGCAGCAAATCAAAAATGTAACGATTCCTCAATTGTTACCTCTGATGACGATCATGACGATTTTGGCTGTGGGAAATATTTTTAGAGCGGATTTTGGTTTGTTCTATAACGTTCCAAGAAATTCTGGTTCATTGTATCAGGTCACGTCTGTTTTGGATACTTACATCTTCAACGGCTTGACCGCTACAGGCGATATCGGCATGACAGCAGCAGCTGGGTTGTACCAGTCGACAGTCGGTTTTATCTTGTTGATGGTTACAAACGGAATCGTTCGTCGCTTTGACAATGATTCGGCATTATTCTAAGGAGGAGTGAAAACATTGAAGAAAAAGCCAGTTTCAAAAGTAGCAATACGCTCATTTAATAGACCTGCAAATTTGTTTTTTAATGTGTTGATCGCAGTTTTTGCTCTATCTTGCATTTTGCCGTTTTTGTTTGTTGTGGCGATCTCACTTACTAATGAAACAGCACTAGCCACTCATGGGTATAGTTTTTGGCCTAAGGAGTTTAGTTTCTTTGGCTATACTTACTTATTTGATCAGATGCAAGACAAGATTTTTCAAGCATTGTTTGTCACCGTTTTAGTAACGGTGGTTGGAACGTTGATCAATAGTACGGCGACATCGTTATATGCGTATGTGATTTCAAGATCTAATTTTCCGTTTCGTCGGTTTTTTACTGTCTTTTGTTTGATTACGATGTTGTTTTCCCCAGGGATGGTGGCAAATTATATAGTGATGACGAATTTACTGCAGTTAAAAGATACGATTTGGGCATTGATTTTGCCAATGGCGGTCAGTCCGTTTAATATTATTGTGATGCGAACCTTTTTCAAACGCTCGGTGTCTGATTCGATCATTGAGTCAGCGCGGATCGACGGGGCTTCTGAGATGCGGATTTTTATTCAAATCGTGTTACCACTAGCAGTACCAGGGATTGCAACAATCAGTTTATTTGCCGCTTTAGGGTATTGGAATGACTGGTTTAATGCACTGTTATATATTCAAAAAGATAGTTTAGTTCCACTGCAATATTTATTGATGAAGATTCAAAACAACATTCAATACTTGACCCAAAATGCTGGAGCCAGTAGTCAATTATCTGGTGGGATGGCAGCGATACCGGGAGAATCAGCTCGGATGGCAATCGTCGTTATTTCGACATTACCAATTGCAATCAGTTATCCATTTTTCCAAAAGTATTTTGTAAAAGGGTTAACGATTGGCGGAGTTAAGGAATAAAAAGCTTGCTCATTCAGCTTTTCCTGCAAGGCTAAACGAGCCCGCTACGCTTTTTCCTTGAAACATGCCAAGAAACACAACGAAGAACTGTGTTGATGTTGAATGGTACAAGGTGAAGTGGAACATTGTTACTATTTTAAATTACAAGGAGGAACAGGAATGAAGACGTGGAAAAAAGTAATCGGTTTAAGTACAGCAGTTGTTCTTTTAGGTGCGTTAACAGCATGTGGCGGTGGTAAAGGAAAAACAGAAGGAAGTAGCAAAAAAGCGGATGAAAATACACTAATGATGTATCAAATCGGAGATAAACCTGATAACTACGATGCCTTGATGGAAACGGCTAACAAGAAAATCGAAGAAAAAACAGGCGTTAAACTAAACATCCAGTATATTGGATGGGGCGATTACGAGAAAAAAATGAGTGTTATTGTCTCTTCTGGTGAAAATTATGATATTGCGTTTGCGGATAATTACGTACCAAATGCGCAAAAGGGTGCGTATGCTGATTTAACTGAACTGGCACCGAAATTTGCTAAAGATGCTTATGACCAGTTGGATGAAGCGTATATAAAAGGAAATTTGGTGGATGGTAAATTATACGCATTTCCAGTTAATGGCAACGTATACTCTCAACAAGTGCTGACATTCAACAAACAATATTTGGATAAATACAAGTTATCGATCGATGATATTAAGTCATACAAAGATGCAGAAAGCGTACTAAAAACGTTCCATGAAAAAGAACCGAATATTGCAGCATTTGCGATTGGTCAAGGATTCAAAGCGCAAGGTGATTTTGATTTTCCGATTGGGAACAGCTATCCATTCGCAGTGGATTTAAATGGTGATCCTAAAAAAATCGTCAACCAATATGAAAATAAAGACTTCATGGACGTCTTAAAAACAATGCATAAATGGTATCAAGCAGGCTACATCCCATCAGATGCGGCTACAAGTAATACAGAGTTTCCATTAGAAGGAAATACTTGGTTCGTTCGTCAAGAAACACAAGGTCCTTACGAT
Source organism: Enterococcus sp. AAFC-DPL-5182 (assembly GCF_058216605.1). Taxonomy (NCBI): domain Bacteria; kingdom Bacillati; phylum Bacillota; class Bacilli; order Lactobacillales; family Enterococcaceae; genus Enterococcus; species Enterococcus sp. AAFC-DPL-5182. The sequence continues at coordinate 439,656 of NZ_CM177101.1, forward strand.
TATGGTGATACGATTTTAAGTAATGCTGCAGGACAAGAATTAGTATCTAAAGCCTTTACTACACCACTTAAATCAAGTGATCAAGCTCGAATGGCTAACTTTGTAGTCTCAAATACGTCTAAAAATAAAGAAAAAGCTGTAGAAGTATTAGGTCAAATCAATAGTGATCCAGAATTGCTGAATGGATTAGTTTGGGGAATTGAAGGCGAAGCTTGGGAAAAAATTCCAGGCAAAGAGGGTAAAATCAAATTGCTCGATGGGTATAAACCAAACACACATTTACCAGCCTGGAATACAGGAAATAATAAGATTTTATACACCCAAGATACCATCACAGATGATATGATCAAAGAGCGTGATGAATCAATTGCTAAAGCAGAGACATCTCCGATTTTAGGCTTTAACTTCGTGACATCAAATGTGAAAACAGAAATGAGTAATATAGCGAACGTTATGAGTCAATACCTAGATGGTTTAAATACAGGAACTGTTGACCCAGAAGAAACAGTCCCTAAATTAAAAGAAGCGCTTGTTAACGCTGGTTACGAAAAAGTCTTAGCTGAAATGCAAAAACAATACGATGAATTTTTGAAAAAATAAAACAGGTATAAATCCTTGGAACCAAGTGAATCGATAATACATCGTTTTTACTTGGTTCTTTTAAAAATAATTGGGTTAAACTGCGTACTATTATCTTAGACAGTAGTTTTTTATTTGGAATATCCGGAATAGTTATTTATTATACTAATAGAGAAGTAGAAAGGAAGAGTTAGATGGTTGGAAAAGCGTTGGAAACATTGTTCATTAAAATCTGGGTCATTGTAAAGTTAAATTTATTTTTTTGGTTATTCAGCTGTTGCGGTTTACTTGTAGCGGGGATTGGGCCAGCGTTGAAAACAATCAATGAATTATTTATCAGTCATCAATTTAATTACAAAGATATTACGTTGAAAGAAGGTTGGAGTCGTTTTAAGCAGAATTTTGTCAGAGGAAATATTCTCTTTTATGGCACTATTTTGTTATTAACAGGTTTAGCCTATAATTTATTTTTATCTGTTCAAATCCAAGGATTGGCGTTTTTGATGATTGATTTTCTTTTAGTCTTTGCAATGATCTATGCAGTTGTGACTTTTCAGTATACATTACTATTAGACAGTTATTATGAAATCGGTTTAAAAAATTTATTGAAACTAGCGTTTATTTCGACATTATCAAATTTTACCAATCTTTTAAAAATTGCAATTGGCATATGTTTGATTCTATTCATTACGTGGAAGTTTAAAGGTTTGATTCTATTTGGTACGTTTTCTATGATTCAAATTTGGAGTTTCACTGCAACAAAATCATGGCGCCAAACAATCGATCAACGATTGGAACTCCATGCGTAAACAAAAACCTTCTTTCTTTAATGAAAAAACGTTACTGAACCGTTTGCTGAAAAATTATGCGTTGATCCTTGTGTCTTTGATTTTGATTGGCATGGTCAGTATTGGTATGAATACCTATTGGCAATCGATGGGAAGAGGGGAGATTACAGCACAAGAAGCTGTAGACACGATTAGCCGCTCGATCAATGATAAGAATCTACAAGGTAAAACGATGTTGAATAGTTTGAGAGATAATCAAGACAAAATCAACAATTTAAATCGTTACATGGATACTTCGATTTCAGATTACTTGAATTACTCTTATGATCAACAGTTAGAAACAGGCAACTATCTATTTTTACCCGGCCAAGTAAAAAATTTTTATACCATGTATGATAATATCGAATCGATTATCATCGTATTGAACAATTATACTGATTATTATCTTTCTAGTGTTGAAAATAAGAGTGGTAAGAAGATAGAAGGAACGCCACGTCTAAATAATAAGTTTTATTTGGCGTATCCAATCACAAATCCAGTGACTTTAGAAGTGCTGGGCAGTTTTTATATTGAGTTTTCTCAAAAAGATATCATCGATAGCTTGACTCATTTAACGACATTCGATGGATTATCAGCGTATGTATTTTCAAGTACAGGGTATCAACTATTGACTTATACGGAACCAAATAACGCGTCAGACCAGCAACTGATTCAGCAAAAAATGAAAGAAACATCTGCTTTGCCAATTCAACAGTTGGCAGAAAATAATATACTGGAACATCTGAAAACGACGAGTGGTTTTGATATTTTAGTGACAATCTCTAAGAAAAAGATCCTGACGCAAGTTCTTTTTGATTTACGGATTCTGATGCTGGGTGGTTTGGTGTTGATTTTATTACTGTTATATTTGCTTTATCGAACCTTTACGAAGTATTCTCAACAAGTCGATATTATTATGGGATCGATGGCGCTTGTTTCTGAAGGAGATTTGAATACACGGATCAATGATCAAGAGACCCAATTTGAGTTAAAAGAACTATCTATAGGAATCAATACGATGTTGGATAATATTGAGCAATATATTGCGGATATCTATAAACTAGAGATCAAGCAACAAGACGCACATATGAGAGCCTTACAATCGCAAATCAGTCCCCATTTCTTATATAACACACTCGAGTATATTCGAATGTATGCATTAAGTGAAGGGAGTGAGGAACTAGCGGATGTCGTATATGCCTTCTCAACCTTACTGCGGAATAATACCGATCAGGCTAAGACAACAACGTTGGAAAAAGAGCTAAGTTTTTGTGAAAAGTATGTGTATTTATATCAAATGAGATATCCAGATCGAATTGCATATCACTTTGAGATCGATGAGGCATTAAAGGAACTGGTTTTACCGAAATTCTCAATTCAGCCGTTGATTGAAAATTATTTTGTTCATGGTATCGATTTTTCCAGAAATGACAATGCTATCAGCGTGAAGGCTCGTTTAATTAAGGGTCAGGTAAAGATTTCAATACGTGATAATGGCAAAGGAATCTCTTTACAAAAGCTAGCGTTGATTCAAACTAAATTGAAGAGCGAGCAAATCGAGCTGCATGATTCGATCGGGCTGCAAAATGTAAATGAACGTTTGCGTGCTTATTTTGGCCCATCATTTTTAATGACGATTACGCCGAACGAAATAAAAGGAATCGCAATTGAGTTAACCTTTGATGATCCTCTTTCCTAACAAATCTGATTGATAACGAAAAGAAAAAGAAAGTTTATTTCAAAAAAAGTCACCGTCTTTACAGCAAAATCATTTTGCGATGAGTAGTCGTAGAGTAAAGGAGTAATAAAATGAATTACAATGTTTTATTGGTTGATGATGAGTATATGATCGTAAATGGGCTGAAAAAAATTATTTCTTGGGAAGCAGAAGGCTTTTCCATCAAAGGGACGGCGCGAAATGCCAAAGAAGCACTGACGATGATGGAGACAGAGGCGATTGATCTAGTCATTACGGATATCACGATGCCGGAAATGACAGGATTAGAATTTATTGAAGCTGCTCAAAAAGAGGCGAGAGAATTTGAATTTATGATTCTTTCTGGTTATCAAAAATTCGATTTCTTAAAAGGTGGATTACAGTTGGGGGCTATCAATTATTTGATGAAGCCTGTAGATAAGGTTGAACTTCTAAAAAGTGTTAAAAAAGCAAGAAAACGTCTAGATGAACGCAATCAACAAGAAACTAGAAATGGTTTGTATAGTGAAATTTTATTGTCCCAATGGGTGAATGGCGAAATTGATAAGGATAGTTATGAAGAGCTGGATCGATTGGTCAATACTGCAGAAAAATCAGAGTGGACAGTTCTGTTGATAGAGGTTAATCGCGAGAAAAAGATCAATGTGATTGACTGGCTAGAAAATCAGCAGCAATCGTTGTTATTTACTCGCAATTTAGGGGATAAAAGTCTGATTGTACATATATTTAAAGGTGGTAAGTATCAATTGAACCAATTGTTAACAGCCAATCCGTTACAAGCCAATGAAGATGATAGTTGGTTGATAAGTGTTGGTGAGACGGTCAGTGACTGGGAGGACGTACCGGATAGTTATGAAAAAGCAAATCAGACATTACAGCGCTATAAGTTTTACGAAGCTAGCGGCAGCAATGTGCTGTATTCTGTTTTTTCAGATGACTTTGATCTATCAGCAGATATTATCAATTTTAACAAGACGTTGATGGTGGGAGATTTTACCACGATTGAGACGACGATCGCTGAAATCTTTGCTAAGACGCAAAAAATCGGTGCTCGTCCTGAGGATGTTCGGCATATTACGTTTATGCTTTTTATGGATATTTATCGCCGTTTTAATCATTTGGATGAAGGGGAGTATCAGCAAGTGTTAGATGATATCAATCACTCGTCCAACGCTGATAAACTGCATGATATTCTATCCACTACAGTGACTCAAATCACGCGGGAAAAAATAGCATACGATTATTCAGAAAACGTTCAAAAAGTGATCGATAAAATTCGTTCGGATTATACAAGCGAATTAACATTGAAATGTGTAGCGCAATCATTACATCTTAATGTGATGTACTTGGGGCAACTATTTAAAAAAGAAACAAAGAAGAGCTTTTCCCAATATTTAAACCAATATCGTATGAAAAAAGCCCAAAATTTGTTGCTTTATACGGATGATAACGTAAATGAAATTGCTGATAAAATCGGCTTTAACAACAGCACATACTTCTCTCAAATTTTCAAAAAGATGAATGATTTAACGCCGAAAGAATTTCGAGAAAAATATAAACACCATTACGATTCGGTGGGGGAAGAATAGGTGAAAAAGCAACCACAAGAGATCTGCTCTTGTAGTTGCTTTTTTTGTAAATAACACGTTATTAAATGCTAAAAGGAAGTTGATCTTTTTTGTATTGTCTCGGTCTAGGCACGTTGCCCAAAGTAAAGTCGATCGTACCACCATTTATCAAGCTGTCATGAGTGAAAACTAATTCCTCATGCAAAGAATCATTGTAACGAATATGGTCCACAAATTGTTGCTGTTCCTGATTTGGACTACTGGAAATAGTCAATGTTTCACCGCTAGATAAATGAATAATCGCTTTATCAAACAAAGGCATCCCAATCACATATTCGCCTGAACCAGGACAAACAGGATAAAATCCTAATGAACTAAAAATATACCAACTAGCCATGCTTCCATTATCTTCATCGCCTGGGAAACCAGTAGAGCTATCATCAAACTCTTGGATCATTAATTGTTTTAGCAATGGCTGAGCAAACTCCGGTTTTCCAATATAGCTAAATAAATAGGGAAAATGAAAGCTAGGCTGATTAGAAATTGCCAATTGGCCAAACTCTGTGGCGGCCATTTCACTCATTTCGTGAATTTCAAACCCATATCCATCAACATTAAAGACTGGTGCCTGATTGCATAAATCAATCAATGTTTCTTGGAATTTGTCTGACCCACCATATGCTGCAATCAAACCTTTAAAATCATGATACACCGCAAAACTACTTTGCCACGCACTACCTTCAGCGTAATCTTCTCCCCATTGATGACTGTTAAAAGGTTCTTTGAATGTGCCATCTGTTTGTTTAGCCCGCATAAAGCCAGTTTCAGAATCAAAAATAGTTAAATAATTCTTTGCTTGTTTTTCATAATGTTCAGCAATTGTATGTTCTTCCAATGATTTTGCAACTTGGCTGATGCAAAAATCGCTATAGCAATAATCTAAGGTATGGTTTACAGACTCATGATAGTGAGCAGGTACATAGCCATGAGTCAAATAATCGGTGGTTCCTTGTCTGCCGTAATTTGGATTCTCACTTTGAATTGTCGCTCCTTTGATCATAGCTTCTAAAAATTCAGGCATCAAATCAGGACGAATATTTTTTACTGCAGCATCAGCAACCACAGCATCGATCAATGTGCCTGGCATCAAGCCTCGTTCGTCAGGTGAAAGCCATTTAGGCAAATAGCCGCTTTCTCGATAACTATTCAAAAAACCTTCCAGCATTTCTGCATATTTTTCTTGAGCAATCAATGAATAAAGAGGATAAACCGTTTTATAAGTATCCCAAAACCCATTATTTGTATAGAGAAATCCTGGTTTTACTTCTTTAGCCAACGTATCATAATGAATAATTTTGTTGTGAGCATCTTTTTCATAAAATGTTTGTGGAAATAAAAAAGCACGATATAAATTATGATAAAAGGTCGAACGACGCTGTTGGTTCTTATCTTGAATCTCGATTTTATTCAGATAATGAGACCACTGCTTTTCTGAGTTTGCAAGGTAGTCTGCTGGTTGCCAATGTGCTTCACGAGACAAATTCAATTTAGCTTGTTCTAAACTGATAAAAGAAGTACCGAACTGGACTACTTGTTCTCCAATATTTCCAAATGAAAAAGTAATGCACTCATTTTCACCTTTTTGTTCGACAGGTTTTTCAAAAGTTAAAGCTTGGTCAAAATGCAAGGTAAAGTAAAAAGAAAAATGATTATCCTCACAACCTGCGTAGTTTATTATAGAGCCGGAAACGGTATGAGCATCCTCGATAGTAAGGTGATATTTTCCAGGTAACGAAAGTAAAAGTCCGGCATCTGCTTGTGTGTAACTTGCTGTTAAGATACCACCATACATACTAGGAATTAAACGAGTTGTCAGTTGATAGCGCTGTGCTGTCAGTTCTAAATAACTAGGGTTAAAAACGCTTTCATCTGGTCGGTAAGAAGACTGAGCATGAAAGACAGTCGATTCTTTTAGTTTGCCATTAAAAGGCAACATAACCAAATAACTAAAATCCCCCATCCAAGGACTAGGTTGATGGGTCAAGCGAAACCCTTGAAAGACTCGATCACGAGGATTGAACCACCAACTACCGTTATCTCCATTAGTTTGAGGTGCAAAATAGTTCATGCCAAAAGGCACACCCGTATAAGGTAAACAATTACCATTTGAAAAAGAATGTTGATTATCAGTTCCGTGTCTAGTGTCGATGAATGTTGGTTTCATACATTAATTCTCCTTTGTAGAGTGTCGAATAATTTGTTTTACTGGAACTTGCTGATCTGTTGGAATCACTTGTTTTTCGATCCATTCTATCAGCATCGTGCCGGCAAGGTTACCCATCCCTTTAAAATCCTGAGCAATTGTGGTTAAAGATGGATCGATCAATGAGGCAGCTTGGATATTATCGAAACCAATAACGGATAATTGATTTGGTATATCAATATTGGCTCGCTTGGCTTGGTTCATTAAAGAAATCGCTACTAAATCATTTTCACAGACAACACCAGTAATCGCATTTTCTAAAATATAAGCAATAACATCGGAGTGTAGAAAGGCTTGCTTATCTGTTAAAGCGGTATGAAAAGATAAGTGCTGTTCTTTCGTCGCATGAATGTAGCCTAAATAGCGCTGCCGTACAGATTGCGGCAGTGTTTCTTCTCCAAAAATATAAGCAATCCGTTGGTGACCTTGGGTTGCTAAATAAGTTGTCGCCATCGCACCACCTGAAAAGTTGTTCGATTGAACAGTGGGATAAGGCAGATCGTGGATCTTTTTATCTAAGATGATGACTGGAAATTGCTGAATAGACAACTCGAATAACGTATCTAAAAAGTCTTCAGTATTATGTGCATAGTAGATCATTCCGTCAAAATCTTCGATGATATCAGCTGCTTGTTTATTGATCAAAAATTCTGAGGATGACATGATTACTTCGTAGTGATGTTCACTTGTAACAGGAGCTAATCCCTCATTGAAGTTTCCAAGAGAAAGATCATTTACGAAAGGAATCAAAAATAAAATACGTGACACTTTTTTCTTCATAGGTTTACGTTTTTGAACATAGCTGCCTTTTCCTTGGATACGATAAATCAACCCTTGATTTTCGAGCTCTGTTAATGCTCGTTTCGAGGTGATACGGCTGACATTATACGTTTGAGAGAGTTCCTTCTCTGTTGGAAGTTGGGCATTTTCTGGTAATTTTCCAGTTTCGATTGCTTGCAATAAGTCATCGGTGATTTTTTTATATAATGGTTTTGACATAGTTGTTCTCCTAAATGTGAAATGATATATCATTGTTGTTAGTTTAACATAGAAAGAAAAAGAGTTCAATTTAAAAATATTAATAAAAACAGTAGACAAAACGCTTTCATTAGCATATACTTTCGTTGTGAAATGATATATCAACTAATGGGAGGTACGTATGGCTTACAAAAAAATACCAAACTCAGTTCAAGATTTTATGGATAAAATCACTAAGATGTGTGGGGAAGAGCACGCTGGTTGGGCGGGAAACTTCAATGCAGCTTTTGCCAATACCTTGACTACGACAGTCAAAAGACAAGCGGATGGGACTACGTTTTTACTAACAGGAGATATTCCTGCGATGTGGCTGAGAGATTCTACTGCGCAAGTTCGTCCTTATTTAGTTATCGCCAAAGAAGATGAAGAATTAAGAGACATGATTTGCGGTTTGGTCCAACGTCAATTTTTCTATATTACGATGGATCCTTATGCTAATGCATTCAATGAAGAACCGAATGGTGCTGGACATCAGAGCGATCACACGGTAATGAGTCCGTGGATCTGGGAGCGGAAATACGAAATAGATTCACTTTGTTACCCCGTTCAACTCGCTTACTTGCTATTCAAAAATACGAGATGCAAGAAGCAATTCGATGAGAATTTTGTAGCAGGTGTGAAAAAGATTTTGACGGTTTTTAAAACAGAACAAGAGCACCAAAATTCACCATATACATTCGAACGCGATACTACACGTTTAGAGGACACACTTCCAAATGATGGTCGAGGCAGTGAGGTCAGTAAAACAGGGATGACTTGGTCGGGCTTTCGTCCGAGCGATGACGCTTGCCGTTACGGTTATTTAGTGCCATCGAATATGTTTGCTGTAGTTATTTTGGGCTATATCGAAGAGATTTTTACTGAAATATTGTCTGATCCAGAAATAGTAGCGCAAGCATCTTCACTTAGAAAAAAAATTGATTCTGGAATTCACCAATTTGGCAAAACGGACAATCGAGCTGGAGACGCTATCTACGCATACGAAGTAGATGGTCTAGGTAATGCTAGCATTATGGATGATAGCAATATTCCTAATCTGCTTTCTGCACCTTATTTGGGCTATACAACAGTTGATGACGAGACGTATCAAGCAACTAGAAAAACAATTTTAAGTAAGGAAAACCCTTATTTTTATGAGGGGAAATACGCTAAAGGTATCGGTAGTTCTCATACGCCAGAAAATTATATTTGGCCGATCGCGTTGGCGATGGAAGGTATGACGACAAAAAACAAGTCAGAAAAAGAACGAATCTTGAATTCTTTAGTAGCCAACGACGGAGGGACACACTTAATGCATGAAGGATTTGATGTAGACAATCCGAAAAATTATACACGTGAATGGTTCTCTTGGGCTAACATGATGTTTTGTGAGTTGGTGATGGATTATTTTGATATTCGAGTTGAACGATAAAAAGAATGGATGGAGCGTAAAATTATGAAGAAAAAAGTCTATATCATTTCTCATTCTCATTGGGATCGTGAATGGTACATGCCGTATGAACAACACCATATGCGCTTAGTTGAGCTGGTAGATGACGTGTTGGAATTGATTGAGACCGATCCGGCATTCGATAGTTTTCATTTGGATGGTCAGACGATTATTTTAGATGATTATTTACAAGTTAGACCAGAGAAGAAATCCGCCGTTCAAAAAGCAATTACGGATGGCAAACTACGAATCGGTCCATTTTATATCTTGCAAGATGATTTTCTGATCAGCTCTGAGTCAAATGTGCGTAATATGCTGATCGGTAAAAAGGAAAGCGAAAAATGGGGACCGGAAGTCAAGCTAGGTTATTTCCCAGATACGTTTGGTAACATGGGGCAAACACCACAAATGATGAAACAGGCTGATTTAGACGCAGCGGCTTTTGGTCGAGGAGTGAAACCAGTTGGCTTTAACAATGAAGTGTTAGAGGATGAAAATTATACATCACAGTATTCCGAAATGTGGTGGCAAGGGCCAGATGGTAGCACTATTTTAGGATTGCTATTTGCTAATTGGTACAGTAATGGCAATGAAATACCTGCTGAAAAAGAAGCAGCTTTAGCGTTCTGGAATCAAAAGCTAGCTGAAGCTGAAAAATTCGCTTCTACGGATCATTTGTTAATGATGAATGGTGTGGATCATCAACCAGTCCAAAAAGATATTACCAAAGCAATTGCCTTGGCAAATGAGTTGTTCCCTGAATATGAATTTATTCACTCGAATTTTGATGAATACCTAAAGCAGATGCGCCAAGATTTACCCGATAAAGTTGGCACCGTTCAAGGAGAATTAACGAGCCAAGAGACGGATGGCTGGTTTACTTTAGCGAATACGGCGTCAGCAAGAGTTTATTTAAAGCAATGGAATACAACTGTGGAGCGCCAATTGGAAAATGTGACAGAACCATTAGCTGCAATGGCTTATGACCTAACACAAACCTATCCACATGATCAACTGGATTATGCTTGGAAATTATTGCTGCAAAATCATCCACACGATAGTATTTGCGGATGCTCAGTCGACGAAGTACATCGTGAAATGATTCCGAGATTTGAAAAAGCAAATGAAGTCGGGAAGTTTTTGGCTGAAGAAGCGTTGACCCACTTAGTAGAGGCGGTCGATACAACGCAATTCGCCGACACAAGTTATCCGTTTGTTGTCTTTAATACATCGGGATATCAAAAATCAGAAATCACAAAAATAAAAGTAGAAATCGAGAGAAAACCGTTCAAAGAAGGGATTCCTCATGAATTATGGGAAGAGCTTGCTGAAAGTCAAACACCAACATTTGAAGTGATTGATTCTAAAGGGCAAGTAGTACCGTCTTTGATTTCAAATCCAGAAGTTAGTTTTGGGTATGACCTTCCAAAAGACCGTTTCAGAGTGCCGTATATGGCTAAGTATGTGGAAATAGAACTGTCGATAAGTAACATGCCAGCCTTCTCGTGGAACTCTTTTGCATTACAAGAAACAAAAGCGCCAGTAAAGAAAACAGACTCAATGGTCGTAAATGCGGAAAACGGTGTGCTGGAAAATAGTCGCTTGAAGGTAATGATCAATGGAGATGGAACATTAGACGTACTGGATAAAAAATCTGGTAGAAAATACACTGAATTACTGACGATCGAAAATACAGGCGATATCGGAAATGAATATATTTTTAAACAACCAGAAGATACAACTCCACTTTTATCTAGCGGACTTCCAGCAGAAATTTCTGTAGTGAAAGATGAATCTTTCATAGCACAAATCAAGATCATCCAACGCATGATGATTCCCGAATCTGCAGAAGATTTATTAGAACAAGAACAAAAATCAGTTGTTGATTTTCGTTATAGAAAAGCCAAGCGTTCATCGAAACTGAAAGAATTGACGATCGAGACAGTAGTAACGATGGAAAAAGATTCTCCATACCTGAACTTTGAAACAACTGTAAATAACCAAATGAAAGATCATCGCTTGCGGATGCTATTTCCAACAGGGATAAAAGCAGAGACGCATGAAGCTGATAGCATCTATGAAGTAGTTACTAGACCGAATCAAGTTAGCAAAAGTTGGGAGAATCCAACCAATCCTCAACATCAGCATGCATTTGTCAATATTCATGATGAAAAAGCTGGAATAACTGTTTCAAATTTTGGATTGAACGAATATGAGATTTTACCTGAAACCAATACGATTGCGTTAACGCTTCTAAGATCCGTCGGTGAAATGGGTGATTGGGGTTACTTCCCGACACCAGAAGCGCAATGCATAGGACAACATACTTTTAATTATGGTGTTGACTTTCATGGAGAAGCGGCGGAGCGATACGCTAGCTATAAACGAGCATACGCGGCGCAAATACCTTTTAGTGTAAAACAAACAACAAATCATGCAGGGCGATTAAAAGCCGAAGACGTCTACTTAAAGATTGAAGGCACAAATTTTGCAGTAACAGCAATGAAAAACAGTGAAAAGAATCAAGCACTTGTTGTTAGAGGGTTCAATATGAGTGATAAGTCAGATGAAGTTAAAGTAGAAAAAAGCACTGGCGAAAAATCATATTTATTAAACCTACTAGAAGTGAAACAACCTGAAAAAGTAACGGACAACCTAGAAGCTTATGAAATTCGTACGATTGGATTTGACCGATAAGAAAGAGAAGTGATTTTGATGGAATATTATGGATCGATCGAAGCTGGCGGGACTAAATTTGTCTGCGCAGTAGCGGACGAAGATTTACAGATCGTTGAACGAATCAGTTTGCCTACGACATTACCAGAAGAAACATTAAATCAAGTCTTTAAATTTTTTGATAGCTACCAATTAAAGGCGCTCGGGGTAGGTTCGTTTGGACCAATCGATGTTAATCAGAAATCCAGTACGTATGGTTATATTACTTCAACCCCAAAAATAGGTTGGACAAATATGGATCTTTTAGGAGCGCTAAAAGCGCGTTTTGCTATTCCGATTGCTTGGACTACTGACGTAAATGCTGCTGCTTACGGTGAAATTCATTTGGGTGCTGGAAAAGGAACTCAAAGCTGTATCTATCTGACTGTGGGTACGGGAATTGGTGGTGGTGCGGTTGTGAATGGTGCTGTTTTACAAGGGTTTAGTCATCCCGAGATGGGGCATATTACTGTTCAGCGTTATCCAAACGATACATTGGAATGTGTCTGTCCTTATCATGATAATTGCTTGGAAGGCTTGGCTGCTGGACCAGCGTTAGAAAAAAGGACGGGAATCAAAGGGCAACTATTAGAAGTAGCTCATGAAGCGTGGTCAATTGAAGCATTTTATTTAGCACAGGCTTTGATGAATTATACATTAGTTCTTTCGCCAGAAAAAATCATCCTAGGCGGAGGAGTGATGAAGCAAACGCATCTTTTACCTAAAATACGTGAGTCATTAGAACAACAATTAGGTGGTTATGTTTCGTTGCCAGACTTAGAAGAGTATATTGTGGGTTGTGGTTTAGGTGATAATAGCGGTACGATGGGGTGCTTATTGTTGGCGAAGGAACAAAGAGGTTTGATGTGAAGCATGATAGCGTGACTCGTTTATTTAAATTACAAACAATCTATTTTTATATGGATCAGACTTTTGAAACAGAGCAGGAGAAAATAGCGTATTTATACTTGCGATTATTAAACAAAAAAATTAGTTTTATAAAGACGATAGAGAAAGCGGATGTTATCGTGCGTTTTTCATCAGAGGCGAAGAACTCTTTTGTTATTGAAGCAGCTGAACAGATTGTGGTTCAGGCAAGTAGCCAAGTGACTGCTTTTCGTGGTGTCATGTATTTAGCGAAGCAGTTAAGAACAGGAGTTGAAATCACTTCCGGAAAATTCTCAGAGATTGTAAGCGAACGAATCGTTATGATAGATATTGGCAGAAAATATTTTTCCCCTGAAGGATTATACCGGATTTTAGAGGAAATGGCTCTGTATGGCTGTAACTTCCTGCAGCTACATTTTTCTGAAAATAATGGATTTCGAATTGAATCACTACGCTATCCTGAACTTGTTTCAGATGAATGTCTGTCGATCGCGGAGGTAGAAGAACTAATTCGCTATGCAGCCTATCTCTCGATTGAAATTATTCCTGATATTGATACGCCAGGGCATATGGAACATCTATTAAAAGCATATCCTGAATGGCAATTGTCGATACAAGAGGAAGATGGCAGAATCGATAAAATTCCTTCGGCTTTAGATATTACGAATCCGCAAGCAGTGTCATTTGTACTCTCGCTGTACGAAGAGTATCTGCAGTTGTTTTCTGATAGTCGCTATTTCCATATCGGTGGAGATGAGTTTGTTGTTTTTGATCAAATGGAGTGCTATCCTGCGTTGGCAAAGAATGGGGTCGAAGAATTTGAATCCTACATCAACACGGTAGCAGATTTTGTTAGAAATCACGGATTTATTCCTAGAGTTTGGAATGACGCTTTTTTTAGAAAAAATCAAAGTTCTACACTGACAAAAAATGTTGAAATCACCTATTGGACAAGATGGCAAAAAGAAATGGCACCTGTTCACACATTTTTGGATGAAGGATATACCGTCATTAATTTCAATGATAATTATCTTTATTATGTACTTGGTGAGAATGCAGGCTATACTTATCCAACGACAGAAAAAATCAAAGAAAATTGGCATCCCGATTTATTCGCTTCACACCAACTAATTTCCCCAACTAAACGGCAACAGCTCAAAGGCGCCGCTCTAGCAGTTTGGTGTGATAAACCAGAAGCGAAAGAAGAAGAGGAGATCATAATCGAGCTTATGAAATTGATGGAAGGCTATTCTTTTCATTTTTACAGATCCGAGTGATAGGACAGCTGAGATAAAGAGTGTAAAGCTCGATATTTCGGCTGTTATTCCTGATTTACCAAGAAAAAAACCTATACTTTTTGATATAAATGCTATAGTTTATCTATTTATAAAACGGAAAGAAAGCGTTAACATTTTGGGTGGAGAATGAATAATGCTGGGATTTAGGCAACTAACTTAAGGAGGTTCATTCAGTGAAAAGAAAAACGTGGAGAAGTGTATGTTATTGTTCGGCTGTTATGTTTGCTTTTGTAACAGGAGCGAATCTGGCTTTTACGACAACTGTTTATGCAGAGTCAGCTGAATTGGGAAGTAATCAGGAAAGTGGCATTCCAGTGTTTGAGCAAATGCCAGAATCAACAGCGTTGTTTCCAGAGACGTTGTTAAATTGGAGTCCTAAAATTGATCCAGATGCACCGTTTAATGTTTCAAAAGTTCCTTTAGCTGATCGAGTTCAAGGGAAGAAATCAAACGCGAATCAAAGTACAGAAGCAAAAGTACTATCGATCGCAATCGTGAATCGGCATACAAAAGGTACCCCATCACAAGGTGGAACGGATAAAGCAGTCTATAATTTTACAAATTGGCAATATGTAGATACGTTGGTTGCGTGGGCAGGTTCATCGGGTGAAGGAATCATTGTTCCGCCGAGTGGTGATGTAACGGATTCAGCTCATAGAAATGGCGTGCCGGTAGTGGGTACCGTTTTCTTTCCGCCAGAAGCATATGGGGGAAAGAGTGAGTGGGTAGAACAATTCGTTCAAAAGGATCAAAGAGGAAGATTTCCGATGGCGGATAAGTTGTTGGAGATGTCCAAAGCGTATGGTTTTGATGGATGGTTTATTAATCAAGAAACCAATGTTGATGCGCAAACGGCTAGTGGAATGAAAGAGTTTATGAGTTATTTACAAACACGAAAACCAAAGAATCAGCAAATCATTTGGTATGATTCCATGATCCCGAGTGGTGCAGTAGCTTGGCAAGGAGCACTCAATGAAACGAACCAAGGCTATTTTCAAGAAGGGAAAAAACGTGTTTCAGATAAGATGTTTATTGATTTCCGTTGGCAAGGACTTAAATCATCCAACGAAAAAGCAACCCAATTGAAGCGCAGTCCCTACGACCTTTTTGCTGGAATTGATGTACAAGCGAATGGGGTAAATAGCAGACGTAAGCCAAGTAGTATTTTAGGCGAAGATGGAAAACCATTAGTTTCGTTAGGACTGTATTGCCCAGACTGGACATTACGAGATGGTGGACAGTATGATATCAATCAGTATTGGGAAAATGAAAAACTACTATGGATAAATCCGCAAGGAGATCCACGTGCAGTGGAAAGCTCTAACGATGAATGGCAAGGAGTCTCACGTTACTATGTAGAAAAAACGCCTGTTACGAAGTTGCCATTCTTAACGAATTTTAACGTGGGAAATGGAGATGCTTTTTATAAAAATGGCACAAAGGTCAAAGAAGGAACGTTTAATAACCGAAGTATTCAAGACGTAATGCCAACCTATCGTTGGGTCATTGATAATGAAGAGGGCAACCAATTGAAGGCTGCAGTTAGTTATGAGGATGCTTTTAATGGCGGTTCTTCTATCAAGTTGACAGGGCCAATGACAGCAGACAAGAACACCTTTATCAAGCTTTACGCTACCAAAGTGAAAGCTAGTGCTTCAGAAACAGCATCGATTGTAACGAAAGGTGCAGGTGAAACATCTTTAGTCTTGGAATTACAAGGAAAAGAAAAACCATTGATTATTCAAGGAACTAAGCAACCTTTAGAAAATGGTTGGGTACAAACGACTTATTCACTTAAGCCAGCGGTTTGCCAAACGATTACAGCGATTGGATTGAATGTGAAAAACGCTCAAACTGAAACAGCTTCTATCTATTTAGGTCAATTAAGAATGGGGAAAGAAAAATCAACACCGATCAGCGCTGTCAGCAATCTTACATTTTCTGGGAAAACGATTGTGGACGATTTGACAGAAAGTATTCGAATGAACTGGCAGACAAAAGGGAAAAACACTGCATCTTATCGTATTTATCGAGAAGTCGCTGGACAATTACAATTTGAAGGTGAAACAGCGAATACGTCGTATACGCTATTAAATCAAGAGCGAACAGGTGACACGGCTAACTATCAAGTGATCCCAGTCGATCAGTATGGTCGAGAAGACCAAAGAAAAGGAGCGGCGGCAGTTTATACATTTGAAGCGTTGAAAAAACCAGAAATAACGATCAATGCTAGCAGTACATTGTTGTCAGTGGGTGAAACAGTAACATTGTCAGCAGAGGTCTCTAAATCGACGGAAACGGTTAATTGGGAAGTGGTTGGAGCGATACCTCAAAGTGCTTCTGGCAAAGAAGTGACACTTTCTTTTGCTAAATCTGGCATCTATACAGTTAAAGCAGTTGCAGTGAATGCTTCAGGTGAAACAGAGGTTATCAAAGAAAATTATCTCTATGTTTACGATCAAAATGCTGGAATCAAAATAGAAAATTTGGCTACTTTGCCAACAACGAGTGCTACTCAAGGTTCTGGCTACACGAATGAGCGTGAAAGTTATCGTTTTGCACTAGATGGAAATTTACAGACAAAATGGTGTGATAACGGTAGTGAGAAGCCGTGGATGATCGTAGATTTAGGTGCAGAGAAAACCATTTCTGGGTTTGAGCTTTTCCATGCTGGAGCAGGTGGTGAAAGTCCAGAGTGGAATACGAGAGACTATGATATCTCTGTAAGCCATGATGGAAGTAATTGGACAACTGTGGTTCAACATCGAGGAAACGCAGCAGACAATAGCAAAGATGCAATCAGTTTGGTTGAAGCGAGATATGTCAAACTGTCTTTAGAAAAAGCAGAACAAAATGGAAAAACAGCTAGAATTTATGATTGGCAGATTATTGGAGTGGATCAAACGGGCATCATCAAATAGTAAATGTTAAAGTTTAGCATTTACTTGAGATAGAAAAAGTCAAAATGAATGATTCAAGAGTCATTCATTTTGACTTTTTTAGTGGATTTATTGAACTAAAGTTGATAGCTACCTGTTAAGTATTCATGAAGAACTTGTTTTTCACTTTCAGGGATAAAAGCACCATCCACTGCGTTGTGATTTAATTTTTCCATATCTGCATAAGTGATACCGTACCATTCGTGGAGTTTTATATATTCATCTGTTAACGTTGTGTTAGAAACGGTCCGGTTGTCAGTGTTGATACAGACTTTGATGCCAGCATCAATAAATGTTTGGAAAGGGTAATCTTCTAATCTAGTGACGGTCTTCGTTTGAAAGTTACTGGTAGGGCACATCTCGATCAAAATATTTTTATCTCTTAATAAAGAAAAATATTCAGGCGTATCTTTTACAGCAATGCCATGTCCAATTCGTTTGGCGCCTAAATAAATTGCATCAGCAACATTTTTTCCGCAACCACATTCGCCTGCATGAAGGGTTAAAGGGATCGTCAATTGATTGACTAACTCTAGCGTTTCTTCAAAAGTATAAGGCGGAAAATCTGATTCATTTCCAGCGAGATCAAAACCTACGATACCATCTGTTTTGAAATCTTCAGCTAATTGAACAATTTTTTCGATAGCTGCTGTATCTTCATGTCGCATGCCGCATAATAAGGCATTGCTTTTGACGCCGAAACGTTGTTGTCCTTGCTCGAGACCTGCTAATACAGCTTTTATTATCTTAGGTAAGGAAAGGTCTTTTTCCGTATGGAGAGAAGGCGCAAAACGGACTTCGATGTATTGGATATGTTCTTCTGCTGCTTGACTGATGACATCGAATGCAGCGGCTGTTAAGGCTGCTTCGGTTTGTAGGCAAGATAAAACTAAATCAAAACGTTCTAAGTAGTCATTTAAATTTTGGCAATCAACAGGCGCGACTAAGAGTTCTTTTAGCTGCTCGTTATCCGCGGGCAAAGAGATTCCTTGAGGGGTTGCTATTTCCCGTAAGGTTTCTGGGCGTATGGAACCGTCTAAATGGCAATGCAGCTCTATTTTTGGTAGTTTCTTGACTTGCTCTCGTTTCACGATATCATCCTCTCTTTTCTTTTGAAGCGATTGGTCTCGTTGATAAGTATTTTGAAGACTTTAACATGCTGAGTGAGCTCTGTCAATAAGAGATAGAATATGTCCTGAAAAAAGAAATTGGGAGACCTGTTCTTTATTTTGCGATTTTTGAAGGAGTTGTCACTTGTTGGATTCCTGGGCTGTTGATGCTAACGAATAACTGGTGAAAAAAGTGGTCTGTGAAAGTGGAGTAGCAGCTTTTTTTTGCTAAATTTTGTAAAATGTTTGCTTAAGCTATTTTATTCTATCGAATTCTGATAAACTAGGATCATTCGATACGTATTTTGAAAACGTTGACATGGTTGGTAGGTCTTGTCAATAAAGGGAGAATAAAATATGAAATTGACTATTAAAGAAATTGCAGATATGGCAGGTGTATCTGTTACAACAGTGTCTCAAATCATCAATAACAAAGGCAGTCGTTTTAGTGAGAAAACTAGAAACAAAGTGTTAGCTGTAGTGGAGGAATTTGATTACAAGCCAGATTACTTTGCCTCCAATATCATTACTCGTCATTCGAAAACGATTGGAATGGTTGTACCGGATGTGACAGATTTTTTCTTTGCTAAAGTGATTGAAGGTGTTGAAACCTATTTAAATTCATTAGGCTATATGATCTTGTTGTGTAATTCCAAGCATGATGAAGAAAAGGCAACGCAATATGTTACTGAACTGATCCATCGTTCAGTTGATGGAATTATTTTTGCAACGCCGAATATTTTACCAGTGGATCATATCTTGAGAAATAAAAGCAAACGGAAAGTACCAGTGATCTTAGTCGATCGCGGCATCAATCCCCGTGAAAACGGCCGCTTGATCGTGAAAGAATATGAGGGCGCTTACCAAGCAGTTTGTTCCTTGATTGAGCAAGGACACAGACATATTGCAATGCTAAAAGAAAATGACGGTTATTATCAGCTGACAGAAAGAGTAACAGCCTATCAGCATGCGCTAAAAGATCATGGAATTCCAGTGAGAGAAGAATATATGAGCAGTGGTGACTTGAATTTAGGCGGCGGGTACATGGCGGCCAAAAATGTATTGAAAAATCGTCAGATCACAGCTGTTTTTTGTGGAAATGACGAAATGGCGATGGGCGCCTATCAAGCCATTGAAGAATCCGGCAAGAAAATTCCGGATGACATTTCTGTTATCGGGTTTGATGGATTGGAAATTTCAGAATATTTAGTGCCTGGACTAACAACTGTTTATCAGCCTAGTTTTGATATTGGCTTTTATGCCGCACAATTTTTAGTGGAATCGATCAATGATCCTGACAAAAAAATGCCCAATAAAATTTTCGATACAACATTTATTTTAAGAAATAGCACGAAATCGATTGACAATCTGGTCGATTTGATTTAATGTTCGTGTTATAAGCGTTTTCAAATTATGTAAGCGTTAGTAAACTGTTTTACTAAAAGGTTTTAACCTGAATGATTTTAGTGTATAATACATCCTTGGGGATTGATTCGGAGGAAAAAAGCATGAGAATGGTAGATTTGATCGAGAAAAAACGTGATGGACAGGTTTTAACGAAAGAAGAGATCCAATTCATTATTACAGGTTATACAAATGGCGATATTCCGGATTATCAGATGAGTGCCTTTTTGATGACTGTTTTTTACAAAGACATGACAGATGAAGAAATTACGACGCTGACATTAGCCATGGCTAATTCAGGAGAAATGATCGACCTTTCATCGATTCAAGGCATTAAAGTAGATAAGCATTCTACAGGTGGTGTTGGTGATACGACAACCTTGATTTTAGCGCCACTTGTTGCAAGTGTTGGTGCTAGCGTGGCTAAGATGTCTGGTAGAGGGCTTGGCTATACAGGCGGTACACTTGATAAATTAGAGGCTATACCAGGATTTCATGTAGAGATACCAGATGAAGAATTTGTTCGTTTGGTAAATGAGAGTCATGTAGCGGTAATTGGTCAGTCTGGTGATTTAGCGCCAGCGGATAAAAAATTATACGCCTTGCGCGATGTTACGGCAACAGTCAACTCGATCCCGTTGATCGCAAGTTCGATTATGAGTAAAAAAATCGCAGCTGGCGCCGATGCAATCGTGTTGGATGTAACCACTGGTGAAGGTGCTTTTATGAAAAATATCGATGAAGCGCGTCGCTTAGCTGAAACAATGGTTCGGATCGGTCGATTAGCCAATCGTCAAACAATGGCAGTGATTTCAGATATGTCCCAACCTTTAGGTGAAGCGATTGGAAATAGCTTAGAAGTCGTCGAAGCAATCGAAACACTTCAAGGAAAAGGGCCAGAAGATTTAATGGAGATGTGCTACATCTTAGGAAGTCAAATGGTTGTTTTAGCTAAAAAGGCTGATACATTAGACGAAGCACGTGCGATGTTGAAAGAAGCGCTAGAGTCAGGTAAAGCATTGGATAAATTCAGAGAAATGATCCGCAATCAAGGTGGCGATGATAGTATCATCGATCATCCTGAACGCTTATTGACAGCGAAATATCAAATAGAATTACCTGCAAAAACGTCAGGAGTTGTTCAAAAGCTCGTGGCAAACGAAATTGGTATCGCTGCAATGTTACTAGGTGCAGGTCGAGCAACAAAAGAAGACGAAGTCGATCATGCAGTAGGTATCAAGTTACACAAGAAAGTCGGTATGCCAGTGAAATCTGGGGAGTCTCTGTTAACTATTTATTCAAATTCAGAATCAATCGAGAACGTAAAAGAACTTTTATATAAAAATATCGAAATCGGCAGTTCTGGCACTGAACCTGAGCTGATTCATGATATAATAACAGCATAAAGGATGTGTAAAAAAATAATGGAATTAAATCAAATGATTGACCACACTATTTTAAAAGCAGACGCAAAGGAAGAGGATGTTTTACGAATCATTGAAGAAGCAAAAAAATATGAATTCTTCTCAGTTTGTATCAATCCATGTTGGGTTGCTTTAGCAAAAGAACACTTGGCAGGGACATCTGTTGATGTTTGTACAGTAATCGGATTTCCTCTAGGGGCTAATACTTCAGAAGTAAAAGCTTATGAAGCGACGGATGCGATTAATAATGGAGCAACAGAAGTTGATATGGTCATCAATGTCGGTGCGCTTAAATCTAAGCAGTATAAAAAAGTCTTGAAGGATATTCAAGCCGTTGTTGATGCAGCGAAAGGTAAAGCGCTAGTGAAAGTAATCATTGAGACAGCTTTACTAACAGACGAAGAAAAAATCAAAGTTTGTGAGCTTGCTAAAGAAGCAGGTGCGGATTTTGTTAAAACATCGACTGGCTTTTCAACTGGCGGAGCAACTGTAGAAGATGTGAAATTGATGCGTGAAACAGTAGGACCAGATATGGGCGTTAAAGCCTCTGGCGGTATTCACAATGAAGAAGAAGCTAAAGCCATGATCGATGCAGGAGCGACACGTATCGGAACAAGTGCTGGGGTTGCAATTATGGAAGGCTCAACTGGAGCAGGCTATTAATCTAAAGAAGAAAGCGGCGGACAAATGACAGCAAAACAAGAATGGTTAGCTATCGCAGATGATGCGTTATTAAAAGCGTATGTACCGTATTCTCACTTTCCGGTGGGAGCATGCCTAATCACCAAAGAAGGAAAAACCTATCAAGGTGTTAATATTGAAAATGCTTCATATGGATTGACCAATTGTGCAGAACGGACAGCGATTTTTAAAGCTGTTTCTGAAGGCGAACGAGAATTTCAACATTTAGTGATTGCAGGAAATACACCTGAGCCGATCTCTCCGTGCGGTGCATGCCGCCAAGTGATGGCTGAATTTTGCGCGCCTGAAATGCCAGTTACGCTGGTTGGCGAACACGGTGTAACGAAAGAGACGACTGTCGCTGAGTTATTGCCGTATGCATTTACAGAAAAAGATTTATAGAACATTACTTGTTTTAAATCTAAGTATCATTATTATCTTGTTTCATTCAGTCATCCGGCTGTTGAAAATATAAAACTATTTTAGGGGGCTTTACAGAGATGAAAAAAGCAAAATTATTTGGTTTTGGCTTGACTGCACTAGCATTAACAGTTGCACTAGCGGCATGTGGTGGAGGTAAAAAAGATTCAACAGGTGGAAAATCAGCAGGTGGGGACGCTGATCATAGCGTTGTAATCGTTACTGATATCGGTGGGGTAGATGACCGTTCGTTTAACCAATCAGCTTGGGAAGGTTTACAAGCTTGGGGGAAAGAACATGATTTGAAAAAAGGAGCAGATGGTTTTGATTACATTCAATCAAACGATGCTTCAGAATACGTAACAAATATTGATACAGCTGTTTCTAACGGATTTAAAACAGTCTTTGGTATTGGCTATCTATTAGCTGATTCAATCGGTACTGCAGCAGATGCAAATCCAGATACACAATTCGGTATCATTGATAGTGTCATTGAAGGAAAAGATAACGTAGTGTCTGCGACATTTAAAGACCAAGAAGCTTCATACTTAGCTGGTGTAGCAGCTGCTCACACTACAAAAACAAATACTGTAGGATTTATCGGTGGTGAAGAAGGCGCGGTTATCGACCGTTTTGAAGCTGGTTTCCATCAAGGTGTAATCGATACAGCGAAAAAATTGAACAAAGACATCAAAGTTGAGATCGAATATGCTGCTTCATTTGGTGATCCAGCTAAAGGGAAAGCATTAGCTGCTTCTATGTATCAAAAAGGCGCAGACATTATCTTCCACGCTTCTGGTGGTACAGGACAAGGTGTCTTCCAAGAAGCAAAAGACTTGAATGAAACTGGTTCAAAAGACAAAGTTTGGGTTATCGGTGTAGATAGTGATCAAGATAAAGAAGGTAAATACAAAACAAAAGATGGTAAAGAAGATAACTTCACTTTAACATCAACACTTAAAGGTGTAGGTGCTGCAGTACAAGATATCTCTAATCGTGCATTAGAAGATAAATTCCCTGGTGGCGAACACTTAGTTTACGGTTTGAAAGACGGCGGTGTTGATTTGACAAAAGGTTACTTGTCAGAAGAAGCACAAAAAGCTGTTGATGCAGCGAAAGAAGAAATTATCGCTGAAAAAATCACTGTTCCAGAAGTACCAAAAGACGTAAAAGAATAGGATTTACTGCTTAGCGCTGCGTTTGTAGCAGCGCTAAGATTTTATTAAGCCTTTAAAGAAAGAAAACGAATGATCGAACCACTCATTTTCTTTCTTTAAGAGCCTAAAAGCTACTTTATTTTTTTAGAGTTACCGTATTAATAGATGATATAAATGTAAGTGATTAAATCGTTAGGATGTGAAAAATGTGGCTCAGGAAAACTTTGTAATTGAGATGCGCAATATCACTAAGCAGTTTGGGACGTTTAAAGCCAATGATAATATCAACTTAACTGTCCGGCCTGGAGAAATCCACGCTTTGCTTGGAGAAAATGGTGCAGGAAAATCCACCTTGATGAATATTTTATCTGGTTTATTAGAACCAACATCGGGTGAAATCTTTATGAATGGTTCAAAAGTATCGATCAATGGACCGACTGCAGCAAATCGTTTAGGAATAGGGATGGTCCATCAGCACTTTATGTTGGTAGATGCTTTTACCGTAACAGAGAACATCATTCTTGGAAGTGAACCAACCAATGCTGGCGTATTAGACCGCAAAAAAGCAACAGCGGAAATCAAACGAGTTTCTGAGCAGTATGGGTTATCAGTAGATCCAAGTGCGTATATTCGTGATATCTCTGTCGGCGCGCAACAACGAGTGGAAATTTTGAAAACGTTGTATCGTGGTGCAGATGTTCTGATTTTTGATGAACCGACAGCCGTTTTGACTCCACAAGAAATCGATGAGTTGATCGAAATCATGCGTGGACTTGTACAAGAAGGCAAATCGATCATTTTGATTACACACAAATTAGATGAAATCAAAAAAGTAGCGGATCGTTGTACCGTTATTCGTCGCGGTCAAAGTATTGACACGGTGAATGTCAAAGATGTTTCTTCACAACAATTGGCGGATATGATGGTAGGTCGTTCTGTTTCATTTAAAACAGAAAAGAAAGCAGCTGAACCTAAAGAAGTGGTTCTTTCCATCAAAGATTTAATTGTCAAAGAAAGCCGTGGATTAGAAGCGGTGAAAGGTCTTAGTTTAGATGTACGCGCTGGTGAAGTAGTAGGGATTGCTGGGATCGATGGTAATGGTCAAACGGAATTGATCCAAGCTCTAACTGGATTACGCAAAGCAGAAAGCGGATCAGTTGAATTAAGAGGAGAATCAATCACCAATAAACGACCTCGTGCGATTACAGAAGCAGGAGTTGGACATGTACCAGAAGACCGTCATAAGTATGGATTGATTTTGGATATGACGTTGGCAGAAAATATTGCGCTACAAACATACTATAAAAAACCATTAAGTAATACTGGCGTGTTGAATTACACTCAAATCAATTCATACGCACGTAGATTAATAGAAGAATACGATGTGCGGACAGTCAATGAATTGGTTCCTGCTAAAGCACTATCAGGAGGGAATCAACAAAAAGCGATCATTGCACGAGAAATCGACCGTAATCCTGATTTGCTGATTGTCTCTCAACCAACACGTGGATTGGATGTTGGTGCAATCGAATATATCCATAAACGCCTGATTGAACAACGAGATAAAGATAAAGCGGTATTAGTTGTTAGTTTTGAATTAGATGAAATTTTAAATGTTTCTGACCGTATTGCAGTGATCCATGCTGGAAAAATCGTCGGAATCGTTGACCCTAAAGAAACAAGCGAAAATGAATTAGGATTGCTGATGGCAGGTTATTCATTAGAAGAAGCTAGAAGAGAATTAAGTCAAGAGGCAGGTGAGGCAGTTGAATAATCAATCAGAAAGACTACGGAATATTTTAGTCCCTATTTTATCAGTATTGATGGGATTCCTTCTTGGTGCAATTATTATGCTGATTTCAGGGCAAGATCCAATCACTGGTTATCAAGCGATGCTGAAGACTGCTTTTCAAAGTCCGAAAAGTATCGGGGAAATTTTTGTAACAGCAGGTCCATTGATTTTTACAGCGCTAGGATTTGCCGTAGCGAATTCAGCTGGATTCTTTAATATCGGGCTTTCAGGTCAAGCGCTATGCGGTTGGGTAACAAGTATTTGGGTGGCACTTTCTATGCCTGATGCACCTCGTATGGTCGTACTGCCTGTAGCTGTACTTGCAGGTGCTTTGGCGGGAGCGTTGGCTGCTGCAATTCCAGGATTGTTACGTGCATTCTTTGGGACAAGTGAAGTAATCGTTACGATTATGTTGAACTATGTTTTTCTTTATACAAGTACACATATTGTGAATAATGTCATGTCAAAAGATTTAATGACCAACAAAGGTGTTACGAAAGTAATTGGCGAAAATGCTAGTTTACGAACAGGTTTCTTGAAAGAATTGAGTAGCGGTTCACGTTTGAACATTGGTATTTTTATGGCTCTTATTTTCTTAGTTTTAATTTGGTTCCTTATGAAGAAGACAACATTGGGCTACGAGATTCGTTCAGTTGGGTTGAATCCATTCGCTTCAGAATATGCAGGGATGAGCAGTAAACGGACAATCGTGATGTCAATGGTGATATCTGGAACATTAGCTGGTCTTGGCGGCGTTGTTCTAGGTTTAGGAACATTTGGTAACTTCTTTGTCCAAGGCTCTTCATTAAGTATTGGTTTTGACGGAATGGCTATTTCTTTATTGGGGGCAGGAAGCTCGGTCGGAATATTCTTATCAGCAATCCTTTTCAGCGTGCTGAAACTGGGTGGGCAAGGAATGCCGCTTCGTGCAGGAGTGCCTATTGAATTAGTGGATGTTGTTATTGCGGCAATCATTTTCTTTGTGGCAATCAACTATTTAATTCGTTTCTTATTAGCAAAAGCATCAGGCAGCAAAAAAGAAGTAGCGGTAGTTGAAGAATTAGTTGGAAAATCAGATCCGACCAGTCAAGAAGGAGGAAAAATCTAATGAATATTGCATTAATCGCTGTATTAGCGCCGATTATTACACAAACTTTGGTTTATTCCACTCCTTTGGTCTTCACGGCTTTGGGCGGGACATTTTCTGAGCGTAGTGGTATTGTAAACGTAGGACTAGAAGGTATCATGGTTATGGGTGCTTTTAGTTCAGTCGTATTTAATTTAACGTTTGCTGAAACTTTTGGTGCAGCAACGCCTTGGCTAGCTTGTTTAGTCGGTGGTGTAGTCGGCATGTTGTTTTCATTGCTTCATGCAGTTGCGACAATCAATTTAAGAGCCGATCATATTATTAGTGGAACGGTTGTCAATTTGATGGCACCAGCTTTAGGCATTTTCTTGATCAAAGTTATTTATGGAAAAGGTCAAACAGATACAATCACTGAATCGTTTGGTTATTTTTCATTTCCGATTTTGAAGGATATTCCAATTTTAGGAGATTTATTCTTCAAACAAACGACCTTACCTGCATTTGTAGCGATATTAGTCGCGATTCTTTCATGGTTTGTGTTGTTTAAAACCCGCTTTGGTTTACGTCTTCGCTCAGTAGGTGAAAATCCTCAAGCAGCTGATACGTTAGGAATCAATGTGTATTTAATGCGCTACGCTGGCGTTTTGATTTCTGGATTTTTAGGCGGAATCGGAGGAGCAGTCTTTGCTCAAACGATTGCTGGACGTTTTGCAGTTACAACAATTGCTGGACAAGGATTTATTTCGATGGCAGCGATGATTTTTGGTAAATGGAATCCACTAGGTGCGATGGGCGCTGCTTTATTCTTCGGTTTTGCTCAAAATATCAGTATTGCTGGATCAAACTTACCAGTGATTTCATCAATTCCAGCGGTTTATTTACAAGCAGCACCGTATGTGTTGACCATTATTGTTTTAGTCGTTTTCTTAGGAAAAGCTTCTGGACCAAAAGCGATTGGGAAAAATTATATCAAATCAAAATAAAGTTAGTATAAAAGGGCGGGCTATGGGAAGTTATCTTAAGTCATGCCCTTTTTATAAATAATTATCACTCTAGTTTTACAGAATGAATGAGTAAAGCTTTTAAAAGAATAGGAAAGAAGGATGGTTATGTTTAAACGTGTGCATTTAGTTGTAATGGATTCAGTTGGTATCGGGGAAGCGCCTGATGCTGAAAAATTTGGCGATGTAGGTAGTGATACGTTAGGTCATATTGCAAAAGAAGCAGGTTTGACGATCCCAAATTTAGAAAATCTAGGTCTAGGAACAATTGCTCCTCTTCATAATGTTGAAGCTGTAGCGGATCATAAAGGGTATGCGACAAAATTAGAAGAAATTTCTGTAGGGAAAGACACAATGACAGGGCACTGGGAAATAATGGGCTTGAATATTCAAAAACCTTTCCGAGTATTTCCTGATGGATTTCCAGATGAATTATTAAAACAAATCGAAGAATTTTCTGGCCGTAAGATCGTTTGTAACAAACCATATAGTGGTACGGCAGTTATTGATGATTATGGACAACATCAAATGGAGACTGGAGATTTGATCGTTTATACATCTGCTGATCCGGTATTACAGATTGCAGCTCATGAGGAAATCATTCCTTTAGAAGAATTATATCGTATTTGCCAGTATGTTCGTGACATTACTAAAGATGAGCCCTATATGATCGGTCGTATTATTGCACGTCCATATCTTGGTGAACCAGGCAACTTTACAAGAACAAGCAACCGTCATGACTATGCGCTAGATCCATTCGGTCACACTGTGTTGGATTCGTTGAAAGAAAATGGAAAAGAAGTCATTGCAGTTGGGAAAATCAACGATATTTTCAACGGTCAAGGAATTACTGATTCTGTTCGTACAAAGAGCAATATGGATGGTGTAGATCAATTACTTAACGTGATGAAACGCGATTTTGAAGGTTTGAGTTTCACTAACTTGGTTGATTTTGATGCATTATATGGTCACCGTCGTGACGTAGTCGGTTATGCACATGCAATCGAAGCTTTTGATTTAAGACTTCCAGAAATCATCGATGCAATGGAAGAAGACGATTTATTGATGATCACAGCCGACCATGGAAATGATCCGACTTTCCCTGGAACTGACCACACAAGAGAATATGTTCCATTGTTAGTGTACAGCAAAAAGATGAACGGCCAAGGCAGCTTGCCGCAAGGTCATTATGCAGATATCTCAGCAACTGTGGCTGAAAACTTTGCAGTTCCAAAAACAGAAAATGGCGAAAGCTTTTTAAATAAACTGGTATAGGAGAGACATAATGACAAAACTAAGTGAAATGTTAAAAGAGACAACAGCGTTTTTAAAAGAAAAAGGCGTTGGAGAAGTTGATTTTGGTTTGATTCTGGGTTCTGGTTTAGGTGAGTTGGCAGATGAAGTCGAAGATGCGATCGCTATTCCGTTTTCAGAAGTTCCCCACTT
Organism: Enterococcus sp. AAFC-DPL-5182; assembly: GCF_058216605.1. Lineage (NCBI taxonomy): Bacteria > Bacillati > Bacillota > Bacilli > Lactobacillales > Enterococcaceae > Enterococcus > Enterococcus sp. AAFC-DPL-5182. The sequence goes on from NZ_CM177101.1 coordinate 468,438, forward strand.
TGCAGTTTCAACGGTTGTTGGACATGCTGGTAAGTTAGTTTATGGTACACTTTCTGGGAAAAAAGTTTTGGCTATGCAAGGACGTTTCCACTATTATGAAGGCCACTCGATGCAAAAAGTGACGTATCCAGTTCGTGTAATGGCAGCAATGGGTGCACATTCGCTTGTCGTAACAAATGCCGCTGGCGGTGTGAACGAAAACTTCACTCCAGGTAATTTGATGTTGATCACAGATCATATCAACTTTACAGGCGATAACCCGCTAATTGGTGAGAATGACGAAGCGATGGGTCCTCGTTTCCCAGATATGAGTCATGCTTATACACCTGCTTACTTTGAAATTGCTAAAAAAGTGGCAAAAGAACAAAATGTACCATTACAAGAAGGCGTTTATATGGGCTATTCTGGTCCAACCTATGAAACACCAGCTGAAATTCGTATGTCCCGTGTGATGGGAGCCGATGCAGTTGGCATGTCGACTGTCTCAGAAGTGATTGTTGCAGCACATAGTGGTTTGAAAGTTTTAGGGATTTCATGTATCACAAACTTAGCTGCTGGTATGCAAAGTAGTTTGAACCATGCGGAAGTTGTTGAAACAACAGAACGTGTTAAGGCGCAGTTTAAAGAATTGATCAAAGCAACATTAGCTGAACTATAAAAGAGTTATTATAAAGGAGAAAAAATATGAGCGTTCATATCGAAGCAAAACTAGGTGAAATCGCAGATAAAATTTTATTACCGGGAGATCCTCTGCGTGCAAAATACATCGCGGAAACTTTTTTAGAAAATCCAGTATGTTATAACCAAGTCAGAGGAATGTTAGGCTATACAGGTACGTATAAAGGGGAACGTGTCTCTGTTCAAGGGACAGGGATGGGAATGCCTTCTGCGACTATTTACGCCCATGAGTTGATCAACTCTTATGATGTGAAAAAATTGATTCGTGTTGGTACTTGCGGATCCATCTCTGAGAAAGTACATGTAAGAGACTTAGTGATCGCTCAAGCGGCAGCGACACCATCATCAATGATCCGAAATGATTTTCCTAAGTACGACTTTCCGCAAATCGCTGATTTTGATTTGCTGTTGAAATCCTACACAACAGCAAAAGAAAAAGGTTTCGTAACGCATGTAGGGAATGTCTTATCGGATGATGTCTTTTATAAAGATAGTATGGATGGCGTTTTTGAGTTAGGGAAATTAGGCGTTTTAGCAATCGAGATGGAAGCTGCAGCATTATATTATTTAGCAGCTAAATTTGATGTGCAAGCTTTGGCGATCATGACGGTTAGTGATAGTCTAGTAACAGGTGAAGAAACAACTGCTGAAGAACGTCAAACAACATTCAATGATATGATCGAAGTCGGTTTAGAAACAGCAATCAACAGTTAATAAAAATAGTTAGTAAAACAGCTCCTGCTTATAGACGGAGCTGTTTTTATACTACGATTTAATCGAGTGAAATTAAAGGTCTGTTTTCTTGACACTCTTTTTTGATGAACTATCATATAATAAGAAACCTAAATTGAACGGAGGAAGAAAAATTGGATAATTTTAGATTTTACGTACCCACAGATATTCGCTTTGGGAAAGACCGTTTGGCAACAGAGTTAACAGATGTATTGGATGTATATGGTAAAAATGTATTGCTCGTTTACGGCGGAGGCAGTATTAAGAAAAATGGTTTGTACGATCAAGTTATCGACTTACTTGAAAAGAATCAAAATAAAGTGGTGGAATTGAGCGGTGTAGAGCCCAATCCTCGAATTGAAACGGTTCGTCGTGGCGTAGCATTATGCCGGGAAAATGAGATCGATGTCATTTTAGCTGTAGGTGGCGGATCGACGATCGATTGTTCTAAAGTGATTGCGGCAGGTTTTTACAGTGATGAAGACCCATGGGAAGTCATAGCAGGACGCAAAGGATTCCAAGGTGCAGCGCTGCCGATTGTGACGATTTTAACCTTAGCTGCAACGGGGAGCGAAATGAATATTGGTGCCGTGATCACCAATTTAGCTACAAACCAAAAATTAGGTGTTGGTGGGCCAGCAATGATGCCCAAAGTATCATTTTTAGATCCGACCACGACATTTACTGTACCAGCTTATCAAACAGCAGCAGGTTCTGCTGATATATTAAGCCACTTATTTGAAAGTTATTTTAATATCACGGAAGGAACGGATGTACAAGATTTTGTTTCAGAAGGCTTGATGCGTGCAGTAATCAAGAATTGCCCGATTGCATTAGAAACACCTGATAATTACGATGCTCGCGCGAACTTGATGTGGTCAAGTAGTTTAGCATTAAATGGATTAACAAGAAATGGCAAACATGGTGTTTGGTCGTGTCATGCCATGGAGCACGAATTAAGCGCATTTTATGATATTACGCATGGAATTGGCTTAGCTATTTTAACACCTCGTTGGATGAATTATGTACTTTCGGAACAAACAGTCGCTAGATTTGCTCAGTTTGCCCATAATGTTTGGGGAATCACTGAAGAAGATCCCATGCTTACGGCGAAAAAAGGCATTCAAGCAACATACGATTTCTTTAAAGCTTGTGATATTCCAATGACATTGCCAGCTGTTGGGATCGATGAGGAAAAATTTGGTGAGATGGCGAAACAAGCAGTTGCACACAGTACGATTAAAACAGATGCGTTTGTTCCCTTAACTGAATCAGATGTTGAAGCGATTTATCGTGAATGTTTAACAGAAACTAACTTTGTATAACTAAAATCAACGACTTGAGAAAGGGACGATTCTATGAAACAATTGTTTGATGAAACGTATGCTGAAAACAGAACACTTTGGTATGCTTATTTTAAAGATATAGAGCAAATGGATTTAATAGAAACGATTAGCCAAATTATCCAAAAGGATTTACAGGCCTCTAAGGATGTTTCGGCGACAAGTTGGATATTTTACCGTGAAGAGTTACAAAAAGATGCATTAGAGGAAGAAGTACGATCTTCGATCATGGTGCGTTTTGTGGATGAACGATACTATGTTCAATATAATATGTCTGATTTTGAATTTGTGACACAACAAGATAGCATCTCTATTTGGCTTAAACGCTTGAAAGAAAATTTAGAAAAATAAAAAAAGACCGTTGAAACGATAAGGTTTCAGCGGTCTTTCTTTTTATAAGTAGTATTTTTTAGCTACTGTTAGGTCATCGTTTAATTCATAAACAAGTGGTTGACCTGTTGGGATTTCAAGATCCATGATGTCTTCATCTGAAATACCTTCGATATGTTTTGCTAAGGCACGTAAAGAGTTACCATGTGCTGCTACTAAAACAGTTTTGTTGTCTAGTAAAGCAGGGGCAATTTCGTCTTGCCAGAATGGTAATGCACGTTCTAGAGTAACTTTTAAGTTTTCTCCACCTGGAATATCACGTTGGTCTAACATTGCATAACGACGATCGTTTGCAGCAGAACCTTCGTCTGTTGCTTCCATCAATGGAGGTAAAGTATCGTAAGAACGACGCCAAATGTGAACTTGGTCATCTCCATATTTTTCAGCAGTTTCTTTTTTGTTTAAACCTTGTAATTTACCATAGTGACGTTCGTTTAAGCGCCAAGATTTGATTTGTGGAACCCATAATTGATCTGAGTTTTCTAAAAGTAAGTTACATGTTTTGATCGCACGAGTTAATACAGAAGTATAAGCTACATCAAATTCAATTCCAGCTTCTTTGATTTTGCGTCCGCCTTCGATTGCTTCTTCAACACCTTCTGGTGCTAAATCTACGTCAGCCCAACCTGTAAATTGATTTAACGCATTCCATTCACTAAGTCCATGACGAGAAAATACTAATTTTGGCATGTATAGCTCTCCTTTGAGTTGTAGTTTCTGAAACTTTCATTTCCTTTTCTATTGTACACCGTTTTAAAATAGATTTCCATTGTAAATTAGTGGAAAATACTGAAAGTGCTGCTTAAGTTAGTGAGCACAGATAAGTCTCCTTAATAAAAAAAGAAGAGGGCGCAAACAAGGAGAGCGCCAGAACACTGTGCTCTCCTAAAAAATTAAGTGGTTGTATTGTTATCAATCTTGAGAAAGCTTCGCAACATCTTCGTCAGATAAATTGATGTATTTGTAACAAGTACCGACAGAAACGTTGCATTTTGAAGAGATAAATTGAATCGTCTCTTTCTTTTCGTGGTATAAGTGTCGGATTTTTTTTACGGTTCGTCCATCTATTTTTGGTCGTCCGCCGATTTTGCCTTTTTTTCGCGCATTATTCAACCCGACTAGAGTACGTTCTTTGATTAAATCACATTCCATCGTCGCCAAACCATTCATTAACTTGAAATAAATTTCTCCCATGGGATGTCGAGTATCGATCTCTTCGTCTAGGCTGACTAAATGAATGCCAGAACCTTTGAACGTTTGTGTCAATTCAGTTAATTGACGTGTAGAACGTCCTAGGCGATTCAAGCGGCAGATGACTAAGGTGTCGCCTGATTCTAAACTATTAAGGACAGTCTCCAGCTCAGAAATGAGGTGTTTGTCATCTGTAAACTCGAAAGATTCATGATAAACCTCGTCACAGCCGTATTCAGATAACACTTTGATTTGAGCCTCTAAATCGTTATCGGTAATTGTTGTTCGTGCATAACCAATTGTTTTCATCGTTCGTCCTTTCTAATAAAAAAGTAAAATAGGATACTAAAAATGTAGCATATAAACGAACGAAATGGTAGTTGTTTTTTTATCTTTTTTTAATGCTATTCTTTTTTTTCAAATCTTATTCAAATAATTCGTTATTTGGGTACATGAATAGTTTTAGGACCTGTTTCTCCACCGACGATAACAGTTGAGACGATTTGAAGGAATAATCCATGTTCGACCACACCTACTAATTGATCTAAGTAAGTACCTAAAGCGATTGGATCTGCTATTTCTTCTAAATGAAGATCAATGATATAGTGACCGCCATCAGTGATTAATGTTTCTCCCCCAGTTGTTTTTCGTAAAATAGGAGCATAACCTTTTTCTTCAAATAAACGAACTAACTGTTGGCTGCCATATGGAACTACTTCTACAGGTAACGGGAACTTACCAAGTTTTTTTACAAGCTTTGATTCATCCACGATCCAAATGCATTTTTTTGAGTAGGTCGCAACGATTTTTTCGAATAATAAAGCAGCTCCGCCCCCTTTGATGCCTTGGAAATCTTCACTGATTTCATCTGCTCCATCAATTGTTAGGTCAACATAAGGAACTTCATCGATCCCTTTTAAAGGGATACCCAACTCTTGTGCTTGACGCTCCGTTTCTTTTGAGGTTGTTACACCGATGATCGATAATCCTTCTTCTTTTACACGGCGACCAATCTCATCTACCATGAATTTTGCAGTAGATCCGGTACCGAGACCTACAATCATCCCGTCTTTTACATATTTTGCTGCTTCTATCCCTGCCATTTGTTTAAGATTCATTCACTTGTTAGCCCCTTTCAAATAATCAAAGATATTGTACCGTTAAACGGTACAAAAAGATAGTCTAATCAAGGCGACGAGCAAAATTTTTAGGAGTAGAAAAGCAAGGAAAGATGGTCTCTTTAATTAGCAAAGTATAAATTCCAGCTAGTAATCCAATTTGTTGTTTCACCGTCAGAATGTATTTTTTCTGATGGGGAGTATATAGTGTCGCCAGAAGCAATTTTTAATGGTAAGTAGCGTTTATTTTTGTCTTCTGGTTGAAGATTATCGGCCTTCATTTTTAAGTCAGCATATAGCAATATCTGTTCAGATATTTTAGCATCTAAAGTAATACGAAATCCTTCTAAATCATGTAGTGCAGGTTTTTCTGGTGAGAAAGTTGTTCCATCGGTAGAATATTCAATTATGATATTAGGCTCAAATTGCTTGGTTTCTGAAATGTTATGCCAAGAAATTACTGGATAGTCTAGTAATTTTAGCTTTCTGCCTTGAGGTGTAGTCAAATGGAATTCAGACCAATTATCTTTACTGTTTAATATAATTCCTTTTCCGTAGCGTAGGTAGATTATGTCATTTAATGGATCATCAACATATAAATAGGAACGTTGATTATTTCGTAAATCAGTCGCCATTTCAAGTGAAGTGAACCCGCCATTATACGTGCTAGGAGCAATCGTTACTACACATTCAGCTTTAATGCGTCCATCGCTTGTCATAGCAAATATTCTTCCATCGCCGGTTCCTTGACCTGTAATGACGCCATTAGCATCAACCGTTGCAATAAGTGGGTTTTCGGCTTTCCAAATGATTTTTTCTGGTTGAGCGTTTTCTGGCAATGTCTTAGCTGTGATGGTCGCTTTTTCATTGCGTTTTAGTGAAAGTGCGGATAGGTTCAACTCTATCTTATCTATTTTAGGTTTATCAGTTACGGTTACTTGGACAGTAGCTGTAATGTTTGGGTTTCTTGTAGAAAAAGCTTCTATAGTTACGTTACCTTCTTGCAGAGCATTGATTGTTCCATTGCTATTGATTGTAGCAATTTTGGGTGTATTACTTTTGAATCCAATCTCAGGATAAGTCGCATTTTCAGGTGTTAGGGCTGCTTTTACTTGATGATTGTCCCCGACAATTAATTGAACATTTTTTTCTGAGATATTAATATTACTAGGAACTTGTTCAACTGCGAGATTAGTAAAGCCGGCAATGAAATAATTACGATAGGTTTCTTTGTACCAGGAACCTCGATCAGTGAGTGTGAAGCTGTCACCCAAGTTGTCACCTGATTTTGAATTTACTGGTAGCCACTTGTTATTTGGATCGAGTGAGCGGTAAGCGACTGCGATTGAATAATCTGACCCAGATAATGTTACAGGGGTGTCTAAAGAAAAGGTTTCTGTGCCGATGTCATTTTTGATCCCTTCTTTGACTTTAATAAAGCCATCCAAGTTTTTCGTTGGTTTTCCAGAAGGTAATACATAAATTTCATAGGCTGTTTTTTCATAAAGAGTTTTTAACGAAACCGCAGATAGTTTCTCTTTGGTGTTGCTATCACGACTATAAGAATTAGCGATAGTTCTAGTTTTGTCTGAAGGGATAGACATCAAAGAACCAATGTTTTCTAGTGCTGAATTATATTTTTTATAGTAGTTAGTAGTAGGTTCTACCAGAGAGATGATGTCGATATCAGAACGTTTCAATTGAAAATCGTCATAAGAGATATAAAAATAGCCGCCATCGCCCCATGAAGTTCCCCAACTATTCTTGACAATAAATGCACCATCTTGTGAAGGAGTATAAACAAAAGTATCTTTGCTATACGAGTCATCCCAACCGACGATAGTCGTAACATGATTTACAGGGCCGACACGGTCTTTGGGAATAAACTGGGAAGCGTGACCTGTTTCGTAGCCAACATACATTCGATTTCGTTGGATGGCATTGCCGTATTTATGGACATATTCCTTGATTTTTTGTACGCGTTGATTATTTTCTTCCGCACTGATATCTAGCGGCACCGAGTTCATGTTAATCACATTTTGCACGTGTTTTTGCTCAGGAAGATTTTCCCATAGAGATAAAGGTTGAGCTCCAGTAATACTATTTGGAAAATCTGTTTCTCTCACAGGACCAGACCAATCTAGCAGGGCAGTCAAAGCAGGTGCAGAGTCAAATCCTTGATCCAAATTACCTCCATTGCTGTTGATAGAATGTGCGTACGGATTTTCCCCAATTGTTCCCGTAGCATCCCTTGCAAGTAAATAGTTAAAGTAATTTGCAGAAAAATCATGCGTTTCCCCTGACATCATTAAATAACTTTCAAGCGCTGAATTTACTGCGTATGCCCAACAAAGTCCTCTAGTTTGTGTTTTAACAGGTGTGGTCAGTCCTAGTTCTCTAGGGTCGTACTTTTCTGGTAAATCTGTTGCATAATTGCGGCTTGGTAACAAAAATAAAAAGGATATGAGCGTGATACAAAAAAATAAATAACGGTGTTTTTTTACTTTTATTTTTTGATAAGTAGTATTAATTGCAGTTGTTGTGTGTGTTTTCATTTTAGAGCCTCCCTTTTGATATATTTACAATTGTACTTATTATATTCCTGCAGGTCAAATATATTTTTTAAAAAGAAATATAAATATTTTTGTTATATTTTTTATATTATAGGAAATATCATGATAAAACTGATAGGAATGTGGAAAGAAGAAGTGAGTGCGTACGGATTGATTGGACAGCAGTGTCTTGCAATTGGAAAAGTCATGTTAATAGTTGAGTTGACCAAATCTAATGCTTTATGCAGAAAGTTTATATATTTTAATAGCAGCATTGGTTTTTAGTTCCTTCTAAATGTCTGTATCCTATCTTCTTTTAAGTAGTTGGCAAAATATTTTGATTGGGGATATTCAAGTTTTAACGAGTTGAAATAGAAATGAAATACAGAGGTTGACAAACAAAACATGACGTGATATGCTATCAAAGGTGCTTTATCTACAGGTCTCTCGTTGAGACGTGCTGACTGTCTATCGAAGCATATTTGATAATAAGTGCAGAGATTGCATTATTTTTTATCGCTAAAAAAGAACCACCTGGATGTGTGGGACTAGATGCGAAATGAGGAAGGAGGAAACAAGGAATGCCTACAATTAATCAATTAGTACGTAAACCTCGTAAATCAAAGGTGGATAAATCTAATTCACCAGCGTTAAACAAAGGATATAATAGCTTTAAGAAATCTCAAACGAACGTAAATTCACCACAAAAGCGTGGGGTTTGTACTCGTGTGGGAACAATGACACCTAAAAAACCTAACTCGGCTTTACGTAAATATGCCCGTGTTCGTTTGTCTAACTTAATCGAAGTAACAGCTTATATCCCAGGTATTGGTCACAACTTACAAGAACATAGCGTGGTACTATTACGCGGTGGACGTGTAAAGGATTTACCAGGGGTACGTTATCATATCGTACGTGGTGCGCTTGATACAGCCGGTGTTACAGATCGTAAACAAAGCCGCTCTAAATATGGTACTAAAATGCCTAAAGCTGCTAAATAATTTGACAATCACTAAGGTCTTATATAATAAAGAATTTTCGGAAGGAGGAGTTACGGATGCCACGTAAAGGTCCTGTTACAAAACGCGATGTTTTACCAGATCCAATTTATAACTCAAAATTAGTAACTCGCTTGATCAACCGTGTAATGGTTGATGGAAAACGCGGGATTGCTGCTAATATCATCTATAATTCATTTGATATCATCAAAGAATCTACAGGTAACGATCCATTGGAAGTTTTCGAACAAGCAATGAAAAACGTTATGCCTGTACTAGAAGTAAAAGCTCGCCGTGTTGGGGGTTCTAACTATCAAGTACCAGTTGAAGTTCGTCCGGAACGTCGTACAACTTTAGGTTTACGTTGGGTTGTTAACTATGCTCGCCTACGCGGTGAACATACAATGGAACAACGTCTAGCGAAAGAAATCATGGATGCTGCCAATAACACTGGTGCTTCTGTTAAAAAACGTGAAGACACACACAAAATGGCGGACGCTAACCGTGCGTTTGCACACTATCGTTGGTAAGATCCTCTCTGTATGTAATTTAACTTTACTGCAGACAGTCACTTTACAATCGATTTAAATAAAGAGAGGAGAAACCTAGAATGCCAAGAGAATTTTCGTTGGAAAACACTCGTAATATCGGTATTATGGCGCACGTTGATGCGGGTAAAACAACAACAACAGAGCGTATTTTATACTATACTGGTAAAATCCATAAAATTGGTGAAACACACGAAGGTGCATCACAAATGGACTGGATGGAACAAGAACAAGAACGTGGTATTACTATCACATCTGCTGCAACAACTGCAGAATGGAAAGGTTACCGTGTAAATATCATTGATACACCAGGACACGTGGATTTCACTATTGAAGTTCAACGCTCACTACGTGTATTAGATGGTGCTGTAACCGTTCTTGACTCACAATCAGGCGTGGAACCTCAAACTGAAACAGTTTGGCGTCAAGCAACTGATTATAAAGTTCCGCGTATTGTTTTCTGTAATAAAATGGATAAAATCGGTGCGGATTTCTTATACTCTGTAAACTCATTACATGATCGTTTACAAGCTAATGCTCATCCAATCCAATTACCAATTGGTTCAGAAGATAACTTCACAGGGATCATCGATTTAATTACGATGAAAGCTGAAATTTATACAAATGATTTAGGTACTGACATTCAAGAAACTGAAATTCCAGAAGAATATATGGATCAAGCAGTTGAATGGCGTGAAAAATTAGTTGAAGCTGTTGCTGAAACTGATGAAGACCTAATGATGAAATATTTAGACGGTGAAGAAATTACAATCGAAGAATTAAAAGCGGGTATCCGTCAAGCAACGATTAACGTTGAATTCTTCCCAGTAATGTGTGGGTCTGCCTTTAAAAATAAAGGTGTTCAAATAATGCTTGATGCAGTTCTTGATTACTTGCCATCACCACTAGATATTGATGCAATCAAAGGGATCGACGTTAAAACAGACGAAGAAACAACTCGTCCTGCTGATGACGAAGCACCTTTTGCATCATTAGCATTTAAAGTTATGACTGACCCATTCGTAGGTCGTCTAACATTCTTCCGTGTCTATTCTGGTGTCCTTGAAAGTGGTTCATACGTATTGAACGCTTCTAAAGACAAAAAAGAACGTATCGGTCGTATTTTACAAATGCACGCGAACACACGTAAAGAAATCGACAAAGTGTTCTCAGGAGATATCGCTGCCGCTGTTGGATTGAAAGATACAACAACTGGTGATACTTTATGTGCGGTAGATTCACCAGTTATTCTTGAATCAATTGAGTTCCCAGAACCAGTTATCCAAGTTGCTGTTGAACCTAAATCAAAAGCTGACCAAGATAAAATGGGTGTGGCTCTGCAAAAACTTGCAGAAGAAGATCCATCATTCCGCGTTGAAACAAACGTTGAAACTGGTGAAACAGTTATCTCTGGTATGGGCGAATTGCACTTAGACGTATTAGTAGACCGTATGAGACGTGAGTTCAAGGTTGAAGCAAACGTTGGTGCTCCTCAAGTATCATACCGTGAAACTTTCCGTGCGCCTTTAACTCAGGCAGAAGGTAAGTTTGTACGTCAGTCTGGTGGTAAAGGTCAATACGGACATGTCTGGGTTGAATTTACACCAAACGAAGAAGGAAAAGGTTTTGAATTTGAAAATGCCATCGTCGGTGGTGTGGTTCCTCGTGAATACATCCCAGCGGTTGAAAAAGGCTTGGCTGAATCTATGAACAACGGTGTTCTTGCTGGATATCCATTAGTTGATATTAAAGCAAAACTTTACGATGGTTCATACCATGATGTCGATTCAAATGAAACAGCCTTCCGTGTAGCAGCTTCTATGGCTCTACGTGCGGCTGCTAAGAAAGCTAACCCAGTTATCTTAGAACCAATGATGAAAGTAACGATCACTGTACCAGAAGATTACTTAGGTGATATCATGGGACACGTTACAAGTCGTCGTGGACGTGTTGAAGGAATGGAAGCACACGGTAACTCACAAATCGTTAACGCGATGGTGCCTCTAGCTGAAATGTTCGGCTACGCTACAACATTACGTTCAGCAACACAAGGTCGCGGTACATTTATGATGGTCTTTGACCACTATGAAGACGTACCAAAATCTGTACAAGAAGAAATCATCAAGAAAAATGGCGGAAACAACGCATAATAGTTAAGAAATTGGCGTAAGCTTATTTATGACTAGGATTTTCTACCGATTTCGGTTAAACTAATTAAAGATGATCAGGTAGTTGTCACTATCTATCAAATAAAATAAAATTCATATATTTTAGGAGGAACATTTAAAATGGCTAAAGAAAAATTTGACCGTTCTAAACCCCATGTAAACATTGGTACTATTGGACACGTTGACCATGGTAAAACTACATTAACTGCTGCAATCGCAACTGTGTTAGCTAAACACGGTGGCGGTGAAGCTCAAAACTATGCTGATATCGATAACGCTCCAGAAGAAAAAGAACGTGGTATCACAATCAACACTTCTCACATCGAGTATGAAACTGATGCTCGTCACTACGCGCACGTGGATTGCCCAGGACACGCGGATTACGTTAAAAACATGATCACTGGTGCTGCACAAATGGATGGAGCTATCTTAGTAGTATCTGCTGCTGATGGTCCTATGCCTCAAACTCGTGAGCACATCTTGTTATCACGTAACGTTGGTGTACCATACATCGTTGTTTTCTTAAACAAAATGGATATGGTAGATGACGAAGAATTATTAGAATTAGTAGAAATGGAAGTTCGTGATTTATTATCTGAATATGACTTCCCAGGTGACGACACTCCTGTTATCGCTGGTTCTGCTTTGAAAGCATTAGAAGGCGACGCTTCATACGAAGAAAAAATCATGGAATTAATGGCTGCAGTTGACGAGTACATCCCAACTCCAACTCGTGATACTGACAAACCATTCATGATGCCAGTCGAGGACGTATTCTCAATCACTGGACGTGGTACAGTTGCTACTGGCCGTGTTGAACGTGGAGAAGTTCGCGTTGGTGACGAAATCGAAATCGTTGGTATTAAAGAAGATACAGCTAAAACAACAGTTACTGGTGTTGAAATGTTCCGTAAATTGTTAGACTACGCTGAAGCTGGCGATAACATCGGTGCTTTATTACGTGGTGTTGCACGTGAAGATATCGAACGTGGACAAGTATTGGCAAAACCTGCTTCAATCACTCCACACACAAAATTTAAAGCTGAAGTTTATGTTTTATCAAAAGAAGAAGGCGGACGTCACACTCCATTCTTCACTAACTACCGTCCTCAGTTCTACTTCCGTACAACTGACGTAACTGGTGTAGTTGAATTACCAGAAGGCGTTGAAATGGTAATGCCTGGTGATAACGTTGCAATGGACGTTGAATTAATCCACCCAATCGCTATCGAAGACGGAACTCGTTTCTCTATTCGTGAAGGCGGACGTACTGTTGGTTCAGGCGTTGTTTCTGAAATCACTAAATAATTTAAATTTAAGGATTTAATATAAAGCAACAAAACCGACGTAAAACATCGGCGTACTCGGACGTAAGTCGAAGGGATTTCCCTTCGGCTTTTTTTGTTTGATTAATTTTATAGGCGGATTAGAAAAATTTTTAGTTCAGTTACGTACATAGTTTTAAGAAATCAAAATTAACTTGACATGTATCGAGGTTCGATATAATATAGTGGTACAATGTATCGAACTTCGATATACCGTGAGAGGAATGGATGAGCTGGTGGAAGATAAACTAAAAAGAATTTACATACCAATGACTGAAACAGGGTTTTATATTTTATTTGCCCTTCGAGAAGAACGACATGGGTATAACATTATTCAATACGTGAGAGAATTGACAGATCAAGAAATTATTATTAGCGCTGGTACAATGTATGGGAGTCTCAGCAAGATGGAAAAAGACGGTCTGATTCGAGTGACAAAAGAAGAAAATAGAAGGAAAAGCTATTTGATCACCGAGCTGGGAGAAGAAATACTACTACACGAAATCAATAGAATTAAAAGGTTATATAAAAATAGTATTGGGGAGAAAAAGAATGGAGTATAAAAAAATCAGAAAACGCTTCGAGTTGGCAGATTATTTAGAGGAAGAGAAATTTTTGCAAGAACAACATAAAAATGGCTGGAAAATGGTGGATCTCAGGTTACCGTTTAGTACGTATATCTTTGAAAAAAGCGAATCAGAGGATTATGTATATCAGCTAGATTTTAAACAAGAAGGAAAGGATCTTGAAGAATATTTACAATTATTTGAAGACTGCGGTTGGGATTATTTCTATAAATTTGGTAATTGGTATTATTTTAGAAAGCCAAAATCTGAATTAGAAGAGGAAAATGTAATTTTTAATGATGCTCCATCTCGTGCGGAGATGGCTAAGAAAGTAGTCAGGTTTCAAAGTATGATTCTTCTTTTAACACTATTTCCGTTAATGTACTTAGTCCCTTTATTGTTAAATAGAAGCAATGGAAGAGACAATGTTTTGCTGATGTTAGTAGCAATCTATGGAGTGATTATGGTTGTGTTAGTAGGAGTTCAATTAAAAAATTTTTTGAAGCTCAATCGCATTATCAAAAGAGAAGAGCAGATATAAAAACAGACTGAAGAAATTTCTTCAGTCTGTTTTTATATCTCAAAGTTTTCCCGTCAGAAACTGTGCTTCCCCGAAGCCAAAACACCAATCCGCATCATTGTTGATGATGAAAGAAATAAGTAAGTTTTCGGGTGTGATCCCACATAACTCGTCTAGCTGTTGTGAGAGTAGCTGATAGAATTTTTCTTTTTGAGTTGTGGTTCTTTCTCGGCTGATGACAGTTAACGAAATCATTTTAGCAGGATCTCTTTTAAAACCCAATCCAGTATCTTCCATCACCATTTCGAAAGATTTATGCTGAGTCACGATTTGATATCTATCGCCTGCTGGAACATTAAAGGATGCTAAAACTGCGGAGTGAGCGACATCAAGTATCGCTTGTATTTCTTCTTTGCTGCGTCCTTCGACCAAATCAAATTTTAGTAGTGGCAAGTTGTTTCCTCCTTTTTAATATTTCTAATTGCTATATAAAAGTTCAATCGTATGTGTGGTACAAAATTCTACATACTTTTCAGGTATATCTCTTGTAGTGACGATTCCTTTAATACTTTCTAAAGGAGAGTAAGTGAGTAAAGTGGAATGGTCAAATTTCGAGCTATCTGCGAGCAAATAAATATCTTTCGTTCGTTGAACAATCATTTTTTTTATCCGATACTCCATCAAATCTGAATTGGTCAAGCCGCTTGTGATCGAGACCCCAGTGGCTGCCATAAAAGCTTTGTTTATATTGTATCTTGTCACAACAGCTTCATCTTCGATCCCTACAAAAGAACGTGTCTTTCTTTTGTAACTATTACCAATAAGGATAAGTTGGACATTTTTCATGGCAGCTGCAAGATTGATAATATCGAGATTATTCGTGAGTAAGGTAAATGGCAGTTCTGGATCGATGTTTTTTAAAATTTGACTAGTAGTTGTCCCTGAATCGATGTAGATTAAATCATCTTCTTCGATCAATGCAGCAGCTCTTTGACCAATCTGTTCTTTCTCTTTTTGGTTATGGATGTTCCGATTTTCAAATGAAACCAGATTATTTTCTACATAAACTACTCCACCATAGACTTTTTTCAAGGTTCCCCTTTTCTCTAATTCATTGATATCGCGACGAATGGTGTTTTTAGAGACATTGAAAACACGGCATAGTTCATCAAGCGAAATACTGCCTTGTTGCTGTATGTAATTTTCAATTTGCTGAATCCGTTGTAATTTCATATTCTGTAACCTTTCCACTTCGTGTAATTAGATTTACTATAACATATGACCTGAATGTAATCAACATGTAACCAAATCTGTGTATGTTTTTGTCTTTCTTCTCCTGACTATTTTATTTTGAAGAAAGAAGTTTAGCAAAAAGTAATCAAAAAAAAGAATATTTCACCGGAAATGGGTTGACTATCGGAAATTGGAATTGTACAATGTAATCAAAAGTTAACCAAACATTATCAAGATATGACCAATGTGTTGATTTTTAATAGAAAACAAGGAGGACATGATAGATGGTAGCGGTACGAAAGTTAAAAAATTACATTGGTGGAGAATGGAAATCCAGTCGTACAGAAGTGTATGAAGCGGTTTATAATCCAGCTACGAAAGAAAAACTCTGTGAGGTGCCACTTTCTACAAAAGAAGATTTAGAAGAAGCGGTCACGGTTGCTGAAGAGGCATTCAAAATATGGAAAGAGCTGGCAGTGCCAAGACGTGCAAGGATTCTCTTCAACTATCAACAACTTCTAATCAAACATAAATCAGAATTGGCTCGTCTGATTACGTTAGAGAATGGAAAAAACCTTAACGAAGCCTTAGGAGAAGTTCAACGAGGAATTGAAAATGTAGAATTTGCTGCAGGAACGCCCACACTAATGATGGGAGATTCATTAGCTTCGATTGCAACGGATGTGGAAGTTGCTAACTATCGTTACCCAATGGGGGTGGTTGCTGGAATTTCTCCGTTTAACTTTCCAATGATGGTTCCTTGTTGGATGTTTCCAATGGCGATTTCGTGTGGGAATAGTTTTATTTTAAAACCTTCAGAAAGAACGCCCTTGTTGACTGAGCGCTTGGCAGAATTATTTACAGAAGCAGGATTGCCAGCTGGTGTGTTCAATATTGTTTATGGCGCACATGATGTTGTGAATGGGATTTTAGAACATCCAGAAGTGAAAGCGATTTCCTTTGTTGGGTCGCAACCAGTTGGAGAATATGTATACACTCAAGGGAGTAAAAATTTGAAACGAGTACAAGCATTGACAGGTGCTAAAAATCATTCAATTGTTTTAAAAGACGCAGATCTAGAGGATGCAGTGACCAATATTGTATCCGCTGCTTTCGGTTCCGCTGGTGAGCGCTGTATGGCATGTGCGGTGGTAACGATTGAAAATGAAATAGCAGATGCGTTTATCACGAAATTACAAGAAAAAGCATCAGATATCAACATAGGCAATGGTTTGGACGATGGTGTCTTTTTAGGACCAGTCATTCGAGAAGAAAATCAAAAAAGAACATTAGCTTATATTGAAAAAGGAGTCAAAGAAGGTGCAAAATTGATTGCTGATGGCAGAGAAAATATTCCGGATAATGGCTATTTTGTTGGTCCAACCATTTTCGATGGTGTAACAACAGATATGACCATTTGGCGGGATGAAATTTTTGCCCCTGTCTTGTCGATCATCAGAGTCGAAAATTTAGAAGAAGCTATTGCTACAGCGAATCAGTCTGAATTTGCAAATGGGGCTTGCCTGTTCACGAATAATGCCTCGGCGATTCGCTACTTTAGGGAAAATATCGATGCTGGCATGTTAGGAATCAATTTAGGGGTTCCCGCACCGATGGCCTTCTTCCCGTTTTCTGGTTGGAAGTCTTCGTTTTACGGAACGCTTCATGCAAATGGTAAAGACAGCGTAGAGTTTTACACACGGAAAAAAGTAGTGACAGCGCGGTATCCAAAAACAAGTATTTAATTTGGGAAAGAAGGCGTAAAGATGGCTCATTTAAAGTATAAACCTGTCCCGCAAACATTATCACAAGGGATCACATTGCTTCAGCATATCAATGATAAAAATACAGCGTTGCAATACATTGAACTAAAAGTGATCAAAATGACTAATGGAAGCGTATTTCAAGAAAGCTTAGGAAAGCAAGAAGTATGTATCGTTGCACTGACAGGAAAAATCACAGTATCAGATGGCGAACAAAAATTTGAGGCTATCGGTACAAGGGAAAGTGTCTTTGAAAAAATCCCGACAGATAGTGTCTATATTTCGATAGAACATACTTTTAAGATTACAGCGATATCCGAAGCCATGGTGATTCTTTGTTACTCACCATCTGAAACGAAAAAAACGACTGCTCTGATCAAAGCCTCAGACAATACCATTGAACATCGAGGGAAGTATCAGAATAAACGTTTAGTTCATAATATTTTACCAGATACTAGTTTACTGGCTGATCGTTTGTTAGTCGTTGAAGTATTCACAGATGGCGGTAACTGGTCTAGTTACCCGCCGCATAAACATGATCAAGATAATTTGCCAATGGAATCTAAATTAGAAGAAACCTACTATCATGAAGTGAATCCAAGGCAAGGATTTGTGTTTCAACGAGTGTATACAGATGATCGATTGCTAGATGAAACAATGTCTGTGGAAAATGGCGATGTTGTTGTAGTTCCTAAAGGCTACCACCCAGTAGGGGTGCCTGATGGCTACGACTCTTATTACTTGAATGTCATGGCTGGTCCAACTAGAAAATGGCAGTTTCACAATGATCCTGATCATGAATGGATTTTAACGAGAGAATAGAAGGAGTGGAAATGATGACAAAGAAATTTGATATGATTGCGCTTGGTCGAGCATGTATTGATCTGAATGCAGTTGAATATAATCGGCCGATGGAAGAAACGATAACCTTTAAAAAATATGTGGGCGGTTCTCCCGCAAATATTGCGATTGGTAGTGCGAAGTTAGGGGGAAAAGTTGGCTTTATCGGGAAAATTCCAGATGACCAGCATGGACGTTTTATTGAAGGATTTATGAGTGAAGCTGGAATCGATACGAGCCAGATGTTTATTGATCAAAAAGGCCATAAAGTAGGACTTGCATTTACAGAAATTAAAAGTCCAGAAGAATGTAGTATTTTGATGTATCGGGATCAAGTGGCGGATTTGTACTTAGCGCCTGAAGAAATTGATGAGGAGTATATCAAACAAACAGATCTTTTGTTAGTTTCTGGAACGGCTCTTGCGCAAAGCCCTTCTAGAGAAGCTGTATTAAAAGCGATTGCGTATGCTAGAAAAAATCAAGTAAAAGTAGCCTTTGAACTAGATTATCGTCCATACACATGGCAATCATCGGAAGAAGTTTCAGTTTATTATTCAATTGTCGCTGAAAATGCTGATATTGTGATCGGTACGAGAGATGAATACGATGAAATGGAAGGGGAAAAAGGTGGAACAAACCAAGCTACTATTGAATATCTATTTCAACATCGACCAGAGTTGATCGTAATCAAGCATGGTGTAAAAGGGTCCTATGCCTATACGAAAAATGGGGAAACGTATCAAGCAGGTTCTTATAAGACCGAAGTGTTGAAAACGTTTGGTGCGGGAGACTCTTATGCAGCGGCATTTCTATACGCACTGAATACGGGAAAAGATATAGAAACCGCGTTGAAGTATGGAAGTGCATCGGCGGCTATCGTTGTTAGTAAACATAGTTCATCAGAAGCGATGCCGACAGCCAAAGAAATCGAGCAATTAATTGCAGATCAATCTTGATAAAAGTAAGGCGGGGAAGTAATGGCTAAAAAAATTCGATTAACCACAGCACAAGCACTTATCAAATTTTTGAATCAGCAGTATATTCAGGTTGATGGGGAAGAATTCCCTTTTGTTGAAGGGATTTTCAATGTCTTTGGTCATGGAAATGTTTTGGGGATTGGTCAGGCGCTTGAAGAAGATCCGGGGCATTTGAAAGTAATTCAAGGTAAAAATGAACAAGGGATGACACATGCAGCCGTGGCGTACAGTCGGCAGAAATTGAGACAGAAAATTTTTGCTGTTACGGCTTCAGCTGGCCCTGGATCAGCTAATATGATTACAGCAGCGGCGACGGCATTTGCTAACAATATTCCAGTGTTGATTTTACCGGCTGATACCTTTGCTACACGGCAGCCTGATCCTGTTTTACAGCAATTAGAACATGAAACGAGTGCGGCAATCACAACGAATGATGCGTTTAAAGCAGTTTCAAGGTATTGGGATCGTGTTCAACGACCAGAACAGTTAATGAGTAGTTTGCTAAGAGCTTTTGAAGTGATGACGAATCCGGCGACCTGTGGACCAGCAACGATTTGTATTGCCCAAGATACAGAAGCCGAAGCGTATGATTACGATGAAGAGTTCTTTAAAAAAAGAGTCCACTACATTGATCGGCAAGTCCCGACGGAGCGTGAATTAAAAGGGGCTGCACAGAGAATCGCAACAAGTAAGAAACCAGTGATTATCGTTGGAGGCGGTGCGAAGTATTCCGAAGCACGTGAGGCTTTGATTCGTTTATCTTCACAATGTGAGATTCCGCTAGTAGAAACACCTGCGGGCAAGTCCACTGTAGAATCGGATTTTAAGAATAACTTAGGTGGTACTGGTATTTTAGGAACGTTAGCGGCCAACAAAGCGGTTCGACAAGCTGATTTGATTATTGGGATTGGAACACGGTATACAGATTTTACGACTTCTTCAAAAACGGCTTTTAATTATGAAGAAACGAAATTTCTAAATATCAATGTCAATCGAATGCAGGCCTACAAGTTTGATGCTTTTCAGCTCGTCGGTGATGCAAGAGAGACATTGGAACGACTGATACCGATGTTAACAGAATATCAAACATCATTTGGCGGAAGTATTCAAAAGCTGAAAGAAGAGTGGGCTGTTGAAAGAAGGCGTCTAGGTGAGATTTCTTTTTCAAGGGAGCATTTTTCACCAGAAATCAAAGACCAATTTGCACAAGAAATTCTTAATGAATATGCGGATGCGTTGCAGACTGAACTGACTCAGACGAGTGCATTTCTTACGATCAATCATACGGTAGCTAAAGACAGTATTGTTATTGCGTCGGCTGGATCGTTGCCTGGTGACATGCAGCGTTTATGGAATCCTGTTGTACCGAATACGTATCATCTAGAATATGGTTATTCTTGTATGGGCTATGAAGTCAGCGGTTCCTTAGGTGTGAAGTTGGCAAATCCAGCACAAGAAGTGTATGCCATGGTAGGTGATGGGAGCTTCCTGATGCTTCACTCAGAGCTGGTCACAGCACTGCAATATGGACAAAAAATCAATATTCTACTGTTTGATAATTCTGGATTTGGCTGTATCAATAATTTGCAAATGGGGAATGGCAGTGATAGCTATAAGTGCGAATTTAGAGATTATAATAATCAAATCATGAATATAGATTATGCAAAAATCGCGGAAGGATATGGCGCTAAAAGTTATCGGGCTAATACGGAAGAAGAACTTATTGCAGCGTTAGAAGATGCTAAGAAACAAGAAAAATCCACGTTGATCGAAATGAAGGTTTTACCGAAAACGATGTCAGATGGCTATGATAGTTGGTGGCATGTGGGCGTTGCTGAAGTTTCGAATAGTCCAACTGTTCAGGCAGCGTATGAGCATAGTCAAGAAATGTTGAAAAAAGCCAAAGAGTATTAACGTTATATGTCCGCTTTATAAAGAAGCGGACATATAACTAAAGTTTTTTTGAAAGCGCATACGTTCAATTGAGTTGGAGAAGTTGTCTGACAGGTTTGTAAAAAAAGAAAATGGAGGCAAAACAATGGATTTAAAAGTCGGCGTCATTGGAACAGGTGCAATTGGGATCGAACATATTAGAAGAATCAATGAAAAAGTACAAGGTGCTTATGTTACTGCGGTGTCAGATATTAATGTAGAGCAAGCGCAAAGTTTAGCAGATCAGATTGAGGCTGTCTTTTTTGAGACAGGAGAAGAATTGATTGCGTCATCGAAGGTGGATATTGTTGTGGTAACATCTTGGGATCCAACCCATGAAAAATATGTATTAGAAGCAATTAAACATGGAAAATACGTTTTTTGCGAAAAACCTTTAGCTACAGATAGTGCAGGTTGTAAACGGATTGTTGATGCCGAAATTAAAGCTGGAAAGAAATTAGTCCAAGTTGGCTTTATGAGAAGGTATGACCGTGGTTATATTGAGTTGAAAGAAGCAATCGAAACTAAAAAATTCGGAGAACCTTTGATGCTTCATTGTGCTCATAGAAATCCAACGGCAGATGAAAACTATCTAACACCAATGGCGATTATCAATACAGGAATCCATGAAATCGATGCGTTGCGTTGGCTGCTTCAAGAAGATTATGTTTCGGCTCAGATGATTTTGCCGAAACAAACGAGTTTTACGCATGAAAAATTGCATGATCCGCAAATGTTGATTTTAGAAACAGCTTCTGGTATTCACATTGATTTGGAGATTTTCGTTAATTGTCAGTTTGGCTATGATATCAAATGTGAAGTTGTTTGTGAGACTGGGGAGATTGGACTAGAAGATCCGGCGTATACTCATGTGAAGGCAAAAGGCAAAAATTACACGAAAGTTGCCCCAGATTGGCAAACTCGTTTTGTCGAAGCGTATGACTATGAGTTTGAGTTGTGGATCCGTTCAATTCAAACAGGCAATTTAACAGGACCAACGGCTTGGGATGGCTATGCGGCAGCCGTTACGATGGATGCTTGTGGTAAGGCAAGAGATACAGGTGAGAAAACGTCTATTCAATTGCCAGATTGCCCAGCATTATATAAATAAGACAAGTTTATTTGTGGAAATAACGATGAACTTCAAGAGCTAGCCTTTCGGGAAAAAGATAAAAAAAGAATGTGCCAAAAAGCGCACAGTCATTTTTTCCTATTTTCCAGTCAAGGCTGAACAAGCTCTTTCAGTTTTTGTGATTATCTAGCTTCAAGAGCTAGCCTTTCAGGAAAAAGATAAAAAAAGAATGTGTCAAAAAGCGCCACAGTCGTTTTTTCCTATTTTCCAGTCAAGGCTGAACAGCTCTTTCAGCTTTTAAATTTAGGAGGATGTCCGAATGTGGAAAATCAAAGTTGGAATTGTCGGTTTAGGTCGTTTAGGGAAAGTTCATGCCAAAAATTTAGCTGAAAATGTTCAAGGATGTCAATTAGTTGCTGCTTGTAGTTTTGTTCAAGAGGAATTAGATTATGCGGTAACAGAATTAGGCGTACAAGAAACATACAAAGATTATGAAACGATGGTAAAAAGCCCAACGATCGACGCTGTTTTTATTGTTTCACCTTCAGGTTTTCATTGCGAACAGATTCAATTAGCGATGAAACAGGGGAAACACGTATTTAGTGAGAAACCAATCGGCCTGGATCTGGCTGAAATAAAAGAAACTGAACGAGTGATTCAAAGTCGTCCAGATCAAGTCTTCATGTTGGGATTCATGCGTCGTTATGACGATTCGTATCGTTATGCCAAACAGCTATTAGAGGCTGGGGAACTAGGGGAACTGACTTTAATACGCTGTTATAGTATTGATCCTAGTTCCGGTATGGAAAGCTTTGTGAAGTTTGCAGGGGCTAGCGATAGCGGAGGGATTTTCATGGATATGTCGATTCATGATATTGATTTAGTCCGTTGGTTTACGAAAAAAGAAGTTAGTAAAGTTTGGGCGATTGGAAAAAATGCGGCTTATCCTGAATTAGATGAAGTAGGAGAATTGGAAACAGGAGCTGCTATGATGCAGATGGAAAATCAAGCGATGGCGATCTTGGTCGCTGGTCGAAATTGTCATCACGGGTATCATGTAGAAACAGAGCTGATCGGAACAAAAGGAATGCTTAGGGTGGCTGCAGCACCAGAGAAAAATCTAGTTACGATAATGGATGAACATGGCGTTGTACGAGCTTGCTCACAAGATTTTCCAGAAAGATTTCGCGAAGCTTTTGTTAATGAAGCGAAAGAGTTTATTGCCTGTATCAGAGAAAAGCGCCAACCGCAAGTTTCAGCCAATGATGGTCTACAGTCAACAAAAGTGGCATTAGCATGTAAACAATCGTTTGAAACAAATGAATTGATTGAAATTGAGAATTTGTAAGCAATATTCCTTAGAAAGGGGAGAAAAAATAAAATGAATGAGTCGAAAATCCGTTTGGGGATTGCACCAATTGCCTGGACAAATGATGATATGCCAGAGTTAGGTAAAGAAAACACGTTTGAACAATGCATCAGTGAAATGGCCTTGTCAGGGTTCGTGGGGACTGAAATTGGGAATAAGTACCCAAAAGATCCCGCTGTACTGAAACCATATCTTGATATTCGTGGATTGTCTGTAGCGAGTGCGTGGTTCAGCGCCTTTTTAACAACGAAGCCGTATGGTGAAACAGAACAAGCTTTTATTGAACATATGAATTTTCTGCATGCTATGGGAGCTAAAGTAATCGTCGTTTCAGAACAAGGACATAGTATTCAAGGGCAAATGGAACTAGGGATTTTTAAAGAAAAGCCTGTATTTTCAGAAGCGGAGTGGCAAACGTTGGCTACTGGATTGGAGCGCTTGGGTGAGTTAGCGCAAGCTAAAGGAATGGCAATTGTTTACCATCATCATATGGGGACAGGTGTACAAACGACGGAAGAAATCGCTAAATTGATGGAACTGACCGATCCTGAGAAAGTTTCGTTACTTTTTGATACAGGACACTTAGTTTTTTCTGGAGAAGATCCGATCGAGATTTATCAAAAATATCAAGATCGTATCAAACACATCCATTTTAAAGATATTCGAGAGGAAATAGCAAAGCAAGTAAGAGAAGAGGAGCAAAGTTTTTTAAATGCAGTTAAAGCAGGTGTATTTACTGTTCCAGGTGATGGAATGATCGATTTTGAGCCAATTTGGGAAGCTATCAAGAGTAGCGGTTACAAAGGGTGGATCGTTGTTGAAGCAGAACAAGATCCAGCAAAAGCGAATCCTTTTGAATATGCCGTGAAAGCGAGAAACTATATTCGTAAAATCACGAGTATTTAAAATCCAAAAAAGGAGCGGAATCCTATGAACCTATTTTCTCTTATTAGTTTTGTCGTAATCGTGGCTTGTGTCTGGATTTTTGCATACAGTCGTGCTAAAGGTGTAGATACTTCTGGCTCGGAAGGCTTCTTCATGGGAGGGAGAAGCCTGACTGCTTTGCCGATTGCAGGTTCAATTATCATGACAAACTTATCAACAGAACAAATCGTCGGTCAAAATGGTCAAAGCTATCATGCGGGTATGGAAGTGATGGCGTGGGAAGTGACCGCTGCGATTGCAATTGTTGCTTTAGCGGTCGTCTTTTTACCGAAATATTTTAAATATGGTATTAATACTGTTTCAGATTTTATTGAAATTCGCTATGATACAGTGACGAAACGGATTATTTCGATTTTATTTATCGTAACGTACATGATTTCCTTTTTGCCTGTTGTTTTATATTCAGGTTCACTCGTTTTTAATAAGATTTTTCATATAGATGAACTATTAGGTGTCCGTCCAATCGTAGCAATTATTTTGGTAGCCTTGATAATAGGCGTAATCGGTATTCTATATTTATTGATCGGTGGATTATCGTTGAGTGCCAATAGTGATACAGTATATGGGGTTGGATTGTTGATTTGCGGCCTGTTGATCCCCATATTAGGTGTGATGAAATTAGGTGAGGGCAATTTTATTGGCGGGATTGATTATATCGTCGATCATACGCCGTGGCTGCTAAACTCTGTTGGAGCAATCGATTCAGCAATCGTACCATGGCCGACGTTGATTACAGGAATGCTATTTAATAATTTGTATTTCTGGTGTACCAACCAAATGATCGTACAAAAAGCGTTGTCAGGGAAAAATTTAGCCGAAGCGCAAAAAGGAACATTTATGGTGGGGCTATTTAAAGTGTTTGGAGCGCTATTCTTGGTGTTTCCAGGTATAGTAGCGCGTAATATTTTTGGAGATGCCTTGATGAGCAATCCTGATAATGCTTATCCTCATCTGGTGACAGAAGTGTTACCACAAGCGTTGTTCGGTGTGTTTGCAGCTGTAATTTTCGGGGCGATCCTATCCTCTTTTGCTGGAGCCTTAAATGCAACCGCAACTCTATTTTCATTAGATTTCTACAAACCTGTGCTCAATAAGCAAGCAGATGATAAACAAATTGCGCGAGCTGGGAAAATTGTTACTATAGTAGTGGGTGTAATATCTGTGATCGTAGCACCATTCATATCTTTTGCACCAGCAGGGCTGTATCAATTTGTCCAAGAATTTAATGGGTTATACAATATGCCATTATTGGTGATTATTCTATTTGCCTTTTATTCTAAAAAAGCCACAGCTGTTGCAGCGAAATCAACGATTGCGATTCATATTGTTTTGTATGCGTTATCAAAAGTCTTTTTGAAAGATATCCATTTCTTATATGTGCTAAGTCTGCTGTTTTTCTTAGATGTTTTGATTATGCTAGCAATTTCGAAATGGAAACCAGATGGCAATTTTGTGTTGGAGTCGTTTGATACGAAAGTAGATATTAAACCATGGCGTTATACAAAAATTGTTTCCGTTGTTTTGGTTGCAATTGTTATTTTGACGTATATTGCGTTTTCTCCAATAGGTTTAGCGAGTCTGCAATAAAATAAGTAAACATATAGTTGGGAAAGCATGCATCAATTAAGGGAGGGATAGAATGGAAAAGAATATTTTGATTATCTGTGAGGCTGGAATCAGTGCGTCTTTATTGGTTTCAAAAATGCTTGAGGCTCTTAGGGAAAAAGAGTTAGAGTATACGATCGATTATGCACCTGTAAGTCGCGTTCAAGAAAAGCTGGCCTTTAAAAATTATGATGTATTACTTTTGACACCTCAAGTTGCAAGGCATGAAGACAAAATAAAAAGAATTGTTGAACAGGAAAAATGTACATCTAACATCATATTTATACAACCCGAAGATTTTCAGTATATGAATGTTGAACGAATTATTGCTAAATTATAAAAGAAGTCAGTGCTATGTAGAAAGATAAGGCGAAACAAAAAATGTTTTGCCTTATTTTTTTGTCTCGTAAAAAATAGCTTTTTCTTCTATTATAAAGTTTTTAAAATTGCTAATTAAATAAGTTGTGCATCAAGAAATAAAAGTTGAGAAAATGCTTGCAATAAAAAAATACCTTTTTTCTGAAAAAAACCTTGCTATTACTATGTTTCTATAATATAATTACAAAGGTGCTATTTACAGAAGTGTAAAAAGCATTGGTAAATCAAGCTTTTGATCTACCGGCTAAGAAACGAGAGGTTGCGACACGCCCGGACGCTTTGCCACGAACGAGCGTGACGGAAAAATTTTCGTGGAGCTATGTCTACTTTCAAAATAGGCGAAGGAGGGAACAAGATGGCAAAACAAAAAATTCGTATCCGTTTAAAAGCGTATGAACACCGTATTTTAGATCAATCAGCGGATAAAATTGTGGAAACAGCAAAAAGAACTGGAGCTGACGTGTCAGGACCAATTCCATTACCAACAGAACGCTCGCTTTACACAGTTATTCGTGCGACTCATAAATACAAAGATTCACGCGAACAATTCGAAATGCGTACGCACAAACGTCTAATCGACATTGTGAACCCAACACCAAAAACAGTTGATGCTTTAATGAAGCTTGACTTACCATCTGGTGTAAATATTGAAATCAAACTATAAAATCAAGATGATGGAGGTGTACTCATGACCAAAGGAATCTTAGGAAAAAAAGTGGGAATGACACAAATCTTTACTGAGTCTGGTGAATTAATTCCAGTAACAGTAGTTGAAGCTACGCCAAACGTAGTTTTACAAGTAAAAACTGTTGAGACTGACGGATACGAAGCTATCCAAATCGGTTACCAAGACAAACGTGAAGTTTTATCGAACAAACCTGCGAAAGGTCATGTTGCAAAAGCAAACACGGCTCCTAAGCGCTTCATTAAGGAATTCAAAAATGTTGAGCTAGGAGAATATGAAGTAGGTAAAGAAATTAAGGTAGATGTTTTCCAAGCAGGAGACATTATTGATGTTACAGGAACTTCGAAAGGTAAAGGATTCCAAGGCGTTATCAAACGTCACGGACAAAGCCGCGGACCAATGAGTCACGGATCTCGTTACCACCGTCGTCCTGGGTCAATGGGTCCAGTAGCACCTAACCGTGTATTTAAAAATAAAAAACTTGCCGGCCGTATGGGTGGTAACCGCGTAACAATTCAAAACCTTGAAATTGTTAAAGTGGACGCTGAAAGAAATGTAATCATGATCAAAGGTAACATTCCTGGAGCGAAAAAATCATTAATCACAATCAAATCAGCTGTGAAAGCTAAATAAGCGTAGGGAAAGGAGGAACTAAGGAATGCCGAATGTAGCATTATTCAAACAAGATGGAACTCAAAATGGTGAAATCACTTTAAACGAAGAGATTTTCGGAATCGAACCTAATGAAACAGTTGTCTACGATGCAATCATCATGCAACGCGCTTCATTAAGACAAGGCACACACTCAGTTAAACACCGCGGAGAAGTTCGTGGCGGCGGCCGTAAACCATGGCGTCAAAAAGGAACTGGTCGTGCTCGTCAAGGATCAATCCGTTCACCACAATGGCGTGGAGGTGGCGTAGTCTTCGGACCAACACCGCGTTCTTACAGCTACAAACTTCCTAAAAAAGTTCGTCGTTTAGCAATGAAATCTGTATTGTCAGATAAAGTTGCTGAAAACAACTTGGTAGCAGTTGAAGCTTTAGGCTTTGATGCACCAAAAACAAAAGAATTCAAACAAGTTCTTACAAACTTATCTATTGATACGAAAGTATTAGTTGTTTTAGAAACAGGCAATGATTTCGCAGCATTATCTGCTCGCAATCTACCAAACGTTTCTGTAGTAACTTCTGATAACGTAAGTGTTTTAGATATCGTTTCTAATACTAAAGTATTGGCAACACAAACTGCTCTTACTCAAATTGAGGAGGTGCTTGCATAATGAACTTACTAGACGTAATCAAACGCCCAGTGATCACTGAAAAATCCATGCTTGCTATGGACGAAAAGAAATACACTTTCGAAGTAGACACTCGCGCAAACAAAACTTTAGTAAAACAAGCTGTTGTAGCAGCATTTGATGTTAAAGTTAAAAACGTAAACATCATTAACGTGCGCCCTAAATTTAAACGTATGGGCAAACACGCTGGTTACACAAAAAAACGTCGCAAAGCTGTTGTGACATTAACAGATGATTCAAAAGAAATTCAAATTTTCGATGCTGCTGAATAAGCAGTCCATGTTAACTATTAAATGGGAGGGAAAAAGACGTGGCGATTAAAAAGTATAAACCTACCACAAATGGCCGTCGTAATATGACAGCATCTGATTTTGCTGAAATCACGACATCAACACCTGAGAAATCGTTGTTGGCGCCATTAAAAAACCATGCCGGTCGTAACAACAACGGTCGTATTACAGTTCGTCATCAAGGTGGCGGTCACAAACGTCAATACCGTATGATCGACTTCAAACGTAATAAAGATAACGTTGTAGCGGTTGTCAAAACTATCGAGTATGATCCAAACCGTTCTGCTAACATCGCGTTAGTACATTACGAAGATGGAATCAAAGCATACATTCTAGCACCAAAAGGATTGGAAGTAGGCATGCGCCTTGTTTCCGGTACTGATGCAGATATTAAAATAGGGAACGCATTACCATTGGAAAATATTCCAGTAGGTACTGTTGTCCACAACATTGAAATGAAACCTGGTAAAGGCGGTCAATTGATCCGTTCTGCTGGAACAAGTGCTCAAGTACTTGGTAAAGAAGGCAAATACGTATTGATCCGTTTGAACTCTGGTGAAGTTCGTATGATCTTAGCAACTTGCCGTGCAACAATCGGTTCTGTTGGTAACGAACAACACGAATTAATCAACATTGGTAAAGCAGGCCGCTCTCGTTGGATGCGTAAACGCCCAACAGTTCGTGGTAGCGTAATGAACCCGAACGATCACCCACACGGTGGTGGTGAAGGTAAACAACCGATTGGACGTAAAGCTCCAGTATCACCTTGGGGTCAACCAGCTATCGGCTTGAAAACTCGTAATAAAAAAGCTAAATCAGACAAACTTATTGTTCGTCGTCGTACTAAATAATTTTTTTGACCATGTGTCGTACATTTTGAGAGGAGGTTCACCATGGGTCGTAGTTTGAAAAAAGGACCTTTCGCTGATGAGCATTTAATGAAAAAAGTAGAAGCTCAACAAGGTGCCGAAAAGAAGAAAGTAATTAAAACTTGGTCTCGCCGTTCTACAATTTTTCCAACATTCGTTGGATTTACAATTGCCGTATATGATGGACGTAAACACGTTCCTGTATACATCCAAGAAGACATGGTAGGACATAAATTAGGTGAATTTGCACCAACTAGAACTTATCGTGGCCACGGTGCCGACGATAAGAAAACTAGACGTTAATTTTGAGGGGAGGAAATGCAAATGTCAGAACAAATTACATCAGCTAAGGCAACTGCTAAAACAGTTCGCACTTCACCTCGTAAAGCCCGTTTAGTAATCGATCTTATCAGAGGTAAAAGCGTTGCGGATGCAATTTCTATCTTGAAATTCATGCCAAACAAATCTGCTGGAATCATTGAAAAAGTTTTAATGTCAGCAGTTGCTAACGCAGAAAATAACTTTGACTTAGACGTTGAAAACTTAGTAGTATCTGAAGCATTTGTTAACGAAGGACCAACAATGAAACGCTTCCGTCCACGTGCAAAAGGTTCAGCATCACCAATCAATAAACGTACAAGTCATCTTACAGTAGTAGTATCAGAAAAATAATTCTGTTTTAAACAGACGTCACTTAATAAGAGGAGGATCATTATCTTTGATACCTAAGTATTAAAAGATAGTGACTACCGAACCTTAAAAGATTAAGAGGAGGGACAATCAGTGGGTCAAAAAGTACATCCAATTGGAATGCGTGTAGGCATCATCCGCGACTGGGATGCAAAATGGTATGCTGAAAAAGAGTATGCTGAGTTCTTACACGAAGATTTAAGAATCCGTAAATTTATCGCGACAAAACTTGCTGATGCCGCTGTGTCTACAATTGAGATCGAGCGCGCTGCAAATCGTGTGAACATTTCAATCCACACAGCTAAACCAGGTATGGTTATTGGTAAAGGCGGATCTGAAGTCGAAAACCTAAGAAAATCATTGAATTCACTAACTGGTAAAAGAGTTCATATCAACATCATTGAAATCAAAAAACCAGATTTAGATGCAAAATTAGTAGGCGAAGGAATTGCACGTCAATTAGAAAACCGTGTTGCTTTCCGTCGTGCTCAAAAACAAGCGATCCAACGCACTATGCGTTCAGGCGCTAAAGGAATCAAAACACAAGTATCAGGTCGTTTAAACGGTGCTGATATCGCTCGTTCAGAAGGTTACTCTGAAGGTACAGTTCCACTTCACACTTTGCGTGCTGATATTGATTACGCATGGGAAGAAGCAGACACAACTTACGGAAAATTAGGAGTTAAAGTGTGGATTTACCGTGGAGAAATTCTTCCAACGAAAAAAAACACTGAGAAAGGAGGGAAATAATCATGTTAGTACCTAAACGTGTGAAACACCGTCGTGAATTTAGAGGTAAAATGCGTGGTGAAGCCAAAGGCGGAAAAGAAGTAGCATTTGGTGAATGGGGTTTACAAGCAACTGAATCTCACTGGATTACTAACCGTCAAATCGAAGCTGCCCGTATTGCTATGACTCGTTATATGAAACGTGGCGGGAAAGTATGGATTAAAATTTTCCCTCACAAATCATATACAAGTAAAGCTATCGGTGTTCGTATGGGTAAAGGTAAAGGGGCACCTGAAGGCTGGGTATCACCAGTTAAACGTGGCAAGATCATGTTTGAAATCGCAGGCGTACCTGAAGAAGTAGCTCGTGAAGCACTTCGTCTTGCATCCCACAAATTACCGGTGAAAACCAAAATTGTAAAACGTGAGGAAATGGGTGGTGAATCGAATGAAGGTTAAAGAAATCAGAGAATTAACCACTGCCGAAATGCTTGAAAAAGAAAAGCAATTCAAAGAAGAATTATTTAATCTTAGATTCCAACTAGCAACAGGTCAATTAGAAAACACTGCACGTATTCAAGAAGTACGTCAATCGATTGCACGCATCAAAACAGTATTGCGTGAACAAGCTAACTAATAGTGGAAGGAGGCCAAACGCGTATGACTGAAGAAAGAAATCAACGCAAAGTTTACCAAGGTCGTGTTGTTTCAGATAAGATGGATAAAACTATCACTGTTGTCGTAGAAACAAAGAAAAACCATCCTATTTATGGTAAACGTATGAAATATTCTAAGAAATACAAAGCTCATGATGAAAACAACACTGCAAAAGTTGGAGACATCGTAAGAATCATGGAAACTCGTCCATTATCAGCTACAAAACGTTTCCGTTTACTAGAGGTAGTCGAAGAAGCAGTTATTATCTAATAAAAACGAGATTTTCCTATATAGATTGAAACATAAAATCTGAAAGGGGGATACACATCGTGATCCAACAAGAAAGCCGATTAAAAGTCGCAGACAACTCAGGTGCTCGTGAAATCTTAACGATTAAAGTACTAGGTGGTTCTGGACGTAAAACTGCTAATATTGGTGACGTGATTGTTGCTACGGTTAAACAAGCAACGCCAGGTGGGGTTGTCAAAAAAGGTGAAGTCGTAAAAGCCGTTATCGTTCGTACTAAATCAGGAGCTCGTCGTACAGACGGTTCATACATTAAATTTGATGAAAATGCTGCTGTAATTATTCGTGATGATAAGAGCCCGCGTGGAACTCGTATCTTCGGTCCTGTTGCACGTGAATTACGTGAAAACAACTTCATGAAGATCGTTTCTCTAGCACCAGAAGTATTATAATCAGGACACGTATCAAAGGAGGTGCGAAACAGTAATGTTTGTTAAAAAAGGCGATAAAGTGAAAATTATCACTGGTAAAGACAAAAATAAAGAAGGCGTTGTATTAGCAGCGTTTCCTAAAAAAGACAAAGTCATCGTTGAAGGTGTTAACATTATGAAAAAACACCAAAAACCAAATCAAGCAGCGCCGCAAGGCGGAATCCTAGAAGTCGAAGCGCCGATTCATGTTTCTAATGTAATGGTGATTGACGGAACAGGTGTAGCTGGTCGTGTAGGTTACAAAGAAGTCGATGGTAAAAAAGTCCGTGTTTCTAAAAAAACCGGTGAAGTCTTAGATAAATAGATTAATAGGAAGGAGGGGCTTACTAAATGAACCGCCTGAAAGAAAAATATATTAAAGAAATTACTCCAGCATTAGTGGAAAAATTTAATTATAGTTCAGTTATGCAAACACCAAAAGTTGATAAGATCGTTATTAACATGGGTGTGGGTGACGCTGTTTCAAACGCAAAAAACTTAGATAAAGCAGTTGAAGAATTAGCATTGATCACAGGTCAAAAACCATTGATCACTAAAGCTAAGAAATCAATCGCTGGTTTCCGTTTACGTGAAGGAATGCCAATCGGTGCGAAAGTTACTTTACGCGGAGAAAGAATGTACGAATTTTTAGATAAATTAGTATCAGTTTCTCTACCTCGTGTACGTGACTTCCACGGTGTAAGCAAAAAAGCCTTTGACGGACGTGGTAACTACACTTTAGGTATTAAAGAACAATTAATCTTCCCAGAAGTTGATTACGATTTAGTAGATAAAGTACGCGGTATGGACATCGTTATTGTAACAACAGCAAACACAGATGAAGAATCTCGTGAATTGTTGGCACAATTAGGTATGCCATTCCAAAAATAATAAAAGGAGGCGAACTACGTGGCTAAAAAATCAATGATTGCTAAAAACAAACGCCCTGCAAAACATTCAACACAAGCGTATACTCGTTGTGAACGTTGCGGACGTCCACATTCAGTTTATCGTAAATTTCATCTTTGCCGTATTTGCTTCCGCGAACTTGCCTATAAAGGTCAAATTCCCGGCGTGAAGAAAGCTAGCTGGTAAACAAGTAAACTCGCATAAAGGAGGTAAATAGTTCAATGGTCATGACAGATCCAATTGCAGATTTTCTAACGCGCATTCGTAATGCAAACATGGTTAAACATGAAAGCTTAGAAGTGCCTGCGTCAAAAATCAAACGTGATATCGCTGAAATCTTGAAACGTGAAGGTTTCGTACGCGATGTAGAATATATCGAAGATGACAAACAAGGCGTGATTCGTGTTTTCCTTAAATATGGTAAAAACGAAGAACGTGTTATCACAAACTTAAAACGTATCTCTAAACCAGGTTTACGTGCTTATGTCAAATCTGACGAAGTACCTAAAGTATTGAATGGTCTAGGAATCGCGATTATCTCTACTTCTGAAGGTGTTGTAACTGATAAAGAAGCAAGAGCTAAAAACATCGGCGGCGAAGTAATCGCCTACGTATGGTAATTTAAAAAAACACACAAGGAGGTGTCTCTAAGTGAGCCGTATTGGTAATAAAATCGTTGTACTTCCTGCAGGCGTTGAAGTCAAACAAGAAGGAAACAACATTACTGTAAAAGGACCTAAAGGTGAATTAACACGTGAATTTTCTGCTGATATCACTATGAATATCGAAGGAAACGAAGTAACATTCACTCGTCCAAATGATAGCAAAGACATGAAAACAATCCACGGAACAACTCGTGCGAACTTCAACAACATGGTTGTTGGTGTAAGTACAGGCTTTGAAAAAGGTCTTGAACTTATCGGGGTTGGGTACCGTGCTCAAATGCAAGGAACTACATTAGTTCTTAACGTTGGGTATTCTCATCCAATCGAAATTACACCACCAGCTGGTGTAACTGTAGAAGTACCTTCGAATACACAAGTAGTTGTAAAAGGCGCTAACAAAGAACACGTTGGTGAATTAGCAGCAAACATTCGTGGAACTCGTCCTCCAGAACCTTATAAAGGCAAAGGAATCCGTTATGTTGGCGAATTCGTACGTCGTAAAGAAGGTAAAACTGGTAAATAATAGCAGCTTGAGAGTTATTTTTCAACTCTGTTTGAAAAATAACGATCCGTTGTCTATCGCAGCTTAATAGCTAGCAAATATAAAGAGGTGACAATTGTGATTACAAAACCAGATAAAAACAAAACACGTCAAAAGAGACACCGTCGTGTACGTAACAAAATCTCTGGTACTGCTGAGTGCCCACGCTTGAACGTATTCCGTTCTAACAAAAACATCTACGCGCAAATCATTGATGACGTAGCGGGTGTAACGCTAGCAAGTGCCTCTGCCTTAGATAAAGAAATTTCAGGTGGAAACAAAACAGAAACAGCCGCAGCTGTTGGTAAATTAATCGCTGAGCGTGCCGCTGAAAAAGGCGTTAAAGTAGTAGTCTTTGACCGTGGTGGATACCTTTACCATGGCCGCGTGCAAGCTTTAGCTGAAGCAGCGCGTGAAAATGGACTAGAATTTTAGGAGAAGGAGGAACACCATTCATGGTTTATATTGATCCAAAACACTTGGAATTAGAAGACCGCGTAGTTGCTATCAACCGCGTAACGAAAGTTGTTAAAGGTGGACGTCGTCTACGCTTTGCAGCATTAGTTGTTGTGGGAGATAAAAACGGTCACGTTGGCTTTGGGACTGGTAAAGCACAAGAAGTGCCAGAAGCAATCCGCAAAGCTATCGAAGACGCGAAGAAAAACTTAGTTGAAGTGCCTATGGTTGGTTCTAGTATCCCTCACGAAGTGATCGGGGTATTCGGTGGTGGCCGTATCCTTATGAAACCTGCAGTAGAAGGTTCTGGGGTAGCCGCTGGTGGACCAGTTCGTGCCGTATTGGAATTAGCTGGTGTAGCAGATATTACATCAAAATCATTAGGTTCAAATACACCAATCAACGTTGTTCGTGCAACAGTTGAAGGGTTAAAACAATTAAAACGTGCCGAAGAAGTGGCAGCACTTCGTGGTAAATCTGTAGAAGAAATCTTAGGATAAGGAGGACAAAATAATGGCTGAATTAAAAGTTACATTAAAACGCAGCGTTATCGGACGTCCTCAAAACCAAAAAGATACAGTTAAAGCATTAGGTTTAGGTAAACTAAACAGCTCTGTTGTGAAACCTGCGAACGAAGCAATCAAAGGTATGATCAACACTGTGTCACATTTAGTGGACGTTGAAGAAGTTTAATTTACAATAGTACATTGTTAAGGAGGTGCCAAACCAATGAAACTTCATGAATTGAAACCTGCTGAAGGTTCACGCCAAGTACGTAACCGTGTTGGACGTGGTACTTCATCTGGTAATGGTAAAACTGCCGGCCGTGGACAAAAAGGGCAAAAAGCTCGTTCAGGTGGTGGTGTAAGACTTGGATTTGAAGGGGGTCAAACTCCATTATTCCGTCGTTTACCAAAACGCGGCTTCACGAACATCAACCGTAAAGATTATGCAGTCATCAACTTAGATGTCTTAAATCGTTTCGAAGATGGAACTGAAGTAACACCTGCAGGCTTGATCGAAGCTGGAATCGTGAAAAACGAAAAAGCTGGAATCAAAGTTCTTGCTAATGGTGAATTAACAACTAAAAAATTAACTGTGAAAGCAGCTAAATTCTCTAAAGCAGCAGAAGAAGCAATTGTTGCAGCTGGTGGATCAATCGAGGTGATCTAATGTTTAAACTATTAAAAGATGCTTTTAAAGTCAAAGACATTAGATCAAAAATTTTGTTTACTGTATTCATTCTTTTTGTATTTCGTTTAGGTGCGCATATAACTGTACCTGGCGTAAATGCAAAAGGATTGCAAGACTTAAGCAATTTACCATTTTTAAATATGTTGAATATGGTCAGTGGTAGTGCAATGCAAAACTTCTCTATCTTCTCGATGGGGGTTTCGCCTTACATTACAGCATCGATCATCATCCAATTATTACAAATGGACATCGTACCAAAATTTGTAGAATGGTCGAAGCAAGGTGAAGTTGGACGTAAGAAATTGAATCAAGCAACAAGATATCTAACGATTGTCTTGGGTATTGCTCAATCTATTGGGATTACTGCTGGATTTCAAAGCTTAAGTTCAGTTGGGATCGTAAAAAATCCGAACATCAACACTTTTGTGATGATTTCTGTAATTTTAACTGGTGGAACAATGTTTGTTACATGGTTAGGAGAACAAATTACTGAAAAAGGCATCGGTAACGGTGTTTCAATGATTATCTTCGCAGGGATTATTTCCCGTTTACCAGAAGGAATCAAAGAAATCGTTGACGATTACTTTATCAATATTGAGTCTTCTAGAATTTGGCAATCTGCCATTTTCATCGCAATTTTAATTCTTGCAATTTTGGTTATTGTTACATTAGTAACATTTTTCCAGCAAGCAGAACGAAAAATTCCGATTCAATATACTAAACGTGTTTCTGGTGCGCCGACTAGTAGTTATTTACCGTTAAAAGTAAATGCTGCCGGTGTTATCCCAGTTATCTTTGCCAGTTCATTGATCGCAACGCCGAACGCTGTTTTACAAGCCTTTTCTAAAAGCTATGCTGGTGAAGGCTGGTATGATATAATGACACAAATTTTTAGTTATAATACCGTTCCAGGTGCAATTATTTATACTGTACTGATCGTCGCTTTCACATTCTTCTATGCGTTTGTTCAAGTTAACCCTGAGAAATTAGCGGAAAACTTGCAAAAACAAGGAAGCTATATTCCAAGCGTTCGACCAGGTAAAGGGACAGAAGAATATATTTCTGGAATGTTAATGAGACTAAGTGTTGTCGGTTCTATATTCCTAGGACTAGTTGCCTTGCTACCGATCATTGCTCAAATGATCTGGAAGTTACCGCAATCTATCGGACTAGGTGGAACGAGCTTACTGATTGTGATTGGTGTTGCTTTAGAAACAGCGAAACAATTAGAAGGTTTAATGTTGAAACGTCAATATGTTGGCTTTATCAATAAGTAAGAGTCGTGTGTTGAGGATCATCCTCAGCACCATTCTCTCGCTAGGCTAGCTTCAAAAGCCAGCCTTTAAAATTAGGAGGAGATGAAATGAACCTCATTTTAATGGGACTGCCTGGGGCAGGCAAAGGTACTCAAGCAGAACAGATCGTGGATACTTATGGTATTCCTCATATTTCTACAGGAGATATGTTCCGTGCC
Organism: Enterococcus sp. AAFC-DPL-5182; assembly: GCF_058216605.1. Classification (NCBI taxonomy): domain Bacteria; kingdom Bacillati; phylum Bacillota; class Bacilli; order Lactobacillales; family Enterococcaceae; genus Enterococcus; species Enterococcus sp. AAFC-DPL-5182. The sequence goes on from NZ_CM177101.1 coordinate 505,855, forward strand.
GCTATGAAAAACGAAACTGCTCTTGGCTTAGAAGCGAAATCTTATATCGATAAAGGTGCTTTGGTTCCGGACGATGTAACGAATGGAATTGTCAAAGAACGTTTGGCAGAACCTGATACTGATAAAGGATTTTTATTAGATGGTTTTCCACGTACTTTGGATCAAGCAGAAGCATTAGATAAAATGTTAACAGAGTTAAATAAAAAAATTGATGCTGTCATCGACATCCATGTTGAAGAAGAGATTTTGGTTGAACGTTTAGCTGGTCGGTTTATCTGCCGTTCATGTGGCGCAACTTATCATAAAATCTTCAATCCTCCCAAAGAGGAAGGAACATGTGATCGTTGCGGCGGACATGAATTTTATCAAAGAGAAGATGATAAGCCTGAAACGGTCAAAAACCGTCTGGCAGTCAACATCAAAAGCAGTGCGCCAATTTTAGACTTTTACAAGGCTAAGAACGTATTGCATACAATAGATGGGAATCGCGAGATCGATACTGTTTTTTCAGAAGTGAAACAAATCATTGAAAAAAAATAGTTTTCTGATTTGCCGCAAGCTTACCATTTGTGTTTGATTCAGATTCTCTTGCCAAATAGAATAGTTTATGATAGAATATATCAGTCCGACTTCTACCTTTTTGTAGAGGTTTAATTGAAAATTCTAGGTGGGGGCTGAAGTTTCCGCCATTTTATCGTGTGAAAATGCGAAACAAGTACAAGGAGGTACTGTGCGTGGCTAAAGAAGATATGATTGAAGTCGAAGGTACAGTCGTCGAAACTTTGCCGAATGCAATGTTTAAAGTTGAACTAGAAAATGGACACCAAGTTCTTGCTACTGTTTCCGGTAAGATCCGTATGCACTATATTCGAATTTTACCTGGAGATAAAGTAACTGTTGAGTTATCTCCATATGATTTAACTCGTGGTCGAATCACTTATCGCTTTAAATAATTGTACTCCGTAAAATTCAGGGAGGTATTATCATGAAAGTAAGACCATCAGTAAAACCAATGTGTGAACATTGTAAAGTAATTCGCCGTAAAGGACGTGTTATGGTCATTTGCCCAGCAAATCCAAAACATAAACAACGTCAAGGATAATAGGAGGTGTAACGAATAATGGCTCGTATTGCAGGAGTAGACATCCCTCGTGATAAACGTGTAGTAATTTCTCTTACTTATATTTTTGGTATTGGTAATACTACTGCTAAAAAAGTTTTAGCAAACGTTGGCGTATCTGAAGATATTCGTGTTCGTGATTTAACGAATGATCAAACAGATGCCATCCGTGCGGAAATTGATAAGTTAAAAGTTGAAGGTGATCTTCGTCGTGAAGTGAACTTGAACATCAAGCGTTTGATGGAAATCGGTTCATACCGTGGAATCCGTCACCGTCGTGGATTACCAACTCGTGGACAAAACACGAAAAATAATGCACGTACTCGTAAAGGCCCAGCTCGTACTGTAGCAGGCAAGAAAAAATAATTCCTAAGTGAAGGAGGTTAGATCTTCATGGCAGCAAAAAAAGTTAGTCGTAAACGCCGTGTGAAAAAGAATATAGAAACTGGGATTGCACATATCCATTCTACATTCAACAATACAATTGTAATGATCACTGACAGTCATGGTAATGCATTAGCATGGTCATCAGCAGGATCATTAGGTTTTAAAGGAAGCAAAAAATCAACACCGTTTGCAGCTCAAATGGCCGCAGAAGCTGCAACTAAAGCAGCACAAGAACACGGACTTAAAACTGTTGATGTAACAGTTAAAGGACCAGGTTCTGGACGTGAAGCAGCGATTCGTTCATTGCAAGCAACAGGTTTAGAAGTGACTGCAATTCGTGACGTGACTCCAGTTCCTCATAATGGATGCCGCCCTCCAAAACGCCGTCGTGTTTAATGAGTGCCACTCATTCTGAGTTTGAATTAAGAACGTCATTGAACAAGACACTTTTCGTTTTGAAAGGGGTATAGATAAGAATGATTGAATTTGAAAAACCAAGAATCGAAAAAATTGATGAGAATAGAGATTATGGCAAGTTCGTCGTTGAACCACTGGAAAGAGGTTACGGGACTACTTTAGGTAATTCTCTACGTCGTATTTTATTATCTTCTCTGCCGGGTGCGGCTATTACAAATATTCAGATCGATGGTGTGTTGCATGAATTCTCTACCATTAAAGGTGTAAGAGAAGACGTAACTCAAATAGTTTTGAATATTAAAGGTTTAGCTCTTAAGCTTTATGCAGAAGAAGAAAAAACCCTTGAGATCGATATTACAGGACCTGCTACAGTAACTGCTGGCGATATTATCGTCGACAGCGATGTTGAGATCTTGAATAAAGATTTAATTATCTGTAGTGTCTCTGAAGGAGCTACTTTCCATGCTCGCTTAACAGTGAAACCTGGTCGTGGCTATGTTCAAGCAGACGAAAACAAAAAGGAAGATATGCCAATCGGTGTTCTCCCTGTTGATTCCATCTATACACCAGTTCGCCGTGTGAACTACCAAGTAGAAAACACTCGTGTTGGTCGTCGTGATGATTTCGACAAATTAACAATGGAAATATGGACTGATGGTTCAATCATTCCTCAAGAAGCCCTTAGCTTAGCTGCTAAGATTATGACGGAGCATTTAGACATCTTTGTTAACCTTACTGATGAAGCGAAAAACGCTGAAATCATGGTTGAAAAAGAAGAAACACAAAAAGAAAAAATGCTAGAAATGACCATCGAAGAACTAGACTTGTCTGTTCGTTCATATAACTGTTTAAAACGTGCAGGTATTAACACTGTACAAGAACTTACAAATAAATCTGAACCAGAAATGATCAAAGTACGTAATTTAGGTCGTAAATCTCTTGAAGAGGTTAAACTAAAACTACATGATTTAGGTTTAGGCTTACGTAAAGACGATTAATACTTTTTACGAAGGAGGAAAACCAACGTGGGTTATCGTAAATTAGGACGCACATCAAGCCAACGTAAGGCAATGTTGCGTGACTTAACTACTGATTTAATTATCAACGAACGTATCGTTACGACAGAATCTCGTGCGAAAGAAATTCGTTCAACTACAGAAAAAATGATTACTTTAGGCAAACGTGGAGATCTTCATGCTCGTCGTCAAGCAGCTGCTTATGTACGTAATGAAGTTGCTAGCGTACGTGAAGAAGACGAAAAAATCGTTGTTGAATCAGCTTTACAAAAGTTATTCAATGATCTTGCACCTCGTTACGCTGAGCGCCAAGGTGGTTACACTCGTATCTTGAAGACAGAACCAAGACGCGGAGATGCAGCACCAATGGTAATTATCGAATTTGTTAAATAATCAAACTATACCGTCACTTTATAGATGATTCTTTTAGAGTGTTATGATGTTGGAGGCGACTCCTAGTCTAGCTCAACGCTTTCCCTGTCGAACTTGGTTTGACAGGGAAGCACTCATCATAGTATAAGGTGTATTTTTTTGTCCTAAGAATTTTTCTTAGGACTTTTTTTATTTTTGTTATGTTATTGCATCTAGGTGTGAACTTTAGTATACTTTTATTAGTCGGAATTTTCAGACAAATACAAAGAGTTTAAAGGGGGAGTATCATGGCGCAAATGACAGCTTTCACATTACTGATGGCTATTTTATATATCGGAGATGTTGTATCAAGTAAGACAAAAGCGTGGATTTCATCCGTTTTTGTTTGTGCAGTACTATTTGTTATTGGCTATTGGACTTTTTTTCCAGAGAATATTGTTGAAATTGCAGGGATTCCACCAGTAGTCGCGACATTATTGATGTATTTATTGATTACAAATATGGGGACCTTATTATCGATCAAAGAACTAGCCAATCAATGGAAAACAATCGTGATTACACTTTCAGGAATTTTAGGTATCGTTGTATTATTATTAACAGTGGGATCATTGATTTTTGATTTTAAAACAGTCTTGGTCGCAGTTCCACCGCTAGTTGGCGGTGTTGTTTCATCATTGATTATGTCAGAGGCTGCTCAAACGGCGGGATTAACCTCGCTATCAGTATTGGCCATTTTGATTTATGTAATGCAAGGGTTCGCAGGCTATCCGTTAACGTCGATTATGTTGAAAAAAGAAGGAAAACGAATGCTTGAAAAGTACCGAAATGGGGAATGGACACCCGTTCATGAACAAGAAAATAGACAAGTAGAAGTAGATGAAGATATACCAAGATTATTTAAAAATGTTCCTGTAAAATACCATACTGATTTTTCAAGAATCTTTCGTTTGGCAATTGTGGCCTTGGCCGCCTATTATGTTTCAGTATGGTGCGCACCTTTTGTTTCAATTAGCCCATTTGTTTTATGTTTATTCTTTGGTGTTGTAGCTTCTTCAATAGGCTTTCTAGAGAAGCAACCATTGAAAAAGGCGAATAGTTTTGGTTTTGCGATTTTAGGGTTAATGTTATTTATTTTTGATGGACTGAAAAAAGCAACGCCAGAGATGTTAGAAGAATTATTTTTACCTATGATTGGTATTATTGTTATTGGCGTTATTGGGATGTATGTTTTTTCTGCGATTGTCGGGCGTTTGTTAGGTGTTAGTAAAGAAATGGCCTTTGCTGTTTCACTGACAGCGTTATACGGCTTTCCAGCGGATTACATCATTACCAATGAAGTTATTCAGTCATTGACAGAAGATGAAAAAGAAAAAGAAGCACTGACCAGCCATATGATGCCGCCAATGTTAGTTGCTGGTTTCATAACGGTTACCATTGTATCAGTGATATTAGCAGGCGTTTTTGCAAGTATTTTATTGAGTTTATAGAATAGGAATGAGGGAATAAAATGAAAGAAATAAAAGCGTTGATCCAAAAATATAAAGAAGAGATGATTGATTTTAGACGAGACTTACATCAACATCCAGAATTGCAATTTGAAGAATTTAGAACAACTGAGAAGGTTGCTGAAGCGTTAGATAAAATTGGGATTGCTTATCGTAAGACGGAGCCTACAGGGATTATTGCGGAACTTGTTGGCGCTCAGCCTGGAAAGACTGTTGCTCTACGAGCGGATATGGATGCTTTACCTGTTCAAGAACTAACGGATGGACTTTCATATAAGTCGCTGGAAGATGGGAAAATGCATGCGTGTGGACATGATGCACATACGGCGATGCTACTAACAGCAGCCAAAGTTTTAAAAGAGGTTCAAGCGCAAATAAAAGGTACTGTCCGTTTTATTTTTCAACCCTCAGAAGAAAATGCACAAGGGGCAAAAGCGATGGTTGCACAAGGCGCGGTAGAGGGTGTAGATGATGTTTTTGGAATTCACATCTGGTCACAAATGCTTTCTGGAACAGCATCTTGTGTTGTTGGTTCATCATTTGCTTCAGCTGATATCTTCTCCATTGATTTTAAAGGACGCGGTGGGCATGGTGCTATGCCGGATGCTTGTGTAGATGCTGCCGTTATGGCCTCATCCTTTGTTATGAATGTACAAACGATTGTTTCAAGAGAAACGAACCCATTAGATCCCGTTGTAGTGACTGTGGGTAAAATGGATGTTGGTACGCGATTTAATGTTATTGCTGAAAATGCTCGATTAGAGGGAACTGTGCGCTGTTTTAGTATAGAGACGCGAGATCGTGTAGAGAAAGCTTTAAAACGTTATGCAGAACAAACTGCCGAGATGTATGGAGGAATAGCTACTCTGAATTATGATTATGGGACAGTCCCGGTAATCAATGATGAAGAAGACGCATTGTTTGCCCAAGGCATTATCAAAGAAAACTTTGGTGATTCAGCACTTATTCAAGAACCGCCAACTACTGGAGGAGAAGATTTCAGCTATTTTACTGAAAATACACCAGGTTGTTTTGCTTTAGTCGGTTGTGGAAATCCAGAAAAAGATACACAATGGGCTCATCATCATGGTCGTTTCAATGTGGATGAAGACGCAATGGAAGTTGGCGCGGAACTATACGCGCAATATGCTTTTGAATATCTAGAAAAAGTAGATATGGATTAATTACATCTATAAATTAAATGTCATATTGAAGAAACAGGTATGTTAATAAGCTAAGCGTATTTGTATAGTGAAAATACTCCACGATAAATGAAATTAGTATAAAGAAAAATACTGTATTTTTAGTAAAAATTGAAATTTTTCTTTGGCATGTTTATTGTATACTTTATTTAAATCAAAAACGTTTCCTGTTTTTCTATAAAACAGGAAACGTTTTTAATTTGATTTTTAAAGTAACTAGTTTAACAACACAATTAATTCTATTAGAGTATTTGATAAAAATCAAGTAGCTAATCGAAAAATATCTCATAATTATTTCCAATTTTTTTATTAAATATGCAAAAAAATGAGAATTTATATAATTATATCGTTTTTTTTGAGAGAAAAAAGTAGAAATCTGGTCTAATTTTTTTCAGTAGATGAAATTTGATAGTGACTTTATTTAGAAAATCAGTATCGAAGTGTACAAGAGGCGGTTCGTTTTTTTCCGCCGTCAGTTCCGCCGTCAATACAATAGAAAGGATTTGATTATTTTGATTAAAGGTGAAAATATTTATAAGCGAAAAGATGGACGGTGGGAAGGACGTTATCCAAAGGCTAGAAAAGCAGATGGTTCTATTTATTATGGCTATATCTATGCACGCTCTTATCGAACCGTCAAAGAACAGATGATTGAGAAAAAAGCACAGGCAATTGTATCTTATGAAGGGCATTCAAAAGAATTTCAAGGAACTTTTGGTCACTGGGCGCACCTTTGGCTGACAGAGATAATGGCGAAAAAAATCAAAGAAAGCACATATGCTAGCTATAACAATAAACTTCAATTACATATTTTACCCTTTTTAGAAAGCTATCCGCTAAAAAAAATTACTTCATTAACGATCAATCAATTCGTTCAATCGTTAGCGAAGTCATTGGGATCAAGTTCGATCAGAATTGTATTTCGGATCGTCAAAAGTTGTTTTGAAGCGGCAAAAGAACGAGGATTTATTTATTTGAATCCTTGTGAGAACACAGCTTTACCTAAAAATTCAAAAAAAAATATACAAGCTTTGACTCGTGCTCAACAGAAAGCTGTAGAAGCAGAGAGTTTAATGGATGAAAAGGGGTTACCTATTTTATTAGCATTAGAAACTGGGATGCGCATTGGTGAAATCTGTGCATTGAAATGGACGGATATCGATTTTGAGTCCTCTTTATTAAGAGTTGAACGGACAAAGCAACGAATTTGTTTACCCAATAGTACTACTGGGCAACGGTCAAAAATTGTGGAAACAGCGCCAAAAACAGCAAATTCGACTAGAGTTATTCCCTTAACGACAAAAATAAAAAAAGTACTATTGTATTGGAAAGGTCATTCTTCAGCTGAGTATGTCGTGACTAGTGATAATCGCTCAATAGAGCCTCGTACAGTTAGTTATCGCTTTGAAAAAATTAAACAAAAGCTGGGTTTATTTAACATGCCATTTCATGCTCTTCGCCATACCTTTGCCACACGTTGTGTAGAATTAGGAGTAAATATAGCAGCCATTAGTTCATTATTAGGCCACTCATCTATAAAGTTAACATTAGATACCTATACCAACTCATTTTTAGAAGAACAACGAGCTGCAATAAAAAAATTATCGCTTATTTAATCTGTTTTTTAAAATTTTATCTCAAATACATTATATTTGTGTGTTTTTTAAATAACCAATGTTTTTTTATTGGGATAATATTCTTATGATTAACTTTACTCATCTGAGTAAGGTTATTTTTTTGCAATCCGCCGTCAAATTAGTCGTCAAACGAGAAAGGTAAATAGTTTTATATAAGGCTTTTTCAGTGCTGTTTCCTGTTTTATAGAAAAACAGGAAACAGCACTGAAAAAGCCCCTTTCTAAAAAAGAAATAATTCAATTGCTTTGCTTATCTGTCTGGAATTTATAATTAGGTATATATTTTTATTACTTTTTTTTCAGTATAAATTGAAAAAATAAATTTGATAATGTAAGGATATAAAAGTTTGGGATAAAATAATTTTTGTAGAAAATTCGTGAGAAGTGACTAATTTAATAATACTATAAACCAGAAAAATAGAAAAATATTTCGAATACAACTATTCTTAGTTTTCAATTTTTATACCAACCATCGTTTAAAAGAAGCTAAAACATATAAGGAAGTAGTTCTTGTATGATCGGCAAGGTTTCCTTTGAATGTAGGCTGCTATAAAAAATGAAATATATACTATTATTTACTATGAAAGGAGGAGAAATGTGAAAAAAAATAAAAATACTCAAAAAATCACTTTCTCTATGATTGCGCTTATGGCTATAGTGGGAATATTCTTCTTAGGAAAAAATGTGTTAGCGCATGAAACAAGTGATGGGGAAAATGACTCAGCACAATTAACAAATAAAATTATGGATTCATTAAGCAACGATAAACTAGCGTTGTCTCCTGGAACAAGGGCCAATCTACCAGACTTTAATTGGCGATTGTTAGATACAGACGATATAGATTTGTCAACGTTTCAAAAAGTAGATGTGAATACCCCTGTTAAATTAACGGGTGGAGCCTTCTCCACTACTCAGAGAGATTATTACATGTATTTCGGTCATCCATCTAAAGGAGAGGTATTCAACCATGATACTGGTAAATTCGAAGGGAGAAATATTTATGCGAAAATAGATATGACAACTGGTCGAACTTTAGCATTAACAGGTCCAGCTATGATTGGTGTGAAAAAAGGAACAAGTGGGAAGCAACAAGTATTTGGCTATGATTATAGTTATAATCAGGGAGGATATGGGGCTTCTAATAGCAGCTTTGATATTGGTGTGTTAGATGATTTAACAGGGAAAATATCTGCATCAGGGCGAGTAGTTGCGCCAGCAGTATCTTCCGCTGCACGTGAGTACATTACTGAACAATATGTGAAAGAGAATGAAATTGTTTCATATGGCTATTTTATGCAAGAGATTAGAAACTCTTATCCGCCGAAATATGAATATTTACCAGTAAGAGTTCATGGCTATGTAGCTAATTTTAAAAAGGGTAGAATTCGTTATGATGTTAGTTTTTATAATCAACGTGGCCAACAGACAAGCTTTGGAGTGACTCACTCTTCCCATATGGATGTTGGTGGGAACCATACGTCTTCTAGGTTATTTTCATATGGGACAGGAGGGTTATATTTCAATGAACCCGATAAGACAATCGCAGATGGGATTCCAGCTCGTATTTATTTTTATACAAATATTGGTTATCCAGAAGGTAGTAATATGCCGACAGAATATCTGTGGGGGGATCTAGGTAGCGGTGACGCCAAAGTAGGCTACTTTAAGTATATGATAGGAACTAGTTTTGTTGAAAAGGCTGGAAGTCAGGATGAACCGTATCGTCCTTGGTCCAATAACTACCTACCGATGCATGAGGAATACATTTTAAAACACCCTGTTTTTATAATGAGGTGGCCAAAGATAACCGTTCCAAACGATAGCGTCGGAACCGCAACTTTAGATATGTCAATCGAAGAACCAGAACTCTTGAAACCTACTGCAGAGAAGTCATACAAGAACACGACATCACTCAATGGAGAGAACATGGTTGGAGATATTCTTGATTTTGAAGTTATAGCTTCAAATGATGGAGACATGAACCCTTGGCAACAAGTGACTTTAGAAGATAAATTACCACCAGAATTAGAACTAGATACTCGTTCACTTGTAATGGTTGATGTAAATGGAATAGAGACATCGTTACCTGCCTCTATTTATGATCCGGGCACACACACTTTTGCAATTGGCAAATATGATATTGAAGCGAAAAAATCAATAGCTATTAAGTATAAAGCAAAAATCGTGGGTGGTGCGCAAACAACGATCATCAATCGTTTTAAAGCATACAATGACAAAAACGATGAAGATGAAGCCGAACTTAGTATTCTAGTGAAAGGAGAACCCGCCAAACCAGAAGCGGCTAAAACATATACCAATAACACGTCAACGGACGGAAAAGATCGAATTGATGACAGTCTTACTTTCGAATTAAGTGCATCAAATGCAGGAGAAGCCTCTTGGCAAGAAGTGGGCTGGAAAGATGAGTATCCAGCAGAATTAGAATTAGATAAAGAGTCCTTCGTCTTAGTAGATGACAAAGGCGTAGAAAAGAAAGTTACACCTATTTTTCATGCATCACTTCCTTCATTTACAGTAAGTGATACACCACTAGAGGTACAACCAGGGAAAAAGATAACCCTAAGATATAAAGCAAAAATCATCTCTGGTGAAGGAACGACGATTACCAATAAAGTTACAGCTTATACAGTGAGTGATTCGACCAAAAAAGCAGAGGCTCAAGTGGCGATTCCAGTATTTCCCAAAAAACCTTTGACCAAAGACCTCACTATCCACTTTGTAAATAAGGCCGGTGAAAAAATTGCGGAGCCGATTATCCGAAGTGAAACGATTGGTTCGATTGTCAAGTTGAAAGAAGAGGCAGAGACTGTCGGTTCAGCTCTTTACAATGCGATCAAAGCGGTCGAAGCGAACCAATTTAAACTCGTTGAGCGCCCCGCGAATGAAGCCTCTGTTGAAATTATTGACGGAGTCAATGAAGTGACCTATGTATTTGATGGAAAACTTCTGCTTTATTCTGCACCCAATAGAATTAATTTCAGTACCCACAAATATGATGGGAAAACCACAAGGGTGAACGCCCCGGCATACGACCAAGATTTGGTGGTCAAAGATGGCCGTTCTGTCAAAGATAAATGGACCTTAACGGCGAAGTTAACAGCTGAAATGACCCATATAGATCCTGCTCATAAAGACAGTGTCTTAAAAAATGCGATTCGTTATGTATATGAAGGGAAAGAAATCATCTTAGACAAGGGTGCTCAGCCGATCATGGTTCATACAAATGAGGCAGAGAAAGAACTCTATAACATTAGTACCACATGGAATGGCACCAAAGCAGGCGACGGCTTCAAGTTAGAAGTTGACCCAGGCGATGTTAAAAAATTAGGCAGCTACCAAGGAGAAATTCTATGGGAACTCGCAGCGACGCCGGATCCGTAAGAGAAGGAGGAGAGATATGAAAAAAAGCTATAAACGACTATTTTTCGCTCTGTTACTTCTTGTAGGAATTGGAGCGGCGAATACCCAAAAGGCCTTGGCCGAGGGTGGCCAAGTCACGACCAATGGTGTAGTTGGTTTCTATGAAGAATCAAGTACTGAACCGACACAGTCTAGTACCAGTGAACCGTCAACGGCAACCAGTTCTTCTAAAGAGTTGCCCATTACAAAACCGAAAGGCCGCTTGCCGAGTACCGGTGAGCTCATTCAAAGTCCGTATACATGGGTGGGCGTGTTGTTGGCTGTCGGAGCCTTGATCTTGTTTCGACGAGCGAAGAAAAATCGGTCAGCGAAGGAGGGGAATCAATGAGTGATTTAAAAACAATTATTCCTCTTTCCTGCTTGGCTCTCTTAGCGCTAGGCTCACCCCTTACTAGTTATGCCGAAAGCAGTGATGTAACAGGGACTGGAAACATCGAAATGACAGGGGGCATCCTGAAACAGCCGATCGATCCAGAAAACCCAGAAATCCCCGTTGATCCGGGGCCAAGCCCGTCAACAGACGGTCCATTACGCATCGATTTTGTGTCATCATTCCACTTTGGACATAATAAAATCGAGGAAAAAAACCGACAGTTTTACGCGAATGCCCAATTGTTTCACGACGGGACAACGCCCAGAGGGAGTTATATCCAAATTACGGATGAGCGTTCGGATAAAAAAGGGTGGACCTTACAAGTACGCCAAGAATATCAATTTAGAAATACGATCATTCAAGAAAAAGAAGCCCAAGAATTAAAAGGAGCGACCTTGTCTTTAGACCACGGTTGGGCCAATAGTGTCTATACGTGGGAAACCCCGCCGATCGTGACGAAAGATACCATTGAAATTTCAGAGTTGGCCATGACGCAAAACATTGCGATTGCCGAAATAGGCAGTGGGAAAGGTCAATGGACGATTGAATTTGGCGCATCGGAAACGAATAAAAACCAACAAAAAAATACTCTATTTCCAAAAACGACCCCATCTGGTGATGCCATCGTAGACCCAGATTTTGAGAATCAACCAGTTTATGGAAACACCGCTATTTTCTTATCTGTTCCAGAGAGAACAGAAATCAAACCAGTGCAATATGAAACAGAATTGACCTGGATCTTGGCAGCCTTGCCAACTTAATTGGAGTTCACTTGTGCAAGCAAGTAACTATATATAAAACACACATATATCTTTAGGAGGAAAACACAATGAAAACAAGAACACTATGTACCGTTGCTTTAGCAGCCATCGTTTCAGCATCACTAGCAGGGAGCGCAACAGCTTTTGCGGATGAGCACTCATTAAAAGGAAAAGGAATCATTGAAATCATTGAAGACAATGGGGACAATGAAGACATCGATCCAGAGAAACCAGGGACAATCAAGCCAGAAGATCCAAACACTGTAGATAAAAACCCAGTCTTTGGTCCAATTACGATTGACCGTGTAGCGGTGTTGAATTTTGGGCAACAAAAAGTATCGACAAAAACAGAAACATACACAGCCGCAGAAATTCCAGTAACAGAAGTGGCTCCAGATGGGACAGAAACAGCAGGAAAAGTACGTGGACCATACGTACAATGGACAGACAAACGTGCTGGAGATGACCACACGTATTCTATCAAAGCTGAAATGACAAAACAATTTACACACACAACAAAAACAACGAAATCACTAGATAAAGCAACGATTGCTTACACAAATGGCTTATTAAATTCAACACAAGAAAATATTAACTATTGGCCAGCAGGAGAACCAACAAACTTCACATTAGGAAATGGCGCAACCAATCCAGGTGCCGGCAAACAGTTGGTCTTTGATAACACAGCGTCTACAGGAGCTGTTGGTTTAGGAACGTATTCTGCGGAATTCGGACAATCCGCTGACTTTACTGCAGCGGGGATTATACGTCCAGGTGCTTCTACTGCAGGTGTTGGTAAATCTGCTAGTTCAGTTTCCTTAAACGTACCAGCTCAAACCATTGAATTAGGCACTTACGAAGCAGATATCACATGGTCAATTGAATACACACCAGCACCTTAATTCGTGATACGAAACTAGGTGAACTACTCAGTTTAGTACTGAGGCGTACAAGCGGTTGGCAGTTTCTAACTGTCAGCCCTTGTTTATCTTATAAGTAAAGGAAGAAGATCGAATGAAATTAAAACGAACATACATGTTATTTTTGATGATGGCAATGATAAGCATCATCAGTACCAATCACTATACATATGCCAACGAACCCTCCGCACAAGATGCACAAGGGGCAACAGGTTTTTATTATGAACTCAATTATCCAGAGAATCAGAAAGAAGAAAATGGGTACTTTGATTTGAAGATGACACCAGGACAAAAACAAGAAGTCAGCCTCTTGATGAAAAATTTAGGGGAGAAAGAGTTAACGATCGGTATCAGCTTGAATGGTACAAGAACGAACTCTAGTGGTGTGATTGAATATGGCCCTAGCCAAATTGAAAAAGATGCGTCGTTAAAATTTGATTTTGTGGATTTAGTGAACGCCCCTGAAACAGTCACCTTAGCGCCTAAAGAAGAGAAAACGGTCCCGATTACGATTACAATGCCGGAAACGTCATATGATGGGATTATTGTTGGCGGAATTCAATTAAAAACGATTGAAGGGGAGAACCAAGAAGAAAAACCCGCAAAAGAAGGGGCGAATATCGCCAATAAATATGCCTATGTCATTGCGATGGTGTTACAAGAAACAGACAAAGAAGTCAAACCAGAACTAGCCTTGAACAAAGTAGAAGTAGGCCAATTCAATTATCGTAATACGATTTTTGTGGATGTCTCCAATACTCAGGCAGCATTTTTACGAAAATTATCAATGGAAGTCCAAATAACGCCAAAAGGCAAAGCGGAAGTGCTATACGAAACCAAGAAATCAAGCATTAATATCGCCCCCAACACCTTTTTGCATTTCCCCGTTACGATGAATGGGGAAAAGATGGTGCCAGGAACCTATACAGCGAATATCCTTGCGAAAGCTGGGGATCAAAAATGGACATGGCAGGAAGACTTCACCATTACAGACGAACAAGCAGATAAATTTAACCAAGATGATGTCGATTTAGTGCGGGAAAAAGGCGTGAATTGGCCCTTGATCATAGGGGTAGCGGTAGGAATATTTGTGATCGTCATTGGTCTTATTGGCGGAATCCGTTTCGTGAATACCAAAAAGAAGAAAACAGAAAGAAAAAACAGAAAGAAATAGACCGAAGTAAGGTAGGGTAAAGAAATGACTGTATTGGAAATAACCATACTCGTCCTTCTAACATTGACGATACTGAGCGGATTGCTTTTCCTTCTGTGCGTATTGATTTCTGTCAAACTAACCAAAGAAGCCAAACAACTGGCAAAAAAACGAGGAAAAGGGGCCAAACGAAAACGACAACTTGCTCGAAAACGGAAACACTTACAAGGACAAAAGAAGAAAAACAAGCGTCGAACACTCCTTTTTTTGGTCGTCACGTTTCTATTTTTTGGGGGAAGTCAATTGGTAGCCTATTACCAATCAATGAGCCTAAGTCATGAAGATGAAGAGTCCGTTGTAAAAAGTTACTTTTTATTGAATGATTTTGATGAGCAGTTGGAAAAGGCGAAAACAGAAAGTGAACGTAAGGAAAAACTAGATGGAAATATCCGCTACTTAGCGAGCGCTATTACGAGTTATGGTGCGAATCGAGCGAGTGATTTGAACACAGAAGAAGGTCAGTTGATCTTGAATCGTTACTATAAGGCGATGTTGGATCTTGGCACGAATGCGATGCGCATGACGGATGGTTTTTATGGGAATGAAGAAGTGATCGCAGGGTATCAAGAAGATATCAACCGAATACGTGGGTACCAAAAGAAAGTCTTTGAATTGTACAAAGTCGATGAAGCAGCCCTAAAAAAAGCCAAAAGCAATTCTTGAGTAGGATCGGATCATGAGCGCAAAAAAACAAACAGGTAAACCGAAGAACAAACGATCTAGAAATAGTCAATCCATTCAGCGAACGAAGAAGAACAAGCAGGCACTAAACAAACTAGTTCGTCGTAAAAAGCGGAATAGACTGTTTATAGAAGTAATCTGTGGTATGGGCCTCCTTATTTTATTGATATATGCACAATCTTATTTCTTCTTCAGTTTAGCGAAAGTCGACAGCTACGCAATGAGTCCCACCTTGAAACTGGGGGAGTATGTCTTGATTGAAAAACAAGCCCCCATTCAGCGTCAAGCGATCGTGTTGATTAAACGCAAAAGTGCACAGAAATCAGAGTTAAGACGTATTATTGGGTTGCCCACAGAAAAAATAGCCTATCAAAATGACCAACTGTTCATAAATGAAGAAGAACGAGCAGAACCGTTTATCGCTTCGGAAAAAAAAGCGGCGTTTGAGAATGGCTTTGTCTACACGAAAGATTTTAGTTTCTATGAATTAACTGGAGTTGAAACCATCCCAAAAGATACCTATTTTGTGATGGGAGATAACCGCTTGTATTCAACGGATAGTCGAGAGTACAGTGTGATAAAAAAAGAAGAGATTATTGGTGTGGTGAATACAAGTCGGTAATAAGAGAGGTGGAGAGGAGAATAAGATGTACAGAGTAGGAATAGTGACGTTTGGAGAAGAGAACCTGAATGACGTACAATGGCCAAACGAGTGGCAAGTGGGAGTCATTGACACACAAGAACCGTTAGAAAAAAATACGTATGATTTACTTCTTTTTTATGAACAATCGATGGAACAGATTGCGAAGATTTGCGAATATATATTGCATACAAGAAAAGTGACCAATGCCTTATTATGGGTTTGGACAACGTTAGAAAGCGAAAGTACCCGAAAAGTTTACCGAAGTTTGGGAGTCGATGGAGTAGTGACGGATCAATTGACGGTAGAAGAGTGGTTACTGACATTGACGAATCATTTAAATCGTTTTAAGACGAAAGGAACGCCCCGAGAGGAAGAGCCTTTTGTGAAAGCACCAGCAGGAGAGATCTTGCTTAACGGAAGAAATAGCACAGTAAAGATCGGAGATCAAAAAGCGATACGGTTAACCCGATTAGAATACCAAGTATTGGACTTATTATATCGAAATGTGGGACAAGTAGTAACGTATGAGGAAATCTGGGAAGAGATATGGCAACAAGACGGAGAAGAGTCTAATCTATATCGAGTCAGTAATATCATTTTTCACCTACGAAGTAAAATCGAACAAGACATCAAACAACCCAAAGTGATTAAAACAGTTCGTTCTAGAGGTTATTGGTTGGATAATGTTTAAATAACAGTGAATAACAAGTTTAGAAAACTGAAAAAGTAGCATAGATATAACTGGAAAAGTTATATTTATGCTATTTTTGTTGAATCAAAGAAATAACGTAAAAAAGTACTATGTTTTTTCTAAGAAAAAGTTGTTTGAAAGTTTACTGCTTATTTTATAAAAAATCGCTCTTGGTAGGTTCATTTCTCCCTTAACGGAGTTATTTTTGTTATAATGAGTATTGTTGTATTTAAAAGAATATATGATTGAAAAAACACTGATTTTTTGTTAGTGTTAGTAAGACTAAATAATTGAGGGAGTACGCGATGCAACCGATAATTGAATTAAAAAATATTGATTTTAACTATCAACCAGAAGATGCTTCTCCCGCTTTGAAAGATGTATCTTTTTCCATCCAACAAGGTGAGTGGATTGCGATTATTGGACACAATGGGTCAGGGAAATCAACGTTGGCCAAAACGATCAATGGGTTATTACTACCTGCTTCTGGCAGCATTTCAGTTGGCGGAAAAGAGCTAAATGAAAACAACGTTTGGGATATTCGCAAAATGGTAGGGATGGTGTTTCAAAATCCTGATAACCAGTTTGTTGGGTCAACAGTAGAAGATGATGTTGCATTTGGTTTAGAGAATCAAGGGATTCCTCGCGAGGAAATGCTTGTTAGAGTTAAAGATGCGTTAGAGAAAGTTCGAATGAGTGCCTTTGCCACACGGGAGCCAGCTCGATTGTCAGGCGGACAAAAACAGCGTGTAGCAATTGCAGGTGTAGTTGCTTTACGTCCAGATATCATTATTTTGGATGAAGCTACAAGCATGCTTGATCCAGAGGGACGAGAAGAGGTTATTTCGACAATTAAAAAAATTAAAGAGGAAAGTAACTTAACCGTTATTTCTATTACACATGATATTGATGAAGCTGCTAATGCGAATCGGATTTTAGTAATGAAACAAGGAGAACTTGTTAATGAAGGCACTCCAGAGAAAATTTTCTCTGCTGGAACGGAATTGATCCAGATGGGCTTAGATTTACCTTTTCCAGAAAAACTAAAAATTTCTTTGAAACAGCGTGGTATCGAGGTGCCAAATGAATATTTGACTGAAGAAAGGATGGTGGATTGGTTATGGACATCCGTTTTGAAAAAGTAGATTTTACGTACCAACCGAATACACCATTTGAACAACGGGCATTATTCAACTTAAATTTGACGATAGAAAATGGCTCTTATACAGCAATCGTAGGGCATACTGGTAGTGGGAAATCCACTTTGTTACAGCATTTGAATGCGTTAGTAAAACCAACAAAAGGAACTGTAACGATTGGTGATCGAGTGATCGTTCCTGAGACAAATAATAAAAATTTAAAGCCGATCCGTAAAAAAGTTGGTATCGTATTTCAGTTTCCGGAAGCTCAGCTATTTGAAGAAACGGTAGCCAAAGACATCGCTTTTGGTCCGAAGAACTTTGGCGTATCAGGAGAAGATGCTGCTAGATTAGCTGCTGAAATGCTTGAGTTAGTTGGACTAGATGCTAGTTATTTGGAACGCTCTCCATTTGAATTATCAGGAGGTCAAATGCGTCGTGTGGCGATTGCTGGTGTTCTGGCGATGGAACCGGAAGTGCTCGTTTTGGATGAACCTACAGCAGGACTTGATCCACAAGGGCGTAAAGACATGATGGAAATGTTTCAGCGTTTACATGAAGAACGCGGTATGACGATTGTTTTGGTGACCCATTTAATGGATGACGTGGCTAATTATGCAGATCATGTGATCGTATTAGAACAAGGCCAAATTGTTAAGGCTGGCACACCACAAGAAGTTTTTCAGGATATTGATTGGTTGAAAGAAAAACAATTAGGTGTACCAACTGCTGCGATCTTTGCAGAGAAATTACGAGCGAAAGGTTTTTCTTTTGAAGGATTACCATTGACTGCGGAAGCTTTAGCGGATGATTTATTAAAAGGCTTCAAAAAGGCTGGTGGAGATCTATGATGAATAAATTGATTTTTGGTCGCTATATCCCAGGAACTTCTTTTATCCATACGATGGACCCGCGGGCAAAATTGATCGCTAGTTTTTATTTTATTGGGATCATATTTTTAGCGAATAATTGGCAAACATATGCTATTTTAGCTATTTTTACTTTATTTGCGATTTTTCTATCTAAAGTAAATATTCGATTCTTTATTCGTGGCATCAAACCGCTGATTTGGTTGATTTTATTTACAGTGGCTTTACAGATGCTGTTTACTCAAGGTGGGGAAGTTTACTTTAGTTGGGGAATTTTTACGATTACCGAATTTGGTGTGATCAATGGTTTGTTTATATTTTGCCGTTTTGTATTGATTATTTTTATGTCTACATTATTGACATTGACAACGCCGCCTCTTGATTTATCAGATGCGATCGAATATTTATTGCGTCCCTTGAAAGTTGTTCGTTTCCCAGTTCATGAAGTTTCATTGATGTTATCGATTGCGTTGCGCTTTGTGCCAACATTGATGGATGAGACTGAAAAAATCATGAATGCGCAGCGAGCACGTGGAGTAGATTTTGGAGAAGGAAATTTGATCCAGAAAATGAAAGCAGTCGTTCCTTTGTTGATACCGTTGTTTGTTAGCAGTTTTAATCGAGCAGAAGATTTAGCGACTGCAATGGAGGCTCGTGGATATCAAGGCGGAGATGGCCGAACGAAATATCGGATTCTTCATTGGCACTTGAAAGACACAGTAGTGATGTTGGCGTTTGCCATTTTAACTGTAGTGTTAGTTTTAATAAGAAGTTAGAAGTAAAGGTGGAAAAGAAATGCCGCGCTATAAAGCGATAATTGCGTATGATGGAACGAATTTTAATGGATTTCAAACTCAGCCAAATGGCCGAACTGTTCAGGAAGAGTTTGAAAAAACATTGAGGAAAATGAATAATGGTAAAACAATTACGATTTTTGGTTCTGGTCGAACAGATGCAGGGGTTCATGCTGCAGGACAGGTCATTCATTTTGATTATCCACAAACGAGAGATTTAGAGAAGATGCGTTATGCGTTGGACACCCAAACACCAGAAGATATCGCAGTGAAAAGTGTGGAGATCGTTTCAGATGATTTTCATGCTCGTTATCATGTTGTTGAGAAAACCTATCAATTTCGGGTAGATATTGGAAAACCGAGAAGTCCGTTTAGTCGATTCTATGCGAGTTATTTTCCTTATGAAGTAGATACAAAAAAAATCCAGAGAGCGTTAACTGATTTAGTGGGAACTCATGATTTTACTTCATTTTGTGCTTCTGGTACTGAAATAGAAGATAAGGTACGTACGATCCATGAAGTGATTTTGAATGTTAATGAGGCAGAAGATGAGCTGCTTTTCACGTTTCGAGGTGACGGCTTTTTATACAAAATGATTCGAATCTTGGTAGGTACACTACTTAAAATAGGGAATGGGCGGATGGATGAAACAATAATTCCAGAAATTCTGGCGGCCAAAGATCGAAATTTAGCTGGACCCACCGCGCATCCAGAAGGATTGTGTTTAGTTGAAGTAAAGTATGAATAGTGTGAATAAAAAGTTCTCAGCTTATAACTTAGCTGAGAACTTTTTTATCTGTATCTATTTAAGTGTTAAACATGAAACATGCTTAACGAGTGAAGTCATAAGATTGTAATCCATCGTTATCATGAAAAAGAATATGTGCTTGATTTAGTACGATCAATCTACTTTGTAAGTCCTTAATGAAATCATTGCTAAATTCATTCTAAAGTCCTCCCGAACAACGATTCGTTGGACAGGAGTTTTGGTAAACGATAAGTGGGAACTTTACAACCTTTCATTCTTAAACGATCTGAAAGAGCGTAAAGTAGCCAGTGTAGGTTTTTATCCTCCTTGAGGGAATAACAAATAACGGGCAATTCATTGCCGTCATTAATAACATCACAATCACCAAATGTCGCTAGTTTTTTTCCTGAAAAGTTAGCAACGACGCGTGTTTTTTGATGGATTTTCTGATATCCTTCAAAAACAAAGCTCAAAAAATTATAGTATTGACCGATAATAGGAGATGCACTATGTGAAAAATTGATAGCCATTAAAAATTAGTCAAAAGTATCCTTCTATAATTAGTATATAAAGTTGAGTGAAATAAATCGTCCGTTAACTCGTGAAGTGTCAGTTTGATTCTTCTTGTATAATATTTTTCTTCTCAAAAAGCTGTTGTAATGTTCGATATAAGTCAGCTAACTCCTCTTCATCATAAGATAAATCCCAGAAATAAAGTGGTAATTCTGGATATTTTTTTCTTGGCAACAAAGAAGAACTAATTACTAAATCATACTGTTCATTCAACTCTTCTTGATAAGGAGCAGAATCTACAAAACCTAGATCATTTAAAAACTGATAGATTCTCCTAACTAAAAGAAAATTATGCTCAAAAGCAATCCCGACGTTTAGATGTTCAGAATGTTTTGGTTTATCATAAGCGGGCAGTAAGACACTTTTGAATGCGTTAACTAATGGTTTTTTGATCGTATAAATAAATTTATACTCTTTCTCTTTCGCTTTTTCATCAAAGAAAGTTTGAATTCTTGCTTCAAGAAGTTCGCCTGCTTTTTTCTTTTTACGCGGTAATTCTACCAATTTTTGAAGATTTGGGAAAGGTTGACGTAAGACAAAGAAAGCAAAGGTAATATTTAGCAGATTTCCAATAATAATTGGTTTATTAAGGACGTCTGGTTCCTTTTTAAAGATGTTGATTTTAGCATAGTCTAAAAATTCCTGAACTAATTCATAGACGGGATTAGGCCGTGCGGAAAAATCCTGCAGTGTTTGAAACAAGGAAGGATCATCATCTAGCGTATAAAAAGGAGCATAGTGTGCTAAGAAGAAGATAAAGCTGCTTTCTCCTTTACTGTATTTAGCAGGCAATGCTTGGATGGGACCAAGCTCTTTATTTAGGCGCTCAAAATCATAATAAGGGTTATCCATCATTAAAAAGTCATATTTATCATCATAGCAAACGTAAATCTTTTTTCGAGTACGGCAAAGAAAAATTGCAGCAAAATAGGTTAATTCCTTTGCACCTAAATAAGTTCTGGATAAAGGAAAATATTCAGAAAAGGCACTAGCAAGGCGCTCAGCATCCTCACGTGCAACACTTTTAAATGGCCAAGCAGTTCCTCTTGTTCCTAACCACAAAGTATCAAAAAGAGCGACTCTAACAGCACGTTCATCGCCAGATAAGTTGGCTTCAGTATATGTAAAACGTAGATTATATTGCTTTACGTGCTTTTTCAAAGGCAGCATCTTTCTAGAAACTGTAGAACGGCTAACGTAATATCGTTGACAAAAATCATCTATGTTAGGAGAATCATAGTTTAGAAAATAAAGAATAAATTGAAATGGCACTGACTTTTTCAGCAAAAAATAACGATATTCATCAATTGTTACAAGCAATTTAGTACTATCGATTTTCCCAGCCTTTTTTAAAATAGAGGGATGACTAGAGATTACTTTAACCAGATCATTATTTATTTCATTTACAATAATAAACGTCTGTTGATAATTTAACGAGAGTTCTTCAGATAATTGGGTAATAGAAATATCTGATTGATTGATTTGTGTGATTCGTTTGAACAATTTGAATTTTGTAAGCATTCCCGAATCCATCATCAATTCTTCATAGAGCATGCTAATCACTTCCTTGCCCCTATTCTACTGTACTTCATGGTCACTTGTCAGCTCAAACGATAACGGTAGAACAGTTAGTGATGCATCCTTAACAAAAAGGCAAGCTTTTTCCTGAAATGAACAAAAGATAGGATGTGATGAACATTATTTCTCATTTGGGTCGAAAAAAATATCAGTATGATAGATAAGTTTGTGGTGAGAAAGTGTTAAAAAAGAGATGGATAAAACATACTGTTTTATCACATCTCTCATTTTTAATGATAAGTCGATTCTTTTTTTATCTTGATCCAAATCAACCCAGCAATAAAACCTAGAATTGCAGGAACGACCCAGCCCATACCGATAGTAAATAACGGCAAGTAGTTCTGAGCGGACTTCAAAATAGTTGCAACACCAGTATTGGATCTGATGAAATCAGGAGCACTATTTAAAGCGTCCAACAATGCAGCTATAAGAGTCACATAGGTTGTCATTTGATAGACTTCCTTGCGATGTTGAAATAGCGGGCTGATGATAACTAGAATCATCAACGTCATTGCTAAAGGATAAAGAAACATTAAAACGGGAATCGAAAATTGTATAATATTGGTCAACCCAACATTTGCGAACAAACAAGGTAAAATACTAGCACCAGCGATGTAAAAGGCATAAGAACCTTTTGGAAAAAGCTCGCTAAATGTTTCAGAGCAAGCAGTGATCAATCCGATTGCTGTTTTCAAACAAGCTAAAATAACAATAAAAGCGAGTAAAATACTGCCTAAATTACCCAAATAATGGTTAGCAATCTGAGCTAAAGCAATACCACCATTCTCACTGAGAGGGAATTTGCCTAAACTCATCGTTCCCATGTAAGATAACAAAGTATAAATGATGCCCATCAAGACAATGCTGATTGCTCCTGATTTTATCGTATCCTTTGCAATATCATTTGGTTTTTCTACTCCCATTCCTCGAATCGTTGAAACAATGACGATTCCAAAAGCCAAAGAAGCTAGTGCATCTAAGGTATTATATCCTTCTGTAAAGCCTTTGAAAAAAGGATTTACTGCGTAGGCATCCGTAACAGGTGCAGATGATACAGCTCCAAGAGGGGTAAGAAAAGCAAATAGAATCAAAATTGCTAATAAAAATAGAAATAATGGATTTAAAAATTTTCCTACATACCCTAATAATTTAGAAGGCTTACGAGAAAATGCCCAGGCAATCAAAAAGAACAGTGCAGAGAAAATTGCTAAAAATAATTTATGCTGGTCATTAGGAATAAAAGGGGCCAATCCAATTTCAAAAGACGTCGTTGCTAGACGTGGTAATGCAAAAAAAGGTCCGATCGTCAGATATAATAATATGGTAAAAGCAACGGCATAACGGCGATTGATACGAGTTGCTAAATCAAAAACACCATTACTTTTGGAGATACCAATAGCAATCACCCCTAAAAACGGCAATCCAATACCTGTGATCAAAAAGCCCAAATTAGCTAGAAAAATGCTAGCACCAGCTTCTTGCCCCATATGAACAGGAAAAATCAAATTCCCCGCTCCAAAAAATAAGCCAAATAGCATGGAACCTACATAAAGGTAATCACGCCATGATAATTTCTTTGTCACACTTCAACACTCCTTAAATTTTGTCCTTAATAAAAGTAACAGAATAAGAAGCCTACAGCAAGCTGATTTTCAGAAAAAAACCAATATTTTCTGAAAACATTAAAACGATCTGAGATTAATTTGTAAAATAGGCAAATTGATAGTCATCACAGTATCGTCCATCAATAAAAAATTCATCTTTAAATAGGGCCTCTTGAGTGAACCCATTTTTACGGTAAAACTGAATTGCTTTAGTATTCGATCCCATAACTCGTAAAGAAATTTTATGAATGCCTTCTTTGACAGCAACCTTTTTTAAATGATCGAGTAATTGTCGACCGATGCCTAGTGACTGGCTGTCAGGATGAACGCCAATGCCGAACATCCATTGTTTTTTATGAGAGAGTAGTGGTGTTGGATGATGAACGTCAACAAAGCCATGAACCTTGTCTTCCTCTACCGCAACAAAAATAATCCGTCCGTCTATTTTCTCTTTATATTCCTCTATCGATGCATAATAATGAAGTACTGGAGAGTTTTCATTCGTCCAAATCCTATTTTCTATTTGCAGCAATGCTGGAAAATCTTTTTCTTCAACTGGGCGAATCGTTATTTTGGTGTTCATTTTGTCCCTTCTTTCATTTCAACTTAAATATATTTTTTGTTTTCTATGTGTTGGTAATTTATGTATCAGATTTATAAAAATTGAAAAATCCAAAAGTAAAATTGTTAAATCAAGTAAGAGTACCTATTATTAAATTAGAAGAAAAAAGATCATTTTCTATAGAAAAATCCATTATAACATTAGTATATTCTGATGTGATTTTGTTTACTATGGTTAACCCTTTTCCAAGATGTCCTTTTTTAGTGGTATATTTTTTTTCAAGCATCTTGTCTAGTGAGAGATGAGTATCAGCAGTAAAAGGATTCTTAATGAGGAAAAAAGTATGATCATTTTCTTGATATATTGATACTTGAATCATATAGTTTTTATCTTCATTATAAGCTTCTAGAGCATTGTCTAATAAAATCGACAAGCAACGAGTCAGATCAATTAAATCCATATCAATCTGATAAATTTTTTGAGGAATATCTACATATAAATTGATTCCCTTTGAAGAGGCTTGTTCAAAAAAAGCTAGCAAAATAGCTTGGATTGGTGGAATAGACAGATTGAGTAACTGTGAATAATATTCAGGAACTAGAATAGAAGATGAATAATTAATGATTGATTGTATATATTTTTGGGCATCAGTAATTTGCCCTTCATTAAGATAGCCATTGACACTAGTTAATATATTTCTATAGTCGTGCCTAAATTCAAGGGTAGTTTCATAAGTTTCCTTTACTGAATTCATTGATTTAGCCATTGTTGCATAAGCTTGTCGCTGATTATAAGATGAAGCAATTAAATAGAAGAAAAAACTAAACAAAAAGCCACTAAGACAAATTAATAAGAAAAAAAAAGCCAGTAGCTGTGCGGAAATAGAATAGACAATTGATCGATACATATAAAAAAGTATGCAAGCAAATAGAAAAATCGCTAATGATAAAAGTCGATACTTTTTTTGTATACTTTTAAGAATAAGAAAGAAATCGTATTTTTTTATATAAAATCTCATAGATAAACAAATCACTATTAATAGGAGAGGTTGAGATATCAATAATAAAACTACAGAAGTATGTGAGAATGAAAATAACAGAGTTGGGAGTGCATAAGTAATCGTCCATACTATCAAGAAAACAAATGTCATCCATGAAAAAGAAAGAACAGGAACGAGCCAATTTCTATAGATTTTAATCAACACAAAAATCTTTATTACTACAAAAAGAATATTTAATAAAGAAGTAACTGTTTGAGTAACAAAGAAACTTGAAAGAACGATTAGAAATAAAAAACTGGATAACAAAAGTACTTGATTTCGTTTTAGGACAATATTATATTCTATTAACCATAAAAATAAAAAATTTTTTAAAGTGAATAAGATCGTAAAGTAGAACATATTTGTTCACCATCCCAGCTTTTATTTCAATCTTTTAGAAATCTTATCAACAATTTTAGTCCCGACATAAAGTTCTTGACCATGATCAAATAAAATAATTCCTTCCAATCTAGAGAACGACTTGATATGAGCAAGATTAATAATGTAGGACTTGAGCTCTGTAAAAAAGTGAGTATGACTAACTTTTTTCTTTATCTGATGAAATTGTTCTGTACAGGTGATTTCGCTTTTTTGTGTTTTAATAAGCACTTTCCCACGAACGCCTTTAATGGTTGCAATATAAAATATTTCTTCTGGATAAATTATAATTTGTCTATTTCCAGATCGAAAAACGAGTAATTCTCCACTATTTAGATTAACTAGGAGCTGTGATCTGATTTGTTCAAGCAGTGAAAATAATTCTTCTTTAAAAATAATATTTGGCAAGATATGCTTCACTACGTATCCTAAGGGGGAGATTTGTGCATTAATCACTTGTATGCCGCTATGCTCATCATTGGTGAGAAAAATAATCGGAACTTTCTGGTTTAAAGTTCTAATTTTTTTCGCAAGCTCTATACCTGAAAAATAGGTATTTAGGTGTATATCAATAATAAATATATCTTTATCTGCAAAGACAAAGTCATTTAAATTTTCATAGAAATGGATAAATTCACTTATGATTTTTGGCTGAAATGTAATTTCAGAGTTAGTGGGAGAAAAGTTTTCAATACTTTCAGCAATTATTTTTCCATGTTGCAATTCGTCTTCTACGATAAAGCAGGTGATTGTCATTGTCATTGTTTTATCCTCTAGAAAAGTATTTTAATTAACTATACTAAAAAATAGAAAAATATTAAAAAAAAATGCCTTTTACACAAAAAGCATTTTTCAGACTGTAGACAAACGCCTAAATTTGGAGTGTTGTTTACAGTTTTTTTGTTTTATACTAATTGTATAAACTATTTTGGGAGTGATTCTAATGATGAAAAAACAATCTGTTGAAGGTAGAAATCAATTTGCTATGTTAACGCTTGATGATCTTGTACCGAAAGATCACCTAGTTCGAAAAATTGATGCCGCGATTCAATTTGATTTTATTTATCCCATTGTAGAATCTACCTATTCGACCTTAGGTCGCCCTAGTATTGACCCGGTGATCTTAATTAAATTAGTTTTTATCCAATATTTATTTGGTATTCGTTCGATGAGACAGACAATTAAAGAAGTCGAAACAAATGTTGCTTATCGTTGGTTTTTAGGCTTTTCTTTTAACGAAAAAGTCCCTCATTTCTCCACATTCGGTAAAAATTATGTCCGAAGATTCAGAGAAACCACTTTGTTTGAAGACATTTTCTCTCATATTCTAGAACAAGCTGTAAAAGCTGGTTTTGTTACGGAAGACAACCTTTATATTGATTCTACTCATATCAAAGCAAATGCCAATAAACATAAATTCACGAAAGAAATGACCTACAGTCAAGCAAAAGCCTATCAAGATGAATTAGAAGATGAAATAAATAAAGAACGTATTGCGACGGGAAAACGCCCTTTTACATGGGACACAGAAAGTGAGTTGAGTCTTCGAAAAATAAGTTATTCAGACCCAGAAAGTGGTTACTATGTTAAAAGCGAACGAGAAAAACAATTTGCTTATTCTGCACACACTTCTTGCGATGACAATGGATTTGTCTTATCTACGCTAGTCACACCAGGAAATGTACATGATAGTCAAGTCGCAATTACTCTGGTTAAACAGTCAAAAAGAGCTTTTCCAAATATAAAACGTGTTGTCGCTGATGCGGGATATAAAAATCCGAAATTTGTTCATTTTCTGACACACTTGAACCTTTATCCAGTTCTTCCCTATACTGCACCTCATGGTGTGAAAGGGATGTTTCGTAAAAATGACTTTGTCTATGATGACTATTTTGATTGTTATTTATGCCCTAATAATCAACCGTTGCTATTTTCAACAATTACTCGTGAGGGCTATAGGACATATAAATCAAATCCAAAATTCTGTATGAGCTGCCCGTTACTTAAAACTTGTACATTGAGCGCAACACATCAAAAAGTTGTGACTCGACATATTTGGGCTGATCTGATGGACGAACTTGAGCACCAGCGCCATACAGCGTTGAATAAAGAAATCTACAAAAAGAGAAAACAAACCATTGAACGAATATTTGCAGATGCAAAAGAGAAGCATGGGATGCGTTGGACGAACTATCGAGGGATTGAAAAAGTCGCCACGCATACGATGCTTACGTTTGCTACCATGAATTTAAAGAAACTGGCTACATGGCTATGGAAAGAAGAAAAGCCTATAGCTTTTCGTTTCAAAATTAAGTATAGGATAGCCAAAAGGAGCTGGTTTAATTACCAACTCCTTTTTGTCTACAGTCTGAAAAATGCCTTTTACACAAAAAGCATTTTTTTTGTTTGAAAGGCAAGTCATTCATTTAAATGTTGAATTAATATAACTAAGTACTAAAAAAGAATTGATAGAAACCATCAATTCTTAAAGGGAATATCTGTAAATGCTTATCTTAATTTTTCTACAATTGAGATAGAAAAAACTTTGGAATGAAATAAATCTTATAAGGTAATTCTATCTTTTTTTTGAAAAATGTCAATATGATTTTATATAATATTTGTTTTTCATTGTATAAACAGACATTAAGGATGGAATATATTTATTTTCATTGCTTTTTTCTCAAGAAAGCCGTCAAAAAAATTGTCAAAAGAAGGAGGTCATTTTATGACACGCAAAGGAGAGAATATTTACAAGCGCAAAGATGGTCGCTGGGAAGGACGATATATAAAAGGAAGAACACAAAAGGGAAAAATTATATACGGCTCTGTTTATGGAAGAACTTATGCAAGTGCCAAAGAACAATTGATTCATTTAAAAGCAAAACATTTAGAAACGAACGAAAGGTTTGTACCATATGAAGGAACTGTAAAAGAATGGCTTGTTTTCTGGTTAACAGTGGATGTAAAAAACAGGGTAAAACCAACGACCTACTCTAATTATGTACGCTTAGCTGAAAAACATATTTTTTCATCTATAGGATCAACTCCTTTAACCAAAATTAGGTCGAATGATCTTCAAAATTTTATCTACGAGCTACAAGACAAAGGTCTTTCTCCAGGTTCTGTTAGGAATGTGATAACACTGTTAAGAAAGGCGTTTTGCGAGGCGCATAAAAAAGGATATGTAACTGGCAATCTGTATAAAACACTTGAATTACCGAAATTAAAAACAGCAGAAATTGATGTGCTGACTATTCCACAACAACGTAAGCTTGAAAAAGTTGCTTTGCAAGAGCTTGGTTGCTCTCCAATCATTTTATCGTTGTACTCAGGGATAAGAATTGGCGAAATCAGCGGATTAAAATGGTCTGATATTGATTTTGAATCTAATGTGATTCATGTGAGAAGAACGATTTCGAGAATAACTAATGAAAACTCAATTGATTCTAAAACAAAGTTAGTAGCTGGAACGCCCAAGTCAGCAAGTTCTATTCGGAAGATTCCTTTAGCAAAAAATCTAAAAAAGTATTTAATGAATAAAAAAGCTGATAGTTCATCAGTCTATGTTATCGGTACAGGATCTGAATTGATGGAACCAAGAGCAATCACGTACAAATTCAAAAAGACAATCAAAACCGCTAATTTACCAGATTTTAAATTCCACGTATTAAGACATACTTTTGCTACACGGTGCATTGAAAAAGGTGCAGATATTGCAAGTGTTAGTAAAATACTTGGACACCAGTCGATTAAGATGACTTTGGACACGTATACAGGCTCCCTTTTCGAAACAAGAAAAAAAGCGATTTCTACAGTTGATAAACTATTAGTAAATGAAATGTAAGACGTCATTAAAATGGTCATATGAGCTAAAAACAGTTGTGAATATCGAAATAATGTTTTATTTATCTCAATTGTAGAAAAATTAAGATAAAAATCAAAATATATGCTCAGCTAGAGTTTAACCATTTATTAATATAGAGAATTAGGAAAAATAACAGATGTTCCAATAAATTAAGAAAGAGATGATACATAGTGCATAAAATCGGAGTTGTAACTTTAGAAAAAGAAAATAGTCAAGCGATACATCAATTACTAAATGAAAGTAATTACATAGCTGTTAAAATATCAGATAAGTCTCAAATAAAAGATTTGGATGGAATCATTTTGGATGTGGGAAAAGATAATTGCTTTTCACAAGTGTGTGAATGGTTGATTCACTGTCAAATAGCACCACAGGTATTTATATGGGTTATTTTGCCTAATATCAATATACGTGAAATTAATATGTACCTTCATTTGGGCATGAACGGATGCATGTTAGAAGAAAATGAAACAAACGAACTTCCATTAATGATTAAAAACACATTCAGTCGTATTTTTTCTGGATATCCCAAAGAAAAAAATCAAAAAAAAGAAGGCATAGTTCTAAATGAGACTAACATGTGCGCGGTGATCAATGGAGAACAAGAAATTCTGTTAACACGTTCTGAATATCAAATTCTTCAAATCCTGTACAAACATAAGGGATCAACAGTAAGCTATCAAACTATCAATGAAACACTTTGGAATAAACAATCAAACGATGATTTATATCGAATTGCAAATTTAATTTTTCATCTTCGTAAAAAATTAGGAATACAGGGTGAAAAATATATCCAAACTGTTCGTACTAAAGGGTATCGATTAATTGGATGAATTTAAATAGAGTGACGTAGCTATTCGGGAGAATTTTTGAAATAGAAAAAAGAGAAAATTGAAAAGGAGCTGAGAAAGTGAAAAAGTATTTAACTATCTTCAGCATGTTAGTTTTATTTTATTGTATAGCGTTCTCCATTGCAAAACCGAATACTATATTGGCAGATACTAAGGAAGAAAATCAAAATACAAAGTCATCTACTGAAAAAACAACAATTAGTCCAATAAACAAAACTGTTCTTGGCGCAGAACAAATAAATAAGAAACCATCAACTCCAAAGGCATCTATTCAAACATATGCTACTGGTTTACTTGATGTATTTCCTAATTTTCCAGGAGTGACAAACGATTATACTAAGCCTCTGGATTCAGAATATTCCTTCTTTCCTAGAATGAATGATGATTCACAGTGGTATTATGAAGGAACGTATGCAACAAGTAAAGAGAAAGTCAAATTCTCAAAAGGAACTATACAGGATAAGGATCTAAACGTGGTTCCAATAACTGATGCAGCTACTCCAGGAAAATTGAGAGTTACTGATGTCGGCAGATATAATGGAGTTAAGCTAGATATAATAATCAATGTTACTTATATACTGAAAGTAAATGATATTAATGTTATTTGGGGAACAATAAAAACTCCTGCAAAATTTGAATTAGGAGTAGAAAAAAGTAATTTTTTGAATTTATATATGTCTGGTAAAACGGGTACAGAAATAAATATCACAATCACAACAGTAGAAAGTGGTACGGAAAATGAAGTGAAAACATCTGGTGTGGTTACCTATAATCAAATAACCGATTGGAAAACATTAATATTACAAAAAAATCAAATTGAGAGGTTATTTACGCCAAGTGGAAGTATTGTAAAATATGACCCTAGTCCACCCATTACAATTAATAATGGACAAGAAGCTTATACATTTCAAGCTGCAACTGATACTGATCTAGAAACAAATAGAATAGTTCAACAATATAAAGACTTGGCAACTAGAGCTGTAGGAATTAAGATGCTTAAAACGACGAATAATGTTACCCAAATATTAAGTGCTACACCACCATTGATTATTAGACCTCCTATACCAATTATTACTGGAAAGAGTACCGTGACTAAGCCGGTAGATAGTAGTGCATACACAATCTATCAAGCTGTTCCGTCTCAGCCAAGTAAAGTACTTAAACAATTTGACTTAGCGGTGTTATTGCCAAATGTTTTTGAAGATGTGAATATTGAAGATGTCGTCATCAAGGATCAGAGTGGTGAGGTTATTGATAGTAGTGAGTTTAATAGGGAAATTACGACAGAAGCAGATGGACAACAAGTAATTAGAATAAATGCAACAGACGAATATTTGCAGAGTAATCTATCAGATGGGTCGGGTCTATATAGTAATGTTTTTGAAATTACCGTCCCAGTTAAACTAGATTTCAAAAAAGATTATAGTGCTTATGTAATAGATGACCCATCAGAGGGGGATGAGGGTAGTAAATTAATTAAAGTGAATGCGGCTGCAACACTTTTCTCAAGTGATTTTGGAGGTTCAATAGGATCGGCTACCTCAGATCCTGTTATATTCACAAATCAATCATCACAAATATTTGACTTTAGAGATGAAAATAATGAGCAGGTTTTCCAAAAATCAGTAAAACAAACTGTAGGAACTGAGTATGACAATACGAATCTCCTTGATGAAGTGAATGACTGGGGTTTTTCACTTGATTCTGTTACGGACAATATAAAAGGAATTCAGCCCCCAGAAGACGTTTTGATAAAAATCATTCTTAAAGATAAACGTTTTGACGGAAATATTAACTTTTATAAAGATGGACAGTTGCTAGAAAACAATGTTTTGAAATATGAGGATAAGCTAACGGTTAGCTTTAATACAATTTACAAGGGAGTATTTAAAGATTTTACTTTTAAAAGTGGTCAGGTTATAACCTTTTTTCCTAAAGATGTATTTAAAGATGAACCAACCAATATGCAATTAGTAGATGACACTGGGAAATCCGTAGGCACTGTCGATTATCAACCCACTGGAGATCCAGCTGGTCGAATGGTAGGAAAGATAAATGAAGATGTACCAGTGGGAACGGGAATCCATTTAAAATATGATGCTACTGTTTCAAATGAACAACCTTCCAACTCCGATTATAAATTTAAATTTAGATTATTAACCATGGATAGCGGTTTTGGTAATCAATTTTTAAAAGACTTTACTCAAGACGTTATTGTAAAGGTGAACACTGCACAATTAAATGTTAATTTTTTAGATGAAAAAGGGAATCCATTACGTGATCCATACACATCAGAAGAACCTGTGGGAACACCAATAGATTTAACTAAATTGGCTGAGGTTACAGATGTTATAAAAGAATTAACCAATGCCAATTATAATTTAGTAAAAAAACCCGATCGTGAAGCGATTACAATCGTTGATGGAACGAATGATTATACTTACCAATTTAGCGGTACTTTAAAAATTAGTTCAGCTCCTGACGTACTAGATTTTGAAACAAAAAAGGCAACGATTGATGCAGTTAAATATACAAACCCTACAATTATTGGTGAGCCACTAGTTATATCGGATACACGAGCCGATAAGGTGAAATGGAGTCTAAAGGCAAGGATAGATCAGCCATTAACTCATTCAGATGAAATACAAGGAGATATAATAATACCTGATGCAATCAAGTATAAATATCAAGATGACGAATTACCGTTGACAGATCAGGATACAGTTATTTTTAGTCATCAAAATACAGATTCAGGAAGCTATAATGTGACACAAGAGCGCTGGTCTAAAGGAGATGGATTTATGCTAGATTTACAACCAGGAGCTGTTAAAGTACTTGGAAAGTATAAGGCACAAATAACGATTACTTTAGAGAATGCAAAGTAAAAGGAGAAGGAAAAGGATGAAAATAAATAAATTCATAAAGTACCTAAGTGTTTCTTTTCTTTTACTCTTTCTTTTAATAGTTCCTATAGGAAAAGTTTTTGCTCAAGAAGGAGCAGAAGTTTCGATTAAAGGAGAAATCACATTATTTGATGAGGGTACATCCAGTGATGGACGAACCAAAACGTCAACTAGTGCATCAAATATACCTGTTTCTAAGCCTAAAGGGCGGATGCCTTCTACAGGTGAACTTGTAAAAAATGGCTTAGCCATAAGCGGTGGTTTGCTCATTGCAACTATTTGTTTGGTTTATGGTCTGAGAAGACATCGTCAAAAAATAGGAAGGAGCAATGAGTGAATGAAAAAAAAAAAATGGCTAATACTATGTCTGTTCTTCTCTATAGGTTTAGTCAACACTCTAGCATCTAGCTCTGCTCAAGCGCAAGACCAAGGGGACATGGACATTTCTTTTAAAGGAATGTTGGATCCCAAATATGGAATATTGGACCCTGAGCATCCAGAAAAAACATTAAATTCAGGGAGCGATTATGGAAAAACATCGGGGCCTTTACGAATTGATTTTGTCCCCAATTTTCAGTTTGGTCGCAGTGCAATTAATCTGTCAAATACGAGTTATTCTGCAAATGCATTACTATTCGAAGGTGAAATAGCCCCTAGAGGTCAATTTATTCAAGTATCGGATTATCGAGAAGGACAAACTGGTTGGAGCTTACAGGTTCGTCAAGATACACAGTTTACCAATATAAAAGATTCAAAGATACAATTAGATGGCGCTGTGTTATCTTTTGACAACTCTTGGGTCAGCACACGTAATGGTGCAGGTAGAAAACCAGATGTATCAAAAGAAGTAATTCGATTAGATAATATAGGAGAAACATACACTTTAGCGCACTCACCAAAGGGGACAGGAAATGGAACCTGGAGCATCATTTTTGGTGCGTCTAAAGACAATCCAGAAGATGAGGAAGGAACTATAAACCCACGTCTAGATAAAAATGGGAAAATTATTTCTGATCCTCAGAAAAATCAAGCACTGTATATGAATAATGCAGTCCGTTTATCATTACCTGGTAAAACGAAAAAAAAACCAGGGACTTATGCAACGGTGTTAACTTGGATTATATCCGAGCTACCATAAATAGTAGAAAAATAGTAGGAGGAAACACAAATGAAATTAACAAACAAATTATGCAGCGCAGCATTATTAGCAGCAGTTGGGGTATCGATAGCACTCCCAAGCATCACGAAAGCAGCAGAGGAACCAGAACAAGCTATCTCTACTAATAAAGGAGATATGGACATTCAGTTTACACGTAATACAGCAGATGATACTGATACCACTCGACCACAAATTACTAACTCTGATGGTACTCCAGTAACAGATATTAGTTCAGGTACAGTTACTCGTCCATTAACACCAGCAGTTTTCGGAATTCAAGATGTAACACCATTAAGCTTTGGTCAACATGCGATTGTTACAGACGGAAATACTCGTGAATTCTGGGCAAAAAATTATAAAGAAGAAAATGGAGAGATGGCTAACAACGTTGTAATCAAAGATGTCCGCAGCACATTAAACCACAATTATACATTAACTGCGCAAATTACTAAACCAATGACAACAACAGTGACTGAAGGAAGTACATCTGTAGAGCGTAAATTGGAAGGTGCAACATTGACTTACTCTAATATTCAACGCCAAACAAATGTAGCGGATGAGATTGCTTTGTCATCTGATGCAGTGGTACCTACTGTAACTGTAAAAGAGGATGCTCCAGAAGCAGTCGTTAATAACACAAACGCAGCTACTCCAGACAAAGGTCAAGGTCAAACGTATATTCAATTTGGTAAATTAAATGCAGCAGGCGATACTGCTTCTGATAAATCAGTAAAATTAACCGTTGGTAAAGATCAAACAATTTTTGAAGGCCAATATAAAGGTGAAGTAACTTGGGTATTATCAGCTACTAAATAGTTGAATTATCTATTTACAAATAGGGTGAAGGAGTGTGTGTTAAAACGACTAATCAGTTTTAGCGCACACTCTAAATCCGACAAATGATGTGACTAAATCTTAAAGTGATAAAGGTATTTTAAGGATTTAAATTGTATGTCAGATTTTTTCTTACATAGTAGACAATTTGATTTGTCAATGGGTACTGTGATTAATTGTTATAGAGCATGAGAACACGCACATATCGGTTACTTTATCTGTATCTCGAGTGAATTAAATGTTATTTAGAAAGGAATTAACTATGAAATTATCGTTTAAGCACATGTTTTTTTTGTTATTTTATATAAGCTGTTTACTACTTATTCTTCCACAAACTGTACATGCGCAAGAGAACCCTGCTGGTATAGGCTATACCTATAAAATAATTAAACCAAAAAATCAAATAGGTAATGCTGGTTATTTCGATTTACGTATGACACCAGAGCAAAAGCAAACTGTAGAGATTGAATTTTATAATATGACAGATAAAGAATTATCTGTTGATCTTTCGGTAAATAGTGCTAAAACAAACAGTAACGGTGTGATTGAATACGGACCAACAAAACTAAAAAATGACCCCTCTTTAGTTTATGATATGAAAAATATTATAGAAGTACCAAAAAAAGTCACATTACAACCTAAAGAGACGAAAAATATACCTGTGAACATCACAATGCCAAAAGAACAATTTGATGGCTATATTTCAGGTGGTATATATCTACAAAAAACTGAGACGGATGAAGAAAAAAAAGCAGATGAAGCTGAAAAAGGTGTAGTAAATAAATACGCGTTTATCGTAGGGATGCTTTTAAGTGAAACAGATGTCAAGGTACAGCCAGAGTTAGTTTTTAATAAAATTAATGCAGGTGTAACGAACTATCGTAATGCATTTCTAACCAATTTTTCCAATACCAAAGCAACTTACGTAGAAGGAATGACTGTTGATGTGCAGATATTCAAAAAAGGATCAGATGAAGTTTTATATGAATCAAAAAAAGAAAATTATCGAATGGCACCAAATTCTGCAATAACATTTCCTGTGAATTTAAATGGAGAGTCATTTGTGGCAGGAGATTATGTTGGTCATATTTTAGTAACTGCAGGAGATAAAAAATGGGAATGGCAAGAAGAATTTGAGGTTACTCAAAAAGAAGCCGAGAAATACAATGCGCAAGATGTTTCATTAGTACAAGATAGAGGGATCAGTTGGAAGATCATTGTAATGATTGTTGTTGGCGTTTTAGGGACACTTCTAGTGATTTACTTGATTATTCATCGTATATCTAATAATAAAGTAAAAAAGGCGAAAAAAAGGCGGAGAAAAAGATAAAGAGGAGATGTAGACCATGACAATACTAAATTGGCTCTTTGTATGCTTTTTTTCAGCATTTTTAATTGCTTTTTGTTTAAGTATTTTTCAGTTTATACTCTTTATTTCGTATAAAAAACAGTTGGGTGTACTCAAACGAAAAAGGTCAAAAGCAAAGCGGAAAAGAAAAAAATGGCTTAGAATCAAACATAAATTGGAAAATAAAGTTCAGAAATTTTTAAAAAGAGGAATTATCTTAATTGTCAGTAGTGTATTTCTGTTATGTGCTAGTTTGTACACTACTTACTACGAGAAAACAAATCTTTCCTCTGTGGATAGCACTGTAATGGCCCAAACATATTTTATAACTAATGAAGTAAATACACAATTGCATGCGCTCCAAAATGGAGAAGATGTAAAAGACAGTAAAGAAAAATTAATGGAATTAAGTTCACTGTTAGCATCATATGGAAGCTCCACAGCTTCTAATAGTTTGTCAAAAGACGGTCAGCAATTATTGAATCGTTACTATGTTCAATTGCGTGAGTTTGGAACAAATCTCTATTCATTAAAAGTAGAACAATTGAGTGACTCAGATACGATAGAAGCGTATGTAGCAGATATTAATAAAATCAAGGAAACACAAAAGAAAGTATTTACACGATTTAAAATAAACGAGCAGGCCCTGAAACAAAAAAAATAACAGCAAGCGAAGGGATTTTATTATGAGTGGAAAACAAATACAAAAAGCTCATGCATGCCCTGATAAAAGACTCAAAAACAAAAAGCAAAAAACTAATCATTCTAAAAAGCGAAAGACAAAAAAACATATCCGTTATATCAAGCAAAAAGAAGCGGCAAAAAAGCGGCAAGCAACTCGACGTAAAAAAATTCTTTTTGAGCTAGGAGTCAGCTTGATAGCATTAACGATAGTAATTTATATCCTTTCGCTTTTTACTTTTTCATTAGTAAAGGTTGAAGGCTACTCAATGGTACCGACTATAACAAATGGTGAATGGGTATTCGTGAATAAATTAGCCAAACGTAGGCGCTTTAAATTAATTCTCTATAAAGACCCAGAAAGTAAAGAAACCTCGGTAAGAAGATTGATTGGATTACCGAGAGAAAAAATCTATTATAAAAAAGATAAATTGTATGTTAATGATCATGAAGTATATGAACGTTTTATAGATTCTGAGGTACAACGAGCAAAACAGAGTAAGAGTTTATACACGGATGACTGGACACCTAGACAAAAGGTAATTCCAGAAGGAAAGTACCTTATTTTGGGTGATAATCGGCCTTATGGGATAGATAGTCGTGACTATGATTGTGTTGATGAAAAAAATATTGTAGGGATCGTAGAAATGAGAGTTTTACCTATTCAAAACCTCAAACAATTTTAATGATCAGTAGGTAAAGAAGAAAGAGGCGGAAAAACATAGAACCAGTAGAGAGAAAAAGCGTATGGCTTAGAAAGAGTGTATTTTCTCTTTTTGCGTTATTGAGCATTCTATTTTTAGTTAAAGTAAAAACATACATAGTCAGCGGAGAATCTATGCAGCCAACATTTCAAAATAAAGATCGACTGTTCATAAAAAAAACGGCTACTTTGACTCGCTATTCATTGATTACCTTTCAGCCGCAAGTAAACGCAGATGAATCTTATATCAAACGGATTATAGGACTTCCTGGCGATCGAATTTGGTTGGATCGAAATGTTGTTTATTTAAATGCACAAATGGCTTCAAATAATCTAACACCTTCTGACAATAGTAATTTATCAGGGATCGAGTTACCAGATGGAACGTTAAAGGTTCGAGTGACATGGGAAGTTGCAGCGCAACTAGCGGGGCTTTCAAAGATTCCAAAAGATAAGTTTTTTGTTTTAGGAGATAATAGAAGACATTCCACTGATAGCAGGGAGCTGGGACTGATTGATAAGCAAACAGTGAAGGGGAAAGTAATCTTTCGATATTATCCGTTCACTCGTTTTGGATTGGTCAACTAAAGAAAAGTGAGGAAACAAATGAAACAAACACAGAAACATATTTTGAAAAAGAATGTTTTAGCTATAGGTCCTAGTTTTTTTATACCTGTAGCAATAATGGCAACTTGTTACTTTCAATTAGGTATTTATCCAACAAGTGATCGTACGATTTTAGCGAGTGATGGTTTTGGACAGCTAGTTAATTTTTATTCAGGATTTAATAATTTTTTACATGGAGAACAATCTTTTTTTTACACATGGTCTAGCTCGTTAGGTTTAAATTTCGTGTCATTGATGAGTTATTACACCAATAGTTTGTTTACTTTTATTGTCTTTTTTTTCGATAATTTATATATACCAGATGCAATGTATGTGATTTTATTATTGAAAATTGGGACTATGGGAATTACGTTTTGGATATTCTCTAATCAGACCTTCCACTTATCACAATTGTTAAAGGTCATTTTGAGTATTTCCTATGCATTAATGAGTTTCACTGTAGCGTATTCAATTATGCTGATGTGGCTTGATACAATGATCTACTTACCTCTTATTTTATTAGGTATTCACCGAGTAATGGATAAGAATAAGCCAATTTTATTATTTGTTAGCTATTTTTTGTTGTTTATAACAAATTATTATATGGCTTTTATGGTTGGGGTATTTAGTTGTATCTATTTCTTTGTACGGACTTTGACAAATTGGGAACGATATAAAAAGACGATTCTGCATTATTTTATTACCTCTTTACTTGCAGGTGGGTCATCTATGATCATTATTTTACCTTCAGTAATAGATTTGCGGACGAATGGTGAAAAGACAGATGCAATTAAACATTTTTTTACAGAAGATGTAGGTCCTTGGGATTTTATTGTCAAGAGTATGTCTGGTGTTTATGATACATCGAAGTTTGAGAGCGCCCCATTTATTTATATTGGGTTATTACCGTTATTGTTTGCTATCTTTTATTTTGTGACGAAAAAAGTTCCTTTGAAAAACAAGTTACTATATGGCAGTTTACTGCTAGTGATGGTAGCGAGTGTATTTATTCAACCATTGAATTTATTTTGGCAAGGTCTGCATTCACCAAATATGTTTTTGTTCCGCTATAGTTTCCTTTATTCCGTACTAATTTTGATTTTAGCTGGGTATGGATTAGAAAAATTTGAAAAAAAAGATGTAAATATACTAGGAAATATCACCCTGTCTCTGGTCGGACTATTTATTATAATTGTTATTGTAGCGAATAAAAAACGTTATGGTTATATCACGCAGGAGTCATTGATCGTGTCTGTTGTACTATTACTTACATATCTTTTATTTATTGCTATAAAAGAAAACTCTCCAAAGTATACAGGTCTTCTTTCCGTTCTTTTGTTTTTATGTGTATGTGGAGAATTATTTTTTAACACACAGCAAATGACAGGAGGAATCGATCGAGAGTGGGGATATGTAAATAGAAAGTACTATACACAAGCGTATCAGCAAATCAGTCCTCTAGTAAATAAAACTAAAGAACGAAACAAAAGCTTTTATCGTATGGAAAATTTAGACCCAATTAGTCGGACAGATAGTTTTAATTATAACTATTCAGGCGTTACTATGTTTTCATCTATACGTAATCGTCACTCATCCCAATATATGGATCAATTAGGTTATCGTTCACCAGACACGAATCTTAATATTCATTATCAAAATAATACACTTTTGATGGATGAGCTCTTAGGAGTGAAATATAATCTAGCAAAAAGTGACCCAAGAAAATATGGCTTTAAAAAAATTGCTTCTGAGAAAAACTACAATCTTTACGAAAATAAATATGCTTTACCATTAGGTATGTTTACCGATGAAGGAATTTATCGGTCAGAGAATAATAGTAATCAGACCGCATTGATCCATTATTTATCTGGACAAGAAGATACATTGTTCCAATTTACTAGTTTGAAAGAAGCTAGTCGTAGCAACTTAGTGGTAAGTGAGCAAGGAGATTATACTTATTTTTCGGAGAAAACGTCAGATGGTGAAAGTAGAAAAATTACATGGGAAGTCTCTATTCCAGAAAAAAGCCAAGCCTATTTAACTTTAGATACCAGAGCTTCTAAGGGGTTAGATGATGGTACTGTTGAAATAAGTGTTTCTGGTCAGAAGACAATCAGTCCACTTTCCTCTACGGGTATTTATCATAATCTTGGTTACTATGAAAAGGCGAAAACAATCAAAGTTACAGCCGAATTTACTGGAAATACAATAATCAAGATTGTTCGCCCATCGGTTCTTTTACTGAAAACAGAAGCATTAGACCAAGCCATCGCATCAATCAGACAAAAAGAGGTTGTATTTGATGTAAAAGGCAACAAAGCGGAAGCAGAAGTGAACGTAAAAAAAGAACAACTCATCTTTACAACAATTCCTTATGATTCAGGCTGGAAAGCAACGATCGATGGTAAAATCGTGACAATTAAAGCTGTTCAAGATGCGTTAATATCAGTAAAGGTTCCAGAAGGAAAGCATAAGATTAAGTTAATCTATTACCCAGAAGGAATGAAAGTTGGATGTTTCTTATTTACAAGTTGCCTTCTAGCATTCACAGGTTATATCTATTGGCTGAGGAAAATAGCAAAGGAGGGGAAAGTCCAATGAAAAAAATTTTTCTCGTAATCTGTTTATTAAGCTTAAATATCTTTCTCTTAATTGGTTGTACAAAAAAATTATCAGAAAAAAAACAACAGATCGAAGATAAAGGTGTATCTTATGAAGTTCAATTACCAGCAGGCTGGGAAAAATCTAAAGCTGGATATAATGAATATGGACTTCAAGCTACGTTTATTGCGGAAGATAAAAAAAGTAATTCTTATGTTTTTATAAGTAGTGTACCAGTTAAAGATGTACCCCAAAAAGATTTTGGAAAACAAACTAGGGAAAAATTAAAAAAACGGTATCATTACAAAGATATCGAAGGAATATATATGAAAAAAATCAAAGTAAATAAGGCTCCAGGATATAAATACACATTAAATACAACCTATAAGGAGAAAAGTGTTTGGGCTCATTTGTACTACATTTGGACGAAACACGGATTTGTTCAACTAACCTATTATTCAGCGGATGATAATTCTTATAAGAAACGTTCTGAAATAATTGACGAATCAGTTGCCACTTTTAAAGAAATAGGTTTTGATAAAGGTGCGGCAGAAGCTGCAAAAAATGAACAGAAAGAAGAGGAAGGTGACGTGATTTCAATTGTAAATCACGATATCAAGATGGAAACCACTGGTGTACGCCAAGTAACGGGAGAAAATAATAAAAAATTATTAGCAATTCGTTACACCTTTACCAATTTAAAGGATACGCCGATCCAACCAGCTGTTTGGACCAATTATGTGACTGCAAAACAAAATGGAAATATTCTTAGTATAGGAAAATTATCTGCAGACTCTGATCTATTAGATTTAAAAGAGCTGATAAATAATCAATCGAAAGAAGTAAAATGTGGTGAAGCAATTGAAACTACTGTACTTTATGAATTAAAAGATATGAGTAATATCGAATTAAGTTTTTCTCAAGACGCTTTTCCAGGTGAAAAGGCTGTTGAGGTGGTGATTCCCCAATGAGTATAAATAAGCGAATCCTTGTTTTGCTAGTCCTTGTTTTATTAATAGTTTTTAGTGGTTGCGGGAAAAAAGAGCGTTATGCGGATTTTTCTAAAAAGGATCAATCGTTGATGTGGGTTGGTGAGCGTAGCCGCCCCTTTGGTGACTTTGATTATTCGAAAATTAAAACTGAAGCGGAAGCATTAGATTTACTTCAAGATAAGTACAAAGTAAAGATACCAGAGTATTATGAAATAACAAAAAAAACGCTACTTGATGAACTCTCTTCAAAAACAGTAACCCCAGAAGAGTCCCTTTACTCTATTTTTTCTCAAAATAAGGAATTAGTGTTTAAAACACTATATCCTTTCTATAAAGAAGAGGAATTACAAGTATTTGCGGAAGTTGTGCTCACCTATACCTATTCTGTTGATCGTAAAGAAGCTTATTTAAAATCACAAATCATCAATATAAAAATAGCGCCAGTAAAAGGAGAATTACCAAATAAGAACGTGAGCGAACTTATTAAGGTACTTGGAAAAAATATGAATATATCGGAGAAAGAAATTAATTCTGGTTTGGCAGGATATGAAAAGCAAGTTAAAGAAACGGATTCAATTATCACAACTGAATATCTTCCGGTTATCTCCACAAGCCGAGGATTAAACACAGAAAAGGCCTTTTTGAAAGAAATAGCTGTGGGATATGATCCGTCAGGAACGCTTAGAGAGTTTCATGCAGAAGTTTCTGATCAAATGGCCAAATGATTATAGCTATATATCGATAGAACAAAAAAACGTAGTTTAAAGCATAACCGTTACTAAAAGCTACTTACCTGATATTAGGCAAGTGGCTTTTAGTTTATTAGGATGATTCTTTAATTTTTTTGTACAGTTGCTTATTACAGTTATAAGCGTATTTTTTCTGGAGTCGATTTAATATGTAATGGAAAAATCTAAATGAAGAATAGTTGGAGTAAAATTGTTAAACCAATGGAAATGAGAGTGAAATGAATGCGTCAATCAAAAAAAATAAAGATTAAATTATTATTTATGTTACTTTGTTTTATATCAGTATTTTCGTCAAAAGTTGCTTTTGCAGAAACATATGATGGTGTACGGAATATAGAAAAAGAAATGATTATTGAACCACGAGGAAATCCAACTAAGACTAAAGAAATGGAGAATCGATTAAAGGAATTTACATCTTTTGAGTCAACAGGATTATTCTTATATCAAGGAGAAGAACTTGAAATTGATGTTAAAGACGAACCTGAAAAATTAGAAGTACGTATTGGTCAATGGGGTGGTTACAATGATGTTCCCTATATTTTGAATGGAACGCAAACAAAACCATTTACTAATGGAATATTTTCTCTTCATAAAGGAATTAATCGTGTTAAAAGA
The DNA here is from genome assembly GCF_058216605.1 of Enterococcus sp. AAFC-DPL-5182. Lineage (NCBI taxonomy): Bacteria > Bacillati > Bacillota > Bacilli > Lactobacillales > Enterococcaceae > Enterococcus > Enterococcus sp. AAFC-DPL-5182. Next base: position 549,424 of record NZ_CM177101.1, read on the forward strand.
GACGAATCTGGTGGAATGGTTTATCTTGTAAATTACTCTGAAACAAGACCTGAAAATGTAACGATTAAAGGCGGTGTAAAGGTTCCACATTATATTGAAGGAATAACTAGCACTAACGATTTTGAAACACAGTTAGAGACATATAAAGATGTTCCTTTTATGGAAATGGAGAATGATAATGTCATTGCAACTATTCGTATTGATCGTGCTAAAGACATTTTTCTAAAAAAAGGCCAAGAAAAGGTATTTATAGATACAGTAAAAAAAGTAAAGATACTATCAGATAATGTGGCTGGTTTGGCAGATGATTCTTTTGGTGTCGCCAAAAAATCAAAGCAACGTATTCACATTGTAAATCCTTCATTTGGTGCTGGAACTCTGTTTGCTACTAATTATTTTGTAGGACTGCATAGTGAGACAACAAAAGATAGAATAATATTTGCTTCAGATGGAAATACTCCAGACTGGGGCTTAAGTCATGAGATTGGTCATATTTATCAGGATAATAGTTATTTGTGGAAAAATATGAAAGAAGTAACAGTAAATATCTATGCGGATTATGCCCAAAAAAATTGGAATTCTGAAGGGACTGGTCGATATGATGCTGTCAATGTATCTAATGGCAGTCGTGAATCGGTAGCTAATTATCTTAATAGACTTTCGGAAGATCCAACGTGGAATTTTGATCGAGAAACATTAGAAAGCAGTGATTATCATTTTGCAGTACTTGGTTTATATATGACTCTTCCCCGTGTATTTGGTTATGATTTTTATTCCGTTTTAAGTCAAAATTATCGTTCACTGTCAGAGACTGAAAAACCTAAAACGGATTTAGAAAAGAAACAAATGTTTATTTTGATGACATCAAAGGTAGCTAAAAGAAATTTATTACCGTTTTTTGATTATTGGCGCTTTACTGTGACAGATGAAACACGAGAAGAGATGTCCAACTTAAATCTTCAACCACTAGAAAAAGATATTTGGAAAGATATATTGGCTAGTGAAGAGGACGAACAAAATGGAACATATCGTATTTCTGATAGTGTTGGACCTTATACTGTTCCTACGGGTGACTTATACGAAAGTGCTTCAATTCCCTTTGAAGAAATACAAAAACTTTCAAGCTATGATTCAGTTTTTAGAAAATTATACTCAACACCTATTGAAAGTGAAGCTAGTCTGATTGCAGTTTCAACTAATTCATTCGCTGAATCATTTGATTTCATAAATAATGCTATTATTTCTGTTTATTTAAAAAATGCTTTGGATATACACAATAAACTGAATATATCGGTAAAAATTACGCCAGGTAATTCTTATGTTATGGCTGGACAAAGAGGGAATTATGCTGCTGTGGGTTATGATGAAAAAAGTAAGAAATTGGTAGCATTAGGAAATGAAAAAAGAATCTTAGAGAATTTGCCTGACAATAAATATCCAGATATCAAGATTTATAACAAAACAATGGATACTGTAAAAAAAGAAGTAGTTGGATATGGTAGTTCTAAAGGTACGGATATTGCGAAAGAATTAAATGATTTTCCAGTAGAAATGGGAGATATTATTGAACTAACTCATAAAGAAGCCGCTAAACGTGTGAATCGTTATAAAGATGGGCAACTCCTTCCTACAACTAAGGATACCTATTATTATCGAATTCAAGAAAATAACTGGGTAGAGGTAGATGATCCCCATAATCAAACAAGCCTTAAAACAGTCGACTCAACTATAAAAGTAGGAGACAATTGGAATCCTGAGGATAATTTTGTATCAGCAACAGACAAAGAAGGAAAAGAAGTATCATTTACAGAAGTAAAAGTAGAAGGTAGTGTAGATACAAGTAAAGCTGGGGAATATACGGTGACGTACAGTTATGGTTCAATGATCCAAGAAGCCGTGATCACAGTAAAAGAAGCAGATATTGAAGACCAAACAAGCCTTAAAACAGCCGACTCAACTATAAAAGTAGGAGACAATTGGAATCCTGAGGATAATTTTGTATCAGCAACAGACAAAGAAGGAAAAGAAGTATCATTTACAGAAGTAAAAGTAGAAGGTAGTGTAGATACAAGTAAAGCTGGGGAATATACGGTGACGTACAGTTATGGTTCAATGATCCAAGAAGCCGTGATCACAGTAAAAGAAGCAGATATTGAAGACCAAACAAGCCTTAAAACAGCCGACTCAACTATAAAAGTAGGAGACAATTGGAATCCTGAGGATAATTTTGTATCAGCAACAGACAAAGAAGGAAAAGAAGTATCATTTACAGAAGTAAAAGTAGAAGGTAGTGTAGATACAAGTAAAGCTGGGGAATATACGGTGACGTACAGTTATGGTTCAATGATCCAAGAAGCCGTGATCACAGTAAAAGAAGCAGATATTGAAGACCAAACAAGCCTTAAAACAGCCGACTCAACTATAAAAGTAGGAGACAATTGGAATCCTGAGGATAATTTTGCATCAGCAACAGACAAAGAAGGAAAAGAAGTATCATTTACAGAAGTAAAAGTAGAAGGTAGTGTAGATACAAGTAAAGCTGGGGAATACACGGTGACGTACAGTTATGGTTCAATGATCCAAGAAGCCGTGATCACAGTAAAAAATAAGGATGTAATTAATAAGCTTGATCAGATAACAGAGGATAATCAATCAAATAACTCACTAAAACATAATGATAATCAACCTAGTAATTTTACTAGCGATAAAAAAGCAAGTACTCCAATTCAAAATAAAAATATAGATGAAAAAACGAATGAAGAAAAGTTTCTACCAAAAACAGGCGAACAACAAAATGTATTAGTTGTAATACTAGGATACGTATTATCTGTATCAAGTTGTATGGTTCTATTACAAGGTTTTAAAAGTGAATAATCGCGTCTAAACTTTTATTTAGACTAAACAGATATTAATAACAGTATTCAAAAATTTTGAGTAGCTAGTCATAAAAATTAAAAAATATAATGTTTGTAGTAGAAAGAAGTGATTTTTTGAATGAAGAAAAGTGGTGGCGCATAGTCATAGTAAATATTTGTTCTGTCTTAGTATCTGTATCTACTTTTTCCTGAGCGCTATTAATTGATTTTTTAGTATTGTGATTGTCAACACTTTTTGGTACTTTGCTATTGTCGTTTAGATAATTAGAATTCAGCTGAAAGTAATTAGAGACTGATATGTATTTCATAGCTGTTGAATACATATTTATAAAGAAGTATTTGAAATCTAAAAAAGATGACTAGGACAAGGTAACTAGTAATGTATTGGTAGGGGTATAGGAGAATACGTAATGTCCAGAAAAAATAAGTTGAAAAATTTAGGCGTTGCTTGGAAACAACTGGAAAATAAATCAAAAATGATCTATTCATTAACAGAAGAAGAGTTAGAAAAATATTATCCAATCGGAGAAGTTTTTTTAGAACGAAGTTTTTATATAGTAGAAACTGATAATCCAAGGTTAGGATATATGTATGCATCATCAGAATGGATAGATATAAAACGATTTTACGCCCTTCTAAATGGATCAGAGAATGATTTCAATAAGGTGTTTTCTTTTGTTAGTGAGTTATCCAAAAAAATGTGTCTATACGAGAAACCAATATCGTGGTTATTGTTTATCAATCCATTTAATCAAGGCCGTTATATTTATTCCGTCAGAGAGGGGTGTAAAATTTATTCAATTATCGAAGAAACAAAGGAGAATTCAATGGAAGAGCAATAAAAAAATGTTAGAAAGCGTTAGTAAGTTACTTTTGTGTATTCCTAGTTTAAATGATGAACCACCGAATTGGTTGGTATTTTATACGGTATATTGAAAAAATCACGGGGGAGAGAATATTGATGAAGAAAATATTTATTTCAATGCTACTTATTGTAGTTACTAGTTTGATGGGGTGTACTCCTGATGGATCAAAAAAATCTGTGAGCACTGACACTAAAACAGAGATGAGCACAACAAAAAAAGAGGATGAAGTAACCGCTGGAGCCTCTCAGAGTACTAGTGCTGACACGGATGTTACCACCTCTGCCTCTGTAGTTCCAAAAGAATTTGTTAAGCAATATAAGCCTAAGGGGTTTACTGATTCTGAAAAGGAAAAGTTTCTATTTGTCATAGCTGATCCAAGAAAAGACAGTGTCACATATGATTTGGCAAACACAGCAATGAAGCACTTTGAAGAAAAGGGAATGGAAGTCATGCTAAGAGATTTGTATGATATGAATTTTAACCCTGTTATGAAAGGTGAAGCATTTTTTAATGCTAAAGATGGAAGTGGTGAAACACCAAAAGATATAATACCAGAACAAGAATATGTTAGCCAAAGCGACCACATTATTTTTGTTTATCCAAATTGGCATGATACTCCGACACCACTTGTTAAAGGATATATGGAACGAGTTTTCGCGAAAAATTTTGCGTATAAAGATACTAAGAGTGGATTGGAAGGACTATTAAAAGATAAAGATATTTTTACTATTATGAACTGTGGATATCTTGGTGGTGGTCAAGGATTTATAGGGGATGGTATTGGTCAGAATGATGAGATTTGGGATAGATATATGAAAGCTTTTAAAGTATTTGATGATGATACTGCGCAATTCTGGGGTGTTACAAATAAAGGGAGATTTATGAATGATCAGACGCCTAAAAATAATTCCAAAACGTATGAAAAGGAACTTCAAAAACTACAAGATACCTTAACGAGCTATGTAGATAATATCTATTTTGACTAAATAATATTATACTGTTTTAGGTATAAATTATTAAGTGTATATAAAAGCTATATTTACTTCTATAGTGCTTCCAAAAAGTTAGATTTTTAGATTTAACTTTTTGGGGGGCATTATATTTTAATTTAAAAATATTTATTAATAATGAAGATATCAATTGCTTTTTGCTTTAGGCTAAACGATTAATATCATTATTAAATAGATGGTAGTGCGGCAATTTTTTTAGATGGAAAAGAGAAAAATAATACGATTGAAATGAGTCTGTATACAGATGGTTAAAGAAAAAAAGTTATGTATATAATGAGATTTCTAGAACTGTATCCACTTTTTGACCTCACATAGAAATAAAGCAAAAAGTTCCTATTTGTAGTATCATAATCAAATATAAGGAATAACTCAAAAAATGGAGGAGAATAAGCAAATGACCACATTTTATTTTGTTAGACATGGAAAAACTGAATTGAATCTAAGCTTGCGCTTTCAAGGAGGAGAGATCGATTCGCCCTTATTACCTGTAGGGATCGAACAAGCAATTCAGGCTGGCCGTTATCTTTCTGATATCTCGTTTGATGCAGTTGCAGTCAGTACTCAAAAGCGCGCGATGGACACGGCCAATTATCTTCTTAAGGAAAATAACTTTTTAGATGGTTTAACCGTTCAGTATCATAATAGTTTGAGAGAAATTAGATTTGGAAAACGAGAGGGAGCTGAGATTGATCATAACGATGAACAAACTAATTATTTACGTAACCGTCCAGATTTATATGATCCCACGGCGTTTGGCGGTGAGACGATCGATTCTTTAGTTACCCGTTCGACGGAAATGATCGAACAGCTCAGCAGAAGCTATCCAAATGGGAAAGTACTAATTGTCGCCCATGGTGTGTTATTGATTACGTTGATCAATTCATTGGCTGGAAAAGAAAAATCGAAATGGCGTGAAGGCGGACCGCTAGCAAATACCAGTATTACGATCTTAGAAAATAAACATGAGCAAAAAAACTATACGATAAAATCATTTAATGATATTTCCTACCAATCACAAAATGAAGAGGCATAAAAGTAAAGAAAGGGTTATATTTAACTGGAATAGGTGGAGATTATATGAAGAAAATGGCCGTATATTGTGGTGCCAGTACAGGCAATAATTTAATATATCAAGAACGAACTGAAGAATTAGGGCAATGGATGAGTAACAATGAATATGAGCTTGTCTTTGGTGGAGGAAAAGTTGGTTTAATGGGCATTTTGGCAGATACCATTATTGAAAATGGTGGTAAAGCAATCGGTGTTATGCCGACTTTTCTAATGGAAAGAGAACTAGCCCATCAAGCAATCACAGAAATGCATATTGTGAATGATATGCACGAACGTAAAAGAAAAATGATCGACTTAGCAGATTGCTATTTAGCACTACCAGGCGGTCCAGGAACATTGGAAGAAATTTCAGAGGTTGTTTCTTGGGGACGTATTGGGGAACATCAAAATCCTTGTATCTTTTTTAATGTGGCTGGCTATTATGATTTATTAGCCGATTTCTTTGATAAGATGGTTATGGATGGTTTTTTAACTAAGGAAGATCGAGCAAAAATATTCTTTTCAGAAGATCTGGATCAGATACAACAGTTTATTGAAAAATATACGCCACCTGAAATCCGTTCTTATAAATAGCTGGAAAGACTAATAAAATCCGGTGCTTGTGCGTAACTTTTAACGTTATACACAAGCACCGGATTTCTTTTCTAAACGCACCATCATTTGGCTAAAAATTCGTTATTCTTTTTTATTCCGCTTATTTCTATAGTACAAAATGACAGCTACAACAATGATGATCAATCCAATCAGCAATAACCATGACTGAACTTTTTCACCAGCATTAGGAATTTGTCCACTACTTTTTGGTGTTTCTGGAACTTTTGGATTTATGGTATCTTTTGGTTTTACAGCGTCTTTTATTTTTTTATTGACGACTTTGTAGGACCAATTTTCAGGAGTAGTAACTGCTAGTTCGCCTTTTGAATTTTGATCGATCGTTAACTGGATCGGAGCGATTGCTTCATAACCTGATAAAGGTGCACTTTCAACTAATTGATAGCTTCCTTTATCCAAATTGGTAAAGGTCACCACACCATTTTTATCGGATGTTTGGACATCTCCAACCTGTACACCTTGTGCATTTAGCAATTTGAAGCGTACATCCTGCAGAGGTTGATCCTCTTCATCAACTTTAGTAAACATTAAATTCGTTTTATTCAACTGATTCGTCAGAATTATTTTATCGTGAGTAGTGTCAGTACTAGAAATATAATTTGGATCAGTATTGACTTCAGTTGCTGAATAGGTAAAGTCTTCCCCTTTATTATTAAAAGCTGCTAAAAAGACACTGTTTGTTTCATTTTTCGGCGTGATCGAATCAACAGTAAATGACCATTGATCAGAAGTTTCGGTAGGCTTACTTAATAAAATAGGCTGACTTTCTTGCCAAGCGGTACTTGTTACGGCTGTACGTTTCAGAATAACGGAAATAGCATCTGGTCGTAAGCCAAGTTGGTTGTTATTATCTATCCAATTTTTTTCAATGTTCACCATTGTTCCTGGAGCTTTCACAGAAGGAATTGGAAAATCTACAAGATTCCCTTTGCTAGTTGTATCTAAGGTTGTTCGACCATTTGCTAGATACCAATGATCCGGAATAAAGGAGGACGCTTCCGTATCGATTCGTATTTGATAAGTCATGCTTAAGTGTTCATCTTTACCTAAAGTTATTCCTGTTAGTTCCAGTTGATTATCTGCTGCAGCAATAACCACTTTATTCACTAACTCAGGTGCAACTACCCAGGAACCAGATTCATTTTTTCGAAATCCTTGTAAAGTGTAATCTTCTGGCGAAAATGTACTACTGTTTTTTTGCAATAGAATTTGTTCCCCCATAGGATCAATTACAGTTCCATTTGGGACAGAATGTTCCACTCGTGCGGCAACGTTACTTAAAGCTTCTCCTAATTGTGAGAGATCAGCATCAATAGGTAAATATTTGGCTTCGCTGCTTGCCAAGTTTTTAGAGACATATTCGCCACGATCACTTGGTGCCACTCCAATGGAATAAAGGTCATACCCTTTTAATTTTAAGTCGACAGAAGTACCTAGAGATAAATTAGCAATTTCTTTGGCACTCATGAATGTTGCATTTGCTGGATCTTCGTCCACAGTTGTTTGACTACTTGAATAATACAGTGGGGAATTAATAGCAAAATCACGATAATAGGTTTTGTCACTAAATCCATTGTAAGGTTTTATTTGTCCATCATTTGTGTATAAAATTGCATCATCGGCAGGATGATAAGCACGGTTAACGCTGCCATCTCCAATATGTACGATCATCTTACGTTGAACGTCAGGTTTGGCAGATGTCTCAAATAAATTATCAGCAGCTACCAAACCTTTTTGTATAAATGTTCCAGAATGGCTCTTACTGGAATCTTCAAGAAAGTTTACTAATTCTTCTTTGTTCCCAGTAAATGGTTGAACATAACTATCCCGATTATAGGCAATAATGCCAACTCTAACTTTTCCGCTTGCTAAAGAGTTATCGATTTGGTCTAAAAATTCCTCAACACCATGAATTGTATTTTGCAGCTTTTGTCCGTTCATTGTGGAAGAATAATCAATAACTAAAGCTATCTCTATCGGATTTGGTAATTCGTTTCCTTTTATGTCTAAAGTGATGTCGAATAATCCTTGTTTACCCGTTACTTCTTTTACTGTTTTTTTCACGTAAGCTTCATCATTATAATTCACATATCCTTCATTATCGAATGGTGATTCTGTTGTAGCTCCATACGCATAATTTAATGTGTTTTCACCTGATTTCCCTTGATCATTATTTGTTATATAATCTCCACTTGAGTTAGTTGTATAATCAAAATTGATTGTTTGCAGTGTTGGTGAGATTAAATCTGGAATGACTGAATCATGGAGTGCGGGTTCAAAATCTGTTTGATCTTCTTTCGTTTGTACAGTTGTAGCTTTCTCCTGTAGCGACTGATTGTTAGGACTAGGAGTTACTTCCTTGGATGGTAAAAGAATCTCTTTAGAAAAATTGGCACTTGTGATTTTCAAAAAAGAATTAGGTGAAAATGCACTAATAGGTGACTTTAACGATAACTTAATTAAGCCTTGATAGGTTGGAGCAATTGTTAATTGAAGCTTGTTTTCTTTTAATGAGCCAACACCAACGGTTTGACTGTTCTGATCACTTAATAATAAGTTGTCGTTATCCGTGAATTGTATATCGTTTGAAAACATAATAATTTGTTCTGAAATATCACCGACAGGTTTTGATAACGATAAAGAAACATTCAATTCATTTGCTTCTTTATCGTTATCAATATGGATATCTTCTAAATCTACAAAGGCAGTGGGTTGCCCAGTTATTTCTTGGGCCGTGGCTACCAAAGGAATAAGTATCTGGACAACTGTTAATATTAGTAGACTTACGAAAGTAATTAATTTTCCTTGATAATTTCTCATGTAAAACTCCCTGCTTTCCAAATTTTTATAATTATAATAGATGTCACCTTACATTGTAGGTTTATTTTTTATTTATTCCAAATATATTACTTTGGAAAGTCTTTTTTTTTAAACAAATGAACAAAAGTGTAAAAAAACAAACTAGAAAAAGGTCTAGTTTGTTTTGATAGTTATTCGTTTATTCCTTTGATAAAATACGGTGTAAAAATTCTTTCGTCCGTTCTTCTTTTGGATGAACAAAAATATCTTCTGAGGTGCCTTCCTCTGCAATCACACCTTTATCCATAAAGATCACACGATCTGATACTTCTTTCGCAAATTCCATTTCATGGGTCACGATGATCATCGTTAATCCTGTATGCGCTAAATCCTTCATTGTTTTTAGTACTTCACCAACCATTTCAGGATCAAGGGCCGAAGTAGGCTCATCGAATAACATTACATCAGGATTCATTGATAAGGCACGAGCGATAGCTACACGTTGTTTTTGCCCACCAGACAGTTGTGCTGGTTTTGCATCGATAAATCGTTTCATACCAACTTTATCTAGATTTTCTAAAGCGATTTTTTGAGCTTCTTCTTTACCACGTTTCAAGACAGTGATCTGTCCAGACGTACAATTTTCTAAAACGTTCATATTATTGAATAAGTTAAACGATTGGAAAACCATGCCTAAATGTGTGCGATATTTTGGTAAGTTATAGCCACGCTCCAAAACATTTTCACCATTGTAGATGATTTTACCACCAGTTGGTTTTTCTAATAAATTGATGCAGCGTAAAAGGGTGGATTTACCAGAACCAGAAGAACCAATGATGGTTACAACTTCTCCTTTATTTACTGTCACATTGATATCTTTTAAAACTTCATTTTCACCGAAACTTTTTCGTAAATGCTCGACGTCAATAATTGTATTCATCACTATTTCCTCCTATAGTTAAAAGTCAAACAAATCGGCTGATCCTGTAAAAATTTAGGAAACCGTCATTGAAGCGTTCGATGTTTCAATGACCATTCATCTGAATTATTAAAGATTTATTTGTACAATTAACTAGCTTTCTTTTGTATTTTCTGTTTCTTCTAATTTTACATAAGCAGAAGGGCCATCCATTTTTTTCTCAACAACACGTAAGACACGTGTGATTGCATAGGTCATGATCAAATACATGATCCCGACGATCGTAAATGTTTGGAAGAATTGGAAGTTCGCACCAGATGCAGAATTTCCTTGGAAGAATAGGTCAGCTACACCGATAACACTCAAAACAGCTGTATCTTTAATGTTGATGACAAATTCATTTCCGGTTGCTGGTAAAATATTGCGTAGGACTTGAGGGACTACAACTTTGCGCATTGTTTGTCCATGGGTCATTCCGATTGCTTGTGCCGCTTCAAATTGCCCTGAATCAACTGCGAAAATTCCGCCACGGACGATTTCAGACATATAAGCACCTGTATTGATAGAAACAATAAACAAAGCGGCAACTGTTCGGTCCAGAGAAATCCCAAAAGCTAAGGCTAAACCATAGAAGATGACCATGGCTTGTACCATCATAGGCGTACCACGGAAGACTTCAATATAGATCGAAAGCAAGGCATTGCCTAATTTTTGGAAGAAACGTTTCACTTTATTTTCAGATTCTGGAATCGTACGAACAACTCCGATCAATAAACCTAGAGCCGTTCCGACAAATGTACCGATCAAAGCAATAAATAAGGTTAAACCTGCACCACGTAAGAACATACCGCCGTATTGATCCCAGATATTTTTAAAATCAGCTAAAATACCTGTTTTTTCACTATCACTTGCTTCAGCAGCTGGTTGATCTTTGACTGCTTGATCCATGATTTTTGTGCGCTCGTCTGATGAAATACCTGATAAAATTTGGTTGACCTTGCTGATTTCGGGATCTGCTTTGCGCATACCCACTGCGATTTGAACATCTTCGGCATTGGTTTGGAAACCATTTTCTTTAGAGAACTCAAGCATTGTTAAATCTTTATTGACACTGGTAGCAGTTACTCCTTCAGGTCGTTCACTGACATAGCCATCGATCATGCCAGAGGCTAAAGCTGTTCTCATTGCTGAAAAATTATCCATAGCTTGTTGCTTATTTACACCAGGGATTTGATCGATCACACTATAATGGAAGGTATTTAACTGTGCTGTGATTTTAGCACCTGATAAATCGTTCAGATTTTTAGCATCTGCAAACTTGCTTTTCTTTTGAACAACGACAACTAATTGTGATTCATAGTAAGGATCTGTAAAATCAATTTCCTTACGACGTTCTGCAGTGGGGCTCATCCCAGCAATAATGGCATCGATTTTACCTGATTGTAAGGCTGGAGCCAAACCATCCCATTTTGTTTGAACGATCACTAGTTTTTTATCTAATCCGTCTGCAATTTTTTTAGCAATTTGAACATCATATCCTCCTGCATAAGAAGAATTTCCTTGTATTGGTACTGCGCCATTTGCATCTGTTTTTTGCGACCAGTTAAAAGGGGCGTATCCTGCCTCCATCCCGACGCGGAATTCACCGTTTGTTTCTGCTTGACTGAATACTGGAGAACAGAACACACTTAAAATAATTGCAAAAAGTAAGCCAAGTGAAAATGATTTCTTGTTCATGTTTTTCTTCCTTTCTTTTTAACCACTTAATTTGTTCTACTATAATTTAGTTTAAAGAGTTTTGAAGAATCTGTCTAAACATATTCTTCCTACAAAAAAAGCAACCATACAAAAATGCATGGTTGCCTACTATCGTCAGGTACTCTCAACAAAAACATAGCGCAACTTAGCATCACTACTAAGACAGTCCGTAAGTTGTTCGCTTACGTCCCAACGCATAACAGGGAGGCTGTTATACATTTCGGCGATTTCCCCTAGACTTGCTTCGACGTGTCCTCTCACTCCACAAGCTTATTAAAAATCGCAACCTCTACCTCAATTTGAGGTACTATTTAATTATTAGATTCAAGTAGAAAGTGTACGATATCTGAGCAGAAAAGTCAATGCTTTAGGTAAAAACAGCTTGAATAATGAGAAAATTGTTTAGTAATTTTTTTCCTTTGTTATTTGAGAAAATAATCTACAAAATTAGTGAGGGATGAAGTGATAAAATGAAGATAATATCGAAAAATTCTCGATTTTATCTAAAAAAACTACTATTTGTATTTTAATTTGTTATAATTAAATTGTAATGAAATACGTTCATAAAGGAGGAAAAAATGAAAAAAAGGTTGTTTAAACAGTTGGTAGTTACTTCCGCATTTGCAAGTGTTGTTTTGTGTCCTAAAGTAGGTGTTGCAGATAACATAGAAGCTAAGCAGGAAATCAAGACAGAGGTCATGGATGGGAATCTTGCAGTTAAGGCAAAGGATATAAATTTATCCTTTGACAATATCAAATATGGAAATAAAGAAACACAATACATTTATCCAACGATCGATAAGGAAAGTATCAGCCAATCAGATCAAAAAACTGTGATAGAAACAGTAAATCCATACAGTGGAGAGCAGCCAGTAGTTCCACCGGAACCTTGGTATCCTTGGAAAGATGTGATGATGACAATCACGAATAATAAAACGAGTGCCCCAGATTTTAAAATCACATTAAAACGTACAGGGTTTACTAATAAAAAATCTGGAAAAGAAATGACTGGTGTTAATTTTTACATGGGTAAATTTCATGATAGTTTAGATTTTAAAGGAGAGAAACGCTCTAAAAATGCTGGTGAAGCTGATAAATATTGGCTAGCTGAATATGTTACTTTAGAAAAAGACAGTTCTGCTTTGATTGCTGATTATCGAGGTGAGGCAGCTGTTGGAGAACATTGGTTATCACCTTTCCAAGTTCCTGAGACTGATGAAAATGGTTATAGAAATAATCCGTATCCCGGTGGATATGCTCCTGGCGAGGAAACCTATCAAGAGAAAAATATTTCATTAGGAATTGATGCCAATACTAAAATCCCAACAGCGGGTTCTTACGTGACAACATTAACTTGGTCTGTAGAACAAACGCCAGGATAAATGACAAGGAACAAACACTTTAAACAATAGTAAAAGTCTGTAGTGAAAATCATTTTTGATTTTCACTACAGACTTAACATTTGTCTCGTCTAGTTTAAATTAGATGAAGGATAAGAAGTAGTAAATTTTAACGTTGTTCAACGATAAAATAATCTTTTACAATTGTTGGATTTTTCTTATCTACATACATAATAACCATTTTACTATTTTCTAATTTTCGATCAACGTCTACCTCATAGAGTGTTTGAATGATTGGACGACCCAATGTCAATGGTCGAACATTATACATGCCTGTTCCACCAACAAAATCTAATTCACCGATTTTTAGATCATACATAGTATTTAGTTTATTTAAATGGAAAAGAATATGAGGTGTTCCATCAGGAATGGCTTTCATTTCAAACGTATCTGTTAGGTCTTTTTTAGAAAAATATAATCCTTTTTTCGCTGGGAAGTTTAAGTCTACTGACTGTAATTTTCCTTTAACTGTAACAGTAATTCTTTTTTCAATTTCACCAAAGTTAGTCACAGATAATACCAAAATTTCAGTTGTTCCTTCTTTTTTACCTGTGATTGTGCCATTATCGTCAACATCAACGATTGATTCATCCATTGAAATCCAGAATAATTCTTTGTCTGTTGTATTGGCTGGTAAAACAGAAGCTTTAAGCGTTAATGAGTTGCCTAAATTTAATTCTACATTGTCTTTGTCAACAACGATTTCTTTAGGAGCGACTTCGTTTACAGTGACATCGATGTATTTTGTGATTTCTCCATTGGCTGTTTGCACTTGGATAATCGTAGAACCAGGATTTACACCTGTAATTCGCCCATTTGAATCCACTGTAGCAACTTCTTCTTCAGTTGTTTCAAAATTTAATTGTTTGTTTGATGCATTTTCAGGCAAAACGGATGCTTTAAGATCAAAAGAGTCTCCAGCATTTAATTCTACTGATTCTGTTTCAACGACGATTTCTTTAGGCTTAACGATATTTGTTACGGTCACTTCAATATATTTTGTGATTTTTCCGTCATCAGTTGACACGTCGATAATAGTTACACCAGGTCCAGTTGCAGTAATCTTTCCATTCTGATCTACGGTAGCGATTTGATCAGCAGTAGTGTCCCAATGTAATTTGTTATTCGTAGCATTTACTGGTAAAACGTTCGCCTTAACGTCAGTAGATTCACCGATATTTAATGTTACCTTTTGTTTCTCAACTTGAATATCTTTAACTTCAATCGAGCTATCTAGATGTTGTGAGACAAAATCAAAGTATTCTGAGTTCATTTTAGTTCCAAAATTATAATAAGTAGAAGCATACGCTACAACACCGATTATTTGTTGTTGATCATTATAAATTGGAGAACCAGATTGTCCGCCCATAACATCCATATCAAAATTGATTCTGTTTTTTGTTTCTCCAACAACTTTTCCAGAAGCTTCCCACAATGTTGCCCATGGTTTATCACCAGGATAACCAGAAGTAGTAACTTTAGTATCATTACCAACTGTGTCTGTTTCAATAAATGGCATTGGAGCAACGAGATCACCGATGCTTTGCCCATTATTTTGTTCAAGGGTTATAACCGCAATATCACTATCAGGATTATGCGCGTCAAGGTAACTTTGAGGAATAAAAACTTCTTTGATTTTAAATTTTCCATAAGGGGTTGTTGAACCTGTTCTGCCAGGAACTACATAAACATTATCTTGAGTTGGATTATTACGGATTTTATTAACAACATGAGCAGCTGTTAATACTGTATTTTTCCCAATAACTGCTCCAGATCCCATACTACCATCCACCGCAATAAATGTAGTACTTTGATAGGGTGCCTTTGTACCGTCAGTGATTTGCACGCGATCATCTGATCCAATGATCGTTCTATTTTCAATCTCGACTGCGTGTGCTTCTGGAACAAAATTAACAAGAGATGCTCCCAATAAAGAAATACCAATTAAACCTAATTTCCAATTTTTCAATATAACTCTTTCCTTTCCCATTTAAGGTTATTATCTACTATTCATAGAATAGTAGATAATATAATTGTAATATAAATATCAAAAAATAGCAATGAAGAAAAGATAGAAAGGAGAACAATCAATTTCAAAATTTAAAATAAATACGAGACAAGTGGCTGAGATAAACATGCATTAGCTTTCAGTTTAATCTTTGTATTTCTAATCTGAATTCGGAATAGGGTTTAGTATCATAGCGCCTGTCATTCCGTTCTTAGTGCAACCCTATATTATTAATCCAAATAACCAAGCAATCGTTGTGACACTTTTAATTTCAGTCTATGCCATCTGCATGTTCTTTTCAGCTCCTATTCTGGGGGCTTTAAGTGATCGATTTGGACGGCGACCGCTATTATTATTCAGGTTTTTGGGCGCGTCAGTTGGATTCTTCGTTTATGATAGTAATACATTAGAATTTTCGTACACAAAATATAGTAAGAGTAGAGGAGAAAGTCATCTACAGATAACTTTCTCCTCGAATCTTAGTATATTTTTTAATTCTTAAGTCTGTTGAAACTGACTATTATACAACGATGCATACAACGAAGGTTTCGCCAATAACTCTTGGTGATTCCCTTTCTCCACGATATCGCCATCTTTCATCACTAAAATCAAATCGGCATTTTCAATCGTAGACAACCGGTGTGCAATCACAAAACTTGTTCGATTATTCGTCACTTCGTCCATCGCTTTTTGAATATGAGCTTCCGTTCGAGTATCCACGCTAGACGTCGCTTCATCCAAAATAACCACAGGAGGATTTGCCAATATGATTCTAGCAATCGTCAATAATTGTTGCTGTCCTTGTGACAATGAGCCATTTTCGCTGGAAATGATCGAATCATAACCATTTGGCAATGTCCGAATAAAGTGATCACATTGGGCGATTTTAGCAGCTTCGATGACTTCTTCTCGTGTTGCATCCATTCGTCCATACGCGATATTCTCCGCAATCGTTCCTTCAAACAGCCATGTATTTTGTAAAACCATTCCAAACATAGAGCGTAGATTTGTTCTTGAAAGATCTGTGATATCCACGCCGTCAAAGGTAATTCGCCCACCATTTAATTCATAAAAACGCATCAGTAAGTTTACTAAGGTTGTTTTACCAGCACCAGTTGGGCCAACGATTGCCACCATTTGTTTCGGTTTAACAGTAAAATCAACTTGTTTCATCAATATTTTTTCTTCTGTATAACCAAACTGAACCTTATCAAAAGCAATGGCGCCAGTTGGTTGATCGATGAGTTGTAAGTTTGTTTTTTCTGGAACATCATCTTCTGCATCTAAAATCTCAAAAATCCGATCAACAGCTGCCAAGGCTGCTTGAATCGAGTTGATAACATAAGAAGCAGTAGAAATCGGTTCAGAAATTTGATTGATATATTGTAGGTAAGCTTGAAGTAATCCAATCGTGATCCCACCTTGTAATACTAAGAATGCACCGATGATCGCACTGACGATAAATGCCAATTGATTGATCAAACGAATCGCTGGATAAATCGCAAAGTTCATAAATTGCGCACTTAGAAAGGCTTTGTAATGCTTTTGGTTCGTTTGTGAAATGACATCTTTAGCATGATCTTGTTGATTAAACGTTTTCGTCACTAAGTTTCCAGATAAAAATTCTTCTGTCTTATTATTTAAAATCCCGAGCTCTGCCTGACTTGCTTCGGCTAGTTTTTTATTTTTATTAGCAATTTTACCCGTCAAATAAGAACTTCCAGCAATTAGTAAAACCACGATCAATGTTAATTTGACATCAATATAAAACAACATGATCCCAGCAAAAACAATCGTCGAAATCGATGTGAAGAATTGATTGATCCCTGTTAGAAAAACTTGAGACAATTGATTTAAACTGGTTGTTGTTCGGCTCAAAATATCGCCAACTTGGTGTTGGTCAAAAAAGACCATCGGTAATGATTTGAACTTTTTCGTAACTTCTTTTCTGACTCTTAACGTGATCCTTTCACTTAGAGAAGCCATCACACGCTCTTGTGTGTAGGACATCAAACTACTAATGATCGAAAATACAATCAGAATCAAAACGGGTGTTAATAAAGCTTCTTGGATCATTGGAAACGTGATGTGACCAACACTGTGTGTTTTAATCAGAGACAGCAAATCATCAATAGCGATACCCATAATAAATGGCATAGCAATAACTAAGGCATTGCCGAGCAAACTACATAAAATCAAGCCGAAAAATATCGGACGTTCAGGTCGAATCAATTGAAAGAATCGTTTTAAGGTTTGTTTATTTAATTTTTCCATCAGACTAGCGCTCCTTCCATGATAATCCCTTGTGAGCGGGCGAATTCTTGGTACGTTTTATTCGTTTGTAGCAGTTGGCTGTGTGTTCCTTGACCAACGATTTTCCCTTCATCTAGGACAATAATGTTGTCTGCTTGCTGGATCGTGCTTAATCTTTGAGCGACGATCAGTAAGGTTTTGTCCGCCATTTCTTCTTTTAATGCGAGTCTTAATGCGGCATCTGTTTGATAATCAAGCGCTGAGAAGCTATCGTCAAAGATATAAATATCTGCAGGCTTGATCAAAGCTCGAGCGATACACAAACGTTGTCGTTGACCACCTGAGAAGTTCGTTCCACCTTGTGCCACAAATGAATCGTAGCCATCTTCTAGTGTGGCAAGATAAGAAGCAAGTTGAGCGATTTCGGACGCTCGATCCATATCTGCTTTTGTTGCTTCAGGGTAACCCATCAATAAGTTGCTCTTGATCGTTCCACTAAATAAGAAAGCTTTTTGCGGAACGTAACTGATTTTAGAGCGTAATTCTTCCTGGGTAACATTTCTAATATCCACACCATCGAATAAAATTGCTCCCGCGGAGACATCGCTAAGTCGTAATAATAATTTAGCAACGGTACTTTTACCAGAACCTGTACCGCCGACGATTGCAGTTGTTTTTCCTTTTGGAATACTAAAATGGATATCTTCTAAAACAGGTTCATCCGCTTGGTCATAACTGAATGTTACGTGATTTAAATCGATCAAGGTATCTTGTGAATCAGATTTTTCAAGTAAAACGGGTTGGTCAGTATCAAGAATTTGGTCTTGTGTATTCAAAATTTCTTCGATTCTTTTTACTGAAGCAAGGGATCTAGGCAACATAACTAAAACCATTGCTGCGATCATCAAGTAAGCGAGCGTTAGTAAAGAATATTCCACGACGGCTGAAACAGTTCCAATTTGCAAAGTCCCAAGCGCAACTAAATTTCCGCCAAACCATAGAATAGAAGAGAAAACGATCCCCATCAGCAAGAAGGCAACCGGCGTAATGAAAGCAAAAATACTATTTACTCGAATCATGCCATTCGCATAGTCTGAAAATGTTTTATTTGTTCGTTCTTCTTCATAATCTTGATTGTTAAAAGCCCGAATCATATTGATTCCAGTAAAAAATTCTCGTAAGGTCACGATGATCTTGTCCATTTTAGGTTGGATCAATAAGGAAAGAGGTGTCCCTTTTTTCATTAAGATATAAACGATCAATCCAAAAGCTGCAATTGCGATCAATGGAACTAAAGCTAATGTCGCTGAGTAAGTGAATGTCATATAAAGTGAGAATATAGCAATGATCGGAGCTGGTAAAATTAGCTGTAGAAACAACACGATCATTTGTTGAATATTGTCAACGTCATTTGTCATTCGTGTCAGTAGCGAGCCAGTTCCGAAATTGTCTGCATCTTTAATAGAAAATGTTTGAAGCTTTTCGAAAAACATTTCCCGTGTTTCTAAACCAAATTTCGCTGCTACTTTAGCTGAAAGATAACTTCCAGCAATTGCTGAGAGCGCACCAAATAAAGCCATTGCGAGCATTTTGAGCCCAATGATTTTGATCGATTGTTCGTTGCCGCTCGCAATCCCCACATCGATCAACTGAGCAACGAGTAACGGTACCCCAAGTGTTCCGATAATTTGTAAACATAAACAGATGATTGTAGCAAAAATAAGTGTCCTATTCTTTTTAATGAAAAACTGAATGATTTTCATGTAAATTCCTCCTTTTCAAGACTCAAAATGAATTCTACACCTTCAAGTTACTTGAAGGTCAATGTTTTTTGTTTATAATTAAAATAAGAGGTGAGTTTATGGAAAAAGAGAAATTATTGACGGTGGGACAAGTGGCTGAAATCATGAAATTGCCAAAGTCGAAGATTCGTTATTGGGATGATATGAATTTACTAACATCCTCCAGAAATAGGGAGAATGGCTATCGAATGTTTGATATGGAGGATATACTGACAATCAGTGACATTGATTTTTATCGCAGACTGGATATTCCCATCAATAAAATGACGAACCTTTATCGAAAATCGCCAGAGGAATTATGGACTATATTAGATGAAACAGAAACGAGAGTAGCTGCAGAGTTAGCTGAACTAGAGAAAAAGCAACAAGGAATCAAACACAGAAAAGACCAATTATTGAGCTTGATCGAGTTGAAAGAAAAAGAATTTATTGACGAGCCATTAGATGTGGAAAGAATTATTCCAATTGATTTAAAAGATCCCAATGAATTACAGACATACATTGATAATCCTTCCAGTTTAGTAGTTTATATCGATTCTAAAAATGAAAAAGAAATCATCTATGGTTTTGCCGTAACTACAAAAGAATTTGTAGAAGAAGCCACGATTTGGCAACAAATAGAGCAACCAAAATATTCATACAAACAATTCCTGCTGACAATCAAGTCAGACAATCCTTCAGAAAATAATTTCCTATCAATGAAAGAAAAATTGGAGAAAAATGGATATCAGACGGGGACAATGATTGGGCGCTATATCATGACGGCAGAGGACCAAGAAGGATTTTACCGTGATTATTACAAAGCTTGGATCGAAGTGGGTAGGTAAAGTTAGGCATAAATATCGTAATCTTGCTGAGAAGGTGCTATGATTTAGCCAATCAAAAAAGGATGATCGACCAATGAAAAAATTACAAACAATTCAAGAGGTAATAACCTTTATAAATGAAACACACCTTGCTTTTTTATATGTTTCACAAGAAGATTGTTCGGTGTGTCATGCGCTCAAACCTAAATTGATTGAGCTATTAAAACACTATCCTAAAATCGATTTGAGAGAAGTTGAAGCGGATAAAGTTAAAGAGATTTCAGCTGAATATTTGATATTTTCAGCACCGACCTTACTTTTTTTCGTTGATGGAAAAGAGTATCTTCGTGAAGGGAAGTTTGTTCAATTTAAAAAATTAGCCAATTCTATTGAGCAAATTTATTCGTTCAAAGAGAGCAAAATGTAAGGTGAGGAGCCATCTGTCATCAAAATGTAAGCGTACTATTGACAAAGGAAATAAGACGTTGTATACTTTGGTCAACGGATCGTTACTGGTTAAGCAGGCGTGACCTCTCACATCACTTTTTTTGGTGATGTTTGATATGGTCAGGTCTTTTTTCGTTTTTCAAGTCAAGAACAGGAGATAATTTCAATGAAAATACTGAAAGTTTTTAATAATAATGTTTCTTTGGTTTTAAATGATGACAACATCGAAGAAATCATTATGGGCAAAGGTGTCGGCTTCAACAAGCGTGAAGGTGATGTGATCGATTCAGCCCTGATTGAAAAAAGATTTGTTCTTGAAGGTAACAATTCCGTTAGTAACTTAGATAATCTGCTTGCACGAATCGATATTGAAGATATTGAACTGGCCAGTGATATTATTCAATTAGGGGAAGCAGAATTAGAACAATTAATCGATGATTCCATTTTGCTGACATTGTCCGATCATATTGGTTTTGTCTTAAATCGAGCTGCAGAAGGATTACAAATGCGCTCGCCATTAGAATGGGACATCAAACAAATTTATACAAAAGAATATGCATTTGCGTTGAAAGCTGTTCAAATGATGCGGGAGAAAACAGGGATTGAGATTCCAGACCAGGAAGCAGCCTTTATTACCCTTCATTTTGTAAATGCCTATAACTCTACCAGCAATATGAACGAAACCATGCTGACAACGAAAATCATTCAAAGCATTATCGATATTATTAAATATCATTATGGCAAAGAATATGACGAAACATCTTATGATTTTACTCGTTTCATTACCCATATTCGTTACTTTGTTAAAAGACAGTTAGATAAAGAAATTTCCTCAAATGAGGATTCGTCCTTGATTAATTTGATCGCTGTCAAATATGAACAAGATTATCAGTGTGCAGTCAAAATCAAAACATTTTTGGAACAACAATATGATTGGACGATTTCCAATGATGAATTGATGTACTTAACGCTTCACTTAAATCGCTTATCAAGCAATCAATAGGATCGTTACTGGTTAAGCAGGCGTGACCTAAGAAAAACACTTAGTTTCTAAGTGTTTCTTAGGTCACTTTTTTTATAAAAAAATGAATCAAAGAGAGGAACTATCATCATGCGTTATGAAGAAGAGAGTAAAAAAATCATCGAACTTGTCGGTGGTAAATCGAACATCAATAGTTTAGTTCACTGTGCCACACGTTTAAGATTTAGTTTGAAAAATACAAAAAAAGCAGATAAAGAATCCTTAGAAAAACTTCCTTATGTCATGTCAGTGGTCAACAGCGGTGGGCAATATCAAGTGGTGATCGGCAGTAAAGTACCAGATTATTATGCGGCAATCCAATCACTCGCTGATTTAAACGAAGATGCACCTAAGACTGAGAAAAAGCTAAGTTTTAATTATGTATTTGAAGTGATTTCTGGTGCCTTCTCACCACTGATTCCAGCGATGGCAGGTTCTGGAATGATCAAAGCTGTTTTAACGATTTTAGTTGAAATGAAATTATTGGCGGATACTAGTTCAACTTATATGGTACTAAGTGCAGCAAGTAATGCGATCTTTTACTTCTTACCTGTTTTCTTAGGGATTACCTTAACGAAAAAAATTGGTGGGAATATGTATGTTGGTGGTGTGATCGGTGCGGCCTTGCTAGAACCATCATTCACGGGTATGATTGGTCAGGAAAAACTTGATTTCCTTGGAATCAATTTAAACGTTGTTGATTATGCAACGACGATTTTCCCTATTTTTGTCGCAATTTTTATTTATTCATTCGTGGATAAAATTTTACGTAAAATTATTTTTAGAGACTTGCAATTATTTGCAGTACCAATGTTTAGTTTGATGATCATGGTTCCACTAACGGCTTTGCTGTTTGGCCCATTTGGAACGGTTATTGGGGATGCATTATCACAAGGTGTCATGTGGTTGATCGGTAAAAGTGCCTTACTTTCAGGAATCGTTTTAGGTGGCGGAATGCCGTTTATGGTAATGTTTGGTCTGCATTGGGGCTTTTCTCCTATCACACTTGAAAACTTGACTGTGATGGGCGGCGACCCAATCGAAGGAATGGCCGTTGCAGCAGTATTTGCTCAAATTGGGATCGCGATTGGTTTCTATCTAAAATCTAAAAAACATTCAAAAATGAAAGCTTTAGCTGGTCCTTTAGCCTTAATTGGTTTATTTGCAGGGGTAACAGAACCAATCGTTTATGGCTTGATTTTAAGATACAAACGTTTATTGCCGATTGTAGCAATTTCTGGCGCCATTGGTGGAGCAATTTGTGGTGTGACAGGTGTTACGATGAATGCTTATGTATTCCATAACATTTTCTCTATACCAGTTTATACACCAAAATTAGGATACTTTATTGGTGTTGGTTCTGCTTTGATTGCAGGAGCTGTATTGACGTATTTCTTTGGTGTTAAAGACGATGAAATGACTGATTTTTTACCTGAAACAGATCAAGGTGAAGATGATTTTCAAGAAACAACTGATGAAAGACCAATCCCAGCTGCAAGTACAACTGAAACGATTGTGTACGCACCGCTTGAAGGTACGGTAATTCCTTTAAAAGAGGTTGATGATGATGTTTTTTCTAGCGAAATTGCTGGTAAAGGTGTTGCGATCATCCCATCAGATAATAAAGTTGTAGCCCCATTTGACGGAATCGTTGTCGCGATTTTCCCGTCAAAACATGCGATTGGGTTGAAATCAAAGGGCGGTAGTGAACTATTGATCCATATCGGTATCAATACCGTTAATTTAAATGGCGAACATTTTGAAACAAAAGTTGAAATGGGTGATACGATCACACGTGGTCAAACATTACTAGTCTTTGATCGTGAAAAAATCGAACAAGAAGGCTATGCGATGACATCACCAGTGATTTTAACAGATGGCCCAAGTATGGATACAATGAATATCATCAATACAAGTGAATCAGTAACTCCCGCAACAAAACTATTCGTTGTAGGAACGGGATTGGAGGAAGCACATAAATGAGAAATGATTTTTTATGGGGTGGCGCAGTAGCCGCTCATCAAGTAGAAGGCGGTTTTACTCAAGGCGGAAAAGGCGTAAGTATTGCGGACGTGATGACTTCTGGCTCAAAAGATCATGCTAGAGAAATCACAGACGGTATTATAGAGGGAAAATTTTATCCTAACCATGAAGCCATTGATTTTTACGGACATTATCAAGAAGACATTAAGTTATTTGCCGAGATGGGG
This sequence comes from Enterococcus sp. AAFC-DPL-5182, assembly GCF_058216605.1. NCBI lineage: Bacteria > Bacillati > Bacillota > Bacilli > Lactobacillales > Enterococcaceae > Enterococcus > Enterococcus sp. AAFC-DPL-5182. Next base: position 573,282 of record NZ_CM177101.1, read on the forward strand.
TTTAAATGCTTAAGAACTAGTATCGCTTGGACTAGAATTTTTCCAATGGGTGACGAGCAGGAACCGAATGAAGCAGGTCTTGCTTTTTACGATAATTTGTTTGATGAATTATTGAAATATGGGATCGAGCCTGTGATCACATTGTCCCATTTTGAAATGCCGTATCATTTGGTTAAACATTATGGTGGTTGGCGTAGTCGTGAGTTGATTGGCTTTTTCACTAAATTTGCTGTAACTGTAATGGAGCGTTATAAAGATAAAGTAAAGTATTGGATGACCTTTAATGAAATCAATAATCAACGAATCTTAGAAAATCCAATTTATTCATTTACCAATTCAGGTATCCTTTATCAAGCAGATGAAGACAAATTAAAGACAATGTATCAAGCAGCACATTATCAATTTGTGGCCAGTTCTATCACAGTTGCTGAAGGGAAAAAAATCAATCCTGATTTTCAAATTGGCTGTATGTTGGCAGCCACACCGAATTATCCGCTGACAAGTGATCCAAGTGATATCCTAGCAGCCCAACAAGAAGATGAGAAACAATTATTTTTTACAGATATTCAAGTAAGAGGAAACTATCCTCGTTGGGCAGTCAAAGAATGGGAAAGAAAGGGCTATGATCTGGATATTACGGAGGAAGATTTACAGTTACTAAAAGCTGGCACAGTAGATTATATCGGTATCAGCTACTATTTAAGCAATACAATCTCAACACGACCAGAAGCAGTTCGCTTAGACGATGACTTACTTGGCGATAGTTCCCTTGTGGAAAATCCTTATGTCAGTATGACAGAATGGGGCTGGTCGATCGATCCTGCCGGCTTACGTCATTATCTAAATCTGTTAAGTAATCGCTATGAACGGCCAATCTTTATTGTAGAAAATGGTTTTGGCTATGCAGACACATTAGTAGAAGAGAAAGTCCACGATGTAGAAAGAATCGATTTTCTTAGCCAGCATATCAAAGAGATGAAAAAAGCGATTGAGATAGACGGTGTAGATGTTATAGGCTACACGGTTTGGGGCTGTATCGATCCTATTTCATTTACGACTGGAGAAATGCGTAAACGCTATGGTTTCATTTATGTCGATCGTGATAATCAAGGAAATGGCTCCTTGAGACGGATCAAAAAAGATTCCTTCAATTGGTACAAGCATTTGATCCAAACAAACGGAGCAGAAATATAAACAATAATATAGAAGGTTCTCTCACTGGATTTTAGTAAAATAAAAACAGTGAGAGCTTTTTTGTGCAAAAAAGCATAAAATAGAAGGGAACAAAAGAGAATGGGGAATGACGAAATGAGAAAAAAGATAGGATTTGTGTTACTGAGTATAATCATTGTGTTAGGTGCAACGATTTACTTTGGCCGAGATAAAGAACAGAAAGAAGAAACTTTATTTAAAAAAGAAGCAATTGAATTTTGGGTAGTCAGCGATCCTCATTACATTGATAAAAGCCTAACTGATTCAGGTATAGCATTTAAAAAAATCAAACAAACAGCGGCTGGAAAAGAGCTAGATTTCCAAAAAGAGAGCTGGCAAGCTTTTATCGATAAAGCAATCAAGCAAAAGCCAGAGATGTTGATCATTACAGGTGATTTAACTTTGAATGGGGAAAAAGTCAGTGCGGAAAAACTTGCAGAACTACTGAAACAATTGACCGACAAAGGAATCAACGTTTTTGTAATCCCTGGAAATCATGATATTAATGATGGTTGGGCTAGAAAATTTGTCGGTGACCAGCAAGAAAAAACTGAGGCAATTTCGCTAGCTGACTTTAAAAAAATATTTGCCGATTTTGGGTATCAAAATGCAACAAGTTATGATAAAAGTTCGTTAAGTTACTCAGTATCAGTCAATCAACGGTACAACTTTCTGTTCCTTGATTCCAATATTTACCCTGAAGATAGTCAACCTCAAACAAGCCCGACAACAGGTGGGACGATTCGGGGTAAGACCATGAAATGGGTCAAAAAACAATTAAAAAAAGCAACAGAAGAAAAGAAAAAAACAGTGGTTTTTCTGCATCATAACATCTTTGCGCATAATGAACTATTATCCAATGGATTTGTCCTTAATAATGCAGAAGAATTCAAGAACGTTTTAGCTGATTATCAAGTTCCTATTGTCTTTTCAGGTCATATCCATGCTCAAGATATCATGACAGAAACGGTCAATGATCATCCGTTAACAGAAATCGTCTCTAGCTCTTTTTCGATTGCACCGCAAGGATATGGTGTGGTGAAATTAAATGGGAATTCATTTGACTATCAAAAACAAGAAAATACCCACAAAATTCCACAAGTAGAAAATTATCCAGAGTATATCAAAGAACTTTTTATCGAAGACGGGAAAAGATTAGGCTACACTCAGTTGACCGACGCAGGCTTATCTGATAGTCAAAAGTTGGACACAGCGTCTGAATTTGTGGGGCAAGTAAATTATCGCTTCTTTTCAGGGAATGATTTTATTTCAGGTGAAGAAGTAGAGAAAATCAAGGCAGAGCCAGGCTATCAGATCATTTCGGACAACAGTAAATTTTTAAAAGACTATATTGATTCTATTATTCAAGATAAGAACCAAAAAGATAATCAATTAAAGAAAAATCTATACTGATAATTAGCTTCCTGAATTCCAAGTGAATGAGGGAAGTTTTTTATTGATAGCTTTTTGTTATCATACCTGCTAATTAACTATTATAAGTTTGCTGGAATTTGTACTATCATAGTAAGATAAAGAAAACGCTATAAAAATAGAGAAACAGAGGAGTGTAAAAAATGGAATTGATTCCAAGTGAAAAGGGATTTGAATTAGTCCATCAAAGTGGTAACTGGGTACTAAAAAAAGAGATTGGTTTTTCTCCTGTTGAAATGTTAGTCGCGTCCATTGGAGCATGTGGAGCTTATGTGTATGAAAAAATATTAAGCAATTCTCATGTCGATTTTACAATCAATAAGGTAGAGATTTCTTATGACCGGGCAGAAAATAAGCCAGCGAAACCGTTAAGTCGTGTTGACATTACTTTTTCGCTCCGTGTTTCAGAAGAAGAACAAGGAAAAGCAGAACGAGCGCTGAAATTGATTGGGAAAAACTGTCCAGTCATGCAATCATTAGATCCTGAAATAGCTGTAGTTGAACAGGTGATTTTTGTCTAGTCGATCATTGATTATGACACAAGGAGGAAGAAGATGAAAAAGTTTTTCGCAATTAGTGCGCTGGCACTGTTATTTTTTGTGACCGGTTGCAATTCAGCTGGAAAAAAAGAGTCGAATGAAGTAAAAAAAGCGATCGTTCATTTCACAGAACCAGCAGAACTATTAACGCTAGATACCACACAAGAAGAAGACTTTACCAGTTTCAACGCACAAAATCAAGTTCTTGAAGGACTTTACCAATTAAATGAAAAAGATGAAGCCATACCTGCGGTAGCTAAAGAATTACCAGAAATCAGTGAAGACAAGCAAACCTATACGATTTCTTTAAGAGAGGATGCAAAATGGTCGAATGGAGATCCTGTCGTAGCAGATGATTTCCTTTATGCTTGGAGACGAGCAGTCACACCAGAGACTGCACCGTCATATGCTAGCTTATTTGTTTCTTCTATAAAAAATGCAGATACTATTTATCAAGGGAAAATGAAACCAGAACAACTTGGGGTGGAAGCGCCAGATGAGCATACATTAGTGATTCATCTTATCAAGCCGATTCCATATTTTACTTCTTTACTAACTTTTGAAACCTTTTTCCCAATCAATCAAGCTTTTGCTGAAAAACAGGGGAGTAATTATGGCACTTCGGCAAAATCAACTCTTTATAATGGAGCGTTTATTTTAGAAGGTTGGGAACAAAATTCTGATACTTGGAAGTATGTCAAAAATCCAAAGTATTGGGATCAAAAGAATGTAAAGGTCGATGAAATCCAAACAACTGTTGTGAAATCAACGAGCACAGCTGTTAATTTATATCAGACAGATGAACTTGACCGAGTTGTTTTAGATGGAGAATTTTCTAAACAATATAAGAATGATCCAGATTTTCAAAATCAAAATGATACAAAAATGGGGTATCTACGCTTTAATCAAGGTCAAGGAAAGCTATTGGAAAATACCAACCTCCGAAAAGCAATCTCTTTAGCAATCGACCGTGAGACCTTTGTAAAAAATGTCTTAGGAGACGGTTCAATTGCAGCTACAGGTTTTGTCCCTCAAAATTTTGTTCAAAATCCTAAAACCGGAGAAGATTTCCGTAAAGAAAATGGCGTACAACAAACATTTGATAAAGTAGAAGCACAAAAGGCTTATACGGAAGCCAAAAAAGAGTTGAGTAAAGATGAGATCACCTTGGTTTACTTAACGAAGGATACAGATACAGAGAAAAAGACAGCAGAATATTTAGCTAGCCAAATTGCCGAAGTGTTGCCTGGAATCAAATTTGAGCTGACTACATTACCAAGTAATAATTTACAAGAGCGCTATTTATCAGGTGATTATGACATTGCTTTTGGTCAATGGATGCCGGACTTTAAAGATGCCATTACATTTTTAGATATGTTCGCTTCGACTTCTGGCTTAAATCATGTCAATTATAAAAATTCTGCATACGATCAACTAATTGAAGCTGCTTCTCTTACAGACGCAGCAAATGAAGAAAAAAGATGGTCGGATTTACTACAGGCAGAACATCTGCTATTGGCAGAAGATTACACAATCGCGCCAATTTATCAGCAACAAACAGCATTATTGCAAAAGAAAAAAGTTAACGGTGTGGTAAAACATAGTTTTGGGTCACCATATAGTTTTAAATATATCCAAGTAGAAGAAAAATAAGCTAGAAGCTAGAGTGTAAATCGTAAAAGATTTGGCTCTAGCTTTTTTTATGCAAATAAAATACAGTTTTCGCTTGACACATGAATGTTCGTTCATGTATTATGAATATAAGATATATGAATGGATGTTCATTTGAAAAGAAGATGCATCTTTTCAGAAAACAATCAAAAGGAGGACGAATAAAATGGAAACAACAAAAGCACATGAACACAATTGCTCAACTGGAAAAGGCCATGATCATAAGCATGAAAGCGAACATGGACATAGTCATGACCACGGGAAATCTCCAGTCATTTTATTTTTTTCAGGTTTAGCTATTTTTATCGTTGCATTTTTCATCAATGAAGGCTCGCTATTACAGAATATTCTTTTTATAAGCGCAATGTTACTATCTGGATATCACATTATCATAGAAGGTATTGTTGATACGATCAATGAATCGAAAGAGCAAAGGAAATTTGTGCCAAATGTCCACATTTTGATGACACTAGCCGCTTTTGGTGCAACGATCATTGGGAATTATGAAGAAGGAGCTTTGCTGATTATTATTTTTGCTGCAGCACATTTTCTTGAAGAATACGCAGAAGGCCGCAGTAAAAGAGAAATCACGAATTTACTTAAAATGAATCCAACAGAAGCGCGTTTGATCCAAGCTGATGGTAGTGTGAAGACAGTTGAGGTTACTACATTAAAGATTGGTGACAAACTACAAGTATTAAATGGCGATCAAATTGCCACAGATGGGATCATTTTATCTGGGCGAACATCAATTGACGAATCTTCTATTAATGGTGAAAGTATACCTAGAGAAAAAACGGTTGGTGATGAAGTGTTTGGTAGTACTATCAACGGTAGCGGTACTTTTACCATGGAAGTTACGAAGGATAGTAGTGATACAGTTTTTGCTAAAATTCTTCAACTAGTCAACCAATCACAATCCAATTTATCGAAAACTGCAACGAAGATTCAAAAACTAGAACCTTATTATGTAACGATCGTCTTGATTTTAGTACCGATTTTTATACTAGCAAGTCCATTTCTATTTAACTGGTCATGGAATGTAAGTTTTTATCGTGGTATGGTATTTTTAATTTCAGCATCACCGTGTGCACTTGCAGCGAGTGCTGTTCCAGCAACATTATCAGGTATTTCAAATTTAGCGAAAAGAGGAGTTTTATTTAAAGGTGGTTCGTACTTAGCAAATCTAGCTACAATTAAATCAGTTGCTTTTGATAAAACTGGAACATTGACCAAAGGCAAGCCATCTGTTACTGATTTTTATTTCTTGACGGAGACAGCACAATTAACGGAACAAGCATGTATCGATCTAATTGTTGCAATGGAAAAAACTGCGAATCACCCATTAGCCAATGCAATTCTGGATAAGTTCAAAGCAGAAACGGAATTGACTTTGACAGTCGAAAATGAAATTGGAAAAGGACTAGTAGCAGAATATCGTGGTGATACGTATCAAATCGGTAAACCAGAAATTTTTGATCGAGTAAACACCCAAATCACTGCTCATAATGAGCAGTACGCTAAAGAAGGTAAAACCGTGGTTTATTTTGCGAAAAATAATGAAGTGATCGGTTTGATTGCCATGATGGATGTACCAAATGAAAATGCTAAAACAGTGATTCAGTATCTTAAATCACAAGGGATTCACACAACAATGATTACTGGCGATGCAGAATTAACAGGTCAGGCAGTTGGTCGCCAAATTGGGATCGATGAGGTGGTTGGAAATGTCTTGCCAGAAAATAAGGCTGCAATCATCAAAGATCAGCAAGCTCGTTTCGGTAGTGTAGCTATGTTAGGTGACGGAGTCAACGATGCTCCTGCATTAGTAACTGCCGATATTGGTGTGGCAATGGGAGATGGTACGGATATCGCTATTGATGTAGCAGATGCAGTACTGATGCAAAATGATTTAACAAAATTCAGTTATGCCCATAAAATTTCTAAACGATTAGATCGGGTCGTTTGGCAAAATATTATCTTTTCCATGTTTATTGTAGTTCTATTGATTACTTTGAATATTCTTGGGAAAATGGATATCACAGTAGGAGTTATAGCTCATGAAGGCAGCACGTTACTTGTTATTTTGAATGGTTTACGTTTGTTGATTCCATCAAAAGATTAGCAGGATGAAAATTTGTTTAATTCTAAAAATTGTTTTATAGTGAGAATATAATAGGTTAAATCGGGAAAATGTGAAAAAAATGAGTATTTTTTATGAAAAAATAGTGAAGGACCAAAAAACATAGTTACGGGTAATGCTTAATTAAAATTAATTTAATAACAAATAAACAATGAAATATAATTTTCGTTTTTTTAGATAATATTGATTTTGAAATTTTAAAATTTCATTTTGAAAAGAAGTGGTTTCTTATTTTATCAGAGAGCACTTCTTTTTGTGTACGTTTTAACCCTTTTTTTAAGAAGTGTAAGTCAGCTATATAAAGATTTTGTGGATATAAGAATGTGGAAATCAATTTTTTTCCGAACAAATGGAAAGACGATTCGATATATGAATAAAATGTATAATTTTTCGATCATATATATAATTTTGAAATTAAAAAGTTCTTTTTTTTAGAATTTTATAATAAAAAAACATATATATTGACGGAAGTGGATTTGTTTATTTTGAAATTATAAGAGAGTAGGATTTGCGTTTTGCGAAAATGAAAATAATCCACTAAATCGGTTTGTTTGTTTAGTCTTTATCTGCTAAAATAGAAAGAGGTAGGCACGTTTTTGCAAGGAGGTTAACATCTTTTTTTATCAAATAAAATAATAACTAACTTGTGTTGAACATGATGATTCAAAAGTATGATGTGTTGTAGCCGCTAGAAACAGTACATTAGAAGTGAAGCTGATTATTTTTACGAATAAAAAGATTACCGCAACTTGTCACTATAGTTACATAATAGACAATTCACATAATTTACTTAGTATTTAAAATTAGTACGTTAAAAATAATCAAAGAGATAGTCCCATTTATATTAGAAGGAAGTGAGCATATGCTAAAAATTTTTGGCAAAGGTAAAAAAAGAAAAAAATACGAAGATTACGATGAATATGATGACGACGATTATGATGATGAAGATTACGATGATTATGACGAAGACGATGACGATTATGATGACGACGATTATGATGATGAAGATGACGACGATTATGACGAAGACGATGAAGATTATGATGATGAAGATGACGACGATGACGATTATGATGACGACGACGACTATGACGACGATGATGACGATTATGATGACGATGAAGACGACGATGAAGATGCCCGTCCATTATTCTCACTGAAAAAGAAAAAACAAAAACAAACGCCACCGCCTAAAAAAGCTCAACCAAAGAAAAAGAGACCACCAGTCAATGTGGTCATTGATGATGATGAGCTAGAAGAACTTCAAGAAGAAAATGAACAGCTTCAAAGTGAGCTTCGGGAATTAAAAGCTGAGTTGCGTAAGAGTAAAAGAGAAAATTCTCAATTACAAAATGAAGTTGAAGCAGCACGTCAAACAAATGAATCGTTAGAAAACGAGTTGTCGATGGTACAAGCTGTGCCAAAAGACTACGATGCTCGTATGGCAGAACTAGAGCAAGTAAGAAGTAAATATAATAGTTTATTACGTGAAAGTAATCGTCAAATCGATGAAACTGATTTAAATCGCAAGAAAGCAGAGCGTTTTGCAAATAAAATTAGGCAATATGAGCAAGAGTTATTAGCGAAACAAGAAGAAATCGATAAACTTTCAGAAGATCGTATTGTGATCATGGCATCAGATACGCCAACAGATACAGGTGCTTACGAGGAATTGGCTAAGGTCCGTCAAGAGTTAGAAGCGACAAAACGTCAATTAGCGCAAAAAACGATCGATGTCGATCAACAATTGTCTAAAGAAGATATTGGTGAAGTATTACTAGATGCTAAGAGACAAGCTAAAGAAATTGTGAATCAAGCAAATCAAAGAGCACAACTTATCAATGAAGAAACAAAGAAAAAAGCCAGTGTCTTAAAACGTTTAGAACGTGCCGAACAAGAATACCAAAACTACTATAAACGTATCAAGGATGTTAAGGAAGAATCAGAACAAGCATTCAATCAAATCATCAACTTGGTAAAAGAAGATCCATATCAATAAGAAAGAGAGGACACAGAATGAAAAAAAGAAATCTAAACAGTAAAAAGTTACGATTATTAAGTGTAGGGTTACTTACTTCAAGTGCTGTCCTTTCTGTTACCGATGTTCAACCCATTGTTGCTAAAGAAATTGATAATCAAGCAACTTCAGGTTCCGAAGAACATGAAGATGTAGCAATTTTATCTTCAACTAAGGAACATGAGACGACAGAAAGTACAGTTGAAGGAATAGAAACTAGTTCCTCTACCGAAAATAGTACGACTTCTTCGACTGAAGAGTCGACAGACGAGACCAGTAGTGATTCGACGAGTTCATCAGATGATACTAGTTCGACATCTAGCACAAACGATACAACAAGTACATCTGATACATCAACATCAAGTAGTACAAGTAGCACAAGCACAAGTACGACGAGTTCAACAACAACTCCGTCAAAACCGAAACCTGATAAACCAAAACCAAGTAAGCCAAAACCGAGTAAACCAAAGCCAAAACCGAATGAACCAAAACCTGCACCAAGTAATCCAGCACCACCAGTGCAAGGTCCAATCCAACAACCAAGTGTCACAGCTCCGCAACCAAGTAGGCCAAACGTTGACTCTACTGTTGGAACGACAACAGGTAGCAATACTGGTGGATCAGATCAGGTGTTCCATATCAGCCCTAATCTAACAACGAAAAGCTTTGTTAAGGTCATTGGGGAGGATGCTCGCTCAATTGCTGGTGAGAATAATTTATACGCATCAGTGATGATTGCGCAAGCAATTTTAGAAAGTGCTTCTGGAAACAGTGCACTAGCCTCTGCGCCAAATTATAATTTATTTGGTATCAAAGGTAGCTATGAAGGAGCTAGTGCTAACTTTTTGACTAGTGAAGATAATGGATCAGGCAGTATGTTTACGATTCGTTCTAATTTTAGAAAGTATCCCTCATACAAAGAATCTCTTGGCGATTATGTGAAACTTCTTAGAGGTGGAACAGACGCTAGCAGTGGTTTTTATAGTGGTACGTGGAAAACAAACACGAAATCATATAAAGATGCGACGAAGTTTCTAACAGGACGTTATGCAACGGATACTAGCTACAATTCAAAATTGAATGGTCTAATAGATGCGTATAATTTAACGCAATATGATACCTTAAAAGATAAAAAGAAAACGAAAAAAGCTAAAAAAATCACACTGAATACTTCTTTTGATAAGCTAGAGAAGAAAAATGATCAAAAAGATCAAAATATTGAATATCTTACACACATCGTGAAAAAAGGTGAATCATTAAAATCAATCAGTGAGTTATATGATATTTCGACATTAGCTATTTTAGAGAAGAACCAATTAGATCGACGGATGTTATTCATCGGTCAAAAATTAAGTGTTCCTAAACAAGAAGAAAAAGTTACCACTGTTGTAAAAGAAGATGCAGTAGACCGTTCATTAGATATGGTTCAAAAATTATCTAATGCATTCACAGGTCAAGAAACCACACAATCTGCTGCTAAAAAAGAAACAAAAGCTACAACAACTAAAGAAGCGAAAGCTAAAAAAGAAACAAAATCGACAACTCAAACAAGTGAAGCAGTAACCAAAAAGGAAACAAAAGATTATCAAGTTAGTGCAACACGCAAAAAAACAAAAGAAACATATGAAGTGAAAAAAGGTGATACTTTAGCGAGTATTTCCAAGAAAACAGGCATTTCAGTGTGGTCGTTAAAAGAGTGGAACGATCTAGATCAGTACTTTTTGACTGAAGGACAGCAGCTTATCTTAGCGCCAGTTTATGATCTTCAATCATAAAAAAGAAAGGAGAACGGTATAATGAATGATTATTTCGATGTTTTTTTTCATCAACAGGCAATTCCATTCACTGTGGGAACCGTTCTCTATCAAAAAGACAACACAGAAGAAATCGTTGAGGCATGTGAAACACTCTATGAACGCTCAACAGGAGATTTTCTTACTTTTCGGGAAAATGATGAACTTTCCCGAAAAGTTATTTCTTCGCCTATTAAAAAACATGTGGAAATTCAGTTTTTTCAAACTCAATTAAATTGGGATGTTTTATTGGAAGAGTTGGAAGAACTTTTCCCACAATTTGTTTGGACAAAAATAGTGGAAGAAGTCGATGGGATTTTTAGTACATATTTCTGTGAATTGATTCCTGTTTCTTTTAATTCTGAAGAAGAACCGATTCAGTTTATTGTTTCAGCTAGCCTAGAACAGATGGGCTATTCAAAAAGTGAGTCTGTTAGTAGTATTTTACAAGCAAAACTCCTTTCTATTTTCCAAGAAGAAGAAAATATTCCATTAACTGGTGAAACGCTTAGTTTTCCAGTAGAAGTTTCAATAGAAGAAAATGTTGAACCTCCGTTGGACGTAGATTCAATGTTTTTGGAGAAGGATGAATCTGGGGAAGAGGAAAGAATTGAAATTGAGCCAGATAATGAAAGTGAGCTAACTGCGCTTGTTCGTTCAGATGAGAGTGAAGTACTTTTCTTAAAAGAAAGTTTAAAGCGAGAAAAGGCGTCAAAGGAACGCGTGCGGGTAGCAAAAGAAAAATTGGAGTACGAGCTGCTCGCCATAGAAAATAGTTTACTCGTTAGTGGATTAAAAAGATTCAAAAAACATCAAAAAACTTCAATTGATGAGGAAGACTGGTATAAGCCTGTTCGAATTGATTTGATCCAGTATGATGATTTGTACAAAAAAGCGAAGTTTATTGAACAATCATGGCGCTTGAATCGACAGTTGGTCACGATTACTGAAAGAATGACTGTAACAAAAGATCAATGGGTTTATGAACGAGCCCGTGTTGAAAAAATAAAAAATAGTGTATCAGAGATGGATTTACAATCAATGATGGAGCAATGTCATTTGATTAACGAACGCGTAAAAATTCGTCAAGGCTTCCTATTTTTTAAACCTAGAGTAAAATTATATCAAATCGATTATGAACAATTAGAGAAAATTAGTGCATTTTTTGATATTATTCAAACTGAAAATAGACTATTAGAATCAGTAATCGAACAGAAAGATTTTAATGGATGATCATTAATAGAAAGCAGAAACGCTAGCTAAGCTAGAGATGTTTCTGCTTTTTTTGTATGGATAAAAGAGGATAAAGTGTCGATTTTAGTCTGATTTAATTTCTTAAAGACGTAAAATTGATGGAAGAAAAGTGATAATTAATAAAAGTTTTTAGCCAAAACCTTGTAATAATTCTAGAATTTTGTAATATGACAATCGTTATTGAACTGAAGAAGAGTAGAATTTCAGAAAAAAACATGATTTTTTACATTCAACAAGATAGAGACAAACTCAGTGCGAACAAGTGTTTTTTTGATTGTATTTTACAAGCTGTTACGTAATGAAAACACTCGTAACGAATTGTTACTGGATCTTCACCTATGAAATATTTTTAGATGTTAAAGTATGCAAAGTCGATAAACAAACGACGAAAATATTTTTTACAAAGGAGAAACAACATGAAATCACTTAAAACGATTTTATTAGCAACAACTTTGACTGCAGGATTTGGCATTTTTATGGGAACGACTGACGCACACGCTGATAGCTTATATACAGTAAAATCAGGAGATACATTATCTACTATCTCTCATCAATTTAATGGAGACAATAGCTTGATCGATCTAATTGCAAAAGATAATAATATTTCTAATATAAATATGATCTTTGAAGGAGAAGAATTAGTAATTCGTACAGCTGAAGAAGCAGCTCAAGCACCGACTCAACAAGAAGCTGAAACACCAACTGTAGAGGCAGTACAACAAACTCCAACTCCAGTTACAGAAGCAGCACCTGCTCCAACAGTAGCAGCAGACAGTTCTTCTGCAAAAGAATGGATCGCACAAAAAGAATCTAGCGGTTCTTATGCAGCAACTAATGGTAAGTATATTGGTCGATATCAATTAGATGCCTCTTATTTAAATGGTGACTATTCTGAAGCCAACCAAGAACGAGTAGCAGATAGCTATGTAGCAGGACGTTATGGATCATGGGAAGCAGCACAAGCTTTCTGGATGGCGAATGGTTGGTATTAAGCAAACCATTATTAATAGATTAACTTTTTTTAACTGAAGATGTTCACATCAACGTTTAGAAAATAATGTGGTAACCAAACGTCAAAAGTCTAGGATATGGCTCATAGAGTCATATCCTAGACTTTTTTTGCAATGGAGAAGGTATTAGGCGACTTTATCTCAGAAGTGAGTATAATTTAATTAAATGCACTTGATCTAAGAAAGGATGAAGGAATATGCCGAAATTTTATAAGAATCTCAAAACTGGAGCTGTGATCACTGCAAGGGAATATCAAGCAAAAATTGTAAATAATATGGCGGAAACGACTGCAGATCTTAGTACAATGGGACTAGGAGCATATAGTAGCTTTGCCAATAAGGTGTTTGAAGGTGAGTTGGATAATTATAGTCAGTATGCTCCTTATGATCCAGAAGAAAATGGGAGGAGCTAAATGAAGAAGCAGACTGTACGAAATAGTGCGTTTAGGTTGGTTAGGTTTATCTTTATTACCATTATTGGTTATTTAGTTTATAAGTCATTATTATCCGAAATTTTAACAAGAAAAATCCATATCTTCCTTTATATCTTTTTTTGGTTGTTTAGTTCCTATTTGATCCTTCCTTTTATTAATAAATTAATGACAGGACGCTATTTACCAGATTATTTTATTGGTCGCGCTAGAACAAGTGATGGTCTGCTTGGTGATCCAATCAATCTTGCATTTATTGGAACAGAAGATGAACTGGAGGAACTTTTTATAAAATCAGGTTGGATGAAGGCAGAACCATTAACACTAAAATCAAGCTTACGAATGATTGTTGCTAGTGTTCTTGCTAAGTCCTACCCTAAAGCTCCGGTAAGTTCATTATTTCTTTTTAATAAAAAGCAAGATCTAGCATTTGAACGAGAGATAGAAAATAATCCCAGAAGAAGACATCATGTTCGTTTTTGGAAAACGCCAAAAAACTGGTATTTACCTGGTGGCAGAAAAGCGGATTGGTTAGGGGCTGCAACTTATGATAAAAAAGTTGGTTTTTCGCTTTTTACAGGACAAATCACTCATAAAATCAATTCTGATGTAGACCAAGAACGAGACTTTGTTTTAGAGTTGCTTGAACGTTCAGAGCAATCAGTCTCAATTGAATTAGTCGCACATTTTACTACGAGTTATCATGGACGTAACGGTGGTGGAGACGAAATTTTTACCGATGGTTCATTGCCATTTATTAAAATAGAAAACAAATAAAAAAGTACAAGAAGAGATAAGGGCACAGTTGTATTTTTTCCAGTTTGAATAGAGTGTGTGGAGTGGGCTGATTCTTAGCGTGGTCCACACTTTTTGTTACTTCAATTAATATTTTTGAAATAATAAAAAAATATCGCTTGAAAGAGTATATTGTTAGCGTTTGCAATCTAATTGTTATATTATTATAAGGGAAATGAAACGAATAGCGGGAGGTGTAGTTCTAAAAAAGTTTCCTTCTTTTAAGTGAAGGAAGCAGAGTCAAATGTGGATGTTTAAATAGCGTAAAAAAAACTTAAAACGAGGTGGAAAGTTTGAAAAAAGTGTTTAGAAAAAATATGAACGTTTTATCTGTTTTGGTACTTGTTGTTTCAAGTTTGGTTTTATCCTTATCTGTATTAGTACCCACTAAGACTGTAGAAGCTGCAGAACCGTCTCAATACCGCAATGTCATGTACTATGGGGATTGGTCGATATGGGGAGGGGAGGATAACTTTTATCCAAAAGATATTCCTGCAGATCAGTTGACTCATTTAAACTATGCTTTTTTAGATTTTGACAGTAGTGGCAATTTGAAGTTTACTGATAAAGATGCCGCAGTTGGAGCTCCCGTTGGACAAGAAGGCGTTCAGTGGAATAGTGCTAGTGCAGGTGTTTTAAATGCAATCCAAGACATTCGTGCAAAAAATCCTAATTTAAAAATCGGTATTTCAATTGGTGGCTGGTCTAAATCAGGAGATTTTTCTGATGTAGCTGCTAATCCAGCTGTACGTGCAACTTTTGTCAGCAATATCGCTAAGTTTATCAAGTATACTAATATGGATTTTGTTGACTTAGATTGGGAGTATCCTGCGTCTGTTCGTGAACCAGACAAAGTTGATAATACCAATGACGAAGGAACACCTCATGCAAAACCAGAAGATAAACAAAATTTTATCACGCTACTACAAGACATTCGTTCTGCTATCGATAAACAAGGGAAAGAGTTAGGAAAAACCTATGAACTTTCCGTTGCACTGCCAGCTGCACAAAATACCTTGAAAAATGGTGTAGATGTGGCACAATTGTTTAAAGTAGTCGATTTTGCCAATGTAATGACCTATGATATGAATGGCGCTTGGACACCAAATAGTGCTCATCACAGCGCACTTTACGGTAATCCTGCAGATCCTAATTATGCAAATGGTTTTTCTGTCGATCAAACAGTCAAATACTTACAAACAAACGGCGCCCCAGCAAGTAAAATCGTAATTGGAGCAGCTTTTTATACACGTGGTTGGAATAAAGTAGCGGCTGGAACAGATGCTGCGCATCCTGGTTTATTCCAAGCAGCAGAAAAAAATAATAAAGATGCAGACTTATCGCCAACCTATGGTGCTAACAATAAAAATCCATTGAAGTCAGGTGATGGTGGTCGTGCAGGCGGTGTTTGGCCATATCGCAACATTGCCGATCTTAAAATAAAATCTCCTGATTTAAAAGAGTATTGGGATGATGTAGCCAAAGCTCCATATATGTACAATCAAAAAACAGGAGAATTTTACACGTATGACAATACTCGTTCGATTGGCTATAAAGCAGAATATGTGAAAAATAACCAATTAGGCGGCGTGATTTCTTGGATGCAGTCACAAGATAAAGCGACCGATACAACAAAACGTGATGAATTAACAAAAGCCATTAAAACAGGTTTATTCGGTACGGCTGTACTTCCAGGGAATAAAACAGTTTATGCTGATTTAAATGTCAAAGCAACAATCACGCCATACAATGAAAATGGTGCTGGATATGAAATCACTGTAAAAAATAATGAGACTTCAAACGAAACAAGTGATGTCTTAAAAGCGGTAGAAGCAGCTTTTGAAACAGTGAAATTACCTAAACTATACATTCCGATTAATGCAGCAGAAACATTGACTGCGGGAGATTATAAAGCTGGAACTGTAACGGTAGAAAATGGAAATGTGGTCGTAGATTTATCATCCGTTTACGATGCACAACAAATTCCACAAGGAACAAGTTATACATTTAGATTAAAATCAAGTGCCACAGCGGTTGACGTAAATCGAATCAGTAGTATTTCACTAACGCAACGAATTGCCAAAAATGGAGCAGAACTCAGCAAACAAACAATTTATGGCGGTGGCGTAGTCAATCCAGATCCATCGGATACAACACCACCATCAACACCTGCCAACCTAGCAGTTGGAGCAATTACTGAATCTAGCGTCGCATTAAACTGGACAGCTTCAACTGACAATGTGAAGTTAGCTGGCTACAAAGTATACCGCGATGGCGTATTAGTTGGAACGGTTGCTGAAACAACTTACACAGATGCAAACTTGAAACCCAACACAGCCTATAATTACACTGTGAAAGCATATGATGCAGCCGGGAATCTTTCAGCAGATAGTAACTCAGTTGCTGTGAAAACAAAAGAAAGCACAACGCCTCCTATAAGCAAAGAATGGGATGCTGCTAAAGCCTATAATGGTGGAGATATAGTGACGTATCAAGGAAAAACGTACAAAGCAAAATGGTGGACTCAAGGCAACGTACCGGGAACAGAACAATGGGGACCTTGGGAATTAGTTGGTTAGAACAAGAAAAAACAAGGTAAAATAAAGAGTGCGGGACAAAACTAAAACTCAGTTTTGTTCCGCATTTTAAAACTTAATAAACGATGGCCAAAAGTCAGGTTTTTCGGCAATTTCGCAAAAAGCGAACAATACATTTTTTGTATTGTTCGCTTTTTACTTCAATTGCTCGAACCTAATCGACTTTTATCTCAACCTCTTTATTTCGGTGGCGTATCCAAGTAATCATGAATAAAATCAGCATATTTTTCTACGATCGCTTGCCCTTTATCCATCAAAATATAAATTCCTGGATCTACCATGTTCATAATATAGTCAGTTGTAAATTCTTTTTTCAATAATTGAATTGCTTGTTCTTTGGTGTTACATTGTATCAATCCGTTTTCTTTTAGAACTTCATTTAGCTGAAATAGTGACCAATAATTAATCACAGACGCGTCATTCAAAATATCCAGATAATCAGCAAACAACAACCGATCAGTATTTGTTATAGGGTCGATCCCAAACTCAAGTTCAAAAAAATCTGGAAAGACTGCAGTCGTAGAATCTTTTTCAGTGAGCCAATCAAGTAAAAGAACTTCTCCAGGTAGCAAACCATCAGCATTTCTGATCATATTTTCTTTAGGAACGATTTTAGCCGTGCCAATAGCAATCATTTTTAGCCAGTCGTCAACATTTCGGTCTGTTGACATTACTGGAAATTCAGGATAAGTTTCATAAATTGCAACGATTTTAGCAACTTCATCATCCAAGTTGATGCTCTCTTTAGGTTCTTCCTGTTTAAAAAAATCAAATATTCCCATAGTAACTCCTTTTATTTAATGTATTATTGATACAAACTTGCATACCGTCGGACAAAATAATCTAGAAAAAAAGTTAACGGATAATTACCGATTCGGACATAATTGGTCGTAGTCACATTAATAGACAGATCGAACTGATTCGTCAAGGTATTTTGTGTATGCTGCGTTAAAAGAATTGATTTTGCAGGACTATCACTGATCATTCTCATTAATTCACTACTTCGATTGAGTAAGGAACCATAAGATGAAATCACGATCACGATAGATTTCTCGCTAAGATCTTCAACAAAGGCTTGCTGGGTTTCTTCAGTTTCTCCCACAAAAATTAGTTTTTGGCTCAGTAGAAAAGAAGTTTGGAGATCTTTAGCAAGTTCCAATGTTGCGCTATAGCCAATAAGCACAACTTCCTCTGCGCGGTGGATATCTGCCAGAATCTGATCGACCTGTTTAATATCGATCGTTTGCAAAACATCATTTACAGCTGTAATGATTTCTGCTGCATAAGAATCAAGATAAGTTTTTGGATCGTTTTTTAAGTCGGTCAATTCTTGCTCTTTCATTCTTAAGCCGCTATGCTTTTTCATCGTTCCTAATGAAACGAGTGATTCCCGTAAAGAAGCAAAAGTTGCAATTCCAAAATGTCGGCAGAAGCGTGTTAAGGTTGCTGGTGAAACAAAACAGCGTTCAGCAATTTCGGTGATAGTCAATGTACGAATTTCATGAAGATGAGTAAAGAGATAAATGATGATCCGTGAATATGTCGCATCTCGTTTGTTTGTATTTAAATAATGAAGAAAATCAAAAAGATCAAGCATCAAAAAACTCCTCTACGGTAAGATATTTTCGTGAATATGAAAATGAAATAAAATAATGAAAATAACCTCTAAAACAAAAAAATAACTTTACGGTTTCTCATGCTAAGATAAAGGTAATAAATCAATTATACACTAAATCAATGACTGAGAGGATGGAAACATATGAGTGGATTTCCACAAAATTTTTTATGGGGCGGCGCAACTGCAGCCAATCAGTTCGAAGGTGCTTTTTTAGAAGACGGTAAAGGTTGGTCAACTGCAGATACAGCTCGCTATATTAAAGAAAACGGTATAAGCATGACAGAATTATTACGACCTACGACAAAGGCAGACGTTGAATTTGCAATGAATGATAAAGAAGGAGTTTACCCAAAACGTCACGGAATCGATTTTTATCATAGATATAAAGAAGATATCGCGTTATTTGCTGAAATGGGTTTTAAAACGTTTCGCTTGTCGATTTCTTGGCCGCGTATTTTTCCAAATGGTGATGAATTAGAACCTAATGAAGCAGGCTTGGCATTTTATGATGCAGTTTTTGATGAATGCTTGAAATATGGTATTGAACCCTTAGTAACGATTTCACATTATGAGTTTCCGTTAGGCTTGGCATTTAAGCAAAATGGGTGGGAAAGTCGTAAAACAATAGAAGCCTTTGAACGATATGCACGCGTTCTTTTCAATCGTTATAAAGATAAAGTAAACTATTGGTTGACGTTTAATGAAATCAATATCATTGGAATGACTGGTTATTTAAGTGGTGGTATTTTAGCTGATGGGGAGAAAAATATGCTTCAAGCGCAATATCAAGCGGCACACCATCAATTTATTGCTAGTGCTTTAGCGGTCAAAGCCTGTCATGAAATCATTCCAGATGCAAAAATCGGCTGTATGTTAGCTAGAATGGAAGCTTATCCAGAAACGAGCAACCCTCTAGATGTGATGGAAAGTGTCAACAGTGACCACATGAACTTATTCTATTCAGATGTACAAATTCGAGGCTATTATCCAACTTATATGAATAAATTCTTCCGTGATCACAATATCACGATCAAAAAGGAAACGGAAGACGATCAAATATTACGTGAGGGAACCGTTGATTTCATGTCCTTCAGTTATTATATGAGCAGTATTGCTTCTCATAAAAAAGAGGGAGATACCACTGGTGGAAACTTGTTAGGATCTAAGAAAAACCCATATTTAAAAGCAAGTGACTGGGGATGGCAAATTGACCCGATTGGACTTCGAGTTACGTTGCATAAATTGTATGATCGTTACCAAGTACCATTATTTATCGTAGAAAATGGTTTAGGAGCTAAAGATGTCGTTGAGCCTGACGGCAGTATTCATGACGACTACCGAATTGATTATTTAAGAAGCCACATTGAACAAATGGAGCAAGCAATCGATGAAGGCGTTGATTTAATGGGATATACGCCATGGGGCTGTATTGATTTAGTCAGTGCAAGTACCAGCGAAATGTCGAAGCGCTATGGTTTTATCTATGTTGATTTAGATGATGAAGGAAAAGGAACGTTAGATCGATCAAGAAAAGATTCTTTCTATTGGTATAAAAAAGTGATTGAAACAAACGGTACGGACCTAAAATAAGGAATCAATCATCATTACAAATCCGATGAAAGCGTTGCATATTGAAAAGAAATGCATTATACTAAGAACAAGAAAAAAAACGTTAGTGGCGATGTAGCCATTTTATAGAGTATGTTACTGAATGATGCAGGCAGAACTCAAATTACCTAGGAATGTCCTTTCCTGGGTAATTTGAGTTTTTTTTCTGGAAAGGAGTAAATCAAGTGAAAGTAAGTCAAATTTTAAACAACAATGTAGCAATCGTGAGCAGAGGAAATAATGAGGTTATTGTTTATGCTAAAGGGTTGGCATTCAAGAAGAAAGTTGGACAAGTAATCTATGAAAATGAAATCGAAAAGACTTATGTTCTAGATTCGAATGATATGCTAGAGCATTTTAGTTATTTATTGTCCCATTCTGATGCTAGTCATATCACTTTAGTGAATCAAATCATTGCTTACGGAGAAGAAAAGTTGGGTGAGAAATCAAATGATTATCTCAGTTTGACCTTGCTAGATCATATTGAATTTGCATTGAAACGTGCAGCTAAAGGACAATTTATCCGTAGTCCCTTAACGTGGGAAGTGAAGAAATTTTATCCACAGCATTTTGATATCGGCATGTATGCATTGAACTTGATCAACGAACAATTCCAATTGACATTTCCAGAAGACGAAGCTGTTTCAATTGCATTGCACTTTGTCAATCTGCAAGAGGATAAGAATAATCTAGACGAAACGATCCGCTCCATGGAAAGCTTAAGAGATATCTTGTCGATCATTCAGTACCATTTTCAACTCAAATTAGATGAAGGCTCCTTGAATTATATGAGACTGATGACTCATCTGCAATATTTCATTCAACGCGTCATGACTAAAAATAGCTATGATGAAAGTGACGTCAATTTAAACGAACAAATTAAATTGATGTATGCCTCATCTTATGAATGTGTTCAGAAAATCAGAGTCTATATCAAGCAAAAGT
Organism: Enterococcus sp. AAFC-DPL-5182; assembly: GCF_058216605.1. Taxonomy (NCBI): domain Bacteria; kingdom Bacillati; phylum Bacillota; class Bacilli; order Lactobacillales; family Enterococcaceae; genus Enterococcus; species Enterococcus sp. AAFC-DPL-5182. The sequence goes on from NZ_CM177101.1 coordinate 594,346, forward strand.
ACGCCTGTGACCTAACGATCGATGAAGAAACATATCTTATGCTCCATATCCATCGAGTGACGAATCGAAGTCAAAAAGAGAGGACATAAGACAATGAAGTATCAATCATTTAATGAAGAAATTATCCGCCTTGTAGGAGGAAAAGAAAATATTCAGGCAGTGGTTCACTGTATGACTCGTTTGCGTTTTACTTTGAAAGATCGAACAAAAGCCAACACAGAAGAATTGAAAGCGCTAGATGGAGTGATCGACGTTGTGTCTAACAATGTTGCTTATCAAGTAATTATAGGCACACATGTTAGTGAAGTACATGCTGAGTTGATCAGTATGCTAGGATTAACGCCTAGTTCAGATGAAGAATCAAAAATTAAAGAGAAAAAAAATCCCCTGAAAGCTGCAATGGATTTACTTTCGGAGACAATGACCCCAGTTATTGAACCAATCATTGCATCTGGACTGCTTGCAGGTTTTCTATCTTTATTTTCAATAACTGGGCTAATCTCAGTTGATAGTCCAACCTATCAACTATTGGATTCAATTCGTTCAGCAGTTTTCTTCTTTTTACCAATTTTTATTGCAATGTCATGTGCAAAGCGATTAAAAGCCAGTCCCTATTTAGCAGTGGCTTTAGCAGTGACGCTAGTTTCAAGCTCAATTAATGATGTATCTGGATTGAGTATTTTTGGAATTCAATTACCGCAGATGGTTTATGCAAATTCATTTATTCCAATCATTTTAGCAGTTTGGTTTATGGGGCAATTAACTGTTTTACTAAAAAAATATGTTCCCAAGTTTTTACAATACTTTTTAAACCCTCTATTGATCATGGTGATTTGTTTACCTGTGACTTTACTGATTTTCGGTCCAATTGGTATTTGGATCGGTGATGGAATCGGCTGGTTCTTTGAGGTGCTTCACAATACCTTTGGTAGTTGGATTGTTGTGATGCTATATGCAGCATTTCAGCCATTTTTGATTATGTTGGGGGCAGGTAATTTCATGATGCCACTAGCATTGAACTTTGTGAATAAAATGGGGTATGATCCAATTTTCTTAGCAGCAGCGACGATTTCTGATTTAGCCGTATCTGGTGCAATGTTAGGGTATTTTTTAAGAGCAAAGGATTCTAAACAAAAGCAATTATTTGGAACAGTTAGCTTTAGTGCGCTTATGGGCGTGACTGAACCAGCTATTTATGGTGCATTTATTAAATTTAGAAGACCATTTATTGCCGTTATGATCGGTGGTGGTCTTGGTGGATTGTTTGCGGGATTGACGAATGTTAAAACGTATTCTATCGTTTGGGGCTTGATGGGATTACCATCTTATGCGGATAATCAAGACTTTTCAAATTTAGTTTTTATGATCATCAGTGTTGTGATCGGCTTTGTTACAGCTACAATTTCAGCATATTTCTTAGGGATTCCTCAAGACGAAAAAGAAACACAGACTAAAGATCTGTTAAAAGAAAAAGTACCAGAAAAAAATAGTCAGTTAAAGAAAGTTCCACTAAATTCAGTAGTTGAAGGCAAAGTAATTCCTTTGGCAGAAATCAAGGATCAAGCATTTTCAACGGGAGCATTAGGTAAAGGGATAGGAATTGTACCAACCGATGCTCAAATTGTTGCGCCAGTTTCGGGTGAAGTATCAGCTGTTTTTCCAACAAAGCATGCAATCGGCATCAAGACAGAACAAGGAATAGAGGTGCTGATCCATATTGGAATCGACACTGTAGAACTTGATGGAAGATATTTTGATACGATCGTAGAACAAGGTGCGATGATAGAACGAGGTCAATTACTATCAACGGTTGACTTTGCGGAGATTCAAAAAGAGGGCTATGATCCAACTGTGATTGTAGTTGTTACAAATACAATAGACTATTTAGATGTGATTCCGGCAGCAAAAGAGAGTGTATTTACGGATGATGAATGCTTAACGGTTATATTATAATAAGACTAGAAGATGTATTTTTTACTAACAGATCAAGGAGCGTTTGAAATGAAAAAAAATGAATTTTTATGGGGCGGCAGTATTGCAGCCCATCAATGTGAAGGTGCTTGGGATCAAGACGGCAAAGGTGTAGCGATCATGGATCTTGTTACACAAGGAACCTATGACAAACCGCGGGAAATCTGCAAAACGATCGACACTGGTAAATATTATCCTTCTCATGATGGGATCGATTTTTATCATAGATATAAAGAAGATATTGCGCTATTTGCTGAAATGGGGTTTAAAGCCCTACGTATTTCAATTGACTGGTCAAGAATTTACCCTAAAGGAGACGAACAAGAACCAAATTCATTAGGCATTCAGTTTTATCAAAATGTGGTTGATGAGTTACTAAAAAACAATATTGAACCGATCGTGACCTTGTATCATTTTGAGATGCCTGTGCACTTAGTGAGAGAATATGGTTCATGGACTAATCCAAAGGTGATCGATTTTTATTTAAAGTATTGTCAAACAATGTTTGAAGCGTTGAAAGGAAAAGTGCGCTACTGGGTAACGTTTAACGAGATGAATCATATCGATCCACAAACAGAAGCATCAGATATTTTTACGTACATTATTGCAGGCTTGAAATATACAGAGATGGAAAACAAAAAACAGACATTGGCAACGATTAGCTATAATATGACACTAGCAAGTGTAAAAGCTGTTAAGCTAGCACGGACGGTCGATTCTGCCAACCAAATTGGGTGTGTCTTTGGTTTAACTCCCGCGTATCCTTTAAATTGTGACCCGCAAAATGTCATGAATTCATTGAAAGAAACCGATCGCGAATTTTATCAAATAGATGCCATGTGTATGGGGAAATTTCCAGAATACAAATTGAAAGAATACCAAGCACAAGGAATCGACTTAAAGGTCTCAAAAGAAGATCAGCTCGCATTTAAAGAGGGAAAACTAGACTTTATTGGCTTAAACTATTATTCTTCCAGTGTGGCGCATTATGAAGGTGATGAAACCAACGAAGAAACTTTATTCGGTGGTGTCCAAAATCCTCATCTCCAACAAAGTAAATGGGGCTGGGCGATTGATCCGATTGGATTACGTTATACATTAAACTACGTCTATAGGCGCTATGGACTACCGATCATTATTACTGAAAATGGTTTAGGTGCCGTAGATCAATTAGAAACAGATGGTTCAATTCAAGATGATTATCGGATAGAGTATGTACAAAAACACCTAGAACAAATGGAAAAAGCAATTGTTGAAGACTATGTTGATTGTTTCGGTTATTTAATGTGGGGACCAATTGATCTAGTTAGTGCAACGACTGGTGAAATGAAAAAAAGATATGGTTTCATCTACGTAGACAAAAATGATGATCAAACTGGAACTTTAGAAAGGAAAAAGAAAAAATCCTTTAGTTGGTATCAAGAAATCATTAAAAAAAATCAAACCTTTACCGTCTAGAAAAGCGGAAATAATAAAAAAATGATTGACTTAAAACAGGATATGTTTTAAGTCAATCGTTTTACTTTAAGCAGGTAGCTAGCAATAAAAGGAAAAATCATTTTGTTGAGTCAATTTCTTCATTTAGGAACCAAGCCGACAATACAGAAAGTCCACCCATCAAGCAATAACTTTTCTTTTTTGCTATCAAACCATAGCAAATTGCTGTTGTCCCTAGTAATAAATTGACAGCGGAAGCTTTAGCTAAACGTTCATTGTTTGGTGTAGGCAAAGCAACATTTACATTTAATGAGTCATTGACCTTGTTTAAAGTAGAATTAATTTCAGATAACATAGTTATTCCTCCTGTCGTATAGTTATTCAATCACATTATCAATAGTAGAGTCTAAAATAAACTCAAAAATACTCTCGAAATCATCTGTTACTCTATCACGAATAATAATAATACTTAACAGAGTATTGATAATTTCAAAGGCTTTTTTTTCACTCACTTTAAGTTCTAAATTGGCAATGTGTAGTGCCTCTTCAAAAAATTTCCAGTTGTCCGTTTCAAGCTCAGTAATGAGATTTGGTGGTAGTTTACCAATAAAGGCTAAAAAATCAGGGTTTGAGAAGTCATAAAGAAAAGGTGAATTTTTGTATTCTCTGAATAAGAATTTCATTGCTTCGACAAAACCTTTTTTCGAAGGTGAGGCATTTAAAATGTTACGCCAATTTGTTTTTAAACGATTTTGTACTCTGTCCAATGTATCTACAAATAAGTCTTCTTTTGTTCCATATAGTAAGTAAAATGCACCGGTAGAAATAGAGGCTTTAGACGTTAATTCGGCAATATTCGTCTTCTTATATCCATTAGTTCCCCAGCTTTTTTCACATTCCATACATAGAGTACTTCTTAATTCTGCTCTTTTTTCTTCTGAAAATCCCTTAGTGCCTGTTTTCATTAGTAGCCTACTTTCTGACTTTGAATATATTTATCTTAATATTCATAATTGTAGTTTAAATAAAATATTTGTCAAGTTTTTATCGTAAGCACAATCCGTAAGTCTAGTAAAAAATCAACACATAATAACAAAAATGTTATAAACACTTGACAGAACGAATTACAAGCATTAATATGTGAATATAAAGTTATGAATATTCATAATAAAATATTCAAAAAAGAAAAGAGTGAAATTTTTATTGACTAATGTGTTGGAAATTCAAAAGTTGACGAAGTCATTTGGCGAGCAACTTGTTTTAGACAATGTATCACTTTCATTAAAAAAAGGGACAATCTACGGTTTGTTAGGTGCAAATGGCGCTGGTAAAACGACAATCATCAAGTCGATTTTTGATCTTGTAAAACCCGATAGTGGAGAAATCTCTCTCTTCAATGAGAAAATGCCTCAATCGGTGGAGCAATACAAAAAACTAGGCAGTATCATCGAAACACCTGTCTTCTATGAGAATATGACCGTGGAAGAAAATTTGTTGCTTCATTGCGATTACATGGGAGAACAGTTTAAAAGTAATATAGACAGAGTCCTACAAGATGTTGGACTATTCAATGAAAAGGAGAAGATGATCGATCAGCTGTCATTAGGAATGAAACAGCGTTTAGGCTTAGGAAGAGCGCTTTTAAATGAACCCGAGCTATTGATCTTAGATGAACCGATTAATGGGCTAGATCCAGAAGGGATTATTGATTTCAGAAACTTGATTTTAACTATTAATCAAACGTATGGAACGACAGTTTTGATTTCTAGTCATATTCTGATTGAAGTGTTTAAAATCGCTGATATGATTGGAATCGTGGCAAAAGGAAAATTGATCAAAGAAATCAGTAAGCGAGCTTTAGAAGAGATGGATCTAGAGATTGAAGAGTATTACTTATCCTTAGTTAAAGAAGGAGCGAGTGCATGATTAAATTGTTGAAAATCGAATTAAAGAAAATAAATTTAAAAAGCCAGATTATTTCTCTGGTCGTGATGAATAGCATCGTATTACTACTTTCCATTTTTACATCAACATTGTTAGCTGATCCATCAAGTGAAGTAAATCCAACAGGTGTAGCAGTTCAACTGACAACATCAGAATTAGCCTTGTTGATTACGCGAGCAGTCTTGATCGTTTGGCAAGCAATTCTAATTGTTCAAATCATTATTGAAGAATATAAAACAAAAACGATCACAGTACTTTTTACTTATCCGTATAGTAAAAAACAATTGATTTTAGTTAAATTTTTACTTATCTTTCTGTTAACTGCAGCATTTGCTGTATTTTCAACTCTATTTCAAGAAGTTAGCATTTATTTATTAAGTCAACGATTGGCATTTGTTACCTTTGTTTCAGAAAGTTTGTGGTCTTTAATGATCGTACTTATTTCAAATATTTGTCTAGGCTTTTTGCCTTTATTTATTGGAATGAGAAACGTTTCGGTTATTGCAACAGTTGTTTCATCATTAGTGATTGTAGTGATTGGTTCTAATTCCCAAGCATCACCAACTGGGTTATTAGGCATTCCTATTGTGTCATTATTTTTAGGTGCAGTGAGTGTGATTTTAATGATCATGACCTATCGCTCAATGTTAGTCAAAGAAATTTAAATTAAAAGGAGATATACATCATGCCAAATAAACTTTTAGATAATTCATTCATCAAAATTCCAGATCAATCGGTTTTAATATACGTATGGATCGGAACCATTATTCTAGGAATTGTGCTGCTCATTATTGGATTGATTTTAGGAAAGAGAAATAAGCTTAAAAATAAAAATATTTCTAAAGTTTTGATCTGGGGCGGCATCGTCATTGTGTTGGCCCAAGGCGCACAACTGTTAACGAGTTTACTATAAACAGAGAGGACTGATTTATAATGGAACAAATGACGCGCTTTTTTGAAAATATCGGACAAAGTTTAGGTGTAAAAGTGAAGTTACCAAGAGTAACAAACAAATATTCTGTTATTAGCCTACTTATTATGATAGCTAGTCTTGTTTGTTTAAAATTCTCAGTAGCCTTTTTAATACCAGGCATTTTGGCTGGAGCTAATTTTTTATTAGTAAATAGAAAACGTTAAAAAGAAGCGTTAATATTTTCGAGTAAGACTTCACAACAAATGAAAACTGAATGAGGGGGAACACCACTCATTCAGTTTTTCTATTTTCAGTTAGAGCTAAATAAGCTTATTTAGCGTTTAAATAGTAGGAGGAAAAAAATGGAAATTGAAAAGCATGTGATTTGGAATAGAAATTTTGCTTACATTATTATGGGACAGACACTCTCAGTTTTAGCAAACTCTGTGATGAAGTTTGCTCTATCACTGTATATTTTAGATTTAACGAAGTCAGCAGCCTTATTTGGAACACTTTTAGCTGTATCAATAATCCCGACCATTATCTTTTCACCAATCGGTGGTGTGTTAGCAGATAATTTCAACAAGAAAAATATGATGGTCATCATGGATGGCTTGTATGCTTGTATTGCGATTTTGGTTTACTTAGCGGTGGTATCAAGAGCAAATATAGCTATTGTTGCCATATGCTTATTGCTGATGTCTGTAGTGTCAGCCTTTGAAACGCCAATTGTTCAGTCAAGTATGCCGTTATTATTTAAAGAAGATAACTTATTAAAAGCCAACTCAGTTGTCAATCAAATTCAGCTGTTTGCTAATTTTGTTGGACCAATACTAGCGGGTTTTTTATATAGTTTGGTGAAGATTGAATGGATATTCGTTATTTGCTTTATCTTATTTTTTGGAGCTGCTTTAATTGAGTGTTTTATTAGAATCCCGATATTAGCTGTCAAATTTGAACATGGGGCAATTGCAACTGTTATCAGAGATTTGAAAGAAAGTTGGTTGTTTATTCGGAAAGAAGAGCCTGCGATAGTAAAAATAATCGTTGTTTTAGGTGCTATTAGCTTTTTCATTTCAGGACTATTATTTGTTGGAATTCCATATATCATTAGAATTGTTTTAGGTCTTAACAGTCAGTATTTAGGAATCAACCAAGGCATGATTTCTCTGGCTGGAATTGCTGGAGCTGTTATGGTTGGATTACTTTCAAAAAAATTGAACATGAAAAATAGCTACTTGATTGTGGGGGCATCGAGTCTTTTGGTTCTTGTTATGGGCGTCATCTTTATGATTGATATGCCTGCTGCAGTAACCTTTACGTTGTTTACTTTTGTAATCATGCTTTTACAAGCTTTGTTTACATTATTTTCTATTTTTGTTATTTCAAATATCCAAGCAAACACCCCAGTTCAGTTAGTTGGAAAAGTCATGTCCTATGTAACCACTTTAAGTTTATGTGCGCAGCCGTTGTCTCAAGCAGTTTATGGTTTATTATTCGATATTTTTTCAAATTCAGTCTACATACTGTTTATATTTACGGGATTAGTTATGCTCTTAGTGAGTTACTTTTCAAAAAATTCGTTTAAAAATTTCAATCAATGAGGACAACTTGAAAAAAATCAGATTTGAATGCTGAATAAAGATCACTAATAAGGCAATATAATTCCAAGGTTTAATCCATTTTTTAATTGATTGAGTGATAACTGAAAAGTTATGGCTCAATCTCTTTTTATTTACAAAGAAACAGTTTTAACAAGTTCAGTTAGCGTTAAATGTTTTTCAACATTTTTGGAAAGTATGGATGAAGAAAGAGCAAATTTATAATGATTATCAATGATGCGAGAGTAAAATTGATAATCATTTTTTATTTGTGTTGACAGAGAAATTGACTCTCCATTCAAGATAAAATGATAGGTATCCATTGGCAGGGATAGACCGTGACCAACTGTTTTACTGAAAGCTTCTTTTAGTGTCCAAATTGAATAAAAGGCATCTAATTGTTCCGTCTTGGTTTGTCTAGAGTGTATGTACTTTTGCTCGTGAATAGAAAAAAAACGAGCGATACCGTTAACATCAATGCTCTCCATTTGCTCAATGTCTATCCCAACTGGAGCAGTGCTTACTGAACAACAAACATACTCACCAGAATGAGTTAAATTAAAAAAAATATCTGGATGGGATGCCAAAAATGGTTTTCCTTGTTTAGAAGTTGAAAAAAATAGCTCATCAGGTGGCAGTTGACAATAATTGAACAACATCGATTGTAAAAGAACTCCAGCTGTAAGTGAGCGGAGCTGATCATCAGGGAATCTTAAATTATCTATTTTATTTTGTCTCTCAGATTCAAGTGAATGATACCAGTTGTTCCAAGTATCTGAGTTTAATGAATGATCTAGTTTTAGTAAATGTGTAATTAGCATAGCGCCCCCACAAATAGTAGTAAATAGAATAGTTAAAACATCGTAAGTATATTTTACATTTTGGAAAAAGTCAACTCTATTTTTTGCTGCTTTATGTAGTATTTATTTACACAAGTTATGAAATTTAAAATATTACATTATAAAATAAAAAATAAAATTAAAGTATTTGTTTTTTTATGATAAAAATCAATTTGACATTTAGTGAAATATTTAATAGACTTTGAATTAAAACAAGTGAATATTCAATATTTTTAATTCAAGGAGAGTTATCAAAAGAATATAAAAATATTTAGCTTGTTTTTTAATATAACAAAATGGAGTGGGTTATACGTTGGAGAATACATTAATTAATCAATTGGAAAAGGATGAATATGAAAAAGTCGTTCATACGTTTAATTCGAACAGAGATACAACCTATGATGAAGTGGATTTAGTTAGCTGGTTTGAAGAGGTAGTTCAACACTATCCACAAAGAACAGCTGTTGGTATCAGTGGTGAGACTCTGACATATGAACAACTGAATCAAAGAGCAAATCACATTGCAAAAACTTTAGTACAAGCAGGTATCGAAAAAGAAGATTTGATTGGTGTTATTTTAAATCGTTCCATTGAATTAGTTGTGACGATATTGGGGATTTTAAAATCAGGTGCTGCGTTTTTGCCGATAGATTCTGAAAATCCTGAAGAACGAATCAAATATATAATCGAAGATAGCAATGTGAAACAAGTAATAACAGATATAAGCTCGAGAGAAAAGTGGGAAAACCGATTAAATAAAAAAATGATTTGTCCAAACTTTACCAATATAAGTGAAGAGAAAGTCAATGTAACTTATTCCCCAAATCAATTAGCTTATGTTATTTATACCTCTGGAACAACAGGAAATCCCAAAGGCGTTATGATCGAGCATAAAGGATTAGTAAATTTTGTCAAATGGAAACTTGGAACAGCAAAATTTGATGAAAAAAGTGTAATGCTTCAAAAAGCTACTTGTTCTTTTGATGCCGCAGTTGGAGAAATCTTCTTAGGGATTCTAGGTGGAGCAAAGCTACAACTATTAACTGACCAAGAAAATAACAATTTCAGCATGTTACTAGAAGTTATTAAAAAAAATCAAGTAACACATATGGTGATGATCCCAACGGTTCTCTCTGTCTTTTTAGATTATGCTGTTGAAGTCGACAAAGAGTCTTATTTAGCATGTTTAAATACGTTATATATCGCTGGTGAAAAATTAGAAGAATCACTGGTGAACAAAATCTGTAGACTAACGCCTTTAACCAAAGAAAACATTTATAATCTCTATGGGCCCACAGAAGCTTCTATCGGTGCTACTTATTTTCATCTAGCTGATTTAGACAATAAATCAACTGTTTCGATTGGTAAAGGTATCAACAATGCCGCCATCTATATAATGGATGGTGATAAGTTGTGTGGGATTGATGAACCTGGGGAATTGTGTATTGGAGGAGTCGGTGTTGCTAGGGGATATCTGAATCGACCAGAGTTGACCAACGAGAAATTTGTCGATAACTGTTTTGGTCTGCCAGGAAAGATTTATAGAACAGGGGATTTAGCAAAGTGGCAAGATAATGGCAATTTAGAATATTTAGGTCGAATTGATGAGCAAGTTAAAATCAATGGCTTGCGAATCGAATTAAGTGAAATTAAAAATACGTTAGCTAGCTATCCGAATATCGATGATGCAGCGGTAATTGTTTCTGAAAAAAATCAGATCGTTGCCTATTATGTATCTAAATCAGAGTATCAAGAAACACAATTAAAAGAATTTTTAGAGAAAAAACTACCGCTATACATGATTCCAAAAAGGTTTATAAAAATCAATGAGTTGCCTGTAAATAATAATGGCAAATTAGATAAGAGTAAATTGCCTATGATTGAAGAAGAATCGGCGGTTAGGACAAAAGAAATAGTAGCACCAAAAACGGAACAAGAACGTGTACTTATTTCTGTGTTTTCAACTGTTTTAAATAACGAAAATATCGGATGTAATCATAACTTTTTCGAGATTGGTGGAGACTCGATCAAGGCTATCAGAATTGTCTCAAAGTTGCGAGAAATTGGCTATAACTTAAGTGTTCCAACGATTATGACTGAGAAAAACTTAGGAAATATTGCGAATCACATGCGATTGAACCAAATCGAGTCGCAAGATCAAAACGAGCCGATAATTGTTGGCGAAACACCATTATCTCCAATTCAGAATTATTTCTTTAACAGTAAACTGCCTGTGCCGGAGCATTTTAATCAAACATTTTTATTGGAATGTAAAAACCTAGAAATAGATAGTTTGAAAAAAGCCTTACTAGCGGTTTGTAACCATCATGACTTGCTGAGAGCGATTTATATAGAGGGGAAACAAATAATTAAGGAGCAAGACAGCTCAAATTTATTTGAGATGATTTCCTTCGATTTAATGAATGAAAAAGAGGCGCTTATTTTTGAAAAAATGGAAGCTATCAGTGACCAAATACAGCCAACTTTAAACTTAACTGAAGGCCCCTTGATTAAGGTGGTTGTTTTTCATACAAGAGAAATGGACTATATCTCATTGATCGTTCATCATTTAATAGTGGATGGTATTTCTTGGCGTATTTTAGTGGAAGATATCAATACTGCCTATAGGCAATCTCTAGAAGAAAGAACGATTGAATTACCTATGAAAACAGCATCATTTTCTAGATGGTGTGAGTCATTAGAAGCATTTAGTACGTCCGAAACATTGGAAAAAGAACGCCCTTATTGGAATAAAATCAGTAAATTAGCAACCCAAGCTAATACTACTTTATGTGCACCACAAGATAACCGTGGAACAGGCATTGACGAGATTTCATTATCCAAAGAACTAACAGAAAATCTTATTTTACACTCTAATAAATCATACAATACAGAAATAAACGACTTGTTAGTAACAGCTCTATTCAGAACGATAAATAAAATGACTGCCACGGATACAATTAGTGTACGAATGGAAGGTCATGGTCGTGAGCCGATTCATAAGCCAATTCACATCGATCGAACAATTGGCTGGTTCACAACGATTTATCCAGTAGTTTGTACAGGAATCGGTGGTAGTTTACAAAATGATCTGAAAAGAGTGAAGGAGAATCTGCGTCGTATCCCGAATCATGGTTTGGGTTACAGTGTTTTAGATTGTTACGATGAGCAGTTTGAAGGAGTTCAGACTGAAGTGACGTTTAATTATCTGGGCGATTTTGAGCAAGAGTCTTCAGAGTATGATATTCAAATAAAGACAGTAGAGTATGGTTATCAGATTTCAGAAAACAATCATTTTGGCACGCCAATTTCTATAGATGGTTCTTTGAACAATGGGGTCATTTCATTTGTGTTCATTTACGATAAATCAATGTGTGATGACACAATGATCAAAGAACTTAAAACGTTGTTTGAAACAGAACTGAAAATGGTTGTCGATCATTGTCTTAAAAAAGTCGTACCTGAAAAAACAGCATCAGATTTTGGCGAGACGAATTGGAGCGAAGAAGAGTTTAGACAGGTAGAGACAAATTTTACTAAAGGTAATGATCAGATCGAAAAGATTTATCCTTTAACTCCCCTTCAAGAAGGTTTGTTGTTTCATGAACAGGAAAAAGCCGATTCTAGTGCCTATATTGTCCAAGCAATCTATGAGCTAGGGAACATTGAAATAACAGAATTTAAGCAAGCACTTCATTTATTAGTACAGAAACATAGCGTTTTAAGAACAAACGTTATTTATAAAAATGTCAGTATTCCAAGACAAGTGATCCATCAAAATGCTAGTTGTGATGTGGAAAGTATTGATTTAACTGGGACTTTAATAATTGAAGATGCAATGAAGAATATCGAACAAGAAAATATCCGAAGAGGGTTTGATCTTGAAGTAGATGCATTGTTCCGTATAAAGATCATAAAAGTAGCGGCCGATAATTATAAGATGCTAATGAGCTTCCATCATATTATATTAGATGGTTGGTGTAATGCCATTTTGCTGAATGATTTACAAGAATTTTATAAATCATTGCTTGCAGGTCAAGACTGCGAAGCAATCAAACAAGGGATTGAACCAGATTATGCACATGCAGAACATGTGAAATATTTAGCGGAAATGAATACCCGTGAGGCAAAAAAATATTGGCATACTCTATTAGAAGATTACACCACAGTTGCAAGTATCCTGCCAACGGCTGTACAAACTGTTAAAACAGAAAACAATCAAATTAAACAAGTTCTAGATAGTCAAACAAGTGAGCAAATCCGCATTTTAGCAAAATCTTTAAACGTAACAGTCAATACTATTTTTGAATCAGCTTGGGGTATTTTATTGCAAAATTATACGAATACTGAAGATGTTGTTTTTGGGCAAGTAGTTTCAGGAAGAAATAGTCCAATTGCAAATATTGAAGATAAAGTTGGGTTGTTTATCAACACGATTCCAGTTCGAGTACAGAATGAAAAAAATGCTGATTTTACAACGATTGTGACTAATTTACAGACACAACTGAATCAAAGTGGAGCCCATGATCTATATCCGTTAAGCGAGATTCAAAATGAAAATGAACTAGGAAATAAATTAGTACAAACGATTGTTGCTTTTGAAAATTATGAAGAAAATGTGTTGTCTGACATAGAAGTACCGCAGTTTTTACTAGAGGATATCAGAGAAGAAACAAATTATGATTTGACTCTCTCTATTCAAAATGGTGAACGTTTCGCAGTAAATCTTTTATTTGATGTTTCCAAGTATTCAAAACAAGGTGTGGACTATATTTTGACTCATTTTTGTCAATTGTTGAAAGCGGCTATCCAATCACCGCAGCAGCCAATCTCGACCATTGATTTCCTTACAGATGAGCAACGTAAACTCATTGTATCTGGTTTTAATCAAACTACGACTAAGTATCCAAATGATGTTTCGGTCGTAACTGCATTTGATGAAATCTTACCAACTTATCATAAACAAGTTGCTATAGCATCTGAGAATCAAGTTTTGACGTATGAGCAATTAGATATACTTTCCACAAATTTAGCGTATAAATTAAAAAATCTAGGGATTGCTAAAGGCGATTTAGTAGCTGTAGTAGCTGATCCGGAAGTTGAAACAATAGTACTATTTTTAGGTATTTTGAAGGCTGGTGGGGCCTATTTACCAATTGATAGCAATAGTCCAATAGAACGAATCAAATTTATTCTCAATGATGCAAAATGTAAAGTTCTATGTGATTTTGGTCAGCAGTTACAAGAGTATCCTGTAATAGAAAACTGTACGGTAATCACAAATGATGCATTTGAAGAAAGTGATGATAGACAAGATTTACCTACGGTTAGTGCAGATGATCTAGCCTATGTCATCTATACTTCTGGTACAACTGGTGTACCTAAAGGAGTGATGATCACACATAAAAATATTCTTCGCTTGGTTCGAAATACGAATTATGTCGATTTTACAAACAGTCACATTTTACAAACAGGTTCACTAACGTTTGATGCGTGCACATTTGAAATTTGGGGTGCGTTACTAAATGGCGGAAGATTGTTTATGACGACCTCTAATGTCTTGTTGGACCCAGAATCATTAGAAGACGTGATCATATCCCAAAAAATCAATACTTTATTTATTACAACTGCCTTATTCGTCAATATTGTTGAAATGCATCCTAAAGCGTTTCATTCTTTAAATCGGATCTTAGTTGGTGGTGAGAAAATTGTTTCTGCACCAATCAAACGATTTAAAGAATATAATCCAACTGTTAGCATTTGCAACATTTATGGACCTACTGAAAATACGACGTTTTCTTTATTTGAAGATCTGGATTACGAAATCGAAACGCTCGTGCCGATTGGAAAGCCGATCTCAAATACAACGGCTTATGTAATGAAAGAGGAGCAACTGTGCGGTATTGGAATTCCTGGAGAACTTTATTTGGGTGGAGATGGTTTAGCTGCAGGTTATTTGAATTTAGAGAAAAGTACCGATGAAAAGTTCATTGTGACAGAATCAAATCAGCGTTTATACAAAACAGGAGACCTTGTTCGGTGGCTTGAAAATGGTTCAATCGATTATCTAGGAAGAGTAGATGATCAAGTCAAAATCCGAGGATTCAGGATTGAATTAGAAGGAATCACGACCGTCATCAAGCAACTACCTTATGTTAGCAATGCCATAACCATCATTTTTGAAGAAAATGGCCAAAAAGATATTTGCTCTTATGTTCAACTAGAAGAAGTGATAGACCTTGAAACGATCCGTCATGAGTTGATGTTGAAATTGCCGCATTATATGGTACCCAAAGTGCTAATGGATGTGGATAAATTTAAGCTGAATAAAAATGGAAAGATCGATAAATCATCTTTACCTAAACCTCAGATGCCAGAAATGCAGAATTTTGTATCTCCTCGAAATGAAGCAGAAAGGATTGTTTGTGAAACATTCGCTGAAATTTTAGATGTACCACAAATCAGTATTACGGATGACTTCTTTACCTTAGGTGGTCACTCATTGAAAGTTATGCAATTGTCAGGGCAATTAGCGGCAAAAACAGGCACAAAACTAACTTTGGAAGAAATAATGACTGGTCGGACTGTGGAGAAAATTGCGCTTAAACTTCAAAAAGGAGAAACCTATCAGCCGATTCCAAAAGGATCTAGCTTAGAGGCAAGTCCTGCACAAAGTCGAATTCTTTTGGTAGAAGAAACGTTAGTGAATAATACGACCTACAATATTCCAGTTGTATTAACGATCGAAGGTGCAATTTCAGTTAAAGGCTTGAAAGAGTCATTACAAAAACTAAGCCAAAAATATGAAATTTTAAGAACAACTTTTGCGTTTAAGGAAGGAACCTATCATCAGGTTATCGCCGATCAAATACAGATCCCAATGTCTACTTCTACAGTTGAAAAAGAAACATTAAATCAAGCTATTTTTGATTTCATTCAGCCATTTGATTTAAATAAAGGGCCACTAATTAGAGGACATGTTTTCTCTACTTCGTTAAATGAACATTATTTTGTTATAGATATTCACCATGCTATTTTTGATGGAGAATCGATTCCGATGTTTGTTTCTGAACTAGCGGCTGCCTACAATGGCGAAGAATTAAAAGAGGCGGCTATTCAATACAAAGATTATAGTTCTTGGAATAAGCAGTTGGATTTACAAAAGCAAGAAAAATTCTGGTTGGATCAATTAGACGGTGCAGAATTAAATACCGAATTTCCAACTGATTTTATTAGAGGATCTGAGGCAAGTTTTGTAGGGGAGAGTTTCTCAATAGACTTACCTAAACAACTGAATGAAAAAATTCAAGCTTTTGGAAAGAAAAATGGCGTAACTAGCTATATTTTCTACGCAGCAATCTTTAATTTATTACTTTCAAGATATACAAGGAAAGAAGAAATTATCACAGGAACGGCTATCTCGGGTAGAACTCATCCCGATGTGGAGAAAATGTTAGGCATGTTCGTAAATACGGTAGCTTTAAAGCAAGATGTTGAGCCTGATGTATCATTTTTGAACTATATAAAACAAGTTCAGACTAATTTCTTTGAAGTGTTCAACAATCAGGACTATCCCTTTGAGCAATTAGTAGAGAAGTTAGCTATTAAACCAGATCAAACGCGCAATCCCATTTTTGACGTAATGTTCTCTTATGAAAATTTAGAGGATGAAAGCTATTCTTTAGGTGACGCTCAGATGAGTTATTATGAGCTGCCTAATAATACAGCGAAATTTGATTTAACATTGACCATCAAAGAACATCCTGAGACAGTCTCGATCAATTGGGATTATAACATTCAGTTATTTAAAGAAGAAACGATGAGAAAAACATCAGAACACTTTGTAAGGTTGATCAAATCTGCACTTGAACAGCCAGAGAGTAAATTAATTGAACTTTCAATGATCGATAAAGCAGAAAAAGAAAAACTTTGTTACACGTTCAACACGCAAGAAAAATCCCCATTGCAGCATGAAACAGTTATTTCATGGTTTGAAGAAAATGTAGTGCATTATCCAAATAGAATTGCTGTAGGTATTGAGGGAATGGAAGTCACGTATGCTGAATTAAATCAAATGGCGAATGCAGTTGCTAAAAAGTTAAAAGCTTCTGGAGTTGAAAGAAATGATGTAGTTGGGTTACTTTTCCATCGCTCCATTGAATTTGTTGCAGCAATCTATGGTGTTTTAAAGGTCGGTGCAGCCTACTTACCGATTGATGTGGAGCTTCCATCTAAGAGAATCGACTATATTTTAGAAAACAGTCACACAAAAGTGATTTTAACAAATGAACCATCCAGTTCATTAAAACGCCAAACAATCCTAGTGTCCCCAAAAGAGAGACTAGAAGAAAACCAAACAGTGGAAAGTTCAGCAGATGACTGTGCGTATATTATTTATACATCAGGAAGTACGGGGCAACCCAAAGGCGTTAAAATCAAACACAATAGTCTGGTCAACTTGATTGAGTGGCAAAAAGAACAGAGTGAAATCAATGACAAGAGCGTTGTTTTACAAAAAGCGACTTGTTCTTTTGATGCATCTGTGTGGGAGATTTTTCTAGCAACATTATCTGGTGTAAAACTTCAAATGCTCACAGATGATGAAAACCAAGATTATACAAAATTACTGCAATTGATCCAAGAAAAAAAGGTTACACATACCTTGATGGTTCCGACTGTTTTTGATTCTATTTTGGACTATATGAGAGCCGAAAATGTAACGGATGCTTTGGATGGATTGGAAAAAATCTATCTAGGAGCGGAGTCTTTAACGACAGAACTTTTAGAAAAATATATAGACGTCACTAAAAATAGAAGTAATGTATCTAAAATTACGAATTTATATGGACCAACTGAAACAACTGTTTGTGCTACCTTCCATGAAGTGAGTGTAGAAGACTTAAATAATCGAGTAGCGATTGGGCAACCCGTGCGAAATACTCAAGTCTATATTATGAATGATGGCAACTTGTGCGGAATTGATGTTGCAGGGGAAATTTGTGTTGGCGGTATTGGTGTATTCAAAGAATATTTGGGCTCGGAAAGTTTAACTAAAGAGAAATTAATTCAAAGTCCAATTGATTCTAATCAGCAGTTATATAAAACAGGAGATCTTGGGAAAATTGATGAAAATGGTCAGGTTCATTATCTTGGTCGAATCGACAAACAAGTTAAAATTCGTGGATTTAGAATTGAAATTGAAGAAATCGAAAAAGGGCTACTAAAATTGCCGAATATTTCAAGTGCAGCGGTGATTGTCAACGAAAGTCTTGGAAATCCGCAATTATGCGCGTATGTAGTCAGTGAGTCAGTTCTGAATAGTTCAACGATTTCAGCAGAATTAAAAGATGTTTTCCCAGATTATATGGTTCCTAGCTTTATCAAACAAATCGATGAACTACCAAAAAATCATAATGGTAAATTGGATGAAAAAGTCTTACAGGAAATTCCGATTGAATATAATACAACCATTGTTCCGCCAAAAACAAAAGATGAAGCAAAATTATTGCCGTTGTTTAAAGAAGTCTTGAATGTAGAAGATATTGGTATAACGGACAGTTTCTTTGAACTTGGTGGTTATTCGATCAAAGCTGTTGAATTATCCAGAAGAATTGAAAAAGAATTTGATTTGCGGGTGTCTTTAAAAGATATTATGAAAGAACAAAACGTAAAAAACATTGCTAAAGTCATTAAAAAGAAAAATAAAAAGGTTTTTCAACCGTTATTAAAAGCTGCTGAGGAGTGCTTAGATGAGTAAAAAATATTTAATGAGTTCCAATCAAAAAAGAATATATACACTTGAGCAATCACAAAATTCTAGTGTCACTTATAACATGCCAATTATTTTGAAAGTAGAAAAGGCGTTGGATTATGCTCGTTTGGATCAAGCATTTAATCAATTATGCGAAAGACATGAAGCATTTCGGACAAGTTTTTCAATTGAAAAAGATAAATTTGTACAGCGAGTTCATTCACCTCAAAAAAATCGGGTTGAAATCGTTGAAGGATACACCTCAGAAGAAATGATTAAGAAATTTGTGCGACCGTTTGATTTAAGTCAGGCACCTCTGATTCGGATAGGATTAGGAAAAGATCAAGAAGGCTGTACACTTTTACTGATAGATGTCCATCATATTATTTCAGATGGTGCTTCCACAGGTATTTTGTTAGAAGAATTGAGTGAGCTTTATGACGGCAATCTTTTAGAGCCAATTGAGCTGCATTATAAAGATTTTTCAGCTTGGCAAAATAGTTTGGATTTAGACGATCAAGAAGAGTTTTGGCAAGAAGAATTGAATGAGCTTTTGCCAGAAACTGAGTTACCAGTCGATTTTAAACTGCATGAAAAGCAGTCTTTTAAAGGCAATCACGTAGAAATGAAAATCGATGCTTCGATTAAAGAGAAAATCGATGGACTAAACAAGCAAAATCAGACAACCAGTTTTATGGTTTATTTATCGGCATTGATGATTTTTCTCACCAAGTTAAACCGTCAAGAACGTGTAGTCATTGGAACAGCTGCTGAAGGTAGAAACCATCCTTCAGCAGAAGAAATGATAGGGATGTTTGTAAATACCTTGCCGATCATAGGGACGATCGATCATCAGAAAAACTTCATTGAAATTTTAGAAGATATTAAAAATAAGAGTCTAGATGTCTTTGAGAACCAAGATTATCCGTATGAAAAAATTGCAGAGCTAGGAACGAAAAATCCACTTTTTGATGTAATGTTTTCCTATGAAGTAGGCTATGATGAGACGGTTTATATAGGTGGTCAACTTGCTAAAGTAGAACAAATTCAATTGGAAGTCTCAAAATTTGATTTAACGGTCACATTGATCGAGCACGCTTCTGATTACACGATCAATTGGGAATATAATTCAATGCTTTTTAAAGAAGAAACGATTCAACGATTAGCTGATCACTTTGAAGTATTGCTGACTAATTTAGTAACACAAACAAATCAACCTGTATGTGAGCTGCAATATTTGAGTGCAAGTCAAATCACGCAAATCAAAGAAGAATTCAATCAACCAAACAGCCTAATAGTACAAGAATCCTTTATTTCTCCAATTCAGTGCTTTGAAGAACAAGTAATGAAAAATCCAGATAAACCTGCTGTTTATTATTTAGAAGAAAAACTGACATATAGTCAGTTGAATGAACGAGCAAATGCTGTAGCGCAACAATTAAAGCAGAAAAGTGTCGGGAAAAATGATGTTGTGGCGTTGATCGTTGAACAGTCTACAGAATTAACGATCGGTATATTAGGTATTTTAAAAGCAGGGGCGGCTTATCTGCCGATTACACCGACAACACCGATTGAACGGATCAACTACATTATAGAAGATAGTCGATCTAAAGCAGTTCTTTGTTCAGCTGGGACTGAAAAACGAGTCTCTGGAGAACTTGTTTGTGAGCCTATGATTCTTCATGCAGAGGACTGTCAAAAAGAATCGGTTGAACGAGAACAAGTCGAAGGCTCAGATCTTGCTTATATTATTTATACTTCTGGTAGTACAGGAAAGCCCAAAGGTGTCATGATAGAAAATCATTCTTTGATGAATTTGATAGAGTGGCAAAGAAATGAAGGAAATGTCTCAGGAAAAAGTACCATTTTGCAAAAGGCAATCTATACTTTTGATGCATCAGTTTGGGAAATTTTTCTAGCTTTACTTTCAGGTGCTTCGTTACAGATGATGTCATCTGAAGAACATGAGGATTTCGGCAAATTACTAGATGTATTTGAAAAAAATCATGTGACGCATTTCCTAATGGTACCGACATTTTTAGAAGCTTTATTAAATTATACAAAAGAAAACAAACGTGAAAAAGCATTTGAAACGATTGAAGCGGTTTATGTGGGGGCTGAAAAAGTGACCAATCATTTACTTACTCAATTTGTCGACACTACAGGGAAAAAACTATCGATCATTCGGAATTTATATGGACCAACTGAAGGCACTGTGTGTGCAACGTACTATCAATATCCTGATCAGCTGGATAGTCAAGATACACTGATAGGTAAATCCATTCATCAGGCACAAGTTTATGTAATGAACGATCAGACATATTGTGGGATCGGAATTCCAGGAGAATTATGTATTGGTGGTGCTGGTGTTGCCAGAGGCTACTTAAATCAACCAGAATTGACCGCTCAACAATTCGTAACATTGGATGGAGAGGTTATTTATAAAACCGGTGATTTAGGAAAATATAGAGCAGATGGCTCGATCGATTACCTTGGAAGAATAGATAATCAAGTGAAAATCCGTGGATTTCGTGTGGAGTTAGCTGAAATCAGACAGACTCTGTTACAAATACCTGAAATACTATCAGCTGCTGTGACTGTAAAAGAACAAAAAGGAACAGACTATCTGTGTGCCTATGTAGTAACAGATCATTCATTAACGGAAAATGATTTAAAAGACTATTTAAGCCGATCATTACCAGATTATATGGTACCGAATTACTTTAGTTTCTTAGAAAAATTGCCGATTACTGCAAATGGGAAGTTAGATGAAAAACAGTTACCTACACCAGATACTTCCAAAACTAAAGTGTTTTTGGCACCGAAGACTGAGAAAGAAGAACAGATTGCCACTGTATTGAAAGATATTTTGCAATTGGAGCAAATCAACCTTTTGGATAGTTTTTATGAACTAGGTGGGGATTCGATCAAAGCTATTCGGGTCGTTTCAAAAGTGAGAGAACTTGATTATCAACTAACTGTAAAAGAGATCATGCAAGCTAGTACAATCAAAGAAATTATCAAAAAAATACATGTTATCACTCAAAAAATGAATCAGGAAATAGTAACAGGTGTGGTTCCTCAAAGTCCAGTACAGCAGTTCTTTTATTCAAGTAATTTAAATAACCCAGAACATTTCAATCAGTCACTGATTTTAGAAATAAATGGGTTGATAGATGAATCGCTATTGAAAAAAGCGATAGATGAACTTGTTTTACATCATGACATGCTAAGAATGGGTGTCAAGCAAAAGCAACAAATGATTTTTGAATGGAAACAAGAAGCAAATTACGATTTTCATTCTTTCCAATTGAGGGAAGATGGACCAACACCAACGGAAGAAATTCAAACGATCGGTGCTCCATTTCAGGCAATGTTTACTTTTGATCAGTCACCATTACTAAGAATTTTAGTTTTTCAATCGAAACAGACATCGTATCTTTGGGTCCAAATGCATCATTTGATTGTTGACGCGGTGTCATGGCAAATTTTTATTGAGGATTTAAATCGAAGCTATGAAAGTTTGCTGAATGATCAGACTAGCCAATTGCCGCAAAAAACGACTTCTTACCCAGCATGGAGTGAAGGGTTGAAAGAGTTGACGCAACGTTATGAAATAAAAAAAGACGAAGACTATTGGCAAGAAGTCAATCAGAAAATAACAAGTACAAGTCTATTTGATCAGACGATTCCAACAAATCAAAGTCAGACGTTTACGTTTGAATTAGGTGTAAAAGAAACTAAGCAACTTCGTTTTGAGGCAAATAAGGCATTTTCTACAGATATCAGTGACTTACTATTAACTGCTTTAGCAAAATCTCTAGGAAATATCTTTGATAAAAACAGTGTTTCCTTTACGTTAGAAGGACATGGTCGCGAATTGTTTGAATCAGTGGGCTCTGTAGATCGAACAATCGGTTGGTTTACATCCATGTATCCTTTAATGGTTACGTTAGAAGAAACGTTGGAGGCAACAATCAAAAATGTTAAAGAGTCAATTAGAAAAATTCCGAATAAGGGAATGAGTTATGGTTTATTAGCGACGTATACAGATAAACTGACAACCCAACAAACCGATGTGGTATTTAATTATCTTGGTGAATTAGGGAACAGTAAAGACAATACACAATTATTTACAATCAGTGATATTGCCAATGTGAATGATAGTGCTAAAGAAAATACAATTGGTAGTCCATTATCAGTCAATTGCTACATTCAAAATGATCAGTTGATCACTGATTTAGTTTACGCTACACCTATTCTTTCAAGTAAAGAAATCGACGTTATCAGTAATAGTTATCAAAAAGAACTGTCAGCGATCATTGACTATTGTCAATGTGTAACCGAACCGCAACAAACCGCTTCTGATTTAGGCGAATTCTCATGGAACCAAGCTGAATTTGATTTGGCTCAACAAAGAGCTAAAGAATTATTAGGTGGAAAAATCCAAAAAATCATTCCGTTGACATCGATGCAAGAAGGACTACTGTATCATAAATTGCTTGACGAAACGTCAACAAGTTATGTGATCCAATGTTCTTATGAAGTAAATACACAAATGAATCAACCATTGTTAGAGAAAAGCTTGAGTATCCTTGCTGAAAAGCATCCAGCATTAAAAACCAATATACTATACAAAGAAATCAAAGAACCAAGGCAAGTCATTTTTTCAGATCGAGACTTAGAATGTTCAAGTTATGATTTTTCTAAAGCGGCAAATGCTGAAGAACAGTTTGCTCAATACAAAGTCGCTGATGTGAATAGAGGTTTTGATCTAGAAAAAGAAGCTCTCTTTAGAGTGTCGCTCGTGGAAATGCCGGCAGGACAACGCCTTATTTTTACCTTCCATCATATTATTATGGACGGCTGGTGTTTGTCGATTGTTTTAAATGACTGGATGAAGATATACGAGGCATTGCAAAATAACGATGACACAATTGTTTTAATTCAGTCTGAAACAGATACAATCTACGAGGACTATGCACGAACAGTTGCAGATCTAGATAAAGAAGCAAGTTTAAATTACTGGGAAAGCTTATTAGAAGAATACGAAACACAAGCAAGTTTTACAGGAATGTATCCTAAAAACGATCAAAATGCTGAGGTTAAAGCGATCTTTGACTCACTTTCAAAAGAAGACACATCTAGAATCCAAACGTTTGCCAAAGAAAACAGCATAACTATGAATACAGTTGTCGAAACGCTTTGGGGACTCATTTTGCAACGATACAATCATACAAACGACGCTGTTTTCGGTAAAATGGTTTCTGGTAGAAATTTACAATTAGAGGGAATCGAACAGGCTGTTGGATTGTTCATCAATGCAATACCAGTAAGAGTTAAAAGCGATGAAAAAGATTCATTTGTACACTTAGCCAAAGAGATTCAGAATCAATCGATCGAAAGCGATGAACATACGTATTGTTCATTATCTGAAATTCAAAATAGAACACTATTAGGAAAAGAATTGATTCACACAATTATAGTTTTTGAAAATTATGCTGTACAAGAAGCAGATGAAGCAATCAGTTTGCTAGGTGAAATGGAAGATTATCGCGAGCAAACAAGTTATCCAATTTCATTGAGTGTTGGTGCGGCAGATGAACTGAGCTTCAAATTGATGTTTGATGAGCGTTTGTTTACGGAAACTGAGGCGCAATTGATTTTATCTCGAATTATTTGTGGGTTGAAAGAGCTGGCTCAAAATCCAGCATTGACCTGTGGCGATTTTTCTTTAGTAAATGAGGAGGAGCAAAAGCAGGTAATCACTGTATTTAACCCAGAAAAACAAGAGAATAGTAGCTATCCAACGATTTTAGCAGCGTTAAAAGCACAAGCTCAAAAACATCCAGATAAAGTCGCTGTTGTTTTTGAACAAGAGCAATTGACGTACGCGCAATTAGAAGAAAAATCAACGATAGTGGCGAAACGGATACTTGCAACGGGAGTTCAAGAGACAGCTTTTGTCGGCTTATATTGTGACCGAACAATCGAAATGGTTGTAGGAATTTATGGGATTATGAAAGCTGGCGCGGCTTATATTCCATTATCGCCAACTTTACCAGAAGAAAGAATCGCTTATATTTTGAAAGATAGCGAGATTAATCTTGTATTGAACGGTCAAACGGAGAGAGCCGTATCCTTAGATGCAAAAGTGATCAACTACACAGTTGAAGAACTAGAGCCAGATGAATTCGCTCAAATCATGTTGCCAGAGCTGACACCAGAAGATAATGCGTATGTCATTTACACTTCAGGAACAACGGGTAACCCTAAAGGAGTCATTGTAGGTCATGCCTCTTTGATGAATTTGGTCAACTGGCAGAAAGATTACTTTGATCTTGATTCAAACCAGACGATTTTACAACAATTTTCATTTATTTTTGATGGATCGGTATTTGAACTATTTGCAGGGTGCCTAGTTGGTGGAACGCTTGAGATTATATCGGATGAGGTGAAAAATGATCCAGATCGTTTCTTGAAAAAACTAGATCAAAAAATCCTTATTACAGTACCGTCCCTTTTCAAAATGTTATTAGAGTTTGCAGAAGAAAATGGTCGACAAGACGAAATCAATCAACTAAGCAAGGTCGGACTTGCTGGGGAAGCGACAACGATGGCGTTAGTCGAGAAATTTTATCAGGTAATGACCAAAGGAAAGACACTTCTTTATAATCTTTATGGACCAACTGAAACGACTGTCTGTGCTTCTGCCTATCAAGTGTCAAACCAATTGTATAAATCTGTTCCTATCGGCAGTGCTATTGCCAATTCTAAATTATTTGTCTTTCACCAAGAGAAAATTTGTGGAATAGGTATGCTAGGAGAGTTATGTATAAGTGGTGATAACTTAGCTTTGGCGTATTTAAATAATCATAAGACAACTGCAGAAAAATTTGTTCAAAATCCTGTGATTCCAACAGAGCAAATGTATCGAACCGGTGATTTAGTGAAGTGGCAGGAAGATGGCAATATTCAATATGTAGGAAGAATCGATGAACAAGTGAAAATACGTGGTTTTAGAATTGAACTAGGTGAAATTGAAAATCAGTTGGGACTTATTCCAGGTGTTTGGGATGCCTGTGTGATTACTAAAACGATTAACAATGAATTAGCACTGTGCGCATATCTTGTAACAAATGAAGAAATGACTGCGTTTGAAGTGAAAGAGCAATTGAAAAAAACATTACCAGATTATATGATTCCAGGCTATATCACGATTATGGATAAGTTGCCTGTCACTAAAGCAGGGAAAATCGACAAACGAAATTTACCTGAACCAGAACTGAATCCAAGTATTTCTTATGAAGCACCAAGAAATGAGTTAGAAGCGACGATTTGTAATTTGTTTGAAGAAATTTTAGAAATCGAACAAGTCGGAATCGACGATGATTTCTTTGAACTAGGTGGTCATTCTTTAAAAGCTGTTCATTTAGCAAATGGCATTTCAACATTCTCAGGGGTGAAGGTTCCATTAAGTGACATCCTCCAAGAGAAAAATGCTCGTAGTATAGCAGAAAAAGTCAAAGAATTAACTTCCGCAGGTTCTTTGGTTCTTGATAGCATTGAAATTGTGGACGATGAGGAGTTATAAAGGTGAGTAAAAAATATTTAATGAGTTCTGCTCAAAAAAGAATTTACACGATTGAGCAAGTCCAAGGAGAAAGTATCACATATAATATTCCAATTGCTTTTCAATTATCACAACCGATAGAGTTAGAAAAATTAAACAGCTCTTTAAACAAACTAATTGAGCGACATCAGGTATTAAGAACTTATTTTGATATGATCGATGGTAAATTCGGACAAATCGTAGAAGAAGATTATAAATTTTCAATTGAAATGATTAGTGATTCTGCCAAACCGCTATCGGTGATCATAGATGAATTTGTTAGACCCTTTACTATTGATGCTTTGCCTTTGTTACGAGTGTGCTACTGCACACTTGTAACAGGCGAACGATATCTACTATTTGATGCCCATCATATTATTATGGATGGTGGCTCAATGGGGATTTTTTTAGAAGAATTGAGTTATTTATATGATGATAAGTCGTTGCCGCCTGTGAAGTTGCAATATAAAGATTATAGTGCATGGCATAGAAAAAAAGATAAGCAGTCCAGCAAACAATTTTGGCTTGATGAGTTTTCAGATGGCTTACCAGAATTTGAATTATTTTATGATTATCCACGCCCTAAAGAGAGAGAATATTGTGGTGATACGATTAGTACGTGTTTATCTGCCGAACAGATCAAACAGTTGAATCAATTGACTGAAAAAACGGGTGCAACAAATTACATGATTTTTATTGCGTGTTTTATGATCTTTTTATCAAAATATTCAGGCAGTGAAGATGTCGTGATCGGTACGACCATGTCGGGGCGGGATCATCCAGATATTCAAAATCTATTGGGGATGTTTGTTAATACAGTTCCGATCAATGATAAGATACAATCAAACGAAAATTTCCTTGTGTATTTAGATCGTATCAAGCATAAGCTAATGCGTATTTTTGATCATCAAGATTATCCATTAGATGAAATCATTGAGGATTTGAAGGCTCCGATTTGTGAAAATAAAAATCCTATTTTTGATATTCTTTTTAACTATCAAAGTAATGGACAATTGGATGTAACATTGGGAAATAGCCAATTAACTGAGGTTCCAAGAGAGTCTCATGTGGCAAAATTTGATCTGACGTTTAATTTAGGTATAGCAGAAAATCAAGTAGAGCTGGTTTGGGAATATGATGTTAATTTATTCAAAAAATCAACTGTTGAACGAATGCAGAAGCATTTTGTAACATTGATGCGGGCTATTTTAGCAGATGTAACTAAACCAATTCGAGAGTTTTCATGTTTGGAGCAAGAAGAAATTACAAAAATCATGACTCAATTTAATAGCTCAGAACCTGAATTACCCAAAGATGCGACGATCATCGATCATTTCAAAGAACAAGTGAAGAACTATCCGACGAGTATTGCTATTGCAGGACCAGACAAAACCTTGACTTATGCTGAATTAGATCATGAATCAACAAAAATTGCTTCTTTGATCCAATCTAAAAAAGCTGAATCAGAGATTGTTGCGATCCTTGCTGCAAGAGAAGTTCAAACCATTATAGCGTATTTAGGTATTTTAAAAGCAGGTTGTGCGTATCTGCCGTTAGATCCTAAAAGTCCGAAAAAGAGAAATAAAGAAATTGTAGAAAAAAGTCAGGCTGGGTTACTGATCGATTTTACTTCAGAACAATGTGATGATGATTTCTCAGTAGCTCAAGTAACATTAGCTGATTTAGAAAGACCTGATTTAATCGTTAGTTATCAGCCTGCCCAACTTTCAAAGCATTCATTAGCATATGTGATTTATACGTCTGGTACAACGGGGGAACCTAAAGGAACAATGATTGAGCATAAAAGTATTATTCGCTTAGTCAAAGAACCCAATTATGTCCAATTGTCTCAGCCAAGAATTTTGCAAACTGGTTCCCTAACTTTCGATGCAAGCACTTTTGAAATTTGGGGTGCGTTGTTAAATGGTGGAACATTACATTTATCAGAAATTGAAAATTTAGTTGATCCAGATAAATTAGAAGAAATAATTGAAATGAACCAGATCAATGTTATGTGGTTGACATCTTCTTTGTTTAATCAATTAGTTTCCTTAAATGAGCAAATTTTTTCATCCCTAAACTATCTATTGATCGGTGGTGAAAAGCTGTCAAATTATCATGTCTCTAAATTTAAACAAGCCAATCAGCAAACTCACTTGATCAATGGCTATGGTCCGACGGAGTGTACAACTTTTGCTTTGACTTATGAAATTTCTGAGCCATTCATGCAGACGATTCCGATCGGTAAGCCAATCAATTATACTACGGCGTTGATTTTTTCTGACGAGTCGCTTTGCGGGATCGGAATGCCAGGAGAATTATATTTGGGTGGCGAAGGGCTTGCCAGAGGTTATTTAGGGAAGGATGAATTAACAGATGAAAAATTTATAAAAAATCCATTTAACCCCAAAGAAAAATTATATAAAACTGGAGATCTAGTTCGGTGGGATGAAGCAGGTCAAGTTGAATTTTTAGGGCGAATCGACCAACAAGTAAAAATTCGTGGATTTAGAATTGAGCTTAAAGAAATTGAAGCACATCTGTTAGATATTTCTGAAATGAAAGAAGCAGCTGTGATTGTTGTTGAAAGCGAAACCTCAGCAGAAAAACAGCTTATTGCTTATGTGAGTACTACAAAGAATATTTCTGAAAAACAAATAAAAGAATCTTTAAGAGCGCAATTACCCGAGTATATGATCCCAAAAGCGATTATTCTCTTAGATTCGTTACCAACCACTAAAAATGGAAAATTAGCTGTTGACCAATTACCAGAGCATCAGCTCGATCTAAATAAAGAAGAAAAAGAACAACCAAAAACGCAAATACAAATGAATATTTTAGCGATTTTTAAAGAAATCCTTAATCAAGATGAGATTGGGATAAATGAAGATTTCTATGACTTAGGTGGAGATTCAATTAAAGCTATCCGAATTGTATCAAAACTGAAAGAACAGGGGTACTCACTTACAATCAATGACATTCTTCAGTACCGAACGATCAAAGAATTAAGCACGAATCTGAAACAAAACGAAAAGATGGCTCTTGATCAGAGTGATGTGACAGGAGCAGTTCTTTTTACACCGATCCAGCAAAAATTTATGGATGAACAGTTAGCGGAACCTAATCATTTTAATCAATCGATCATGCTTGAATTTGCGACAGAACAATTGAATGAAGGAAAAATGACACAAGCATTGCAAGAAATCATGATCCATCATGATATGTTACGGGCTATTTATAATGGAGGGCAGTCTGTTCAGCCGAGAGAAATGGTCTCTTCATTTACACTGAAGCGTTATAATTTTGAACAAGATAGTCGGACAATCGATTGGTTTGATCAAACAACTGAAATCTATCAATCAATGCAAAAATTAAGCAATGCTGCACAAGCAGACCTTTCTTTGGCAGATGGTAGAGTCTTTAAAGCAGTTATTTATCAGTTTAGAGATCGTAGTTTCTTATTGCTAATTGCCCATCATTTGGTTGTTGATACCATTTCTTGGAAAATCATCTTGGAGGATCTTGAAACAGCCTATACTGCACTCAAAGCTGAACAAAAAATAAAACTCCCATTAAAAACCATGTCTTATCAAAAATGGAGTCAAGAATTAGTTGACTACAGTAAGAGTGAGGAACTAGCTAATGAGCTATTATTTTGGCAAGAAACAGCGGCAATTGTTGAAAAAAGTCAGTTGAAAAATGATTTAGATGCTGAACGAACCAAACAAGTAACAATCTTATCCACTCAATTAGGTATGATAAAAACAACTGAGCTTTTAATGCAGAAAAATCGCTTTAGTCATTTCTACATCAATGAAATTTTGATTACCGCTCTAACTAGAGCAATAGCGAGAGTAACTGGAAATTCAGCGGTTTCTTTACTTATGGAAGGCCATGGTAGGGAACAACTAACGGATGATACTGAGATTGATCGAACAGTTGGATGGTTTACAGTCACCTATCCAGTTGCGTTTTCGTTGGGGAATAATAGTATTGAAGCTGATATTTTAGAAGTAAACCGTTCATTGAAAGCAATTCCTAAAAATGGTATTGGTTATGGGCTTGCTAAAACAGTTTTACCTGAAATTTCTAAGGCTGAACCAATGGTTACATTCAATTATTCAGGAGAGTTTAATGAGTCACAGCAAGGAGATCACTTATTCAAGGTGAGTCCTGCGCCGCAAGGAAATGAAGTTAGTCCTAATAATCAATTTGGAACGCCGATTGCAGTTAATTTAGTGATCGTAGACAAAAATTTGAATAGTAATATCGTCTATGACAATCGTCTTTTTTCAAAGGAATTTATTCAAAATGTAAATGAGCGATTTTTAAAAGAAATAGATGAAATTTTAGATTTTTTACAGAATGAACCGCAATCTGTCACAGATGAAGGGGACTTATTTGTTCCAATTAATTGGGAAGGTTCACCAGTTAAGCAAGTGATTCAGCCTTCAGCTATGCAAAGAATGTTTTTGGATACGTTAGATGCTACGATGGTTTATGCAGCATTTGAGCTACCTACATCAGATTCTGAACGAATCATTGAAGCAGTAAAACAAGTTGTGTATGAGCAGCCTTTACTGCGTACGAGTTATGGATGGCAGGGAGAAAAATTCAGGTTGTATGAACATCCTTTTGAGGAGTCGTTTACAATTCCTTTTATTGATTTAAGTGATAGACCAGAGGAAGATAAGGTTATCTTCCAAAAGGGAATAAAAGATAACATGGTATCAGCACTTAAAAATGAAACAACAAATGCCCTATATCATATGCTGCTTACCCAAATAAATGAAGAAACAACGATTTTACATCTACTGATTTCTCATACTATTTGGGATAAGTATAGTGATACAGTATTTTACGATCGAATAAAAGAATACATTATGAATCCTGTCAAAAATCCTAAACCTAACATTGGCTATCTTTTACCTAAACCTATCCTTGACGAGGAATCAGAGCTGAAAAAACTGGAAGCACATCTGTTGATGTTTAAGCAAAATAAAGAGCATATTCATGTTGAACAAAAAAGAAAGCAAGAGTTTTCTATTTGCTTGTCTACATTAAGTTTAGGGGAAAAGACGAAAAAATATTATGGGAAAAATCATTGGGCACTTATTATGTATTTAGCTCAAATTATTATTCGTAAAAACCATGAGATCGATTATCCTAAAACAATTCCTGTTTATGTTGTGCAAGAAAATAGAAAATACTTACCAGCAGATTTTGCACAAGCGATTGGTCCGTATATTGACTTATGGCCAGTTTTACTTAATCAGTCAGTCGACAATATAGAAGAACAGATGGGCTATTTGCAGCAGTTAAAACTAGATACTCAGATTAGCCTGATCGATGAATTGAGTAAAATGGATAGTGACTATACAAATAAAGAGATATATTCAATCAATAACCAAACTGTTTTTGAATTCACAAGTGAAACCTTGGAAACCGCTAAAAAACAAGTAGAGATAATGGAAAACGTTGATGGGTTTGAGATCGTTATCAACAAATATTTAGATCAACTAGTTCTAATTTACCCAGAAAATATAAACCAGAAAAAACAACTGGATACTCTACTACAAAGTGCTTGCGACCAGCTAGAACTGGAATTACGTTAGAATGGAAATAGGAGAAAAAAGATGATTCAATTAGTTATGCTTCCTTATGCCGGGAGTATCGTAAATCCTTATAAAGAATGGTTAGAGTTGAATGATGAGCAATTTGAAATTATTCAAATCGAATATGATGGTCGGGGGCGGAGAAGTTTTGCAGATAGACCGCAATCTTGGCGGATGTTGATTGACAAAACCTTAAAACAAGTATTAGAATGTGTGGATTTTACCAAAGAGTATATTTTATTTGGCCATAGCATGGGAGCCAGAGTTGCAATGGATATTTATAAGAAGCTTGAAAAGATGACGATCAGACAACCCAAACTGTTGATATTTTCTGGAAGTGAGACTTTTCGTTCAAAGACTTATGAATCGATTTTATCTGCACCAACTAAAAAATTTAATCAATTTTTCTTTAAGTTAGGTGGAATTCCCAAGGAAGTCATTGAAGAAGTTGAGCTGTTAGAGCTAGTGACAGATTATTTGAGGGAAGATTTAGCATTATTAAATCAGTTCAGCATTAGCCCCAAAAAAACAAGAGTAAGTTGTCCAGTACTTATTTTTAATGGAACACAAGAGAAAAAGAGCGAGCTAAAAGAGTGGATGGATCTTATAGGCTCTAATTGCGAACAGATCGTTTTTCAAGGAGATCATTTCTTTATTAGAAATAATGTTCAAGAAATTCTTTCTGCTATTAAGAAAAAAGTGAATGAAAGCTAGCTTATTGACGATGCTTTGTTGAATAGTGCTGTGAAAGAAAAAAACTAATATAAAAGAATAAAAAAAAGAAAAAAGAAAGCACCCCTGAAAAGATAAACAGGGGTGCTTTTTTCTATAAAAAAACATTTATTTTTTCTAACTTTGCTTAGAGTAGATGATAGTTCGTGATAAAAAAACAGGGTAATAAAAAAGAGGATGGGAATTTAACTGTAAAAAAAAACTATTTATAGAATTATTTTTTTTTAGAAGGAAAGAAAAGATTAAAAAAAAAAATTAGATTGGAAACTTCAGCCTTGGTATTGTAACATTGTAATTAATAACGCGTGTCATTTTTACCTTCTATACTGTGACAGATAGATCTGTTTTATTTAGAGAATTATGAATGCGCAACCAAAAAAATGAAAGAGTATTAAAAGGTGATTGAAAATGAAAAAAATTAGGTGAGACTTAAGAAATGTTGGTTGTAAGATAGTAAAAAAGGGAAGTTATAAAGTTAGTACCATGAGTTATGGGGAGTTAGTAATGAAAACGTAAAAATGCATTGGAGAGAAGGATAAAAATGTTGGAAATCGACTTAACTGAGTTGATTTTGAGGAAAAAAATTTAATGATATTTTTTCTTGTTCTTTGTAGGAACAAGAAATGAGAAAATGAAATTTTGATGAATAAAAAATGTTGGTTTTATAAACAGTCTTATTCACTCAACACCTAGTATTGTACTATTTAAGTAGGCTGAATGTCAATAGGTATTGGTGTAATTGGTTTTATAAAAAAAAGCCTTAATCTCTTATGTTATTAAAAAACGTTCATAATGATATTTTCTTGCGGATATAAAAACGTTTTGCAAAAGAAATATAGTACTAATTTGATATTTTATGAATGAATAATTCTCCCCTGAAAATTGGGAATGCGTATATTTAGTTGAATAAAATACTGAGAATACAACGATTCGGTACTTTAATTTCAACGCCGTCAAATACGCCGTCACAAATCAAAAAATGAGAGAGGGATTTTATCATGGCAAAAAGAGGAGAAAACATATATAAGAGAAAAGATGGTCGCTGGGAAGGCCGTTATATAAAGGAACGAAAAATGGATGGGAAAATTCGTTATGGTTACATTTATTCTAGAAAGTATTTGGAAGTAAAACATAAATTAATGATGCTAAAAGCTGATTCACTTAGAGATCCTGAGTTTCAATCAACCTATACTGGAACACTGACTGAGTGGTTTGAAGTTTGGCTTGATACAATCGTCAAAAAAAGAGTTAAGCTAAGTACTTATAATAGTTATAAAAGTAAAGTTCAATTGCATATTTTGCCGAGGATTGGTGCTATTCGATTAACTGAATTATTACCGACAGATATCGATCAATGGATTTTGCAGTTAAGTCTGTCACTATCGCCAAGCTCAGTGCATGCTGTTCATCGCGTTTTGAAAAATGGTTTAGCTCAAGCGGTTCGTCAAAATTTATTGAAAAAGAATCCAGCGCTAAATATCGATTTACCCAAGTTGGAAAAACAAAAAGTACGAGCTTTTTCTGTAGCACAACAAAAAAAAATTAAAGAAGCTGCCATTGCAGATGAAAAATACTTACCGATTATTCTAGCGTTAGAAACTGGAATGCGCATCGGTGAGATCAGTGCCTTACAATGGGGTGACATAGATTTTACTGAAAAAACAATTCATATTCAAAGAACACTCCAACGATTGCAAGTGGACAGTGGTAAAACGGCTTTGATTGAAGGAACACCAAAAACGTTTCAATCTGAGAGAACCTTGCCATTGTCAAACCAACTTGAAGCCTATCTAATTGAAATCAAGCAATCTTCTAAAAGTTCATATGTTGTTGGAATTGCCGATTCTTGTACTGAACCACGAACGATTACGTATCGATTTAAAAACCTTTTGGAGCAGCTGCAAATAACACAGTTACCTTTTCATGCATTGCGGCATACCTTTGCAACTCGTTGCTTAGAGTTGGGGGTGAACATTGCTACAATAAGTTCAATGTTAGGTCATACCTCAACTAAGATGACGTTGGATGTCTACACAAATTCATTTATGAAAGATGAAAGACAAGCAATTGAAAAAATTTCTACTATTTAATTGCTTATTCTAAAAAAAACAAATTAATGATCCAGTTAAAACCATTTGATAAGCTCATATGGTTTTTTTATTATGTTTTTTTAGCATTAACACTGGATTTCAGCCGTCAAGAAAGCCGTCAAGGTAAAAATAGGACGCATGTAATCAATAACAAAAAAGCCATTTCTTGTTCCTACAAAAAAGAAGAAATGGGAAGCTAATCGGATACGCCTTAATCTAATATGCTATGTACTTTATTATATGGGTTTTTTTGGTCGTGTCCATTATTTTACTTTGCGTGAGTACTAATTCAAATTGGTATTTAACAAAAAAATTATTATTATGGAGGTAATGGTTCATGAAGAGCAACAAAAATTTCAGAAAAGACGATTTGAGTCCTGAAAGCAACACGAAGAAAATTTACAAGATGTATAAGAGAAAGAAACAGTGGGTAGTAGCCCCTGTAGTATTTGGATTATTACTGCATGCGTTTAGTCCGGTTGCTGCTTTAGCGGTCACAGATACTGAGCAAGCAAACGCAGAAACAGCGCAAATGAGAGTAGTAGATGATGAAGAATTACAGAAGCTGATTAATCAAGCAGTTACAAATATCGAAGCCCTAAAATCATTGTCACCAGAAGCTAAAGCTGTACATCTTGCCAATGTTAGAAAGGCTACTAATGAAGTTGAAGTCAATACAGCTACGGTAGATGCATATAAGGCCGATGTTGTTGCTGAAATTGATTTATTACAAGCTAGTTATGATAATCAAATCGAAGCTTTAAACTCTTTACCAGAAACTGGTGAAAGCACTAAAGCAGCATATAAAGGCAAAATCGCTACAGCACTTGCTAAAACTGGATTAATAAATAAATTTAATGCAGAATTGGCTAACGAATCAAAAAATTATGGTGTAGCTAAAGAGGTTTTTGCTGCTGATTTAGCAGAGAATCAAAAAGCAGCAGAAGAAGTTTTAAAAGCGGCAACAGAAGCCAATACAGCATTTGCGAATCTTCCGAAATATCAAACTCAGCAAAAAGAAGTTATTAAAGGAATGACCTATTTTTCTGATTTAGAAAAAGAGCTCCATTATACTGCAATTGATAATGCTGAAACTAAAGAAGAGGTAGACCTAGCGGTTGAGGCAGCAAAAACTGCTTACCAAGGTGTTCTAACAAAACTAATTAATGCTAAAGTAAATGCGTTAAGTAGCAAATTACAAGAAGCAGACTTATCGGCTACCTTAGATGATGCATTCAGCGATCGTCTTGAAAAAATCGCAAATAAAACGCCAAAAGCAGAACAAGATTTAGTAGATTTAACAAATCTAGAAGCAGATATAGATCAGGCAATTGCAAACAAAGAAACGGCTGATTTAAATGAGAAAAAAGCAAATATGAAAAATCAAATTGCTTCAGAAGCAGGCGATGTAGTCAAAGCAGAAGACGTTAAACGATTCCAAGGTAAAGTTGATGCAGCAAAAACAACTGAAGCACTTGATGCTGTTATGCAGGAATGGAATGAATTTTATGAAGTAGAATCTCTTAAGCAAAAGAATTTAGCAGCAGCACAAGCTGAGGCGCAAACATTACTTGATGCTTTAGAATTAGAAGATAAAATTGCTTTATCTACGTATAAAGCAAATGTTGGCTTATCAAAAACCGCAGAAGCCGTTGCAGAAATTGTTGCACAAGCTCAAGCTGCTAGAAAGTTAGAAATCAAAGCTTTAGAAGTAGCCAAAGAGACAGCAATCAAAGAAATTCAAGCATTATCTAATTTAAAAGCTGATGAGAAAGAACCGCACATTACAGCTGTAAAAGCTGCAACTACAAAAAGTGAAGTAAATACCAAATTAGAACTTGCTAAAGATGCTGATAAAGCAGCTCAATTGTCAAAAGCAAAACTTGATGCAAAAAAACAAATTGATTCATTGGAAGCTCTTAATGAAACTGAAAGAACAACTCATAAAGCAAAACTTGATGTTGATACAGTTGATACTTTAGAAAAAGTAGCAGATATCTTAGCTAAAGCTGTTTATGCAAATGATATTAAAGCAATTGAGACAGCCGAATTAGATGAAGCAAAAGAAATTGCTAAAAATATTTTGAATAAATTAGAAGATTTAACAGTAACACAAGCTAAAGCTGCGCTAAAAAGTATTACAGATGCAAAAAATAACGAAGAGATTAAAACTGCTTTAGAAACAGCAGAAGCGTTAAATGCTACGAATAAAGCGACCAAAGACAAAGCCAATGAGCTAGCGGAAGCAAAAATTGCTGCAAACAAGCAAATTGATGAATTAAAATATCTTTCAAAGAGTGTCAAAGATGGATATAAAGCTGAAATTAATGCCAAAACTACAATAGATGATATTACTGATGTAGTAAATCGTGCTATGGCTGCAGATACTAATCTTGCGAATAAACAAGAGCAGCTTTTGACGGATAAAAAGGCTCTTGCAGGATTTATTAATGGAGCATCTGAATTAACTGATGCTGAAAAGAAAAAATTCTCATCAGAAGTAGTTGATTGTTCGACTACAGAGGAAGTGGCGACTCTTAAAGGAAAAGTAGAGCAATTAATCACAGATCGTCAAGTTGCGGCGGCAGATTTAAATGCTGCTAAAACTACTATTAATAATGCGATTAACGGTTTGATAGGCTTAACACCTGCCCAAAAAGTTGCTTATACAAATAAAGTAAATAGCTTATCAGAAAAAGCAGATATGGTAGCAGTTTACGAAGAAGCCAAAGCAGAAGCCATCAAGCAATATGATAAAGAACTTACCAATGAAATTGATTCATTGATTGATTCTGGTTCATACGTAGAAGCGCAAAAAATGATCAATCAATTAAAATCAGACACGACACGTAAACAATATCAAACTAAACTAAATAACGGTATTGCTCTATCTGAAGCAAAAGCCGCTGCAAACAAACAAATCGATGCATTAGAAAACTTAACTGCTGAAGAAAAAGTTGCAGCTAAAGACAAGATTTCTAAATTAACAACTAAAGCAGCTGTTGAAAAAGAAGTTGAAGCGTTAGT
Organism: Enterococcus sp. AAFC-DPL-5182; assembly: GCF_058216605.1. Lineage (NCBI taxonomy): Bacteria > Bacillati > Bacillota > Bacilli > Lactobacillales > Enterococcaceae > Enterococcus > Enterococcus sp. AAFC-DPL-5182. The sequence continues at coordinate 631,878 of NZ_CM177101.1, forward strand.
AAAAGCAGACAACCTTGTTCACGACAAACCATTGATTGAATTAGCAGAAGCTCAAATCAAAGCCAAAGATTTTGATAAAGCAGCGGAAACAATCAAGAAAATTCGTGATGCTGATACAAAAGCTAAATTACAAAAACAATTAGAGGACGCTCAAAAAGTAGCGCCAAATATTAGAGGAACAGGTCATGTTAGTAATATAGGCTGGCAAAAAACTGTTGATACCAATGAAATCATTGGGACGACAGGTAGAAAATTAGCTCTTGAAGCTGTTAAATTGAATCTAGAAGATGTAGACATGCCTGAATCAGCTAAGAAAATCGAAGGCGGTATCGAGTACCGTGCTCACGTTCGTAATATTGGTTGGCAAGGATACAAAGCTAATGGAGAATTAGCTGGTACAACTGGTAAAGCTTTACGAATGGAAGCTATCCAAATTCGATTGACTGGTGAGTTAGCGAAGAGATATGATGTTCAATATCGTGCTCACTCTAAAAACAAAGGCTGGGGCGCGTATGTTTCAAATGGTGCAACAGCAGGAACAACTGGTAAGGCATTACGTATGGAAGCTGTTCAAATTCGCCTAGTCGAAAAAAAATAGTGGGAAACTAATCTCGTTTATTACTCTGAGATGTTTACCTAACACTTAAATAGCTTGAAATGGAAAAACGGCACAATGAATCAGAGATACTTCTGGTTGTTGTGTCGTTTTTCTATTTATACATATCGTTAGAATATAGGGATCATCACTGTTGTGTACTAAAATCTGTGTTAAGTTAAAATTTCTGTTATATAAAATATGATTTTTTCTTATAATATAAAGCTTTTTTGAGCAAATATATGTAATATTATAATTAAGAATGATAGACTAAATCTATTGTTGGAATTATCAGAAATTTATATTGAAAGCATTTTCATATGGTGCTGAAATGCCTATAAGCTTAGACAATAAGAAAAGAGGAATAAAATGTATTATGTTATTATGCCCTCTAACGATATCCGTCGGAATTTAGCGACAGAGCAATACTTGTTGAATCAGCGGACATTCGACGAACCACTGGTATTGTTTTATATTCAAAAACCATGTGTTATCGTCGGACGCAATCAGAATGTACGTGCAGAGGTCGATTTGAATTATGCTAAGGAACACCAAATCACTATTACCAGAAGGTTATCTGGTGGTGGTGCAGTGTATGATGATTTAGGTAATTTAAGTTTTAGTTTTGTTGTTGATGCAACCCATGAGTCATTTGGGAATTTTAAGGCATTTACACAGCCAATTATTGATGCTTTACATGAAATGGGTGCGCTCGGGGCAGAAATTAGTGGTCGAAATGATTTACTGATCGATGGGAAAAAATTCTCTGGAAATGCTATGTATACGAAAAATAAAAAGATGTATTCCCATGGAACATTGATGTTGGATGTTGATTTAGACGAAGTTAGTCGAGTGCTTACCGTTTCTGAAAAAAAGTTAGCATCAAAAGGGACGAAGTCTGTTAGAAGCCGAGTGACCAATTTAAAACCTTACTTAGCTAAAGAATATCAAGGGATTTCCACTGAAGATTTTCGAGACCGCATATTATTGCATTTATTTAAAGCTAAGACAATGGACGCAATTCAGACACGAAAATATCATCTAACCCAAGAAGATGAACGAGCGATTGATCAATTGGTAGCAGAGATATATGGAAATGAGACTTGGGTATTTGGTGAGGAACCTAAGTATACGATCAAAAGAGAAGAAAAATTCCAAGGTGGACTCATAGAAGCAAATATTTCTGTAGAAAAGGGAAGAATTTCAGCTATCACAATTTACGGTGATTACTTCAGTCAAAAAGATACAAAAGAAATAGCAGAGTTATTGATTGGCTGTAAATATGAGCAAGCAGCAATTAAGCAAGTATTAGCTGATGTCATAGTAGGAGATTATTTTACTAATGTTTCTAAAGCCGAATTTGTTCAGTTGCTGGTAGATTGAGTTGGAGGAAATAAAATGATTACGTTTGACCAAGTTTCAAAGTTTTATAATCATAATGGATCAGTTGTCACAGCATTAGATAATGTTGAGTTTAAAATCCAAGAACATGAAATATTTGGTGTGATTGGTGAAAGTGGATCTGGTAAATCTACATTACTAAGAATGATCAACACCTTAGAAAAACCGAGTCAAGGCGTTATTAAAGTCTTTGATGCGGATTTGATGCAGTTAAATGAGAAACAAAAACGGCAAAGTCGTAAGCAAATTGGGATGATTTTTCAACAATTTAACTTGCTATACAACCAAACTGTCAACGAAAATATTGGGCTTCCTTTACGATTGAATAAAGCATATGACCAAAAACGTATTCAAGAAGTTTTGGAGTTTGTACGTTTGTCTGATAAAGGCAAATATTATCCAAGCCAGCTTAGTGGTGGTGAAAAACAGCGTGTAGGAATTGCCAGGGCGTTGATTACACAGCCCAAAATTTTACTCTGCGATGAACCAACTTCTGCTCTAGATGGCCAAAATGCTTATGATATTTTAGAGTTATTGCGAAGAATCAATCAAACGTTTGGAACGACAATGGTTATCGTCAGCCATGAATTGAATTTGATCAAACAATTATGCGATCGAACAGCGATTCTAGAAAATGGAAAAGTATTGGATATATTAGCCATTCAAAGAAGTCAACAATCAACGCAGTTTGGATCTTATTATGAAAGAGTACGGGAGAGTTTGGGATAATGGCAGCGTATATAAGTAAAATTAGTTATTACCTTCCAGAATTAAGTAAGGCTTTATCAGAAAGCGGCATAATGATTTTGATTTCAATCATTGCATCTGTGGCATTAGGGTTACCACTTGGAACATTTGTTTATTTAACAAAGAAGATACCAACTCAGTCGAATCAGTGGCTGGGCATGTTAGCAAATGGCTACATTAATATTGTGCGTTCATTTCCATTTCTATTACTCGTGGTTGCTATGATCCCATTTACTCGATTCGTATTAGGGACTGCTTTTGGGACATATGCTGCTTCTTTGCCTTTAAGTTTTGTAGCGGTTGCTATATATGCCCGGCTTGTGGAACAGGTGTTGTTAGAAATACCAAATGACATTTTAGAGTTGGCTCAATCTTTAGGTAGTACTAAGTTTCAGTTGATCACCCGTTTTCTTTATATTGAAGCACGCTCGGGTCTAGTGTTGTCATTGACGTCAGTTATAATCAGTATGGTTTCTTATTCAACGGTTATGGGTGTAGTTGGTGGCGGTGGGATAGGTGATTTTGCATTAAGGTATGGTTATCAACGTTATGAATATGCCATAATGTACACAGCAATCGTTGTTATGATCCTATTCGTAAGTTTTATTCAAATAAGTGGTAGTTGGGTATCTAAAAAGATAAATAAAAAATAGTAGTTAGGAGCAGAAACATGAAAAAAAAAGTATTGATTAGTATGTTAATGGTAACGGGTCTAGTGGTTGCAGGATGCGGTGGACAGAAAAAACAAGCGGATACGGAGAAGAAGGAAGATAAGGTCATCAAAGTTGCTTCTCATATTCCATCGACTGTTGAAGTTGTTGAATTGGCGGGCAAAAATATTGAAGATGGGTATAAAGTAGAGTTGGTTCAAGTCAATGATAATATTCAATATAATGAACTTTTAAATGCCAAAGAAATCGATGCCAACTTTGCTCAACATGAACCCTTTATGCAAAAATTCAATGAAGAAAAAAATGGTGATTTAGTGATTGTACAAAAAATTTATAATGCTAAAGTTGGCTTTTATTCGAAAGAGTTCAAAGATATTAAAGATCTCCCAGATGGCGCCAAAATTGCACTACCAAGTGATATTTCCAACGAAGGCCGTGCACTGGCAATTTTAGATGACGCTGGTTTGATCAAACTGAAAGACGGTGTAGGGTTCAATGGCGCAATCAAAGATGTAGTTGAAAATCCTAAAAAGTTTGAATGGGTTTCTGTTGATTTACTAAACTTAGCAGAAGCATATAATGAAAAAGATATGGCAATGATTTACAACTATCCGACTTATATTGCTAAAATCGGCTTAACACCAAAAGATGCGATTTTATTGGAGAAGAAAGTGGATGATCGCTTTGCCATAAGCTTGGTTGCCAGAGAAGATAACAAAGACTCCGACAAAATAAAGGCACTAAAAAAAGCAATGACTAGTGATAAAGTTCGTGAGCTATTAGAAACAAAATACAGTGAAACATTAACACCGGCATTTTAAAAATAAACAATCAGAGAGCAGAAAATTATTCTGCTCTCTGATTGTTTATCTGGATAAAAAAAATTAGTGCTGTTTGTAGAAGATCGTAGAATATAATTTATTACTGATTCTGGAGAGGAAACTTCTTTCAAATCATCACGATTTACTTTGATCTTTCGGTAAATCAGATTTAATGGCAAGGTTGATTTTTCCGCAATCATATTGACGGAAATGCCATTTTTACCAAAGAAAATCAATTTGAAAATATCAAGTTTTTACTCATCACTTTTTTTCCATAACGTTATGACCTCCAAAGGTGAAGCGTAATCAACTGAAATATACAGTAAATAAATGGAAAAAAAACCAATTTCTATTTCCTAATTATTATTTTTAACCCATGATATTATTATTCTCGATAGCTGATTCAATTGCTCTTGCGTATTGATTTGTATTTGCTTGATAGTTGTCGATCAAGGTCAAATCCTTTTCAATATGACCTAGGCGAGTGTTTAGTTCTTCTATCTTGTTTAACGTTTGTTGTAAAATTTCAAGCATACGTTCTTCTGTATTCATCATGTTACTCCTTTTTTATTTGATATTTTCATAAACAGAGACTTTTGATCGGTAAAACAAAGCGTAAAGAATCGTACAAACTATCGGAATCAGACCAGCAACGAAATATAAACCTTGGAATGACAAAATACTTCGTAATTCTCCTAAAACATAAGGCCCCACGCCAAGACCAAGATCCAAACCAATAAAATAGGTAGATAACGCAATACCGATACGGTGACTATTAGGACTTTCCTTTAAACAAATTGCTTGACCATTCGACATGAACGTTCCATAACCTAGACCAATCAAACCACCTGAAACTAGCAGCATCCAGCTTGAATTTGTAACACTTAGAAAAAATAATCCGACTGTTAAAAATAAAAAACTAGGATACATCACGGCATTTTCACCTCTTGCATCAAAAATGCGACCAGATAGGGGACGAGTAGCTGTAATCACTAAAGCATAGACCACAAAGAAAAATGAGCTTGCGCTGACAAGATCGATTGCTTTAGCGTAAGATGAAAGGAAAGACAGTACGCTTGAATAAGAAAGTCCCATTAGAAAAGCAATAAATGAAATAAATAGCACTTTCTTTTCAATGAAGCTATCAACTGTCCAACGAGATAAACTCGCTTTATGCTCAGCACTCAATTGAATATTTTTTACAGGGAAGATAAAACAGGCGATCGTGGTCAAGAAAATCAGTACGATCGAAAATAAAATAATAAAATAAAAACTCATAGTATTAAGTAAAACCATCCCGATAAATGGACCTATAGCAGCAGCTAGACTCGTGCTTAATCCGTAATAATTGATCCCTTCCCCATGTTTTGATTTAGGAATATAAGCTGTTACGATGGCATTTGTTGCTGTTGAGACAGTTCCATAGCCAAAACCATTTAGCAAGCGGACAAGGTAAAGAATTCCGATACTTGGGATGTATAGATAAGCGATCGTAGTTATGAGATAAAATAAAGCGCCATATCTCAGTACTGCTTTTCTACCAATGAGTTCTAAGAGTTTACCCATAAACAATCGTGCAAATAAGGTGCCGATAATATAAATCCCTGAAGCAAGACCTGCTTGACCTAATGAAGCGTGCAAGGTATCTTGAGCAATCACTGCAATGATCACCATTAGTAAGTAGTACACGAGATACACCACAAAATTGATCAACGTAATACTGATAAAACCTTTGTTAAATAATTTTTCTTCTGAATGTTCCGTCATTGTAAAGAGTTCCTTCTTTCCTAGTGTGATAAGCTTAAATTGCAAGTTACAATTTTTTTCTGAAAGCCAGTTGTATAGATACTATACGAAAAAAGCCATGAAAAAAAATGCGGATTTGTTTTAAAAAAAAGTTAGAAACAAAAAAACACAACAAAAGTCATATACATTTGTTATTGTTTTTCGATGTGTTATGCTTTTAAATAAGAATAGATTTTTACAGAAAATGTTCAAAAAAGGATAAGGAGTCATTAAATGGATAGTCATGTCTTACAAGAATATTTAGATAATCATTCATTTCCAATCGTTGTGAAGAAAAAAAGAACCTATTTAACCTATGAAGGATTGCAGGATCGCTATGCGTATATTTTGAAGAGCGGTATCATCAAAACTAGCGTTATTTCTCCGGATGGACGAGAGTTTAATTTGAGGTATATCAATAGTTTGGAAATCGTATCGTTGTTGAGAGATGAATATTCCCAGTTTATCGACGCGCCGTTTAATATTCGGATCGAATCAGAGCAAGCAGAATTGTATCAAATTGATCGGGTTCAGTTTTGGAAGGATATCAATCAGAGTAAAGAATTACAGATGTACGTGAAGGATTATTACCGTGTTCGGTTGATGTATTCGATGAAGAAGATGCAGCAAATGTTGATGAATGGCAAATTTGGAGCGGTTTGTACCCAGATATATGAGTTATATGATACGTTTGGCGTGCAGTTAGAAGATGGGCTGTTGGTTGATTTTGTGGTCACTAATGAAGAGATTGCCCATTTTTGTGGCATCACTTCTGCTAGTAGTGTAAATCGCATGATGCAGCAGCTGAAGGATTTAGGAGCGATTAAGATTCAAGATCGGAAGATTGTGATTACGGATATGGATATTTTGAAAGATAATATAATTTTGTAGAAAAGCGTATATAAATCCGATGTTGACACGATCAACAAATAACTTGAATTGTGCTGTAAGAAATTACACAGTATAATGATGATACAAAAATCAAGAAAGAAGGAATCAATGCGCATTTAGCAAATAGATTCCTTTTTTATTACGTATCTATGCAATGAAAAGGAGAAAATATGAAAATCGATCGCTTACTCAGTCTAGTAAATTTGTTAACCGAAAATGACCGAATGACTGCCAAAGGATTGTCTGAACGATTGGAAGTATCTAAACGAACTATCTATCGTGATATTGAAACGTTGAATTTAGCAGGGATTCCGATTGTTTCTTATTCAGGAATTCGTGGCGGTTATGGCATAGTTGAGGGGTATAAAGTTAGTAAACATATTTTTTCAACAGAAGATATCTCGACTATTTTGACTGGCCTTTCAGCGATTCAAAGTATCTCAGCGTCCTCTGACATCAGTCCCTTACTAGCAAAAATTGCGCCAAATACAAGCTTGCAGCAACCGCAAAGCGATTTATTGATCGATCTATCGTCGTGGTTTACACTCAATGAAGGCAAGAACAAACTAAATGATTTACGCCAAGCAATAGCAATGCAGCGAATCATTGTTATTCAGTATCATTCCAAAAAAGGCTATTCGGAACGAAAAGTAGAACCGTATAAACTTGTATTTAAAGCGTCCCATTGGTATCTTTATGGTTTTTGCTTAAAAAGAAAGGCATTTCGCTTGTTTAAACTGACCAGGATTCAAACATACGAGTTGTTAGATGAGGGATTTGAGCCTAGACCTTTAGAAGCTATAAAGCTGACTATTGAGTCTGAAAATGATTATCTAGAAGCGATGGCATTGCCAGCAAGCCAACAAGTAGTTTTAACATATGATCAAAAGGATAAATTATATTTGATTGACAAATTTGGTGCAGAATTTTTTGAGGAACAGGATAAAGCCTCGGCTGTTGGAACAATCGTGTTTCCATTGATCGATCAGGAAAAAACAGTGGATTTCATTTTACGTTTCCAAGACAAGGTACGAGTCATTGAACCGCCGATAATCGTTGAAGCAGTCAAATCGAAAATTGAACAAATGTATTTTCTTTATAAAAGCTGACAATCAGTTGTCACACTTCTGTTGTATGATGAAGTCCGAAAGGTATCTAGCTACACGGGCTATCACTACGCTGTGCTTCGATCTCAACAATTCCTAAGAGCTAAAGCTCTAAGGATTGAAGGTCTTCGGGAAAAAGATAAAAACTAAATGAGACAAAAAGCACCTCAGTTCGTTTTTCCTATTTTCCTGTCAGAGTTAAACGAGCCTGCTTTGAAACACAGTGAATAAAACGAACTGATGTTGAAAAGTACAAGGTGTAGCGGAGCGTTGTTACCTATATATAAGGAGGAATAAAATATGACAGAAGTACTTTTTGTGTTATTAGAAGAATATGCAGATTGGGAAGCGGCCTCAATTGCGGCGGTTCTGAATCAGGAAGAAGGTTTCACCGTTAAAACAGTGTCAAATGAAAAACAAGCCATTCATTCGATGGGCGGTTTTTCTACATTGCCGGATTATACATTTGCTGAAGCGTGTCAAAAAGAGTTTGACGCATTGGTTTTAATTGGCGGAAAGTCTTGGCGAAAGGATAAAGCAGACGCTGTTGCGGCTTTAGTAGAAAAGGCGGAACAGCAAGGCGCTTTGATCGCTGCGATTTGCGATGCGACTGTTTATCTGGGGACTCTGGGTTTACTAAATGATGGCAAACATACAAGTAATCAACTACAAGACTTGCAAGAGTACGCAGGTGATCATTATACGGGCGCAAATCAATTTGTAGAAACCCAAGCAATAAGAGCGAATAATTTGATTACAGCTAACGGGACGGGGTATTTAGAGTTTGCTAGAGAAATTTTATTGGCACTTCAAGTAATGCCAGAGAAAGAAGTAGCAAACTGGTATAACTTTTTCAAATTAGGGTATTATGAAGCGCTAAAACAAGAACTTAGAAGTACAAGTGATGAGGATGTTGATTAAAAGTAGTGCTTCACGGGATGAAGAGTTATTAGAGAACTTCGTTGCGGAACGTCCATTGAACAGAGTCCTTCGAAAAATGAATTCTTGATAAAAGAAAAGGCGGGAATGGAAGAACTTTCAAGAGCTCGATAACAGGCAAGTTTTTTTAGAGCGTGCAATTGAGAGTTGTGTACAAATGTGTTACAACATCTGTAAGACATTTGTATACAAAAGGAGGGAACGAAATGAGCACAGTAACATTCAGACTATCTGAGGATGAAAAAGAGTTCATGCAAAAAATGGCTGAGTTTAATGGGCTATCCTTATCTGAACTTGCTAGGACTAAAATTTTGGAAAGTTTAGAAGATCAAATTGATTTGGACACCTATAATAAATTAATGACAGAGCATCGAATAAAAGATGAAAGTATTTCTCATGTTGAAATGGTGAAGAAGCTTGGTTTATGACAGAAAAAAAGTATGTTGTTCGGTATGAAAAGGAAGCACAAAAAGTACTAAAAAAGATGGACCGATTTCAAGCAAAATTAATTCTTTCGTGGATTGATAAATATCTGAAAGGTATTGAAAATCCTAGAGCAATAGGAAAAGGCTTGGTTGGCAATAAAAATGGTCAATGGCGCTATCGAATTGGAGACTATCGTATTATTGCGGATATAGATGATGAGACGATAACAATTCTTGTTGTAACAATTGGACATAAAAAAGATGAATATAATTAGTAGAAAAGGCTTAGAAGATGGTAAGGAACTTCTAAGTCTTTCGTTTGTTTTAAAAAGGAAAATTGAAGTTTAGTAGAAAATGTTGCGCAACATTTAAAAAATCCTTTGTTTTTAAATGACCGATTACTTGAACAGTCTGTCCACCTTTTTCTGTAAAATCTGGTGAGTAAACTTGTTACATCTTGCAAAATTTTTCTGCTGCAGTAACGTATGCGTTTTTTCAATTTATCCCTTACAATATCTAAATACGCAAAAAATAGTCCTTTTTATTTTTTGATTAGATCTTTTGATTTTGTACAATACTCGCTAATTGATTTTGCGATTCGGCTATCAAAAGCGCATATTCTTTATGAAAGGTTTCAAACAATTTTGCACTTGCGTAGTATTGTTTGACTACTTGCTTTTTATTGATTGGTGTAGTTGGATTGGTAAAGTACTTTTCCAAAACTTCTAGCGGTTCTTTCCAAGATTCTAAACGCTCGAGTGAATCTCGAAGATTTAGAATCTCTTGATAAGGGACAGTTTTGATGCAGATGGCTGAATTTTTCATGGAAATGCTCCTTTTCTTTTTAGTATGTAGAGCAAAAGAAAAATGTAAAAGCTGTCCGTCTCTATCGTTCAATTATGCTAGTATGTAGGGAACTCCTTTGAGTACCCAGAGAAAAATTTCAAAAGTGTCTAGAAATTCTTACAAGAATTAGGTACAATAAAGAAGCTGGTACTACGGTACTAGCAAATAGGCAACTTGGATAGAGAGATACTGCTTTCTATTCAGGGCTTCATTGAACGGTTGGCGCCGAACAATGAAGTGCCTATTTTTCTTTTTCTCAAAGTTTGTAGGATAGAAATAAAAAAAGACGATCCACAGGTATCCTGTAATCGTCTACAAATAGGCAAGATAAAGAACCTATAAAATGTGTTGCGACTGTACAACAAAACATAGATTTATCCTTACGCTATTGGCAAAGTCGTTTTACAGATACTGCTGTTTAAACAAAGCTTCTGGTTTGGTTGGCGCCAGACCACGAAGAGCCAATTTATTTAGTTTTAATGTTAGTTATTTCTATCCTATGCGTTTTATTATACATAAAGAGTAGCTTGTTCACAATGAGTTTTTTTGCGGAACGGTATTAAATAACATCGAAATCATGCTCCCTTATATATAAAGAAAAATAACAGAAATTTTTTGAAATGGAGATTTTTTTCTGCGAAGTAAAAATTAATGAAAATAATCAAAATAGTTTTAAGAATAGGACAAATTTGACAAAAGCAGAATTAATTACGAAGAAAAGCTAGCAAGAAACAAAACCTTTGCTATGCTAAAAGTGGTCGCTTTCTCTTTTGCGATGGCGATACGTATCGCATAAAGGAGGTGTTTCGACATGCTCGTTTTATTTTCCACAATCATTGGTCCGATTATTGTTGGAGTGGTCTTGGGACTATTCAAACATTGGCTTGATAATCGGCAGAACTAGAAAGCGGCTGAAAGCCAAAATAAACCCCATCACTCTCCGAAAGTGATGGGGTCTTTGGTGTATCTACATACTCGTTATTTTCTACTTATAAGATACATGAAAAAAAAGGTGGAGTCAAGTTCTTTCTTGATAGCTTTATTTATTGAGGACGGATTTAATTAGATAAATGAAAACCAGCCCAAATTCCAGAACTTGGGCTGATACTATCATTAGGTACTAAACACAGAATTCTTTCAATCCACACATTTAAAATGTGACAGGTTCTAAAACTTATTTAAATTATAACACATTATTTATATTTTAACTAATAAGGAAGAAAAAGTTGACTAAAAAGTTTTAATGTAGTACGCTAAACTAGTAAATATTTTTATGCTCAATTCAGTGTTTAGTATTAGAATTAGCAGGAAGGGTAATAATAAAATGATTAATAGAGATAAAAGTAAAAAATTGTTGTTGGTAGCTATTAGTGCACTCGTTGTAGTTATAGCAGAGAAGCTTTGGGATGTTCTTTCTGTTTTGTTTATTTTATTATTGCTAATATTAATACTAGTCTACCTTTTTTTCTTTAACTAAAAAATTAATCCAACTATCTAAAATTTTAGATAGTTCTTTTTTTATAAGTGGTATAATTTATTTAAGACATTTAGAAATCAATTGAGGAGTTTAAGTATGTATATCGCACATGTAAGGAAATCAGATGGAGAAAAGCAACGCTTAAAAGATCACCTACTAGAATGTGCCGTGTTGAGTGGTGATTGGGGCGCAAAAATTGGATTAAGAAAAGTTAGCTATATAGCAGGTTTACTTCATGATTTAGGGAAATATTCCAACGAATTCCAAGAATATTTGCGAAAAGCTATTGCTGATCCGAAAAGTGTGACACGTGGTAGCGTGGATCATTCAACTGCGGGTGGTAAACTTCTTTTTGATTATTGCCACAAAAATAGTCGTGATCCATTTTCATATATTTTTGCTGAATTGGTGGGGAATGCGATTATTTCTCATCACAGCAGTCGAGGGCTGCAAGATTTTTTTACACCAGAGGGAGAAGCAACGTCTGATTATCTTAGGCGAGTAGCAGAAATAGAGGTTGTGGACTATGAGCAGATTAAACTTCGTTTTTTTGAAGAAGTGATGTCAGAAGAACAATTTCAACAATTATTGACAGAAGCAATAGAAGAATTGAAAGGGTTTTATCAATCAAATGGAAAAAGCAGGGTCAAACAAAATGATACATTTTTCCTTTTGAAATTCATATATAGTTGTCTGCTGGATGCTGACCGAACAAATACGATGTTGTTTGAAGAAAATGAAAAATTTAAAAAGCATGAAAATGATGCGTTACTGAAATCTTATAGTCAAAGCCTAGAAGAATATATTTCAACTTTTACCGCTGACACACCAATCAATCAACTTCGTGGACAAATGTCAGATCAATGCAAGACCTTTGCTGAAAGAGAAACAGGGATTTATACCCTTTCGATTCCCACAGGAGGCGGAAAAACGTTAGCTAGCTTACGATTTGCCTTGAATCACGCTATAAAACATGGAAAAGAGCGCATCATTTATGTCGTACCGTTTACAACGATTATTGAACAGAACGCTGCGACAGTTCGAGAGATTTTAAAAGATGAAGAAAATATTCTAGAGCATCATTCCAATGTTTTTACAGATCAGGAAGAAACGAAAGCAAGGAAATCGGAGGAATCAGAAGCAGAAAAAGAAGCACTGGAGCAAAAACAAGCATTAATGAAAGACAATTGGGAAAGCCCAGTGATTTTTACAACGATGGTGCAGTTTCTAAATACGATTTACAGTCGAGGAACTCGAAACCCACGTCGTTTTCATAATTTAACCAATGCTGTGATTATTTTTGATGAGGCGCAAGGCGTGCCAACGAACTGTACGCATTTATTTAATGAAAGTTTGAACTTCTTAAAAAAATTCGGTGGAACAACGAGTGTTCTGTGTACAGCAACTCAGCCGTCTTTAGAAAATGTTGGACGAGCGTTAACCAAAGATTCCGATGGGGAAATGGTTTTGGATTTATCAGAAGTAGAATCCAAGTTTAAACGAGTAGAGGTCATTGATCGAACAACAGATGAACCATGGAAGCTTGAAGCATTAGCTGATTTCAGTCAAGACATTTTAGCAGAGAAAGAAAATTTGCTAATTATTTTAAATACTAAAAAAGCTGTTCGGAGTTTATATCAATATTTGGAAGAACAGCAATTAGAAGATGTTGAGTTATATCATTTAAGTACCTCAATGTGTGCCAAACATCGGAAAGATTTGTTGGATGAATTACGTGAGAAACTAAAAAATAGTGAGACAAAACTAATCTGTATCACAACGCAATTAATTGAAGCGGGTGTAGATATTAGTTTTCAATCTGTGATTCGCTCGGTGGCTGGCTTGGATTCAATTACTCAAGCCGCAGGACGGTGCAATCGACATGGGGAAACTAAGCAACAACCAGTCTACCTAGTCAATCTTTCCACAGAGCTTGAAAATCTGACTCATTTGCCACAGATTAAAAAAGGACAAGGAATTACGTTAGATATTCTTAAAGAAAACAGTGAACTTGATCAAGGGGAATTACTTTCTCATGATGTTCAAAAACGGTATTTTGATCGTTATTATGATTGTTTTAAGCATGAATTAAACTATCCAGTTAAAAAGACATCGCTCGAACTGTTTGGTCTATTAGGAGAAGGTGCTAATGCGCTGGAACATTATAAACGAACATACGGCTCTGCACCTATTTTGGCACTTAGAAGTAGTCCTAAAACAGTAGGGAAATATTTTCAAGTCATTGATAGTCCAACGACATCAGTGCTTGTTCCGTACAGAGATGGGAATGAATTGATTGCAGATTTAAATGGTGAGCTAAGACCTGAAGAGTATGCGCCAACGCTGAAAAAAGCACAACAATATATGGTCAATATCTTCCAGCATGAATTGATGGAACTTCAAACAAGTGGTGGAATTTATCCACTGTTGAATGGCGATATTTTGGCTCTGACCAGTAACGCGTATGATTTGAAGTTTGGCATAGATATAGAAGCAGAAGCGGCTAGTGGTTATTTAGGATTTTAATAGTATCTGACTTCAAGAGTTTGATTATAAAGGAGGAAGCAACGATGAGATACAAAAATCAGATTTCATTTAGAGTTGAAGGTGAATATGCTCTTTTTACAGATCCTTTGACAAAAATGGGTGGTGAAAAAATGACCTATCAAGTGCCCACCTATCAAGCGCTAAAAGGAATCACAGAAAGCATCTATTGGAAACCATCGATTATGTACTATATTGATGAAGTTCGCGTGATAAACTCGATTCAAATGGAATCCAAAGGCATGCGACCCATGAAATACAACGATAGCAGTGCCTGTGATTTAGCATACTATACGTATTTGAAAAAGCCTGTTTATGAAGTGAAAGTCCATTTTGAGTTTAATCCACATCGTCCTGATTTAAAAGGAGATTGGAATGAAGACAAGCATTATCAGATTTTAAAACGTTCGATCAAAGCTGGCGGACGGAGAGATATTTTTCTAGGAACAAGAGAATGTCAGGGATACGTAGAGCCAGTTGAGTTTGGGAAAGCTAAAGGCGACTATGACAATTATGAAGGAGAATTGCATTTTGGCACAATGGTGCACGGTTTATCTTATCCAGATGAAACAGGAAAAGATGAATTAGCTGTTCGCTTGTGGCGTCCGATTATGGAAAAAGGCATCATTAAGTTTAAACGTCCAGAAGAATGCACTTTAGTTCGATCACTTAGAACAATGCAGGCAAAAGTATTTGGACCAACAGATATCGAAACTGTCGATCAGTTATTTGAAACTTTGGAACAGGAGGTTGAATAATGAGTTGGCTAAATGACTTGTACCAAACGTACAAAGAAAATGAAGACCAAGTAGGGGAAGTTCAACGAACATCTTCTGGAAAAGAAATCGTTCTTTTGCCCATTGCTCATGCTTATCAAAATGCACAAATCGAAGTAACGATAACGCCAGAGGGTGAATTTTACGAGGCAGATGTTGTACCAAAAGAAGCGTCGCAAACCATGATTCCTGTAACGATCGAGTCTGCTGGAAGATCTGGCTCAACGTCTGCACCTCATTTAATCCATGATAATTTAGTCTATGTGGCAGGTGACTTTGAAAAATATGGTGGTGTCTATAAAAAGAATAAAGTTGGAAAAAATTCGTATCAAATGTATGTAGAAAACTTGCAGGCATGGTGCGAATCAGAGTATTCTCAGCCAGTTGTTAAAAGTGTTTTGCAGTATTTAGAAAAAGGAACATTGATTGAAGATTTAGTACAAGGAAATGTAATGTTTGAGAAGAATCATCAACTTATTCCAAAATGGTCAAAAGAACTTGAAGCAAAACTTGGTGAGAAGCCGCCATTATTTAGTGTGGTAGTTGGGGAACAATCAGCTTCTTTTGTCAGATTTGCTGTTCAAGAAAAGGGAAAAGAAAAACGACCACTCTGGGGAGATAAAGAAATAATTGATTCATTTGTTGCTTATTATACAAACGAACTGACAAATGAAGGGCTAGATTATGTCACTGGAGAAATGTTACCACTAACAGAAAACCATCCTTCAAAAGTACGCTATGGCGGTGATATGGCGAAATTGATCTCAGGAAATGATTCCACAAATTTCACGTATAAAGGTCGTTTTACTGATAAAAATCAAGTCGCTTCGATCAGTTACGAAGTTTCTCAAAAAGGGCATAACGCATTGAAATGGCTGATTGGCAAACAAGCATTTATTTTGGACGGACGAGTTTTCTTAACTTGGGGGAGAAAAGAAACAGAGGTGCCTAACCCAGAAGGATCAAGCGTTGATTTTCTTGATTTTGATGCTATTTTTGCAAAGGATGAAGAAGCCGAAATGTTATTGAATCCAGATACAACGCACCAACAATTTTCCGAATTATTTAAAAAGGCCTTGAATGGTTATAGCGTGAAGCTTTCTTACCATGAGCCGATTTATATTATGATTTTAGATGCTGCAACTCCTGGAAGAATGGGGATTCTTTACTATCGTTCATTTGAAAAAGAACAATACTTTACACGAATTGAAGCATGGCATCAAACGTGTTTTTGGCGTCATACGTATGGTAGTAAAAATAAACAACGCTACACATTTTGGGGTGCTCCATCACTTAGAGATATTGCTGAAGCAGCTTATGGTGCACGAGCTAGTGACACGTTAATAAAAAATACAATCCATGAATTATTTCCTTGCGTTGTGGATGGTAAAAAGATTCCAATCAATATTGTTAGAAATCTCCTGCAACGAGCGTCAAATCCTGTAAGCATGGAAAAATGGGAATGGGAAAAAACACTAAGTATTGCTTGTGCAGTTATGAATAAAAACTTTAAAAAGGGGGAACGAATTGTGGTATTAGATAAAAGTGAAACTGATAGAAGTTATCTATTTGGAAGAATGTTGGCGGTAGCAGATAAGGTGGAGAGAAAATCACTTTCTTTGGGTGAAAAAGACAGAATGACAAATGCAATGCGTTACATGAATACATTTAGTAATCATCCCTTACAAACTTGGCAAACACTCCAAGAAAACTTAATTCCATATTACGGACGTTTGAAAGACAGAGGCCTATATTATCAACATTTAATAGATGAAATTGTTGCATCCTTTGAAAAAGGGGAAAGAACAAACAAGCCATTGAATGGGGAATATCTTATGGGCTATTCTGAACAACGTTATGAATTAGACACTTATAAAAAATCAGAAGACAAAACGGAGGAATAAATCATGAGTACATTAGAAAATAAAATCGACTTTAAAGTCATTGTTTCAGTAACAAATGCAAACCCAAACGGTGATCCATTAAACGGAAACCGACCTCGTCAAAATTTTGATGGTTTCGGTGAAATATCAGATGTAGCAATTAAACGTAAAATTCGTAATCGACTACAAGACTTAGGTGAACGTATTTTTGTTCAGTCTGATGACCGTGCGGATGATGGCTTTAAAAGTTTGAAAGACCGAGCAGATGCGGTCGAGGAATTAGAGGCAATTAGTAAAGACAAGAAAAAGGATGCGGATCGTTACGCACAAATCGCTTGTAAAACATTCATGGATACTAGAAGTTTTGGGCAAGTTTTTGCGTTTAAGGGATCTGATTTATCGGTTGGTGTTCGTGGACCTGTTTCTATACAGACCGCTGTAAGTGTAGAGCCAATCGATATCAACACGATGCAAATTACGAAAAGTGTGAACTCTGTTACGGGTGATAAAAAAGGCTCCGACACCATGGGAACCAAACATTTCGTTGACTTTGGTGTCTATGTTTTCAGCGGCAGCATCAACGTTCAACTAGCCGAAAAAACAGGCTTTACCGAAGCGGATGCAGAAAAAATCAAAGCAGCCCTAACAACTCTTTTCGAAAATGATGCATCCTCTGCTCGTCCAGACGGCAGCATGGCTGTAGAGAAAGTGTACTGGTGGGAACACCCAAGTAAAATGGGCAAAGCCTCATCCGCTAAAGTCCATCGTTCTGTAAAAATCGAAAAAAATCCTGAAGTAGATCGAGCAAAATCATTCGATGATTATACAATAATGGTTGAACCACTAGAAGGAATCGAGCTAACAGTCATCAAAGGGCTATAATATGTACGATGAACAAGATTATTTAATGATCTCTGGTATCCAACATTTTCTCTTTTGCCGCCGTCAATGGGCCTTGATTCACATTGAACAGCAATGGCAAGAAAATGTTTTGCCGCTAGAAGGACAATATTTACATGAAAAAGCAGACCAACCGACGATTCGGGAAAAACGCAAAGATCGTTTAATTGTTCGTGCATTACCTATCCATTCGCCAACTTTGGGTATTACTGGAATCTGTGATGTTGTGGAATTTGTACAAGATCCAAATGGTGTGCCCTTAAACGGAGAATCAGGAACCTTTTCACCGATTCCAGTTGAATACAAGCATGGAAAGCCTAAGCAAGAACTTAGTGATATTTTACAGTTAACCGCACAGGCAGTCTGTTTAGAAGAAATGCTCGTTTGTGAAGTACCAAAAGGCTATCTTTATTATCATGAAACAAAACGCAGAGAAGAAATCGACATTACGCCTGCTTTGCGTGAAGAACTCAAGAAAAATGTAGCTGAAATGCATCAATACTGGACAAGGCGCTACACACCTAAAGTTAAAACAGGTAATTTCTGTAAAAAGTGTTCGTTACAAAATATCTGTTTACCTAAATTGATGAATGTTCAAACGGTTAAAGGTTATTTAGATCGGAGGTTATGTGAATGAGAAAATTATTGAATACATTATTCGTTACGACTCCTGAAACCTATCTAGCCTTAGATGGTGAAAATATTGTGATAAAAAAAGAAGACACAACATTAGGACGAGTTCCTCTTCATAATTTAGAGTCAATTGTAACAACAGGCTATTTGGGCGCAAGTCCAGCTTTGATGCGCAAATGTGCTGAAAAAAATATCGGTCTAACGTTTTTGACGAATACTGGTAAGTTTGGTAGTCGGGTTACAGGAGGCACAACGGGGAATGTAACATTACGTAAAAAGCAATATCGTCTATCTGACATTGAAGAAGAAAGCTTAGCGATTGCCCGTCATTTTATTATTGGTAAATTGTACAATCAACGGTGGATGTTGGAACGTCTGACAAGAGAGAATCCGATGAGAATTGATGTTGAGCGCTTTAAACAGATATCTGGAGAGTTAAAAAATTATATAGAAGATATACGTCTAGTCGATAACCTAGAATCGCTCAGGGGGATCGAAGGACAAGCAGCAAATCGC
The DNA here is from genome assembly GCF_058216605.1 of Enterococcus sp. AAFC-DPL-5182. Taxonomy (NCBI): domain Bacteria; kingdom Bacillati; phylum Bacillota; class Bacilli; order Lactobacillales; family Enterococcaceae; genus Enterococcus; species Enterococcus sp. AAFC-DPL-5182. The sequence goes on from NZ_CM177101.1 coordinate 650,834, forward strand.
TATTTTCTATTGTTTGACCAAATGATTTTACAACAAAAAAGTGATTTCGGTTTTTATGGTCGAAACCGCAGACCACCTTTGGACAATGTCAATGCAATGCTTTCTTTGGCGTATACTTTGTTAGCGCAAGAATGTGCAGTAGCCTTAGAAACAGTTGGTCTTGATCCGTATGTTGGTTTTATGCATCAAGATCGACCAGGTCGGGCTTCATTGGCGCTAGATTTAATGGAAGAATTACGTGGAATTTATGCAGATCGTTTTGTTTTGACATTGATCAATAAAAAAATGATCACTGAAAAGGATTTCGTTAAAAAAGAAAGTGGCGCTGTGATTTTAACGGACGATGGTAGGCGAATTTTTTTTCAAAAATGGCAAGAAAAAAAGCAAGAACAAATTCAGCATCCGTTTTTAGGGGAGAAAATCAATTGGGGGTTAGTTCCTTATGCTCAAGCATTATTACTAAGTCGCTTTTTAAGAGAAGATTTAGATGGTTACCCGCCATTTTTATGGAAGTAGGTGAAAAGTATGTTAGTGTTGATCACTTATGATGTTGCAACAAGTTCGAAAAATGGAACCCGTCGTTTAAGAAAAGTCGCTAAGAAATGTCAAGATTATGGACAACGTGTCCAAAATTCCGTTTTTGAATGTGTTGTTGATGCGACGGAACTAACAAAGTTGAAAAAAGAATTAGTTGATTTAATTGATGAAGAATTAGACAGTTTGCGAATTTATCGATTGGGAAATAACTATCAAAAAAAAGTAGAACATATAGGTGCAAAAGAAAGCTTTGATATTGAAGCACCTTTGATATTTTAGCACTAACATTTTGGTGCGGACCCAAAGTGCACATGAAAACACTAGGAGATCCGCACCAATAAATAGGTGTTTAACATCAATAAAAAGCTCTTTTTCTCATCTGAATTTAATTTTTAAGTTGATTTTTTGTGAAATAGCAGAAAAATGTCATGTATTTTTGTTATTTTCACGGTCTAGCTCTGTTTAGAGCTAGTGGATTGAAATAGCTGATCGTTAGAAACGTAAGTTTTTAGGGTTTCGTCTAGCTCTGTTTAGAGCTAGTGGATTGAAATAGAACGTAAAAGTGAGTTATCAGTTTAATCTTAAGTCTAGCTCTGTTTAGAGCTAGTGGATTGAAATCGCTTTGGGAAGCTCAAATATCAAGAACAGGCTCGTCTATAGTGGATTGAAATGTGTCTGAATCAGTAGAGGAAACGATACAACCTAGTCTAGCTCAGTTTAAACAGTATATCTTCCGCTCTACTAAAAAAACACGAACCTCTATCAAAACCGAAGAGCGGGAAACAAAAAAACCTAATATCTCTATTAGGTCTTTTTTGCTTCCTAAAATTTCTACATCACAAAATGGAACTAGAACTTGCATTCATAAAAGGTATAATAGAGTGACATGATGTCATTGTTATTGGTACTTCGAGAAAAGAATTATCCAGATAATTAACTGGACAGGACTTAAACATATATACTCACATAAAAAAAGACCACCGAAATCAAAATCACAAATAGTCTCTAGTCGTAAATCTGAAATCAGATTATTTTTTTAAAAATTTATTTTGTATTTGTTATTTAAAATAATATTTTCTTGTTATAATAACAAACGAGAAAATTATGTAAATGCCGTAATATTTAGGTCTCTCAGCTGATGATATATTGTTTTTTTCAGTTTGTCAACACTGTTTTAAGTATTTTTTTGTATTTTAATCATTGTGTTCACTTTTATATCTTATTGTTTGATGGCTGTTTTACAATAATTTTTATTCGCCGTCAAATCGCCGTCAAAATTAAAATAAGGGGGAAATGATTTATGGTAAGAAAAGGTGAAAATATTTATAAACGAAAAGATGGTCGCTGGGAAGGAAGATACATAAAAGGAAGAAAGAGTGATGGAAGTGCTCTATATGGCTATGTATATAATAAAACATATATGGATTTAAAAGAAAGATTATTAACGATGAAAGCTCTTTATTCACATAACTATACCTTTAAAACCATTGAGTATCAAGGGACTCTTAATGACTGGTCAACTTGTTGGCTAACTGAAATACAGGGGCAATTGAAGCCTAGCACACATGCTAGCTATACTAATAAAATGACGAAACACATCCTGCCTTTTTTAGGAGACAGTCCCCTGCAAAACATTACAACGAGCAATTTGAATGATTGGATCAAAAAAATAGAAGGTGATTTGTCACCTAACTCTGTTCGAATCGTGTATCAAGTATTGATGTCTTGCTGTACGGCCGCGGTAAAAAGAGGGTTGATCCCAGATAATCCTTGTAAATATGTCGCTTTGCCAAAAAAAACTCCGAATAATATAGAGGCAATCACCTCTCAAGACCAAAAAAAATTAAAAGAAAAAGCAGCAACGCATCCCAAAGGACTTGCGATTATTTTGGCTCTAGAAACTGGGATGAGAATCGGGGAGATTGCTGGATTAAAGTGGGAAGATATCGATTTTTCATCCGATATTCTAACAGTCCAGCGCACGATTCAAAGAATCCAAATGGTTAATGGCGTGAACCAAAAAACACAAGTTATTGAAGGGGCACCGAAAAGTATTACGTCTAAACGTACTATTCCAATTTCTAAAAATATCAAGAGTCTTTTGATCCAACAAAAAAAACAAACGAGTGGTGACTTTGTGTTAGGAGGAAATAAACCAGCAGAACCACGTCTCATTTCAACGTGGTTAAAGAAAATCTGTCAAAGTTTTCATTTTGCTAATATTCGTTTTCATCAGCTGAGACATAGTTTTGCAACTCGTTGTCTAGAAAAAGGAGTAAACATAGCAACGATCAGTGCTTTGTTGGGTCATCATTCGACTAAAATGACGCTAGACGTTTACGTAAATTCTTTTATGTCAGAGAAAAGAAAAGCCATTAATTTAATCAGCTAGTCTTACTACTTTTCAAAAATTATCACATTTGGAAAGTAGTAAGGCAATTTTTGTTTTTCATTTAACGTACCATTTTCGTTAGGGAGTTTCAACAGTTGCACGATTGTTTGCTAGCTATTTGATATTTAAGAAACCTACGCCGTCAATTTTGCCGTCATAAAGTATTTTGAGTGTTGATATAAGTGGTTTTGTAAGGATATTTCTCGTTTGTTATTAAAACAAGAAAATAAATGCTAGAAAGATTTGAAGAGGAGGGAGCCATATGGAAAATACAATTGGCCTATTACATATCAGAGATGATTCTGAACAGAACGATCACATAGAGTTATTGATAAAGCAGGCTCTCATTGAAGAACAGTATTCGCTAATAGAAATTACAGAAAAAGAACAAATAGGAACATTAGATGGTTTGGTGCTTCAGTTGGAGAAATCATCTGATTATGTTAAAGCATTTCAGTGGTTGATCGATCTAGAAGAAGAACATTCCTTATTTATTTGGGTTCTAAGTGAAGGAAAGGATTCTGAGCTAACAAAATTATATCCTCATTTAAGTAAAAATTCAGTAATTGAAATTATTGAGTCGGATCAAGGGTTTGAGGAACTAGGCATCAAAATAAAAAATGCGCTCAATTACAAAAATCACTTATTAAACAAGATAGAACCGAAAAAAATATCAGATCATCATTACTTAGATCCAACCAAGCTAAGTCTAGTGGTTCATGACAAAATAATAGCACTAACCAGAAAAGAATTCAAAATTATTGAGCTGCTATATGAGAACCTGGATAACGTCGTGACCTATGAGCAAATCAATGAGGCAATTTATGGTAATTCAACAGGAGAATCATTAGAAAAGTATCGGGTGGCAAACTTCATTTTCCATATCAGAAATAAATTAAAAGAACAAAGCTATTTTAAAATTGAAATTATTCGAACAAAAGGATATCTACTTACCTATTCAAAAAACGAACGATTTCTTTTCGAAAATCGAGGCGAAAAAGTCTTACAATGATCCCTCATATCAGAATGACTAGATGGATTTAAAAGACTACGTAATTATTTAAAGAAATGGATGGCTAAATGTGTGAAAGACAAAAAGACCTATTATCAAAAATATCGAGGGTATTATCTCGGTCAATTGATCCTTTTGGTAGGATGGATCACTAATTTTATTCTTTTTTCAAGGTTTTATGAAGGGGCTATGTTTTATGTCGATAAAAATGCCAAATTTATTATTCAGTTATTGTTCATCATGACTTATTACTTGAGTGATGTACTAACGTATTTATTTGTTGCTTTCTTACTGATGACATTAAATCTCTTCCTGATCTTGATGTTTTATACCAAAAATAAGCGCGAAGGAATCAAGCGAAAAGAGAGAACTTATTCAATGATCGTGTTTCTAGCGATTATCGGAATCAGTGCTATAGCGTTATTGATAACAATTATTTGGCCGCTGTTTTTATTACTATTTATCGTTTCTCTGACGATCGTCTATATCATATATGTCATTACAAAATCTTTATATGAAGAAAAAGATGAATCGTACGAAGAAAATGAACTAGTTAAAGTAGAAGGTCCTTTCCAAACAAAGGCAGTAGCTGAAGAATATACCAAAGAATTTTTGAAACATTGGATGGAGCATTTTACTAAGCAAGGTCTTAATTTAGTAGCAATTACTAAATGTGATGAAAATGATGAGTGGTATGTTGAAATCATTGTTCAATCAATTCAATAAGAATAAATACTAGTAGTTAGGAGAACCTTTTTTCATGAGAAAGATTAATGCGATATATCTAAGCCTTATCTGTGTTTTTTCATTATTTTTTTTTGCTGATCAAGTAATGGCTGCAGATGATGATAATAATCTAGGGTATACAGTGACGCTAGTTCAGTCCAATACCCAAATCGATCCAAACAAAAGCTATTTTTATGTGCAAACCAAACCAGGTGAAGCCCAAACATTAGAAGTAAGAATCAAAAGTACCAAAAAAGAGAATGTGCGGATCAAGATCTATGGCACCAATGCCATCACAGGTGATGGCGGAACCATTGAATATAGTGATGATAAAACATATTTCGACTCAACGCTAAAAGAACCAGTGACCTCAATGATCAAAATAGCCACACCAGAGATTACAGTTGGTAATCATGAGGAAAAGACAGTGAAAATTCAATTGACACCGCCAAAAGAAAAGTATGATGGAGTCAAAATGGGCGCAATCGTTTTTGCTTTGGATCAAGGCGAAAAAGCAAAAAGTGGTGTTTCAACGGAATTTTCTTACCGTGTCGGATTGATCACGTCAGGTTCTGGCGATGAATTCAATAACGCTCAAACATTGAATCTAAACTCAGCAAAAGCCTCGATAAAACGCGGGAAAAAAATGGTTTTAGCGAACTTACAAAATCCTGAACCCAAAGTATTAGAAAATTTAAGTATCGTCGGCACGATGACGAAAAAAGGGACCGCTGAAGTGGTCAAAAGAAAATCTGTCGAAAATTACAGTATGGCACCGAACAGTTCGTTTGATTTTGAAATGGATTGGGGCATTGCCGATCTGCCATCTGGAACCTATATCTTGAAATTGGATGCATCAAATGATTATCAAGAATGGCAGCTGAGCAAAGAATTCACGATCACAAACCAACAAGCAAAAAAAATGAATGAAGAAAGTGCGTTTAAAATTATTACGCCAACTTGGATCAAAAGTACTGCGATATTCCTTTTGGTGATCAGCGTCTTGATCATGTCGTCGACCGTTCTTAGAAGAAACAAATGGGAAAAACAATGGAAAAAAGTCAGAATTGCAAAACGAAAAAAACAGGGGAATCAAAAGAAAAAACGAAAAAAAATCAATAGAAAAGATGGTGAATAAGGATGAAAAAGCCTTACTTTATTTGGCCGTTGTTTCTTGTAGTGTGTGTGTTTGGGATTTTGTTTAGCCAAGCGCCTCAAGCGTTAGCGGAGCAAGAGAAAACAGAAACAGGTATATCATTCAATCAGTCTGTTGAACCAGATAAACCGAAACCGCCAATTTATGAGACAAAACCTCCCGTCTATCCAGCAACGGATGGTGCGTTACCTCATTTAGGACAAATGATGACGTCGTTCATTCTATTATTGTTAGGCGTCGCTTGTTTGATTGTCTTTTTAGGTGTTATCAGTTTACGGAAGGTATACAGCATACATGTATAGGAGGGTAAAATGAAAGATTATTTATGGATTTATATATTAGGAGGAATCGCCTCTGCATCGTTACTATTTTTTCTAGTGACACTTTCAAGAGACGTATTTTTAGTTAGAAAGCTACGAAAAAAGAAGCTGGATTTAGCTTTTAACTTTAGTCTATTAGCTGTGTCTATCACAAGTCTAGGATTGATTATTTATTTGTTTGTTTTACTGAAAGACCAAATCAAACTGATTGGCTAGACTGGTGAAACAACGTATTAATCTGTGAACAATTTATAACAGTAACTGTCGCCAATCTTACTTACGTTAAATAAGAAGGGTGATTAAATTTTGAAAAAAATACTATTTACAACATTACTTGCTTCATCAGCGTTGCTGATTTTTGCAAAACCTGCGAATGCAGAAGAAGTCGGAAATGAGCAGACAGACTTGGGGATTCGTTTTGACACTGATGGACCAGTAAAACCTGGACCAGGACCATTCAAAGATAACTTAGCATTGGTATGGACACCATCTAAATTTGATTTTGGTCGTCAAGCAGCAACAGCGAATATTGCTACATATAGCAATACTGTAGCCGGAGATCAATATATTGTCGTGAATGATGACAGACAAGGTACTGAAACAGGCGGAGAAGGCACAAAAGCCGTAACAACTTCTGCTTGGAAAGTGACGGCATCATTGTCTAAATTAGTTTCTAAAGACAACTCAGCTACAGAATTGCCATCAAAACTAACATTTACTTTAGGTGATGCACAATCGTACGATATTGGTGAAGTTGATCCAGATACAAATGACTTTTTACCAAATCCAGTCGAAGGAAACTTAGGAGCACTTGCTGATCCTAACAATATCACTGTTAGCAAAAGTGTAACATTAGAAGCTGGCAATACGACTGCAACAAATATCATTGCGAAAACGCAAGCAGATGCTGTCAAAGGCGGTTTTGCTACAAAATTATCAGATACTAAATTAACTGTTACTACAGGAACAGGAGCTGCCGGTAAAGCATTTAAAGGTAGCGTGAACTGGAGTCTTGACAATACTTACTAAGAAATAGCTTAGTAGTGTGTTGATATAAATAAGTAAGTAGATTGGTAGACAGTTATTGTTATAAATTGTTCACAGAATTGTCTGTATGACAAAGAATCGAGGATTTATTGTTGAAAAGAGAAGGAGGGATCAGTCGTTGAAAAAACATCGTATATATCTAATAGTATTATTCTTCTGTTTGGCACTGTTCGTTGATCCCGTTAAAAGCATCGCAAAACAAGATTCATCCAATTTGATTGGCGGATTATCTTATGAAATTGTATATCCAGAGAATCAGAAAAATAAGAACTTAGGTTACTTTGATCTGACGATGAAGAAAGGGCAAGAACAACAAGTTTCCCTCAAACTCTATAATTCATTAGCAAAAGACCTAACAGTTGAAATCCACTTAAACACAGCAAAAACCAATAGTATTGGGAAAGTTGAATATGGACCGAATGATTTGCCAAAAGATACCTCTTTGACAACTGATTTCACAACTATCGTCAAAGGACCAACTAAAGTGGTGATTCCTTCTGGTGGGAGTAAGCAAGTCGAGTTGATGATCACACTGCCTAAGGAAATGAAAGACGGGTTGATTGCTGGCGGTATCCAATTGAAACCTGTGGTGAATCATAAAGCAAGTGATCAAGGGAAAAAAGATATTGTTGTAAATGAATTTGCTTTTTTAGTAGGGATGTTATTACGTGTTGGTGATACGGATAGCATAAAACCAGAGCTGAAATTAAATAAAACATACATAGCATTCAAAGATAAAAAAAGTCATTTGTTTATCAATCTTTCTAATCGTCATCCGGTATATGTCGAAGGGATGAAGATCGCTGTTCAAGTAAGAAAAGCCAACAAGCAAAAAGTATTAATTGAATACCAAAAAAAAGACATGCGAATGGCTCCGAATTCGATGATTGATTTTCCTATTGATTTAACTGATAAAGGATTGAGCGCAGGAACCTATTCCGCTGAGATCAAGGTTTCTTCCAAAAATGGTGGTAATTGGTCATGGACGGAAGATTTTACGATTAATACGTTAGAGGCGAACAGCCTTAATATGCAGCTCAAAGAAAATAAACCAGACGCAAAACAGACTTTTTTGGTCATTTTTTTAATTTTATGTGTAGGTGCACTTGGATTCATTTTAGGTTATAAAGTGATAACACGAAAAAAAGCAGAAAATGAAAAGAGACGTTAAGCAACCCGTTTTTACGACTGTAATCGTGAAAAAGAACAGCGTTAAAAGAAATAATAGTGAACTGACTCAAACACTCTTCATGTGCATCACCTCTAATCAGCAAGCAAAATCGCTCAATCAATGATTTGGTTTGAGCTGAACTAAATAGGTGATAGTGATACAAAGGAGGTGTTGCGATAGAGAGTAATTAGGTAGGCGATCAAAAATAAAGAAGAAAGGAGAAAAAATGGATAACAAAAAAAAGAATCCTTCTAAAGCTAAACTACTATGGATGCTCATTGGGCTTACGATAGTTGTCATTTTTTGTGGTACTGCTTTATTCACCATAACCAACCCGATATTAGCAAAGCCTGAAACAAGTGTGAAAAAAGTAACTAAACAGACGACCGATAAAGAGTCAGCTGCAAGTGTCGCTAAATCAGCAACAGTAAAAGCACAGAAAAACTATATAGCTAAGGCGCTAGATCCAGTAGAAAATGAAGCCGGATTGAAGGCGACTCCTAAAGTCTTGACGCTGAAACAAAATGAAGCTTTCCCAAATCTCAACACCGAATCAGGTCTGGCAAAACTCTTTTCAGAAAGAGTTATTCCACATCCAGAATACGATGCTGTATATGAATATGTGAACGCTGATGGAACGCCTGCCACACCTGGCAGTGAACAGGCGGGATTTCAAACAATTTATGTAGAAATTACCGAAAATTATGAGCTGACCAGTATTCGTGTTCCCATACCAGTAACTGTTACTGACATAGGAACATCCTTTTTATTGGACAATCAAATTGCTCTTCAAACAGATAACGTGGAAGGAAAAATTATTCTGTATCCAAACGAAATCTCAAATAAAACAGAAAAGCAGCTACAGCAGTTGGTCAAAACAAAATCGAATGTCCGCTCTTGGCAAGTGGAAGACGGCGCGTCTGTTCCAGTGGATGTAATCAAAACAACGATCGTAACAACTTCTGTAGGGACTTATAAAGCTGAGTTTGAAATTACAGTAGGAACAGGTGAAGCGGAACAAAAAGCTTCTGTTCAAAAAGATGTTGTTATTTTCGGAGCTAATCCACGAGCTTTTGTGTCTGTTGCTCAAAATGAAACACTCGGTTTAGGGATAAGGCCAACCAATTTATTTACGAAGTTTCAAACGGTGAATAGTGAAACAGGATCAAATGCTACCTATCAATTTGTAAATGAAAACGGCGAAGCATTGGAAAAATTTGATACGTCCACCGTTGGATTTCATTGGGCTTACGTAAAAATGACAGCAAACACGAATGAAAATGTAACAACAATCATTAAAGTGCCGATCAATGTGACAAGCGCAGATACTACAGCATTATTAACCAATAAAGTCATGGTGAAATCTGATGTAAGAGTGATACTTTATCCTGATGAAACGAAAGGAAAAAGTAAAGAAGAACTGATTGCGTTGATTCAATCGAGAGCGCATTTAAGTGCTTGGAATATGAGCACAGGAGCAGCCGTTCCTGTATCATTTACAGAAACAACAACACTCAACGATTCTATAGGCTCATACACAGGTACGATTAAAGTAGAATTAGATGGCGTTTCGGCTACAACGACTAGAAATGTTACGGTATTCGGTGCTAATCCGCAACCGTTCGTATCTATCGCTCAAAATACTACCTTATCTCTAGGGACAAGTCCAACACATTTATTTACGAAATTTCAAACACTAAATAGTACGACAGCAACGAATGCGCTGTATCAATTTGTTGGTGAGAATGGTGAAGCAATCGACAAGTTTGATACGTCCATCGTTGGATTTCACTGGGCTTATATAAAAATGACAGAGAGAAATGACGCCACTGTGTCGACGATCATCAAAGTACCGATCAATGTGACAAGCGCGGACACTACCGCTTTATTAACAAATAGAGTGATGGTGAAAGCCGATGCGAAGGTTCTTTTTTACCCGAATGAAACAAAAGGAAAAAGTAAAGAAGAGCTAATTGCGCTCATTCAGTCAAGAGCGCATTTGAGTGCTTGGAATATGAGTACAGGAGCCGCAGTTCCAGTATCATTTACGGGTACGACAGTAGTCAATAATTCTATAGGCTCATATACAGGGACAATCAAAGTAGAATTAGATGGTACATCTGATACGACTACCCGAAATGTCACGGTTTTCGGTGCCGATGTGAAATCGCCTTATTATTTTAATGTTGAGCAAAACAAAGACATGGTAATGGGAACAAATGCAGCGAATATTTTTTCAAAATATCAGTCCTTAAATGATGCGGCTGCCGCCAGTTCCACTTATGAATGGGTCAAAAACCCAGCCGGTGATCCTACTGAACCTGTCAATAAATTTGATACAAGCAAAACAGGGTTTCACTGGGGTTATATAAAAATGACGGATAAAAAAGATACAAGTGTGTCGACAATTATTCCTGTGCCGATTACAGTAACGTTAGATAATCAAATAGTTATTGTAGATGCAAAAGCAGGAATGAGTTTTAATTATTTGCCGCTTTTGAAAGCAAGTGAAATCAAAGGCAAAACTGTTCCGAAAATCATCCAAATGCTCACCCAAAAATTAGCACCAAAAGCTTGGGATTTGACGACAGGACAAGAATTGGATGCGCAAATTACTAAGTCTATGATTGTTAATTCTAGCAGAGGTTCTAAAGAAGTAACGATCACAATAACATTGGGTGAACAGTTATTGACCTATAAATTGAATGTTGTGGTTGTTCCGGATCAAGTTTTTGGAGGCAATACTACAGAGGAGTGGAATAATATACCCTTAAATTCCGCTGATGGTGTTATTATTAATCCATTAAACGGTTCAAAAATGGGATTTCCAGAAAGAGGAATTTCTGTAACTTCACAGAAAAATGAAGTAGGATTTATTATCAAAGACAATGCTGGTAGAGGCTATATTTACAGCGGTGGTGAAGGAAGAGTATCAGATATTCCTGGATTAAATACGAGCACTATTTATGGGACTGGTTGGGCTAGAGGAAGCGGACTTGGTTATAATGGGGTTGATTCAAAGATGACCTCCAAATACTTTTTACGAAAAGGCAACGAGCTAAAGCAAATTCTAATAGATGAACCCAATCAGATTCTTTATGTATATAACCTATCTTTGAATCGAAATTTAAATTTCACTGTCCAGTTAGACATGTACAATCTTTCTAATACAACGAAGAGTTTTTCGATGTTAGAAAGCGTGGATACGGATTATTATACAGATAGAGTTCCAATTTACGCACTAGGGAATAATAGTGGTTTTTACATTGAACCTTCGTCAGGAAAAAGATTTACAATTCGACTAAAAGATTCCCGAGGAAATTGGCTGTCAGATTATACCAAATATATAGCTGGTTCATATAGCGGTACAGAAGTTGCCAATGGAAGAAATTACTTCGGAAACTATTTTACGGGAACAGGTTCCGAAAGTAAAAATTACAGTGCCGGACAAGTTATCGCTTCGAATGTCGATTCAGCGTATCAATTAGGTGCACCGTGGAAAGATATTTCTCCAGACGGAGCATTAAACACAGGTTACGAGATATTTGCCGGTGATGAACTTCCATATATGCAAATAAAAGCTAATCCAGAAGTTTTTGATATCTATTCAGACTATGCAGGTGATTTTAAGACTAGCTATAAGTTAAGTAAAATCCCTACCGCAACAGATTATGGTACGGTTTATATAACGTATCCGACAGATGTTGAAGTCACGATGCCATTTGTTGCAAATAGTCAAAAAGAATTTGATAGTCCATTGACTATACCAAGAACAGGATTACCTGAACAGTTGAACGAAGAACCAGCTACAGTCAAAGACTACGATACTTCTTTACTGGCAATCAATGAATCAGAAGGACCATACAAAGGTTTGCCTTCACAAGATTATGCAATAAAGATTAAAGTTTACAATTTCGGGGCAAAACCAATTCCGCAAATCATCAAAAAAGGAACTACTTTTAATAAAAAAGCTTCTGAAGTCATTCAGGATGCAGTTATCTTGCCTGGACATACCGCTTCATATGCATATGAAGGCGATATGCCAGATACGTCGGTGACAGGTTTAACCAGCGTAATGGTGCGAATGACGGATGCCGATCAACCAGATAAAACGACGTTGATCAAGGTTCCGATTCAAGTGATCGATGAAACACCACCATCTAGAGGTCTTTATATTGCAGCGAACAATTTTAATAGCAGACCAGAATCATTTCAAAACTTGACTGAAAGCGAAGTCAATAAACTGATTCTTAAAAAATCTGAAGCGATTGCTTGGGATGTTGCAACTGGTTCAAGTAAAGATATCACGCTTTCAGTAGAGTCAACGACATTACCACTGAATCCTGAACAAGGAAGCTATAAGGCAACTTTAAAAGCTGTTCGTGGGACAGAAGTAACCAAAAAAACAATCACGATCGATATTCAAAGCAACCAAAAAGTGAACGTGGAATTCGTAGATGAAACAGGCGATTCTTTACATGACAAAATTACTTTTGATAAGATCATCGGCACAACGATCGATCTAACGGAAGAAACAGAAGTCCAACAAGCCTTGGAATCAATTCTGGCAAAGAACTATCAGTTAGTCAAAAAACCAGATAACGAAACCAAAATTCCAGTTACAAGTGAAGAGAGTACAGTACAATATCAATTTAAAGGGATGTTATTCGTACAGTCTTCACCAACCTTTTTGAATTTTGGTCGTAAAACGTTAGGAATTCCGTTTATAAAGGTAGAAAAAGCGAAGTATGATAAACCATTGATTGTTTGGGATAATCGTAAAAATGGCGGAGCATGGGATCTAACAGCAACGTTGAAGAAACCACTGACAAGCCAAGAAGATCCGAGCAAAGTCTTACCTTCTGCTATCCGTTATAAGATAAGTGACGCGGAAACGGTTGTTTTATCGGAAAATGAGACACAATCGATAGCAGAAAGAACACATGAAACCAAAGGGCAATACAATGTAAGTTCAGAATGGGATAAAAATCAGTCAGGCTTACTGTTAGAAGTTCCTTCTGGTGAAGTGTTACAAGCAGGTGGCTACCGCGCAACGATTCTATGGCAAGTAGAACAAACACCTTAATAGACAAATGAAAAAGTTTCGCCCAAAAGAATTTATGATGGGTGAAGCTTTTTCTGGCGAGTTCGTTGTATTTTTTGTTTTTAACTTCTAAAAAAATAACAATTATCGATCCATATTATTCGTTTTATTCAAAGAAATTCTATACAATATAGGTAGCAAATAAGTAATGTGTTAATGGAGGGATAATAATGAATAACGTTATGGAGCAATTAAGAAAATATGCATTGTTACGAGGAATTGTTTATATGATTTTTGGGTTGTTGATTTTGATCAATCCTAGAAGTGTGTTTCAGGTGGCTGTCTACTTTATATCAGCCTATATTGCAATAATCGGTGTGTTAAATCTTTATGATGGTTTTAAAGTCAAAAAAGCTACGGGCACATATGGAATGAGCTTTCTAGGTGGGATCGTTTTATTAGTGATTGCAGGAATCGTGCTAGTCTTTGCAAAAGGAATCGTAAGTATTCTACCGATTTTCCTTGGTCTAGTGATCGTGGTTGTTGGTGTTACTCGTGCGATCCAATCAGTGAATTTACGGACGTATGTCAATGTTAGCTGGCTGCCGATGCTGATTTATAGCGTGATTTTGATTATTGCTGGATTGGTTTTAACCTTTAATCCATTCAGTAGCTTACTAGTACTTTTCCAATTATTTGGTGGTATTCTGATTTTTATGGGCATTGGCGAAATTGTTTCATTTTTCCAATTGCGTAATATTAAGTAGCATTAAAAGAGAAGCTGATTTCCAGCTTCTTTTTTTTGCCCGATAAACCACTATTAATTTGGAGGAGTCGATAAATAGTTTGAAAAAATCAAAACATCAACATTTTTAACAAAGTTTGAAATAGCTTATAATTTAACCAGCTTAATAAAAGTAAAAGAGGTATCGATATGAAACATGAAATGATTTCACCTAACAAAAATTATCCATTTAAACTCTTTTCATTCACATCTAGAAATCCAGATCGAATGATTTCAACGCATTGGCATGAAAGTGCTGAGTTATTGTATTGTTTGAAAGGGACTTTAGAAGTCCGTTTTCCCCAGATAACGTATGTGTTAGAGCCAGGGGATACATTATTCATCAATTCAAATATCATCCATTCTTCTAGAAGTCCGTTACCCAATGAAGTATTTGTGATGCAGTTTCCGCTTCCTTTTTTGAAAGAAATGACACAGCAACAGTACAATGATCGCTTTTTATTTAATTTGATTCCATTAAAACGAAAAGATCCGATTGTTCAATCCTTATTGAATGACATTTATCACGATTATCAGGAAAATGACTTATCCATGAATTTACTGGTCAAAAGTCGGGTGTTGGCGTTTCTTTCTGTGTTAACTAAACATTATAGTATCCCGATAGCGACTAAACAAACCATCAAAAGCTTGAAACATTTAGAGCGGCTAAAACAAATCAATGAATATGTGCAAATGAATTATAATCAGTCACTGAGGTTAGAACAAGTAGCAGAAACTTTTAACTATGATCCTGCCTATTTTTCACGATTTTTCAAGAAATATATGGGCATTCCTTTTTCTGAATATGTAAATACCGTTCGATTGGAGCACGCTTATTATCAATTAAGAGATACTGATATGACCGTATTAGATATTGCGATGGCAAATGGTTTTTTCTCAGTGAAGTCATTCTACAATGTGTTTAAAAAGAATTACACCTTGTCTCCACAACAATATCGACAAAAATATTTTAAATAAAAAAGTCATTATTTTTCCGATTTGAAGACGAAATTAGCACAGAAATATGAAGGAATACTCAGTATACTGAATTTAAGTAAAGCGCTTACTGGATATTGAGAGGGGAAATAAACATGAAGAAAAAGTTAATCGGTCTTTTTGATAAGGTGAGTCCATTTTTTGATAAAATGGGAAATAATCCTTATCTTCAAGCTATTTCTGGCGCCATGATGTCAACATTAGGTCCAGTCTTTATCGGTTCGATTGCGGTATTATTAGTTGTTTTTATGAACATGTCTAAAACGTTACAAGAATTTACACAAGTGATTGCATTATTAGGAAAAGTCAATACCTTTACGATTGGTTCTCTAGCATTATACATTTCAGTTTTGATGGCGATCAATTTAGTTCGTAAATTGGATGAAAAAGAAGATTACGTTGCGGCAGGAATTATTTCATTAATGAGTTTTCTTTTGATCACACCTCTAGATAAGACGGCTGATGAGATTGCGGCATTACCAACCACTTGGTTAAGTGCGCAAGGTGTCTTCTCGGCTATGATCGTAGGGTTAGTTGTTGGACGTTTGTTTATAGCGATCAAGCGTAAAGGTTGGACGATCAAAATGCCGGAAGGTGTACCGCCAATGGTGACACGTATGTTTGAATCATTGATTCCAACAGTCTTGATCGGGATATTATTTATTTTAGTTGATCTCGGGTTTAGTTTAACTGCGTTTGGTAATATGCATCAGTTTGTTTACACGATTATTCAAGAACCATTAAAAGGAATTGGCGGTTCAATCGGTGCTATGATTATTTTGAGTTTAATCCAACAGATACTTTGGTTTTTCGGAATTCATGGAACGAATGTGATCCTACCTTTAGTAACGCCATTGTGGATGGCAATGGATGTTGAAAATATGAATGCTGTAACAGCTGGTCAAACGCCGCCGAATATCGTTGGTTTAGCATTTTTCAATATTATTACATTTGGGGGCATGGCATTAGGTTTAGTGCTATTGATGTTGCGGGCTAAAAGTAAGCAGTATCGAGAAGTTGGGAAAATCTCCATTGTGCCGGCATTGTTTGGAATTACAGAGCCAGTAATTTTTGGAACGCCTTTAGTATTGAATTTTGATTTAGCGGTGCCGTTTATATTTAATAATAGTATTGGCTTGATTTTAGCGTATGTTTTAACGAAAATCGGGCTAGTGTCAAAATTTGTCGGAGTGCAAGCGATTTTTGGGTTGCCAGTCGGGTTTCATGCTGCTGTTCAAGGAAGTATTTCTGTGATTATTTTACAATTAGTGATTCAACTAGTATTATCACCACTTCTTTGGTATCCATGGTTCAAGCGTTTAGATAAAAAAACATATCTGAGAGAGCAAAGTGAAGAGGTGTAAAAATGGAAGAGACAAAATTAAAAGGATTACTTGATTCGTTAAGTTGGCCAGAAAAAATCGGACAATTGGTTCAGTTGTCAGGTGATTTTTTCCATGCGGATCAATTAGCTGTTGGACCACAAAAAAAATTAGGGATCGATCAAAAAATCGTGGATAAAGTTGGTTCGGTTTTAAATGTCACTGGCGCAGAGAAAACAAGGGAAATCCAAGATCGTTATTTGAAGAAAAGTCGCCATAAGATTCCGTTACTTTTCATGGCAGATATTATTTATGGTTATCGTACGATTTTTCCAATTCCATTAGGATTAGGTGCAACGTGGAATCCTGCGTTGATCGAAGAAGCTTATGAGCAAACAGCAGAAGAATCAAAGGCAGCGGGTGCTCATGTAACGTTTGCACCAATGGTTGATTTAGTACGCGATGCTCGTTGGGGGCGAAGCTTGGAATCTACTGGGGAAGACCCAGTGCTGAATTCAGCCTTTGCTAAAGCAATGGTGACAGGTTTGCAAAAAGATTTACTTAATGGCGGAGGAATCGCTTCTTGTGTGAAGCATTTTGCGGCTTATGGTGCGGCAGAAGGCGGTCGAGAATATAATACAGTTGATATGTCAGAACGCAGGTTACGTCAAGATTACTTACCTTCTTATAAAGCAGCTGTCGATGCTGGCTGTCAATTAGTCATGACGTCATTTAACACATATGATGGCATGCCAGTGACAGGGAGTAAATTTTTATTGGAAGATATTTTACGGAAAGAATGGGGCTTTGATGGGGTCATTATCTCTGATTATGCAGCAATTCAAGAATTGATCGCTCATGGTGTAGCAACTGATGATCGAGAAGCGACGAAACTAGCTATTGAAGCAACAACAGATATTGATATGAAGACCCCTTGCTATGCGAAAGAGTTGGAACCCTTGATCGAAGATGGTGAGATCAGTACTGAGTTGGTTGATCGATCCGTCTACCGCGTTTTAAAACTGAAAAATGATTTAGGATTATTTGAAGATCCTTATCGCGGTGCAAGTCAGGAACAGGAAGAATGTGTTTTTTTAACCGAAGAAAAACGTCACTTAGCGAAAAAAGTTTCCTCTGAATCCGTTGTGCTACTGCAAAATAAACGAGATGTTTTACCATTAACGCCAAATCAAGAGAAGGTCTTATTAGTCGGTCCCTACGGCGATAACCAAGAATTGATTGGCTTGTGGGCTGTTCATGGAAAACGTGAAGATGTCGTGACGATCAAAAAAGGATTTGAACACTATCTGGATTCTGAGCATCTACTCTATACTCAAGGATGCGACATGTTGGAAGATTACACATTTTTAGGTGAGTTCGGTGCAACTAAAGATCAGATCGAACAATTAGGATTAACAGATGCGATGAAAGAACAAGAACTTAGCCAAGCTTTAACATTAGCAAAACAAGCAGATACGGTCGTACTTGCGTTAGGCGAACATACGATGCAAAGTGGTGAGGCAGGCAGTCGCACGGACATTACGTTGCCTAAGATACAACAAGACTTTTTACAAAAAATAGCAGAGTTAAATAAGAAAACAGTCTTGATTGTAATCAGTGGCAGACCCTTAGTTTTAACAAAAGAAGTAGAACTTGTAGATGGGATCGTTCAAGCATGGTTTCCAGGAACAGAAGGCGGAAATGCTTTAGCTGATATTATTTTCGGCCAAACCAATCCAACTGGACGTTTAAGTATGAGTTTCCCTTATTCGGTCGGACAATTGCCAATGTATTATAGTGAATTTAAAACAGGGCGTCCGTTAACAAGTCCAACTCATAAAGGACGTTTCGTTTCTAAGTATTTAGACAGTCCAAATGATCCTTTGTTCTCATTTGGTTACGGTTTATCCTACAGTAAAGTTATGTATACTGATTTAACATTAAGTAGCGAACAGATGCATGAGACACTAAAAGTTTCGGTTAAAGTGAAAAATATATCCAAACGCACAACAACCGAAACCGTTCAGCTATATGTTCAAGATGTGACAGGTTCCGTTGTCCGTCCAGTAAAAGAATTGAAAGCTTTTCAAAAAGTGGCGTTAGATGCTGACGAAGAAAAGACCGTATATTTTGATTTAACCAAAGAAGAATTAAAATTTTATACGAAGAATATGACATTTGACGCAGAACCAGGAGCATTTATTGTTTTTGTTGGCCCAAATGTGAAAGACACACAAGAGAAATCCTTTACATTGTTATAAAAAACAAAAGCTGTCTGATTTGATATAGCCCGATCAGGCAGTTTTTTTGTTCTAAAAAATAGAAAAGAAACTTGCAAATAAAATAATGTAATGGTACTCTTAAAATCTAATTGAGAATGATTATCACTTTCAAATGGTGTGTAAAGTTATTCTATAGATCTATCGAACATAAAATGGTAAAAGAATAGGAGAAAAACGATGAACATAGATTCAGTTGAGCAAATCATAAGAGCTCGCCGAACGATTCGAACAGTATCGGATCAAACGATTTCTCTGGAAGTTATAGATGAACTATTAACAAGTTCCAGTTATGCTCCTTATCACTCTAAAGAAGAGCCGTGGGAAGTAATTATTGTTGCTAATCCATACGATCGTCAGTTATTCGTAGAAAAAATCATGGACAGTTATGATCGGTTGGATACTTGGGCAAATTATGATCCACAAAATGTAACGAAGGCTAAAAAGAGAACACGTGAGTATTTTTTGGATGTTCCACTAACATTGATTGTCACTGCGCCTATTTGTGAAAGTGAAAAGTTGAACTTAGAAGCGATTGGGGCAGTTTCAGCGTTTATTCAAAACTTTCAATTAGCGGCTTGGTCAAGAGACATTGGCGTTACTTGGCGCACGATTCCAGTGATTTTCGACGAAGTATTCAAACAAGCTGTTGGGGTAGAAACGAATCGACAAATTATCGGTTTGCTTGATATTAGCGTAGTTGATGCAACGATGAAATTACCAACAAGTCGTAGAAAACCAGTAGAACAATGGACAACTCATCTGTCTGATAAACTGACAGATATAAAGGGCAGCAATTAGCAGTACAGATTTTCAGATACACAGGAGGCGTATTTTTTTGCAGGCAATCAAGACAAACGATCACAAGGTCAAAGCTAAAACACAACACTATTATCCATTGATTCTTTTATTTCTAGTAGTTCTTATATTTTTTTCAATTCTTTATTCTTTGATCAATGGGCAAGCCAATATTTCAGCGGAAGATATTGTTCAGATTTTACTAACTAAAATATCTGGTAGCAGAGTCGGCTCTCTAGAAGAGATCAGCAGTAATTCAGCGGTAAATATTATTTGGTTTGTCCGGACGCCGCGAGTGATTTTAGCTGTTTTTGTAGGAATGGGTTTGGCTATAACTGGTGCAGTGATGCAGGCTGTTGTTCAAAATCCATTAGCTGACCCTTATATTTTAGGGATTTCTTCAGGTGCTTCGCTAGGTGCTACTTTTGCGATTTTAGTTGGATTTGGTACAGGAAGTATTTTTTCTCAGTTTGGTTTGGCTTTTGGTGCTTTTGTGGGAGCAATGGCAGCGGCTTTCGGAGTATTGATTTTATCAGGGATCGGTGGTCGGATGACGTCTGTTAAACTCGTTTTATCAGGTTCAGTGATTGGCGCGCTATGCAGCTCGATTTCCAGTTTTATTGTGTATCTGGCGAATAATGCTGAAGGGATGAAGACAGTAACCTTTTGGGCTATGGGAAGCTTGGCATCAGCTAGTTGGAATAAGCTTTCGGTGTTATCGATCACGGTTGTAGTGATTACAGGATTTTTCTTATTTCAACATCGTATTTTAAATGTCATGTTACTAGGCGATGAGGCGGCAATTACTTTAGGGGTTCCCTTGAGTAAATATCGTCAGTTGTATTTATTGTTAGCAGCACTTTTGACAGGTGTGATCGTGGCTTATTCTGGAATGATTGGCTTTGTGGGGTTGATCATTCCTCATATTGTGCGCGGATTGATTGGTTCGGATCATAAACGATTATTACCGATCGTCGCTTTATCGGGTTCACTATTTATGATTTGGGCGGATGTCCTTTCGAGAACCATCATTCCAAGCGTTGAACTGCCGATCGGGATCATTACTTCTGTGATCGGTGCGCCACTATTTATTTATATCATCGTCAAAAAAGGCTACAATTTTGGAGGCTAACAATGGAGCTAAAGGTAAAAGACTTAGGCATTATGATCGGGCAAGAGTCGATCGTTAAAAGCATTTCTTTTCAAACACAAAAGAAACAATTTGTGGGGGTCATCGGAGCAAATGGTTGTGGTAAATCGACGATGTTAAAAGGAATTTATAAAGGGATCAAACCGCAAGCGGGCAGTGTATTTTTAGATGATTTAGATCTTTTGTCAGTTTCTGAAAAGAAAGTCGCTCAAAAACTAGGAGTTGTTAATCAATTTAATGAACTAAATTTTGATCTAAGCGTTTTTCAAATGGTGTTATTGGGTCGAACACCGCATAAAAAATTATTAGAATCAGACACTCAAGAAGATATCGACATTGTGATGAATGCTTTAGCTAAGACTAATCTGACTAGCTATTCGGACCGAAGTTTCTTATCGTTATCAGGCGGAGAGAAACAGCGGGTCATTTTAGCTCGGACAATTGCACAACAGCCTAGTTATATGATTTTAGATGAGCCAACCAATCACTTGGATATTCGTTATCAATTGGAAATACTGAATTGTGTGAAAAATCTGGGAATTGGTGTATTAGCAGCATTACATGATTTAGAATTAGCGGCCCATTACTGTGACTACATTTATGCAATGAAAGCGGGGGAAATCATTGCCGAAGGTACTCCGAAAGCGTTATTTACAGCTGAGTTGATCGAAGAAATTTATGGGGTTAAATGTACGATTTATCAAAATCCAGTGACGCATCGTTTAGGTTTTGCCTATTCATTAGATTAGTCACTAGATTTCAATTTTAAGTAGAGGAAGGGAAAAAATGAAAAAAACACTTATTATTACTTTACTAGGTTTAACAATGTTAGCTGGTTGTGGACAAAAAGAGCAGAAGACGGATAAAAAGAACCAGAGTGAAGGATATCCTGTAACGGTCCAAAATTTTACGAAAGCAGAAGGGGCGGAAAGCTGGCAAAAGAAAGAGCAAACTTTCGATAAAGTACCAGAAAAAGTTCTGGCCAATACACAACCAGCCGCAGAATTATTACTGCATTTAGGGTTAAAAGATAAAATCGTTGGTGTCGGCGCTGTTTTTGGTGAACCAGATAAAGCTGTTGAAAAAGAATTTAATGAATTGAACCATTTATCAACAGATTATATTGGCAAAGAAATGGCGTTAAGTGTTGATCCTGATTTGGTATATGGACGTGGTGGTTTGTTTGACAACCAGGATTGGGGTGTGGGAACTGTAGATTCGCTAAATGATATGGGGATAAAAACGTTCGTTTTGAACTCTTCTGTCACAGGTGGGACATTTGATTCCGTTTATGAAGATATCGACAATTTAGGTGAAGTTTTCAATGTAACAGAGAAAGCTGATGCTTTTAAAGCGGAGTTGAAAGAACGTCAAGCAACAGTGGATAAAAAGTTAACTAAAATCAAAGACGATCAAACTTTTGCCTATCTTCATACAACTGATCCAGAAGAATTATACGTTTATCCAGCGAACAACGAAACTTTTTTCAATGATATTTTTAAAATGGTAAAACTAGAGAATGTCTTTAAAAATGAGAAAGGGGAAGTTAGTGTAGAAAAACTGATCGAAACCGATCCTGATGTTTTGATCGTAGCTGACTGGAGCACCATGAAAGATGGAATATCTGGTGAGAAAATGATCGATGCTGTGTTGAAAAATCAAAAACTTTCCAGCATGAAGGCGGTAAAAAATAAAAAAGTTTATGCGGTGGATTACAATTACATGTTTGGCTATGGATACCAATCATTGGATGGAATCGAAAAATTGGCAGACCAAATGTATCCGGAAAAATAATGTAATAAAAAAAAGGGATGTTTAGAACAATTGTTGTTTGTTCTGAACATCCTTTTTTAGTTGTACTCATTTTCAACATTGGTAGAGAAAATAGTTATTATTTTTTGTATAAAGCGCCGCTTGTTCTTAAACTTACATTTGCTCCTACGATTGTTTGAGCATTTTTAGTAGTGTAAGCTTGGAAGGTTTGGTAATTAGAACCAGAAAAATGGAAAAACTCAATGACTATATTTGTGCCAACCTTTTGTTCATCAATTGTATCGATTACGTAACGATCGCAAGCAGTGAATGCAGATTTATTTGGGTCTTTTTTCCCTTTAAACACGTGCGTTTCATTGTTTAATTTAAAATTTAGTGTAAATGATTGTTTATCCACAGTTAATAATAAATCATTCATTTTACCTGTATATTGTTCATCTTCGATTCTCATATCAAGGTTAGATAAGAATGCCGTAGTTGAAGTATAGGCACCTGAGCGAGGTGATTCTTGCTCCTCTGCATTTGCATAATTAGAAAAGAAAGTACCAAAAAATACGAGCATGGTACTAATGACAAATAATTTTTTAAAAATTTTCATAAATATCCTCCTTATTTTCGATTAACCAATGTTGAAAACGTATTATAAAAAATTAATTATGATATTTTCATGATGTCATTATTCGATCATTATTTACATAATTATTTTTATAAACGATTGTCTAACGTTTTTTTATCAATAAAAGCATGTATAGAGCACCTAAAATTGTTTATTAGACGCTGAAAATCTTACTTGAGTAGTAAGGAATAAAGATAGTATATATTAAACTTAGTGTAAAAAAATAGTTGATTTTTGGAGACTGAAATAAAGCTGATTATTACGTTTTAGTGAGAATGAGAGATTTAAGCTGAAAGTATAACAATAATTAGATGTAAATAGGCAATAACAATTAGTAATAAAACACAAAAAGAACTGGATAATAAAGGTTTTTTGTACCTTTTTGCAAAAAAGATAAATGAGAATAAAATAAGTGGAAAATGAAAAGTAGTCTAGAAAAAAATCGAATTTATGCTATACTAATTTTAGTTTGGTATATTCATTTTTAATGAGAAATTCAGTGAAATTTACTGAAATGTACCGAGCATTTGCTCCATTGTTTTACATAAGTAATAATGAAGTGGATTTCAGAGAATTTACACAATATTTACTTCATTATTATGATAAATTTACACCACTAAAATACAATGGATATAGCTAGAGTATGAGACGAATATCAGCTTTAGTAATATCGCAATGCGAAGGGATGGAAAGAGTGAAAAAGAGAACGAAATTGTTAGGGTTGCTGTCTGTTATTGGTTTAAGTGTAGGATTACTTACAGGATGCGGAGGGGCAAATGACAAAAAAGCTGCAGATGATACGAAACCATTGGAGTTACAATTTGTCCCAACCAATAATGATGGCTCAATGGAAGCCAAAGCGAAACCTTTCGCAAAATATTTAACTGAAAAATTAGGTCGTGATGTCAATGTTACTTTGGCAACGGATTATTCGACGATTGTTGAAGCTATGGCATCGGGCAAGGTAGATATCGGGATCATGCCGCCATCAGCATATGTTCAAGCGCGAAATCAAAAAGCAGCAACAGCGATTTTATCTTCTGAATTAGGAGCTTTTAATCGTGAAACAGGTAAACCAGAACCAGATAAACTATCAAGCACATTTAAAGGTGAAGTGTTAGTTCGTGCAGATAGTGGGATCGATTCTTTAAAAGATTTAAAAGGCAAAAAAATTGCTAGCTTAAGTCCCAATTCAGCTAGCGGTTACATTTATCCTGTCGTTGAAATGAAGGAAGCTGGGATCGACCCAACAAAAGATGTGACATTGACAACGGTAAATGATATCCCAAGTGAAATCACTGCTGTTTTAAATGGACAACAAGATGCTTGTTTTGTCTTTGAAGGTGCTCGTAACGTGTTTGCTTCAAAATTTGAAAAAGACGATTTATTCAAAGACTTAAAAGTCTTATATCTAACAAAAGGCGACATTCCAAATGATGCAATCGCTGTTCAACCAAAAATGGATAAAGAGTTACAAGCCAAAGTCAAAGACGTTTTCTTGGCAATGCCTAATGACACTGAAGGTGCACAAGCGATGGCAATGTGGGGACACAAAGGCTATGTAGAAGCAGATGATAAAAACTACGATACAGTTGAAGAATATACAGAAAAAGCAGCAGAATAAAGCTTTGTTGTATTTATGGAAAGATTGAAAGCTGAGCGGGTTTCGTTCAGCTTTTCTATTTTATATTATCAAAAGGAGAAATCATGATTCAGTTTGAAAATGTAACAAAAACCTATAATAATGGGGTCAAAGGACTAAAAAATATTAATTTAACGATCAATGATGGGGAGTTTGTTTCAGTGATCGGACTAAGTGGTGCTGGAAAAAGTACTTTACTGCGCTCAATCAATCGTTTGAATGAAATCAGTGAAGGGAATATTATCATTGATGGTGCTTCGATCACAAAAGCGAATAAGAGAGACTTACGTAAGATTCGTAGAAATGTCGGTATGATTTTTCAACACTTTAATTTAGTGAAAAAAAGCTCTGTTCAAAAAAATGTTATTTCAGGTAGGTTAGGTTATTACTCTACATTTAAAAGTATCTTTGGCATTTTTTCAAAAGACGATTATGCTTTAGTAAACGATGCATTAGGACGTGTTGGCTTAGCGGATAAACTGCATTCACGAAGCGATGAATTAAGTGGCGGACAGCAACAACGTGTATCCATTGCCCGAACGTTGGTTCAGCAAGCATCAATTATTTTGGCGGATGAACCTGTAGCTTCACTAGACCCGATCACGACACAAAAAATCATGAAAGATTTAAAAAAAATCAATCAAGAATTGAACCACACTGTGGTAATCAATCTTCACTCGGTTGATTTGGCCCGTGAATTTTCTAGTCGAATCATTGGCTTACGTGATGGAGAAGTGGTTTTTGATGGAACAGCAGAAGAGGCGACAGACGAAGTCTTAACAAGCATTTATGGTGCAGATATTTTGAAACAAACTGAAGGTGTTGCACAATGAAATTGAGAGATACGATTCATCGTGATTTATATAAGCATTTATTTATTGTGGCGTTAGTTCTTCTTTGTGTCGTTTCAAGTGCTCAAGTCACAGGAGCACAAATGGCGGATGTCTTTAATAACTTGGATCAGATGGGGATTTTTTTACAACGTTTTCTCAGTCCTGACTGGAGTTATATTCCTAAAATCATTGAACCGATGCTGAAAACAATCAAAATGTCTGTAGTCGGTACAACACTTGGGGTGATTTTTGCTGTACCCTTTGCATTTCTAGCAACAACTGTTGTGACAAGAAACTTTTTTGTAACAACGATTATCCGTTTTCTAATGAGTATTGTTCGGACGATTCCCAATTTATTATTAGCAGCTTTGTTTGTTGCCATGTTTGGGATCGGGGAATTCACGGGTGTATTGACGATTGCAGTATTTACATTTGGGATGGTTTCACAATTAGTTTATGAAGCCATCGAAACGATCGATCATGGACCGATCGAAGCCGCTGAATCCGTTGGGGCAACAAAAACACAGATTGCTTTTTGGTCGATTGCACCGCAGATTTCTCACCAAATTGCTAGTTATTCTTTGTATGCTTTTGAAGTAAATATTCGTGCATCGACGATTTTAGGTTATGTTGGAGCCGGCGGTATTGGTGTGATCTTGAACTCTTCATTGAGTTTGATGCGCTATGATCGTGTGTCGATCATTATTCTATCTATATTAGTGGTAGTGATCACGATTGATTGGATCAGTGAAATTATCAGAAAGAGGTTGGTATAATGAGCATGAGTCGAAAAGTAAAAAGCTATTTACCAATTATCGTTGTTTTAGCAATTATTCTGTATTCAGCAGCAGGCATCGATTATTCAGAAGCTGGTAATATGTCGTTTGATATGGTCAAATCGGTTCTTTCTGGCTTGTTTCAACCTGATTGGGGCTATGTTTATGATGGCAGCGGGGAAGATCTATTAAGTTTATTGTTATTAACGATCGGTATTGCCTTTTTAGGTACTGTGATTGCGACAGTTTTAGCATTACCATTAACTTTTATTAGTGCCCATAATTTGTGGAAATCAAATACGATCGTTTCCAAAATAGGTAAGTTCATTTGTAATGTATTAAGAGCATTTCCAGAACTTGTTTATGCGATCATTTTTGTGAAAATGGTAGGTCCTGGACCATTTGCTGGAGTATTAGCAATTGGTGTTCATCAGATTGGTATGCTAGGTAAGTTATATACAGAAGAAATCGAATCAATGGATGAAGCGCCAGTAGAATCAATGACGGCTGTTGGGGCAAACTTTTGGCAGACCCTGTTTTATGCACGCCTGCCGCAATTGATTCCAACATTTTTATCGTTAGCATTGAATCATTTTGAAATCGCAGTCCGTAGTGCAGCTACACTTGGTTTAGTTGGAGCTGGTGGAATTGGCGCTCCGATGATATTTGCGATTCAAGCTAGAAATTGGGGTAGAGTTGGAATCATTTTGTTTGGCATTATCATTACAGTATTCTTGATTGATGCTGTAACTGGTTATTTACGTAAAAAATTACAGTAATTCGTGAGGATGAAAAAATGAATGAATTAACGATATTAAGTACGACGGATGTTCATGGTTTTTTTACAGCAACAGCAAAGGAAGAGAACGGTATCTGTTCTCTTCCTGCAATTGCTGAAAACTATCATGAACCAATTTTGATTGATAATGGTGATTTTTTAGTAGGTAGTCCTGAGACTACTTTTTTTAATACGACTACAGCAATTTCACCGTTGATAGAGCTTGCGAACAAAATTGGATTTGATGTAATGATTCCGGGAAATCATGATTTTGATTATGGTATCGAATTTTTAAAACGTCAAGCTGCCGCATTCAATGGGAAATATCTTTGTGCCAATGTTTTGGATTTGTCAGATGAATTAATCTTTGAGCCTTATACGATCATTGAGCGTAAAGGATGCAAGGTTGGTATAATTGGAGTGACGACTAGTGCGATGCCGCAAATTACTGCTTACGAACAAATCATGGATCTTAAATTTATCAATGTGATTGAGAGCTTAAACAAATGGGTGCCGCTTGTCCGCGAGCAGGTCGATGTATTGATAATCAGTTATCATGGCGGAATTGAACGGGATATGATCACAGGCGAACCAACACAATATGATACAGGGGAAGATCAGACCTATAGAATCATTAGTGAAATTTCAGGAATAGATGGTGTGATTTGTGGACACCAGCATCGCATCAATGCAGGAGTATTAAATAATACTGCATTTGTACAGCCTGGCTATCGAGGAAATTATATTGGTGCATTGACTTTTTCGCTTCACGCTAACCAAGTAACTGCTAAAAAAGCCCAATTGCTTGAGACAAAACAATACCCTTCTGTTAGTTATCCTTTATATAATAAAGAGGAGTATGAAAAATGGTTAAAAAAAGACCTCGATATAAGTTTTTTTGATCAGTATTTGGCTAAGAAAATCCCAGGTACTTTTTATGCTGTTGATCTCAAAGGGAAAACGATTGGAGCGTTTTTAACTAGTTTTATTCCACCTTATACACTTTCGACCTATCATGTGTCCAAAAGTGAATTACTCGAACTAGCATTAAGCCAAACCGTTAAAGGGCTAAGGGTAGAAAATGGTCAACTTGTGCCGGATCAATCAGATTATCGTATAACATCTAATGTAGCACTTTTCCCAAGCTATCGTTTAGAAACAAACTATATATATAATGTGTTTGATGAATATATTGCTAGTGTGAATAACAATGATTTATTAGATCTGAGGTGAAACTAAATGGAAAAACATATGAAAATCTATTACACATCTGATATCCACGGTTATTTATTCCCAACTAATTATGCTGATACTAAGGAAAGAGATTTAGGGCTTTTAAAATGCATTTCCAATTTTAAAAAAGAGGAGAATACATTGATTATAGATGGTGGAGATATGCTTCAAGGTTCTGCTTTGGCAACATACTGTCAAACGCATCCAGAAGAGGGCTTTCCGCAAGCAGAAGTACTAAATCGCGCAGGTTATGATTTTGTAACAGTGGGAAATCACGATGTCAATTATGGAACAAGCTATTTATATAATTATGTAGAAGCATTAGATGCTACGTGTGTGTGCGAAAATTTACTAGATGCAAAAAGTAAGAAGCAAAAATTTCCTTGGACGATCAAGACTTTAGAAAATGGTTTGAAAGTCGGCATTGTTGGTGTAGTGACAGACTACATCAATGTTTGGGAAAAAGCAGAAAACATTAAAGATATTACAATCTCTGATCCATTTATAGCAGCTAAACAAGCTCTGGAGGAAATGAAGCCGCAGGTTGATCTGACTATTTGTATTTATCATGGTGGGTTTGAAAGAGACGTAAAATCAGGGACTATTCTATCAAAGACAAGTGAAAATATTGGCTATAAAATTTGTGAAGAGCTTGATTTTGATTTATTGCTGACAGGACATCAGCATTTGTTGATCGAAGGACAATTACTACACGGAACATATATTGTACAACCGTCGTCAAATGGACAAAATTATTTTGAAATAGAGATTGAAAAAGGACAAAATAACAGCATAATAACATCTAAAATCGGTAAGCCTATTGGAGCACCAGATGCTAGCTTGACAGCTAAACTTGATCCCTTGGAAACAAAGGTACAAAATTGGTTGGATCAAGCAATCGGAAAACTGAATAGTGATGCAAAAGCTAGTGACAAGTTAGATATGGCTTTATATGGCAGCCCAGTTGTAGAATTGATTGGAGCAGTTCAGTTACAAGCCAGTAACGCACAAATCACAGTGGTCTCGCTAGCTAATACCTCACCTGGATTTCATAGAAATGTAACGATGCGGGATGTCATTGCAACATATCCGTATACGAATCAGTTGATTACGCTCAAAATCACTGGGGCTCAATTGAAACAAGTGGTGGATAAAAATGCGGATTATTTTAGTTTAGATGAGCAAAATAAAGTGATTATTTCACCGAGTTACTTGTATCCTAAAATTGAACATTATCATTTTGACTTTTTTGTCGGTATTGATTATACGATCGATCTTTGTCAACAGCCGGGAGAACGTGTCACTGAATTATCTTATAAAAAGCAAAGAATTAAAGATACTGATGAATTTACGATTGCTTTAAGCGATTATCGGGCCAGTGGTGGCGGTGGTTTTCCAGTTTATCAGGAGTGCCCTGTAATCAATGAAGGGGCAGAAGAAATCGTGGAGTTGATTATCTCTTTTATTCATTCTAAAGACGAAGTTATGATTCCAAAGAACTTAAATTTTAGAATAGATCATTGCCATAAGTAAAAGGCTAAAAATTTATAGACATGATCAAATGTAGGAATGCAATCAATTATTTGGTCATGTATTGAGATAATTTAGAAAAAGAGAACGGAACAGAAGCTTTTTTTTCAAGGAGTCGCACCTTTTATTTGGATTCCTCGGGAGTGGGATATGACTTGTAAAGTTATGTTCTACTCCCTTTTTAATGTTTTGACTCATTCCCTGACCGAATTAAAGTTCCTGAGTATCTTGTTTTATAAGTCTCCATGCCAACTTGGGAAATATCATAAAAAATACAGAGCAAAACATTATTCGTTTTGCTCTGTATTTTTTATAACAGGTGTCATCATTTAGATAAAATTATGTAGTGGGAAAATAGTTCTCTACTGTAATGATAACACTTGCCCGATATAAACAGTTGAATCAGTTAAATTATTTTTTAACATCAAATCTTGAAGAGATAGCTTATTTCTTTCAGCAATCACCGACAGAGTATCACCAGGCTGAACAGTGTAAGTCGTTGCTGTAGGTGCTACTGATGGTTCCGTTGAACGTTCAGTTTGTTGTTCAACAACGTCTGATGAAGAGGGCGTTGTTTGAGTTTGATGGCTGGTGCTTTCAACAGTTGAACTTGATTCATTTACTTTGCTTGTTTGTGTAGAAGTTTCTCTAACTGGAACGTTGTGTTCGGTATTACCTGTGGCAGCTGTTTGGTTGTTTGTCACTTGATTTTTGTCTAGCTGGTTGACTAGCTTTTCTATACTACTTAATTGTTCTTCTTGTTTTGAACCTGATTGAACATTTAGAAATAGCAAAATACCCAATGCGAGTGTATTTATAAATAACAATAAAATAACAATGAAGATAGTGCCTTTGGATGATGAAGGCGGGCGTTGCTGTTTACGTCGTGAGTATTCTTCCTCCAAAATAGTTTCACTCCTTTCAAAAAAAATATGAGATAAATACTGAAAAATAAAGCATTACTAGTATATCACAATGCTCTACTACTCTCAAAGGGGAAAATAATAAAAGCGTGGATTGTATAGATTTTGTAGTAACAAGTAATCAATTTTAAAAAAACATTTTTTTGAAATAACTAAATATTTTTCTATAATCATGTGATTGTTTTGGATTCGTTTGTTTTTTGTGCTGTTTAGTTTTTAATTATTTGTTTTTTTAGAATATAAGTAATTTTAATTTGAAATTATTTTATTTTCAGTAAATAGTCAAAAAAATTATTTTTCAAAGGCTAATTAAAGTGGGAAAAGTAATTCAATAGTTATGTCTAATGTTTGTTGAATCGAGCTCATGCAAGTGCGTGCGAGCTGTATTTTCAGAAAATGTAGATTTTTTTGTTGAGTCCCCATCTTTCTGATGAACTGATATTTGACGTATGTTCTTATGAATTGCTATGATTACTATAGTGAGTCGATTTATTATTTCATATATAAGATGACTAAAAGGTTAAAACAAAATAGGAGGATAAAGATGGAGCATACACAATTAGATCCGTTTTCAACAGATTTTCTATGGGGTTCGGCATCAGCGGCTTATCAAGTAGAAGGTGCTTGGAATGAAGAAGGTAAAGGTGTTTCTGTTTGGGATGAATTTGTCCGTATACCTGGTAAGACATTTAAAGGAACCAATGGTGATAAAGCTGTTGACCATTACCATCGCTATAAAGAAGATATCGCCTTAATGAAAGAGCAAGGTTTAAAGGCATATCGTTTCTCAGTTGCTTGGACGCGAATTTTTCCTAATGGTCGCGGAGAAGTCAATCAAGCGGGATTACAATTTTATATTGATTTAGTGGATGAGTTAATCAAAAATCAAATTGAACCTGTATTGACACTATATCATTGGGATTTACCGAAAGCGCTTCAAGACGAGTACCAAGGCTGGGAATCTAGAAAAATTGTAGCTGATTTTACAAATTATGCTGTTACATTATTTGAAGCATTTCGAGGTAAGGTCAACTATTGGGTTAGTTTGAATGAACAAAATGTGTTTATCAGTCATGGCTATCTAATGGCTTCACACCCACCAGCAGTAAGCGATCCTAAGCGAATGTATCAAGCAAATCACTATGCTAATCTAGCGAATGCATCAGTTATAAAGAAGTTTCATGAAATGGGTATGCCGGGAAAAATTGGTCCAAGTTTTGCCTACAGTCCAAACTACTCTTTAAATAGTGATCCTAAAAATATCTTAGCAGCAGAAGACGCTGAAGATTTAAATGCTCATTTTTGGATGGATGTTTATTTGTTTGGCCAATACCCGATTGCCGCACTAAAAATTCTAAAAGAACAAGGGCTAGCTCCGTTGATAGAAACAGGCGATGAAGAGCTTTTAGCTGCTGGAAAACCAGACTTTTTAGGAATCAATTATTATCAAACGAATACAGTCGTTTTTAATCCAATTGATGGAGTTGGGTTAGGGAAGATGAATACTACAGGGGAAAAAGGATCTTCAGAAGAAACTGGACTTCCTGGTGTCTTTAAGCGTGTGGAAAATCCATTTGTTGAACGAACAAACTGGGATTGGGAGATCGATCCAGAAGGGCTGCGTATTGCACTTAGAAGAATTACTAGCCGTTATCGGATTCCTGTATTGATCACTGAAAATGGGCTAGGTGAATATGATAAATTGACAGATGAAAAAGAAATTCATGATGACTATCGAATTGCCTATTTAAGTAGCCATATTCATGCAATCAAAGAAGCGATTACTGATGGTGTTGATGTTTTAGGGTACTGTACTTGGTCGTATACGGATTTATTAAGTTGGTTGAATGGCTATCAAAAACGTTATGGTTTTGTTTATGTGGACCAAGATGAAACTCAAAATGGCAGCTTAAATCGGTATAAAAAAGATAGTTTTTATTGGTATCAAAAAGTTATTCAAGAAAATGGAAATAATGTATAAAGTAGTTGTGGGTGGAGAAACAGATGATTGGTGGATGGATACTTCGTCAAGGGAACGAAGCTAAAATGTCGATTAATGATAGCGAAATGTAGGATCATCAAATAGTCAAGCGAGTTAATGTTGACAAAGAATAACGGGAAAACTTGAAGATAAACAAACTTCAAGTTTTTTTCCATATGGTGAAGCGTCAATCCTATGCACTATTTCTAAACCCTTGCTATAATAAAACTGTATTGTGTGATGAGAGCCATTTGTAATAAAGCTTCACTACGTTGGAAAATAAAGGAGGACGTTACAATGGAGAAATTTGATGTAATCATTATTGGTAGTGGACCTGGTGGTATGGCAGCAGCATATGACATATCAGCCAAAGGTGCGAAAGTTGCTGTAGTGGAAGAAGATCTTTGGGGTGGGACCTGTCCTAATCGAGGGTGTGATCCTAAAAAAGTTCTTTATGGCGCTGTTGAAGCAAGGGATAATCTTCTGCAATTGAAAAATATAGGATTTGATGCAGTACCTGAAATAAACTGGAACGACTTAATGACATTCAAAGAAACCTTTACCAAACCTGTACCAGTTGAACAAAAAGCAGGATTAAGGAATGCTGGGGTTCAAACAATCACTGGAAAAGCTAGTTTTAAAGACAAGCATACAATTATAGTGGAGAATCAAGAGTATCGGTCCGATAAATTTATTTTAGCGACAGGACAAAGACCAGCTATTTTAGATATTCCTGGAAAAGAAAACTTTGGTACGAGTACAGATTTTCTAAATATGAAAGAATTACCTGAAAAAATCGCATTTGTCGGTGGTGGGTATATTTCTCTTGAACTGGCTAATATTGCCAACAGCTGCGGCAGTGAGGTTCATTTATTGCATCACAATGAAAGACCTTTGAAAGGATTTGATAAGGACTTGACCAAAGCGTTGATTGAAAATCTGAAAGTCAGAGGAATTCAATTTCATTTAAATGAGTCTGCTGAATCAGTCACCAAAATAGAGGAGCAGTTTGAAGTTTCTTTAACCAGTCAAGGAACCCTGCTGGTAGATCGAGTATTCTGCGCAACGGGTCGGATTCCTAATGTTGAAGGTCTAAATTTGGAAAAAATAGGTGTTGTGTTTACTCATAAAGGTATTCAAGTAAACGAATATCTACAAACATCTGTAGAAAATATTTACGCAATAGGAGATTGTATACAAAAAGATAAACCCAAATTAACACCTGTTTCTAGTTTTGAAGGAAGATATCTTGTTAAACTGTTTAATGAAAACTTACAGACAGGGATTAAATATCCTGCTTTACCTACAATTATTTTTAGCTCACCTAAATTAGCACAAGTTGGTTTAACAAATCAGGATACTCTTGAAAATGAAAGATATGAAGTGCAAGATCTCGATTTATCTCAATGGTTTACGTATAAACATGTCAATGAATCCTTGGTCAAAGCGAAAATCATTATCGAAAAAGCGACAGGTCTATTAGTTGGAGCAACAGTCCTAGGTAATGAGGCAGATCAACTGATTAATCTGTTTACCTTGATGATCAATCAAAAATTACTGTCAGAACAAGTGAATGAAATGATTATGTTGTATCCAACAGTTTCTAGTGATTTAAGTTATCTATACTAAAAAATAAGCTATAAGCGAACCTAGAAAAGTTCGTTTATAGCTTATTTTGATTATGCCGAATAAAAAAATAAAATATTGACTTGTAGCGCTCTGTAAGCAATAATAGGATAATTACTTTAAAGATCTAGAGAAATTGTTTATAGAAAAGTAATTCATAAATTTCATTTATCGATTACATAAAAATAAAGCATTAGATATTATAGACGATTCTTCTTAAACTATATATAGTGAAATGGTGAGCAAAGTTAAACTTAAACAGCTAGGAGAATGGCAATGGAAACGACAAAAAAAAATTATACCTCTTTGATCGGCTCTTTATATACGAATTTTATTTTTCAAGGTATGGCGGCAATTATTTTATCTCAAAATCTTAATGCCTTGATGGATAACTGGCAAGCAACTGTTCAACAAGTGACCTTAGTTATTAGCGGTATTGGTTTGGGACGAGTGTTGATTTTGTACTTTGCTGGTTATTTTTCAGATAAGTTTGGACGTAAAAAAACGGTACAGTTGGGGATCATTAGTTATTTGATCTTTTTCTTAGGGATTTTGATCAGTCAAAATTATATACAAGGTCTATTTTTCGCCCTATTTGCCGGATTTAGCAATGCTTTTTTGGATACAAGTACTTATCCAACCTTGATGGAAGCTTATCCAAATGAAAAAGATAATAGCTCTCTTAGCGTGTTGAATAAAGCCTTTATTTCTTTAGGACAATTTATTTTACCTTTGCTGACACGCTTTATGTTGAACCATGACATTTACTACGGACTTGTTTTTATCGGCTGTGCTTTAGGGCTATTTCTTAATTTACTGTATATTTCTAAACTTAGATTTCCAGAAAGAACGCAGATACAGGAACATGTATCACCGATTGAAAAAGACGAGGCGAATACAAAAGAGAAACGACCACTATTCAAGGTTGAAGGATTGGCATTATTAGTTTTTAGCTTTACTTGTGTATCTACGTTCAATATTTTTATTTTGTGGGTGCCATCTTTTGCAGAGTCACTAAATCTTATGAATCATTCAAATAGCTTGGTTTTGGTCAGTGCTTATAGCATTGGATCCTTTGCATCCGTATTTTTAACGTCATTGATCGTAAAACGAGGGGTTGCGCCGACGTTATTACTTGTTTGGTGTACGTTGATCTCACTATTCTTGTTAATTGGTATGACGGTATTTCCAAGTGTGCCAATGTTTTTAATTGGCTCGATCGGTATCGGTGTTTTTGCGGCCGGAGGTATCTGGCAATTAGGACTTGCCGTATTGTTGGAGTTGTTTTCAAAAGGAAAAGGAAGAATCACGAGTTACTACTCAATTGCAACATCTGTCTCTGTAATGGTCGTTCCCTATATCACGGGTCAATTGGCAAAAATCAATGTGTCATTGATTTTTGGATTGAATATCTTTTTGACTGCTATCGGAGTGATTGCGGCAGTGATTATTCGATATCGTTATAAAAAAGTAATGAGTGAATGGAAAGAAATCGATAAAGGGATCGTTGAATTAAATGGGATTATAGACTGATAGATGATAGAGAAGTAAAAGAAAAAGTATGTCCAATTTTTTCAAGGACATACTTTTTCTTTTTTTAATCTAACCAATCAAATTCACTAAAATCCCAGTTATAAAAACAGACGTAATCGTTACGGTAGAAAATCCTGCAATCACCATCTTAGGTAGAATCTGTCCCTCGATCAAGGCGATTTCTTCAGGAGTTCCATTCACGCTTTTTGCAGCTTCTTGGCTGAGAATCATCGTACCTGGGAATCCATATAATGAAGTTAAACCGATCGCAATGGACATAGACAAGCTATACCCTAAAAACTTTCCAGCAATCGCGGCGAATATAACATTTCCAGTAACACCAACTAAAAATGAAAGTGTTAATGGTAAAATCAATTCGATCAGGTCATGAATGGAAATCGTAGCTAAAGGACCAAAAATGATGATTAAGATAGCCAACATCATTAAACCATATGCATCAATGCCATTCAAAATATTTGGTTTGAAAAGATTTAACTCTCTTAGTGCAATCCCAAATAACAAACAAAGGATAAAGGTATTGATCATGCCATTCGTCAAGTTATTAACAAACGTAGCGAGTAAAACAGTAACTCCAACGACGAAGAGTGTACCAGCTGTTGTGTGGAAAAGCTCAGGTAGACGTGTTTTCTTTTCTTCTTTTTCCTCGATTTTATCAGTATTAGCAAAAGCATCTGGGTTTGCTTGATATTCCTGATGTAAACGGTTGGCTTCTTTTCTTAGAATCAATGAAGTTAAAGGGAAACCAATCAATCCTTGAAATGCAGAAATCAAAACTGGTAAAACAGCCACTGATAATAAGCCCGCAGCTATTGCTGCATCTTGAACCATGATGATCGAAATTGTACCGCCAGAGATCGCGCCAATTGCTGCAATCGCATAGCTTTGGCTTTCAAATAAAGGACCAACAAGAAGTAAAGCAGCCACGATTCCCAGTGTTGCGGCGACGCCAATCAAAAAGGTTCGCCATTGTTGTTTAAATTCTTTCAAACTGATCGTGGTTCCTAGATGGACTAAGATAAACCCGACAACAGTTGTTCCTAAGGCTAATAACGATGAACTAGGAAGTAAATCTTCTGGAAACAAGTTTGTTTTAAATCCAATCAAAAAGATTAATGAGGCAATTAGCAAGGTTGAGAGTAGGGATTTTGTTTTTTTTGAGATATAATCACTGACCGTCCAAACAAGCATAATAATTGTAAAAGCTAACACAGAATTCATAATTTTCGCGCTCCTTTTCTTGATAGATGTTTTCTTTTTTGACTAACTCACTGAATAGGGTGATAAGTAAAACCTAAACCGTGAACTTCAGCGACATTTGAAACGATGACAAATGATTTTGGATCAATCTGATCAATAATCTGCATGACTGCTGGATATTCACTATTTGAACTGACAATCATCAACATTTGATTTTCTTGCTCGGTTTTTCCACCAGTAACATTGAAGAGTGTGACACCTCGATTAACAGTTTGCAATAGTTCTTCTTTGATCTCATTTGTTTTATCTTGGCTGAAAATCAAAATAGATTTTCTTCGCTTAACTCCAGTTTCGATATAGGTCATGACGATCGACGTGATGATGATCGATAATATTGCAAACAGAAATGATTCAATACCAAAGATGAAAACATTCAGTAAGACAATAAAAGCATCCGTAACTAGTAGACCTGTTGAGGTATTAATGTGCCAATATTTTTGTAAGATTAGTGGAGGAATGGTAGTTCCGCCACTAGAAGCCCCAATCTTATATAGAATTGCTACGCCGATCCCAAAAATGGCACTGCCAAAAATAACCGATAATAATCGATCTGAGGTAACCATTATTTCAGGAACGACGGCTAAAAATAAAGGGAACAATAAGCTGCCGATCAGTGTATTAAAGAACACTTTTTTTCCTAAAAAGATGATTGTTAAAAGGAGCATCAAACAATTTAAAAACAACACGATGATTGATCTATCGATCGAAAAAGCAGCTTCTGCCAGAATACCTAATCCACTTACGCCTCCTGCTGCTATATGATGGGGACCCAAAAACATATTGATCGAGATGCTCAGCAGCAAGACCGCAAGAATGATCAGAAAAATATTTTGGCCTTTCCTAAGCGCAGTCATCTTGGCGACCCGCTTGAAGTATCGATGTTCGGGATTTCATCGAGGATTGCTAAAGCTAGTTCAATTGACTT
This sequence comes from Enterococcus sp. AAFC-DPL-5182, assembly GCF_058216605.1. Taxonomy (NCBI): domain Bacteria; kingdom Bacillati; phylum Bacillota; class Bacilli; order Lactobacillales; family Enterococcaceae; genus Enterococcus; species Enterococcus sp. AAFC-DPL-5182. The sequence goes on from NZ_CM177101.1 coordinate 689,015, forward strand.
CAACATTTCAGTAATTGGGATGTATTCATTGACTGTATGGATTTCTTCGTATCCAATGGATAGATTCAATGTTGGTTTACCATGTGCATTAAAGATATTGGCATCACTGCCGCCACCGCTAATTTCAGGGATAAAGGTACGACCAATTTTACTTGTTGCGGCTTTAGCAATTCTAACAGGATCAGAATTGTCAGCTAAATGAAAACCAGTTGCTTTTTGATCAACAGAAAGAGTGAAGTTACCGCCATACTGGATTGAAGCTTGTTGGAATGCATGTTCTAACGAAGCAAGAAAGGCACGTGCTGTTTCATCTGAGATCGCCCTTACTTCTCCTTGGATTGTCAAATGCTCCATCACGACATTGACACCAGCGCCACCAGCAATTTTTCCGATATTTGAAGTAGTGTGTTCATCAAGTCGGCCGAATGGAATGGCTTCAAGCGCAGTCTGAGCAATTGTAAAGGCAGAAATTCCTTTCTCTGGTTCTAAACCTGCGTGTGCCGCTTTTCCTGTCACTTCGATGTCGAACATATATAAGAAAGGGCTGGCAACAATTCCGTGTCCAGCTGGACCAGAATTATCAAATACGTAGCCAAATGTTGAATCGATCAATGACATATCCAATGCTGCTGCTCCAATCAAACCGATTTCTTCACCAGGGGAAAAGACCAACTCGATTGGGCCTGTTTCGATATTGTTTTCTAGAATTGTTTCCATCATTTCTAAAAGAATCGCGATGCCGGCTTTATTGTCTGCGGCTAAAATCGTTTCGCCTTTAGAGTAAAGAATACCGTTTTTTTCGACCACTTCAATATTTTCACCAGGCTCTACGGTATCCACGTGGCAAGAAAAAAAGATTGGCTCTTTAGCTAAATTTCCAGCGTGTTTTGCGATTAAATTGTTTGCTCCAAGTTTTGTTGTCTCCATAGAATCATCTTCATAGACTATTAAACCTAATGTTGTTAGTTTATCTTTTAATAATTGGACAAAGGCCCCTTCTTGACGAGAAATTGATGCTACTTCGACTAACTCAGTAAATGTATCAACTAATCTTTTTTTATTCATTTAAAAACATCCTTTCTTATTTATGCCTATTTTTATTCCTTAACCATCCAAATTTCATCAATCAATCTGATCTGATGTAACTTAAAATCTTGCAACAAAGAAATGTGACAAATAATTTTTTCCATAGCAATTTCTTCATGTGATTCCATAGAAACAAATTGTTTTGCAATCGTTTCGCCATGCTTATTCAATAGTATGGCTTCAAAAAGGTATCCGTAAGAGAAATACTGCTCTATTTTCATGTTTAACCCTCCCTTTTATAAAAGCGTAATGAGTTCAGCTAGCTTTGACAGGAAAATAGGATGTGGTATTTTTTGAGCAGTGTCTATTTTCCCTGCTTGTTTTCTATATCACAAATTTATCACGGGAAGTTGTTAAATTGAATGGCAAAAAAAGTAGTGAATTGGCATTTTTTGCCATTATTATAATTTTTTTATCTTAGAACCCAATAACCGCAAGGGATTAATGCAATACTTGATGTGTATCTGGCAACATTTTCCCTTAAAGTGAAAAAAATGCCTGTATTATTGGATTTTAATTCGTTATTATAATGAATAAATAAGTTTTTTGTGTAAAAAATTATAGTGTTCTTTAGATGAAATCGATAGAATAATTATTTTTTAGAGGAGGGTAATCATGAATCAAACAGTACGGCAGTTTTGTATCATTTTATTTGTTACGTTACTCACATTTGGTATGATTTTCATATTTTTCCCGCAGTTTATGTTGATTATTTTCACATTGTTTGAGCTGCTGTCGATTTTATTAAGTATCTACATTGTTTTTAGACGAACAGATGTAACGAGTGTAAAAATAGCTTGGGTGCTGACTTTGTATTTTGTACCAATTGTGGGGCTATTTCTGTATCTTTTTTTTGGACGGAAGAATCTAAAAAGCAATGCGATTCAAAAGCGAGAGCAAGAAGACTTGATTTACTATGTTCAGAATTTAGAAACGAAGGATCTTGAGCATTTAAGTAATGTAGAAGAAAAAAACAAACAGTTGTCTGGAAAAGCAGTGTTGGGTGGCAATCGGTTTGATGTACTAACGGATGGAGAAGAGACATTTACAGCGATTTTTTCGGCATTAAACAAAGCGGAACATCATATACATTTGTTTTATTTTATAATCAAAGAGGATGAACTTGCTGATAAACTTAGAAATATCCTGATAAGGAAAGCAGCGGAAGGCGTGCAGGTTCGATTTGGAGTGGACGGCTTAGGTTCAGTTAAATTATCTGATGAGTATTTGGATTCTTTAAAAGCTGCCCAGATAGAAGTAGAAATTTTTAATCCGATTCGATCGTTTTATCACATTGCTAGGGCGAATTGGCGCAATCATAGGAAAGTGATCGTCATAGACGGCAAAGTTGGTTTCACTGGAGGCTTAAATGTTGGAAATGAATACTTAGGAATCACATCAAAGTTTTCTCATTGGCGGGATACACACTTGCAAGTAACAGGGGCGTTAGTTACAGAACTTCAGGAAGCGTTCTTATATGATTGGTTGTATATGAAAAACAGTCATGGAAGCGCCAATGAGTTTATGACAGAAAATTACTTTCCGATTATTGAGGAAGGAAATGACGAAGGACAAGTGATTTATGGCGGACCCTACGATCAAGAGCGAGTAGTTCGTGATGTTCTTTTTAATTTGATGGACTCGGCTACGGAAAAAATTTCTATCGCAAGCCCGTATTTCGTTCCTGATGACGAGATGCTGGCTTTGCTAAGAAGAGTAGCCCGCAATGGAATCAAAGTGGAAATTATTATTCCTGGGAAAGGTGACAGAAAACTTTCTTATTATGGGAATGACTTTTACTTAGAAGCTTTAGTTAGTGCGGGCATCCATGTTTATAAGTATGATAATACAGCTTTTTTACATTGTAAAATAATGATTATTGATGAAAAAGTAGCCACGATCGGTTCAACTAATTTTGATATTCGTAGTTTTGATATCAACCACGAAGTGTCCGCCATTTTGTATAGTGGACAAGCGATTCAAAAATTAACAGCTGATTTTAAAAAGGACAAAATCAATGCCAGAAAAATAACTGCGCTTGAATTAGCACAAAGAAGCACTTGGCAAAAAATCAAAGGCAAAATATGCGGCTTGTTTGCCCCACTTTTATAAGAGGAAAAGAATCATATCAGGCGTCTTTTAAAAGCGCGCATGCTATACTATTACTAGGTATTTTCAATAAAGATAACTAAACTGAACGACACACCTAAGGGGGAAAAAGCATGCGGAAATTGTATATAGATTTAGTAACAGACAAAAAAGCGATCCGATTGATTCAGTTGATTTATTTTTTGGCGGATACGTCTGATTTATTAACAATGGAAGATGTGGCAGATAGTTTAGGTGTGACTAAAAAGACGTTAAAGAGTGATTTAGAGCTGCTACAAGAATATAGCCCCGTGATAGATGGTTTTGTGCAAGTGAAAAAAGAAACAATTATTTTTAATCGAGATAGCACCTATACGATTGAAGAAGTCTTATCAGATATTATTGATCAACAACCGCTTTTTACGTTATTGAGTGCTCTTTTGGATGGTGAAGAATATTCTATCGAAACTTGGTGTGAACGTATTTGGCTATCAGAACGTACATTAAGACGCTATTTACCTAGTCTGACTGAAGTATTGGAACGGTATAACCTAACCTTACAATTGTCTCCTTTTCTAGCTTTGGTTGGTGAGGAAGCGAATATTCGGTATCTCTATTTTGATTATACAAGTCAGCGTGGATGGAGAGAAGAAGATATTCACTTAGATACAATGGTACAAAAATTTTATTATGAGTTTCAGGAAGCATTTTTAAAAAAGTACCAAAGAGTTTTAACATTGGATGCTAATCGGGCGAAGTTATGGCATCATGTGATCTTACAAAGAGTCAACAAGCAATTATATATGCCAAAAAAACAAGATCCTACACAAAAATATCCTATGACAAAGCGTTTTGACGTATTTTCTGAGATTTATGACCAATTGATGAAAAAGTATTTTTCAATAGAAAATCTACCTTATGAAGAACATATTTATGCTTATATAACAACCTTGGCAAGTGTGATCTATTTGCCTCCTGAAGGGGAAATTTATTCGATCAATCTGACACGAAAATCTAATTATGAGAATAAGTATAATGCGATCTTTGATTTTGAAGGAACGATTCCTCTAGATCCATTAAAAAGCGAAGAGATGTATCATTGTGTGAATTCATTTTTGGAAAATATCAGCTTATTATCCAGAATAACACCGCTGTTTCAAAGAAACTCATTTGAATTAAATCAGTATGCAAAAACAGAATTTCCTGAGATTTATCAAGCTTGTTTGACTAAATTAAAACAAGTTCAATTAACACATGATGCGAAGTTGCTTTATCCAGAGGATGTAGCAACCAATTTAAGTTTGCTTTTTAGTTCATATTTAATCGACACGACGATCGAAAATAATAAAAAAATTCTTTTAAGTATTTCTGGTGAAGCCTGTTATGTACAACATTTGATCGCTCTTTTAAAAAAGAGAATTCCAAGTAATTTTGATGTTGTCTGGGTTTTTAATGAAAAAATTACAGAAGAGTATGTAAAAAAAGAAGGAATCAACGTGATTATTTATAACCACGTAATGTTAGTAGCACTTGAAGGGTGCCTAAGTATCAAGGTTTCGCAGTTTCCAGCAATAGGAGAACTGGAAAGATTGACGAAAAAGTTATTTGAAATTTGAGTGGAGTTGAAAACGATAGAAAAAGTCGAAATGAACGGACTGAAGTTCATTTCGACTTTTTTTATTGTTTATTTCAAAAATTCTTTTGCAAGAGTTTCATTGATTGTAATCATTTGATAAAAATCATTAATATCAACGAATTCATTCGGTTGATGTGCGTATTTTGTTTCACCTGGACCGAGGATCAAAATTGGGAACTCTTTTTTTACCCGTCCAAATTGAGAGCCGTCGGTATAACCTGTCATACCAAATGTATTAGCTGGGCTATCTGTCACTTTTGAAACGACTTTTTGTGTTAAGACAGTGAATGGATCGTCAAGTTCAGTTTTCATTGAGGGTAAATCATTGATGAATTCAATTTCGGCTTTAAAATCTGGTACTGTTGCTGTTAATTTATCCAACATGTCTTTGAATTGTTGTTTCAGTTCAGTGTGATCTTGTGCTTTGATTGTGCGAATGTCGATTTCTACTGTACATTTATCGGGTACAACATTTGTACCGTTGCCGCCATTGATAATATCTAGGCTAGAAGTCGATGCACCCACTAATTCATCCACAGATTGAGAGAAATCAAACGTTTCTTTAAAGGCATTTAAAACTAAAAGCATATGCTCAATCGCATTTACTCCTTGATCTGGCATTGAGCCATGCGCTGTTTTCCCGTAAGTTGTGATGCGAGGCCATAAAGCACCTTTGTGCGCTACACCAATTTCAACATTTGTTGGTTCACCGATCACTAATGCGTCTAGATCATCGGCATAGCCTTTGTCGACTAATTGACCAGAACCGATAGCACTAGTTTCTTCTCCCACAGTAGCTAAGAGTTTGATTGTTCCTTTGAAATTAGCACCTGCTTCTTTTAAACGAATCATCGCAACAACAGCTGCGATCAAGCCTGATTTCATATCGCATGTGCCGCGTCCATAAAGTAAACCATCTTTTTCAATTGCTGCAAATGGATCTTCCTCCCAAGGGATTTCGCCTACAGGAACGACATCCATATGGCCTGAAAAACCTAAGACAGGACCTGCTTCATTGCCTTTTAATGTAGCAACTAACTGATTACGTCCCTCACTATATTCAACTTGTTCACAAGGAATATCATACTGTTCAAAGAGCGTTTGTAGTTTATCAGCGACTAGTTTTTCTTTTCCTAAAATACTTTTGATTTGAACAACTTCTTTTAATAATTGTAATGCTTCTTGATTATTCATGGATGTTTTCTCTCCTTATACTTGTTTTTCTTTTGGAATAATAAATACGATAGAACCTAAAGCTAAAACGCAGAAAAGAATATTTGTCAGTAAGCCGAATGTAGCTCCTTGAGTATAATTTCCTCCAGCACTAAAGCCGTTATAGACAGCAGCAGAAATGGCTACTCCTAATGCTCCGCCAAGTGAGCTGGCCATTTTATAAATACCAGAAGCTACACCGGCCTTTTCATTCGGTACACTGGAAATCGCAGTATCAGTAGATGGTGTTGCATACATACCTAGACCCATTCCGAATAAACTGTAGCCAATAAAAACTAAGACAAAGTATGCAGTTCCTGTAACCATAGTTAAAGCCATCAAACCAACACCAGTACCAGAAAGAATCGTGCCCCATAACATTGGTTTTTTTGCGCCGATCGTTTGCAATAATTTTTCACCGATGCGAATCGTGATCAAAACTAGACACAAGTAACCGATCGATAACATCCCTGTTTTTGCAGAAGAAAGACCACGCCCTTGTTGGACATAAGTGTTGATTACGATCAAAGTACCGGCAACCGCATTTAACAAGAAATTTGAAATCGTTGCACCAAGGTAGCCGCGGTTTTCAAATAAAGAAAATTCTACAAAACTATTATCCATTGCTTGTTCTACTTTATAAAAAGCAATCAATCCAATGATAACTACTGCCGCTAAGATAAGGACAATGGGGCTAGTCCAGCCTAATTCTGACCCTTTAGAAACGACAACGTTCAAGGCAACCATTGAAACGATAAACAAAAGTAAACCGATTGAATCAAATTTACTATTACTATTAGATTCAACCTTGCTTTCGGGTGTACCAAAAATCAATAATGCACTTAAAATTGAAACGATGATTGAAAAAATAAAGACATAACGCCAACCTAAAGAACTGGCAATGGCACCACCGAAGAACGAACATAAACCAGAACCGCCCCAAGAACCAATTGACCAGTAACTTAAAGCACGTTGCCGATCTTTTCCTTCGTAGTATGTTTTAACTAAAGCCATTGTAGCAGGCATGATACAAGCAGCTGATAAACCTTGTAAAATCCGTCCACCGACAAATAAAACAGGTCCGTGTGCAATGACTAAAGCCCCTGACCCAATAACACTTAAAATAAGACCGATATACGTTAATTTCATTCTACCCAGCTTATCTGCTAGGCCTCCAGCTACAACGATAAAAATACCTGAGAATAAACCAGTCATGGAAATTCCTATGTTTAATACGCCAGAAGAAACACCTAAGTCACTTTGAACGGCTGGCGCCATATTTAGTAAAGATTGGGCAAACAACCAATAGGTCAAAACACTTAATACGATTCCTATCAGTAATTTATTTGTCCCTTTATATGTTGCAGCATTTGCTGCTGTATGTGTTGTTGCTTTCATGATTAAACTCCTTCAAATAAATAATGTAAAACTGCTGCACCCATTGATTTGGCAGCGATCAATAAACAATCTTCGTCAATATAAAATTTTGGATGATGATGTGGATACATTGGTGTTCCTTCTTTATGAGCACCAACGAAAAAGAAACAGCTTGGACGTTCTTTTGCGTAATAAGCAAAATCTTCAGAAGGGGTTTGAGGACCGCATTCGATCAATTGCTTCACTTCGGGTATTTGTGCTTCAGATAAGGATTTTGCGACCATTTCAGTGGTCTTGGCATCATTGACACAGACAGGATAGTCATTGGTATAATCAAGTTCATAGCTGATTCCGAATGTACGGCAGATCCCATCTAAAATTTGTTTAAATTCTTTTTCAACGATTGCACGTGTTTCTTCTTTCATGATTCGAACATCGCCTTCTAATGTCACAGAATCTTTGATGACATTGGCTGAACCTTTACCGTCAAATGAACCGATCGTAACAGTTGCGGTATCAAATGGATCGATTCTGCGACTGACAATAGTTTGAACGGCTGTGACAAATTGAGAGGCAGCTACGATTGTATCGTTAGCATCTTGCGGTGTAGAACCATGACCGCCTTTTCCTTGCATAATAACCTTAAAGGTTGCCCGACCTGTATGAACAGAACCTGGATGATAAAGCACATCACCAAGCGGCATCATACTCATCACGTGAATTCCTAAAACATGATCTACTCCGTCTAGACAACCAGCCTCGATCATTCCTTTTGCACCACCAGGTGGTACTTCTTCTGCTGGTTGATGAATCACACGAATCGTTCCAGCTAATTGATCTTTTAGTTCAATCAATGAATCCGCTAAAATCATCATATAGGCAGTGTGACCATCATGTCCGCAGGCATGCATGACGTTTGGTGTTTTGGAAGCAAATGGCAATCCTGTATCTTCTTGAATCGGCAAGGCATCGAAATCAGCTCGAATCGCTAAGAACGGGCCTTTTTTACTACCATGAATATCGACTAAAATACCGTTACCGCCGCCCACATTTGTTTGAACATCGCACTCTTTGCCAGCGTAAAAATCAGCAATGTATTTTGCCGTTTCAGTCTCATGAAAAGATAGTTCTGGATTCTCATGAAAATGTCGGCGAATCTTGATCATGTCAGCTTCTTTTTGTTGAAGCAATGTGAATAGTTGTGTACGTAAATCGTCCATCTTATATTCTCCTTTCAATTACACTTCATATTGTATGCTTAATTAAAAAGTTCACAATGATAGGAATTTCTAAATTCCAGAAATCCCTTTTGGAGTATATAGGAAGGAAAATAAAAGGCTATCTAACAGACGATATTTTCTATTTCTAGTGCTATAATAAGAAGAGAATAAATAAAAGAGGTCATTAAATGATTGTAAATGAAAATTATCAGATCAATTATCAACAGCTATTAACAGAACAGACTGCCTTATGCAAGGAAACGACGATTTTGATTGTTTTAAAAGGCAGCATGTTTATAACGATAGAGGAAATAACGAATCAAGTGAGTGCAGGTGAACTGGTTGTGGTCAATACTGGGGATCATCTTTTTATGACCGCGAATTCATCACAAAGCTGTTCTTATTTAGAATTGAGAATCAACAGTGTTTTTTTTGCGGCTCAATTTCCTGCTTTTTTCTATACTCGTTTTGACTGTACACCGATTCAAAAAGAGCATGGGAAGATGCAGGCGATCGCAGCTTTAAGAAGACAAGTTGCTGAGTTATGTTTAGTTGAATTTAGCGACGATCCTTCCAAAAGGCTCAAAATCACTTTGTTTTTAACACAGATCATTTTATCTCTCGTTCATCATTTTCAAAAAGAAGAAGTGACCGAATATCACCCTTCTGATAATCAAAAATTAAGAGAGATTTTGGAATATATCGAAGCGCATTATCACGATGGGATTCTCTTATCTGATGTAGCGGAACATTTTTTTATGTCAGAATCCTCGTTATCGAAATTTTTTAAGAAGGAAACAGGAGACTACTTTTCTCATTATGTGCGGACGATTTGTGTAAAGCATAGTTTATCAGAGCTTTTGTATACGAAAAAAAGTATTGAGCAAATTGCTTTAGATAGCGGTTTTAGCAATAGTAAAACCTATCGTCAACACTTTAAAAAGATCTTTAATGATTCGCCAACTAGTTATCGTTCCTCACACTTAGAAGAAACGCAAGCACCACAGAAAATCAATCAAGTAATCCAAACAACTGAACTTCAGATCAAAGAAATCTTGGTACCATTGTACAGCTATATTCAAACGGGGTTAGAAGAAGCTCGACCATCAGAATTATCATTAAAGACGAAACAGCTTCATATCACAACGGAGCAATTTGAATCTGATTATTTAAAAAAAGATGTAATTATACATGTTGGATCATGGGAAGCTTTAGCTTCTAAGAAGATCCAAGCTGAAATTCTGGACATAAAAAAGCAAATTGGGATCAAGTATATTAGCATCCAATCTCTATTTACACAAATTCCGCTATCCGTTCAGATCCATCAAGAAGCGATGATGAATTCATTTCCCGCATTTGAAGAGTGGGACTATGTTTTGACATTTTTAGAAGAGGCTCGGTTAAATATTTTTTATCAATTATCTCTTGTAGAATTTAAAGAGTTGAGTGTTAGTGTGAAAGATATTTACCGTAAGTTCTTTTGTCATGTTCAAAATAAATTCGGGGCAAAAATGACGGAGCAATGGAAGATTAATTGTCTATTTAAAGAACAAAACCTTGCGGAGTACTATCCTGTATTTCTCAAAGTAAAAAGAAGTCTATTTGAGATCGCTCCTAAAATAGCAGTAGGCGCAGAAATTCCTTCACCTGATCCATTTTTTGAGCAAAATGATCCGCAGCAAACGCAATTTTTTTGCGAGACGATTGCTGCAAATTGTGATTTTTTGTCATTTTCTGCGGAGCCAAATTATGTGTTTCAAAATTTAGACAGCACGTTTCCTGATTTAAAAAATTATCACCAATATGTGTTGAATAAAACCTTGCATATCAAGCATATTTTAAAAGAATACGAAATCAAATTACCGCTTTATCTTACGGAATGGAATACCTTGACCGGAATGACTAGAAATAGTAATGGCACTTTCTTTAGAGGGGCAATTATTTTAAAAGATCTTTTGATGTTGGATCTGTTAGTGTCTGGGTTTGGATTTTGGCTGAATATCGAGTTGTATGAGAAACAAACACAAGAACGTCCGTTGAAAAATGATGGCTTGGAACTATTCCATTTTTACAGTGGAAAAAGACCTGTCTATTTTTGTTTGTGGCTAGCGAGAAGGATGGAAGGGAAGGTTTTGGCACAAGGGGAAGAATATTTGCTGACTTATTTGGATGGGAAATATCAATTATTATTGTTTAATACGAATTATTTTGACCCTCATCTTTCTTCAGAAGAGGCATTTCTTGAAAGCCAGGCGGTGACCTTTGAGATTGAACTAGCAGCGATTAAATCAGCGCCGTATCAGATTAAGCAAATTGACTTTAATCGTCATAATGGAGCGTTATTTTACACGTATGAAGAGTTCAGAAATGCTGAAGCGCTTGATTTAGAAACACAAAAATATATTGTTGATAGTACTCGCCCGAAGATTAAAGTCTTCGATACGCAAATCGATGATGACTTTAATTATTATGTGACACTAGATACAAATGGGATCGTGCTGTTAGAATTGACGCCGATGCGATGAGAAACAGAGTTTGTTTTCTTGACGAATAGACTTCTACTAGCTAGTATTTAGTTAAGATAGGCAACTGGAGAGGAAGAAGTAAAATGAGTATTTATGATTATCAGGTAAAAACGACTGCAAATGAAACTGTTTCAATGGAAGATTATCGGGGAAAAGTACTCTTGATCGTAAATACAGCGACAGGTTGTGGTTTTACGCCTCAGTACGAAGGCTTGGAAGAATTGTATAAAAAATACCGTGAGCAAGGGTTAGAAATTCTAGATTTTCCTTGTAATCAATTTGGTCATCAAGCGCCAGGAACCAATCAAGAAATCAGTGATTTTTGTCAGTTGACCTACCAAACGACTTTTCAAACATTTGGAAAAATCGATGTAAACGGTGAGAACGCTGACCCGTTGTACGATTTTTTGAAAGGTGAAAAGGGTGGACTTCTAGGAGGCGCAATCAAGTGGAATTTTACTAAGTTTTTAGTTGACCGTGAGGGAAATGTTGTAAAACGTTTTGCACCGACTGTGGAGCCAGTAAAAATTGCGGATGATATCGAAAAACTATTGTAAGAAATACTTTTTTGTTCTTGATATCAAGGATTGTCTCATGGTATAATGGTGTTGCTAATAAAAAACATAAAGAGTAAGCCCCTGGAGAGTGTGATCTCCAGGGGCTTTTTTGGCTAATGTCGCCTTATTTTCTGTTACTTCTTGTATTTTTTATTTAACCAACACTTGAATAACGAGATCAAGATCCCAACAAGAAGTGGACAGATAAACGCTAAAAACATAAAGAGGACACCTCCGTTCAGTCGCAAGACTGTAAGATAGGCGACAAGGTAAAATACGCTATATTATGTATAAATCCATTATTTTGATCACTTGAAATCACCGTTTGTTTTCCTCTGTGTAATAAAAACAAAAGAGATTAATTATTTAAAAAGCTACTCTAGAAGACGTTTTTAGAGTTTTTTTTTGCGTACTTAAACCTTTTTTTCTTCACGTATAAAGATTGTATAAAGAAACAACGCCAACTTTAACACTATCTTTATACAGAATTTGATATCATACTTTTATCAAATGAAGGAGAGGAATTTTGATGACGATTATTTCCGGCATTATTGCAGCATTACTGCTAATTTATTTATTCTATGAACTATTTTGGGGGGATCAACAGTGAGCGCTATTTTTATTCAGCAAGCTATCTTTTTTATTGTATTGATCGGTTTAGCAATTCCGCTAGGCTTTTATATTCATAAAATCATGACTGGACAAAAAACGATATTGACGAAAATCATCAATCCAGTCGAAGAAAAAATTTACCAGTTTTTAGGAACACCTGCTCAAAAAGAAATGAATGCAAAACAATATAGTTTCAGCGTTTTGTTTTTTAGTATTTTTTCTCTGATATTGCTTATGGCGATGATGATGGGGCAACAGTTTTTACCGCTAAACCCAGAAAAACTTCCGGGTACTAGCTTTTCGCTGGCTTTTAATACAGCTGCAAGTTTTGTAACCAATACGAACTGGCAAGCATATGCTGGAGAAGATACCTTATCGATCTTTACGCAAGCTTTCGGGTTGACGGTTCAAAACTTTGTATCAGCGGCGGTCGGAATTGCTGTATTGTTTGTTTTATTGAGAGGATTTACCAATCGAACAACAAAATATATTGGAAATTTCTGGCAAGATTTAACGAGAATTACCTTATATGTTTTATTGCCACTGTCATTTATTGTTTCATTGATCTTGATTTCTCAAGGTGTGGTGCAAACATTTGCTGGTTCTGTTGAAACGACAAGTTTAGAGCTAGGCCAAAAAATCTTTTTACCTTTAGGAACAGTAGCCAGTCAAGTAGCAATCAAACAATTAGGAACGAACGGCGGCGGTTTTTATGGCGGAAACTCTACGTATCCGTTTGAAAACCCGAACTTGATCAGTAACTTTGTTGAAAATATTTCGATTCTATTGATTCCAGCCGCTTTGATCGTTGCATTCGGATTATTCGTTAAGGATTGGAAACAAGGCAGAACGATCATGATCGTTTCACTTGGATTTTTAATTGCGGCGATGATTGGTGTGACCTTGAGTGAGTATTATGGACCACAGTTTAATCATGTGCTGGGTCAAATGAACTTAGAAGGAAAAGAAATGCGTTTTGGTATTGGTTGGTCTAGTCTTTGGGCAGTAAGTACGACAGCTGCTTCTAACGGTTCGATCAATGCCATGTTAGACAGTTTTATGCCTCTGGGCGGATTGATTCCAATGTTCTTGATGCAATTAGGTGAAATTATTTTCGGCGGTACAGGTAGCGGTTTGTATGGCATGATTGCGTTCATCTTGCTAGCGATTTTTATTGCAGGTTTACTTGTTGGACGTACACCGGAATATCTAGGGAAAAAAATCGAGCCTTTTGATATGAAAATGGTTTGCTTAGTGATTTTAACACCACTTCTTTTAACTTTACTTGGAACCATGTTATTTATTTTAAATCCGCAAGCAATGAGTTGGTTGACGAATTCAGGTCCCCATGCATTTTCTGAAGTCCTGTATGGGTTCTCTTCTTTGGCGAACAATAACGGTAGTGCTTTTGCTGGATTGACTGCAGATACAACTTTTTTAAATATTTTAGGTGGTACGATCATGATCCTTTCTCGCTTTATTCCAATGCTTGCGATCATTTATCTTGCTGCTAATTTAGGGAAAAAGAAAATCGTAGCAACTGGATCAGGCACACTTTCAACAACAAATGCAACGTTCGTAACAATGTTGATCATTGTGATTTTAGTTATTGGGGCATTGAGCTTCTTACCAGCAATGGCATTGGGGCCAATTGCAGAACACTTCATTACAAAATAAGAAAAAGAAGGGGATTCTTTTGAAAAATACGCAAAACAAGCGCAGTGTTTATATGGATGCATTTAAATCTTCTTTTAAAAAACTTGCGCCAAACATTCAAGTCAAAAATCCAGTGATGCTGGTGGTTTATACAGGAGCGATCTTAACGACCATACTTTATGTCTTAACATTCTTTGGTTATACAGATGCGAATCCATTTTTCATCTTAGCGATCGCCATTATCTTATGGCTGACGATTTTATTTGCTAACTTTGCTGAAGCAATTGCTGAGGGACGCGGAAAAGCACAAGCTGAAAGTTTGAAACAAGCTAAAAAAGACGTTACAGCACATAAAGTCAATTCATTAGATGATGTAAAGAATCAAAAATTTACACAAATCAAATCATCCGAACTAAAAAAAGGCGACCTTGTCTATGTTGCGGTCAACGAACAAATTCCAATGGATGGTGATGTGATCGATGGAGCAGCTTCTGTAGATGAGAGTGCTATTACAGGTGAATCGGCTCCAGTAATTCGTGAATCAGGTGGTGACCGTAGTGCGGTAACCGGTGGAACAACGGTTGTATCAGATTATCTTGTGATCAAAGTGACGGCTGAAAATGGTGAGTCGTTCTTAGACAAAATGATTTCCATGGTCGAAGGAACAGAACGTAAGAAAACACCGAATGAAATCGGCTTACAAATTATTTTGATTATGCTAACGATTATTTTCTTAGTGGTTTCGGCAACGTTGCTGCCGTTTACGAAATTCTCAAGCGAGTTAGTAGGAACAGGTTCTGCGTTATCTTTAACCGTGATCATTGCTTTACTTGTTTGTTTAGCACCAACAACTATCGGTGCACTGGTTTCTTCCATTGGGATTGCCGGGATGAGTCGGTTGAATAAAGAAAATGTTATTGCCATGAGTGGGCGTGCAATCGAAGCGGCCGGTGACGTTGATATTTTGTTATTGGATAAAACAGGAACCATAACATTAGGAAACCGCCGTGCTAGCGAATTTATTCCAGTGACAGGCATTAAAGAATACGACTTAGCGGATGCGGCGCAACTTTCTTCTTTAGCAGATGAAACAGCTGAGGGACGAAGTATCGTAATTTTGGCGAAAGAAAAATTTGATATCCGTGGTCGAGAATTAAATGATGTTGAAGTCGAATTTATTGAGTTTACAGCCAAAACACGAATGAGCGGTATCAACTATCAAGGCGATGAAATCCGTAAAGGTGCCGCCGATACAATGAAGAAATATGTGGAAGAAAACGGTAGTCTATATCCAGAAGAATGTGATGCGATTGTTCAACGGGTAGCCAATGAAGGTGGAACACCGCTAGTAGTAGTTAAAAACAACCAAGTTTACGGCGTCATTTACTTAAAAGACATCGTGAAAAATGGTGTAAAAGAGAAATTCGATGATATGCGCAAAATGGGGATCAAAACCATTATGATCACTGGGGATAACCCAATGACGGCTGCTGCCATTGCAGCAGAAGCAGGAGTAGATGATTTCTTAGCAGAAGCAACACCAGAAAATAAAATGAGTTTGATTCGTGACTATCAAGAAAAAGGACACTTAGTTGCCATGACTGGAGACGGCACAAATGATGCGCCAGCTTTAGCTCAAGCAGACGTGGCAGTGGCGATGAATACAGGAACACAAGCAGCCAAAGAAGCGGGCAATATGATCGATCTAGATTCCAGTCCAACTAAATTAATCAGTATTGTAAAAATCGGTAAGCAATTATTGATGACCCGTGGAGCCTTAACAACCTTTAGTATTGCTAATGACATTGCGAAATACTTTGCGATCATTCCTGTGTTGTTTTTCAGTATTTATCCTGCATTGGATGCGTTGAACATCATGAGATTAACGAGCCCAACAACGGCAATATTATCAGCAATCATCTATAATGCGCTGATTATTGTAGCGTTGATTCCGTTGGCTTTAAAAGGTGTGTCTTATAAAGAGAAACCAGCGAGTCAGATTTTACGCCACAATTTATTAGTTTATGGATTGGGTGGTGTCGTGGCACCTTTTATTGCAATCAAATTGATCGATATCCTTTTGACAGTTGTTTTATATTAATTGACTTGTTTTACAACAGTAAGTGACTAAAAGGAACATTGCTTCCATTTTCGGTCAAAACAAATCAAGTCCATTACACTTTTAAAATATCTAGCTTTACAGGCTAGCTCCTCGGAAAAAAGATAAAAATAGAGTGTGCCAAAAGGCGCCACAATCGATTTTTTCTATTTTTCAGACGAAGCTGATGAGCCTGTTCAGCCTTAAACGTTAGGAGAGAAGAACCGTGAAAAAAATAATGATTGCATCATTAAAAAGTATTCTAGTATTTACATTATTGTGCGGTGTAGTTTATACAGTTGCAGTCACACTTGTTGGACAAGTTGTCTTTTCAGCTCAAGCTAACGGCAGTTTAATCAAAAAACAAGAAGCTGGGAAAGAAGTTGTGATCGGGTCCAAATTGATCGGTCAGAAGTTTGAAGGAGAACAATATCTCCAAGGACGCCCTACAGAGGTGAGTCAATTATCACCCGTTTCAAAAGAACAAAAAGAGCGTGTCGAACAGCGAGTAGAAAAAATCAATGGAACAGATATTCCTGTCGATTTAGTAACAGCTTCAGCTAGTGGTGTCGATCCTGAAATTTCAATTGAAGGAGCCCTTTTTCAAAGTGAGCGAATCGCTACAGCCAGAAATATGAAAAAAGATGATGTCCGTGCTATAATCAAACAAAACATCACTGGCATCAAAATTGGCACAATCACGTCACAACGTGTGAATGTTTTGGGTGTTAATCAAATGCTGGATGAGTCTGAATAAATGGTAGGATCAGAAGCAACTCCTTCATAATTCTTGGAGTTGAACACTTCTGTCTCACCTAAGAATAAAGGATGGAGCAAAAAGTGGAAGAGGAACGTTTAGATCCAGAACAACTTTTAGCAAAATGGAAGAAGAACGAACAAAGCCTGAGGTCTGGTAGACTGAAGGTTTTCTTCGGTTATGCGGCAGGTGTGGGAAAAACCTATGCGATGCTTAAAGAAGCCCATGAACAACAAGAAGAAGGGAAAACAGTGCTGATTGGCTATGTGGAACCCCATGCTCGCCCTGAAACACAAGCATTAGTGAATGGCCTTCCTGCTTTAGCTACAAAAAAATATGAGTACAAAGGCATTACGATCAATGAATTTGATGTGGATGCGGCACTACAAGAAAAACCAGATATTATTTTGGTGGATGAATTGGCCCATACGAATGCTATTGGTGCCAGAAATAGAAAAAGATATCAGGATATTGAAGAGTTATTAAAAGCTGGCATTGATGTTTATACAACGGTCAATGTTCAACATATCGAAAGTTTGAATGACGTTGTTGAACAAGTTACAGGCGTGCATATTTCAGAAACAGTTCCAGATACATTTTTTGAAACGAGCTCACTAAAAGTTGTTGATATTGAAACAGAAGAATTACTTGATCGATTGAAACAAGGAAAAATCTATCACTCTGAAAATGCTAGAAAAGCAATGGCAAATTTTTTTACCACAGATAATTTGACGTTATTGAGAGGTCTTGCGATTCGTAAAGCATCAGATCATATCAATACGACAAATCAACAAGAAACACAAAAAAGTACAGGGATCCATTCTAAGTTATTAACGATCATCGACGAAAAAAATCCAGATATGACCAAAAAATGTTTACGTTGGACGGCTCGTTTAGCACAAGCTTTGGGCACAGAATGGATCGCCTTAGAAATTTTGGAGGATACGTCTGAACATGCTGAATCCGAAAATTCAAAGTTAGCCACAAAACTAGGTGGCGAAGTTGTTACTTTAGAAAGTGATAACCAACGAGAAACGATAGTTCAGTATGTGAAAATGCGCGGCGTCACTGATCTAGTGATGGGCAAAGTCATCAAACGCTCACGTTTTCTCCGCTTATATCGTCCTGATCTAGAAGATGAGTTAGTTGCATTTATTCCAGATGTGGACATTCATTTAGTTCCATACCAATCTAGTAAGTATTTATTGAATAAATACGCAACAAAGAAAAAGAATCTGAAAAGCATTTTCACGTGGCAAGATTTTTATATGACATGTGGCTTACTTACTGTAGCAACAATACTTTCTGAATTAGGTTCTTATTTTCATATTGGGGATCAAAATTTGATTTTGATTTATATTCTGTTTGTCTTACTGGTTGCTCGACTAACCACGGGATATCTTTGGGCAGCGTTGGCATCGATTGCCAGTGTCCTGATGTTTAACTGGTTTTTTGTTGAGCCGTTGTATTCATTGACGGTGTATAAACAAGGATACCCAGTGACGTTGATCTTCATGCTATTAGTGGCCTTATTAGTTAGTAATTTAATGATGCAGATCAAAAAACAAGCCTTTTATGCTATGAAACGAGAGCATCAATTAGAAATTTTATATGAGCTGAATAAGAAATATCTTGTGACACATGATCAAAAAGAGATTTTAACAACGACTGCTGAATATCTATCGAATATGTTGGACCGAGAAGTCGTCTTGTACGGAGAAGAAGAACTTAAAAATCCTTCAGGAGCACCAATCAAAGGTCCGTTAAGAAGTCTAGAAGAATTAGCTGTTGCCAATTGGGTGTTTGTTAATCAAAAAGAAGCAGGATATGGAACCGATACATTGATGGGGGCTAAAGCTTTATATTTGCCTGTTTTATCAAATGGTGTGACCTTAGCTGTAATCGGAATTGAGAAAAGTAAAGAAAACCCAATCACAGACGAAATCATTACCTTTATTGAACTAATTTCTACTCAGCTTTCATTAGCAATCGAACAAAATAACTTAACTTCAGAAAGACAACAAATTCTATTTGAAAATGAAAAAGAACGAATGCGCGGGAATTTATTACGAGCTATTTCTCATGATTTAAGAACACCATTAACTGGTATTTCCGGATCTGTAGAAACGATTTTAAATGACCATGAGACAACTAAATTACCAGAAGAAACGAAGCGAAAACTACTTGTAGGCATTAAAGATGATGCTGATTGGCTGATCCGCATGGTGGAAAATCTACTGTCGATCACCCGTATCAATGAAGAAACCATGAAAGTGGCTAAAAGCAAAGAAGCGGCGGAAGAAGTCGTTTCATCTGCTATTCAGCGTATTAAAAAAAGTTACCCAGAAAGTGAAATCAGTGTGACCTTGCCAGACGAATTTGTTATGGTGCCGATGGATTCGATTTTGATTGAGCAAGTGTTATTCAACTTGATGGAAAATGCGATTCGTCATTCAAATTGTCATGCGCCGATTTTTGTGGCCGTTACAGCTACTAGTAAAGATGTGACCTTTGAAGTAGCCGATCAAGGAAAAGGATTGACGAGCGAACAGATCAAATTGCTATTTGATGGAATGAGCAAACAAAATACACCTGTTGACTCTAAAAGCGGTATGGGGATTGGCTTATCGATCGTAAAAACAATCATTATGGCCCATGATGGGACACTGAATGTGGCTAATCGACCACAAGGTGGTGCAGTATTTACCTTTACTTTACCATTGGAAAGAAAGGAGCCAAAATAATGGCAACGATTTTGATTATTGAAGATGATACTGTGATTGCTGAATTTATTGGGGCGGTGTTGGAAAAAGAAAAGCATGATATCCGTTTAGCTTATTCAGCACTAGAAGGGTTCTCAACATTTCGGATGTGGCCAGCTGATTTAATTTTGCTTGATCTAGGTTTGCCCGATCAAGACGGGATCGAAGTGTTGAAAAAAATCCGAGAAACCTCACCTGTGCCGATCATCATTATTTCTGCTCGTGATCATGAAGACAATAAGGTAGAGGCACTAGATTTAGGCGCAGATGACTATATTACAAAACCTTTCGGAACGCCAGAATTACTTGCCAGAATTAGAACTGCTCTAAGGCATGCTACAAATGGAGCGAATCTGACTGAAGTAAAAAAGATAATCAATGGCAAATTGTGTATCGATATCGAACATCATACTGTTAGTAAAGAGGGACGAGTGATCCATCTAACGCCAAATGAATATAAGATCATCCAAGTTCTTGCTGAAAACGTTGGAAAAGTATTGACGCATACGTATATTTCTCAAAAAGTGTGGGGACCCTATAGTAATGAAAGCCAAACACTGAGGGTGAACATGTCCAATATCCGTAAAAAAATCGAAGACAATCCAGTCGAGCCAGAATATATTATGACAGAGATTGGGATTGGTTATCGAATGCTAGAAAAATAGAAAGCACATCATTCTTGAAAAGAGGGGCAAGATGAAGATATTGACAGCAATTGATTCTATGAAAGGATCTTTAAGCAGCATTGAAGCGAATCAAATCATTGCCGATGTCGTTACGAAAGAGGGGTATACTATCGAGCAAGTAGCGATAGCCGATGGTGGTGAAGGAACGGTTGAGGCTGTCGTGAAAAATAATAACGGTCAAAAAGTTGCAGCCCATGTACAAGCATTAGATGGCTCAATGATTGTTGCGTATTTTGGTTGGTTTGAGGCAGAAAAACTAGCTGTTATTGAATCGGCGGCGGCTTCTGGTATTCAATTTTTAAACGACACAGCTATGACCCATCCCAAAAATACATCTTCTTATGGAACTGGCCAGTTGATCTTAGCTGCAATTGATCGAGGTGCTCGAACCATTGTCATTGGTTTGGGGGGAACTGGAACAGTTGATGGTGGTATGGGATTATTAAGTGCATTAGGAATTGAATTTTTTGATAGGGAGCATCAAAAGTTGTCAGCTAAAGGTAGTAGTCTTGCTAAGATAAATAGTATTTCAAAAGAGGGATTAGATCCTAGGATACAAATGATCGATTTTCAGATTGCAGCAGATGTGAAAAGTCCTTTGACTGGGCCAGATGGAGCAGTTAAAATGTTCGGACAGCAAAAAGGTCTAGAGAAAGCAGAATTAGATGAGTATGAACTGGCAATGACACACTATCAAACTCTTGTACTTAAAGATGAATCATCAGCTCCAGGAGATGGCGCTGCAGGAGGACTGGGGTTTGCAATCAGAATTTTTTTGAAGGGTACTTCACGTTCAGGTTTTGACTTTATTTCTGAGCAGACGGGACTGGAAACGTTGATTCAACAAGTTGATTTAGTAGTCACGGGTGAAGGGAAAATGGATAACCAAAGTTTACAAGGAAAAGTACCAGTTGGCATTGCAAGAATCGCCAAAAAATATGGTATTCCAGTCATTGCTTTTGTTGGTCATTTTTCAGGAGATGAGTCCAGTTTTTATGATGAGGGAATATCAGTGATCGTTCCGATCATCGATCAGATTATGACGCTGGAAGAAGCGATGACTCATGCAAGCGAAAATCTAGGACGAGCGTCAAAGCGAGCTTTGCGTTTAGTCACGTTAATAAAATAATTAAAAAACAAGCTGATTTGGTTTCTCTAGCCAGATCCGCTTGTTTTTGTATGTAAACGTTTTTTTGACTTAGGTCTAACAAAGAGATAGGTCTTAGGTACCATGACAAGTCAGAGAACTTCCTGCAAAATGAATAGTGTAGAAGGGAGTAAAATGAAAAAAGGGTGAACGAAGTATTATATAACAAAAAAGTAAGTAGATAGAATCAATGGAGGGGAAAGCATGTCTGTAATCGAAGCAAGAAATATAAAGAAAAGTTATGGCCGTAATGAATCAAAATTTGATGCATTAAAAGGTGTGGATTTAAAAATCGAAGAAGGTGAATCCGTTGCAATTATCGGGAAAAGCGGTTCAGGGAAATCGACATTTATGCATATTTTGGCATTATTAGATAAACCAACTTCAGGAGAAATTTTATTAAATAACCAAGATGTAACAAGCATCAGCAAAAAAGAATTGGATAAAACACGAAACAAACAATTCGGTTTTGTGTTTCAGCAATTTTTCATGAATTCTAAAGATACAGTTTTAAATAATGTCATGTTACCGCTGAAAATCGGTGGTATTTCAAATAACAAACGTAAAGAAATGGCGCTTGAAGCACTGAAAGCTGTTGAATTGGATGATAAAATCAATAATAAGGCCAACAACTTATCTGGTGGACAAAAACAACGGGTTTGTATTGCGCGTGCATTGGTCAATAATCCCAAAATCATTTTTGCAGATGAACCTACAGGAAACTTAGATTCCACAACGGGTGAGAAGATCGAGCAGCTGTTATTTGATTTAAATAAAGAAAAAGGGATCACACTGATTATTGTCACTCATGATCCAGAACTTGCCGCACGCTGTGATCGACAAATCCATGTGCGTGACGGATTAATTGTGGGAGGGAACGAGTAGATGAAATTTAGTGATATTTTAAAATCAGCCAGTTCAAATTTAATGCGGAATAAAGGGCGGACAATTTTAACAATAGTAGCCATCTTTATTGGGGCATTTACCATTTCGCTTACAACAGGCGTTAATATTGGAGTCAATGATTACATCGATAAACAAGTCGGCAGCGTAGGCGGCCAAAATCAAATCATGATCCAACCCAAAATGACTGGGGGACCTAGTGAAGATGGCGAACCAGAAAAATATGATGAAAACAAAAAAACAAGCTCAATGCAACAACAGGAAGCTTTAGATAGTAAAGATCTTGAGAAAATCAAAGAGATCAAAGGCATAAAAAATGCAGAGGCAATGAAATCTGTTTCAACAAGTTATATTTCAGGAAATAACAATGAGAAATATGTTTTTTCAGGAATGCCGATGGTGGAAGAACTGAATGTAGATCTTGAAGCAGGCAAAAAGCTTGACCAAAATAGTTCAGAATTTCAACTCAATTTAGCACCAGAATATGTGAAATCTTTAGGGTATAAATCAAGTGAAGAAGCTATTGGTAAAACCGTTAAAATTGCAGCACCTTCTGCTGCTACTGGAGAAGAAAAAGTAGTTGAAGCGACCATCGTTGGTGTACGTAATACTAGCTTGATACAAGGTGGAATCTCTCTATTGAATCGCTCTCTTGTTGATGAAATTTCAAAAATCAATGAAGCAGGATTACCAGAAGCGATGACTGGACAATATGGTCTGATCATGGGTGAAATGAGCAAAGATGTGACTAAGACAGAAATCGCAGATGTAAAAGAACGGTTAGATAAAGCGGGTTACATGGGACAAACAGTAGAAGACCAAATCGGCATGATCAGAAATGTGATCAATGCAATTACAGGTGTTCTAACAATGTTTGGTGCGATTGCCTTATTAGCAGCAAGTTTTGGAATCATCAACACGTTGTATATGTCAGTTCAAGAACGTACAAGAGAAATCGGTTTGATGAAAGCAATGGGACTTAGCAGTGGGAAAGTCTTTACGATTTTTAGTGTAGAAGCGGCGTTGATTGGCTTTTTAGGTTCTCTTTTAGGGATCTTAGGAGCAGTCGGAGCAGGTGCGTTGATCAATCAAATCGCAGCTGATTCCTTCTTGAAATCATTAACAGGCTTTACATTGATCCAATTTTCACCATCTTCATCTGCTGTGATTATTCTGGTAATCATGGGAATCGCATTCCTTGCAGGAACATTACCAGCACGTAGAGCAGCGAAACTCGATCCAATTGAATCATTGCGTTATGAATAAGAACTAATGTATAAGGGGCTGAGATATAACTCGAGGAGTTATATCTCAGCCCCTTAAAATTTGAATAAACGGTAGTGAAAAAGCTACTATTACGTTACACTTCGATCACAGTGCTCCCTTTTTTCTAAGTCCTAAACCACTAAGAGTTGAAGGCTTTGCCAATAGGCACTTTTGTATCAAATTCTTATTTTTTGTAAGCATATTTTTTACCTAAATAAAAAATAAGGAGTATACTGAGTTCACATTTAGTTAAAAACGGAGGAATCTTAAATATGAAAGCAGTAGTCATCAATCAATATGGCAGTAAAGAAGAACTAACGGAACAAGACGTAACTTTACCTGAGTTAAAAGCAAACCAAGTGCTTGTTAAAGAGCATGCCACATCCATCAACCCAATCGACTGGAAATTAAGAGAAGGCTATTTAAAACAAATGTTTGACTGGCCATTCCCGATTATTTTAGGCTGGGACGTTGCAGGTGTTATCACAGAAGTTGGTAGTGATGTAACTGACTGGAAAGTTGGCGATAAAGTTTTTGCTCGTCCTGAAACCACACGTTTTGGTACGTATGCAGAGGAAACGATCGTTGATGCTGATTTGTTAGCGAAAATCCCTGAAAATGTTTCTTTTGAAGAAGCCGCAGCTGTTCCTTTAGCTGGCTTGACAGCGTTACAAGCGCTTTTTGATCATGGAAAACTTCAAAAAGGCGAAAAAGTCTTGATCCATGCTGGAGCTGGTGGCGTAGGAACATATGCAATCCAACTTGCGAAACAAGCGGGCGCTTACGTCATCACAACAGCGAGTGAAAAAAATCATGAATTGCTCCAAAAACTAGGCGCAGATGAAATAATCGATTATCACACAACGAATTTTGCAGATGTCCTAACAGATATCGACTTAGTATTTGATACAATGGGTGGCGATATCCAAAAATCAAGTTTTTCTGTGTTAAAACCGAATACAGGACGTTTGATTTCAATCGTTGGGATTGCAGATGAAGCATTGGCGAAAGAAAAAAACATCAAAGCCGAAAGCATCTGGCTTCAAACAAACGGGAAACAATTACAAGAAATTGCTGATTTAATGGCTGCTGGAAAAGTGATTTCAGTAGTTAGAGAAGTCTTTCCTTTTTCTAGACAAGGTGTTTACGATGCGCATGCATTAAGTGAGACACACCATGCTGTAGGGAAAATTGTTATCAAGATGGCTGACTAAATAAAATAGACCATCCCCAACAGGTGAATTTGTTGAGGATGGTCTATTTAGTTGTGTTTCCTGCTCTAAAGCGGATCAGTTCTATTAATCCAGGCAACTCTTGCTGGATGTACTCTTGATTTAAAACATAGGTTTTCGCAGTTCCGATTTTAATTTCTTGAATCAGCTGAGCATCCTTCAGTAACTTTATGTGGTGAGATAAAGTCGATTTTACAATATTATATTTTTCTGAAGTAATTCGTTTTTCACCATCAAGTAATAAGCAAGTAAGGATATTCAAACGAATTGGATCACTGACAGCTTGAAGCGCTTGAAGAACAGGATCATGGTTGTTATCGGCTATTTTATTTTTCATAAACAGATTATAACATAAACATTCTACTTTACATATCACGGAGGGAATGATATATTTTTAATGTTCGAAAATAATCGAACGAAAGAGAGAGATGAGGGATATTATGGAAAACACATATAAAGAAAATAATTTTGATACGATCATGAAAGGCAGAAGATCGGTTCGTAACTACGATCCGACAGTTAAAATCAGCCGAGAAGAAATGGAGCAAATCATTAATGATACTGTTAAAGCACCATCTTCAGTGAATATGCAGCCATGGCGCTTTACTGTTGTTGAAAGTGATGAAGGGAAAGAAGCTTTAGCACCTCTTGTCCGTTTTAATAAAGTACAAAATGAAACTTCAGCTGCGATGATCGTGATTTTTGGTGATTTAAATAGCTTTGAACATGCTGAAAAAATCTATGGTACAGCTGTTGAACAAAATTTAATGCCCCAAGAAGTGAAAGAACGTCAACTAGAGATGTTGAGCCCTTTGTTTGAGCAAATGTCTACAGAAGATAAAAAGGAAATGGCGACGATCGATGGCGCATTGGCTGCGATGAACTTGATGCTAGTAGCTCGTGCGTATGGCTACGATACAAACCCTATTGGTGGCTTTGAGCGTGAGAAAATTGCAGAAGCATTGGATATGGATAAAGAACGTTATTATCCAGTGATGATTGTTTCGATCGGTAAAGCAAATGAAGAAGGTTATCCTTCATACCGACTACCAGCTACTGACATTACAAATTGGAAATAGAAGGAGAAATCTCATGCATATTATTCCTTTAGTTTTAGCTGTGATCGTTGCAATTGAACATTATTACATTTTATATTTAGAAATGTTTCAAACGACCTCTCCTGCGGCACAACGTAGCTTTGGATTGGATAAAGAATTTTTGAATGATCCAAGAGTACAAACATTATTTAAAAATCAAGGTTTGTACAATGGATTTTTAGCTACAGGAATTTTATGGGGGGCATTTTTTGCTGCTAATAGTTGGAGCGTGGTAATGTTCTTTATCATCTGTGTAGTTGTTGCTGCAGTCTATGGAGGACTGACTTCATCTAAATCGATTTTGATAAAACAAGGTATTCCGGCAATTATTACAGTTGTAGCGCTGTTGATTTTTAGATAGAAATAGAAAAGTTTAAGGCGAGAAATCTCTTGTCTTAGGCTTTTTTCTTTTATTTTGAAAAAACTTATAAAAAGTAAGTCAAATCTCTTTACTTACTTTTAGTAAGACGATATACTGTGAAGGTAATCTAAAAACTAATTCGAATCGAAAAGGAGCAATACACATGACAGAATTTATTCAAGCATTAAAAAAACGCCGTTCAATCTACGCTTTAGGAGATAACTTACCTCAATCACAAGAAGAAATCAAAGCTTTGGTGAAAGAAGTTGTTAGAGAAAGCCCAACATCATTTAACTCACAAACACAACGTGTGGTTTTCTTATTCGGCGATGCGCATAAAAAATTATGGTCAATGACAGAAGAAGCGTTGAAACCTTTGACACCTGCAGAAGCATTTCCAAATACACAAGCGAAATTACAAAGCTTTGCAGCGGGAACGGGTACATTGCTTTTCTTTGAAGATATGGATATCGTTAAAAACTTACAAGAACAATTTGAATTATATGCAGATAACTTCCCAGTATGGTCAGAACAAGCAAGTGGGTTGACACAAGCCAACGTTTGGACTGCATTAGCACAAAAAAATATCGGTGCCAACTTACAACATTACAACCCAGTAATCGATGAAGCCGTTGCGAAAGAATGGTCTATTCCAAGTCAATGGAAATTAAGAGCACAACTTGTTTTCGGTTCAATCGAAGCTGAAGCTGGCGAAAAAGAATACATGGAAGATAGCGCGCGTTTCTTAGAATTTAACTAATTAAAAGCAAATGGGGGAGAAAAGTATGGTGTACACATTACCTAAAGAAACGATCGTAAAACAAGTGAAGTTGAAAGTGGAAAATCTGGATGCAATGACAGAATTTTATACACAAATGATTGGCCTTGTTTTATTGAACAAAGAACAAAATACAACTTTCTTAGGTGCACAGAATTCTTCTGAAGCAATTGTGATTCTGGAAGAGCTTGTTGATCCTATCCTAAATGATAAAACAACAGGATTGTACCATACCGCTTTTCTCTTACCAACGCGTAAAGATTTAGGGAATAGCTTGTTATGGCTATTACAAAATAATATTGAAATCGGTGCAGCTGATCATGGTTACAGCGAAGCAATCTATCTAAGTGATCCAGAAGGCAATGGTATCGAAATCTATCGAGATAAACCAATGACAGAATGGGATATTCGAGCAGATGGAGAAATCATTGGTGTAACGGAAGAATTGGATGGAGATGGCGTCGTCGCAGAAGCAGACGGTCAATGGTTAGGTATGGCACCAGTATCAAGAATTGGACATGTTCATTTACAAGTTGCAGATTTAGAGGAGACGGAGACGTTCTATGAAAAGCTTGGTTTTTCTTTAAAATCAAATTTTGGCAGACGTGCGAAATTCTTTGCCGCAGGTGAGTATCATCATCATATCGGGACGAATACTTGGAATGGAGAGCATGTATCTTTAATTGGTGAGAACCAGTTAGGTTTAGCGTGGTATACATTCCAGTTGCCTTCTAGAGAAGCGTTTGAGTTGTTTGTTAAGCAGCTTGATGAAACTTCTGTTGAGTATGTGAAGGAAAATGAGCAAGTAGTGATCCAAGATCCAAATGGGATGAAGATTAAGTTTGGATATTAATAAAGAAGAGAATGGGAAAAGTATTTAACTCTGAGAACCAGGTAGGTACTATGCAACATCAATTTGTCCTCGTTGTGTGTCACAGAAATTTCAGCTTATTTCCAAAGTCTTCAGCTCTTAGTGCTTTAGCGCTTAGAAAATAAAGGAGCAAGGTGATCGAAGTGTAATGTAGTAGTTACTTCTGGTTCCATCGTTTATCCGGATTCCACGTGAGTGGGATATGACTCGTAGAGTTATGTCCCACTCACTTTTTTTGATTTATATAGTAGTAAATGATTAAGCTAGGGAAGTTAAGCTTACTAAAAAAAGTTAATAACTGAAGATGGAAAAAATAAAGCAGAAGTTAGGATATATTTTTTTATCGTATAAGTATCTCTCTCCTCTATGGATTGTTATTCAAAATATTCTATGGATAATATGCACCTAGTTATCAGGCTTCCATTTTGATGAAGATTTTGATTTTCTTTTTTGGGATCCAGAAAAATAGTGAAAATCTAAAGAAATTCTATGTTTGTCTGACGAAAATCTATTTTTTTAATAATGTTATCTGTTTATACTTATCATTGTAATACTTAAAGTTTGTATTTTTGAAAAAAGAAAATTGGGGGTTGGGAAATGATTAGTAAAAAGAAAAATAAATGGTGTGTTGGTGTGCTAGCGGTATTTTCATTCTGTAGTTTTGGTTTATCAAAGCAAGCGATAGCAGAAAGTTATCCAGCTGCTTTTGATCCGAGGCAAATGGGAACTGTGACACCTGTAAAACAACAAGTAGGTAATTTTTGTTGGGCGTATGCGGCAGTGACGGCAACTGAACAAAATTATGTAAATAAAACTGGTATTCAAGCGGATCTATCCGGAGATTACTATGCACGTCTTTTAGAGGAGAATGGATATTCAGGTGCAGATATGGTTTTTGAAAGAGCGATGGGCTGGCAAGGACCAGTCTTAGAAAAAGATTTTTCTAGTGACGGACCAGGCTCTCATTCAAAAGAAGAACTGGAAAAAGTTCCAGCAGCGGTTCATGTTCAAGGATTTACAACATTACCTGCATTGACAAATTTCCAAACGAATACGGCAGATGAAATTACCAATCGAATCAATAAAATTAAGAGCGCAATTTATAACCATGGTAATGTTACTTCTTCTAGAAATGGTCTACAATCTTATCGGACTGACCATGATTCACAAAATGTATTGGTGCAAAACGCAGTTGATTACCCTGACCACGTGGTCACTATTGTTGGTTGGGATGATTCTTTTTCGAAAAATAAATTCACATATAAACCTGCTAGAGATGGCGCCTTTATTGCAAAAAATACGTGGGGAACGAATTGGGGACAAAAGGGGTACTATTATATCTCTTATGAAGATGCTTACCTTCGTAATCAAGAGCTATATTTTGTTAATTCTGTCGAAAGCCCTAACAATTACAAAGCAAAATATGGTGAAGGAGTTATAAATGGAGGAAGGCGCATAGAGACAAAGAGCAGCAAAACATTCGGTCATGTATTTGATGCACCAAAAGAAGCAGAAAAAATTGATGCAATCAGTATTCGGACAGCCGTTGAAAATGTTCCTTATGAGATATATGTTAATCCAAATGGTGTACCAACAAAAGGATTAGAAGGGTTTACCAAAGTGGCAGCTGGAACCAAAGCCGACATTGGTGCAGCAACAATCAAACTAGAGCAATCAATTCCAATTACATCGAAAGAGAAGTTTTCTGTCGTAATTAAGCTTACTAAACCAAGTAATTTGGATAAAATGCCTATTCCAGCAGAACTGGGTGCAATAGGCAGAGAAATATTTAGAGGCCACTCTTTAGATGAAAATAACAATTGGAAAAAAGAGAGTGACACAAATTACCTATTTAATGTTTATACGAACAGCAATGAGCCTGTTAACCTAGGACTTATTAAAGACGTATTCCCAGCACCAAATTTTGCTGCTGAGATTGCTAAACAACTAGGTAAATCGATACATGATTCGCTGACACAAGAAGAAGCAGATAAAATAAAATCTATTGTGTTAAGCGGATATCACAATCAGGAAGTAGATAATGCTCAAGGTATTGAGTATTTGTCTAATTTAGAGTATCTAAAATTTCAAGATGGAAAACTTTCAACATTAGACCTTAGTAAAAATAAAAAGCTTAACTGGCTTGAAGTTTCGGGATCGTTAATAACAACTCTTGATTTAAAGAATAATCCAGAATTGAGATGGATTGACGCTACAGGAAGCAAACTAACTTCAATTGATATAACTAATTGTACTAAATTAGAGTCGCTGCAATTAGGCACGAATAAATTAAAGACAATTGATCTTAGCCGAAATCCTAAACTAAGTTTTTTAAGTATCTATCGTAATCAATTAGAATCAATCGATGTCAGTAAAAATCCAGAATTGAATCATCTATATTTAGGATTAAATGAGTTGGCTGCAATTGATGTGACCAAAAATCCCAAATTGTACTATTTAAGGGTAGACTCCAATTCTAAAATTGCAAAAATCGATCTCTCAAACAATCCATCCTTATTAGAGCTAGGTGCGGGTAAAACAAGTGTGAGAAACATCGATACGTCAAAGCTTCCTAACTTAAAATATTTAGAACTTGTTGGAAATCAGTTAAAAGAGATTGATATTACCAAGAATCCGAAACTTGAGAATCTATATATTTCTAAAAATCAACTAACAGCTATTAACTTAAAAAATAATCCAGCGATTCGCTTTTTAAGCATCGGGGAGAATCAGCTAAAAGCTCTTGATTTAAGCGTAAACTTACAGTTGATTTCTCTAGATGTTCGGAATAATCAATTATCAGTACTAGATTTAAGCAAAAATCTAAAACTTAAGGAAGGAACCTATCAGACTGACAACAATCCAGGAATAAAGGTAACGCCACCAAAGGTTTAAATTTGACTATTCACAAAGAAAACATATACAAGATATACTATAAGTAGTTATCAGGTGTGAGTATGGTTCAAGCCATATTCTCATCTGATAACTTATTTTTGATTAATAAATTATGAAATATTGTTGATATTATATGATATGATAAAAAGTGAAGAAATCACGAGGAGTGAAAGAATTTGGAACTAATTCTAAAGGCGGATCATATCTCTTATGAAATCGAAAATAAACAAATTATCAACAGTATTGAATTGGAAATCGAACAAGGCAGTCACCTGACGATCACTGGCCCATCTGGTGGTGGGAAAAGTACTTTTTTGAAGCTGCTTGCTTCGTTATTAACGATAACAAAAGGAAAAATTTATTTTAAAGGTGACGATATCGCAACACTAACACCTGAAAATTACCGTATGCAAGTCTCATACTGTTTTCAACAACCTTCTTTATTCGGTGAAACCGTACGGGATAATTTCATATTCCCATATGAAATACGCAAAAAGGACTTTCAAGAAAGCCACGTACTAGAGTTGCTAGAAGAAGTAAAACTACCTGAAAGCTATCTCGACAAAAAAATCACCGAATTGTCTGGCGGAGAAAAGCAGCGTATTGCGTTGATTCGTAATGTGATATTTCTACCAGAAGTTCTGCTTTTAGACGAGGTCACAGCTGGTTTAGATGAAGAGAGTAAACAAATCGTCAATCAATGGCTATTGAAGTTGAATCAAGAACAAAATGTGACCTTGATTCGTGTGACTCATGACGCAGAAGAAATTGCGCAATCAACAATCATTAAAAAAATCGTAGCAGGAAGATTGGAGGAGGAAAAATGAACTTAGCCGTGAATGATCTTTCATTATTATTTGCTGGAATGTTGGTCATTGTTGCCTTACTAATCAGCTATAAAGAAAAACTAGGGTTTACGAAGGATATTGTTATTAGTGTGTGTCGCGCAATCATTCAATTAGTTTTAGTTGGGTATCTGCTGAAGTATGTATTTCAAGTAGATAATGCACTTTTGACGGTCGTGATGGCAGGGGTCATCATCATTAATGCCGCATTGAATGCGGGAAAACGTAGTAATCATCTTAAAAATAGTTTTTTGATTTCTTTGTTAGCGATCTTTTGCAGTACAGGAGTGACGATTGGTGTCCTGGTTTTATCCGGTGCGATTCGTTTTATTCCTTCACAAATTATTCCAATTAGTGGGATGATCGCAAGCAATTCCATGATTGCGATTGGGTTATGTTATCGGAATATGGATAGCTTGTTTCATGATCAACGACAAGCGGTTCTTGAAAAACTTGCTTTAGGTGCAGATATCAAACTAGCCTCACGTTCAATCGTCAGAGCGAGCATTCGAACAGGGATGGCGCCGACAATCGATTCTGCGAAAACGGTTGGTATTGTTAGTTTGCCAGGGATGATGTCAGGGTTGATTTTTGCTGGTGTGGATCCTGTTCATGCGATAAAGTATCAAATCATGGTGACTTTTATGCTGCTTTCTGCAACAAGCATTGGTTCGGTCATTGCAACTTATTTAGCGTATAAACAGTATTATAATGAGAGAAAACAATTGATTATTTAGTAAACTTTCTAAAAGATAAGATGACATCCATCTTATCTTTTTTATATACTTTGTAATTAAAAGTATAGACATTTCTCGAGGTTCGCTTTATAATAATAGTGAATACGATGAGTGAAAAATGATTCGATGAAAGAGGGATAGCGATGCAAAGAACATTTAAAGAAGATTTTTGGTGGGGAGCTGCAACATCAGGTCCACAAAGTGAAGGACGTTTTAATAAAAAACATGCGAATATGTTTGATTATTGGTATGAGATCGAGCCAACTGACTTTTACGATCAAGTGGGTCCAGATGTAACCTCAAATTTTTACAATAGTTTCAAAGAAGATATTACTTTGATGAAAGAAATTGGCTTAAATAGCGTTCGTACCTCGATTCAATGGAGTCGTTTGATGGATGATTTGGAGCTTGGAACGGTTAATGAAGATGCAGTTCGTTTTTACAACGAGGTAATTGATACGTTTTTAGAAGCTGGAATTCGTCCTGTGATGAATTTACATCATTTTGACTTGCCTGTTGAGCTGTATCATAAATATGGTGGTTGGGAATCCAAACATGTGGTGGAACTGTATGTGAAATTCGCTGAAAAATGTTTTGAATTATTTGGTGATCGGGTGAAAGACTGGTTTACACATAATGAACCCATCGTAGTTGTTGAAGGTGAATACTTACACCAGTTCCATTATCCAAAAATAGTGGATGGTAAAAAGGCGGTGCAAGTAGCCTACAATCTAAATCTGGCATCAGCTAAAGCGATTCAAGCATTTAGAAAATTAGGACTCCAAAATGATGGTGGCAGAATCGGAATCATTTTAAACTTAACACCGACATACCCCGCTTCTGATAGTCCAGAAGATTTAGCGGCGGCAAATATTGCGGAATTATTTAACAATCGTATGTTTTTAGATACGGCTGTTCATGGTGAATTTCCACAAGAGTTAGTTGATTTATTTATCAAAGATGGTGTCCTTTGGGAAAGTACATCAGAAGAATTAGCGGTGATCAAAGAAAATACGATCGATGTTCTAGGTGTGAATTTCTATCATCCAAATCGTGTAAAAGCGCCAGATATTGCACCCAATAGTGTGGGCGAGTGGCTTCCAAATCGTTATTTTGACGAGTACAATATGCCGGGACGTCGTATGAATATTGACCGAGGTTGGGAAATATATCCTAAAGCATTGTATGATATTGCCATCAATATTCGTGATAATTACAATAATATTCCATGGTTTGTTTCTGAAAATGGAATGGGGATTTCTGGCGAGGAACGTTTTATGAACGAAGAAGGAGTAGTTGAAGATGATTATCGGATTGATTTTATTCGAGAACATTTAGAATGGGTTCATCAAGGGATTGAAGAGGGTTCAAATTGTTTTGGCTACCATTTATGGACACCGATCGATTGTTGGTCATGGGCAAATGCATATAAGAACCGCTATGGCTTTATCTCTACAAATATCCATACACAAATCAAAACCATCAAGAAATCAGGGCATTGGTTTAAAACCGTCGCTCAAACAAATACAGTAACAGATAAATAAAACGCAGAATGTGAGGTCAAACTGAAAACGGTTTGGCCTCACATTCTTTTTTCTAACTAGGCATAGTCAACATTTAAAATAGAGTAACTTCTTTGATCGTAGCGATTTCGACTACAAGAAAACTCGATAGGACGTCCATTTTTTGAATAGACGACTTGCTGCACTTCAAGAACCGGATCATCTTTTTTACAGTTTAGATATTGTTGATCGTATTTATCAGATTTATCTGCTTGAATATTTCGATACGCTCCTGCAAAATCAAGCGATAAGTGTTCCTTAATATAGGTATAAATCGATTCTTTCAGAATATCCGTTGTTAAGCCAGGTACTAGATCACAAGGCATGTAAGTATGTTCCAAAATAAAAGGCTCATTCTCCAGAATTCTAAGACGGATGATTTTATAAACAGGCTGTTCTTTAGAAATAGCTAACCGTTCTTGGACTTCTTTTGAAGGAAATTCCACTTCAAATAAAATGACTTCACTTTTTAACTCTTTATGGCGATCATGCATTTGTTTGCTAAGACCATCATATTCATTGGCAGGTGAAGTATCTTTATCCCAAAAAGACCGATTCAATACTTTGGTCCCAGAACCTCGTTGAGAGTATAAAAGACCTTCCATGACTAAAATCCCGATTGCCTTTTTTACAGTCATTCGACTTACGTTGAATTCTTTTACTAAGTCGGTTTGGTTAGGAATCAAGGTGTCTGTTTTGTAAATATTATTTTTTATTCGTTCACGCAAGGTATCTGCGATTTCTTCATATTTTGGCTTCATATCGTTACAACCTCCTCTTCTGTATTGTAACTGATTATGAATGTATAGACAATTAAAGAAAAAGAAAGTGCAGTTAAATCGCACTTTCTTTTTCTTTGTCTAATAAGCGTAAGAATGGGTACCAAATCAAACCAACAAGGATTAAATCGACAAGTTGTAAAATACCACCTAAGATGGAATTTGTTGCTAACATGCCGCTAAAGAAAATCGGAACAGTCCATGGAACGGAAACCCCAGTTGGAGGTGGAACAATGCCTGCTACCATTACAAGATAATTAAGCACTGTAACGATTAGTGGAGCCAAGAGCCAAGGAATCAAAATCGTTGCATTCAAAACGATCGGCAGACCAAAAATCACGGGTTCATTTACGTTAAAAATTCCAGGAGCTAAGCTTAAACGTCCAATATCTCGGTATTGTTTTTTCTTCATGATAAATGCCATGATCAAAATAACTGCAAGTGTCATACCGGAGCCACCAAGACCTACCGTAAAGGTTTCCATAAATGGTTTTGTAATGATGTGTGGTAATTTTTCTCCTGCTTTATAGGCATCTAAGTTTTCTAACATCAAGGTATTCCAAATAGGATCCATTACGGAATTGACGATGATTTGACCATGTAACCCGAAGAACCACAGGAATTGAACAAAGAATAAGGCAATCAATGTTGCAGGTAAACTACTACCTAAACCAACTAACGGTTTTTGAATGACTTCGTAAATAACATCATGCAGATTTGTATTGAATAAACCTGTCACGATCGCATTGATAAATAGGAAAACAGATAACGTTAAAATAGCAGGAATCAACGCAGCAAATGACTTAGCAACAGCCGGTGGGACACCATCAGGCATTTTAATTTGCCAGCCCTTTTTGGTTACTCTACAATAAATTTCACCAGCAAGAAAAGCCGCGATCATCCCAATAAACATCCCTTTAGCACCTAAACGATCTAAAGATAATACACCAGAAACTTCTGTACCATCTTCAAGCGTCATCATAAAAGGCGTTAAAAGTAGAAAACTAGCAAATGAAACTGCTCCGCCAAAGATCCCTTCAACATCATACGATTTAGATAAATAATAGCTGATACCGAACGTAACAAAGACTGCCATAATACTCATTGTTGCATTTTGACCATTACCAAACAAAGAGGATAAAGTTCCTTTGGTCGCATCACTGAAAAAAGGTAAGTTGTTGATCACAACGATGATCGATCCGAACATAGTTAATGGAAATGACAACATAAAAGCATCTCTGAGAACAGAGAGGTAGCGATTTTGCCCAAGTTTATTTGCAAGCGGCATGATTTTTTCGCCAAGAGAATCCATAAAACCATTCATACTAATCAGTCCTTTATATTTGATTTGTAATCGATTACAAAAAATAATATACCATTTTACTTGGTAAATGTCTATACTTTTGTATTTAAAGATTATATATTATTTTAAGGGCAAAAAAAGAGTAAACCAAAAAGGTTTACTCTTTTTTTATTTAGCTAGCCAAAATAGGTGCGATCAGTTCTTAAATACTAGCGCCACCGCCGCCGGAAGAACCGCCTCCTCCAGAGAAGCCGCCACCGCCGCCAAAGCTTCCGCCTCCGATTGAAGAGCCGCCACCAAAGCCGCCGCCGCCCCAATACCAAGGACCACCGCCGCGACCACCACGTCCTCCTTTAGAGAATAGAAACGGTAAGATAATAAGAAGAACAAAGAAAACACTGAAAAATCCTTCCCCATCTGAACTGTCTTCGGATTCAACTTGTTCTATTTCATCATTTGACAAGGCATTTTTATCTGCAGGATAGTCATAATGTTTATCAATCAAGGTCGTTACGGCATTAAATGTATACTGCAGACCTTTATTGATTGAAACAGGGTTACTTGATTTTAAATCATCCTTAGCCTGTTGCAGAATATTTCCAGAAATACTATCAGTGATTACGTCTTCTAAGCCGTAACCAACTTCGATCCGAACATTCCGCTCACCGTCATTTACTGCGTAAAGAATCAAAACGCCGTTATTTTTTTTTTGATTTCCGATGCTCCATTTTTGAAAAAGATCGGGTGCGTAACTATCAATACTATCACCATCAGTCGAATTGATTACAGCTAAAACAACTTGAGGAGCTTCTGGTTTTTCTTTATAAAGCTCGCCTTTTCGTTCAACTAAATTTTTAGTTGTCTCATCCAAGATTCCTGGTTGGTCTAAATAAAAATGATCTGGTGAAGCAGGTAAGCTTTCAGCAAATGCTGGTGTTTGAAAGCTGACGAAAAGGGTGACAAGGAAAAATAATACGCTAGGTAATAAACCTCGTCTAAAAAATTTCATGAATCATCACTTCCCACTAGATGTGCTAGTAGAATTATCAAAATTCACAGAAGGTACAGTGCTAGCTGTTGGATCAGCTTTAAAGTAATCCTTCTTACCTAGACCCATCATATTTGCAAAGATGTTTTTAGGGAAAGAAACCACTTGTTCGTTGTATTCTTTAACAACATCATTGTAACGTTTACGTTCAACTGAAATGCGGTTTTCTGTTCCTTCTAATTGAGTCATTAACGTTTGTACATTGTTATTTGATTTTAGTTCTGGATAATTTTCATTGATGACATTGATCAAAGTACCTACAGATTGATCCAACTCTTGGCTGGCTTTGATTTTATCTGAATCATTGTTTGCAGATCCGTATGCTTCACGGGCTTTAGCAATATCACCAAAGACTTTTTGTTCTTGTTGCATACTACCTTTAACACTGTTGACTAAGTTAGGAACCAGATCTGCTCGACGTTGCATCACGTTTTCTACTTGGCTCCATTGTGACTCAACTGATTGTTCTTTCTTCGCTAATCCGTTGTATTGACTGATTCCGAAAACGCCTATTAACACAATGACGATCACAGCAATCAAGCCAAATTTTGTTTTGTTGTTTTTCATAAATTTTTCCTCCTAAAATTTAAAAGTGTAGTGAGCTCGTCCAGTCTCGACAGAAAAATAGGAAAATAGGATTGTGACGCTTCATGTCACAAGCAAATTTTATCTTTTTTCCGAGAGACTAGCTCTTGAAACTAGATACGAATAAAAGTGTAATGAGCTCGTCCAGTCTCGACAGAAAAATAGGAAAATAGGATTGTGACGCTTTATGTCACAGGCAGATTTTATCTTTTTTCCGAGAGACTAGCTCGTGAAGCTAGATACGAATAAAAGTGTAATGAGCTCGTCCAGTCTCGACAGAAAAATAGGAAAATAGGATTGTGACGCTTTATGTCACAAGCAAATTTTATCTTTTTTCCGAGAGACTAGCTCTTGAAACTAGATACGAATAAAAGTGTAGTGAGCTCTTTAAACTTGATGTAATGGTATTGTAACATTATTGCAATGTTGAAGCATCCATCTTAAGCCCTATTTTTATAAATAAATGGATTTATAAAGCTAATTATAAGGATTTTTAGTCGATAAGCCAAAGAAACCGACTTTCAAAAATAATTCGTTCCTATAGAAATGGATAGTTTGTCAGAGTTTATATTTTGTATTGGTTTAAAACGTAAACAAGAAAGCTATGGAGTTAGTAATCAATTGACTTCCTTCGTTTTTTTGTTATTTTTTTAGTTGAGTCCAATCGTTTTGAAAAGTCAAAACGAAATTAGACCCAACGTTTCTTTGGTTTGTAGCGTTTACATTATATAGTGAATACAGGAGGAACAAGATGATTGATTATCGAATGAGTTATCTTATCAATAAGCCGTACGGAGTAGGTTACACCATTCAAGAAATCGAGGAGATCACAGGAATGCCCGCTGAAACGATCATCGATCAGCTAGGGAAACTCAATGAGCAGCTGCAGAAATTTTCCTATGAGCAAGTGTACTGGAAAAAAGACAAAATTTATTTTTCTAAGAGAGTATCTGAGAAATGGTTGGAACTTCATTTTGGAAAGCTAGAAACAGAGATTTTCTATTCGGAGTATGAAAGGCAAGCGCTAGTGTATCTGTTGACGTTTATCGCAGATGAGGATTTATCTGTTTATCATTATCAAGAATTTCTTCAAGTTAGTAAGAATACCATTTTGGCGGATATCAAAAAGGTGCGGGAACGTTTGAGTAAGAAGCAACTCAATTTAGAGTATTCGAGAAAAAAAGGTTTTTATTTGACGGGTCTTGAAGAACAGATTCGTATACAAGCCCATCAAATGATTGCCAATGTAGTTACGTCAATTTCAGGAAAATGGGGTTTGACAAAGGGATTGATGAACTATTCAACCATTTTTGAAGCCGATGTTCGTTCTTATTTTTTTGAGACGATCAAAGCCAATGAGCTAGTGATTGTTCCAAGCCGGATCGAAGAGACGATTTATTTTATGTCTTATGTTTTAAGACGTGCTAAGACTTATTCTTTTAGAGTGGATGAACAAGTAGACGTTACTTTAAAAGAACTAAATGCTTTTTCAGCAAGTCAGCAATTTTTGAGACAGTTCCCAGAAATAGTAGATTCCGAAATGGAGCAATTTTATTTTACTCTAATTTTTATGACGATCACGCAAGGGGAAATCAGAGATACTGCCTTAGAATATTTGCTGGAATGCGCTAGCCAAATCATTCATGAAATGGAACGTTTAGCAGCAATTGAGTTTAAAGCGTATCGAAAATTACTGCTAGATCTGTTTTATCATTTGGTGCCAGCTTTTTTTAGAATCAAGTATCAATTTTCGCTAGCTAATGTATTGACCGAAGAAATCAAAGAACAGTATGGTGAAATATTCACCTTAACCAAAACGGCGCTGTGTCCATTAGAAAAGTTGGTGGGTAAACCAATTCCAGACGAAGAGGTTGGTTATTTTACGATTTTATTTGGTGGTGAAATTGGCAATCAACGGGAGCTAAATCGGGTGATCCGTTATAAAGCATTGGTTTTGTGTCCAAGTGGTATCAGTTCATCCTTAATCATGCAATCAGAATTGAAAGAGCTCTTTCCAACAATCGATTTTAGCTTAACAACAACCGTCGATCAACTCGAAAGTATTGCTGAATCTGAATATGATGTGATTTTTTCTAGCGTTCCATTGAATACACCAAAGAAAATCTATCTAGTCAATCCAATCATGTCTCAATTGGAAAAGAATAATTTAATCCGTTGTGTGCAAGAAGATTTACTGATCCCTGGAATCATAGTTCCTTCTATAGATGAAATTATCGAGACTTTATTACCGTATATCGAATTAAAAAAAGATGTTACCAAAGAAAAAATTTACCGTATCTTAAATCGCAAAATGATCAAAAAATTGAAAGTGAAAGAAGATGAGAAGCCAATGCTATCGGAGTTGTTAACGACAGATATGATCCAGTTGACGGATAAAAAATTAGAGTGGGAAGAAGCAATTGCTTATGCAGCTCAGCCTTTGAAAACGCAAGGGAAAATTACTGAGGGCTATATTGAAGCAATGATCCAAAAGGTCAAAGATTATGGAGCCTTTATTCATATTGGCAAAGGTATCGCATTGCCTCATGCAAGACCTGAAGATGGGGTCAACCAATTGGGGATGTCTCTTTTAAAAGTGGAAGAGCCTGTTTTACTTTTAGATGACCTAAAGCATGACATTACGATTTTTATCTGTTTGGCAGCTGTAGATAATGAAATGCATTTAAAAGCCTTGGCGAGTTTGACGAAAATTTTATCCAACAAAGAGAATTTAGAGAAATTATTAGCAGCAAAAGACCAAGAAACAATCATTCAGTTAGTAAAGGAAGGAGAATCATTATGAAAATGGCAGCAGTTTGCGGATCTGGTTTAGGATCTAGTTTTATGGTGGAAATGAATATCAACAGTGTGTTAAAAGAATTGGGGGTAACAGGTGTTGAGGTAGCGCATTATGATATGGGCAGTGCAACGCCTGATTTAGCGGATGTCTTTTTTGTAGGTGGGGATTTAGCGGCTAGTGCTCAGCACTTAGGGAATGTGGTTGTGTTGGACAGTATTATTGATATGGATGAGTTAAGAGAAAAGGTCAAAGCGGTTTGTGTGGATGAAGGGTTACTCTAAACTGAAGAAGGTGGGAGAAAAATATGAATAGTATTTTAAATATATTGATCGATATCGCAAGTACGCCAGCAATTTTGGTTGCCTTGATCGCGGTTCTCGGATTAGGGTTACAGAAAAAGCCGATTTCAGATGTTGTCCGTGGCGGAATCAAAACGTTTGTTGGTTTTTTAGTCGTAACCGCTGGGGCTGGCGTGATTGAGGGATCGCTGGCGCCGTTTGGAGAAATGTTCCAGCATGCGTTTAATATGCAAGGTGTGGTGCCGAATAATGAAGCAATCGTTGCTTTAGCTTTAACGAAATATGGAACGTATACAGCACTTATTATGTTAGCGGGAATGGCGTTTAATATATTGATCGCGCGGATTACGAAGTTTAAATATATCTATTTAACAGGTCACGCGACACTTTATATGGCCTGTATGATTGCGGTGATTATGAGTGTTACCAAAATGAGTGCAGTGCCGTTAGTGTTAGTCGGTGGTTTGGCGTTAGGGTTAGCGAATACGATTTTCCCAGCAATCGCTCAGCCATTTACCAAACAAATCACGAAAAATGATTCAGTGGCATTGGGGCATACTGGAAACTTTGGTTATGCGCTTAGTGGTTTTATCGGAAAATATGTAGGAGATAAAGAGAAGTCAACAGAGGATATTAATTTTCCAAAAGGCTTGTCCTTTTTACGAGATTCAACAGTGAGTATTACATTGACGATGGGAATCGTGTATACAATCGTGGCATTATTTGCAGGGAATGACTTTATTTCTAAAAACCTTAGCAATGGGACTAATTATATTATTTATGCGTTACAACAAGCAGGGATGTTTGCGGCAGGTGTCTTTGTGATTTTAGCTGGAGTTCGTTTGATCTTGGCTGAAATTGTGCCAGCATTTAAAGGGATTTCTGAAAAATTAGTACCGAATTCAATTCCAGCATTAGATTGTCCAATCGTTTTTCCTTATGCGCCAAACGCTGTGTTGATTGGTTTTTTA
Organism: Enterococcus sp. AAFC-DPL-5182; assembly: GCF_058216605.1. NCBI lineage: Bacteria > Bacillati > Bacillota > Bacilli > Lactobacillales > Enterococcaceae > Enterococcus > Enterococcus sp. AAFC-DPL-5182. Next base: position 730,766 of record NZ_CM177101.1, read on the forward strand.
ACTAGTTTTGTTGGTGGAATCGTTAGTTTGTTTATTATGATCGCTACAGGAACAACTGTGATTATTCCAGGTGTAGTGCCGCATTTCTTCTGTGGGGCGACGGCAGGTGTTTTCGGTAATGCTACCGGCGGTGTCCGTGGTGCTGTGGTGGGTTCATTTATTCATGGCGTGATCATTAGTTTTATGCCGATTTTATTGATGCCTGTTATGGGAGATTTAGGTTTCCAAGGTTCGACATTCTCTGATACGGATTATGGTGTGACGGGGATTTTCCTAGGTAAATTAGCTGATATGGGTGGTCAAATCGCTGTTGTTGCTGGCGTTTTAGCCGTGTTAGCATTATTGATTGGATTAACGGTTTTCGGCAAGAAAAAGGTGAATGAAACGAAGGAGGCTGCATAATGGACACGCAGAAATTTGCAGATCAGATTCGTTATTATACGATGAGAGAGTTAGATAATTTAGGTTTTGGGCATTTTGGCGGTAGTTTATCGATTGTTGAAGTGTTAGCAGTTTTGTATGAAAAAGTTTTGAATGTTTCACCAGAAAGAAAAGACGATCCAGACCGTGATTATGTTGTTTTATCGAAAGGGCATGCAGGACCTGCGCTTTATGCTACGTTGTTTTTAAAGGACTATTTTGATGAAGCGTTTCTTTTCAGTTTAAATCAAAATGGAACGAATCTTCCTTCGCATCCAGATCGAATCAAAACGCCTGGAGTAGATATGACGACAGGTTCACTTGGTCAAGGGATTTCAGCGGCAACTGGGATTGCAAAAGGCAATCAGCTGTTAGGGAAAGAAAATTATACCTTTGCAATCGTTGGCGATGGGGAATTAAATGAAGGGCAATGCTGGGAAGCGTTTCAGTTTGCGGCACATCAGAAGTTAGATCATTTAATTGTGTTGATCGATGATAATAAAAAACAGTTAGATGGTTATACAACAGATATTTGTGATCCGTTTGATTTTGTTGAAAAAATGCAGGCTTTTGGTTTCAATAGTTGGCGTGTGGATGGCGGCGATGTTGATGCAATCGAAGTTGCGTTGAATCAAGCGAAACAAATGATCGATAAACCAACGGCGATTGTTTTAGATACAGTTAAAGGACAAGGAGTTCCTTACTTTGAAGAATTAGTGGACAATCATCATATTCGACCTGATGAGGTAGGAAAAGCAGCAATTAAAGAAGCCATTGCAACGTTGGCTGAAAAGATCGAGGTGAATCAATAATGAAAGACTTAGAAATGCGGCAAGTCTATACAAAAACGATTTTAGCGTTAGCTGAAAAAGACCCCAAAGTTGTAGCATTAGAAGCAGATTTAGCTAGCTCAATGGGGACGAGTAAGTTAAAGGAACAACTTGGCAGGCGCTACATTAATGTGGGCATCATGGAAGCCGAAGAAATGGGGGCAGCCGCAGGTTTGGCTGTTACAGGATTTATTCCATTTATTCACACATTTGCCCCTTTTGCGACAAGACGTTCCTTTGATCAAGTCTTTCTTTCTCTAGGATATGCTCAGAATCATGCGGTGATCGTGGGGACCGACCCAGGTGTTACAGCTGAAATGAATGGCGGAACTCATATGCCGTTTGAAGATCTTGCCTTGATGCGGGTGATTCCAAGAAATCATATATATGAAGTTTCAGATCCTTATCAGTTTAAAGCGATTTTAGAATATGCGCATACCGCACAAGGATTGTTCTATATTCGGACGATTCGTAAACAAGCGAATCCCTTATATACAGGTGATGAAGACTTTTCCAAAGGATACTGTAAGTTAAAAGCTGGGATGGATGGGACGATTTTTGCTAGTGGAATCATGGTAGCAGAAGCACTTCAAGCGGCCCATGATTTAGAGGAACAAGGGATTTCAGTTCAAGTGATCGACTTGTTTAGAATCAAACCGATGAATGAAGAAATCGTAATTGAAGCGGCTAGTTTAGGACCAATCGTAACGGCAGAGAATCATAATGTTATCGGTGGATTGGGCAGTGCTGTAGCGGAGATCGTTGCTGAAAATCAGCCGGTGAAAATGAAGCGAATCGGTGTCAAAGAACAATTCGGTCAAGTGGGTAGGTTAGAGTATTTGAAAGAAGTTTATGGTTTGAAAGCAGATAATATTTCTAAGGCTATGTGTGATTTGTTGCAGTAGTTGAGTCGTTTTAGAGTTTGGATGTATTCCAAGCTCTTTTTTTCATTAAGATAGGGCGAACTTTCCTCACTGTGCTATTATAAAAGAAATAATTATTTATAGGAGAAAAAGATGAAAAAAAAACAACCATCAAAATTTGACTGGTACCATAATCAGTGGGGCAAACCGACGCATGATGATCGATTGCTTTTTATTCTGTTAACGGTGGGAACCTTTCAAGCTGGATTAAGTTGGAAGGCGGCCGCTGGTAAACTAGATGCTTTTTTAAGAAACTTCCATAATATGGACATTCAAAAAGTTGCGGCTATGATGCCTGATGATGTAGAAAGAATCTTAAACGATCCAAAAATGATTCGCAATCCGAGAAAGATCAATGCCACGATTCAAAATGCACAAGCGATTTTGGGTGTGCAAAAAGAATATGGCAGTTTTGCTGAGTATATGTGGGATTTTGTTGGCGGAGTTCCTCATTTAAATGTATACGAAGAAGCGTATGAAGTGCCAAATGTTACGCCGCTATCTAAAAATGTGGCGAAAGATATGAAAAAGCATGGCTTTACTTTTGTTGGCCCAGTTGTGACCTATATGTTTATGAAAGCTAGTGGGATGATTCAAGATGAAGTGTTGAATCGAGAGGGATGATAACTCCTTAGAAATACAACGCTAAAATAGGATAAAGATGCGATTATTCCTATTGATGGAAGTATGATGTGAAAAAATGGGCAAAAGACAACCCAGACATGTTTTATAATTATCGCAATGGAAATGATGCTATCGGAGGACTTCGAGTGACCGGTCGAGAGTTTGCCATTATTATTGATATGGAAAAGACAAAAGGATGGCTGATCGATGGGGCAACGCTTACCATTAGTCTGGCTATGAATGATAAATGACCCCGTCAAAAGACTTGTTTTCTATCAGAAATATAGGTCTTTTTTTAATATTTTGAAAAAAATCAACAGATTAGTGTGGTAAAATTAAATATGATTTACTATAAGTTGTATATATTGTACAGGAAATACAATCTGAAAAAAATACGATATAAGGTTCCTTGAAAGTAGTTGTTTTGCCAACGTTAACCATCAATTTACTACTTTAAATGCAAAAGTAAGCGAGTTTACTGAACTATTAGAACAGGTCAACAAATAATTGAACGAAGTTGCAAACAATGTGGAAAGAACAGATCAAAATAGTTCTTCTGTGATTGGTCACGGACTGTAAGAAATTTAGATAGATGAGGTGGCTTGTATCAGATATGGGTACTACTGTAGATTGGAGAAAAAGAGATGATTAAAAAAAACAAAGTAGTAGTATTTATTTTTGTCATTTTAATTGTATTAGGAATAGGATTTGGAGGGAAATTGTATATGGATAAAAAAGCAGAAGATAAAGCTAAAGAAGAACAACAGAGTTTATTAAAAACAGAGCGAGAATCTGCAATTGTTTTAAAAAATAAATACCAAAGTCTTAAAAAAATAGTTTTTTTAGATAGTTATGGACCAGACCAAATAACAGGATCCTATGATATGAGAGTGACAATTACTTCGGAAGATAGCCAATCTGTTACTGTCAATTTTAGTTATTGGAAAGAAGCACATGATATTGGAAGTATAGATGTGATAGATGAAGCAATTCAAAAAAATGGAGTCACGACGAGTAAAGTAGATGTAATTTATACAAGCGGAGAAAAGGGGGGAATATAAATGATTTCAGAAAAAGAATACAAAGAAATCAGTGATAGAGTGTATAGGACAGACCCTAAGCACCCTAAGTATAATCCTAATTTAAAAGAAGGAGCTACTATAGAATTTAATAGTGTAAAATATGAAATTCTTGATGTGAAACATGAAATTCTTGATGTGAAACATGAACCCAAAAACGGAATGCAAGCAATGGCCGTTGCCCCAGTAGTTAACGGAAAAGCAGACACCACACAAGTAGTGATTGCCTATGCAGGAACGAATCAATCAGATAGTTTAGATATAGCGACAGATACACAAACAGTTAAGCGACTAAACTCACGTTAATGTAGGTAACGATAAGTTTAAAATTAAATAACGCTATTCAGGAAATTTATAATAAAATTATTTGGATTATATTGTAATTAATTTACCATCTATCTTCAGGAGGAAATAATGAATAAACGGATTGTTATAATAGCAGTAGTTATTACTATAGTGTTTATTGGAATAGGAGGAAAAATTTATATGGATAAAAAATCAGGAGAAAAAGCTAGAGGAGAACAACGAAATTTAATGGAAACAGAGCGAGAATCTGCAATTGTTTTAAAAAAGACATTTGCCAATATCAAATCTGTGAAGTTCATAGATAGCTATGGACCAGATTCTCAGACTGGATCTTATGTTATGGATATTATTCTTACTAATCTCAATGATGAATCCTTACAATTTAGATTCAGTTATTGGAAAGAAAGGGAGGAGATGGCAACTTATGTTATAGAAAATGCAGAAATTCAACTAGAAGGAATCACAAGAAATAAAATAAAAGTGGTTTTTACTGATGGAACTGAGGTAAATATATGATATCTGAAAAAATATATAATCAATTGAGTGAAACTGTTTATTTTTTAGATCCTAAGCATAAAAAATATAACTCTAAATTGGACAAAGGCGCGATTATTCCTATTGATGGAAAAAAATATGAAATTCTTGATGTGAAACATGAACCCAAAAATGGAATGCAAGCAATGGCCGTTGCCCCAGTAGTTAACGGAAAAGCAGACACCACACAAGTAGTGATTGCCTATGCAGGAACGAATCAATCAGATAGTTTAGATATAGCGACAGATATACAAACAGTAGGTGCAGGAAGTGATAAACTGAAATCATTTGATTGGTTTGGAGCACCAAAATCTGTAGTTCCTCAATCTCTCACAGCCCGACAATTCGCAGAGTCTATTAGAAATAAATATCCTTTTGCGACGATCACAACGACAGGTCATTCTTTAGGAGAAAGTTTAGCTTTTTACATTGCCGCAGAAAACAAATGGCTTAACGTGGGATTCAATGGTCCATATGCTGGAAGTATGATGTCAAAAGATGGAAAAAAATGGGCAAAAGACAACCCAGGTATGTTTTATAATTATCGCAATAGAAATGATGCTGTCGGAGGTCTTCGAGTAACGGGTCGAGAGTTTGCGATTATTATTGATATGGAAAAAGATGGAAAGATGGCTGATCGAATTGGTGGTGCTTACCATAGTCTGGCTATGTGGGAATTTGATAAAAAGACGGGTCGTTTGTTAATTCCTGACAATGCATTCAATGAAAAAGCGATCAAAAAAAGAGCTGAGAATGATAAACAGCGCTTACTAGGTGTTCTTAACAGCACACAAGCATGGATGAAGTTCTTGCGAAATAAGTTAAAGAAAAGTGGCGGCGGTTTATCAGCCAATGAAGCTATCTTCTTAGACAGTGTTGAAGCACTTCTTGTGTTAAATGCACAAATGAGTACAGTCAATGCAACGTTTTTGGAAGCAGAAAGTTTCCTTCGTCGGCAAACAGAAAAAGCAGAACGTTCTTGGCGAAAATCCTTAGAAGCAGGAAAAACATTAGGTCCTGATTTAAGCGAACCAGAAGTACTAGACGCACTTGAATCTATAGGTGTCAGTAAATCAATTGTTTCTGATCGGCCTAAAGAGAGAAATGAATCGAAAATTGCTGAATACAAAGAGATCGCAAGCAGTTGTGATACGCTGAAAACAGAAATTCATGGAAGTATTGAAACACTATTATCTGTTGATCAACAATTAGCGAAACAATTTCAACCAGAATAACTGTAAAGGAATGCGTTAAGAATGGATAAAGAAGAAGAACTAAAGCTAGAGTATCTAAAAGAGTTACGCATATGTGAGGAAAAAGAAGATCAGTTAGCTTGGAATAAAACAAAAGTATTTCAAGAAATAGATGACTATATCAAAGAAACAGAGTATTGGGCAGGAAAACTTCCTTTTGGTCGTGAAGCCATATCTGAAGCGTATCATCACTTCCAAAATGAATCGTTGGAATTAGAGGATCAATTTAATCAAGAAAGAAAAAAAATAATACACGAGATGGACGAGTTAGAACAGAACTACAGAAAAGAACTACGTAATTTAGAAAATTAAAAGGAGCATTTTAAAAGGTATGGTAGAGATATTCACAGATGAAATCCTCGATGAAGCAGGATTAAAGGAGCTTAGAAAAGCACGACAAAAAAATAATATTCGTTCTTTCGTAGGGACTGCCGCACTTATGGAGCACGCATCAAGAGAACAAGAAATAAAATCAATTACGGACACGTACATAAATGAATTAAAAAGTTCTTTAGAGAGTTTATCGAGTAATATAGGCAATTCTCTAAAAGGGCAAGCAGGAAAAAAAGTAAAAGCGGCAATAAAACAACAGACCTCGAAAATTCAATCAATATAGACGAAATGGATTTTCCAGTTCTTTGAAAGGTACAAGGCTTCTATTTTAATGTAGAGATAGATCAAATGATTTTTTTCGACTGATGAACGCGTCGGGAGCTGTTGAAATAGGGTATAATCCTTTATGATGTTGACTAAGCAATTAAATAAAAAAGAGGTGTTTTTATGGATGAAAAAGAACTTGAACGTGAAAAGGAACGGCAAAAAGAACTTGTCCGGAAAATAGGCGAGGAAACTGTAGCGAAGCAGCAACAAATGCATGCGACTGTTGAAAAAAATACTAGTGAGATAATGGCCCGGATGCTTGAAACGATTCAAGATACACAGAAATTGGTGGAGAAGTGGTCGGGGCTTGAACAACTAGCAAAGAAACCTGACCTTCACCTAGTACCACCACTCTCGTCAGAAATACCAAAGGAGGGACCTCATGACTGAAAAACGTCCCAAAATAAATGTAGAAATGGATCCCTCACAATACTATCCTTATGTTCGTGAAGCATTAAAAAAAGAGCTAGAAGGACAGTTTCCTAATAATCCAGAAGCTGTTGCAGAACATTTAGATTTTGCAGATAATCTTCACACACTAGAACAAGAAATGGAAAAAATCATGACTTCTGTTGACCAACGAATGATTGCAGCAGAAAATAATGCATTGACTTTTTTAGAAGCTTCACCCGAACGTATTCCTCTTCATATCAAGCGGTTAGCTACTTTCTATGAACAGTGGAAACATGAAAATAGATAAGCAGCCAATTTGAAAAAGAATACTACATTTTCTTCCTCAACTTTTTTTCGAGAGGATGGGACAGGAGCATTCATTCAGAAGGAGTTGCTTCTGCTCCTAACGTTTATCCAGATTCCGCTTGATTGGGATATGACTCGTAGAGTTATGTCCCAATCATTTTTTTACTTAGAATCCTACATATCCTTGAAAAAATATAGAAGATGCTATTCAACTTATAGAAATGATTTCTTTTTATGCGACGAGCAATCGCAGGAGCGAATAAGTAAATTGATTTAGTTTAACTCTAGCTCTTTGTTGTAATCTAATAAAAATCAGTACTAGGAAAATCTTCAAAAAACTCTGGTTCCAAAAACTGAATCAATGCATAAATATATTTAGTAGAAATCATTTGACGCTTCAATAACTCATTCAAAGCTCGTAAGGATTGCTCTGCAAGTTCGATCATCCGCTTAGGAGAATCAGCCTGAAACTGAGCAAGGATTTTCCGAACCTCATCCAGTGACCAAGTTGAAGCTCGAATCATACGGATAAATAATAATTGCTGAATCGCATGTTCATCAAACATTCGATAATTACTCTCTGGATCTCGAGGTACTTCAAGTAACCGCTCTTTGGTCCAGTGGCGAATGGCTGTTTCTGTAATAGCTAAACGTTCAGCTGTTTCTCCAATCGTTAGCCAGCCCCTTGTTGGCATTTGGGTGATTTCTTGCCATTCTTCTTCATGAAGAAGTGCTAAGGTTTGATCAGATATCTTTTTTCGTTGGTTTAATTTTACCTGCTCTTCATTCAATAACCAGAATGCGGTTGTAAAATCATGACCTTGGATCGCTGCCATGATTTTTTGAGTCGCATGATAACCATAAGTAATCGTTGTCGTTCTGATCGCTCGGAAATAGTGCAGACTTTCCTCTGTATAAAGACGATAACCGCTGTTGCTTCGCTCAGGCAAGGGAAGGAGTTGTTTTTTTTCATAATGGCGTAATAAGCTTGTGCTGATAGTTAATTCTCTCGCAATTTCAATCGGTCGAATCATTATAAACTATTCCTCCGGATGACAATGTTTTCTCTTATTATAATTGATTTAACAAAGATTACAATCGGAAACCTTAGAACTTGCATGAATGTGCTACGATAGGGTTAGTCTGGTGATATCCAGCTACACAAATCAATCCTTAGGAAAATAGATAAATTGTCAGTGAAATGAAAAACATTTCAATGCCAATTTCCTAATTTTTTACAGGATTAACCGATTTGTTCCGCTTTTGCTGTGAAACACAGTGAATAGAGTGAACTGATGTTGAACAGTACAAGACTTTCGCAGAAAGTGTTGATCATTTTCATTTTAAGGAGGATTTTTATGACAGAATATGTAACGATCAATGGGGCGAGAGAGAATAATTTGAAAAATGTTTCTGTAAAAATACCGAAACGAAAAATCACTGTTTTTACAGGAGTGTCAGGTTCAGGAAAATCTTCGATTGTTTTTGAAACAATAGCCAATGAATCTCAACGACAGTTGAACGAAACTTTTAGCGCCTTTATCCAAAATTTTCTGCCTAAATATCAACAACCAGACGTGGATAGTATTGAAAATTTATCGACTTCCGTTGTCATCAATCAAAAACGTCTCGGCGGAAATTCTCGTTCAACCTTAGGAACAATCACAGATATCAATCCTTTACTTCGAGTTCTGTTTTCAAGATTTGGCAAACCAAGTATTGGCACAGCTAATTATTTTTCGTTTAACGATCAGGCAGGCATGTGTCCTGAATGTCAAGGTATCGGCAAAACTGTGCGCATCGATGAAGATAAATTCTTAGATCGCTCGCAGTCTCTAAATAGTGGAGCTATTCAGTTTTCAGCATTCAAAAACACGGAATGGTATATGAAAGGTTATTTAGATTCAGGTCTTTTTGATAATGATAAAAAAATTGAAGACTACACAGAACAAGAATTAGAAACATTGCTTTATGGAAAAGATTTCAAAGTCAAAATCGATGGTGTCAATTTAACCTACGAAGGGTTATTCACTAAATTTAATCGTCTATATCTACAAAAAGAAGGCGAAATTTCTCCAAGAACACAAAAGTTGATCAATGAGTATACCTTGGAAGCGTGCTGTCCAACTTGTGATGGAAAACGTTTATCTAAAGCCTCTTTAGCTGTGAAAGTCGGTGCCTATTCGATTGCTGATTTTACCTCAATGGAAGTTGGGAAACTGCTGAAAGTGCTAGAAACACTAGAAGTTCCCAATGCACAACCGATCATTAAAAATTTGAAAGAAAAAATCAGTCATTTAGTTGAAATCGGCTTAGGCTATTTAAGTTTAGAACGAGAAACGACCACCTTATCTGGCGGTGAATCGCAGCGTGTGAAGATGGTCAAGCATTTAAACAATAGTTTGGTGGATTTGATTTACATTTTTGATGAACCTAGTATTGGACTGCATCCTAGAGATGTCCATCGTTTAAATGAATTGTTGTTTAAGCTGAGAGATAAAGGCAATACTGTGATCGTGATCGAACATGATCCAGATGTGATCAAAATTGCCGATCATGTAATCGAGGTTGGGCCGCAAGCTGGAAAACATGGCGGAAATATCATGTTTGAAGGAACCTATCAAGAATTACTTTCATCAAATACGCTAACTGGAAACTTTTTGAACAATCAAACCGTATTAAAAAGCGAAGTTCGACCTGCGAAAGAGTTTTATCAAGGACGTTCTTCAAACATGCATAATTTAAAAGATAGTGCACTGCGGATTCCTAAAAAAACATTGACGATGATCACAGGTGTAGCAGGTTCAGGGAAAAGTACCTTAGTCAAAGATTCCTTTTTAGCGGAGTATCCCGAAGCAATCGTGATCGATCAAGCTGCCGCACAAACAAATTCACGTTCCAATCCAGCAACCTATATTGGCATCATGGATAATATTAGAAAACTATTCGGCAAAGCAAACGATGTTTCACCATCTTTATTTAGTTACAATTCCAAAGGTGGTTGTGAAAACTGTAAAGGACAAGGTTACATCGAAACGAACTTAGCTTTTATGGATACGATCAAAAGTGAATGTGAGGTATGTGACGGCAAGCGCTATAAACAAGAAGTATTAGCGTATCAGTTTCAAGGAAAAAATATCACGGAAGTATTAGCACTGACAGTGGAAGATGCGCTGGAATTTTTTAAAGAGCCAGCAATTTTAAAAAAAATCAAGGCTATGGATCAAGTCGGATTGAGTTATTTAACGTTGGGACAGCCGATGAACACCTTATCAGGCGGTGAATGTCAGCGCATGAAATTAGCCAGTGAGTTTTACAAAAAAGGCAGTATTTATGTCTTGGATGAGCCGTCTACTGGGTTACATTTATCCGATATTGAGCATTTACTTCAAATCATGAATCATTTAGTAGATCAAGGAAATACAGTGGTGGTGATCGAGCACCATGTTGATTTGATCAAGCAAGGAGATTGGATCGTAGATATTGGACCAGATGGCGGGAACCAAGGTGGAGAAATTGTGTTTGAAGGGAAACCAGGAGACATAAAACATAGTCCCTCGATTACGGGGCAATTTATTTAAAGGATTTAGAACGGAAAGTTGAGGGGAAAAGTATCTCTTCAACTTTCTTTATGCAAAAATGATGGGTGATAGCATTTCCTTACCTTTCCTTACTTTTTGTGTTATAATAAGTTAGATTAATTACGAAGAGGAGGATATCTGATGAAAACGAAAAAGCATACAGCAATCGTTGCAAAAATCACAACCAAAAACCAAGTAACGATTCCAAAACCAATTCGTCAGCGCCTAGACATTCATTCCCATGATGAACTAGCTTTCGAGATCCAAGAAAATGGGGATATCCTTGTGAAAAAAAATGAAGATAAAGAAGATATCTGGCAAGTCGTTGCCCAACAGCAACAGCAATACGGTAAAGATGAAGAAACGGAATTCGACTGGGGCGAAGATGTTGGTGAAGAGGTTATTTCAGAATGAAAAAATTCCAGCAAGGAGAGATTGTCTTTGTTGATCTCAACCCAACAAAAGGTGTGGAAACAAGCAAGATAAGACCCTGTGTAGTGGTTAGTAATAATCAATACAACAATTTTCTTAATACAATCATCGTAGCCCCTATCAGTAGTTCTGCAAAGTATCAAGAAAATCCTAAGTACAGAGACTCGCCACTGTTTATTGATTTACCAGAAGGTGAAAAAATAAATGGAACGATTTTATTGCAGCATTTGAGGAGTATTGATCCTGAATGTAGAATTAACCAGTCTGCTGTATCAAAAATAAATGAAATGACATTGGATAGACTAAGAAAAGTTGTCCAACAGTTTTTCTAATCAACTAGAAATAGGCATGGCTCATAATAAAAAACAACTTGTTGCACTCCACAAGTTGTTTTTTTTATTTGTAGAAACTATTCTATTCGTTTGATTTCACTAGCTTGCTTAAACAAACCTCAGTATCGACTAACAATTCTCCAAAATTCTGATAAACCACTTCAAACATTTCAGCACAAGCTTGCATTTCGCCAGAAGTTCTTATTTTCTTCCCATCAAGAAAATGACGCATAAAATGCAATGCTTCATGCCACTCTTTCAATTCATACAAATAAGTTTTTACATCCAAAATATTCTGATAACCGATTGTTTTTGATTCCTGTGATTTTCCCATATCCACATTCTCCTAGTCTAAATTTGATTGAAAGCCCAACTAGATAGGCAAACAAAAAACGATCAGACCCGCGCCTCATCGTTTTCAATAGACACAACCACAGAACACTTGCCTACGCAATTTAGAAGAATTTCTCACATAAGGTAGAAATTCACACTAAAATTGGGTACAATAAAACAAGCTGGTACTTCGGTATCGGCTATCGGCAACTTGTATTGGCAGTGCTTGCTGACTTTACAGGGTCTCATGATTTTGGTTCCCGCCAAAATTGTGAGGTGCCGTTTTTTATTTTCTATCAGGTCGTTGTTACAAAATAGGATAGAAACAAAAACAGATATCGGGAAAATTTCCCAATACCTGTTCATCAATAGTATGAACTACCCTTACTTTTTCACTTCTCATCAAATAAAACGATACAAAAAAGAAGCAGTCAAAGACACTTGAATTTTGTACAATGAAAGAAGCTAGTGGTAATGCTAGCGACTATTGGCGACTTGTTTGGGCAGTGCTTGCTGACTTTACAAGGCCTCTAAGTATCTGGTTCCCGCCGGATGCTTGAGGTGCCAATGATTATTTATATGTGATGAAGCTTTATGAACGTTTCCGAGTTCTTAAAGCTTTTTTCGTTTCTATCCTATACCAATAAGTATAAAGAACTTGACATGAATGGTCAATACGAACAAGGGAGAAAATTGCTCGATTCTCCCAATAGTATGGATAATATTTAGTCATAAAACTAAAATGGAAAAATAATTTTCAGAAAAACCTTGACGATGAAAAAATACATAAAGTAATATATTATTAACTCTGTCGCGATGAGAACTAAAAAGTGAAAGTTGATATAATGTATGAAAAAAAAGTTGTTTAAATTGGCAGTAACAGTTTTTGCAGGAATAGTATTTTGTTCAGCGACAGCACCTTACGCTGTTTATGCAAGTGAAGTAGATGCGGTAGAGACAACAGAAAAGGAAGAAATGGGTCTTGAAGCAAGCAGTTCTTTAAATACCTCTGAAGAAGATGCTGATGTTTATACACTAACACCTGAGGATGAAGCCAATATTAATCAAGCAGTTGATAATTACTTAGCGATGGAAGGGTTTAATCCTATGATGCAAGCTCGATGTTTTGGAAGAAATTGGTGGAATTATTGATGCTGCACTGGTTGTAATAGGAATTGGTACTGCAGCGAAGAGTGCACAAGCCACGATGAAAATTCTTAGAGCGAATAGACGTAACATTACATGTGTTGTAGAAAAACAAATTGCTGCAAGAATAGGTATTGGTATTGGCGGGCTTATTTCTAGTGCAATAGATGCTGTAGGTAGCGTTGTTGGAAACTTTAGTGTGGGTTACTTTATTGCATGTGGGCTAGACAAAGCAGATCGCAGATATGATGGGTATACTTTAGCTTAAAGAAAGAAGTTTTAACATGACATTTAAGAAAAAAATGAAAAAAAGAATTCTAGTAATATTATGGATTTCTTGCTTTATACTAGTATTTTCCATTTGGGCCTTTATCAAGGCTAAATACTTTTCTGGATTTTGTTGTATTGCAATTGGCATCGCTGGTATCCTTATTTATTCCAAATTCAAAAAAGCTATAGATACAATAGAAGAATAAAAGAGACAGAGAAAAAGCATGAGAGGACAAAACAAACAATTTCTCGTTTGTTTTATCCTCTCATGCTTTTTTTATATCAAAACCTCTTACAACTCTTCACCATTACTCTTAATCACTTGCTGATACCAATCAAATGACTTCTTCTTAGAACGCGCCAACGTTCCTTGTCCCTCATTATCCTTATCCACATAGATAAAACCATACCGTTTCTTCATCTCACCAGTTCCCGCAGAAACCAAATCAATAAAGCCCCAAGGCGTATAGCCAATCAAGGGAATGCCATCAAATTCAACGGCTTCTTTCATCATTTCAATATGGGCTTTCAAATAATCGATGCGATATTGGTCATTGATCGTGCCATCTGGTTCAATTTCATCGATCGCACCAAAGCCATTTTCCACAATAAACAAAGGCAATTCATAGCGCTCATTAAACCAGTTCATCGCATAACGCAAGCCAAGTGGATCGATTTGCCAACCCCAATCAGAAGCTTCTACATAAGGATTCTTGACTAAATCTTTCGATTCATCGTAATCAAAAGCAGGGCCTTTATCATGATCTTTAATAGCAAATGACATATAGTAACTAAAGCCGATATAATCCACACAACCATGGGTTAAATCAGTCAAATCCTGTTCCGTAATATCTAAATCAAACCCTTTACGTGCCAAATAGTTTTCCATAAAACTAGGATAATGACCACGAACATGAACATCCGTAAACCAGTAACGTTTTTGCATGGCACTGACCGACATCATCATATCTTTTGGATTACAAGAATACGGATAAATGGGGCACATCGCGATCATACAACCAATTTGAAAATCAGGATTGATCTCATGACCGATTTTAACAGCTTGTGCGCTAGCTACTAACTCATAATGAGCCGCTTGATACATGATCTTTTCACGATCTTCGCCTTCTTGGTATTTGATCCCAGAGTTGGTAAACGGCGCAAAGTCTTCCGCATAATTTGCTTGATTGTTAATTTCATTGAAAGTCATCCAATAAGTTACTTTATCTTTGTAACGTTCAAAACAAACACGAGCAAACTTCGCAAAGAAATCAATCATTTTACGATTACGCCAGCCACCATATTCAGTGACTAAATGATACGGCATTTCAAAATGTGAGAGGGTGATCACAGGTTCGATTCCATATTTTAAACATTCGTCGAACAAGTCATCATAGAACTGCAAGCCTTCCTCATTTGGTTCTGCTTCATCACCATTGGGGAAAATTCGTGTCCAGGCAATCGATGTTCGGAAACAGTTCAAGCCAAGATCAGCAAACAATTTTACATCTTCTTTATAATGATGGTAAAAATCAATTGCTTCATGGTTCGGGTAGTTTTCACCTTGCAGCACACCATCTGTGATTCGTCTAGGTACACCATGAGCACCGACGGTCATTACATCGGCAACGCTAACCCCTTTACCACCTTGATCCCATCCACCTTCTAATTGATGAGCGGCAACAGCGCCGCCCCAAAGAAAATTTTCTCTTAAAATTGACATATGATCTACTCCTTTAACTTGTAAATTTATTCATTTCTATTTTTAATTCATATTGAACATTAAAATCACTACACAGCTGGGAGGAATTAATTGAACGGATCAGCTGTGCAGTGATGTTTAAGTTAGTTTAGAACGGGTGTTTAAGCTTCAGCTTCAATTTCTTCTAACACTTCTTCTGTAATCGGTTGATTTGTTTCTTGTGCATAGTTGATAGCATCCATTTTTCTAGCAAATGGTAGGTAAATAAAGAATCCTAACGTTAAAACAAATGCTTGTAGTAAAGCTGCTTGCCAACCGCCAACTAATAATCCTGAAATGATTGGCGGTGTTGTCCAAGGCACTTGAACCGCTGTGAATAATGGGACTAAACCAGTGTACAAAGCAAAGTAAGTAATAACAGATGATACGACAGGCGTTAAAATAAATGGAATCGCCATGATCGGGTTCATTACGATCGGTGTCGCAAACGTGATGGGTTCATTAATGTTGAACACGGCAGGTCCAATTGACAAACGACCTAATTGTTTGAACTGTGCAGATTTTGCAAAGAACACCATGTATACCACTAAACCAAGTGTCATACCAGCACCCGTTACTGTTAAAAATTGATCTAAGAATTGTTGCGTTACGATATGACCGCCGTTTGCAACAGTTAATTCTTTACCAGCTTTTAAAATATCTGTATTTTCTAAAGAGTTCGCTTGTAAAATCGGACCCATGATTCCGCCGACGATCGTTGAACCGTGGACACCGAAGAACCAGAATAAAGGGACTAAGAAACCAAGTACTAACGCACCGCCCAAGGAATCAGTCACACCTTGAAGTGGAGATTGTAAGACATCATAAATGAAATCAAAGAACGTTGTTTTAAAGAATTTATCAAAGAAAATATAGACAAACATCGCACCAGTAATTAAAGCCGCAGCAGGAATCAAGGCAGTAAATGAGTTTGCTACGTTTTCAGGAACAGCTTCAGGTAATTTGATCCGAATATCGTGACGTAAGAACCAACTGTAAACCCAACCAACGATAAGACCAACGATGATGGCTGTGATCATTCCTTTACCAGCAGTCCAGTCTTTATTGATGACATTGCCGATCGTTACTCCACTGTCTAAATCAGTTACATCTGGAGCCATAAATAAGATAAAGACAACAAGGGAAATCATACCGGCAGGTAGGCCTTCAAAACCTTCTGTTTTCACATAAGAATAAGCAATCCCAATTACCGCAAAGACTGACATGATGGCAAAAGATGCCCCATAAGCCTGATTGAAGTATACGACCAAACCACTGTCGGTGATCCATTTTGCCACGGATTCAATTGGTAAATTCGCTAATAATAGAAAAATCGAACCCACAATCGTAAATGGCATGGTATATAACATCCCATTTCTTAACGCTGTAATCGCTTTAGTATTGACGAATTTTAAAACGGGTGGTAGAACTTTTTCATTGATCCATTCATTCATTCTAAACCTCTCCTTTGGTTAACTAAAGTAACGGAAAATAAGTGCGTGTAGTAGTATTTCAATAGAGCGCCGCTCTAATTTAAATCTACTGAATACGTTTACATGTTTACTATAAAAGAAATTTTGTTGTTTTAAAATAGGGTGAGCACGTTGAGGAACATGTACCGCTAAAAAAAACAAAGTAATCAAAAATAAGGTCTAAAAATAAATCAAAACGCAATTTATTTTTAGACCTTATTTTTATTTACGAACTGCGGGCAGTTTTAATGTAATTTTTTGATGTTCAAAGTCGAGTAGCTGAATATTATTGGTTCCGCCAATGCCATACTCACTCGATTGGTAAAGCTCACCATAGCTTGCACCGATAAATTGGTCGATATCCGCTAATGTTTCCCATGTACCTGTGAAAACAGCATAATCGCCAGCTGACCTTGTAAAGGTTCGATTTCCTTCACTATCTTCAATAAAATATTTATAAGTACCGTTACTTGCATCGGGATCATTGATGATGATAGCCTGCACGATTTTCTTATCGGTAGGCAAAATCTCTAGTTTTTGGTTATTCACTTCAGCAAAATCTTCGGGTGTCTTAGGAATAGCAAATTTGTATTGTTTTCCAGTGATTACTTCGTTGCCTAAATGTTCGATGTTAAAAGACATGAATCGTCACGCTCCTCTTTTATAATAGATCAGATGTATTTAAGTGGCCGAATGATGTTGCGTTCCTAACACTGAGTACATCATCTCAAAAACCATAGCAACTCTTGAGGGTTTTGTCAAAATTTCGGTATTAGGAATAGGTTTAAAAAATTTAGTCTGGTCGGTTTTCTAGTCGATCTGTTTTTTCAGCAAATTCCTTGCTTGCTTGATGAGCAAGTAGTTCAATCAAGGCAATAACGGGGATTTGTGTCGTGATATTGATATAAGGATCGGTGTAAATAGATCGTTCATCGGGCATATAATAAGAAATATTGTAATCAGCTAAACGGGCTATCGTTGAATGCTCATCATTGGTAATACTGAGAATTTGAGCACCTGACCGCTTAAAATCAGTTACCTGTTTGATTACTTCGGTAGTTTCTCCTGAAACGGACAGAACAATCGCTAAGGTATTTTCAAAACCTCTTTGAGGAATGGGGGTGAAGGGATCACGGATGCTGTAGGCATTAAGACCCATATTTGCAAAATAGCGACTGCCGTATGCTCCTAAAATACCGCTTGTACCAATACCTGAAAAAACGATATGACGAGCAGACACAATCATCTTGATAGCAGGTTTCAATGTCTCGTAATAGGTTTGCTGATTCAGCCGTTTTAAAAAAGAATCAACGTGCATCGTAGCAGCGTAATATTGATCAAAGGACTGTTGCTGTTGCTCTTCTTCTTTTTTTAACGCATATTTCAATTCTGAAAATCCATCAAAGCCCATTTTTGAACAAAAGCGTAAGATCGTGGACGTGGATACATGGCAATTGGTGGAAAGTTGACGAATCGTTAACTTTGGCACACTGTCCATATGTTCTAAAATATATTGATAAACGAGCATTTCCAATTCATTTAACGATTGGACTTTTTCTAAATCAAACAAAAAGATTCCTCCTGCACAAAAGATTGCGGCTCCTTTATTTTATAAATAAGAAACAAAAAAGCGTTCAAGTTCTATTGTACAGGAAACGTTGTTATTTCGCTTGTTATTACTATAATTTTATTCGTACAAAGAAAACAGTTGGAACAGTTAACTTTCCCAACTGTTTTGAGTGATTTCGTTTTTTTTATGAAACTGTTTATAAAGTAGATGGGCCAAAAACGTAAATAATAGTGGTCCCAACAATAAGGTCAGGCTATGTAAATAGTCCCCCTTTGAAAGTGGCTGATAAAGTTGAAATAAGATAGCCAAAGCAATACTCAAAATGACACTATTGCTAATGAGCGTTGCGCTGATTTTTGATCGAACTAAAACAGAGGTTGGATTATCCGCCAGCTGTTTTTTCTTAAATGCTGGATAGGCGAGTGCCACTAATAAATAAGGAATCGCTCTTGAGATATTGGTCATCAAAGTCAGTTGATTATATAAAAAGACAACATACTGACTGCCTAAGCTGATCCCTAAAATAAACAAACTGATCAGGATACCTTGAATCTGCAATGCATAAATCGGCATATCCTTTTTGTTTTTTTGTTTCAAGCGAGGGTGCCAGTAATGTTTAGGTGTTCCTTCAACCAATGTGCGGATCGGCAGATAAAAAATAGTAGATAATAAACTAATGTAAGAAAGCAAAAGCGTTAAGGCAGTAAAACGAGTAAGAAATTGAGCTAGAAACTGAGTTTGAATGGCTGTTAATGAAAGAGCCTGACCAACAGCATAGCCTAAATTTTCCATTAATTCATACATTAAATTTCCTAAGTGAATCGTACTATTTGTTTTTAAGTGAGCTAAATTCGTTCCTCCGCTCCATAAAAGGATGCCTAAAAAATAACACAGAACGACTAAAATACTGCTGAAAATCAATAGCTTAGGAAATTGTTTTTTTTGTTTCCCTGTTTTATCAACTAAGCTTGCGATCGTATCTAAACCACCGAAGGCTGTAATGGCAAAAATCAAAAAAGAGAGTTGTTCAATCAGCGGTTGTCCAGATGAAGATCCTGCTTGAACACTATTGAAACTGTTGGAAAGATTTGGCACAATACTAGACTGATTAGAGAGCCAAAGCACCAGATTTCCACCCAGACAAAAGAAAATCAAAAGCGTCATCATGATGCCGCTTAAATACAGTGAAGAAGCAATCCTCTTAAATCCTTTACTAACAAAAAATAACGTTACTAAAACCGCTCCAATCGATAACAGACCAATTAAAATAGATGTAGAAAAAAAAGGAATCGAACTGGTTTTTTTAGTTAAATCTTCACCAAAAAGTAAAATAGAGGAAGGAATCCAAAGCTTCATAAATAAGCTGATCATCCAAATAAAATAACTGCAGTACCATAAAAAAGCAGCAGTGAAAGCCACCTTTTCAGAGAGATGCCCAGCGAGCCACTGATACAAACCGCCAATATGGTTTTTATACACGCCAGTAAATTCTGCTATAATAATAGCGTAAGGAATAAAATAAAACAGAGCAGCGCCGATAAAATAGGGAAAAGCTTTAAGTCCCATTAGGAAAAAAGCGGTTGTCATACTAGAAAAAGAAAAAACAGTCATGGTAATAATCATGACCAAACGTTTAGGACTAAAAGTAGTAGTAGTTTTCATAAAAAAATCCTTCTAAAATTAAATTGATGTTGGCTTAAGAATAAGAGAAGAATGACTAGAAAACAAGCTTTTTATTAAAAATTAGGGAATAGGAGTAGTCAAATGACGGACCAAGTTCAACAAAAAATCGCTCAAATCAAAGAGGAACTTCAAGTTGATTTTGTTGCTTTAGCATTATCCTCAGTTAATGCAGTGACCAAAGTACGGGTGATCCGTTGGAGTTATGTGGCTGGCAATACCAATCAAAATTATAAACGCATTCGGCTGCAAGTTGGCAAAGGAATTGGCGGCATCGTTTGGCGAACAGGCAGGGCATATCAAGCAACGGATCTGCAAAAGCAACCAGAAAAATTAGTTGAACTGCCAATTACCCGAACGGAAAAATTAGAAACGATCGCAGCATTTCCTGTTTTAAAAGTGGGAGAAGTAAAAGGCGTTCTATTAGTTGGTTATCGAGAGAAAATCACTATTACCGAAGATTTTTTAACTATTGCACAAGGCAAAGCGAATGAACTGATGGTTTATTTATAGGTGAGAAAAATGGATATGAACATTGCAGAAAAAATATTTGAAGAAGCAAGAGATGCTTTGTTTTTGATTGAAGAAAACAACTGTATCAAACAAAATAAAGCGGCGGCTGAGTTAGTAAAAATCTATCCATTCTCGTTAGCAAAAGTATTGGAAATAGCTAGAGGAGAAGGGTGCATGCTGCATTCAACAATGGAAAAATGCTTAGATTGCGAAGTTAAAGCAGACTGGGATCAGGCGGCCTTTCCGTTGGTTTTAGAAGATGCACAGGGAGCTCAAGAACAATTTAGTGGAAGTTACACTGTGTTAGATCAGCAAAAAAGCGTATTGAGCATTCGTCATATGGCTATTCAAGATCGTCTACAACAGGTGATCCAAAATAAACGTTTGATTGAATATGTCAATCAAGCTCATGAAAATGAACGTAAAGCGTTATCACAAGAGCTTCATGATGGCCTTGCACAAAGTATTTATAGTTTGATGCTGGAGACACGCCAATTAAAATGGACTGAACAAACCGAAGACCTGACAACAAAATTACAAAAAATCGACGAAGATTTTGTCGCATTACTTGGCGAAGTAAAACAACTTGCGGTTGATTTACGTCCAGCCGCTTTGGATGATTTAGGGTTAGTTCCAGCTATTGAAGCTTTATTGCATCGTTTAACAGAAACAACAGGTGTTGCGCTGCATTTTATTCCAATGATCACAACGAAACGTTTTCCTGAAAGTGTGGAAACAATCACGTATCGGGTTTTGCAAGAAAGTGTGATGAATAGTGTGAAACACGCAGATGTTGATGAATTGTGGGTCACATTAAGTGAACAAGACGAACAGTTAATACTCAACGTTCGTGATCATGGCAAAGGTTTTGATCTTCAACAGGTGAATAAGTACAGCCGTGGTTTGGGGTTGTTACATATGCAAGAGAGAGCTGAATCCATCGGAGGACATTTACTCATTCAATCTGAAGAATTAGAAGGAACAACGGTGACATTACATTTACCGATTCAACAGGAGGTGACAAGGTGAATATCATCATAGCAGACGATCATGCAGTGGTCAGAAGTGGCTTACGTTTATTACTTGAAGGGCAAAAGGGAATCTCAGTGGTAGGAGATGCGGCAGATGGCACGGAAGCTTTTTTATTACTTGAAAAGTATCCCGTAGACGTGGTGTTGATGGATATGCGGATGCCTCCAGGAGAAAATGGTTTACAAACAACTCGGCGCATCAAAGAGCATTTTCCTGACGTGAAGACGATTATTTTAAGTATGCATGACGAAGAAGAGTATGTTCGAACCGCCTTAGAATATGGCGCAAAAGGATACATCCTTAAAAGTTCTCAAGATACGGTATTACTTGAAGCGATTAAGCAAGTGATGGCTGGTAAAATTGCGATCGATCCATTATTTGGTTCGTATGATAAAAAACGTTGGCTAAAAAAAGCTGACCCAGCAGAAAAAGATGAAAAATACGAACGCCTATCAAAACGAGAACGGGAAATTTTACCTTTAGTTGCTTTAGGGTATAGTAATAAAGAAATCGCTGAACGTTTATTTATCTCCGTCAAAACAGTAGAGGTGCATAAATCTCATGTGATGAAAAAGTTAGAGTTTGAAACGTTTAGTGAATTGTTGCAATATAGTATGAAACATCAATTAATCGACTTATGAGGTGAGAAAAATGATCGGAATTCTTTATGTCTTTCATGGTAGTCAAAAAAACGAAAAAAATCAAGCGGCTATGGATTTTATTCAACAGCTAGAAGCAAGAATGGATCCAACTTTTTATCAGGCAACGGCCTTTTTAGAAAACCATTCAGATACGATTCCAAGTGTGGCGGAAAAAATGATCAAAAACGGTGTCACGAAAATAATCGTTGTTCCTGTTTTATTATTTGCAGCAAAACATGCGCTAGTGGATATCCCCGCTGAACTTGACGTAGTAAAAGAGCGCCATCCAGCTGTTCAATTTGTTCAAACTGAGACATTTGGGAGTAAAAACGGAAGCCGCCAAGTTTTGTTGGAGCGATTTCAAGAAGCGGCAGTGACTTATCCAGATGATGAGTTAGTCGGGATTTTAGTTGCTCATGGAACAAAGCAAACAGAGCAGCCGCAAGAAGTTTTAGTAGAAATAGCAGAAGAAATCCAGAGACAAGTGGGCTTTTCGATTGCTGCTGTCAGTTTAAAAGGGAAAGAAAACTATCTAGAAGAAATCAAAAAACAAGTATCAAATCATCAGCGACCTGTAATCGTACCTTTCTTTTTATTTGATGGTCATTTGATTACGATCATGAAAAGTAAACTAAAAGAAACATTTTCAACAACTGATTTTATTATGATGCCAACATTAGAATTTGATCCACGCATCCTAAATGACTTAGAACAAATTGTCAATGAGGCCGTCACATGTATCCAATAATGCTTGAACTGACTGGGAAAAATATCGTGATTATCGGTGGCGGGAAAATTGCATTACGAAAAACCGTCGGGATTTTAAAGGCTAAAGGGCAAGTAACCGTCGTTGCACCGAATTTTTTGCAGGAATTTGAAGAATTAGATGGTGTAAAATGTATTACAGCAAAATACAAAGCGGAATATATTCAAGAAGCCCACCTCATTTTTGCGTGTACTGATTCCAAAATCGTCAATCAAAAAATCGTTGACGATGCTGCGGATTACCAATGGGTCAATGATTGTAGTCAGAAAGAAAATAGTGATTTTTTTAATATGAGTACGATTGAACAGGATGAGTATTTGATCGCGCTGTCTACTTATGGAAAAAATCCAACAGAAACTAAAAAAATGAAAGAACAGCTAATGATCTTTTTTGAGCAAAATCCAGATTGTGAATAGCAAACAAGTTACTTTACTGATTTTTGTGAGGTAACTTGTTTTTTTGTTGACATTGCTCTTTGGTGCAATGTTAAGATGCTGTTAGACAAATAAAAAAAGGAGCTGAGCTGATGTACAAAATGAAAGATGTCGCAAATGAAATGGACATTCCACTTTCAACGATCCGATACTATGAACGCCAAGGAATTGTCATAGGCAAACGCCAAGAAAATGGTTATCGTATTTTTGATGAAGAAGATAAAATCCTATTGGAATATTTAATTGTAATGAAACACGTAGGTTTTTCTATAGAGGAAATTAAGGAATTATTGAACTTTTTAGAGTTTCCAGAAAGTGATGAATGTAGCGAACGATCCAATCAGTTATTGACTAAAAAAGAAAATGACATTAGACAAAAAATCAAACATGAACAAATGGTTTTAAAGCTGATCCAAGAATTGAAACCAAAAATCGTTGCAAAAGAATATGCACAGTACGAAGAAGAAATCAGTGAGGAAATCCACACTATTTATAAAGAAATTCAACAATCTAAGTCAGGAGAGAAAAAATGAAAACGACTATTTTATACGCCCATCCATGGGAAGGCAGTTACAATCATGCGATTTTAGAAAAACTACAGCAACGTCTTGCAGCAGAAGGAACAGAATACCAACTGATCGATTTGAATAAAGAGCACTTTGATCCAGTTTTTTCTGCAAAGGATCTAGCGTTATTTTCCAAAGGTGAAACAACGGATCCGCTTGTTCGTCAGTATCAAAAAATACTAGGAGAAACCAGTGAACTGTTTATTATTGCTCCTACCTGGTGGTATGAGTTTCCCGCCATCATCAAAGGTTTTTTCGATAAAGTCATGTTGAAAAATATCGCGTATGATGATTCAGGCATCAGTTTAAAAGGATTATTTACGAATATAAAGACTACAACGATCATCAATACAGGTACTGCTCCTAAGTGGTATTTAAAATATGTTAAAGGGAATTATGTCAAAACGGTTTTTATCAAAGGAACGCTTAAAGATATTGGAATTAAAAATGTGAAGTGGAAGTATATTGACCTAAACAAGGCCTCAGAAGATAAGAGAAAACAATTTTTAGCGCAAGTTTAAAAGTCAGAAAATAAAAAGTAACTAGCTTCTTGATTAGGAGCAGTTGCTTTTTTTGTATGAGCACAGAGAAGAAATTTCCTTTCTGATTTTAAAAGCGTTGCTTTGTATCGTTATTAGGTAATTCCCTAATAGTCACCTGCTTTCATTCTTGCTATTCTAAAAAAGACGAAGCATAGATTGTATTGCTCAAAAAATCACAAAGGAGTGTAAAAATGAATATGAAAGAAAAGCTTGTCTTAGTTGGAAATGGAATGGCTGGTGTTCGGACGATTGAGGAAATTTTAGACCGAGATGCTGATCGCTATCAAATCACGATCATTGGAGAAGAACAATACCCAAATTATAATCGGATCATGTTGAGTAATGTCCTGCAAAAGAAAATGACTGTATCAGAGATCATTACGAATCCACTTGAATGGTATGAAGAAAATCAAATTGAACTAATCAATCATGATCCAGCAGTCCAAATGGACACAAACAATAAAAAAATCATCACCAAATCGGGTAAAGAAATCACTTATGATAAATGTATTTTAGCAACAGGTTCAAGAGCCTTTATATTACCAATTGAAGGGGCTCAATTACCTGGTGTTGTCGGGTTTAGAACAATCGAGGATACAGAAAATATGCTTGAAGCAGCTCAAAAATATCAAAAAGCAGTCGTGATCGGTGGCGGTTTGCTTGGTTTAGAAGCTGCAAAAGGTTTGTTGGATCAAGGCATGGAAGTCACAGTCGTTCATTTAGAAAAATGGCTGATGGAAACCCAATTAGATGAAAAAGCAGGGAAAATGCTGCAAGCTGATTTAGAAAAACAAGGCTTGAAATTCTTAATGGAAAAAGCGACCAACAAAATACTTGGTGAAAGCCGTGTTACAGGTTTAAGCTTTAGCGATGGAACTACCATCGAAACAGATATGGTTGTAATGTCGATCGGGATTCGTTCAGAAACAACACTAGCAAGAACAACAGCTATCGAAGTGAATCGCGGAATTATTGTCGATGATTTTATGAAAACGAATGTTCCAGATGTTTTTGCAGTAGGGGAATGTGCGGAACATAATGGGCATGTTTATGGTTTAGTTGCACCGTTATTTGAACAAGGGAAAGTCTTGGCAGATGTGTTAACTGACAAAGAAGCGAAACCTTATCAAGGCAGTACCACATTTACCTCATTAAAAGTATCTGGATGTGATCTGTATTCTGCTGGGAATATCAGAGAAGTAGAAGGAATCAATAGTATTGAAGCCTTTGACGGTATCAATTACACGTATAAAAAGATTTTTGTGAGAGACAATCAAGTCGTTGGCGTTGTGCTGTATGGCGATACGAGTGAAGGCAATCGTTATTATAATATTTTAAAGAAAAATGAAAGCATTGAAGAATACACACCTGTGTCTTTACTCCATATGGTTGGTGAAGAGGCTAGCGCTGATGTCAGTGAATGGCCAGATGATGAAGTAATTTGTGGTTGTAATGGGATCGATAAAAAAACGATCATGACTGCGATCAATGAAAAAGAATTAACTTCTGTGGCAGATGTAACAAAACATACGAAAGCTGGCGGCTCTTGTGGAAAATGTAAATCAGTGATTGGAGATGTTTTAGCCTATGCTTTAGGTGGTGAAGTTGTTTCTGCACCAACTGGGATTTGCGGTTGTACGGAT
This sequence comes from Enterococcus sp. AAFC-DPL-5182, assembly GCF_058216605.1. Taxonomy (NCBI): domain Bacteria; kingdom Bacillati; phylum Bacillota; class Bacilli; order Lactobacillales; family Enterococcaceae; genus Enterococcus; species Enterococcus sp. AAFC-DPL-5182. Next base: position 756,788 of record NZ_CM177101.1, read on the forward strand.
TTAACAAGAGATCAAATCGTCACTCAAATTTATGCGAAAAAGTTAACGTCTTCCGATGACGTTTACCGTGAACTGAATTTTACAAATCCAGAAGGTTGTCCGAAGTGTCGTCCAGCAATTAATTTTTATTTAAATGTAGCCTGGCCTAAAGAACACGAAGATGAAAAAGAATCCCGTTATGTCAACGAACGTCTCTATGCGAACATCCAAAATGACGGAACGTTCTCAGTGATTCCAAGAATGCGCGGTGGAAAAACCAATCCACAACAGTTGCTTTTGATTGCGAAAGTCGCAGAAAAGTATGATGTACCAATGGTCAAAGTAACAGGAAGCCAACGAATCGGTTTATACGGAGTGAAAAAAGAAGACTTACCGAAAATCTGGGAAGAGTTGGATATGAAGTCAGCAGGGGCTTATGCCAAAGCTGTTCGATCAGTTAAAACTTGTGTTGGCGCGAATTTCTGTCGATTTGGTACGCAAGATTCAATGGGACTTGGTATTAAGTTGGAACAGCGTTACGAGTTTATCGATACGCCGCATAAATTTAAAATGGGTGTATCTGCTTGTCCAAGAAGTTGTGTGGAAAGTGGCGTAAAAGATTTTGGGATCATCGGTGTGGAAAACGGATTCCAAATTTATGTTGGTGGCAATGGCGGAACCGAAGTTAAAGAAGCTGTGTTACTAACAACTGTTGAAACCGAACAAGAAGTCATCGACATTTGTGGCGCAATGCTGCAATACTACCGCGAAACAGGTATTTATGCGGAACGAACAGCACCATGGATCGACCGTATGGGCTTTGAGGTTGTAAAAGAAGTGTTGCTAAATGCTGAAAAACGTCAAGAATTGTTGGCTGCATTAGATGAAGCAGTCGCAGGACGTCGTGGAAATCCTTGGGATGAAGTGGTTGAGGATCAACAAACGCGCCAAGAGTTATACACAGTGGGGAGAGTATAAAGATGGAAAAAATTTTTGTGGGACAAATAGATGAGTTAGCACCTAGAATGGGAAAAGAAATCATTGTGGGGGAACAAAAAATAGCTGTGTTTCGTTTAAGTGATGATCGTATCAAGGCAATTGAAAATGTTTGTCCCCATAAACAAGGACCGTTAGCGGAAGGAACGGTTTCTGGTGAGTATGTTTTTTGTCCGTTGCATGATTATAAAATCAATTTAACTGATGGACAAGTTCAAGAGCCAGATGAAGGATGCGTTCGTGCATACGAAACTGTTGTTGAAGAAGATCTTGTTTATGTCATGGTGTAGTGATGGGAAAAGTTTATTTTGTGGGAGCAGGTTCAGGTGATCCTGAGCTATTGACCTTAAAAGGAAAAAGAGTATTGGAATCAGCTGATGTGATTATTTACGATCGGCTGGTCCATCCAGTATTATTGTATTTGGCTAAAGCGTCAGCTCGTTTTATTTATAGTGGAAAGTATCCGAAAAATCATGTGTTGAAGCAAAAAAACATTAATCAATTATTATTGGAAGAAGGCTTGAAAGAACAAAACGTTGTTCGTTTAAAGGGCGGTGATCCTGGGATTTTTGGTCGTGTTGGTGAAGAAATTGCGACACTTCAAAGTGAAGGAATCAGTTATGAAATTGTGCCAGGGGTTACAGCGGCATCAGCAGCTAGTAGTTACAGCGGTATTCCCTTAACGCATCGCGAGCATAGTAGTAAAGTGACTTTGGCGACTGCTCATCGTCAAGGTGGCGAAACGATCGATTTTAAGGGACTAACAGCAAACGGAACAATGTGTTTATATATGGGGGTAGAACGAGTAGAGAGCACTCAAAAGAAGCTTTTAGAGCAAGGTGTCTCACCTCAATTACCAGCAGCTATCGTTGAATGGGGCAGTTTAGGACGACAGAGAACGGTTACTGCAACGATTCAAACGATGGTGGAAGTGATTGAAGAACATCAAATTCAAAATCCTTCGCTGATCATTTTAGGTGATGTGGTTTCTTGTCGTAATGGCGCGGATTGGTTTGAACAATTGCCTTTATTCGGACATCGAATTTTATTGATCGATACAGAAAAAATCGATTTTGAAACGATCATTTCGTATACTCAGCAAGGCGCAGATGTCTATGCTATCCAAGTTGGTGAAAATCGAGATCAGCGTTTTGATGAGGTTCATCAGCAGTATTTAAGGGATCACTATTTTGATGAAGTGGTGTACTTGAATGAAGAATTAAGGACAATGTATAAAAAGCAGTGGGATGTTTTAAATAAACGGTTTGTTTAGGTAGCTTTGTGGGGCTAGGCTCTTCGGAAAAAAGATAAAATCTGATTGTGGCAAAAAGCGCCACTCTCCTATTTTCCTATTTTCTTGTCGAACCTAGGCGAGCCCGTTCAGCTTTTAAATCTATCTAGCTTTATGGGCTAGGATCTCGAGAAAAAGATAAAAATGAAATGTGACCAAGAACGTCACAGTTAATTTTTCCTATTTTCTTGTCGAACCTAAGCGAGCCCATTCAGCTTTTAAATTAAGGAGGAAAAATATGGGTTCACTTCAACCACCAGAAATAGTGGATATTACAATTGAAAAAGGGGTTCAAAAGGCTCGGGGGAGTTTTTTGACTTTAGCAGTTTTAGGATTTTTAGCAGGTGTTTTTATTGCAGTGGCAGGTATTGCGATGATTCGGGCGATGGGGACGATGCCTAAAGAATGGGGATCATTGGTGAATGTGATTGGAGCGGCTGTTTTTCCATTTGGATTGATTTGTTTGTTACTTGCTGGCGGAGAATTGGTTACAGGGAATATGATGGTTGTTTCGATGGCGCTATTTGCTCGGAAAATCAGTGGCAAAGAGTGGGTAAGGAATATTGTGATCGTGACGATCTTTAACTTGTTGGGATCATTGTTTGTCGCTTATTTCTTTGGCTATCTGAGTGGCGCATTGCAAGGGGATTTTGCAGAGCGGGCGATCCAGGTTTCGCTTGGAAGAACCAAAGATACATTCTTACAAGGATTTCTTTCAGGAATTGCCTGTAATTTCTTGGTTAGTACAGCGGTTTACTTAAACTTTGCGGCTAAAGATTTTATCGGCAAAATCGTTGGGATTTTCCTACCGATCATGGGTTTTGTGATTTGTGGATTTCAGCACGTTGTGGCCAATATGTTTTTGATTCCGATGGGGATTATTTTAGGAGGCAATACTTGGTCAGCGTTTTGGCAAAATATGATCAGTGTTTATCTGGGAAATATTATCGGCGGCGGCTTTTTTGTCGCAGGACTATACTTTTTAGCTTATAAAGTTGGTACAGGGCAGTTGTCAAAAAAGTAAAATCTAGTATGATTGAAGAGAAGAAAAGATAAAGGAAGTAAGCAAAATGAAAACCGTCCGTGTCGGTACTAGAAATAGTCCCCTAGCAATGAAACAAACAATGATCGTTTTGGATCTACTGAAAAAAGTTCATGGAGAGTTTCTTGTAGAAATTGTTCCAATGACGACAAAAGGAGATCAGATGCTTTCTGTCAGTTTAGCGAAAATTGGTGGAAAAGGTTTATTTATCAATGAAGTCGAGCAAGCTTTAGTGGCAGGAACAATCGATTTTGCAGTACATAGCTTGAAAGATATGCCTGCTAAAGTGGCAGATGGATTGACATTAGCGGCAATTCCAGAAAGAAGTGATCCTTCTGATTGTTTGATTTTTCGTGAGGTGACTTCTTTTGAAGAGCTGCCAAAAAAAGCGAGAATAGGGACTAGTAGCTTGCGACGAGAGTTTCAAATGAAAAACTTACGGGAAGATTTCCAAGTGGAATCCATTCGTGGAAATGTTGGGACTCGTTTGAAGCGGATGGAAGAACAACAATTGGATGGAATCGTGCTAGCAACTGCTGGTTTGAAGCGTTTAAATTGGTTTGATGCTCCTAATTATCCTTATACTATTTTAACGAGTGAGCAATGTATACCTGCTGTAGGGCAAGGAGCATTGGCTGTTGAATGTCGTAGTGAAGACCTTGAGATGCGTGCGTTTTTACAGCAAATCAATCATCCAGCTACTAGAGAATTAGTGATGGAAGAACGAGCCTTTTTAGCAACCTTAAATGGAAATTGTGATATCCCGATTGGGGCCTATGCAGTTAAAGAAGGCAGAGACTATCATTTTTCTGGGTTTTTAGGTGACAAAGAACTGAAGCAGTCTTTTACCGAAACGGTGGTTGTTCAAGAATTAGCCGGTATTGGAAAGCAAGTCGCAGAACATTTATTAAATAGAATAGCTAAGGAATCATTATGAAGAACATTCTTTTAACACGTTTGATAGAAGATAATCAAGAGGATCGTGTGTATTTTCAGGGAAAAGGCTTTAAAACGGTAGAAATTCCCTTACTTACTTTAACGAAAAGAAATGCCAGCAGTTCGTTTGAAAAAAAGTTGAACCAGTGCGAGTGGGTCTTTTTAACAAGCCAGCATGCAGCGGAATTTTTTTTCCAGAATCAAATGAGCGATCAGCTGCAGACAAAAAAGTTTGCGGTCATTGGAGCGAAAACGGCGAAGGTGCTTTTAACACATCATATGACGGTAGATTTTAAAGCCCTTGTTCCTACAAAGCAAACCATGTTTGAAGAATGGTCAAGCAGATTTATGATACCGACGACTATTTTTTATCCTAAAAGTAATTTAGCGGATGATCTAGGAGAGGCTGAGTTGATGGCAAAAGGTCATTGTTTGCATACGTCTATCCTTTATGACAATGTCTTCTCTGAGAATAGTCAGCGACGTTTAAATAAATGCTTACTAGAGGAAGAAGTAAGTGCAGTGTATCTTGCAAGCCCTTCATTATGGCAGCGATTTTTATCCGTTTTTATGGAAACTGGTTTAACAAAAATGCCTAAATTATATTGCCTAGGCTCTACGACTCAACAAGCAATTACAAAGGATGGCTATGAGGTCTGTATGAAAGAAAAGTATTGTTGAAAGGACAAGTGATGTTCCTTTTAATGATGCTTTTTTAATTAAACAAACTAGTTGACTAGAAAAATAAAACAAGTAAAATGAGTAGTCCAGAGTATTGTTGTACTTTAGAATTATGAGTTGGTTAGTTTTGCGGAATAGTCTGCTTTGCTTTTAAATAATAAGGGGGATTTCAAATGAGTAGAGAAATTATTTTATACATTGCTGCAAGTGTTGATGGGTATATTGCAGAGGCTGACGGAAGTATTGACTTTTTAGGCGGCGGAATTGAATTAGTTGAAGAAGACACGAGTTATCAAGAATTAATGGAAAAAATCAATACCGTAGTGATGGGGCGAACAACGTATGATCAAGTTGTTAATGAGTTATCCCCAGATGAATATCCTTATGAAGAGCAAATGTCATATATTATCACCAGTCATCCAGATGAGAATACTGAAAAATTAATGTTTACTAGTCAAAATCCAGTGGAATTGGTTCAAGAATTAAAAAAACAAGAGGGTAAAGCGATTTGGATTGTTGGTGGTGCTAGTATTATTGCACCATTGGTAGAAGCAAAGTTGATCGATACTTATATTCTTACAACGATACCGAAGATCTTAGGCAAAGGAATTCCTTTATTTAATGAATTCAACGGACCTGTTGCGTTAAAAGTAGAGCAAGTTTACGTGAAAAACGATATGGTGTATACAACCTATTCTAATAAATAAGTAAAATGAGTACGGATCGGTTTATACGATTCGTTCTTTTTTTTATTTCTGTTTCGGTATATACAAAATAGTATATACTTAGTATAATAGAGAAAAGTAGATAGGAAAGGAGATTTTTACGATCAAAAAGTTGGCGGCGTACAAAATATTGGTAGCGCTAGCATATGCCTTCTTATCTTCATTGGCATTAAATTTCTTTTGGTTACCAGGAAACATTTATGCTAACGGCATTACTGGACTGTCTCAACTGATTTCCACTGTTTTAAAAACGACACAATGGGGAACGATCTCGATTCCTTTGCTGGTTTTAGTATTTAATTTACCTTTGCTTGTTGTTTCTTGGTTTAAAATCGATCGAGAGTTTACGGTTTATACGATTTTTGCTGTGTTTATGACCGCATTGTTTATGCGGATGATTCCTGTTGTTGTCTTGACAACGGATCCTGTGATTTGCGCTGTCTTCGGTGGTGTGCTGCATGGCATATCAGTGGGGATCACATTGAAAAGTGATTTTTCCACAGGGGGCTTAGATATAATAGGTATCGTTGTTCGAAAAGCGACGGGAAAGAGTATCGGCACGGTTTTTATTATCTTTAATTTATGTGTTCAATTTGCAGCAGGTTTTCTTTATGGTTGGCAGTTCGCATTTTATAGCGCATTGTCTGTTTTTATCAGTGGTCGTATGGTTGATTATGTGAACACAAAGCAGCAAAAAGTCCAAGTCATGATCGTGACGAATCAAGCAGAATATGTGATTGGTCGCTTGCATCAAACGTTGAAGAGAGGAATCACGGTTATCAACGATGTGGAAGGTGCCTTTGATCATCAACAGAAGAAATTGCTCGTTGTAGTAGTGGCAAAAAAAGAGTTGAAGCAATTAAATGAGGCAGTGAATGAAGCTGATGCAGGAGCGTTTGTCAGTGTTTCTTCTGGCGTCTCAACCAATACTGCTTTTTATGAATGGTAAATTCTGGTGAGGATAGTTCTTGAAACGACTTTCGATTATAATAAAGCTAAGGATATGATTAGATAGGAGAATAAAAATGGCGAAAAAACAAAGCGTCTTTCAAGAAGTAGCAAAGCAAATCCAAGAAAAAATCGATAAAGGCCTTTATGTTAGTTCACAACGCCTTCCTTCTGAATATGATTTAGCTAAGGAGTTTGGTGTCAGTCGTTTAACGGTAAGAAAAGCAATCGATGAGCTTATTTCTAGAAATATTTTAGTGAAACAAAAAGGCAAAGGGACCTATGTGATGACGCAGCAAAAAATCCAAAGTGGACGTGCTGGATTACAAGGATTTACAGAAGCCGCAAAATCTTATGGCAAAACATCAAAAACCGAAGTCATTCGTTTTGAATTAGTGACAGAGATACCAGAAGAAGTCACGAGGGCTTTGGAATTGAACGATCAGGAGGCTGCGTATCACATAGTTCGTTTACGTTCATACGACAATGAACCGATGACAGTAGAAGATTTATATATTCGGTCGATTTATTTGCCCGAAGTCACAGAAAAACAATTACAAGGTTCACTGTTTGAATTGATCGAAAAACAAATCGAGATTGCGTATTCTCATCAAGAAGTTGAAGCTATTTTAGTGACAAAAGAACTGAGTCCTTTGCTAAAAGTTGAAGCCGGTGAGCCATTATTGATGGTTCATTCAATCACTTATTCTGTTACTGCCACACCGATTTTATATGATACATCATACTATCGTGCGGATCGTTATACATTTAAAAATACACTACACCGCACGACAACTTAGCATCAAAACTAAAAAAGTCAGGTGAAAGAAATGGAAACAATCAGAACGCGTATCAAAGCAGCTATTCAAACAAATCAACAACATTTTTTAGAAGAGTTGACTAAAATCATGGAAGTCCCAAGCGTGAAGGGACAAGCGGAAGTAGGAGCACCTTTTGGGAAAGAACCTAGACGAGCATTAGAAACCACTTTAGCGTTAGCTGAAAGCTATGGTTTTCAAACAGAGATTGTCAACGATGCAGTAGGTTTTGCTCAATATGGGAACGATCCAGAATATATTGGTGTTGTGGGGCATTTAGATGTGGTTCCTGCTGGTAGTGGTTGGGACTTTACGCCATTTTCTTTAAGTGAACAAGACGGTCGTTTATTTGGTAGAGGAATTTTGGATAATAAAGGACCAGCTTTTGCATGTTTATATGGATTGAAATTGCTGAAAGAACTGGACATTCCGTTGGAAAAAACGGTTCGGGTGATTTTTGGAACAGACGAGGAAAGCGGCTCTGCTGATTTGCCTTTGTATCTAGCAGAAGAACAACCACCGATTTTTGGATTTACACCAGACTGTAAATATCCAGTCGTTTATGGGGAACGAGGAATCGTTAATATTGAACTGATAACGCCATTTTCTGAAGCTGATTTGTCAGCGTTGGGGTCGATTGAGGGCGACCAAGCGAAAGATCATGTGCCGGACGAATTAATTGTCGACTTAAAGAATGGACAACACGTTGAAGTAATCGGAAAACGAGCACCGACAAATGCACCAGAACTAGGAGTAAACGCGATTACCTTATTAGCTGAAAAATTGATGAATGAAGCAAGTCTAGCGGAATCGCTTAAAAAATATTTTAAATGGGTGTTTGATTCTTTACACGAAAAGCATTATGGTGAAGGGTTTAATTTAGCATTAGCAGATGAAGATTCGGGCAAGTTGATACTAACACCTTATGAATTGCGTAAGACAGATAAGGAGCTGGTATTGTCGATTGCCATTCGTTATCCTGTCACGTTCCAAGAAGAAGAAATTATTGAGCGCGTTCATGCGATTGTATTGGCGCATACGGAAGTTGTGATTGTAAGAAGTATGAAGGGAACGAATTTTCCAAAAGACGATCCGAATGTTCTTGCATTAGCTGAAGTTTATGAAAAAGTCACTGGATTAGATGGTACGCCGGTTACGACAACGGGCGCAACTTATGCCAGAACAATGCCGAATATCGTCGCTTTCGGTCCCTCATTTCCAGGGCAAAAAGGGATTGCTCATAATAAAAATGAATATATGGATTTAAACGATTTACTACTAAATCTAGAAATTTATACCTTAGCACTTTATAAACTAGCGGCAAAAAAATAAACGCTATAAAAAAGTATCCAACCTCCTTTAAAACGATAGGGAGCTGGATACTTTTGTTTTATAAATTGGTTACATTACAGATAAAGCAATCAAATCAATCAGTACATGAGCGATCCAAGATCCCCAAATACTCTTACCCATTTTTAAGTAAGCGATATTCAAAATCAAACGAGCAACACCTTGTAAAAGTAAGACATGTGCCACTGTAGAGAACCAAGAGCCATCCCAATAAGAAGGAATGTGCATCAGGCCAAAAACAAGTGCGCTTAGTAATGTACTAGCAATAAGAGGAAGCCCCTTACTTTGTGCCGCTTCTAGTATCCCAATTCCTAATAATTCTTCACCCATCAACATAAAAGGCAACATGAGAATAATTGCACCTAAATGACCAGAGGCAGGATTTGCTGCCCAGTTAAAGCCTAAACTTTTTGAAAGTAATCCAATAACTAGTCCAATAACAAAATAACTGAGGACCGCTACAGGGATCACCCATAATTTACGTGGGGCTCGAAATGCTGATTTACTTTCTTTTCCAAACGCTAACACCCAAGCAAGGGCACCGCCAACAAAAAGTCCCCACCAAGCCCAAGAAAAAGTCATCAAGGCCCAAAATCCGATAATCATCAATACGGCTCCACCAAAAAGTCCGATAGTTGAGCTAGGTAAAGTATCATTTGTTTTCATCTAAAATTCCTCCTACTAACATTTCATGAGACCCATCTGCTAAGACTCACGAGAAGTAAACATTTTTTTAATCCCATCTATTTCTTAACTCAAACGAGAGAGAATAACCGAAATGTCTTTGACCAATTATACTTTCTATAAGTAAATTAAGAAAAAGATGTGCTTGTTGATCCAAGTAGTTCTTCGGATAAGGTGAAGTTTACAACGATTAATACGCATTCGTTTAATAGGTAGCCTATTTGCTACCAAAAAATAATGTCTAAAGCGTTCTATTAGTGAGCAAGCGATATTCCTGATACTATAAAGGAAATCCAAAAAAGTAGAGGAAACGAATGAAAACATACGGGGAATTGATTCGTGAACTACGAATAAAAAAAGGCATTTCGCAAAAACAATTGTATGAGAAAATCATGTCCAAGTCTTATGCAATTCGGTTTGAGCAAGGAAAACATGAAATTTCTTTTTATTTATTAAAGTTGATCTTAGAGCAATTATCGATGGAAGTGGACGAATTTTTATATATTTACAATGGGTATCATTCATCTGAAATTGAGCAATTTTACTATGAATATGGTGAAAAAGGAAATCAAAATGATATAGATGGGCTAATTTCAATGAGGACGAAACTTCAAAAGAATCCTACTTCTGTGCAAGCTGAATTGAGAATCGCTGAATTAACTGCCAGAATCGAACAGTTGACTGCCTATGAAAAAACAGGTATCTATTCAAAAAAAGTGATTGATAAGCACTCGTTAATGATCATTCAAGAATACTTATCTAAGGTTCAGACGTGGACATTAGGAGAATTGAGGTTGTTTGCCAATACATTGGATTATATCGATTATGAAAGGAAATCAGAGTATTTTGAGACCTTGTTACGATCAATTGATCGTTATAAAAATTTTGAACGGGGAAGAAAAGTTATTTGTACGCTTTTGATTAATGAAATTCATGAGTTGGTGTTAGCGAATGACTTAGTGAATGCGGAGCGTTTGATGAATAAACTGAACGAGTTTACCACGGGTGTGGATGAAATGTTTTTTAGAAACTATTGTTTATTTTATGAAGGATTGCTTTTGGACTTAAAGGGAGAACCAAAATCTGGACGAAAAAAAGTTGAACAAGCAATCGAAATATTTACTGTTTTGGGATATCAGCATCAAGCAGAGCTATCAAGGTCTATCTATCAAAAATTATCTGTCAATTGAGCGAAACATAAGTGCTAAATAGGAGACTTTTTCTGATAGTTTCAGAAAATGAATATAAAATAAGTGCAAATAGAAACGGAGGAATCATCATGCTTATTACAACAACAGAAAAAATTCCAGGGAAAGAATATGAAGTATTAGGGGAAGTATTTGGTCTGACGACACAATCAAAAAATGTGTTTAAGAACATTGGGGCCAATTTGAAAAATATCGTCGGTGGTGAGATTCGAGCATACACAGAAATGTTGGAAGAATCAAGAGAAACTGCGATTGAACGCTTAAAAAGCAATGCTGAAAAATTAGGGGCAGATGCCGTTGTGATGATGCGTTTTGATTCAGGATCGATTGGAACGGATATGCAATCGGTGGCAGCTTATGGCACAGCGGTAAAATTTAAATCGACAGAACAGTAAAATAATAGGAATCACAATTAACAGTAGGGCGAGACACAAACAGTTCCATGTTTGTCTTACCCTACTTTTTTAGTAAAAACAAATTTAGTATATACTAAATTGTATATATCGTGTATAATGCAATTATAAAAATGAAAACGCTATTTTAAAGGATGTGGATGTAAATGTCATGGGGAATGATCGCTACTTGGAGAATGGCACACGATGGTGTCACTCAAGCAAGTGAAGCGTTGAGTAACAACGGTCTAGCAGGAGATGCTATCGAGACAACGATTCGAACCGTTGAAGATTATCCATACTATAAGTCTGTTGGCTTTGGCGGTTTACCTAACGCTGAAGGGATTTTAGAAATGGATGCTGCTTTTATGGATGGAGACACATTTAAGATTGGCGCAGTTGCTGGGATCACAGATACGAAAAATCCGATTTCTGTTGCTAGAAAATTAAGTGACGAAAAATTCAACAGTTTTAGAGTTGGGGATGGTGCAACAAAATATGCCATGCTTAATGGATTTGAACGGAAAAATATGTTGACTCAAAGAGCTCATCGAATCTGGGAAAAGCGCGTAGAAGAAATCGCGAAAAGTAATTTAAGTCCGTATGATGGACACGATACGATTGGCGCGATTTCTCTTGATACAAAAGGCAGTATGGCGGCTGGGACTTCTAGTTCTGGTTTGTTTATGAAAAAACCTGGACGTGTGGGAGACTCGCCGTTATCTGGATCAGGTTTTTACGTGGACAGTGAAATAGGGGGAGCAACGGCTACAGGGTTAGGAGAAGATTTGATGAAAGGATGTTTGGCTTATGAAATCGTTCGGCAGATGGGAGAAGGAAAAACGCCACAAGAAGCTTGCGATCAAGCAGTTTACACCTTTCATGATACGTTGACGAAACGCTATGGTAAAGCAGGTGCCTTCTCTTTGATCGCAATGAATAATACCGGTCAATGGGGCGTTGCTACCAATGTTGAGTTTACCTTTAGTGTAGCGAATGACCAGGAAAAACCAGCAATCTATCTAGCCAATATGGGTGAAAATCATCAAACGATCATTGAACCGATCACCCAAGAATGGCTGGATGCTTATGAAAAACGAATCAAAGCACCTATTGATTAATAAACCAATGAAGGAGAGAAGAGCATGAGTAAAAAGAAGATTTATTTATTTTGTGATGCAGGGATGTCGACAAGTATTATGGTCAACAAAATGATGGAAGTGGTCACTAAACATCAAATGCCGCTAGAAATTACAGCATTTCCAGTTGCTAGAGCGCAAGAAGTAGTGGATCAGGAGAAACCAGTCGCAATTTTATTAGGTCCTCAAGTTCGCTTTTTACTTGAAAAAACCAAAGAGCAATTTGCGCCGCAAGGAATTCCTGTAGCCGCGATCACACCCGAAATCTACGGTATGATGGATGGTGAAAAAGCCTTAAAAGAAGCATTGAAACTAATTAAATCAAATAAAAAATAACGAAGATGGGAGCGTCTCTATATGAAAAAGTTTTTGGATTGGTTGGAACGCATTTTGACACCGATGGCCAAAGTCATTGGGGAAAACAAATATCTTGTCGCGATTCGTGATGGCTTTTTACTCTCTACTCCTTTATTGATCGTAGGTTCTATTTTTCTTTTGATAGCAAACTTTCCTTTGCCTCAATGGGATCAGTGGATGTCAGCGATCTTAGGAGCGGATTGGGCTGAGCATATGGCGGTTCCTGCCAATGCGAGTTTTGATGTTATGACAATTTTAGCGGTGGTTGGTATTGCCTACAGTTTAGGTCGTCAATTTAAAGTGGATGCAATGCAGGCTGGAATTATTGCATTGGTGTCATTTTTCATTGTAACGCCTTATTACACAGAGTATACGCCAGAAGGGACAGAACAATTAGTTGAAGTTGCGAGCTTACCGCTAAAATGGATGGGATCTAACGGTTTGTTTTTAGGGATGATCGTTGCGTTGATTTCCACACGGATTTTTGTCTGGGTACTAAGTAAAGGCTGGACGATCAAAATGCCGGATGGTGTACCTCCCACTGTAGTGAAATCCTTTGAAGCTCTGATTCCAAGTTTTATTGTGGTCATGATTTTCTTTGTGGCAGATTGGTTGGTTAGTTTAACTTCATATGGCAACTTGCAAGCAATTATTTTTGACTTTTTACAAACGCCATTATTAGCATTAGGTAATACACTTGGGGCAATGATCATTGCTTATGTATTTTTACATTTTTTCTGGTTCTTCGGTATCAACGGCAGCAGTGTTGTCGGAGCGGTTTTTAATCCAGTTTTAAGAGCCTTATCTGTTGAAAATTTAGATGCCTATAAACATGGGCAAGAAATTCCAAATATCATCACTGGCCAATTTCAAGATATGTTCGCCACATTTGGCGGTGCGGGTTCCACACTTTCGTTGATTGTGGTCATGGTCATTTTTTGTAAGAGCCAACGAATTAAAAAATTATCACAATTATCTTTAGTGCCAGGAATTTTCGGCATCAATGAACCGATTATTTTTGGGTTACCGATCGTATTGAATCCATTGATTTTAATTCCGTTTGCTTTAGTACCAACGATCAATATCATTATTGCGTATTTTGCAATGGATTGGGGGCTAGTTCCTTTCACAAATGGAATCCAGCTGCCGTGGACTACACCAATTATATTTTCAGGATTTTTGGTAAGCGGCTGGCAAGGAGCTGTTTTACAAGGATTACTATTTGTTTTAGGAATGTTTATCTACTATCCATTTATTAAAGTAATGGACGATCAATACTTACGCGAAGAAGCACAAGCAGTAGAAACAGAGGAAGAAGAAGACATTGATTTCGATGATTTTGACTTTGATGATATTTAGAAAGAAGGTTCTTTGATGAAAAGAATTATACTTGTATTGAATCATGTGCAGGCAGGAATGGGGAGTGATGAAAATGCCCATTTAGCTCCTGGCGGTAAGAAAGCAGCGATGGGGCCAGGTCAGACATTAAATCCATTCTTTGAAGAACAGGATGCGCAAATTGTAGCCACTCTTTATTGTGGGGATCAATATTATTTAGAAAATCAAGAAGAAGTGACGAAAAAATTTGTAGGCTTTGCTAAAAAGTTTGAAGCCGATGCTATTCTATGTGGTCCAGCCATGCAGTACCCAAACTTTGGAGAAATGGCCGCTAAATTAGCGATTTCCTTTAATCAATATGGGCTTCCAGCAGTTGCGGCAATGTCTGTTGAAAACCCAGCGACAGAGAACTATAAAAGACAAATTCCAATCGTTAAAATGCCGAAAAAAGGCGGCATTGGCTTGAATGATTCATTTAAAAATATGGCACGATTGACTGCTAAAAAAGCACATAGACAAGACACGACAACAGTAGAAAAAGAGGTTTGCTTTTGATAAGTTCAGCTTATCAAACCGTTCAAAGCAGATAACACTCTAAGAGTACTCCTATAAGTAAGCGGAACAGACGTAAAACAAATGCATTTGTTTTACGTCTGTTTCTATAGATTGAGAGTCAGAGCAAAATTAGAAGGAATCTCCCCTTTGACAAACCGTAAAAAAAGAGCTATTATTATTATATTGATTGACTACACGTGTAGTTTTAACTAGTGGATCAAGAAAACGGTAAAAAGGAGACTTTTTATGTCAGATAATAAAAAAACATTAACTATCACTGATGCAGAATGGGAAGTCATGCGTGTTGCTTGGGCGACACAAGAAACCACAAGTAAAGAAGTGACCGATATACTTAATGAAAAAACTGAGTGGAAAAGTACCACAGTCAAGACTTTACTGAGTCGTTTAGTCGATAAAGGAATGTTAGGTACCACACGTAATGGCAATAAGTTTACCTATTTTCCATTAGTGGAAGAACGCAAAAGTATCGAGGCACTCTCGAAAGAGTTGTTGGCCAAAGTTTGTAGTAAGAAAGTCGGAAATGTTCTTGAGTCAATTATCGATGACAGTCTACTAAGTTTTGACGATATCGATCAATTGGAAAGACTACTGAAAGAAAAACGAAAGTCAGCAGTAAAAGAAGTGCCCTGTAACTGTATCAAAGGGCAATGTCAGTGTCATTTAGTTAGTTAGTAGTGCTAAAAAAACAATTATAAGGAGTGTTTATCAATGGAAAAAACAGTAACGATCAACGGAATGAAATGTGATGGGTGCGTAAACATCGTCAAAGAAAATTTTGAAAAAATTGCAGGGGTTCAATCTGCAAATGTCGATTTAGAGAACAAATCAGCATCAGTAACAAGTGATAGAGAAATTTCAAATACTGAATTGCAAAATTCATTATCAGAAACAAAATTTACTGTAGCGTAAAAATAAGCTGAACGAAAAGAATGTTTATTCAAATAAAAGTGTGGGCAAAACTAAAACAGTTTTGCCCACACTTTTTTTGTATACTAATGGTGCAACGATTTGCTAGTACACAAAAAAAATGTCTGCGCTTACAATTTTGCAATTAAATGTTGCAACAATCTCCACTAATCAATCACCCCGTCCAACTATATAATGAAATCAGACAAGGAGAGAAGCAAATGAAAGATCGAACGATACAAATATTTAAACGATTTATTTGGTCAGATTATTCTTTGACTCTGGATGAATTAAGCGAGGATTTCCAAGTCAGCAATCGAACAATCAGAAATGAGATTAAAGAGATCAATGCATTTCTCATCAGTCATAAATTGTCAGAGATTAAAACGATCCGAAACAGAGGAATGGTTTTAACACTAGAGCAATCAGAAAGAAAACAACTAGAGATCGTCATTGATGAAAAAAATGAATTTGACTATTTGAGCCGAGAAGAGCGGATTTTTGACTTGATTTTGGCTTTTTCTTTGTCGGAGCATCCTGTTTTTTTATATCAAAAGGAATCAGAGTATCAAATATCAAAAAGTACAATGGATGAAGATATGCGAAGGGTCAGAAATACTCTTCTCGCGTATGGTATCGAAGTGTTGAGTATTCCTAAACAAGGGATCGTTTTAAAAGGATCAGAGCGAACGATACGAACGATGATTTACGATGTGATCAACCAATCAATTGACAGCTTACGCTTTCTTGATGAAAAAGAAGCTGGTTTAAGTGTTTCAGAAAAACATTTATTTCGCTATATTCCTAAAAAGGTATTAAAAAAAATCGATCATGTGTATCATCAAACAATTTCTTCAAGAGAAGATATTTATCGCAATCAGTTAGTCATGTTTACGGCTGTTTGGTTAAGTCGCTATTTGAGACAAGAATTGATTCCAAGTTCTGATTGGGAAGTTTGGGATACGGAGCAAAATCAGCGCAGACTTTCTTTTGTTCATCAACTGTGTCGCACTTTAGCAGTTAGACCTCCGGTATCAGAATTGAATTATATCCTGTTTATGTTGGAAACCTTTGATACTGGGAGCATAAGCAATTCTGTTGAGTGGGTACAAGCCCAATTGTTGTCGATTCAGCTGATTCAATTTGTCGAACAAACGACGCAAATTCCCTTTTCTAAAAAAGAAGAATCCCTACATGAAGGCTTATATCGTCATATGGCTGGTTTGATCAGTCGGGTGAAAAGTGAAATACAAATTTTAAACCCGTTAAAAGAAACGGTAAAGCGGTATTACGGCAATATTTATTTTGCGATTGAAACATTTGCGCCAACGATTGAAGCAATCACTAAACATGAACTCAGTGAGGACGAAATTGCCTTTTTGACAATTCACTTTTCGACTTCGGTAAGTGCGATCAATCAAGAGCTGCAATATACCTATAAGGCAGTTGTAGTCTGTAATCACGGAACAGCTACCGGTCGATTATTGGCAGAACATTTGAAAGAATTATTTAGTATTGAGATAGTAGCTGTTCTAAGTACAGGTGAGATGGAACTGATCAAAAAACTAGATGTTGATTTGATTTTTTCAACACTGAGTTTAACCTATCCTGACAAGCCGATTTTAGTTGTAGATCCGATAATAAAAGTAGAGAGTCGAAAAAATATTCAAGAGTTCTTAGAACGAAATAGGCAATTTAAACGTTTAGTAAATAATGACAATGATTCTACGGAGTTATTTTATAAGGTTCTTGATTTAGTTAAAGAAAGTGGCGGTACGATTTCTAGCGATATCTATCAACAGTTAGAGACCACTTTTGATCAGAATCATTTAAAGATAAATAAAAGGGAGTTGCAGCCGATGCTGAAAGATGTCTTGAAAAAAAGCGATATCTTGTTACTAGAAAAATGTCCAGATTGGGAGAGTGCGATTCGACAAGTAGCACGTCCACTCTTAAAAGAAAACTGTATTAAAGAATCATATGTAAAGGCAATGATCGCTTCTGTCAATGAATTTGGGCCATACATCGTGATGGGAAAACATCTCGCTTTAGCCCATGCGAGGCCAGAAGATGGCGTTAATAGATTAGGTATAAGTGTTGCAACATTAGCTGAACCTGTTGTCTTTGGCAATGAAGCCAACGATCCTGTAAAAATTATTTTTTGTCTGGCAGCAGTGGATTCATTTTCCCACTTAAATATTATGAAAAGCTTGATTGAATTGATCAACGACGAGACAAAAATAAATCGTTTAGTGCGGTGTAGTAATGTCTCTGATTTTGAAGCAATTTTATATGAAGAGTGTTAAAGGAAACAAAAATAATAAAAATGACTGGAGAGAATCATCATGAAAAAACTAACGATTTTATTTGTTTGCGGAGCAGGATTAGGGAGTAGTTTTGCGGCTCAAATGGCGGCTGAAGATGTCTTAAATCAGAAAGGGGTGGAAGCAAAACTTGAGCATACAGACATTTCATCAGCAGTTTCTATGAATCCAGATATCATAATTACCGCGCAAAACTTTCAAACGCAATTTGAAAAATTTAGTATCGATGAAGAAAAAACAGCGATCATTTATCTGAAAAATATTGTTTCAAAAGCCGAAATAGATGAAAAAATCACACCAGTTTTACAAGCAAAAGGGGCTATTTAACTAAAAAATCATAATGGAGGGGCTTTATCATGGGGGTAGTTAATTTTATCATCGAGAATATTTTGACACAGGCATCGATCACGATCAGTTTAATAGCTATGCTAGGATTGATTTTACAGAAAAAATCGATTGGTCAAGTGTTATCAGGTTCATTAAAAACATTGTTAGGGTTTCAAGTTTTAAGTGCTGGCTCTAGTATTATTGTGGGGAGTCTGACTTACTTTGGTGAGATTTTTACAGAAGGATTTCATATGCAAGGAATTATTCCTTCTATCGAAGCGATCAATGGCCAAGCAATGAATGAGCTGGGCTTAGGACGGGATATTGCGTTAACATTTTTAGCTATTTTTATATTTAATATTTTGATTGCTCGTTTTACAAAGTGGAAGTATATTTTCTTAACAGGTCAAGCGATTTTATGGATGGCGACGATGACGACGGTTTTTGGGTATTTTGCCGGACTTCGTGGGATCGTACTGATCATTGTCGGAGGATTTATCGGAGGTGTTTTCGCTGTTGCTATGCCAGCGATCGCACAGCCCTTTATTAGGAAAATAACTGGATCAGATGATATTGCCTTGGGACATTTTTGTACGATCGGTTATTTATTTGAAGCAGGTGTTGCTTGGATTTTTGGTGAACGTGGTGAAAACAAAAAGTCGGTGGAAGATCTTAAATTACCGAAATCCTTTGAGTTTCTTCAAGATACGTATTTGTCTGTGATGGTCGTGATGGTTCCTTTATATATCGTAACGGTATTGTTTGCGGGTGAAACATTTGCGTCAACGTTATCCGGCAATCAAAACTATATTATGTTTGCTTTTTTACAAGCCATTCAATTTGTAGTCGGTGTGTATGTATTGCTGGCAGGTGTTCGTTTATTACTTGGAGAAATCGTACCAGCTTTTAGAGGGATTGCAATGAAATTAGTGCCAAATGCGATTCCAGCGTTAGATTGTCCAGTATTTTTCCCATATAGCCCAAATGCAGTGATTCTAGGCTTTATCACAACCACGATCGGTGCTGTTTTAGCGATGTTCATTTTGCCGACATTTGGTTTGGCGATGATTTTACCAGGAATGCTGACTAACTTTTTTGCAGGTGGTACAGCAGGGATTTTTGGAAATGCAGTTGGCGGCAGACGTGGTGCAATCATCGGGGGGATCGCACATGGTTTCTTTATTACGTTATTACCAGCACTATTAGTGACGATCTTCAATAGTATGGGCTTCGTCAATGCTACAGCGACTGATGTGGATACTGTCACAGCGGCTCTCTTATATGCTTGGATCATAAGCCCGATCATGAAAGCTTTTTAAAAAGGGGTGAAAATATGTTTGATTTCCTGAAAAAGAAACAAAAGAGCGTTGTGAAGCCAGAAGTAGAAGAAGTTTTGACAGAGGAAGAAAAAATTGAACTTCGTAAAAAAGTTGATGAACTTGCGCTAGAAATAAATAGCGTCCAGCTGACAGACACAATACTAGCTGAAAAATACGAAGAAACAGGTTTATTACTAGCACAACTAAATGAAATCGATCAAGCAGTCATAGCGCTAGAAAAAAGTCAGTCCTATCAAAATAGTATCGGATCAGGCTACAAAAAATTAATGAGCTTGTACAATCAAAAAAGAGCAGAAGCTGCAAGAAATGGTGATGACGCTGGAATTGATCAGTGGATGAATAAAATGGACGATATGCGACAAATCGCCAAAAAAGTAACGATCAGCGGTCAGTAAAATTGAAAGATGAGGGAGAAATACATGTATACAACATTGAAAGAAGTCACGAAAACAGCAGAAGAATTGAATTTTACAGTGGGGGCTTTTAATGCCCACAATTTAGAAATGTTGCCAGAAATGATTCGAGCAGCCAAAGAAATGGGTGCACCGATCATTATCCAAACCAGTGTGGATACAGCCAAATACATTGGGTACGATGTACTAGTTTCAGTTGTCAAAACAATGGCTGAAAAAGAAATGGTGGATGCAGTGCTTCATTTGGATCATGCTAGAAACTTTGATGATATCAAAGAAGCAATCGATCTTGGCTACACGTCAGTCATGTATGATGGCTCTCATTTACCTTTTAAAGAAAATATTTTAAAAACAAAGGCTGTGGTGGAATATGCACATAAAAAGGGTGTTTCTGTTGAAGGGGAACTTGGAACGATCGGCGGTACTGAAGAAGGGATCCATGTAGAGGAAAACGACAAAGTCTACACAAAACCAGAAGATGCCCGTACTTTTGTGGATGCCACAGGAATCGATGCTTTAGCCATTGCAATCGGAACGAATCACGGTCAATTTAAATCCAAAACGGAAGTTAATTTGCTCTTATTGAAAGAAATTAACGCAATTGTTGATATTCCACTAGTTATTCACGGCGGAACGGGTGTCAAAGAAGAAGACTATCCTGAACTAATTAATAATGGTATCCGTAAATTCAATGTGGGGACTGAACTCTTAGTTAATTGGACTAAAACAGCGAAAGAATCATTTGAACAAACAGCTGTCAATAAATCATTACGCTACAATGTAATTCCAGCTAATGAAGCGTGTCACGATATCGTTAAGCATAAAATAGGCTTGTTTCTGAATGTGGAAAATCCAATCCATATAGGGTAGTCAAATGAAAAAATTGTTGATTTTACTTGCTGGTAGTCCTGCAACTGGGAAAACCTATCTGATCCAAAAAATCAGGGAACAGATTCCGAATATCTTCCTGATTACACCAGATGAAGGCAAAGAATTGTTTGCTGACTCAGTTGGTTTTGATTCACTTGCTGAGAAGGCTGAGTTAGAAAAGAGAGTTTGGCGCTTTTATTATGGTGTTCTAGCGCTATATATGGATGCTGGGAAACAAGTGATTGTGTCAGAATATCCATTTAGCGATAAACAAAAAAGCACGCTTTCAAAACTAGCCAATACTTATGAGTACGAAGTGATTACGATTCGCTTAGTTGCTGATTTTGATGTGTTATGGGAAAGAAGAAACGTGCGAGATCTGGAACCAGAGCGGCACCTCAGTCATTTAATGACACACTATCATTATCTTGATCAATTAGAGGATCGAAGCAAAGCGGACAATCACATTACAAAAGAGGCATTCGAACAAATAATCCAAACAAGAAAATATAACGAATTTCAGTTAGGAGAAGTTCATGAGTTTGATGTTACTGATTATGGGAAAGTAGATTATATCAATTTGATTCACTATTTGAAACGAAAAGTCGAAAGTGAAAATTAAAAAATAGTCATCAATTAGTTGACCAAAAACCGCACAATGCGCTTTATGCATTGTGCGGTTTTTAAGGAATTTCATACTCTTTATACAGATTTTCAGTAATCTTAATAAAACGAATCGCTTAGTTTTTATCTCTGCGATAAACCATCAAATAATTCATAAGCATGACACCGTTACGGTATTTTACTTTTTGTTCCACTAGCTCAAAGCCAAGTGATTCAAAAAACGGTTTGGCTGTGATCGATGAATAGACCGTAAGCTCTTTTGCTCCAGCTTTCAGTGCATGATCCATTAAATCTTTAGCTAGCATCTTCCCGATACCATAGCCGATCCATTTTTTATCTACATACAAGTAATCAAGTTCACCTGTATCTGTGATATTACCAAAGCCAATCACTTCCATTCGATTTAGGGCAACGATTGCATAAGTAGGTTCAAGTCTAGCATGCCATTGATCATAATCAGGTGTTAGTTGGACCCATTGATCGATTTGTTGCTGTGTGTAATCTTTTTTATTGATTGCTTGAACTGTTCCATTAAATATAGTCAGTATGTCTTTTAGGTCAGATTGTTGATATTTTCTTAAACTGAATACAGTCATTATTCCTTCACTCCTATTCACTAAGCTTAGTTTAATCACATAATAGAAATATGTCAAAGTATAATTTACAAGATAGGGTATTTTTTAGCAAAATAATCGCCTCTATTAACTTATCAAGCAATCAAGTATAATAATTCTTAATAAACAAATGAGGTGAGCAGATATGCAGCGGCTAGAAAAAGTAAGCAATATTCTCGCTGAACAAACCAAAAAGCAAGAAACAATTGAACAATTGAAAGGGGTTACGGCTCAAGAAATCAGTGAACAATTATCTTTGGCAAGAAATACTGTCAGCGAAGATTTAAATAAACTACTGACCAAAGAAGAAGCGGTCAGAGTGAAAAGTCGTCCTGTTTTATTTTTTAGTAAACAGGAATTAGAAAAAATTTATGGCTGTTCCTTTAAGGATCAACTATCGTTTAAAAACTTAGAGGCATTGACTATGTTTTTAAACGCACAAAAAGTAGATGAATCGTTTTATGAAGAAAATCGTAAGTTAGAAGAGTTTTCAGAAATCATCGGATATAAAGGCAGTTTAAAAGATAGTATTGAAAAATTAAAAGCAGCTGTTCTCTATCCACCAAATGGTTTAAACATTTTATTAGGTGGTGAATCTGGGGTTGGGAAAACGTTATTGGCTGAAGCACTCCATCGCTATTACGAAACATTTGTAAGTGAAGAAATGCCATTTATTTATTTTAATTGCTCAGAATATTTTAACAACCCAGAGCTATTGACGACTCATCTTTTTGGCTATAAAAAAGGTAGTTTTACAGGAGCGGTTGAAGATAAAGCAGGGCTTGTTGAATATGCTGACCAAGGTTTTTTATTTTTAGATGAAGTCCATCGGTTACCGAGTGAGGGACAGGAAAAACTTTTCACATTACTGGATAAAGGTTATTTTTCAAGAATGGGTGAAGCGGATGTTAAAAGAGCGGTCAATATTCGCTTTATTTTTGCGACAACAGAAGATTTTTCGCAAACCTTTTTAAAAACCTTTCTCCGTCGAATTCCTGTCTCTCTGATGCTCCCTTCTGTTAAAGAAAGACCTATCCAAGAAAAAATCGAATTAGTGATCAAATTTTTTCAAAATGAAAGTCGTAAAATCAAAAAAGATATCACGGTTCAGTATCAAGTGATCGAACAATTAGTGTTTAAAAAATATACAGGTAACGTCGGGGAAATGAAATCCGAAATTCAATTCATTTGTGCACAAGGTTATCTAAAACAGATTGAAAAGCAATCAGTGTCATTGATGATCGACCAAACATTATTATTGAATGAAGAACCTTTAGAAAAAGATGCGAAAGATCAAATTGCTTTAAAAGAACTCTTGGATGGTAAGAGCTTAAAGATAAAATCAGATGATCGAACATCAGCCAGCCATTATTTTACAACGAGAGATAAAATCAACGATGCGTTCTATGATTTTTTATTAAAAGAATTTTCCAATTTGAAAAATAGCAATATTCCCCAAAAAGAAGTGGCTTCGATTCTACAGAAAAAAATCGATCAATTATTTGATATGCGTTTATTTGAACCGATGGCTAAAACACAATCGATGCGAACCATTGATGAGAGCTTTGAGCAAAAAATAGCTGAATTAACAGCTTATATCTCTGAACTGACAGGCTTTACAATTCAAAAAAATCTTATAGAAGTGCTGGCGAATCATGTTTATTCTACTTTGTTATTTATGGAGATTCCTAATGATGATTTTTATCTGTATTCTAGCCAGTTAATGTTAGGCCGACTTGAAAATTATGATATTTCAAAAAAAATTGTAGAAAAAGTCTCGACCCTTTTTTCAGTAGAATTGCCTAAAACAGAAATTACTTATTTTGGCTTGCTGCTTAGAAAATTAAAACAAGCAGACAGCCAGTATCAGCGTAATGACGAGTGCGGTGTAATAGTTGTCGCACACGGCTCAACGACTGCTACGAGCATGGCGGAATATTCTAATATTTTATTTTCTAGTAATCTCCTAAAAGCTGTCAATATGCCAATTCATCAAACTGTGGAAGAAACACTTGAGAAGGTTAAAACTATTATTAAAATCAATAAGTATAAACGATTGATTTTGTTAGTGGATATTGGCTCACTGGTTTATTTTGGTAATCTGATCAGTGAAGAATTTGGGATCGATGTATTACTGGTCAAAAATATCAATTTGTTATCACTACTTGAAGTTTCTAGAGAAGTAATTTATGAATCAACTGATTTCAACTACTTACTTCCTGTATTGAATGAAAAAGGACACCTTTCATCTATTTGCAAAAAAGGGCATTTTTTTGATTCAAAAGTACTTATCGTTTCTTGCATGACTGGACTTGGGACGGCATTAAAAATCGAAAAACTAATCATCGATGTCTTCCAAGAAGAGGTGTTGCAAAACATCCGAATACTAACACTAGATAATAGTGAAATACAAGATATCGAGCGGATTCACCAACATATTCGAGCAGATGAAAAATTAGTGGGGATCGTGGGCACTTTTCAAACAGAAGTACCTGATATTCCATTTATTCCATTAGGAGAATTATTTTCAGAAAAAGGCGTAGAACGTCTCTTGCTATTATTCGGTTATGATATGTCAGATAAAAAGAATCGAGTGCTGAAAGATAAAATAGCGAAACGTTACGTACATGGATTGTCGTTAAAAGCGATCATCAATCATATTACTGTGTTAAATCCGCAACGCTTATCAATCGAAGTCAGCCAGATTTATGATGATTTGTGTCGACAATTGAATTTGAATAGTGATGAAAAAATCATGTTGCGCTTTTTGATCCATACTTGTTGTACGGTGGAACGTTTGGTGATCAATAATGAATACAGCACATCTGATTATAATGTGTCGTACAAAGACATCCCAAATGAAGCATCTGTCATAAAAATGGCCTTTCGTCCCTTGGAAGTGTCGTACAATGTTCAATTTTCACCATTAGAAATAAAATATATTTATGAATTGCTTTATGGCAATTGAGAATAATTAAGAAGTCCGTAACTCTGTTTAACAGAGGGTGTTAGGGGCTTTTTCTGTTTAAACTTCGCCCTTATTATTAAACTACGCAGTAATGTGCTAAGTTCATTTAATTGTACATTTTAAATGAGTTTTATTTTACGACAGATTATTGGCACAGGACTTGCTATTTAGTTAAGCAAGGAGAGTAATAAAAAAGGTTGTTGGATTGAGATAGGTGAAGATGTGCTGTGTTATCTAGCTTCGTGGGCTAGCTCTTCGGAAAAAAGAAAAAATCTGATTGTGGCAAAGAACGCCACTCTCATATTTTCCTATTTTTCTGTCAGAGCTAAACGAGCCCACTACGCTTTTGCTTTGAAACACAGTGAATAGAATGAACTGATGTTGAAAAGTACAAGGTGTAGCGAAGCTGAACGTTGTTACCATGTGTTATCTAGCTGCACGGGCTAACCTTTCGGAAAAAAGATAAATTATGAATAAGGCAAAGAGCGCGTCATTCATAATTTCCTATTTTTCTGTCAAGGTTGAACGAGCCCGTTACGCTTTTAATTTAAGGAGATGAAAAAATGACAAAAGAACCCATTATACTACTCACCCATGGCGGTTGGGGGGCAGGACTTTTAAAGAGCATTAAAATGATCGTTGGGGAGACGGAGAATATTTATGAGGTTGTTTTACAGCCGGAAGATAATTTACAAGAATATATAAAACGTGTAGAACAACAATTAAAATCCGTCACTTGGAGCGAGAAATTGCTTATTTTAACAGATATCAAAGGTGGAACAACAAGTAATGTAGCGTTAAGGCTTTCAAGAGATTATGATATTTTGGCTATATCAGGTTTGAATACGGCAATGCTTTTAGATGCAATCATGAAACAATCCACGCCCTTCACTGAACAATCGGGAGTAGAGATTTTACAAGCATCATTAGATAACTGTCAGATTTTACAATTACCAACAACTAACAATTAGATAGGAGAGTATAAACATGGCAAAAATCGTATTAACAAGAGTAGATAGTCGTTTGATTCACGGACAAGTGGTAACAAAATGGCTACAACAGTTAGGTGCAGATGAAATTTTTGTAGTGAGTGATGAATTGGAGAAGGATGAGTTCTTACAAAGCATCTATGTGATGGCAGCCCCTCCAGGTGTTGAAGTGAAAATCTATGGTGTAGAATCAGCACAAAAATATTGGGCAGAAGAGGCTCCTAACAGCAACGCCAAGGTTCTATTCTTAGTGCCCGATCTACCTACTTTAGAAGCAATGGTCAACGCAAATGTAATCGAAAATGATATTCAAATTGGCGGTTTAGGTGGAGGCGCAGAACGGAAAAACGTGCTTAAAAACATCAATCTATCTGAAAATGACGTCAATGTTCTAAATGGTTTTCTAGAAAAAAATCTAAACGTCTTTTTCCAAGCGATTCCAGAAGATAATCCAATGCCGATCGAAAAATTGATTGAAAAATATAATTCATTATAACTAAAAAAAGGAAGTGACAAAGATGGGTGTTTTAGGTGTTTCAATTACAATGGGCTTATACTATTGGTTCGCTCGCTTGCGGTTTGGCTACACATTTTCAGGAATGTTGTCTCAGCCATTATGTGCAGCAATGGTTGCAGGACTTGCCACAGGGAAAATTGCTGAAGCGATGACGATAGGTGCAGGCATTCAATTAGTTTATTTAGGCGTAACATCAACGCCGGGAGGAAATGTTCCAAGTGATCCAGCATTAGCCTCAGCCATTGCGATCCCGATTGCTCTTGGCGTAGGAATGAATGCAGAAGCAGCGATTGCTTTAGCTGTACCCTTCGGAGTATTAGGTGTTTTTATGGATCAAATCAGAAGAACAGTCAATGCAACATTTGTTCATATGGCAGATAAATATGCCGAAAACTTAAATTACAAAGGGATCTATCGTGCAGCGTTCTTGTACCCAGCACTTGTTGGCTTTTTATTACGTTTTCCACTTGTTTTTGCGGGGAATTTCTTCGGACAATCAGTGGTAACGACTCTTTTAGATATTATTCCAGAAAAATTAATGCACGGTTTTGAAGTAATGGGTGGCTTGTTGCCAGCGTTAGGGTTTGCTTTAACGATCATGGTTATTGGAAAGAAAACATTGATTCCGTATTTTCTCATTGGTTTTGTGGCCGTTATGTATTTTGGTGCAGAAGTGATGGCTGTGGCGGTAATCGGTACGTGTGTGGCTTTCTTGGTGAGAAATAATGCGCTGAAAGAAGGGGAAGCATAATGGAAAATACGACAGATATCAATCAAAAAAAATTAACGAAAAAAGAAATTAGCAAAACCTTTTGGATTTATCAACTTGGATGTGAATTATCCAACTCTTATGAACGTCTGCAAAGCTTGATTTTCTGTGCATCTATGATTCCAGCAATCAAGAAATTATATGCGGATAATGAAGAGGAACAACGTGAGGCGTTAAAACGCCACTTGGCCTTCTTTAATACTGAAGGGACTATTGGAGCATCGATTCAAGGGATTTCTCTAGCGATGGAAGAAGAACGTGCGAACGGAGCTGATATTGGCGATTCTGCGATTACTTCAATTAAAACTGGTCTGATGGGTCCTTTAGCTGGCATTGGTGATTCTATTGTTTGGGCGGCGATCATGCCATTGATTATTTCAATTTTTATTCCTATTGCTAAAAACGGTAGTATCATGGGTGGTTTAGGACCGTTAGTGATTTACACAGTTTTAACGATGTATATCAGTTGGGGCTTGATCAATAAGTCGTATACACTTGGTAGAAACTCCATCATGGCACTGCTTAAAGATGGGAAAATCAAACAAGTCATCTATGGTGCAAATGTACTGGGAATGATGATGATGGGCGCTTTGTCTGCAAGTTATGTGAATATTTCCAGCCCGATGAAATTCCATGTTTCAGGCGGAGCAACAATTGTTGTTCAAGATATTTTAGATCAAATCATGAAAGGGATTTTACCGTTGACTGCGGTGTTCCTGATTTATTTCTTTATGGTCAAAAAAGGTCCTCGTTATGGAATTATTATTGGAACAATTGTTGCTGTCAGTATTATTGGTTCATTTTTAGGACTTTTATAAAAACGAAGAGGTTGAGATAATATAAATTCTCATCCTCTTTCTTGAGTTTTACATTTAAAAATATAATGTTATAATGTTTTGGAAGGGGTGAAAGTTTAAATGGATAGTTATGAAAAATTCAATCTAAAAGAAGTCATCAATGCCTCAGGGAAAATGACGATCTTAGGCGTATCGAAAGTCTCAGAGAATGTCTTAGCCGCGCAAAAATTCGGTGGGGAACATTTCTTTGAGATGAGTGAGTTAAGCATTCAAACAGGCGCTTACCTAGCTAAATTATTGACTGTCGAAGATGCGCAAGTCGTTTCATCCGCATCTGCTGGCATCGCCCAAAGTGTGGCAGGCTTGATCGGTGAAGGTTCAGCTTATCACGCTTACCATCCATACACAGATAAAATCACCAAACGTGAAATCATCTTACCTAAAGGGCATAACGTCGATTACGGCACGCCTGTTGAAGTGATGGTCGAACAAGGTGGGGGACGAGTGGTGGAAGCAGGCTATGCCAATATGTGTTCACCTGAACACATTGAAATGATGATCACAGACCAAACAGCCGCGATTCTCTACATCAAGAGCCACCATACTGTTCAAAAAAGTATGTTAAGTGTGGAAGAAGCCGCAACCGTGGCCAAAGCGAACAACTTGCCGTTGATCGTTGATGCCGCAGCGGAAGAAGACTTATTCAAATACATCGAAGCAGGCGCAGATCTTGTGATCTACAGTGGAGCCAAAGCCATCGAAGGCCCAAGTGCCGGACTTGTGATCGGCAAAAAAGCCTATATCGAATGGATCCGCCTACAAGGAAAAGGCATCGGCCGCGCAATGAAAATCGGTAAAGATAATATCTTAGGCTTTACCCAAGCGGTAGAAGATTATGTGAAAAACGGCAGTGAAGCAGGGGCTTCTATGCAAGCACGCTTAGCCCCATTTATCGATGGACTAAATACTATCACAAATATCGAAGCCAAAGTCGTTCAAGATGGAGCGGGTAGAGATATTTACCGTGCCAGTATCAAAGTCAGCGGAGCGAAATCAGCCAAAGCAGTCATCCAAGAATTAAAAGCTGAAAGTCCCGCTATTTATACCCGAGAATACCAAGCCAACAATGGGATCATCGAATTCGATATCCGTTCTGTCAATGAAGAAGAAATGAATAAAATCGTGACTCGTTTAAGCGAAATCATGAATTAAAAAACTATTAAACAGGAGTGAATCAACCATGACATTAACACCAAACTATTTAGAAGACCGTATTTGCCTAAACGTTTTAGCCAACTCAGTAGAAAACGCAAAAGACTGTTACGAAGCGGCCGAAGGCCATATCGTTTTAGGTGTTTTATCTAAAAACTACCCAACCGATGAAGCCGCAATCGAAGACATGAAAAAATATGCCGCAGAAACCAATAACGCGTTATCAGTTGGCTTAGGCGCAGGGGATCCAAACCAAAGTCAAATGGTGTCAAGAATCTCAAAAGAACTACAACCGCAACACGTCAACCAAGTCTTTACAGGCGTTGGGACATCTCGTGCTTTATTAGGTCAAAATGACACGATCGTTAATGGCTTAGTCTCACCAACAGGTAAAGTCGGCATCGTCAATATCGCCACAGGTCCCTTAAGTTCCCAAACACCAGCAGGTGAAGTAACGATCGAAACAGCGATTCGTTTATTACAGGATATGGGCGGCAGCTCCATCAAATTCTTCCCAATGAAAGGATTAGCGCATATCGAAGAATACAAAGCAGTTGCAGAGGCCTGTGCAAAATATGATTTCTACCTAGAACCAACAGGGGGCATCGATTTAGAAAACTTTGAAGAAATCGTGCAAATCGCAGTGGACGCAGGCGTGAAAAAGATCATCCCTCACGTATACAGCTCGATCATCGACTCAGAAACAGGCGATACAAGACCAGAAGATGTGAAAACATTGTTAGGTATGATTAAAAATACGTTGAACAACTAAAAGCTGAATGAGCTCGTTCAGAGCTGACAGAAAAATAGGGAAAGTTGACTGTGGCGTATTGTGCCACGGCCCACTTTCATCTTTTTTCCGAAGCGCTAGCTCATGAAGCTAGATAAGATAAAAGCTGAATGAGCTCGTTCAGGGCAGACAGAAAAATAGGGAAAGTTGACTGTGGCGTATTGTGCCACGGCCCACTTTCATCTTTTTTCCGAAGCGCTAGCTCATGAAGCTAGATAAACTAAAAGCTGACAGAGCTCGTTTTTGTACGAAAAGCCCGAACCAAACTGAACAATCAGTTTGGTTCGGGCTTTATTTTTATTTTCCACGCAACGCTTGGATAGTTTCGTAGTATTTTTCGGTTAATTGACTATTTTTATTTGTATAATAGTAGCGTTTATCGGGAGTTTTGATTTCTAAAATTGGTTTTTTATGATTTAAAACTAATAGATAAGCTGGTTCATTGTTAACCTGAAATTCTCCAGTTAAATAATTTTCTGTAGCAGTTCCATAAACACGGATTCTATCTTTTGGTAATGTGTCGATCAGTTCTACGGACTCGATAGTCTTCCAATCGATCGTTCTACTTTGAGCTAATGGAGCAGATAGATGGATTCCATCATGGCTCGTCGTCAGTTGAAATGGATTCGCTGAGAAATCACTGATCAGCATCGGAATACTTGCTGCAATCAATGCAATCAAAACGAAGACACCAACCGCTCCCATCGCAATTTTCCCGCCGACTCTACCTAAATTTGTCGTAATATTCATCCCGATGCGATCTGGCACAAGAATTCTTTTATCATTTGGATTAATATAAATCCCATATTTCCAATACTGATCTTCATCTCTGTATCGATATTCTGTTGCCTGAGCAATCAATTGATCTTGTTTTTTTCTTGCTGAAAATAAATAATAAAAAGTAAACAATACAAATAACAGAATCAATAGAGCATAACAAATCGAAAAGACCATCATTTGTTCATAAGGGATAGTTATCGAAAGAGCAGGCATAAACGCTAACAGACTAAAAACAAAGGAAGAAACAGCCATCAAAACAGACCAATGATGACGCATCAAGTCATTGACTTTTTGATTGATAGTTTCATCACTCGTTACAGGATTTACTGGAAAACGTGCGATAAAATAATAGAAAAGTCCAAAAAGCCCCATGATAAGCACTGTGATAAGAGAGAAAATCCAACTCCCGTTCGCTAAACCGAGAATCTTAAAAGAATAAATAGAGCCTGAAACAGTAAGAATAATACTAGGCAAAAACCACCAAACAGCAATCAATTTACGATTTTTATTTGCGACAAGTTTTGTATCAACTACAATCGGGCTTGTTGGTAGTATCCAATTGTTTTTTACTTTGACTACAGTCATTTTACGAATATAGACGATTTCTAAATAGTAAAAAGTACCAATAAATCCAATCAGCGTAGCCAAAAAATAAATCAATGTCAAAGAGTCATAAGGAATCGCGATAATTGGTAAGGCAATGATCACAAAAGCAGCTGCCCATTGCAGTAACCTCTTTTTATAAGTCTTAGCGACGATTAGAACTTGTTCATCTTGAAGTTTATCTTTTGGTAAAGTCGTTTCTAAAATGACATTTTTATGTGGATTTGCAGGTATTCTCCCTGTAAATGCCATTAAAAAGTTAATCCCAATAAGCAATAAATATAGAAAAAAATTCATTTTCAACACACCTTTTACTGTTCAAATTTTTTATAAATCTGTTTGACTTCCTCTTGTATTTTGTTTTCTGATAGTTGATGGATAGAAGCCTCCGCTAATAATAGCTCTAGATCATTTAAAAATCGTTGTTGAAATAGAGGATCCAGCGATTTTTTTTCAGCTACTTTAGTCCCGTTTCGACGATCAGTCAAAATATAACCATCACTTTTCAATAAAGTATATGCCTTTGAGACCGTCATCATATTCACACCAATTTCGTCAGCCATTTGTCGAACAGAAGGAAGCATTTCACCAGGTTTCAGCTTATTTTTAGCAATTCCGATAATGAGTTGATGACAAATTTGTTGATAAATCGGTGTTTGACTTTGAGCGTCTATTTCCAATAACATACTTTCACCTCTTTTGCGTCTTTGTATTATATATACTAATACATATGATGCAAAAAAACAATACATTTTATTTAAAGGTTGAGGGATTGAACATTCAGGCATATAATGAAAAAGGAATACTAAGAGTGAAAGGATGAATCAATATGTCAGTAATCGAACCAACCGTTACACAAAAATTTCACGATACATTTGTAGAAAATAATAAGCAAAATGCTTTACAGCGCGGAGTTATCAAAAATGGTATTACGGCTTCTGCTCAAAACTTGAGTGCTGAAGTAAATAATGTTCCAGTTTTTTCAGTTGATATTGCAACTGGAAAAGTCGCAAATCAAAAACAAAGCGGGCGTTGTTGGATGTTTGCAGCACTGAATACATTCAGACACAAAATGATCAATAGCTTTAATTTAAAAGATTTTGAGCTTTCTCAAAACTACACATTTTTCTGGGATAAATATGAAAAATCTAATTATTTTTACGAAAACATCATCGCAACCGCAGATCAAGAATTAGACAGTCGTAAAGTTGCTTTCCTACTAGCGACTCCACAACAAGATGGTGGGCAATGGGATATGATCGTTTCTCTATTTCAAAAATATGGTGTAGTGCCAAAAACAGCGATGCCTGAAAGCAGTAACAGCTCAAACTCTCGCGACCTCAACAATTATTTGAACAAAAAACTTAGAAAAGATGCAACGATTTTGCGTGAATTGATAACGAATGGAAAAAATACAGCGGAAGTTCAAGCGGCTAAAGAAGCAATGTTAGGTGAAGTCTACAACTTTTTAGCGATTTCATTAGGTACCCCGCCACAAACATTCGATTTCGAATACCGTGACGAAGAAAAAAACTACCATTTAGATCAAAACTTAACACCACAATCTTTCTATGAAAAATATGTTGGTGTGAATTTAGATGATTATGTAAGTGTAATCAATGCACCAACGGCAGACAAACCATACAATCAAACATACACTGTAGAGATGTTAGGGAATGTGGTAGGCGGAAAAGAAGTAAAATATATCAACGTAGATATGACTACATTTAAAAAATTAGCTGTCGCTCAGCTAGAACAAGGAGAATCTGTTTGGTTTGGCTGTGATGTCGGTCAATCTTCTACAAGAGATAGCGGTATTATGTCCTTAGATGCTTATGATATGAATGACTTATTCGATATCGATTTTACAATGACTAAGGCTGAACGATTAGATTTTGGAGAAAGCTTAATGACTCACGCAATGGTTTTAACGGGTGTGGACCTTGTGGATGGTGCTTCAACTAAGTGGAAAGTGGAAAATAGTTGGGGTGAAAAAGTCGGGGATAAAGGATTTTTTGTGATGAGTGATGAGTGGATGGATGAATATACCTATCAAATCGTTGTTCGTAAAGAGCTTTTATCACAAGAATTACAAGAAGTTTGGAAACAAAAACCAACCGTTTTAGCACCTTGGGACCCAATGGGGGCTTTGGCATAAGCCAAAAAAGTGGTTTAATCTCTCCTAATAAGTGCATATTAATCCCATCTTGTGTGAGGTGGGATTTTTTTGTTACCATAAGTATACGGAGATTTTCAAAAAGATTTTAGTGTGTTATAATTTGTATAGACAAAAGAAAGACGTTGACATTACTACCGCCTAAAGTAAGTAATATCAACGTTGACCGATTCACTAGGAATCTTTTTTTGATAAGCTAAGTGTATCATATGTTGATTAGATTTACAAAATCATGAGACAAAAATTTTCAGAATTATCTGATTGAGTTGCACTTTTTATAAGATAAAATTGTTTTCAAAAAAAAGCTAGAATGAATATCGGTAAAAATGATTGGATTTTTAGACATTTTAGATGCTTAACACGGTTAATAGAATACTTTTAGGCGGCCTTTTATGGAACGATGGAATTATTAAGTTTTATTTAATAAATAAGAGAAGAATTAGCTATTGCCAAATTGTTTTTTGTAGAGTAAAATGAGAGGCAGTTTCAATAGATGAAATAAACAAACTAAATCAAATAACTTTAGATAAACAGCGCCGGCTGTTTATCAGTAAAAGTGTGGATCAACAATTCTTAGGCCATAGATAGAATTGTTGATTGCACTTTTTTTATTTGTTGTTTTGGAACATGTCTGTAAAAGCTAGGGAGGGACGAGTTGATGGTGAAAAGTATTAGGTGAAGGAGAGTGTTTTTACTGGTGAGTTATCCATCGTCATGGCAGAACGAGCTCTTTCAGCTTTAAGTGTTGTCTAGCATCAAGAGCTAGCCTTTCGGGAAAAAGATAAAAAATAAATGAGGAAAAACACCTCAGTTATTTTTTCCTATTTTCCAGTCAAGGCAGAACGAGCTCTTTCAGCTTTTAATGTTGTCTAGCATCAAGAGCTAGCCTTTCGGGAAAAAGATAAAAAATAAATGAGGAAAAACCCCTCAGTCATTTTTTCCTATTTTCCAGTCAAGGCAGAACGAGCTCTTTCAGCTTTTAATGTTGTCTAGCATCAAGAGCTAGCCTTTCGGGAAAAAGATAAAAAATAAATGAGGAAAAACACCTCAGTCATTTTTTCCTATTTTCCAGTCAAGGCAGAACGAGCTTTTTCAGCTTTAGTGTTATCTAGCATCAAGAGCTAGCCTTTCGGGAAAAAGATAAAAAATAAATGAGGAAAAACCCCTCAGTCATTTTTTCCTATTTTCCAGTCAAGGCAGAACGAGCTCTTTCAGCTTTTAATGTTGTCTAGCATCAAGAGCTAGCCTTTCGGGAAAAAGATAAAAAATAAATGAGGAAAAACCCCTCAGTCATTTTTTCCTATTTTCCAGTCAAGGCAGAACGAGCTCTTTCAGCTTTTAGTGTTATCTAGCATCAAGAGCTAGCCTTTCGGGAAAAAGATAAAAAATAAATGAGGAAAAACCCCTCAGTCATTTTTTCCTATTTTCCAGTCAAGGCAGAACGAGCTTTTTCAGCTTTAGTGTTATCTAGCATCAAGAGCTAGCCTTTCGGGAAAAAGATAAAAAATAAATGAGGAAAAACCCCTCAGTCATTTTTTCCTATTTTCCAGTCAAGGCAGAACGAGCTCTTTCTGCTTTTAGTGTTATCTAGCTTCGCGGACTAGTCTCTCAGAAGTTGAGGCTAATGTACCGACAAGGCTTTTATTATAAGGAGGTTTTTATATGAACAAGGATTGGATAAAATTAATGATCGGCGCTTTTTTTGAAGTATTATGGGTTATCGGTATGAAACATAGTGATACATGGTGGGAAATTTTGTTGACCATTGTATTTATTTTCATTAGCTTTTATGCATTGATAAAGGCCGGGGAAACTTTGCCAGTAGGAACAGCTTATGCAGTATTTGTAGGATTAGGTACAGCAGGGACCGTCATTACAGGTATACTCTTTTTCGGAGAGGAATTTAAGTTATCAAAAATCCTATTGATCTTAGTATTGCTGGTTGGCGTGATGGGCTTGAAATTTGTAACTGGTGAGAAAGGAGCAGATCAAAAATGAGTTGGTTGTTTTTAATTATTGCAGGAGTTTTTGAAATGCTGGGTGTTGGTTCAATCAATCGTTTTAATAAAAATAAAGATAATAAGTCTTTATTTTTATTATTCCTCACCTTTGGTAGTAGTTTTGTTTTCCTTTATTTGGCTATGAAAAGTTTACCAATGGGTGTTTCCTATGCTATTTGGACAGGGATCGGAGCTGCTGGAGGAGCTATTTTAGGAATGATTTTTTACGGTGAGTCCAAAGATTGGCGCAGAATTCTTTTTATAGGAATTATTTTAGCGTCGGTGATTGGCTTGAAACTCATTGGCTGATGAGAGGATAGGTTTGCACAGAAGTGTTTAATTCCAAGAAATAAGAGGGAGTTGCTTTTGATTTTATCATTTATTTAGATTAGAAGTGAGTGGGATATGACTTCCCACTCACTTCTTTTTATATGTACCACTTAGTGGGATAATCAGCTACGTTAAGTGTGTGTGTGAATAATAAAATGTTCTTAGTTTTTTATGTGTAAACTCTATATGCAGTCTTTAATTCACTTTTCTGAGTAAGTTTTGTTTTCTTATATGATTATATACGGTTGGGACAGAGACGTTACATTTTTTTGCAATTTCTGGAACAGATAGATCTGAATTAGTATAAAGTTTCAACGCTTCGTTCACTTCTTTTGTCCGTGGTGGTCGCCCCAGTTGTTTGCCATTTTCTCTTGCTGCTTCAAGACCTGCTATCACTCGTTCACGAATCAATTCAGCCTCCATTTCAGCAAATGCCCCCATAACTGTAAAAAAGAAGCGACCCATTGCGGTTGTTGTATCTATGTTATTTTGGATACTGACAAAATGAATATCTCTTCGATCAAATTCTTCGAGTAAATTCAACAGCTGTTTTGTTCCCCTAGATAAACGGTCAAGCTTAAAAATAACAAAAGTATCACCTGGTTTTAGAGAAGATAACACTTTATTTAGTTCACTTCTGGATGATTTTCTGCCACTTTCACGTTCTTTGTAAATAAAATCTACCCCGTAACGTTCAAGGGCTTTTTGTTGAGAATCAAATTTTTGCTGGTGCGTGCTGACACGCATATAACCAATAATGGCCATTCATAAACACCTCTAATACTTTCAATAGTTAAATCGTTCTTGGTAAAATAATTGTGTTTTTCTCCAAGTTATTGATAGGTCAGTAGAACTTTCCGTATCATCTGAGTCACCTCCTTTAAAAACAATAATACAAAGAGTAAAAAATATTATTTGAATACTATTGACATTACGTTTTCTCTATAATAAACTAATGATTTTTATAGAGCTGAAACGCCTGTTATTTTTTTTAGAGAAAATCGATTAGAAATACGCTATGAAGGGATTTATCCGTTCAAGTGTATTTCTTTTTTTGCGTTTTAGTTGATTTTCTCAATATCATTAGTTTTTTGGACACTTTGAATGATGTCGTTTTTTGATGATTCACCTTTTTTCTTGAGATTAACTTCAAGAAATTGTGCTGAAGCCTTAGTTGTTTTCTTGTTTCTTATAAATGGAAAGATCTTGTTTTTGGTAAGTTCAAGGCAAAGTGAGGGTTCAAAAAATGGTGGAAGAACGAAACAAGAAACCACAGTCAAATAAAAGAAAAAAGAATAAAAAATCAACAACGAAACACTCAACAAACGAAAGAAAAATAGCAAGTCATTCAAAACCAACAGCCAAGGCCGCCAATAAGCAATCTCATTCTAGAAACAGGAAAAAAAAACAACGGCCAATTTCTAAAAAAAGGCAACCAGCTAAATATCATAAGACGAAAAATCCTGTATATACAGTGCTATTTAATGTTATTTTCTATAGTTTCATTCTATTTATGATTGTTGGATCAATTATGTTTGCAACGACTAAAAATGCAAATAAGAGTGTTTTAGGTTATCGCTTCTTTGGCGTATTAACGGATTCAATGGTACCTAGAGATCCTGAAAAACAAAAGGGTGGTTTTCATTCAGGTGATGTCATTATTGTAAAAAATATTGCTGGTAATGCAGCTGAAGTGGGAGACATAATTACGTTTCGACCAAGTATCACGAGTCAAGCGTTTTTGACCCATAGAGTAAAAGAAAAGCTAGACCATCTAGGTGAAACAAAGGGCACATATTATATTACTCAAGGGGATGCCAATTTAGCAGAAGATGTTCCTGTTAATGAGAAACAAGTAGTCGGGAAAAAAATTATTGTAGTCCCTAAAGTAGGTGCTTTTCTAAATTTTGTGCGTGAAAATCTGATTGTTTCGATTATTTTTTTAATCTCAGTTTTTGGCTTTATCACAATTATCAGATACTACATTTTAAATAAATAAGGGTATTCACTTTTTAATAAGGTGGGAAACAATAAATTTCTACGCCAATATTAAAAAGTTAATAATAAAAAAATTTGGGAGGAACTTGAGAAATGAATAAAAACAGAAAGAAAAAAGTCCTTGCGTTAGCAAGTGGATTTGCACTTGCTGCTATTGCTGCGGCAACGTTTGCTTGGTTTGCTAGTGAAGACCAAAAAACCAACCACTTTGAAGGACAAATTGCAACTGGAAAAGACATTGAAGTGGTGGAAACATTTGAACCGCCAACCGAATGGGATCCAGGTTCAGAAGTAAATAAAGATGTGGCGATTGCCAATATTGGTAAATACAAAACATTGATTCGTGTTTCTTTAACTGAATCATTGCAACTTTTGAAAGATTATCAAGCAAAACCAACTACTGGTGCTGAGCTTGAAGGAAAAACAAGTAAGGAAGTTTATGTATTGCCAGGAACGGATGCGCCGACTGGATTCACAGATTCTACTTTTGACACTGCTGGTGCACCAAAAATAACAGTAGCAGCGGGTGACTTTGCTGGAACATATACCTTGAAAGTTAAAGAAAAAGCGGAAACAGTGGGAACAAAAACGACTTATACGTATCGTTATGCGTTTGAAAAAGGCGGCGTGCTATATTATGCCAGCGGTATCGACGGATTTATTCGTAACGCATCAAATCAAATCAAAGTGAAATCAGGTACACCAACGCTTAGCTATGTATCACTAGAATACAAAGCAGCGGATGAAAAAGAATGGACGAAAGCACCAGTTTATGCGCCTACATTCACGCCAGATGGAACGTTGGTTTGGAATGCACCTGCTGCAACAGGAACTGGTAATATCCAAATTTCATTCAACAATATTACGACAGATCCTAAAGTTGCTGACAAATGGTATTTCAATGCAGCGGATGGTTACTTCTATTATACAAGTGTTCTAAATCCAGGTGTGAATACAACACAATTGATGGATGCAGTTAAATTACTAGGAACAGCAGGTAATGAGTACAGTAAATTGATCTATGACCTAACTGTAAAAGGTCAAGGAATTGCAGCTTATAAAGATGCTGTGGATGATTGGTTACCAACAGGTGTCAATGATTCTTTAGCAGAAGCTTTGAAAGCATTAGTACCTGCTAAATAAATCGGAAATAGCTATCTATATTTGAGGAGGAAGAGGGATGAAAAGAAGACGCAGGGGAAAAAAGTGGCTACTGGCAGGAGCATTCTTACTGCTCAGTCTAGCACTTACCTTAAAACCTGTAGAAGTGCATTCTGAATCGAATCTTCCTCCTGGAATAGTGGCTGGTGATGATCAAGGAATCAAAATAAAAAATGATGGTCAATATCTTGTTGATATTAGAGATGTAGCCCCGGGGAAAAAATGGTCTACAAAAATCACAATCATCAATATTGAAAAAGATATCCCCTATCATTTAACAATGAACATAAGTAAGCCAACAATCATCGAAGGCTCATTAGACTTGTCTCAAGCGATTCAGATGACATTGATCTATGAAGGAAAAGAAGTCTATAAAGGTCCTTTATCAGGAGTAAATAAGACGCAAAATCTCCAAGATAAAACAATTCCTTTGAATCTAGGGACATTTAAAGGGGGCGATACCAGAATGTTGGAAGCTCATTTTGAATTGGATGGCAAAACATATACTAATAGAGATTTTTTTAAAAAGAATGTTGTAGAAAATATCTGGCATTTTAAAGCGGTGAAAACAACGTTACCAGATACAAACGATCCAGATGATCCAGAAAAACCATTTTTGGAAAAGCTGATAAATAAGTTGAGACTTCCAAATACAGGCGAAGAATGGCGCAATGCATTACTTTTTTCGTGCGTAGGATTGTTCTTGATATTAGTTTCGTTATTGATCGTCAAACATAAAAAACAAGAAAAAAAACCGCACAGAGAGAAAAAAAACTAAAGTAAATAAGAAAATACCAATTGTGTTTCTTAGAACGATCAAATGATGGGAGGCGCTACAGTATGAAAAAGGATAAGAACAAATCTTTAAAGAGAAACAGACGAAGAAAAAAGAAAAAAGCTCAAGTAAACACTAAACTGATCATTGCACTCTGTACCTTTCTCTTTTCTGGTTTGATGGTTCTAGGAAGTACATATGCTTGGTTTGTCTCTGAAGACAGTGAGGTCAATCATTTTGTTGGTTCACGATTGTCAGCAGAAATCACAGAAGAATTTGAACCAGAGTTTGAATGGCAACCAGCTATCACCACAAAAAAAGTCATACAAGTCAAAAATACAGGAAACATTCCTACATTTGTTCGAATTAGTTTATATGAATATCTATTAACATTCAAAATAGATACTACAGATCAGACTGGCAATGGTAATTTAGCCGTTTCGCCACAAGAGATATTGCCGCTAGTTGATAAGAGCAACACAGAAACATGGCAG
Source organism: Enterococcus sp. AAFC-DPL-5182 (assembly GCF_058216605.1). Lineage (NCBI taxonomy): Bacteria > Bacillati > Bacillota > Bacilli > Lactobacillales > Enterococcaceae > Enterococcus > Enterococcus sp. AAFC-DPL-5182. Next base: position 797,025 of record NZ_CM177101.1, read on the forward strand.
CCAGCAGCTAACGCGGGGGGCACTTATTTGCATGACGGAAAAAATTTGATTTCAGAAAAAGCAATCGTACCGAATATGCTTACGGGAACAGAAATGTATAAGTTTAAAGACAGTAATAGAGAGAAAACGGAATTACGTTGGTTTCAATTACTCTTTCCTGACAATGTCTATAATTCAGCACCGCCAACGGGTACGAAAGACTACTGGCTATATAAAAATGGGTATTTTTATTATTCGGAGTTGCTTCAACCTAGCGAAATAAGTACGCCAGTCATGAAAAGTGTCCGATTAAGTGCGAGTGCACCCAATAAATTCAAAAGTGCTCTCTATCAATTAAATCCAGTGATGGATGCTCATGATGGAACAAAAGGACTTTTAAGTTCTTGGAATATAGGGAGCTCTGGGGAGTTATATGACTTATATCATGATCGGTTAAGTGACTAGAAGGAGTGGATTAGTGCATGAAAAAAAAGCAGGGTTCAAAAAAACATCTGAGCATCAAGCAGCTTTTCTTATTTGCTGGCTTTCTAGTCATGCTTATTAGTCTTTCATTTGGATTGTATCAGACGTATGCGGCGTTAACAGATCGGGATCAAAATCAAAATGAATTTAGAGTAGGGAATTTTCAAACATCCATAGAAGAAGAATTCGATCCGCCAGCATCATTTGAACCAGAAAAGGATTACTTAAAAAAAGTAGCTATAAAAAATACGGGAGAACAAGAAAGTTTTATCCGCGTTTTAGCACTGCCGATTCTTACAAAGAAGCAAGCAAATGGTTCAATCTTATTATTACCAGCAACAACTGATGGACCAGCTCCAGTTTTAAGTATTGACTACAATTTAACTGATTGGATCAATGGGAATGATGGCTACTTTTATTATAAAAAGAAACTAAAAAAAAACGAGCATACAGCCAATTTGTTTACTAAAGTAAAAATGAATCAGGCAAGTATCACAGATGAATATAAAGGAGTTTTATTATCTTTTGAAATCAAAGCAGAAGGAATCAGTGCAACCAGATATGCCTATAGAGATGCTTGGTGGAATGGACAAATACCGACGATCGCTCCGTTGGTGCAAATAGACGATTTATTAAAAATACAAACAGTCAACGAGTAGTACTAGCAGAGTATCGATTGAAAGGAGATGTCGTTTTGAAGAAAAAAATGCAATTAAGATTTTTAAGATGGATCATGCTAATTTTATGCTTCTTTGGGTCTGTTTATGTCGTACAAAGTTCTTTAATATACACAAATGCACCTGTTAAAGCTGCAAAAAAAACAGTATTGAAACCGGGACAAGTGAGCCTAAGCAAAACGGCAGAACCAGTGGTCGGGATGGTCAATCAATGGGATATAACATTACGTGTCGAAGGACGAAATCAATTTCCACCACCGCCGACCGATGTTGTTTTGATTGTTGATACCTCTTGGAGTATGAATGAAAATGATCGAATGATTAAATCAAAAGTTGCTGCAGAAAAGTTTGTAGAGTTGGTTTTACGAAAAGATTATGTTAATAGAATTGCACTTATCACATACGATACAGTGGTAACGGATTATACGTTTAATGAAGGCAGTTGGAGCAATCAATTTGTCGATTCAAAACATAAACAATTATTGATCGATAAAATTAGAGCTTTAGAGCCAGTGCCAAATGGAGGGACTTTTACACAAGCAGGTATTAAATCTGCAGCGGAAGTGATGGCACAAGCAAGTGGAGAAAAAAGAAAAATCGTTTTAATTTCCGATGGCGTACCCACATACAGTTTTCCACCAACTGCACCTTATAATCAATTAGCGAGAATGGAGAAATTTGACTACTTGCAAAATGGTTATGACTATTACGAAAGTGTCAAAACAATACCTAAAGAAAATTTCAATTACAAGTATATCAATAAAGAAGGCGGAAACTATTACGGAAATGGAGCAAAATACCGCAACGGTGCATTGTTTCCTGAATATGAACAAATGCCAGAAAATTCAAAGAATCGATTAATGGCTAATCACGCGCACAGCGCAATAGCAGAAGCGACGATCACAAAAAATGAGAAAATGTCAAATGGTGAACTCTTGGTGGATGACTTTTATACGATCGGTGTGGACATGGATTCTACTTCTCAAGATGATGAAGTAGTAACTGGAAACAAAACGATGAAAGAAATCGCTTCTTCTGAAGATAAAAGTTTTTCAGCCACTGCGAATAACCTGGAAGATATTCTTAGCGGGATCGCAGGGGAAATCGTCGGGGCCATCAAATCAGGATTTGTTGTTGATCCGATGGGTGTAGGATTTGAAATGGACGGAGGCGTCACGGTTACTCAGGGAACGGCTGAAATCAAAGATGTACTGGGAAGACCTACAATCAATTGGAATGTTGGCTCTCTCAAAAATCCAGTTTCTAATGATCCAGACGAAGATGTTATGTTTGCTGAAATTACGTATCGCGTAAGCGCTGAAAATGAAATATTAAAGCCAAATATTATTGATACGAATGGCTTGGCAGCAACAAATGGAAAAACAACGATTGTTTACAAAGACTACAATGATGCGATGAAACAAGCAGAGTTTGATGTACCAAAAGTTAAACCAATTATCGTCAGTTTACAAAAAAAGGTAGAAAATGAAAAAGGTGAAGAAATAAATAATCAGACAGAATTATTTGATTTTAACTATGGAAAAGATCAATACACAATTAATGATCATTTCTCACTTCATTCAAACGAAACCAAAAAAATAGTCCATCCATGGAAAGCTGATCAAGATTACGTTGTGGAAGAGAACTTAAAAGCAAATCAAGAATATGAAACATTGATTGATATTAATGGGCTAACAACTGCAAGTACTAAAAGCCAATTTAAATTCGCTGCGGATTTTAATGCATACGCACACCAGCAAATAATTGTTACAAATAAGAAAATTCCTGAAAAGAAAACGATTCGTTTGAATATCAGGCAAAGTGTACTTAATTCAAATTCGGAGTTAGTTATTCCCTCAAAAGGGTTTTACGAGTCTGTTATCGATAATACAGACCAAAAATTAAACTTGATTTCTGAAAGTACAATAAAGGATACGTCAACAGAAGTTTCAGCAGAGCTTTTTACTAAATATGAAATAACCTTGGCGAGACAGCAAAAAGAATTAACAGTCACCGATTTAATACCAGAGTATTATAAAATTTTTGGTTTTATTGCAACAACAACAAATGAAAACTTAAATTTGACCCATTTATCGAGTAACACAGCAGCCTTGGTAAAGAGTAATGAAGCTGTTTTAGATTATCAAATAAATCATGAGTACTGGGTAACGATGTTCATCACACCTGATTTGGGGAAAGATAGTGGTGGGGAACCCATTATGTCACCTAGACCCTATAGTTGGGATTATAAAGTAAATAACTTTGGCTATTAATGATTAGTGAATAAAAAACAAATGAAAATCAACAAATAGTGTTGTTTTTCAGGAATCGTTTGTATTCTTTTACTGTAGATTGATAGCCTAAACTTTCTAAAATAGTAAGGTAATGACTTATTTGAGAATCCATTAACTGTTTTTTTATAGCTGCTTGGGCAATTTCATAATTCAAGTTTGCAATGATCATTTCAAATAGGCGGTAATCTGTTTGAGCGTTTTCTTTTGCCAAGGCAGAAAAAAATAAGGTTTTTTCGTAATTTTGATAATTTAAGCATAGAGATGAAAGGTTTAGATAGATTCTCAATTTAATTTCTTGGTATTGTTCGATGTTACTAAGGGTATCGATCTTTTTTCCAACCAAGGTACCTAAAGCAATGGCCTCTGATAATTCAAAACAATACAAGGAATTATTCAACAACTTTAATTCATAGAGATACCATTTATCAATACCAATCAAATATTGTTTGATCGGAAACATCAAGTTTTTAGAAGCCTTAAGGGCATCAGATTCACTTGTTTCATTCGTTGCGTAAGTCATTGCTTGAGTAATCAGGTTTAAATGGAAGAACTTTTTATTGTTTGTGGTTGTATAAAGTTGCTGAGATTTTTCGATTATAGAATCTAATACTTTTTGATCTTTTTTGAAAACGGCTTGGCTTAATTGATGATAGAAATGGTTGATTGTTGGATATGCCTCAGAATCGAGTAACTCAAGAAATTCTTCAACGGAAATACAAAGTTTCTCCAGTATCATTAAAAATTTGTCAAAAGAAGGCATGCTGACATTTGTTTCAATCAAATAATAGGTTTGTCTAGTCATGATCCCATCGTAGATATCTTTTTGACTGAGTCCTTTTTCTTGTCGAATTTTCTTTATTAAAGTTCCATAATTTTTCAAAAATAGTTCTCCTCTCTGGTGGTATAAAATATTTTACCTAGTGAAAAAATTTGTAATACTTATGTTATTATAGCAAAAACATTAAATAACTAGTAGATAATAAAAAGAAATTTAAATTAATTCGGAAAATTTTGGAATTTATTTCAAATGAGAGAGGAGTTGAGACGAATGGTCAAATTATTTATTTGGTTTATTACATACTAAAAAAGCATCATTTGGAAAAGTTAAAAAATCAAATTTGTTGGGGGAGTTTTATTGTATGAAACAGAAAATTAGCTATTTATTTTATTCACTCGTTTTAATTGTATTTACTATCAGTGTATTTGGAGGGAAACAGGCTGAAGCAGCTACTCAAAGTAATGCATCATGGTCCACAACTTCAGTGATGAATAATCAGTTTGGAGGAAACACATCATCAAATGACTATTTATCAACAATGCAGAGCGGACTTCCTAGATCTTCACAAATAACACCTAGATTTTTTGTTCCAAAATTATGTGGAGGTGTTCAAGTAATCAAGTATGATGATCGGACAAAAGCAAGATTATCAGGGGCGCAATTTACGATCTATGATAGCTTTAACCGTCCTGTCCAAGTGATTCAGACAAACTATAATGGTGTTGCTGAAACGAGGTCATTACCGCTTGGCTACTATTCAATTCGTGAAACGAAAGCACCAGCGGGCTATCAATTAGAAAGCAGCCCAATGTACTTTAACCTTTTCTTACCAGGGCAGCTTATTTGTTTAACGAAATGCAATATACCACTGCCAAGTCAAAAAGGTAGTCTTAAAGTTGTAAAAACAAATGAAAGTAATCAAGTTCTATCTGGAGCTGTGTTTGATGTTTATAATGCCAATAACCAATTTATGGGAAGAATTACTACGAATGCCAATGGAATCGCAACTTTAGGGAATCTACCATATGGGACATATAAGCTGATCGAAGTTAAAGCACCAGATGGGTATCAACTTGATACAACACCGAGATATGTTACTGTTTCTTCTACGGGTGTAGCGACTATCACAATAGTGAATAAAAAGCTAATCACAACTGGTGAACTGGAAATAGTCAAAAAAGATGAAAATGGTAAAGTTTTAGCTGGCGCAAGCTTTTTGGTTATAAACAGCGCTAATACCCTTGTTGGGCAAGTTACCACAAATGCGAATGGAATTGCTGTGGTGAAAGATCTGCCATATGGCACATATACAGTAGTCGAATATTTCGCACCAGAAGGCTACGAATTAGATTCAACACCAAAATATGTCACATTATCTAAAACAGATCCAAATGGCAAAGCAACGATTAGCGTAATAAACAAGAAAAAAATCACAACTGGAGCGCTTAAAGTCATTAAAAAAGATGAGACTGGCAACTTATTAGCCGGCGCTGAGTTTGAAGTTCGTGATGAAAATAATAAGGTTGTTGGGAAAATCACGACGGATGCTAACGGCGTTGGGACATTGAAAGATCTGCCATTTGGTAAGTATGAGCTTATTGAAACAAAAGCGCCAGAAGGCTATGAATTAGATGCGACACCAAAATCAGTAGTCGTTTCCAAAGATGATCCAAACGGTGTAATCAGTGTAACTGTAGAGAATAGAAAAGAAAAAACAACTGGAAATCTTGAAGTAGTGAAAAAGGATGAAGCAGGAACTGTTTTAGCTGGAGCTGAATTTGATGTATACAATGTGACGGATCAGCTAGTCGGGAAAATCACAACAGATGCAAATGGTATCGGTCAATTAAATGATTTACCATATGGTACGTATAAATTGATTGAAACAAAAGCGCCAGAAGGCTATGAATTAGATACAACACCAAAATTTATCACACTATCTAAAACAGATCCAGAAGGTAAAGCATCTATTGATATAGTCAATAAAAAAGTAGAAGTACCTACAGCTGGCTCTCTAAAAATCGTCAAATATGTTAAAGATTCTGATCCAGAGGTTTATTTAAAGGACGCCGTATTTGAAATTTATGATAATAACAATCAACTCTTGGGGACATATACTACAGACGATAATGGGGAAATTCTTTTAGAAGATTTAGACCCAGGTAAATACTATGTAATCGAAATTGAAGCCCCACCAGGTTATGAGCAAGATTCAACATTTTATGAAGTTACCGTTGAATCAGGGAAAATAGCTGAAGTTAGACATGCGAATATCAAAAAAGAAAACCTAGGTGGTTTAAAAATCAAGAAATATGCAAATGATGAAGATGGTTTTGAAACAGACATTGTGTTACCAAATGCAGAGTTTGAAGTAATTGACTCGGCAGGAAATAGCCATAAAGGGGTCACAGATGTACAAGGCGAATTGTTTTTTCCAGACTTACCGGTAGGGGAAGTAACAATCACTGAAACCAAAGCCCCAGATGGTTACGAACTTGATGCTCCAACGCAAACGAAAAAAATCGTTGTGGAAGAAATTGCAGAAGCAGTTTTTTATAATAAACCGAAACAAATACCAGGACGTGCTCTAGTCTATCTTTCAAGTAATGATACAAAACAGGTATTAAAAGGGCTGGAATATAGTATTACTTGTACGAAAGGGGCAGCATTTGAAACAACTGTAGTTTCTAATACGTTTGGGCAAATCAGTATTTACTTGGCCCCTGGTGAGTATGAAATTGAACCTACTGTAAGAGGATATTCAAATGAAACTACACCAACAAAATTCAAAATTGAAGCTAACAAATTCACTATTATCAGATTAACCATCTAAGCTGAATTAGGGAAGAAAAGAACTGTTTTAAGATAGATTGCTTAAATCGCAATTTATTTTAAATAAATGATAATAAAAGTGCACATTTTATTATCTCAAACTATTAATCATTTAGGAGGAAAACACACTATGAACAAACAAGCTGAGAAAAAAGTTGGGAAATCTTTTGAAGAATTAACACCGGAAGAAATGAATAAAGTTCAAGGAAGTTTCTTTGGATGGAGCTGGTCATCATCATCTTCTTCATCATCATCAAGTAGCTGTTACTCTACAAGATGTAGCTATAGCTGCTGCTCTTCAAGATGTTGCGGGTGGTAATTTAAAATAATCAAGTTGCTAGACGAGTTCCTCTTGATAGGAAGCTTGTCTAGCACTTGTTTTTAACTAAAGAAATTTTACATAAATAAACGAACAAAAGGAGTTTGACATGAGTCTAAAAAACCTGGCCAAAGGCACATCTATCCGTCAAAGGTATGAAGCGTTACAAGAATATTATAAAAACAACCAGATGACTGTTCCAAAAGGGCAAATTGAGAATTATAAAAAGTGGCGTAAGCGTCCTACAACTGTAACAGATGAACGATTTAAAGAAATTTTAGCATCGTTAAAGTTAACTGAAGAGGACTTTGGTTTAGCGATAAAAGAATTAACTACAGATGAAAAAGAGTCTATTTTTATGACTATATCTAAAGAACAATGGGTGCAGACTACAAAATTGATAATGTCGCAAGAGGACCGTTTATCTGAAGATGTTTTTGATGATGAAAAAGCGAATTTTACGTACGCCTTACGTTTGCACATTGATTATTTTGAAAAAAAATTATATCAAATAGTGGCGGATTTTCCAACACTCCAAATTCAAGCAACTGCTATGGAAAATTTCATTGGTGAAGTGATCAATCGTTTTATGGACATAGGGTTACGCACATTTGTGTATGATTTACATGTAGAAAAAGAGAAGCTGTCCTTTTCAGAGTCACTAGATGAGAAAGAAGGATTCAAACAATACTTGATCGCTCGTTTTGATACACAAGAAAAATTGCTTGATTTTTTTGATCAGTATCCAGTATTAATGAGACTTTATGCTGAGACGATCGATTTTCAACTTACTAATTTTAGAGAGTTGTTGCAAGCACTAGCTGAAAGCGAAACAGAGTTGAATCAAATTTTTCAAGTAGAGCTTCCTCTATCATTAAGTGGTTTAAAAATGGGAGCAGGAGATTCTCATGATCAAGGAAAATCGGTAGCGATCCTAACATTCAGTAACGAAATCGATGTTGTTTTTAAACCAAAAAATTTAATGATTGGTGAGCGTTTTGATCAGTTTGTTCAGAAAATCAATGAGATGGAGAATGCATTCGATTTTTATTTGACTACAAAAATAATAAAAGAAAAGTACACATTCGAAGAACGATTGATTTATTCTGAATGTTTGTCGAAAGAGGATGTTACGCACTATTATCGTCAATTTGGGCAGACTGTAGCTTTAGTATATTTGTTGAATGGCAATGATTTCCATTTGGAAAATGTTCTGGCTTTCGGAAAATATCCAGTCTTGATCGATCTTGAAACGATCATTCAAAATCATTTTCCAATGCCGGACAGTGAAAATGCAATCGTGAAAGTCATGCAGGAAAATGGTGAATCTGTAGTCATGAGTGGTCTGGTTCCAATCTATTTATTTGAAGAACGAGCAGAAGATGACGTGGAAGGTGCTACAAAAGGGATTCAGTTAAGTGCTCTTAGTGGTGGAGAACAAAAATTACCTTACAAAGTCTTGAAACTGATTAATTTTGATTCAGTCAATATGCAGTTTATGTATCAAGAACATATCACAGATGCAGCAGAAAATATTCCTTTGTTCAACGGTGAAAAAGTTGATTTCGTTCCTTATATCGAAACGATCATTGACGGATTTAAAGAGTTTTCAGCATTTGCTAGAAACAACAAACAAACACTAGCACACTTGGCAGAAAAGACGTTTTCAGATTGCTTAGTCCGCAACGTGATCAAAACAACACAAAGCTACGGGGACTTATTGGATTATTCAACTCATCCTACTTGTATGGTCGATTATATAGAACGTGAAAAACTATTTGAAAATTTGTGGATGCATGGCTATTCTAATTCCAAACCCGTACCTTATGAAGTGCGCGATATGCTGCAACATGATGTACCGATTTTCTTTAACCCCACAAGTACCAAGGATTTAATGGCAAGTCAAGGTGAAATCATCAAAAATATGTACCAAGAAAAAGCTCTGGATCTCGAAATTTTACGATTAAGAAATTACTCTGAATTAGAAGAAGAGCAACAGCTAGATTATCTAAAAACTTCATTCGGCTTGTATCATTCAACCGATTTGCAGGAAAAAACAGTTCCATTAAAAGAGCAAATTCATCAAGTCAACTTTTTAGATGGGGCTGTTGCAGTGGGGGAAACGATTCTTGAAGCTGCCTTTTTAGGTGAAGAGTCAATTGCCTGGAAAGATATTGAAGAAACGTCACCAGATAATTATGTCGTCAATGTCATGAATGAAAATTTTTACGACGGAATTAGCGGAATGTACTTATATTTTAGTGAGCTCTACCATATTACAAAAGATCAGAAGTTTCAAAAGCCATATGAATTAGCAGAAGCATTAGTCTTGAAACTTGAAGAAGATTATGTGGACAGTGTTTCAGCTTTTTACGGTTCCTTTGCTGCTGTTTATCCATTACTTTATAGCTATAACTATAATCATGATTCTAAATTAATCAGGGCAGCAGAGTCGATTGCTGCACGATATATGGAAAGATATGACGGGGAAGTAATTGAAAGTTATGATTGGAATGGTGGTACAGCATCGATCATAAAAGTATTTGTTCATTTATATCAACTAACAAATAAAGAAAGCTATTTTGCTTTTGCTAAGCAGTTACTTTTCGATTTAGATCTTGAAAAAATTACTCAAGGTGGGTTTGCACATGGCTACTCAGGAGTGATCCATGCCGCTAATAGCCTTTTGAAAGTTGAAAAAGATCCTGAAATTATGCTATTGATCAAAAAATGTTTGGTCAAAGAAAGAACCACTTTTGATCCTACCCAAAATGGTTGGTTGGATTTACGTCCAATTCCCCCAATGGTCAATGATTTGTGGTGTTATGGATCAACAGGAATCGGCTTGGCTTATTTAGATTTATTAAATAGCGGATTTGAAGATTCACGTTTACGAAAAGAAGTTCAAATTGCAGCAGAACGTTTGATCCATCAGGAAAAAAGAGATGACTGTTTATGTCATGGTAATTTTGGCGATTTGGAATTTTTGATCGAATATGGAAAATCAAGCTGGGCGACCAAACAACATAAAGATGCTATTGAAGAGAAAGTAAAAAAAGCTTATCAGAAAATTCTTGAAGAAAACTATACATTTGAAGGACTGCCGACGATTCCTAAATATGGACTGTTTACAGGATTGGCCGGTATTGGACACCAACTGTTACGCATACACAATGCAAATCAAGCAGCAGACATACTAACCTTGGAATTACCAATGGAATAAGGAGGAATCATATTGACGAAAAAAGTGCCATTTACTGAACAAAGTGAACATAGTGAATGTGGGCTAGCTTGTACGACGATGGTTTTAAACTACTATGACGATAATGTGACGCTGAGCCACCTTCGTGATGTGTACGGTGTTCCTAAAGGTGGAAACACACTAACAAATTTAAAACAAATTTTATTGGATCGAGGAATTGAAACAAAGGCGATTCGAGTCCTAGATCTAGAAATTTTAGAGGAACAAGCTACACCTACGATCTGTTTTTGGGAAGAACGCCATTATATTGTATTAGAGAAACTAACAGGGAAAGAAGCAACAATTTTGGATCCTGCAAGTGGACGGAAAAAAATTAAAAGGGCAGAATTTGAAGCAAGCTTCTCTAATATTGCTTTGATTTTAACAGACGTTGACGTTACGATCACACAGCGAAAGAATAAAAAAAATGCTACTTGGCTGATCTTAAAAGGAATATTAACGGATCAAAAAGCAAAAGTTGCCTTGTTTATCGCCCTGACTCTGTTGATTCAAATGGTGACGATTGCAATTCCTAGACTGACGCAAATGATCATAGATAATGCAAATGTTGCTGTTTCTAATATCTTTCAAATCGGTTCAACGATCGCCATTCTTTTTATCGCTTATTATCTGCTGCAAGTTGCAAGAGGCTTAGTGTTGATCGTGTTGGAAAATTTATTTGATTTAACCTTGATGAAAGCCTTTATGAAAAAAATCATTCATTTACCGTTGCGTTTCTTCGTTAATCGTTCAACGGGGGATTTGATTTTTCGTGCGAACCTTAGTGTGATCATCCAGCAAATCATGAGTCAACGGATGTTGACAATCTCGGTAGATTTTTTATTTGTGTTCATCTATTTAATTTTAATGGTTAATTTATCACTAAAATTAACTCTAATTGCTATTTTCGGAGCATTTATGATGGGGGCTATTTCAGTTGTTAACTCGAAGCGAGTGCAAAGTATTACGAATAAAGAACTGATTGCTCAATCTAAAGTTCAGCGCATCTTGGTAGAATTATTTGAAGGAATGGAAACTGTTAAATCGTCTGGATCAGAAAATCAATTCTATGCAAAATGGCGTAATGAATTCAAAAATCAAATTATGTTACGGGCTGAGAAAAATCGCTTTTCAACGTGGGTTAGAACAATTCAAACATCCATTCAATTTATTTTGCCGATCGTTCTGATTTATGTAGGGCTGTTTCAAGTAACAAAAGGACAAGTGACATTGGGAGAACTTATCAGTTTTAATGCATTGTCCGGAGCCTTTATTGCGCCAATCGTCACCGTCTTTGATTCTTATACAGAGTTCTTACTTTTACGATCGTACTTTGGTAAGCTAAATGAGATTTTAGAAGCAAAAGATAATCCTCGTTTGGCAATTGACGGAGAAACAATAACAAGGGTTGATTCGGTGAGTGTTGAAGATGTTTCATTTAAATATAGCTACTTTGAGGAAGAGATTTTACATTCTGTTTCTTTCCAGATAGAACATGGAGATAAAGTTGCAATTGTAGGGAAAAGTGGTTCAGGGAAAAGCACATTATTGAAGTTATTGGCAGGCTTATACGATACAACTTCAGGACAAATCAGGTTCAACGATATCGATCTCAAACAAATTGATGACGTCTCGCTAAAAAAATGCATTAGTATTGTTAATCAAAAACCAACAATATTCAACGCTTCTTTATATGACAATATTGTGTTGAATCAAGCTGAGGCCACTGATGAACGAGTTGAGCAAGCAATCTTTGATTCTAGAGTAGATGAAATCATCATGAATTTACCTTTGGGATTAGAAACACAAATTTCAGAAGGTGGAATGAATTTATCGGGAGGCCAGATGCAGCGGATTTCCATTGCTCGAGCATTGGTAAAAGAAACAAGTTTACTTTTAATGGACGAACCGACAAGCTCTTTAGATAATATTTCAGAAAACTTTATCATGAACCGCTTAAAGACGTACGATTTCACCTGCATTATTGTGGCCCATAGATTAAATACGATTAAACATTTTGATCGAATTTTAGTTATGGATCAAGGAAGAATTGTTGAAGAAGGAACACATCAGGAATTATTAGCTCTAGAAGGCTATTACCATTCGATTTATTTTGATCCAACAAACGCCGTATAGCAAATAGATTACTGGTTGGGGTTAAGGAGAAATAAGGGGGAGAATAAGATGGCAGTTATTGGCTATATGCGTGTCAGTACGCACTATCAAAAATTTGATTCTCAACAACAAGCATTGGAGGAGTATGGTGTCGACCAAATATTCAAAGAATATGAAAGTGGACGCAAAAGTTTTCGTAATGAATTGAATAAAGCTTTGCAAATTTTGAAGCCTGGTGATACATTTGTTATTTTTAAATTGGATCGATTGGCTAGAGGTACGAAGCAACTGCTTGGATTGTTAGAAGAGTTTGATCGAAGAAATATTCATTTTGTCAGCATTGAAAATAATATTGATACCTCTACACCAATGGGGCGCTTCTTTTTTACGATCATGGGAGCATTTGCTGAAATGGAAGCAGAGTTGATCAGGGAACGTGTTTTGGCAGGATTGAGTGCAGCTAAAAAAAAGGGTGTCATTTTAGGCCGCCCCCCACTTGTCAATGAAGTGAATGAAGCACTTGAGCTTTATCACAACACAGATATTTCAACAGAGGAAATTTCAAAACGCTGTGGTATTTCTACATCAACGATTTATCATCATTTAAGAAAAGAAGGGATTTATCGGACTAAAAAAACAGCTGATATATCCAAAAATAATAAATATTTAGTCAGCAGCGGAGGAAAAAAATAAACAAAAAGAGCCGAAATCTCACATGATTTGGCTCTTTTTGTTTATTTTTTATTGTAAAATTCGAGCATACCTAGTAGCAAACTCATTATTGTAAGGTACCCCATTTACGTTAGTGCCGACATCCCAATTAGCTGACCACGTCATCAAGCCTTTGATTGGATTGCCATCTTTTGCTAACTGATCAAGCGCTTTGTAAACAGCTGTTGGGTCAATTACATATCCACTGCCAGCGCCATCAACATTTGCAGGTAGTCCTAACACAAGTTTATCATTTGGAATTTTTAAGAATGTCCGTGTGCCATGAATCATAGAGTCCGACATATAATAAAGAAATTCATATTTCAGCGCATCATTACTTTGTGGAATCCACTTGTTGATTTCATCTACCCAAACGCCGTCTCCACCTTGATTATATAACTGTGGTGCAATGTAGTCATAGTAACCATCTAAAGAAGTAATGTATTTTTCATAAGCGCCGCCTGGTTTTAAGTAAGGAAATTCAGGTGCCATTGTGATGATGAAGTTTTTACCTTGTGCTCTGTAATGTTCTTTGACTTTTTTCAAAGCGGTTGGGATAACAGTTTGATTATCACCTGCTGTAATGGCAGATTGCTCTAAATCAATATCCAGTCCATCAAAGCCGTATGTTTCCACTTGACGAATAATTTCATCAGCAAAGGCTTGTTCATCACCTGTTTTTAATTGAATATGAGCATCAGCACCACCTAAAGCAAGTAAGACAGCACGTCCTTGGCTATTAAGTAATGCGACATCTTGACGAAAAGCGGCATCTGTTTTGTTGTAAGGTGCAAACGTCGGAATTCGGCTAATACCATCACTTTTCATGAAGGATACTGGAACTACATTGTAGGTCTTATTCACTTCTGCTAATGAAATATTTGCAGAAGTTCCTTGTTTATAGCCATCGCGACCTTTAGAAGCCCAGTTATGCCAATAGCCAACAAGGACTTTTTTATTTGCTACGCTAACCATTTCGCTGGCTGAATCAGCGGCTTGTGCAGGAGTGGCTGTAAAAAAGCTGCCGGCAGCAATACCTGAAACGAGTAAAAAAGCAGGAATCAATTGTTTGATTTTCATATGCTTGTCTCCTTATAGTTTGTTTTATTTGACGTTGACGTCGATTGCTTGATAAAAAGCATTTGTCGTATCATAAACATTCCAAACAGCATAAATCACATGATACCCTTTACGGTCACTAGGAACGGTAATCGTATGGTTGACAGAAGCTTCTGGAATTGTTGCTTTGTCATCAACACGGCCGATCAAATCAAAATTTTTAATATCTAAAGGCTGATTTGGATTCCAACCTTGCTTCGTCATATAGTAATCCCACGTAGAAGTTCTATGACGAGCAGTTAAAGTCCAGTTGATTGCAAGTGGGCCTGTTGTAATATCTGTTTTATGCCAAAGATCAGCTGTTTGAACATCCAATGGCTCAAATCCACTAACACCTGCACTCGCTAATTTTCCTGGAATAAAAGTGTTTTTAGTTGTTTCAATACTTTGAGGTTCCCATTCAGCACGGCCAACATTTTTATTTATTTTTCCACCTTGACTACTGCCGAAATAAGCGCGGCTTCCTGGTGATGAAACATATCCATGCGCATGGGTGACAGTAGCTGAAACAGATAAACCTCCAGCTAATAAACTAAGTGTAAGTACTGCTTTGAGCATTGTTTTTTTCATTGTAATTCCTCCTAAAAGTATTTTGTAGCGCTTACAATAATAAATGTAACATGGTATTTTATATTATTCCAATAATATGCAACTATTTTTAAAATGATAATTCAGTGAGAGGATTTGCGAAATATATTCTTCAAAAAAGATGTATAGTTTAGTGGCATAAATCAGAAGAAAGTAAAAAATCGCTCGTTAAGATTATGCTGAATGCATGGTCCAAACGAACGATTCTTCATTGTCTGCTAATCTAACGAGTTAAGGTTTTTTCATCGTTAGCAATCACAGCTAATAAATTTTGATTGTTATTAAAGGTAGCAAAAACTTTCGCACTAGTAAAGTCAGGTGCTGTTAAATCGGGTGACTTCATAAAGTCGTTAAAAGCTGCTTCATATGCTAAAAGATCTAACATGTACAATGATTGATAGGTCTGATTTAAAAGCATCCCTTCAGAAGCCAGGTCAAAAGCAGTTGCATAATTTTTGATCAATGAATAAAATTTGGCGGTATTGAAAAACACCTTAGTCGCTTCAATAGGTATTTTTATCGTCATTTTTTTGAGCATATCGATCGATTTCTCATAATAAACTTGGGCTTTATCTAGTTCATTAGCCATTTCATATACGATCCCCAGGCTGTTGACGGAAAGAATGGCATAAATAGAATTTGAATCACCAAGTTCATCCGCTCTATAAAAATAAAATAAACTGTCTGTTGTATTGTTATAACCTAGTAAGTTAGTGATGCCCATAAAGTAAAACCAGCGAACTTCCAACTCTTTATTTTGGAAATCAGCAACATTTATTGACGTTTCTTTTAGCAATGAATGAGCTTCTTTATGTTTAAATGTATTGCACAGTTCTTCTACATTGTTTAATAAAGACATTAACTTCTTTTCGTCATTGTCATCTAGGACACTTTCTAGACTAAGATTTAATCTTTTGCATATCGCATCAAGAATCTCAAGGCTATCACAGACATTTTTGTTTTCAATATTACTAACGGTTCCTTGTGTACAAATTCCAGCGGCCAAAGTTACTTGCGACAATTTTTTCTGTTTCCTTACTGTTCGGATGATGTCTCCTTTGATTCTCATATTTTTCCCCTCTATGTTTATGCATTATAGTTCTAGTTTTATATAATAGTATGGTATTATTCTTTTAGAATCAACTAATTTTTTGGAGGGATAGCGATGGAAACACTTTTGGATCTGTTGAATGAAGTGCTTGTCTACGGGAATACTGGTCACGTATAGTGCAAAAAAATTAGTGAATAGAGTTTTTTTTTTAACAAATAGGTAAGACTAAAAAACTTTTTAGAACAGAGGGATAGACACTTCTGCTTTGAAAAGTTTTTTTGGAATATATAGAAAAAATATCTTAAAAACATAAAATTTAACAATTATTTTAAATATATCTTAAAAACAATTTTGAGAAAACATCGATTACTTGAATCTGTTTAAGCTATCATTATTTGTATCCTCGATTCAGTAACTTATGTTATAATTTACACAGTTATAGAAGCAAAAAAAGGAGGAGATCCAATGGCAAAAAAATTTACGACCCCGTATGAAGTTGCCTATTATGATGGCGATATTACAAGAAAAATGACAATTCCAGCAATGCTAGCTGTTGTGATCAAGACATCTGAAGAACAAAGCGATGCCTTAGAACGTGGTTCTGATTTTGTTGCTTCGTTTGGACTTGGCTGGGTTATTACCAATTATGAGATCCATATCACGCGTTTACCTAAAGTTGGAGAAAACCTCTCTATTACGACGCAAGCAATTGCGTATAATAAATATTTTTGTTACCGAAATTTTTGGATTCATGATGAACAAGGAAACGAATGTGTGTTGATCAAGTCGACTTTTGTCTTGATGGATAAAGAAAATCGCAAAATGAGCAGTGTTCTTCCTGAAATCATCGAGCCGTATGAAAGTGAAAAAATCAAGAAAATTTATCGTAGTGAAAAAATCGAAAAAGTGGAATCAGGGGACTTTTTACCCTATCGTGTTCGTTATTTTGATATTGATGGGAACCAGCATGTTAATAATGCGATCTACTTTAATTGGTTGCTAGATGTGTTAGGTTATGATTTTCTAAGTACACACGAGCCGACATTTATTAATGTGAAATTTGATAAAGAAGTGGAATATGGTCAGGTAGTAGAGAGCCATTATGAAATGCTTGAAGGTGAAGAAGGAATAACAACGCGGCATGAAATTCGAATCGATGGTCAAACCTATTGTGAAGCTAATATGAAATGGAAAAAAAGCTAATAGACTGATAGAACCAGATCAAATTTTGGGACTAAGGCAACTTTTTGTTTTGTCTTAGTCTTTTTTAGTATAAAATAATAGGTAAATAATCATTTTAACGATATGTACGTAATAGTGAATTGATAGGAATAGAAAGGACAACATACTCTATGATTCGTTTAGGTTTGACTTCTTTTAATGAACATGACAAGTTAACTGGAAAAAAGCGTTCTACTTTATATGAATACGCAGGTTATTTACCTTTGGTTGAGATGGACACAGCCTATTACGGCATTCCCAAACAAGAATCTGTTAGAGAATGGACTAAATCGGTTCCAGATGGCTTTCGTTTTGTGATGAAAGTCTATAGTGGGATCAGTTGCCAAGGCGAGTGGCAGCAGTATTATCAAAACGAAGAAGAAATGATTGAGGCATTTCTGACAAGTATGACGCCTATGATCGAAAGTGGTAAACTTTTTGCATTTCTGATTCAATTTTCTGGAACGTTTGCATGCACAAAGGAAAACGTTCAGTATTTGGGAAAAATTCGCCGCTGGTTTGCTGATCTGCCAATTGCGATAGAATTACGAAATGGTTCTTGGTATACCGCAAAATACATTAAACAAACACTGTCATTTATGAAAAACAATGAATTTTCATTAGTTGTGGTCGATGAACCGCAGATTCCTACAAATCCAGTGCCATTTTTCCCTTATGTTACGAATGATCAATTTGTCTTGTTCCGATTTCATGGACGTAACGCTGCTGGGTGGATGGCAAATGACAAGGATTGGCGTAAAAAGCGCACCTTATATCGCTATAACTCAGAGGAAATCGCAGATTTAAGTGAAGCTGTGGAAAAATTATCTCGTGAAGCCAAAGAAGTCGGTGTGATTTTTAACAATAATTCTGGCGGTGATGCGGCAGGCAACTTGCTGGAAATGAAAGCGGCATTGAATTTACAATATGAGAATTTAAACCCCAAACAAATGGGACTGTTTTAAAAAGAACATAGAATTATTAAAGAAAGGATTCCCATGATTAAAGCTATTTTCTTTGATATCGACGGCACTTTGGTGGATAAAAACAGCAAAGCGTTGATATCTACTAAAAAAGCAATTGCTCAAGCTCAGGCGCAAGGAATCATTTGTGGAGTAGCAACAGGTCGAGGACCTGTTCATTTAAGCAAACAAATAGATGAATTGAATTTAGATGTTTTTGTTGTCTACAACGGTCAATTGGTTTATACAGAGGAAGAAACGATTCGATCAGCACATTTTTCTGATGAAACCCTAAGAAGGATTGTTTCATTTTCTGACCACTATCATCGTCAGATCATGTTTGGCTCAAGAAGTAGTCTGGAAGGTAGTTCGCTGATGCGCTTTGGCCAAAATAAATGGGCTAAAAAAATTGTCCGTTTTTTACCCAAATATTTTCCTGCGAACTTTGTCAAAAATTTAATCAGCCGCTTTTCGATTCATAGAAAAGCACAACGTTATTTTGACCTGAATGTATTGAAAGAGCCGATTTATCAATGTGTTCTTTTAAGTCCTAAATCAGAGGAACAAGCTTTAAGAGAACAATTGCCTAATTGTCATATAACGCGCTCAAATCCGTATACAGTGGATATTATTCCAGCTGGTGGTTCAAAGTTAGTTGGAATTAAAAAGTGTGTTGATTATTATGGTATTTCGCTCGATGAAGTGATGGCCTTTGGCGATAGTTGGAATGATATAGAAATGCTAGCTGGCGTCGGTATTGGTGTCGCTATGGGAAATGCAGAAAAAGAAGTAAAGGAAGCTGCAAAGTACGTGACCACAACGAATGAAAAAGAAGGAATCTATCAAGCGTTGTTGCATTATGATATTATTGACTAGTTTTTTTGAAAATGATGAACCCTGTTTTTCATTCAAAACAGGCTGAACTTTTTTATACTTAGGAGGAACCTAATGAAAATCGATAATCCATTTGAAAAGACAGAAGCTTTTCACCAAAAGTTTGATAATAGAAGACCTGAGCTGCCAACACCATTTTCTGCCAAACAAGCGTCAGATCGAGCTGGTTTTAAAGTAGAAGAATTGGTTGAATTTCTTTATGGATCAGCGAATAATGATCCAGTCGTTTTTAAAGAACTAGTAACTCAGTTGAAAACATCTGTTGATCAGGCAGAAGAAAAAGTGCTCAGCAAGGAAAAGAAAGTAGAAGATCCCTTAGTTGAACAAGTGGATGCTTTGATTGATCTGTT
The DNA here is from genome assembly GCF_058216605.1 of Enterococcus sp. AAFC-DPL-5182. NCBI lineage: Bacteria > Bacillati > Bacillota > Bacilli > Lactobacillales > Enterococcaceae > Enterococcus > Enterococcus sp. AAFC-DPL-5182. The sequence goes on from NZ_CM177101.1 coordinate 816,639, forward strand.
ATATTTTACGTATGGTTCATTCTCCTTGTTGGGTGTTGATCCGACCGAAATATTTTCAATTGTGCATGAGGCAAATATGGGGAAAATATTTCCCGATGGAAAGCCTCACTATCATCCTGTAACACATAAAGTGTTAAAACCAAATAATTGGGAAGCTGATTTTGCGCCAGAACCAAAAATTAAAGAAGAAATAAAACGTCAGTCTGAAGCTAAAATGAACGGAAAAAATAGCTGAAATCATAACTCAAAACAGAACGCTAATCGTTTTGTTTTGAGTTATTTTGATAGCATGTACTTAGACTTTTTCTGTAAATCAAGACATATCACAAATTCAGATTCAATAGAAAGTTCTAGTGAACTAAGACATTAAATAGACTATAAATGATTGTATTTACGTGGAAAAATCAAAATAAAGATTAAACAATAAAAAAGGAAAGAGTGTGATGAATTTTCAGTTTTTTGAAAATTCTCACACTCTTTAAACTAGGATCCAGTTTTAATTGAATGAATCCCAAAAGTTTTTTTGAAAATGTCTTATCCATAGAAAACTCACAATGATTAAGAGCAACAAAACACTTAAATTAAGCGGCCAAAAGGGGAAAGTCATGGCAGCAAAACCATAAATGCCTAAAAGAATCAAACTTACAAAAATTGAGCCGATCATTGTAAAGACTAATCCTACACTTCCAGAACCACGAGTAAACAATTGATTGACACTTGTCCACTCCAACAAGATAAAGCGAAGGTCTCTGGCAAAAAAACGTAAACAGAGCAGATAACTGCCAAACAGTGCCCCTGCCAATAAAATGATAGTAAACAGGATCGGTAATCGGAATAAAATCCCTCCAATCAATGCAATACCACCAGTTAATACAGATTGAATGATTAAGCCAACCAAAAACTTTTGTTTCATATATTTAGACATCGAAATAGGCAAAGTCTTTATAAAATTAAAGTTTTCTTGATCGAGAGAAATCATATTACTGATAAAAGAAGTCTGATTGACCGTCATACAAGCTAGAGCAATACCAGTTAAAAAAACTACACCGACAAAACGAAAATCGATATGACTCAAATCTAAGGATCCACCGATTGCAAATGTTACGATGAAGATCAAGGGCATCAGCAAAGAATTCGATAAAACTTGCATAATTAAATTTGGTTCTTTCAATAATTGCGTATTATAACTTATAAGCAATTGATTTAAATTTTGATTCGTTTTGTGTTTACGGCGACTTATACCTGTAGCAGTGGTTGCATCCGTTAGTTGTTCATAAAGTTTTGGTAAGATCAACACCTTGATAGCTAGCATCAATACTAGAAACAACCCAAGTAACCCAACGAAACTAATTAGCCCTGATGCAGTCAAAGGTTTGGAGACAATATAAAATAACGGAAGTAAAACAGAAATCGGATTACGGTCCATTTGACCTGTCTCGATAGAAGAACTTTGCCCATTCATAAAAATAATCCCGACAATCGCAATCGCCATTGAAATGCCTAACAATAAACTAGTAACAAGTTTTTTGTGTTTTTTGAAAAGTGCAGTTCTGGTTAAGCCAAAAACAATCAGACAGCAAACTGCAAAAACCGTTGCTAAGACTAATAAAAAGAGCAAAATTGCTAAAATAATCATGAGTGGTAGAAAAATTCCAGACCGCCATCCAGTCAATAAAAATACAATGAGCATTGGAAAGACAAAAGGCGTAACGGTTAAGGTCACTACCAAAATTTTCGCTGTAAAAATCATACTTTGGCGAAAAGGCAAAGGCAAATAAGCTGGTAAATCCTGACTTTCAAAAAAGACATTATAAATAACCGAAATCCCTTGTGAAAAAGCCAAAATACTAAATAATGCTACATAATAAGTAAAAAAACCAGGCATCTGACTGAAGTCGATAAAAAACATTGTCATGCCATAGATGAATAAAAACAAAACGCCAGATAGTAAATACTGGTTGATCAGAGCTTTCGTCAAAGCCTTTCCGCTTTTCCCTTTTTTTCGAGCCCGTTCTGTTACTTGAGGATTCGCATAACGTAGATTGACTCGCGTTAATTCTAACAACTGTGTTTTATTCATAGGATTCACCTTCGATACGTTCGACAAGTTGCGAATCTGATTGACGTCCAGCCATTTTTAAATAAATAGACTCTAATGTTTCATTCGGAGACTGCGCTAACAAATTATCAACAGAACCATTGTAGATGAGTTCACCTTTCTTTAAAATAGCTAAATGATCACACAACTGTTGTGCTGTATCTAATGCGTGAGTTGAAAATATCACAGTCTTTCCTTTGGCTGCATGGGCTTTCATCATTTCTTTCAAGTCAAAAGCTGCTTGGGGGTCTAGACCTTGTAAAGGTTCATCTAAAATCCAGATATCAGGATCAGGTAACAATGCACCGATTATAATTGTTTTTTGACGCATCCCATGTGAGAAACTGGCTAATGTCTCATCCTGATGACTTACCATATCAAATAAAGTAGCTAATTCATTTAAACGAGTTTGTTTTTGTGTCTCTTTAAGTTCATATGCCGCAGCAATCAAATCCCAATACTCACTTGCTGTCAGCTGTAAAAAGATATCTGGGGTATCAGGAACATAGGCAATCTTTTTCTTAATGGATTGTCGATGCTCCGCTAATTCTAATCCATCAACGGTAATTGAACCGCTAGACGGTTCAATAATACTCACTAAACTCTTAATAGTTGTCGACTTGCCTGCACCGTTGTGACCAAGAAAACCAAAAATCTCACCTTGTTTTATGGTTAAACTCAATTCTTTCAATGCTTCTTTTGATCCATAGTTTTTACTAACGTTAACTAACTCAATCATAATAAGTCCTCCTCGTTTTTTATAACCTATTTTTATTATACGCTGGTCATTTCCTGAAGAAAATGCTTTCTATTAAAAAACACACAGGAACTCCATATTCGGACTTCGCTGTGTATTTACTTTATATGTTAACGTTCAAAAAAAGTTTGATACAACGCTTGAATCGCTTTTTTCTCTTGATCCTCACGTATTCCAAACATAATACTAACCTCAGAAGAACCTTGGTTGATCATCTCCAAGTTGATTTTATTAAAAGCCAAAGCAGCAGTACTATCCGCCATTACACCGATTCTCTGACGCATTCCTTCACCTACGACCATCAACATCGACAAACCATGTGTAATTCGCAATTCGTCAGGTTCAAGTTCCTGTTCTAGACGTTTCATCAGTTCCTCTTCAATGTCGATCGTTAATTGACGCTCTCGCAAAATAATCGAAATATCATCGATCCCAGAAGGCATATGTTCATAACTAAGCCCTAATTCCTCCAGAATTTGCAATAAACGCCGACCAAATCCTAGCTCTCTATTCATTAAATACTTGCTGATATAAATGCTGGCAAATCCCTGGTCACTTGCAATTCCAACAACTGGATCGTGCTTTATCGTTCTAGAAGTTGTGATCAAAGTGCCTGGATGTTCAGGATTATTCGTATTCTTGATAACCACTGGAATATTGGCGCGGTAGGCAGGCATCAATGCTTCATCATGAAGCACTGCAAAACCAGCGTACGCTAATTCACGCATTTCCCGATAAGTTAGTTCTTTGATTGTTTTTGGTTCGTGAACAATCCCTGGGTGGGCAACAAAAATACCATTAACATCTGTAAAGTTTTCATAAAGATCAGCTTCCACACCTGCGGCAACGATCGATCCTGTTATGTCTGAACCACCTCTTGAAAATGTACAAATATCTCCAGCTTCTGTGAAACCGAAAAAGCCAGGGATGACCAAAATTTCTTCTGTTTCTTTAAACTGGTTGATTTTACTTGAAGAAGAAGGCAGAATACGCGCATTACCAGGTTCATCAGACACAATGATCCCAAGATCTTTTGGATTTTTGTAACGAGCATTCAAGCCGCGTTGCTGGAAAAAAGAAGCAACTAGCTTAGCATTGTTGTCTTCACCACTAGCTAAAAACGCATCAAAAAGATGAGGGTTGTCTTTTTTGGGTAAAGTTGCTAAGGTTTGAATGGCTTGTTGGATATTGCCTAAAACGTCTTTATCAAGCGTTAATTCATCCAAAATTGCTTCATAGCGACCAACGATTTTTCCGATGATATCAGTTGTATTTTCATTATTTAAATAAGCATTATAGTATGTGATAAGTAAATCCGTGACTTTAATATCATCTGATGAACGCTTACCAGGAGCTGAAACAACAACAAACTTTCGTGAAGCGTCTTCTTTTACGATGTGTAAAACTTTCTCTAACTGCGCAGCAGATGCTAATGAACTGCCTCCAAATTTTATGACTTTCACTTTTTTCACTCCTAATTTTAATAGATTTTTCATTATAATAGTAAAAGAATACCGAAATATGGACTGAAAAGCAACTGCAAAAATGACAATTATTCAATCTTTTCAGTTATTTTTCAACAAATTTCTTCATTTTTTTTCAAACATTTGTTAGACTGGTAGAGCTGAATAAGAATAGTCAAATGAAGGAGCGCCAAAATGACGCAAAGATATGAAGGAATTATTTTCGATATGGACGGCGTATTGGTCGATAGTGAAGAGTTTTATTATCAACGTAGAAAAGCATTTTTAAAAGAATATGATTTAACGATTGAGCAGATTCCGATCGCATTATTTATTGGAGCAGATATGCGGAGTTTATGGGAGACGATTCTTGAAGTTAATGATACAATCTATGATGAAGTTTTCTTAAGTGAAAAATATCATCAATATAAAGAGAAACATCCGATTGATTACACAGACTTGATCGATCCAGATGCGAAACGAGTCTTGCAGTTTTTTAAAAGAAAAGGCTATAAAATTGCTTTGGCCTCTTCTTCAAAGATGGATGTGATTCAAGAAGTATTGAAAGTGGGGCAATTGGCTAGCTATTTTGATGTGATCGTAAGTGGCACACAATTTAAACAGAGTAAGCCAGCACCCGAGATTTATGAGTATACAGCACAAGAGTTAGGTCTGAAACCTGAAGTCTGTCTGGTAATCGAAGATTCTGAAAAAGGGATTCGCTCAGCTCATGATGCTGGTGCAAGTGTCTGGGCCTTGAAAGATAAACGGTTTGGCATGAATCAGCAATTAGCGGATGTCCAGTTGGAGACGTTGAGTGATGTGTGCAAAAAGTTGCAAATGACTGAGAAAGTCGGTTAAACTAACTAATAGGCGGAATAGTTTTGTTACAATATTACAAAGTCAAAACATTTCTTAAAAAAATACAATTAGTTAGTGCTTGATGGACGGGTTTGTGATATAATTTTCTGTAGGTGTTTTTAAGAAAAATTAAGTAGATAAGAGAATATTGTGACTGCAGATAAAGGTGTTTTCGTTATTTATCAGCTGTTGCATATCATATATGGACTAATAAACGGAGGAACCATGAATGAAGAATAATCTGATCATTATCGTAGTTTTAGCTATAATAATCATCGCAGCAGTTTTGTATTTAGTTGGTTATTTTATGAGAAAGAAAAATCAAATGAAACTCGATGATCTGGAAAAGAGGAAAGAAGAACTGTTCGACTTGCCGGTGATCGAAGAGGTCGATGATGTCAAGAAGATGCACATGGTCGGGCAAAGTCAAAACACGTTTAGAGAATGGAATCAGCGTTGGACCGAGATTTCTACTCGTTCTTTTGCAGAGCTAGAAAGTCAGATTTTTGAAGTAGAAAATTTAAATGAAACCTTCCGTTTTATGAAAGCGAAAAAGGCAGTTGCTGAAGCTGATCAGACGATGACTGAGATGGAATCAGAAGTTGAGATCATCCGTAACGGTCTGAAAGAACTGCGTGAAAGTGAAGAACGTAATTCACTTGAAGTTCAAAAAGCGTTAGATGTTTACGAAGAGATCAGTAAATTACTTCATGATGAAAAATCAGAATTTGGTTCTGCTTATCCTGAATTACAAAAACAAATCAAAAATATCGAAATCGAATTTACTCAGTTTGTAACATTGAATACATCAGGAGATCCGATTGAAGCTCGTGAAGTTTTAGAAAATGCCGAACGTCACACATATGAGTTAGATGATGTGATGAAACGGATCCCACCGCTTTATGACGAATTAAATCGGACTTTCCCTGATCAATTAAAAGAGATCGAAGATGGCTACAAACGTCTACTTGCGGATCATTATGTGTTCCCAGAAAAGAATTTTGAAGATGAATTAAGACGTGTTCAAAAACGTGTTAAAAATTCAACAGTCGATTTAGAGAAGACAGAAGTGGATGCAGTTGAAGTAGCTAATCGTGATACAGCTAATGCTATCGATGCATTATATGAAATCATGGAACGTGAGATCAATGCTAAGAAATATGTAATGACCAACCATAAAGTGGTCGGAGATTATATTGCTCATGCATTGAAAAATAATCGTCAATTGATGATTGAATTAGATCATACATCTCAAAGTTATACGTTGAATCATAATGAGTTAGGACGTTCAAGAGGCTTCCAAACAGAAATCGAAGAACTGATCCGCCGCTATGAAGATTTCGAACCAAAATTAAAAGAGCATACGATTCCTTTTTCAGAAGTTCAAGCATTCTTTAAAGATTGCTATAAAATCCTAGATGACATCGAAAATCAACAAGTAGAAATCGATGATTCATTGAAAGATTTACGTAAAGGTGAAAAAGTTGCTCAAGAAAAAGTCGATCAATATGATTTCCGTTTACGCAACATCAAACGTTATGTTGAAAAACAACGTTTACCTGGATTACCAGCTGATTACTTGGAATTCTTCTTCGTAGCAACCGATCGTATTGAAGAGCTAAGCAAGGCTTTAAATAGAATTCGCATCAACATGGAAGAAATCAAAAAACTTTCTGATCTTTGTAATGAAGACTTGGAATTACTAGATAAGAAAACAAACGATTTAGTTAACTCTGCTGCATTGACAGAACAAATGATGCAATATGCAAATCGTTACCGTCATACACATGAAGCAATTCGCGTGGCGATGGAAAATAGTTTAGAACTATTCTCGAAAGAATACAGATATCAAGATGCTCTAGATGAAATTGGGACAGCTTTAGAAAGAGTAGAACCAGGAGCATTTAGAAGAATCGAAGATTTCTATTTCAATAATCTTGATGCGATTTAAATAAGTAAGGGTGAGACAAGCGTCTCACCTTTTTATTTTGTTCGATAGGTTGAACTACTAAATTAGAAAGTATATAATAGGAAAGAATTTCAAAAGAAGAAGGTTTTTTAGATGATATATTTTGATAACAGTGCAACAACACCGATTTATCCTCAAGCTTTAGATACTTATATAAAAGTAAGCCAACGTATTATTGGCAACCCGTCTAGTTTACATGATTTGGGTAATCAAGCAAGTCGACTGTTAGAACAGTCACGTAAGCAAATCGCGGATCTGATTCAAGTGAAATCAAATGAGATTTATTTTACAAGCGGAGGAACAGAAGGCGATAATTGGGTATTAAAAGGAACTGCTTTAGAAAAACAAACATTTGGTCGTCATATCATTATTTCAAATATTGAGCATCCAGCTGTTGCTGAAACAGCGGGGCAATTAGCAGAAAATGGCTTTGAAATTTCAATAGCCCCTGTTGATGAACGTGGATTTGTGAGAGTGGATGAACTAGCCAAACTGATTCGCAAAGATACGATTTTAGTTTCGATCATGGCTGTTAATAATGAAATAGGTTCGATTCAACCCATTCAAGCAATTAGTGATTGCTTAGCAGATTATCCAACTATTCATTTTCATGTAGATGCGGTTCAAGCAATCAGTAAAGTCGAACAGGAAAAATGGTTGACACCGCGTGTGGATTTCGCAACCTTTTCTGCTCATAAATTTCATGGGCCTAGAGGTGTTGGTTTTATTTATTGGAAACATGGACGTAAACTGCAACCATTATTAAATGGTGGCGGTCAAGAAAGTAATCAAAGAAGCAGTACGGAAAATGTTGCTGGAATCGTTTCTATGGCGAAAGCTTTACGTCTATATATGGATAAGAAAGCAGATAAACCTGAGCATACTGCAACCATTCGTCGCTATCTGATCGAAGCACTGCAAGAATATCCTAACGTGACAGTTTTCTCAAAGGGAACCACGGACTTTGCTCCTCATATTTTATGTTTTGCTTTAAAAGGGATTCGTGGAGAAGTCTTAGTACATGCCTTAGAGGAAAAACAAATTTATACCTCAACAACTAGTGCTTGTTCTAGTCGTAAAAAATTAGCTAGCAGTACGTTACATGCAATGAAGGTCCCTGATTCCTTAGCAACATCGGCTATTCGAGTCAGCTTAGATGAAAGTAATACCATTGCAGAAGCCGAACAATTTATGATTATCTTTAATCAACTCTATAAAAAATTCTCGCTAATAAATGGCTAGAAGAATCAAAAAATCAAGCTTCACAGAAAAGGATTGAAACATATTGAATTATACTGAAATTATGGTTCGCTACGGTGAACTTTCAACTAAAGGAAAGAATAGAAAGTCATTCATTTCCCAACTTGCACAAAACGTTAAAAGAGTACTTGGTGATTTTCCAGCAGTAAAAATCCATGCTGACCGCGATCGAATGCACTTACTGCTAAATGGTGAAGACAGCGCACAAATTTTGCCTAAATTAGAAAAAGTCTTTGGTATCCAAAACTTTTCTCCTAGTGTTCGGGTAGAAAAAACAATGCCGGCAATTCGAGAAATGGTTCAAACAATCATCAAATCTGCTTATAAGCCAGGTCAAACATTTAAAATTACTTCTAAACGCTCTGATCATAGTTTTGAATTGGATTCAAATGAATTAAACCGTGAACTAGGCGGAGCAGTTTTTGAGGTTTTTCCAGAAATTTCTGTACAAATGAAGAAACCAGATATCAATATTCGGGTAGAAATCCGCAATGAAGGTGCCTATCTTTCATATGAAACGATTCGTGGTGCTGGTGGTTTGCCAGTTGGAACTAGTGGTCGTGGCATGTTGATGCTTTCTGGCGGAATCGATTCACCTGTTGCAGGATACTTATCGATGAAACGCGGCGTAGAAGTGGAAGCTGTTCATTTCGCTAGCCCACCGTATACCAGTGAACAAGCACTGCAAAAAGCGAAAGATTTAGCTGCTAAAATCGCGCCTTATGCTGGCAGTATCCAATTTATCGAAGTACCATTTACTGAAATTCAAGAAGAAATCAAACGAGTTGTGCCAGAAGGATATCTAATGACTGTGACACGTCGAATGATGTTACGCTTGACTGATGCGATTCGGGAACAAAGAAAAGGCTTAGTCATTATCAATGGAGAATCACTGGGACAAGTGGCTTCACAAACGCTGCAAAGTATGGTCGCCATCAACGAAGTGACCACAACTCCGATTATTCGCCCAGTTGTTTCGATGGATAAAGGCGAAATCATTGAGATTGCTGAAAAAATCGATACCTTTGAATTAGCAATCCAACCATTTGAAGATTGCTGTACAATTTTTGCACCCCCTCAACCTAAAACGAGACCAAAATTAGATAAAGCGCAAGCTTATGAAGCTCGATTAGATATAGAAGGATTAATGGCTCGCTCAATGGCTGGATTGAAAGTTAGTGAAATAACTGAATCAAGTGAATACGACGAAGAATTTTCCGATTTACTATAAAAGTTGAAAGAACAGACTTGATAACGCTATCGAATCTGTTCTTTTTTATTTATTAGGTTTTTCTAATATCTGCTATTTTTTTCACAAACAAGTTGCTGAGTATCTTCAAGCATGCTAAACTATATATGTGAATTAAGTAACAAGGAGGTTGGAAAATGAAAGAATTACATAAAGAAAAAACAATGCCAAAAGCTACAGCAAGGCGCTTACCATTGTACTTACGTTATTTGAAAATGTTAGGAGATTCAGGTGTGACGAGAATTAAATCAAAAGAATTTAGTGATGTCATTCAAGTGCCGCCTGCAACTATTCGTCGTGATTTTTCTCACTTAGGTGAATTGGGACGGAGTGGCTATGGTTATGATGTGCCATACTTGATCGAAGTTTTTAGTCATATTTTAAATACCCAAGAAGAAAAGCGAATTGCATTGATTGGTTGTGGTAACTTAGGAAAAGCGTTGGTCAAAAATAATTTCAGAAGAAATGAAAACTTGAATATTGTTTGTGCGTTTGATATAGAAGAAGAGCTTGTTGGACTATCAGTTGATGATATAATTATCCAACCAATGGAAAATCTAGCTGAAGAAGTCAAAAAAACAGGTGTGACTGTTGCGATTTCAACTGTACCAAGTCAATTTGCGCAAGAGGCGATTGATAAAATCGTTGATGCTGGCATTACAGCGATTTTAAACTTTGCTCCAGATCGAGTAACTGTTCCGAATAATGTGAACGTTCAATATATCGATTTGACAACAGAGTTGCAAACATTGATTTACTTTGATGAAACTTTCCCACATAAAAATGTATAGAAGGCAAGAACTTTGTCTTCTATCGTTCCTTCCTCTATACTTAACATAGGATGTTTAGCTGTAATGGCGAACTCGTTACATTTTTTTAATTTAGGAGGGAAAATAATGATAGTAACAAAAAAAGGTGAAGAAGTAGAAATTATCGGTACACAACCTGAAGTAGGAGTGAAAGCGCCAAATTTTTCATTAAAAAATTTAAATGACGAAGTAGTGAATCTAAGTGAGTTCACTGGTACTCCAGTCTTGATTAGTGTTGTTCCTGATATTGATACTAGAATATGTTCTCTACAAACTAAACGTTTCAACGAAGAAGCTGCTAAAGTAGAAGGTGTAAAATTTATTACGATTTCTAATAATACAAAAGATGAGCAAGCAAATTGGTGTGCAGCTGAAGGTGTTGATATGGAAATTTTACATGATACCGAAGGAACATTTGGAGAAGCATACGGCTTATTTATTCCTGCAATGGGACGATTAGCTCGTGGTATTTTTGTGATCGATAAAGACGGTAAAATTGTTTATGAAGCAATTTCTAAAGAAATTGCGGAAGAGCCTGATTATGGTACTGCATTGGAGAAGGTAAAAGCAGCTCGTTAATTTTTTTCAAATTGACTTATATTCAATATCAATGTTAAAATAAACCAAAGACCATGATCAAGAGGAGTATTACTGGCATCGTCCTAGAGAGAAAATCATTTGGTGGAAGATTTTCACATAACCAGTAAGAAGGTAGCTTGGGAGTCAATGATTTGAATGTAGTAGATGATTCGAGTAGTGATCGTTACCTCACGAATGAAGCGGTGTCTGATTTTTCAGACACAATTTAGGTGGTACCGCGTATAATGTTTATACGCCCTAAAATACGAAAGTATTTTAGGGCTTTTTTCATGTTCATCACAGATTGTGAAGCAATCTGATGTTGAACAGTACAAGGCGACTGATAAGAAGCATTGTCACCTTAGTGTGTTGCTTCAGCATTCATTTAAATTAAAAACAGAAAGAAGGAACTTGTATGACAGAAGAAAAAAATCTGCCGACAAAATACCAACCCACAGAAGTTGAACAAGGACGCTATCAAAAATGGCTGGATCAAGATTTATTTAAACCAAACGGTAATAAAGAAGCAAAACCATATTCTATCGTAATTCCGCCGCCAAACGTTACGGGAAAATTACATTTAGGTCATGCTTGGGATACGACGTTACAAGATATGATCATTCGCCAAAAAAGAATGCAAGGCTTTGATACATTATGGTTACCTGGTATGGATCACGCTGGTATTGCAACACAAGCGAAAGTAGAAGAAAAATTAGCAGAACAAGATATTTCCCGTTACGATTTAGGTCGTGAAAAATTTGTAGAGCAAGTCTGGGATTGGAAAGAAGAATATGCTTCTCATATCCGTGAACAATGGGCAAAAATGGGTCTTTCCTTAGATTATAGCCGTGAACGTTTCACTTTAGATGAAGGCTTGTCAGAAGCTGTCCGCAAAGTCTTTGTTTCTTTATATGAAAAAGATTTGATCTATCGTGGTGAGTATATCATCAACTGGGATCCAAAAGCGAAAACAGCTTTATCTGATATCGAAGTTATCCACAAAGATATCGAAGGTGCGTTTTACCATATGAGTTATCCACTGACAGATGGTACAGGCGTTGTGGAAATCGCAACGACTCGTCCTGAAACCATGTTAGGCGATACTGCGATAGCTGTTCATCCAGAAGATGAACGGTACCAAGCGATTATCGGAAAAACTGTTACACTCCCTTTAGTAGACAAAGAAATTCCGATCATTGCTGATGAATATGTAGATATGGAATTTGGAACAGGTGTGGTAAAAATCACACCAGCTCATGACCCGAATGACTTTGAAGTAGGTAATCGTCATGATTTACCTCGTGTAAACGTCATGAACGAAGACGGATCGATGAATGATTTAGCTGGCAAATATGCAGGTATGGATCGTTTCGCAGCACGTAAATTGATTGTTTCTGATCTAAAAGAAATGGGTCGCTTGATCAAAATTGAAACCATGAATCACAGCGTTGGACATTCAGAACGTACGGGTGTAGTTGTTGAACCTCGTTTATCCACACAATGGTTCGTTAAAATGGCGCCGCTTGCTGAAAAAGCCATCAAAAATCAAGACACAGAAGATGCAGTAGAATTTTATCCACCACGCTTTAACCAAACATTCTTACGTTGGATGGAAAATGTTCACGATTGGGTAATCTCACGCCAATTATGGTGGGGACATCAAATTCCAGCTTGGTACCATAAACAAACAGGTGAAATGTACGTTGGCATGGAAGCACCAGCTGATATAGAAAATTGGACACAAGATTCAGATGTACTAGATACATGGTTTAGTTCTGCATTATGGCCATTTTCAACAATGGGCTGGCCTGATGAAGAAGCAGCTGATTATCAGCGTTATTTCCCAACAAGTACATTAGTAACCGGTTATGATATCATCTTCTTCTGGGTGAGCCGTATGATGTTCCAAAGCTTAGAGTTTACTGAAAAAGCGCCATTTAAAAATGTTTTGATGCATGGGCTGATCAGAGCAGAAGACGGACGTAAAATGAGTAAATCTTTAGGTAACGGAATTGATCCAATGGAAGTGATCGATAAATACGGAGCAGACGCATTGCGTTGGTTTATGTCAAACGGTTCTACACCAGGTCAAGATATGCGTTTCAGCTATGAAAAAATGGATGCATCTTGGAACTTTATCAATAAAATCTGGAATGCTAGTCGTTTTGTGATCATGAATGTTGAAGGTATGTCCTATGAAGATATTGATTTTAATGGTGAGAAAACTGTGGCAGATCGCTGGATTTTGACACGCCTAAATGAAACAGTTGCGCGTGTGACAGACTTATTCGATCGTTTTGAATTTGGTGAAGCAGGTCGTCAATTATATAACTTTATCTGGGATGATTTCTGTGATTGGTATATCGAAATGAGTAAAGAAATCCTTTACGGCGAAAATGAACCTGCGAAACAAACAACTCGTAGTATTTTGGTACACACACTAGACCAAATTTTACGTCTATTACACCCAATCATGCCGTTTGTGACAGAAGAAATCTGGGAAAATATTCCGCATCAAGGTGTATCCTTAGTTGTTGCTGATTATCCTGTTGTTCATGAAGAATTTTCGGATGAAACAGCTGCTCGCGGGATGGAAGTTTTAAAAGAAGTGATTCGCGCAGTGCGTAATATTCGCGCAGAAGTGAATACACCACTGTCTAAACCAATCACATTGCTAATCAAAACAAATGATGAAGCAGTGGATAAATTCTTGATCGAAAACACAAATTATATCGAGCGCTTCTGTAATCCAGAAGAGTTGACGATTTCAAGTGATATTATTGCGCCAGAATTAGCGATGTCAGCTGTTTTAACAGGAGCAGAGCTATATTTACCATTAGCTGGTTTGATCAACGTGGAAGAAGAAATTGCACGTCTAGAGAAAGAGTTAGAGAAATGGACGAAGGAAGTTAAACGTGTGCAAGGGAAATTAGCGAATGAACGTTTCGTTTCGAATGCGCCGGATGATGTTGTGGAAGCTGAGAAAGCAAAAGAGAAAGATTATTTAGAAAAACAAGTCGTTGTGAAAGAACGAATTGCACAACTTCGTACAGTGAATTGAAAACAAGAAGTTGAGAGAAAAGCGTCTAGTTCCGAGAAGTAAGAAGGAATTCACGAAAATGACAAGAAACACGGATTTTTTAATTCCGATGTTGAATGATTCCTAATCGGTGTTTTTCAAATTTTTGTGATTTAGCACTTAAAAGTTGATGTGATCGAAGTGTAACGTAGTAGCTGTTTCTTGACCACTGTTTATTCGGATTTTAAGGGGCTGAGATATAACTCGAAGAGTTATGTCCCAGCCCCTTGTTTATTTAGTTCAACTAATCAAAAAATGATTAAACAAGAACCACAAAGCATATCCGTAAGTTCCAACCGACCAAAATTTAAAGATAACTAAAATTTTCATATATTCTTTAAATGGAAGTTCAGCAAGTCCCGCAACCAAACAGGTCAAATCATCTGGTGCAAAAGGAATCAACAACGTAACAATCATCAACTTCTTAATCCCTTTTTCAGGGCGATCTAACATTCTTTCGAATTTTAAATAACGCTTTTTAGAAAGTATAAGTTGAGCAAATGGTTTACCATAATATCGCGCCAACCAGTAGACGATAACATCACCGATCATCAAACCAATATAACTATAGATCAATCCAGGAATACTCCCAAACATCAGCATGCCCACTAATGTCGAGATACCACCAGGAAGAATCGGCACAATGACTTGGACTATTTGCAAAAAGATAAAAATCAACACAGCATATTCGCCAAACTGTTTCATAAAATCCTGCAAAGACTGAACAGAATGAAAAATACCTTTATAATAACCGTAAAGTACTAGACCAGTAAAACAAATAACTCCTATAATAGGTAGTGCATAGATAATTCGTTTCAGAATTCTTCTTCCCATGTACGCAGTTTCCTCTCACTGTTAGGCTGATTTTGGTCGTATGAAACGTTTTAGTAGTTGATAAAATAATACGCCCAAAAGAACAGAAATGCTAATCAAAACTCCGATAATAAAATTCCGTTGCCGGTAATGCATCGTAATTTGATGTTCTCCAGAAGTTAATTCAATACCTGTGAAATTGCCTAAAACGGATCTCGCTTGGACTTTTTTACCATCAACTGTGATCTGCCAATTTTTGTCATATGGAATCGCTAAGTAAAGTAATGAATTGTCTGGTTCTGCTACGGTGATTTCTCCAGTCAATGTACCTGAGACTTCTTCTTTAAGTTGGATTGCTTGAGACTTTTGTTTGGTGATAAATGAGTGAAACGATTCTTGTTTTAAGCTTCTTAATTCGAGTGTGTTATCTTCAAGCTCTTTTTCAGATTCAAGTTGTAATTCAACAACGTCATCTTTTTTGAAGTAACCAAGATTAAATAATTGATTTGTTGCGATATAAACTGCAGGTTGGATTTTTTCACCATTTACTTTAAATGAAGTGATCTTCTCCCAATTGATTTCTGGTGCATAAAGGTAGAGTTCGCCATTTGCTGTTGTTTTTGTAGTGAGTGTATAATTCTGATCCTCATGAGCTGTCCAAGCTATTTTTTTTGTTTCTTGAAAATAATTTTGCGTATTTTTTTGAATTTGTTGTAAAATATTTTCTTGATTTTTCAACGGTTGATTGTTCGCTAGTTTAAGGTCAGCAAATTCCTGAGGGACTAAAAATCCGATCCCAATTGCTTCATCATTTTCATAAACATTGGTAGAAGGATCAGTTGAACGATTTTCTTGATGTGTTTTTATTTCAGGCGTCAGTTGATAATTCACATTTAAAAGTAAGTTGATTACTTTGGATTCATCTACGTAAGCAATTCTACGATCATTTTTTTGATATAAACCTAAAGCATGTAGTGTATCTTGCGTTTTAGCATCTAAAGTAGAAGTATAACTTGAAACCCCTGCATAGCCATATAAAATTGGATTATTGTAGCCGTTATTTTTCTCATTATAGCCAGCAGTATCAGAATCAATTGTTTGTTTTATACGAAATAAACTTGCTTCTTCTTTTTTCAAATCAGAAATGATCTCATCTTGAATTCGATAAGTTTGCGCAAATTTTTCTTGATCACCAAATGGAATATCTTTAAAACTGATCCAAAAATTAAAGACTAATTCAGAACAGACCACTAAAAATAATAGTACATAAATACTTTTTCTGTTTCTTCCCTGCATTTTTTGAATCAAGACAACTAAACCATAAATCAACCAAATGATAAGTAAGCTAATAATAAAGTAATCGTCCGATAACAGAAAGACTTTTTCTTTTGAAAACTTTAGAGAAACATACCCGACAATCAAAAATAAAGAGAAAAGTAGTGGCACAATGAGACGTAAAGTTGCACCTTCCTTCAATTTAAGAAACGCTTCATAAGCAAATTTAATCATCAAGAAGCTAAAGATAAAGGTATTTCTATACGGAAATCCCGCAGGACTTTGAAACATATGCCAAATCGTATTCACTAGTTCTAGCCAGAAACTCAAGAAAATAAAACCAATCAGAAAGCCTGCTCCAAGTTTTTCTTTTCTAGAAATTGTCGTCAGTTGGAAAAAGGCGATGAAAAGTAAAACCATCAAGATACCAGAAAAAATCGTTGGTAAATGTTCTAAACGCCATTCAAAATTAACACTGCCAAGACCTAACTGCGAAAGAAAGTTTAATCCAAAATTGGGCGTAGGCAAAAAGGTTTCCAAGTCAAAGTTGGTCTTTTTTGTTGCCAACATTCCTTCTACGGCTGGAATCAAAATAAAACTTGTGCTGATCCCTGTAAGAAAAGACGTAACGAAGAACAAACGACCGTCTTTAATAAATTGCCAAATGGATTTCTTTTTAGATGACTCTGTTTTTTGATAGTACCAATAAAGGCTGTAACATACAGCGAAGATGCAGAGCATGTAGCCCATATAATAATTCGTTACGATCGATAGAAATAAGGATGCCGAATACAGTCCGTATTTTTTATGATCCCATAAGTGTTGGATTCCTAGGACAAGTAAGGGAAGTAAAATCAGTGCATCTAACCACATAAAATTTAAACAATAAACCGTCACAAAGCCGCACAGACTATATGAAGTCGAAAAAAGCAAGGTAGAACTAGTTGAGTGTCGATATGTTTTTTGAAGATAGTAAAACATCGAACTCCCCATAAGTGAAATTTTTAGCGTGATGATCAATAAAATTGCGATCGGAAGTTGTTCATATGAAAAAAGTAATACCAAAATATTGAAAGGACTTAATAAATAATACGCACTTAAAGGTAAAATCGTTCCACCTAGCGCATCAGAAAAGGAATAAAGAGAATAAGTCTCGCCTTGAAAAAACTGCTTAAATAAACTTAAAAAAGGCATATATTGTGTCCCTAAGTCACTGACTAAGAGATTGTTATTTCCGAAAGGTGCTAAACCTAAAATCGACCATAGTATGATCAGCAACAAGAATGGAATCAAAAAACTCCCGCTGATCAATAATGTTTTTTTTATTTTTGACATATTTTATACTGCTCCTCTATTCTAATGATTTGTAACTGTTTTAGGATAAAGGTCCAATCAATTATGGAAAATCAAACGAACTACCTGCAACAAATACTATTTTTGAGAATTATCTATGTATGAGAAAGTGTTAGTACCGACCTCTAAGATTCTAGTCTATCACGGGATCAGGTAGTGATGCAAAAGAATCGGTAGTCACTTCGTACATATAGTCTTGTTTATTTTATCACAGTTGTTTTTATTTAAAAGAGTTGCGTCATTTGTTTACTTATTTTTATAGAATAGATCATTTATGGAATTAAAGTCGTTAATTAGTGAAAAGCAACTCAGCTTTCGATATAATAGATAACGAGGAGTTGATAAGATGTCATTAACGATAGAAGAAGCGATCGATTGGATTCATAGTAGACTGCCTTTTGGTTCTAGACCAGGACTTGATCGAGTAGAAGCATTATTGAAAAGAGTTGGTAACCCTGAGGAAAAAGTTCCAACGATCCATATTGCAGGAACAAATGGAAAAGGGTCTACAGTAACTTACTTAAGATGTATGTTAGAAGAATTAGGACTAAAGGTAGGAACCTTTACTTCTCCTTATATCGAGCACTTTAACGAACGAATTGCAATCAATGGACAGGGAATTTCGGACAATCATATCATTCAGTATGTAGAAAAATATCAAGAGTTGATCAAAGAGATGGATCAGCAAACTGAGAGTGCAGGCATTACTGAATTTGAGACTCTAACTGCAATGGCGCTTGACTACTTTTTAGATGAAAAAGTCGATATTGCAATCGTTGAAGTTGGACTCGGTGGCTTATTAGATAGTACCAATGTAGTAAAACCAATGTTAACGGCGATTACAACAATTGGAAAAGACCATACAGAAATTTTGGGTGATACTCTTGAAAAGATCGCTTTTCAAAAAGCCGGGATCATCAAAGAAACAATTCCAGTTGTAACTGGAAATATTGGTGAAGAAGCCTTTGCAGTGATCGATGAAGTTGCCAGAGAAAAACATAGCAGATTGTATCGTTATGAAAAAGACTACAAAGCAGAATATCGGCATCCAGATAAAAACTGGGGAGAGGTTTTTGATTTTTATGGTGAAGCAGGCAAGCTACCTAAAATCAAAGTTCCCTTGTTAGGTCGCCATCAAGTGGAAAATGCCGCTGTCGCCATTCAGTTGTTTTATCTTTATTGTGAGATACAGCAAATCAATTTTTCTGATAGAGATGTTTATCATGGCTTAGCTCAAGCGCAATGGCCTGCTCGAATGGAAAAAATCAGTGATGAACCCTTGATTATTTTAGATGGTGCTCATAATGACCATGCAATGCGTCGTTTGGCTGAAAACTTGAAAAAAGAATTTCCAAATCGAGATATCCATATTTTATTTTCAGCGTTATCGTCAAAAAATATCGATCAAATGATTGCCATCTTAAGAAAAGTACCCAATGTCCATTTATGTTTGACAACCTTTGATTATCCTAGAGCAATCGAATTAACAAAAATGGAACATTTTGAAGATAATAAGACGGAAATCGTTTCACTATGGCAATTTGGTTTGGGTGAGATTTTAGAAAAAATGTCAGCAGATGATTTGATGTTAGTTACGGGATCACTTTATTTTGTTTCTCAAGTACGGGAATTGTTGTTGAATTTAGGTTCTAATAATGCAAGTTCGCTTTAACGAGTCAACTTCGCTTTTGATATGAAACATGCTAAGATACACAACGAAGAAATGAGGTGATGCCAACAGCTCAAGTGATTACTTGTCGTATGACAAGAGATGTTACTAAGCACTAAATGAAGCATTGCTTCCAACACTACTAGAGATTGGAAAGTACAAAAGCGTTATAAAAACTGTTGTTCATTAAAGATTATACAAGGAGGAAATGATGAAAAAAATTGATGGCGTAATTTTTGATATGGATGGGTTATTATTTGATACGGAACTGATTTATTATCAATCAACACAAAAAATAGCGGATGCGATGAATTTTCCATACAGCAAAGAAGTTTATTTGGAGTTTTTAGGAGTATCAGATGAAGAAGTACAAGAAAATTATCATCGGATCTACCAAGATTTTGGGAAAGAAAAAGTAGATGAGTTTATCCAACGCTCATATGACGATACGTATCAAGTGTTTGAATCAGGTGAAGTTCCATTAAAAGAAGGTGTTTTGGAGTTGCTTGATTTTCTTGAGCAAGAAGAAATTCCGAGAATCGTTGCTTCGAGTAATGTTCGTCCAGCAATTGAATTATTGCTAGATGGTGCTGGAATCAAGGAACGCTTTTCAGGAATTGTTTCGGCAGAAGATGTGACTCGAGCAAAACCTGATCCAGAAATATTCCAAAAAGCTCTCGCTAATCTTGGAACAAAAGCGGATAATACCTTGATTTTTGAAGATTCATTTCATGGTGTAACGGCAGCTGATGCTGCAGGGATTCCCGTGATTATGGTTCCAGATTTACTAGCTCCAACGAATGAAATCAAAGAAAAAACCTTAGAAATTTTTGAAAGTTTGACCCAAGTACCAGCCTATTTAAAAAAATAACATTCTCACTCCTTTGCGTATCTTTTATTAGAAGCATGTAAAGGAGTGATTTTTTTGCTTAAAGAAGAAAAACTATTTATTAGGGAAATGCCCGAAGATTGTTTGCCTCGTGAGCGTCTAGAGATCGTAGGGGAGAAGGCTTTATCAAATCAAGAACTATTGGCGATTTTATTAAGAACTGGGTCGAAGAATACAAATGTGATGGAGGTGGCTTCTAAATTCTTGAATTATTTCAATCACTTATACGAATTGAAAAATGCTACACTTACTGAAATGATGGAAATCAAGGGAATTGGTCGCATCAAAGCCATTGAATTAAGAGCTGCTATTGAATTTGGTTATCGAATCCAGCAAAGTACGCAGCTGAAACTGGGAAAAGTTTCTTCTAGCTATCAAATTGCTCAAAATTTGATCTATGAATTACAAGATTTTCAACAAGAGCATTTGGTCTGTTTATATCTAAATACTAAGAATGAAGTTATTAAACAAGAGACTGTTTTTAAAGGGTCACTGAACCAGAGTGTTGCCCATCCAAGAGAAATCTTTCGTAGTGCGGTGAAATATTCTGCAGCTCGTTTGATCCTTGCACACAATCATCCATCTGGCAATCCAACTCCATCTGAAAGTGATATCCTATTCACGCAAAGAATGCAGGAATGTGGAAAAATGATGGGTATCGAAGTGTTAGACCATATCATCATCGGAGAACAAGTCTACATCAGTATGCGGGAGGAAAATTTTTTTGCTTCAGATTAACTAGATTTCTTGCAAAAATAAGGGTTCGCATGTACAATGTATGTGTAATCTTGTTTGGGACAATATAGAAGTTTTAATTTTAAAACCCTCTATCGTACACGGGCAATGTTACAATATTTAGTGCTTAAGCACGAGGAGGAACAAAGAATGGAACAAGGAACAGTAAAATGGTTTAACGCAGAAAAAGGATTTGGATTTATCTCTCGCGAAGATGGTAGCGATGTATTCGTACATTTCTCAGCGATTCAAGGTGAAGGATTCAAAACAATCGAAGAAGGCCAATCAGTAAGCTTCGACGTTGAAGATTCAGATCGTGGACCTCAAGCAGTTAACGTTGTAAAAAACTAATTTAATCCATTCCAAAACACTTAGCAAATTTGCTAGGTGTTTTTTTATGTTGGGATGATTGTATTTGTTAAGAAGAAAGTGGTCTTTTATTTTGTTTCTAAGGTAGTCTCTCCTTATATTTTTCTATAAGTGGTGATAAACTTGTTGAATAATTCTTTTAGCGCTGTTTGGTTTTGAATTGTTAGTCATGAGTCTGATAATGATTTAGATCCAAAAATATAATATGAGAAACGTTTAAAAATGAAAATAACAAAAAAGGCATCTGTGATTAACATTCACTAGACGCCTTTAAATCGTATTAGAACTTGAATCGCTCATTTAGGTTGATAACTCCTTAAATAGATTTTTTCAATTCTTTTACTGCTTGTGTAATCGTGATACCATAAGCTACATTTGCTTGGTCATTTGCATCGATGGCCATAAACAAATTTTTCTTTGTATCAAGTGCTACACGGTATTTTAATACTTTATTACCAAATGTCATAATAATTCTCCTTTCTTGATTCTTCTGAAAGGCAACGATATCTGATAACGAAATTCCATGATTACTATAACATGGCTTGTCAGAAGTGTAAAGAGGAAAGTTTTACCCTCAGCAGTATTTTTGATGAAAGCCCTTTTAAGTAGTATAATATAATTAATAAAGAAGGAGGTTTTTACCATGGGAGAGTCGTATAAGAATATTTTAGTAGCTGTAGATGGTTCGGATCAATCTGAAAAAGCATTTCAAGAGGCAGTAAAAATCGCTAAACGAAATGGTGCAACATTGCACATTTTATCTGTCATTGAAGAAATGGGCAATTATTTTGGCGAACTAACAATGTCAATGGGAACGCTAATGGAAGATCTTCGTACAAGAGAAGAAGAAGAAATGAAAAAAAGAGAGTCAAAAGCTCTTGAAAAAGGAGTATCTCAAGTTTTCACATACGTTATGTATGGCTATCCGAAAACGTTGATTGCTGATTTTACAGAGTCAAAAGAACCAATCGACTTAATTGTAATCGGCAGAACTGGTTTAAATGGGTTTGAAAGATTGATGGTGGGTTCAACGACTTCTTATGTTGTTAACCATACGAAGGCCAACGTTTTAGTTGTAAACAATGTAGTATAGAAATAAAAGAAGCAACTGACAGATTTTTTGTCAGTTGCTTCTTTATATTCAAACTTATGAAGTCATGATCATTGGTAAAATCATTGGATGACGTTCTGTTTTTTCAAATAGGAAAGGTTGTAATGCAGTTGAGATAGCATCACACAATTTCGCTTCTGTGCAATTCTCATCACGTAAGGCTTCACGAATCGCATTGAATAATAAACGTTGTCCTTCATGAATCATTTCACCTGATTCTCTCATGTAGACAAATCCGCGAGATAAAATATCTGGACCTGCTAGAATTTCTTTATTCTTAATATCTACAGTAGCCACAGCTAAAACTAAACCTTCTTCAGAAAGAATGCGGCGATCACGCAACACAACATTACCGATATCACCGACACCATTACCATCAACATAAACATCATTGGCGTTGAAGTGTCCAGCGATACGAGCATCATCTGCTGTTAAAGCCAGAACATCACCGTTTTCCATAATGAAACAATTGTCTGCTGGCACACCAACATCTTGTGCAAGTGAGGCATGGATTTTCAGCATTCTAAATTCACCATGTACTGGTACAAAATATTTAGGCTTCATTAAGCTCAACATTAATTTTTGTTCTTCTTGGCCACCGTGACCAGAAGTATGGATATTATTGATTTTTCCATGAATAACTTCAGCACCTGCTTCTGAAAGCAAGTTGATCAGACGGTTAACACTCGTTGTATTACCAGGGATCGGTGAACTTGAGAAAATCACTGTATCTCCAGGCTGTACTGAAATCTGACGATGAGTACCGTTTGCAATTCGACTCAAGGCCGCCATTGGTTCTCCTTGAGAACCGGTACATAAGATCATTGTTTCTCCAGCAGGAAGTTGATTCAGCTCACTGGCATCTACAAATGTTCCTTTTGGCACATTGATATAGCCTAAATGTTCGCCGTTAACAATCGCATTTTCCATACTACGTCCGAATACTGCAATTTTTCGTCCAGTTGCAACGGCAGCGTCTGCTGCTTGTTGCAGACGAAAAATATTTGAAGCAAAACTAGCAAAGATGATTCTTCCCTCGATTTTTTCAAAAATCTTTAAAATAGAAGAACCAATGGTTTTTTCTGATTTAGTAAACGTTGGAATTTCCGCATTTGTACTATCTGAAAGTAGACACAAGACGCCTTCTTCCCCTAATTTTGCCATGCGGTGCAAGTTTGCTGGTTCACCAACGGGTGTAAAGTCAAACTTAAAATCTCCTGTTGCAACAATATTACCAGAAGGTGTCTTAACGACTACACCTAGCGCATCAGGAATACTATGTGTGGTTCTGAAAAAGCTGATAGCAGTTTTACGGAAACGAATGACTGTATCTTCATTGATTTCATGTAACTCAGCATCACGTAATAAACCATGTTCATCCAATTTATTAGTGATCAAAGCTAATGCTAACGGTCCAGCATAAATAGGGATATTGGCTTGACGCAATAAGTAAGGTACACCACCAATATGATCTTCATGTCCATGCGTGATGACTAACGCTTTGACTTTGTGCAGATTTTGAACGATATAGCTGTAATCCGGAATAACATAGTCGATCCCAAGTAAATCATCTTCTGGAAACTTGATTCCAGCATCAATAATGATGATCTCATCTTGAAATTGAACCCCATAAGTGTTTTTCCCGATTTCGCCTAAACCGCCTATCGCAAAAACGCCAGTCTCATTGTTTTTTATATTTACTTTCATATTAAAACTCCGTTAAAGAGAATTCCGCATGTTCTTGCTCATAAGCAAGATGATTTTCATCCAGCGCTTGAATGTATTCAATATTATATGGGGTATTTTCTTCTACTTGTTGTCGCACAATAACATCACTTTCGGCTTCAACGTAAATAGATTTTGTATCTTCTCTTTTTGGGTTTCTTGTTTTTGTTTCTTGATAATAAACTTTATATATCATTGTTTTTTCTCCTTTATCTGCCAGAGCAGTTAATTATTTATTTTTATAAATTTCTTACTGTAATTTTGAACACAACAAAATGAGGTGGCTGTCCACCTTAAAAACAATTGACATCAAAAACAGATGTTGATGATGAAATGAAGCCTCGACTTTGCTTCACTTTACTTGTTTTATGGAAACTGTACTTTCTTTCAACCGTTCATTGTGTTGTGCTGTACAACAATTAAACGTATTTTATCATAAAATAGTGAATAAGTATAGAAACAGACTTGTGACTTTAACGAAAACCTTATTATTCATTTGGTTCATTTAAAGGAGGAATTTTCTTTTTATTAAAATACAAATTAAGACCGATCAGATGTGCCAAAAAAACAAGTGCTAATGTAGTTGTCATGAACGGATTACCTACAATAATACAAGGAATTGCGAAAATAATAAATAAAGTTGTAAATAATTTTACGCGACCTAAAGGCGTGATTTTCTTTTCAACAATGGATTCTTGAATGTATTTTTGATAATAAGTTGAGTTGATAAACTTCGTATATAAATAATCAGAGCTGCGCATCCAGAAAAATGCCGTTAAGATATAAAAAATCGTTGTAGGCAAAATTGGCAGAAATATTCCTATTGTCCCTAATCCAAATGTGAGACAACCTAAAGAAATATAAAGTATTTTTTTCATTGCTTCGATCCCATCACTTTCATTTTATATTTAGTGTGAAAATTAAAGTAATTCTCATTATACCATAGTAAAAATAGTCCAGTTGATGATTCGAGTGAAAAGTATGTTTTTCGTTTAAATATAATTTACCTAGCTATTGGTTTTATGCTATAGTGAAAGCACTGGGTCAAAAATTGGAATAGGAGATGATTGATTGAAATTGATGTGGCGTTACACGATGAGATATAAGAAATTATTATTTTTAGATTTCATTTGTGTTTTTGGATTTATATTGATAGAACTAGGATTACCAACGATTTTGGCACGAATGATCGATGTTGGAATCAAAAACAATGATTATGATTATGTAAAACAACAAGGTTTGTTGATGATTGTGATCACGGTCATTGGTGTAGCAATGAATATCATGTTAGGTTATTTTGGCGCACGAATGACAACAAATATTGTACGCGATATTCGAGATGATCTATTTGAAAAAGTTCAGACTTTTTCTCATCGTGAATATGAAACAATAGGTGTTTCTTCACTCATTACAAGAACGACAAATGATGCCTATCAAATCATGTTGTTTATGGGAAATATTTTACGAATAGGCTTTATGACACCGATGATGTTTTTTGTCAGTTTATATATGGTTATGCGGACAAGTCCCTCATTAGGCTGGTTTGTTCTAGGCGCATTGCCGTTTCTTTTAGCAGCAGTAGTTGTGATTGCTAAAATATCTGAACCTTTGTCGAATAAACAGCAAAAAAACTTAGATGGAATCAATGGGATTTTAAGAGAGAATCTTTCTGGTTTGCGAGTGATTCGTGCGTTTGTAAACGAAAAATTCGAAGAAAGCCGTTTTAGCAAAGTGAATGAAGACTATACGAAAAGTTCTAAGAGTCTTTTCCGTTTGATGGCAGCAGCCCAACCAGGATTTTTCTTCTTATTTAATATCGTCATGGTCTTGATTATTTGGAATGGTGCACTGCAAATCGATCAAGGCAGCTTATTAGTTGGAGATTTGATTGCCTTTATTGAATACATTTTCCATGCACTATTTTCGTTTATGTTATTTGCAAGTGTCTTCATGATGTATCCTCGTGCAGCTGTTTCAGCTCGTCGTATTCAAGAAGCATTTGATATGGAACCTGTGATTCGTGAAAATGAAGCAGGCATCACTGAAACTGAGACAAAAGGGTATTTAGAATTTAAAAATGTAACATTCGCTTATCCTGGACACTCAGAAAGTCCTGTTATTCGAGATGTGAGCTTTACAGCTTCGCCAGGAGAAACAGTGGCCTTTATCGGTAGTACTGGTAGTGGAAAATCTACATTGATCCAGTTGATTCCGCGCTTTTATGATGTTTCTGAAGGACAAGTGTTACTGGATGGAGTAGATGTACGTGATTATAAACTAAGTACATTACGCAATAAAATCGGCTATATTCCACAAAAAGCATTATTGTTTACTGGAACGATCGCAGAAAATATGCGCTATGGTAAAGAAGATGCAACAATAGAAGAAATGGAATTAGCAGCAGATATTGCCCAAGCAACTGAGTTTATTTCACAAAAACCTGATGGATATGATGAACTTCTTTCAGAAGGCGGAACAAACTTCTCTGGTGGTCAAAAACAACGTTTGGCGATTGCCAGAGCGGTCATTCGTCGTCCAGAAGTTTATATATTTGATGATAGTTTTTCAGCACTAGATTATCAAACTGATGCGAATTTAAGAGCACGTTTGAAAAAGGAAACAACAGAATCCACTGTTTTGATCGTAGCACAGCGTGTAGGAACAATTATGCATGCCGATAAGATCATTGTGTTAAATGAAGGGGATGTCGTTGGCATCGGTACCCATCGTGAATTACTTGAGAATTGCCCTATCTATTATGATATTGCTGCTTCTCAATTGTCAGAGGAGGAATTAGCATGAAAAACGCACTTTCTTCCATTAGACGCTTAGGTAGATATATTGGACCTTATAAAGGTACCTTTATCTTAGTCGTTATTTTCACGATTTTGACTGTTGCTTTTAATGCAGCTTTGCCGTATGTTTCAGGCCTGCCTATTACGGAGATCAGTAATAATGTTGCAGCAGGTGAGGGCCTGAACTATTCATATATTATTCAGTGTTTGATTTGGATATTAGTTGTTGGATTAGGTTATTGTGCAGCACAATTTTTATCTGGGTATTTGATGGCATCAGTTGTTCAACATTCTATGCGTGATTTACGTCGGGATATTGATGAAAAAATCAATCGTTTACCTGTTTCATATTTTGATAAAAATCAACAGGGAAATATTTTGTCTCGCGTCACGAATGATGTTGATGCTGTTAGTAATGCCATGCAGCAGAGTTTTATCAACATTGTTTCGGCTATTCTTGGGATCGTGATGGCCGTTGTCATGATGTTTTATATCAACTGGCTGATGGCGCTGATTTCGATTGTGATGATTCCATTATCTTTATTGATATCTAAAACGATCGTTGGGATTTCACAGAAATATTTCCAAGGGATGCAAAATGCGCTAGGGAATTTAAATGGTTATGTTCAAGAAAATATGACTGGTTTTAGCGTGTTAAAATTGTATGGTCGAGAAAAAGAAACGTTAGATGGCTTTAAAAAAGTCAATCACAACTTAAATAATTTTGGATTTAAAGCGGCCTTTATTTCTGGATTGATGCTTCCATTGGTTCAGATGACAGCGTATAGTGCTTATATTGGTATGGCAGTTTTAGGAAGCTACTATGTTATAACGGGTGTCATCGTTGTTGGTCAACTGCAGGCATTCATTCAATACATTTGGCAGATCAGCCAACCAATGGGAAATATCACACAATTGTCTGCTGCATTACAAAGTGCTTCAGCGGCAACGACACGTGTGTTTGAAATTTTAGATGAGCCAGAAGAGGAATTAAATGAACACGATGTTCCATTGCCAGAAAATGTGCAGGGGGCCGTTCACTTTGATAATGTCAGCTTTAGTTATGATCCTGCAAAACCATTGATTAGAAATTTGAATTTTGAGGTTCAAGCAGGACAAACGGTTGCTATTGTTGGTCCAACTGGCGCAGGGAAAACAACATTGATCAACTTATTGATGCGTTTTTATGATGTGACTGAAGGGGCGATCAAAATCGATGGTATTGATACGAAGACGATGGATAGAAGTGATGTTCGTTCAGTCTTCGGGATGGTCTTACAGGATGCATGGTTATATGAAGGAACGATTGCCGACAATATTCGTTTTGGTAAGTTAGATGCGACAGATTATGAAGTTGTTGATGCGGCTAAGACAGCCAATGTTGACCACTTTATCCGCACGATGCCAGATGGCTATGAGATGGAAATCAATTCTGAAGGAGATAACGTTTCTCTAGGACAAAAACAATTACTGACGATTGCTAGAGCAGTGATTTCTGATCCAAGGATTTTGATTCTTGATGAAGCAACAAGTTCTGTTGACACTCGTTTAGAAGCCTTGATCCAAAAAGCGATGGAGCGAGTGATGGAAGGACGCACAAGTTTTGTGATCGCTCACCGCCTATCGACTATTCGTGAAGCCGATTTGATTCTCGTAATGAATCAAGGTGAAATCATTGAAAAAGGGACACATAATGAGCTATTAGAGCAAGGCGGCTTTTATGAAAAACTGTATAACAGCCAATTTGCTGAAGATGGCGATTACGATTAATAACTCTAAAGGAAAGACAAGCCGATTGGGCGTCTTTCCTTTTTTGTGCAATTAAAATTTTAAAAAGCGTATCTAGTGAAGTATTTAAGTTTAATTTGGTATACTAACTATATTAGAAGAGGTGAACGATATGACAAAAGAATATTTTATTGCAGCAAGTGCTGATGTTTATGGTGAAGTGAAACTTGCTAAAGATGTGAGTATTTGGTTTCAATCAGTTCTAAGAGGCGATAATAATTCCATTACTATTCAAGCTGGAAGCAATATTCAAGACGGCACAGTGATCCATGTTGACCAAGATGCGCCTGTTATGATAGGTGAGAATGTAACGATCGGCCATCAGTGCATGCTTCATGGCTGCACGATAGAAGATGGCGCGTTGATCGGGATGAGTAGCACGATATTAAATCACGCAGTGATTGGGAAAAATAGTTTGATTGGAGCAGGTTCACTAGTTACTGAGGGAACACAAATTCCACCAAATGTTTTAGCATTTGGCCGACCAGCTAAGGTGATCCGTCCATTGACAAGAGAAGAGATTCGTAAGAATAAAGAAAATGCTCAACACTATGTTGAACTATCAAAAGAATTTAATGATGGGAAAATAGCAAGGATGATTTGATCTTTTTTCCTGTTACTAAACGTTTATCTTTCGAAAAAAGCTTACTATACTGTTAGACTTATTTTATAAGAAAGAGGCGAAGAATCATGTATTTAAAAATTAGCGATGCAGCTCAAGTCAAGCTGACCCCTTACATTGAAAATAAATCAGTGATTATTTTAGATTTAGATGATGGTGTTGGGAAGTATTCTAAAATGGGTGTGTGTTCACTTGATACAAGTTTTCGTATTTTGATATTGGATCAACTACAAGAAAAAACGGATTTTGGATTGGTGTTAGATTCAGATATTGGGGCTATTTACATCAAGGATTATTCTAAACGGTATTTAGATGAAGAAATGACGTTGGAGGTTGATCCTCGCTTACAAGTTCTTAAGCTTAAAAGTCCTAGTGGTACTTTAGATGGCAATGTGCCAATCGTAGATTTACGAACAAAATAGATGATAATAAACATAAGTGGGATATGACCTGAAGAGTCATATCCCACTTATGCTGAATCCAGATAAAGGATGGAGCAGCCCCATCCTTTTTTAATCGGGTCTAGTCAAATCAAACAGATCATCAATATGAGCATAGGTATTACCAGCTAATCGAGCAATCGGGTTGAATACTTCCGGTAGAATGTACTCATTGTCTTGATCAAAGACAATTTCATCAAAATAAAAATCGGTAATTTCGACAATAAATAAGTCAGTAATAATTTGATCTTCATGATCTTTGATAGGAACATATTGATGTAGACGCGCTTCCATACGAATCGGTGCAGCTGTGATCCCAGGAACTGAAACAGATTTACTGGCAGTTGTTTCAATGGTATTTACAACGATTTCACTT
Organism: Enterococcus sp. AAFC-DPL-5182; assembly: GCF_058216605.1. NCBI lineage: Bacteria > Bacillati > Bacillota > Bacilli > Lactobacillales > Enterococcaceae > Enterococcus > Enterococcus sp. AAFC-DPL-5182. Next base: position 846,723 of record NZ_CM177101.1, read on the forward strand.
TGATCAGGTCGTAAAGAAGCGGCTGTTTGATTCATTGATTCAATCACTTGATCATTAACCAAGTGGATGACGAGTTCCTTTGTTTCGAGAATATTTCTAGCAGTATCTTTTACTTCGCCATTTCGTCTAAGAATGGATAAGGTGACCAATGGTATATCGGCAGCAGCTGCGTTGAAAAAGCTAAAAGGTGCTGCATTTATAATTTTATGCGCATCATCCATTGTTGTTACCCACGCAATTGGGCGCGGAATGATACTGCCAGACAGAAACTTATATGCTTGTTTTTGTGATAAGTATTTCGTTGAATAATGTAGCATAAGTCAGCTCCAATTCTTTTTTTAACGTGGCTTATTAGCATCGGATGTATCAAAAGGACGAACAAATTCTTCGATTTCTTTGCGTTTTCCTTCTAAAAATGGTGGTAAGGACAACTTTTCGCCAGCTGTTTCATATGTTTCATCTTGTAAGAAACCAGGACCGTCAGTTGCCAGTTCAAATAAAATATGAGGAGCAGCTCGAAAATAATCTGATTTAAAATAGAAACGTTCAACAAATCCAGAATTAGGGAATTGAAGCTGATTGATTTTATTGATCCAAAAACGTAGAGCATCTTGATCCGCTACGCGAAGAGCCAGATGGTGCACATTACCAAAGCCTTCTTGAGCATCTGGGAGATCGTTTCGATGTTCGACAATAATACTAGCCCCGTTGCCCCCCTCAGCAACTTCAAATAAATGGAAACTTCCTTCAGCATCAACTAGTTTAAATCCTAAAACTTCAACTAAAACACGCTGCATATGTTCAAAATCTGCTACCGTTACAAAAACGGGCCCTAATCCAGTCAAAGCATGCTCAGCTGGAACATTTGTTTTTTTCCAAGGCGTCCCACTTGATACACCTTGATTGTTTTCGTCAGAAATCAATTGATATTGCTGCTTATCAAAATCCTCAAACTCAAGATATTTTTTACCGAAACGTTCTTGGATTTCTCCGTGCTCAATTTGATATTCATTAAAACGTTCGATCCAATAAACTAATGAAGCATCATCTTTAACCCGGAATGACGTACGAGAAATAGAATTTGTTCCTTTACTCCCTTGTGGAATCCCTGGGAAATCAAAAAAAGTCATATCGGTACCGGCAGATCCAAGATCATCAGCAAAAAATAGATGGTAGGTTTGGATATCATCTTGATTGACTGTTTTTTTGATCAGACGTAATCCTAACGTATCTGTAAAAAAGCGGTAAATTTTTTCTGCACTAGATGTCATTGCTGTAACGTGGTGAATTCCGTGAATTTGTTTATCCATAATATAAAACCTCCGAATGTATTATTGTTAAATTACTTACTAAAAGTAAGTTTACATCTAAACTAAGAATTAAGCAACTCTTTTATCTTTTCCTAACTATTGATGGAAAGAATAAAGAGGAGTACTATATTGATATTAAGTGGTTAAAGAAAGTAGGGAGAAATCATGGAAGAGAAAAAAACGTTTCATGTTAATGGCTATATTGCATTAATAGTTTTGGTTATTTTAATTGTTATCGGTGGGTATAGTTTTTATAGTGGTGTAACAGACGAAAGTTTTGGTATGATCACGATTGCTTTGGTATTGTGGACAATTTCTGCTTTGTTTTTAAGTTCATTAACGATCGTGAGTCCAAATCAAGCCAAAGCAATTCTATTTTTTGGGCAGTATTTAGGTACGATCAAAGAGAATGGCTTATTTGTTACAACACCATTGACTCAAAAAATCAATGTTTCATTAAAAGTGCGCAATTTCAATAGTTCGTTATTGAAAGTGAATGATTCTGATGGAAATCCAGTTGAAATTTCTGCAGTGGTTGTTTTCAAAGTAGTTGATACAGCGAAAGCCTTATTTGATGTTGACCGTTATCAAGATTTCATAGAAATTCAAAGTGAGACAGCAATTCGTCATATTGCGACACAATATCCATACGATACATTTAACGATGATGATTTGACATTACGTGGAAATACAACAGAAGTTTCAGAAGAAATGGCCAGAGAATTACAAGAACGTCTATCTGTAGCAGGAGTTGAAGTGATTGAAACGAGATTAAACCACCTTGCTTATGCAACTGAAATTGCGAGTGCAATGTTACAACGACAACAAGCCAAAGCGATTCTTTCAGCGCGACAAATCATTGTTGAAGGTGCGGTATCCATGACTCAAATGGCGTTAGAACAGATTGAAGATGGTCAGGAAATTAATTTTACTGATGACCGAAAAGTTCAATTGATCAATAATCTTTTAGTATCGATCATCACAGATAAGGGGACACAACCTGTTATAAATACTGGTGAAGTTCACGAAAGATAAAATGAAAGAAAGCGAGTCTCTCATGCAATATAAAACGATTTTATTTGATTTAGATGGAACCATTACTGATTCTGGTGAAGGAATCATTCATTCTGTAATTTATGCTTTAAAGAAATTGAATATAGCTGTACCTGATTCAACAGAATTATATTCGTTTATCGGTCCGCCCTTGAATGATACGTTTAAAAATTCATATCATTTAGATGATGAATCAACTGAGCAGGCTGTGAGCTATTATCGGGAATATTATCAAGCAAAAGGAATGTATGAAAACCGTATATATAAAGGGATACCTAAAGTGTTGGCTGATTTAAAACAAGCTGGTTGTAACGTGTATATTGCAACCTCTAAGCCAGAAATTTATGCAAAACAAATCTTAGCTCATTTTGATTTAGCTCATTATTTTGATGGAATATATGGTGCGAGTTTAGATGGTGAAAGATCAAAAAAAGGAGATGTCATTCGTTATGCCCTAAATGAAGCAAATCTAACTCAGTTGAAAGAAATAATAATGATCGGCGACCGAAGCCATGACATATTAGGTGCAAAAGAGAACGAACTGGATTGTATAGGTGTGTTATATGGATTTGGAAATAAGGCAGAATTAGAAAAATCTGGGGCGGATTATATTGTCTCAACACCTGAAGAAATCGAAGAAATAATTACAAAATAGTAAAGCAAGAAGAGATCTAGACAAAAGCGTTTATTTCCGAAGGAGATGCTTTTTTCTCGCCGTTTATTCGGATTTAGAGCCCGTAACAAAACTGATTTTTAGTTTTGTTATGGGCTCTTCTTTTTAAACGTTCTATTATTGCGGCAATTGATCATAAGCAAGTAGCTCGATAATATTCTGGTGCTCTGGATAGAGCATGTTCAACTGTTTTTTTGTAAATAATTCAAAATCTTGATAGTCAAACCCAGGAGAAACCATACAGCTTACTAAAGCGAATTCATCGTTTCCATCAATAGTTGAACCAAAAATCACATTTTTTGGTACAACGGCTTGCAATACTTCCCCGTTTTCCAAATCAGCACCCAATCGAATCTTTTCATATCGGCCGTTCGGATGTAATAAATGAATACTTAAAGTGGAACCAACATGATAATACCAGACTTCATCAGAGACTAAACGATGAAAGTGAGAAGGATTCCCTTTCGTCAATAGAAAATAAATACTCGTATAGTAAGGACGCGTTGTGCCAGCTGATACTTGTAACGATTGCTCAGAACATAAAACTTGTCTAAAATAACCACCTTCTGGATGTGGTTCTAATTTAAGTTGTTCGATCCAGTAAGCTTGATTTTTTTCCATGATCATTCCTCCAAATTAAAAGTAGTTTGCTGAGTTTTTAGAAAATCAACAAATGAAGACAAGCAAATTATAACGCACTTGACTCATCAAACGCTTTATTTAAGCGTACCATTTGATCTTCAGTAAAATATAATTCGCCATTTTCTCTGATTTTATCTATCATCGACTGCTCAATAAGTGGTGAAAACTCTTCCACATATCTGACGAAGTCTTCTAATCCTTCCTCGTTCGTTTCAAAATGATTATCAGTGTCTGGAATTGTTTTTTCTAAAATTTCTTCTAATTCTTTTTGAGAACGTGATGTTCGTTCAGTAGACGTGACTGATCCAATAGTTTTCGCGTCTTTACCATCAGATTCAGTTGTCGAAGTGCAAGCTGTAAAAAAGAAAATCATTGATCCGGATACCAACCCCAGTAATATTTTTTTAAATTGCATCTTTTATTTAACCCCTTTCAATAATTCATTTTACCTGTTATGTCATTGAAATTGAATCTTTATTTTTTGAAGACGGAAAAATTATGGTAATTTAGTGAAAAAGATGAGAGTTTCTCAAATTTTTTAATGAAATAGCGATAAATTGAGAAAAGAAAGCCTTTTCTTAGGGTATAATTAAGTTCAATAAATCACATGAAGGAGAGTCTTATGAGCAAAACAAAAACAGTTATTGTAGGTGCCAATCATGCTGGAATCGCTGCAGCAAACACATTGTTGGATACTTATCCAGATCAAGAAGTAGTCATGATCGATCGAAATACGAATCTTAGCTATCTTGGTTGCGGGACAGCGCTATGGGTAGGTCGTCAAATCGAATCATACGAAAATCTATTTTATACGAATAAGGATGCCTTTGAAGCAAAAGGTGCTAAAATTTATATGGAAACAAGTGTTGAAACTGTTGATTTTGATAAAAAAATAGTTCATTGTAAAACACATAGCGGTGAAGAATTTACGGAAAGTTACGATAAATTGATTCTAGCTACAGGATCAGCACCAATCAATCCAACCATTCCAGGGAGAGACTTGAAAAATGTTGAATTCTTAAAGCTTTTCCAAGACGGTCAGACGGTAGATGCTGCTATGTCAAAAGAAGAAATTAAAACTGTGGCAGTAATTGGAGCAGGGTATATTGGTGTTGAAATTGCAGAAGCTGCAAAACGTCGTGGTAAGAATGTTTTATTATTTGACGCAGCAGAAAGATGTTTGCCAAATTACTACGATAAATGGTTCACAGATGATATGGATAAAGTCTTATCAGATAATGGGATTGAGCTTCATTATGGTGAATTAGCAAAAGAGTACAAAGGAACTGAAAAAGTTGAGTCTATCGTAACAGACAAAGGAGAATATGCTGTAGACTTAGTTATCAATGCAATTGGATTTAGACCAAATAATGGTTTAGGAAAAGATCATTTGCAGTTGTTTGACAATGGTGCATACCTTGTTGATCTTCATCAACAAACAAGTGATCCTGATGTCTATGCAGTAGGGGATTGTTCAACGATTTTTTCAAATGCTGTCCAACAAACAACTTATATTGCTTTAGCGACCAATGCAGTTCGTTCTGGAATCGTCGCAGCGCATAACGTTGGTGGAACACCTTTAGAATCAATTGGTGTTCAAGGGTCAAATGGGATTTCTATTTTTGGCTATCACATGGTTTCTACAGGATTGACAGTGCAAGAATCAGAAAAATTAGGTTTGAAAATAAAATATACTGAATTTGAAGATCTACAAAAACCTGGATTTATGAAAGAAAACAATAAAGTCAAAATCAGAATCGTTTATGAAGAGGATTCTCGGCGTATTGTCGGAGCCCAGATGGCTTCCTATGAAGATATTTCGATGGGAATCCATATGTTCTCACTAGCCATCGAAGAAAAAGTAACGATCGACAAACTGAAGTTACTAGACATTTTCTTCTTGCCGCATTTTAATCAACCTTATAATTATATTACAATGGCAGCGCTTAGCGCAGAATAATTTGAAATCAAAGAGCCCAAAACAAAACGAATATACAGTTTTGTTTTGGGCTCTATGCATGAATGAACAGCGAAAACAGAGGTAATTTTTTCAGAAATAAACGTCTATCCCGATCCTTATTTCTTTAACAAATCAAGAAAACAAATCTTACAAGTTAGTGACTTTTCTCTAAAAAAGTTTAAATTTAAAAAGCTTTCATGTATAATGGTAAAAGTTAAAGAAGATACATAGAAAGTAAGGAGGATTTGTTTTGGCAGAAGATAACCAAAATAATCAAGATCATTCCAAGTCTTCATTCAAAGATCAGGTCTTGCGTTCTTTGCGTGGAGAAGAAATTGAGAATGAGGATTCAGCTTCTTCTGAACATAATGCTCAGAACCTATCGCAGCATAACGAAGCAGAATATAATCGGGCATACCGTTTCCAGTCAGAAAACCCGAGTGAACCAGAAAAAACAGATGTAGTAGAATCAGTCGGTTCTCGCAGTGCAGAGCATCATGCAAGCCGCGTTGAAAATCCGAGTGATTCATCAGAGACGGACAACATGCAGAGTCCTAAAGAGGATAATTCCAACAAACGTACCAGAAAGAAAGAAGACCGTATTGTTAGTCGGATCGTATTGATCGTTGCATCAGTCCTATTACTGGTGATTGCCATTTTTGGTTTCACTTTTTATAAGTATGTCAATGCAGGATTGCAACCACTCGATAAAAAAGATACAAAATTGGTTCAAGTACACATTCCAGAAGACTCGTCGAATAAAAAAATTTCCAACATTTTAGAAGACAGTAAAGTTATCAAAAGCGGAATGGTCTTCAATTATTACGCAAAATTTAAAAATTTGACTGATTTTCAGGCTGGCTACTACCAAATGTCGCCTAACATGACATTGGATGAGATCGGTGCACTTTTAAGAGAAGGTGGAACAGCTGAACCCACACAGTTGGCTGATGGAAAAGTAACGATTCCAGAAGGCTTTGATATTGATAAGATCGGGGATGCCATTGAGAAAAATACCGAATTTAAGAAAGATCAATTTATCGAACTAATGAAGAATCAAGCATTCTTCGATAAGATGAAAGAGAAGTATCCAGAGTTATTAGGCAGTGCAGCTGAAGCAAGCGATGTTCGTTATCGCTTTGAAGGTTACTTATTCCCTGCAACTTATGACTATTACAAAGATGCTAAGTTAGAAGATTTTGTTGACCAAATGATCGCAAAAACCAGTAGTGTGATCGAGCCATTTATTCCAATGGTTCATGCTAAGGGAATGACGATCCAACAAGTACTAACACTAGCGTCATTGGTAGAAAAAGAAGGCGTGAAAGAAGAAGACCGTAAAAAAATCGCTCAAGTTTTCTTTAATAGAATTGCAGCGAATATGCCATTGCAATCAGATATTTCAATTTTATATGCTCTAGGTGAACACAAAGAACTGGTAACGTATAAAGATTTAGAAGTAGATTCACCGTATAATCTTTATAAAAATACCGGATATGGTCCTGGACCGTTTGATAGTCCAAGTGAGCAAGCAATCAACGCTGTCTTAAATCCAATCCAAAATAATTATCTTTACTTTGTTGCAGATATCTCAACTGGAAATGTTTATTTTGCAGAGACATATGAACAACATCAAGAATTTGTGGACAAATATGTTAATAACACAGAAACTGAAAAAAGTGAATAGCTTTTAAGTTTGCGTATCTTATTACGAGCCAACCTATAATTTAGGCGGCTCGTTTCGCTTTACCATTAATCTAGTCAAGGAGAACCATGATAAGGGCTCTGTTACAAGGAAAATCTATTGTATTTATAAAAATTAAGTGAATATTATTTACAATTTGCTTAAAGCGTGGTACTCTTTTGTGGATTGAAAGCGGAATTTTTCAATGAAAACAAAATAAAACATTGTGGTAAGTTTAGAAGGAGAAATTAACATGGTAGAAAAAGTATTTCCTATGACACTTGAAGGAAAAGAAAAATTAGAACAAGAATTAGAAGAACTAAAAACAGTTAAACGAAAAGAGATCGTTGAACGTATAAAAATTGCAAGAAGCTTTGGGGATCTATCAGAAAACTCTGAGTATGAGTCCGCTAAAGATGAGCAAGCTTTTGTAGAAGGTCGAATCACAACCTTAGAAAATATGATTCGCTTTGCACAGATCATTGATAATGGTGGTGTTGATTCAGACGAAGTTTCGATTGGAAAAACGGTGACATTTATTGAATTGCCAGATGGTGATGAGGAAGAGTATACTATTGTAGGTAGTGCAGAAGCAGATCCATTTTCTGGTAAAATTTCAAATGATTCACCAATTGCACAAGCATTGATTGGTAAACGCTTGAACGATCAAGTGGCTATTGCAACTCCGGGTGGAGATATGCAGGTAAGAATCATAAAAGTTGGCTAACAAAACAATGAATAAGCACAAAGGGCGGGCCAAAGCTATTATTAGCTTTGACTTGCCCTTTAAACCTGAATAGATACTGAAAAAATTAGGGCTAAAGTCCTATAGTAAAATGGGGCTTTAGCAACTAACATTAATATGGGAATCAAGGTATACTAATTTCATAGGAAGGGGGATTATGATGAATAACCCATGGCGTTTTTTTATTGTAGTAGAATCATTACTTTTTATTTTAGCTTTATGGCAAATTATACATAACCCAGGTCTAGCTGTTTTATTAGTGTTGGGTATCTTAAGTGTTGTATATGCAATGAAAAAAGTTCATCGCAGTAATTTCAATAACTTTCAATTAGTATTAGGAATCATTTTAATTTTGATCGGAGTAATGAATAGTCCCGCTTTTTGGCTGATGTTAGTATTTGCTGTTTTGTTTGTTGGCTTAAAGGGTGTAGAGATCGCTGGCGTTGATATCACACAACGAGCTCCATGGAGAAAGAAACAAATGATTATGGTAGAAACGACAAATGTAGAACCGAAAAGCGGTCGTCGTTTTAAGCGTCCATGGTTTGCCAATGAGCGTATAGGAAGTAATGTTTACGAGTGGAATGACATCAATATAGATATTCTTTCTGGTGATACAATCGTTGACTTAGGCAATACATTATTACCTAAAGATGATAGCATTATCATTATTCGTAAAGGTTTTGGTCGGACGAGAATTTTGGTTCCATTAGGTGTTGCTGTGATGTTGGAACATTCAACTTTCTATGGAAATGTTAACTTTGAAGAAGAAAAATACCATCTGAAAAATGAATCTTTAAAAGTCTATAGCAATGACTTTGATACGAATAACCGTCGATTGAAAATCATCACAAATACATTAGTCGGGGATCTAGAGGTGATTCGCGTATGATGGGTAAGATGTCTCGACAGATGCTTTCTTTATACGCATCTTGCAGCACATTTATTGTTGTTTTACTAACATTATTTTCATATTTTCATTCAATCAAACAGAAAAATTGGATGTTGGAATTACTTCAAAGGAAAGTATTTTACATTCCTTTGATTTTCCATATGATCCTGATTTCTCTTTTAGTCGGATTATCAACTTTTTTACTCGTATCTATTGTACAAAAATCACAATATGGTAGAATTGAAGAAAAACTTCGCTTATTAGCAAGAGGTAGCTATGAAAGCCCTGCTCTTACTAAGAATGTACCGCATGCAAGTAATGATCAATATATTGGTGAAGTTGACCAAGATATCTTGAAAATCCGAACGAAATTATTAGAAATGTCAAAGGAATTGCAATTATTGAATAGCCGTCCGCAATTGATGGACGGGGAAACAAAAGAAGAAATTTTAGAAGAAGAACGGCACAGGCTTGCTAGAGAACTGCATGATTCTGTCAGTCAACAGCTGTTTGCTGCGATGATGATGCTATCAGCACTGAATGAACAAGCACAACGAAGTGAGACACCTGAAATGTTTCGTAAACAATTAGTAACGGTAACAGATATCATCAACGCGTCTCAATCTGAGATGCGCGCATTATTGTTACATTTGCGTCCAGTAAGTTTAGAAGGAAAAAGCTTACGTAAAGGGATAGAGCAATTGTTAAAAGAATTGCAAACAAAAATCAAGATCGAATTGACTTGGGATGTTGAAGATGTTCATTTGAATAACAGCATCGAAGATCATCTATTTAGAATTGTTCAGGAGTTACTTTCAAACACATTGCGACATGCCAAAGCAAAAGAACTTGAAGTTTATTTACATCAAGTGGATAAAAATGTGTTATTGCGTTTAGTTGATGATGGTGTTGGTTTTGATATGAGTGAGAATGATAATAAAGCCGGTAGTTACGGTTTAAAAAATATTCGCGAACGTGTAGCTGGTATGGGCGGTATTGTTAAGATAATCAGCTTCAAAGGTCAAGGAACAAGTGTTGAGATCAAAGTGCCTGTAATAAAGGAGGAATTAGCAAGTGATCAAAGTAATGTTAGTAGATGACCATGAAATGGTACGATTAGGCGTATCCTCTTATTTGTCGATTCAAGAAGATATTGAAGTGGTTGGAGAAGCTGAAAATGGTCAGATTGGCTATGAGAAGGCATTAGAATTAAGACCTGATGTAATTCTAATGGATTTAGTCATGGATGTCATGGATGGAATCGAGTCAACGAAGGCGATTTTAAAAGATTGGCCGCAAGCTCGAATCATCATTGTTACTAGTTTTATAGATGATGAAAAAGTATATCCGGCAATTGAAGCAGGAGCTGCTGGTTATCTTTTGAAAACTTCGACAGCTCATGAGATTGCAGATGCTATTCGAGCAATTTCTAGAGGAGAACGTGTTTTAGAACCAGAAGTAACAACAAAAATGATGGAACGTTTAACGAAAAAACACGAACCCGTGTTGCATGAAGATTTGACGAATCGTGAACATGAAATTTTAATGTTGATTGCCAAAGGACGCAGCAATCAGGAAATTGCGGATGAGTTATTTATCACGCTTAAAACGGTTAAAACTCATGTTTCAAATATTTTAGCGAAACTAGATGTTGAAGACCGCACACAAGCAGCTATTTATGCGTTTCAACATGGATTGGCAAAATAAAGAAATAGAGGATAGAGTCATCCACTAATGACTCTATTCTCTATTTTTTTTAGCATTTATAATAAGAAATAAAAGAAAAAGCGATTGGCTCCTCTGTGGCTTTGAACTTTTCTCAAAACGTTTTATACCTCTTTGTATAACAATAGGTAAGCATAATAAAATAGAACCGCTGTTTCTGTTCAATTGTGTATCAGTTTGTTATACTTAAATTAAACTTAACACTAGGAGCATGATAAACATGAAGCAAAATTTTGCAATTATTGGATTAGGGAGATTTGGTGGCAGTATTTGTCAGACGTTGATTGAATCTGGTCAAGAAGTTCTGGCGATTGATAGTAATGAAGATCGAGTAAATGAATATATGAATATAGCAACACACGCAGTTGTGGCAAATGCACAGGATGAGGCGACGTTGCGCTCTTTGGGTATTCGCAATTTTGATCATGTAGTTGTGGCTATTGGAGAGGATATTCAAGCGAGTATTTTGGTCACCTTAATGGTGAAGGAAATGGGTGTACCGAATGTTTTGGCTAAAGCAGTCAATGAATACCATGCAAGAGTCTTAGAAAAAATTGGTGCAGATTTAGTTGTTCATCCGGAAAGAGATATGGGAATCAGGGTTGCCCATAAACTGGTTTCTAGAAATATTTTAGATTACATTGAGCTATCAAATGAAGTTTCCTTAGCCGAGGTGCGTGTCTCTAATCCAAAATTTTATGGCAAAACATTAGGAGAATTAAACTTCCGTCAGCGGTTTGGATTGACGGTTGTTGCTATACGTCGCTCAAAATCTGAAGTCATCACATCACCTGCAGCAGAAGAAATGGTTAGAGAAAATGATAACTTATTAGTCGTAGGTGAAACAGATGACGTTGATTTGTTAGATGAAAAAATGAATGAGTAGGGTAAGCAGTTTATTCCCTGAAAATTTGACTATATGCTAAAATGACAAGGAGTGAGATGGCATTAGTCTCGGCTGAACGAGATTGCGATGCTTTTATGTTAGGAGGAAATGAAAGATGGAATTAACAATTACACCACGTGCACAACAATGGTTCAAAGATGAAGTAGGTGTCACTTCAGATAGTGGTATTCGTTTTTATGGTAAAATTTATGGTAAAACAGATGTTCATGAAGGATTTTCAATCGCAATGTCTGTAGAAGCACCAGATCAGCCATTAGTCAAAGAAGTAATCGATGGAATTACTTATTTTATCGAAGAGACAGACGATTGGTTCTTTAAAGGATATGATTTATTAGTGGATTATGATGAGGAAAAAGAGGAACCTCAATATAAATTTGCTGGAAATAAAGAAGACTTGAAACAATAGTCTGACTCGTATTTCACTTATTTAGAAAGAAAAGACAGAGTAAGCGGGACAAGTGACTGGAAAAAGCTCCTTCGACATAGCGGCGAAGGAGCTAGATATTTTTGTTTAGTGTACAGAGAAAAATAGATTTAACGGTATCAGCTGTCTAAAGAAGAAGACTTGGCTGTATATTTTTTATGTAACGTATCAATAAGTCCTACTTGATAATCTAATGCAGGAGATAATGGAATGACTTGGAAGTTACCATTATCCTTGACTCTATCTGGTATCAAAAGCTTTGATGCAGCTATGTAAAAATCGTAGTCATCCTCAGAAGCTGAAGAAACAAAAGAAACTGAAATAAAGGAAATTTGTTCTAAAAAATCAAAAAGAGACTGCAGAAAAATAGCATTTGGTGATAAAATAATACCCACGTTCAATTGATATTTTGGATTACTTCGTTCATAAAAAGGAAGTAATAAAAATGAACAAATATAGGTTAAGTCTTCCAAACAATTTTTTATCCACGTAAATTCAGGAGTTAAAACAATTTGTTTAAGGAATTCTCTCACTTTTGCAGAAAGAGGATCATATAAAGGGTTTTGTTTTTTTATACACGTTTCCATAAAGTTGATAGCTAGTGGTAGTGAGTCTTTTATCACAGAGTGATTGAGGCAAGTAGTAAAGATATTGATATTCAATACCTCTCTCTCAGCCTCAGAAAGTTGTTTTTCTGTGAATAAAGGAAGATAAAAATCTTCAAAACGTTCAATCAGATTACTTAAAGGCTGCTGCGCGCTAGTCATATATTCTTTTACATAGCTAATTCTAGGATCATCTGCATAAAAATAAATATTCCAGTAAAACATCATAAAAGAAAGAAAAGTGGATTCTCGTTCTATGAAATGTTGAGGTAGATTTACTTGCTCTAATTTTTTAATAAAGGACATATTTACTTTAGGAAAAGCCAATTGTTTAAACGGAGGTTCGATAATGAAATGTTTTTTTTTGATACGTAGCTGAGAAATCGTTGTCAGCAAATACCATTCTCTAGGTTCTGTGTATGTCATCCATTGACGATCTTCCGGATCAAATAAATCAAAGCCTCGTTTGGTTTCATCCAACGCTAAAAATAGGTCTTCTCCATAAGATGCGATCCAAAAGAAGTTTAAATAAACAATACGAATCAAGTTTTCTTTTCCAGTTAACTGAAGTTTTGAACAGTTTAACTGAATATCGAAATCCTTTAAATAATTGATCAATGGTTGTAGTCTACGGATAATGGAAGCCCGGCTAATAAAATGGTCTCTACAAAAATTTTCTATTGTATAATTCTTCTCTAAAATGGTTGCCAGTAAAAATTTATAAGGCAAACTTTTACGAAAGAGAAATTGTGAATATGGAATATCACGTAACTTAGATAAATCAATATGTACTTTGCCTTGGCTAGTTAATAACGCAAGCCCTTGTTTTTCCATGAGATCTTCATGTATTTCAGAGAACAACGAGTTTAAGCGGGCATAAGAAAAATCTGTGAATTGTTCAAAATAGTGAACGCTATATGTACCATTTGCGGTGTTCAATAACTGATTAAAAACGCTTATTTTACGCTGCGCAACGTCATCTAACAAAATGTCTTCTAGCATATGTAGTCTCCCTTAGTAATAAATTATGATTTTTATAATAATTGAAAGTTATATATTTCACAAAAATAAATATATTAATAGATTAAAAATCATTTTCTCTTTATATAATAACCATTTGCTCAATAGATTTCAATTGTAAATTAAATATAAATCAAAAATGTAATAATTATTTAAAGTTACATTAATATTATTTTTTTGTTTGTAAACCTTATAATTATTGAGGTGTTCGTTTTTTTTAAATGAATCGATTAAAAAATGTGTGTTATTTATATCGCGTAAATTTGTTTTAGGTGATTTTTATGGTACTGTCATGAGCGTGTGGAAATAGGTCATGATCTTATTCGTAATTTTTTTATTACTAAGGCGTAGATGTATGCTATAATCAACAAATAATACTTTTTTTTGGAGGAAATTTCATGCTATCAATTATTGTTCCTTGTTACAATGAAGAGGAATCCATTCCATTGTTTTTTGAAGAAGTGGAGAAAGTGAGTTCGCAAATTCACCATGATATAGAATATATATTTATTAACGATGGGTCAAAAGATCAAACATTAAATACACTGAGAAACTTATATAAAGAACATCCTGAAAAGGTTCGTTTTCTTTCTTTTTCTAGAAATTTTGGGAAAGAAGCGGGCTTATATGCTGGACTTAAAGAGGCGAAAGGCAGTTTAGTTACCGTGATGGATGTGGATTTACAAGATCCTCCTGAATTATTGCCGAAAATGATTCAAATGTTAGAGACGAATAAAGAATTAGATTGTGTTGGCACCAGACGAGGTGACCGCGAAGGTGAACCGCCTATCCGCAGCTTTTTTGCTAAGATGTTTTATCGTTTAGTCAATAAAATCGGTGAAACTGAAATGGTCGATGGAGCTAGAGATTTTCGCTTGATGACAAGACAAATGGTTGATGGGATTTTAGAATTAACAGAGTATAACCGTTTTTCAAAAGGGATTTTCAGCTGGGTAGGATTTAATACAGAGTATATTTCTTACGAGAATCGTGAACGAGTAGCTGGGGCTACCTCATGGTCATTCTGGAGTTTACTGAGTTATTCGATTGATGGAATCGTGAACTTTTCAGAAGCGCCATTGAATCTGGCTTCTTATGTAGGGGCTTTTTCATGTGCGGGATCCGTTATTGCAATGCTTGTTATTTTCTTTAGAACGATTATCAAAGGGGACCCTACTAGCGGATGGCCGTCTATGGTTTGTATCATTTTGTTTGTTGGAGGACTTCAGTTACTTTGCCTTGGAATTATAGGAAAATATATTGGTAAAATTTTCTTGGAAACAAAAAAGCGCCCGATCTATCTTGTTAAAGAAACAGAAAAAGATCAAAAATAATAAAATACTGACTCGAAACTATTCATTAGTGATTCGAGTCAGTATTTTTTAATAACCTTGGTGTAACGCTATTTCATTTTTAGCTAGAGTTTTATCGGTCAAATATTGTTTGAGATTTTGCATAAATATAGTCAACAATTTTGTTTTGAATTTAGGCGTTAAGCCAGAGATATGAGGGGTAATCAAAACATTTTTCATAGTCCAAAGTGGACTGTTTTCAGGTAAAGGTTCCTCTTCAAAGACATCTAGTGCTGCAAAACTTAGTTGGCCTGTATTTAATGCATGAATTAAATCACTTGTATTAACAGAAGGCCCACGTCCAACATTAACAAAAACAGTTCCTGGTTTCATCGAAAGAAACATTCTTTCATTATACATTTGATAAGTCTCATCGGTTAGAGGTAGAATATTCACAACAATATCCATTTCATTAACAATGCGACTCATATTCTTATGAGAATAACACTCGATAAAACCATTTGTTACGTGACCGGAAGTATTGACTCCATATGTTTGGATACCTAAGCCTTGTGCAAAGACAGCAAGTTGTTGACCGATGCGGCCAGTTCCAACAATCAACATTTTTTGCATAGATAATTGTTGGTAGGAAATGTTATTGGTGGACCATTCTTTTTTTGACTGATTATCGATACTGGCGCGGATTCCTCTAAATTCAGCCAATAAAACACCTAAAACATGTTCTGCAATTGAGATGCTATGGATGCCGCTAGCGTTGGATAATAAAATACCTTTCTCAGCAAAACGATTTAAATCATATGAGTCAACACCGGCAGAAACAGATTGGACCCATTTCAAGTGACTTGTTTTTGAGTCAAGCAAACGTTGTCCTAAGTCCTTGTCCCAGCCTAACATGATTTCAATATCATCCTCAATTATTTGCGGTACTTCTCTTTTCGCATCAATGATTATATGATCAGGAGCACTTTGTCTGATTGTTTCAACTTGTTCTTCTTTCATTTGTTCATAAAGATAGATTAGTGGTTGTCCCATTTGAATTCCTCCTTGCTAGTCTATTGTAACAAAAATGTACCGCAAACAAAAAAAGATTGAACTGTTTATTAAACAGTTCAATCTTTTTTAGGATCACGTAACTTATATTTTTTCTCCACGAGCATACGCTGCTGCAAGGATATCCACTTCTTTTTTTAATTCGTCAACCATTATTTCTTCTGGAACAGTACGGATGATTTTCCCTTTTTTGAACAGCATTCCTTTGCCGTTTCCACCAGCAATTCCGATATCTGCTTCGCGAGCTTCACCTGGACCATTAACAGCACAGCCTAAAACAGCCACTTTGATCGGTGCTTTGATCTGTTCAATATATTCTTCTATTTCATTCGCAATCGGAATCAAATCAATTTCGATTCGTCCGCAAGTTGGACAAGAAATCAGTGTGGCAGCATTACTTGCCAGACCGAAGGCTTTTAGGACTTCTTTGGCTACTTTGATTTCTTCTACAGGGTCAGCTGAAAGGGAAACACGACAAGTATTTCCAATACCTCGAGAAAGCAAGGCACCTAAGCCTGCTGCAGATTTCATCCCGCCAGAAAATTTTGTCCCAGCTTCAGTAATTCCTAAATGTAGAGGATAGTCAAAAGTTTGAGCAGCTAAAGAATAGGCTTCGATAGCTAAATTAACATCACTAGCTTTTAGTGACACAATGATATCGTAAAACTCTAATTCTTCAAGTATTTTAATGTGTTCAACTGCACTAGCAACCATAGCTTCAGCAGTGGGGTAACCATATTGTTGCAAGAATTTTTTTTCTAATGAACCAGCATTTACACCAATTCTGATTGGGATTCCTTTTGCTTTACAAGCAGTAACAACTTTTTCTACACGGTCCTTACGTCCGATATTACCAGGATTGATCCGAATTTTATCTACACCTTGTTCAATTGCTTTCAGAGCTAAACGATAGTCAAAGTGAATATCAGCCACTAAGGGAATTGAGATCTGACGTTTGATTGCCCCTAATGCATCCGCAGCAGCCTCATCTGGAACGGCAACACGAACGATTTGACAACCTGCGTCTTCTAAGCGTTTGATTTGAGCTACAGTGCCGTCAACATCATGTGTTTTGGTTGTACACATACTTTGAATAAAAAGCTCATCACTGCCACCGATTGTTAAGTCTCCAACTTTAACTCGACGTGTATTTTTACGATGGGTCAATTCTCCCATAATGAATTCTCTCCTTAATGCTGCGCAATTATTTTGGTTACTAATTTTCAACAAGTATAATTCATGGTCTATCTTAACATATAATAATAGAACTGAGAATCTAAGAAAAGGTTAAGAATAGAGCGGCTATTTCTTATTTAGGTTTAAGCTAAAGGCGGTACTTGTCGTTCTTCTTTACGGATAGCAAAGAAAAATATCAATAAAGAAATGAAGACAATCAAAAAGCTATCATCAAAAGCCGAATTGATAAAATGAAGAACGCTGCTAATGATTACAGGCAATGTCGCACAATAAGTTGAAATCTTTAGGCAGTCTAAAAAGCGTAGTTTATATAAACGAATTTTACTATATAAGTTAGCACCGATTGTAACCATTAGTAAATTGATGATCAAGTTAATGAAAGTTGGATATAAGGTAAAGATAAAAACAACTAGCTTTATCCAAAAAGGGACATTGGCTTCATCTAATGATTTTTTTAAATTATCACTATTTAGCCCATCTAGCGTCCCTTTAGAATAAGGGACTTCAAATTGACTAGCTCCCAGTAGTGAATCCGCAGCACCTGAGTTGGGCAGAGCGATAACAAATTCATCTTGTAAAAAGCCTAAACCAACAGCGTTTCCAACGGAATCAGCAGTTACATCATTAACGGATCGTTTTCCATCAGGGTCAAAGGTAAAGATGATAGAATTTGTCTGGTAAATGAATCCTTCAGCACCTTTTGCTGTTTGGAATTTTCCGTCAGAAATTTTAAAATCGGGCAGTTTTGCAGCAATTTTTTGTCCATCATTTTTGATGTCTTGCATTATGGAAAAGATTTGTTTTGTTATAGGAAGTGCAAGAATAATACTTAGAAAAAGAACATATAAAATGACTTTCCAAAACGGCATTTTTTTTGCTTGATGGAGGTCATTTAATTGAAATAATGAGTGTTTAAAGAGCGTAAATGAGTTCATAAATTTTCTCCTGACTTGAAATTGAGTACACACGTCATTTTAAAGGAGTTAACAGGGAAAAACAAGTTTATACCAAACTTTGTAAGCAATTACTTTGAAGGTTGCCATAAAATCTGTTATGCTATAAATGTATGAAACTTTATACTTAATTAATGGAGGGATTTTTTTATGACTTACACTTTACCAGATTTACCTTATGCTTATGACGCATTAGAACCTTATATTGATGTAGAAACAATGCATCTACACCACGACAAACACCATAACACGTATGTGACAAACTTAAATGCAGCAATCGACAAACATCCTGAACTTGGCACTAAATCAATTGAAGAGTTGATCGCTGACATGGATAGTATTCCTGAAGATATTCGTACAGCGGTACGTAATAATGGCGGCGGACATGCCAACCATGCCTTCTTCTGGGAAATCATGGCACCTAATGCAGGTGGCGCACCAACAGGTGATATCAAAGAGGCAATTGATTCAACATTTGGTAGTTTCGATAAATTAAAAGAAGAATTTAAAGTAGCTGCAACTGGTCGTTTTGGTTCAGGTTGGGCATGGTTAGTTTTAAATAACGGCAAACTAGAAATTACTTCAACACCTAATCAAGATTCTCCTTTGATGGATGGTAAAACACCTGTTTTAGGACTAGATGTGTGGGAACATGCTTACTATCTAAATTACAAAAATGTACGTCCAGATTATATTGACGCATTTTGGAATCTTGTAAACTGGGATGAAGTCAACAAACGTTTTGCAGCGGCTAAATAACCAGAAAAAAAGAATATTTTTATAAACTTTTTGAGGAAAACAGTAAAATACACTGTTTTCCTCTTTTTGTTTATGGCATACTAATAGTTAAGGATAGAAAATCTGTAAAGGCAGAGAATAAAGGAGTTTTGTCATGGATATAACTATGCAGAAGGTTCATGGATCTGAAAATGATTTCTTTTTGATAGATGAAACAAAGTTGGAACGACCATTAACCGATAAGGAAATCAATGATTTACGCATTTTTTTGTGTGACAGAGATACGGGACTTTTGGGTGGAGCAGATGGTCTATTACTGGTACAAAAAGTCGTTAAAGGAGAGTCACTAGCGAAGATGCGTGTGATCAATAGTGATGGCAGTGAAGCGAGTATGTGTGGTAATGGATTACGTACGGTTGCTAGGTATTTAGCTGAAAAATACAACAAAGAATCCTTTACTGTAGAAACAATGTTTGCAGATCTCAAGGTACGTAAAGCACCTAAACTAGCAGAAAAAGTAGTAACCTATCAAGTTGAGATTTCACCTGTCCGTTTTGAAGCGGCAGCACTCCCAATGAACACTAAAAAAAATACGATCATGAATGAAGTGATTCCAGAATTATCAAGTGAATTAAAATTTTCAGCTGTAGCAGTTCCTAATCCTCATCTGATTGCATTTGTAGATCATAAAACACTGATGAGCAGAGAGTTTGAGCGAATTGCAACATATGTAAATGGAGATAATCCTCTATTTCCTGATGGGGTCAATGTAAGTTTTGTAGAAATACTAGGTGAAAATCAAATTTTTGTTCGAACGTTTGAACGTGGAGTTGGTTTTACTAATGCTTGTGGAACTGCAATGTGTGCGAGTAGCTTGATGTATGTATTGTTGTACAATGGTGAATTTAACGAAACGATTACTGTCAAAAATACTGGCGGTATGGTAAAAACCGTGGTGCATGAAGAGGATTCAGACGGTTATTGGATGGAATTGATAGGAAATGCGACGGTAACACATTTGATAGCTGGTACTTTAGCAGAAGTTACCCAAGGGCAATTTGGACAGTTAAGTATTATAGAAACGATTGAGCAAACAGACTATATAGCATTTTTAGAATCTATCAAAAGAAATAATTAGCAGACGTACAAGGTTGGTATGTCTAAATGGCAATAATAAAAGGTTGGTTATGAAAAGAAAGGTATCTTTAAAAGGAGTGTAATAGTGGTAAAAAGTGGTTGGGTTGGTAAAATTATTTACATAATTGTTATCCTAAGTTCAATTAGCATCTGTTTAATAGGGATAAGGTCAAAGGCAAATCAAGAACAACAAAGAAAAGTTGAGTATGCAAAATCAACGATAAAAAGCGAAGCTGTAAAAATCAAACGCTTGAACAAACAAATCCGTCAATTGTATCAAAATGATCAAGAAGAATTTTTAGTAGAACCAATAGAAAAAGCAAAAATAAAGGATATAGAAAGAGATATCATTATATTAAAAACCGAAGCAGTAGATTTTGGACTGAAAAGCAAAGATTTCTTAACAGACAACTCGGAAGTATGGCAAGGCAAAAAAGAACTATTGCTTAAAATAGAAGAGGTCAAAAACAAAAGCGGCATTCAAAAAAGAGTAAGTGACTTACTTGTTCAAGCTCCGACTGACTGGACAACAGAAAATCTAGATGTTGTTATAAAAGAAAATACAACTGCAGAGGATATTATAAAGATACGCAATGATGTTTCCAAAATGAAAAATCAATGGAGCGAGGCAATCACTAGTGTATTAGATCAAATGGACGTTCAAGTTAAACAATACAATGAGATAAAACAATCCATCGCTGAAATGAATCGTGATGGAGTCCTGACGAGTGAAGCAAATATGGAAAACTTTATTTTTATTTTCAATCAGCTATCTGAGATTAAAAATGAAACATTGAAAAAAGAATTATCAGATCAATTGGATGTCATTGATAAGTTGCTAGAAAAGCAAGCAATCGATGGTTCAGCAACTGAACAAGATGAAGTTCAACAAAATGAATAATGACCTGTCTATCAATTATTTCAATAATTCTTGAAATAATTGATAGTGTATTCTTTGCAAATAACCTTGTACTTGATTCAACTAGAATTTATAATTATTTGTATGTAGTTAATTGGAGGAAGAAATGGAAGAGACGATCAGTTTACAAGAATTAATTGGAGTATTGAAGAAACGTGTTGGTTTAATTATTGTCAGTATGTTTTTGGGATTAGGTGTTGCTGGAATGTTAACCTATTTTGTGATTACGCCTAAATACAGTTCTCAAGCTCAATTAATTGTTCGATTACCGCAAAATGAAACAACGAATGTTAATGATATCAATGGAAATCTACAAATGATCAACACCTATAAAGACTTGATCAAAAGCGATACTGTGATGACTGAAGTACAACAAAGAATGAAAACAGAGCATGAAAATGATTTATCAGTTGAAGCGCTGGGAGAAAGTATTTCCGTAAATCAGTCACAAAACTCACAAATGTTTTCTATTGTTTCTAAAGTAACAGATCCAATTGTGGCACAAAATATTGCCAATCAAACAGCTTTAGTTTTTCAAGAGCAAGCTAAAGATATGTTGAATGTGGATAAAATCACGATTATATCGGCAGCAACAGCTAATGTGAACCCAGTGTCCCCAAATAATAAGCTAAACTTGATTATTGGGTTGGCTTTAGGAGTTATGTTTGGAGTAGCTGTAGCCTTTATTTTAGAACTATTTGACAAAACGATTAAGGATGACAGTTTCGTGGAAGATGAACTTGGATTTACGATATTGGGAGTTGTTCCTAATATGACAGCGAAAGAATTAAACGCAAAAGTTGTCCGCACACCTTCAGAATCATTTTCTAACGATTCAAGATATCCAAACAGAGATGTTCCTAGATCTGCACCAAAAGAAAACAGTAAACCAGATAACTCTACACCCCCAGCACGTAGAAGTCGTCCACGAGTTTAAAGGAGTATAGAATGACAAATAAAGTAAGGCCTCAAAAAAAGCAGAAAACTAAAGCAGTAAGCTTAATTACATTAGCGGATAAGTCTTCACCAATTTCTGAACAATATAGAACGATTCGAACAAATATCCAATATGCTATGGTAGATAGAGATCTAAAAACATTAGTAATCACATCTTCAGGACCAAGCGAAGGAAAGTCTACGACTTCAGCCAATCTGGCTATTGTATTTGCTAATTCGGGTAAACGTGTGCTGTTAGTAGACGCAGATATGCGTAAACCAACAGTAGCCAAAACATTTTCTTTGGATAATATCCGTGGATTAAGTACTTTATTAGGGAGCCGTGAAACATTACTGCATCAAGTGGTACAAGCTTCAGGTGTTGATAATTTGTTCTTAATGACAAGTGGACCTAAGCCGCCAAATCCTTCCGAGTTGTTGGACTCTAGACGAATGAAAGAATTGATGATGGAATTAAAACAACAGTATGATTTGGTAATCTTTGATATGCCACCAGTCGTAGCGGTAACAGATGCACAAATCGTATCATCAAAATCAGACGGAACGATTTTAGTCGTCCGGGAAAATGTCTCAAAAAGAGATTCTTTATTGAAAGCTAAAAGTTTATTAGAACTAGTAGATGCGAATATTTTAGGTGTCGTATACAATGGCTCTAAAAATGTAGCAGATCAAGGCTATTACTACGGTTCATAATAATCGCAGGAAAGGAAAAAGCCAATGATTGATTTACATTGCCATATATTACCAGGAATTGATGATGGTGCACAAACAATCGACGATTCGCTTGATATGGCTAGGATGGCCGTAAAACAGGGAATTACTCATATTCTTTGTACACCTCATCATAATAATGGCAGATATGATAATCCTGCTGGTCAGGTAATTACTCATGTCGCAGAGTTACAGAAAGAATTAGATTTTCGAAGTATCCCGCTTACCTTATTTGAAGGACAAGAAGTGCGAATCAGCGGAGATTTAACAGAGCAAATCCAGACAGGAAATATTTTATTTGCAGATCTTGATAATCGCTATATTTTGATTGAACTTCCTAGCAATGACATTCCTGCATATACAGAGCATTTATTTTTTGAGTTGCTAAAAGCTGGTCACATACCTGTAATCGTTCATCCAGAAAGAAATAGCAAGTTTATTCAAGAACCCAACAAACTATTGCCATTTTTAGAGATGGGTGTGTTGACTCAATTGACGGCGCCAAGTTATGTCGGTGTTTTCGGCAAACAAATTGAGCGAACTGCGAAACTGATGGTTGCACATAATATGGTCTACATGATGGCTTCAGATGCGCATAATATTAGCAAGCGCGGTTTTTTTATGAAAAAAGCATATGATGCTATTGCAAAAGATATGGGCGATAAATATGTCGAGGCAATGCAGCGAATGGCTAGAGATATTTTAAATGGGGATGATGTCCAAAAGCCTATTTTTAGAGAAATCAAAAAGAAAAAATTCGGCTTATTTTAAAGGGAGAAGCTGTTTTTTTAGGAATAGTAGCTACATAATAATCGTCAAAGAAAACATAGAATTAAATACATTGTTGGTATAGGTTTTTATGCTAAAGGAGTGGTTAAATTTGGAGGGAAAGTTTGTAGATGTTGGCAGAAGTATGCACAAAAAAATTGAATTTTCTGAACAACGATCTTTATCTTTTAGACTGACTAAAAGAATGATAGATATATTTGGTAGTTTACTTGGTTTGATTTTGTTAAGTCCGGTGTTTTTAATTGTTGCTATTTTAATACGAAAAGAGGATCCAAATGGCCCAGTTATCTTTTCACAAAAAAGAGTGGGAAAACAAGGCCGTTTATTTACCATGTACAAATTCCGCTCTATGTGTACAGATGCTGAGGAGCAGTTCCATGACTTGATTGAATTAAATGAGATCGAAGGTGCTATGTTCAAGATAAAAGATGATCCTAGAGTGACAAAAATCGGGAAAAAAATTCGGAAGACAAGTATCGATGAATTGCCTCAACTTTTGAACGTATTAAAAGGAGAGATGTCATTAGTAGGTCCGCGTCCGCCGTTACAAAGAGAAGTCGTTGAATATAGTCAAAATGATTTGCAGCGATTAGGTGTTAAGCCTGGTTGCACAGGTTTGTGGCAGATCAGTGGCAGAAATAGTATCGGATTTAAGGAGATGGTAGAACTTGATTTACGTTATATAAATAATCAATCACTCATGAATGATTTTAAGATATTATTGAAAACTGTTACGGTGGTATTATGTTTGAATAACTCAAATGGACATTAAAAAATAGAATAAAAGGAGTAACTAGTTGGGGAAAATAAAAGTTATAATTGCGACGCATAAAAAGTGTCAAATGCCAGAAGATAATTTATATCTACCTTTGCAAGTTGGAAAATATGGTAAGGATTATTTGGGGTATCAAACGGATGATACTGGAGAGAATATTTCAAACAAAAATAATCTATACTGTGAACTGACTGCTTTATACTGGGCATGGAAAAACCTAGATTCCGACTATATTGGATTGGTACACTACCGAAGATATTTTACAAAGAATAGATATACTTGGTTTTTTAAAGATAAATATAAACAAGTTGTTTCAGAAGCAGACATATCAAAGTATTTATCATTAAATGAAATCATTGTTCCAAGCAAAAGAAACTATTATATAGAAACAATTTATACTCATTATTCTCACACTCATTATTCTGAGCACTTGGATAAAAGTCTAGAAATCATTAAGAAAAAATATCCTGAGTATGAAGACTCATTTGTAGCAGTAATGGAGTCAAGAAGTGCTTATATGTTTAATATGTTTATTATGAATAAGGAATATATGGATGCATACTGTAACTGGTTATTTGATATTTTGTTTGAATTAGAAGAAGTTATAGATAGTAGTGGATACTCTGATTTTCAAAAGAGATACTTAGGAAGAGTAAGTGAAATACTATTCAATGTATGGTTGAAACAAAATTCTGCCAAATTGAAGGAGTTTCCATATACATACATGGGTAAGGTAAATTTTAAAAAAAAGGTTTTTTCTTTTTTAAAAGCAAAGTTTTTTGGAAAAAAATTTGAATCCAGTTTTTAAGAAATGAAGAGTGCTAGTGGGGAGCAGTGGGTAGAATGAATAGAATAAAAAAGTTGCTTCTTTCTTATCCTAAAAAAAGTAGTACACAAATTATTAATAAAATAAAAAATTATGACATAATATCCTTTGACATTTTTGATACTCTGATTAAACGCGATGTGTATGTTCCAGCAGATGTATTTGATTTAGTTGAACGATATTTTAATAGAACTAAAGAGAAACGTCATAAGATTTATAACTATAAAAAGACTAGATTAGAAGCTGAAAGGATCGCTAGGGAAAAAACTCAGTATGAAGAGATTTTATATGATGATATTTTTTTTGAAATAAAAGATTTTGATCCTGAAATACTAGCTGAGCTAAAAACAATTGAAATTGAGATCGAGAAAAGAATCTGCGTGGCTTCAACGACAATCAAAGAAGTTTATGATTGGTGTTTACTGAATCATAAAAAAGTTTATATCGTGTCGGATATGTATCTTCCTAAAGTAGTAGTAGAAGAGATTCTGTTAAAGAATGGATTTACTAATTATGAAAAACTACTGATATCTTCTGAAAAAAGAGCTACTAAGAAAAACGGTACCTTATACGACTATTTATTGAAGTCAGAAAATGGTCGTTCGAATAAGATAATACATTTGGGAGACTCTATCCAAGCTGATTTAGTTGGTTCTAGAAAGAAAAAAATTGATTCATATTATATTTCTAGGTATGGATTTAATGATAAAAGAAGAGAGCAAATACCGCAAACATTAGAGTATCGTTGTTTAACGGCATTTATTGAAAATAGGATTAATAGCAAAGATATCAGTGAATACAGTAAATTTGGTTTCTCTTGTCTTGGGCCAGTTTTATTAGGCTTTACTGAGTGGTTACAGAAATCTTTAGAGAACAAAGCATATGATAGAATTCTATTTTTCTCAAGAGATGGTTATATAATGCAAAAGGCTTTTTCACTATTGTATCCAAAATATAGAACGGAATATATTTATGTTTCTAGAAAAAGTTTAAGACCTGTGGTTGTTTATGAAATGTTTGATACTGCTGAAAGTTTCTGCTTTAATGCAGGATTAGGAGTTTCCTTTACACTTAGAGAGGTTATAAACTTATTTGATAACTATTTGGATATTGCCGTTTTTTATGATTTTTTTGAAGCACAAGGTTATAAATTAGATGAGATACTATTGAAAAAAGATTTTTTAAATAAAGAAAACTATGCTACTTTTTTTTATTTGCTGAAAGAAAAAGTTTTCCTTGCTAATAAAGCTAAAAAAGAACTGGTAACAGCTTACTTAAAATCATTTGATTTTTCTGGCAATATAGCAATTATTGATATTGGCTGGAGAGCCAATATGCAGTCTTATTTTGAACAGGCATTAGCAGTTAGTAAAATTGATGCTAACGTTGAGGGCTATTTTATTGGATTGAATTCTGAAGCTAAAAAAGTGATTGAACAAAATAATCTTAAGAGTAAGGGCTATTTATTTAATTATGATGAGCAAGATAGTATTAGATCCTTTATGGGACTTTTTGAGACTTGTTTTTTAGCACCTATGGGTTCAACCAAAGAGTACCAATGGGAGGAAAATCAACCATTACCTAAATTTGAAAAATATGAATACTCAGGAGAAGTAGAAGAAGGAATAGTCAATGAAATTCAGACAAGCTCTTTGAAATTTGTATCAGAATATAATAAGTCTATTTTGTCTGATCTTTTATCCTATGAGAAGGATGATTTGTTTTTCAATATGAAGGAATTTGGACAGAATCCAACGATGAAAAATATAAAGTATTTTGGGAAAATAAGATATCATGATACACAATTGTATGATCTGGCGAATCCTAAAAGTGTATTCTATTATCTGATAAACCCTAAAAAATTTATAAAAGATTTTTCAGATTCTAGATGGAAAACTGGATTTTTAAAAAAGCTAATTAAACTAAAGTTATCTTATGGAAAAATCTATTCAAAACTGTTAAAGAGATAAAATAGATCGCGTTACTAAGAATGAAAGGAATTTGAATCAAATGAAGATAACTTCAGTAGTGGTTACGTATAATCGTAAGGAATTATTATACAAATCCTTAAAAAGTATATTGAATCAGGAATTAGAAGTGAACAGAATCATCGTTGTTAATAACTGTTCAACAGATGGTACTTCGGAAATGTTAGAAGATAAATTTGGTCAATGTTCAAAAATTAAAGTTGTAAACTTAACAGAAAATATTGGTGGTGCAGGAGGATTTAAAAAAGGCATAGAATCAGCTATGTTGGATGATAGTGAATGGATAAGTATTTCAGATGATGATGCTATTTTATCCAAACATTTTTTCAAGAAAATCAAAGAATATGGCGATTGCAATCCTAATGTAAAATGTTTTTCTGGTAGTGTTTATGAGAATGGTAAAATCAATACAGCTCACAGAGGAAGACTGATTTCAGATAAAGTATCTCTATTTGATGATGTGTCTGAAGAGGAATACAATAAGAATTTTGAACTAGATATTGTTTCATTTGTAGGTTTACTTGTCAATAAAGAAGTTATAAAACAAATAGGACTTCCAAGACAAGATTATTTTATTTGGTATGATGATGTAGAGTACTCCATGAAAATTAGAGAAAAGTTTAACATCATTAATGTTTCGGAGGCAACTATCTATCATGAAGTAGGAAAAGAATTGATCAGATATTCTGGTAGAGATAGAAAAATCGTATGGAAAGATTATTACGGTTATCGAAACAGATGGAGTATGATGCAGACTTATAGCAAAGACAAAGCCGTTGCCCATAGAAGAATAAAGTTTGAATATTATAAGGCCTTGATTGGTTCTTTGCTTAAAAAAAGAGGAGACCGAGGGAAAATAGCCTCAATGAGATTGGTTTATGATGCTTATAAAGCATTTAATCACGGTGTCATGGGAGTAAACGTTAAGTATCTTCCATAAGTTATACAGTAAAAAGGAGGGGAAAGTAATAAGTAAGATATTTTCTAAGTGTATTGACTATGCATTGGTAATTTTAATTATTATATACTCTTCAAGCGTCTATATACAGCCGAGAAAGAGTGCATTAATTAATTATTTGTTTATATCCGTAATAGTGTGTTTAGTCGCAATTGCAATTAAAAATTTAGGCTCATTTAAAACAGATAAGCGTTTGTCAATGAGAACCATAGTAACAGTTATGATGATTAGTGCTTACTCTCTTCTTTATCTGATTATTGGGAATGTAGGCAATGTAGGTAACTATTTATTGAATTACAGTATTTTATTGCCTATATTAATTGTCTATTTTGTCTCGTTTAAAGATCCATCAGTATGTAAAGTTTTTATTCGAAAATATTCTAATATAATGTTGATGATTGCCTGTATCTCTTTGTTTTTCTATTTTTTTGGGAGTATTTTAAATGTTATTCAAAATAATAGCTTTAGATTTCTTGATTGGGGAACGGCAAGATATGTAAAGTCATACTATAATATTTATTTTGAAACACAGCCTATTTTATTCAATGGAGAACTATTTCTTAGAAACTCGGCAATTTTCGCTGAAGCACCAATGTATGCTCTACAATTAGTAGTAGCGCTAACTGCTAAACTTTATTTATACAACAAACCGCAAATTTTATCTGTTGTTATATTAAGTTTGGCAATGCTGACAACTTTTTCAACAATTGGTATTGTATTAGCTATAGTGTTAGTCGTTTCATATATTTTTATACAGTATTTTTCTAAAGGAATAAGGTCATATGGATACATGTTATTGTTATTATTATTTCTTTTTTTAGCAATATTATCTGCGGCTGTTATATATATTGTTTTTGTCCAAAAGTCTTTATATGGAGGTCATTCAGTTTCAGTTAGACAGAATGACTATATTGTTGGGCTGCAAGCATGGAAAAGCAAGCCAATATTAGGGCACGGTTATTTGGATAGGAGTATTTTTGACCAGTTACTTGGAACTAACAAAAATGGCTTTTTATCTAATTCTATAATGCAATTGCTCAGCCAAGGTGGCTTGTATTTAACAATGATGTATTTGATTCCTCTTGTTGGTAGCATTATATATTCTAAAAAAGTAAAAAGTATATCAGTCTTGGTTTTTGCACTAGTATTGTTCATACTTTACGCAACGCTTCTCTTTCCATACACTTATTTTATTATACTCTTTTTAAGTTTCGGGTATACTTTAATGATTTTTGGGAGTGAAAATAAAAAAATAGGAGAAGTACATGAGTAAGTCAGTTAGTTTCATTTTACCTATTTATAATACAGAGGAATCTATTCTAATAGAAGGATTAGAAAAATTACATAATTTAGTTGAAGAGAGTTGTGAGTTTTTATTAATTGATGATGGCTCGGACGGATATATTAAAGAAATTTGCAACAATTATGTAAAAAAGGATGATCGGTTTATCTATTTTTTTCAAGAGAATAAAGGGGTTTCAGTTGCAAGAAATGTCGGTATGGAAAAAGCGCAAAAAGAATGGTTATTCTTTTTAGATCCTGATGATTATATCGATTTTTTCAATCTAGATTATCTATCAAATATAGATGGAAATGTGGATTTGTTGTTGCTGGGGTACAGTACAGTAAAGCAAAATAAAAGAATAAATACGTATGAAATAGACTCATTAATTGAATCTAACGAACAATCATCTCTAAAGATGATCTATTCAATTTTGAAATGGGACTATAATGAAAATTCAGGATATTATTTAGGAACGCCTTGGGCAAAAATGTTTAGAAGAAAATTCCTAACTGAGAATGGTCTTTTTTATCGAGAGGGAATTATAAAAAGGCAAGATGCGTTATTTATGATAAACGTTTTTCGAAAAGAACCTGTTTTTAAAACTGTTGAGAAAAGTATATATAATTATAGGTTAGATCATGTCAATTCAGTCAACAATAAATATAATCCTGAAATTGCAGGAACCTATTTGAAGTTAGTAGAGGAGTTATCTCAGAACAATCATTTTAGTAATAACGAGTACTCAAATTATTTGGCTTATTATGCTGCTAGCTTGATTATTGACCTCTTTGAGAAGGATTATTTGAATAAAAACAACAATAGCAGCATCAAAATAAAAAAGGAAAAATTTCATTTTTTTATAGAGGATAAAGTAATTAAGGAAGTTTTATTAGATTTGCGATTAAATGACTCGCGGACTTTTTTTAGGAAAATTAAGTTTTGGGGAATCAAAAGGAAAAAGTTTTATTTACTTTATGTTTTGTCAAAACTAAGTTTGCTAAAAAACATTATTTAATAGTTATAAGAAATCATGTTTAGGTTTTTGATTTTTCAGAGAATGAACGGCTACTAAAAAGATTAGGATAATGAATTGAGGAGAGAATAATGACAAGGTATGTGGTAATAACTGGAGGAGATTTATATAATAAAGGAGCACAAGCTATGACTTTTTCTGTAGTCAATGAAATTGCTCGAAAATACCCAGATAAAAAAGTAGTACTTTTTTCCAGTGGGGATTACAAGAGATCTAAAGCTGAAAAGCGAAATTATAACTTTGAAATTTGTGATAGTTCTTTAAAAAATCTGCTCTATTTGACTGGAAACATATTTAAATCAGTATCTTTGTTAAAAAGGATAAACAAGGTTGATATACAACGGTTGAAAGAAATATTGGAAAATACTGATCTGATCATTGATGTCAGTGGTTACGCATTATCATCAGTTTGGAAGCAAAGTATTCAAGTAACCTATTTGTTGAGAATCAATTTGGGAAGAAAATATAATATACCTGTGCATGTATATCCTCAATCTTTTGGACCTTTTAATTATAAATTTCCCAATCATTTCATGATGAGATCGTTTATAAAAAAAGTGA
The DNA here is from genome assembly GCF_058216605.1 of Enterococcus sp. AAFC-DPL-5182. NCBI lineage: Bacteria > Bacillati > Bacillota > Bacilli > Lactobacillales > Enterococcaceae > Enterococcus > Enterococcus sp. AAFC-DPL-5182. Next base: position 877,553 of record NZ_CM177101.1, read on the forward strand.
TGAGTCATCCAGAAATTATCTATGCTAGAGAACATGAAGGGCTAGGAATGTTAAAAGAGTTTGGGTTAGATAATGTTCAATTGTGTGAGGATATGGTGTTATTTGGTAAAAGCTTAGAACTTAAAAATATCTATAAAAATATTCCAGATTTGAAGACAGAAAAGATAAAAGACAATAGTGTTGCAATCCTACCAAACAAAAAGAATTTTGAACACGGGAATCAAGAAAATGTTACTAAAACGTATGAAGCAATGATTACAGAATTACTAAAAATGGGTAAACATGTATATTTAATTAGTCATTCCATAGAAGATTTAAGTATCTGTAAAAAATTAAAAGATTGTTTTCCAAAAGAAGAAAGACTGAACTTGTTGAAAGAAGAGTATAGTTGCATCGAGTATGAGAAGTTAGTGGTTCAATTTGATTACTTGATTGCTTCTCGCTACCATTCAATTGTTCATGCATACAAACATGGGATTCCTTGTATTGCAGTGGGCTGGGCAACAAAATATTATGAATTATTAACGAACTTTAAACAAGAAAAATATCTATTTGATGTAAGAGATGATATAGATGTAGAAAAGCTGAATAACACTTTGTATTTTATCAATCAAAACTATGATGAAGAATCAAAAGTAATTGAGAATATGATAACTGAGAAGCAAAAAGCCAATAGTCTTGCGTTATTTGAGTAGTTGACAGTGAAGGAGGCACATAGTGGTAAGCAGAGAAAAGAAATTATTGAGAAACACATTAATATTAAGCATAGGTACATTTCTTCCCAAATTAGCTGCTATAGTGACTTTGCCGCTTTATACAGGGTATCTAACGAAGAAAGAGTATGGGACCTTTGATTTATTAAGTATTTTAATTGCATTATTTATCCCTATCGTGACGTTACAGATAAAACAAGCGGCCTTTCGGTTTATGATTGACTTTCGTGAGAAGGAAAAGGATTTAAGGCAAATAATTACCACAGCTTGTCTGTTTATAGTATTATCAACCACTATTTCACTTGGGATAGTTTCACTTTTTTTAGGGGACATGACGGTTGATGAAAAATTATTAGTATGTGTGTATTTAGGTTTGGGGACTTTTCTTGATTTAGCAATGCAAGTATCTAGAGGTTTTGGTGATACTAAAAGTTATTCATTCAGTGCGGTATTAAATTCTGCTATCAATGTTATAACAGTCGTTATAATGTTGTTTTTTCTTAAGCTAGGTTTAATAGGACTAATGCTATCGCTGAATTTGGCACAGTTAATTGCATTAATCTATTTAATAAAAAAAATACGTCTATTTCATTGGTTAGAAGTAAAAAGTTTTAATTTCAAGCTTTTAAGGAAAATGCTGAAATATTCAATTCCAATAGTTCCTAGCTCGATTTCACTATGGGTTGTAGGTTTGTCAGACAGACTGATTATTACTGCCGCTCTTGGTATAGAATTTAATGCTATCTATGCTGTTGCTAATAAAATCCCTAACCTACTGGGACAATTCTATGATGTTTTTAATCTATCTTGGCAAGAGAATGCTTCTGAAGTTGTAGCAGACTCAGATGTGAGTAGCTACTATAGCTCGATTTTTAACAGATTAACATCAGTTTTGGTAGGAATGACTACTTTATTGATTAGTATAACACCATTTTTATTCAAACTCTTAATAAAAGGATCGTATGCAGAAGCGTATGCTCAACTTCCAATATTGTATATAGCAGTATTATTGTCTTGTATTACTTCTTATTATGGTGGAATATATGTAGCTTTAAAAGAAACTAAACATATCGCGATCTCTTCAATAATTGGCGGGGCGGTTAATATTGTCTTAGTGCTGTTAGCTATCAAATATCTAGGATTATATGCAGCTTCTTTTTCAAGAATTATCAGCTATTTAGTGATGGCTTTATATAGAGGAAGAGATTTGACACGATGGGTTAAAATAAAGTATAGATGGAGAAAAATATTTTGGAGTATGTTAGCCGTAATCATCATGTGCGGTCTATGTTATTATAATTCTTTAATTGGTAATTTAATTAATTTAGCGATAGGTATAGTGGTTGCTTTGGTGTTAAATTATGATGTAGTTGTTGGAGTATATGGAAATATGATGAAAAGAAAATAGGAGAATCAAAAATGAAAAGTACCTTAAAAAAAGTGTTACCAAATAGCCTGATAAATGGTTATAAAAAATATGCGATTCGTAAAGAGCTTAAAGATTTTAAAAAAAGAGATATGAATAGATTTTGGGAATCAGCTTCTTTAACTGAAAAAGCTGATAGTTATGATCAAATTGCTTCAAGAATTATTTATAGTGTTCATGCTATAGAAAAGGGAATGACGCACTCTGGTGATGAGCTGAGGTTAGGCTTTGGAAAAACTGTTTTTCAAAATTTGTATAATGATATGAAATTGTATAAGGAAAAAAAGTATGATGAAAATGATTATGTCTATCAAATGGCTGTTTCGGCAATTTTAGAGTATAGGAAATTTCATGAGGCATATAATTATGATATCCATGAAAGGATCAGTTGTTTTTCCGAATTAATTCCAGTTGATTTTATAAATGAAATTTCTTCTGTTAGCTCGGGTGTACTGGAAATATCAATTGAAGATAAAGCTCTAAACAGAAGTAAAGATTTTAAGCAATTAAGTGAAGAAAGACATAGTGTGAGAACTTATTCAGATGAAACTGTGGATATAAAGTTAGTATATGAAGCAATCGAATTGTCAATGAAAACCCCTTCTGTTTGTAATAGACAAGGATGGAAAGTATACATAATTACAAATAATAAAACAATAAAAGAATTATTAACATTACAAGGAGGATTAAATGGCTATCCAATTCCTCCCGTTTTAGTTCTGGTCACTGGTAATAACCAAGTATATCTTAGAAGTCCAGAACGAAATCAAAGTTATGTAGACGGTGGAATGTTCTCGATGTCTTTATTGTATTCTTTAGAGTATGTTGGATTAGCAGCATGCGCATTGAGCACAAATCAAACGATTGATAGAGAAGATGGTATTAGAAGACTAGCAAATATTAAAGAGACGGAAGATTTGATTATGTTCATCTCAATTGGAAATTTTGCTGAATCTAATGTAGTGCCTAAATCTACAAGAAAAGATGCACAGAAAATTATAAATGTGCTAAGTTAATTTTTGAGAATAAAAAATAGTAATTGGGATAAGGAGACATTTGATGGGAAATTATGATTATTTGGTTGTTGGAGCGGGATTATTTGGAGCGGTATTTGCACATGAATCAGCAAAACTTGGTAAAAGAGTAAAAATTGTTGAGAAAAGAAATCATATTGCAGGGAATATTTTTACGGAGAAGATCAATGAAATCAATGTTCACAAATATGGGGCACATATTTTTCATACAAGTAACAAAGAGGTCTGGGATTATGTGAATCAATTTGCAGAGTTTAACGGATACATCAACTCACCGATTGCTAATTTCAAAAATGAAATATACAATTTACCATTCAATATGAATACATTCAACAAATTATGGGGAGTGGTAACACCTGAGGAAGCAAAAATAGTTATTGAAAATCAAAAAGCTATATTAGAAGGAAAAAAGCCTGAAAATTTAGAAGAGCAGGCTATCTCTTTGGTTGGAACTGATATTTATAAAAAACTAATAAAAGAGTACACAGAAAAACAGTGGGGGAGATCCTGCACTGAACTGCCTGCATTCATTATTAAAAGGTTACCAGTTAGGTTTACTTATGATAATAACTATTTTAATGATACATACCAAGGGATTCCAATTGGTGGATATACGCAGATTGTTGAAAAAATGCTTGATCACCCTAATATAGAAGTTGAGCTGAATACTGATTATTTTGAAAATAAAGAAAAATTTGAGAAGGAAGCTCATAAAATAGTCTACACAGGTATGATCGATCAATACTTTGATTATCAATTCGGAGAACTGGAATATCGATCCTTAAAATTTGAGACAGAAGAATTAGATATTGATAATTATCAAGGGAACGCCGTAGTTAATTATACTAGTAAAGAAGTACCTTATACGAGAATAATAGAACATAAACACTTTGAATTTGGCAAGCAGTCAAAAACAGTTATTACAAAAGAATATTCAAAAGAATGGGAAAAAGGTGATGAGCCCTATTATCCAGTAAATGATGCAAAAAATACAGAAAGATTTAAGCGTTATTTGAAACTTTCAAAAGAGCAGAATAAAGTTATTTTTGGTGGAAGATTAGGTATGTATAGATACTATGATATGCATATGGTTATTAATGAAGCTTTGATAGCGGTAAAAAAAGAATTTGGGAACAACAGGTAGATTTATAAACTAAGATGTCTAAAAAAGGAGTGTGTGTATGAAATTATCGATTATCGGTTTAGGGTATGTTGGCCTGGCAAATGCACTACTATTATCTCAAAAGGAAGAAGTCATCGCATATGATATTATAGATGAAAAAATTGATATGCTGAATAATAAATGCTCTCCTCTAGAAGATCCTGAAATCAATGAATTTTTAGAACGTTCAGATTTGAATTTAACATTCACAAAAAAATTTGAAACCGCAGTTCAATTTGGAGAATACCTGATCATTGCAACACCCACAGATTATGATGAAAAGAAAAACTATTTTAACACTGCTACAGTTGAGTCTGTGATAGAAAGAGTCTTGAAAATAAAACCAGATACGTGTTTTATCATTAAATCTACAGTACCTGTGGGTTATACAGATTCTCTAAAGAAGAAATACAATACAGAAAATATTATATTTTCACCTGAGTTTCTTCGCGAAGGAAAAGCCCTCTACGATAATTTATATCCTTCTAGAATCATTGTTGGCGAATGCTCTGAACGTGCTAAGAATATTGCAAACATGTTCTTAGAAAATACTGCTGAAAAAAACAGTGAAATTCTTTTAACAAATTCTGCAGAAGCTGAAGCAATCAAATTGTTTTCTAATACGTATTTAGCTTTGAGGGTCGCTTATTTTAATGAGCTTGATACTTATGCTGAAGTGCGTGGCTTAGATGCTAAACAAATCATTGAAGGTGTGGGGCTAGATCCAAGAATTGGCACGCACTATAATAATCCTTCTTTTGGTTATGGAGGTTATTGTTTGCCTAAGGATACGAAGCAATTACGAGCAAATTATGATCAAGTGCCAAATAATATTATTAGTGCAATCGTGGAAGCAAATACGACTAGAAAAGATTTTATAGCTGAACAAATTTTAGCGAAAAAGCCTAAAGTTGTAGGGATCTTTAGATTAACAATGAAAGCAAACTCAGATAATTTCAGATATTCTTCGATTCAGGGAATAATGAAACGATTGAAAGCCAAAGGGGTAGAAGTAGTCGTATTCGAACCAACTTTAGAAGAGGATACTTTCTTTAATTCTAAAGTTATTAGAGATCTTAAAGAATTTAAAAAAATTTCAGATATTATTGTCTCAAATCGGTTTGAAGATGAGCTCAGTGACTGTGAAGAGAAAGTCTACACTCGGGATTTATTCAGAAGAGATTAGTAATTAACTATCTTTACTGAGCATTATTTTACAAATACATTAAGATATCATGCCAATTCCCCAAAAAAGTTGCGGCGTGGTTCAAATTGTGAGAAAATAGATTTCATGAATTATTCTTGCAAAAATGAGGAAGTGTCTTATGAACCTATGGAAAAAAGTAATATTAACTGCTTTAGGATTAGTTCTTGTTTCAGTTGCAGGCTTCTGTGCATACGGGATTAAAATGTATTCTGATGCAACTGGTACAGTAAAAGGTGTATATGAGTCAATTGATCGTACGTCTAAAAGAAGAGAGACAGCGGTAAATATTGATGCTCAAGAACCTTTTTCAGTTTTACTGATGGGAATTGATACTGGCGATTTAGGACGAACAGAACAAGGTCGCTCTGATACGACAATGGTAGTTACTATTAATCCTAAAGAAAAAAAATCTACAATGATCAGTTTGGATCGGGATATTTTAACTGATATCGTTGGATACGGCACAGAAGATAAGTTAAATCACGCCTATGCGTTTGGTGGTGCAAAGATGGCGATTGATACAGTTGAAAACTTATTAGATATTCCAATCGACAACTATGTATCGATCAACATGAAAGGTATGAAAGATTTAATTGATGCTGTTGGTGGTATTGAAGTTGATAATCCATTTGAATTTACATTAGATGGTATTACAGTTCCAAAAGGTCATATCAAGCTTGATAGTGAGACTGGTTTAGCCTATGCTCGGATGCGTGAAGAAGATCCGGAAGGGGATATTGGACGTCAACGTCGCCAAAGAGAAGTTGTTGAAAAAATCGTGAATAAAGTCATCAGTTTAGATGGCGTTGCCAAATATAGAAAGATTTTAGATGCTGTAAAAGATAATGTAAAAACGGATTTGACTTGGGATAATATGGTAGATATTCAGAAGAAGTATATGCCTGCATTCAAAGATATCGACTCTTTACAGTTAGAAGGTGAGGGTCAAGAAATTGGCGGTATTTATTACCAAATTTTAGATCCGACTAAATTATATGATGTGCAAACAAACTTGCGGGCTCAGTTAGGTTTACCTGAAAATAAAGAGATGCAAGCAAAAGATAATAGCAACTATAGTAATTATATTAGTGGTAATGAGACTGGCTCGTATGAATATGGCGGCACTGGAGTGTCAGATACTACGAATAGCTATGGTTACGCTCAGGATGCAGCAAATGCTGATCCAAATTCATATACGGATCAAAATGCCGCGAATGAGGTATATTCCGGCGGATATTAATTAGGAAACTTCTATTCTTGAAAAGGAATAGAAGTTTTTTTTATTTTCTAATCATTTTAGACTAGAAATCTTTTTTATAGGGTGTTATAATTGGACTATACCAAATATGGACATAAGGGAGCAATTTTTAATGGAAATTATCAAAGTAGCGAACGCTGAAGAAGGCGGAAAAAAAGCATTTGAATTGATCAAAGAAGGCATGAACAACGGCGCTAAAGTTTTAGGTCTTGCTACAGGAAGCACACCGGAAACATTATATAAAGAAATGACAGCAAGTGATTTAGATTTTACAGATATGACTTCTGTTAACTTGGATGAATATGTTGGGTTGGGTGGAGATGACGATCAAAGTTACCGTTATTTCATGAACGACCAATTATTCAACAAAAAACCATTCAAGAACACATACGTACCAAATGGTAAGGCAGAGGATTTATCAGCTGAATGCAAGCATTATGAAGGCATTATCGATAGCAATCCAATTGATATTCAAATTCTAGGAATTGGTCAAAATGGCCATATCGGTTTTAACGAACCAGGAACGCCTCTAGATAGTTTAACTCATGTAGTTGAATTAACAGAATCTACAATCAATGCAAACAAACGTAATTTTGAAAAAGTAGAAGATGTTCCAACAAGAGCTGTTTCTATGGGAATCGGTTCAATCATGAAAGGCAAGAAAATGATTTTAATGGCATATGGCGAAGCTAAGGCGGACGCTATCAAAGGAATGATCGATGGGCCTGTTTCTGTTGATTTGCCAGCAAGTGCTTTACAAAATCACTCTGACGTAGTGGTTATCATTGATGAAGCTGCCGGAAGTAAATTATAAAAATAAGACTCTGTGATCGAAGTATTTAACTTGGGTCACAGTTTTTTTGGATGAGCATCATGCCCAGCATTATAATTAGTGCTATAATGAAATGGAAGAGTGGTAGGAGGAATAAGTATGATGGATATAGATTTAACAGTTCCTGAAATTATTATTCGGCTATGCTTAGCGATGCTGATTGGTGGAGTGATCGGCTTTGAACGGCAATATAAAAATCGACCAGCTGGTATGCGAACGCATATTTTAGTTTGTATGGGTGCTACGATCATCGCATTGATTCAAGTTGAAATTGCTGCAAGCGCCTTACAAGATGCAATCAATCATCCAGAACTGACTGGAGTGATTCGTTCGGATCAAGCTCGCTTGATTGCTCAAGTAGTGAGCGGAATCGGCTTTTTAGGTGCAGGAACGATCATTGTAACAAAACAGTCTGTCACAGGACTAACAACAGCTGCTTCGCTATGGGCGGTGGCTGGTTTAGGAATTGCGATCGGAATGGGGTACTATGCGATTGCGATTACCAGTTCTATAGGTGTTTTTACTGCTCTGACCTTAGTGAGAAAAGTAATCCATGTACCAACAACAAAAAAATTAGAAATCCGTTATATACACAAACAGGAAACCAAAGAATTTATCAATCAATATTTTGAAGAACATAAAATAGAAATCGAAGATGTAAACTTTAATGTAGTTTTAGTTGAAGACACACAAATCTATACAAACATTTATACCATTGATTTACCAAAAGGTATGACCTACGCTGAAGTTATAGAAGATCTGTCGATTTATAAAAATATAACCAAACTACGATTAGTCAGTATTTAAACTAATCCTATAGCATAAGAAAAAATAAGGCAATCCTGAAAAGTGGAATTTTTCAGAGTGCCTTATTTTTATTACAGATAAAAAACAATGAACCAACTTAACGTGACCGTTAAACAACCACTAAAAAAGTTGACCCAATCATTTGTTAACCATGAAATACCGCTGATTCGTTGTGTTTGATTTAGGTGATGTTGTCTTTTTTCAGTTACTTGCCCACAGACGGGACAGGAGTACTTCACTTGAAGTGTTGCTCCTAATAAACTATCTATAAAAGCATTAGCAACACCACAAATAAGTGGTACGAGAAGTAACATAGATACTGAAAGGTTAGAAGTGTGATATAACTCATAAAGCAGCCAAAAGCTCACTGAAATTAGCAGACTACCAAAAAACGAGGCGATGCTCCCAAGTACAGAGACGCCACCAGAAATTCCTTGTTCGATTGATTTAAATGAAATGATTGATCGAGGGGCCTTTCTACTTAACGTTCCAATCTCGGAACCCCAAGTATCTGCAGTTGCTCCTGCGATTGCACTAACATAACCAATTAAGAATAATTGATTTTTGGTGTAGTAGAAAATAATCAAAGAAGTAATTGCTGGAAGGCTGTTAGCAAGTACTTGCCAAGCATCTCGGGTGTGTCCTTTTTCGGTAATTGTGTCAATGTTATTTACTTTCAGCATCTTTTTTGCAAAATGGATACAGCCTGAACTGGTAAAAAATAAAATAAGCAAGGCCCAAGTTAACCATGGTCCAAAGCCACACACGATTATAGCGATAAAAAGTACAGCAAAAGCACCAGACTTTGTGAGTAAGTTAGTAATGTAGGAGAATGTACCAATAAGACTTCCTGTGATAAAGCCTAGAAATAATTTATAAAGGAAAATAGTCATGAGACACCTCTTTAAACAATTGATTTATATTAACAGAATAAGTATATCATGGAATGATTATAAAATTCGGAGGAGAAATTTCAATTATCCAAATACAGAATACTCTTTTTATACTGAAAAATAATGGTAGAATGAATGTATCATGAATTGGAGGTTTTATATGGGTTCTTTATTTAAACAATCAAAATTGTTATTTTGGACAGTAGAAATTGTACTGACGATTATTGGCGTCTTCTTTTTGCTAAAAATGCCGAATATCTTTAGTCCTATATTAGGGATGGTATCTGCAGTTTTTATGCCCTTGCTGATTGCAGGATTTTTATACTATATGTTTGATCCAATCGTCGTTTTTTTAGAAAAACGGGGGCTACCTAGGATTGCTGGGTTTCTACTTTCGTTTACATTTTTAATTGTATTGATTACACTTGTCATCATGAATGTTGTTCCTCAATTGGTGAATCAGTCCTTAGAGCTAAGTCAGTCACTTCCTAGTTATGCAGAAGAGATGAACCAGTGGTTGAATGATTTAGGGAATTTAGAAGGAGTAAAAAGTTTTAATATTCAGGAACAATTAGATAAGGCAAACATTACGATCAGTAATATTTTGAATTTTGCGATTATTGGAGTGACGAGTAGTTTGTCTAAAATCGTTGGTGTCTTGCTGAAGTTTTTCATTTTACTTTTTACAGTACCTTTCATTTTGTTTTTTATGTTTAAAGATGGTCATAAATTTTTAGATGCAATGTCGCATTTCTTTCCTAAAAGTATTCGAAATGAATTAAGACAAACGGTCAAAGAGATGAATCAAACGTTGTCAGCCTATATCAGCAGTACAGTGTTAGATGCTTTGATTATTGGTATACTAAGTTTTATAGCGATGACAATTTTTAAACAACCTTATAGTTTACTATTGGCTGTATTTTGTGGTTTGACGAATATTATTCCTTATGTGGGCCCTTTTATTGGCGCAGTTCCAGCGATTTTAGTTGGTCTATTTATTTCTCCTTGGCAGGCATTGTATATGGCATTGTCTATTTTAGTGATTCAACAATTAGATGGGAATTTAATCAAGCCTTTATTAATGGGAAAATCATTGAATATTCATCCATTGACGATCATATTGGTATTAATTGCATCTGGAAGCGTTGGGGGCATTATTGGCATGTTGATTTGTATTCCTGTTTATGCAGTGATCAAGACGTTAGTTATTAATATCAGTAAGATTTATAGTCTTAGAAAAGAAGGTAAGAAGCAGGCCTTAGAGGAACAAATTGGGACTGATATATAATGCGTTGCGTGATACCTCAGCTTTTTGAAAGCTGAATAAACGTTTTTGCTCCATCCTCTTCTTTTAGCCGTAATGATTATGGATTTGTAATGATTTCGTAATATAAACTGATGTCATAATATATGCATTTGATCTGAATCAGCTTATATAAATAGATATTAAGAAAGTTTTAAGAGTACTTATTCTTTTGAAAATCACTTGTCTAATGTTACTGTTGTGTTACGATGTTGTTACGGAGTGGTTTTGGAAAAGAACAGGAGGATTAAGATGAAAAAAATTGTTATGTGTTTAATATTAATAGGGGGGCTATTTCCGATAGGCGTATTGGCGGAAGAAAATACGTCAGCTTCATCGACTGAATCAGAAACACCAGTATCGACTGTGGAAAGTACTATTCCATCGGCTATAGATGAAACGAATCTAACGACTGGAACAGCAACTTCAGAAGACGTAACTGAGTCTTCTGCATCTAAAACAGAATTAAATGTAATCAAAACATCATTATTTCTATTTCAAGGAGAAAAACTGACCGCTGAAATGTTGCAAGCGAATATGCATGAAGGGCATGCTCCTTATGATAACGTTAAACTTTTAGAAGAAGCTTCAACTGAAAAAACTGGAACTAATTATGTAAAAGCCAGTTACACAGCACATGGACCTGGTGGAAGTTCTGATAATACTGCAATTTTTGAATACCAAGTGATTGCACGTAAATCAGCAGAGGAAGAAGTGATCAGTACGAATGTTACTGTTATGATAGACGGGAAACTGACCGCTGATATGTTACAAAAAGATGCAAAAGAAAATAACAAACCCTATGCAAATTTTAAGTTATTGGAAGTACCTGTAACGGATAAGTTAGGTCCTCAGATAGTTAGAGCAAGCTTTACGGTCAATGACGAAAATGGAAGCAAAGAGGCTACCGGTTTATTCAAATATTTGGTTATTCACGAACAAAGTATGAATGAAGAAGACCTTATGTCTACATCCATTTTATTATACCAAGGAGATACTTTGAGCACGGATATGCTAGAAGAGAATGCTCACTTTCATCATGCATCATATGATAATTTTAAGTTTTTAGGAACACCGACTGATAGATTAGGAATCAACTATGTAAAAGCAAGTTTCACAAATAATACACCTGAAGGAAAGATTCCTGTCACTAAAGTATTCAGATATACAGTGATCGAAAATTCAGCAGCATACGATATTCAATTTGATTCATTTGACGAAAGTACGAATACTATAAGAGGAAGAGTACTTTCAAAAAATGGAGAACCAGCACCAAACGTATCGATTTTTGGAGATGGTAATAGAGTTGCAGCAACACTAGATTTTAAGGCAGATTTGTCAGATATAAAACAAATGAGACCTTATACAACAAAACAAACTATTACGGATAGAGCGGGCTATTTTACTCTAGAAGCAGGTAAAAATGCTTACTTCATGGCTCTAGATGAGGAGTTAGGAACGTATTCAGCTGTGACTACGATAACGGATAATAAATTTGGAACACAAACACCTGAATCAAAAGAAAAACCTGAAGGAAAAACTGCTGATAAAGCAAGTACTTCTAAAAAATCAGCTTTTCCTAATACTGGGGAGAAAAATCGATTTTTCCTAAGTGTTATCGGCTTATTTATTTTAGTTATTGGTGTTGTGACGATATATAGCAGAAAAAGAAATAGTAAATAAAGATAAAAAAGTCCCAGATAAACACTGAAACAGTTTTATCCGGGACTTTTTTGATTTTTAAGAGAAAGTATTAATCCATACCAATCAAATAATCGTCATCTTTCATCGCTTCAACAGTCCCTAATAGGTAACCATTACCGACCTGAGAAAAGAAATCGTGATTGCTTGTTCCAGTAGAGATACCATTCATAACAATTGGGTTAACATCATTTGCTGTATCAGCGAACAATGGATCCATACCAAGGTTCATCAAGGCTTTGTTAGCGTTATAACGTAAGAAGGTTTTCACTTCTTCAGTCCAGCCTAAACCGTCATATAATTCTTCAGTATAACGCTCTTCATTTTCATACAACTCATAAAGAAGGTTGTACATCCAATCCTTCATTTCATTTTGTTCTGTTTCAGATAATTCATTGAATCCTAATTGGAATTTGTATCCAATGTAAGTCCCATGAACAGACTCATCACGAATGATCAATTTGATGATTTCAGCAACGTTTGCTAGTTTGTTATTTCCTAAATAATAAAGAGGCGTATAAAAACCAGAATAGAATAAGAACGTTTCTAAAAATACGCTCGCAACTTTCTTTTCTAATGGTGTACCGTTTTTATAAATCTCATTGATTTTTTCTGCTTTTGTTTGCAAATAAACATTTGTATTTGTCCATTCAAAGATATCGTCGATTTCTTTTTTAGTGTTTAATGTACTGAAAATCGATGAGTAACTTTTAGCGTGAACAGATTCCATAAATTGGATATTGTTTAAAACCGCTTCTTCATGTGGTGTACGGACATCATTTCTTAACTGCTCCATACCACTTTCAGACTGAACAGTATCTAACAGGGTCAGACCGCCAAAGACGTAACCTACAGTTGTTTTTTCGAGGTCTGAAAGAGTTCTCCAGTCATCTAGATCATTTGATAAAGGGATCCGAGTATCTAACCAAAATTGTTCTGTTAGTTTCTCCCAAGTTGATTTATCAATCACGTCTTCGATAGCGTTCCAGTTGATTGCTTCATAATATCTTGCCATGTATTTTCCTCCTCATTACCTTTACAATAAAATACAGTAAATCATAGAACAAGGCGACCAGAGGGCGCCTTGTTTCGTTGATCCAGCTTCACAGGCTAGCTCTATCGACAAGTAGATAAATTTCTTTAAAGGACAAAGAGTATCTTTGAAAAAATTTCCTAACTTGCTCAAGAGCTGGTCAAGCCTATACCGCTTTTTTAGATCACACAGCTTTCACATTGGTTACTACCAATCTCTTCAGCATCATCTGTAAACGTTCGTACGTAATAAATCGATTTAACGCCTTTATGGAAAGCATAGTGTCGTAAAATATTCAGATCACGTGTTGTTTGTTTTGGTGAATCTTTCCATTCGTATAAACCTTCTGGAATTTCAGAACGCATAAACAATGTCAAACTCATTCCTTGATCCACATGTTGTTGCGCTGTCGCATAGACATCGATTACTTTTCGCATATCCATGTCATAAGCAGATGTATAATAAGGAATCGTATCATTTGCTAGATAAGGAGCAGGGTAGTAAATTTTTCCGATTTTCTTTTCTTGGCGCTCTTCGATCATACGAGTGATCGGGTGGATACTAGCACTTGTATCATTGATATAAGAAATAGAACCATTAGGTGCTACAGCTAAACGATTTTGGTGGTATAAACCGTCTTTTTTCACTGCATCACGTAAGTTCGCCCAGTCCTCAGAAGTTGGAACAAAAATATCTTTAAAGATTTCTTTGACTTTATCTGATTGTGGTGTGAAGTCTCCTTCAATATATTTGTCAAAATAGGAACCATTCGCATAATCTGATTTTTCAAAATTATGAAAAGTTTCGTTATATTGTTTAGCAATGTTATTACTTTCTACTAAAGTCCAGTAGTTCAATAAAGTAAAGTAAACATTGGTGAAATCAAGTGAGTCTTTAGAACCATATTCCATATGGTTTTTAGCAAAGAAAGTATGCAGACCCATTGCACCGAGTCCAATCGTATGACTTAGTTTATTGCCGTTTTGAATAGAAGGAACCACATCGATATCAGATGCATCAGTCACAAAAGTTAACGCACGTGTCATTGCACGAACAGATTTACCAAAATCAGGACTGTCCATCAAGTTGACGATATTTGTTGAACCTAAGTTACAGCTAATGTCTGTACCAAGTGTTTCATATTCTTGTTTGCCATTTAAAACAGAAGGTGTTTGAACTTGTAAAATTTCTGAACATAAGTTACTCATGATGATCTTGCCATAAGCAGGATTACTTCTATTGGCTGTATCGATATTGATGATATATGGGTAGCCAGATTCTTGTTGTAATTTAGAAATTTCATTTTCTAAATCACGGGCTTTGATTTTACGTTTGCGAATTTTAGGGTTAGCCACTAGATTATCGTATTCTTTTGTAATATCAACATAAGAGAAAGGCACGCCATATTCACGTTCTACACTGTAAGGGCTGAATAAATACATATCTTCATTGTTACGAGCTAATTCATAAAACTTATCAGGAACAACAATACCTAAAGATAAAGTCTTCACACGAACTTTTTCATCCGCATTTTCTTTTTTTGTTGAAAGAAACATTTCGATGTCTGGATGGAAAACGTTTAGGTAAACAACTCCAGCGCCTTGACGTTGACCTAATTGATTAGAATAGCTAAAGCTATCTTCGAATAATTTCATAACAGGAACCACGCCACTAGCAGCGCCTTCGTATCCTTTGATCGGTGCTCCGGCTTCACGTAAATTTGCTAATGTGATCCCCACACCGCCGCCAATACGTGATAATTGTAAAGCAGAGTTGATCGAACGGCCGATACTGTTCATATCATCTGTCACTTGGATCAAGAAACAAGAAACAAGCTCACCACGACGTTTACGTCCAGCATTTAAGAAAGAAGGTGTCGCAGGTTGGTAACGTTGGTGGATCATCTCATCAGCTAAAACTAAAGCCAATTCTTCGTTGCCATCAGCAAAATACAATGCATTGAAAGCCACACGATCTTCGTAGCTTTCTAAGTATTCAGTTCCTTCATTATTTTTAAGTGCATATTGTGAATAAAACTTGTACGCTGCCATAAATGATTTGAATTCAAACTGTTGTTCATCAAGAAACGTATATAGTTGTTCAATAAAACCCATAGAATATTTTTCAATAAATGCTGTTTCTAGGTAGTCATTTTCGATCAAGTAATTAATTTTTTCTTCTATAGTATTAAAAGTTCTTGTATTAGGAAGAACATTTTCTTTGAAGAAAGCTTCCAACGCTTCTTTATCCTTATGTAAAGGAATTTGTCCATCTACAGGACGATTGATCTCATTATTCAGCTTAAAATAGCTAACATCTTTAATTTCTTTTAGACTCAAGTTCATTCACTACTTTCTTAAAGGATTCCACGTCTTCGTTCGTGCCGCTAAATTCAAACGCAAAAAGCATTGGAACGTTGTAATCACGTGCTATGTCTTTGGCTGTATACACATATAACTCTGCGAAATTGAGGTTTCCGCCTCCAGCAACGCCTTGCAAGTATTCTTGATTGTTTTTGTAATCAAGAAAATCGTTCACTACTTCAGTGATTTCTTGGTCATAAGTAGGAACGACTAAGACAAAAGGCTCATTTATCTCAAAAAAAGGATTCGCAGGCTCAATTTCATAAGCTGCTAAATCCAATTTTTTAATGAAGCGTCTCGTTTGTCCGGTGACTGAAAAATAAACAATTTTCATTTTAGCTAGCCAATTGTTTTAATTGATCAGGACGGAATCCTACAACTGTTGTAGCATCAGAAGTGATAACCGGAACACTTTGGAATCCTTGTTCTTTTAACCAGTCGATTGCGTCTGGTTGGATATCGATATTTACTTCTTCAAATGCTATATTATTCTCGCTTAAAAAGCGTTTTGCCATTTTACATTGGATACAATTATTTTTAGAAAAGATTTTTACGTTCATTTTTAATTCCCCCTCAATTAGTTTACTTCACTAGTATAAATCTCTCACGGAAAAAGTCAACACTTAGGCACTACATATTGTGGTTGTTTTTAGATGTAATACCATGTTTTGTGTTTTTGAAAGAAATATGAAAGCACGTATTCTCTAGATTTGAGCGACTTTTATTGCTATTTTTGTGTTTAAAAAAGAAATTTATTAAATTTTGACTTGAAATTTTTTATTCGTAAAGCACAAGATGTAGTGGCCAATCGATAAGAGACACACAAAAAAGGGAACCTATTTTTGTGGGGGAAATATTTTCTTACTATAGGTAGAAAGAAGATTGATTTAAGTATCACAAAAAGGTATACTTGATGAGAACGATTATCAATATCAATGGTATTTTTTATGAAACTTTTTCACAATCATGAAATAGGTTTGAATAGATAATTTCACGAGCTAAAACTGACAAAAAATAGGAGGACCACACAATGTTGACACTGGCACAGGCAAAGTTGAACAAAGTTTATATAATTGAAGAGATACAGGCAGAAGGTTTTGCGAAAAAGCACTTGAATAATCTTGGTCTTGTGCCGGGTGGGAAAGTTGTGTTGGTGAATTATTCTAGTGAGAATGGTATTGTTTTGTTGCGCAACAGCCGAATTGCAATCAATTTATCTGTATTAAAACAGATTACAATAGTAGAAAAAAGCATTGACGAAGAAAACTGGCTATCTCTAGATCAATTAACAGTGGGTGAAAAAGCCCGTGTAATTGGAATTCACGGACAAGGGGCGGTCAAAAGACGATTGATGGATATGGGACTAACCAAAGGGGTGGATATTCTTGTCAGAAAAATGGCGCCTTTAGGGGATCCAATCGAAATCAATCTTCGCGGGTATGAATTAACGTTAAGAAAAAATGAAGCAGAATTAGTCTTGGTACAGAAAGAGGGGTAGAAAAATGAAAGAACAGCACATTGCTCTGACGGGGAATCCAAATAGTGGAAAGACAACAGCGTTCAATGCATTAACAGGGGCAAATCAATATGTAGGAAATTGGCCAGGTGTGACTGTCGAGCGAAAAGAAGGCAAGCTAAAGAAAGAGAAACAAATAACGATTCAAGATTTACCTGGTATTTACTCTCTTTCTCCATACACACCAGAAGAAGTAGTTGCCAGAGACTATTTACTAACTGGGGAACCAGATGTCATCGTCAATATTGTTGATGCGACAAATTTAGAAAGAAATCTGTATTTAACGACTCAATTGATGGAAACGGGTATTCCTGTTGTAGTTGGATTGAATATGATGGATATTTTAGATAAAACTGGAAGGAAAATCAATACTGAAAAACTTTCTTATGGTTTAGGTGTGGATGTACTAGGGATTAGCGCGTTGAAAAATCGGGGACTTGACGAGTTAGTAAAAAAAGCAGTTAAAGCAGTAGAAGCCTCTTCCTCAGAATTAAACTATCCGACTTATGACAATCGCTTAGAGGCCGCCTTAAATGAAATCATGGATGTATTAGGGAACAATGTAGTGGAGAAACAAGTCCGCTGGTATAGTATTAAATTATTCGAAAGAGATGCTAGAGTCCATGAAGAATTAGAGTTAAGCTCGTTACAACAAAATGAAATAGAAGAAATCATTAAGATCACAGAACAAATTTTTGGAGATGATAGTGAAGCCATCGTAATCAATGAACGATATGAATTTATTACCCGTTTAACGGCTCTTTGTTCGATCGAAAAAAATGAAATCACATTCAGTACAAGTGATAAAATTGATCGCATCGTCACCAATCGTTGGTTGGCTTTACCGATTTTTGCTTTGATTATGTGGTTCGTTTATTATTTAGCGATTCAAACTGTAGGCACAATGGGAACCGATTGGATCAATGATGAGTTGTTTGGCAATTTTGTACCAAATACTGTTGAAGGGTTATTAGTGAATTGGCAAGTAGCACCGTGGATGCAAAGTTTGATTTTAGATGGGATCATTGCGGGAGTTGGGGCAGTCTTGGGTTTCTTGCCGCAATTAGTCGTTTTATTCTTATGTTTGGGGTTCTTAGAAGATTGTGGTTATATGTCGAGAATTGCGTTTGTGATGGATCGTTTATTTAGGAAGTTTGGTTTATCAGGTAAATCGTTTATTCCCATGTTGATTGCGACAGGCTGTGGTGTGCCTGGAGTTATGGCCAGTCGTACGATTGAAAATGAAAAAGATCGTAAGATGACGATCATGGTTACGACGTTTATGCCGTGTTCAGCAAAATTACCGATCATTGCTTTGATTGCGGGCGCTTTTTTTCCAAAAAGTAGTTGGGTTTCACCATCCGCTTATTTTATTGGGATCGCTGCAATTGTATTATCAGGAATCGCGTTGAAGAAAACACGTTCATTTTCGGGAGATCCGGCTCCATTTATCATGGAATTACCAGCGTACCATATGCCGCAATTACGTGGTGTGCTCCGTCATGCTTATGATCGTAGTAAATCATTTGTGAAAAAAGCAGGAACGATCATTTTTGTGATGAGTATTATTATTTGGTTTACTTCCACTTATTCATTTACATTGCAAGAGGCAGAGGCTGACCAAAGTATTTTGGCAAACTTAGGGAAAGTCATTGCACCACTATTCGCACCACTTGGGTGGGGATCTTGGCAAGGCGCGGTCGCTACAATAACCGGTTTAGTGGCAAAAGAAAACGTAATTGGCACTTTTGGTATCTTGTTTGGACACTTAGGAGAAGTATCGGAAGATGGTGTAGAAGTTTGGTCAGCCTTACAAGGTGCTTTTACACCTGTCGCTGCGTATTCATTTTTAGTCTTTAATTTATTATGCGCACCGTGTTTTGCAGCGATTGGTGCGATTCGTAGAGAAATGGGCGACTGGAAATGGACCTGGGGCGCGATTGGATATCAATGTGGTTTAGCCTATGTGGTAAGCTTTATTATCTATCAATTTGGACACGTGATCTTTGAGAAGGGTCAAATTGGAGCTGGCATATTTATTGCAGCATTACTTGTGATAGTCATGGGCTATTACTTAGTCAGAAAGCCAAAAGTAACAATAGAACCTGTAGTGACGATGGCGACTTTAGAAAGAGGGTAAGTATATGGCAACATTCATTTTAGCAGTATTGATTTTTGGTGGAGCTGGATATGTTGTTTATTCTCGTATCAAAAAAGGGAAGAGTTGCGATGATTGTCATACGACATGTCCTGTAAAAAAAGAACAAGGGGAGTAAAAAAGGTCAGATATAATGAGATAAAACGAGCGTAATTTATTTTGTTGTATCTGACGTTTCCTCTTGAATAAACGACTTTCAAGTGCTACAATATTTAAGTACTAAATTATTTGGGTCGTTAGCTCAGTTGGTAGAGCAGCTGACTCTTAATCAGCGGGTCATGGGTTCGAGCCCCTTACGACCCATTGGGTGCCAAACCCACGAGAATGGTATTCTGTCGGCGTCTTCGGACGTTTAGAAGATGGAATATGCGTTCTCTTTTTTTGTATTTCTAGACTACTTGCCTTCTAAAAAATAGTAAATATGCAGTAATATATAAAATTAAGCTGTTTGAGATTAATTCAGAAACTAGGCAGAAGTATTGAAACTCTTTTCCCCAAACTATTTCGTCGAATGATCTACGTATCAGCGATGCCAACTTTCAATAGTTTTTGTTCGTAGATACCGCATGTTTTTTCAATAAATGGATGTTTAAAACAAAATGGAAGATTAAATTGACTCTGTTTTTTGTGAATGTTACAATTAGCTCTGGAATTCATTGAATTCCAATGATTTTAGGAGGATGAAAAATGAAAAAGAAAGTACTGTGGTTAATGTCTTGGCTGTCGAACGGGCTTGATGATGAAGCTATAGATAGATTTTATCAGCTTATAAAAGAATTAAAATCCAATGGAAGAATCATTGTTATCGCTAGCCATAATAAAAAAGATATAGAAGAGTTATGTGATTCGATTATTGCTATCAAAGATGGGAGTATTGTTTCATGAGAAAAGTATTTTTGTTTATTGTGTGTGTATGCTTGATTGTTTTTGTCGGAATAAAGCTTTTTAATAATAATAATAATTCCGACAATTTTACTTATGAAAATAATCTAGCTAAAGAAACGACTTTAAAAAATAATAATACTTATACAGTAGTAGCAAACTCTGAGAAACTAGCATCAGGATATTACGATGTATCTGAAATCAACAGCAAAGAGTTGTTTTTAGCTAATGAAAATTTAAATAAAAAAGATGTTATACGTAATCAAGCATTTTATAATACAAACAAGATTCAAACACCAAAGAAAAGCTCAGTCTACTTAACTCCGTCAAAAGAAAAATATTTACCTTTAGAAAAAAACGGCAACGTTCGTTTGAAAAATACTTATGGTAATTTTTTTGTTCCAGATTCAATAAATGGAGAATACAGATTTGAAATTATTGGGGAAGGTAAAGTTTTCTGTCAAATACAGGATATTAATGAAAATACGGGGTTTATAAATAATGTTTTAGAAGATTTTGTGTTTGATAATTCTACTGATATTGTAAAGTCATTGAAGCAAAATACTATCATTTCCTTCTTTAAAAAATCAGGGAACAAAGATCTAATTATATCAGTTACTCCAATATCATAATACTAATTCAGAGAAATATATTTTGTTCATAAAAAAAGTTTAGTGGTCTAGTTCTTTGAACACTATACTAATAAAAATGGTTGAAAGAGCATAAAAAGGGAATAGCGATAATATTTACTTGTATGTGATTTGAATTAAACCGCTTTTAATCAGCGGGTCATGGGTTCGAGCCCCTTACGACCCATTGGGTGCCAAACCCACGAGAATGGTATTCTGTCGGCGTCTTCGGACGTTTAGAAGATGGAATATGCGTTCTCTTTTTTTGTTTATTTTTGACCGATCAATCATAATAATCATATGAAGTGAGTATTCCGTTATTTGATGATAAACTAAAGAAAAGAAGTATACAGGAGGGGAAAAGATGAAAAAGAAACTGATTTATTCATTTATATTACTAGCAGGATTATCGCTAGCTGCCTGTGGAGGCAAAGGCAAGACGGCTGAAAGTTCAACTTCCGCTAAGCATACAGAAAAAACAAGCCAAACAACTAAAGGGAGTACAACAAAATCTAGTACCACAAGTCAAAGTTCCACAAACTCATCTTCAGCTTCATCAGAAACCAAAACAAGTGAAAGTCAATCTGCTGTGAAGTCAGAAAATAATACACCTGCTAAACAAGCAGATGCAGTTTTAAGCCAGCTAAGTTCAGCTTTTCCAAATGATCGCTTACCACAAGCCATACTAACAAGCAGAACAGCTGAATATTTAACGGCAGCAACGACAAGCGCTGCTGATCAAGGAAACTTCAGAATTTTATATTATGCTGAAGATCATGGGATTGTGGTCAATGATCTTGCAGTGAATGATTTACAACCAATTGCCTCATTTGAGAAAAAAACGTATGGTTCGGCTGACGCCGCTGCTAGCGCAGTAAATCAAATTATTGATAATGGTGGTAGTCAGATTGATCTAGGCTATGGAATTAAAGGGTATCAACAAGGCGCGGCAGGATCTAGTTTCTTATCATGGCAAGAAGGAAACTGGAGTATGGTTGTGAGAGCATCTAATATTGGTGGAGAAGTGGCTGAACCTTTAGCCAAAGAAGCAGTGGCCTATTTAGAAACAGCAATGCTGCCAGCACCACAAAATGTTGGTCAAATCTCTTTAACTGCCAGTGTAAGTGATAGTTACCAAACGAATTCAGTAGTATGGCAAATCGGAACGACTGTCTACACGATTCAACACTTCGATGCCATACAAGCACTTAAAATGGCTGTATCGACAAATCAATAAAGCCAATAATTGTTTTTTCAAGGAATTTAAACAAAGTATTAGCAGATTAATAAAAAATTCTACTAATCAAAAAATATTGATGAAAGCCTTACGCCTATTATTTGTTTAAAGAAAGATCGATTTTCAATGGAAAAATAAAGCAGAATCAGCATTGACGAAACATTCACTCATCTTGTACAATGAGTACAGGATAGAAGTGAAATAATAAAATAAAAAAGGCACTTCACAGTTTGGTGGCCGCCAAACTACGAAGCCCTGATAAGTCAAGACACTGACCGATCAAGTTGCCCTCGTCAATGCAAAAGCACTGACATGATTCATTGTACTCAATTTTTAGGAAAATATCTACCCCTAAAAATACTTGTTATGGTGAACATGCTAGCGTTTACTTATTGTACGATACAACGGTATTGGAAGGAATTCTGATACCGTTTTTTATTTTTTACTTCTATCTCTTATTTTAAATATCCTTGTTGAACATGCGTATATATTGGAGGTAAGTATGATTTAACGATTTGGGGTATAATGAATAAAGTTTACCACTATAGGCGTTTGATTTATCTATTGGGGAAGAAAATCAACGACTGAAAAATGTGCTCATTTAAAATCAGAAGCAACTCTTGTTGCCTATAGTGGTAACTTTAAACAGAAGTATAAGAGGATGTCATATACTTTAAACTTATTATAATAGAAGAATTACTATTGAAGCAATTGAAAAGCCGTTAAAAATGTAAAAAAGAGCAGAAACCTAAATCTAAGTACAAAAAAACTTAGTACAATCAGGTTCTGCTCTTATTCTATAATTAAAATAGTTATTGCGTAATGCTGCTTTTGTCTGGTTGAGAATGAGCCAAGCGACTGGCAGCAGCTGCCGCGATTGCACCGACAATGTCATCTAAGAATGTATGAACTTGTGGTCCTTCATGGGAATTCAACTTAGCTAAAATACCTGGTTTTACTTTATCGATATACCCATAATTGGTAAAACCGATTGAGCCATAAACATTAACGATCGAAAGTGCTAAAATTTCATCGATACCATAAAGACCTTCATCTTCCTCTAAAATTTCTTGTAAGGGATGCAGTAATTTTTTTTCTTCAGCTAAGATATCTAACTGAATACCAGTAATGATCGTATTGTGAACTTCACGTTTTGATAAAACACTATCAATATTTTCCATACAAGTTGCCAAATCAAGATCTTCAATATAAGGTTTTTGTAAAAATAAAACTAACTCTGCTAAATCTTCCATTTCGACACCGCGATCTTTTAATAGCTGACGGGCCTTTTTCTCTAACGTTTCTCCTTGTATGACCAAAATGATAACCTCCAAATGCTTCAATTTTAAAATTAAGATACATCAATGGTATACTATTTAAAGAGAAAAATGCAAGGAGAAGATCAATGAATCCACTAATAGAATGTTGTGAACAAAATTTAGCCAAAGGCGCAGAACTATTGTTGAGTGATCCGTTTATTGAAGAAAATGGTGATGTAATCTCTTATTCTTGTATGAATGAATGTGTTCTTTGTGCTCAAACATTCTTTGTTTTGTTTGAAGGCGAACGAATAACTGGTGTTACACCAGAAGAGCTGGTTGAAAATGTAAAAAAAGCTATTTTACGTTGGCAGGAAGAAATGGGATAAAAAAATGGAACTTACCGTAAAACGGCAGGTTCCATTTTTTATTAAAGTATTTTAGCTTCTTTTCCTTCAAATAAACTAGTACTATGCATTGGCTGAGTTCTTGCGTCAGGTTTAATATAGTGCAATGCATTATTTACAGCAGTAGGCGCTTCACCAAAACCTGTGGCAATCAGTTTTACTTTGCCATCATAATTACAAATATCACCAACAGCATATACGCCAGGAATATTTGTGGACATATCTGAATTGACCTCAATCGCATTTCGGCTGACATCTAAGCCCCAGTCTTTTAAATGACTTAGTGATGAAGTAAAGCCATAATTGATAATCAATGAATCCAAATCAAGTTGTTCAAAATTATCGGCTTTTGTTTCTTTTAATTGAATGCCTTTGAATGAGTTGTTTTCTACCAATAATTGGTCAATAACATAAGGCGTATAAATAGAGACTTCAGAGTTTTTTAAATTATCCACACTATGCTCATGCCCGCGGAATTCAGGTCGACGATGGATAATCGAAACTTCTTCTGCGATAGGTTCTAACATCAAGGCCCAATCGATAGCAGAGTCACCCCCGCCAGCTATAGCAACTTTTTTTCCAGAAAACTTGTCCATATCTGTAACATAATAATGCACATGATTCCCTTCAAGCTCTGCTGCACCATCAATGGTTAAACGGCGAGGCTGGAATGAGCCATTTCCAATCGCAAAGATGACCGCTTTAGAATAGTGAACACCTTTGGATGTTTCGATGCGTAAGTAGCCATCTTCTTGAACCAAATTCTTCACTTCTTCTTCTAGACAAGTTTCATGAGCAAAAGGAGCAATTTGTTTTTCTAAATTTTCAATCAGTTCACTCGCTTTGATTGCCGGAAAACCAGGAACATCATAAATATATTTTTCAGGGTAAAGCGTCGATAACTGACCACCAAGTTGGGGCAAACTATCAATGATTTTAGTCTTTGCTTTACGAATCCCTGCATAAAAAGCGGCGAAAAGGCCGACAGGACCTGCACCGACGATGGTTAGATCATATATGTTTTTTGAATCAGACATCAAAATTTCCTCCTGTTTCTATAATAAAAAAAGTTTTCATCTATAAAAAATGAAACCAAAAATGTAGTATATCGTTTTTCACAAAATATCACTTGTAACAGAAAAAAGCAAGTAGGAGTTTGTGAAAAAAAGTTTCTCTTAAAAGATTATCAAAGATATTGGAATTTCCAAGTGAACTTCGTTATGATATTATAAGTAAGTAAAAATTAACGAGGAGGAAATAAGTATGTCAGAATTTCCACAATTAGATTTAGCAAATGTTAAAGGCCCTAAAGCCGTGATAAAAACGAACCGCGGAGATATTACGGTTCAACTTTTCCCAGAGCATGCACCTAAAACAGTTGAAAATTTTGTTCAACTAGCGAAAAAAGGGTACTACGATGGTGTAATCTTTCATCGAGTGATCCCTGACTTCATGATTCAAGGAGGCGACCCTACTGGAACAGGTATGGGCGGGGAAAGTATTTACGGAGAAAAATTTGAAGATGAATTTTCAAAAGATGTGTTCAATTTACGCGGGGCGCTATCAATGGCTAATGCTGGACCAAACACTAATGGAAGTCAATTCTTCATCGTAAACAATCAAAACGTACCAGCTAATATGTTTGGTCAATTAGAAGGAGCAGGATTCCCTACAGAGGTGATCGAAGCGTATAAAAAAGGTGGAACACCATGGCTAGACTTCCGCCACACTGTCTTTGGACATGTTGTAGAGGGCATGGATGTAGTTGATGAAATCGGCGGAGTACAAAGAGATTCTCAAGATCGTCCAACTTTTGATGTAGTGATCGAAAAAGTCGAAATCAGCGAATAATAGTTTTGTAACGTAAAAAAAGTGGAGCCTAAACATATGACCGTTTAGACTCCACTTTTTATTTTATTCAAAAGCATTTTTGATTCTACGTAAGCCTTCTAAAAGAGTTTCTTTTGGACAAGCAACATTTAGACGCATATGTTGTGTGCCGCCAGGACCAAAACTAATTCCTGGATTCAGGACAACTTTTCCTTTATGCACCAGTTGTTTTTGTAATTGTGCATCGGTTAAACCGAGAGCAGAAAAATCTAACCAAATCAAGTAAGTTCCTTCAGGTCTCATCATGTTGACTTCAGGAAGTTCAGCTTTTAAGAATTCACTGACAGTGTCGATATTTTCTTTAAGATAAACAAGCAATTCTTCTAACCAAGTATCGCCATTTTGATAGGCCGCTTCTGTTCCAACATAACCGAAAACATTGATTTCATTTTGAGAATTACGTTCTTGGGCTACCAGAAATTTTTTACGTAGATCAGGATTTTCAATAAAAATCATTGAATTTTTAATGCCAGCTAGGTTAAATGTTTTCGTTGCAGCGGTTAAAGTAATCGAAAAATCTTTGAATGTTGAGTGAACATTTGTGAATGTCGTAAATACGTGAGGAGCAAAAATCAAATCTTGATGGATCTCATCACTGACAACAAGCACATCGTATTTTGCACATAATTTACCGAAAGCTTCCAACTCACTTTTAGTCCAAACACGTCCGCCGGGATTATGAGGGTTACAAAGGATGAAAAGACGGATATTTTCGGTAATAATTTGTTTTTCTATCTCTTCGAGATTCATAACAAAGTGGTCTTGCTCAATTAGTAATCGACTTCGAACGAGTTTCCGATCATTTTGTTCTACAACTTTAGCGAACGGAGGATAGACTGGATCATGGATCAAAATTGCATCACCAGGTTCAGTATAAGCTTGAATAGCTAAAGAGAGACTTGGCACAACACCGCTATTGAAAAGGATTGCTTCTTTATTGACAGAATAATCATGGTGCCGCTTTTGCCAACTCTGAATTGCTTCATATAATGAATCAGGAGCAGGTGAGTACCCTAAAATACCTTGTTCTACACTTTCTTTTAATGCATCTAGCACAGGTTGATTCGCTTTAAAATCCATATCAGCTATCCATAATGGCAATAAGCCATCTTCTCCGTAGGTATCTTTAATGGAATCCCACTTAGAGCAATTTGTATTACGGCGATTATAGACTGTATCAAATTCTATCATTCAATTCTTCCTTTCTATTAAAACTATTTTTCGTTAAATAAAACTTAACTATAGTATAATGGAGTTTTCATAAAATATGAACAAAAAGAATCAATAATATATATAGTAGAAATAAAGTCATGCACTTTTTAATGGAACGTGATATCATTTTAGTTGAGATAATTATTTTGATGGGAATAATGAAAAGAGGATACTAATATGGAATACAAAATAGGATTGATTCTTAACGGAACAATCACAGGACTACAGCCCTATGGTGCTTTTGTTTCATTGAGCGACACAGTTCAAGGATTAATACATGTTTCAGAAGTACAGGCAGGGTATACTAAAAACATTCATAGCATATTAACGGTTGGAGAAAAAGTCAAAGTTCAAGTAATCGATATTGATGAATATTCACAAAAAATTAGTTTATCTTTAAGAACTTTAGAAACCCAAGTATTGCCGCCAAACCACCGACGTAAAAAATATTTTACGAACAAAAATAAAAAAATTGGCTTTGAAACGTTAAGAAAAGAGCTCCCTATCTGGACTGATGAAGCCATGGATGAATTGTTCGAGAAATAATTCTGTTTTTTTTCAGAAAATATGGTACAATTTTCCTAGTTTCTGAAAACAAAAATTAATTGAGGTGGATGTTTTGTCTAACAAAAAAGTCGCTGGTACTATTATGCTGAACCTAAATGATGGTTCAAAGAAGTTTCTTGTTCATCCAGTGGGTGAGTCAATGGCGTTTGTTACAACAAAAGTTTCTGAAGATATGACGGGATTAGCAAGTATGTTGCAAGTTTTCAAAGAAGAAATTCAACTAGATGTTACTTCAATTAATTTAGTAGAGCTAACAAATGCACATACGGATGCTGAAAATATGCCTTTATTTGTATTTGAAATGAATGAAGATCATGCAGTTCCTACAATCAATGATAACTATGTGTGGGAAAAACCATCTGAATTAAAAAATTTACTAGCTTCTTATGATATTGAAGGAGTCCCGATGTTTTAAAATTAAACAGATACATAAAGATAAAAGGATATTTTTACTGTACACCTTTTATTCTAGAATTAAAGGACGGAGCAAACCTAATGTATGGTTTTGTACCGTCTTTTTTTAAATTTATTATGGAGGATACATTATGAAACTAGAGCAAGCAAAAATCACAGATGCTAAAACGGCTATCGGATTATTGAAAGAAAGTGCGCAGTGGCTGAAAGAAACAGGTAGTGATCAATGGTCAGATGTTTTACAAGGAAAAGATAAACATGGCTTAGCTGATGCTGTTGGAAAAGGAGAGGTCTATTTCTTCTATAATAGTAAAAACGAACTAGTAGGAATGGCAGCTGCATGGAAAGTACCAACGGAATGGGATAAAATGCTTTGGCAAGAGTTTGGGTTCGATCAAACGGCCTGTTACTTTCATCGTGTAATCATCCGACCACTCTATAGAAGAAATGCATATGGAAAAGAATTGTTAAACGCATTAAAGCAACGATTTAGCGGTGAAGTCTCTGAATTGCGCTTAGATTGTTTAGCCAGTAATCAGAAGTTGGTACGATTTTATAGAAGCAATGAATTCATTAACGTGGGAAGTTCAACCGATTCAAAAGGAAATAAATTCGAACTATTTTCGTATGATATGAAATAACAATCGTGATTAGATAGTATTTCAATGTAAACTATAATGTGAAATGAAATTTATATCGTAAAGACGAAAGAACATTTAAATGTAACAAAATCGAAGAAAAAACTTTTTAATTTTTTTAAAGAAAATGGTTGACCAATTAAGAAAAACTTGTTATATTATATCTTGTCGCAAGGCACTGATGAAATACGCCAAACGACAAAAATAGAATAACATTTCAGGTTTTAAAAAAACTTGAAAAATCAGGAAAAAAGTTGTTGACAAATAACAAACGACCTGATAAACTAATGAAGTTGTCGCGAAACATTCGATAACATCAAGCAGAAAAAACTTTGAAACTTTTTTTTAAAAAAAGTGTTGACATCAAATCGAAGATTTGATACGATATAAAAGTTGCTGCGAGGTAACACGGTAGACCTTTGAAAACTGAACAAAGTAAGACGAACCAAATGTGTAGGTTGTTTTTACAACGGTAAAAACAAACAACAATTTTTAACAAAGCGAAGCAATATGCTAGCAAACAAATGAGCTTAACAATCTTCGGATTGTGTTCAACTTTTATTATGAGAGTTTGATCCTGGCTCAGGACGAACGCTGGCGGCGTGCCTAATACATGCAAGTCGAACGCTTCTTTTCTACCGAGTGCTTGCACTCATTTGAAAAGAGGAGTGGCGGACGGGTGAGTAACACGTGGGTAACCTACCCATCAGAGGGGGATAACACTTGGAAACAGGTGCTAATACCGCATAACAGTCGACACCACATGGTGTTGATTTGAAAGACGCTTTCGGGTGTCACTGATGGATGGACCCGCGGTGCATTAGCTAGTTGGTGAGGTAACGGCTCACCAAGGCCATGATGCATAGCCGACCTGAGAGGGTGATCGGCCACACTGGGACTGAGACACGGCCCAGACTCCTACGGGAGGCAGCAGTAGGGAATCTTCGGCAATGGACGAAAGTCTGACCGAGCAACGCCGCGTGAGTGAAGAAGGTTTTCGGATCGTAAAACTCTGTTGTTAGAGAAGAACAAGTAGGAGAGTAACTGCTCTTACCTTGACGGTATCTAACCAGAAAGCCACGGCTAACTACGTGCCAGCAGCCGCGGTAATACGTAGGTGGCAAGCGTTGTCCGGATTTATTGGGCGTAAAGCGAGCGCAGGCGGTTTCTTAAGTCTGATGTGAAAGCCCCCGGCTCAACCGGGGAGGGTCATTGGAAACTGGGAGACTTGAGTGCAGAAGAGGAGAGTGGAATTCCATGTGTAGCGGTGAAATGCGTAGATATATGGAGGAACACCAGTGGCGAAGGCGACTCTCTGGTCTGTAACTGACGCTGAGGCTCGAAAGCGTGGGGAGCAAACAGGATTAGATACCCTGGTAGTCCACGCCGTAAACGATGAGTGCTAAGTGTTGGAGGGTTTCCGCCCTTCAGTGCTGCAGCTAACGCATTAAGCACTCCGCCTGGGGAGTACGACCGCAAGGTTGAAACTCAAAGGAATTGACGGGGGCCCGCACAAGCGGTGGAGCATGTGGTTTAATTCGAAGCAACGCGAAGAACCTTACCAGGTCTTGACATCCTTTGACCACTCTAGAGATAGAGCTTTCCCTTCGGGGACAAAGTGACAGGTGGTGCATGGTTGTCGTCAGCTCGTGTCGTGAGATGTTGGGTTAAGTCCCGCAACGAGCGCAACCCTTATTGTTAGTTGCCATCATTCAGTTGGGCACTCTAGCGAGACTGCCGGTGACAAACCGGAGGAAGGTGGGGATGACGTCAAATCATCATGCCCCTTATGACCTGGGCTACACACGTGCTACAATGGGAAGTACAACGAGTCGCTAGGCCGCGAGGTCATGCAAATCTCTTAAAGCTTCTCTCAGTTCGGATTGTAGGCTGCAACTCGCCTACATGAAGCCGGAATCGCTAGTAATCGCGGATCAGCACGCCGCGGTGAATACGTTCCCGGGCCTTGTACACACCGCCCGTCACACCACGAAAGTTTGTAACACCCGAAGTCGGTGAGGTAACCCTTGTGGAGCCAGCCGCCTAAGGTGGGATAGATGATTGGGGTGAAGTCGTAACAAGGTAGCCGTATCGGAAGGTGCGGCTGGATCACCTCCTTTCTAAGGAATATTACGGAAACTTACACATTCGTCGACACTTTGTTCAGTTTTGAGAGGTTTACTCTCAAATTAATAAGTACCACGGGGCCTTAGCTCAGCTGGGAGAGCGCCTGCTTTGCACGCAGGAGGTCAGCGGTTCGATCCCGCTAGGCTCCATTAGTAACCAATGGGTTACTAGAATTGTTCATTGAAAACTGGATATTGAAGTAAAAAAGTAATCAAAACAAACCGAGAACACCGCGTTGAATGAGTTTTTTAATTAAAATAGTTCGAATGCTTATTTTATTGGTGACGCCTCTATCGCTAGAGAAACGAACCAAACAAACTGACCGTAAGGTCATAAGGTTAAGTGAATAAGGGCGCACGGTGGATGCCTTGGCATTAGGAGCCGATGAAGGACGGGACTAACACCGATATGCTTTGGGGAGCTGTAAGTGAGCTATGATCCAGAGATTTCCGAATGGGGAAACCCAACATCTTTTATAGGATGTTACTTGCCAGTGAATACATAGCTGGTTAGAGGTAGACGCAGAGAACTGAAACATCTTAGTACCTGCAGGAAGAGAAAGAAAATTCGATTCCCTGAGTAGCGGCGAGCGAAACGGGAAGAGCCCAAACCAACAAGCTTGCTTGTTGGGGTTGTAGGACTCCGTTGTGGTAGTCTGTCAAGATAGTCGAAGAATCTGGAAAGGTTCGCCAAAGTGGGTAATAGCCCCGTAGACGAAATGTTGGCAACACCTAGGAGGATCCTGAGTACGGCGGAACACGAGAAATTCCGTCGGAATCCGCGGGGACCATCCCGCAAGGCTAAATACTCCCTAATGACCGATAGTGAACCAGTACCGTGAGGGAAAGGTGAAAAGCACCCCGGAAGGGGAGTGAAATAGATCCTGAAACCGTGTGCCTACAACAAGTCAAAGCCCGTTAATGGGTAATGGCGTGCCTTTTGTAGAATGAACCGGCGAGTTACGATTGCATGCGAGGTTAAGGTGAAGAGCCGGAGCCGCAGCGAAAGCGAGTCTGAATAGGGCGAATGAGTATGTAGTCGTAGACCCGAAACCATGTGATCTACCCATGGCCAGGTTGAAGGTGTGGTAAAACGCACTGGAGGACCGAACCCACGTACGTTGAAAAGTGCGGGGATGAGCTGTGGGTAGCGGAGAAATTCCAAACGAACTTGGAGATAGCTGGTTCTCTCCGAAATAGCTTTAGGGCTAGCGTCGAAGTTAAGAATGATGGAGGTAGAGCACTGTTTGGACTAGGGGCCCATCTCGGGTTACCGAATTCAGATAAACTCCGAATGCCATTCATTCATATTCGGCAGTCAGACTGCGAGTGATAAGATCCGTAGTCGAAAGGGAAACAGCCCAGACCACCAGCTAAGGTCCCAAAATATATGTTAAGTGGAAAAGGATGTGGGGTTGCACAGACAACTAGGATGTTGGCTCAGAAGCAGCCACCATTTAAAGAGTGCGTAATAGCTCACTAGTCGAGTGACCCTGCGCCGAAAATGTACCGGGGCTAAACATATTACCGAAGCTGTGGATCACACCTCTGGTGTGATGGTAGGAGAGCGTTCTAAGGGCGTTGAAGGTCGATCGTGAGGACGGCTGGAGCGCTTAGAAGTGAGAATGCCGGTATGAGTAGCGAAAGACGGGTGAGAATCCCGTCCACCGTATGACTAAGGTTTCCTGGGGAAGGCTCGTCCGCCCAGGGTTAGTCGGGACCTAAGCCGAGGCCGATAGGCGTAGGCGATGGACAACAGGTTGATATTCCTGTACCAGTTGTTTTTGTTTGAGCAATGGAGGGACGCAGGAGGCTAAGGAATGCATGCGACTGGAAGTGCATGTCCAAGCAGTAAGTCTTGAGTAGAGTCAAATGCTTTACTCTATACGGACAAGCTGTGATGGGGAGGGAAATAATAGTACCGAAGTTCCTGATGTCACACTGTCAAGAAAAGCTTCTAGTGAGAAAACAACTGCCCGTACCGTAAACCGACACAGGTAGTCGAGGAGAGTATCCTAAGGTGAGCGAGCGAACTCTCGTTAAGGAACTCGGCAAAATGACCCCGTAACTTCGGGAGAAGGGGTGCTGACTTCGGTCAGCCGCAGTGAATAGGCCCAAGCGACTGTTTATCAAAAACACAGGTCTCTGCAAAATCGAAAGATGAAGTATAGGGGCTGACGCCTGCCCGGTGCTGGAAGGTTAAGAGGATGGGTTAGCTTCGGCGAAGCTCAGAATTGAAGCCCCAGTAAACGGCGGCCGTAACTATAACGGTCCTAAGGTAGCGAAATTCCTTGTCGGGTAAGTTCCGACCCGCACGAAAGGCGTAACGATTTGGGCACTGTCTCAACGAGAGACTCGGTGAAATTTTAGTACCTGTGAAGATGCAGGTTACCCGCGACAGGACGGAAAGACCCCATGGAGCTTTACTGTAGCTTGATATTGAGTGTTTGTACCACATGTACAGGATAGGTAGGAGCCGATGAACCCGGAACGCTAGTTTCGGTGGAGGCGCTGGTGGGATACTACCCTTGTGTTATGAACCCTCTAACCCGCACCACTTATCGTGGTGGGAGACAGTGTCAGGTGGGCAGTTTGACTGGGGCGGTCGCCTCCTAAAGAGTAACGGAGGCGCCCAAAGGTTCCCTCAGAATGGTTGGAAATCATTCGCAGAGTGTAAAGGCAGAAGGGAGCTTGACTGCGAGACTTACAAGTCGAGCAGGGACGAAAGTCGGGCTTAGTGATCCGGTGGTTCCGCATGGAAGGGCCATCGCTCAACGGATAAAAGCTACCCTGGGGATAACAGGCTTATCTCCCCCAAGAGTCCACATCGACGGGGAGGTTTGGCACCTCGATGTCGGCTCGTCGCATCCTGGGGCTGTAGTCGGTCCCAAGGGTTGGGCTGTTCGCCCATTAAAGCGGCACGCGAGCTGGGTTCAGAACGTCGTGAGACAGTTCGGTCCCTATCCGTCGCGGGCGTTGGAAATTTGAGAGGAGCTGTCCTTAGTACGAGAGGACCGGGATGGACTTACCGCTGGTGTACCAGTTGTTCTGCCAAGGGCATTGCTGGGTAGCTATGTAGGGAAGGGATAAACGCTGAAAGCATCTAAGTGTGAAGCCCACCTCAAGATGAGATTTCCCATTTCTTTAAGAAAGTAAGACCCCTGAGAGATGATCAGGTAGATAGGTTGGAAGTGGAAGTGCAGTGATGTACGGAGCGGACCAATACTAATCGGTCGAGGACTTAACCAAAGAAACGAAATAAAAAAGTTTTTTCGGAATGTTTGATTACTACTTCAATCCAGTTTTGAGTGAATAATCACTCAACTTAATAGCAACAACACCCAGTGTGGTGGCGATAGCGAGAAGGATACACCTGTTCCCATGCCGAACACAGAAGTTAAGCTTCTTAGCGCCGATTGTAGTGAAGGGTTTCCCTTTGTGAGAGTAGGACGTCGCCACGCTAGTTGTTATTCCGGCATAGCTCAGTTGGTAGTAGCGCATGACTGTTAATCATGATGTCGTAGGTTCGAGTCCTACTGCCGGAGTAAAAAAACGAAGACTGAATAAGTTTTCGTTTTTTTTTATTTTATTGTAAAATAAATTTTATTATTTGATAGAAACAACAAAAGATGAAATAATGATCTTAAGGAGTAAAATTGCTTATCTTAATCTAACAGTTTTGTCATGTTAATGATCTATTTTGTGGAATAATGGCTTTCATGAGCTATTTTTTGATATAATGTTTGTGATTAGATTAAATTACGACTTTAGATTGAGTGAGGATTCTTTAAGCTATGTTATAATATTTTTAAGAAGTTAGGAGGGGCAACGTGAAGGTTTTATTATATTTTGAAGGTGAGAAAATATTAGCCAAGTCTGGAATAGGACGAGCGTTAGACCACCAGAAGCGTGCACTCTCTGAAGTAGGTATAGAGTATACACTAGATGCTGATTGTACGGATTACGATATTTTACATATTAATACTTATGGAATAAATAGCCATAGTATGGTAAATAAAGCAAAAAAATTAGGGAAAAAGGTCATCTATCACGCCCACTCAACAGAGGAAGACTTCAGAAATTCATTTATCGGGTCCAATCAGGTCTCTCCTTTAGTTAAAAAATACTTAGTTAGTTTGTATTCTAAAGCAGACTATTTGATTACACCTACACCTTATTCTAAGGACTTATTAGAAGGGTATGGAATAACAGTTCCAATTGCTTCAATTTCAAATGGGATTGACTTGAAACGCTTTGAACGTTCTGAAGAAAAAGAACAAAAATTTAGAGAGTATTTTAAAATAGAAGAAAAACAAAAAGTAATTATTTGTGTAGGTCTTTATTTTGAAAGAAAAGGTATTATTGATTTTGTTGAACTTGCAAGAAGATTTCCTGATTATCGTTTTATCTGGTTTGGACATACGCCTATGTATTCGATCCCTCGGACCATTAGAACAATAGTTAAGGAAGATCATCCTGAAAATGTTTTATTCCCTGGTTACATTAAAGGAGATATCATTGAAGGTGCCTATTCAGCAGCAGATTTATTTTTCTTTCCTTCTTATGAGGAAACAGAAGGAATTGTCATATTAGAGGCTCTGGCTAGTAAACAACAAGTTTTGGTAAGGGACATTCCTGTATATAAAGGCTGGCTTGAAGATAAAGTAAACTGTTATATGGGAAAAACAAATGAAGAATTTTCTTATTTTATTGATGCACTTATTGAAGATAAAATACCGAATACACGCCAAGCAGGTTATGACGTTGCAAAACAAAAAAGTATTGAACGAATTGGTCATGAGTTAAAAAGTGTTTATGAAAAAGTTTTAGGTACTGCAGTAGTAGAACAAGCTGAATGCAAACATCAGGAAAATTAAAAATTAATGGAGGGGAACAAAGTGAAATTTGGTTTCTTTACAGATACATATTTTCCCCAAGTTAGTGGGGTTGCCACATCAATTAAAACACTTAAAGAAGAATTAGAACAAAAAGGACACGAAGTCTATATTTTTACGACGACTGATCCAAATGCAAAAGAATTTGAAGAAGATGTTATTCGGATGCCAAGTGTTCCGTTTGTATCTTTTAAAGATCGTCGGATCGTAGTACGTGGTATGTGGTATGCTTACTTGATTGCGAAAGAATTGGATTTAGATTTGATTCATACTCATACAGAATTTGGGGCTGGTTTGCTAGGAAAAATGGTTGGGAAAAAGCTTAAAATTCCTGTTATTCACACCTATCATACGATGTATGAAGATTATTTACATTATATCGCTAAGGGAAAAGTTGTACGTCCAACTCATGTAAAGTATTTTTCTCGTTTTTTTGCCAATCATACAACTGGTGTTGTTTGTCCAAGTGAAAGAGTTATTGATAAGTTAAAAGAATACGGTGTAACATCACCGATGAGGATTATTCCAACAGGAATCGACATTAAAAAGTTTGAAAGACCAGATATTACAGTTGAGATGAAAACAGCACTTCGAGAAGAGTTGGGATTGACTGAAGACAATATCATGTTATTGTCTTTGAGCCGTATTTCATATGAAAAAAATATTCAAGCAATAGTTAACGGTTTGCCTGCTATTTTTGAACGTTTTTCCAATGCACGTTTCGTGATTGTAGGAGATGGCCCATATGTTGATAAACTGCGCTGTTTAGGTGAAGAACTAGGATTAAGTGATAAGATTCAATTTGTTGGCGAGGTGCCAAATGATCAGGTTGCTATCTATTATAAAGCAGCTGATTACTTCGTCAGTGCGTCGACCTCAGAAACACAAGGACTGACCTATACTGAGGCGATGGCCTCAGGTGTTCCTTGTATAGTTGAAGGAAATGCCTATTTGAATAATTTATTTGATCATGAAAGCTTAGGTCGGACATTTAAAACAGATTTAGACTTTGCACCAACTTTTATTGACTATGTTGAGTCAGGAATCCAACCAGATGAAGCTGTTTTAAAGGGAAAACTTTATGAAATATCAGCAACTCGTTTTGGAAATGTAATGCTTGAATTTTATGAAGATATGATCAAATACTATGATCAATTGACTTTAGAGAAGGAAGCTGCGGCTTCAATCGAACGAATCAAAGTCAAATTTACATCTTTAAGAAAATAAATGTTAAAACTTCTAGTCTTGGTTTATACTAAGGTTAGAAGTTTTTTGATTAAAAACAATAGGGGGATTATGATAATGCCACAAATTGGATTTATTGGAACTGGAGTCATGGGTGCTGCAATTGTCAGAAATATGATGAAAAAAGGATTAAATGTAAACGTCTATAATCGAACTAAAAGCAAGACTGATGAGCTTGTAAAAGAAGGAGCATTTTGGCAAGATACTCCTGCTGATGTTGTCGCAAATAGTGATATTATATTTACAATGGTAGGCTTTCCAAAAGATGTTGAAACGATTTACTTCGATGAAAATGGCATCTTTTCAAAAGAGATTAAGAATAAGATAGTTGTTGATTTGACTACAAGCACACCAACATTGGCTACAAAGATAGCTGCAAGAGCAAATGAACTGGGTGGAGATGCATTAGACGCTCCTGTATCTGGAGGCGATCTAGGAGCTAAAAATGGGACACTGACCATTATGGTGGGCGGTGATAAAGAAGTCTATGATCAAGTCTTGCCTATTTTTGAGACATTTGGAAAAACTTTTACGTTACACGGAACTTCTGGAAAGGGTCAACATACTAAGATGGCTAATCAGATTATGATTGCAGGTACAATGACTGGAATGACTGAAATGATGGTGTATGCTAATAAAGCTGGTCTAGATTTAAATAAAGTCATTGAAACGCTATCTGGTGGAAGTGCAGCTAACTGGTCGTTAAGTAATTACAGCCCAAGAATTTTAAATGAAAACTATTCTCCTGGATTTTTTGTAAAGCATTTTATCAAAGATTTAAAGATTGCCTTAGATGAAGCTGAGAAATTGAATCTTGAGTTACCCGCTACTAAATTGGCTACAGAACTCTATGAAAAGCTTGCTAATAAAGGATTTGAGGATGATGGAACACAAGCCTTGATCAAGCTTTGGTGGCCAGATGGGAAACAACCATCTGTTAAAAATTAAAGAACAGCAAAAAAATTAAAAAAAATGACGAAAAATCATGCAAGAAAGACAATGTTTTGATACAATGGTACAGAACTAGTTTTTAAAGGGAGGCCCATTTATGAAACATTCACAACTTGTGGCGATTATCAAGCGACTTGAAGCAATGACTGAAGCAACAGACAATGAAATTCAAGTTCGTCGTTTTGAACGTGAAGGTGCAGAAAAATGTATCGTAACTTATGATAAATCAACTGAAACATTCGAATTAACTGAAACTGATTCTCAACAAAGTTATCAATTTGATAATATTGATATTGTTGCGATGGAAATTTATGATTTAATTCAATAATTAGAAAGTTTCAGTAAGTATTTAACAAAAATTAATGATAATAATCGAAAATCCTGTGGCGTACAATTTTGTACGCCACAGGATTTTTTTATTTATGAAGTTTTTAATTCAGCAAAAATCGCTTTAACGGTTGTTTTTCCTTTTATTCTAAACGCATTAGAACCAGTAAAATGATTATAATAGCTTGGTTGAATTCTTTAGCAAAACCATTGACCGTTTCTATAATTTTAATAATCTCTTCATTCATGTGGGCAATACTTTCTTCCAACTTTTCAGCTTTAAATCCTAAATATCTACCAGCTTTAGGTCCTTCGATTACAAAAAAGTCTGCTGTTTTTTTATAGCATTCATATTAGCTCTCATTGGTGAGTTTTCAAAAAAGTTCTTCCTGATAGCCGATTTTTGCAGTGGACAGAATAGCAATGCCACCTTTACGTCCGACAGCACCAGCTAATTTAGTCAAACTGAATTCCTCCTTGAACGATAGGAACTTATGCTACAAGTGTATCTAATACTAGGGGATTCAAAGACATTATTGTGTTCCGTTCTATTAAATAAATTAGAAATAGTTTGACATTCAAACTAAATGAAATGATAGTAAATTCAGAGAGAACTGCCAAATGTTTTTTAACTATAGTTAAATTGTCAAGATCTACTCTCTTTTTTTTTGGGTTAAGTGATTGATTTTCTTCATCCCATGATTAAGAAAAATTAAAAATTAAAGATTTTACTTGCAATCTTTTTTTATATGCGATATAGTTTGAACATCAAATGATTTGATAATCAAAGTATATGGATGGTGTACACAATGGAACCTAATTTAGAAACAGTCAATGATTATCTTGTCAGTGTTTTTAATGATATTTTGACAATTGAAGAATCTGAATTGAAAAAATCGCAATTCAATGACTTATCCATTACTGAGATGCACACAATTGAAGCAATTGGAATGTATAAGAAGAAAACATCTTCAGAAGTTGCTAAAGAATTGTCAATCACTGTAGGAACATTGACAGTAGCGATTAATAACCTTGTAAAAAAAGGCTATGTTGAGCGCTTACGAAGTGAAGATGATCGCCGAGTAGTCAAGTTAGGTTTGACCAAAAAAGGAAAATTACTTTTTCGTGTTCATCAGCATTTCCATAGAGAAATGGTCAAAAGAATTTTGAATGGAATGGATAAAGCAGAAGAAAAAGCTTTATTAAAAGCATTGAAAAATCTTCATGATTTCTTAAAGGAATATAAATAAAAAGTGAGGATCAAGATGAATCAATACGCGAAAATAACTTGTACGAGCCGTTATGTTCCTGAAAATGCTGTATCAAATGATCATCTTTCAATGATGATGGATACCTCAGATGAATGGATTTCTAGTCGAACAGGCATACGCTCAAGAAATATTACTACGAATGAAAATACTTCGGATTTATGTATTAAAGTAGCTGAAAAGCTATTGGAAAAATCTGGTAGAAAAGCAGAAGATTTAGATTTTATTCTTGTCGCAACAATGACACCAGATTATGGTACACCTTCTGTAGCTTGTCTTGTTCAAGGAAGTATTTCGGCCACACATGCTTTTGCTTTTGACGTCAGTGCAGCGTGTACAGGTTTTGTTTATGCATTAAGTGTGGGAGAAAAATTAATTCGTACTGGTCATAAATTAGGAATGATCATTGGTGGAGAGACATTATCAAAAGTTCTGGATTGGAACGACCGTAGTACAGCTGTATTATTTGGAGATGGCGCGGCCGGTGTACTCATTGAAGCTAGTGATGAAGAACATTTCCTCAAAGAAAAACTTCAATCTGATGGAAAAAGAGGAAAGTCACTGACTTCCGGCTATGTAGAGAATAAAAGTCCTTTTTATTCTGGAGGATCTGAAGGCTCAGCATATTTACAAATGACGGGTAGAGATATCTATGATTTTTCATTAAACGATGTGACCAGAAATATTCAGGAAATTGTTGAAGACGATGTTGATTATTTATTGTTGCATCAAGCCAACAAACGCATCATTGAGAAAATATCAAAAAAACTCAAAGTTCCAAGAGAAAAATTTCTCACAAATATGGAACATAATGGTAATACATCTGGTGCAAGTATTCCGTTGTTATTAGATGAGTCAATAGAAAAGGGAGTGCTTCAATTAGGCTCCAAACAAAAAATTGTGTTAACAGGCTACGGCGGCGGTTTAACGTGGGGATCAATCCTCTTAACGCTGTAAAACCTGTAACTATATAAACTAAAAAAAGAAAATTATTGGAGGAATATACACATGGTATTCGAAAAAATTCAAGCAATTATTGTAGAAGAATTAGGTAAAGAACCTGAGGAAGTAAAATTAACAACAAACATTCAAGAAGAATTAGATGCGGATAGCTTAGACTTATTCCAAATCATTAATGAAATCGAAGATGCATTTGATATTAAAATTGAATCTGAAGATGGTATCACTACTGTTCAAGATTTGGTAACATATGTAGAAAAACAAAAAGCGTAATAATTAAAGCGATTAGGTAAAATAAAAAGTTGGATGAGCAAGTCTTTATGTGATTCTCAACAATTGCTGAAAAGCCTTGCTTTTTTCACACCGCTCGTTGGAATTAAAAAAGCTGGTACTAAACTTATAGGGTTTTGTTCCAGCTCTTTTTTGATTAATGATTCTAGGATTTTAAGGATGTAATTTATGCAATCAAAGATATGTGAGCTGATCGAAATTGAATACCCCATTTTTCAAGGGGGCATGGCGTGGATTGCAGACGCTTCTTTAGCGGGTGCTGTTTCTGAAGCTGGAGGTTTAGGCATCATTGCTGGAGGTAATGCGCCAAAAGAAGTTGTTCAAGCTGAGATTAAGAAAATCAAAAAAATAACAGATAAACCATTTGGCGTCAACATTATGTTGTTATCGCCATTTGCACAAGATATTGTGGATTTAGTTTGTGAAGAGAACGTACCAGTAGTTACTACAGGAGCGGGGAATCCTAGCAAATATATGGCTCGTTTTAAAGAACATAAAATTAAAGTAATTCCAGTGATTCCTTCTGTTGCATTAGGTGTTCGAATGGAGAAAATTGGAGCAGATGCAGTGATAGTTGAAGGGATGGAAGCTGGAGGACATATAGGTAAACTGACGACAATGAGTATTGTACCGCAAGTTGTAGATGCGTTGACTATTCCAGTTATTGCCGCAGGTGGGATTGGTGATGGTCGCGGAATGGCAGCTGCACTAATGTTAGGCGCAGATGCAGTTCAAGTTGGTACGCGTTTTTTAGTCGCAAAAGAGTGTACAGTACATGAAAATTATAAGGCAAGGATCATTAAAGCCAGAGATGTCGATACAACTGTTACTTGCCAACATTTTGGGCATCCTGTGAGAGCAATCAAAAATAAGTTAACCAATGAATATGATCGCTTAGAAAAAATAGAACTAAGAAAAGCCAATCCAGATCTCGTGCAATTTGATGAATTAGGTCAAGGGGCATTGCGTAAAGCAGTTGTAGATGGAGATGTGAATCATGGATCGATTATGGCCGGACAAATTGCAGGTCTTGTAACAAAAGAAGAAACTGCAAAAGAAATTATTGAATCTTATATTAGTGAAACAAAGAAAGTTATGGCCGCTGAATGCAGTCGCTGGCTGTAAGAACGATTAAATTTATCTAGCATTTAATGTAAGGGAGTAAAGTAATGAAGACAGCTTTTTTATTTAGTGGGCAAGGTGCTCAGTATATTGGAATGGGTAAAGAATTATTTGATCAAGAGATGATTGTTCGCGAAACATTTCAAGAAGCAAGCGATGCTCTAGGTTATGATATGGCAGAGCTTTGTTTTACTGAAAATGACAAGTTAAACGAAACAATGTACACACAACCCGCGATTTTAACAGTTAGTGTTGCTTTTTATCGTCTTTTGAATGCTAAAGGATATCAGCCGGATATTGTCGCCGGATTAAGTCTTGGAGAATACAGTGCCCTTGTTGCTAGTGGTGCGATTCCATTTAAAGAGGCTGTTCAACTAGTAGCTAAAAGAGGTAAATTCATGGCTGAGGCTGCGCCATCTGGAACAGGGAAGATGGTTGCAGTAATGAATGCAGATCGTTCATTGATTGAAGAATGCTGTCAAAAGGCAAGTTCTTTTGGAATCGTGTCCCCTGCAAACTATAATACGCCTCAACAAATCGTGATTGGTGGCGAAACACCTGCTGTTGATAAAGCTGTCGAGTTATTAACAGAAGCTGGTGTGAAG
The DNA here is from genome assembly GCF_058216605.1 of Enterococcus sp. AAFC-DPL-5182. Lineage (NCBI taxonomy): Bacteria > Bacillati > Bacillota > Bacilli > Lactobacillales > Enterococcaceae > Enterococcus > Enterococcus sp. AAFC-DPL-5182. The sequence goes on from NZ_CM177101.1 coordinate 919,884, forward strand.
CGGACGGTCACGCTAAAAGTCAGTGGTCCGTTTCATACAGCACTGTTAAAACCAGCTTCTGAAAGATTAGCAGCTGAACTGAAAAAAATAAACTTTGCAGAAATGACGATTCCTGTGATAAGTAATACTACAGCACAAGTAATGGAGCAAACAGAGATCAAAGAGTTATTAGAAAAACAAGTCATGTCTGCTGTTCGTTTTGCTGATAGTATCGAAACAATTAAAAAAATGAATGTTGATGTAATTATAGAAGTTGGACCAGGTAAAACATTGACTGGTTTTATCAAGAAAATCGATAAAGAAATCAACACAGCTCGTGTCGAAGATGAAAAAACATTGTCTGAAGCGCAAGCACTGTTGGACGGGAGGTAACGAATGGATTTAAAAGGAAAGAACGTTTTTGTTACAGGGAGTACGCGTGGCATTGGTAAAGCTGTTGCTTTAGCTTTTGCAAAAGAAGGCGCCAATATTGCCCTAAATGGACGTGGAGAAATCAGCACTGATTTAATTGCAGAAATAGAATCTTTTGGCGTTAAATGTATCGGTGTTTCTGGAGATATTGCTAATTTTGAGTCTGCTGGAGAAATGATTCAAGCTATTGTTGATGGCTTAGGCTCGATTGATATTTTAGTGAATAACGCAGGGATTACTAATGATAAACTATTATTGAGAATGTCTGAAGAAGACTTTACTCACTGTATTCAAATTAACTTAACGGGAACATTCAATATGACACAACATGCAATCAAAAAGATGATGAAACAGCGTAGTGGAAGTATTATCAACATGTCTAGTGTTGTCGGTCTGATGGGGAATATCGGTCAGGCTAATTATGCTGCAAGTAAAGCTGGGGTCATCGGTTTAACAAAATCTGTAGCCAGAGAAGTTGCTGCACGTGGAATTACATGTAACGCTATTGCGCCAGGTTTTATTGAAACAGAAATGACAGAAGTGTTATCTGATAAAGTCAAAGAACAAATGAATCAACAAATTCCATTGCAATCTTTTGGTCAAGTGGAAGATGTTGCGAATACAGCTATCTTTTTAGCAAAAAGCCCGTATATTACAGGACAAGTCTTGAATGTAGATGGCGGTTTAGTCATGCACGGCTAATGAATAAGCATGAAAGGAGCGGTTGAATGAATCGCGTAGTTATTACAGGTTATGGTGTAGCATCTCCAATTGGGAATGATGCAGAAACCTTTTTAGAAAGTTTACAAACAGGGAAAAACGGGATTGGTCCAATTACAAAGTTTGATGCAGCTGAGACGGGTATTACATTAGCGGCAGAAGTAAAGGATTTTCCTTTTGATAAGTATTTTGCCAAAAAAGATGCTAAACGAATGGATATGTTTTCTCTCTTTGGTATTTATGCAGCATTAGAAGCAATGGAAATGAGTAAATTGGATATAGATGAAATAGATGTTGATCGTTTTGGTGTTATGGTAGGTTCTGGAATCGGTGGACTTCAAACCATACAAGATCAGGTGACCCGAATGCGTGAAAAAGGACCTAAAAGAGTGGCACCTTTATTTATACCAATGGCCATTGGAAATATGGCTGCAGGCAATATCGCTTTACGTGTAGGAGCAAGAGGAACATGTACCGCAACTGTCACCGCTTGTGCTACAGCGAATAACTCAATTGGTGAGGCTTTTAGAAATATTAAACATGGGTATTCAGATGTAATACTAGCAGGAGGAACCGAAGCCTCAATTACTGAAATAGGCATTGCAGGTTTTGCATCATTAACAGCCGTTACCTCAGAAGAAAATCCAAATAGAGGGTCGATTCCTTTTGATAAAGACCGCAGTGGTTTTGTGATGGGAGAAGGAGCGGGGATATTAGTTCTCGAGTCTTTGGAACATGCACAAAATAGAGGCGCCAAAATCTTGGGTGAAATTGTTGGATATGGTTCAAATTGTGATGCATATCATATGACATCACCTAGACCTGATGGAAGTGGAGCTGCTAAAGCTATGAGACTGGCAATTGATGAAGCGACAATCGAAGCTTCTAAAATAGGTTACATCAATGCCCACGGCACAAGTACACCATCAAATGATGTTGCAGAAACCAAAGCCATTCAAACGGCATTGGGTGAAGCTTCTAAAAATGTTCGTGTCAGCAGTACTAAAAGTATGACAGGACATGCATTAGGTGCAACCGGTGGTATTGAAGCAATTGCTACTTTGAATGCTTTACAACATCAATTTATTCCACCAACGATCAATATTGAGCAAGTGGATGAAGCCATCGAAATCGATATTGTCACCAATGAAAGTCAAAAACATACATTTGATTATGCTTTAACAAATTCTTTTGGCTTTGGTGGTCATAATGCAGTACTTTGTTTAAAACGTTGGGAGGATTAAGATGAATATCAATGAAGTAAAAGAGTTATTATCACAATTTGATCAATCAACACTAACAGAATTTGACCTTAAAGAAGGTTCTTTTGGTCTTTATATGAATAAAAATAAAGTGGCACTAAAATCGTCAAATGAAGTAAAACAAGCAGCTGACAGCAACATAGTAAGCCAAGGAACAGCAGAAGTTTCTAGTCAAACAGTAGAAGTGAAAGAAACTGTAAATGAGACTGTAAAAAATGAAACAAAACCGGAAAACACAGAAGAAGTCATTTCTCCAATTGTCGGGATTGTGTACTTAAAACCTGCTCCAGATAAAGAAAACTTTAAGCAAGTAGGAGATTCAGTGAAAAAAGGTGAGGTCATTTGTATTGTAGAAGCGATGAAGCTTATGAATGAAATCACGTCCACTGTAGATGGTGTAATCAGTGAAGTGTTGGTACAAAATGAGGATGTTGTTGAATTTAATCAACCGCTATTCCGTGTAGCGACTTCTTAGAATTAAATTTACTGCAGAAATAATATCAAGACAAATAAAGAATCAACGAACACTTCATTCGTTGTACTGTTTAACATCAGCTCATAAAAAATATCCGCTGTATTTCACAGCAAAGGAGTGTAGCTATGAACATTCAAGAAATCAAAGAAATTATTCCCCATCGTTATCCTTTTTTACTGTTAGACACAGTTGAAGAAATCGTCGTGGGTGAAAAAGTTATTGCCAAAAAAAATGTTACGATCAATGAACCTTTTTTTCAAGGGCATTTTCCAGGAGAGCCTGTTATGCCGGGGGTTTTGATTCTTGAAGCGTTAGCTCAAGCAGGCGCGGTAGCATTGCTGTCTATGCCAGATTTTAAGGGTAAAACAGCTTATTTTGGTGGTATCGATAAAGCTAAATTTAGACAAAAAGTTGTTCCAGGTGATACTTTGATGTTAGAAGTAGAAATTATGAAAGTAAAATCAATAGCCGGTATTGGCAAAGGAACTGCGACTGTGAACGGGAAAAAAGTAGCGGAAGCAGAATTGACCTTTATGATTGGATAGGTGAGCTATGTTTTCAAAAGTTTTAATTGCAAATAGAGGAGAAATCGCAGTTCGGATCATTCGTGCATGTCGTGAATTAGGCGTGCAGACTGTTGCCGTATACTCTGAAGCGGATAAAGAAGCGTTACACACACAACTTGCAGATGAAGCGATTTGCATAGGTCCTGCGAAAGCGGCAGACTCTTATTTAAATGTTCAAAGTGTTTTAAGTGCGGCTATCGTAACGAACGCAGAAGCGATTCACCCTGGTTTTGGTTTCTTATCAGAAAACAGCCAATTTGCGGCAATGTGTGAAGAATGCAATATTACTTTTATCGGTCCAAAAGCAGCAACGATTGATGCAATGGGCAATAAAATCAATGCACGTGAATTGATGCAAAAAGCCAAAGTTCCAGTTATTCCTGGAAGCACTGGTGTGATCAGTTCTGTTGAGGAAGCTTTAAAAATTGCTGATGATATAGGTTATCCTGTTATGCTGAAAGCAGCAGCTGGCGGCGGTGGTAAGGGAATTCGTAAAGTGATGAGTAAAGAAGAACTACCTCAGCACTTTACTTCTGCTCAACAAGAAGCAAAAGCAGCTTTTGGTAATGATGATATGTACTTGGAAAAAATTATTTATCCAGCACGTCATATCGAAGTACAAATTTTAGGTGATCAGTATGGGCATGTGATTCATTTGGGCGAAAGAGATTGCTCTTTACAAAGAAATAATCAAAAAGTTCTTGAAGAATCACCATCGATCGCAATCTCACCTGAAAAACGTCAATTATTAGGTGAAACGGCTGTGCGTGCAGCAAAAGCTGTTCATTATGAAAATGCTGGAACAATCGAATTTTTGATGGATAAATCTGGTGAATTTTATTTTATGGAAATGAATACTCGAATTCAAGTTGAACATCCTGTTACTGAAATGGTGACAGGGATCGATCTTGTCAAAGCACAGTTACAAGTGGCTTCTGGTGAAGAATTAGCGTATACACAAGAAGATATCATGATTTCAGGTCATGCGATTGAATGTCGGATCAATGCTGAAAATCCTGCCTTTAATTTTGCGCCTTCTCCTGGGAAAATCAAGAATTTGTTGCTTCCAAGTGGCGGAATGGGATTAAGAGTTGATAGTGCGATGTATTCAGGCTATACGATTCCGCCTTACTATGATTCAATGATCGCTAAAGTGATTGTACATGGAAATGACCGGATGGATGCGCTGATGAAGATGCAGCGGGCGTTACATGAGATCGTAACAGAGGGGATCATCACGAATGCAGAATTTCAGCTAGATCTTATTACACATGAAAATGTATTAGCTGGTGAGTATGATACGAGTTTTTTACAAGAAACATTTTTACCAAATTGGGAACCAGAAAGCGATAATTAAAAAGGAGCAGGTGTATGGCTTTATTTAAAAAGAAAAACTACATTCGAATCAATCCAAATCGCCCGGGCGACCAATCTTCTGTAAAAAAACCTGCAGTTCCAGATAACATGTGGGCTAAATGCCCTTGTTGCAAACGTACGTTATACACAAAAGATATGGGGGCAGAAAAAGTCTGCCCTTATTGCGGTTATAGCTTTAGAATCGGTGCTTGGGAACGTCTTGCATTGACGGTAGATGAGAAGAGTTTTGAAGAATGGGATACAGATTTAGTCACTAAAGATCCGTTGGATTTTCCTGATTATTTGGATAAAATTGCTATTATGCAGGAAAAGACAGAATTACATGAAGCAGTATTGACGGGGAAAGCTAAAATTGACGGCCAAGAAATCGGTATTGGTGTGATGGACGCCAATTTTATTATGGGAAGTATGGGAACTGTTGTAGGTGAGAAAATCACTCGTTTATTTGAACGAGCAACAGAACAGCGCTTGCCGGTGATCATTTTTACAGCTTCAGGTGGAGCACGAATGCAGGAAGGGATTTTTTCTCTGATGCAAATGGCAAAAATCTCTGGTGCACTTAAACGACATAGTAATGCAGGTTTACTGTATATTACTGTATTGACGGATCCAACAACTGGCGGTGTCACGGCTAGTTTTGCGATGGATGGCGACGTTATTTTAGCTGAACCTCAAAGTTTGATTGGGTTTGCAGGTCGTCGAGTGATCGAACAAACGATTCGTCAAGAGCTACCAGATGATTTCCAAAAAGCTGAATTTTTATTGGATCATGGATTTGTTGATAAAATTGTTCCTAGAAATCAGTTGCAGGAAGTACTTAGTAGATTAGTCAAGATTCATACGATGAAAGGGTGGAAATAGCGATGGAAAAAACAGCCAATGATATTGTCACGCTAGCTCGAGCTCAGGATCGTTATACTACCTTAGAGTATATTGCTGCCATCTTTGATGACTTTATTGAATTTCATGGAGACCGTTATTTTGGCGATGATTTAGCTGTTGTAGGTGGTGTTGCAACATTAGAAGAAAAACCTGTAACAGTTGTTGGAATCCAAAAAGGACGTAACTTACCTGAAAATATTGAGCGGAATTTTGGTGCACCGCATCCAGAAGGTTATCGTAAAGCCTTGCGTTTAATGAAGCAAGCAGAAAAATTTGGTCGTCCGGTTGTTACGTTTATCAATACTGCTGGCGCTTATTGCGGAATTGAAGCGGAAGAACGTGGTGAAGGGGAAGCAATCGCTCGAAATTTGATAGAAATGGCTGATTTAAGTGTGCCAATCATCGCAATCATCATTGGTGAAGGTGGCAGTGGTGGCGCATTAGCACTTGCTGTAGCAGATGAAGTTTGGATGCTGGAGCATACGATTTACGCGGTATTATCACCAGAGGGATTTGCCTCGATTCTCTGGAAAGACGGAAGTCGAGCTAAAGAAGCCGCAGAATTAATGAAAATTACAGCGACAGAGCTAAAAGAATTAACAATCATTGATCGAGTGATTCCAGAAGAAATGAATGGTGAAGTATTAGAACAATCGAAGATTAATCGAATGATACAAAAAGCCCTTATTAGTAAATTTTCTGAGCTTTCCAAACTGGAAACAGGAACCTTATTGGACAATCGCTATCAACGCTTTCGTAAATATTGAGTATAAAAAATGGAGCAAGCCCAATTTGGCTTGCTCCATTTTTATATATGCATTAATCCGTATAAACTTCAGAAATCGACCAAACAAAGCCAAAAGGGTCTTTAATATTTGCTACTTTAAATTTCTCAGGAACAATGGTGATCGGCATTTCTAGATTAAAACCTGAATTTAATGCTTTTTCAACAAGTTCTTCCACATTATCACAGATTAACTGAATGCAAAATGGTGTTCCTTGTAATGTCAAAGGGGATTTTCCACCACTTTCTGGTTGTTCATCTGCCAGAGCAAAGAGGCTTTCTCCAATACTAAAACGTCCAGATTTTATTTTATCTGTAACCGATAGTTCTATTTTCTTTGCATCAAATATTTTTTCATAAAGTGTCATCGCTATCTCTGTATCTGGAACAAAGAGATTGATAGATGCTTTTTTTATATTGACCGTCATTAAATTCCCTCACTTCATTTTTTACTTTAGAAGAAGTTTAGCACATTAATAGGTACTTGAGAAAAATAGTGATTGTTAGTTATATTTTGAATGAGCGAAATTATGGTTGGCATTTATAGAATTTTTTAGGAAAATGCAGTATAATACAAATTGGAGGAGTGCTAGCTTAGTACTCCTTTCATTATGAGAAAGTTCATCGTGGAGATGAGAGGAGTTACTATGTTTTTAAAATTTAAACCAACTTGGATGGTCGATGCGATTTATAAAATCACGCCGAACCAATTAAAAAAATTAGGAATCAAAGCTGTGTTGACAGATTTGGATAATACTTTGATCGCTTGGGATAATCCAGATGGAACGGAAGAGTTATTGACGTGGATTCTAGAAATGAAAAATGCAGGAATTCCAGTTGTGGTCGTTTCAAATAATAAATCTAGCCGTATCAAACGTGCGGTAGAAAAATTTGATCTAGAGTATGTATCTAGAGCATTGAAGCCTTCTACAAGAGGGTTCAGAGAAGCTGAAAAAAGACTGCAGTTAAAACCAGAAGAACTAGTGATGGTCGGTGATCAGATCATGACAGACATTCGTGGGGCAAATGCTGCTGGGATCAGAAATATTTTAGTTCGTCCAATCGTTGATACAGACGGGTGGAATACACGAATCAATCGTTTTTTTGAACGGAAAATCATGAAACATTTAGCGAAGAAGCATCCAGATATGATATGGAAAGGCGGACTAGAATGAGTGAGCAAGAAGCAATTCACTGCATCGGTTGTGGTGCGGTCATTCAAACAGAGCAACCAAATGAGTTAGGTTATACGCCAAGAGCAGCATTTGAAAAAGGAATGGAGACTGGGGAAGTTTATTGCCAACGCTGTTTTCGTTTAAGACATTACAATGATATTCAAGACGTTCAATTGACGGATGATGATTTTTTACGTTTGTTAAATGAATTGGGCAAAGAAGATGCATTGATCGTAAATGTCGTTGATATTTTTGATTTTAATGGTTCTCTGATTCCTGGGTTACATCGTTTTATCGGTGATAATCCTGTTTTGATGGTAGGAAACAAGGTCGACATTCTGCCGAAATCATTAAAGAAACCTAAAATGATTCAATGGATGAGAGAACGCGCCCATGAAGAAGGTTTGCGTCCTGTTGACGTTTTGTTGACTAGTGCCAAGAAACCTAAAGAAATGGAAAACTTACTTGAGACGATCGAAAAATATCGTGAAGGTAAAGATGTATATGTAGTTGGTGTGACAAATGTTGGGAAATCAACGTTGATCAATCAAATCATTAAGCAGACTGCAGGTGTTCAAGATGTTATCACAACATCACAATTTCCTGGAACGACATTGGACAAAATTGAAATTCCCTTAGATGATGGACATTTCTTGATCGATACACCAGGAATCATTCATCGTCATCAAATGGCGCATTATCTTGGGAAAAAAGATTTAAAAATCATTGCGCCACAAAAAGAAATCAAGCCCAAAGTGTATCAATTAAATCCTGAACAAACACTATTTCTTGGCGGCTTGGCTCGTTTTGATTTCATTCAGGGAGAGCGTAGTTCATTTATTGCTTATGTGTCAAATGATTTATCGATCCACCGTACTAAATCAGTTACAGCTGATGCTTTTTACGAAAAACATGTGGGCGGATTATTGCAACCACCACGTCCAGATGAAGTGACGGCATTTCCAGAGTTGGTTCGCTTTGAATTTTCAATTAAAGAGAAGACAGATATTGTATTTGCTGGACTTGGCTGGATCACAGTAACAGAACCATGTGTAGTTGCTGGCTGGGCTCCAAAAGGTGTCGATGTGTTAAGAAGAAAAGCCTTGATTTAATAAGAGATAGGAACAGAGAGAAGGAAAATTAGTGGATTTAAGAGGAAAGCAAAAGCGTTTTTTACGTAGTCAAGCGCACCATTTACAACCGATTTTTCAAATTGGTAAAGGCGGGTTAAATTCTGCGATGGTGGTACAAATCAATGAAGCATTAGAAAAACGTGAATTGATCAAAGTCACATTATTACAAAATACCGATGAAATCGCTGAAGATGTAGCCGCTGCATTAAAAGCAGATATTCATTGTGATATCGTTCAAATCATTGGTCGTGTATTAGTTTTATTTAAACCATCATCTAACGAAAAATATCAAAAGATCTCTAAAGAAGTTAAAGCAATTTAAAACTTGGAGGTAAGAAAAATGGGGACAAATACGAATGCAGCATTAAAAGCAGAAGTAATTGTAGAAGAAGCAGAGCTTTTTCAAAAGCGTAAACAGGTAGGAATTTTAGGCGGGAATTTTAATCCGGTTCATTTGGCACATTTAGTAATGGCCGATCAAGTACAACAACAGCTTGGGTTGGACAAAGTCTATTTGATGCCTACTTATTTACCGCCTCATGTAGATGAAAAAAAGACGATAGATAGTAAACATCGATTAGCAATGTTGGAACTTGCAATTGCTGACAATCATAATTTAGCTGTTGAGCCTATCGAATTGTTCCGAAAAGGAAAAAGTTACACATATGACACAATGAAAGCTTTAACACAAAATAACCCAGATACAGATTACTATTTTATCATTGGCGGAGACATGGTAGAATATTTACCAAAGTGGCATAAGATTGATGAATTATTGACCTTAACAAGTTTTGTCGGTATTCGTCGTCCGCATTATGGAACGATTACCCCTTATCCAATCATTTGGGTAGATGTTCCGCAAATGGATATTAGTTCCACACTGATTCGCGAAAAAATCAACAATGGTTGTTCAGCACGCTACTTATTGCCTGATAGTGTGATACACTATATAGAAGAGAAGGGGCTGTATGTAGATGGATTTTAGCGGAAAATATACGACGTTTAAACGAGAAGAACTGATGCAAAAAGTCCAGATGCATATGAGTGAGCGCCGTTTTAAACATGTTTTAGGTGTTGAAGAAATGGCTGTAGCGCTTGCGGCTAAATATGGTGCCTCAGAAGAAAAAGCAAGTATTGCGGCTTTGACCCACGATTATGCTAAAGAACGTCCAGATGAAGAATTTCAGCTAATCATACAGCGTGATGGCTACGATCAAGATTTACTCGATTATGGCAATGCGATTTGGCATGGTCTTGTCGGTGCGAGTATGGTTCAACGAGAACTTGGAATCGACGACGAAGAGATCTTAGAAGCAATTCGACTGCATACGACAGGTGCTGCTAAAATGAGTTTACTAGATAAAATTATTTATGTTGCAGACTATATCGAACCAGGTCGACATTTTCCTGGTGTAAAAGAAGCACGAGAACTTGCTTTAGTTGATTTGGATGAAGCAGTTGCTTACGAAACAAAACATACCTTGTTACATCTTATTGAACAAGAACAAAAAATTTATCCTAAAACAATTGAGACATATAATTATTGGGTAGTAGGAAAAGCTGAGCAGAGCGATTAGCTCTTTAGAGATTAAGGAAACTGATCATGGAAGGTTACTTGTTCCATGGGAAGATTGTCTAATTTCCTCAAGGGCTGCTTTGAGAAGCTGAATCAAGGAAAAGCTGATTGAACTCGTTCATCAGTGATAAAAAAATTTAATTAAATAATGGGAGGAAACCATCATAGATAGTCAACAGATTTTAGAAATCGCTGTAAAAGCAGCGGATTCAAAAAGAGCAGAGGAAATTGTCGCTTTAGATGTGCATGAGATTTCACTTTTAGCAGATTACTTTATGATTTGCCAAGCAACAAGTGAACGTCAAATCAATGCCATTGTAGAAGAAATTATCGAAAAAGAAGAAGAAGCAAATGTGGAAGTAAAACGAATTGAAGGAAAAGATGGCGGCAAATGGGTATTGATCGATTTAGGTGATATCATTGTTCATGTATTCCAATCAGCAGAACGCGGATTTTATAATTTAGAAAAACTTTGGTCAGATGCACCAATGGTTGATCTTCACGCTTGGGTCGAGTAATATGGCATATGAAACATTTGCTTTCGTTTATGATGAAGTAATGGATGACAGCCTTTATGATCAGTGGTTGGCGTTTTCAAAACGTCATTTACCAGAAGGAAAAAAGGATGTCTTAGAAATGGCTTGTGGGACAGGTGCTTTAGCTGTGAATTTTGCTAAAGCGGGATTTACAGTAACAGCGTTGGACTTATCTGAAGAAATGTTGATGATGGCGAGTAAACGAGCAGCGGAAGAAGAAGTTCAGGTTCAGTTTGTCCAAGGGAACATGATGGATTTATCTGAAATGGGTCAATATCATGCCATCACTTGTTTTTCTGATTCACTTTGTTATATGGCAAACCGTCAGGAAGTACAACAAGTTTTTGACGATGTCTATCAAGCCTTAGAAGATGAGGGTGTCTTTATTTTTGATGTCCATTCTATTTATCAAGTCGACAAAGTATTTCCTGAATACAGCTATCATTACCAGACAGAAGAATTTGCTTTCTTATGGGATAGCTATCCAGGAGAAAAAGAGCATAGCATCGAACACTTTTTAACATTTTTTGTGAAAGAGCATGGAAATGACGAATTGTTTATTCGACAAGATGAATTGCATCAAGAACGTACTTATACAATGGAGAACTATTTGATGATGTTGGAAAGTGCTGGTTTTATGGATGTTTCAGTTTATGCAGATTTCACAGACGATGCACCTACAGAAGAAAGCAAACGCTGGTTTTTTGTGTGTAAAAAATAATCAAGGAAATGAGCGGAGCAAAACTTTTAAAAGTTTAGTTCGCTCATTTTCTTTTGTTTTCGTACCGAAATAAACATGGTATGATGAAATTCAAATAGAAATGATCTGAATGAAGGAGAAAAAGATGAAAAGTTGCGGCATTATTGTTGAATACAATCCTTTTCATAACGGACACTTGTATCATGCAAAAAAGGCACGAGAGTTAAGTGGTGCAGAAGTTGTGATAGCTGTAATGAGTGGGAATTTCCTACAACGAGGCGAACCTGCGATTATAGACAAATGGACAAGAGCTAAAGAAGCCTTGAATCATGGCATCGATTTAGTTATTGAATTACCGTTTGCGTATGCGGTGCAATCAGCCGACTATTTTGCCGCAGGTGGAATCAAGTTGCTTCAGGCTTTACATTGTGATGGACTATGTTTTGGTACAGATAATCAGACAGAGATGGATTATGAACAGTTTGGGGATTTTGTGAATAAGAACCAAACAGAAATCGATCAAACGTATCAACAAATCAAAAATAACGGTATGAGTTATCCACAACAGATGACAGAAGTTTTTCGTAGGTTATATCCGCAAAATGGATTGGATTTTTCTTCACCTAATCATATTTTAGGATTAAGTTATGCAAAAGAAAATGCTGCGTATGAAAAACCGATGACATTGTATCCTTTAAAGAGAGAACAAGCAGGGTATCATGATACCAACATATATCAAAATTTTGCCAGTGCTACTGCAATTAGGAAAGCTGTTTTCTCAGAGAAATTAGATCAAATCAAGCAAGTATTGCCAGAGCAAGTAGCAATTGATTTGGCGAATTCAGCTACCGTTTCATGGGAAGATTATTGGACTTTATTAAAATATAAGTTGATCAGCAGTTCGATTACTGAATTACAAGAGATTTACCAAATGAAAGAAGGCATCGAATATCGCTTACAAGAAGCAGCTAAGACTTCTGATTCTTTTCAAAATTTTATGGAGCAGGCAAAAACAAAACGCTATACATGGACGCGCTTGCAACGATTGGCGACTTACATTCTAAATAATGTGAAACAACAGGAAATAGAAAATTCTTGGAATAACAGTCATTTACAAGTTCTGGGTTTCACAGAACAAGGACAACATTTTTTACGAGAAAAAAAAAAGAATCTAGCATTGCCCTTGGTCACAAAGGTGTCAAAGCGTTTGAATTCTCAATTAGCGTTAGATATCCGCAGTAATCAGCTTTATCAGTTAGGTAATCAGCGCATTTTAGAACAAAGTTTTGGCCGTTTTCCAATTCGTATCTCTTAAAAGCAAAAAACACTTAACAAAAGTCCATTTGCCAAGTATAATGATAAAGGCAATACAATCCAAAATAATAATAATGAATGAAAGCGAAGTGAGAATATGGGTCGTAAGTGGGCAAATATTAAAGAGAAAAAAGCTGCCAAAGACGCAAATAACAGCCGAGTTTATGCAAAATTCGGTATTGAAATTTACGTAGCAGCGAAATCGGGTGATCCTGACCCTCAAGCAAATCAGAAATTACGGTTTGTTATCGAGCGCGCAAAAACATATAATGTACCGAAACATATCATCGATCGAGCAATCGAAAAAGCAAAAGGTTCTGGTGATGAACAATATTCTGAATTACGTTATGAAGGATTTGGACCAAACGGCTCAATGGTTATTGTGGATGCTTTGACGAATAACGTGAATCGTACAGCTTCAGATGTTCGTGCGGCATTTGGTAAGAATGGTGGAAATATGGGTGTCAGTGGTGCTGTAGCTTATATGTTCGACCATACTGGTGTTATTGGGTTTGCTGGTGATGATGCAGATGATATCCTTGAATATTTGATGGAAAAAGACATTGATGTTCGTGATGTTACAGAAGAAGAAGGTCAAATCATCGTTTATACAGAACCAGAAGAACTGCATGCAGTACAAGAAGCACTGAAAGAAAAAGGCATTGAAGAATTTTCAGTAGCTGAATTAGAAATGATTGCACAAAATGATGTGGAATTAACTGGAGAAGACCTAGAAAAATTTGAACGAATGATCGATGTTTTGGAAGATCTTGATGATGTTCAAAAGGTTTATCACAATGTTGATTTAGGTGAGTAAGAAAATAGTGGTTGGGATGTGACTCGTAGAGTTATGCCCAACCATTTTTTTGAGCAAAAAAAACCCTTCATACACACACTATATGAAGGGAAACACAATATGAAAAAACTAAGAACAATAGTATAATAGCATTTTTGTTTTAAATTCTCAAATATTTAGCATTTTATCTAAATTTTTGAGAATTTAGTGTCGTGTGAAAATATAGATGAGAACTTGTAATCAACCAGTTGATGAAAAACTATCAATAAAGAAAGAAGAGAAGCCAATTTTAGACCAGTATTTTCAAATCGTTGAAACGAAAAATAGCAATCGCAAATATTTTACTTTATTGTAACCACAGTATAGAATCAATGTAACGAAACAATTGAACCAATATTTATTAGGCTTTTTTTTATCTAAAATAATTTTTAAATAATAATTATTTATTATTTTATACTATTGGAAACAGGTACGCTAAACAACGGCTAGTAAAAGGAGGCGTCGTAGTGAAACATAAGTGGTTATTTCTATTTTTTTTAGGATTGATACTGAGTGTTTTTCAGGTCGGGGTAAATCAAGCGTTTGCAGAGGATGAAACGATCAGTGAACAAACTGAAGTTGAAAACGAGCAACCAGAAGTAATGAGGGATGTTCAGGAACGACTAGTTACTGTTGGATCTGGTGCACTAAGTGGAACTTACACAACTGGTGGAACAGGGCAATCAATTATTACAATGACGTATACTTATACACCTACGCTAGATTTATCCTTAGGAGGACAACCTCTAATCATGCTTCAATTGCCGGCTGAAATCGCAAATCAAATCAACGGCAGTACGACAAAGCAACAGAGTTTCTTAGCTCTGCTTACAGGTACGGTAACTGTTCCTGCTCCGATAATTGGAAGTACCTCTTATAATATTCATGATACGACACGTGGATTTACATTGGCGTATAGTAGCACCTATAATTCAGTGTATGTCACATTTCCTACCAATCTTGTCGGTCTATTAGGCCTTAGCCGTTGGGCAGTTAGTTTCAGTTTTGATGTAGCAGTTTTGTATCAAAATGGCATCACGATTCCACCAGCAAGTAACGGCGTAAACTATCCTATTAAAGGAGTCTTTGGTTCATCGACGGATGGCTTGAACATTATAAATTTAGTTTTAGGAAATGTTTCCCAGTCTGGTGTGATTGCTCTGCCCTCTATGTCAATCGGGACTGGTGTTCCAAATGTTACAGCACCTAGTTTAAATAGTCCGCTTTTGAATTTACAGACATCTATTGGAGGTAAGATTCAACAAGTCCAAAATAGTGCTTATACTTACACTGTTCAACTGACAATTACTCGCTCCGATGGGACATCTGCGCCGATTGTTATCAATAGTATACCAGTTGATGCAGCGGGAAATTTTAGCACATCTTTAGCATCTGCTTTACAATATGGTGATAGTGTTACAGCACTTATTATTGCCCAATCAAAAACGACAAGTAATTATATTCAAAGTCCATCATCGATAGCGCAATCAGTTAGTTGGCCGATTCAGCCAGTAACAGCCATTCAAGTAACACCAGGCGGTACTCAGCTTTCTGGATCTGCAGGACAAACGAATGCAGGGACATATCGAGTAGCTCTGCAAATCAATGGGGGAACTGTATACACAACGCCATTAAATGCAAATGGGAGTTTTCAATTTTCAAATTTACCAATGTTTAATGGAGGGGAAACAGTTAGTTTATCGGTTCGAGGATTAAGTGACCGTACTGGAAATGTGTTGGTAACGAGCACGGGATACAGCCAAACGATTCCTTATTTAACACCCACTATTTCAGTTATACAGACGATTGAACGATTAAATGCTCAAGGAAATTGGGAAGCAGCACCATCTGCAGTCACAGGTCAAACCATTCGCTATACACTGACAACAACTTTGACGAATCAGCCAGCAACATGGGGACAGCAAATGTTAAAAGCATACGTTCCAAATGGACTATCCCAGTTAAGTCCAGTAACTCTGACCAGAATTTCCAATACTGGTGTTCAAACACCGGTGTTAGGAGCACAGCTTTTAACGGACTCTACTTTGAACATGCAATATTGGTATTATCAAAATCCCTTGGCAATAAATAATTTTACACAGCCAAATACAAGTTTTAAATTGCAATATACCGGTGTTATTGCTCAAAATATGACAGGACAATCGCTGCCGTTTTCCAGTATTATAGGAGGCGTTGATGGTGGTAACACAGCGATTACGCCGCAAAATAGTGCAACTTCAATTCCAGTAGGAGATGGTACGTTGCGTTTTGTTCAATCACCTCAGCAGATCTCGTTTAAAAGTATACCTGTTCCGACTAAAACAACAACATACAGTCCGAGCGTAGTAGATACTTCAATGATCGTTGCTGACGGTCGAGTGGCTAAAAGTCAGTGGCACTTACTTGTTAGAGAAAGTCAACCGATGAAATCTACAACGACGAATAAAACGATTAACCAAGCTTTTGTCTATCGGAAAAATGGTCAAGATGCTGCAATAACTACAATTGCTTCAGAAGCGTATGCCTATACTTCTTCTGATAATAATAATGTTGTGATTTCATGGAATCAACAGAACGGTGTTTTTTTAAATCTTACACCTAGTGTAAATATCAATGTAAATGAGTCATACACAGCTCAATTACAATGGATATTATCAGATGCTCCTTTATAATTTTGATTTGGCTTCTTAAAATAGTGAGAAGTTAAAATAAAAACTGAAAGAAGGTAGTAATAATGAAAAAGATTTTAGGTTCTTTGTTAACTGTTGGTGTCATTGCTTCTTGCGGATTTATAGGAGAAATAGTTGGAGAAGCCGTTAATGTAGGGTCGTTGACGTCAAATGCAGATATCAGTTTCTCTCAAGACACTACAATAACACCACCAGTTAATCCGACAGACCCAACTGAGCCAGTAACGCCGAATCCAGCAGATCCTCATCAACCAGGAACTAGCGGTCCACTTAGTTTGGACTATGTCTCTAATTTTCACTTTGGAACTAAAGTGATTCAAACTGTTGATGCCACCTACTATGCGCAATTAGACCAAGTTCAAAATTCACTTTCGACACTGATCAGTGTCCCTAATTACGCACAAGTAACGGATAAACGGGGCTTGAATCTTGGCTGGAAATTAACAGTGAAGCAAAATGGTCAGTTTCAAACAGCCGATAGTACTCCAGCTGTTTTAACAAATGCTCAGATGAGTTTTGTAGCTGCAACACCTAATTCTACAGAATTAATTGCATTAGCACCGACAACATTACCAGTGACTTTGGATCCTACCGGTGCAGCTTCATCACCAGTAGCTACAGCATTAGTTTCTACAGGGATGGGGACTTGGACACTTGCATTTGGATCAGGTGCGGGAGCAGCTCAAGGAGTTAAATTGACCGTGCCTAACGCAACGACCAAAGTTGCGAATAATCAATATAAAACAACACTTACTTGGACGTTGAATGATAGTCCGCTTTAACGAATAGGTTATCTGAAAATGGGTGTTAAGAGACTGAAAAGAAGCTGTTTTGTGATAGGCTTCTTTTCAGTATAATTATAAGGAGTTTTAGGTATGAAGAAGAGGAGATATTTAGCCGCTATTATTTTATTATTATTTTTGACTATTGGATCAGTCAGTCAAGCTAGTGAAATCGATTTTAGTGTGAAGGCGATCTTACCAGAAAACCAGCTTAGTAAAGAGATTAGTTATTTCGATTTAAGAGTAGTGCCTGGAGAAACTCAAACACTTAGTATAGAATTGACAAATGATACAGACGAAGAGATTACGGTTTACGCTTCAGCAAATTCAGCTATCACAAACGACAATGGTGTTGTTGATTACTCTTATAAGGATACCAAAAAGGATTCATCTGCAGTTTTTACATTCAGTGAAATCGCCTCTATGCCTAAGGAGATCATTTTACCAAAAAAATCAAATAAGACAATTGAATGTACAGTGGATATCCCAAAACATCCGTTTGACGGATACGTTTTAGGTGGTCTTTATTTCGAGCAAAAAGAAGAAAAAGAAGCACAAAGTCAAGGGGCTTTAGCAGTTGGTAACCGTTTTTCATATGTTGTAGGGGTTTTACTGAGCGAGACAGATAAAGAAGTCAAACCAGAGTTAGCATTGAATGATGTTAAGGCGACTCAATTAAATGGAAATAATGCTGTCATTATGAATATTCAAGATAAAAAAGCGGCAATGATCAAAAAACTACAATTAGATGCGAAACTTTACTATGAAGATGAAACCAAACCACGCTATGAAAACCATCAAGAATCTTTAACGATGGCACCCAATACGAATTTTAACTATAAAATAGATTTAAAGGACCAACCTTTTGTTGCGGGAAATTACACTGTTAAGCTAAAGGCAAATGATGGTTATAAAGATTGGTCATGGGAAAGAAAGTTTAAAATAGAGGAAAAAGAAGCAAAAAAATATAATGCGACAGCACTTAACTTGCCTCCTGGTTCCAACAATCAATTTCCATGGAATTTGATTGTTGGAATAGGAGCAGGAATTTTAGCAGTGATTTTAGGTATTATTTATTACTTTAATCAAAAAATGAAAAAAGAACAAAAAAGACAACAGGAAAAATATGAGCAGTTAAAAAAAAGCTTAACTAAATCAGAAGAATAGAGGTTTAAATTGGAAAGTGTAAATAGTAATAAAATAAAAGAAAAAATATCACATTTTTTTCATAGTTACCTAGTATTATGTAAATATACCAACAACAACCTAACAAAACACTTTTTCATTTTTAACTCCTTTCCCGTCCTTCCCCAAAGGACGGGTTCTTTTTCTCATGTTAAGATAAAATCAATGATCAAAAAGCAATCCATAGCCTAACGCACAGATTTCTCTAACATAGGTTTTGAAAGTAGCAGAAGACTTAGAAATCGCAGGAAGTCCGCTGATTTTGGTTATTCCTAAGCGCTTTGCTAAAAGTTTTGAGCGGTACATATGAAAATCACTTGTAACGATAACTGTGTTTCCTAGCGCTTGTTTATGTTGAGCATTTTGAATATTTTCTTTTGTACGAGTGGATGTATCCTCGATCAGGATTTGTTTTTGTGTGATCCCATGTACTCTTAAATATTCAGCCATCACATTGGCTTCACTATCTGGCTCGTCAGATCCTTGACCGCCACAAACAATGACTGTTGCATCTGGATGATCTTTCAAATAAGGGATCGCTGCATCTAATCGTTCTTTTAAAACAGTACTTGGATAGGTATTGTCTTTTGACGAACCTTTTACTTGAGCACCTAAAATAAGCACCGTATCAGGGGTTTTCGTTGGCTGATCTTTTGTTCCACTTATAATCAAAAAAAGAATCAGTCCAGCATAAATAATTCCTAAACCTACAACAATCGACATAATTCGTTTCACCCATTTCATAACAACACAACCTTTCATATCTAGTGTAGTAGATAAACAAATTTTAATAGATAGGATATAGTTCTTTTTAACAATTTTTTAACGTTTTTAAGAGAAAGTATAACATAGCAGGCTCTCTTGTCTTATACTATAGTTACAAAGCTAAAAATAGGAGGCGGAATTATGAGGGCAGAGGAAGAGATGTTTCAATTGATTTTAGATATAGCCGCAAATGATGTTAGAATACTTGCTGTTGGAATGAATGGTTCTCGGACAAACAAGAATGTTCCGAAAGATTCATTTCAAGATTATGATATTGTTTATATTGTGGATTCGATTGAGGAATTTATCGAAGATCCTACGTGGATCGATCAGTTTGGGTCACGTTTGATTATGCAGACACCAGAAGATATGGTTTTGTTTCCACCATCAAGAAATGGGAAATTTACCTATTTGATGCTATTTGAAGATGGCAATCGGATTGATTTGACTCTTTGTCCAAAGGAGCAGGCGGACAATTGGAATGAAGGAGATCGTTTAGCTACTATTTTATTAGATAAAAATCAATTACTACCTAGCTTAACAGAAGCCACAGATCAAGAATATTGGATCAAACGTCCAAGTCAGGCTGAATTTTCGGATTGCTGTAATGAATTTTGGTGGGTCAGCACATATGTTGTTAAGGGGTTGTGTCGTAATGAGTTGTTTTATGCAGCTGATCATTTGAATGAGAACTGTCGAAAAGAACTTTTCCGATTATTGTCTTGGCAAGTGGGCTTTGATCAGGGAGATCATTTCAGTGTAGGGAAAAATTATAAATATTTACCTAATTATTTGTCAGATGAACAATACAAAGCTGTCTTAAAAACAATGGATGTTTCGAGTGTTTCTGCTGCATGGACTGCTTTGCTCACTTTACAAAAACAATTTGATTTTGTGGCAAAGGCAATCTCACACAAAAATAACTTGATTTATGATCAAAAAACCGCTGAAAAAGTGATGGACTATACAAAAAAATTTAGTTTCAGACAATAAGTTTACTGAATAGATCGCACTTTTTTGATGTATCGAGCAAAGTTCAAGTCACATTTTAAAGTTTATCGTAAATAAATTAGAATTTTATAAAAGATATCATCAAATAGTCTTTTTTCCTCTCCCTCATGTGTGGTAGAATGATAGGTACACTGTATCAAAATTTTGAGAGTTGCTGAGTCCTGTTTAACAGATAAAAGTCAAAAACTAGCATTTATACATAAAATATGAATTTTTTCTCATATGTAAGCAAAATAATTGAAGATTGAGAGAAATTTAACTAAACTAGCGTTAAACTAACTTTCTTACAGAAGATTGTAGAAAAATTTCAAGATACTCAGGAAGATGACTTCCTTTCGATTTATGTCTAAAACAGGAAAAAGCGTGGAATCAAAGTAAGCATATAAATAATCAAAAAGGAAGATAGCTCAATGGAAAATGAAGAATCAGTTAGTCGCTCGGCGAAAAATGCAAGATCACCCCAAAATAAAAATCAGCCGAATAAGAAAAAGAAATGGTTAGTTCCAGTAGTTGGTTTGTTGATTTGTTTAGCACTAGTCTTTACTGGTGGGCTTGTTTATTTCCAATCTCACTTTTTTATTTCAGCAAAGGCTAATGGTGTTGATATCAGTTTATTGAATGCAAAAGCTGCAAAAAAGAAACTGGAAGAATTGAATAAAGCCGAATCTGTTATCATTAAAGTAAATGATAAAGAAGAAAAGATAGAGTTACCTGAAAAATATGAGATTACAGAAGAATATTTGAAACAAAATATTGGTGACCGAGCAATCAAGTTACCGATCAATGAAGATTACAAATCAGAATTGAAAAATAAATTAAGTGAGTTGACGTTTGAAGAAGGAACGCCAAGTCAGGATGCTAGAATCGAAAAAGTTGAGGGTAATTATCAAATTATACCTGAGCAAACAGGAACAACTGTTGATAAAGAAGCTTTGATGAACCAAGTTTTAAAAGATGTAGATGAAAACAAGGGTAGTTATGTATATGATGTGAAAGAGTTTTATCAAAAGCCAGCAGTGACAAAAGATGATAAAGGTCTTCAAGAAAAACTAACGCTCTTATCAAAAAAAGAAAATAAAGCAATCACACTTGACATCAATGGTGAAAAATTAACTTTGACCAAAGAAGAATTGCAATCCTTTATGGATGAAAGTGGAAATGTCGATCCGAATAAAGTTTATGCTTGGGTGGAACAAACGAATCAAAAATATGGTTCAATTTACAAACCGATCATCTTTAAAAATGTTCATGGTGTGACGACTAAGTATAAAAATAATGGTAGCTATGGTTGGGATATCAATATGCCGCAAACAAGAGATCTACTTGTTCAAGCGATCAATAGTGATAAAGATACCGAAACGATCACAGTGCCGATCGATGGAGATGTAAATCAGTCAACCACAGTTGATAAAGATTATGTGGAAATTGATTTAAATGATCAAAAAATGTATTTCTTTAAAGATGGTGTAAAAGTAGTTGAAACAGATGTGATCACAGGTCGCTACAATAAGGGAACAGCAACTGTTCCTGGCTTCCACACAATTTTGTATAAAGATACAGATACAAAATTGGAAGGAGAAATGTTAGACGGATCAAGTTACAGTGTACCGGTCAAGTATTGGATGCCATTGAAGAGTTTCGGTGGTGTGGTAACCCAAATTGGAATTCATGATGCAGACTATAAAGCAGAGTATTTTGGTAACAAAGAAGCATATAAGACCAACTTTGGGAGTAATGGGTGTATCAACACACCAGGAGCAGCCGTGGCTCAAATCTTTAATGGTGCGTATGCAGGAATGCCTGTAATCATTTATGGACATATCTATGATGATGCCCCAGGAGAATTTGATAAGCCTGTTGACTATGGTGAACCTGCTTAAAAAGAAACTAAAAGAAGTCCGATAGGGCTTCTTTTTTTATCATAGTAAGAACGTTTAAAGAGGAGAAGGAGCATATGAATATTTTTGATCAAATCGCCCATCGGTATGATTCACCGAAACAATTAGAATTAGCAAGCATTATCGCTGAGGAAATCAAGAAAGATTTAAGAAATTTTTCAGGAGAAATCGCACTCGACTATGGTTGTGGGACGGGATTGATTGGGCTTCAGATTGCAGATAAATTTAGAGAAATAGTATTTGTTGATCCATCAAAAGAAATGATTCGTATCGTGGAACAAAAAATCGACCAACTGGAAGAAACAAATGCAAAAACGATTGTTGGAAGTTTTTCTAATGAGAATACTTTTGATATAAAAGCTGATTTAATCGTTGTTTCTTTGGTTCTGTTACATGTTCCAGACACACTAGATCTATTGAGATCATTGTATTCAGCATTGAATCCAATGGGGCGTATTTTGATCGTTGACTTTAACAAAAATGAAAACGTTCAACATGAGAAAGTGCATAACGGCTTTTCACAGACCGAACTAGGTAAGCAATTAGAGGAACTTGGGTTTAAATCTGTTATAAGTAGAACGTTTTATCATGGCAAGAAACTATTTATGAATCAAGAGGCGTCATTGTTTATTTTGAGTGCAGAAAAATGAATGAATAGAATCTAAACATGTTATGATTGTACTATAAAGAATTACAAAAAGTGAACGGAGGGAAATAGATGCCATTTATTCATGTAGAGTTGATTGAAGGTCGTAGTGAAGAACAACTAACGAACATGGTCAAAGAGATCACAGAAGTTGTCTCTAGAAATACAGGAGCACCACAAGAAAATATCCATGTTATCGTAAATGAAATGAAAAAAGACCGCTATGCACAAGGTGGAAAATGGAAAAAATAATCATTTTTAAGAAATACTTGCTTTTTAGTTGAAGAAGTGTTTAAATTAACACATAAATGATTGATGAGAAAGACAACTGAACTTGTAAGCAGTCTTTTAGAGAGGAAAATCTTGGCTGAAAATTTTCCAGACCCGCGCAAGGAATGACCACTTTTTCCAACCTTTGTCGAAACAAAGGCGGTCGTACCGTTAATACGCTTGAGGAACATGGCTGTTTGCTGTGTTTAAAAATAGGTGGAACCACGAATTTTTCGTCCTAGTATCTGATTTAGTGTCAGGTGCTAGGACTTTTTGTATTTTGCAAAAAGTTTGAAAAAGACGATCTAAATAAAGTGAATATACGATCTTTTCAATCATAGTTTACTAAAGGAGGAAACAAAAATGTCAATCAAAATTACTTTTCCAGATGGCGCAGTCAAAGAATTTGAGGCTGGTTCATCAACGTTAGACATTGCTAAAAGCATCAGCAATAGTTTAGCTAAAAAAGCATTAGCAGGGAAATTCAATGGTACATTAATAGATTTGACTCGTCCAATCGAAGAAGACGGAAGTATTGAAATCGTAACACCAGATCATGAGGATGCGTTAGGTATCTTACGTCATTCATCTGCTCACTTAATGGCCAATGCTTTACGTCGTTTATTCCCAAAGATCAAATTCGGTGTAGGTCCAGCCATTGATTCTGGTTTTTACTATGATACTGATAATGGTGAAAATCCAATAACAGCAGAAGATTTGCCAGCCATCGAAGCTGAAATGATGAAGATCGTGAAAGAAAACAACCCGATCGTCCGTAAAGTCGTATCTAAGAACGAAGCATTAGAATTGTTTGCAGACGATCCTTACAAAGTTGAATTGATTTCAGAGCTTCCAGAAGATGAAGTTATCACTGTTTATGACCAAGGTGATTTCGTTGATTTATGTCGTGGTGTCCATGTACCATCAACTGGACGTATCCAAGTATTCCAATTATTATCAGTAGCAGGTGCGTATTGGAGAGGGAATTCTAACAACCAAATGATGCAACGCATTTACGGAACAGCCTTTTTCGATAAGAAAGACTTAAAAGAATTTATCAAAATGCGTGAAGAAGCCAAAGAACGCGACCACCGTAAATTAGGGAAAGAGCTAGATTTATTCATGCTTAATCCAGACGTTGGCTCTGGTTTGCCATTCTGGTTGCCAAAAGGTGCAACAATTCGTCGTACCATTGAGCGTTATATCACAGATAAAGAAATTAGCTTAGGTTATCAACATGTGTATACACCGATCATGGCCAATGTTGAGTTTTATAAGAGATCAGGACACTGGGATCACTATCATGAAGATATGTTCCCGCCAATGGATATGGGAGATGGCGAAATGTTAGTTCTACGTCCAATGAACTGTCCACATCATATGATGGTTTATAAAAACGATATCCACAGCTACCGTGAACTACCAATTAGAATCGCCGAACTTGGTATGATGCATCGTTATGAAAAATCAGGAGCATTATCTGGGTTACAACGTGTACGCGAAATGACGTTGAATGATGGCCACACGTTTGTTCGTCCAGATCAAATCAAAGAAGAATTCTTGCGTACATTAAAATTAATGGTAGAAGTATACGCTGATTTTGATGTAACAGATTATCGTTTCCGCCTAAGCTTAAGAGATCCAAACAATAAAGAAAAATACTTTGATGATGATGCAATGTGGGAAAGATCTCAAACAATGATCAAAGAAGCAGCAGATGAAGCTGGAATTGATTATTTTGAAGCAGAAGGTGAAGCAGCTTTTTATGGTCCTAAACTTGATGTTCAAGTAAAAACTGCATTAGGAATGGAAGAAACACTTTCTACAATTCAAATCGACGCACTATTACCAGAACGTTTTGATTTGACTTATGTAGGTGAAGATGGTGAAAATACACATCGTCCACTGGTTATCCACAGAGGGATCGTTTCAACAATGGAACGTTTCGTAGCTTACTTGACAGAAGTATACAAAGGCGCTTTCCCAACTTGGTTAGCTCCAATTCAAGCGACAATTATTCCAGTATCAGTTGAAGCACATTCAGATTATGCATATGAAGTGAAAAAACGTCTACAAGAACAAGGTTTACGTATCGAAGTAGATGACCGCAATGAAAAAATGGGTTATAAGATCCGTGCATCTCAAACACAAAAAATTCCTTATCAAATCGTTGTTGGAGATAAAGAAATGGATGATGCAACGGTTAACATCCGTCGTTATGGCAGTAAAGAAACAGAAGTCATCGATTTAAATATCTTTGTTGATAGCATGGTTGCTGATGTAGGCAATTATAGTAGAAGATAATCGTAAAGAAATGAAGAAAAAGTGTTTAGTTCTGGGAAATCACGAGAGGCTAAACACTTTTTTCTTCATTTATTCAATAAAAATTAAATATTTTCTTAGTAAGAGGATTCCCTCTATTTTTTTTTGCATTTTTTCGTTACAATAGAGAAGCGAGACTTTTCTCATATGGAGGATTAACAATAAATGAAAAAAATGAGCTTTTTAGATAAATTAAAAAATGACAGTGAAGAACCAATCACACAAAAGAATAAAAAATCCCATATTCCGTTCCGTTTGAACTTATTGTTTTTTGTGATTTTTGGTTTGTTTGTGGCGTTGATTGTTCGCTTAGGCTATTTGCAGATTGCTGAAGGACAGCAGTATGCACAAAAAGCCGAAGAGAACTCAATATTAAAAATCAAAAGTAGTGCACCTCGTGGACAGATTTATGATGCTAAAGGCAATTTACTTGTTGGGAATAAAGCTAATTTAGCTATTACCTACACACGTGGTAAAAAGGTTCAGACGAAAGATCTTGTGCCGATTGCAAATAAAGTAAATGATTTGATCCATGTTCCAGCAGATGAATTGACCGAGCGGGACAAAAAAGACTTTTGGTTGGCTAATCCAGAGAATTTAAAAGCTGCCCAAAAGCGATTGAAAGATGCAGACAAGGTTGATGAAAAAGGGAATAAGATTACGGATGAAGGAACATTGTATGTTAAAACGGTGGAAAAAGTAACACCGGAAGAGATCAATTTTGACGAGCATACATTACAAGCTGCGACAATTTTTAAACGAATGAATTCTGTGGGAGAATTAAATACGGCCTTCATCAAAAATGAAGGAGTCACTCAAGATGAAATTGCGATAATCGGAGAACACACTTCAGAAATCGCTGGTGTTTCAACTGGAATGGACTGGGATCGAGAATACCCAACCGATACAGATCTCAAAAACCTATTAGGAAAAGTATCCTCTCAAAAGGCTGGGTTACCAGCAGAAGAAGCAGATGAGTATATCGCTAAAGGATACGAACTAAATGATCGTGTAGGGACTAGCTACTTAGAAAAACAATACGAAGATGTTCTTCAAGGTCAAAAAGCAATTTCAGAAGTAACGTTAGATAGTAATGGAAAAATTGTGACACAAACACCTGTATCAGAAGGTAAAAAAGGTGAGAACTTAAAATTAACGATCGATATGGCTTTTCAGGCGAAAATCGAGGAAGTGGTCCGGGCACAGTATCAACAACTATTAGCAACAGGAAATGCTGCTTATTCTGATGGTGCTTATGTTGTTGTCATGAACCCTAAGACAGGGGCTGTGATGGCTATGGTTGCGTTAGATCGCGATTTAGCGACAAATGAGTTGACATCTAATCCACTGGCAACGATCAATAAAGCTTTTGAACCAGGTTCTGTCGTCAAAGGTGCCACGATATCAGCAGGTTATGAACAAGGTGTGATTTCTGGAAATGATGTGTTGATCGATGAACCAATTCAAATTTTTGGGAGTAAGCAGAAAGCTTCTGTCTTTAATAACACGATTGTAGGAAATCAAATTCCTCTGAGTGCGGAACAAGCGCTGGAGTATTCGTCCAATGCTTACATGATGAAATTAGTATTAAAAATGATGAACACAGATTATCAATATAATATGCAATTGCCTTATAAAACAGGTGACCCAACCCTGTTCAACGTATTACGTAAAACATTTGGTGAATATGGAATGGGAGTTCCAACCGGAATCGATTTACCTGGAGAAGAAACAGGATTCACAAATAAAGACTTTGATAATCCTGATCGTGCGCCAATGCCAGGGCATTTACTTGATTTGTCTTTCGGTCAGTATGATACGTATACAGCGATGCAATTAGCACAATATGCTTCGACTGTAGCCAATGGCGGTACTCGATTAGCTCCACATGTGGTTGAAGGGATTTACGATAATAAATCAGATGGTTCACTTGGCGAATTAAAAGAAGAGACGAAACCTAAAGAATTGAATAAAGTTGATATCACTCCGGAACAAATGCAAATTATACAAAAAGGTTTTTATGATGTTGTACACGGAAATGGCGTCTTTACGACAGGAAAATATATGCAAGGCGCAGCACTTGATATTGCGGCTAAAACGGGTACAGCTGAAACCAATGTAGGGGAACATGTTACTGTTAATAGTAATGTAGTGGCTTATGCCCCCTATAATGACCCAGAAATTGCCGTTAGTGTGATTTTACCTCATCTAACCAGCGAAAGTACTAGACCGAATCAATCAATGGTTACAGCCATCGTTAATGCGTATGCTGAATATAAAGCGCAATAAGATTTGTAAAGTAGTTTTCCTTTACAAATTTAGCTAAAAGGGTAGAAATTCTTGAATAAACATGATATGATATTTGAGGCTAAGAAATATCTTAGAAATACGAAATTAGATATAGGAGGGAAAACACATGCGCGTAAACATTACTTTAGAATGTACTTCTTGTAAAGAACGTAACTATCTTACAAGCAAAAATAAACGTAACAATCCTGATCGTTTGGAAAAGCAAAAATATTGCCCACGTGAAAGAAAAGTTACTTTACACCGTGAAACAAAATAAGGTTTTGACTCAAAGCTTTGAATCCTTGTCATCTATGGATTCAAAGCTTTTTTGTTTGTCATTATACTTAAATAAATGCAAAAGCAAAAAATAAACTTTGCTTTATAGAAAAAATTCTTTATACTTTATAAAAGGTGACGTTAGTTATTTAATGACCAAAAGTTAAGAAAAAATTAAAAATATCTAAAAGATGTCTATATGATGTCAGTTGTGTTACTATTTTGTTACAAGGTTGTTGAAGGAGTTTTTTTATGAAAAAGATGATGGTGTTGTTTAGTCTGGTATTTTTATTTTTACCTAGCATTTGCTACGGAGAGAACACTGGAGAGTTTTCTTCTGAATCAAGTTTCGATGCTTCAAGTGACTTGACGAGTAGGTATGCTCGTAAGCAGATTTTAAATGGGAAAACAACGAATAGTAAAAGAAAAAAAGAGGAAGTCTATTTGGAGTTTCCTTTTGATAATAGTCCATACATGAGTTTTGCGCAATTCGTATTAAATGCTCCAACGAACTGTTACAGTGGATTCATTGAAACGATTTTTTATCGGGATAAAATTAAGATCAAAGATATGTATTATGAGAAGGATCCAGTCAAAACCAATAAAATTGGAATTTATTCAACCGATTTATGTTTTACTTCAGAAGAAGGAGTTATTTATCATTACAAAAATGTACCATATCAGGTTCGTAGTGATAAGCCAACGATATATTTTTCAGAGATAAATTTTAATAAAGAAAAGAAAACAATATCTGGTGAAGTGAAAATGCCACTATCAATAAATACGTATCAAATCGAACTTTTCTATACGGATAATGAAGACTATCACTATCAAGAAGCTTCAGTTGATAAAAACGGCCGATTTACTATTGATTTAAATCGAGAAGCTGTTGAGGGAAAGATGTACCTCAGAGCAAGCGATGGTTTAGGCAATTATGCGGATGCTTGTGATATTACAAAAGAAGGAGTAACGAATTATCCTATTCCACCAGAGGCTTTAAAGGTGATAAAAGAAAGTTATGAGGTAAAGAATAAGAATAAAAATGATTTATCAGGAATGGTTATGATCATTTTTATTCGAATAATAGGTGTAGTTGTAATAATTTTAACACTGCTGCGCATAAGGGTTCTTTTAAAACGACGAAAAAAAAATAAGCGATAGAGTCTTTTAATGCGTAATATTAAACATAGTAGTGAATGTTAGTTTAAGATGTATACTAGAAAACAAGAAGTTTTTTTAGGAGTGAAAATATGAAAATTAGTATTAGGCATCGATATATTAAAAAAATTCCCGTATTAGAAGTTGTCGCGGAAGAAAATAAAAATAACATATTGCCTTTAGTTATCTATTATCATGGTTGGCAATCATCAAAGGAGTTATCATTAACTCAAGCTAGAAAGTTAGCCAAAAAAGGAATGCGTGTGATTCTGCCTGATGCGATGAACCATGGTGAAAGAAAAACTGGACCAGTGTCTCCGATTCCGTCAGTAACGTTTTGGTCGAGTATTCAATACAATATTATTGAATTTGCACAGCTAGTCCGTCACTTCGATAAGCAACAACTGATTGAAGAGGGAAACATTGGTGTTGGAGGTGTTTCAATGGGGGGAATCACAACATGTGCTTTATTGACACAACATCCAGAAATAAAAACGGCAGCTTGTATGATGGGGACACCTGCTCCACTACGCTATATTGAGCGTGTAATGGAACGGTCTGCAGAACTGGATTTTTTTGTCCCGCAAGATTTACCTTTATTGCTCAGTTGGGTCGCTAATTATGACCTTTCACAGAATCCTGAAAAGTTAGCGCAGCGTCCTATTTTATTTTGGCACGGAACAAAAGATCCTAAAATACCTTATGAAGATATGGCGGATTTTTATCGAAGGATAGAGACTGAACCTTATGCTAAGAATAGTCAGTTTCTTACTGGAGAGGGAGATGGACACTTGGTCAAAGGTGAGATGATGGACGTCGTAGCCGATTTTTTTGAAAGTCAATTAGTCAATTAATAATAAACCTCTGTCTCAAACTTTCGAACATTCTAACGAAAGTTTTAGCAGAGGTCTGTTTTTATTTATGTTGATCAATAATTCTATTGGATTTTGCAGTCACTGAAGCTGCATCATTTTTAGCTTTTTCTAGTTTTTTGACGTAGTCTTGCAAGCTGGTGATTTGGTTGGTAGCATCGACTAATTTTCGTTGTGAATCGTCGTACTGAGCTTGAAGTGTATTTTTTTCATTGTTTATATCATTGATCTTTTGATTTAATGTAGTAATTTCTTTATTTTTTGCATCGATTTCTAATTGTTTGGCTGCTTCTTTTTGCTTGCCTTCCTCAATTTTTTGCTGAATCTGGGTATCTTTTTGTTGTAGTTCAACAATTTTTTGTTTGATCTCATCATTTTTATTAGTTAGCTGTGATTGTAAGGAGGTGATTGCTCCTTGTATTTGATTTTTATCATTGGTTAAATTTGTTATTTGACTTCTTAAATTCGTCAAATCTGTTTCATTTTGGGTCAATTGACTACTTCTTTGGTTAAGTTGGACTTCTAAATCGGTAATTTTTTTTTTCTTTTGAAGTTAACATTGTATCTAATTGGTCTAGGTTGTTATTGATTTTTTCAATGTTTTCCTCACCACCCCATAAGACAACTTTATCCGCTACAGATTTTAAACTAAATAAAGTAAATGTGCCGATTAATAAAATACCTAAAATTGTCAACAAAGGCTTCTTTTTAAATATATTTTTCAATTTTTAAACTTTTTTCTATGTTTATTATTTAAATTTCTTTTAAATAATATGTTTTATCAATAGTATAGTCAAGCACTTTTTTTAGTTAAATTGGTACAGTTCGTTTTTTAAGCAATTACAATAACAAGATTGTCTATGAGAAAAGGATCAAGAGGAAAAAGTAGGATTGTCGAGGTTCATTAATCAAAATTGTTTTAGTAAGTATTTATTTTTATATGTAAGATGAGTTATTATCAAATAGTAAGAATCTATTTGATAGAGTTAGATGGAGGTATTTTTACTGGTTAGCTGATGTGTCTAAATAAAATAACGTTCAATATTAAACTACATAATTTTGTAGTTTGATTAAAATTTAGAGAGTATGACTATATTTTTACAGAAAAAGGAGAGTGAGTATATGGTAAAAAAAGTGATAGGAATTATTATGTTTGTTGGGGTTATTGGAATAATTATTGCCTTTTTGTATAGTGAAGCGTATCAGGAAATATTTCCAAAAAACAATATAGAAAAGGGGGCGACAAGTACAGGACATGTTATTAATATTGCAAATAGTGTTAGTCTTTCAAGAACATCAGCCAAAAGGGATAGTTTGATTATCGAACGTGAGGATGAACAAATTGTTGTTTCAGGATTTTTTGATCGTCTGGACTTTAATGATGAATATGCCCTATTGCTTGAAGAAGAAAGTGAACTTTATTATTATATCAATTTGAAAACCTTGGATGTTGACAAGTTTCCTGAGGATCAGCTTTTGGGGATTCTTGAACAAAGTCAGCAGGAATTTAACTTGAAAAAACATTACAACTTTGATTGGACATTATAAAGAAAACGAGAGATTGGGCTTGACTCTTTGAGTCATGGCCCAATCTCTCACTTTGTTTCATGGACATCTATATGGAGAGGGTGATGTAATCCGTTTTCTCTAAATTTTTGATTAAAATGAAGAGTTAGGTTCTTTTAAAAAGGCAATCTCTTCACTAGTTGATTGTCTATTTAGGATCTCATTTCGATGTGGATATCGTCCAAAGCGAATCAAAATGTCACGATGTTTCTTTTCAAATTCAAGATAAGACTCCATACCAGCTTCGCCAAAATACTTCATCGCTTCTTCATGAATCACTAAGGATTCAGAATGCATCAAGGGCATATATAAAAATGCACGTTGCTGCGTAGATAATTGTGCTGATTCGCCTGTCGCAATGGCTTCTTGAGTCAAAACTAAAGCCATGCCATCATAAGCGAAAGAGTTAGGTTCATCTCTGAATAAATTCCGTGAAAACTGATCTAATACAATGATTTCAGCTAAACGTCCTGTAATAGTTTTTCGCCAAGAAGCTTTTTCACCTTGAGAAACTTTTCCATGAATACCTGAAAATCTGTCTTTGATCAATTGATCAAAGACTAAATCTTTTTTAAACCACTGACTAGGTTCACATTCATCGAACCAAAATGTAAGTATTTTTTGATAGTTCATAATGATGCCTCCAATTTCAAGTGTGTTCTCTTTTGAATTATTATATCACATAGGTTATTAAAAAGGCTTTTAATGGAAATTTTCTACATTTTTTGATTAGTAAATATTGGTTATTTTACTAGTTGAATACTGGTTTACAATCTTTAGAACTATGGATATTTTTTTGTTTAAGTGGATTGTTTGTAAAGAGGTTGGGACAGGAGTGATTAATCCCGAGAAATAAGAAGGAATTCACGAAAATTGCTCTTCAAATTTTTGTGAATTTTACTTTATTTCCAAAGGGATTGCTTCTGCTCCCACCGTTTATCTGGATTCCACTCACTTTACATCAATAAAACATGTCATTTAAAAGCATTTATCAAGCAGGAATACAATCGTAATAGTTGAAATAAAATTATATAGATAGTATTCTTTACAATGCAATCATGTATTACTGATTTGTCTAGCAGGTTAACCTAGAAGTAAATAGATAAATTTGTTTAAAAGTTGAATAAGCTATTCACTTTTATCCCATCTCGCAATAGGATTTCTTTTTCCTAGACTAAGAACTCTTTATGCGTTAAATCAAGGAGGCAATCATGAAAAGGTTTTACCGTTCTAAAGTTTCGTTAGTGGGGGTTACAATTTTGTTGGTGGTGGCAATCATACCAAGTTCTCTCCCCTTCATTGGAGACAAAACTCAGTATGAAGTAAGTGCTATGGAAGCGGCA
This sequence comes from Enterococcus sp. AAFC-DPL-5182, assembly GCF_058216605.1. Taxonomy (NCBI): domain Bacteria; kingdom Bacillati; phylum Bacillota; class Bacilli; order Lactobacillales; family Enterococcaceae; genus Enterococcus; species Enterococcus sp. AAFC-DPL-5182. The sequence goes on from NZ_CM177101.1 coordinate 952,703, forward strand.
AGTCCCGCTGATTTAGCAGATGTTAGTATCTTAAAAGGAACACAATTATCTGCCAACAATGGAACAGTCATCAATGATGGTGTTAAGTTGGAAAAAAATGCTGATTCTACATATAATTTAGATCTTTCTTTTAAAGGAACTGCAGTTGCTGATGTTGGATTGGCTTCACCGAAAGTCATTGTTTTTGCGATTCCAGAAGAATTACGAGGAAAAATCAATGGACCGATTTTGATCAACGCCAATGCTAAACTACTACCGATCGTTCCAGGTGATGTTCCGGTAGTCAAAGATTTGGTCTTAAAAGTAGGCGGGCTTGTAACCAGACTCTTGGGGCTCGCGAAGCCTTTAGGCTTACAGCTGGATTCTTTGGAAAAAGCGTTTGAAGGGCTGAACTCTCTTCAAGATTTAGGTAGCTATCAGGCGACGGTTGAAGGGCAGTTATCACCAGATGGAAAATATGTGATGGTCGATTTCACAGATGGTTTAGGACAATATGTTCGTACAACGTATGCAAAGTTATTTGATCCATTGAAAGAAGCTGTTGCTGGATTAAAATTTACTGGCCTTTTAGCTATTTTGAATCCAGTTCTTGAGTTATTAAAACCAGTTGTCAATAGTTTACTTGATCTTGTAGGGAAAATAGCGAATGGAACATCTGATGTCTTAACACAAGCCCTACAAGCTAATGTTCTTGGAGATGTTGATTTTAATTTCACTACTAAAGTTTTAGACGTAACAGCTGAGAAAGCAAAAGTGACTGCGATGGCGGTTAATAAACCAGTGATCGATTTAGAATTACTAAATACGATTCATGCAAATGGTGATGCAATCAATCTCTATTTCGATAAGGTGGAAGAGGATCCACTTGTGGACTATCCAATCGCACAACCTAATGTTGAAGATGTTAAAGAAGGAATGGCTAGTCTTAGCGGAAGTGTAGTTATAGCAAAACCGAGTCCAGAAGGTATAACGTTTAAAGCGAAAGCAGAATTACCAAATGGAACTATATTATCTGAAACGGTCAATGAAGATGGGACGTTTGTGATTCCGTTTGGTGATTATGAGCCTAAAGGGAATGATCAATTAAAAATTGTGATCGAAGCAACTGTCGGTAAATATAGTAAAAATGGCGAACCAACAATCAAGCAAGTAATAGCGGATCCCTTTATACATTATGTTGTTGCAAAACCAGTAACTGCAGATATTCTAGAAGGGATGCCAAGTCTTAAAGGCAAGGTTGATTTAAATCAACCAGTTCCAAATGGTGTGACGTTTATAGCGAAGGTCGTGTTACCTGGTGACACCAGTCTAACTGGATTGATCAATGAAGATGGAAGCTTTACGATTCCTTTTGGCAAGTATCAGCCTCAAGGGAATGACCAATTAAAAGTAGTGGTAGAAGCAAGTGATGGCAAAAGAACAAAAATCAGTGAGCCTGAAATCAAGCAAGTGATCCTTGACCCATTGAAAAGCTACCAAGTGCCAAAGCCACAATTTAAAACTGTAAATGAGGCCAGTAAGTTTATCACAGGTTCCGTTGACACAAAGAATGCTCCAACAGGGACTGAATTATTTATCCAAGTTCAATTTCTAGATGGTTCATCTCGAAAAGTAGCGATTGAAAAAGACGGTACTTACTCCATTTCTATAGCTGATAAAAATCTAAAAGAGGGCAATCCACTTCGACTTGTTACGATTGCAGAACATCCACTGTCCTTCATAGGTAAAAATAGTGAAAGCGTAGTTTTTGCGGTTGGCAAGATTCCTTCATTAGAAGGATATGTTGTTTCAACACCCATTGTAATGCCAATTTTTGTTGGAGATACAATGATTAAAGGGTCTGTAAAAATCGTTAATCCTCCAGAAGGAACTCAATTTAAAGTTAGAGTAAGATTTCCTGGTAATGTGTACGAAGAATCACCTGTTAATTCAGACGGTACGTTCACGTTAGATATTTCAAGTCGCCAATTAACAGCTGGCACATCAATTACTTTTAATACAACGGCAACACTTGGCACTGAAACAGCTTCAAGCGGTAGAACGATTGTTTCTGTCGGTGCCAAATAAATATAAGCTTCACCAATAAAGAGAGGGTGTATAAAATGAAGAGTTCAAGATGCGTTACTACTAGTTCAAAAGTTTTATTATTATCAGTTGTTTTTGGTACATTATTTTTAGGACAATCTGCGTCAGCTGCTGATATTAATAAGTCAACTGATTTGGATGTCACTTTTACCCCAGGTGCTTTAACCTTAGAAGCAGTTTCTACGATCAGTTATGCGTCACAAACGATTTCAGTGAATGATGCATCGTACATTCCGACAAATCCAGAAGCAATCAATGTTGTTGTTTCAGATGCCAGAGGGACAAATGCTGGTTGGAAACTTAGTGGGAAATTGAATGGATTTAAAAATAGTTCTGCTGCAGCTTCATTGCCAAATGCTAGTTTGAATTTTAAAAATACCCAAGCTGAAACGAATAGTGATGCTGATGCACCAACACCTGTTAATACAATCAAATTAACAAGTGGCGCTTCAACTGCGTCACCATTTGCAACTGCCGCAGCAGGTGCTGGGGCAGGGACATGGTCTTTTACTTGGCCGGACGCCCAAAGTAAAGGTGTAACACTTGATGTACCAGCCGCAATGGCAACTCTTGGAAAACACACTTCTACAATCGACTGGACATTAGCCGATGCACCATAACATCAAACAGTGATTTAAAGAGAGTGGAATGAGCATTAGTATATTCCGCCCTCTTTTTTTGATTAAATTGAAGGGTGTGATTTATATGTATAGTTGCTATAGGTTAAAGGGCATCAAGATCTTATTTTCAGTCGGACTTATTTTTTTATTTGGTTTATTCAATGCGAAGACCATTTTAGCGCAGGAAAAGAGTAATGAAACAAATAGTTTTTATGTACAAGCTGTGATTCCCCAGAATCAAATCGATTTCAATAAATCTTATTTTGATTTAAAAATGCAGCCGGAAGAGGAACAAGAATTACAAGTCAAGCTAGTGAATCCAGAAGATACGCCGATCTCAGTGTCGATCAACGCAATAAATGCTACGACAACAGAAGAAGGGATGATCGATTATACGGTAAAAGGAGTCAAAGATAAAAGCTTGAAATATCCTTTTGAATCTTTGGTTAAAGTACTAGAAACAACTATTTCTTTACAGCCGTATGAAACGAAAATTGCTCGCTTTCATTTGAAGATACCAAAAGAGAAATATGATGGTGTTATAGTGGGTGGATTACGTTTTACCAAAAATCTATCTGAGGGTGAAACAAAAAATGAAGATGTGACCATCCAACAAAGATTTCATTATGTTGTTGGGGTTGTGCTGAATGAAACGGATGTCACGATTTTACCAGATTATGAAATGGATTCAGTAAAGGTAGCGAAATCAAAACAAGGTAAGAAAATATCTGTGATCCATTCTATTCGGAATAAAAATGCAGCAATCTCAAAAAAAATGGATCTAAAATTTATTATCCAAAAAAAAGGAGATAAAGCTCCTCTGATCAAATTAGAAAAAGAGGGGCTAGAAATGGCACCTGATTCTGTAATGGATTTCCCTGTACCAATCAAAAGACAACTAGCAGCTGGAAAATATATCAGTAATACTCAGATTATGCAAGATGGTAAAAAATGGACATTTGAAAATGAGTTTGAGATTACAAGAGAACAGGCAAAACAGATCAATGAAGAAAACAAGGGACCTAAGGTGGAAAGTAAAGTACCGTTTTGGTTGATTTTACTAATTATTTTATTGGTTTTACTAGTATTGATTCAGTCATACATTTTGTGGCGGAAAAAGAAACAGATTAAGTGACTAAAAGACCTCTTTTCTACAACATAGAAAAGAGGTCTTTTAATTTTGATGATTGATTATTCTATTGCTTATTTAAGTTTAAATTTAACTTGTTTATTGTCGTTAAATTGAGCTTGATATTGGAATTGTTTGTAGCTTGAACCACGACCCAATTTGTTTAAAATGTGTGAAGTAATTTCTTTTTCACTACCATTTTTCAAGTCTAAGCCAGCGATGATTCCTTCGATTTTTTCTTCAGCTGCACTACCTTGTAGTTGAACTTTGTTTGATTTATCTTGGTATTGAGCTTTGATCGTGCCGTTAGAATTCACTTGATATTGTAATTGAATTTGTTGTCCAGTAGTATACTTAATTTGAATTTCTAATTTTTTCAAATCAGATTGTTCAGCAGGTGTTTCTGGTTTTTCAGGAGTAACGGGCGTTTCTGGTACTTCAGGAGTTTCAGGAACTTCAGGTTCTTCAGGTTTTTCTGGAGTAACTGGCGCTTCTGGAACATAGTATGATTGTAAACCAAATTCTGCTTTTACATAGCCTTTAGTGATTAAAATAACTTTAAGATGTAAATCATTTTGATAAGTCATTTTTTGCAATAGGTTTACTGATTTGTAATAGTTTCTACCAAAATCTCTTGCAATCACAGCTGCTTGTGATGAACTATAACCTGCAGCTTCCCATGTACTTGCTTTAACTAATTCATTATAAACAGATGATACATTTGAACTAGTTAATGATAAACCTGTGTACGCTAAGATGTCCGCTTTATTAAATAAAGTAACTGTCTTATTGTAATTTGACTCCACCACTGTTGCAGCATCTGCTGAGCTTGATACTGTTGCTAAACTAGCAGAACATAAACTGATTGCTAAACCTGCAACCATCATACCTTTAAAAAATTTCATAAAAAATACCTCCTCTTTTTTGCTACTGTTTTATGAACAGTAGCTTGTCTATATTATTATCTAAAGTAAATATAAAGTAAATATATATGAGTAATTTCTCATAATGTTTAAAATATATTTGTTATTATCGTCATTTACTATTTATTTTATTTAAAAAAAGCCTTATTTGTGTGTAATGATTTTTTTTAGGAAAAATAGTGTCTCATTAGCGTTTTGATTTTGATATAATGTGTTTAGAAATAGAAGGAAGGAGTTGTACAGATGAAAAAAGCGATAATCACTAGAACGGTCAACTTATTAGATGGAGGCTGTAATGCTTGCGGCATTATTGAAGATGAAAATTATACATTGAAATTAGATGAAGAAACAGTTCTCTTAGAAGCTTTGACGGTCAACACGTTGCTAAATGCGATTGTGTTAAAAAATGGTTACAAACGCGAATATCAAATGGATGAGATTGATGATTATACATTATATAAAAAAGCTGATTATCAAATCACACTTAAAGAAGAATATGATTTTCTGACTTATTCAAATGAGGCAACAAAGATCGAAACAAATGATCAGATCAGAGATGAGAAAAAATTAGCAGAGAAAGTAAATGAAATTCTGGTAACACTTTTTAATTTGGAAGAGTTAGCATTTTCTTTTTAGCTGGTGAAGACAAACTTCAAGAAAATAGAAAAGCCTGCTTTTGCAATCTGTTGTGAGACCCAAAAGTTAGGCTTTTTTATTATTCTATTTGAAAAAGTTCAGACATTCCGATTTTTTCAAATCTTTCTTGTGAGTCAGATGGATTTTCACCATGATCGTAAACCAATACCTTGAAATCTTCTGTTTTAGGAATACGCTCGAATGATTCACTATCCGTTAAGAGCACTATTTGCTTACAAAGCCAGTCAAGAACTGTTTCGATATCTTGTTCGTCTTCCACCCAATCGTCAAATAGATGAAGAGTGGCAAAACGTTGATTTTCATCCCAGTCACGAGCATTATATTTCATTTCTTCTAACTGTGATGAAGTATGACCTTTACTTGTATAATAATCGGTTGTTTCTTGCCAAAGGTCTACGGTATTAAAGTAAAGGTTGATTTCACCTTCTTCATAAATAGTGCAGTCTAAAGCAAATACATAAAAGGTATCATCAGAATGATCTAATAGAAAATTATCGATACTATCTGTTAAAAAGCTGAAAAAGAATTCTTGTTGTTTCTCTAAAAAATTTTCCATATTTATCCTCCCAATGTTAGGTTCTTTAAACATTGAAACAGATAAACCCTTGTCTGTCTATGGAAAGTTACGATTTGATAGAAAATAGCTATTATTTAAGAAAATGTAAAGATTTTTTAGTTTGGAATATTTGTTTATTATGTTGGGTATCTAATGTAGCTTTAGATGTAATGTACTTTCAATTAAATAACATAGTTGTAAAAGTGAGTCTCTTATATAAAATTTAATTTGACTTTGTGATACGATACGCTTATAGTTTAAAATGAATTAAATACTTGTTAGGTGAGGCTCCTATATAAACATAGGCTACTGCTCAGAAATGTCGAAAGACAGGCACGGGTAGGACAGAATTCGTCGAATTAAGGCGTTTTCCAAAGTAGCTAAAAGCAATGCTTTTTACGTTATATAGTGCTAAAACTCAACGAAGAGAAGATCATGGTAAGTTATAAGTAAGTGGCGAATGTCATGTATTTAAACTTTGTAATCTAATCCCTTCGCTGAGTTTTCTTGGTGCGGGGATTTTTCTTTTATCCAAGAAATGAATAGAGCTGTAGAAAGGAATAAACAATGAAAAAATCTGTAAAAATAATGATTATTACCCTGTTATCAATTCTGCTGGTGATTGTAAGCGCAGGCTGTTATGCGGCGATTTCCTTCCAAACAGCCAAAGAGGAGAGTGAATCAAAACTTCCTAATAAGAACCAAAATTTTACGGGTGATGAACAAACGAGTGACAAAGAGCTAACGGTCATGGTCGTTGGGAATGATTCTAGAGATGATGATGAAGACCAAGGACGCTCAGATACGTTGATGGTCGCTCACTATGATGGGAAAACCAAACAGCCTAAATTGATTTCAATCATGAGGGATAGCTATGTAACGTTCCCTGATGGCGGGCAAGATAAAATAAATGCAGCCTATGCATATGGCGGCGCACAAATGACAAAAGATGTCTTGAAAACCAACTTTGATTTACCGATCAATTATTATGTTGTCATGGACTTTAAAGAATTTAGTGACATCATTGATGAACTTTATCCAAAAGGGGTAACGATCGATGCTGAAAAAGATATTAACTTAGATGGTGTGGATATTCTGAAAGGAAAGCAAACCTTGCATGGGAATAGTTTATTGCAGTATGCTCGTTTTAGAATGGATGAAGAAGGCGATTTTGGTCGAATCAGACGCCAGCAGCAAGTGATGGATGCGCTAGTTGAGCAATCTAAAGATTTGATTCCAGTCTGGGAACTTCCTCAAGTTGCTGGGAAAATGGTCGGCAAAATCGATACAAATGTACCAACAAGTTTATTGATCGATTTGGCGAAGGATTTTCTTTCTGGAAAAGTGAAGCCCTTAAAATCACTTTCAGTTCCAGTAGAAGGATCATGGAATTTTAATGATTATACGGAATCAGGAAGCGTGATCGAACTTGATGAACAAAAAAATGCTCAAGCAATTCAAGATTTTATGAAAGATAAGTAAAATGGAATCATACAAGTGAACGTGATCTGTCTGCTCTTTTTATACTGAGCAGACAGATTTTTTTTGATATGAAATATATCAGCTTATTTCTATGCGTTAAGAGCAGGGGTATGCTATTCTTTAGGAAAACGGTTTACTTAGAAAGAAGGTTTTACTGTGAAAGTCGTAATCATCGGTGCTTCATTTGCTGGAGTATCAGCTGCTTTAGCGATCAGAAAAAAATATCCCACAGCTGAAATCCATTTAATCGAGAAACAACAAACCATCGGCTACTTATCGGGAGGTATCAATCTTTATTTTAATGAGAGGATCGATCCGATCGAAACGGCTCAGTTTATTTCGGAACAACAATTGATCGACAACGAGATTACTTTGCTGATGAGTGCAAAAGTAGTTGGCATGGACTCAAAACAGCATATCATCAAATATGAAAAACAGGATGAAGACTTTTTTATGTCATTTGATAAATTGATTTTAGCAACAGGTTCAAGTCAGTGGTCGCAGAAAATTCTCGGTAGTGATTCAGAAAAAGTTTTAAAATATAAATTTTTACCAGGGGTGTTGGATGCGATCAACCACTTAGAAAATAGTAATAAAGTAGCACTGATCGGCGGTGGTCAAATTGGCGGAGAAGCAGCAGATACGTTGCTAAAAAAAGGCAAAGAAGTACATCTGTTTGAGCGAATGGATTATTTGCTCTTTAAGTATTTCGATGAAGAAATGATTCGACCAGTACAAGCTGAAATGGTTGCTCGTGGTGTTGTGTTTCATTTTGATGAAACCGTAGAAAAAGTCATGGATACGGACGAAGGTCTTTTGATCGAAACAAAAAAGTCTGAATTAATATGTGATAGTGCCATTTTTGCGATGAATGTTCGCCCTGACTTAGCTTATTTAGATGAACACATCAGAACACACACGGATCAGACCGTTTTTGTGAATGAGTATTTGCAAACGTCCCAAGCAGATATTTTTGCGATCGGTGATTGTATTCAAGTGCCTTACAGTTTATCTAATGAATCAATTTACATCCCATTAGTGAACAATGCCGTAAGAACGGGACTAGTTGTTGCTCAAAACCTTGTAGAAGCAACTACGCCATTTGTCGGCTCAATTCGAACGATCGGGACAAAACTTGTGGACTATTATATAGCGAGTACAGGATTGACGGAAGCAGAAGGATTATTTCATGACCAGCCTATTTCGGTTGCTCATGTTCAGCAAAAAAGCTCTTTATTTTCTGGTAGTGAAACAATTTTCGGTAAAATTATTTATGAAAAAGAAAGTCATAAACTATTAGGGGCGCAATTGGTTTCAAAAGCGGATATCTTGGAGAAAATCAATACATTGGCACTTGGAATCCAAACGGGGCAAACCTTAGAAACTTTTTATCAAAAAGATTTTTTATATCATCCTTATTATTCCAACGTGATAGATATCACGAACCAGCTAGGTTTTGAAGGTTTGTGGAGTGAAGCGGATGAAGATTGAAGCCTTATTAGACAAAAAAGAAGCAAGAGAAATTGGGATTTTAAAGAAGGTGATCTTAGCTGGTGGCCGGATCAAGGATACTGAGTTATTGGATTATTCAGGAGTGTCAAAAGCTTCTTTTGAAAGTGATTTAAAAGAGCTAGGCTATTATTTGAAACCATACGAAAAAGACTGCTCACTGTTTTATGACGGGCAATGGGTGGCGATCCATATGTCAGATCAGTTTTCTATTAGTAAGGTTATAGAAGATTATGTTCGAGCATCGATCAAGTTTCAGTTGATTGATTATTTATTTCATTATCGTGAATTTACGATTGCTCAGTTGACGACTAAATTTATGATCAGCGAGTCTTCTTTATTCAGAAAAATCAAAGAGTTAAATTTGTTACTCAAAGAATTCGATCTTAAAATCCGCAATGGTCAATTAAAAGGGGAAGAGTTGCAGATTCGTTATTTTTATTTTCAAATTTATTGGTTTTTGACACCTTATGAAGTTCATCAGGAAAAAACATTGACCGTTCAAAATCTGAGGATCATTGAAGCACTAGAAAAAGCGTTGACTCTTACTTTTGAAGAGCATAGTAAATTAAAAATCAGTTTGTGGTTGACGATCAGTAAGAAAAGAATCGTAGTACAGCCAAAAACATTTAAAGAATTATACAGCAAAAGTCAAGTATATGAACAAGATCCTTTTTTTAAAACAGTTCGTTCTTTTGTTTTACGGTTCTTTAGTCGATATCCTCTTGAAATCGATGAAGAAGAAAGCTTACTGCATTTTATCTTTTTAACAAGTATGTCGGTTTTGGCGGAATCTGATTTTGCTGATTATAGTTTGATTCGAGGAAGACGTACACCAACATCACTAGCGGATACGTTTGTCTTAGAGCATGTGATTTTGTATTATCGTCCACAAAAATTTTTCCCGAACCTTGAGAAGAAGATTTTTTATTATTTCTCTCAGATTCATAGTCGGCTTTACTTTTTCAAAGGAGAGCTAGAGCTGTTTGATCGGGAAAATATTTGGCAAAAGGAACAGAATTTGTCCAGTCATCAATTGGCGGAGTTTTCTCATACCCTTTTAGACAGGAGTTTGGAATGTTTTGGAGAACGTTATGAAAAAGGCAATAGTTTACATGAATGGTCGCTTGTTAAGTATCTTAGTGTTCTTGCAATCATTGATTTTGAAATTGTCGGTGAAACTCGAATCGGAATTGATTTGAAGATGGATCATTTGTATAAAGAAGTAATGACTCAGGTATTGGTCTTGAGCTTGAAAAATTTAAATGGTCTGACCATTGAGCCTTACGATTCGAAAATGACCTACGATCTGATGATCACAAATATCATGCAGCCCAGTTACTACCGTTCTGCTAAAGAAGTTTATGTGCTTTCAGAACTGGGATCGTCTTATGATATCAATCAAATCAGAATGAAGATTCGAGAACTGCACAATAAAAGATGAGTTAAGGGGAAAAAGCCGAAAACAAAGATAGTTCGCTATTTTATTTTTGGCTTTTTCATTAGTAGGATGGGCTTATTCAGAAAAACTTTCATTTATTTTTGAAATAAAAAAAAAGATGACGTTTTTATAAAAGCATTTGCGTATATTATAAATACATGAAATATAAAGCGTTTTCAAATTGTAGCTAGTTTCTGAGGAAAAAGAGAGAGTTTGTGTCTATTATGTTTTTATTTGATCTAATGAAATGGGCTAACACTTCGGATTTTAAACATTAGGAGGAATCAACAATGACAGAACAAAAGTATATCATGGCGATCGACCAAGGAACAACAAGTTCAAGAGCAATTATTTTTGATAAAAAAGGGAATAACATTGGCAGTTCTCAAAAAGAATTTACGCAAATTTTTCCTAAAGCTGGTTGGGTAGAACATAACGCAAATGAAATTTGGAATTCCGTTCAGTCAGTTATCGCAGGTGCTTTGATCGAGTCAGGTGTCAAACCTTCTGATATCGCCGGAATCGGTATTACCAACCAACGTGAAACAACGGTTGTTTGGGACAAATTAACAGGATTACCGATTTATAATGCAATCGTTTGGCAATCGCGTCAGTCTTCACCGATTGCAGATCAATTAAAAGAAGACGGACATGGTGACATGATCCATGAAAAAACGGGATTGATCGTAGATGCTTATTTTTCAGCAACGAAGGTTCGCTGGATTTTAGATAATGTAGAAGGGGCACAAGAAAGAGCTGAAAAAGGCGAGCTATTATTTGGCACGATCGATACTTGGTTGGTTTGGAAATTGACTGGCGGAGAAACTCATGTAACAGATTATTCCAATGCAAGTCGTACGATGTTATTCAATATTCATGATCTAGATTGGGATCAAGATATTTTAGATATTCTGAATATTCCACGCGTAATGCTGCCGAAAGCGACATCGAATTCAGAAGTGTATGGATTGACGAAAAATTATCATTTCTATGGCAGTGAAATTCCTATTTCAGGTATGGCAGGAGACCAACAAGCAGCGTTGTTTGGACAAATGGCTTTTGAACCTGGCATGGTAAAAAATACGTATGGTACAGGCTCCTTTATCGTGATGAATACAGGTGAAAAACCTCAGCTTTCTGATAATAATTTATTAACAACAATCGGTTATGGGATCAATGGCAAAGTGTATTATGCTTTAGAAGGAAGTATTTTTGTAGCAGGTTCTGCCGTTCAGTGGTTGCGTGATGGCTTGAAGATGATTCAAACTGCTGCTGAATCTGAGGCTGTAGCAAAAGAATCACATAATAAAAATGAAGTATATGTCGTACCTGCTTTTACAGGACTTGGCGCACCTTATTGGGATTCAGATGCACGGGGAGCTGTTTTTGGTTTAACAAGAGGAACGACGAGAGAAGATTTTGTAAAAGCTACTTTGCAAGCGGTTGCTTATCAAGTAAGAGATATCATTGATACGATGCAAAAGGATACAGGAATCGCTATCCCAATCTTGAAAGTAGATGGCGGAGCGGCTAATAACGATTTGCTTATGCAATTTCAAGCAGACATTTTAAATACATCCGTTCAAAGAGCTCAAAATCTAGAAACAACTGCATTGGGTGCAGCATTTTTAGCCGGCTTAGCAGTTGGTTTTTGGAAAGACTTAGATGAGTTAAAAGAATTTTATGAAGATGGACAAGTGTTTGAAGCTAAAATGCCTGATGAAGAACGGGATGATTTATATGAAGGGTGGCAACAAGCAGTCGCAGCCACACAAATGTTCAAACATAAATCAAAATAAAGGAAGAAGTGAGTGGTATGTCATTTTCAATTAAAACAAGACAAGCATCTATTGAAAAGATGAAGTCTGAAGAATTAGATTTATTGATCATTGGCGGCGGTATTACAGGAGCTGGTGTTGCCTTACAAGCAAGTGCTGCTGGTATGAAAACTGGTTTGATCGAAATGCAGGATTTTGCAGAAGGAACTTCCTCTCGTTCCACTAAACTAGTTCACGGTGGAATACGCTATTTGAAAAATTTTGATGTAGAAGTTGTTGCAGATACAGTCCAAGAGCGCGCAGTTGTTCAAGCAATTGCGCCTCATATTCCAAAGCCAGACCCAATGCTTTTACCGATTTATGATGAACCAAAAGCAACGTTTAATATGTTTTCGGTCAAAGTGGCGATGGATCTTTATGATCGTTTAGCAAATGTGATCGGAACTAAATATGAAAATTATACGTTGACAAAAGAAGAAGTACTGGAAAGAGAGCCTCAGTTAAAAAGTGAAGGTCTGCAAGGGGGCGGTGTTTATCTTGATTTTAGAAATAACGACGCTCGTCTGGTGATTGAAAATATCAAACGTGCCGCATCTGATGGCGGACTGATGGTCAGTAAAGTCAAAGCCGTTGGATTCATTCAAAATGATCAGGGCAAAATCATTGGTGTAAAAGCAGAAGATATCCTAACAGGTGAGCAGCTTGACATCAAAGCGAAAGTAATAATCAATACGACAGGACCTTGGTCAGATAAAGTTCGAGGATTGGATACGAAAGAAAACTTAGTGCCGCAAATGCGTCCGACAAAAGGGGTTCATCTTGTTGTGGACAGTAGCAAACTATACGTACCTCAACCAACTTATTTTGATACTGGAAAGCATGATGGTCGAATGGTTTTCGTGGTTCCAAGAGAGAAGAAAACCTATTTTGGCACAACGGATACAGATTATACAGGCGATTATGAACATCCAACTGTTACCCAAGAAGATGTTGATTATTTACTGGAAATCGTCAATAGCCATTATCCTAAAGCAAACGTAACGATCAATGATATTGAAGCCAGTTGGGCTGGTCTTAGACCATTGATTTCAGAAAATGGCGGTTCTGATTATAATGGCGGCAATAATGGCAAAGTTTCTGATGAAAGTTTCGATCAAGTTATCACTATTGTTGAGAAATATAAAAATCAGCAAGCGACACGTTTTGATGTCGAAAATGTGTTGAATAACTTAGAAGATTCATTGGCTGAAAGCAAGGAAAATCCTTCAGCTGTTTCCCGCGGTAGTTTGCTAGAACGCTCAGATGATGGATTATTGACATTATCAGGTGGGAAAATCACAGATTATCGCAAGATGGCAGAGGGTGCGTTGAAGGAAATTCAACGTATTTTGAAAGAAGAATTTAATTGCATGTTTGAGTTGATCGATTCTAAAACGTATCCTGTTTCAGGAGGAAATCTTGATGCAGCAAACGTGGAAAATGAGTTAAATGATCTGGCCGTATTAGGAATGGAAAAAGGTTTGAGCCAAGAAGAAGCAGAGTATCTTGCTCATCTTTATGGTTCAAATGTAACAGAACTTTTTGAAAAAATTTCGACAACGGAAGTGGTAACAGGTTTAAGCTTAGCTGAAACCTTAGCATTGCACTATGCATTAGAAAATGAAATGGCACTGACACCTGCGGATTATCTTGTACGTAGAACAAATCATTTGCTCTTTATGAGAGATACGCTGGATGAAGTCAAAGAAGGTGTGATTTCTGAAATGAGTCATTATTATAATTGGTCTAAAGAGCAAAAAGAACACTATACCAATGAGCTAAATCAATTAATTGCAGAATCTGACTTGAGTACATTGAAAGAAGGGACGAAGTAAAATGGATACTTCAAATATGACACAGATTTTCAGTGAGTTTTTAGGCACGATGATTTTGATTCTTTTAGGTGATGGCGTATGTGCTGCAGTTAATTTAAAGAAAAGTAAAGCCGAAGCGTCTGGTTGGATCGTAATTGCTTTTGGTTGGGCGATGGCAGTGACGATTGCCGTTTATGTTGCAGGCTATATGGGGCCTGCTCACTTAAATCCAGCGGTGACGATCGCAATGGCGATGACGGGAAGTTTTGAATGGAGTTTAGTTGTACCGTTTGTTGTAGCGCAAGTTCTTGGAGCAATTGTTGGGGCAGTTTTAGTGTGGTTAGCTTATTTACCTCACTGGCAAGCAACAGAAGATCAAGGAGCGATTTTAGGAACCTTTGCTACAGGTCCTGCTATTCGTAATTATCCAGCGAACATGGTTACAGAAGTAATTGGTACCTTCGTTTTAGTTTTAGGATTACTTTCATTCTCACAACACAGTTTTACAGATGGTTTAAATCCATTAGTTGTTGGGGCATTGATTTTATCGATTGGTTTGTCTTTAGGTGGACCTACAGGGTATGCAATCAATCCAGCACGTGATTTTGGTCCTCGTTTAGCTCATCAATTATTACCGATTTCAACAAAAGGGGATTCTGATTGGAGCTATTCATGGGTTCCTATCGTTGGACCTGTGATCGGTGCGGCTATTGCTTCCGGTGTTTATATGTTGATGGTTTGATTTTTATCGTAAGTTCAGGCGTTGGAAGTGATTACTTTCAGCGCTTTTTTTGTTTTTATGATGAGTTGATCAAGGGCTAACTAATTTTCTTATGAAAAAAACAGATATTTTATTTACAAGAGGGGTGTTTTTCTGTACTCTTAAATGGAGTTGATGTGATAAAAAGCATCCAGTCGATTTTTCCTATTTTTCAGACAAGGCAGAACAAGCCTCTTCAGCTTTTAAAATAAAGGAGGAACAAGTGTGTCCTATCAAGAAATATTATTTCCTTTTCTCGGAGGATTAGGGATTTTTCTATTCGGTATGAAGTATATGGGGGATGGTCTGCAGAAATCTGCAGGGGATTCGTTACGGGAAATTTTGAACACTTTTACATCTACACCATTAAGGTCCGTATTAGCTGGATTGATCGTGACAGCAATTATTCAAAGTAGTTCTGGGACGACGGTTTTGACAGTGGGGTTGGTTAGTGTTGGGTTCATGTCTTTACGTCAAGCGATCGGGGTAATCATGGGGGCGAATGTCGGCACGACAGTAACTGCATTTATTATTGGGTTTAATTTAAGCTCATATTCGTTACCGATCATTGGAGTGGGATCGATTTTACTGTTTTTCTCTAAAAGAGAGCGAGTCAATAATGTAGGGCAAATTTTGTTTGGTTTTGGTTGCTTATTTTATGGACTAAAGTTGATGGGAGAAGGGATGGCACCGTTAAGTACCTTGCCTCAATTTGCAGATTTAATGGTAGATGTTTCTCATCATCCTATTCTAGGTGTGGGGATCGGAACCTTGCTTACAATGGTCTTGCAAAGTTCTAGTGCGACGATCGGGATCTTACAGCAATTGTATAGCCAAGGGAGCTTAGCAATTGGTGCAGTACTGCCAATTTTGTTTGGCGACAATATCGGTACAACAATCACTGCTGTGATCGCAGCGTTAGGCGTCAGTGTCGCTGCGAAGCGGACTGCGGCTTCTCATGTAATCTTTAATCTAGTTGGAGCAATTATTTTTACGACGTTACTGACGCCATTTACAGCGGTTGTGGTACGTATTTCTAGCTTGTTGGATTTAAAACCTGCAATGCAGATCGCGGTTGCTCATGGTTTATTCAATATTTCTAATTTGTTGATCCAGTTTTGGTTTATCGACAAAATCGAGTGGCTTGTCAGGAAAATTATTCCTGGTAAAGATAAAAGTATTGATTTTAAACCATCAAATCTAAATGAATCAATTATTCAAAATTCGGCTACCTTAGCATTGAATCAAGCTAAAATCGAACTATTACAAATGGGTGAATATGTTTTAGGTGCCTTTGAAGCAACAAAATCTTATTATGAGAAACAAGACAGTATCGACAAGGAAAATGCAAGCCAGTATGAGACTGCGATCAATGATACGGATAATCGCTTGACTGAATACTTGGTACAACTTTCGGCAACAGAATTAACGATTTCCGAAAGTCATGAGCAAACGATGATGTTGGAGTTAACAAAGGATTTAGAACGAATCGGCGATCATTGCCGGAATATTATTCAAAATCTCAATGAAGCAATCCATCTTGAAAAGAAACAAAAAGCCAAAGAGAAAAAAGCTGGTAAAGTTTCTGAACGTGATACACTGATTTTGTATGATGAAGATGTGGTCGATTTATTTGAGAAAGTTTTGAAAAATATTCGTGATTCTTTAGTTGTTTTTGAAAATGATGACAAAGAAATGGCTGCCCATATGCTGAGTCGGGAAGAACAGATCGATCAAATGGTCAAAATGCTTCGCAAAAAATATATTTCCATCATGAATAGTGGTAAAGGTCGAGCGGCTGATGGAGTGCTATTTATTGATATAGCATCCAACCTAGAGCGAATGAGTGATCGTACCATCCATATGGCTAAGTATGTTTTAGGTGAACGTTATGGAACAGAAGAAATTACAGTAGATCAGTCAATAAATCCAGTAATTACTCTTCAACCGCAGGAATAAAAAGAACCCTTTGTGACTTGTTTTAAGAGTCATAAAGGGTTCTTTTATAAGTTGTGCAGGATCGCTTGATACAAAGTGTCCAAAGATTGATTACTATCGAGTTTTAAAACGGGGCTTTTGGAATGGGCGATTTGATAATTATGCTCAGCAAATGTCCCAATATCAGAAGGCGTTTGAGCGGTATAATACGTTTTGCACCACTCTAAAAAGTCATTGGTTTGGTGTCCTTGTTCATCTAACCAGAGTGAGTCAATACCGCCTCTAACTATTTCTCTTTTTATTAAACGCTGGAATCGTTGCTCGTCATCTAACATGAGAAAAACTAAAAGATCTCGATCCGTAAAACCAGTAGGATTCCAAGAAAATACTGAGCCTGAAACGATAAAGTGCTCGAATGTTTCACGATCATCATGGTACATTTTTAAGCGCTGCTGGATTGGATAAGTCTCAGAAAAATTCTCATCTTTCCAAAGATAGTCATCCGTATCGATCCACTTGATCTGCTTTTTTTCAGCAATATAATTTCCCAAGGTACTTTTTCCAGTACCAGAGGCGCCAATGAGTTGAATTTTCATCTTTATTCTTCCTCCGCTTAAATAAGAAATAATCTTAAAAGAAAATGCACATTAGACTATTTCATTTACTAAGAATACTTTATAATAAATACTATCAATTGAGAAGAGGGAAGAATATGAAACATAATACTTTTTTGTCATCCGATCAAACAACTACAAGTCATTTTATCTGTTGGGAACCTGATAAAGAGGCAATCGGAACGGTTCAAATCATCCATGGAATGGCAGAATATATTGAGCGTTATCATGATTTTGCTAAATATTTAAATAATTTAGGTTTTATTGTGGTTGGGCATGACCATTTAGGGCATGGTGAATCTGTAGCAAGCGATCAACCAAAGCATGGATACTTCGCACAAGGAGAGCCAGTAACTTTTGTCCTGGAAGATATTCATCAGGTCAAAGAGTGGATCGAACATACTTATTCAGACTTGCCTCATTTTATGTTGGGTCATAGTATGGGCTCATTTGCTTTGCGCAATTATTTACAACTATATAAATCTGACATCAGCGGTGCTATTTTTATGGGAACAGGTAAAAATGCTTCGATGTTATCAGTAGCCCTTTCTCTAACGAAAGGCTTGAATCTAACTGTTCCAGAAAAACAAAATAAATGGCTGGATCATATGGCTTTTGGCTCTTTTAGCAAGCAATTTCCAGAAGCTGGAAGCTTTAATTGGTTAAGTAAAAATCAAGAAAATGTAAGACGTTATGAAGAAGATCCGTTAACAGGTTTTACATTCACCAA
The DNA here is from genome assembly GCF_058216605.1 of Enterococcus sp. AAFC-DPL-5182. NCBI lineage: Bacteria > Bacillati > Bacillota > Bacilli > Lactobacillales > Enterococcaceae > Enterococcus > Enterococcus sp. AAFC-DPL-5182. The sequence continues at coordinate 970,778 of NZ_CM177101.1, forward strand.
TAACGGTTTTTATACGTTATTTCGATTAGTTGATGGAGCAAATCGGAATGGCTGGGCACAAAATATCGACCAAGATTTACCGATTTTAGTAATCAGTGGGGAACAAGATCCAGTAGGGGATTTTGGTAAAGGTCCTAGAAAAGTTGCAAAAGAACTTGATGAGGCTGGAATCAAAGATGTGTCTCTTGTTTTGTTTACTGATTTACGTCATGAAATTTTACTGGAAGAAGAAAAAGATGAGGTCTATAAAGCGATTAGTAATTGGTTGCAAAAAAGACTAGATCTTGACGTAAAAGACTAGAAATCTGTTTGCTATTTAATGGGTTTTTATATACACTACAAAGTAAGGTTAAAAAGATAAAAAAGTGAAAAAGTAAAGTAATTTTTTGTGGAGGATTTTTCTGATCAGGGAGGGTTGATTGTGGAAAAAACGCGACTAAGGAAACTCGGTTTGGCAAACTTGAAATGGCTTCAAGAACATCCAGAATTAAAAGAGCAAAAAGAACACAAAATTAGTCAGACGCTATTTAACGATCCATGTTGGAAAAATGCGAAAACGATCGCAATCACTAAACCACTTGCTTTTGAATTTGATACGCATATTATACTTCATAGAGGTTGGCAAGAAGGAAAGCAGATGTTGATGCCAATCACTGGTAAAAATCGAACGCTGACATTTCATACTGTAACGCCTGAAACTGTTTTTGAAAAAACAGCATTTGGTGTGGAAGAGCCGCAAGATGTATCTGTTGTCTCTAATGAAATAATCGATTTAGTCGTGGTACCAGGGATCATTTTTACACATGACGGCTTTCGAATTGGGTTTGGGGGAGGTTTTTATGATCGTTTCCTAAAGCACTATCAGGGGGAAACATGCAGTTTGGTATTCAGTGAACAGATTCAAGAAGATTGGCAGGCAGAAATGTTTGACTTGCCTGTAAAACGATTATTTATCAGCTAGGAGGAACACATGAATTATCAAACACAGATGAAAATTAAAAGAATATTGAAACAACCACTAGTAACCTATATGTTACTAGGAATCACTACGATTGTTTTTTTAGGGATGGAACTGACAGGTGGATCTGAAAATGGTCAGGTTTTGGTCAACTGGGGAGCGATGTCGCGAGGTGAAATTCTTTATTTACATGAATATTGGCGCTTTTTTACTCCGATGTTTTTACATATCGGTTGGCTGCATTTTGTTGTAAATATGGTGACACTTTATTATGTGGGCTCTCAAGTAGAAAGTATTTATGGTCATTGGCGCTATCTCTTGATTTATTTATTGAGTGGTGTGGCTGGAAATATTATTAGTTTTACCTTTGGTTCACCAAATAGTATTTCAGCGGGTGCTAGCACATCTTTGTTTGGATTATTTGGTGCGTTCATTATTCTTGGTCGTCATTTTAGAAATAATCCTGCGATTTCATTTATGGTTCAGCGCTATGCGACCTTTATTGGAATCAACTTGATTTTTAACTTATTTAGTAGTTCTGTGGACATCATGGGCCATATCGGAGGCTTGATTGGCGGGCTTTTAGTTGCGTCTGCTTTAGCTGTACCAGATCGTTCTGATGAGTTCAATATCCATGAACGAATCATTTCCGGAATCATTTTCGTATTTTTGTTAGGTGTTTGTCTAGTCTTGGGTTTTAAAAAATTCGGTTTACTTGTATAATAAGGAAGTGCATTTAATGGAAACGCTATACGATGTACAGCAGTTATTTAAACAATTCGGCATTTATATTTATGTAGGTGCTAGAATTTATGATATCGAGTTGATGATGATTGAATTGAAAAATATTTATGAAGGTCACTTGATTGATAGAGACACGTATCTCCATGCGAGAAGTGTTTTGCAACGAGAACATCGAATTGAAGAAAGCAGAGCGACTGAGAAAGGAACCGAGTAAATGGATAAGAAATTGATTGGGATTGATTTAGGCGGAACAACGATTAAGTTTGCGATTTTAACAACAGATGGAGATGTTCAGCAAAAATGGAGTATTGAAACCAATATTCTAGATGAAGGCAGTCATATCGTGCCGGATATCATCGAATCAATCAATCACCGAATTTCTCTTTATGAGATGAAGCATGATGATTTTATTGGGATCGGCATGGGCACACCTGGGAGTGTCGATATTAAAAAAGGCACAGTAGTTGGTGCTTATAATCTTAACTGGACGAAAAAGCAAAATGTAAAAGCACAAATCGAAGAAGCAACAGGAATTCCTTTTGTTTTAGATAATGATGCCAACGTAGCGGCGTTAGGTGAACGCTGGAAAGGTGCTGGCGAAAACAATCCAGATGTTGTGTTCATCACACTTGGGACAGGTGTTGGCGGCGGTATTATAGCTGAAGGCAATTTATTACATGGTGTTAATGGCTGTGCTGGTGAAATTGGACATGTAACAGTTGATCCTGGTGGGTTTGAATGTACATGTGGTAAACGTGGCTGTCTAGAAACTGTCTCTAGTGCTACAGGGGTAGTTCGGGTTGCTCGTCATATGTCGGAAGAATATGCGGGTGATTCTCAGTTAAAACAAGCTATTGATGACGGTCAAGATGTTTCAAGTAAAGACGTCTTTGAGTATGCGCAGGCTGATGATCCATTTGCCTTGATGGTGGTCGATCGTGTATGTTATTTCTTAGGTCTTGCAATCGGTAATGTAGGGAATACCTTGAATCCATCTAGTGTGGTCATTGGCGGTGGCGTTTCTGCGGCAGGTGAATTTTTACGTAGCCGTGTTCAAACATATTTTGAAGAATTTACTTTCCCGGAAGTTCGTAATAGCACGCAAGTTAAACTTGCCCAATTAGGGAATGAAGCAGGCGTTATCGGTGCTGCTTCACTTGCATTACAATTTATGGAGAAAGAGTAAGAAAGGGATTTTGGAATGAACGTTTTATGGATTATCAATGGAATTTTATTAACAATTTTACTAGCAATGGGGATCAACGAATTATATCTTAGAATCATGGCAAAACGCTCTGCCAAAACAATCACAGAAGAAGAATTTAAAGAAGGTATGAGAAAAGCCCAAATCATTGATGTCCGTGAAAAAGACTCATTTGATGCAGGTCATATTCTTGGTGCACGAAACATGCCTTACACAACCATCAAAACAACGATGAATTCAATTCGTAAAGATCAACCTGTTTACATTTATGATCAAAAAAAATCATTAAGTATTCGTACGGCGAATCAATTACGTAAAAATGGCTACAAAGATTTATATATTTTAAAAGGCGGCTATGAAGGCTGGACTGGTAAAACAAAAAAGAAAAATGCTTAATCAATAAAGTACAGAGAGATAAACGAGTGTTCAAAACTGGACAACGTTTACTTCTCTGTGCTTTTTCTTCGAGATCAAAATCGTAAATCGTTTCTTTTTTTATTAATTAGGATAAAATAAAGAAGAGGTGATCAGCATGATCCGAATCAAAAGAGCATACAAAGAAGCTGAAGACACAGATGGTTACCGAGTACTAGTTGATCGTTTATGGCCTAGAGGTGTGTCAAAAGAAAAAGAACACTTGAATTTGTGGTTAAAAGAAATTGCACCTAGCAATGATCTTAGAAAATGGTTCAACCATGAACCCGATAAATTTTCCCAATTTAAAGAAAAATATCTAATTGAATTAAATGCTGGTGAAGCGAATGACGCATGCCAAAGACTTATTCAAATTATAAACAAACACCCCATAGTTACCTTAGTTTATGGGGCAAAAGATGAAGTACATAATAATGCAGTTGTCCTTCAGGAAATGTTAGAAAAAATAAATCAATGAATGAAAAGAGAATAAAACGAAAGGAGGAAAAGTATGAAAATAGCGATTGTTGGTGGCGGACCTCGAGGACTTTCGATTTTTGAGAGAATAGTTGAATGGTCAAGAGAAGAACAGGTGATTCAGATTACAATGTTTGATCCGTATGGTCCAGGGGGAAAGGTGTGGCGAGAAGATCAACCACTATCCTTATTGATGAATTCAGTTGCCTCGCATGTCACGTTATTTACAGATGAAACATTGAGTACAAAAGGTCCCGTTGCTAAAGGTCCGAATCTATATGAATGGGCTCAAAGTGAGGCGACTGAGTTTATCAAAAAACATAATTTTGAAAATAGAACTATCTTACTTGAAGAGTGTGAAAACTTAGGGCCAAACGACCACTGCTCACGCGTTTTTTATGGATTATATCAAAAGTGGTTTTATGAATATGTTCAAACGAGGATGACAGAGCAGACCTCAGTAAAATTTTTTAAAGACACCGTTCGGGCTGTGAAAATGCAAGAGGATAAATTTTTAGTGTATACAAAAGCGGTAGAAACAACAGTAGACACGGTTATTTTAGCACTAGGCCATCAAGAAAATGAATTGATTGGAAACGAGAAAGAGCTGGCTGCTTTTGCAAGTGATCATCGATTATTTTATTCTTCACCTAAAAATGCAGCGGATGCATACCTTGAAGCAATAACCGAGAACACGCCTGTTTTGATTAGAGGGTTGGGTTTAGTTTTTTATGATTATCTCACCTTGCTGACAAGTGATCGTGGTGGAGAGTTCCGAGAAAAAGAGGGAGAATTGATTTATTTTCCTTCTGGTAAAGAACCTAAAATTATTGCGGGGTCAAGTCGGGGTATTCCATACCATGCTAGAGGTGTTAACCAAAAAGGCTACGGGGAAGAATATCAGCCACGTTTTCTAAAAGAAAAAAGTTTGAATAAATTTAAGCGAAAAGGGAATTTTTCTGCAGAGCAGTTTTTTGAGCTTTTAAAAAAAGAAGTAGAATTTGCTTATTATTCGGCATTGATCGTTGCTAAATATCCGAATGTGAATCAGCCACGTTTTAATGAAGAGTTTATTCGTACAAGAGGCGCAGATACGATCCTTGAAAAATATGGAATTCATAAAAAAGAGTTTTGGGATTGGTCTGCTATTCAATGTCCAGATCAAAATGTAGGAGATGAAGATTCTTTTCAGAAATTCATTATTGATTATTTGAATTGGGATTTTAAGGAAGCAAAAAAAGGGACGATAGCTGGACCTTTTGCGGCTGCTTTGGATAGTTTGAAAGATTTGCGGGATGAAGTTCGTTTTATGCAAGATCATGAACTGTTTTCAAATGATGAGTATAAAACATGGCTGTGGGATTGGTTTACGCCATTAAATGCATTCTTATCTATTGGTCCTCCTGTTGAAAGAACTGCTGAACTTAAGGCACTGATCAATGCTGGAGTGGTGACACTGCTGGGACCAAAAATGCAGATAACAACAGAAGCAGATTGGTTCGTCGGGTTTTCAAAAAAATACCCATTACAAAAATTCAAAACGCATTTTTTGATAGAGGCTAGATTGCCCAAAATAGCTAACCAATTTAGTTTGAATCCACTAGTTCAGCAGCTTTTAAGAGATCAAACGGCAAGTTTACATCAGGTGAAATTAGGATCAGGTGATGTTTATTATACGGGTGCACTTTTAGTAGATGCAAAAACAAATCAAATACAATCAAAAGCAGGAAAAGTGATCACTGGATTATTTTGTTATGGAATTCCAACAGAAGGTGTTCATTGGCTAACCGCAACTACTTCTAGACCAGGAACGGATCCTTGGAATTTAAGGGAAGCAGATTTGATTGCGAGAAACATTTTTGAAGGCAAAATAAAAACAAAAGAAAACAACGATATGTAAACAGTTGTTTTCTTTTGTTTTTTTAGTTGAATTAAGCGCTTTGTTCACTTAGCCCTTTATCGAGAGATACGTTTACGCATTGCTTTTTTACGGTTTTCCTCAATCATATCTTCTTTTTCTTCGATTGGATCAAGAACTGTTTTTTTGATTGTAGCTGCAAATCCTACAACCGCAGCACATGTCACGGCTGTTCCTACAAGCATACCTGAAATAAATTTTTTCATATACATTCTCCTCTCTGTTATTTAGACACCTCTATTATGAACTAAAGTAAGAAAAAAATCCAATAGAGAGGAGCAATGGACTTTTCGAGTCATTTAAAAAGTAGTTTTGTAACCGTTTTACGAAAAAAACTTGTAAATGTTTAGTAAATGTTTTATAATAAATTTACTAAAAAGAACGGAGAGGTGGAAATTTTGGAAAATGAATTAAAAGAGTTGTTTCATTCTGTTTTTGGAATTGCTTCTGCAGAAATATACTTTGCTCCAGGAAGAATCAATTTAATTGGGGAGCATACAGATTATAATGGCGGTTCTGTTTTCCCAGCAGCGATTACAATCGGAACGTATGGAGTTGCTAGAAAACGAGAGGATCAAATGATTCGATTGTATTCGGAAAATTTTTCTGAGTTAGGTATTATTGAACTTTCATTAACAGACTTAGCTTATAAGAAAGAACATGATTGGACGAATTATCCCAAAGGAATGATTTCTTATTTAATTGAACAAGGGTATCCTATCGAGCAGGGTGTTGATATTCTCTTTTACGGAACAATTCCAAATGGTGCAGGTCTTTCTTCATCTGCTTCGATCGAATTGTTGACTGGGGTTATTTTAAATGATTTATTTGCGTTAAATATTAAAATGTTGGATTTAGTGATTACAGGAAAACGTGTAGAAAATCATTTTATTGGTGTGAATTCGGGGATCATGGATCAATTTGCTATAGGTATGGGGAAACGAGATCACGCTATTTTGTTGGATACAAATACACTAGATTATGAGCTGGTGCCAGCAGAATTTGGTGAGCATGTGATTGTAATCATGAATACAAACAAACGTAGAGAATTGGCGGATTCAAAATATAATGAACGCCGAGCAGAATGTGAACTCGCTTTGAGTCGCTTACAAACTATTTTATCAATCGAATCATTAGGAGAATTAACAGAAGAGTGCTTTGAACAAAATAAACCAATCATTAAAGACGGAACGTTGATTAAAAGGGCAAAGCATGCCGTAACTGAAAATCAACGAACGATCAAAGCAAAACAAGCACTTGTTAAAAATGATTTAAATCGCTTCGGTCAATTACTAAATGAGTCTCATGCTTCTTTAAAAGATGATTACGAAGTAACAGGGATCGAACTCGATACTTTAGTAGAAACAGCTCAGAAACAACCTGGTGTATTAGGTGCTCGGATGACAGGAGCAGGATTTGGCGGTTGTGCAATTGCTTTAGTAAAAGAAGCAGACTTGGCACGTTTTATTAAGAATGTTGGACAAACGTATCAAGAGCAAATTGGCTACTCAGCAGACTTTTATGTTGCGAATGTTGATGACGGAGCTAGAAAGCTGTAAAATAAGGAATACGAAAAAAAGGATATTCATTTCGCAGACAATCAATAAGGAGGCAGTAACATGTCAATTTTAGTTTTAGGCGGGGCAGGCTACATTGGTTCCCATGCAGTGGATCAATTGATTCAAAAAGGGTATGAGGTAGTTGTTGTCGATAATCTTCAGACTGGTCACAAACAGGCTGTTCATGAAAAAGCTACATTTTATCAAGGCGATATTAGAGATAAAGCGTTTATGCAGAGTGTTTTCAAAAAAGAAACAATCGATGGCGTGATCCATTTTGCTGCAAGTTCATTAGTCGGTGAATCAGTAGAAAAGCCGCTAGTTTACTTTAACAATAATGTGCAAGGCACACAAATCGTGTTGGAAGTAATGGAAGAATTTGGTGTTAAGCACATTGTATTCTCTTCAACAGCTGCGACTTATGGTGAGCCTAAAGAGATGCCAATTGTAGAAACGATGCCGACAAATCCAGAAAACCCATATGGCGAAAGTAAATTAATGATGGAAAAGATGATGAAATGGTGTGACAAAGCATATGGTATGCGTTATGTTGCGCTACGTTACTTTAATGTTGCAGGGGCTAAATCAGATGCTTCAATTGGTGAAGATCATGATCCAGAAACGCATTTGATTCCAATTATTTTACAAACAGCGTTAGGCCAAAGAGAGTACCTAGGGATTTATGGCGATGATTACGATACGCCAGATGGTACATGTATTCGTGACTATGTTTATATTGAAGACTTGATCGCAGCTCATATTGCAGCGCTGGACTACTTACAAAAAGGCAACGAAAGTAATGTCTTCAACTTAGGTAGTAACACTGGTTATTCAGTCAAAGAAATGCTAGAAGCAGCAAGAGCAGTAACTGGCAAAGAAATTCCAGCTAAAGTACTACCGCGTCGCTTAGGAGATCCAAGTAAATTGGTTGCTTCTAGTGAAAAAGCCAAAACGATTTTAGATTGGCAACCGCAAGTGACAGATATCAAACAGATCATTCAAACAGCTTGGGACTGGCATGTCAGCCATCCAAAAGGATATGATTCTTTCTAGTTTACAAGGCAGTCTCATTGAACAAAAATAAAAAATAAATATAGTCTAAAGAGCGCTCATATTTTTAATCGGAGTAAAATGAGCCTATTTAGCTTTTATATTTAGGAGGAAACGTTGTGTCAATTAGTCAAACTATTACAGATTTTGTGACGCTAGCAATTCAAGCAGGTGGATGGATGGAACTAGATCGGCTTTATTTGCAAAATCGTGTGTTGGGCGTACTTGGAGAAGAATCGTTAGAACCAATTTCTCCAAAATTAGTGACAAAGTCATCATTGGAATTATTGGATGAACTAGTTGCTCAAGCTAAAAAAAATGGAAAAGTGAAAGAGGAAACAACGGATTTAGAAATTTTCGAAGCACAATTGATGGATTTTCTTACACCACCGCCTTCGGTCGTCAATGCTCTTTTTGCTCAATATTACGAAAAAGATCCAGTTGATGCGACGGATTACTTCTATAAACTAAGCCAAGAGAATGACTATATCAAAACAAGAGCAATTGCAAAAAATAATCTTTTTTCTGTTGAAACAGAATATGGTCAACTAGAGATCACGATCAATTTATCAAGACCAGAAAAAGACCCAAAACAAATTGCAGCTGAACGCCAAAACAGTCAGCTTGATTATCCTAAATGTGTTTTGTGTATGGAAAATGAAGGATACAAAGGTCGGGTCAATCATCCAGCTAGGACCAATCATCGAATCATTCGAATGAATTTAGATGGCGAAAGTTGGGGGTTTCAGTATTCACCTTACGCTTATTACAATGAGCATTCAATTATTCTGTCAGAAGAGCATCGTCCTATGGTGATTTCAAAAGAAACCTTTAAACGATTGACTAGGATCATTGAAGTCCTACCTCATTATTTTGTGGGCTCTAATGCTGATTTACCGATTGTAGGAGGATCGATTTTGACTCACAATCATTATCAAGCTGGACGTCATATTTTCCCGATGGAAAAAGCAGAGATCGAGCAATACTTTGAATTAAGTGACTATCCTTTAATGAATGCAGGAATCGTTAAATGGCCGATGTCTGTGATTCGCTTGCAAAGTCCTAATTCAGAAGATTTAGTTGAAGCAGCCTCGTTGATTTTAGAAAAATGGCGGAACTATTCTGATGAGGATGTATCGATTCAAGCATTTTCGGCAGATGGAACACCTCATCACACGATAACTCCTATTGCCCGCCGCAAGGGGCAATTATTTGAAATGGATTTGGTTTTACGTGACAACAATACCTCTGTTGAACACCCAGATGGTATTTTTCATCCTCATCAAGAGGTTCAACATATTAAAAAAGAGAATATCGGTTTAATCGAAGTAATGGGGTTAGCAGTATTGCCGCCACGTTTAAAAGATGAGCTGCAAGAAGTAGAAAATTATGTTTTAGCTAAAGAAAATCATATCGCAGATTACCATAAACAATGGGCTGATCAAATGAAAGAAAGATATAGCTTCAGTGAAGAAAATGCAAGTGAAATCATCCAAAAAGAAGTGGGACAAATTTTTGCTCAGGTATTAGCTGATGCAGGAGTTTATAAACGGACAACAGAAGGACAAGCTGCATTTAAACGATTTATTGATAGTTTATAATAAAGAAGGCAGGTGAAAAGATGGCAACGATCAAGGATATCGCAAAATTAGCAGGAGTCTCACCAGCCACAGTTTCACGAGTATTAAATTATGATCCTGATCTTTCAGCAGGTATCGAGACTAAGCAAAAAGTGTTTGAAGCGGCAGAAGAATTAAATTACACGAAACACAAAAAAAGCACAAAAAATACGAAGGCTAAAATTTTATTTATTCAATGGTATGATGAAGCAGAAGAGCTAGAAGATATTTATTATCTATCCATTCGGTTGGGAATTGAGAAAAAGGCAGAGGAACTTGGGCTTGAGCTAATTAAACGTTCGTTAGAGGAGCTAAATAGCGAGCAAGCTGATGGTATTCTTGCATTAGGAAAGTTTACCACGGAACAAGCTGATGCTTTATTTGAAATCAATAACAATCTTTTGTTTGTAGATTTTGATGCTTTAGATATAGGATACAATTCTTTAGTTATCGATTTTCAGCAAAGCATGTCGTCTGTTTTAACTTATTTGATCCGACACGGTCATCAAAAAATTGGCATGATTTCCGGGGAAGAGTATACTTTAGGAAGCCAAAAACCACTTGAAGATAAACGATTTACGATTTTTAAAGAGATATTGTTGCAAAAAAAATTGTTTAATGAATCCTATGTTTTGAGAACACCATTTACTGTTGCTAAGGGTTATGAAGTGATGAAAGACTTTTTGGAAAAGTATCCAAATGACTATCCAAGTGCTTTTTTTGCGTCGAGTGATGCCTTAGCTGTGGGGGCTTTAAAAGCGATTCAAGAAGCAGGACTTAAAGTGCCTGAGGATATTTCTGTAATTGGGTTCAATGATATAAGTGTGGCGAAATACGTTAGTCCACCACTTACGACAATAAAAGTCCATACAGAATGGATGGGTGAATTGGCAGTTGAGACGATACTCTCATTAATTCACGAACAAACACCTGTAGCAAGAAAAATAACGATTGCTACTGAACTAATAGAAAGAGCATCAACGAAATAAATCCGTTGATGCTCTTTTTTATTTATAAGCGATAACAAACAAGTTGACATCATCATTGATACAGCTTTGAAGAGTAATTCTTTCGCCGCCGCCAGTGCCGACTGTAAGATCCCAGTAATTTGTTCCAGAACCTATTTCAGTTCCATAATCATCTAATTGCAACAAGGTACTAACTGTATAAGTAGTCGGGGTGCCATTTGCATCCGTTACAACGATTTGACTGCCAGCTCCCAATGAAAAGACAGTTGAGAATGCTCCTGGGTTATGACCGATAAAATGAGTATTTTGTCCGTCATCCCCTGATTGAACAGCAGCACCTCCCCAAGTAGAGGCAACACCACCAGGGTTAGAATCAATCACGCTTTGTCCACTACCTTGCCCGCCGTTTTGATAAGGAATTGTTTGACCGTTCATTGTGATGGTCATCGCTCCATAAGTGGGTTCAACTGGTGCAACAGGCGCACTAGCAGGTGTAGCTTGAGAGGGCTCAGCAGGAACATTTACTTGTGCTGCGGGAGCTTCGGCTTGTTCTGGAACCGGAGCCTCTACAGGTTCACTCTTAGGTACAACATGAAATGTTCTATCAGCAGTTCCTGTATTACCACTGCTGTCAGTTGCAGTAAAATGTATAGTCTGTGTGCCGACAACAGATGTATCTAGCGTTTCGTCTGCTGCTACTTTGGCTGTAATATCTCCATCTTTGTTATCAGTGGCAGTGACTTCTTCATAAATATTGACTTGAGAATTTTGTTCAACAGTTTCTTCAGGTACATTGATCTTCGGCGCAATGGTATCTTGAGTAGTGTTCACAGCAACAATTTTTTCTTTCGTTTGTTTTTTCTTAGGAACAGCTGCAAGTTTAGCCAATTCTTTGTCTGTCGGAACATTTTTTACTAAGGTGACTTTGGCTTTTTTAGGTGTACTAGCTAATTGGTTTGCTCTACTAGACGCATCAGTGAAAATGTATCCGCCAATAAATAAAGCAACGCCTAAAATACTGATGAAGCCGATGATAATGGTGTGTTTGATTGTGTTTTTTTTCATGTAGAATCCCTCCAAAATGTGTGGTGAGACTTTCCATTTATCGATAAATTTTAAATCCGCGTTTTTATATTTTTATAATAAGACCGGTTTTTAAATAAACCAATTGAGTTGCGCTTTAGATTAATTCAAAAAAGGGTTAGAAGATGCTATAATTATTGTTAAACGGGGATTTCTTCAAAAAATTCTCAACTAGAGGAAAAATTTGAAGAATAAATAGAATAAAGGTGAAAAGAGGAGAAGTCATGGAGAGATTGTTATCGCCATCTATGCATCGAAGAGTGTTGTTGTTGAACTTATTGAATGGACCAAATAGCTGGATCACCTCGGATTATCTTGCTGAAAGTATTGATTGTTCAAAGAAAACAATCATGTTGGATTGTCAGTACATAGAAGATCGATGGTCAGATTATCTGACAATAGAGACATCCAGAAAACATGGAATTCGACTGATTGCTTCACCGCATAGGTCGATCCATGAAATTTATATTGAAATCATGCAAGAATCGAATGCTTTTTCTTTATTAGAGTCAATTTTTTTTGAACCAATGCAGCCGGCTGCATTTTGGGAGAAAAAATTATTTTTAAGTAATTCTAGTTTATATCGTTTGTCTAATGTAATCAGTTCAGCATTGAAAGATCGAAATATTCAGATGAGTCGTTCACCGTATTTTGTTCATGGAAAAGATGAACGCCAGATTCGCTACTTCTTTACTTGCTATTTTATTGAGGTTTACGGTATTCGAGAGTGGCCTTTTCATCTAGATAGAGAGAAAATATTTAAGTTATCCAATAAGATCAATAAAAAATTTGAATTAGAACTGAATGATAGTCAAATCGTTCATTTAGCTTATTCGATCGCTGTTACAATTATTAGAGAGCGACAAGGCTTTTTAATTCAGAATCGAAAAGATCCAATCAATAGTTTTGTAAAAACGACGATAGATGTAAGAAAATATCAAGCAGATGTAGAAGAAATAGCCGCACCCTTAAATGTGGTTATTCCTGATAATTGGTACGAAGATTTTTGTTATTCTATTTTTTGGTGGGATTTTGGTTGGGACAATGAGCAGGAGAAAGTCAATGTTATCCATCAAGCAGAAAATTTAGTAACAACGATCAAGGAAGCACTCTCTATCTCTATTTCAGAACAAAGCAGAGTAAGCATTGTTCGCTTGATTGAGTATATCTATGCCAAACACAAGATGTTCCCGTATAAAAAATTTATGGTGTATGATCGCTATCTTTACTCAAGTCGAGCAATCAAGCAGAATTTCATTGTTTTTACAGAAGTTGTTAAAAAGGCTTTAGGTGTGCTAGAAGTCAAAATGAAATTTCCGTGGAAATCAATGTATTTGGATGGTATTCTTCATGAGATGGCGATTCGCTGGCAAGATCTTGGTAAACTCACTGATGAGATGAGGCATCAGTTATCTGTTCTAGTCTTAAGCGATTTAGGGAAAGAACATGCACAGCTCCTTAGCACAATCCTAAAAGAAAACTTCCGAAACAAAGTGAATTTATCGGTTCAAGAAAGTCATTTTTATGATCAATTGATAAATAGCTCTGATCAAAATTATGACTTGTATGTCTCAAATTATGCGATTGAAGCGGTGGATGAAGAAGTTAATATGATCGTAGAAGATATTCCGTCATTTAAAAATATCACGGATTTACGAAAATACATTGATAAAAGACGACTTGTTTTACCCAAAGATATTGCTTATTTAAACGTTTGATTTGTTATTTTAATTGGTTTTTAAAGTCAATTATTTTTTTGAAATGAAAATAAGGATTGTCATTTAATAAATAGTAATGCTATACTAAAAAAGTATTATTAATTTTAAAGGAGAGAATTATGAAAAAGAAAGCTTACAGAAACACACCTGCTTTTGTCTTTCTAAGTTGGGGATCTTTTGCCTTTTTCGTGGCATTGATGTTGATTGGGTTGTACACACTAAAAGAACCATTGATGGTTAAAGGCTACTATTTAATGGGGTCAGTTGGATTGATATCTTCATCATTTACACTTTCAAAAGTGATCAGAGACAATCAAGAAGATGAAGAACGTTACAATCAAATGTTCCGTGCCAATGATGGTTTAGTAAAAAATGAAGAAACAGATACACATATTTAATGTATGCTAAAGGTCCTGACGAGAGTCGGGGCTTTTTTTTGAAAGAATTTTTTAATGAGTTCGCTTTTTTTAATGCCTTATCCATAAAAATCACGTATAATAGAAGATAGTGAAATTTCGAGGGAGGGGTAAATTATGGCTTATCAAGCTTTGTATCGAGTCTGGCGTTCACAGCGTTTTGATGATGTTGTTGGACAAAAAGCAATTACGCAGACGTTAAAAAATGCGATCATCCAAAAGAAAACCTCGCATGCCTATTTGTTTACCGGTCCAAGAGGAACCGGAAAAACAAGTGCGGCGAAAATTTTTGCCAAAGCAATCAACTGTAAACATAGCATAGATGGAGAACCTTGTAATGAATGCGAAACTTGCGTTGCGATCACCGAAGGACGTCTGAATGACGTAATCGAGATCGATGCGGCGAGTAATAACGGAGTAGAAGAAATTCGTGATATCCGTGATAAAGCAAAATATGCACCGACACAAGCAGAATATAAAGTCTATATCATCGATGAAGTACATATGTTGTCGACGGGTGCTTTTAACGCATTACTAAAAACCTTAGAAGAACCGCCGCAAAATGTTATTTTTATCTTAGCGACGACAGAACCTCACAAAATTCCGTTGACGATCATTTCTAGAACACAACGTTTTGATTTCAAACGAATCAGTACGCAAGATATTGTTGATCATCTCGGCTTTATTCTAAAACAAATCAATGTTGAGTTTGAAGAGCAGGCTTTATATGTGATTGGACGTGCAGCCGAAGGTGGGATGCGGGATGCTTTAAGTATTCTGGATCAGACGATTTCATTCAGCGATGAAAAAGTTACTTTGACTGACGCAATGCAAGTGACAGGTAGTCTGACCTATGAAATGATGGATCAATATATTTCTAGCTGTGTCTCAGGAGATGTCGAACGAGCGCTGGAAGTATTGGAGAGCATCCTTAGTTCCGGTAAAGAAGCACGACGATTTTTAGAAGATTTACTATTGTATTGTCGGGACTTGCTTATTTTTCAACAAGCACCTAATTTGCTAACTGACAAAGTCGGTAATCTAACAGAAAATTTCAAAGTGTTAGCAGGCCAAACTGCGGCTGAGAAAATTTATCAAATGATCCAAATTTTAAGTGATACGCAAAATGATATCCGTTTTACGAACAATGCGAATATCTACCTTGAAGTCGCTACGGTGAAACTGGCAAAATCTGTAAAAAAACCTGTGGAAGTTTTGGATGGGGCGCAACCAGTCGCAACTGCTGAGATGTCAATATTACAGCAACAAATCGAACACTTACAAAAAGAACTATCAGAATTGAAGAAAAACGGTGTTGTAGCTAAAGAAGCTGAACCTGTTAAAACAACACGTGCAACGAGCAGTAAAAATACATTGCGGATTCCAACAGAGCTTGTTTACAAAGTATTGAATGAAGCGACTAAAGATCATTTGATGAATGTAAAAAATGTCTGGGATGACTTATTACAAATGATGTCGGTAACACAAAGAGCGATGCTGAAAGCCAGTGAGCCAGTTGCAGCAGGGCCCAATGGTTTAGTGATTGCCTTTGAGTATGAGATCGTTTGTGGTCGAGCGATGGAAGATGAGGAAATGCAGCTGGCGGTTCATAATAATTTAAGCCGTTTGGTGAACAATTACGCGCCTGATATGATTTGTATCACAAAAGAAAGCTGGCCGAAACTACGTCAGTCATTCATCAGCCAAAACAAAGAAACTTCAGGAGAACAATCGAATGAAGATCGACCTGTTAATAATGAAGAAAATCATTTGTTAGCAGAAGAAGAACCAACAGCAGAAGTCAATAACCAAGTAGTAGACGAAGCAATCGCAATGTTTGGCGAAGCGCTCGTTGAAGTAATAAACGATTAAGAGGAGACGATAGTTATGATGCGAGGCATGGGAAATATGCAAGGAATGATGAAACAAGTTCAAAAAATGCAAAAAGATATGGAAAAAGCACAAGCAGAATTAAATGAACGTGAATTTGTGGGAGAAGCTACCAATCAATTGGTGACTGCAACTTTTACTGGCGATCGCAAAATGAAAGATATCGCAATTAAAGAAGAGGTTGTTGATCCAGAAGATGTAGAAATGTTACAAGATTTAGTCATTATGGCTGTGAATGATGCATTGACTAAAGTAGAAAAAGAAACAGAGGCGACAATGGGTAAATATACTAAAGGAATGCCAGGATTTTAGGATAGAAATTATTTCTATTCAAGTAGTTTTAAAAGGCACGATTTTTGATGCTGTATATCAAAAATCGTGCCTTTAATCATTTAAATAAAGAATATTTACCTTTTCTGATAAGCAATCTGTTAATGACAGTCTTCTTTTTTTCTAGATAATTTGAAATCTGTTTTAAAAGAAGTTAAAAAGCTAATTTTTATAAAATCATCTATAAAAAATGGTATAATAAACTTTAGTCTTGTAATGAATACATAGTTTAAAACCAACCAAGAATGGTCTGTGTTTGAAAGGATTTGAAAGCCATGCATTATCCAGAACCCATAGCTAAACTAGTCGAAAGTTATATGAAATTACCAGGTATCGGTCAAAAAACAGCCGTACGCTTGGCTTTTTATACACTTGATATGAAAGAAGAAGATGTTAATGCTTTTGCTAAAGCGTTGATCAGTGTGAAACGTGATCTGCATTTTTGCAGTATTTGCGGTAATATCACAGAAGAAGATCCTTGTGAAATCTGTCAGGATACGACAAGAGATCGTAGTATTATCTTAGTTGTAGAAGAACCAAAAGATGTCATGGCAATGGAGAAGATGCGGGAATATCATGGTCTTTATCATGTACTTCATGGTGTATTATCTCCAATGGAAGGCACAGGTCCAGAAGATATCAATATTGCATCATTGATTCAACGTCTTCATGATGATGAGGTCAAAGAGGTTATTATAGCTACAAATGCCACGACAGAAGGTGAAGCGACTGCGATGTATCTTTCACGTTTGATCAAACCAGCAGGGATTGTAGTAACAAGGCTCGCTCATGGTTTGTCAGTCGGCAGTGATATCGAGTATGCGGATGAGGTCACTCTATTAAAAGCTGTAGAGGGACGTCGGGAACTTTAAGTATAAAGAAGATGGCTCAAAAGTTTAAAAACTTTTGAGCCATCTTCTTTATACTATTCTACAATACTGATGGTAAAACCATCATACCCTTTTACTCCAACTGTTTCAATCGCTGTCGAAGTCAGTTTAGATGAAGTAGATAAATCATCTACAAAAGATCGTACTCCTAATACTCTACTGTCAATACTATTCTGGTCAATGACTGCACCACCACGCACCACATTATCCCCAATAATAATGGTTCCAGAGCGAGCTAGTTGTAAGGCGTAGTCTAAATAAACAGAGTTATTTTCTTTATCCGCGTCAATAAAAATCAAATCAAAAGGTGGTGTCTGATCTTTTACCATGCTTTTTAAACTATCGGAAGCAGGACCAATTAAAATCGTTGTTTTAGCAGAAACACCAGCAAGGGCTAAATTTTCCGAAGCAACCTCAGCATGCTTTTTATCGAATTCAAGAGAGATAACCTGTCCTTCTTTGTCTAGTGCTTTAGCAAACCAAAGAGTGCTATAGCCTCCAAGTGTTCCAATTTCTAGAATTCTTTTGGCACCTTTGATTCGTGCAAGAAGATAAAGAAATTTTCCTTGAGAAGGTGAAACGTCATGGGGAGGCAATTGGTGCTTTTTGTTATTAGCAAGGATTTGATCAAAAATGGGGTCTTTTTCCACTAACTTTTCAATGAAATAATCATCAACTGCTGCAAATAATTTTTCCAAATAACTCACTCCTAGTTTTTTATTGGTACTTCTAAAATAATTATACCTCTTGTTTCACTATAAAGAACATCTATTTGCATTTAATTAAAGGAAGTGTTTCAAAAATGATATTTTCCGGAAAAATAAAGACATTTATTTTAAAAAAATATCATATAATTAGGTGATAAAAAAATGAATTCATAGTAGGAGTGGGGAAAATGCAGAAAAAATTTTATACGTCCATTAAATTACTAGTTTTAAGTATTGCATTTATTTTGGTCGTATTTGGCTCAATGAAACTATCTACAATGACGACTGGAGCAAAAGAACTTAATGATACAATTCAAAATGTAAAAATCACTAATGAAAAAGGAGAAGACCAAACCTCTTTCAAATCATGGGACATCATCCAAGTTCATATGGATTGGAGTATTCCAAATGGAAGCGCCCAAAAAGGTGATACGACGTTGATCGACTTACCTGTTGAGTTAGATTTAGTGAATAGTTTGACCTTTGATGTGTTGGATGAAAATGGATCTGTTGTGGCTATTGCAGTTGCAGATAAGGAATCAAAAACAGTTTTGCTGACGTATACCGAATTTGTAGAAACCCATTCAAATGTAAAAGGTACACTGCAATTTTTAAGTCGATTTGACACACAAATAATTGATGAATATGGCACGATCAAGCTAGTGTTTCCAATCAATAAAACAAACGAAGTTTCAACCGAAGTAGAAGTTGAAAAAGCTACAGATGATCCGAATGAAGTGATCAATAAATGGTCGTGGTTTTCATCAGACTCACGTACCCTTTTTTGGGAAGTACGAGTAAATGCAAGTGGACAGGAGTTGCCTAATGCTGTGGTTACGGATACTTTTCAAACAGATAACTATATATTAGTTCCAGGATCGATCAAAGTGATTTCAGCGGAATTTCCTGATGGAGATAAAGGGATTTTTGATAATCCAATCAATAAAGTTGATATTACTAGTCAAGTGACAGTCGATTATCTTCCAAATGGATTTAGAGTAGATTTTGGTGATATGCCTAAAGGAATAGGCTATCTTATTTCTTATGACACAACAATCGATCACCAACCCCAAGATCAAGAAGAATTTTCTAATATTGCTACGTTAGAAAGCAATCAAACAACGATTGCTTCAAAAGAAGTAAAAACGCAATACTCCGATGGAAGTGGTACCGGAACAGGGGAAGTATTTTCTATCCAAGTAATGAAAACTTCGGAAGATGGTAGTGTTTTAGCTGGTGCAGAATTTGATGTTTATAAAGATTCAACGAACGAACGTATCGGTCAAATTAGCACAAATGATCAAGGCTTAGGTGAAATAAATAATTTGCTGCAAGAAGATTATACTTTAATAGAAACAAAAGCACCTGTTGGTTTCATTCTTGATGCTACACCAATAAAAGTATCCCAAAATGATTTTCAAAACAAGATTGCTTTTAAACAAGTGATAAATATAGCTGAACAAACAGTTGGATCAGTTCGACTAATCAAGGTGGACCAAACAACGAAAGAACGATTGGCAGGTGTCGTATTTGAGCTTCAAGATGATAGGGGCAATCCATTACAGAAGGAGCTTATAACAGAAGAAAATGGTCAACTTTTCATTCAGGGGTTAGCACCAGGCAACTATCAATTTCTAGAAACGAAAGCATTAAACGGGTATATACTAAATGAAAAAACAATTTCTTTTGAAATAACGTCGAATCAAACTGAACCATTAGAAGTCGTTGTTGAAAATCAAAAAGAAGAAAAAACGGAACCATCAAAAAAGAACAGTAATGAAAGCCACGAAAAGAAAAATAATGGGAACCAATCTAATGACAGAATATTACCTAAAACTGGGGAAAACGCAATGAACTACTTATTTTTATTCGGTAGTCTTTGTCTAGGGATCAGTGGTACTATTCTTTTGGATAGAAGTAAGAGAGTTTAAAACGTTTTGAATGAGTAAAATGTAAAAACTGAGGTGAAGTCTGTTAGGCTTTTCATCTCAGTTTTATTTATTCATCAGGAAAATATTAATTATGAGGAATTCAATTAGACTGATTGTGACAGATAAAGTATAATAGACAAAAGGAATCAAAGTAAGTAAGGGGATTAGTAAAGTGCAAGGTATTTTTATAACGATCGAAGGACCAGATGGCGCAGGAAAAACAAGTGTATTGAATGAGTTATATCCAAGACTAGATCTGGCAGCAGAAAGAAGCATTATTAAAACAAGAGAACCTGGCGGTATTCCCATTGCTGAGAAAATTCGTCAAATTATCTTAGATCCGAGAAATCAGGAGATGGATGAGCGGACAGAAGCGTTGCTTTATGCAGCAGCTCGACGTCAGCATTTGATGGAAAAGGTTTTACCTGCATTAGAAGAAGGCAAAATCGTTTTATGTGACCGATTTGTAGACAGCTCATTAGCCTATCAAGGTGCTGGGCGACGTATTGGTGTTGAGGCAATTGCTGCAATCAACGAATTTGCAATTGAAGGGACGGTACCTGATTTTACGATTTATCTTGATGTAGATTCTGATACTGGATTAAATCGTATTAAAAACAATCGCCAACAACAAATCGACCGATTAGATTCAGAAGGGCTTGAGTTTCATCAACGAGTTCGTCATGAATATCTGAAATTGGTAGAAGAAAACCCAGAAAGAATCACGAAAATCGATGCCAGAATGAGTTTGGAAGATGTTGTAGAAGCAACCTTTCAAGCAATCGTAAAACGTTATCCAGAATATTTTAGAAACTAGGAAGGTGACCGAATATGAAAATTATTTTAGCAATTGTCCAAGATAAAGATAGTAACCGTTTAGCCAATGAATTTATTGATGCTAATATTCGTGCAACAAAACTTTCATCAACAGGCGGCTTTTTAAAAGCTGGAAATAGTACATTTATCGTTGGGATCGATGATGATCGTGTAGAAGAAGCTTTGGAATTGATCAAAAAAACATGTCAATCTCGTAAACAATATGTGTCAACTCCTGTAACACTAGATATTACGATGGATGGACAAGTGCCTTATCCTGTCGAGGTTGAGGTAGGAGGGGCAACAGTCTTTGTTCTTCCAGTAGAAGGGTTCCATCAATATTAAGATGAATGAAGCACAGGTTTTAAGTGAACAGCAGCCGCTGCTTTACCAGCAACTTCAAAAAAGTTTTGAGCATGGTCGTCTTGCCCATGCTTATCTTTTTGAAGGCGATACAGGAACTGGTAAAAAAGAGTTTGGTTCATGGATGGCAAAACACATTTTCTGTACAAATTTGACTGACAATAATCCCTGCAATCAGTGTAATAATTGCTTGCGGATCAATGAAAATGAACATCCAGATGTATTACAAATCGCACCAGATGGTCAAACAATCAAAGTCGATCAGATTAGAGCTTTGAAAGCAGAGTTTAGTAAAAGCGGCGTGGAAACAGCTCAGAAAGTCTTTTTGATCGAACAAGCCGATAAGATGAGTGTTGGTGCAGCAAATAGCTTGTTAAAATTTTTAGAAGAACCGGAAGGTAAAGTTTTAGCAATTTTAGAGACAACTTCTTTAGCCAAGATTTTACCGACGATTCAATCGCGTTGTCAGGTTCTTCATTTTCAACCTTTAGTTAAGGAAAAATTAGTTCATGCTTTGACAGAAACAGGAATCAATAAAAATACAGCAAATCTTTTGGCAGAGTTGACAAATAGTTTTGACAAAGCAGTTGAAATCTCTCAAGATGAATGGTTTAATGAAGCTAGGGAAATTACTCAACAGTGGTTTGATTACATGATAAAAGATGATTTACAGGCTTTTGTCTATGTTCAAAAAAGGCTGATTAAAGTCTTCAAAGAAAAAGATCAACAAGCGTTGAGTTTTGATTTATTACTTGCTTATTATCGTAAACAACTCACTGAAAGTGTGGCGCAAGAACAGCTTAAACGTGTAATAGAACAACAAGCACAGAGAGTTGAACTGATTTTAAAAGCGCGACAAAAGTGGGAAGCTAATGTTAGTTTTCAAAGTGTTTGCGAACAATTAGTATTACGTATGATTCACCCTAAAACATAAATAGGAGGATGAAAATGGTAGAAGTAGTAGGAGTTCGCTTCCGTGAAGCAGGTCATATCTATTATTTTGCTCCTGGAAAATCAGAGTATTTTTACAATGATAAAGTACTTGTGGAATCACAGCAATCTAAACAGCTTGCCACAGTTGCGATACCGAAAAAATCTATTGATCCGGAAGACTTACCCGAGGATTTAAAACCCATTTTAAATAAAGCATCAGAAACTGATTTAGAGAAAGAACAAAAAAATGTGGATGATGCAAAAGCTGCACTAAGTGTGGCCAAAGAGAAAATTCGAGCGCATGAATTAGAGATGAAATTGATTCGTGTTGAATATACATTTGACCGCAGCAAAATGGTTTTTTATTTTACAGCAGATGGTCGAATCGACTTCCGTGAGCTAGTTAAAGATTTAGCAGCAATTTTTCGTACAAGAATCGAATTACGCCAAATCGGTGTGAGAGATGAAGCGAAGATTTTAGGTGGAATCGGTCCTTGTGGCAGACAATTATGCTGTTCGACTTTTTTAGGTGATTTTATGCCAGTCTCGATCAAAATGGCAAAAGATCAAGGCTTATCATTAAATCCAGTAAAAATTTCTGGTTTATGCGGGCGCTTGATGTGTTGCTTGAAATACGAAAATGATGAATACGAAGCTGCGAAGAAAGAATTACCAGATTATGGTAAAGAAGTGATCACACCAGATGGCAAGGGGCGAGTAGTCGGGTTGAATTTATTGAGCCGTATCGTCAAAGTTCGTTTAGTTGGACGTGAAATTGCAGTAGAATATGATTATGAAGAAATCAAAGAAGCAACAGAAAAAGCTCAAGCCGAAAAAGGTGATCACAATGGATAAACGTTCTTTATATGATGGTCTGAGTTCTTTAGAGACGGATCTACAAGGAACTTTGGGACAATTATCAGAGATTAAAGAAGCACTTCATGAGTTAGTTGAAAAAAATACAACTCTTGAAATCGAAAATCAACGCTTACGTGAACATTTGCAGGAGTTGACTAAATTAGCTAGCGATCCAAATGATCCAGCTAAGCAGGAGCTTTCTAAATCTCGTATGAATTTGGAAAAGCTTTATGAAGAAGGATTTCATGTCTGCAATATTTTATATGGTTCACGTCGTGAAAATGATGAAGAATGTGCTTTTTGTTTAGATGTTATTTATGGAGAGAGATACAAATAAAGTTTAATCAAATTGAGAGGCTGTGACAAAATTTGTCTCAGCCTTTTTACAATAATCAATCTTAGCGTTTAGAAGGAGCCGTTATGCAAAAACAAAAAAGTTTTGATTCATCTAATGATGGAAAACTATATTTAGTGCCGACCCCAATCGGAAACTTGGAAGATATGAGCTTTCGTTGTATCAAGATTTTGAAAGAAGCAACGATCATTGCGAGTGAAGATACAAGAAATACACAAAAATTACTGAATCATTTTGAAATAACAACGCCTCAAATTAGTTTTCATGAACATAATTATAAGGAAAGAATACCACAATTTATCGAACGTTTAGAGGCTGGTGAGATAATTGCACAAGTGAGTGATGCTGGAATGCCGTCAATTAGTGACCCAGGTCATGAATTGGTTGAAGCCTGTATCGAAGTTGGAATCAAAGTGATTGCTTTGCCTGGTCCTACTGCGGGGCTGACAGCATTGATTGCTTCGGGTCTTGTTCCACAGCCGTTTACATTTTATGGTTTTTTACCTAGAAAGAAAAAAGAGCAAGTTGAGATTTTAGAACAGCTGAAGACTGCAATCCCGACCCAGATTTTTTATGAATCTCCTCATCGAATTACTGCGACTGTAAAGCATTTTTCAGAAATTTTTGGTGAAGATCGAAAGGCTGTGATTTGTCGTGAATTGACTAAGCTTCATGAAGAATATCTTAGAGGAACTTTGTCAGAATTAAGTGATTACTTGGCTGAAAACACGCTAAAAGGGGAGTGTTGTCTTTTAGTTGAGGGGGCAGATGGAACAGAATTAGTAGAAAATGCGGATTTAGAACTTCCTATCAAGGAACATATAGCAATATTGATGGATTCAGGTAGTTCTTCAAAAGAAGCAATCAAAGAAGTTGCAAAGCTTCGTGGGTTGAAAAAGCAAGCTGTTTATAAAGAATTTCATGTGGATTGATTAGTGAAAGATAAGCTGATGTTAAAAAGTCAGTTTATTTTTTTGCAATCGGTTTAGTCAATAACAGTCTACAAGGTAATGGAAACGTTCTATTGGTATAGATGTTATTTTTTATAACGTGAATTGTCAGAAAAATGAAATTATTTTACTGAATCAAGGTTTTTTTGTTAGGATAATTCAAAAAACGATGCTAAAATTACCGACAAAGCTAAAATGAAGGTTGGCTTTATTTTTGAATTGGAGGGATTTTATGAAAACAGGAAATATTGCATTTATTATGATTTGTTCTGCAATGGTCTTTTTGATGACACCAGCCTTAGCATTTTTTTACGGAGGGTTGGAGCGTAGAAAAAATATTCTTAACACAATGATGATGGTGATTTGTGTAATGGGATTAGCGTCAGTACTTTGGATCATTCTGGGTTATTCCATGTCCTTTAGTGGAGAAAATTTATTTGTTGGAAATTTTGATAAGCTATTTTTTAATCATGTTTCGATGACAACAGGAGAAACGATTCCAGAAGGATTGTTTGCTGGATTTCAAATGATGTTTGCGCTGATCACCACAGCAATCATTACAGGTGCTGTGGTTGGGCGGATGCGATTTTCTGCGATCTTTTTGTTCATAGCTATTTGGTCGATCGTTGTTTATTATCCGATGGCTCATATGGTGTGGGGCGGAGGTTTTTTAGATAAAATAGGCTCGATCGATTTTGCAGGTGGAAATGTCGTTCATATTAGTTCGGGGATTGCAGGTCTTGTATTGGCGATCGTTTTAGGACAACGTCGTGAATATCGACAAATAGAATACCGACCTCATAATATTCCTTTTGTGGTATTAGGCGCAGGCTTACTCTGGTTCGGCTGGTTTGGGTTTAATGCAGGATCTGCACTGGCGGCTGATGGATTGGCGATCCATGCAATGCTTACGACGAATACGGCTGCAGCAAGCGGGATGCTTTCTTGGATGCTGATTGAAAAGTTAGCGATTGGAAAACCCACAGTTGTTGGTGCTTGTACGGGGGCTGTCGTAGGATTAGTTGCGATCACACCGGGTGCAGGCTTTGTTTCTCTTTGGAGCTCCTTTGTTCTTGGGGCGTTAGTAAGCCCGTTTTGTTATTATTTTATTTCATTCGTTAAGCATAAATTTGGGTATGATGATGCACTAGATGCATTCGGTTGTCATGGTGTTGGTGGGATTTTTGGTGGGATCATGACTGGGATATTTGCAGATCCATCTGTGGGAGGAAAAACTGGACTGATCTATGGCGGAACTGAATTATTTGTAGCTCAAGTTGCTAGTATTGCTTTTACGATCGTATTTGCTGGAGCAGCTAGTTTTATTATAATCAAAGGAATTCAATTGTTTATGCCAATCCGCGTCTCAGCCAAAGAAGAAGCCTTGGGCTTGGACCGCATCGAACATGATGAAACGGCTTATCCAACATTTATGGGACTAGATTCTTAGGAGGAAGAGAGATGAAAAAAGTAGAGGCAATCATTCAGCAGGAAAAATTAGAAGAATTAAAAGTCAGAATGGACCACAGTTTTGAAGCACTAGGTATGACAGTAAGCCAAGTCTTAGGGTTTGGGAATCAAAAAGGTCTGAAAGAATATGTACGTGGTCAAGAAATCATCACGACATTGTTGCCTAAAGTAAAAGTCAGTTTTGTTGTTTTAGATGAAGAAGTAGAAGAAATTATTTCTTTGATTTTAGCTATTTGCCAAACTGGAGAAGTAGGAGACGGCAAAATATTTGTTTATCATGTTGAAGAAGCAATTCGAATCAGAACCGGTGAAAGAGGAGCAAATGCGATTTAAAGAGATGAAAAGAAGTAACCTAGCTAAACTTTAAAAGCTAGGTTACTTCTTTATTTTTTATAAATACAGTTACTCAAATGATGCAGCATCAATTTCTTTAATACGGTCAGACGCTTTGTCTTCAGATATTTTTGTGTACTTTTGAATGACAGTAAAACTTGGTTGTTCATTTGAAGACCCAAAAGCATATAGATAATCTTGTTCAACAAAATAATTAAAACTATTTTTCATAGTATCACTTTTATCAACAATAGTATCTGGATCAAAAGAAGAAATGTATTTATACGTATCATAAGTCAAACTATAAACACCATTTTTTTCGATATAGTGACCATTCACTTCAACTTTTTTTTCAATATTGCTGACAGCATACATTGAGAAGGTGTTGTCACTATTCATTAAAAGTAATTCAGTAGAGTCTTTTAGCGGCGCCGTATAATTAGCGGAGCTAGCTAGATCTTTCATAGCATCTGTTTCTGTGAAAACATCTGAACGATAATTACCGACGAGAAGCCAGTTATCTGTTGTTATTTTCTCCTCTACAGTTGTATTGCTAGTACTTTCTTTTGTCGTATCTTTCTTATCTGAACAAGCACTCAAAGATAAGAAGCAAATTAAACCCAAAGTAACGAATACCATTTTTTTCATATTGATTTCCCCCTAACAATAATTTTCAACCAACCCTTATGATAACGCATTAAGTATCGTTGATCAATGCAAAAAAGATAGCAATTGCAATAGAATGAATTTAGTTGTAAATGAACAAACGTT
Organism: Enterococcus sp. AAFC-DPL-5182; assembly: GCF_058216605.1. Taxonomy (NCBI): domain Bacteria; kingdom Bacillati; phylum Bacillota; class Bacilli; order Lactobacillales; family Enterococcaceae; genus Enterococcus; species Enterococcus sp. AAFC-DPL-5182. The sequence continues at coordinate 997,503 of NZ_CM177101.1, forward strand.
CGTATATAATGTTTATAAAATACTTGATTGTTGAAGGAGAAAAAATGATTGTTCATGATGTTTTATATGGTTCATATGAAGTTGAAGAAGTTCTAGCGACATTGATTTTATCAAAAGAGATGCAGCGTTTAAAGGATGTTCATATGGCAGGACCAGCATTTTTGATAAATTCGACTTGGAATGAAACGCGGTACGAACATTCTATCGGTGTTATGTTGTTAATCAGGAAGCTCGGTGGAACAGTAGAAGAACAGATCGCAGGCTTACTACATGATGTATCCCACACTGCATTTTCACATGTGATCGATATGGCGTTGTTGAATAAATCAGACGATTATCATGAGCAAATCAAAGCCCAATGGATTGAAGAATCAGCAATTCCAGGTTTATTAAAACAATATGGATTTGATTATCGTCAGATTTTATTTGATGATGAACAATGGGAATTATTAGAGCGAAAAGCGCCATTACTATGTTGTGATCGGATTGATTACACATTGCGAGAAGTTTATCGTTATTTTTCAGTTCCATTACAAGAAATTCAGTGTTTTTTGAAATCAATCAAAATCATTGAGAACCAAATTGTTTTAGAGTCGATTGATCAGGCCAATTGGTTTATAGAACAGTATCGAAAAATAGTAATCGATTTTTTTTATGATCCTCAAAATATTTGCAGCTATGAGTGGATGTCAAAAGCCATCCAAATTGGTCTAGCAAGTAAAGACATTACTCTGGCTGATTTGATGATGACAGATTCAGCATTTCTTAAGAAACTGAAATCAGCAGGTTCGACAGAAATTAGGCAATTACTGATGAAGATGGATCGACCGCCGAAATACAGTATCTGTTCTAGCGAGGAAGATTATGATATCCAGCAAAAGAAGAAAATCAGATTTGTCGACCCCCTGGTAAAATTGTCCGATGAAATCGTTTCAGTATCAACTGTTTCGAAAACTGCTAAAATAAAGATCAATAAAATGCTTGATGATAGCAAAAAGGGAATTTTTCTTAAAGTTGAGTAAGTCTCAAACGACACACCGCACATAGTTGAAAGGAGGAGGGGAATTATGATCAGTGAGTTACGCTTTCCCTTAAAGAAGGATACATCACGTAAGATTATTCATATTGATATGGATGCTTTTTTTGCTTCTGTAGAAGAGCGTGATCATCCTGAACTAGTGGGACATCCCTTAGTGATTGCTCGTCATCCTAGCGATACAGGTGGTAAAGGTGTTGTGACTACTGCAAATTATGAAGCGCGTAAATTTGGTATTCATTCTGCAATGAGTGCCCAGAAAGCTTATGAATTATGTCCCGATGCGATTTTTAAGCCAGGCAATTACGAAAAATATTCCGAAATTTCTCATCAGATAAGGGAAATTTTCCATCGTTATACAGATATAATAGAACCAGTTTCCATAGATGAAGCTTATTTGGATGTAACGACAAATAAAATAAACAGTAAATCAGCAATCAAGATCGCTAAATTGATACAATACGACATCTGGAATGAACTTCACTTAACTTGTTCAGCAGGTGTTAGTTATAACAAATTTTTGGCAAAATTAGGTTCTGATTTTCAAAAACCTAAGGGCTTAACTGTTGTGATGCCAGATGAAGCTGAAACATTTTTGAAAGCTTTACCTATCGAAAAATTTCACGGAGTAGGGAAAAAGACTGTACCAAAAATGCATGATTTAGGCATTTTTACTGGTGAAGACTTGTATAGTAAAGATGAGATGGAATTGATCCGTAATTTTGGTAAGATGGGCTATTCACTTTATCGAAAAGTACGAGGAATCCATGATTCTCCTGTAAATATAACAAGAGATCGTAAATCTGTGGGAAAAGAACATACATATGGCACGCCGCTGACAACAGAAGCACAAGTAACTGCTCAGCTACGCCAGTTGGCTGAACGCGTAGAAGAATCACTAGAACGAGTCCAAAAACACGGGAAAACAGTTGTTTTAAAAGTCCGATATGCAGATTATACAACTGTAACGAAACGTCAAACACTTCCAGAATATATTTCTAAAAAAGAGGAATTGTATTATCAAGCAAATTTGATATGGGAAGAAATTCTTGGTTTGGAACAAGGGATTCGATTGTTAGGGATTACATTGACGAACCTTGATCCAATGGCTTATGAGAATATGGTTTTACCTTTGTGGGAAAAACAAAAGCCTGAAGAAGGTGAAACATTAAAGAATTAAACGATAGAATTGAAACTAGTTGGTCTAAAAAAACAGCTTTAAATTTTAAGGATAAATTGGTACGCACACTATAATCTATTCATAAATAAGAAAGGAAAAAAGCCAATGAGCAAAACAATTATGTGGTTTCGTAAAGATCTTCGCTTAGACGACAACACCGCTTTTAATAAGATGATAGAAAATAGTGAAGATACGGATGAACTCATCTGCCTTTTTCAATTAAATCCATTACAATTTTTGGAAAAGAGTTACAATCAGGATGCTTTTTTCTCTAGTTTATTTACTTTTTATGAGCATGCTAACAAACAAAATATTGCGATTCATTTTTTATATGGAAATATAAAAGAAAATTTTACAGTCCTAAAAAAGACCTTTCAAGATTGGAATACAGTATATTTTAATCAAGATGAACGCGGTTTTGGCAGACAACGAGATCAAGAAATGACTGTTTTTTTTGAAGAGCATCAGATTCAAGTTTATTCTTATCAAGATAGCCATTTGCATGGTGTAGAGGAGATTAAAAAACCGACAGGTGAAAACTATAAAGTATTTACGCCCTATTTTCGTAAGTGGTTGACAATGCCTAAGCGACCGTATCAAAGAGCAACAAAGCTTAACAGATCTTTTGCAAAGCTTACACATCCATTATTTAGTGAAGGAGAAAATCAGTTTAAGCAAATCATTAAAAAAATAGACTTACCCTTTGACTATAAATGTGGTGAGGCTGTGGCTAAGGAGTATTTAACAGAATTCATAAAACATCATCTACATAATTATCAAAAAGGACGAGATTACCCTTTTTCAGACCAAACAAGTAAATTATCAAGATTTTTGAGAACGGGTGAATTATCAATTCGTAAAGTATGGTATGCGCTAAATGCTGAACCTGATTCGGATGGTCGGCAGACATTTATTTCAGAACTTTGCTGGCGTGATTTTTATAATATGATTTATTTTGAAAATCCTAAACAAAAAACGCAAGAAATCAAAGAACAGTATCGACAATTACAATGGAGTTATAACCAACCATTCTTTGAGAGATGGAAAAATGGACAAACTGGTTACCCAATTGTTGATGCTGGTATGAGACAACTTAATCAAACGGGATGGATGCATAATCGTTTGCGAATGATCGTCGCTTCTTTTTTGACAAAAGATTTAATGATCGATTGGCGGATGGGGGAGAAATATTTCCAGCAAAAATTGATTGATTATGATGCAGCAAGTAACATTGGCGGATGGCAATGGGCAGCATCTACAGGAACAGACGCCGTACCTTATTTTAGAATTTTTAATCCTACGACACAAGGTGAAAAATTTGATCCTTATGGAGATTTTATTCGTCAGTTTATTCCGGAATTGAAAAATGTACCAAATAAATATATTCATGAACCCAATAAGATGCCAGTCGACATTCAAAAATCTTCTGGGGTTTCTCTAGGTGACGATTATCCGACTCCTATTGTCGATCATAGTAAAATTCGTTCAGAAATTCTTGCTTTTTTTAAAGAAAGTTCCATTTAGACAAGAATAGAGCAAGACAACACTCGTTTTTTAGTGTTGTCTTGCTCTATTTTTTAATAATAAAGTAGATATTCTGCTTCGTTCACATAAAAACTTGATTCCAGAAAAAGTAAAGCTGATTAAGAAACTTGATCACTGGTTCTTGCATCATTTCTTAATCAGCATTACATTGATTTTAAATCAACGTTCCTTTTTTTATTTGTTCATACGCTTGTTCGGCATCGTGGCATTTGTCCCAAATCACAGCTTTGCCACAGGCTAGAGATTTTTTGACATCAAGAATTCGTTGATTACTGCTACCTCTGAATTGGAGATTTAAATTTCTTTTTGATAATTCAAATCGTCCATCCACGAGAATATCGATTTTATTTAGCAGTTCCAGCTTGTCTTTAGATTCTAATAATAACTCTTCAAATGTGTAGCCAGACCATGACCAGATATCCTTTTTAGAGCCAAATTCCTTATGAACTCGATCTACAACGGTCAAACAAACGGCTGTATTCAAAAAGGGTTCTCCGCCTAATAAAGTCAGTCCCTGAACATAATCATGAGATAGATCTTCGATGATTTTATCTTCTAATTCTTTGGTAAAGGGTTTACCGTAACGGAAATTTTGAACTGCTTGGTTAAAGCAACCTTCACAAGCAAATAAACAGCCACTAACGTATAAGCTATTTCGTACGCCTTCACCATCTACAAAGTTAAAGGCTTTATAATCACCAATATAATTTTGACTAAGCTCATCTGCTAACCATTCTTGTGGTTTAGGATTTCTCAATTTTAGTCATCCTTTCAACTAAAAACGATGCCTGCAAGGTGCTGCATTGAGCATCGTTTTCTCGATTCTGTCTCCTGTTTACATGTTACTTCATATGTTTTACACGTGACGAAATTTCTTTGTGTCGACCATGAACCATGGGTCTTGCTTGTGGATTGCCAAGATAGCCACAGGTACGTTTGACAACATCACATGATTTAGGATCGTGATTGCCGCATTGTGGACATTCAAAACCGCGTTCGGTTGGATTGAAATCTCCTTCAAAGTTACATTCATAACAATGATCGATTGGTGTATTGGTTCCTAGATAACCAACCCGATCATAGGCATAATCCCAAACGGATTCTAATGCTTTCGGGTTTTGTTGTAAAACTGGGTATTCGCAGTAATGGATGAAACCACCAGAGCAATATTGTGGATAATCTTTTTCGAAATCTAGCTTTTCAAACGGTGTTGGATTTTTACGTACATCATAGTGAAAACTATTTGTATAATATTCTTTATCTGTGATATTTTCAATCACACCAAATTTTTCAGTATCTAAGCGACAGAAGCGATCCGTTAAACTTTCGCTTGGAGTTGAATAAACGCTAAAGTGATAACCGTAATCATTGCCCCATTTATCTGCATGTGCTTTTAAATCTTTCAAAATTGAGATCGTAAAGTCTTTGGCTTTTGGATCGGACTCCCATTCGCCGCCATAAAAAGCAGAAGCGACTTCATATAAGCCGATGTATCCTAACGAAATAGTCGCACGTTTATTTTTAAATAATTCGTTTACAGAGTCTTTTCTAGCTAAACGTTTACCAAATGCTCCATACATATAGAGAATCGGTGCGTTGGCAGGTGTTGCTTCTTTACAGCGTTCAACTCGGTAAACTAACGCATCTTTCATAATTTCTAAGCGTTCAGCAAGAAGTGTCCAGAACTTATCCACATCACCATGAGCTTCCATAGCAATTCTAGGGAGATTTAGAGTAACAACGCCTAAGTTCATACGACCAACATTGATTTCTTCTCCTTGTTCGTCTTTCCATCCTTGTAAGAAAGAACGACATCCCATTGGTACTTTAAAGCTTCCCGTTAAATCAACTAATTTATCATAATTTAAAATATCTGGATACATTCTTTTTGTCGCACATTCCAATGCAAGTTGTTTTACATCGTAGTTTGGATCAGTTTCATTTAAGTTTACACCGCGTTTTAAAGTAAAAATCAATTTAGGAAAAATCGCCGTTCTTTTTTCACTACCTAAACCATTGATTCTAATTTGTAAAATCGCTCGTTGAATCTCACGTTCAAACCAGCTTAATCCTAATCCGAAACCTAATGAAGTGAATGGTGTTTGTCCATTAGATGTGAACAATGTATTGATTTCGTATTCTAAGCTTTGCATAGCGTCATAAATATCTTTTTGTGTTTTTGCTTTGGCATATTCTTCTTGGCGCGCAGAACCATCGATCCATTCTCTGGCATCATCTAAATGTTTTTGATAATTTAATTCAGCAAATGGAGCTAATAATTCATCCACACGGTTAGCAGAACAACCACCATATTGACTAGAAGCTACGTTTGCTATGATTTGAGAAATTTGGGCTGTAGCCGTTTGAATCGACTTAGGTGATTCGACTTCAGCATTGCCGATCTTGAATCCATTATTTAGCATCCCTTTAAAATCAATCAAACAGCAGTTTGTCATTGGGGTATATGGATGATAATCTAAATCATGATAATGGATGTCGCCTTTTTGGTGTGCATTTGCAACATGAGGAGGCAGCATTTTCAAACCAATTGATTTACCTACAATGCCGGCAGTCAAATCACGTTGTGTATTAAAAACATCACTATCTTTATTCGCATTCTCATTTACCACAGACTGGTCTTTGTTGATCAATTTACTAATTGTGAAATTGATGTCAGTGGCTTTACTACGCTCAAAATCACGACGTGTGCGATAGTTGATGTATTCTTCTGCCAGTTCATATTCATTTTTCGTAAGTAATATATGTTCGACGATATTTTGAATTTCATAAATTTTGACATTATCTGAGAAGCGATCTGAAATTTCTTGATCAATTCGTTCGACGATTTCTTGGATGCGCTCATGAGCAAGTGGATCCAAAGAACCTCGGATTTTTTGTTCAGCTTTGATCAAGGCATCATAAATTTTTTGATCATCAAAATCAACCAACCGTCCATCTCTTTTGACGATTTTCATCGTGCTCAAGGTGGAATTAGTAGAACTCACTTCATTATTAGCTTGCTTTATCTCCATCATTTGCTACCCATCTCCTCATAGATTTATTCCTTCCTTATCATAAAACAATTCATTGAATCTTTCAACTATATATAGTGTGAAATTTAATTTATATTCCTGTGTAGTAACTACATATAGTGTTTATGAGAAATGAAAATAAAGTGAAAACAACTCCCTAAAAGGTTTGTGGAAATTGTCACAACATTTAACTTAGAAAAATAAGTTATTACTAAAAAAATTTTTATTATTACTTAATTGTAAGAGGAAACGATGTTCAGTTGCACTAAATATTGGTAGAATAAGGACAATGAATAAACTGGAGCGAAATCTATGAAAAAAATTTTAGAAGTGAATCATTTAAGTAAATTGTATGGCTACCGAAGTAATCGAGTACAAGTTTTAAATAATATTTCCTTTTCTGTTGAACAAGGCGAATTTGTTGGTATCATGGGTCCAAGTGGGGCGGGGAAGTCAACATTATTGAGTACAATATCAACCATCGCACTACCAACAACTGGGAGTGTCCAAATCGATGGTCAAGATATTTTGAAAATGCGAGATAATCAAATCAGTGATTTTCGCCGAAAAAAATTAGGGTTTATTTTTCAAAACTTTAATTTAATGGATACACTGACTGTCAAAGATAATATCTTGCTGCCTTTAGCTGTAGATCGGATACCGTTGGTTGAGATGGAGCAGCGTTTAAGCCATGTTACAAGCGTTTTGGGAATCGATCAATTGTTGAGCGCTTATCCAAATATGATTTCAGTTGGTCAAAAACAACGTGTAGCCGCAGCACGAGCATTGATCACCAAACCTAAGATCATTTTTGCAGATGAACCTACTGGATCGTTAGATTCAAAATCAGCGGCTGAGTTGCTTCAATATATGACCAATATGAACTTACAAGATGATGCAACAATCATGATGGTCACCCATGATCCTTATACTGCGAGTTATTGTAATCGTATTTTATTTATCAAAGATGGTGTGATTTTTTCAGAAGTCGTTCGTCAAGGCTCAAGAAAGGAATTCTTTAACCGAGTGATCGATATGCAGGCAACGATTGGCGGAGGTGGGCGTGCCAATGATTTTTAACTTGTCTTGGAAAAATTTTAAAGGTCAATTTCTCAACTACTTAGTTTATTTTGTCAGTATGACTTTTGCGGTAGTTGTTTACTACTGTTTTAGTGCGATCACCTACAACAGAACATTAGCTAATAGAGTTGGGCAAGAGGTTCATATCAATGGTGCGATGAATTTGGGTGGCATTTTGGTCGTGATCATGATTTTAGGTTTTATGTTTGCAGCAAATCATTTCTTCTTATTAAAAAGGGGAAAAGAAATTGGTCTGTATCATTTAATTGGTATGCGAAAAGGACAGATATCTTTTTTGTTTTTTGTGGAAACACTGATCTTAGGGGCATTATCGTTAGTTACGGGGATTCTTTTGGGCATTGTTTTTTCTAAATTGTTTTCTATGATTTTAGCAAAAGCAATGTTTTTACAAGTAGAAAGTCTGTTTTTTGTTTCGATTCCATCTATGATCCAAACAAGTCTAGCATTTCTTTTTATGTTGTTAATGGTTTCACTACGAAGCAGTTGGTTAGTATATCGCTATCAAGTGACAAATTTGTTTAAGCCAATTGAGAAAAGTATGGAGAATTCAAAGAAACTACCTATATTGAAGATTTTTTTAGGTATTCTAGGCATTCTATTTATTTTCACAGGGTACTTTTTATCGTATAATGTTATTCGTTTCGGCACTATTTTAATGCATACGAGATTTGGTTTTGCTGGTTTTTTCATTGCGCCACTGGTAATTATGGTTATTTGTATCGTAGGAACATATTTATTTTTTAAATACACGATGTATCTGATTGCCTTTTTATTTGGTAAGAGTAAATTCAATTATTATCGAAATTTAAATATGCTGGCAGTGGGAAATACAAAGCTTCATATAAAAAGAGGTGGAAATACATTATCTGCGGTGACAGTTTTTATTGCGATTGCTTTAGGAATGATCGGTGGTGCAGCTTCTGTCTATACAATCGGTATGAATTCAGTAAATGTAACGACACCAACCGATTTTATGGTAGCTGAGAATGATTTAAAAAAAGTCACGCAAATAATCGAAAAGGAACCGGATACAACAATCGATTCTCTAGTCACATTAAATTATAAGTTGACGGGTAGTCAATTTCATCTTAAAATTGGACAGGAAGAAAATCAAAATACAGTAAGTCCAATAAACCTATTGTCACTTTCAAATTATCAGGAATTTCAAAGAATAAACCCTTATTTAAAAGATATTGAATTGAAAAATGATCAAGATATCGTTGTTTTAGATAGTATTCAAAATATTTTAAGTGGATTTATTCGTTATGGCTCTACTTTCAATTTACCTGATGGAATAAAACTCCATGTATCTGAGATAAGGCCGGATTACTTAGGTCAAGAATTAATGAGATATAGTTTTACAACAGTCGTTGTATCAGACGAACAGTTTGAAGCAGTAAATTCAGGGATAACATATAAACTAATGGCTTTTAACATTAATGCAAAAGATGAAGAAGTACTTGCAAATAGGTTATCTGAGACCGTAAAACCTAAATGGGAGACTCCTGTTTATTACAAGTATCAGTGGAGGAACAATCAATTGAAGGGTTATACCGACAAAACTAGCCGGGAGCCTGAGAAAAAAAATGACCATGAATTTTCTGAGGATGATGAACAGGAATATTGGCAGTTAAACTACACTAGTCGTTTTTCGGATTTGAGATATCAGCGAAGAGTTATGGGGTTATTCATTTATGTAGCCATGTTTTTGGGCATCCTAGCATTGATTATCACGGGTAGTATTTTGATGCTGCAACAATTTTCAGAGGCTGAGCGAGAAAAAGAAAGTTATGATTTATTAAAGAAGATTGGTATTCCTAAGAAGGAAATCACCAAACTTGTTTATCAGCAAAATAGTATCATCTTTTTTCCGCCTATGATCATTGGTGTTTTACATGCCTCTTTTGCAATTTATGTGTTTAGTAAATATATATCAAGTTCTGGTTATTGGTTGGCCTATCTTTCTTGTGGTCTGTTGATTTTGGTTTATCTTGCTTATTATTTCTTAACTTCTGCGATTTATTCGCGTATCATCCACAGAAGAGATCAATAATTGCTTAATTTTTTGTTAAGTGATTGAATACATCTTTCAATCAAAAAAATGATTTTAAAAAATAGTTTTTCTTGTATTTTTTTACTATAAAAGGGGTGGAACAATCTTTTTCATTTTTTGTCCCGCCTTTTTTTATGCAGAAGTGACAAAATTGTTAGTGGAAAAAAATTTTTTATTTACGAATTAAGTTTCTTTTCCACGCGCTTTTGATTACAATAGCAGTACGAAAATGTGAATAACTGTAATTTTGGAGGCATAAATTAAAATGAAACAATTTTTTGACAAACCTAATGTACAGTATTGGGGGAAAATCATTGGAAAAACAGTTTTTTATTTTGGAATACTGTTAATGTTGATTTATTTATATCATTATAAAAATATTGATGGCGGCTCATTTATTTATAATGAGTTTTAGGGAGGAACTATTTCATGACGATTTTAAATATTATTGAAGCAATCGATCGTTGGGGGATAAAGGAGCCAAACCGTCCCGTTTATATTGAAAGCAATCGAACATATACTTATGGAGAGTTGAAGAAAGACTCTGACGCAATTGCTGCTTATTTGCAGAAAAACATAGAACCCTCTCGACCAATCGTTGTTTATGGAGAGTTAGAGTTTGAGATGTTGGCTTGTTTTTTAGGTGCCTCAAAAGCTGGACATGCTTATATACCAATTGAAGCACATACTCCGAAAGAAAGAGTTGAAATGATTTTAGCTGTAGCGGATCCAGCAATGATTTTTTCTGTTAAAGAATGGAATGGACTTGAAACAAATGCTGAAATAGTTTCATTAGAAAAAATTCAGGATATTTGTACGAAGGCTTTGAGTTCAGACTTGTCCTTTGAACCAGTTGTTGAATCAGAAACGTACTATATTATTTTTACCTCAGGCACTACTGGTGTACCTAAAGGTGTTCAAATAAGTCATACAAATCTTTTAAGTTTTGTTAATTGGGAATTGACGGATTTTGGGATCACAGAAGGCATGCGCTTTTTATCTCAAGCCCCATACTCATTTGATTTATCAGTTATGGATGTTTACCCGGCCTTGACTTCTGGTGGTTCTTTAACACCAATGCGCAAGGATGTAATCAATGACTTTAAAACATTATTTACAGTGCTGCCAAGTCTAGAAATAGAAGTTTGGGTTTCAACGCCATCATTTATGGATATTTGTTTGATGGAACCGACATTTGATGGAGAACATGTTGATAGTTTGAAGATTTTTCTATTTTGCGGAGAAGAGCTACCTAAAGCTACAGCGCAGAAATTATTGGAAAGATTCCCAAAAGCACGTATTTTTAATACCTATGGACCAACAGAGGCGACTGTAGCTATTTCTGGTGTAGAAATCACACAAGAGCTTTTAGATGAATATAGCCGCGTTCCAATTGGGTATGTTAAAGAGGACACCAATGTTTATATCATGAACGAAGAATTGGAACTTCAAGAAGATGAAGTTGGTGAAATCGTGATTGCAGGTCCTAGTGTTTCTAAAGGATACCTGCACAATCCTGAAAAAACAGCAGATGCCTTTTTTGAGTATAAAGGACAACCTGCTTATCGTACAGGTGATGCTGGAAAATTAAAAAATGGTATGCTGATTTATGATGGACGAATGGATTTTCAGATAAAACTTCATGGTTACCGAATAGAGCTTGAAGACATCGATCATCATTTAGCGAGTGTTTCTTATGTAAAACAGGCAGCCGTTGTTCCAAAATACCAAAATCATAAGGTTCAGCAACTTGTCGCTTTTGTAGTCGCGCACCCTCATGATTTTGAAAAAGAATTTAAATTAACAAAAGCAATCAAAGAAGAGTTAAGCTCGTCAGTGATGGATTATATGATTCCTCAAAAATTCATTTATGTGGATCAATTGCCCCTGACAGCCAATGGAAAGATCGACCGTAAAGGGTTGATGAATGAGGTGAATGCAACGTGATCGACTTTCCTCATATGATTCCTTATGCGAATCCAATTTACTTTATTTATTTACTAATTGCACTTACGCCAATGATCCTCACACTATTGATCAAAGGAAAGCGTTGGTCGTGGTATCAGGTTTTAGTTACAGTCTTATTCTTGTATATGAGTTTTGGTGGTGAAGACTGGAAACAAGGTGTAGCATTGATCGTTTATGTTATCTGGCAGACGATTTTAGTTTGGTTCTATTTTCATTATCGTCAAAAGAAAAATACAAGTATAATTTTTTACTTAGCTGTATTTTTGGCCATTTTACCGTTGGTTTTAGTCAAGGTTGTGCCATTTGTTTCAGGACACGCCTCATTGTTAGGATTTCTAGGAATCTCGTATTTAACTTTCAAATCTGTACAAATCATTATGGAAATGCGTGATGGTTCGATCAAAGAATACAATATATTCCGTTATATTGAATTTCTGTTGTTCTTTCCAACGATTTCATCTGGACCGATCGATCGTTATCGCCGTTTTGAAAAAGATGTTGAAAATCCGCCCACACCTGAAAAATATGTTGATTTTTTAGGAAAAGGAATTCATAATTTTTTCCTAGGATTCTTATATAAATTTATTATTGGGTATTATTTTGGACAAGTGTTGATGCCGGTTGTGGCTAAGATGGCTGTTAAAACAGGTGGTTTTTCTTGGGAATTAGTTGCATATATGTATATTTATAGTATGTATTTATTCTTTGATTTTGCTGGTTATAGTTTATTTGCAGTAGGAACTAGCTATTTAATGGGATATGATACACCGATCAACTTTAATAAACCTTTCTTGAGCTGGAATATCAAAGAGTTCTGGAATCGTTGGCATATGACACTATCGTTTTGGTTTCGGGATTATGTTTATATGCGTTTGATGTTTACTTTGATCAAGAAAAAAGTATTTAAGAGTAGAATCGTAGCTTCAAACGTTGGCTATTTTGCCTTGTTCTTATTGATGGGCGTTTGGCATGGATTAACATGGTATTATCTAGCTTACGGATTTTATCATGCAGCATTGATTTGTTTGACAGATGCTTGGTTGCGTTTCAAGAAAAAACATAAAGAGCAAATCCCATCAAATAAATTCACACATGCTTTTGCGATTTTCTTAACTTTTAATGCAGTTTGCTTTAGTTTCTTGATTTTTTCAGGATTTTTGGATACATTATTCTTTAAATAAAAAATAACATACAGCGAAAAACTGTACGAATAGAGGAGAACTACACATGAACATAGAAGAAACAGTTTTAGATATTTTAGAAGAAATTGCTGGGACAGATGAAGTGAAAGAAAATAGAGATGTCGATTTATTTGAAGAAGGCTTGATGGATTCACTAGCAACTGTTCAGCTACTAGTTGAAATCGATGGACAATTAGGTGTACAAGTACCAGTTTCAGAATTTGACCGCGATTTATGGAACACACCAAATAAAGTTATCGAACAAGTGAAAGCATTACAATAATGAGCATGAAGAAAAAACTCTTTGGGATTTTTGGACCAATCTTGATTTCAGCGGTTCTACTAGTCATTTTTTTCTTTGCACCCTTTAAAATGGATATGGATAGCAAAAATGTTTTAGCAGATGCGTCCACTTCTATGGCAACTAATGTGCTTAGAGGAAATGCCATTAAAAATAAAGCAATTGGTTCTAAGGAATACATTCCATTTTTTGGTTCTTCTGAGCTGAGTCGAATCAGTCCGTTTCATCCTTCGGTTTTAGCAGAAAAATACGATCGAAACTATCGTCCCTTCTTATTAGGAGCGCCGGGTACACAGTCCTTAACACAGGCTTTAATGATGCAATCTATGGGAGAAAATCTTTCTCATAAAAAGGTGGTCTTTATTATTTCACCGCAGTGGTTTGTGAAAGATGGCGTAACGAATGATTATTTCAATGCCTACTATTCTGAGTTGCAGACTTATCAGTGGGTTAGTGATTTAAAGCAGGTAACAGCAGACGATGTTTATCTAGCGAAACGTTTAATGGACTTTCCAAAAGTAAAAGAAGATAAGCGATTAGACCATGCTTTAAAAGATATTATCTCCGGACAATTACCGAGTGAATCAGATAAGCAGTACATTGATTTGATGATCAATATGTTTTCTCGAGAAGATGAACTATTTAGTAAAATTGGGATGGTAAGCAAAGAAAAAGCAATTGAAAAAGCAAAAAAACCTTTACCAAATCTTTATAATGTGAATAAATTAGATCAACTTGCAGCTGAAATAGGGCAGAAAGCGACTAGTAATAATTCATTTGAGATTTCTAATCAATTTTATGAAAAACGCCTGAAAAAGAAACTAAATCGTTTAGAGAACTCACAAAAACAATTGGATTATCGTTTTTCACCGGAATTTTCTGATTTACAGTTAGTACTAAGTCAATTGGCACAAGACAATGCAGAAGTATTGTTTATTATTCCGCCAGTGAATAAGCATTGGTCAGATTTTACAGGACTTTCCCAAGAGATGTTGCAAGAATTCGCCAAAAAGGTCAAGTATCAATTAACCAGTCAAGGATTTACCAATATTGCAGATTTTACTAAAGATTGTGATACTCAATATTTTATGGCTGATACGATTCATTTAGGCTGGAGAGGTTGGCTTGCTGCTGATCAACGAATTAAGCCATTTCTTGAAAAAGGTTCATCCAAAAAAATAACTTATAAACTCGATCCATCATTCTATTCAAAAGAGTGGCAACAGAAAGAACCTACTAATATAAAATAATAAAAAAACATAACTGTTTTAAGCAGTTATGTTTTTTTATTTCTATTTAAATTAAAATATTTTGTGATTTTAACTATAAATATTTAAAATTTATGGTAAGATAATGATAGTTATATTTTTTTTATTAAATAGAGGAGAGGGCACAAATGAAAAAACAGAAATTTTGGATAATAATGGTATTGATTTTTATGATTGCAAACTGTTTGATTCCTGTTGTTAGTCTTGCTGAAACTTTGGTACCAGAAGAAACTTCTGAAACTTCGATGAATAATCCAACAAGTGAGACATTGAACAATGGAGCTTCATCAGAAAGCACAGCTCCAAGTGAAGTTTCAACAGATGCTACAACGGAAAATTCGACTGAATCGAAAGAAATATCTGAAAGCATAGATGTACCAGGAGAATCAGTAGAAAGCTCATCTGCTGAGGCTCGGATGGAGCCAAGCCAAGCAAAAGTAAAACAAACTGAGAATCTAATCACAAATGTTACCTTGACGGATTCAAAAGGAGCAGAATTCAACACTACGACGAATCGACCTCAAAGACAGGCACCATTGAAGTTAACCTTACAAGTTGGGGCCGAAAATCAAACAATCCAAGCTGGAACATATGAGTATCAATTGCCAGCAGATATTGCGATTTCAAACAACATATCCGGAAAATTAGCAACAGTCGGAAACTGGACTATCGACACAACCGGAAAACTTACCATCGTTTTTAATGAAACAGTAGTTAATGGAAAATATCAAATCGATATTGAAACAAGCTTTATTCCATATAGCGATGATAGTGACTTACTTAAAACGATTGTTTTTCCATTAGCGAACAACCAGGCAAAACAATACGATATTTTATTTAAACTTTCAGGTGAAGGAAGCATTACTCTGAATAAAAATAAAAAATTTAATACAGATATAGTATCAACAGAAATAAAAACCAATATTAATCGAGAAACTATCCAGCCAAATCAAAAAATAGTGGTCAAAAACATGATCAATAAAAACGGTTCGAGTCAGATAGAAGATGCGTCTTCTTATATCGATATCAAGAATGTGAAAGTCTTTGAACAAGACGTTTCAATGGGGGGCAAGTTGATTGGCGAACCTGTTTTGTTAGGGAGTGGCGAGTATACACTTCAACAAAACGATGCAAATTTGGAAGTTACCTTAAATAAAGAAACAAATAAAGCGGTAATCCTGACGTATGAATCAGTTATTGAAGAAAATTCGATCGTGAATGAAGAGCTATATTATCTGAGAACTCAGGCTACTATTTATGGAACAGCTCTTACAAACTATGTATATTTCCAATATAATCACAATCCTCATATAACCAAAAAAGGTGAGTACAATGTCAAAACAAATACAATCGTTTGGACAATCGATTATAATTTGGACAATACAGAGCTAACACAAGGAAGCAAGTTTACAGACATCATCAAGGATGAAGTTGCTAATGATTTAATTTTTTCAAATCTAAAAATTTATTTTTTATATGTTTATGGCACCAATTCAATCAGCCAAGGTGGTTTTGTTTCATCAAATCTTTGGGATACAAGTGGTTTTGGTCAATATACAACGGATTACACGTATAACAATAACCCAAGCACACCTTCAACTCAGGCATATCGGTTTGTCTATGAAACAGCGGTTCAAAATCCTAGCCCCCGTGTGATTGAAAATGAAGCTTCAGATACGTTAGGAAGTGACACTGCAAAAATCAATCTAGCCCCATCAAACATTTCTAAAATACTAGAAGAAGATTCTCTAGATATGACGGATGGTACAGTAGACTGGTCGATCATTGTTAACAATAAACATTGGGGAATGCAGTTCAATAAAATGATTGATGAGTTTGGCGAGCGAGTAAAAGAGCTAGTGGATGGTTCAGCTGATTTTTACTATTATGCTAAAGGGGACGATAAAACAAAGCACCCATTAGTTGCAGGACAAGATTACACAATCCAGAAAACGAGTTCTGGTTTTACAGTGGACATGTTGGGTGTTCACAGTGGTGTTACAACGAATAAATATGTTTTGACATATACAAGCAAATTTGACAATACAGATGTTAAAGTAGGCGACGAACTAAGTAATAAGGTCTCTCTGGCAGGTAATGGAAATATTCCGATGGAAGCTTCAGCGACATTTAATATTCCTAACTTTTTAGTTGGGGGCGGTAAGAAAAATGTTACGTATGCGAATACGGCTGGATTATTTACTTGGACGATTGGGATCAATGAAGAGCGTCATAAATATAAAAATCTTATTTTAGATGATGAAATAGAATCGATTCAAAAATTAGATAAGGACTCGATCGAGATTCTCGAACTAGACAAGATTGTCAATGAAGATGGTAAAGAAGTTGTTCTGACAGGAGCAGCAATCCAACCAGGAGATCCCCGTTATCCAACTGTTATGGAAATCAAAGACAATCACATTCATTTAGAATTTTCAGCTATTGGCAACAAAAAAGTAGCAATTCGATATAAAACAGCACCAGCTACAGCGCCTGTTTCCGATTACTATACTAAATTTACGAATATCGCTAAAATCAGTGATGAAAAAGACTACCAACACGAGCTTAAAGCAGAAGAAACAGTCGCTTTGGGGATCAATACTTATAAGTATGGAAGAATTTCGCTAGCGGATAACAAACTTGCTAATTGGCATATTCAAACGAATACTATGCCGGAAAACCGTCCGTATAAAAATTTAGTTTTAGAAGATAGCTTCACACTAAGTGATTTATCGAAAGCTGAAAATACTAACTTTGTGATAGGGAATGATGCGTTTGTTGTTAGAGATTTAGTCACTAATAAGGTTCTCAGCTTAGGTGAAGACTATGAAATTACCTTCACTTACGATCCGAATCAAAGTGCGGCAGGCGCACTTTTGAAAAATTATGAGACGAATTATTTTAAAATCACCTTTAAAAAAGAAACTCGAGGAGTTTCTGTCGATTATCAAACAGTTACGACAAAATCAGCAAATGTACTTAATACAGCTGTGTTTTCAAATGATAATGCAATCAAAACAGATTGGGCAACAGTAAATCATACGGTCACAAGTGGTTCTGGTTCTGGAAAAGGTGTCGGTCAGATTCCATTGAAAAAAGTTGATGCACGTACACAAGAACCTTTAAAAGGAGCCGTTTTTGAACTTTTTGATAAAGAAAGCAATCAATCATTAGGACTAAAGGTAACGTCTGATCAAGAAGGGAATGCTACCTTTAAATCAGTGGCCGAAGGTGAGTATTTAATCAAAGAAATTACAGCGCCAGATGGGTATAAATTATCTGACGAGTATCAAAAAGGTGTACTTTTATCAACAAAATCTGATGAGGATATTGATGATCCAACTTATATAACTGTTGTTGAAAACCAACCAATCATCACAACAGGAACTCTAGAGTTGAAAAAAGAAGATCCAAAAGGTGATGCGTTACCAGATGCTAAGTTCATTTTATCTCATAGTAATCCAGAAAAAAAATACTACCAGATAGATGAACAAGGACAGTCTAGTTGGACGGAGGATCAAAAATTAGCTCACATATTCAATTCAAATGAACAAGGCTTGATTACAGTTTCTGACCTGTCAGAGGGTGAATATGCCTTTACAGAAGTAGAAGCACCTAGCGGCTACGAATTAGATAAAGAACCAGTTGCATTAGCATTGACGAAAGAGTTGATCGAATCAGAAACAGCGGTCACAGGAACCAAAGTCAACCAACTACTAACTGGAACGGTCCGTGTGAAAAAAATCGATCAAGAAACGAAGCAAGTTCTGAGCGGGGCTGAATTTACGCTGGTTTCTAAAAATGATCCAACAAGGCAACTCAAATTGACAACAGATGAGAATGGTATCGCTGAGGTTGACAAAATCTCTCAAGGTACGTATACACTCACTGAAACAAAAGCGCCAGTTGGTTATCATCTGAAAGATTATAAGGAAGACATCACGATCGATCCTGAGCACCTAAATCATGATTTAACTATAGAAAACGAGCATATAACAGGAGAAATTCTATTCCAACATGTAGATACAAAAGGAAATAAAATTGATGATGATGATGTATTAACAGGAAAAGTTGGCACAAAACAAACAGTTAAACCAAAAGAAATTGCTGGCTTCCGTTTTAAAGAAGTACAAAAAGCAACGCCTCAATTAAGGAATAAGATGGATCAGTTAGCCGGAATAGATGAAGTGATGTTTACAGAAGCACCACAAAAAATAATCTATGTATACGAAAAAGAATCAGTTCCACCTATCGTTGATCCGCAAGTACCAAAAGAAAAAACTACAACGCAAGCAAACAAAAATAAGTTACCGAACACAACGACACTTGCTAAGAAAAAGTTACCGAGAACTAATGAACATGTCGAAAACTGGTATGTTTTATTAGGGAATAGTTTGATTGTCAGCCTACTGGGGTATTATGTTATTTATTACTTTAGAAAAAAAGAAATAGACAACAATTAATTTCATGTAGATGGCAAAGAAAGTGATAGAAAGTGCCTATTTTTAGGGGTACTTCTATCACTTTTCATTTTATATTTTTAATATACAGTTGATTTTTCAAGAGTGCTAATAAGTGATATAATACGATTAGCGAGAATTGAGTAGCATTAGACATTGCTTCGATCTCATCAACATCTAAGAGCTAAAGTTCTAGAAATTGAAGATTTTGGGGAAAAGATAAAAATAGCATAGGGCGAAAAGCGTCTCAGTGAATTTTTTCTATTTTCCTATCAAGGCTGAACGAGTTCTTTCAGCTTTTAAATTTAGGAGGGAATATTTTGGATCAAAAAGAAGAACGTTTATTAATAGACTTAACCAATGCTAAAGGAGTACCAGGCAATGAAGGAGAAGTCAGAGAGATATTTAAAAAATATGCAGAACCATTTGCAGATAAAATCATGTATGACGGGTTAGGGAGTATTATTGCCAAGCGTGTTGGTGATAAAGAAGGCCCTAAAGTGTTCTTTTCAGGACACCTAGATGAAGTTGGTTTTATGGTCACTCAAATTACAGAAAAAGGTTTTATCAAATTCCAAACACTTGGGGGTTGGTGGGGACAGGTTATGCTGGCGCAACAAGTGCAAATCAAAACAGGAAAAGGCGACTTGTTTCATGGCGTGATTGGTTCAAAACCACCTCATGTTTTAACGGCAGAAGCTAGAAAACAACCTTATGATGTAGCAGACATGTTTATAGATATCGGTGCTTCTAGTGACAAACAAGTGGCTGAGTGGGGCATTAAACCTGGAGACATGATCACGCCTTACATTGAATATCGCCGAATGAACAATACTAAGTTTATGTTGGCTAAAGCTTGGGATAATCGTATCGGTACAGCCGTTTCTTTAAGAGTTTTGGAAAATCTAGCGACAGAAGGGCATCCTAATATTTTATTTGCTGGAAGCGATGTACAAGAAGAAGTTGGCTTACGTGGTGCTCAAACAAGTACTCATCTAGTTGATCCAGATATTGCTTTTGCATTAGATACTGGAACCGCCGGAGATACTCCAGGAATGACGCCTAAAGAAGCGGACTCTGAATTAGGAAAAGGACCGCAAATCTTGATTTTCGACGCTTCAATGATTCCGCATAAAAAATTGCGTGACTTTGTGATCCAAGTGGCAGAAGAAAATAATATTCCTTTCCAATATACTGTAATCACAGGTGGCGGTACTGATGCCGGCAGAATGCACTTATCTAGAAACGGTGTACCCTCATTGGCAATTACAGTTCCAGTTCGTTATTTACATTCTCATACATCTATGATTCATGAAGATGATTATTTAAATACAGTTAAATTAGTGACAGAAGTCGTTAAACGCTTAGATCAAGAAACGGTAGATAAGCTTCGCAGTTATTAAACCAGAAGGAGATGTTTCAAATGAAAAGTCAAATTACAAATGCAATGCATCGAGAGCAAGCTCGAATATCATTAAAAGATCAATGGGGAACAATGGCTTGGATTACTTTTTTAGCAGCATTGATTACTATGCTGATCGGTGCAGTGGTATCGATGATTGTAGGAGCGCCAGAAGATAGCGCAACAGGTAATGTTATCACATTCTTATTGAATAACTTCATTTTCTTTGCACTTACCTATGCAACATATTATTGTGCCTTGGAAGTATTAAGAGGAAGAAAAGCTGATGCAAGTATGCTTGGGATTATGTTTCAAGGAAAATTTTATATTCCTATGTTATTGATCAATCTTATTCAAGCAATTATTGGTGCAATACTGAATTTAATTATATTATTACCGATCCTTTTAACTTCAGGAGTGGTTCTATACTTTAGTATGATGGTCAATAAAATTCCATTGAAAGAAATTCAAGGAGAAGCAACGGGTGATGTGACAGTTGCATTAATGATTCTTCTATTTACTATATTAGCAGCTTTCATAGGTGTTTTTGTGAGTGGTGTTTTCCAATTTGCTGTTTGGGTAAAAATCGATGATAATAAATTGCCAGTAGGAGATACGATCAAATATGCGTTGTCTTTGATGAAAGGACGTTTTGGACAGTATTTCTTATTACAATTATCTTTCATTGGTTGGTTTTTCATCGGTGTATTAACATTTGGGATTGGTTTGTTATGGGTGATTCCTTATCATAATGTCGCTATCGCAAGTTTTTATGATACAGCTCGTGAAGAAAAAGGTGCACCGATTAGTGTAGAATAATGAATTGAAAAATTTTAATCATATGTAATACACTATATAATAAAATCTCTTTTGTTTGCTCTTCGTTACTAAAAGGTCAAATAAGAGAGATTTTTTGTTGTGTAAAACTATTATATTAAAAAAATTTAAAAACATAAATATAATAGAGATAGAAGAACGCTTTTACTATACATAACGAACGTTTTCGATTAATATGGTTTAACATCAAAATATGATAGGAGAATAGTTGTGAAAAAAACGTGTTTTACATTGCTTTTTATTTTATTAATAAGTATTTGGCAACCTAGCATTATTTTAGCCGAAACAATAGATAGCAGTTCCCCTAAGATTAGTAATGATTCAAAAGAAGCAGTAGAAGTTTCAAGTGAAGAAACCGTTTCTTCAGAATCCAGTGGGACAAGTAATCCAACTGAATTGTCGAATAGTCGGGATACAATTGATTTTACCGTTTCACAAGAAACTAGTGAAAGAGAAGTTTCCACATTTGATGTATCTACGACTGATATTGCGGCAGGTACCTTTGGAACAAGTGATTGGTCTATAGATGACACAGGTGTACTTCATATTCAGCAAGGTGAATTTGATGATACCCCGGAAATTGGTTTTTATCGTCAAAGTCCTTGGTTGGATTATAGAAATTCCATAAATAAGATTGTTTTCGAAGGACCTGTTGTAGCATCAGCCATTATGGAACGCTTGTTTGAAGGCCTATCTAATGTGACTGAAATTGAAAATATTTCCTACCTAGATACTTCAAATACAGTCAATATGCAGCGTACTTTTGCTGATTGTGCCAGTCTAGTTTCATTAGACTTAACGAGTTGGGATACATCTAAAGTACAAGATATTTTTTCTCTTTTTTATGGATGTGTGAATATGGAGAATCTAGATATTTCAACATGGAACACACAAAGTATAACTGCAATAACCTATGCATTTGCAAACATGACGAAATTGAAGGCATTAAACTTATCGAATTGGAATCTGTCACCGATGTATTCAGCGCAAGGAGTCTTTATGGGGGATAGTTCATTAGAGTCTTTAGATTTATCTGGCTTTGACATGACTAGGTTATCTTCCAATAATGCCTACTCAACATCAAGGTTTTTCCAAAATACTACCGCATTAAAAGAATTAACGCTTAGTTCAAGTTTTAGATTTATAGGCAGTAATTCAAGTACTAATCCTGAATTACCGCTGGTTCCTATAAATGATATGTATACTGGAATGTGGCAGAACATTGGTGATGGTACAAGTGGTAATCCTAATGGTGCAGATATCTGGACAAGTCGAGAATTGATGAGTAATTTTGATCTTGCTCCAAAAAATGATACGTACGTTTGGCAGCCTGTCACTAGAGTTGCAGCGGATGTCACTGTAACGTATGTAGATGAAACAGGAGCAGAAATCCACACCGCTCAATCAATTAGTGGAAATATTGGCGAAACCTATGATGCGACAAGTGCCGAGTATAAGCTTACACTCGACGGTTATACACTAGATGAAAGCAACCTGCCAGAAAATGCCAAAGGAACATTAAGTGAAACAGCCCAAACAGTTGTGTACAACTATACAAAAAATCCAGTAAAAGCAGCGG
The DNA here is from genome assembly GCF_058216605.1 of Enterococcus sp. AAFC-DPL-5182. Taxonomy (NCBI): domain Bacteria; kingdom Bacillati; phylum Bacillota; class Bacilli; order Lactobacillales; family Enterococcaceae; genus Enterococcus; species Enterococcus sp. AAFC-DPL-5182. Next base: position 1,020,446 of record NZ_CM177101.1, read on the forward strand.
ATGTCACTGTAACGTATGTAGATGAAACAGGAGCAGAAATCCACACCGCTCAATCAATCAGTGGAAATATTGGCGAAACCTATGATGCGACAAGTGCTGAGTATAAGCTTACACTCGACGGCTACACACTAGATGAAAGCAACCTGCCAGAAAATGCCAAAGGAACATTGAGTGAAACAGCTCAAACCGTTGTGTACAATTATACAAAAAATCCAGTAAAAGCAGCGGATGTCACTGTAACATATGTAGATGAAACAGGAGCAGAACTCCACGACGCTCAATCAATTAATGGAAATATTGGCGAAACCTATGATGCGACAAGTGCCGAGTATAAGCTTACACTCGACGGTTATACACTAGATGAAAGCAACCTGCCAGAAAATGCCAAAGGAACATTAAGTGAAACAGCCCAAAACGTTGTGTACAATTATACAAAAAATCCAGTAAAAGCAGCAGATGTCACGGTAACATATGTAGATGAAACAGGAGCAGAACTCCACGACGCTCAATCAATCAGTGGAAATATTGGCGAAACCTATGATGCGACAAGTGCCGAGTATAAGCTTACACTCGACGGTTATACACTAGATGAAAGCAAGTTACCTGAACATATGACAGGAGTATTGAGTGATAAACCAATAACAGTAGAGTATGTTTATAAAAAAAATCCAGCAAAAATAGGGACGATCACGATAAACTACGTAGATGAAGCTGGTAAAAAAATCCATGATTCTAAAACGATTAGTGGTAATATCGGTACATCTTATGATGTTTCCATAGCAAATTATAAACCTATAATAGATGGTTACACACTAAATGAAAACAAATTACCTAAAAATGCAAAAGGTATAGTTGAAAAACAAAACCATACAGTAACATATGTTTATAGCCAGAATAAAGAAATGAAAAATAACCAAAAGAATACGCAGATCAAAGAACAATTGCCTTTAGCAGGAGAGAATAACAAAAAATCTCTGATGTTCATGGGTGGAGGAATTATAGTTTTGTGTGGTGTTCTATATCTTTTGAAAAAAAGGAAAACAAAAAGATAGCTGATTCACCGCTGTTGATTGAAATCCTGTTATGGAAATTTATAGACTAAAAAATGACTGTTTAAGTTATTTTTAGTCTTTTTTTGTTCAATCATGTCTGTTTTTATCAATGATTTCCTTTTTTGTGGTACCATTAAGTGAAAACTAATCAAGGAGGTCGATGAAGTTGAAGATAACCGTTTTAGGCTGTTTAGGTGCTTATCCTTATAAAGGAGAAGGAACCAGTTCTTACTTGCTAGAATCAGATGGTTTTAAGCTATTACTAGATGCTGGGAGTACAACCTTAATTAATTTAGAAGAGCATATTGATCCATTAACCTTAGATGCTGTGATATTGTCACATTACCATTATGATCATATTGCTGATCTGGGAGTGTTACAATATTATCGTCAGCTATACCCAGTGATGGAACCAACGCCTATATTACCTATTTACGGACATACAGATGATCCTGTTCATTTTGAGTCTTTAAATATGCCAAACGTGTCAAAAGCAGTTCCCTATTTTGAAGCAGAAGAATTAAAATTAGGGCCTTTTCTTGTAACGTTTATGAAAACAATCCATCCTGTTCCATGTTATGCAATGCGTTTTGTAGAAGAAAAAACAGGGAAGGTATTCGTTTTCACAGGTGATTCAGGTTATTTGGAAAGTTTTATTGAGTTTGCTAAAGATGCGGATGTTTTTTTAGCGGATACTTATTTATTTGAAGGAAATGAACAGCATCATGCCCATTTCACTTCAAAAGAATCAGGCGAAATCGCTAAAGCGGCTCATGTCAAAAAACTGATCCTGACTCATTTACCCCAACATGGTTCATTAGCAGAATTGAAAAAACAAGCTGAAAATGCTGCTGGTAGTCAAGTGTCCGTTAGTTTAGCAGAGAAAAATTTAGTTATTGAAATTTAAGGAGTGGTGAACTGTGATTTTTGTACCAAATGAAAACAATGACCCAAGAGTCAACTTAGCGATCGAGACGTATTTATTAAAAGAAAAACCTTTAGATGAGCCGATTTTATTATTTTATATTAATGATCCATCTATTATTATTGGTCGTAACCAAAATACGATTGAAGAAATCAACAAAGAATATGTGGATGAACATGGAATTCATGTGGTTCGTCGTTTAAGCGGTGGAGGTGCTGTTTATCATGATCATGGGAACTTGAATTTCAGTTTTATCATGCCAGATGATGGTAATTCTTTTCGTGATTTTGCGAAAGTAACACAACCAATTATTCAAGCGTTGCATGAGCTAGGTGTTTCTGGTGCTGAATTAAAAGGACGTAACGATTTAGTGATCGATGGTATGAAATTTTCTGGAAATGCGATGTATGCAACGGCTGGAAGAATGTTTGCCCATGGTACTTTGATGTTTGATAGTAATATTGATGAAGTGGTGAACACCTTAAAAGTTCGCAAAGATAAAATCGAATCTAAAGGAATCAAATCCGTTCGTTCTCGGGTAACGAATATCAAACCATTTCTACCAGCAGACAAACAAGATATGACGACAGAAGAATTTCGTGAAGATATCTTATTGAAAATCTTTGGTGTTGACTCTGTCGATCAAGTGAAAACATATGAGTTAACGGATGAAGATTGGGAAAAAATCAACAAGATTTCAGACGAATATTATCGTAACTGGGATTGGAATTATGGAAAATCACCAGCCTTTAACTTGGAACGTCATCAACGCTTCCCAATTGGTTCCATTGATGCACAAATGAATGTAGAAGATGGAGAAATCAAAGAAATCAAAATCTTTGGCGATTTCTTTGGATTAGGTGAAATCAAGGATGTTGAAGAAATATTGACGGGCACAAAATATGAAAAATCTGCAATTGAAGCGGCTGTCGATCAGATTGATCTTAAAAAATATTTTGGTAATATTGAAAAAGATGATTTGGTTGGTTTGCTTTATTAAGAAATAGAACATAAGGTACTTGTAGTAAAACTAGAGAATAGTTTTACTACAAGTGCTTTTCTTATATCCAACTACTTAGTAAAACAAAGTAGTTGACAAATACCCTACTAAGTTATACTATATACCTGTACTTAGCACTACTTAGTAGTTTAGGGATAAAAGAATCTAAAGTATCAAAAGAAAGAACGGGTGATGAACATTATGAACGGGATAACAGAAATGCTAAAAGGTGTCTTAGAAGGTGTCATTTTGGAAATTATCAATCGGCATGAAACGTATGGTTATGAAATAACCAATAATTTACAAGAATATGGGTTTGAAGATATTGTTGAAGGAACGGTTTATACGATTCTCTTACGCTTGGAAAAAAAGAATTTAGTCACAGTTACAAAGAAAAAATCAACGGTTGGACCAATGCGCAAATTTTATTCTTTAAATGATGCAGGTCAGAAAGAACTCGCATTATTTTGGCAACGCTGGACCTTTATTTCAGGTCAAATCGAACGATTAAAGGAGGGAACAGATGATGAAAAATAAAAACGTCATCAATTATTTCAAACAAGTTCATGCGGATAAGGTAGAATACAACAGGCAAATGGCACGACTAAAGGAGCTTCCTTCTGATTATCAAATTGTTTATAAAGAAGTTCAAAAATTTTTATGGGAATTTACCGCAGGTGATGGGATGGACATGCTTCCGCCAATGCTGGAATTACTAGACTTTTTTGAAGAAGGCGCTGCAAATAATATACCTGTTTTACAATTAGTTGGAGAAGATGTTGGATCTTTTGCTGAAAATACACTTCATGAAATGCAGGCTAAAACACGGATCAATGAACTAAAAAGAAAAATGAATGAACGAATCGCTAAAAAAATCAGTAAAGAATAGAACAGTATAAGTGAAACAGATGAAAATTATTTTTTGACATCATATCCTTCAATTCGTATAATAAAGAAGCGAAAAGGAGCGATAGTATGCGAAATGAAATGATGCATCGACCAGTTGTAAAAAAAGAACTCGTTGATTTTATGCGTAATAAACAAAAAAAAATCCAAGGTGAACTTGGCGTTATCGAAGAGGAAGCCCACGCGGCAGGGGTGCCGATCATCCCTCATGAAACCGTTGTGTTTCTACAATTTTTCTTAGATCAAATCAAACCCAAGAATATTTTAGAAATTGGAACAGCAATCGGTTTTTCTTCTAGTTTAATGGCACAATACGTCGGAGATGACGGACATGTGACAACAATCGATCGATTTGATGTAATGATCAAAAAAGCGAAAGTAACCTATGAACGCCTAGGATTGACAGATAAAATAACTTTATTAGAAGGTCAAGCGGCTGAAGTTTTACCGACATTAACGGGTCCTTATGACTTTATTTTTATGGACAGTGCGAAATCCAAATATATTGAATTTTTACCAGAATGTTTACGTTTGCTACGCGTTGGTGGTGTTCTAATGGTGGATGATGTTTTCCAAGCAGGAACAATTTTAGATCCAATTGAGGAAATTCCACGTAGCCAAAGAACGATCCATAGAAAGCTGAATCAATTTTTAGATACTGTGATGACCCATCCAGATTTGACTTCGACGTTACTACCATTAGGCGATGGTGTAATCATGATCACAAAAGAAAAAGAAATAACCGAATAACCATTATACGGCTTGGGTCAGGATGTAATTATTTTGACCTAAGTTTTTTTATATAGCCACAGAGGAGGGGAAAAAATGAAAACAGATAGAGACAAGCTTCAAGTGCTAAATAACTTAGTTGAACATTATGGGTTTCAGTATTGGTGGGAAGATGAGAATCGTTTATCTGATTGGGTATCGATGATCTTGATTCAGCAAACGACAGAAAAAAATGCCCACAAAGCATTAGGAAATTTGGGGCCATATTTAACTGTAGAAAGTCTTCTGGAAATTGAATTGGAGACTTTGCAAGAACTAATTCGGCCAGCAGGATTTTTTAAACAAAAAAGTAGCTATATTAAAGCATTGATCGATTGGTTTATTTCTCATGATAGTGATTTTGATAAATTCCGTACATATTCGACAGATGCGCTTAGAAAAGAACTTTTAACGATTAAAGGTGTAGGTTCAGAAACAGCAGATGCGATGCTGCTTTATATTTTTGAGCGAAATGTGTTTATCGCGGATCAATATGCGATTCGTTTATTTAACCGTTTAGGTTTTGGACCATATAAAACCTATGAAGAAATGCGCAAAGATTTTATGCATTTGACGGAATCAATCCCTCATGATTTATGTAAAGAATGGCATGCAGCAATTGACGTTCATGGAAAGCATTTTAATAAAGACAAAAATATGGATGAAACATTTTTATGTTCTTAAACGAGCGTTTATTTTATGTTTAATTTTCATTTAAGTTTCAAGGCGTAGACTCTCTCTATATTGGAGGAGAACGCCATGAAGAACAATAACAGGATAAAAAGAAAGTGTCCCAAAATACTTTTGATAGTAGGTGTTGTTATAATGCTCTTTCTATTATTTCAAAAAAGCTTTACTGCATTTGCAGAAAAATTTACACAAACGAGTGAACCTGTGGAAATTAACATTCCAACGATTTTGGTTCCTGGCACAAATGGAACTGTAAATCGCTTCAATGGGTTGATCAAAATGATAGAGCCTAAAGCTGATGTGTTGAAAGTTACTGTAGCGACAGATGGTACTGTATTTTCTAAAGGCAAGCTGAAAAATTCAACAAAACATCCTATCATTGTGATTGCGTTTCAAGATAGCAGTAATGAAACCTTAGCGATCCAAGGAAAATGGTATCAACTGGCACTGAGTTATATTCAAAAAAAATACTCATTTGAAACGTATAACTATCTAGGTCATTCTAATGGCGGACTAGTGATCACGTCTTACCTTGAAGAATTTCAGCAAGCGTCAGATCCTAAATTAGCTAAACTAATAACCTTAGGCACACCCTACAATGATACATCAAAAAAATACAATGATGCAGTGACTTCATTTACGCAAGTAAAGGAAACAAGTGATTTACTAAAAGGTTATTTAGCGAAGCAAGAAAATATTCCCGATACGATCAAGATGTTGAATATTGCTGGAGAAGTTGAAGAGACAGCATCTGACAACAAAGTACCTGTGCAAAGCGTTTTTTCTGGAAGGTACATTTACCACGATCAAGTAGCTGAGTATCAAGAAGTATTGATTAAAGGCGTAAATACAAGTCACAGTGAACTAGTGGAAAACCAGGAAGTCATTCAATTGTTGAAGAAATTTTTTTGGTAAAATAAAGTAAAGAAATAATAGGATAGAGGCTGCTGTCTGTGTCCTGTTTTTATTTTATTGTGTGATTATGATCAGACAATAAAATAAACGTTGATTTTTTATGTTATTGAGAATGAAAGAGCTATTTTCTCAAATAAAAGACAAAAATACCAAAAATAAAATAACTTAACTATAATAATTCTATTGACATAATAATTTTAAATTGATACGCTAAGAGTGTAGAAAAATATTTAGCTGCATGGGCTAGTCTTTCCGAAAAAAGATAAAATAGGATTGAGATAGAAAACATCTCATTCATATTTTCCTGCTTCTCAGTTTAGACTAAGTGAGCTCATTACGCTTTTAAATTTTAGGAGGAATAATTAAATGAACTTAATCAACACGAAACTATTAGACTTTGAATGTGATGCATACCAAGATGGTGAGTTTATCAAAGTATCAACGGCAGACGTATTAGGTAAATGGAGTATTTTCTTCTTCTATCCAGCTGACTTTTCATTTGTTTGTCCAACAGAATTAGGGGACATGCAAGATCACTACGATCACTTAAAAGAGCTGAATTGTGAAGTTTATTCTGTATCTGAAGATAGCCACTTTGTTCATAAAGCGTGGGCAGATGCGACAGATACGATCGGTAAAATCAAATACCCAATGTTAGCTGATCCAAATGGTAAAATTGCTCGTTTCTTCGGTGTTTTAAATGAAGACTTAGGTCAAGCATACCGTGGAACATTTATTGTGAGCCCAGAAGGCGAAATCAAATCATATGAAATCAACGACATGGGAATCGGCCGTAATGCAGAAGAGCTAGTTCGCAAATTAGAAGCTTCTCAATTTGTAGCTGAACATGGCGATAAAGTTTGTCCAGCTAACTGGAAACCAGGCGAAGAAACAATTGCACCAAGTTTAGACTTAGTTGGTAAAATCTAAACATTTTAATAGACAACGATGAGACTTCCTTATTTGGGGAGTCTTTCTTAAAATTTTCAGACTGAAAACAATGAATTTTATAAAAGGAGAACAGATATGAGTCAAGAAATTTATGATTTGATCGTGATCGGCGGCGGTTCAGCAGCTTTATCAGCGGGTATTTATGCTGGACGTGCAATGTTAGACACATTAATTATTGAAAAAGATAAGATTGGTGGGCAAGTTACGACAACTTCTGAAATCGTGAATTATCCAGCGATTCGAGCAACAACTGGGCCTGAACTAATGGAAGATATGCGTTTACAGGCACTAGATTTCGGTGTTGAATTTACGACAGATGAAATCATTGATGTTGATTTAAGCCAAACTGTCAAAACAGTGAAATCGGCAACTAAAACCTATCAAGCTTACGCTGTGATCATCGCAACAGGCGCTTCAGCACGTAAAATCGGTTTCCCAGGTGAAGTTGAATTTACTGGTCGTGGGATTGCGTATTGTTCAACATGTGATGGTGAATTTTTCCAAGGATTAGATATTTTCGTACTGGGTGGCGGATATGCCGCGGCAGAAGAAGCGGTTTACTTAACTCGTTACGGTAAATCAGTGACGATGATCATTCGTGAACCTGATTTTACTTGTGCAAAACTAACAGCAGAAGCAGCTAAACAACATCCAGATATCAAAATTGTTTACAATACAGAAGTCAAAGAAATCACTGGCGATGACTTTGTTCGTAAAGCTGTTTTTGTTAATAATGAAACGGGTGAAGAAACAACATATGAAGCGCCAGCAGACAGTACATTTGGTATGTTCGTTTTTGCAGGAAACAAACCAAGTACAGAGATTTTTGAAGGGAAAGTCGAATTAGACCGTGGCTATGTACCAACAAATGAAAATATGGAAACCAATGTACCAGGTGTTTATGCAGCTGGAGATTTACGTATCAAAGAATTACGTCAAATCGTTACTGCTGTTGCAGATGGTGCAATCGCTGCAACAAATGCACAAAAATATATCACAGAAGAAAAAACAAAAGCTGGTTTGCCGATCGTCAATGAACGTATGGAAAAACGTTTAGCGAAGCAACATGCTGAAAATAAAGAAACCCAACCAAAAGCAGAGAAGAAACCAGCTAAAGCAACAAGTGGTAATAACACATGGTTCCCTGATGCAATGAGAGAGCAATTGGGCGGTATTTTCGGTAAATTGACGAAGAATGTAACCTTGTTACAAATTATGGACAGCAGTGAAGAAAAATCACTTGAATTAAATTCATTCCTAACAGAATTTGCCTCATTAAGCGACAAAATCTTTCTGGAAACTGTTCAAAAAGGTACAGATTCTGATATAGAAGCAAAATATGACATTGATAAATTACCAAGTGTAGTTGTTTTAAATGACCAAGGTGAATACACAGGTATCAAGTTTAGCGGTATTCCAAGTGGACATGAAGTCAACTCGATCGTGTTAGCTGTTTATAATGTCGGAAGCGCTGGTCAGCCAATAGAAGAGCCGGTCGTTAATAGAATCAAAGAACTACCTAAGAAGAAAGTACAGATTTTCGTTTCATTGACTTGTCATTATTGTCCAGATGTGGTCGCTGCTTGTCAGCGAATTGCTTCAATCAACCATAATGTTGAAGCTGAAATGATCGATATCGGTGTTTTCCCAGAGTTGAAGACAGAGAAAAAAATCATGAGTGTTCCAGCAATGATCATTGATGATAAAGAAATTGTTTTTGGTTCTAAAAATATGGATGAGATCGTTGAGATTTTAGAAAAATAAAGAAAAGCCGAATCAAAAGAACAGCTTGTTCTTGATTCGGCTTTTGCTTATTTTATTGTAACTAATTTTTTCAAAGGCTCGACACCAAAATGTTTCTCCTGATACAATAGAATTTCAGCACAGGCTCGGCTATCTTCTAAAGCATCGTGGTGATTATTCAATTGAATATCTAGATTCTCACAAACGGTGTTTAATTTATGATTTGGCATTTCTGGAAATAACTTACGACTGGTTTTCACAGTACATAGCGAAAGGTAATTTGGCTGATCGATGCCATAATAATCTAAACATCCAGCTAAAACACCACAGTCAAAAGGAGCATTATGAGCAACTACCAAGCTATTCGCTTTAAAGCAACCTTGAATTTGCTTCCAAACTTCGGGAAATTTAGGTGCATCGGCTACATCTTCTGGTTTGATTCCGTGAACTTGAATATTTTTCCAAAAAAAATCTGTTTCTGGTTTAATCAAGGAATAATATTCATCAACGATTTTATTGTTTTCTACTTTTACTAATGCGACAGAACAGGCACTATGCTTAGCATAACTAGCTGTTTCAAAGTCTATGGAATAAAAATTCATGTTCATTATCCCTTTCAGTTCAAAATTAATTCATACATGTAGTATAACAAAATGAGTGACGTATAGTAACCCTAATTGAAAAATATTAACAGAAACTAAATAAAAAGAGGTTGGGACAGAAGTGTTTAATCCTGATAACCAAGTAGGTACTGTGCAACATCAGCTTATTTCCGATAAGATTGCTTCTGCTCCCGCCGTTTATCTGGATTCCACGTGATTGGGATATGACTCGAAGAGTTATGTCACAATCACTAAGCAATAGTCAAGTCAACTTCAACTGGACAATGATCACTTCCAGTAATTTCTGTGTGGATCTTCGCACTCGTCAAAGCGTCTTTCAAGTCATCTGAAACGACAAAATAATCGATTCTCCACCCAGCGTTATTTTTCCGAGCATTAAAACGATAGCTCCACCAAGAATAAACGCCTTCTTGATCAGGATAGAAATGGCGATAGGTATCTATAAAGCCACTATCGAGTAAATCAGTGAATTTTGCCCGCTCTTCTGGTGTAAAGCCAGCATTTTTTTGATTGGTTTTCCAATTTTTTAAATCGATATTTTGATGTGCAACATTTAAATCGCCACAAAGGATAACTGGTTTTTCTTTACTTAGTTCATTCAAATATTCACGAAAAGCATCTTCCCACGTCATTCGGTAATCTAATCGCTTCAACTCATTTTGTGAATTTGGTGTGTAACAAGTAATCATGAAAAAGTTTGGATATTCCAAAGTGATCAAACGACCTTCTTGGTCATGTTCTTCAAGTCCCATGCCATAACGAACGCTTAAAGCTTCTTCTTTGGCAAAAATCGCAGTACCAGAATAGCCTTTTTTCTCAGCGTAATTCCAGTATTGGTAGTAGCCAGGTAAGTCTAAATCGATTTGCCCTTCTTGCAGTTTTGTTTCTTGTAAGCAGAAAAAATCGGCATCTAATTCATTGAAAACTTCCATAAAGTTCTTTTTAACAACAGCACGCAGACCGTTGACATTCCATGAAATACATTTCATTTTGAGGACCTCTTTCAAAATTGATATCATTTATTGATTCTTGTAAGCAAGACTTTAGAATAGTTTAACATACATAATCTGAATTTTGGTATTATGTGTCAATTTTTTGATTCAAATTTAGGCGTATCATTTTTGTATCCAGGTATTTGGATTTGTGATAAAGTTATAGGCGAAGTAGTAGACAACTATCTAATTATTCTGAACTGAAAGGATCTATCAAATTGAATACAAAAGAGATAGGGTTATTAATTTATGGGATTATACTAAGTAGCGTTATCGGTGTTATATCTTTTATATTTTTAAGACTAGAAGGAATAGGTTCCGAATTACTTTGGAATTTAGTTTCACCTGGCAACCGCTGGCGAGTGTTATATATTTTAGGCATTACTTTAACTGGTGGGATCTTACTGGGATTTTTTCGAGCAAGGTGGGGGAATTTACCTCATACAGTTCATGATTCAGTGACAGAATTAAAGCAAACAAAAACATTAGATCATAGTAGTGTTTTCCGTAGTTTGTTGATTGCGCTGATCGTATTGATCTTTGGTGCAGGTGTGGGACCTGAAGCAGGACTGCTAAGTGCCGTTATTTATTTATCCGTTTGGCAGGCAGATAAACTACGTTATTATTATTTTAACTATAAAGAGCTGAGAGGTTTATCAATACAAGAGCGTTCCGCACGTTTGTTAAACCCTAAAAGCTATTTGTTGACGTATGATGAAAATAAAGCTGTGAAAGGACATCAGAAGTCGAGAAAAAAGTTTTTTTATCTACTGTTTATTATTAACGGTTTAATCACTTTTGTTCTATTGATGAAACTGACAGGACAACCCTCTTTTGTTTCTAAAATGGGTGAATCTAATTGGATATGGAGAGATCTGTGGATAGCTCTGCCACTGATTGTATTCGGGGCAATAGTTGGAAAATGTTATAGTCTTTTTACTAAATTTTTAGAGAAAAAACTAGATTTTTGGCAAGAATTTCCCACTCGTAAAGCGTTGATAGGATCTATCGCAATCTTTTTGATAGGTATTTCTTTGCCTAACTTACTTTTTTCAGGACAGTTATCCCTTTCACTTGCTCCATTTGTTGGAAGCCAAGCTTCATTTTTAGTATTGACGATGATTGCCTTGATCAAATTATTGTTTTTACAAATTTGTTTGAACACAGGATGGGTTGGTGGTGATATCTTTCCGATTGTATTTTCTGCGATCATTCAAGGATTTGCTGTATCACAATTATTTCCTCAAACGGATCGTTTATTGATTGTTGCAATCGTGAGTACGAGTATTGCAATTGCAATCATAAAGTCACCCTTTGCAGTTGGAGTGTTTATGATGTTGTTTTTCCCACTAAATTTAAGCCCAATCATTTTAGCAGTAGCAGCTATTTTATTTTTGGTCAAAAAGATATCAAACCAATTAATCCAAAAGAAGATAGTCGGTAAAAAAAATGGATAAAATATTATATATCGAACTAGGAGGATTTTTATGAAAATCGGAATAATCGGTTTAGGCAATATCGCACAAAAAGCGTATCTACCTGTATACTCTCAACTAAGAGACCAGGCAACTTTTGTATTATCCACTAGAAATGAACAAACTCGAAAAGAAATCAGTGAAAAATATGGCTTCAATGAAATGGTTGCCTCAACAGAGGAGTTGATTGAAACTGGCATATCCGCCTGTTTCGTCCATGCTGCAACCAACGTTCATGGTCAACTTGTAAAACAACTATTAGAAGCAGGCATCCACGTTTTCGTCGACAAACCTTTAAGTGAAAATCTATCAGAAGTTAAAGAAATCCAAACGCTGGCAGCTGAAAAAAATCTTCTGTTGATGGTAGGCTTTAACCGTCGCTTTGCCCCATTTGTAGAAGAATTAAAAGCAGTTGAAAATAAAAATATGTTGTTGATCCAAAAAAATCGAGTGGCTTCAGAGTCTACTGCTAATTTTGTAATCTACGATTTATTTTTACATGTAGCAGACATACTTGTTTACCTGCTTGATGATGACATTCGACAAGTTCAAACAAAAATCATCGAGGAAAACAATCTCTTGAAAAGAGCAATTCTTCAAGTAGAGACGGAAACTACAACAGCAATCGCTTCAATGAATCTTTACGCTGGGGCGAATACTGAAACGTATCAGCTGACTAGTCCAGAGGGAACTTTGGTTTTAGAGAATCTAACGGACTTAACAATCAAAAGTCAGCAATCAACTCAGCAAAAAAGCTTTGGTGATTGGTCAACAACTTTAGAAAAACGCGGCTTCCAACAAATGGTAGAAACATTTATTAAAGCCGTTCAGACAAACGACGGTACGCATTTAAAACAAGAAAAAGTTTTCACTAGTCATGAATTATGTGCACAGATGTTACATAAACATCAAGAACATATTTTATAGACTAAGACTAGAAAGTTTCCCCTAGGCATGCTAGAATAAATAGGATGTTTGAAAGAAAGGAACGACTTTCGATGAATAAAATTGAAATGATGAATGAATTAACGGATATAACTTTGCTTTTTGATGAACCTTTGATGAATTTTACTTTTACTAAAACGGGTGGACCTGTAGATGTTTTGGCTTTTCCCAAATCTAAAGCTGAAGTGGTTACTTTAGTGGAATACTGCAGAAATCATGAAATCCCTTGGCTTGTTTTAGGTAATGCCAGTAATTTAATTGTACGAGATGGCGGTATTCGCGGAATGGTGATCATGTTGGAAAATATGAAGCAAATCACGGTTTCTAAAAATCAAATCATTGTGGAGGCAGGCGCAAAATTGATCGATACAACCTACGTTGCCTTAGAGCATGATTTAACAGGTTTTGAATTTGCTTGCGGCATTCCAGGTAGCATCGGTGGAGCAGTTTATATGAATGCGGGGGCTTATGGTGGCGAGATCAAAGATGTTTTCACCAGTGCTGATGTGTTGTTGGATGATGGAACGATCCAGACCTTTACAAATGAAGAGATGGATTTTTCTTATCGTCACAGCGGGATTCAAGAGAGGCATTGTATTGTGTTAGAAGCAACATTTTCTTTAGAAAAAGGAGAAAATAGCGTAATCAAGAGTCAAATGGCTGAGTTAACTGAACTTAGAGAGTCAAAACAACCATTAGAATATCCATCATGTGGTAGCGTCTTTAAACGACCAGAAGGACATTTTACTGGCAAACTGATTCAAGATGCTGGCTTGCAAGGATTGAAATGGGGCGGCGCTCAAATTTCAGAAAAACATGCTGGTTTTATCGTGAATATCGATCAGGCTACAGCAACAGATTATGTAGAATTGATTGCTCATATCCAGCAAGTAATCAAAGAAAAATTTGATGTGGTATTGGAGACAGAAGTCCGGATTATTGGTGAAGAGCGTTAAAAAAAGAAGCCCTTCAATTGAAAGGCTTCTTTTTTTAATATTTTATTCAGCATTCGCTTGTAAATCTTCGATCTCAACGACTTTAAGATTTTTACGCTCTAAATTCTCAACAATCACTGCACAAGTTTCTTCAGTTGTTTCAGCAGGTAAAGTGATTAAGGTACGACGGATAAATTCATCTTCACCGATATCCAGCGTAATGCAGCTGGCAATACTGCTATGTTTAGCAATAATCTTCGTCATAGCGGCTAGATCTCCTTGTTTACCCGTTGTAGCAATTGTCAAAACATAACTACCACGTTGAATATTCCAAGACTGAGCAAGGATATTCAATAACGTACTATGCGTTAAAATGCCATAAAAATAGTTATTCTCATCCAACACTGCGATGTAAGGCAATTCTTTGATCGTAAAGAATACTTTGAAGAATGATGTGTTGACGAAAATAAATTTTGTCGCGTTTTTTAATAAATAAGTAACTGGTAAATTCATGTCTCCACCGTTTGCTTTATGGCGGTAGATGTGCATTTTATAAATATTTCCTCGAAAAATCTTTTCCGACTCATCTAAAATCGGTACACAACGATAACCTGAATCTTCAAGGATTTTCAAAGCCTCTTCTAAAGTGCAAGATTCATTGACTGTTGTAAGATTTTTCTTTTTGATAACAACGGATTTTAATAACATATTTTTACCCCCCGTAGGTTAAATTCATCTGACAAGCTAATGATAACATAATTTGAAAGAAAACCATAGTTTATTGAGTATCCATTGACATTTTGCTGAAAGAATGATAATGTTATTGAGTAAATTTGTGAATAGAGGAGGGTGAACAATGGCAACAAAAAAATCAGCACTTGCTTGTTCAGATTGTGGCTCCAGAAACTATTCTAAAGCCGTCAGTGAAGGAAAACGTGGAGAGCGGTTAGAAATCAAAAAATTCTGTAAATACTGTCAAAAATACACGTTACATAAAGAGACGAAATAGAAAATGGAGGAGTTCAAATGAAATTTTTACGTAGTGTTAAAGATGAGATGAAGCAAGTTACTTGGCCATCAAAAAAACAATTACGAAAAGATACGTTGGTTGTTATCGAAACATCAATTATTTTTGCGGCGTTATTCTTTGTAATGGATACAGTGATCCAAAAAGCTTTTGCGTTGATTCTTAAATAATTCAAACTAGTATTTCAGCACAAATAGTGCTATAATAGCAAGTGAGGAAAAACTTCGGGGAACTGAGGTTTTTTTATTTTCACATGAAAAAAGAAGATGAGTTACAAGAAATTGCTTGTTACTTTTAATTTATTGTTCTACCAACTATTAAACCAAAAGGAGCCGAATCAGAAATGGAATCATTTGAAAAGAATTGGTATGTATTACATACATACTCAGGTTACGAAAACAAAGTAAAAGCGAACATTGAATCACGTGCACAAAGCATGGGCATGGGAGATTTCATTTTCCGTGTAGTTGTTCCAGAAGAAACAGAAACAGAAGTAAAAAATGGCAAATCAAAAGAGATCGTTCATAAAACATTCCCTGGATATGTCTTAGTGGAAATGACAATGACAGATGATTCTTGGTATGTCGTACGTAATACACCAGGCGTTACTGGATTTGTTGGTTCACATGGTGCCGGAAGCAAGCCAGCGCCATTATTACAAGAAGAAATCAATCACATTTTGCGTTCAATTGGCATGAGCACACGTCAATCTGATTTAGATGTTGCATTAGGCGATACTGTTCGTATCATCGAAGGTGCTTTTTCTGGTCTTGAAGGTGAAGTTACAGAAGTTGATGAAGAACGTCAAAAACTAAAAGTGAATATCGACATGTTTGGTCGTGAAACAAGTACTGAGCTAGACTTTGAACAAGTAGATTCAATTTAAATAACTAAAGAGCTGAGACATATTTGTTTTGGCATAGAGAGAGTGGAGCAAAACTAAGTATAGTTTTGTCCTGCTCTCTTCTTACTATAGTCATAACTGAAAAGGTGATAATATGAAAAAGAAGAAGTATTATTTATTAGTAGCTAGCTGTCTTTTACTACTTTTTACTGGCTGCATCAGTAAGAAAACAGCTAAAGACGAAAATCAACCAGTTACCAAAAATTCGGCGACGAGTGAAACAACCCAAAAATCAACAATTCCTACATTGTTCATTCATGGATATAGCGGAGGTAATGGGTCTTTTGGAAGAATGATCAAACGAATGGAAGCAAGCGATCAGACCAAGAAAGAGTTGATTTTAACCGTTAGTCCTGAAGGAGAAGTACAAGCAAAAGGCAATTTGTCCGGGAAGAAAAATAATCCTAGTATCCAAGTTCTTTTTAAAGATAACAAAAATAATGACTGGAATCAGGCAGAGTGGATCAAAAATTGTTTGACCTATATTCAGGAGCATTATAGTGTTACAGAAGTGAACCTAGTAGGGCATTCCATGGGCGGTGCTAGTTCTTTACGTTATTTAACGACTTATGGGGATGCTGAAAATTTGCCTAAGGTCAAAAAATTTATCGGTATAGCAGCACCATTCAATAATTTTGTGGAATTATCTGACGGCGAAACGCTAGAGGATGTCATCAACAATGGCCCCACAGTTCAAAGTGAACGTTATGCTGATTATGTCAATGGAATTGAAAAAGTACCTAAAGATCTGAATGTGATGATCATCGCAGGAGATGTGAAAGACGGTAGCTTAAGTGATGAAACCGTTCCTGTTGCTGATGCATTAAGTGTTGTTTCATTGCTTAATAAACACGGAAATAATGTAAAAGAACAAGTTTTTTACGGGAAATCAGCCCAACACAGCCAGCTACACGAAAATACAGAAGTAGATCAACTTGTTGCAGATTTTTTATGGAAATAATAAAAAACAATTGTATCAATAAAGGAGAAAGCCATGAAAATCAGAATGAAAGACATTGCAAAAATGGCCAATGTATCTGAAGCTGCGGTTTCTTTAGTTTTAAATGATAAACCTTCCAGAATCTCCGAAAAAAAGAAACAAGAAATAAAAACGATCGCAAAAGAGTTAAATTACATTCCCAATATCGCAGCTCAAAGCCTCGCCAAAAAAGCTTCTCAAACAATTGGCGTTGTCATTCCTGATATTGAGAATCCGTTCTTTTCAAAACTCTGCAAACAATTAGAAGAGCGTTTTAGAGCAATGGGCTATTTGACAATTATCGTCAATTCCAATGATGATTTTACCGTGGAAAAAAATCTGATTCAAATGCTGTTGAATCGAGGTGTTGATGGGTTGATCATTGCGTTGTCGAATGAGTCTTTTTCGTGCAAAAAAGAACAAGAAGATTTTTTGAAAGAAATCGATGCACCGTTTGTTTTAGTGGATAGACAGGTTTCCATAAAAGACGTCAATCAAGTCTATTTTGACAGTCAAGAAGGCGGTAAGCTTTCAACAGAATATCTTCTGGAAAATGGTCATCGAAATATTGCTTTCATGACAGGAGATTTTAAGGTGCCAAGTACACTTGAGCGAATCAAGGGATACAGACAAGCCTTGCAAAGCTATGATATAAACGTAAAAGAAGACTACATCATTGAAACGGGTTATCGCTTTAATTGTGGAATCGAAAAAGCAAATGAACTGTTCAAATTAACAGATGTCACAGCCGTGATAACCTCTAATGATATGGTAGCTTTTGGTGTTTTAAAGCAAGCTTTAAACAGTGGAAAGAAGATTCCAGAAGAGCTTTCGGTCATCGGCTACGACCGTTTAGAAATAGCAGATATTCTAGGGACTTCCTTAGCAACAGTAGAACAAAACATTTCTTCCTTAACAGAACAAGCTGTCTCCCTTTTAAAAAAGAAACTTACAAAGAAACAACTGAAAGCCACGACGATTATTTTGCAGCCAAGCTTATTTAAAGGGAAAAGTGTCAAAAAAATAAAATAGTTATTGACTAACCAAAAATAAAACGCTATCATAAGAACCAGATAGATTAAGCGGTTAATCTAAAAAATGCTTTTTTGATTATTCAAAAGGTATTTTTTTATATCATTTAGGTAATGCGCTTAACCTAAGAAGGAGGAAGGATTTATGATAAAAGAAAAAAGACCGATCATCATTGACACAGACCCAGGAATTGACGACGCAGTAGCTTTATCGATCGCCCTTAATCATCCTGAATTAGATGTCCAGCTATTAACAACTGTTGCTGGAAATGTAAACGTACACAAAACGACTGAGAACACATTAAAACTAGTATCGTTTTTCGAAAAACAAGTTCCTGTTGCGAAAGGCTGTGATAAACCATTGTTGATCCAGCTAGAAGATTCAGCAGAAATTCACGGAGAAAGTGGAATGGATGGATATGATTTTCCTAAAGCCACGGCCAAAGCTCTGGATATTCATGCTGTAGAAGCAATGAAAGACTGCATCGTTTCCAGCTCAGAACCAATCACGTTAGTTCCAATTGCAGCTTTAACAAATATTGCGTTGCTTTTAAGTATGTATCCAGAAACAAAACAAAATATCAAAGAAATCGTGATGATGGGTGGTTCGCTATCAAGAGGAAATACCAATACGAGTGCAGAATTCAACACCTATGTTGATCCGCATGCCGCACAAATCGTTTTCCAATCAGGTATTCCCATCGTAATGGTTGGTTTAGATGTAACTAGTACAGCTGTATTGACAAAAAATGAAACAGAAAAAATCAAAGCTTTTGGGAAAGTGGGCAATATGTTTTACTCATTATTCCAACATTATCGTGGTGGTAGTTTGCAGACGGGATTAAAAATGCACGATGTTTGTGCCATTGCCTATTTAACTGATCCAGATCTGTTCACAGTTCAAGAAACCTTTATTGAAATCGCTTTAGACGGTCCAGCTGCAGGGGCAACAGTGGCCGATTTAAAAATGAAGTACCATGATTCAACGAATGCAACGGCGTGTTTAGATATCGATATTCCAGCATTCCAAAAATGGGTAGTATCAAATTTAGAAAAAATAAATTAAAAAAGGAGTCATACTATGATTGAGTCATTGTTAGTGTTAGTTGTTTTAGCTCTTGTTGCTTATTTGATCATTAAGAATTATCATCCTGCTCTAAGTTTGATCAGTGGGGCATTGATTTTGTTATTGTTCGCTGTTTTATTGGGGCATCCACTGTATCCAGCTGATGAAGGAACAGGTTTAGCATTCTTTGATATTTTCTTGAAATTTAAAGATACGATCATCGCCCAAGTTAGTTCAGCGGGAATCGTGATCATGATTTTATTTGGTTATTCAGGCTATATGAACGTAATTGGAGCTAATCAAGTAGCCGTGAATATTTTAGTGAAACCGCTACAAAAAATAAAATCAAAAGCATTATTCGTGCCACTTGTTTTCTTAGTTGGTAATTTAATGTCTTTGGTTGTGCCAAGTGCTTCTAGTTTAGCAATTATTTTGATGGCGATTTTATATCCGATGTTAGCAAGTATGGGCATTTCTTCTTTGACTGCAGCAGGTGTAATCGCTATGACTGCGACAATTATGCCAACACCACTCGGAGCTGATAATGTTATTGCAGCTCAAACATTAGATTATGATTTGCTGACGTATGTTGCATGGAATGCTAAAATTTCAATTCCTACTTTGCTGATTATGGCGGTTGTACATTATTTTTGGCAAAAACATTGTGATAAAAAAGAAGGCGCTGCTGCTTTTATTGCAATCGAAAATGATGGACTCGCGAAGCAAGAAGAGTTTGATACGCCGAAAATTTATGCGCTGTTACCATTATTACCGTTGATTTTGATTTTAGTCGTTGGAATCACAAGTATGTTTGTAAAAGGGATTCAAATGGATATCTTTGTTTTGACATTCATTTCATTTTTTATAGCTGTAGCGTTTGAAACAATCAGACATAGATCGTATAAAAAAATTCAAGATTCTGCAGCAGAAATGTTTAAAGGGATGGGCCAAGGATTTAGCCAAGTTGTCATGCTGGTTGTTGGGGGTTCTTTGTTTACGACGGCAGTTCAATCGCTAGGAATTATTGATAATTTAATGGCATCTGTTGAATCTTCGGCATCAGCTGGATTAGTTACAACATTGATTTTCAGTGGTGCTACTACTTTATTTGGTATTCTAAGTGGTGGTGGGTTGGCTATGTTTTATGCAGTGATCGAATTGATTCCAGATATTGCCTCTAAAGCTGGAATTGATGGCATTTTGATTTCATTACCAATGCAAATGATTGCAAACTTAGCAAGAACGATTTCACCAGTAGCCGCAGTTGTGATGATCGTTGCATCAACTGTTGGTGTAAGCCCAGTTCGTATTTTAAAACGGACAAGTGTTCCGACGATTGTAGGGATTATTTGCGTTGTTGTATTATCGATTCTTTTACTTCCTTATTAATCTAAGGAGCTGAACTTTTGCGGAGATGAGTATAAATGGAAATAACGTTGGCTGAACTAAAGGACTTTAAAGAAATCAACGATTTGTTTGAATCAGCAAAAAAATATATGGATCAAACGAATGTGCATCAATGGACCAAGTTTTATCCGAATGAACACATCGTTCAGCATGATATTTATGAACGATCTTTATACAAATTAGTTGAAGAGCATCACATTGTTGCGGTAGCTACTTTAGATAAGTTAGATCAAAATATCTATAGTTTAAGACGTATCGCAACGAATCCAGATTATATATCTAATGGTTATGCATCGAGTTTACTAAATGATATAATAAACAGAGTAAAAGAAAAAAATGGAAAGCATATTTATTCAAGTACAAATCATTCCAATCGTAGCATGCAGCATTTTTTTAAGAAGCATGGTTTTGAAAAAATTTCAGAGTACACTGAAATTGAAAGAGAGCATCTGGGTTCTTTCTATAAGTATTTGAAGAAAATATAAGTAAGGAGAGTCCGCGATGAACAAAGTAATAGTTTTAGGAAGTATCAATATGGATATGGTCATGGAAACAGACCGACTACCCAAAATTGGAGAAACACTATTAGGAGAGACGATTGATTATTACGTTGGGGGTAAAGGCGCTAATCAAGCTGTTGCTGCTTCCAGAGTGGGTGCTGAGGTTTCTTTAATTGGAAAAATCGGCGATGATACATTCGGTTCTAAGGTTTATAAGCACTTAGAAAATGAACACATCAATGTGAGTGCTGTCATATCTGAAAAAAATATTTTTACAGGTGTTGCGTCTATTTTTAAACTAAAAGAAGATAATGCAATCGTAGTTTTACCTGGTGCAAACATGTTGTTGACGAATATCGATAGTGAATTAAACGAAAGAATAACGGCCAAAGATGTTCTTTTGACACAGTTAGAGATACCAGTTGATACTGTGAAAAAAGGGTTGCAACTTGCTAAGAGCAAAGGTGCTATCACTATTTTAAATCCAGCGCCGTATAACGATCAGGTCAGAGATATGCTGCCGTTTGTGGATATCATTACGCCAAATGAAACAGAATTTGAAGGTCTATTAGGACACAGAATTCCAGATGCGGATCAATTTGAACAAGAGATGTTGACTTGGTCAAAAGCCAATGATACTCAGCTGATCGTGACTAGAGGAGGGGAAGGCATTTCTTACACAACTAAAAATGAGGTTGTGACTGTCCCTGCTGAAAAAGTGACGATTGCGGACACAACGGGTGCGGGGGATACGTTTAATGGGATTTTAGCTGCTTGTTTGGCTAAAGGAATGTCGACTTCAGAAGCAATCAAGCTTTCTGGAAAAGGAGCTACACTATCCATTACCAAACTCGGGGCGCAGACTGGCATGCCGACTTTGGCTGAGATAGAGGCGTTTTAGTTATTGAAATAAAATGGACACTGTTATTCATTATATCAAATGAATAACAGTGTTTTTTGACGAAAACAAAGTCTAAAAATCGTTTCGGCATTGTATCAGACTGTAATAGCAATTATAATGAGCTTTTAATGGGCTGTGTTAGTAAGTGATGAGTAGAAATGAGGATAAATCATGGAAGAAGCTATTTTAATTTTTAACAACTTTAAATCGTTATTATACTCGATTGCATATAGAATCTGTCATTCACGAGAAGAAGCAGAAGATATTTTACAGGAGGTTCAGTTGAAATGGTTAGAGCAACCAATTGATTCGATCAATAATCCCAAAGCCTTTTTATCAAAGCTTGTTGTGAATCGTTCGATCAACTATTTGAATTCTGCACGAGTTCAACGTGTAGACTATTATGGACCATGGATTCCAGAGCCAGAAATAGAGTATGTTGAAGAGCCAATAATTGGAAAAGAAAAAATTACATATGCTTTACTAGTCGTTATGGAGTCCTTAACTCCGCAAGAGCGCGTTGTTTTTTTGCTGAAAGATATTTTTGATTATTCTCACCAAGAAATTAGTCAGTTACTGGATATAACCCCTGAAAATTCTCGGAAATTATTGAGTCGATCAAAAAAAACGATTAAAGAAGCTAATATTTCGGTTGATAGATCTAGTAATTCAGAAAATCAACGATTTATCGACTTGTTTAATGCAAGTATAGAAAAAGGGGATCTAACACCATTACTAAGTTATCTAACGACCGAAGCCAAAATGTCGATCGATGGAGGGCAAAAACGTCGTGCACCACTTAGAACACTGGTGAAATCAACTCGGATTTTTACTTTTTTAAAAGGGGTTTTGCCACACGACTTTTTTGGAGATGAACGTTTTGTAACTGAAATTTATCAGCAGCCGTGCTTGGCTATTAAAGAGAAAAATCAACTGAAAAGTATTTTATTTCTAGGGCTAAATCTAGAAAAAAACAAGGTTCAACATATTTTTATTATTAATAATCCAGATAAATTAAAAAATATTTCTTAAAAGCTGTCACGTTTTATTAGGTTGGCTGGTCTTAATAAGTGTAACAACAAATAATAACCAAAGGGGATATTACAATGACTAGCACAAGATTCTTATTGCCAAAAGAAAACAAGACAGCATATCAAAAAATTGCAGAACTGGATCAAATCGGCAAATCCAGCAGTATTAATGAAAAAGTACAAGAATTGATAAAAATTTATGCTTCTCAATTAAATGGCTGTGTCTTTTGTATCGATAAGCACTCAAAAGATGCTTTAGCTAAAGGTGAAAAACTACAAAGAATCATTGGATTAATTGCCTGGGAAGAAGCATCTTTTTATACGATGGAAGAACGTGCAGTACTCGCATTTACAAAGGAAGTCACGTTGATCCAACAAGGTGGAGTAAGTGATAAGACCTATCATGAATTGCAAAAATATTACAGTGAAAAGGAAATTGGAGAGTTACTTGTATTAGTGGGAACGATCAACATTTATAATCGTATTGGTGTGACGACACGATTACAACCAAAAATGGATTAATAAAAAGGGTAGTAGTCAAACTCAACTTGCTTTGACTGCTACCTTTTATTTAATCGTTATTTGGCTTATCTGTTTGGTTATCCAGAATTTCTTTTGCTAAGCGTTGGGCAGTTGGTGTTACTGCAAGCCCACCTTCAGCAGTTTCTTTAAATATCTGTGGCATTTGCCGACCAACTTGATACATCGCGGCAACTACTTCATCTGGCGGAATTACGCTGCGAATGCCAGCTAAGGCCATATCAGCAGATATAAAAGCTTGGGAAGAACCTAGAGCGTTACGTTTCACGCAAGGTACTTCTACCAGACCTGCGACAGGATCACAAATCAAGCCCATCATATTTTTTAAAGTAATGGCAATTGCTTGTGCGGCTTGATCAGCTGAGCCGCCAGCGGCACATACTAAAGCGGCACTGGCCATTGCGCTCGCTGAACCAACTTCGGCCTGACAACCACCTTCAGCACCACTGATCGATGAATTATTAGCGATTACTAAACCAAAAGCACCAGCAGTAAATAAGAAATCTAATTGTTGTTCATGCGACAACTGTAATTTTTCGATGGCAGCCATTAAAACACCAGGAACAACACCAGCACTTCCGGCAGTTGGTGTAGCACAAATCAAGCCCATATTCGCGTTGACTTCATTGACTGCAACAGCATTTCTGACTGCTGTTAAAATGGTTTCACCACTTAAAAAATTTCCAGATTGAATATATTCGTTTAGGCGAGTTGCATCACCACCAGTAATTCCAGTTACTGATGTTACACCATCCACACCTTCTTCGATAGATTGTTTCATAACAGCAAGATTACGTTCCATTGTTTCAATGATTCGTTCACGACTATGACCGTGGTTCTCTATTTCCGTTGCAATCATCAATTCAGCAACGGATGGGAAATCTGCAGCCTGATTCACCAATTCTTCTATAGATAGAAACATAAACAGTTTGCTCCTTTAATTTAAATTAATCAAAATAATTTACACTATAAATGTGCGGGATTTGAACTAACTTCATCGTAATATCCCCAATGTCAGCATGATCGATTTCAATGATCATAATGGCTTTTTCGCCTTTT
Source organism: Enterococcus sp. AAFC-DPL-5182 (assembly GCF_058216605.1). Taxonomy (NCBI): domain Bacteria; kingdom Bacillati; phylum Bacillota; class Bacilli; order Lactobacillales; family Enterococcaceae; genus Enterococcus; species Enterococcus sp. AAFC-DPL-5182. The sequence goes on from NZ_CM177101.1 coordinate 1,044,811, forward strand.
GATTCACGTGTGACCGTCATTGTTCCAATGTTGATATTTGTATCAGACAGTAGATTAGTTACTTGAGCAATCATGCCAGGCACATCCTGATGGACAATAATAAACGTTGGTGTCCCCATTGTTAGAGAAATTTTAAAGCCATTAAGTTCTGAAATTTGAATATTACCGCCGCCAATCGAGATTCCTGTGACAGAAAGTTTTCGATCACCTTTAGAGACAAGTAATTTGACGGAATTCGGGTGTTCAGCTTTTTCTTTTAACGGAACGAACAAAACTTCCATTTCCCGCTCATGCGCAATTTTTAAAGAATCAGCAAGACGCTCGTCATCAGGTTCCATATTCAATAATCCACCGACTAACGCAATATCTGTTCCGTGCCCACGATACGTTTTTGCAAATGATTCGTATAAGTAAATATCTACAGTATCTGGCTGTTCACCAAAAATACTCCGAACGATTTTCCCGATTCGAGCAGCACCAGCAGTATGGGAACTACTAGGTCCGATCATGACTGGACCAATGATGTCAAAAACACTTTTATAACGTAAATTTTCCATTATTTTATTTCACCTATCTTCTTATTTGAAACTAACAAAAGTCTATCACAATTAAATACAAGAAACTACAGAAAAGTCTATCAGCATGATTAATCTTAAAAATATTTTTTTGTGAAATTATAATGAAAGATATAATAGGTGATTAGATAGAATAAATTGATTATAAAATTACAATATGTTAGAATAAGTAAATCAAATATCAGAAGGAGGTTTTTTTATGAAAAAAATAATTGGAGCGTTGTTTGTAGGTGCTACATTAGTAAGCTTATATGCATTACCAAAAACAGCACAGGCAGCGAGTAAATGGAATATCATTGATTTAGAAGGATCAATCGAAATTCCTGGTTGGGCAAGCGGCAACAAAGAACCGGAATTTGTGATTCATGAAACAAAGACAAGTGGGGTTCCACCTCTGATTATTCGTCATACTAAAGGCGGAAAGACAGGATTTCTCACTAGAAAAGAATACTATAAATTACCTAATTCTATTGAATGGTACGCAAAATATAGTGGTCATATTCAATAAATGTCATCAATAAACAAAGCCCAGAGGAGATACATCTCTCTGGGCTTTGTTTATTAAAGTCAGGAACTAACTAGCTTTTTAGAGAATGAGCTACTATTTCTTATCAGAGTACTTGAAAAAATGATAAAGAGAGAGTATACTAATTAAGTGTGCATTTTTGCATACAGGTTTTCTTTGATTCGTCAAAGAATGACGTGGGAGGAGAAATCTTCATCTCCAATTAACCACATCACGGACTCAAGGAGGTATGTCTCGTGGCAAAAAAAGTAGAAAAATTAGTTAAATTGCAAATTCCTGCAGGTAAAGCAACACCAGCTCCACCAGTAGGTCCAGCATTAGGTCAAGCGGGTATCAACATTATGGGATTCACAAAAGAATTCAACGCTCGTACAGCTGATCAAGCTGGTTTGATTATTCCAGTTGTAATTTCTGTATATGAAGACCGTTCATTTACATTTATTACAAAAACACCACCAGCTGCAGTATTACTTAAAAAAGCTGCAAAAATCGAAAAAGGTTCTGGTGAGCCAAACAAAAATAAAGTAGCGAATGTTACTAAAGATCAAGTGAAAGAAATCGCTGAACTTAAAATGGCAGACCTAAACGCAGCAGACGTTGAAGCGGCTATGCGCATGGTTGAAGGAACTGCAAGAAGCATGGGAATCACTGTAGGATAATTTTTTTATTCTAAGTCTCTCAAAGAAGTAGCTTCTCAGTTTATTTCATATTCAAAGATATGAATTACGTGGGAGGTTCGACCGTTATAACCACAATCAAGGAGGAAACAAAATGGCTAAAAAAAGCAAAAAAATGCAAGATGCATTAAAAAAAGTTGAAGCAACAAAAGTTTACCCTGTAGCAGAAGCAATCGCTTTGGCTAAAGATACAAATATCGCAAAATTCGACGCAACTGTTGAAGTTGCTTACCGTTTAAATGTAGATCCTAAAAAAGCAGACCAACAAATCCGTGGTGCTGTAGTATTACCTAACGGAACTGGTAAAACACAAAGCGTTTTAGTTTTTGCTAAAGGCGACAAAGCAAAAGAAGCTGAAGCAGCTGGTGCTGATTACGTAGGTGACGCTGACATGGTTCAAAAAATCCAAGGTGGATGGTTTGACTTTGACGTAGTAGTAGCAACTCCAGACATGATGGCTGAAGTTGGTAAATTAGGTCGTGTCTTAGGTCCTAAAGGTCTTATGCCTAACCCTAAAACTGGTACTGTAACAATGGACGTAACAAAAGCTGTTAACGAAGTAAAAGCTGGTAAAGTAACTTACCGTGTTGACAAAGCTGGAAACATCCACGTACCAATCGGTAAAGTTTCATTTGATAATGAAAAATTACTAGAAAACTTCAATACAATCAACGATGTATTGTTGAAAGCTAAACCTTCAGCAGCAAAAGGTCAATATATCAAAAACATTTCAGTAACAACTACATTTGGACCTGGAATCCACGTTGACCAAGCTTCATTTTAATTAGAAAAACTAATTTATGAAGATAGAGAATTAGAATTTATACTTGACTCAACTACCTTTCCCATGGTAAGGTAGTTGAGGTTAATAATTAACTGTACCGAAGACAGTAGGTGACGCAAGTCTTAATTTCCTACCGAGGACAATTGTTGATACATACAATTACGTCCCTCTATGTCAACGGTGGCATGGAGTTTTGTTGTTTTACACGACTTTTTGAAAAAAAAACGATGTAAAACAATACTTGGCGAACAAAGTGAGCGAAGTTTCATTCTGTAAACCAATCTAAACTTCTCCATCAATAATCAGGAGGTGAAAATAAATGAGTGAAGCAGCAATCGCTAAAAAAGAAACCCTAGTCGAAGAAGCAACAGCTAAGTTTCAAGCAGCAGCTTCTGTAGTCATTGTTGACTACCGTGGTTTGACTGTAGAAGAAGTGACTAACTTACGTAAACAATTGCGTGATGCAAATGTTGAAATGAAAGTTATCAAAAACTCTATCCTTTCACGTGCAGCTAAAAAAGCTGGACTAGAAGGTATGGACGAAGTATTTACAGGACCTACAGCAGTCGCTTTCAGTAACGACGATGTAGTAGCACCTGCTAAAATCATCGACGAATTTGCAAGTACTGCCAAAGCATTGGAAATCAAAGGTGGCGTTATTGAAGGTAAAGTATCTTCAGTAGAAGAAATGACATCTTTAGCAAAACTTCCAAGTCGCGATGGACTACTTTCTATGCTATTATCTGTATTACAAGCGCCAGTCAGACAAGTGGCTTACGCTGTCAAAGCAGTGGCAGAAAAAGAAGAAGAAGTTGCATAATTGCAGCCTAGTAATAAACTAAAAAATAATGAATTATTAAAACGGAGGAAACCATAATGGCATTGAACATTGAAAACATTGTTGCAGAATTAGAAGGCGCAACTATTTTAGAATTAAACGATTTAGTAAAAGCTATTGAAGAAAAATTTGACGTATCTGCAGCAGCTCCAGTAGCAGCAGCAGCAGGACCAGCAGCAGCTGGCGAAGAACAAACTGAATTCACTGTAGAATTAACTTCTGCAGGCGATCAAAAAGTTAAAGTTATCAAAGCAGTTCGTGAAGCAACTGGTCTTGGCTTGAAAGAAGCTAAAGCTGTAGTTGATGGCGCTCCTGCACCAGTTAAAGAAGGCGTTTCTAAAGATGAAGCAGAAGCTTTAAAAGCTGCTTTAGAAGAAGTTGGCGCTGCAGTAACAGTAAAATAATCTTTTTCAGATTAAATTTTAAGCTAGAATCCTTTTGGGTTCTAGCTTTTTTTCTTTGATTAAGTCTGATAAAAAGCATATCAATCGAAATTTTGATTAGAGCCGTTTAAAATTATACATATACTAATTAGAAGAACAAGGGGGAGAGCTTCCAATGGAAAGAGAAATCACTGTTGAAGTAACATGTAAAAATTGTCAAAAACAAATGACTGGGAAATTTTTATTAAATACTAGAACGGATAAACAAGATCATCAAAGAGTAAATATCCCTTTGGGGGAATTGACTCTTTCGGAAAATGAACTTGAATTAACTTGTAATGATAATTTAGCGGATGATGAAATAAATCTATACTACTACTGTAAAAATTGTAAGACTAAAAATCATGTGACCGTCTACATAACAGATGAGATGAAATAAAAATGATAAATAAATGATATGAAATAAAATTTAAGTGTATTTCTTTCGCAAGAAATGAAATAATCTGTTAGCATAATAAAGTAATCATTTTTAACATTTATTCTATTTGTAAAGGAGGTCACATGTATGCATTGGTTATGGGTTTTAATCGTAGGTGGTGTTATCGGAGCAATTGCCGGAGCAATCACGAGTAAAGGAAAGTCAATGGGCTGGATCTTCAACATCATTGCAGGTCTTGTCGGTTCATCGATCGGTCAAGCACTTCTAGGAAGTTGGGGACCTCAAGTTGCGGGAATGGCATTGATTCCTTCAATTATCGGAGCTGTGATTTTAGTAGCTGTGGTATCCTTTTTTGTAGGTAAAAATTAGACAGATTCATAGAAAAGGATGGGACAGAAGCTTAATTCTGAACCCATCGTTTTTCTGGATTTTAAGTGAGTAGGCTATGACTCGAAGAGTTATAGTCTACTCACTTTTTTTATATTCTGATTTTATGTTTTTATTCAAATAATCCATCAATAAATTCTTCATAATTTTTCATATCTAACAGTTTATTCAACTTTTTTTGATTTGAAAATGTATCGATCATAAAATCAAATAATTGCCTAAACTTCTTCATATCATCTTGGTTCATAACGATCATAATGATTACTTGAACATAATGATTTCCCCATTTTACAGGTCGGTCGTTCAAAATAATAGAGATTCCAGTTTTTTTTGCGCTCATCTCAATTGCATGTGGTAAGGCGACGGAATTATTGAATGATGTGGCGGACATTTTTTCTCTCTCTTTGATCAAGTCAATAAAGTGAGGATTGATATATTTTTTTTTGACTAATTGCTCACCTAGATGCTCAATATACAAATTGGGTGATTTTAAATAAACGTTTCGTTCAAACCGTTCTGGTGTGAGGTAAGTTTGAACGCTTTCTTTTAGTGTATTCAATAATTTCTCCTGTTTCACAAGCTGAATCCTTTGCAGAATTTTTTCGCTATCTTTTCCTGATAAAAACGGAGAAATCTGAACCAGACCCGTCAACTCTTTTATTTCGATTGTAGATACAACTAGATCCGCATTCTTCATTTTAGTTAAACTTTCATAGTCTAGTCGGTAAAAAGTTCCTAAAATATTTAAACTAGATTTGAATGTATCGCCAATTTTATAGACTAAACGTTTATGCATATCATAATATTCTGGAGTATAGATCACACAACTTAATTTATTCTCTGTCTCAAATTTTTCTTCAAAGTATGAGCCGATATGAAGAGCGATAAACGTAATTTCATCATCTGAAATAGGAATATTGATTTGTTCTTGAATTTGTTTGGCAATAAAAACAGCGACTTCGTAAATAAAAGCGTATGACTGTTTGATTTCTTCTGATAACGGATTGTAGACTTGTTTTCCGCTTTTGGCTCGTGAAATCAAATTAGAAACATGTAAGGCTAGATTCAATATGAGTTTATCAGAAATATGGCTGATAAAATATTTTTCAGCGACTGTTTCCATCATGTTTGAGATAAATGTATAAACAGAGGTTTCCATATAATCTTTTAAAAAAGCATCGTTTGAGGGTGAGATTTTAGTCATTAATAAAAGGGTCAGATTGTTGATTTCATAAAGGTCCATTTCAACAGCAAAAGCTTGATCGATATCTTTTCCAATCGCAATAGCAAGCTGATATTCAATTTGATCTTTAGAGAAAAGTTCGGGAATAAGGTCCATATCAGAGCGCTGATGATGAAAAAGCCGATTGATGGCGATAGCGATATGTAGCAATAAACTGTTAATAGCGTAACCATTTATATAGAGATGCTGATTGCTTAAACGATCGATCACGATTTTTTGAATCATCTCGATCGAAATATCCGGGAAGATCGTCTGAAGATGATCGACAGATTGAAAATTTTTTAGTGCTTCATCTTGCAACATATCACTAGCAAGTTTTCTAAAGTTTGACTCATCCCCTTCCAGACTTAAACAATGACCATGTTTAACAATTTTTAAATGGTATTTATTCAATTTTTTTCGAAGTCGAAGGGTGTCTTTTTCGAGTGTTGGAATACTGACAAATAATGATTCTGCTACATCAAAGTAGTCGACATTTTTATGTTTTATCAATAAATTCATCAAGTAATTCATCCGGTCGATAGGCGTATTCAATTCTTGTTTATCTTTAGAAATGAAATCTTCGATCCGAAAGCCTCTATCGATCTTATACCCTTGTTTAGACGATTGAATCATTTCCAAAGGAGTACGTTGATTGATTCGAGCTACGTAGTTGCGGATCGTTCTTGTTGACGTAGATAACGCTCCAGCCAGAAAAGATGCAGATAACCAGTTATGATGTTGGAGCAATAATTTTACCAGTGCTGCTTCTTTTTTATTTAAGGACACAATATATCCGCTCCTCTACTTTTTTATATTTCTTATTATTCGTTCTTTTAAGTAGCAAATCAAGTACAGTTGTTTCCGCCATAGTGGTAGGACTAGGAAAGAATCATATTTGATAAAGGGCTTCAAAATGTAGATGATAGGAGTGTAGAAAGCAGGCAAACTTGCTACACTTTTAAAATTTGGAGGAGATAAAAATGAGTGAATTAAATGTATTACTAGTCTGCGGATCGGGAGCCAGTAGCGGTTTTATGGCAGCGAATATGCGTAAGGCAGCCAAAACAAAAAAATTAGACATGAGTATTGTAGCAAGAAGCGAATCTGAAATTGAGAATTATATTGAAGAAATCGATGCGTTGATGGTTGGACCTCATCTTGAATATATCATTGACGAAATTGATGAGATCATTCATGGTTTTCCGGTAAAAGTTATTCTAATGAAAAAAGAGTATTACGCAACACTGGACGGAGACGCTGCTATTGAGCATTTGTTAAGTTCGCTAAAAGAAAATGAATAGCTTAAAAAGGAGACGAAAATATGAATAAATTGATTTTTTGGTTGGAAAATAGTTTCTCACCTAAAATGAACAAGGTGAATAATAATCCTTGGATCGTTAGTATCAAAGATTCGATCATGCAGACATTACCATTTATTTTCCTAGGATCGATTTTCTCGATGCTAGCGATTTTAAATGAATATTTTCCAGACTTGCCAAGCTTTTGGATACCATTCGGCTGGACGATGGGGAAAATTTCCTTATTTGTAGCATTTTTGATTCCGTTTAACTTGATGGAAAAAAAGAGACTGCGCAAGCAAAGAATCGTTGCAGGGATGAGTGGGTTAGTTTTATTTTTGATGATCATTTCACCACAAATCGAAAAAGATGGTGTTGTTGGCTTTGGACATGATGCATTAGGTGCAGGCGGAATGTTTGTTGCAATCGTTGCCGGATTGATTGCTGGTTTTGTATTAGTTACATTAGGAAAGTTCACGTTCTTCAAAGAAGAATCAGTGATTCCTGATTTTGTCAGAGCTTGGTTTGATTCTATGCTGCCGATTGGAATCATTGTTATCTTTGGCTGGGTCGTGGTTTTGATCATGAAAGTGGATTTATATAATATTGTTTTAAGTATATTTATGCCTTTATCTAGCTTTATGGAATCTCCTGGTGGTTTTGTGGGCATGATGTTTTTGATTTGTTTCCTTTATTCGATGGGGATTTCCACTTGGGTTTTAACACCCGTGGTTCAACCAGTTTTATTGAAAGCTATTGCTGAAAATATCGCACTTGTTCAAAATGGCACGGCTTCTGTTGAAACGTTGAATTTAGTTACAAGCAGTACTCTATATTCCGCTTATCTTTGGATCGGTGGAATTGGCTGTACAATGCCTTTGGTTTTGATGATGATGCGGGCTCGATCAAAAAAAATCAGTGCTTTAGGGAAAGCGTGTATCGTCCCTTCGATTTTTAATATCAATGAACCAGTGATTTTTGGAGCTGTCGCTTGGAATCCTTTGTTGATGATTCCGATGTGGCTGCAGGGAATTATTTTACCAATCGTGATTTATATTTTTACGAAAGTAATTCCGTTTGCACCAATTCCTAAAGTTCAATTTGAACTCTGGTATTGTCCGTTTCCATTTGCTACTTGGTTTACGACAGGAACGATCACAGGTCTTATCTTGATGCTTGTCATATTTGTATTATCTACAGCTATTTGGTATCCATTCTTTAAAGCGTATGACGACCAAGAAACGAAAGCAGAAAATCAATTGTTGAAGGAGGCTTAATAGATGGACGATATACTGTCACAGCAAGCTATGAAAATTATTTTATTCGCCGGAGATGCTAGAGTCAATTGTAAAAATGCTCTTATTGCAGTTGAAAAAAATGACTTTGAAGTAGCTAAAACAGAAATGAAAGTTGCTAAAACCAATATTACTGAAGCTCATAAAATACAAACTAAAGCAATACAAAGTGAAATGGGAGAAGAAAGAAACTCACCTGATCATTCATTGTTATTCACACATGCTCAAGATACATTGATGACGATCTACAGCGAAATCAATTTGGCTAATCATTTAATTAAAATAGCTGAAGGAATCGATGAACGTCTAACATTGCTTGAAAAATAATAAAAGAAAAGAGGTCAAACACATGCATCAAGTACCAACTGGATTTCCAAAAGATTTTTTATGGGGGGGAGCTGTTGCTGCCAATCAATGTGAGGGGGCTTTTGACTATCAAGGCAAAGGTACAAGTGTAGCAGATATCAACGAGTTTAGAGCAGATCTCCCTTTAGAAAAAAGATCGAACGCTGAAATTTCTACTACTTATGTCGAAGAAGCGCTAAAAAATAAAACAGGCATTTTTCCAAAAAGATGGGGCATCAACTTTAAAGAAACGTATCCTGATGATTTAAAATTATTAGGAGATCTGGGACTCAATTTGTTTAGAACATCGATCGATTGGTCTAGGATTTTTCCAAATGGTGATGATCTTGAGCCAAATGAAGCTGGTTTACTTTTTTATGATAAGCTGATTGATGAAATTATCGCTAATGGGATGGAACCTATGATTACATTGTCACATTATGAAATGCCTCTAAACCTTACATTGAACTATAAAGGTTGGTATTCAAGAGAAGTTGTAGATTTCTTTGTTCGTTACTGTAAGGTTATTTTTGACCGATATCAAGGAAAAGTAAAATATTGGATCGTGATCAATCAGATCAATTTGATCGGTCATGAATCATTTAACCATTTAGGAATTGCAGAAGATAAAGTAGACAATCTGCTGGAAGCTAAATATCAAGGGGTACATCATATGATGGTTGCTTCTGCTTTAGCTACGGAATATGCGCATCAAGTTGATGAAAATTATGAAGTTGGGATGATGCTTTGTGGCGGTCCGGAATATGCGGCTACTTGCGAGCCGGAAGATGTCCTAGCAACGTTGAGAATCAATCAAATGCAGTATTTCTTTGCGGATGTGTTAATAAGAGGCTACTATCCAGGCTATGCGTTTCGATATTTTGAAGAACATGATATTAATCTGGAATTTGCTGAAAAGGATGAAGAGATTCTGAAAAATACAGCTGATTACCTCTCGTTTTCTTATTACTATACACAAATTTGTGATGCGAAACATATTGAACCATATCGAAATAAAGCATTACCGGCAAATCCATGGGGCTGGACAATTGATCCTCTTGGACTTAGAACATTACTGAATTCTTTTTATGATCGTTATCAATGTCCGATTTACATCACAGAGAATGGTATCGGCTGTTATGATCAGTTAGAAAAAAATGGTAGTGTTCATGATGACTATCGTATTGATTATTACAAAGCTCATATTGAGCAAATGAAAGAAGCAATTAAGGATGGTGTGGATCTTAGAGGCTATTGTGCTTGGGGACCGATCGATATTATTAGTTGTTCTTCTTCTGAAATGAGTAAAAGATATGGATTCATTTATGTGGATCAAGATGATTATGGGAAAGGAAGCCAGAAACGTTATTTGAAAGATAGTTACCACTGGATGAAACAGGTAATTACTAGTAATGGCGAAAAACTATAATATCAGTTTTATTGGTATACATGAATAGCGCTTTCGATTATATACAAGTGTTTAGTACAATTATCATTAAAAAAATCCCTGCATTACGCGGGGATTTTTTTCTATTACATTTACTTTAAAGATTAAACTAAATTGAATGACCAACTAATACCAAATTGATCTGTTAATTGACCGAATAAATCTGACCAATCCGTTTTTTGTAAAGGCATCACATTGGTAGCGCCAATTGATAGCTTTGTGAAATAATTTGTCAATTTCTCAGGATCAGTTATTTCTATGACTAGGCCAACATTTCTACCATAAGGAATTTTATTCATAAAACTAGGAGTGTCTGAGAACATAATGGTATGCCCTTCAATTTTAAGGCTAGCATTCATGACTAATGTTTGGCTTTTCTCGTCTAAATCAGGCATTCCTAAAGTAGCATAAGTGACTAAATCAAGGCAATTTGTTTCAAAGACTTGTTCATAAAATGCGATAGCATCTTTCGATTGATCTTCAAATGTAATATAAGTTGCAATTGACATTATAAATTCCTCCGTTCTATTTGTCTTAGATTTTATCGTTTAGTCAACTTCACGACAACTTCGCATCGTGCTGTTTGTGGAAACATATCCACTGACTGTAAATATTTTACATCAAAAACTTTAGCTAGATCGACTAAATCTTTAGCCAGTGTGGAGACATTACAAGAGATATAGACCATCTTTTTAGGAGGCTGCTTTAAAATGGCTCTCAGCAGTTTTTGATCCAATCCGGTTCTAGGTGGGTCAACAATGATTGCATCGGGTTTAAAACCGCTCTGAAGCCATTTAGGAAGCAATTCTTCTGCTGTTCCTACTTCATAATGAGTATTCGTAACGCCTAAGCGCTCAGCATTCATCTTAGCATCTTCGATGGCTGCTGGAATAATATCCATTCCTCGAACTTCTTTTGCTTGTTTAGCGATACTTAAACCAATAGTTCCGACACCACAATAAGCATCAACGACTGTTTCATTGGGCTGTAAATCTAAAGCTTTCAATGCTTCATCGTACAAAACTTCGGTTTGTTCTGGGTTTAGCTGGAAAAAAGCTCTAGGTGACAAGTCAAAGGTGACTTCATTGATTTGTTCTTCAATACTTTCTTTGCCCCAGACGTGGATTGTTTCATCACCCATAACGATTGAGGTTCTTTTGTTTTGAACGTTTTGCATGATAGAAACAACTTCAGGAAGCTGCTGGGTGATTTCTTCGATCAACGCTTTTTTCTGCGGAAATTTTACGGATTGCGTAATAAAAACAACTTGAACTTCATTTGTTTTAACTCCGACACGAACCATTAATGTTCGGAAGATACCGCTGTTTTTTCTTTCATTATAAATCGGTAATTGATATTTGTTTAATAATTCCACTAAAGCATTCATTACTTTGGTTGTAGCTGGTTGCTGAACTAGACAATCAGAGATTGGAACTAAGCGATGAGAATCAGCTTGGTAAAGTCCCGCTTCGATTTCACCATCAATCTTACGTAACTGAAATTGCGCTTTATTACGATAATTCCATGGATTTTTCATGCCGATAGTTTTAGGTAGTTGATAATTGTCAAAGTTTCTCGGTCTAAATTTATTGAGCGACTGTTTTAATAAATCTTTTTTAAAGTGCAGTTGAGCAGGATAAGCTAAGTGCTGAAGTTGACAGCCGCCACATGCTTCATAAACAGGACAAGGCGGCACGACTCTTTCAGGTGCTGCTTTCACAATTTTTTTCAGTTGTCCTTCCACAAAACGTGGAGCTATGTTTGTGATTTCTACAGAGACATCCTCTTTAGGTAAAGCACCAGGTACGAAAACGATTGTCTTTTTGTAATAGCCAATTCCCTCGCCATTGATGCCTAAACGTTTTATTTTTAAAGGAATCGTTTGTCCTTCTTTTAATAGTTGTGTGGTCATAATTCCATCCTTTTGATCCATAGATCGGTTAATCAAGTACATCGATAGTTCTTATTTTAGCACAATTTAGCTAGTTTAGCTTCTGCCAAATGTATGTTATAGTAGAATATATGTTCTCACTAGAAAGGCGGAGAAAGATGGAAACAATCACGAAAATTACAAAAGACAAAGGTCAATTTTATCTTATCTGGCTGTCTTCTGGAGAAAAATTACGTGTATCTGAGGATACTCTGGTCCGACAACGTTTATTAAAAGGACAAGAATTATCAGATGAAATGGTCGAAAAAATAAAAAAAGCTGGGTCTTATGATGTAGGCTTACAGATGTCTTTAAATTATCTAAGTTATCAGTTACGTTCAAAAAAAGAAATTTTAGATTATTTGAAAGAAAAGGAAATTTTACCGGAAGATCGAAAAAGCATCGTGATCCGCTTAGAAGAAATGAACCTTTTAGACGACAAAATATTTAGTGAAAGTTATGTCCGTACTTTAATGCGAACAAGTGATAAAGGACCCAAAATGATCGAACAACAACTAAAACGAAAAGGCTTGAATGACGAAGACATTCAACATGGGTTAAGTTTTTATACAATGGATGAACAGGTAGAAGTAGCAAAAGCGACTGCTGAAAAAGCGATGAGACGTTACCGGACAAAAAGCTTTAAAGATGCACTCCAAAAAGTTCAAATGCATTTGATGCAAAAAGGCTTTAATCGAGAAGTCATTGATTTGGCTCTTGAAGAACTTTCTTTTGAAAAGGACGAAGACCAAGAGTTAGATGTAATCAGAAAAGAAGGCGACAAATTATGGGAAAAACATCGCAAATTAGATCCTTATAAACGCCTGATGAAAGTTAAACAAGGACTGTTTCAAAAACGTTTTGATTCAGACTTGATTCAGCAATATTTTGATGAAAAGGAATTAGAGAATGAAGAATGAGAAATATTGGGAAACTTGGAGCGCAGAAAAACTTGAGTCATTTCAAGAAGAGTTTATTGATTGGTATGAAAAGGAAAAACGAAATTTACCTTGGCGAGTTAATTTAGATCCATATCGTATTTGGATCTCAGAGATTATGTTGCAGCAAACGCGTGTTGATACGGTGATCGATTATTATTACCGTTTTATGGAATGGTTTCCGACAATCAAAGATTTAGCCGAAGCACCAGATGATAAGCTACTAAAAGCATGGGAAGGCTTAGGCTATTATTCGAGAGCTCGAAATTTAAAAGTTGCAGCCCAACAAATCATGACAGAATTTAATGGTCAGATGCCTGAAACGATTGAAGAAATTCGACAATTAAAAGGGATTGGCCCTTATACAGCTGGAGCAATTGGAAGTATTGCTTTCAAGATTCCAGAACCTGCAGTCGATGGTAATGTGATGCGGGTAGTCAGCCGCTTGTTTGAGATCAGTGATGATATTGCCAAACCTAGTAGTCGCAAAGTTTTTGAAGAAGCGATGTATAAAATCATCGACCAACAACGCCCTGGTGATTTTAATCAAGCGATGATGGATCTAGGTTCTGGGACTTGTACACCAACATCGCCGAAGTGTGAAGAGTGTCCGATTCAATCGTATTGTTTAAGCTATGAACATAATACAATGACGAATTTTCCAGTTAAGTCTAAAAAGCAGAAACCAAAAGATGTTTATTATATTGGCGGAATTATTGAAAATAATCAACAAGAATTCTTATTAGAGCAACGAGATGCTAAGGGCTTACTGGCAAATATGTGGCTGTTTCCAATAGAAGAAGTCAGTAAAGAACGTTTTGAATTTCTACAAAAAATGTGGGTGAAAGAGGATCAGCAGTTATCCTTTGATTTTGAAGAACCATTATTAGTTGCGGAAGAAAAACCAGAAATTTTTGAAAAATACTCTCATGTAGTTTGGCAAAAGCGAACCTTAGGAGAGGTAACTCATATTTTCAGCCATCTAAAATGGCATATTCTTGTGTTTTATGGCCGACAAACAAGTGTAACGGCTCTGGATGAAAATCAAGAGTGGGCAATAAAAGACGAATTTTCCAGCTATGTGTTTCCAAAACCTCAACAAAAAATGTTGGAACTGTATAAAAAAGAATTTAAAATAGAAGAATAATTTTTGGTGCGAACCCTCAGTGCACATAAAATCACTAAGAGATCCGCACCAAAATTTTGCTGAAATTAGCAGAGGAATAACTCTTTTTCTCATTTTAATTTAATGTTATATTAGTTTTAGTGCTGAAATGGCGAAGATAGGTTGTGTATTTTTGCTAATTTCACAGTCTAGCTTTGTTTAGAGCTAGTGGATTGAAATTTTTGGCTCATCATCAAAACCATCGTCCCCGAAGTGTCTAGCTCTGTTTAGAGCTAGACCTTTCTTCAAAAATATCCAAACTTTGACATCAAAAAAACTAAAATCAATCTATTTATTTTAATAGATAATTCTCATTCCTATAAGAAACCAAACTCCTTAGTATGCAAAGCTGAAAATTATGATATAATTGTATTGATATCGGTGTAATGAACACCCAAACGAAGAGCAATCAGCTTTTAGAAGTGATTTTTCGTACTAGGGAAAGTTGGGGGACTATGGCAATTCCAAAAGAAGGTGAATTTGTAACGATCCAAAGTTACAAACACGATGGGCATTTGCATCGAACATGGCGAGATACTATGGTATTAAAAACAAGCGAGTATTCTTTGATCGGTGTCAACGATCATACTTTGGTAACAGAGTCTGATGGGCGTCGTTGGGTGACTCGGGAACCAGCTATCGTTTATTTCCATAAAAAATACTGGTTCAACATAATAGCGATGATTAGAGAGAAGGGAGTTTCTTATTACTGCAATTTGGCGTCACCGTATCTTTTAGATGATGAAGCGTTGAAGTATATCGATTATGATTTGGATATCAAAGTTTTTCCTGACGGAGAAAAACGTTTATTAGATGTGGATGAATATGAATTCCACAGTAAAATTATGGATTATCCAGAAGATATTGATTTTATTCTAAAAGAGAATGTTAAGACGTTGGTAGATTGGATTAATAACGAAAAAGGCCCTTTCTCAGAAGCTTATGTAGATATTTGGTATCAACGTTACCAAGAGTTATCAAAGAAATAGCCATTGTAAGATGTTAAGTGAAAAAGAAACTGATACAAAGCTTAATCAAGTTTTGTATCAGTTTCTTTTTAATCATCAAAAAATTAGAATCTTTTTTTCATTTGATAATGCTCAATATTTGCATCCAAGAACATTTCGCCTTCTTTGACATAACCCATTCTTTCATAAAAACCAAGAGCTGTGATTTGGGCGCCTAAAGTCATGGTATTATATCCTTGTTCTTTAGAAAATTGCTCAGCACTTTCTACGATCAACCGACCGTAATCTTTACCTCGATGCTCTTTTTGCACAGCCATACGCTGTAATTTCATTAGGCCATCTTCAAGCGGTAATAAACGGCAAGTTGCAATGGCTTCGTTCTCATCAGCATATAAAACAAAATGAATACAAGCCGCTTCGTATTTATCAATTTCAATTTCGCTAGGAACTCCTTGTTCTAGCATAAAAACTTGCTGACGAATTTTAACAGCATCTAAGTAAATATCACTCATAGTATCTTTTGTGTGTGCTATTTTCATTTTACACCTCTGTTATAGTTATTTTTTCCTATTATACCTCAAAAAATGGAACAGTAGAACTTTGGTATGATTCGGTGTATATCTTTTGTAAAAAAAGTACAAGCAGTGTACATTATAAATAACAAAAAACGAAAGGTTGGGTGTAGAATGAATACAGATGAAATTGTACAAAAAGTCAAAGACTTGATTGGCGAAGGGAACTTTGAAAAAGCTAAACAGTTTCTTGAAGAACACAAAGATGAGATTGGCGAACAATATGAGAAATTAAAAGGGATGATTCCTGACATTGATGCTGGTGGATTAGCGGATAAGGTGAAAGGTTTCTTCAAAAAGTAAGTCGATCAATAGCAACTTCGAAGTAGATGTGTTTATTAGAGAATGAAAGCTTTATTTACTCCGTTTATTCGGATATAGAGTGTGGAGCAGAACTGATATTAGTCGCCCATGCTCTTTTTGTATTGATTAAAGAGAAAAGTAAAAATAGATGGAAAGAAATATTGCTATCTTATTTAAGACAGGTTATGCTAAAATCTATTAACAAACAATTATTGTTATTAGTGATGAAGGAGGATTATCTTTGTTTGAAAAATTAAGACAATCAAAATTATTTTTTTGGTCAGCGGAATTATTAGTTATTGCAACTTTGATTTTTGTGTCAACGAAAATCAATTTTCTGTTTACACCTATTGGCACATTTTTCTCAACGTTATTTGCACCTGTTTTAGTGGCTGGATTTCTTTATTATATTTTAAATCCAATCGTCAACCTACTAATGAAAACTAAAATGAAACGGATCTATGCGGTACTATTGGTTCTACTGATTTTAGTAGTTGCTATTGTTTTAATCCTTGTTAGTGTTATTCCTAAATTAGCTTCTCAGTTAGCCAGTTTAGCGTCAAATATGCCCACCGTGTTCAGTAACATAGAAGCATGGGTTTATAGAATGGCTGAACTGCCTTTGTTTAAAGAAGTTGATTTAACAAGTTATATAGAGAAATTAGATATTTCCTATGGAATGATTATTCAGCAATTTTTAAGTGGTCTATCCAATAGCTTAGGTTCAGTTGTGTCGACAGTTGCTTCGACTACGATCGTTATTTTTACAGCACCGTTTATCTTATTTTACATGTTAAAAGATGGAGATCGATTAGTTCCAGCAATCGAACGTTTTTTACCAGAAAAACGACAAGCTAGCATTGCTGAATTATTGAATAAGATCAACAAAACTCTGGCTAATTATATAAGTGGTCAAGCGATCGAGTGCTTGTTTGTCGGCACGTTTACAGCAATTGGTTACTCGTTGATAGGTGTCCGCTACGCCTTTTTGTTCGGTGTGATCGCAGGTTTTACTAATTTGATTCCTTATCTTGGACCCTATCTAGGTTTGGCTCCTGCTGTTTTTGTTACGGTTTTTGATGAACCAATCAAAGCTGTATTCTGCTGTATTGTTGTTTTAGTAGTACAGCAGATCGACGGAAATATCATTTATCCAAATGTAATTGGAAAATCACTGCAGATCCATCCGTTGACAATTATTATTGTTTTACTCGTAGCCGGAAATATTGCTGGATTATTAGGTATTTTCCTAGGTGTTCCATTTTATGCGATCGTTAAAACGATTGTCATTCATGTGATAGGAATGATTCGGGAAAGCAGAAGTGAAAAAATTGTATTGACTAGTGAGGGAAATGAGACGTTGATGAAAGAAAAATGACATCGATTATTGAAATTAATTGCTGTTTGTGATAGGATTTTAACGTGACTACTATAAGTAGTCACGTTTTTTATCAAATAAACTAGTAAACAGTTTGTTACTAAATGGAATTGGAAAACGAATTACAACGTTTTTCGAATAACTTTTAAGAGGAGAGAGTGCACATTATGAATGCTGACCCCGAGAGTCAGTCGCTTATCGCGCAAATTTTATTATTGATCGTTTTAACATTGATCAATGCGTTTCTTGCTGCAGCGGAGATAGCAGTTGTTTCAGTAAATAAGAATCGTATCGAACAAAAAGCAGAAGAAGGAGACGCAAAAGCTAAAAAGCTACTAAAGATTCTAAAAGATCCGACAAGCTTTTTATCAACGATCCAAGTTGGTATTACTTTAGTTAATATCTTGTCTGGGGCTTCACTAGCTGATACTTTATCAGCAAGATTAGCACCTGTTCTTGGTGGCGGAGCTGCTGCAAAAAGTATTGCTAATATTATTATTTTAGCAATGTTGACTTACGTTTCTATTGTTTTTGGGGAGTTATATCCTAAACGAATCGCAATGAACAAATCAGAAGAGGTAGCCCAAGCAACGTCTGGATTTGTGCGTATACTAGGTGTGATTGCTAGACCATTTGTGTGGTTATTATCTGCTTCAACAGACTTACTTTCAAAACTTACACCTATGAAATTTGATGATGCTGATTCCAAAATGACACGTGATGAAATGCGTTATATGTTAGAATCAGAAGGTGTTTTAGATAACGATGAATTGGAAATGCTTCAAGGCGTTTTTTCTTTAGATACAAAAGTTGCCCGTGAAGTAATGGTTCCACGAACGGACGCTTTTATGATCGATATCGAAGATGATATTCAAAAAAATATTGATGCAGTTTTATCTGAAAACTATTCAAGAATTCCCGTTTATAACGAAGATAAAGATAAAATCATTGGAGTTCTTCACACTAAAAATTTATTAAAAGCAGCTCATAAACTGGGCTTTGACAAAATTCAATTAAAAAATATCATACAAGAGCCACTATTCGTTCCAGAAACGATTTTTATTGACGATTTATTATATGAGCTAAAAAGAACTCAGAACCAAATGGCTATTTTATTAGATGAATATGGTGGCGTGGTTGGTTTAGCTACATTAGAAGATTTATTAGAGGAAATCGTTGGTGAAATAGACGATGAGACGGATGAAGTAGAAAATTTATATGCCAAGATCAATGATCATGAGTATCTGGTTCAAGGCAGAATGCTGATTGATGAATTCAATGAAGCATTTGGAACAGATTTGCATATGAGTGATGTTGACACAATGGCAGGGTACTTGATCACCGCATTGGGGACGATTCCTGATGAAGGAGAGAAATTGTCATTTGATGTTGGCAATCTCACACTAACTTCTGAAGAGATGGAAGGAACACGGGTTTTAGCATTAAAAGTTGTTTTCCATGACGAAGAAACGGTTGATGAAGAACCAGAAGAAAATCGTCGTTTTTTCCGTAAAGAATTGGAAGATGACGAACCTAGAAGATAAAAAATCAAAGAGGACAGCCTAAAACTATTTTTTAGTTGGGGTGTCCTTTTTACATTATCCTAGATTAATCCCTTTTTTATTATGAACAGCTTTGATTGCTTGGTAAAGACCGATATATTGCTCGTCATTATCGGCAGAAAAACGAAAAACAAAAGATGGCAGGTGGCTTTCTTCAGGAATTAAATAAGAGGAAGTAGCCACAATAAAATCAAAAGAAGTAAACTGTCCATATTTATAAGCTACTAATTGAACAAAAGGTAATTCTTCAATAAATTTTGTGAGAGGTTGGACAAGTAAATAATTAGATTCTGCAATTAAGGCAATACGAATAATATTATCGGTTTGGAAAGATTCATAAAGAGGAACTAGTAAAGCTGCCAATGTATCAGATAATTGTTCGATGTTACCTTTGAGCCAGTCAAAATTCTTTCTTTTAGAAATTTTTTGAAATAATGCTTTAAAATGGGTAAACAATTGGTAGTAGTATTCATTTTTTGAGTAAAGAGAATGATTGATCAAATGAAATAGTGTAGGAAAAGGTTTTTCAATAATTGTTGTAGAGAAAATAATATTAGCTACATTTCCAAACAAAATAGGTTCATTATCCCAAGAAAAGCCTTCGGGAGCGAATTCTTCACTAAATAACCCACAAACTTCTTCCAATAACTTAGTTGCTGAATTTGTCTGATCCTCTAAATAGGTTTTCAACAAAGATAATCGATGGTCATTATTTCTGAAAAAATTTGGAGTAGAAATCAATAAATAAGCTGCAAATTGTGCTTCTGCTTCCAAAGTTGTTGTTTCTTTGATCAAATTTCCAAAGAAGGTTTCTGCGTGCGTTTTGCTTGTGGGAATATAGGGATCGATCACTGTTTGTTCTGTCAATACATCACCAGATCGTACTCGTAGATAAACGATGTCCAGTATTAAGGCGATTTGTTTATGAGCAGAATAACTGTAACTATCAGGAAAATATGGACTGATTATTTTAGTAACCGTCTCATAATCGATTGGATTATTCTTGATTTCGGGTAAGTTTGTACCTTGGGAAGCTAGCCAAATCAGAGTGTACAACGTTATTCGAATGACACGCTCATCACCATAGAGCTTTAATTGAGAAGTATTCATTTTGATGTGGAATTGTTTAAAGTAGTTGCTTAATAATTTGGATTTTCGTACAACGGTGGTTCTGCTATGGTAATTTTTCTCACAAAATTCAGCCAGACTATCTTCTGGATAAAAGAGAATCGAGATCAATAGTTGGTAGGGAACACTTTGAGTAATTAAAAACTGATAGTACATATCATATGAAACATATTGCTCATATTGAACACCATTTTCTTGCAGAATTTCTGCTGACTCGCCAGTCATTTTAGTGAGATCTTGTTGGATTAGTTCAAGCAGATAAACGACGCGACTATAAGAATAATCTAGCCTATTTTCAAAAAAATTGATGCTATGTTTCTTAGTAGAAAATGTAACTAATAATTTAAATAGAGTCAATTTTCGTTTAGCAGTGTCTTCCAACATCATTGCTTCTAACATGTTCTTCCTCCTATAACGTAAATTTGCCAATAAAGTAAAAAGTATGGTCTTAATTTGAATAATTCGAAAAATAATCGATTATTTAATAATATCAATTAACAATAAAAAAGTTTTTATATAGGTATTATTTCTTTTATAAATAACAGTATAAAGGTATTTGATTCTGCTTTAGTTGTAAATTTTAGACATTTGCACTATTAAGCAGCTGACTTTATACTTGATTTAGTTAAGTGTAAAACAAATCTTAGTAATAATGCTAGTTTTTTGACAAATTAATTATTAAGATCTATTTCTTCCCCAATTAATAGAGATCAAGACAAAATTCATTGAGTTTTGTTTTGGTCTCTTCGATTTTTTTTGAAACTTAACTAAAGGCTTTGAAAACTAGGGTAATTCCATGATATACTACACTAGTTGAAGAATAAAGAGTAGGAGACCTTTCCAATGTAAAAATATCCTTTAGATAAATAGAGCCTTTTTCAAGAAAAAAAGATAGATTGGAGTAACGAATGAATAATCCACATTTAAAAGAACAAGTAGATAGCCGCCGTACGTTTGCAATTATTTCCCATCCAGATGCTGGGAAAACAACGATTACAGAACAACTTTTATTATTTGGTGGAGCAATCCGCCAAGCTGGAACAGTTAAAGGAAAGAAAACAGGAAACTTTGCAAAATCCGACTGGATGGAAATCGAAAAGCAAAGAGGGATCTCTGTAACGAGTTCAGTGATGCAATTTGATTACGATGGAAAACGTGTCAATATTTTGGATACACCTGGACATGAGGACTTTTCTGAAGATACGTATCGGACGTTGATGGCCGTAGATAGTGCTGTCATGGTGATTGACAGTGCCAAAGGGATCGAAGCGCAAACAAAGAAATTATTCCAAGTTGTTAAGAAACGTGGTATCCCGATTTTTACGTTTATCAATAAATTAGATCGAGATGGTCGTGAACCTCTAGAATTATTAGAAGAGCTAGAAGACTTACTTGATATCGAATCATACCCGATGAACTGGCCGATCGGTATGGGAAAAGGTTTGGAAGGCTTATATGATATCTACAACAAGCGTGTAGAATTATACCGTCCAGAAAAAAATAATGGCGAACGTTTCATTCCATTGGTGGATGGCGATATTCCAAGCGATTTGCCGTTGCACAAAGATAGTGTTTACCAACAAGTATTGGAAGAAGTTGAATTATTAGTTGAAGCAGGCGACGAGTTTGACACAGAGAAAATTGCTCGAGGGGATCAAACACCTGTCTTCTTTGGTTCAGCATTAACAAACTTTGGTGTGCAGACGATGTTAGAAACCTTCTTACAATTTGCGCCATCACCTTATGGTCATAAGACAGAAGAGGGACAAGAAGTTAGTCCTTATGAAGAAGAGTTTTCTGGTTTTGTCTTTAAAATCCAAGCAAATATGAATCCAGCTCATCGAGATCGTATTGCTTTCGTCCGTATTTGTTCAGGAACATTTGAGCGCGGTATGGATGTGACTCTTGGAAGAACAGGTAAAAAAATCAAGTTAAGTAATGTGACCCAATTTATGGCTGATTCACGTGAGAATGTGGAAGAAGCGGTAGCGGGAGATATCATCGGGATTTATGATACAGGAAACTATCAAATCGGGGATACGTTATTTGAAGGGAAACTAAAAGTTCAATATGAAGAATTACCTTCATTCACACCAGAACTATTTATGAAAGTCAGTGCTAAAAATGTCATGAAACAAAAATCATTCCATAAAGGCATTTATCAGTTAGTTCAAGAAGGTGCGATCCAACTATACAAAACGTATCTAACAGAAGAATATATTATTGGAGCTGTAGGACAGCTGCAATTTGAAGTGTTCCAGCATCGTATGCTCAATGAATATAATGCCGAAGTGATCATGACTCCAATGGGTTCAAAAATTGCTCGTTGGATCGATCCAGCTGATTTAGATGAACGAATGAGTTCTAGCCGTAATATTTTAGCTCGTGACCGTTTTGATCAACCATTATTCTTATTTGAAAATCAATTCGCAATGCGTTGGTTTGCAGATAAATATCCTGATGTTGAATTGAAGAGCTTGATGTAAGATTTTTTCTTAATAAGTGAATAATCAGCCATTTTTATCGACTTCAAGTTGATAAAAATGGCTTTTTCATTAGTTGACATTAAAGAAATATGTACGTATAATCAAAAACATTATTGGAGTGATAAGTATGAGTCGGCGTTTAAGACGATTAAAAAATGTTTCAGTGGTAGCACGCTTCTAAGTCATAAAAAGTAAACTAACTTAGAAGCGAGGAAAAATAATGAAAAACAATAATAATTTTGAAAAATGGTCCGATACAGTCTACTTAAAAGAGTTGGTGACAAATCCGTTGATAGAGGTTGGTGAGTACTCTTATTATTCGGGTTACTATGGCAATCAGAATTTTGAGGATGGTTGTGTTCGCTATTTATGGGGCGATCCACTGACAAAGTCAGCTTTTAACCCTGTAGAAGATATGGGCTGGCATCTAGATAAATTGATTATTGGAAATTATGTTTGTATTGCAGGTGGTGCTACGATTTTAATGGGCGGTAATCACAATCACCATCCGGACTGGATCACTGTCTATCCATTTGCTAGTCACGTACAGAAATCTTACGAACCAAAAGGCGATACAGTTATCAAAAGTGATGCTTGGATCGGGATGAATGCGATGATCATGCCAGGAGTTACAATTGGTGAGGGAGCTGTAGTTGCAGCAGGTTCAATGGTTGTAAAAGATGTTCCGCCATATACGATTGTTGGTGGGAATCCTGCCAGAGTGATCAAACAGAGATTTTCAGATGAGGAAATTAAATTACTTTTAGAACTGAGATGGTTTGATTGGACGGCAAAGCAGGTGGAATCAGTGAAAGATATTTTGATGAGTGACTCTATCAAAGAGCTTTATGCGTATTATAAAAAGTATATTTTAAAATAGAGATCGAAAAAAAGTGTTTATCGCAATTTCAGTTTATTTCCGAAGCGTTCAAAACGTAGTGCTTTAGCACTTAGAATTTGATGTGATCGAAGTGTAACGTAGTAGTTGCGTTTACTTTTATCTTTTACTTGAATATAAAGAGTTTAAGGAATAACCCTATAAGGTATTTCTTAAACTCTTTTTATATATACATATTAATTTTAATTATAGTATTCTCAGTCTAAGATAGGGCGATAGTCCGAGTGAATACAAGACTTTAGCCCGAGTATTGTATAAAGTCAGAATGGTAAACTTAGGTATCAAAGTATTTAAGCCTTGATAAAATAAGATATGGGGAGAAAAAATGATGGGGAAAGTGAATAAAAATATTTTATATTTGGTATTAGGACAGGTAATATCAGTTTTTGGTGGAGCGATTTTAAGATTTGCTTTATCGCTTTATGTATTGGACAAAACGGGACGGGCGGATATATTTGCAACGATTCTAGCCATTTCAAGTATTCCTGTCTTATTTGCTCCAATTGGTGGGGCAATTGCAGATCGATTTGATCGGCGTTTGTTAATGGTTTTAATGGATATTATGAATGCAGCTTTAGCGATAGTATTATTTTTTATATTAGGTTTTACTGATTCAATTGTTATGATTGGTTTACTATTATTTTTACTATCAATTGTTGGTAGCTTTGATACACCTGTAGTTACTGCGAGTATCCCTCTATTAGTAAAAAAAGATCAATTAGAACAAATAAATGGTTTAGTTAATGGGGTTCTATCCATGTCAAATGTAGTTGCGCCTATTATTGGAGGCATTCTATATAGTATATTAGGTGCTCAAAAACTGATTATAGGGAGTGCAGTATTTTTTATTCTGGCGGCAATTATAGAAACCTTTTTACGGATTCCTTTTGAAAGACGTCCAATGGAATCTGGTATTTTAGTCACGTTGACAGGTGATTTAAAGGATGGTTTTAAAGAGGTCCGTAACAATCGTATTATTTTCAATGCTATTTTGATTGCAGCACTTATCAACTTTACGTTATCGGCATTTTTTATTGTAGGAGTTCCTATTGTATTAAGAGTTGTTTTGCAGGCAAGTGATGCAGTTTATGGTATCGGCTTGTCGGTGATTAGTTTGTCCACAATTCTTGGAGCGATATTTACCGGCTTTTTTACAAAGAGATTACGAATAAACAATCTCTATAAGATATTTACTTTGTCCGGTCTGTTATTGATTCTAATGAATATTGGCTTAATGTTTGCAGGAAATCCATTAGGAAATACAATTGGTTTTACAGCATTTTTGATAACGGGAATTCCAATTGGAATGATGATGAGTATGATCTCCATTTACTTAATTTCGATGGTGCAAAGAATAACCCCAAAAGAAAATCTTGGCAAAGTAATGGCCACGATTATGGCTGTTTCGCAATGTGCAGTTCCAATCGGTCAAATCATAATTGGCTTGTTATTTAAAACAACCACAACGAATGTATTCTTTCAGGTGATGATTGTTTCTGTGTCAGTGTTGTTAGTCTCAGGACTTTGCTGGTACCTATTTAGAAATTCAACGGATACTGAAATTGGTGGGGTAAGTGGTAGTTAAGGATAAAAAAGAGGATAAGGAAGTCTGGCTCTGTATTCAAAACTACTAATTAAAGAAAGTCATGCATTTAAAGAGCTGAGCAAAATGAACGTTCATTTTGCTCAGCTCTTTTTTTATTGAATTTATTCAACTTTCCACTAGACTAGAAGTCATAGGAATCGAAATTTCTATAACATCTTTTAATTCAATGATCGAAATCTGATCTCGGTCATACTTTTCTTTTGGAATACGTTTCAAGACATAGGCTAGAATCTCGTTGATTTCAGTTTTTCGAACAGCACGTTTTTTATTGACGATCAATATTTCAACATGTTGAGCAGCTTCTGTATAAACAACGGTCGTGTTACCCGCTGAATAAACTTTGACAAAGTATGCATCGGTATTTTCTAGTTGTTTATTGACTAACTGTTTGTAGCTGTTGGTTACATTGACTAATTTCATTTTTTTCACCTCAATTTAATGCTTAATTTTTTGACGTTGATAATAAAAAACAGAGTATCCACAGATTTGAAGAAAGCTGGAATAGTCTTCTCTAAAATTGATATAAAATCTATACAGCTTAATTATAATTTTTTTTGACTTAAATAAAAAGAAATTTGTCTCAAAAAACACAAAAAAGTCAATCAGTTTGCCTGATTGACTTTTTTTTTATTCTTCTGAAGTGTCTGTACTTATATCCGTAGGTTCTATAGCTGTTTCCCCTGTAACGATAATTTTTCCATCTTCATCTAGTTTGGCAATCAATTCATGTTCTTCTGGATGATCTAAGAAGAACTCAGCAATGCCATCTTCTATTTGTTCTTGGATTGTCCGACGTAATGGACGGGCGCCCATCGAAGGATCATAGCCCAAATCGACTAATTTTTCTTTGACATCCGTTGATACTTCAATATGGATTTTTTGATGAGCGAGCAAGCCATTAACTTCGTCTAACATCAAACTAACGATGTTCATCAAGTTTTCTTTACTTAACGCTTTGAATTCAATGATACCATCAAAACGGTTCAAGAATTCAGGAGTGAAGAAATTATTTAATTGTCCTAAAACAGACTTAGTCACACCATCACGCGCAGCACCGAAGCCTACGTTTGCTTCTACATTACCTGTTCCAGCATTACTTGTCATGATAATGATCGTATCTTTGAAGCTGACTGTTCTGCCTTGGGCATCTGTTAGACGTCCATCATCTAAAATTTGTAAGAACATATGCAACACATCTGGATGGGCTTTTTCGATTTCATCTAATAAAACCAAGCTGTATGGATTACGACGAACTTTTTCAGTTAGTTGTCCTGCTTCATCATAACCAACATAGCCAGGAGGTGA
The DNA here is from genome assembly GCF_058216605.1 of Enterococcus sp. AAFC-DPL-5182. Classification (NCBI taxonomy): domain Bacteria; kingdom Bacillati; phylum Bacillota; class Bacilli; order Lactobacillales; family Enterococcaceae; genus Enterococcus; species Enterococcus sp. AAFC-DPL-5182. Next base: position 1,071,269 of record NZ_CM177101.1, read on the forward strand.
TCCAATCAATTTAGATACGCTGTGTTTTTCCATATACTCACTCATGTCGAAACGAATCATAGAATCTTCTGAACCAAATAATTCATAAGCTAATTGCTTCGCTAATTCTGTTTTACCTACACCAGTTGGTCCAACAAATAAGAAGGAGCCGATTGGGCGATTTTGTTTGCCTAAACCTACACGGTTACGACGGATTGCTTTTGAAACTTTATCGACAGCATCGTCTTGACCTACAACGTGAGCTTTTAAATCAACTGCTAAGTTTTTTAACTGCGTTTGTTCTTTTTCTTTTAAATCACCAACAGGGATACCCGTTTTTTGTTCGACGATGGCTTCAATATTATTTTCATCGATCACAGGTGTTTCTTCATCGCTGATTTGTTTGTCTTTCATTGTTTGTAATTTGTTGATTTGATCACGGTAGTACGCTGCTTTTTCAAAATCTTCTTCTGCAGAAGCTTGTTGTTTTTGTTGTTCAGCATCTGCCAATTTCTTTTCAATCGTTTTAGGATCGACGATTTGAATCGTCAAATTCATTTTAGAACCAGATTCATCTAATAAATCGATTGCTTTATCTGGTAAGAAACGGTCTTGGATGTAGCGATTTGATAAAGTTGCAGCCGCTTTGATTGCTTCATCAGTGTATTTTACATGATGATAATCTTCATATCGTTTTTGCAAGCCTTTCAAAATCGCAATGGTTTCATCAACGGTTGGTTCGTCTACACGAACTGGTTGCATCCGACGTTCTAAAGCGGCATCTTTTTCAATGATGCGGTATTCATTTAATGTTGTTGCGCCAACCATTTGCAACTCACCACGAGCAAGCGCTGGTTTTAAAATATTACCTGCATCCATGTTGCCGTCACCAGCAGCACCTGCACCAACGATTTCATGAACTTCGTCGATGAATAAGATGATATTTTCCGCTTGTTTGATTTCATCGATCAATTTTTGCATACGCTCCTCAAATTGACCGCGGATACCTGTGCCTTGAACGAGTGAAACAACATCTAAACGGATAACTTCTTTATCCAATAATTTTTGTGGTACATCGCCATCGACGATTTTTTGTGCCAGTCCTTCGACAACTGCTGTTTTACCAACACCAGGTTCACCGATCAGAACTGGATTATTTTTAGTCCGGCGATTTAGAATTTCAATCACGCGTTTGATTTCGTCATCACGACCGACAACGGGATCAACATCGCCATTTCTTGCGGCTTGTGTAATATTGATGCCGTACTCACCTAGTAAGCCGTTAGCTTGATTTGCGTTTCCTCTAGGTGGTTGGCCTCCATTAAAGCCATTTCCGTCCCCAAATTGAGTTGGGGGTGTTTGACCATTAGGATTCCCTTGTTGTTCTTGCATTTGCCGAGACAAGGAGCGATATAAATCATCTAAACTTCCAAAACCAAATGGATCTTGTTGAGACATTGTTGGTTGATTATCATTTGCTTGTGCTTTTAATTTTTGATAGCAACTTTGGCAATAGTCTAATTGTTTTCTTTGACCATTAACATTCGCATATAAGTGGATCGTTGCTGGATTTTGTTGACAATTTTGACAGATCATAGGATAAAACACGTCCTTTCGTAATAAGACTAATCATGTATCAAAGTCATTGTGATAAAGTCAAATAGTCTGCTGACCATTTTTGACCTTTGAGAATATTATAGCATCTTTTTAGCAAGAATCAAGCAATTGAACTTTGTATTAGCCTGATAGATATGGGATAAAAACTTAGCGATAAATTATTTATTTTATTGAGTTAGTAGAATTTATTCTATTTTTATAAACTTATTAAGATTTGTTTATATGAATTGTAGGGATAATTTAGACAAATATCTATTTTTGTCATACAATATCTTCAGTCTAAAAATAAAAGTGAAAGCTGTGATCAATCAATGTATGAAAATCCCTTTGAAGAACAAATCAATGCCTTAAAAGAAGGAACCATTTCCGAACTTATCATAGAACCAAAAGACTTTACAGCCTTTAGAGAGGTTTGGAAAAATTTGCCAGATAGAATGTCAATTGTTGGGGAAGCTGGATTAAATGGACGAATTATATATCATTATATGAAAGAAGAAAAATAATTGATCATTTTGATTGATAAAAAAAAGGTGAAAAGTGTTGTAACTACTCACAAAAAATGGTAATCTTAAAAATTGAAAGGGTATTATCCAGATTCTAGTTTCACTTGAAACGTACAGGGAAAGGAAAACCCTAACATAAAAAATTATTTTACTTACGAAGGAGACCGATTTATATGGAAAAGAAAGAATTTCACATCGTAGCAGAAACAGGGATTCACGCTCGTCCAGCTACATTATTAGTACAAACTGCAAGTAAATTTAACTCAGATATTAACTTAGAATACAAAGGTAAATCTGTTAACCTTAAATCAATCATGGGCGTTATGTCTTTAGGCGTTGGCCAAGGTTCAGACGTAACTATCTCTGTTGATGGTGTAGACGAAGCTGATGCATTAGCAGCAATCGTAGACACTATGAAAAAAGAAGGATTGTCAGAATAATGTCTGAAATGCTAAAAGGAATTGCCGCAAGTGATGGTGTTGCTATCGCTAAAGCTTACCTGTTAGTTCAACCTGATTTGTCTTTCGATAAAAAATCTGTAGATGATACATCTGCTGAAGAAAGTCGTTTAGATGATGCTTTAGCAAAATCTACGACTGAATTGCAAGCAATCAGAGAAAAAGCAGCGCAAAGCCTTGGTGAAGAAGAAGCTCAAGTATTTGATGCTCATTTGATGGTTTTATCTGATCCGGAAATGATCGGTCAAATCAAACAAAACATTCAAGATAACAAAGTAAATGCTGAATCTGCGTTAAAAGAAGTAACAGATATGTATATCGGTATGTTCGAAGCAATGGATGATAATGCATACATGCAAGAACGTGCTGCTGATATTCGCGACGTTGCAAAACGTATTTTAGCTCATTTATTAGGTGTTACTCTTCCAAATCCTTCAATGATTAACGAAGAGGTAGTTGTGGTTGCCCATGACTTAACACCAAGTGATACCGCTCAATTAGACCGTACGTATGTAAAGGCATTCGTAACAGATATTGGCGGACGTACGTCTCATTCAGCGATTATGGCTCGTTCTCTAGAAATTCCTGCAATTGTAGGAACAAAAGAAATCACTGCCAAAGTCAAAGAAGGCGATATTTTAGCTGTTAACGGAATCGATGGCGATGTTATCGTTCACCCAACAGATGCTGAAAAAGCTGATTTTGAAGCAAAAGGCAAAGAATACGCTGACCTTAAAGTTGAATGGGAAAAATTAAAACATGCTGAAACAGTGACTGCTGATGGTAAACACATCGAGTTAGCTGCTAACATTGGTACACCTAAAGATTTAGAAGGCGTACACAACAATGGTGCTGAAGCTGTTGGTTTATATCGTACAGAATTCCTTTACATGGATTCTCCTGATTTCCCAACAGAAGATGAACAATATACAGCTTACACTGCAGTTCTTGAAGGCATGAACGGTAAACCTGTCGTGGTTCGTACAATGGATATCGGTGGAGATAAAGAATTACCTTATCTTCAATTACCGCATGAAATGAACCCATTCTTAGGGTACCGTGCATTACGTATCAGCTTATCTGAACGTGGCGACGAAATGTTCCGTACACAAATGCGCGCATTATTACGTGCTTCTGTTCACGGTAACTTACGTATCATGTTCCCGATGGTTGCAACGTTAAAAGAATTTAGAGCAGCGAAGAAAATCTTTGAAGAAGAAAAAGCAAAATTAGTTTCTGAAGGAACAAAAGTTTCTGATACGATTCAAGTCGGTATCATGATCGAAATTCCTGCAGCAGCTGTAATTGCTGATAAATTCGCCAAAGAAGTTGATTTCTTCAGTATTGGAACAAATGACTTGATCCAGTACACAATGGCAGCAGACCGTATGAATGAACGCGTTTCTTACTTGTACCAACCATATAACCCATCAATCTTACGTTTGATCAAAAACGTGATTGACGCATCTCATGCTGAAGGTAAATGGACTGGTATGTGTGGAGAAATGGGTGGCGATCAAATGGCTGTACCATTATTGGTAGGAATGGGCTTAGATGAATTCTCAATGAGTGCGACATCTATTCTTCAAACTCGTAGCTTGATGAAACGTCTAGACACTAAGAAAATGGCTGAACTTGCGGATCGTGCGTTGAATGACTGCGATACAATGGAAGAAGTTATTGACTTGGTTAAGGATTATACGAAATAAAACAATAAGCAAAAGCGTTCACTAATCAGAATATTTTCTGACTAGTGAACGCTTTTTTTGTTAGTAGTTAAATTCAATAAAATTTTCTTAAAACTGAGCGTACTTAAGGAATAAAAAAGAGTATTATTGTATAGTAATGGACAAGTAACTATTTAGGAGGCTTCTATGAAAAACAAACAAAAAAAACTCGCTGTAGCGATGACAGTATTGTTGATCTCTACAGGTTTATACACTGGAAAAACAGCATTGGCAACACAAGGTAGTACAGCAGAAAGCACTTCAATAAGTTCTAGTAATGCAGAAACAACTCAAAGTTCTGAGAAGAATCTACAAATCAACGCAGTTGCCTTAGGTAACGCACTGACCCAAGAACAAAAGGACTTTACCTTAAAAGAACTAGGAGTCAAAGGTGAAACACCTCAATATACAACAACTGGAAAAGACCTCATGAGTTTTATTCCTGATGGCGGTTTCACACCAGAATGGGCCGTATACAGCTCTGTTCGGATGGAGACACAGAAAAAAGGTGCAGGAATCTCTGTAGATATCGCAACGCCTAAAAATATTACGAAAATCACAGAAGCTCAGTATCAAAATGCGGCATTGACTGCGGGTATTACAGATGCCAAGTTAACTGTTGCATCAGCTGTCCCGATCGATGGTTCCGGCGCTTTAGCAGGTGTTTATAAAATCGTGGAAGAATCTGGCGGAATCATCAATAGAGATCGTGTAGGCGTAGCACAAGATGAAATGGATGTACTCTCAAAAATCACAGAAGAAAATAAAGACAAAAAGGGTTATTCCGACGAAGCCTTAAATGCGGCTCAAGAACAAGCGAAAAAAGAACTCGCTGCAAAAACTGCCGATGGCAAAAACTTAACTCAAGCAGATATCCAAAAAACTGTTGAAAGTGCGTTACAGAGTCAAGGAATCAAGGATGTAATGTCAACAGATCAGGTCAAAGAACTAACGACGTTGATGAGCGATATGAAAGATAAAAATATTTTTCAAGATTTTGTAAATCAATTAGATTTGTCTAAAACGAAAGAACAAATTCAAGAAAAATCTAAAGGACTATGGGAGAATATTAAAGGATTCTTTAGTGGACTTTGGGATTCGATTACTGGGAAGTAAGTTGACTTTAATGTATTTTCTATAAAAAATAGCTGAACGAAAACGGACTATTGGTTTTCGCTCAGCTATTTTGATGTTACATAAAGGAAGAAGTCGCTTAAAAATATCATTTTCCCTAGCTTATTCATCGTAAGAACTTCTTTAGTAAATAAATTCTTTTTTTTTAAGAGTAGAAATGATTGGAAACAGGTATATCTTATATGTGAAAACTTATTATGGTAGTTTTGTTAAGTTATTTTCCGAATCATTCTATTCTATAGTTATTTTCCCAAATTTATTTTTTTGATAATCCCAACTATAAGGTTTAGGAATCCCTATTTTAGTAGGCTCGATATACAGTGTCAACCAAATTTCGTAAGCATCATTCGTTAAACTATACTGAAAGTTTTGCGCGATTAAATTTGACGAATGATGTGGGGTATCTTCATGACTAGCAGTATATCCTTTGTATGAATAATATTCTGGAACCAATAAAGAAAAATTGATTTCATTACCAGAAAGAACATGATTGAAATCTATCGTACTAGTTACATAGACTGGATTATTTTTTTCAATGTCGGAAGTAGATGTTACATTGACTTCATGAGTTTTTCCATACATCAACCTTAAATAGCCCTTGTTCGGGATAGGAAGATCTTCAGATTCGTTAAGAACAACTTGCTTTGTGTGTAGTAGTAACTCTGCATAAAGTGTTACATCAGGTGTAGCAAATGACTCCCCTTTATCCCAAGTATAAGAGATTTCAGGATTCACAATACTTGGTTTTTGTGCATCTGTGATTACGCCCAAGTTTTTAATAGTAAGACCTTCAGTCTTGCTGCTATCTGCAATTGTCGGTAATGGCGAGACTGTTTCGTGGCTATTATCATAATAGTCATAGACTTTTACATTGGCATGCTCATATACAGTACTCATGCTTTCGTTTTTCGCTGATTGTAATGGTAATTTGTAATCATCTGCATAAATTACAATCCCTGTTGCTGTATCCACTACGGTATTTTTTGTTGTTACAAATACCCATACTCGATTAGTGACTTTGGTTGATTCATTTCCCGATCCAACCCAATTACCTCCACCGATCCCACTACTTCCAGGATCTAAGTCGTCATCACCATTTTCTCCTGGCTTAGAACCGTTAGGCCCACCTGTAGAACCAGAATTTGATACAATTTCGATTGTAACATCAACAGGATATGGTTTTGCTTCTGTTGCTTCTTGTAAAGTCTTTAGTTGTTCTGGATTTACAGTGACTTTTTCTGAGAACTTTTTGTTTTTTCCATCTTCATAAATTTCATGTGTGACTTGATTCCAGCTCATTGTCTGGGCTAATTCTTTAAACTTGTCTTCAGTAGGAATGTCTTGCTTTACGCTTTTTAAAGGAACGCTAAAATTTGCAGCGTCTAAATAGACTTCTTTCTCGATCGTAGTTTGATTAGTAAAGGCATTTACCCATCTTGAAGTAGAAGTTAGTTGTTTTTGACTATCACTGATAAAATAATTGACAGATTGAGGTCCAGGTTTTGTTAAATCAAATCCGAGTGCAGGCCAATCGATTGCTAGGCTTGGATTTTCAAAATTTTTATTGATTCGTTGATTTAGCCAAGTTTGCCGTTTTTGGACAGTATCGCCTAATATTGGATTTTTTAAGTCAATGATATCTGTTACTTTTATAGCTAATGGATCCGAAAATGTCCCTTTTTTTGAACCTGTTAGTAGCCAATTATCAAGGATTTTTGGATTTTGTAATTCAGGATCGTTAAGGTTAATAGAAAACTCATTTGGTGCGTAAATTGCTGGCGAATAGTCTTCTTTATGAACAATGCTACCGAAAAGACCCATAAAATAAGGACTATGATTGGGGCTAGAAGGTAAGACTGGAGTACCAAAATTTGAAGCTGTTGTGGAGCCGGAAATAAAATACTTGTCATCATTTACTTTATCAACGTAACTGATCAAAACATTACTGTTTACTGGATAAGGAGTTAAATTTATTATTTTAAATCCACCGTTGCTCTTATTAATTTCTTCCATCATACCAAATATAATAAAATTTCCTGGCACATCATAAAATCCGACAAAGTCATCTTCCAATAAAGTCGAAGTATAACCTGAAAAATTCACAGAGCCATCATCATCAACAGCTATTTTTAGATATGTTTCTTTTGGGAAGGTCCTAACTATTTCATTTGTATTTTTTTCATAATTGTAACGTTTTATGTAACTTTTATTACTATCTTTTATAAAATAATACACAAAAGAGTTTTCCACTTTGATTACGTATCCTTCATCATATCCCGTTGAGTTCCCTTTAGCTACTTTATCAGGTAGGATTACTTCTTTTCTTTTGCCAGTACTATCGAATACTTGAACTGTGCTAACTAATGGTGTACCAACATCCACAAAATAATCATAATAATTGATTATTGAAAAATAGTCTCCGTTTGGCAATTGAACAATATCCATTGGAATAATATGACTGGATTTAATTTTCTCACCAATTGAAGTGTAATGATTTCTTATTTCGACCAAAGAAAAATTATTTAAAGAAAGTTTGTAAGTCGCTTCTTTATTTTCAAGATTGAAAGTGCCAATTGGAATTTTAAATTTTGAAAGTGAACCGGGTCTAGAATCACTTACAAATCCACCAATCATTGCATCACCGCTAGTTTTATCTATTCCAAATAATCTAATTTCATGAGGATAGCCTATTGAATTAGCGAAATCTAGAGCTGGAAAGCTTGTTACAGATAATTTTCCATTAGCAGATTTGTTTAAATCAACTTCAAAGAACAGTTCTTCCCTGTGTCCATTATGAGTCTTAAATCCGTAAGAAAGGTACTTGCCGTCACCAATTTTTTCTAGCATAGAGACAATGCGACTGTAATCAACCGTGTTTATATCTGGATCATCATATGAATTATGAATCGTGCCATTTTCATCTACTTCTGCAAAGGTAATACTACCACCCATACGCTTTTGAGTCCCTCTTAATGCGAGAAGATAGTGCCCATTATCTAACTTTTGTGTCCCAATAGGAGAAACAGACATAATCTGATTCGACCATAGATTGATATTTCCTTTATTCAAAGTTCTAGTTGCCAAATTATTTTGAACAAAATCGTGATAATTTAAATTATTTTTTAATTCTGCTTCGTGTAATCGGGTAGAAATTTTCGGTATACTTAATGGTGTATCAGTATCTTTATCAATAATAATAGTACTGTTATTTTCTTCCTTCTTCGCTTCAATATTAGTATTGGTATTAAGAATCATAATGATTGATCCAATGACAATTACACCAATAATTCCTGCAAAGAGATAATTCCATCTCAGCTTTTTCACCAATGAACGACTCCTATCTTTCTTTAAAATCATGAAGATCAGTATACTAAATCAAGTAGTCAGTATTCGAATGCAGATAGTAGAGAATCTACGGACTTGAATTGAGTGGAAAAATAGCGGAATAGAACGTTATCTCTTGTTTGAAAATATGAGAAATTCGAATAGCTTTTATAGCGTATTTAGTTAGTTGCATCTTCATAGTTTTAGTATAAAGAATCCAATCGTTTAAAGTCAACAATAATATTGTGTATTTGTTACTTAAGGTAATCAAAAATTTATAAATAGAAAATAATTATAATTATAGAAGTGTGTGGAAATTAAAAAACAAGAATTTTGATTTAGTAATAATTTATGGGAACGATAGTTGCTATAAATGTTTTTTAAAAGGTTAACGTATGGTTACTTCAAGAATTTATTTTTTATTTCGCTTCTTATCACCTAAAATGTTTACATTTATTCAGTGATAGTGTACTATTTAAAGGTATGCATAACATAAATTCATGTATAAAATTAAGTTATTCGGAGGGAAACAAATGTCTGCGAAATGGGAAAAAAAAGGCACCAATGATGGTGTGTTAACTTTTTCAGTTGATCAAACTCTAATTGAAAAAGGCTTGAAACAAGCATTCGATAAAGTCAAAAAAAATCTTAACGTTCCAGGATTCCGTAAAGGAAAAGTGTCACGTCAAGTATTCAACCGTATGTACGGCGAAGAAGCATTATATGAAGATGCTTTGAACGCAGTTTTACCAGAAGTATATGAAGCGGCTATCAAAGAAGCTGGAATCGATCCAGTATCTCAACCTAAAATCGATGTTGAAAGCATGAACAAAGGTGAAGATTGGGTCGTAACTGCTGAAGTAACTGTAAAACCTGAAGTTAAATTAGGGGAATACAAAAACTTAACAGTTGAAAAACAAGACCGTGAAGTGACAGACGAAGACGTTGATGCGCGCATCCAACGTGAATTAGAATCACAAGCTGAACTTGTAATCAAAGAAGACGAAGCATCTGTTGATGGCGATACTGTCGTAATCGACTTTGAAGGATTTAAAGACGGAGAAGCATTTGAAGGTGGAAAAGGCGAAAACTATTCACTTGAATTAGGTTCAAACTCTTTCATCCCAGGTTTTGAAGAACAATTAGTTGGTAAAAAAGCTGGAGAAGATGTTGAAGTAAAAGTAACATTCCCAGAAGACTACCAAGCAGAAGATTTAGCTGGTAAAGAAGCTGTTTTCCAAGTAAAAGTTCACGAAGTAAAAGCAAAAGAATTACCAACATTAGATGATGAATTTGCGAAAGACGTTGACGATTCAGTTGAATCATTAGACGAATTAAAAGAAAAATATCGTAAAGAATTAACAGAATCTAAAGAAGCTGCTGCAACAGAAGCAAAAGACGAAGCTGCTATCCGTCAAGCTGTTGACAACGCTGAAATCGTTGATCTTCCGCATGTAATGGTACATGATGAAGTTCACCGTTCAATGGATGAATTCTTAAACAACATGCAACGTCAAGGGATTGCTCCAGATATGTACTATCAATTAACTGGAACAACAGAAGCTGACTTGCACAAACAATTTGAAGCAGAAGCAGAAGTTCGCACGAAAACAAACCTTGTGATCGAAGCGATTGCTAAAGCGGAAGACATCGAAGTATCTCAAGAAGATATGGACAATGAAATTAAAGAATTATCAGAACAATACAACATGCCGATCGATCAAGTGAAAAAAGTCTTGACAGAAGATATGTTAAAACATGATATCCGCATGAAACGTGCAGTAGAAGTGATTACTGAAACGGCAACTGAAAAATAGATAGAATTAAAAGAGGTTGGGTCAGAAGTGTTTAACCCTGAGAAATAAGATTGGATTCGCGAAAATTGCTCTTCAAATTTATGTGAATTTCAGCTTATTTCCGAAGGGGTTGCTTCTGATCCAACCGTTTATTCGGATTTAGAGCCTGGAACAAAACTGATTTTTAGTTTTGTTTCAGGCTCTTTTTTGGCTAAATAAAGAAGCAGTTATGTTAAAATCAAGTTGTAGCCAATGTCTTGTCCAGCCACTCGATCAAAGCATGATAAACTTGAAGACCTTCGTTTTTAGTAATATCACCGTCGAAATCATGTGGGAGCTTTTCAACTTCTTCATAAGTAACATTGGCGATTTTTGTATTGGCAATACGAGATGATTCAACAGGCACATCTTGATCAGCTGAACTGTGAGCTAAAAATGTAGGAGGCAATTCAGCTAGCTCTGCGTCTGTTAGACTAAATGTTTCTTTTTCACTAGGAGTGTTAACAAGGTAACTTAACCAGTTACCAAATTGTCGTCCAGATAAATAAAGTGAAAAGCGTTCATTAATAGAAACTTCAGCAATCGGTTTAGAACGGATCAGTGCTTGAGCATTTAAAGGAGCTATTTTAGGAAATTGATTATAATAACTACTTGGTTGGTTGAAAGAAGCGCTAGTCAAATCATAATAGCCATAAAAACTAATTAGTCCTTTCTGCTCCTGACGAGGATAACGAGCAGACAACAAGTAGCTAAGGAAACCGCCTGCCGAACGACCAACTAAGAAGTAATTTGAATTTTCCAAGCCTAAAGTTGTTTGATGATTTTGCAAGAACCAATCAATGGCATCTGTTAAGTAAGTATAAATAGTTGGAAGTTTAACTTCAGGTGCTAAAGGATAATCGACAGTCAATAAATTATAATCGTTCTCCACTAAAAGCTCACAGTAAGCTTCTGGCAAATCATCCCGAGTTCCATAAAGAAGTCCACCACCATGTAAATAAATGAGTGTGGCTTTGCTGGGAGATGTGCGTTGTTTTGAGTAAAAAGTCATAGATAAATCTGTCTCATCTAGCTTGCTGTAACAAAATTCTTGTTTTATCATAAAAAGTCCTCCTAAATTAAAGTTGACTAGGTACAAACAGTTTTGATGTGGAAAGTAAAAATATTGAATGTAATTCATTTTAGTTGCAGGTTTATTTTATCATTTTTCTGAAAAGTTATCTTAGAGTATAGACAATTTCACTAACTTATTTCTATTTTAACTCAAATAAACCTAGCCTTTATGTTTAATGCGCACAAAGATAGGAGTTAATTTGTGAAAAGTGTATAGTGTGTGAAAATCGGCAACCGCTTACAATGGTTATGATAATAAAAGAGGGAGATGTATCTAATGGATTTAAAAAAAGTTTTGCAAGAAAATATTGATCAAATTTCTAATATTGGTAATGATCCTACAGGAGGCATGACACGTTTACTGTATTCTGATTCTTGGTTGGAAGCGCAAAAAACTGTGAAAGAAAAATTGGAAGCGATTGGTATGACTGCTTCATTTGATGAAATCGGCAATCTATTTGGTAGAGTAGAAGGAACAGAGCATCCGGAAGAAACGATTTTATCAGGTTCTCACATTGATACAGTTGTCAACGGTGGAAACTTAGATGGTCAATTTGGTGTGATCGCAGCTTATGTGGCAATCCAATATCTATTAGAAACACACGGCAAACCAAAACGTTCATTAGAAGTCATCTCGATGGCAGAAGAAGAAGGCAGTCGTTTTCCAACTGTGTTCTGGGGTAGTAAAAATTTCGTTGGTGAAGCGAAAAAAGAAGATGTTATCGAAATCGCTGATTTTGAGGGATTAAAGTTTGTTGAAGAAATGCAACGTCATGGCTTTGACTTTAGAGATGAAAGTAAAGCGGCTAGAGATGATATCAAAGCATTTGTGGAAATTCATATCGAACAAGGAACTGTTCTTGAGAAAGAACACTTGCAAATTGGTGTTGTAAATAATATTGCGGGACAAAGACGCTATACGATCGTTCTAAAAGGTGAAGCTAATCACGCTGGAACGACTCCGATGGGCTATCGTAAAGATGCTGTTTATGGTTTTGCTAAGATCTGTTCCGAAGCGATCGATCGTGCCTTAGAAGTGGGGGATCCGCTAGTATTGACTTTTGGGAAAGTTGAACCTAAGCCAAACACTGTAAATGTAGTGCCAGGTGAAGTTTTATTTACAATGGACTGTCGTCATACTGATAGCGAAGAGTTGCATGCGTTTACGCAAGAAATTGAAGAATTAATGAAAAAAATTGCCGCTGAACATGGTCTAGAAATCGATATTGATTTATGGATGGATGAAGCACCAGTACCAATGAATGAAGAGATCGTCACAGCAATTGAGACAGCTGCTATTGCTGAAAACATGAAATATAAAGTAATGCATAGTGGAGCAGGGCATGATTCTCAAATCATTGCACCACATTTCCCAACGGCTATGATTTTTGTACCAAGTATTAATGGTATCAGTCATAATCCAGCAGAAGCGACAGATATCGATGACTTAGTTAACGGTGTCAAAGTATTAGCTAGCGCATTGTATGAGTTAGCGTATAAATAAAAGAAAGTAGGAAAAATAAAAATGGGCTATAAAAATAATCAAACAGGTTATCTAGATGGTTTGTTATCATCTAGAGCTGTGATCAAAAAAAATAACTATGCATTGATTCCTCATGATGGATTAGTAAATAATGTGATTCCAGGTTTTGAAAATTGTGATTGTTCGATTTTGGGTTCTAAACAATTGGGTGCAAATTTTGTTGACTATATCATTACAATGCACAAAGACGGTAAAAACCAACGTGGGTTCGGTGGCGAAGGTGTGGAAACGATTGTTTATGTGATCGATGGCGCTTTAAAAGTTAACGATGGTAAAGAAACTCATGAACTGACCAAAGGCGGCTATGTCTATTTACCAGCAAGCACATTGATGTATTTGGAAAATGGTCAAGAGGACGATACAGAAATTTTCTTATACAAAAAACGTTATCAACCACTAGAAGGCTATGAAGCACATAAAGTTGTCGGTAATGTAAACGATATGGAACCAATCGAATATGAAGGCATGAAAGATGTTCTTTTATGGGACTTTTTACCTAAAGACTTAGGTTTTGATATGAACTTCCATATTCTTTCATTTGAACCAGGAGCTAGTCATGGTTATATTGAAACACACTATCAAGAACATGGTGCTTACTTACTTTCTGGGCAAGGTATGTATAACTTAGACAATGAATGGATGCCAGTCGAAAAGGGAGACTATATCTTTATGAGTTCATATGTTCAACAAGCAGCCTATGCTGTGGGACGTGATGAACCATTGATGTACGTTTATTCAAAAGACTGTAACCGTGATCCAGAAATTTAATTTAATGAAGAGGAAGTTTAAGAATGAATGAAACTGTTGTAGTGAAACCAGAAGAGTTGCATGACCTGATTGAAAAAAAATTAACAAAAGCTGGTTTAAAACCAGAACATGCAGATGAAGTGGCGACACATTTGGTATTTGCGGATGCGTGTGGTATCCACTCACATGGTGCCGTTAGAGTAGAATATTATGCAGAACAAATCGATAAAGGCGGCGTAACGCTTGATCCCAAAATCGAATTTGAAGAGACTGGACCAAGTTCGGGAATCGTTCATGGTAAAAACGGAGCAGGACAATTCGTCGCAGATGTTGGATTAGGTTATGCGATTGATATGGCAAAAAAATCAGGAGTTGCTGCGGTTGGGATTTCTAAAATCAGCCATAGTGGGGCGTTATCCTATTATGTAAAAAAAGCAGCTCAGCAAGATTTAATCGCAATTGCTATGTGTCAATCTGATCCAATGGTCGTACCATTTGGTGGTAAAGAAAATTATTTTGGGACAAATCCGATTGCGTTTGCCGCACCAAGAAAAGGGCATGAACCAGTTGTTTTTGACATGGCAACGACTGTTCAAGCTTGGGGAAAAGTGTTGGATGCACGTTCTAAAAATAAAGAGATCCCTGATACTTGGGCAGTTGATAAAGAAGGAAAACCTACAACTGACCCTCATAAAGTCAATGGATTATTACCGATTGCAGGACCCAAAGGCTACGGCTTGATGATGATGGTCGATATTTTATCGGGTATGCTTTTAGGATTACCATTTGGGAAACATGTTTCTTCTATGTATGACGATATAAGTAAAGGGCGAAATGTTGGTCAAATGTATATTTTGATCGATCCAAAACGCTTCACTGATTTAGAGATGTTTAAAGAATCAGTTGACGGCATGGTAGAAGAGTTACATGCGATTCCAGCAGCAGATGGATTTGAGCAAGTATATTATCCAGGAGAAATCAATCAAATCAATTATGAAAAATCATTAACTGACGGCATCGACATTGTTAAAGACATTTATGATTATCTAAAGAGTGACACACTTCACTATGATCGATATGAAAATACAAATGCTTTTGGTGAGAAGAAATAAGATTTGTTCGGAACTAAGATGCATCAAAAAAATGTTGTTGGTTTATATACGTATTAGCGAAGCGTAACGTTGTTACCGTATATCATCTAGCTATGCGGGCTAGTCTCTCGGGAAAAAGATAAATTATGAATGAGGCAAAAAACACCTCAGTCATAATTTCCTATTTTCCAGTCGAGACTGAACGAACCCGCTACGCTTTAAAATAAGGAGGCGTTTTAAAATGAGAGTAAAAAAAGCGGATTTACATCAACTGATCAAAGATAAAATACAAAAAGCTGGTTTGTCAGAGGAACATGCAGGAATCGTAAGTGATGTTTTGACATTTGCAGATGCACGAGGAATTCATTCCCACGGTGCGATGCGTGTGGAATACTATTCAGAACGAATTGCCAAAGGCGGCATCACCAACGACCCTACATTTTCTTTTAAACAAACAGCTCCAAGTTGTGGTATGTTTGAAGGCGATAATGGTTCTGGTTTTGTTGCAGCAGAAAAAGCCATGGATCTAGCAATCGAAATGGCAAAGAAAAATGGTGTAGCTGTTGTTGGAGTCCGCAATATCTCTCATAGTGGAGCGCTTGCTTACTATGTGGAAAGAGCGGCTGAACAAGATATGGTAGCCCTTTCTGTTTGCCAATCTGACCCAATGGTTGTACCATTTGGAGGTAGTGAACCTTACTTTGGTACAAACCCAATTGCTTTTGCAGCACCAAGTAATGATGATCGAGTGATTACCTTTGATATGGCGACTACAGTTCAAGCATGGGGGAAAATTTTACATGCGCGTTCTAAAAAAGAAGCGATTCCAGATACTTGGGCAGTCGATGCTAAAGGAAATCCAACCACGGATTCGACAGCTGTTAATGCGTTGTTGCCGATTGCAGGACCAAAAGGGTATGGTTTAATGATGATGGTCGACATTTTATCTGGTATTTTACTAGGCGTGCCATTTGGCAAACATGTTTCTTCCATGTATCATGATTTATCTAAAGGTCGTGAATTAGGTCAGCTCCATATCGTGATCAATCCAGAGTTCTTTATTGGAATTGATACGTTCAAAAAGAACATTTCAAAAATGTTGGATGAGCTAAAAGAAATCAGTCCAAGTCCAGGATTTACAGAAGTTAATTATCCTGGAGAGCGAGGACGAGCTCGTGAGAAAAACTATGAAGAAAACGGGATTGAAATCGTAGATGATATCTACGAATATTTGATCAGTGACGATATTCATTTTGATCGTTACGATCACAAAAATAAGTTTGCAGAATAATCATTTTGTAAACTAAATTATCTAGCTTTGCGGGCTAGTTATTTGGAAGAAAGATAAACGATGCTTACAACTAAAAGTATCATAAGCATAGTATTCTTTTAAGAATGAATGAGACCGCTAAACTTTTAAACAGATGGAGGAATTTTAATGCTGCATACAATTATCAAAGCGAATAGCTATCAAGATTCTATTGTCTTGATGTTATTGACGAACAAATTAAATACAATCGATGGCGTTCAAAATGTTTCAGTAATGATGGGAACGCCTGCCAACAAAGATATCTTTAAAACAGGTGGATTGTACACAGATGAATTAGAAAAAGCATCATCAAATGATATGGTGATCGTTTTAGATATAGAAGATGATTCATTGATCGATCAAGTTTTAACAGAAATCGATGTATTTTTGGAAGAGCAAACAAAAGGCGGCGGCGACACTACAGGTGAAGAAGTCGTAAAAACGTGGGACAAAGCATTTGAACTTGGCAAAGATGCTGGCGTAGTCGTTTTCTCTATTCCTGGTACACATGCAGCACTTGAAATTGAAAAAGCGTTAGATGAAGGCAAACATGTTTTTTGTTTCAGCGATAACGTTGCTATTGAAGATGAAAAACGTCTAAAAGAAAAAGCACATGATGCAGGTTTGTTATTAATGGGACCTGACTGTGGTACTGGTATCATCAACGGTATCCCTGTTGCATTTACAAATGCAGTTCGTAAAGGGAAAATCGGTGTTGTTGGAGCTTCTGGAACAGGTATTCAAGAAGTGACAACGATTATCCACAAATTAGGTGGCGGAGTGACAAATGCAATCGGTACTGGCGGACGTGACTTAAAAGCTGAAATTGGCGGAATCACATTAAAAGATAGCATTATGACGTTAGAGAAAGATCCTAATACAGAAGTGATTGTTGTTATCTCTAAACCACCTGCACCAGAAGTTCGCGACGAAGTATTAAACTTGTTGAGAAGTGTCTCTAAACCAGCTGTAACAATTTTCTTAGGTGAAAAACCAACTTCTCATGAAGAAAATCTTTATCGTGCTTATACACTAGAAGAAGCAGCACAAACAGCCGTTCAATTATTGAATAAAGAAGCTGTTAAAGCTGTGAAAGAAACATTAACAGTTCCAGCTCATTCTTTCAAACCTGAACAAAAATATGTTAAGGGATTATATTCTGGTGGAACTCTTGCTTATGAAGCAGCAATGTTGATCAAAGAAGGTTTAGCCTTAACAGGTGATGAACACGCGCCAGAAGGCTTTATCTTAAAAAATCATGGACATGAAATTATTGACTTAGGTGATGATGTATATACACAAGGCAAACCACATCCAATGATCGATCCAACGAAGCGTAAAGAAATGCTAGAAGAAGCAGGAAAAGATCCTGAAACAGCGATTATTTTGTTAGATGTTGTGCTAGGCTATGGATCTCATGCGAATATGGCGCAAGAAATAGCTCCGACAATCAAAGATATCAAAGCAAATGCAGCTGCTGATGGCAGAGAATTATTTGTGATTGGTACGATTGTTGGAACAGATGAAGATCCTCAAAATATCCATGAGCAAGAAACAATCATGAAAGATGCTGGTGTGATTCTTTGCGATAGTAACGCACAAGCCGTTCGTTTAGCGTTAGCTATTTTAGATCATCCATTAACTCAAACAGATAAAGCAATCGAAGCAGCACCTGCAGTGACTCCAGTTGCAATTGAACCGACAGAAGAAATGTTGGCACTGTTGACAAATCAAGGATTTATCAATGTTGGTCTACGTAGTTTTTCTGAAGCCATCATTAATCATGGCGGTAAAGTTGTTCAATATGACTGGCAACCAGTTGCAGGTGGAAATATCACGCTTCAAAAAGCATTACAGTTCTTAAATAAAGTGGAATTAGGTAAATAAGGGGGAGTATCAAAATGTCATACAAAACTATCGATGAAGCAAATCAGGCTGTGGCCGCAAAAATTGTTGCTGGCTCTCCTTTCTTATTAGACGTAGTTTCAGCAAAATCAGTAATCAAAGAATTAAATGAAGGGAAAGTCCTACTGCATGCAGGACCTCCGATCACTTACGATAAAATGGTTGATCCAATTCAAGGAGCGTGTGTAGGTGCAGCATTATTTGAAGAATGGTGTGAAACCGAAGAAGAAGCAAGAAAGATGCTAGAGTCTGGCGAAGTAAAATTAATTCCTTGTCATCACGTGAACGCTGTTGGACCAATGGGAGGAATTACTTCTGCTAATATGGCTGTTTTAGTCGTTGAAAATAAAACAGACGGCAATCGCGCTTTCTGTACAATGAACGAAGGCATTGGTGCAGTGTTACGTTTTGGTGCTTATTCTGATGAAGTAATCACTCGTTTAAGATGGATGAGAGATACGCTAGCACCTGTTTTAAGTGCTGCATTGAAAACCAAAGAAGATGGCTTAAATATCAATGTTTTAGTGGCAAAAGCAATCGCTATGGGGGATGAGTTCCACCAACGTAATATTGCTGCATCCCTAGCTTTCTTAAAGGAAATGGCACCGATTATCGTTGGATTAACTGAAATCGACCAAACAAAACGCGAAGAGGTCGTTCAATTCTTGGCAGATACGGATCAATTTTTCCTAAATATCATGATGGCTTCAGCGAAAGCTGTTATGGACGGAGCTAGACAAATCCAAGAAGGAACAATTGTTACAGCTATGTGTAGAAATGGTCATGAGTTTGGTATCCGTATTGCTGGAATGGGAGACGAATGGTTCACAGGACCAGTTAATACACCTCAAGGACTATACTTCTCAGGATTTAGTGAAGCTGATGCTGCACCTGATATGGGAGATAGTGCTATCACTGAAACATTTGGTGTTGGTGGTATGGCAATGATCGCAGCACCTGCAGTAACTCGTTTCGTTGGTTCAGGTGGTTTCTATGATGCCTTGAATACAAGTAATGAAATGACGGAAATTTGTATTGACACGAACCCTAATTTCCCAGTTCCAACTTGGGACTTTAAAGGAATTTGTCTAGGAATTGACGCAAGAAAAGTTGTAGAAACGGGTATTCTTCCAGTAATCAATACAGGAATCGCAAATAAAAAAGCTGGTTTAGGTCAAATTGGTGCAGGAACAGTAACACCACCGATCGACTGCTTTGAAAAAGCTGTTTTAGCTTATGCAAAAAAATTAGGTTTTACAGAATAAAAGGTGAAGATATTGTTTGTTAATGCTTGTTTTATTGATCAGATTCTTTTAAAGAATGAATTTGAAGAACAAAAATGGTTTGTTCATAGCAAATATAAGAATAGTTTCAATATTCAAGATGAAAGGAAACAACAGTTAGTGGTCATCACGACCACTAACTATCCTTTTATGCCGAATGGTATTTATTTGGAGTCTAATGATTTTACCCAACTATTAGCAACAATTGAAACGGGTGAATTAATTAATTGGAAACAAAAGTGTTTGCATTTTTCTAAAAATCATCTATTACTAACGCATGGAAAGCACTATTCCTCAGACGTTGAGATAATAGGAGATCTGGTGGAGAAAAGTCGAGAAAGCCTGTTTTCATATGCAAATTCAATTGTAAAAGAAACTGGAAGTAAGCATTCTTTGTATCAATTTTTAGAAGAAGTACATCCATTTAAAGAAGCTGTTGATCGATTATGTTGTGAAGATCAGTTACAGCAAAAAGCAGGACTTGATTTTCTTTTAGGTAGAGGTTTGGGCTTGACCCCTTCTGGCGATGATATGATCGTTGGACATCTTGCGGCAAGACGGCTATTGAATCAAGAAAGCTCCATACTAACGAATCTATTACTTACTGAACTGTCATCAGAACACGCTGTAACGACAGATATCAGCAAGCATTATTTGTTATGCGCATTATCAGGACGATTCAGTGAACCAGTTCTTAAATTAATAGAAGCATTAACGACAAATAGCAGTGAAAAAGAAATCGAAGAAATCGTAAAAATGGTCATTTCAGTAGGACACACATCTGGTGTTGATTTATTGGCAGGCTTAATAACTACAATCAAATTACTTAGTTGAAGGAGGATTTTTATGGCAAATCGTGTCGTAATCGCATTGGGAGGCAATGCAATTTTAAAACCAAACCAAGAAGCAACACTAGAGGTACAATTAGGGAATGTCAAAGCTAGCGCTGAGCTAGTGGCAAAGATAGAAGAAATTGATTATGAAATCGTTTTAACACATGGGAATGGTCCCCAAGTTGGGAATATTTTAAGACAAAATGAGGAAGCAAAAGATGTAGTTCCACCGTTTCCTTTAGATGTATGTAATGCGGAATCACAAGGATTTATTGGGTATATGTTAGAACAAAGTTTGAAAAATTCTCTGGAAGAGAAAGGGTTAACAAGTAACGTTATTACGTTACTTACTCAAACCGAAGTTTCAGCTGAAGATGAAGCATTTGATAAACCAAACAAACCAATTGGAATTTTCTATTCAGAAGAAGAAGCAAAACAAATGGAACAAGAAAAAAATTGGGTGATGATGGAAGACGCTGGTCGTGGTTACCGTCGTGTGGTACCTTCACCACAACCTAAAGCGATTCATGGTGTGGATGCCATGGTTAATTTATTAAGCAGAAATACTATCGTAATCGCAGGTGGCGGCGGCGGAATTCCTGTCGTTCGTGATCAAAATGGTTTATTAAAAGGAATCGAAGCCGTTATCGATAAAGACCGTACAGGTAAAAAACTAGCGGAACAAATCGATGCGAATGTCTTCATGATGTTGACGGATGTAAGCAACGTTTATATCAATTATGGTAAAGAAAACCAAGAAAAATTAGAAACGATTTCTGTAAAACAAGCACAACAATATATGGATGAAGGTCACTTTGCTGACGGCAGTATGGGTCCTAAGATGGAAGCGGCAATTGGATTTGCTGCACAAGGTAAGACTGCAATCATTTGTTCATTAGAAGAAGCGGATCAAGCGTTATTAGGTAGAGCCGGAACAAGAATCACAGGTTAATAAACATGAAAATAGAAGTTGAAAGAAGCAGTTAGTCCTTCTTTCAACTTCTATTTTATTTATTGATGTTGGTTCGATCGTTCAGATAACTCTAAAGCCAAACGGAAATTCAAACTATTTGTTGGATCTTGAATACTTTTTCCGAGTAATTTAGCACAATGATCGATTCTGTATTTTATTGTATTTCGATGTAGATACATTTCTTTAGCTGTTTTAGAAATTTCACATTGAAAGCTTAAATAGCACTGTAAGGTTTTTCGAAGCTCAATAAATGAATCTTCAATAGGATAAGCAAGTTCTTTTAAAGTTGTTTCACAGAAATAATGAATATCCTCTAGGCTCATTTTTTCAAATAAGCTTTTCATTCCTTTAGGATGATAGCGATGTGTCAGTGTACTGTTTGTCATCGTTAACATTTCTTCATACGCCGTTTTAGCTTCGATAAAGGAGCTAGCAATTTGTTCGATAGTTTCATATAAATTCCCTAAAGCAAAAGTTAACGTAATTGGAAGTTTTTTAGATAATTCCAAGGACAATTCAGCTAAAATTTTATCTAAATCATCCACTCGGCTTTGGATTAATATGGCCAAGTGATCTGTGTTTTTTACTTTAAAAATGCTAATATCTTTGATCCGTAGTGGTAAAGTTTCTTGCAACCATTGAAAGGCAACATCACTTTCTTCTTGTTGGTATTTGATTTTTGTTGCTGTTTCAGTTGTTTGGCTACAAACAGCATACACAATTTGATACTGAGTGCTTTTCTTTAAGCCATAATTTGTACCAAGATCGAGCCAATCTCGACGGGTTTGATGAGGGGTTTGCTGATATTCAACCAATTGACCTAAAAAATCACTTTTAAGAAAATCCAGGGATTCTTGGACCTTTTGATTTTTGTACAACATGAATGATAAAACGAGACATGCTTGCTCTACTGCAAATTCAGACATTGGATAAGGTACTTGTTCTGGATTTAAAATCAATAAATAATGTGGAAAATAGCTATTTACCGTAACTGAAAATCCTGCGATTTGCAATGGTGTTTGATTTAAGTCTTTGATCATAAATGATGCATGGCTGTCTTCGGTCCAACGTTCATATTTGCTGACTAGTTGCTCAACATAATACTCCGCCGGTTTTGATGTTTGAGTAAAATGTTTTGAATGAGCGATTACTTTGCGGTATGGGCTTAACAAGATCACAGGCGTATTGATCATTTTACCAAAATCAGCGATAAAACGTGCGATACTTACATCATGTATCAATAAATCAGAGAAACGTTTTTGGATGTCCAAAGCATAGCTAAGTTGCTCAGTTTTAGTATCCCATAAATAATTTAATAGCTGATGTAGTAATGCACCTAAAGGTTGAGTGCTAGGGATTTGGACAAGCGGAAAATCGATCTTATCTGCATAAGCTACTATTTCTGGATCGATAGCTTCAATAAAACGCCCAACTTTTATACCGATTCCAGCAGCTTCTTGTTCTTTTAAAGAATCGATCAAGGTGATCAAATCTTTTTGATTATCTTTGTAAACCATCGCAGTTGTTAAGAGAAAAATCTTTTTTGGAATAAAGTCTGCCACGTCAGGAGTTTCAGAAATTTCAATACTTTCAACAATCGTGTTGGCTTTTGTTGGATGTGTTAATAATTTTAGATCGGAAAATCTTGGTATTTTTAATAAATCTTCTAAAGTAGTCAATGGATTCCCTCCTAAATTTAAAAGCTGAAAGAGCACGTTCAGCCTTGACAGGAAAATAGAAAAATATAAAGGTGGCGTTTTTTGCCACAATCAACTGTTATCTTTTTCCCGAATGGCTAGCTCTTGAAGCTAGATAAGGCAAAGTGAGTCACCACACTTTGCTTTGACAGGAAAATATGAGGTGGCATTTTTTACCACAATCAAATTTTATTTTTTCAAAAAACATGCCTGTGAAGCTAAAAAAATACACAACAATAACTTTTCAATTCATCTTAGTTGATGTCACTCAACATCAATGCTAACTTTGTTATATATTCTACTCTATTCCTATTCTAAATGATAGCGCATGCAGATTCAAGAAAGGTTTGTATATAATAACCGAAAATTCTAATTTTTTATTCAAAAGTGACAATGACTTTTTTGTATATAAGGGTAGGATGAAATTAAAACGGAAAAGAGGAAATAGTTATGTTTTCAGAAATATCTGTACCAAGCAGAACAATCATGACGCCAGGACCAGTTGAAGCGCATCCTGTAGCATTAAGAGCAATGTCCGCGTCTATCTTAGGGCAATTTGATCCAGCCTTTTTACAAATCATGGATGAAGTAAAAGAAATGATCAAGATTCCTTTTGGCACCAAAAATGAACAAGCATTTGCGATCGATGGAACTTCTCGTTCTGGTTTAGAAGCAGCTTTGATTGCTTTGATCGAGCCAGGAGATAAAGTTTTAATTCCAGTGTACGGCCGTTTTGCCTATCTTTTAGGAGAAATTTGTGAACGTGCTAAGGCAGAGATTCATTATCTTGAAAAAGAATGGGATGCGCCATTTGATCAAGAAACAGTCATCGAAGAAATTAAAAAATTTCAACCAAAAATAGTTGCGATGGTTCATGGTGAAACAGCTAATGGACAAATGCAAGCAATGGAGAAAATCGGTCAACATTGTAAAGCAAATGATATTTTCTTTGTCGTAGATATGGTTGCGACATATGGCGGAGTACCTCTTGAAGTTGATGAATGGGGTGTAGATATCGCTATTGCTGGAACGCAAAAATGTGTGAGCGTTCCGTCAGGTTTGTCTCTCATCACTTATAATGATCGAGTAGAAAAGGTGCTTACTAGTCGTTACCAAAAAGAATTAGGGTTAAGCAAAGATATTCGTAACGCAAATCACATCAGCAGCAATTACCTTGATTTAAGCCAATTACAGCGTTATTGGAGTGAAGAACGAATCAATCATCATACTGAAGCAACTAGCATGATTTACGGCCTTCATGAAGGCCTTAGAATGATGATCAAAGAAGGTATGGAGAATGTCTATGCAAGACATGCGCTAAATGATCAAGCAATCGTTGCTGGAATAAAAGCAATGGGCTTAGGATTTTATGGTGATTTAACAACAAAAATGCCAACAGTTACACCTATTATGATTCCAAAAGGGATTGATGGTGAAAAGGTTCGTGCACTTATGTTGGATGAGTTTGCTGTAGAGATTGCTTCTTCTTTCGGCGCGCTACAAGGGAAAGTTTGGCGTATTGGAAATATGGGCTATAGCAGTAGAAAATCTAATGTTCTTCATGTATTATCTGCTCTTGAAGGGGCACTTAACTATTATGGAGCAGATATTTCCAAAGGAGAAGCGGTAAAAGCTGCTTTAACTATTTATCAAAAATAAGAGCAACGTTAAATTGTTTGTGTGAAAGAACAAGTGATTGTTCGCTTTGCACAAACTTTTTAACAAGTTTGTGAAAAATAATGATGCGTGAAAATTTGCTACCGCTTACAATTGAAATGAATAAGAAGTTATTTATCTATATGTGGGGAATAAAAAAATGCACAAACATTTTGATTGCTATCACATATAAAAAATAACATATGGAGGAAAAGACATGGATGCAAAAAGTAAGGGTTCAGGAATGGATTATTGGAAAAAAATTGTTATTTTGTTATGTGCTGGTTGGGTAACGATATGGGTATATCGTTCAGCTTTATCACCTGCGTATCCACAAATCAATGCGTCACTTGGCGGTAATATATCCGATACAGCGTTAGGTTTTATTTCAACTTGTTATTTCTTTGGGTATGTTGCAATGCAGATTCCAGCAGGATTTTTAGTTGATAAAATTGGGAAGAAAAAAGTATTGATTCCAGGATTTATTGTTTTTGGTCTTGCTGCGTTCTTGATTTCTCAAGCAACAAGTATTTCAATGATTTATTTTGGTAGTGTCTTAGCAGGATTAGGTTGTGGTTCTTTCTATGGTTCAGCGTATTCTCTAACATCACAAAATATTCCTAAAGAAAAAAGAAGTTTTTCTACTGCGATTGTAAACAGTGGATCAGCAGTTGGTTCAGGTTTAGGATTGATTTTATCTAGTTTCTTAGTTGTTCAATTGCAGTTCCCATGGCAAACAATGATGTATATCTCAGTGGCATTGATTATTGTAATGTTGATAGCTTTTATTGCAATTATTCGTAATAATAAAGAAGATGCTGAGTTTTTAGCACAATCAGAAGCAGCAGAAGCACCTGAAGTAACAGAAGAAACACCAGCTGTAGAAAAAGAACATGTGTCAATTAAAAAATTATTTGCACCAAAAATGTTATTTGCTTATATTTTGTATTTTGCAACTTGTTATGGCTATTATATGACTGTTACATGGTTGCCTAACTTTTTAGGTACTGAAAGAGGATTTGAAGGTGCTGCTATTGGATTTTCAGCTTCATTAGTTGCTTTTGCATCGATCCCAGGAGCATTGTTCTTCAGTCGTTTAGCTGATAAATACATGCATAAAAAAGTACAATTTATCGTGGTTTTAGAGCTTCTTGCAGCAGCAATGTTGCTGTTTACAGTACAAGCTACGAATTCAACATTTTTATTGATTAGCTTGATTATGTACGGTTTCTTAGGAAAACTTGCAGTAGAGCCAATCATTATTTCATGGCTAGGTGAAAATGCACCTAAAATAGGAATCGGCACAACACTTGGCGTATTTAACTTTTTCGGAATGATGTCATCCGTTATTGCACCTACATTAACTGGTTCAATTTCAGATGCGACGGGTTCAAAAGTAATGGGCTTTTATATTTCAGTCATCCTATTGGTAGTAGGAACAGTTCTGTTTTTATTAGCTAACCTAAACAAGAAGAAAACTGCATAAATTAAATCACCTTTCTAATAAGTAGATAATTAGGTTGTTAGTTGGTATCTTAAAGTGAGGAAGCCAGTCATGAAAAATTTTCGTAATATAAGTATGACGAATCAGGTAATGATAGCGACTATACTCGGAGTTGTAGTGGGAATCATTTTTCAAGATAAAGTCGAATCGTTTAAAGTCGTAGGAGACTTATTTCTACGTTTGATTCAAATGTCAGTGGTTGTTTTGATCATGGGCGCCGTGATCGAAGCGGTCGGACGTTTAGAAGCAAAAGAGCTTGGAAAAATTGGTTTGAAAGTATTTATATGGTTTATGGGCTCAACTGTTTTGGCAGCAGTTATAGGTGTTTTGTTTGGTTTATTGATACAACCAGGAAAAGGGTTGGAAGTCAGTGGTTTTGAAGCGGGAACAATTAAAGCTAGCACAGAAAGCTTACAAGAAATCATTGTTGATTTTATTCCTAAAAATATCATCGAGGCAATGGCGCAAGCGAACATGATACAAGTGATTATCTTTTCTTTATTATTTGGTTTAGCTTTAAGCTTAATTAAAGATAAAGACAAAAATTCAATTTTACTTGATGTTGTTTCATCTTTTAATAATGTCATTTTGAAAATGATAACGTTGATTATGAAACTTGCGCCAATCGGAATTTTTTGCTTGATAGCTCCTGTGATAGGGACTATTGGTACGGGTGTTTTGATAACGTTGATGAAATTTTTATTAACATTAGCAATCAGTGCATTATTATTCTTAATCGTTTGGTTATTGATAACAGCATTATACTGTAAAGTTAATGTTAAAAAACTAGCCCAAAATATGTGGAGAATGTCGATTGTTGCTTTTACAACAACGTCATCGGCTATCACTTTACCGATACAAATTGAAGATGGTCGGGATAAATTAGGTATTAGTGATCGTATTTCAAAATTAGTCATGCCTCTAGGGATGACGTTAAACAGTAATGGTTTGGCAATGTTTTTATCATTGGCTATTGTAACCTTTTCTCAATTTTATAATATTCAAATGGGAATCGGCGAGCTTATCAAAGCAGTGTTATTATCAACGCTTGCTTGTTTAGGAACGGTGGTTGTGCCTGGTGGTGGTTTAGTGGCGTTGGCGACAGTTATGCCAATGTTAGGCTTGCCAACAGAAAGCATAGCGCTTTTAGCAGGAATCGACTGGTTTTCCGGAATGTTCCGAACGTTACTAAATGTGGATGCTGACACAACTGTAGCTTTAATCATTGCCGCAGATGAAAAAGAACTAGATTATGAGATATTTAATGCATAAGTAAGATAGCTTGGAAAATGAAATATACCCTTGAAAATTGGATTGATTACCTGATTTTCAAGGGTTATTTTGCCCTAGTGGTTGATTTATCAAACCAATCTTCATACTTGCTGTTGGTTATGTTTTTAATTAAAATTGATCTATATATATGTAAGCGCTTAAAAGGAGGCGAAATAATGGAAAACCAAGATTATCAAATCACGGAAGAAGAACTTCAGCGATATAGAGAGCGTGGCTATAGTGAAGATTTACTTCCAAAATCGTTGTCCAAAAGAATGATGGGAAAAATGAATTATTTTACGCTATGGATGGGGTCGGTTCATAATATTCCCAATTATACAGCTGTCGGAGGATTTTTATTTTTAGGTCTTTCTCCAATCAATATCATGTTAGCTTTAGTCATAAGTGCTTTGGCAGTTGCATTGTTTATGACATTTAATGGACGGGCGGGCTCTAAATACGGCATTCCTTTTGCCATTCATTTACGCTCCACATATGGAGACATTGGGGCAAAACTTCCTGGGTTTCTTAGAGGTTGTGTAGCAGCGATTGCTTGGTTTGGCTTGCAGAATTACACTGGATCTTTAGCGTTGCTGATTTTGATTGGTAAAATTTGGCCTGGTTTTTTAACTCTGGGTGGAGATACGATGATTTTAGGGATTTCTATTCCGGGATTGATTGCTTTTACGCTTTTTTGGGCAGTGAATATGTTGATCGGTTTTGGTGGCGGGAAGATTCTAAATAAATTCACGGCGATTTTAAGTCCGCTGATATATATTGTATTTGGCGGAATGGCTATTTGGGCAATCAGAGCCGCTGGTGGATTAGGCCCGATTTTATCTTATGATGTTACAGGAGCAGCTCATAATATTTCACCAGTCTTTGTTTACTTTATGATCATCAATTCTGTTTTAGCTGTTTGGGCAGCTCCTGGAGCAAGTGTGTCAGACTTCACTCAAAATGCAAAATCAACTAGAGATCAAACGATTGGTCAAACAGCTAGTTTCCTAGTAGGATACGGAATTTTTGCTTTTTCAAGTGTTGTGATTCTAATAGGTGGTTCTATTCGTTATGGAATCCAAGAATGGAATATTCTAAATATTGTTGATCGTTGGGATAACTCATTTGCAATTATTATAGCAATGCTAGTATTCTTATTGACAACAGTCTCTACAAATGCAACAGGGAATATCATTCCAGCTGCTTATCAGCTCTGCGCGTTATTTCCTAAAAAGATCGATTATAAAAAGGGTGTTTTACTTGCCAGTGTGATCAGTTTTCTAATTATGCCTTGGAAATTAATGGAGAATTCAGCTAGTATTTTCATTTTCCTAAATACAATCGGTGCAGTATTAGGACCAGTTGCAGGAACGATGATTGCGAACTATTATTTTGTCCAAAAGCAGAAAATCGACTTGAATCAATTGTACATGGACCAAAAAGCTGATAATAGTCATAATATTTACAAAGGTTTAAATAAACCAGCTTATGTTGCAACTATTGTGGCATTGATTATTTGTTTGAGTGGTAATTTCATTCCAGCTTTAAAAGTGATTTCAGATATTTCTTGGATATCGGGCTTTGTGTCAGCGTTTGTGCTGTATCTAGCGTTAAGAAAACTATTTGATAAAAAATAAACTGGTGTTTCTTATTTTTGCGACTCCTTATCGCATGAATAGACTTGTTACAAAATACAATGTTGTTATCGTATATTATTAAGCTGCACAGTTGATCTGTTTAGCTTTTAAATTTAGGAGGAAAGCAAATGAGTTATGATTTAATGATCAAAAATGGGTTAGTTATTTTGGAGTCGGGAGAAGTCAAAACAGATGTTGCTGTCAAAGACGGTGTGATTGTTGCAATTGGAGATGATCTTGGTGAAGCGGACAAAGAGATTGATGCAGCAAGTTTAGTTGTTAGTCCTGGCATGGTGGATGCTCATGTGCATATTACTGATCCAGGTGGCGGTTATCGTGATCAATGGGAAGGCTATGTCACTGGAACAGCATCTTGTGCTAAAGGTGGAGTAACATCATTTATGGAAATGCCATTAAATCAAGTGCCAGCTACGGTCGACGGTAAGTCGCTGGACATCAAATATGATGCTGGCAAAGGAAAATTAAAATCAGATGTTGGATCATTTGGTGGATTGGTACCATTTAATCTTGAAGGCGGAATTCAGGAGTTAGATAATGGTGGTGTAGCAGCGTATAAGTGCTTCATGGCAACTTGCGGCGACCGCAGTATTGACGGCGATTTTATGAATGTTGACGATTATTCACTTTATGAAGGAATGAAACAAGTTGCTAAAACAGGAAAAGTTTTGGCTATTCATGCAGAAAATGCAGCAATTACAGATAAATTAGGAGAGATTGCCTATAAAAACGGAGAAACGACATTGAAAGCCTATGTTGCTACTCGTCCGGTTTTTACAGAAGTTGAACCAATTCGCAGAGCGATTTTATTTGCCAAAGAAACAGGTTGCCGTATTCATATTTGCCAT
Organism: Enterococcus sp. AAFC-DPL-5182; assembly: GCF_058216605.1. NCBI lineage: Bacteria > Bacillati > Bacillota > Bacilli > Lactobacillales > Enterococcaceae > Enterococcus > Enterococcus sp. AAFC-DPL-5182. Next base: position 1,101,236 of record NZ_CM177101.1, read on the forward strand.
ATTGCTTGCCCAGAAGGTGTAGAAGAAGTAACAAAAGCAAGAAGAGCTGGAGTTGATGTAACGTGTGAAACGTGTACGCATTATCTATACTTTGATACAGATGAATTAGATGCAATCGGACCTGTTGTAAAATGTTCACCGCCGATTCGTGATAAAGAGAATCAAAAGGGGATGTGGGAAAAAGTTTTATCAGGAGAAATCGACTTTGTAACGTCTGATCACTCTCCATGTACACCTGATTTAAAAGACAAAGACAATGCATTTGAAGCATGGGGCGGAATCTCTGGTGTTCAAAATAATGTAGATGTTTTATTTGATGAAGGGGTTCAAAAAAGAGGAATGTCATTGAAACAATTTGCAGATATTATTGCGACAAATCCAGCTGATCGATATGATTTAGATCAAAAAGGGCGGATCAGTGTTGGAAAAGATGCTGACTTTGTTTTGATCAAGCCAAATGCACTGTATACATTAAAAGCTGAGGATTTGGAATACCGTAATAAAATCAGTCCTTATATCGGACGAGAAATCGGTGCTCAAGTAGTACAAACTGTTTTAAGAGGTCATGTTATCTATTCGAAAGAAGAAGGCGTTTCAACTGATTTCGTGGGTGCATTTATCAAGAAGTAAATAAGTTAATAGTGTAACAGAGTGATCAGACATGAAAATAGTCATTTTTATTGTCTGATCTTTCTTCATTTTACGAAAAAGAATAGAGAAGCGACTCATTTAGCGATTTAGCCTAATAAAGGAGAGCGTGAACTATGAATGAGAACAAAAAATTGAATCGACAAATGCCATACTGGAAACAAATCATCTATATATTGACGATTGGCTGGATCGTTATTTGGATTTATCGCACAGTTTTAACCCCTATTTATCCAATTATTAGTGATTATTTTGGCGGTGCAACGGATGCTCAACTTGGTCAAATTTCAAGTTTTTATTTTTTGGGTTATGTTTGTATGCAAATTCCTTCAGGCTTGTTAGTAGATAAATTAGGGAAAAAGCAAATTTTGATCCCAGGTTTTTTATTATTTGGTTTAGGGGCATTGATTGTCGGGGTGGCACAAAATATAGGTGTCGTTTTTATTGGCAGTGTTTTAGCTGGACTTGGTTGCGGTACTTATTATGGGGTAGCATATTCATTGACTGCAGAATATGTACCTGTTTCTAAAAGAAGTCTGTCAACAGCGATTGTCAATAGTGGTACAGCAATTGGTAGCGGCTTAGGCTTGATTTCTTCCAGTTATCTAGTTGGAACTGGAGTATTGCCTTGGCAAGCGTTGATTTTTGCTACGATCGTATTGATTCTGTTATCAGTGGTCATGTTTTTACGTTTTATTCGACTAGAAAAACCAAAAAAACCGGTTATTGCGCAAACAGAGTTGAAAAAGAGAATTTCTATCAGAGCGCTTTTCAAACCAAGGATGATTTCAGCGTATATACTTTATTTTTCAACGTTGTATACTTATTATTTGATCGATACATGGTTGCCTAATTTTTTAGAAACGGAAAAAGGATTTTCAGGAACTTCAGTAGGACTTGCTTCCTCATTGGTCTTTTTTACTGCAATACCAGGTGCACTTATTTTTAGTCGGATCGCAGATGGTATTCCTAAGAAAAAAATTCAGCTCATTATCTTACTTGAAATTTTAGCTGCTAGTGTGTTGTTTTTGACAGTGACAACAACAAATCAAACGATTTTAGTTATAGGGATTATGGCTTATGGTTTTTTTGGAAAGTTAGCTGTTGAGCCGATTATCATTTCCTGGTTAGGAGAATCAGCACCCAGAGGGAGTATTGCAACAATGTATGGGGTATTTAATTTCTTTGGTATGTCAGCCTCAGTAATTGTGCCGTCGCTGACCGGGAAAATTTCTGATATTACTGGGTCCAAACTTTATGCATTTTATTTAGCGATCCTAATTATAGGGGTAGGTACTTTATTATTTTACGTTATCAATCGTATTATTGGGGATGAAAATAAGTTAGCCTAGTGAGAGTTTAAATCAGAAAGGCATTTTACTTCTTTCTAATTCTTCTGAATTGAAAGAAATAAGATGTCTTTTTTTGCGGTTTAACTTCAACTCTAAAATTCTGGAAGTATATTAGATGAAGTCTGTCTTTATTTTCGTTATACTTATCTAAAGGAACGAGGTGGGGCAAATGAAAAAAACTGAGAAAATATATATGGTGGCTTCTCGGGCTGATTTTTCTTTAGAAGACTTGAAACGGGATGTTTTGGATTGGCTAAGCTTTTTACGTATTGTGACAATACCTGAAAGTTATCGTTTTGGTGATGAAAAAATCCAAACGTTTGATGTGCAGACCATTGTTCAGCGAATTCAACAGCTTACAGAAGAAGAAAATTTATGGATCAAAGTGAACAGTCAAGGCGGAGAATTTCAGCTTCATATTTCTAAGTTAACACTTCATGAACGAACGATTCTAGAAGGTAGTATTTTTCTAGCGAATCAAGTGATGATTGAAGATTATTGTGACACCCGAATGGCTAGAAATGGCCTCTATGCCTACATTCGTTCACTAGATGATTATTTATATAATAATGTTGAAACGATTGAGAAACGAACATTTGAAACGGATAGTGAAATTGCTAAACTCCCAAAGCGGTATAATAACAATAAAGCAGTAATTGTAGATTGTAATCATTTAGCTGGGTATGATGTTTACTTTAAAGGGTTGTGTTTAACCTCATGTTGGAAGATGTATTATTCCAATTTATATTATCAAGTAATTCCTAAACCGATTTTTTGGGAAGTACAACAAGTTCAAGCTGTAGAAGAAATTGATAATCAAGTAATTAAAGTGACACTATTCAACGATCCATTTAAGTGGGATTTGCCAGTTAATCTAAAATATCAACGCCTATTCAGAGATCAAATGGGGTACGATCAACTCGCATGGAATAATGGTACTGGAGTGTTACGTCCTCCATATATTGAGTATGCTTTTGTCGAAGATGTTACACAAACGGTTCAATACCAAAACAGTTACTATCAACCTGTTGAAAAGAAAAATGCGACATATTTTGTTACTAGAAGTTATGATAAGCTCCATCAAAAATATGTAGTAAACCGGACAAAAGGAATATTGAATGCGCAAGCCTATTTTCCATGGATAGATGAGAAGAGCCGCAAGATGATGAATTACCGTGTATTGAATCCAGAAATGGCGATTGATGAGGGCCTTTCAGCGTACGAGTTTTATATACGACAGTTTTTAGAAATCGATGTCTTGGATAAAAAGTATGATGATTTTACCTCTGTTTTACGCTTTTATCTACCAAAAGAAGCAATGAAACAGCTTCCTTTAGAAGCGTTATGGGATAAGTTATTTGATGTGAACATTAGCAATTTAAAGCAAAAAGAAGCTTCTACACGTTTTGATTTAAAGAAATCTAAGAATCATCTACGGGTTGTGTTTTTAGATTCTAGTTATTTAGAAACGATGAATCAAACGATCGATGCCAGTGAATAGATGATTGAGAAAGAAATGGAGGTCGAGACAAAAGTGTGTAGCTCCGAGAAATAAGAAGGAATTCACGGAAATTGTTCTTCAAATTTTTGTGAATTTCAGATTATTTCCGAAGGAGCTGCTTTTTTCTCGCCGTTTATTCGGATTTAAAGCCCGAAACAAAACTGATTTTTAGTTTTGTCTCGGGCTCTTAAAATTTAAATAACTGGTATGAAGAAAAACATTCGATTACAGTTACAAAGCAACTCTTTCACCATCGATTACCAATTCAGCACCTGTCACAAAGCTAGCTTCGTCACATGCCAGATAGATAATTCCATTCGCAATATCAGCAGCTTTCCCCAAATACGGAAATTGGACAGATTTTTTATAATTAGGTCTGATATCGGGAAATGTTGTCTCTATAATTGGTGTCTCAATGATACCTGGACAAATCGAATTTATTCGAATATTATGTTTAGCGTATTCGAATGCAGCATCAAGTGAAATAGAGCGAATCACATCTTTTGCTGCCACATAAGGGTTACTATCAGGTAATCCAACCAACCCTTCTAAGGATGAAACATTGATGATCGATCCGCCGCCATTTTGTATCATAAGTGGAATCACTTCATTTAAGCCGTATACAAGACTATTTATATCGATTCCTTGAATTTTACTCCAATCCTCAGTGGATAAATCCAAAATGATTTTTGGAGAAGCAATCCCGGCATTATTGACTAAAACATCGATAGTTCCGTAGTGAAGAATTATATCAGAAATGACGGTTTGCCAACTATCAGCAGAACTAACATCATGTTGAAAAGCAACTGAAGTCCCACCTGCTTGGCTTATATCCGAAATAACGGCAGAAAGTTTGTCTAAGCGTTTACCCGTACAAACAACAATTGCGCCTTCTTTAGCAGCTAACTTAGCAGTTGTTTTACCAATACTGCTGTCGCATTCTGTAATCAATATTATTTTACCTAATAATCTGTTCATATAAAAAAACCGCTATAATGAAAAGTCATTATAGTTATCCTTTCTGATTATTCTTAAAATGATTGTGTTGCCTGTAAACAATTTTTAATATGTAAAAAATCGGTATTTCTTATGTATAAGTTTAATATAGAATTTTTTTTAAAGCGAATGATATAAACCGAAAATATCAAATTTCTTATTCAGCGAAAAAATCCTCAAATGGAAGAGAGGAAACTCTTCAACATTTGAGGATCGATAAAACTATCTATTCAATGGCGAACTATTGCGGCACTGCTTTTTTTACAACACCTAAAATGAGGGCAGATACAACTGCACCGATTGCAATAAATGCCAAGTATAAAATGGGATGACTTAGTAAAAGTGCTACAAATATACCACCGTGAGGAGCCAATAAGCGAATGCCAAAGCCACCAACTAGGCCACCGGCTAATGCAGAACCAACAACGAAACTTGGAATAACACGTAATGGATCAGCTGCAGCAAATGGAATTGCTCCTTCGGTAACAAATGACAATCCCATCACTAGGTTCGTCAAACCAGCATCTTTTTGGTCTTGGGTAAATTTATTTTTAAAGATCAACGTTGCAATAAAAATAGCTAATGGCGGTACCATACCACCTGCCATAACAGAAGCCATGATAATGCTGCCACCTTCTGTTACTGTTGCGGCAATCGATGCTGTACCAAACACATAAGCTGCTTTATTGATTGGACCACCTAAATCGATTGCCATCATTCCGCCAAGTAGAGCGCCTAAAAGTGCAGCGTTAGTTCCATCTAAACTTAGTAAGAAACTGTTTAATCCATCATTGATAACTTTCATTGGGACGTTAACTAAAAGCATTAACCCGCCAGTAATCAACAAACCAAAAACTGGATAAAATAGAATTGTTTTGATGCCATCAAGTGATTTAGGCAATCCTTTGAAAAGTTTTCTCAAGAAAATAATAACGTACCCAGCTAGGAAACCGCCAACTAAAGCACCCAAAAACCCAGCTCCGCCAGTATTAGCTAATGCACCAGCTGCAAATCCTACAATCAAACCTGGACGATCTGCGATACTTGAAGCAATAAATCCTGCTAAAACAGGCAACATAAATCCAAAAGCAGCACTACCGATTTGGTTGAACCAAGAAGCTGCTTCGTTATAATTACCAAGCATACCTAACTGATCTTGAGGAACACCAATAAATTGGTCGATCATAAATGAAAGGGCAATGGCGATCCCGCCTCCAATAACAAACGGAAGCATATGAGAGACACCGTTCATTAGGTCTTTATAAATTCTTGAACCAATAGAACCATCAGCAGAACTATCTTCTTCACTTGTGTCTGACTCAGAACTATGGAAAACGGGTGCTGAACCATTCGTTGCAAGTGTAATCAATTCTTCTGTTTTACGAATCCCATCACTAACTGGGCGGTTGACTAATTCTTTACCGTCAAACCGATTCATTTCTACTTTTTTATCAGCTGCAACAATCACGCCATCTGCACGAGCAATATCTTCTGCAGTTAGACGATTTTTGATACCTTCAGAACCATTTGTTTCTACCTTGATATCAATACCCATTTCTTTGGCTTTTTTCTTTAATGCATCTTCAGCCATATAAGTGTGAGCAATCCCTGTTGGACAGGCCGTGACGGCAACGATGAATTTACGACTTGTGTCTTGAGTGTTTTTAGTTGTTTCTTCTAGCTGCTCTTGTTTTTCTTCTGCTTCTTTTGCTTCTTCAGCAGTTTGAAATAAGTTTTGGACGTCTTCGGGTGTCTTTGTTTCTTTTAACTTTGCTACAAAATCAGGGTCGATTAATAGGCGGGATAAGGCAGCTAATGCTTGTAAATGAGTATCATTAGCCCCCTCTGGTGCTGCAATCATAAAGAATAAGTAAGTTGGTTGTCCATCTAACGCTTCGTAATCAACACCTTTGTTGCTTTTGGCGAATAGGACAGTAGCTTCTTTGACAGCACTATTCTTGGCATGAGGCATAGCGATTCCATCGCCAAGCCCAGTTGAAGTTTGCGCTTCACGTGCTAAAATACCATCTTTGTATGTTTTGATGTCAGAAATTCTACCGCCATCATACATTTTTTCAACCATTTCATCGATTGCACCTTTTTTATCGGTTGCTTGCAAATCCATGATCATCACGTCTTTGACTAGTAAGTCTTTGATGTTCATTTTTTTTCCTCCTAATAGATAAGTAACGACGTTTCGCTACATAACGTTAATTGATCTTTTCAATTTCAACTTCGGAAATCAATTCATTGATTAGATTTCCAGAGGCCAAATCATCTGAAAAAGCAGTTGCGCTACCGCAAGCAACTCCCCATTTGAATGCCTCAACAGGATCATTATTTTTGGCAAATCTACCTACAAATCCAGCAATCATTGAGTCTCCAGCACCAACAGAATTTTTTAATGGTCTTTTCAGTACGTTTGACCGATAGGTACCTTCTTTAGTGAAGAGCAAGGCACCATCACCCGCCATTGAGATGATCACATGTTGGGCACCGTCTTTTAACAAACGTTCCCCAAAGGGCAAGATATCTTCCGTAGATTCAAATTTTACATCAAATAATTCAGCTAGTTCATGATTGTTTGGCTTGATGAGTAAGGGTTTATTAGGCAAAGCATTTAGTAAATCTTTGCCAGTTGTATCAATGACAAATTCCGCATCCTTGTCTTTGATGATTTGAATCAGTTCTTCATAAAAACCTTCTCGTAGTGTTGCTGGTGTACTGCCTGATAAAACAACAATGTCATTCGCTGAAATTGCACTTAGGGCTTGTTTCAATTCTTGCATTTCTTCATTGCTGATAGCAGGACCCAAACCATTGATCTCAGTTTCAGTTTCAGATTTTAACTTAATATTGATTCGTGTATCTTCACTGATGGTCGTAAATTTTGTTTCGATCTGTTCTGCTAGCAGCCAGTCAGAAATAAAATTTCCAGTAAAGCCCCCTAGAAATCCTAGTGCTGTTGATTCCGCCTCGATTCTTTTTAGAATCCTAGAAACATTGATTCCTTTACCTCCTGGTAATTTAAAGTCTTTGGTCATTCGGTTTAAATCACCCAATTTAAGCCCGTCTACATGAACAATATAGTCAATTGAAGGGTTTAGTGTCACTGTGTAAATCATTGTATTGCCTCCTTGATCGTTGTTTTTTTCTGAAATTGTTCAAGTATGTCTGGTGAACAATGATTGATCAAAAGTGTTACATTTTCAAGATCCGTCACTTTTGTGAAGGTGACTTTATTTAGTTTTGTTTGGTCGATCAAAACATAGGCCTCTTCTGCTTGCGCAATAGCCAAACGTTTTAATGCAGCTTCTTCAGGATCAGGTGTTGTCAAACCAAATTCAAGATGAGCGCCGTTCATTCCCATAAATACTTTATTGAAACGGAAGTGTCTGAGTTGCTCCATTCCAGTGGAACCAGTGATTGCTTTGGTAGACAGTTTTAGTGATCCGCCAAGAATAATGGTGTTAATACTCAAATCACCTAGTTTAGCGGCATGGTGAACGGAGTTTGTCACCACTGTGATAGATTTTCCTGCTAGAAACGGCAACATTTCTAAAGTGGTCGATCCAGCGTCTAGATAAATAACGTCGCCATCGTGAACCAATTGAGCAGCTAAGAATGCAATAGCTTGTTTTTCTTGCGTGTTTTTGACTGATTTTTCAGTCATATCTTGTTCAAATCCTAAATTTATAATTCGTTTTGCTCCACCATGGATACGTTCTAATAAATCTGCATCTTCCAATTCTTGTAAATCTCTACGAATAGTAGATTCAGATGCATTTAGAAGGGTGGATAGTTCCTGTGACTTAACGACGGATTGTTGGTCTAATAAACGTAAAATAGCTTGGTGTCTTTCTTCTGTAAGCATTTTCAACCCTCTTTTCAATGATTATAATAGCACATTTAATTTACCGACGCAATCAAAAACGGTCACAAACGATCAAAAATGTTTTAAAACGTTCATATGAAAGCAAGAAAATGGCGATTCGATTAGTTGACAAAGAGCTTTGTTCTTTGGCTTAATGAAGCTAGGGTAAATCGGAGGGATACGTATGAATAATCGTACAATATTGCAAGGATTTGAATGGTACTTGCCAGCAGATGGTCAACATTGGAAACGTCTGACTGAGTTAGCTGAAGAATTACATAAAAAAGGAATCAACGGAGTTTGGCTTCCGCCTGCCTACAAAGGTGCAAATGGTCTAGAAGATGTGGGGTATGCACCTTATGATTTGTACGATTTAGGAGAGTTTGATCAAAAAGGAACGATCCCAACTAAATACGGCACTCTGGAAGAGTATTTAATTTGTATCAGGAAATTAAAAGAAAATGGGATGGAAGTATATGGAGATATTGTTTTTGATCATTTCATGGGAGCCGATGAGGAAGAGATCGTTTCTGCTATAAAATATCGACCAGATAATCGGAATGAAGCGCTTAGTGGTGAAGAAGAAATTTCTGCTTGGACAAAATTCACTTTCCCTGGTAGACATCAAAAGTATAATGATTACATTTGGACTTGGAAAAATTTCTCAGGTGTTGATTTTGATGATCGAAGGAAAGATCATGGGATTTTTAACTTTGAAGGTAAAAGTTGGGATGAAGAAGTTGATAATGAAAATGGCAATTATGATTATTTGATGGGATGTAACCTGGATATGGAATATCCTGAAACTGTAGACCAGCTAAATAAATGGGGGCAGTGGTATCAAGCATTGACGGGTATGGACGGGTATCGCTTAGATGCTGTGAAACACATTCAATTCAATTATTTTGTAGAGTGGCTATTAAATAGAAGAAAAGAAAAAGGAAAAGAATTGTTCGTGGTGGGTGAATATTGGCATGGAGAACTGGAGAAATTGACGAATTACATTGATAGCTCGGGAACGCTGATTTCATTATTTGATGTTCCCTTACATTATCATTTTTATGAAGCCGCAAATTCTGATGGCCGCTATGACATGCGTTATATCTTTGAAGGAACATTAGCAAAAGAACGATCAGAATGGGCAGTGACGTTCGTTGACAATCATGATACACAGAAAGGGCAAAGCTTGGAATCTTGGGTGGATGGTTGGTTTAAAGTTCATGCGTATGCGTTGATTTTATTGAGAAAAGCTGGAACTCCAGTTGTTTTTTGGGGAGATCTATTTGGTATCCCATCCCAAGACGTGAATGCAGTGGGAAAAGATTTAGAATTATTATTAAAAATCCGAGAACGTTTAGCTTATGGAAGTGAAATGGATTATTTTGATGATCCGAATGTAATTGGCTGGATCAGAACAGGGACTTTTGATCGAGAAAAATCCGGGTATGCTGTGGTAATGACTAACGCTCAAGCGGGCGAAAAAACAATGACGATCAGTGCTATTCATGCAGGAAAAGTATTTGTTGATATTTTAGGAAATAACGATGCAAAGGTAACGTTGGATGAAACAGGTGCTGGGACATTTCCAGTAAACGGAGGAGAAATTTCTGTTTACGTAAATGAAGAAATTGTGGCAAGATTGAGTAGTGGGATTGAAGGTATGGTTTTGAGGGATGAATGATTAAAGTGAAGTAGTGATTATTTTCAGTGAGTCATGTGTAGAAATAAAGCGTGACTTCTGTTGGAAGAATAATTATACTAAATGTATAAGCAATAGTTAGACTATAAACTTGGTGCGAACCCTAAGTGAACATGAAATCACTAGGGGATCCGCACCAGATTTTAGGTGAGTATTGAGAGGAATTAGCGTCTTTCTCATTAAATTCACATTTCAGATGGTCTTTTTAGTGGAAAAAATACGGAAATGTTCGTTTTTTGTTGCTTTTTCACAGTCTCACTCTTTATGAGTGAGTGGATTGAAATTATATTGTTCATATGTGTGGCGCCCTTCCCCAATTGTCTCACTCTTCACGGAGTGAGCTTTTTTATTTCCCCTCCAAAATCTTTTGAAAATAAACAAAAAAATTCAAGGTGATTAAAATCATAAAAAAATTTTGTATGTTATTGCTCAAGGTTTGTTCAATCTGTTCAGCTTTTGTGTTTTTTTTGGTATACTATATAAGATTGAAAAAAGAGAGAGGACGTTGATGATGGCACAAGAAAACGCCTTGATCCAAGGTATGAATCCGAGACAAAAAGAAGCCGTTCTACATACAGAAGGGCCTTTATTAGTTATGGCGGGTGCAGGCAGCGGGAAGACAAGAGTTTTAACTCACCGTATTGCCTATTTAATTGAAGAAAAAGATGTTAATCCATGGAATATTTTAGCAATCACATTTACCAATAAAGCCGCAAAAGAAATGAGAGAGCGGGTTGGAAAATTATTAGAAGTTGGCGGAAACGATGTTTGGGTCTCCACATTTCACTCAATGTGTGTGCGGATTTTACGTCGGGATGTTGATCATATCGGTTACAATCGCAATTTTACGATCATTGATACGTCTGAACAGCGGACATTAATGAAACGAATCTTAAATGAGCTGAATATTGATATGAAAAAATATGATCCTCGTTCGATTCTAGGTACGATCAGTAATGCTAAAAATGAGTTGCAAACTCCTGAAAAAGTGGAGGAATTGCAAGGAACACCTTATGAGCAAGTTGTCGCAAAATGTTATAAGCTGTATCAAAAAGAATTAAGAAACAATCAATGCATGGACTTCGATGATTTAATCATGAATACGATTCGTTTATTCAATGAACATCCTGACTCATTGACGTATTATCAAAATAAATTCCATTATATCCATGTAGACGAGTATCAAGATACCAACCATGCTCAGTATACGTTAGTTAATATGCTGGCGGCACGTTTTAAAAACCTATGTGTCGTTGGAGATGCTGACCAAAGTATTTACGGTTGGCGTGGTGCAGATATGCAGAATATCTTAGATTTTGAAAAAGATTATCCAGATGCTTCTGTTATCATGTTGGAACAAAATTACCGCTCAACCAAAAAAATTCTGGATGCAGCGAATAATGTTATCAAAAACAACCGTAATCGTCGTGATAAACAATTATGGACAGAAAATAACGACGGAGAAAAAATCGTTTACTATCGTGGCGATAATGAACGGGATGAAACGCAGTTTATCGTGGGACAGATCCAAAAAGAAATGCGCGAAAAAGACCGTATTTATGGAGATTTTGCAGTTTTGTATCGTACGAATGCCCAGTCACGTGTAATGGAAGAAATGTTGTTAAAATCAAATATTCCTTATACCATGGTCGGCGGACATAAATTCTACGATCGTAAAGAAATCAAAGATATTTTAGGCTATTTAAATATCATCTCTAATCCAATGGACTCACTTAGTTTTGAACGAGTAGTCAATGAACCAAAACGTGGAATTGGTAAAAGCTCTGTTGAGAAATTAAGAAGTTTCTCTCAGATGCACGGCTGGTCATTGCTGGAGGCTTCACAAAATGTGGATCTAGCCAATATCTCAGGAAAAGCCGGTAAAGAATTAGGTAGCTTTGGTATGATGATTCAAGATTTAACCCAGATGATTCCATATTTAACAATTACGGAGTTAGTTAAGGAAGTTTTAGAACGCAGTGGTTATCGTGAAGAACTAGTCAGACAAAATAACTTAGAATCTCAAGCTCGCTTAGAGAACTTGGATGAATTTTTAACCGTTACCCAAGAATTCGATAAACGTTATGAACGTCAAGATGTTGAAGAAGCAGATGCGCCAGATGAAAAATTAGCTGTATTCTTAAATGATTTAGCGCTCGTTTCAGACTTAGATAATTTGGAAGAAAGCACTTCGCAAGTGACGTTGATGACGTTACACGCAGCCAAAGGACTTGAATTTCCTGTAGTGTTTTTAATTGGATTAGAAGAAGGAGTTTTCCCGCTATCTCGTGCAATGTTAGAAGAAAGCGAATTAGAAGAAGAGCGTCGTTTGGCGTATGTGGGGATCACTCGTGCGGAAGAAGTATTGTATATATCCAACGCTTTCTCCAGAACACTATATGGGAAAACACAATACAATCGTCCAAGCCGATTCTTAGACGAAATCGATGAAGAGTTATTAGATTTACAAGGTTCGATCGCTTCACCTAAGGCACCAACAAGAACGTTTGAACCAAAAGTATTTAAACCAGCTTATGCCCAACCAACGAAACAGCCTGTAACAGATAAAGTCGCAAGCGGTGGAGAATCAATGGCTTGGAAAGCTGGCGATAAAGTCAGACATAAAGCGTGGGGAACAGGCACAGTCGTTCGAGTTGGCGGTACCGCTAAAGACTTAGAACTAGACGTCGCTTTTCCAGAAAAAGGCATTAAGCGCTTATTAGCAGCATTTGCTCCGATTGAAAAAATATAAGTGTGTTAAAAAAGGACTAAATCCTATTTTTAATGAGGCTAAACGAGCCTACTAAGCTTTTACTATTAGGAGGGATCATTCATGGCACAAGCACCGTTAACATTAGCCGAAGCAACAGACAAAGCAAAGGAACTACGAGCTCAGTTGAATCAGTATTCTCATGAATATTACGTTGCCGATAAACCGACCGTAGAAGACTATGTGTATGATCGCTTGTATAAAGAATTATCAGACATAGAAACCGAATATCCAGATGTGATTACTTCTGATTCACCAACCCAGCGTGTTGGTGGAAAGATTTTACAAGGCTTTGAAAAAGTCACACATGAAGTGCAGATGTACAGCTTGAATGACGGTTTCAGTAAAGAAGATATTTATGATTTTGATGAACGTGTTCAAAAATTAGCAGGAAAACCTGTCAGTTATTGTTGCGAGCTAAAAATCGATGGTCTAGCAATTTCATTAAAATATGAAAATGGCAAATTTGTTCAAGGTGCGACACGCGGTGATGGCACAGTCGGTGAAAATATCACTGAGAATCTGAAGACGGTGAAATCAATTCCTTTAGAATTGAAAAAACCAATTTCAGTTGAAGTTCGTGGCGAATGTTATATGCCAAAACAATCATTCGTCAATTTGAATAAAGAACGAGAAGAAGCAGGACAAGATGTCTTTGCGAATCCAAGAAATGCGGCGGCTGGAAGTTTACGTCAGTTAGATACAAGTATGGTTGCCAAACGAAATCTCAGCACCTTTTTATATACAGTCGCTGATTTTGGTCCAATGACGGCACAAACTCAGTACGATGCGTTAAATGAATTATCAGACATTGGTTTTAGAACCAATCCTGAGAAAAAACTATGTCAAAATATCGATGAAGTATGGGCGTATATAGAAGAGTATCATGAAAAACGCTCAGAATTACCTTATGAAATTGATGGAATCGTAATTAAAACTAATGAATTCACGATCCAAGATGAATTAGGTTTTACTGTTAAAGCACCGCGTTGGGCGATTGCTTATAAATTTCCGCCAGAAGAAGCACAAACGATCGTCGAAGAAATCGAATGGACGATTGGACGTACGGGTGTCGTAACACCAACTGCTGTGATGCAGCCTGTTCGTGTGGCTGGTACAACTGTTAGTCGCGCAAGTTTGCATAATGCAGATTTCATTGCGATGAAAGATATTCGGTTGAATGATACAGTGATTATCTATAAAGCTGGGGATATCATTCCAGAAGTGGCTCAAGTCTTGACAGAAAAACGTGATGAAAACAGCCGACCATATGAAATTCCAACCCATTGTCCAGTATGTAATAGTGAATTAGTTCATCTAGATGAAGAAGTTGCTTTGCGTTGTATCAATCCAAAATGTCCTGCACAAATCAAAGAAGGACTGAATCATTTTGTCTCTCGAAATGCGATGAACATCGATGGCTTAGGCCCACGTGTTTTAGAGCAGATGTATGATAAAGAACTAGTCGCTGATGTAGCTGATCTCTACTTTTTAACTGAAGAGCAGTTGATGACTTTGGAAAAAATCAAAGAAAAATCAGCAAATAATATTTATCAAGCGATTGCTGCAAGTCGGGATAATTCCGTTGAACGCTTGATTTTCGGTTTAGGGATTCGCCATGTTGGTTCTAAGGCGGCCAAAGTTTTAGCAGAACACTTTGGTGATCTGAGAACGATCAGTAAAGCAACGAAAGAAGAAGTTGTGGCATTAGATTCGATGGGTGAGATCATTGCAGATAGTTTAGTGACTTATTTTGAAAATGAAGAAGTACACGAATTGATGGATGAATTGACCAAGGCTGGCGTTAATTTTGAATATAAAGGGATCCGAACGGCGCAATTGGAAGCTGTGGAATCGCCTTTCAAAGATAAAACAGTCGTTTTAACAGGAAAGCTTACACATTACAACCGAGAAGAAGCAAAAGAAAAAATCGAAAATTTAGGCGGCAAAGTAACGGGCAGTGTTTCGAAGAAAACAGATATTGTTGTTGCAGGTGAAGATGCGGGTAGTAAATTGACGAAAGCACAAGAGCTTGGTATCGAAGTGTGGGATGAACAGCAAATGGTGACCGCTTTAGATAATAGCTATACAAAAGAAGCAAACGAATAGCTTAAAGTGAAACAAATCGAATTTTCTGCGTTATTTTTACATTTTCAGACTATTTTCTTCCATCTCTTCCAAAAATTCTTAGAATTTTATGATAGAATAAGAAAAAAGCTGTTTTTTAACGCAAAGTGTCGTTTAACAGTATAAAAATGAACTAGTGAACTCTTGAGTGAGTTTTTCTAAAGGAAAGAAGGGTATCCATGGCAATTAGTGAAGAAAAAGCAAAACATGTAGCCAAGTTGTCAAAACTGTCTTTTTCTAATGAGGAGTTAAAAGACTTTACAGATCAATTAGGCAAAATCATCGACATGGTAGAATTATTAGAAGAAGTCGATACAGAGGGCGTTCCATTCACCTCTAATGTTGCACAATCCATCAATGTGATGCGAGAAGACGTTGTAACACCAGGTATGGATCGCGATGAATTAATGAAAAACGTACCAGAATCAGAGAATGGCTACATTAAAGTGCCAGCGATTATCGACAATGGGGAGGCTGGTGCATAATGGAAAAATTATACGATAAGTCACTAACAGAGCTGCATGATTTACTTGTCTCTAAAGAAATCACGGCAACTGATTTAACACAAGCAACATTGAAGCGCATCAATGAAACGGAAAAAGATGTAGATTCATTTATTACGATCAGTGATGAAAAAGCCTTAGAATTAGCGAAAGCAATCGATCTTAAAGGCATTACTGAATCAAATCCATTAGCTGGTATTCCGATTGGGATCAAAGATAATATCGTAACGAAAGATATTTTAACAACTGCTGCATCAAAAATGTTACACAATTTCAATCCTATTTATGACGCAACTGTTATGGATAAAGTCTATCAAGCAGATATGATTCCAGTTGGAAAGTTGAACATGGATGAATTTGCGATGGGCGGAAGTACAGAAACATCCTACTTTAAGAAAACAAAAAATGCATGGGATCATACTAAGGTTCCTGGAGGTTCTTCTGGTGGTTCTGCCGCAGCTGTAGCAGCAGGTCAAGTACCTGTTTCTTTAGGAACTGATACAGGTGGTAGTATTCGTCAACCTGCATCATTTAACGGAATCGTTGGTATGAAACCAACATACGGGCGTGTATCTCGTTTTGGATTGATCGCATTTTCATCTAGTTTAGATCAAATCGGTCCATTGACAAGAAATGTTAAAGACAACGCATTGGCGCTAAATGCAATCAGTGGCTTTGATGAAAAAGACGGCACTTCTGCTGGCACATCTGTCCCTGATTTTACTGCTGGTTTAACAGGCGATATCAAAGGCATGAAAGTGGCTTTACCTAAAGAATATTTAGGTGAAGGTGTGGATGCTGGTGTTAAAGCAGCTGTTCTTAAAGCGGCGGAAACATTTAAAGCTTTAGGAGCAACAGTAGAAGAAGTTAGCTTGCCTCATTCTAAATACGGCGTAGCTGTTTATTATATTATCGCTTCATCAGAAGCAAGCTCAAACCTACAACGTTTTGACGGTATTCGTTATGGCTATCGTTCTGAAAACGTGAAGAACCTTGAAGATGTATATGTAAATTCACGTTCTGAAGGATTTGGTATAGAAGTAAAACGTCGTATTATGCTGGGTACATTCTCTTTAAGTGCTGGACATTATGATGCTCACTTCAAAAAAGCAGGACAAGTTAGAACTTTGATCAAACAAGATTTTGATAATGTTTTTGCCAATTACGATATCATCATTGGCCCTGCTTCACCAACCGTTGCATTTGGCTTAGGTGAAAACATCAATGATCCAATCACAATGTACATGAACGATTTATTAACGATTCCAGTCAACTTAGCTGGATTACCTGGTATGTCAGTACCAGCAGGATTCTCAGAAGGCTTGCCAGTTGGCTTGCAGATCATTGGTAAACCTTTCGATGAAAGTACGATGTATAAAGCGGCCTTTGCATTTGAGCAAGCAACTGATTTCCATACGAAAAAACCTGTGATCTTAGGGGGGAATGACTAATGAATTTTGAAACTGTCATTGGACTTGAGGTCCACGTAGAATTAAAAACAAATTCTAAAATCTTTTCACCTGCACCGGCTCATTTTGGTGCGGAACCAAATAGCAATACAAATGTGATCGACTGGGGTTATCCAGGCGTATTACCTGTAATGAATAAACAAGCACTTGAATTTGGAATGAAAGCAGCGCTTGCGTTAAATTGCGAAATCTCAAAAGATACGCATTTTGACCGTAAAAACTATTTCTATCCAGATAATCCCAAAGCCTATCAAATTTCTCAATTCGATCAACCGATCGGTCACGACGGCTGGATCGATATTGAAGTCGAAGGCAAAACAAAACGCATCCGTATCGAACGTGTGCATTTAGAAGAAGATGCTGGGAAAAATATCCATGGTGATGGCGGTTATTCTTATGTTGATTTAAATCGTCAAGGGACACCGCTGATCGAGATCGTTTCAGAAGCGGATATGCGTTCACCAGAAGAAGCCTATGCTTATTTAGAAGCAATCCGTTCAATCATCCTATTTACAGGCGTTTCAGATGTGAAAATGGAAGAAGGCTCAATGCGTTGTGATGCCAACATTTCTTTACGTCCGTATGGTCAAGAAGAATTCGGAACAAAAGCAGAGCTTAAAAACTTGAACTCAATGAGTTTTGTTAAAAAAGGTCTTGCATTTGAAGAAAAACGTCAAGCGAAAGTGTTATTATCTGGTGGAGAAATCCAACAAGAAACACGCCGTTTTGATGAAACAACAAACAAAACATTGTTAATGCGTGTTAAAGAAGGTTCAAGTGACTACCGTTACTTCCCAGAACCTGATGTGCCTCGTTTTGCAATCGATGATGAGTGGATCGAGCGTGTTCGTCACAGTTTACCTGAAATGCCGGCTTCTCGTCGTACTCGCTACATCAAAGAACTAGGCTTACCAGAATACGATGCAATGGTTCTAACGTTAACAAAAGAAATGTCCGATTTCTTTGAAGCTGCATTAAATGAAGGCGCAGATGCCAAACAAGTATCTAACTGGTTGATGGGTGAAGTTTCGGCTTACTTGAATAGTGAGAAAATCGAGTTACCAGATACAAAATTAACACCTAAAAACTTAGCAGGTATGATCACATTGATCGAAGATGGTACAATCAGTTCTAAAATCGCTAAAAAAGTTTTTAAAGAATTAATTGAAAATGGTGGAGATGCCAAAGAAGTTGTTGAAGCAAAAGGTTTAGTTCAACTATCAGATCCATCACAATTACTACCAATCATCAATGAAGTGTTGGATAATAACCAACAATCTGTAGATGACTTTAAAAACGGAAAAGACCGTGCTGTTGGCTTTTTAGTAGGTCAAATCATGAAAGCAACGAAAGGCCAAGCCAACCCGGGTGTTGTAAATAAACTGTTACAAGAAGAATTGGCAAAACGCTAGAAAGCAGCAGATGAGTATGAAAAAAGCAAGAGTGATTTATAATCCAACCTCAGGTAAAGAGCTAGTCAAAAAAAATCTAGCTGATATTCTTTCCATAGTGGAAGAATGTGGATATGAAACGAGTGCTTTTGCTACAACTCCAGAAGAAAATTCCGCGAAAAATGAAGCGCGCCGTGTTGCAGAATTAGGTTTCGACTTAATTGTTGCAGCAGGTGGCGACGGAACGATCAATGAAGTCGTAAATGGTATTGCTCCTTTAGATAAACGACCGTCTATGGCGATCATTCCTGCTGGAACAACCAATGATTATGCAAGAGCCTTAAAAATTCCTAGAGATAATATCGTTAAAGCAGCAGAAGTCATCAAAAAAAATCAAACAGTCAAAATGGACATTGGTAAAGCAAAAGATAGTTATTTCATCAATATTGCAGCTGGTGGTCATTTAACTGAACTGACCTATGAAGTTCCTTCAGAATTAAAGAGCATCTTTGGTTATCTCGCTTATTTAGCAAAAGGAGCAGAAATGCTGCCAAGAGTGAAACCAATCAAAATGCGAATGGAATATGATGAAGGTGTTTACGAAGGTAATGCTTCGATGTTTTTCTTAGGATTGACTAATTCTGTGGGTGGTTTTGAAAAGATTGCACCTGATGCAAAGCTAGATGATGGCAAGTTTTCTCTAATAATTGTGAAAACAGCCAATGTTTTTGAGATTTTACATTTAGCAGCATTAATGCTCAATGGTGGTAAACATATAGAAGATAATCGTTTGATCTATACAAAAACCAGTCATTTACACGCTGAAACACTTGAACCAAATAGCCGTATGATGATCAACTTGGATGGTGAGTATGGCGGTGATGCACCGATGGAATTCACGAATTTGCACCAGCATATTGAAATGTTTGCCAATGCAGATGCGATTCCATCTAATGCGATTATGGGATCGGTTTTGGATGATTATGATGGTGAATCAGATGATGAAGATGAATATCTTGAAACAAGTAAAGAGTTTGTAAAAGAAGTTGAACGTTTAACTGATGAAGACATTGATAATAATGGGAAAATTGGTTGATTGTTCAAAACAACAAAAAGTACCTAAGACATGTTTGTCTTAGGTACTTTTTTGTTTCCTTCTAGATGAATGGAAGAATGAAAAAACAATCTATATACAATATATAGATTCTGAAAATTAAAAAACACAATATCTTGTATAAAAAAAGTCTCATAATCAATAATTGAGAAGAGTTCTCATTGACTTATGATTGAATCAAAGGTAAATTAGATAAGTCGTCATCTCTGCAGAAAATGATAAATATGGTAAGTGAAAGGTTTGTTTGATATGGGGTCAAATTTTGTTATAAATGATTTTAGAGGTTGGCAAAGAAAGAATTATCTTTTTTTATTTATGATGATTTTTGTACAATTATTTGCTTTTGTTTGTAATCCATCTAGTTGGATTACATTAGTGGGCGGTTTATCAGGTATTATCTGTGTTAACTTAATTGCCCAAGGAAAGGCTAGCAATTATATATTCGGATTTATAAGCGCAGTAATCATAGGATATTTTGGGTTTAAAACACGTGTCTACGCTGAGGTTCTCCTTCAAAGCTTCTATATTGTAATGGATATTACAGGTCTATATACTTGGCTAAAAGTTAGTACGGATGGATCTGGAAATGTAACAGAGGTAAAAATACTGAAAGGTATTCAATGGCTATATGCAGGACTAGTTTGGCTTGGGATTGGTGTTGTTGCTTATTTTATTTTGGGATTTGTTAATGATGCTCAACAAATGCTTGATGCCGTAACGTTTAGTGTATCGGCAACAGCCATGTTGTTGATGATCAAAAGATATCAGTCACAATTTGTTTTTTGGTTATTAGGAAATTTATTTTCTATAGTATTATGGTTTAGAGCAGGAACGCATGCTGGTGGTGATTATGCGTTGTTCGTTATGTATTGTATGTATACAATCAATTCTATTTACGGTATGATCCATTGGTTAAAAATAAAAAAAAATAATCATTAATAGGTAGGGAGTTCGATGGCAGTGATCGTTTTAGCAGGAACAATTGGAGCAGGAAAATCAAGTTTAACAGAAATTATTTCAGAGCACTTAGGATCAGATGCATTTTATGAATCAGTTGATGACAATGAAGTCTTGCCTTTATTTTATGCAGATCCAAAAAAATATGCCTTTCTATTACAAATTTACTTTTTGAACAAACGATTTGATAGTATTAAGCAAGCACTTTCGCATGAAAATAATGTATTAGATCGCTCAATATATGAAGATTCGTTATTATTTCATTTAAATGCGGATTTAGGCAGAGCGAATGAGACAGAAGTAAAAGTGTACGATTCTTTATTAGAAAATATGCTGGAAGAATTACCTTATGCAGCGAATAAAAAACGTCCAGATTTACTAGTACACATTAAAATATCTTTTCCTAAAATGTTAGAGCGCATTCAAAGACGAGGACGTCCTTATGAGCAAGTGGAACAAGACCCAGCATTGTACGATTATTATAAAGAATTGAATCGTCGTTATGAAAATTGGTTTGAAGAATACAACGAAAGTCCCAAAATTCAAATCGATGGTGACAAGTATGATTTTATTGAAAATGAAGAAGCAAAAAAACAAGTGATCCAGTTGATTGAAAATAAACTAGCGGAAATTGATTAAATAGAAAGATTAATTTTTACTTCTTTTAGCCTAGAAACAATCTCTCTATTGCTTTTCTAGCATTTTTTCATTAGAATGAGAGAAGTGCATTAAAGAAGGAGCGACTTATGAATAATTTTCCCGTGAACAAAAATGAAACAATCGAAGTTGATATTATTGATCTGACACATGAAGGAATGGGTGTTGCCAAAGTTGATGGCTACCCGCTTTTTATAGAAAATGCTTTACCAGGTGAAAAAATGGAAATCAAAGTACTGAAAGTCGGTAAAAGTTTTGGTTATGGAAAAGTTGTAACGATTCTAAAATCAAGCGAAGACCGTGTACCAGTCAAAGATGCCAATTTTACTAAAGTTGGGATTAGTCCATTACAGCATTTAGCGTATGGTGCTCAATTGACGTTTAAAACCGACCAAGTAAAAAATGTGATGCAACGTGTTGCAAAATTGCCAGATGTTCCTGTTTTAGATACATTAGGTATGAACAATCCATGGGGATACCGCAATAAAGCTCAAATTCCAGTAAGAAAAATCGATAACAAATTACAAACTGGTTTTTTCAGAAAAAATAGCCATGATCTAATTCCATTAGAACATTTCTATATTCAAGATCCAAAAATCGATGAAGCAGTTATCATAATCCGTGATATCATGAGACGTTACAGTATCAAACCTTACAATGAATCAGATAACACTGGAAACTTACGTCATATTGTTGTTCGTCGTGGTTACCATACTGGTGAAATGATGATTGTTCTAATTACGAGAACACCAAAATTATTCCCGACAAGTAAAATCATTCCTGATATTTTAGAAGCATTGCCGGAAGTTGTCAGCATTGTTCAAAATGTCAATTCGAAAAAGACGAATGTGATCTTTGGAGATGAAACGATTCTTTTACATGGTGAAGACAAAATGATTGATACGATTTTTGATTTGAAATTTGAAATCTCGTCACGTTCATTCTATCAAGTAAATCCGCAACAAACAGAAGTAATGTACAATAAAGTTAAAGAATATGCAGCATTAACTGGTGAAGAAATCGTTGTAGATGCTTATTGTGGAATCGGTACGATCGGCTTAACCCTTGCTAAAGATGCTAAGCATGTCTATGGTGTAGAAGTTATTGAAGAAGCAGTCAAGAATGCTGAGAGCAATGCGAAGTTGAACAATATTACGAATGCAACCTTTACCGCAGGTTTAGCTGAAGAAACATTGCCAAGAATGATCGAAAATGACATCAAACCAGATGTTGTGATTGTTGATCCACCGCGTAAAGGATTAGAAGCAAGTTTAGTAGAGACCTTGATCGAAACGAAACCAAATCGTATTGTGTATGTAAGTTGTAATCCGGCAACATTAGCACGTGATCTTGCATTACTTGTTAAAGGTGGCTTTGAGGTCAAAGAAGTTCAACCAGTGGATAACTTCCCGCAAACAACTCATATCGAGTCAGTTACTTTGCTAACAAGGACGGTGTAAAATGGATACAAAGAAAAAAATGTTAGAATTAATCAAGAAAAAACAAGGCGGCGGCCGTTCAAAACAAATGGAGACGCCTAAAAATGACCGTAAAAATATGCGTAAAGGTCCAAAGATTTATAATAAATAAGAATCACTTTTTTGATAGAAAATCTTTACTAAAAAATAAAGGGCTGGGGAATAACTTTTAGAGTTATATCCCAGCCTTTTAGAATTTAAATAGACGCTGATAAAAAAGTCACTTATTGAAGTTTGTTGTTCCATCCTCATATTTAAGGCTTAGTGTCATTTTATAGGGATTTTCTTTGAAATGTATCCGTAATTGGCTATAATAAAATGTAGAAAATGAGGAATAGAATTCGTTCAAATTTACTATAAAAAGGGGATAAAAAATTGAATCAAATAGATTATTACTGTATCGTTGTTTACCTGATTAGTTTACTGGGACTGGGAATGAGGGCTAAAAAAAACAAAAAAGCTTTCTTTAGTCCGTTATTTTTTATCTGGACAGGTACTTATTTTTTTATTTACACATTTCTTCTAGAGGTAATGATAGGTACGTATTATTTTCTTATACCACTCGCTTTTTTAGGACTCTTTTTGCTCGTTTATTCTTTAGAAAAGCGTTTACTGATCAATGGATTATTATTTAATTTATTTTTACTTAGTTTAGGAATTCTTATGTTGATTGTATATCTTGAAACTAGAGATCAATTGCTATTATTTCTTTTAGAAATTGTGGTGACTGGACTTACAATGCTACTTTTTTTTGGCAGTTATGGACTGATTACTTTTTTATATTGGAATGCAATGGTTGTGTTTAAAAAAGAAAGCCATTCTCTTTCCAATTTATTGACTTTTCTATTAGCAGTGGGTCTAACAGCGCTTTTAGGTTTTTATTCTTATTTTTCATTGTCACTTCCACTTTGGGGAGCAGCGTTATTTAGTAGCGTGCTATTAGTGATTGGCTATTTTTTTATCGTCCTATATAATTTTTTAACAATTTCTATTCTTTATCAATACAATCAGCCTAAGTATCAGCAAGATTATATTATCGTATTAGGCTCTGGCTTAATTAATGGAAATCAAGTTCCCCCTTTATTAGGTAAAAGAATTGAAAAAGCAATTCAATTCTATCATGAACAGTTAAAACAAACTTCTAAGGCACCGATTTTATTGATGTCTGGAGGACAAGGTAGTGATGAATCCTTGCCGGAAAGCGAAGCCATGAAGCTTTTTGCAATCGAAAAAGGAATTCCGGAAGCAGACATCTTGGTTGAAACAGAATCAAGAAATACGTTAGAGAATATGACTTTTTCTAAAAAAATTATGGATCAATATTCTAACAATAAAGAGTACCAAGCTATTTTTTCAACGAATAATTATCACTTGTTTCGTGCTGGGATATTTGCTCGAATGGCACATTTAAAAACCGATGGAATCGGTGCAAAAACTGCTTTTTATTTTTTACCTAACGCTTTTTTAAGAGAATTTATTGCTATAGTTATGATGAAAAAAAGAAGACATGTGATTGTAAGTGCCTTGATTATCAGCGTAATGATTGTTTTATCCTATTTATTGTATAGATATATGTGAGTTTACTGTTTTTTATTTATGGGATAGCTTGTAGTATTCAAGGCAAAGAAGCATATTTCTGTTTTACTATCCCGATTCAGAATGTTTAAGGACTAAATTATCATAGAAAATAAATCGGATAATTATTTAGTAAAGATTAAACCAAACACCCATGAGAGCGATAGCCCTTATGGGTGTTTGGTTTAACCACTAATTTTTTAAATCTATTGCTAAGGAGTTGGTTATAGTTTCTAGGATCGACCATCATCTACTCTTTTTTGGTAAACATCAATTTTATAATCAAGCATGTCAATTCCCTCTTGAATGTGCTTCATTTCGCGTAAAGCAATCTCTTTTTGCTTCTTCAACAAATCTAACCGATTTTGATTAGTCGAATCCCCTTCATACCACCATGCTAGATATTGTTTTAAATCTTCGATCGTCATGCCAGTTTTTTTTAAATGCATAAAAAAATCGATCCATTCTTTATTGCGGTCGTCATAAATCCGAATATTATTCTGATCTCTTTTTACCGTGATCAGCCCTTCTTTTTCATAAAAACGTAGAGTATAAGGCGTAAGGCCAGTCATTTTTGAAAATTCATGAATTTTGTAAGTCACCTTGATTCCCTCCTAAATTCTCATTATGTTCATTTTACCACTTAGAGTTCACTCTAGGTCAAACAAAAGAAAATAAAGCTTACTTGTTTGATTTTCACTTGACTTAGAGTGCACTAGAAGAGGTATTCTAAAAATAGTAATGAGAGAATCGATAAGGGAATTTTAACAAGGTACTGAGTGATTAAGGATTTTTCTTTGTTGATTTTTCAAGCCATTTACATATCGTAATTTGGTAAGCTGTATTCAAAAGAAATTCGATCATCGTTTTCCCTCCTCTGATAATTGTTTTGATTTGATAAATTAACTATATCATGGGGGCAATCTAGAACATACTTACGCTATACAAAGAAAACGTACATTTATGAAAGGGTATAATATAGGAGGAAAGAAAATGGAGCATAGTAAAATGAAGAAAATATCAATTTTAGCGGTATCACTGGTTGTTGTATCTGGTGGAGCAATAGGGGCAAATATCCCAGAAATGGCTAAGACCTTTTCAAATATTCCATTGTCTTTGGTAGAAATGTTAACGACGATCCCAGCTTTATTTATTATTCCAGCTGTTTTATTAAGTACTACAGTTGCTAAGTTTTTAGGATATAAAAGGACTGTATTGATTGGCTTGGGGATTGTTTTAGTCTCAGGTGTTATCCCAGCTTTAACCACTAATTTTATGTTGATATTCATTTCTAGAGCTTGTTTTGGTTTTGGTGTTGGGCTGTTCAATTCTTTATTGGTTTCTTTGATCAGTTATTTTTATCAGGGAAGTGAACGAGTAGCAACAATTGGTTTTCAAAGCGCTTTTGAGGGAATTGGTGGTATGACATTGACCTTTACAGTAGGGCAGTTGTTAAAAATTAGTTGGCAAACTTCATTTTGGGTGTATTTGATCGTTATCCCTATCTTTATTTTGTTTGCTTTATTCGTACCAAATGTTTCTGAACAAGATATTAGACAATCTCGTGTTATCGAAGAAACAAGTTATGAAACAACGGGAGAAAAACAGCAAGTGACAACAGTAAGTACTCTTGAATTTATGGGATATGTTATTTTATTGATAATGGTTGTCTGTATTTATATGTCGATCACAATCAAAGGGACGCTATTAATGACTTCTTTAGGATACGGTGATGCCACCGATGGGAGTAATATTATGTCGTTGATTGGTTTAGGAGCGATGGCTGCAGGATTTTCATTTGGTCCTATATTTAATATCACTCGTGAGAGGACACTGCCGATGGTCTTTTTGCTGATGAGTGGTGCCATGGTTTTAATAGGGTATTCTAATAGTGTTTTAGTAACTGGGGTCGGTGCATTGATTTGTGGTTTTTCTTTTAGAACGTTTATTCCATACCTATTTAATAAAATTAATGATGGTTCGGCTCATCAGGCAGCATTTAGGACTTCGCTTCTTTTAGTCGGTTTTAATATAGGTTCAGCATTTTCACCATATGGAATTGCGTTGATAGATTCTCTGTCAGGATTTAATACGATACGGGGAACATTTTTTTCAGAGGCAATTATTTTGTTGGTATTGGCAGTCGTTGCAGGTGGCAATGGACTGATGAAAAATAGAAGAGTCTTTGAATAGTAGAGTGGATATTCTGAAAGGCTTTGTCTAATAGCTACTCTGTTCAAATCTAAGGTTGAGCCAAACTGTTTATTCATTTTGGCTCAATCTTTTTTTCTAAGCTAAATATTTTACGTATATAAAAGTGAAATTATTTCATACTTTTGTTTTATATGGTAATATTAAGGTGGTTTTATCTTATAAATAGTAAAAAATACATGCTTGTTGTAGGACGATAAGGACGAAATAGTTGTTTCATAGTATAAAGCAATCAGAAAGGAGTTCATAATGGTTAAAAGCAAAATAACAGATATACATATAAGTGATTATCGAACAAATCTTGACATGTCACTAGATGATCTTGCAAACAAAGTAGGTGTCGCAAAACAAACAATTGCTAATCTGGAAAAAAATAAGCACAATCCCTCGTTGTTATTAATGTACGCTATTTCAGAAGAACTAGGAACAAACATTGAACAACTTGTTACGTTCGATAAATTGCCAAATGATTAAAATGAATGAAAAAAGATCGATACATGTTCTGAAACGATGAACTAAAGTTTGTTTTGAAGTTAGTGGGGAGAAGTGCTATATTAAAAATAAATATGGAATGTTTGATATTGAAAAGTAGGAGATTACGAATGATAGAAACGAAAAGATTAATTCTTCGAAATATACAAGAAACCCAAACGGATCTAACAGCATTATACAAACTATTATCTGATGAAGAAGTAAATAAATATCTTCCGTGGTATCCAGTAAAGACTATCGAGGAAACTAAAAAATTTTACAAAGAATATATCGAATCTAACTACCAAAAATCAAATGGTTATTATTTTGTGATTTGCCTAAAAGAAGACAATGATCCAATTGGTTATATTGCAGTGAGTGGTAGTGAAAGCCATGATTTTGGATATGGTCTGCAGAAAAAGTATTGGGGAGATGGTTTGATTACAGAAGCAAGTGAAGCAGCGATCAATTTTTTGAAATCTCGGGGATGGACGTATATTACGGCTACACATGATATTCATAATGTTGGAAGTGGCAAAGTCATGAAGAAGCTTGGTATGCGCTACAACTATTCATACAAAGAACGATGGCAGCCTAAGGATATTGAGGTAACCTTTAGAATGTTTCAGCTAAATCTGGATGGTAATCATGAAAGAGTTTACAGAGAGTATTGGGATAAATATCCTGAACATTTCGTAGAAAAAGTATAAAAGAATAATTTGGTAATTAGAAATAAAAATAGAATGAACAAGAAATAGGAAGTTCATTTTAGAATGTGGTTTGTTATTTGTATTAAATGTGCGCTTTTTTCTGGCTCTATTGTTTTATGAAAGCTGACAAATAAAAACAAACAGCTGCTTATCCTATGTTGGTAAAATGGTTGGGTTGGTTGTTTACTAAAAAGGAATAGCATCATGGATAAACAGCTGTTTGAAATAGTGGGCTCTGCATTCCCGCTATTTTTTACTTGAAAGTCAGATTCTGTCTTCCGCCAGTCAGAATCTGACTGCTACTAACGTACTGGAAATCAATCATTACTTTTGTTACTTAGTCTGGTAGATCTAGGAAATTATTTGTTTGCATGTTTATTTTTTTTAATCATTTATTTTGTACGCATTGACTCGGCAACTTTTTTAGACTAAATAGAAAAATATGGTGAATGAATGATTCCAGCAATGTCAGTTCGTAAACACCAAGCGATTAATATGAAAAAGTGTTAAGAAAAAAGGAGAACTTGATGTTTACTATTTATAAAAAGAGCGAAAAAAATACGGCATTGGTCACCAACCAATACCGTGCAAGAGTTCAACGAATAACCATCAACTATTTAAATTACTAAAAACTGTAAAAAACACTAGTATTTCTTACAAAAATTAGGTAAAATAAATAAGTCAATGTACATTGACTCAGGCAACTTGTATTGTCAGTTCTGGCTGACGATACAGGGCTCTGTGAGAGGATTTGCTGTCTTCTTACAGAGTGCCTGTTTATTTTGTTTTTCGCTCTAATTATCTAATAATCGATACAAAACTAAAAAATGGTATTAGTCAGCAACTAATACCATGAAGCGTTCGCTAAATAAATATGAACTAAACACATTGAAATTGCAAAAAAGACTAGTAATCTTTTCTTACTTTTAGTACAATGAGAATAGTCAATAAACTATTGACGGAGGCAACTTGTATTATTAGTTCTGGCTTATAATACAGGGCTCTGCGGGATGATTTGCTGTCCTCCTGCAGAGCGCCTTTTTTAATTTAATTTTGTAATATTATCTTAACTTAAAGATAGGAGTTTCGTCAATACGTTTTTTAAAATAGTAAAAAATAAACGGAGTGAGTAAAAAATAGACTCAGTGTTATAAGCATGAGTATATTTTTCTCTAAAGGAATTCTTAACCTTTTGTTCGCTTGGGTGAAAGTTTTTTTACGATTCCATACTTTTATAACGAAATGATTTTGGGCATTGAAAAATTAGATATAGAATCGTAAAATAAACAAAAGTTTAAAGAAAATATACCAAGCAACTAACTACAAAAAAATCCCATCTTAACCAAGATGGGATCAATTCTTATTTTATCTTTGGGGAAGATAATTAAGTAACTCTCTATGTCTAAATAATAATAGATTTGAACCAATTTCGCTACTTCAATAAATTCTCATCGATAAAACTTTTTTGAATAAAGGGCGTTTTATAGAGCTTATTCTCGCCAAAATTTTGTATAATCAATTTTCTCTTGAATGTTGTAATCAATGATTTTTTTCAGCAAGGAATAGTCGATAGGCTGATCCCAAGTGATTTTAATGATGTTATCTGTATGTTGGTATCCTGATTTTTCAATATCCTCTTTGAATGTTGAGATCGTGACAGTTTCTGGCGCAATTGAAAGGTGCTTTTTAGAAGTGCTGTATGCGATAATAAAAGTCCCGTGATCGGTAAACATAGGCTGATTCCATTTGATGACAACGCTAAATTGTGGGTAAGTTTTCATAGTCCAATCAAAAAGTTCTTCCAATCTTTCCCGATGATCAGGTTCACTAATTTTTGAAAGAAAATCATTTAGATCTTTCATCTTTCTCTCCTCTTTTCTTTCTCGTTATTGTTTTCTTTATTATAATATAAGAGTGACTAGGAAGGAAACATTTGCCTTAAGTAAAAGTCGTAGATTAGGTAGGAGGGATTTTATATGGTAACGTACATTGCTTTATTACGCGGCGTTAATGTCGGCGGGAAAAATCGAGTGGTTATGGCAACCTTAAAAGAGCGTTTTGAACAGCATGGATTTACAAATGTGAGTACTTATTTGAATAGTGGAAATGTCATTTTTTCTAGCGAAGAGACCGATGATTTACAACTGAAAGAGGATTGCGAAAAGCTAATAAAATCAGAGTTTGAGCTTGATATAACGGTTACGATTGTACGAGGAACTGACTTGTTAGCAGCGCTAGAACAGATGCCAGAATGGTGGAATACAGATAAAGAATCAAAACACAATGTCATTTTTGTGATCCCACCAACGCCAACTGAAGAAGTGATCGCATCTGTTGGTGAAGCTAAAGCAGAATATGAAAAAGTAGCCCATCATGAAAGAGTTATTTTCTGGTCAGCACCAATCAAAACATTTTCCAGAAGCCGTTGGTCAAAAATCGTTGGAACTAAGATGTATAGCCGAATTACAATCAGAAACGCTAATACTGTAAATAAGCTGGCGGAGCTGGTGCAAAAAAATAATTGAAACAAATGCTTGTCTTGGAGGTACCTCCAAGGTTTATACTTTCCTTGTTGATCGATCAAACAACAAAAAGAGAGGAAGGATAAGTATGAGTAAAAAGGTATGGTTGGTAACAGGAGGTTCAAAAGGGTTAGGATTGGATTTGACGAAAGCATTACTTCATAATGGACATCAAGTTGTCACAACGAGCAGAGATAAAGAAACATTGATTCAAAAAGTGGGTTCAGAAAGTGCCTCGTTTTTACCAGTTAGTTTGTCTTTGACAGATGAAAAAGATATCAAACGAGTGGTGGAATCAGCAGTAGAAAAATTTGGTAGAATCGATGTGTTGGTGAATAATGCAGGATATATGGTAGCAGGTGCTGTAGAAGATTTAACTGATCAGGAAGTAAGAATGTGTTTTGATATCAATGTATTCGGCACGCTAAATATGATGAGAGCTGTTATGCCCGTCATGAGACAGCAAGAAACTGGCTATATTCTCAATACTTCATCGATCTCAGGACTTTATGCAGGCGCATTTGAGTCAACTTATGCAGGAACTAAGTTTGCTATTAATGGAATTACGCAGGCATTTGCCGATGAAGTCAAGCCTTTTGGCATTCATGTCATCAACGTTGCACCGGGATATTTACGGACAGAGTTTTTGTCAGAAGATTCCTATATGATGTCTCAAAAAATCAGTGATCCCTATAAAAAATCAGTAGAGGAACGTCTAGGGTTCGTTGCAGCAATGAATGGCAATCAAGCAGGAGATCCTAAGAAAGTCGCAGCGTTATACATGGAAATCGTTGAAATGGACGAACCGCCTTTAGAATTAATGGTCGGCAGTGATGCTTACGAAGTGGCATTAAATCGCTCGAACGAGAAAATCTTAATGACAGAAAAATATAAAAAATTATCGGAGTCAGTAGATTATATAAAAAAAGAGGAAGCTAAATGACTATCAAAGAAATGGCAGAACTCGTAGGTGTTTCTGCTGATACATTAAGGTATTATGAAAGAATTGGTGTGATACCTACAGTCACTAGAACAATTCATGGCGTTCGAGATTATGATGCAGTTCATCTTGAATGGATCCAGTCGATCTTAAAGTTAAAAGCATCTGGTATGACGTTGGAGATGATCATTGAGTATGTACGTCTCGCAAATCTAGGTGAAAGCACGATTGAAGCTAGGAAAAATTTGCTTGAAGAAGAACAGGAACGAATCACAGCAAAAATCGAAGAACTTCAGGAAAGATTAACTACAATAAATATAAAAATTGAAGATTACTACGAAGATCTATTGCCTAAAACAACAACAATGATTGATAAAATGAATCGTGAATAGAGAATGATACAATAAGTTAGTTCAAAAAAAAACACCAAATAAGGTTATAACAAAAGTTGTTAAAAATTTAGTAATAGAATAAAAAAACCGTACAGTGCTTTTTCTGCATTGCACGGTTTTTTGTGGATTTTCGAGGAGTTTTTTCTAGCCACCTTCTCTTGCTATATTGAATCTTACCCATTTTATGCTTATAATGAATATTACATTAAAAAGATGGAAATGTGTTGGGGGAAAAGAAAATGTGGCAGTTTATAAAAAATAATCTATTTATGATCAAACGAGATGGTTTGTTGTATAATATGAAACCTAGAAATACGTTTTTTCTAACTTTATTTCTAGGTGCAACGGGGATTCCTAGAATATTAAACAGAGATTTCATTTCTGGTGGTATTTTACTCTTTTTATTTATTTTTGTCTTTAGCAATTGGGATTCCGATATAATTATCATGATTGGTTTGTTTGAAGCTGTTACAAGCCTGTTTTATAGAGAGCCAGAACCAAAAAAGCAAGCTGTTGAGGATAAGCATAAGGTCACCCGATCTGCGGTGACAAAAGAGGTTCAAAAAGAAACAGCAAATGAAACACTGAAGAAAACGATCAAAGTAGGAAATAAAATCTGTCATTTTTGCGGAGCACCAATGCCTTCAAATGAAACAGTTTGTTCTTATTGTAGAATGGAAAGTACACAGTAGAAAGTTGAGAAAATAATGAACTTAAAAAAAGCGCTTAAAATCTGTCTAGGCATTTTAACCCTCTTTATCGCAATTATTCTAGCCTATGTCGGCTACGTTTATTTCAGTTATTCTAGAATCGCTGATAATTTATCTGTAGAAACGATTCAAAAGGCAAAAGCAACACAAGTTTCAACAAACAAAGAATACAAAATCACAACTTTTAATATCGGATATGGTTCGTATACATCAGATTATACATTCTTTATGGACGGTGGAAAACAATCGAAAGCAGTCAGTAAAGCAAGTGTTGTCGAAAATATCTCTGGTGTTATTGATACAACGAAAATGATCGATCCAGATTTTGCTTTATTCCAAGAAGTTGATAAAAAGGCTACTCGTAGCCGCGGTGTGGATGAAGTGACTCAAATTACGCAACAGTTTAATGACTATTCAAGTGTATTTGCTACCAACTATGATTCAGCGTTTCTGATGTATCCTATTTTAGATCCAATTGGTAAGTCTCAATCGGGTATTCTTACGTTGAGTAATAGTGAAATTGAAGAGGCTACTCGCTATAGCTTACCAATTGAGACTAATTTCAATAAATTTTTTGATTTAGATCGTGCCTTTACGGTGTCCAGAATACCAGTTGAGAATGGCAAATATCTAATGCTGTACAATGTTCATTTATCTGCCTATATTAAAGACCAAAAAATTCAAAAAGAACAAGTTCATAAATTATTCGATCATATGGAAAATGAATACAAAAAGGGGAATTATATAGTTGGCGGTGGTGATTTTAATCATGATCTGCTGGATTCTTCGACTGAGACATTTAAAAATGACACAAAAGAGGAATATACTTGGTTGCAACCTTTTCCTAAAAAAGAGTTGCCGAAAAATATACATGTAGCAACGTTGAATGAGACGGAAACACCTGTACCGTCAGTCCGTAATTTAGATAAGCCTTATCAAAAAGGGGAGTCATTTGTAGCATTGATCGATGGGTTTATTATTTCAGATAATGTAGAAAATATCGGTGGAAAAGTGATTGATGGTGCATTTAAAAACTCAGATCATAATCCAGTTGAGCTGACATTTAAGTTAAATAAATAAAAAGAAACGAAGCCAGAACAAGGGGCTTCGTTTCTTTTTTTAAGTTAACCTTCCGTTTTTACGACAGTTTCTTTGCCATCATTCATAATTAGCGCAGTATGGCTAGCAACTTTGACACCATCTGCATCGTAATCAGTATTTGAGAAATTAGCAATGACAGACAATTTCTCACCAAATTCCGTTTTTTGAACCAAACGGTCATCGGTCAATACTTTAAAATCAGTCATTTCATGTTGCAATGCTGCTTTTTGGAAAGGACTCCAGATTTTAGCATTTTCTGAGATATCTTGTTTATGTTCTTCCCAAGCGGCTTTGTCGATATGCATCATTGGTGGAGTGTTGTATAAATACTCTTTCATTCGACGTTCACCAACTTGATTTTTGATTTTATAACTATCCCATTCCCATTGATGAGAAGTGATGACAGAACGGTTGTAAACAAGTTTATAAAGAGGGAGAGAATAAACAGGGTCGGTATAAATTGGTTTATATTCTTCCTTGATCGGTACAACTTTTTTGTATTTTGTTGGAATTCCACCGTCTAATGCAGCGTAACTTCCTACATAGTATTCACTTTCTTTATTTTCACGCATATCAGGATCGGACCACATAATGACAGGTGTTTCGATTCCGTGAGCAAAAACCATATTTTTTGACGCAAAATCATTCCCGCCTTCAGACCCGACAACTAAACCATTTTGATTGAAATAATCCATTCGTTTCAAGCGTCCTGCTACGTCTTCACTTTGTGTTGTCAGATGTTCTGGACTATAGTCATTGTAAATTTCACCTGCGGCGTCTGTATCTAAAAACCAAGAATTGAATGGAATTTTATTTTGCATGATGCCAGTAAAACGTTCTTTTACATCAGGAAAAATTTGTGTTGGGTTAAGTTTACGTCCTTTTCCTAAGAAACCAGCAACTTTTTCACCATTTTTCTTCGTAACTGTGGCATTTTCGTATAGATTTTTGTTAGGGAAAGAAGCAGTATTCCAATCGATGCTAGCATTTTCTTGAATCGATTGATAAGAATCATAAGGACCAATCAGATAGCCTTCATCCGCTGCGGTTTTGACCATTGCTGGATTCATCAGTCCATTCGCCCAGTTTGGTAGACCAATCCAAGCGTTCTCAACACCTGAGGCTTTCATCTCTTTGAAAACATCAGAAGAAGTTGCTTGTCCCCATTGTTCAATAGGCGGAGTCAACTCACCTAACACGCTAGCTAGAAGATGTTTATTTAATGTGTACCGTTCTTGTTCACTTAGTTTATCGATCCCTTTATCAATAAGTTTTTGAGCTTGTGCATCGGGATTTTTGAAGATGTCTTTATTATAAAATTGCGGATAAAGTAGTACGTAATTGATCGATGTTAAGAACGTATTTTTTTCATATTTATACCCTTCATTGTTTTTAAATGCTTCTAAAGCCTTTAAATATTCTTCAGAACCATCTTCACCGTATTGAGTCAATAATTCGGCGATCCATTGAAAAATTGGCTCATCTACCATAGATGGTAGTTTCCCCCATTTGATATCTTCTGTTGTTAAGATACGGCTATTCCAAAAGTAAACTTGGATGGCACCACGCATTTTTTTGATTTCAGGATTTTCTTTTTCCTTTTCATCTAGTGTTTTGAATTCACCTAAATTGATGCGATCCATTTGATACGTTTTAGCGATTGCAACAGGGTCATTATCGGTAACATATAGTCGGTAATTCATTGTTTTATTTTTGTCGAAGCCAATAAAATTGTGGCTAGCTTCCAAGGTCAGGTGAGGCTCTGTCTTTGTTAATAGATCACTATTGAATGGGTTATCCATTACAAAAGTTGTGGCAAATGTTTCTTGATTTGTTGCAAAAAAGCTCATTGAAAAAGCTTCGCTCATCGATAATTCTTCATTTTGTTTAAAATAGGCAAGCCATTCTTTTTGATCATTGGGAATCGTTTTTCCTTCTGCAATGGGTAGTACATAGTTTTTAGCATCTAGTTTAGGCCAGGTAAAAGAGTTATCTTCATTCGATAAACTGGTAAGAGCAACAGCGATATGATTTTTTTCTCTTTTCAGTTTTACTTTAAGTTGTTCATTGGGGTAAGTCCAGCTGACTTCTTCTTTGCTTTTTTTTAAATCAGTGACTTCTTTTGGAGCTTGAGGTTTTGAAACTTCTGCAGTTTCGCCATTTTCAGTAATAGAAACAGTGAATGTTGCAGGATCAATATCAAAAGAAAAATCAGTTTTGGCATAGGTTTTGTTTTTCTCGATTTCATTGTTGACTATTAGTTTTTCTGATTTGTTTGTTGCGTTGGTTTGATTGACATTACATCCTGATAAGGATAGTGTGATCGCGGCTAAGCCGAGGTAGATAGACAATTTTTTCATGAGTTCCTCCTAATATAAAAGCTGAACGGGCTCGTTTACCTTTTTCCCGAAGAGCCGAATCGCTCAACTCAATAATGTAAAACAAGTATACCAAGCAAATGTTACAGAAAAATGCCAAAATCAACCAAAAAAACAAGCGCAAAATGCTACGCTTGTTTTTCAGGTTTATAAAATTGTAAAACAAAGATCAATGTCTGATGAACTAATCTAGCTTCAATCGTAAATCCGTGTTCATCCATAATCGATTGAACGATGGATAAGCCTAACCCTGTTCCAGACAAGTTTTTATTCCGCGATTTTTCATGAACGTAAAAGGCTTCCCAAAGTTTATTTACATCAAAATCAGTGGTTAGAGAGGTTTGATTACTAATAGTAAACTCAATAAATGCTTCTGTTTCCCGCCAACTTGCTTGAATTTCTTTGTCAGTAGTATATTTGAGACCATTTGTTAGTAAGTTTTCAAACACTCGCTTGATTAAAATTGGATCAGCTTCGATTAATGGAAGAGGTGAGTCTGTATCTGCTTCCAACAATAGAATTTCCTCTTTTTCTAGGGTGGGTGTCAGTTCCATAACTGTTTGCTTCCAAGTATCTGATAATTGCATAGGGACTTTATTGATCGGTTGTTGTTGCTCTAATTTTGCATAATCTAACATCTGATCGACAATATCATTTAGACGCTTGGTTTGTTGTAAGATCACTTCTAGATAAGTTCCATCGTCTAAGCCGTCCTCAATACCTGAACCATATGCTTTGATTAGAGCGATAGGTGTCTTCAATTCATGCGTTAAATCGGCTGTAAATTGTTTTAGCTGTTCATTTTTAGCAAGTAAGTTCTTTTGATAGGTTGCTAAGGCGTAACTCATTTTATTGATGCTGAGCGCCAATTCACCGATTTCATTTGCTGGAATATCATCCGTTGTTACAAAAGTCAGTGTCGTGATTTCTTCTGCTACTTTCTTTAGGTTGACTAAAGGATCGGTTATTTTCCGAACAGAAACATAAATCAGTATAATGATTAGAATCAACGTTAGGCTTAATGAAATAAAATTAAATGTATTGATCAGATTGGCTGTTTCAGAAAAATTCACAGTGGAGACACCAACTAAATAAAAGGTATCGTCGATTACTTGCATCTCAACCAAAAAACTAGACTTCTGTTTGCCTTGATCAAAATTTCGCTGAATCGGTTTAGGGCTATTTTGGAGTTGATCTACTGTTTCTTGTGTAACCCAAAAACGATTCAATGCGACTTTTTTTCTATTTAATTCTACATTTAACGCTTCATTAAAATCATCAAGTGAAGTACCATCTAACTGTCGTGTGATGATGGTGACTTGGTTGTTCTCTTCCAATTCTGCTAGTTGTTGTTCTGAAGTAGTATGTTGTTGAATATCCGTCATAACCGAGGTGACTTTATGGTCCATTTTTGAAAAATAGTAATAGGGGACAATCAGACTATTTAAAAGAAACATGACGATAAAGCTCCCTATGATAATCGATGAAAAGGTCAAAGTGAGTGTAGTACTGATTTTTCTAGTTTTCTTTTTCAATGAGATAGCCCACTCCTCTTTTGGTGGTGATGATCTCATCACCAATTTTTTCACGAAGTCTTCTAATATGTGTATCAACCGTTCGTTCTACACCATCATAGTCCATTCCCCAAACGCCAACTAAGAGTTGCTCTCTTGTTAAAATACTTCCGCGATTATTGATGAGCATCATTAGCAAATCAAATTCTTTTTTTGTTAAGTCTAATGGTTGGTCATCTTTCCAAATGTTTAAATTAGTTGGTTGTATCAGCAAGTTTTTTACATAAAATGAATTGGTTAAGCCAAGCAATTTTTTGACCCGCAGTAATAGTACTTGTGGATGAAATGGCTTTGTGATGTAGTCATCAGCACCGCTGGATAAAGAAAGAAATTCATCTTCACCAGTTGATTTTGCCGTTAGCATGAGAACTTTCAATGAACTTTCAGCTTTGATCTTTTTAATGACTTCGATTCCATCCATTTTTGGCATCATCCAATCGATGATCGCTAAATCTAATTTTTCTTTATAAAAAATATCTAAAGCAGCTTCACCATCTAGCGCGGTAAATACTGTGAATCCGTCTTTTTTTAAATAGGCACTCACGATTTGTACCATTTCTGGACTATCATCTGCAACTAAAATATTCACGTACAAAACTCCTTTTACAGCTTCGTTATTTTTTGTTTGAGTAAGAGAAATTGACACAGTAGTAAAAATGAAAAAATTCCGATCAACGGTAAATCTGCAAACATGACGAAATGGCTTGGTGCATACAACATATCTGAAAGCCATGAATTGGATTGCTTAAAAAATAGTGTATAGAGATATTCTGTTATAATCAAGCCTAAAACACTACTGGGAATAATAAGTAATAAAGGTTCGATAAAAAGCTCACTAGTTACTTGGAGAGCTGTGCTACCTAACATTTTTTTGATAATCAGTTCTTTTTTATCCAATATCATGCTTCTTTGAAAAGAGATGAAAAGATAAAAAACGCCGAATAAAAACAAACCAATACTGAAAATAAGTAACGCGATGTTTAAACTATCCAATAAAGTAATTAAATTTTCGCTAGCATTTGATTGAGTAAAAGCGTCTAGTGAATCGATTTCTTCTATTCTTCTTTGTTTCTCTATTCTTCCGAAATGAACTGCGGTGATCCAACCATGGAGTAAAACGCTCAAAACAAAAAAATAAAGAACAGTAAAAATGCTTTTAAAAAAAGCAGCCCCCTTGCTTCGCAGGAGACTATTGCCACTATCTTTTAAAATATAGTAAAAGTTATTCATCTCAACAATCCCCCAACAACAAGCATAACAGTATGACATAAGAAACTGTTCTTAATATGCTTTACTTATTTATCGTACTTGTATAATTTAAATTCTTCAATTAATTGAATCAATTTTTCTGCATAGTCTGGGTCGGTAGCATAACCACCATTTTGCAAAGCAACAGCAGCTTCTTGATAATTCTTACTGGTTTTGATTCCTTCGTATGTGCCACCTTTTAAAAATTCCATGTGATCGACCATTGATTCTTGAACCGACTCATATTTTTTAAACGAATCATCGATCGTAATCCGTTCACCATCAATAAACTCATCTGTGGGCATGATACTAGACTGTTCATTAAAAGCTCCTTTGATCCCAAATAGATTTTTCGCTTCTACCGCTAAATCACTACGGCCCCAGTCAGATTCTAAAATTGCTTGAGCAATGGTAATACTGGCGAATAAATGAGTTTGTTTTTGTAAAAGTTTCGCTTCAGATGCTATTTCATCAATAAAAATCTGCTGATAAGCAGTTGCTTCATCTTGGATTGGTTGTTCTTCTTTATTAAAAATAAGGAAAAGGCTAGCAAATGAAAGAAGTAGAATCAATAGTAATGGTAAAATATTTTGTTTTTTTAGAATGCCTTGATTCATGTAAGAACCTCTTTTCTTTTAGTGTTACATTCAGTATAGAGGTTCAATGTTACAAAAATATGCCAAAGAAGTTAATATTTGTTTGGCTTTCTTAAGAATTGCTTCAGTTTGATTAAGTTGATGCTTGATACAAAGGAAGATAGAACCAGAAAAAGACGACGGATAAGAAAGATTGAGGTGTTCTTTTTATTGTTGTGAACGAAATAACATTTTGCACAGCTCCAAACAAACCCCTTTACAAGATCAGAAAAATCATTTATCATAACTCTTGTAAATACCCCTAAGGGTATAAAGGAGGAGCATATGTTTTCATTTTTAAAAGGAAATTCAATTAATACTACTGACCTTCAGCAAATGCTAGATTCAAAACCAACCATGATTGATGTTCGCGAAAAGAGTGAGTTTACTGCTGGTCATATCCCAAACGCTAAAAATGTCCCATTAAGTAAAATTTCAACCTATCAATCAAAAGAAAATCAACCAGTTTATGTGATTTGTCAATCTGGAATGAGAAGCAGACAAGCAGTCAAAAAACTAAAAGCAAAAGGAATCGATGCGATCAACGTCAAAGGCGGAATGAGTGCTTGGCGTGGCGTCGTCAGAGGAGGAAAATTATAATGCGTGTAGTGATTATTGGTGGTGTAGCAGGTGGCATGTCAGCCGCAACCAGATTAAGAAGACTATCAGAAGAAATCGAGATTATCGTTTTAGAAAAAGGACCCTATGTTTCATTTGCAAACTGCGGATTACCCTATTATGTATCAGGAGAAATCAGTGAACGCTCAGAACTGATTTTGCAAACACCAGAACAATTGAAGAAAAGATTCAATATTGATGTTTATCCAGAAACAGAAGCAATTAAAATCGATCGAATAAATAAAACAGTTTTAACGAATGCAAACGGTAAAGAGAACACGTTCAGTTATGATAAACTGATTCTTTCACCGGGGGCACAACCAGTGATACCAACAATTGAAGGACTGGATGAAGCAACAAATGTTTATACCCTAAGAAACGTCCCCGATGTCGATAAGATCGTAGCGACTGTTAAAAATGAACAACCCAAACAAGCCGTTGTAATTGGTGCAGGCTTCATCGGTTTAGAGATGGCGGAGAATTTAAGTCACCTAGGTATCGATGTTACGATCGTAGAAGCAGCTCCACAAATTTTACCGCCTTTAGATGAGGAAATGGCTGCCTTTGTTGAAAAAGAATTAAAGGCAAAAGGAATTACTGTCTATACTGGAGCTGAGGCAACAGCATTTAAAGAAGCTGGTCAAACAATCGAATTAAGCTCAGGTGAAACAATTTCAAGTGATTTCACAGTACTATCGATCGGTGTTAAACCTTCTAGTGATTTAGCTGTTGCAGCGGATTTGAACACAGGCTTACGTGGGGGGATTATTGTAGATAAAACCTATCAAACCAATGATCCAGATATTTATGCAGTTGGCGATGCAATCGTTGTGAAACAACAAATCACAGCGGAAGATGCGTTGATTTCACTTGCGTCACCAGCTAATCGCCAAGGGCGCCAAGTAGCAGACGTGATCGCAGGCGTTGCTCGGAAAAACCAAGGAAGCATTGGGACGGCAATCGTTCGAGTGTTTGATCTTGCTGCAGCAAGTACAGGATTAAGCGAGCGTCAATTACGCAACAGTAATCTAGAATATAAGGCTGTTCATACAACATCAAAAAGCCATGCAGGGTATTTTCCAGGAAGTCAGCCAATTGTGATGAAGTTACTTTTTCATCCTGTAACAGGTAAAATTTACGGAGCACAAGCGATTGGACAAGATGGTGTAGATAAGCGGATCGATATTATCGCGACTGCAATCAAAGCGGGAATGACCGTTATGGATCTGCCAGAGTTAGAATTTACGTATGCACCGCCATTTGGATCAGCGAAAGACCCTGTTAATATGATCGGTTATGCTGCAACCAATATTGTAGAAGGTTTCTCTGACAATATTCAATACTACGAATTAAAAGAAGCATTGGCGAACGGAGCCTTTTTATTAGATGTGAGAAATCCAGGAGAGTTGAAGAACAATGGTTCATTATCTCAAGCTAAAAATATTCCATTGGACGAATTAAGAGAGCATTTAGCGGATCTGCCAGCGGATAAAGAAATCATTGTTAGTTGTCAAAGTGGACAAAGAAGTTATTTAGCTGAACGTATTTTAAAGAATAATGGTTTCAATGTTAAAAATTTAGATGGAGCATTTCAAATATATAGTGCAATTTACCCTCAGGAGGTTATTAAATAATGTATAAATCAATCATGATCGATGAATTTGAGCAATTAGAGAAAAGAAATGAACTAGCTATCATAGATGTGCGTGAAGAAGATGAATACGTTTCAGGACACATCAAAGGGGCAAAAAATATGCCACTGAGCATGCTACAAGAGACGGCAGAATCGTTGGATAAAAACCAACATTACTATATTATCTGTCATGCTGGTGGCCGTTCACAAATGGCAAGTGAATATTTTGCTTCATTAGGGTATGATGTTACTAATGTGATGGGCGGTATGTCTGCCTGGAGAGGAGAAGTTGTGGATGGCTTGTGATCCTAAACTAGCGAACCGCTTAAAACGTTCAGAAGGACAAATTCGCGGGATTTTAAAAATGATGGATGAAGGAAAAGATTGCCGAGAAGTTGTAACCCAATTGATGGCAGTTCGTTCAAGTATCGACAAAGTTATTGGACTTGTCGTAACTGAAAATCTAAAGCAGTGTATGGAAGATGAAAATATCGATCTGGCTGGCGAGGATATGGCGAAAGCGCTAGAAATGATCGTAAAAACGAGATAAATAAAGGGTTGCTTCTGTTTCCGCCTTTTATTCATAAAGAAGTCGAAAATCAGTATGCTGCTGATTTTCGACTTCTTTATTTTAAAGTAATTGGAACTTTCTTTTTTAATAACCAGCCTTCTTTTTCCAGTTCGCCTAAAGAAATTGACACTCTAGATTGTGATGTACGGCAGAATTTTGATAACACTTCTTGTGTAATAAATTTCGGTAATTCTAGTTGTTCGTTCTCAGTTAAGATACCAATATGATCACTCAAATAGGTCAGTGCATGTTTAATTCGTTCTGTAGTTGGTAAATGAAGAAAATTGAAATATCCATAATGCCGTTGGAAGATATCAGCAAAATTAGATAGGAGTAATTCATAAAAGAGCGGTTCTTCATTTAATGAATGGAGAAGCCGTTCTTTTGATAAGCAAAAAATAGTAGCGTGTTCGCTAATCACTCGAATACTGTGTTCTTTTTGTTTAAAAGTAGAAAAACTATCCAAGCCAAAAAAATCATTTTGAAAAATAAAAGAAGAAATATAACGTTTGCCATCATTAAGAATTTCAACACAAATAACACCTTCGACAACATAATAGATATTTTCAGTTTTTTCATACTCATCGATGATTAAAGTGTCTTTCACATAAGTTTTTTCTGTCCAGTTATTCTGTAAATCTTTTTTTAAATAGTCAATTAAGCTCAGATTATCTTTATATAACTCGATTGTTTAGTCCTCCTTTTAGGTGAAAATAATTAAAAATTTTAAGTATAAAAAGTATAGCATAAACGGACAGTTTTTTTGAGCTTGTCCCATAAAAAGTCAAGAGTAGGCAATTTATATCATTGATATAAATTGTTTTTTTTGTTTCCTCTAAAATAGGATTTACCAACTGAGTGTGTGGCTGAGATGGTACAGCATACAACTAGGAAAGGGAGGATGTAGGTGAATTATGACGGGAATAGACCCATCTACCAACAAATTATCGAGCAGGTCGAACATTGGATCGCTAGTAATCAATGGCAATCAAATGAAAAAGTACCATCTGTCAGACAATTGGCAGAAGATTTAGATGTAAACCCAACAACGGTTCAACGGGCTTACAGTGTTTTAGAACAAGAAGAAATTTTGATTAGTCAGAGAGGGATTGGAAAATTCGTGACAGAAAAAATAGATAAGATAACAGATTTACGTTTGCGATTGATTGAAGCACATATAGAAGCTTTTATCACTCAATTACAAAAACTTGATTTAACACAGAATGAAAGGGAGCACATCATTGAACGGATTGTGAGGAGTGCAAATGAATAAACTACAAGCAAAAAATATTGGCAAACGATATCAAACAAATATTTTTCAAGAGTTGTCTTTTACCTTGAATGAAGGGCAAATTCTCGGCATTCTCGGAAAAAACGGTACAGGGAAAACAACGCTATTAGACTGTATTTCTGGACAAAAACAAATCAGCACAGGGATGATCCTATATAATGACCAGCCACAAACTAGTACTGTATTTAAAACGAGCATAGCTTATGCTTCAACGATAAACTATTTTGAAGATTCGCAAACGATTAGACAAGTATTGATTGAATATACGTTGTTGTTTCCAGGTTTTCAGTTAGAAAAAGCCGTGGAGCAGTTGGAAATCTGGCATATCTCAGCGAAACAAAAATGGCAGGAACTCTCAGAAGGCAGTAAAGTCAAAGTAAAGATTGCGTGTGAATATGCTAAAGCAACAAGCATCTTTCTATTGGACGAGCCCTTTGCCTATTTAGATTATTCCTCCCGAATACAAGTGAAAAAAATGTTAAGGAAAGCTAGCGGTGAAAACAAGATAATTTTAGTTTCGACTAATTTTATTGAAGAGATGGATACTTTATTTACAGATGTATTGTTTATGAATCCCAATCGCTATTGCGAAGTAATTAATTTGGAAGATCTGAGGGAACGAAAAGGTCTGTCCCTAAAAGAAATCTATGAGGAGGAAGCCAATGATACGTTTATTTAATTTTTATCATGAAAAAAGTAAGAAGTTCTTTTTAAGTAGTTTGCTTTTGATCTTAACCAGCTATTTTGCTAAATATGTTTTTCAATTAACGATACCCGAATCTCAATGGGAACGTTTGCCGATTTTACTCTCTGTGGCGGCATCTGTCATTTTAACTTGGCGCATCAATCAATTAGACATCCAATCGAATCATCGAACGTTGGCTAGTACGGCTAATCAGTCAACTTTTGAGAAAATCGGTGCAAAATATTTACTTTCTTATGTTCAGGTGCTTGTGATCGGTGCAATAAATTTAGTGTTTAATTTTACAACGATTTCTCTAGGAATAGGGGAGCTGCTGCTATTGTCTGTAGAGCTGGCTGTTTATCTTGCAGGTATGATTAGTTATTTGATTTTACTTAGGGGTGTTATTTCTAAATTGTGGTTGCCGAACTTTTCCAAAACATTTGTAGTAGCGATTGCTTGGATCATGATCGTTTTATTGAATGACGTGGCACGTTATTATTTCCCTCAAAGCATGAATGTTACATTGCCAGTTAATAATGGAGCGTTTTACCCAAGTACATTTATTCTAAATGCGTGTCTATCAGCAGCCATTATATTTGTTTATCTTTGGCTAGACAAAAACCAATTGAAAGACAATGAATAGGGGGAGAAATATGTATCAGCTGAAAAAAGTATCGAAAAGTTTTACGATCGATAACAAAAAAGAACCTGTCTTACATGACATAACAACTACATTTAAAGCTGGCGATTTTGCTTTGATATTAGGTGCAAGCGGTAGTGGCAAGACGACCTTGTTAAATATTATTAGTGGGTTGGATACGGATTACGAGGGAGACATTCTTTATGAAGGGCAAAATTTAAAAACAGAAAATATGGATGATTTCCATAAAAATGAAATCGGTTTTGTCTTTCAAAGCTTTAATCTAGTTTCACATTTATCGGTACTTGAAAATGTCAAAAGCGCTCTTTATTTAGATAAAACACTAAGCCCTTCTGAGCGTACAGATCGAGCAATTCAACTTTTGACCAAAGTTGGATTAGCCGATCATGCGCATAAGTACCCTAGCCAACTTTCAGGAGGACAAAAGCAGCGTGTAGCAATCGCTAGAGCCCTTGCCAATGATCCTAAAGTGATCATTGCAGATGAACCAACAGGAGCTCTTGATTCAGTCACAGCAGCTTCAATT
The DNA here is from genome assembly GCF_058216605.1 of Enterococcus sp. AAFC-DPL-5182. Taxonomy (NCBI): domain Bacteria; kingdom Bacillati; phylum Bacillota; class Bacilli; order Lactobacillales; family Enterococcaceae; genus Enterococcus; species Enterococcus sp. AAFC-DPL-5182. Next base: position 1,146,224 of record NZ_CM177101.1, read on the forward strand.
ATTGCGTTATTAAAACAATTGAGCCATGAAGGAACATTAGTGATTACAGTGACTCATGATGAAAGTTTAATGAGCTATGCAACTAAAATTTTAAGGGTCAAAGATGGTCGTATCTTAAGTGACGATCGCATCAAAGAACCGAATAGTAGTAAAAATCAGTTGCAAAAAAAAGTTTCATCAAGAGTTTCACTCTCTTTAGATGCTACCTTACAGCTTGTGAGTAAAAACTTTTTTAGTCGGATTTTGAGAAATTTGTTAGTTGCTTTTGGAACATCAATTGGTATTACAGCCATTTTGTTGGCCTTAGGTATTGGCAATGGAATTACAGGAGTGCTGGGGGATTTTTTTCAAACAGCCTATTCTCCAAACCAAATCACCTCGTACTATCAAGATCCTGAGCGTGGCGGACCGCCGAGACCGTCAGAATTATTGAAAAATGAAGAAATCAAAAAACTGAAAGAATTGTATGCAAGTGAAGGACTTACAGAAGTTTACGAGAGAGCCAATCTTACGGGCATTCGTTTTAAATATGAAGATCAATTGATCGAAAAACTAGCACCAAGTCAAATGGATGAAGCAAATTTAAATAAAGAAAGATACAAAACAAATACGGTGGAAGAGGGTTATCTATTAGCAGGGACGTTTATCACAGCGGATAAACCTGGAATCGTTTTGCCTGCTTCTGGGGCACGAGAAATAGTCGGATTGAAAAATTCAGAGTTAACTGAAGAAAATGTAAAACACTTGATCTCAAAACCAATCACTTTGGTTTATCAAGGAAGAGAACAAGGAATGGCGGACACTCCGATAGAAATTGAGACCGTGATTACAGGAATTACTTCACCAGAAGAAGAAGGCTTTGTTCAAGGCTTTATGGCATCTAGCCAAACGTTTGATGAAATGGTCAAACGTATTGGTATCGAAAAACCAATTTATACGGTCGATGCATTTGCAGAAAATCCTGAAACCGCAGAAGCTTTTATTGAAAAATACAAAGACGATCCCAAATATGAAAATTATGCAATTACGAATGCCTCTTCATTCTTGGATACGTTCAAACAATTTACGGATATTATTGTTTACTTATTAGCCTTTATTGCTGGACTTTCTCTGATCGTTGCAGGTGTGATGATTGCAGTTGTTTTATATATCGGAGTGGTGGAAAGAACCAAAGAAATTGGTGTTTTACGCTCTATTGGTTATAAAAAAGGATATATCAAACGGTTATTCAGGATGGAAGCAATCTATATTATGCTCTTATCTAACGTTATCTCAGTCGTTTTTGCTTACCTAATCCAATTTATAGCAAATCCATTGATTGAATCGAATATAGGCTTTAGCCAAGTTATTCAAATCGCTCCCCTTAATGCATTAGCTACATTAACTATTACTGGAATCTTAGGCGTGATTTTCGCTTTGTATCCAGCGGCAAAAGCAGCAAAATTAGATCCAATAACAACTCTACGCTATGAATAAAAGAAGGAAAGTAGGAAAAATAAATGAAAAAATTATGGAAAAATAAGCTATTTAAATATGGATTGATTAGCATCGTTTTAGTGGTATTAGGAGCAGCTGGATTTTTAGGCTATTATCGTATGGTCAGAGTTCAAGGAGTTCTTTCAAGTTATACAATCAATGAGACGTTAAAAGAAAAGTCAAATGCTCATAGAGCTGTTATTTACACCCAAGATCGTGCATTTAAAAATCAAGTAATCGAAGAACTTAAAAAAAATCTAGTGGACGAAAATATCTATGTGGAAGTGAAACCAGTTGAAGAGGTTGGAGAGAACAGAATCGAAGAATGGGACAAAGTGCTCATCTTATCTACAGTTCAATCAAGTGATCCTCCTAAAGTTGCATTAGATTATATTAATAAACATAAAAATGAAAAGAAATTAAGTGTGTATTTAACCGCTGATTCAGGCGGATGGTCAAAAGATCCCGGATATCTTGATGTGACAACTGCCGCATCTAAATCAGATAATGTCACCGTATTTAGTAGAAAAATGAAAGAATTTTTGTTGCAGTAAGATAGAAGAATTAGGAAAAATAAACTAAATTTTATTTCGATGTAGAATTTTATGGAAATCTAGTCCAATATTTCCATAAAATTCTTTTTCTAAGAACAGTATGAATTAAGATAATCTCCCTCATATTTAGTTTTTGAGAACGCATAGAGATCTTAACTCCAGAAGAAATGCGCCAAAAAAATGGCTGTCAAACTTAAATTGATGGCTGAAAAATATTATTAAGTGCGTTTCTTAAAGCTGACAGACTGTTGTCAAACCTCCATGATAATATTGTTCTTGTAAGACACTTTTATCTAAATCAGGAGGATATTAAATGAAAAATAATAATGAATTTCCAACACCAACACTTATCGCAGTGAATGGAGTAGAGCTAGAGGTTTTTGAAGCTGGTCAACAAAATTTTGGGCGACCTATCGTTCTCTGTCACGGATGGCCGGAGCATGCCTATTCTTGGAGACATCAAGTGAATCCTCTTGTAGAAGCAGGCTATCATGTGATTATTCCGAATCAACGAGGGTACGGGAAATCTTCTTGTCCAAAAGAAGTCACAGCATATGATATTGAGCATCTAACAGGTGATCTTGTAGCCTTATTGGATCATTATGAATACAAAGATGCTATTTTTATGGGGCATGATTGGGGGGCAAGTGTTGTTTGGAGCATGGCTTTACTGCATCCAGAGCGTGTTCGTAAAATGATTAACTTATGTTTGCCTTACCAAATTCGAGGTGAGAAACCTTGGCTTGATTTTATGGAAGAAGTGTTTGGTGATGATTACTATTTTGTTCATTTTAACAAACAACCAGGTGTTGCAGATGCAATATTAGACGAAAATGCCTCACAATTTCTTCATAACTTATATCGAAAGAATGTGCCAGTACAAGGTCTTGGTGATGGAATGGAAATGATTAATCTAGCCAAAGCAACCAAGCCTTTAGGTGAAGCTGTTATGAGTGATGAGGATCTTTCGGTTTATATCTCAAGTTTCAATAAGACAGGTTTCACTCCAAGCATCAATTGGTACAGAAACCTAAATCGCAATTGGCATTTATTAGCGGATGTCTCTCCAATTATTCATCAGCCAACATTGATGGTTTACGGCGAGAAAGATAGTATCCCGCCACTTCCAAACATAAAAGATTTTGTCCCTAATATAGACGTTAAGAGTTTAAACACTGGTCATTGGATCCAAGAAGAAAGACCTGCTGAGCTTAATCAAATGATTTTGGAATGGCTGGAAAAATGAGTGAAGACGTATTTTTTAGTAATCAAACAGAATTTATTGAATGGTTGGCTATTCATCATCAAACAACTCGTGAAATTTGGGTAGTTTTCTTTAAGAAAAAGACCAATAAAGCAAGTCTTACTTGGTCTGAATCAGTAGATTGTGCACTGTCGTTTGGTTGGATTGATGGAATACGGAAAACAGTTGATGAGGCCAGCTATAAAATTCGTTTTACTCCACGTAAGTCTAATAGTCTCTGGAGTAGAGTTAATGTGCAAAAGGTATATAAACTGATAGAACTCAATCAAATGAGACCAGAAGGATTGGCTGTTTTCAATCAAAGAAAAGATCAAAAAGGGTATTCAGCAGTCCATAGAAACATTATTCTAATGAAAGAATATGAGGATAAAATCAGAAAAAATCCAAGTGCTTGGGAATTTTTCAATCAACTTCCGTCTTCTTATAGAAGAGATTCCATTTGGTGGATAATGAGTGCAAAAAAAGAAGAGACCAGACTAAGAAGACTGGAACGATTAATTGATTCATGGGAAGAGAGAAAGAGGTTAAGACCTTAGAATTTTCACTTTGCTTTATTCCTACTAAGATGATCGTATATAAGAGAGTATGTCATTCGCTGTTTCTCTAATGAATTTTTATAGAGTAAGGATTTTTCTTATACTTTTATTTTTTTGCATATAAATTGTCTATCCACTCTTGTAAAAAGAACGTATGTTTGGTATCCTGTATTCATAAGGAGGGATAAGTATGAGTGCAGCATTTAGTGTAACAAAATGGGATGAAGAACCAATAGATAAGTCAAAGAATGACTTTCCAGTGAATCGGGTTCAGGCAGAGTATGAACTTGAAGGTGAGTTACAAGGAAAAGCTTGGGTGGAGTATCTTCTCTATTATTTGGAAAGCAATAAAGAAGATGGACACCTAGCAACAGCAAGAATCACGGGATTTCTTCACTTTGAAGGCGAATATAAAGGAAAAACGGGAACCTTTACAGCCGCTGAAAAAGGAATTTTTGATAAAGGCTCACTTGACTCTCCTGGTATGATCATTAAAAGCACTGGAGAGTTACAAGGACTGACTGGTTCCTATCAATATGACTTTGTTGGTGAAAATAGTAAGCTGATTTTGGATTTTAAGGACAATGAATAATCTATCAAGATTGTTTTATATTATGCATTATCTGACGATGCACAAGAAAGCCAAGGCAACAATACTAGCAGAACAACTGGAAGTATCGACACGCACGATTTATCGAGATATTGATACGTTATCTGCGTTAGGCTTTCCAGTGTACGCTCAAAGCGGACGGGATGGTGGAATTCGTTTGTTGGAAACTCACCATTTGTCCGCTACTTTTGTGGATGATGAAGAGCAAGACCAAATTATTTTAGCGCTGCAAAATTTAGCCGCGACTAATTTAAAAAGTGTTACTCCTTTAGTCAATAAGCTATCCTCCTTATTCAAAAAAGAAGTAGAACAATGGATCGATATTGATTTTTCCACTTGGGGACGAGAAGATGAAGCCAAAACGATCGGATTGATTACCAAAGCTAAAAATAAAAAAAAATGTATCATTTTTTCTTACACCAACGGAAAAGGAAATAAGATGACAAGAGAAGCTATGCCAAATAGATTGATTTTTAAACAAAATGCTTGGTATTTAGCTGGTTACTGTTGTGTTAGAAATACGACCCGGTTATTTAAATTAAGACGAATGACCGAGCTGGTAATTTCCGAAAATGATATTGATGAAGCCAATTTAGTTAAAGACTATCAACCAGAATTTTCCAAGATATATGTAGAGTTTAAAATAAAAAATGAGCTATTTTATCAGGTAAAAGAAGACTTGCTAGATATCGAAATAGAGCAAGATTCAGATTATACAATTGTAAAGACTTGGCAATCGGAAGGTTCTTGGCTAACATCTTACTTATTATCGTTTGGTGCTTCTGTTGAAGTAGTGAAGCCGGTTGAATTAAAAGAAAAAATCAAAGAAGAGGTTACAAAAATCAATCAGATTTATTTTTGATTTGTTTGTTCAAGTCTTTTTCACGATTCCTCTTGAAACAATGACTATTGATTGAGATAATAGCAAAGAAAAGAGGGATCATTATGGGACAAATTTGGCTTGAGCGATTGCTTCGCTGGAATGCAAAAATTCAAAAATTATTGGTGGGAAGATATGCTCGAATGGATCAATTGAACAATACCCTAATGAAAGGGAGTTTGGTCTTATTACTGCTTAATTTATTTTTACCAACATCGATTGCTTTTTGGATAGCGGCGGCACTGTTGCTATGGATAAATTATCGCTTTTTCTCGAAAAGAATTTATCCACGCTCAAATGAAAATACCCGCTATGTTTTAAAAGTACAACAATTAAAAAAGAAATTTAGTACGACAAAAGAAAAATTCAAAGAGCGTAAGACGTATGCTTTTTTTAAGTGTCCAAATTGTAAACAACAATTACGAGCACCTAAAGGAAAAGGGCTGATCAAGATTACTTGTTCAACCTGTAAAGAGCAATTTAATAAAACGGTTTGAGTAAAGAACTTCTGAGAAGATTTGGTAGATCTCAGAAGTTTTTTTGCTTGGAAGAAAAACGAACGATCATTCATTCCTAAAGTTATTTGTTCTGTTTTTTTGTTATTCAATGAAAAAATTATGATATAATAGGAAAAACTTATTCAGGATTGTATTATCTAGCTTCACAGGCTAGCTCCTCGGAAAAAAGATAAAAAAGGATTGCGGCAAATAACGCCACCCTAATTTTTTCCTATTTTTCGGTCGGAGCCAATCGAGCCTGTTCAGCTTTTGTATTATCTAGCTTCACAGGCTAGCTCCTCGGAAAAAAGATAAAAAAGGATTGCGGCAAATAATGTCACCCTAATTTTTTCCTATTTTTCGGTCGGAGCCAATCGAGCCTGTTCAGCTTTTGTATCATCTAGCTTCACAGCTAGCTCCTCAGAAAAAAATGTGGTAGATAAAGCCACCCTCATTTTTTTTGATCGAGGTAAATCAAAATGTTAATACCATTTAAATTAGGAGGAAACGATATGCGCGCAGTATTGACAGTTATCGGTAAAGACAAGGTAGGAATTATTGCAGGAGTCAGTCAAAAATTAGCTGAATTGAATATGAATATTATTGATGTTTCCCAGACGATTATGGATAGTTATTTTACAATGATGATGGTATTGGAAATTTCTGAAGACAATAATAATTTTGAAGCAATTCGCTCTGAGCTAAATACTCTAGGAGAAAAACTAGGTGTGACAATCAGTATTCAAAATGAAGAAATCTTCAATGTTATGCATAGACTATAGGAATTAATTTTGTGGTACTAGTTTTTATATTACTTAGCTTCAAGAGCTAATCTTTCGGGAAAAAGATAAAAAAATAAATGAGACAAAGAACGTCTCAGTCATTTTTTTCCTATTTTCCAGTCAAGGCTGACCGAGCTCTTTCAGCTTTTAAATTTAGGAGGAAACTTTTTGGAAACAAATCAGATTTTGGAAACAATCCGCATGATTGAAGAAGAAAATTTAGATATTAGAACCATCACAATGGGTATCTCATTGCTAGATTGCATTGATAGTGACAGTGACCAAGCCTGTCAAAAAATTTACGACAAAATCACTCGCTTGGCGAAAAACCTAGTTAAAGTTGGCGAAGAAATTGAATCTGAGTATGGGATCCCCATCATTAATAAACGAATCTCTGTAACGCCTATCGGAATTATTGCTGCTGCAAGTCCAGACAAGGATTATGTAAAATATGCTAAAGCTTTAGATAGAGCAGCTCAAGCTGTCGGTGTCAATTTTATCGGCGGATTCAGTGCGTTAGTTGAAAAAGGCTACCAACATGGCGATGAAATCTTGATCAATTCAATTCCGCAAGCGTTGGCAGAAACAGAATTTGTTTGTTCTTCTGTAAATATTGGTTCAACTAGAGCTGGAATCAATATGGATGCTGTTCGATACATGGGGTATGTAATCAAAGAAACTGCTGCAAAATCTGATATGGGCTGTGCGAAATTAGTTGTATTTGCAAATGCTGTAGAAGATAATCCATTTATGGCCGGTGCCTTTCATGGCGTTGGTGAAGCTGATTGTGTGATCAATGTAGGGGTTAGTGGACCAGGAGTTGTCAAACGGGCGCTAGAAAAAGTTAAAGGTGAGCCGTTTGATGTTGTGGCAGAAGTAGTAAAACAGACCGCATTTAAAATTACCAGAATGGGACAATTGGTTGGGAAAATAGCATCAGAGCGCTTAAATGTTCCTTTTGGAATCGTTGATCTATCATTAGCTCCAACGCCAGCTGTGGGTGATAGCGTTGCCTACATTTTGGAAGAAATGGGCTTAGAAAGTGTAGGCACACATGGTACAACGGCAGCGTTAGCGCTGTTGAACGATGCTGTGAAAAAAGGTGGCGTGATGGCTTGTAACCACGTTGGCGGATTATCAGGTGCATTTATCCCTGTGTCAGAAGATGCTGGTATGATCGATGCAGTTAATAATGGTGCTCTTAATTTAGAAAAATTAGAAGCAATGACAGCCATCTGTTCAGTTGGTTTAGACATGATTGCTATACCAGGTGAAACATCGGCTGAGACCATTGCTGCTATGATTGCTGATGAAGCGGCAATCGGTGTCATCAATCATAAAACAACAGCAGTTAGAATTATACCAGCTAAAGGAACAAAAGTTGGTGATATGGTCGAGTTTGGCGGTTTATTAGGTCGAGCACCAGTTATGAAAGTGAACGATTATGCTTCCACTGACTTTATTCTCCGCGGTGGTCGAATTCCTGCGCCGATCCATTCATTTAAAAATTAGATTAAAAAGAGTCTATGAGTATTTGTGATAAAAAGATGTGTGGTATAATGAAAAGCATAGATAGACTATGTTTTGCCCAGTCTTTATCCGGTCTCAATAATAGTTATTGAACTTAAAAAAAGGGAGATTTTAATTCATGGAAATAAAACGTCAACAAGAAGTTGTAGAAGCTTTTCATTACGATATGCGTACACAAGATATGGAAGAAGTAGAGACAGATCTTAGAGTAGGTTTTTCACCAATTGAATCAACTGATGAGAACTATCCAAAAGAAAATTCGATCATCGCAGCTCGTTTAGAGTTTCGCTTAGTTTTTGAGGAATATTTGTTATCTGGTTCAGTTAGTCAAATCAATCATATCATCAACCATAAGATTGAAACCCAAGAAGATATCTCACAAGAAGAAGTAGATGAATTGGTTAGTCCGTTGTTCGATATTGTACAGCGTATGGCTTATGAAATCACTGAAATTGCTTTAGATAAACCAGGTATCCAATTAAACTTTCAATCAGCAGCTGAATAAAAGTTTATCTTCAAGAGTTTGCGATAGTTTTTGACTATCACAAACTCTTTTTTTTATCATTCTAGAAACAAAATAATACCCCTTGGCCTATTAAATCAGGTACAATGGATGTATCACTGAAAATGAATTAAATTTATTTTTAGGGCGGATCATTGAAGAATGCTCCCCGGGAACCTTTACTTCCTTTGATGTACTTGTCATTTAACTTAAATTTAGGAGGGAAAAAAATGACAACACTCATCACTGTTTTAGTGGTCCTTGCATTTCTTGCAGTGTTATACGTCTTTTATCGTATGCAAGCAAAACACTATAAGTTTTCAACTCGTGTTTTTGCCGCATTAGGTGTCGGTATTGTATTAGGTGGAATTATTCAATTCGCATTCGGTACCCAAGACAAAGTCACAACGCAAGCAATGGAATGGATCGGTATTGTAGGTAATGGATATGTAGCGTTTTTACAAATGCTCGTAATCCCCTTGGTATTTGTTTCTATCGTAGGAGCATTTACTAAGATGAAAGAATCCAAGCAAGTTGGAAAAATTAGCTTTACTGTCCTAGCGACCTTGTTAGGAACAACGGCTATAGCAGCGTTGGTTGGAATTGGAACAACATTATTGTTTGGACTACAAGGTGCGAAATTTACAGAAGGAACGGCAGAAACGGCACGGATCGCAGAACTTGCGACACGACAGGAAACCGTTGAAAACCTATCGATTCCTCAACAAATTTTATCTTTTATTCCTAAAAATGTTTTTGCAGATTTTGCTGGCACTCGTCCAACTAGTACGATTGGCGTGGTGATTTTTGCCGCATTTGTTGGAATTGCCTACTTAGGTATTAAAAGAAAAGCACCGAAAGAAGCAGAATTTTTTGCAAACTTGATCGACAGTCTTTATAAAATCACGATGCGTATCGTAACATTGGTTTTACGCTTGACACCTTATGGAGTTTTAGCGTTGATGACTAATGTAGTTGCGACAAGTGATTATAATGCGATCCTTAACTTAGGAAAATTTGTATTCGCTTCTTACACCGCATTGATCATTGTAATGCTGGTTCACTTAGTAATCTTGATGGCAGTCAGAGTAAATCCTGTAAACTATTTGAAAAAATCGTTTCCAGTGCTGAGTTTTGCTTTTACTTCAAGATCGAGTGCAGGAGCAATGCCTTTAAATATTGAAACACAAACAAAAGCATTAGGTGTTGATGATGCTACAGCAAACTTTGCTGCAAGTTTTGGTATGTCAATTGGACAAAATGGCTGTGCGGGGGTTTATCCTGCGATGTTGGCAACAATCGTTGCGCCAACCGTTGGAATCAATGTCTTTAGTTTAGAATTTATTTTAATGTTAGTCGCAATCGTAACGATCAGCTCATTCGGTGTTGCTGGTGTCGGTGGTGGGGCAACATTTGCTTCATTGATCGTGTTGGGTGCAATGAACTTACCTGTGGCAATCGTTGGATTGGTTATTTCTGTCGAACCATTGATCGATATGGCTAGAACGGCCGTTAACGTTAGTGACAGTATGGTAGCGGGAATCGTGACTAGTTCACGAATTAAAGAGTTAGACCGTGATGTGCTGAATGATAGTAGTCTAGTTATTGAAGAAAATGCTTAAAAAGTGATTCACTTCTCTTCCCCAAGAGAGTAAAAAAAGTAAGGTATGATCATTATTGATCGTATCTTACTTTTTAGTTTGAGTAGAGCAAATTTATTTTCATAAACCTTAGCATACGCTATGATAGAAAGTATATAATAGAAAAGAATGATGTAAGAATAGGGGAGAAACTATGTTTACCAACCAAATCAAAATAATGCTATATGTAACGAATGTAGAAGAATCAAGCAAATTCTGGCAAAAAATCGGTTTTGTAGAAAAGGAACGAGATGCTGTTGACGGTACATTAGTTGTAGAAATTGCACCAAGTGAAACTGCTGAAACAATGATTGTGTTATACGACCTAGAATTTATCCAACAACATTCACCAGAAGTTGCAGGCAATACACCGTCGTTGATGTTTTTTGCAGATGATGTCATTAGTTTATACAAAAACATGAAGGATGCTGGCGTGCGTGTCGGGGAATTAGTTCAATTACCAACTGGATTAGTGTTCAATTTTGCGGATAATGATGAGAATTATTTTGCGGTATCTGGACAATAAGAAGGAAACATACACGAATAGCCCAGGTTTTTCTTTTTGAAAAGCCTGGGCTGTTTTGTTTTTAGAGCTGTGCATTTATACACAAGCAAATAGCTCGCTTTTCCTATTTCTTTTTTTATATACTGAACACGTATGAATAGAAAAAGGGAACTGTACAGTTATTATGGAGATAGCAAAACAGTTTCTAAGAAAAAGGAGAAAGATAAAATGGATTACCGCGTATTACTTTATTATAAATACACGACAATTGAAAACCCAGAAGAATTTGCAAAGGAGCATTTAGCTTTTTGTAAGTCGTTGAACTTAAAAGGAAGAATTTTAGTAGCAAATGAAGGAATCAATGGCACCCTTTCAGGGACGATTGCGGATACCGATGCTTATATGGAAGTGATGTTAGCTGATGATCGTTTCAAAGATACCTATTTCAAGATCGATGAAGTAGCAGAAAATGCCTTCCATAAAATGTTCGTTCGTCCTAGAAAAGAACTTGTTTCTTTAAGCTTGGAAGAAGATGTGAATCCATTAGAATTAACTGGGAAATATTTAGAGCCGGTGGAATTTAAAGAAGCATTGCTAGATGAAGATACAGTTGTAATCGATGCTAGAAATGATTATGAATATGATCTGGGTCATTTCAGAGGGGCTGTTCGTCCTGACATTCGTAACTTTAGAGAATTACCACAATGGATTAGAGACAACAAAGAACAATTTATGGACAAAAAAGTTGTTACTTACTGTACTGGTGGTATTCGTTGTGAGAAATTTTCTGGTTGGTTGATCAAAGAAGGCTTTGAAGATGTCGCTCAACTTCATGGGGGAATCGCTGTTTATGGAAAAGATCCTGAAACAAGAGGCGAACTATGGGATGGAAAAATGTATGTCTTTGATGAACGAATCAGTGTTGAAATCAATCATGTTGATAAAAAAATCATTGGTAAAGACTGGTTTGATGGCACGCCTTGCGAACGCTACATCAATTGTGCTAATCCATTCTGTAATAAACAAATTTTAGCATCAGAAGAAAACGAAGCGAAGTATCTTGGTAGCTGTTCAGATGAATGTCGCCATCATCCTGCGAATCGTTATGTGATGAGAAATGAACTTTCAGAACAAGATGTGAAGGCTAGACTTGAAGCCATTGCAAATTAATTAATTTAAATCCAAAACGATATTTCACCATAAAAACACCGATCTCCAAACGTCAAATTTCTGATTGAACGTTTGGAGGTCGGTTTAGTTTATTATTACTATGCCTTGCCTTTTTATAATATAAAGCCAAAAAGCATGATGAAGAACAGTAAAAATACTACGTTTATGGCAGTAAACTGCCAAAGAAAAACTTTTGATTGTTTAGGATAGTACTCTTTATATAGTTTAAAACCAATCAAATTAGCTAACGAAGCAATGATCGTTCCTAAGCCTCCCACATTAACACCCCAAAAAAGTGCCTGAGATTGTTCTGTAAATGGTGCAATCAAAATAGCAGCAGGAACGTTACTGATGATTTGGCTAACGAGAATACTACCAAAAAATGTTTGTGTATTGGTGATGAATTGTTCTCTAATGAAAGTCGAAAGCAGTTCGATCTGAGCAAAATTACCCACAGCAATAAAGAAAAAGATAAAGGTCCATAACAGTTTATAATCAATTTGTCTAAGTACATTTTTATCATAAATGGTTAGGATGATCACGGCAATCGGAATTACAACATAATATGGGAGTATGTTAAAAATCCCTAAAAGAATGAAACAGCCAATGAAACTAAAAAATGGTATTTTTCTTTTGTCGATCTTGGGAACCAGAGTGTGATGTGTTGGAAGTACTCTTTTTTTTATGAATAGAAATGAAATCAATAAAAATATAATTGAAGAAATGAGTAGTACGATGGACCATTTAAAAAATGTCACAGTGGAAAGTGAATAATAAGAAAATAAGAACAGGTTTTGTGGGTTACCAAAAGGAAAAAAACTACTACCTAAATTTGCGGCAACAATCAACAGGACGGCACCAAAAATTTTGTCGCCCATTTCTGGAAACTTCTTGATGATCGTGAGATAAATCGGCATCAATGTAAGAATCGCAACATCGTTTGTTAGGATCATAGAGCTGAAAAACGATAAAAAGACAATATTTCTGATCAGGTCACGAGAGGTCGAAGAAAAATCAATCATTTTATCAGCAAAATAGGTTAGAATACCAAATTTTTCAAGATTTTTTATGAATAGCATCAAACCAAGTAAACAAAAAATAACTTTAAAATCAATTGAGTGTAACGAGAATTTACCGAAATAACAACTAATAATGGCAATCAAAAAAGACAGAGAAAATAATAAATCCTCGGTAAAAAAAGTATATAGTCGTTTCATTACAAGGCTCCTTTTTTTAGGTATTGTAGTCTGAAGACTGTTCAAATTTACTTTAAAAAAGAATAATTATCAAGTATAAAGTAAGTTCAAACAATATAAAAATGGATCACTCATACATGAAGAGCGACCCATTCTTTCTTTCTAAATATTAAGCACTTTATCCAAGAAATCTTTCGTCCGTTCATTCTGTGGATTTTCAAAGATTTGTTGTGGTGTACCATCTTCTAAGAAATTACCGCCATCAATAAACATGACGCGATTGGCTACTTCTTTTGCAAAGCCCATTTCGTGAGTTACGATGACCATCGTCATTCCTTGTTTTGCTAATTTTTTCATGACATTCAACACATCACCGACCATTTCAGGATCAAGTGCAGATGTTGGTTCATCGAATAGCATGATATCAGGATTCATTGCTAAGGCACGAGCGATTGCTACACGTTGCTTTTGTCCGCCTGATAATGATTCTGGGTAACTATCTTTTTTATCGGCCAAACCAACAGTATCTAAAAGCTTGATTGCTTTTTCTTCTGCTTCTTTCTTTGACAAGCGGCCTAAATCCGTTGGTGCCAAAGTAATATTTTCTAAGATTGATAAGTGAGGAAACAAATTAAAATGTTGGAAAACCATTCCAATATGCTGACGCACTTTGTTGATATTCGTATTTTTATCCGTTAAATTTGCTCCATCGATGATAATATCACCGCTAGTGGCTTCTTCAAGCTGATTCAAACAGCGAAGAAAAGTACTTTTGCCAGACCCAGAAGGACCAATGACACAAACAACATCGCCTTCTTGAATGGAAACGTTGATGTCGTTCAGTACGGTATTATCGCCGTATTTTTTTACTAAATGTTCTACAAGAATTTTTTCAGCCATATTATTTCACCTTCTTTTCTAAAACTTTCGCTAATTTCGTCAAGGCTGTAATCAAGATCAAGTACATCATTGCGATCACGAAGTATACCATAGTACTTTGTAAGTTTCTAGCAACAATTATTTTACCTGTTTGCAGTAGTTCGATCAAACCGATCGCAGAAAGAATCGTTGTATCTTTTAAAGAAATAACAAATTGATTGACGAAAGAAGGTATCATGATTTTGATTGCTTGCGGTAAAATGATTTTTTGCATGGTTCGATTATAAGAAAGTCCTAAACTGCGAGAAGCTTCCATTTGTCCAACGGGTACTGCGTTGATCCCACCACGGACAATTTCAGAGATATAAGCACTTGCATTTAATGTTAGAGTAATGATCCCTGCAAGAAAAACAGGAATGTTAAAACCTAAAATCCCTGGTAAGCCAAAGTAGATGAAGAAGGCTAATACCATTAAAGGAATACCACGAATGATATCAACATAAATAGTGGAGATCACGCGTAACGTTTTAGAAGGAGATGCACTGAATAATCCAAAGATCACTCCAACGATCAACGCTAAAATAAATGAAATCAGTGTTAACTGAATAGTCATCCATAAACCGCTCAACAGACGTTTCCAGTTGTTTTGAATCATACCAGTGAAGGTTGATTCATCTACTTTATTTTCAGTAGAACCATCTTTTACGTATTTTCCGATGATCTCGTCATACTCGCCAGTACGTTTTAATTCAGCTAAACCTTCATTGAACATTTGAACCAATTCAGGATTTTTGCCTTTTTTAACTGCGAAACCGTACTTTCCACCTTCTTCACGAGGAATCGGTGTTGCTAATGGTTGTTTTTGAGCGACACCATAACCGATTACTGGATAGTCATCCATCATCGCATTGATTTCACCAATTTCAAGCGCGCTATACAATGCATCAGTTGTATCTAAATATTTGACTGAGTAGCCATATTTATTTTTATTCGTTTCAAGAAAATCAGCACTTTCAGTTCCAATTTTAGCACCAACTTTTTTGCCTTTTAAATCTTCGTAAGAGTGAATATCATCATTGCCTTTTTTGACAGCGATTTGAATGCCGCTGTTAAAATAAGGAGTAGAGAAGTCAAATGATTTTTCACGTTCATCTGTGATTGTCATTCCAGCGATCATAGCGTCTGCTTGTCCAGATTCAACTGCTTGAACAGCAGAACTAAAACCGATAAATTTAAACTCGATAGTAAAGTCTTGTAATTCAGCAATGCGGTTAACTAAATCCACATCGATTCCCTCATACTTACCATTTGAATTTTGGAATTCAAATGGAGCAAAAGTCGAATCACTTGCAATCACGTAAGACTCTTTTTTGGGTTGGATCTTCTTCATTTTAGAGTCAGAGTCAGTTTTTGTCTCAGTTCCAGTAGAAATATATTTAGCTAAAATATCCTCATACTTACCTGAACTTTTTAGTTCTTTCAAACCAGCATTAAACTTTTCGATCAATTCTTTGTTTTGTCCTTTTTTAACAGCAAAACCGTAAGAACTGCCTGTTTCTTTTTTGCCAACTAATTGTAGGTTTTGACCATTTGTTACAGCATAGCCCAAAACGGGATAGTCATCAAAAATTGCATCTGCTTCGCCATTTTCTAGCGCTTGATAAAGTCCTGTTGCATCATCAAAATTTTTGACAGTATAGCCATATTTTTCTTGATTTTTCTCCAAGAAAGTAGCACTTTCAGTTCCTACTTTAGCTGCGGCCGTTTTCCCTTTTAAGTCTTCATAACGTTTGATTTTGTCATTGCCTTTTTTGACAGCCATTTGTAAGCCGCTGTCGAAATAAGGTTCTGAAAAGTCGAATGATTTCTTACGTTCATCTGTAATACTCATACCGGCAATCATACCGTCAACTTGTTTTGACTGTACAGCTTGAATCGCACTGTCAAAACCAAGTGGTTTCAGGTTTACTTTGAAGTTCTGATCTTTAGCGATCGCATGAAGTAAATCCACATCGATTCCGACATATTCACCTTTAGAGTCTTGAAATTCAAAAGGGGCAAAAGTCAAATCTGTTCCTATATTATATGTTTTTTCCTCAGCTTGAGCATTCTGCCCAAGTGTAAATGTCAGTAGACTTGCCATCATTACAATGAATGAAAGTAAAAAGTGTTTCCTTTTCATAAAATACCTCCTATATTTGCATATTGGATAATTATATAGTAAAAAAAGGCAAAAACACAAGTCATTCAACGTGATATAATTAAAAAAAACTCATTTTCTTACATCATATGTCACAAAACATTACATATCTAGGTGTAAGTAGCAAAGGATAAACTAAAAGGATGCAAACAAAAGATTAAATAAAATGTAAATTAGCGAAAATTGCGTATACGCAATGCATTCTATAACTAGCGAAAATATGTTCGGTATGTTAAAATAATTACAGGAGTTTCTTTTCAATTTCACTAGTTAAAAATAGCAAAAAAGTGCGTATCATCTAGTCGATAAGAGACGTTTTGTTTCTATTTAAGGAGATGTGTACCAGATCATTTGCTGATATTCTAGTTGAATAGAAACCAAAACTAAATGAAGTAAAAGGAGGATGTTAAATGATAGAAAGAGAGACCTCCAATACATTTGACTTAGTCTCAAAATATAAGCCGGATGGGGATCAGCCAGAAGCCATCAAAAGGTTAGTTGAAGGAATTGAAGGCGGCGAAAAGGCACAAATTCTGTTAGGAGCTACCGGAACAGGTAAAACATTTACGATTTCCAATGTCATCAAAGAAGTCAACAAGCCAACATTGGTTATTGCTCATAATAAAACATTAGCTGGACAGCTTTATGGAGAGTTTAAAGAATTCTTCCCGAATAACGCGGTCGAGTATTTTGTTAGTTATTATGATTATTATCAACCAGAAGCATATGTTCCTTCTAGTGATACATATATAGAAAAAGATGCCAGTATCAATGACGAAATCGATAAATTACGACATTCAGCAACAAGTTCTTTATTAGAAAGAAATGATGTAATCGTGATTGCTTCGGTTTCCTGTATCTTTGGTTTAGGAGATCCAAAAGAGTATAGTGAACAAGTTGTGTCTATTCGTGTTGGTATGGAGATGGATCGTAGTAAGCTATTGACTGATTTGGTAAATATTCAGTTTGAACGAAATGATATCGACTTTCAACGTGGACGTTTTCGTGTACGAGGAGATGTGGTGGAAATTTTTCCAGCTTCCAGAGACGATCATGCGTTAAGAGTTGAGTTTTTTGGTGATGAAATCGAACGGATCAGAGAAGTGGATGCTCTCACAGGTGAAGTAATCGGCGAGACAGAACATGTCGCGATTTTTCCAGCAACTCACTTCGTAACCAACGAAGATCATATGGAACATGCGATTTCCCAAATCCAAGAAGAATTAGATGCTCGTCTAACTGTATTGCGTAATGAAAATAAATTATTAGAAGCCCAAAGATTAGAACAAAGAACGAATTATGATATTGAAATGATGAGAGAAATGGGCTACACATCAGGTATCGAAAATTATTCTCGTCATATGGATGGTCGTTCAGAAGGTGAACCGCCTTACACTCTGATTGACTTCTTCCCAGATGATTTTCTACTTGTGATCGATGAATCCCATGTATCGATGCCTCAAATTCGTGGCATGTATAACGGTGACCGTGCCAGAAAACAAATGCTCGTTGACTATGGATTCCGTTTGCCGAGTGCTTTAGATAATCGACCATTACGTCTTGAAGAATTTGAAGAGCACGTTCATCAAGTGGTGTATGTTTCAGCAACACCGGGACCATATGAACATGAACAAACAGATACCGTGATTCCGCAAATTATTCGACCAACTGGTTTGTTAGATCCATTGATCGAAGTTCGTCCAATCATGGGTCAAATCGATGATTTAGTCGGTGAAATCCATGAGCGTGTAGAAAAAGATCAGCGCGTCTTTATTACAACATTGACGAAGAAAATGTCTGAGGATTTAACCGATTATCTGAAAGAATTAGGAATCAAAGTGAAGTATCTTCATAGTGATATCAAAACATTAGAACGAACAGAAATCATTCGAGATTTACGTTTAGGTGAATTTGATGTGTTGATTGGAATCAACTTGCTTCGTGAAGGGTTAGACGTACCAGAAGTATCCTTGATCGCGATTTTGGATGCAGATAAAGAAGGGTTCTTGCGAAGTGAGCGTTCGTTGATTCAAACCATTGGACGTGCAGCTCGTAATTCTGACGGTAGAGTAATCATGTACGCTGATAAGATTACTGATTCTATGCAAAAAGCAATGGATGAAACGGCACGTCGTCGCTCCATCCAAGAAAAATATAATGAAGAACATGGTATTACACCAAAAACAATCATTAAAGAAATCCGTGAGTTGATCTCAATTTCTAAGACGAATGAGAAAGGCGAAACAGTCAAGATCGATAAGTCTTATCATGAATTGAGTCGCCAGGAAAAAGCTGATTTATTAATGAAATTAGAAAAAGAAATGCGGGATGCCGCTAAAGCCTTAGACTTTGAAACGGCTGCAACTTTAAGAGATACGATATTGGAGTTAAAAGCTGGAGATTAAAGAATACTCGCTGTATTTTACAACAAAGGAGATAAACAATGGCAAATGATAAAATCGTCATTCATGGCGCACGCGCACATAATTTAAAAGATATAGATGTTACGATCCCTCGTGACAAAATGGTTGTAGTGACTGGATTATCTGGTTCAGGGAAAAGTTCACTGGCTTTCGATACATTGTACGCTGAAGGTCAGCGCCGTTATGTGGAAAGTCTTTCAGCTTATGCAAGACAATTTTTAGGTCAAATGGATAAACCAGATGTGGACAGTATCGATGGATTAAGCCCTGCTATTTCCATCGATCAAAAAACCACAAGTAAAAACCCACGTTCGACTGTCGGAACGGTCACTGAAATCAATGACTATTTACGATTATTATTTGCTCGGGTCGGTCATCCGATTTGTCCTAACGACGGTACTGAAATTACCAGTCAATCTGTTGAACAAATGGTAGACAAGGTGTTAGAGCTACCAGAAAAGACAAAACTACAAGTATTAGCGCCAGTGATCGTTAAGAAAAAAGGTCAGCACAAAAAAGTCTTCGAGATGATTCAGCGTGAGGGCTATGTTCGGATGCGTGTCGATGGAGAAACGTATGACGTAACAGAAGCACCTGAACTTGAAAAAAATAAAAAACATGATATTGCAATCGTAATTGACCGAATCGTGGTAAAAGAAGGAATCCGCTCTCGTTTGTTTGATTCATTCGAAGCCGCATTACGTTTAGCCGATGGTTATGCTTTGGTTGATGTGATTGATGGGGAAGAAATGCTGTTTAGCGAACATTACGCTTGCCCGTATTGCGGTTTCACAGTAGGCGAATTGGAGCCAAGATTGTTTTCGTTTAATGCACCATTTGGAGCATGTTCTGATTGTGATGGATTAGGTATAAAATTAGAAGTCGATCGTGACTTAGTGATTCCAGATCCGACTAAAACATTACGTGAAGGAGCAATCACACCGTGGAATCCAATAAGTTCTCAATATTACCCACAGATGTTGGAACAAGCTGCTGATAGTTTTAATATCGATATGGACACGCCATTTAACGAGCTTCCTGAGGAACATCAAGATATTATTTTAAATGGATCAAATGGTGAGCCATTCCATTTTCATTACGAAAATGATTTTGGCGGAGTACGAGATGTAGAAGTGCCGTTTGAAGGTGTTTTAACGAATATCAAGCGTCGCTACCATGAAACAAATAGTGATTTTACGCGCGATCAAATGCGTTTATATATGACTGAATTAACTTGTAGAACATGTAAGGGGTATCGCTTGAATCCGCAAGCTTTATCCGTCAAAATCGATAACACGAATATCGGTCAAGTCAGTGAATTAGCAATCAAAAATGCAGTACAATTTTTTGAAACAGTGACATTATCTGAACAAGAACAAATGATTGCCAAACCAATTTTAAAAGAAGTGAAAGATCGTTTGAACTTTTTGAAGAATGTCGGATTGGATTATTTAACACTGAGCCGAGCAGCTGGAACGTTGTCTGGTGGAGAGGCACAGAGGATACGTTTAGCCACACAGATTGGTTCAAATTTATCTGGTGTTTTATATATTCTAGATGAGCCATCCATTGGCTTGCACCAACGAGATAACGATCGTTTGATCGAGTCTCTTAAAAAAATGCGGGATCTAGGGAATACACTGATCGTTGTTGAGCATGATGAAGATACCATGCGTGCATCGGATTACTTGATCGATGTTGGACCAGGTGCTGGGCATTTGGGTGGAGAGATCGTTGCTTCGGGTACACCTGATGAAGTAGCCAAAAATCCTAATTCTTTAACCGGGCAGTATTTATCTGGTAAAAAAGTAATCCCTGTTCCTAAAGAGCGTCGCAAAGGAAATGGTAAAAGCATCAAAGTAACAGGTGCAGCTGAGAATAATTTGAAAAATGTCACAGTAGAATTCCCATTAGGAGAATTTGTCGCAGTGACTGGGGTTTCTGGATCAGGGAAAAGTACGTTAGTCAATCAAATTTTGAAAAAAGCTTTGGCACAGAAAATCAATCGCAACTCAAATAAACCTGGTAAGCACAAAAGTATTACCGGCTATAAACATATCGAAAAAATTATCGATATCGATCAAAGTCCGATCGGCCGGACACCACGAAGCAACCCAGCAACTTATACAAGCGTTTTTGATGATATTCGTGATTTATTTGCAAAAACCAATGAAGCAAAAGTCCGTGGGTATAAAAAAGGTCGTTTTAGTTTCAATGTCAAAGGCGGCCGCTGTGAAGCTTGTCGTGGAGATGGAATCATTAAAATCGAAATGCACTTTTTACCAGATGTTTATGTTCCTTGTGAAGTTTGTCATGGGAAACGCTACAACTCTGAAACATTAGAAGTCCACTATAAAGGAAAAAATATTTCCGATATCTTAGATTTAACCGTTGAGGATGCAGTGGCGTTCTTTAAACATATTCCCAAAATACATCGTAAATTGCAAACGATTGTTGATGTAGGATTAGGCTATGTTACTTTAGGTCAGCCAGCTACCACATTATCCGGCGGTGAAGCTCAAAGGATGAAACTAGCAAGTGAACTCCATAAAAATTCAAATGGTAAAAATTTCTACATCTTAGATGAGCCAACTACTGGATTGCACACAGATGATATTGCTCGTCTGTTGGTCGTGTTAGAAAGACTTGTTGAAGCAGGGAACACTGTACTGGTTATTGAACATAATCTAGATGTCATTAAATCAGCGGATCATGTTATTGATTTAGGTCCAGAAGGTGGAGATGGCGGAGGAACGATTGTTGCAACAGGAACTCCAGAAGATATTGCAAAAGTTAAAGATAGCTACACTGGAAAATATTTGAAACGTGTTTTATAAATTGGTATACTCCATTTTGAAAGTATTATCATCGTTTTTAAAGAAAATCTGAAGTTTGGATAAAAATTGTCTATTGGTATTGATTTCTTTAGATTCTTGAAGTAAAATCACAGTCAGATAGATATATTGTTCAACCGAATTGGTATATATCTTTCCTTCTATAAATAATCCGTTCAAAAAAGAAAAGCACAACTCTCATTATTAGAGAGTTGTCTTTTTTTGTTTTAGATCAGTTATATTTTATTGGAAAAAAATAAAATAGACTATCGATAAAATAATAATGAGAAAAAAATAATAAAATAAATAAAAACAAGCGTTTTTTAATCACTTTAATCTAAAAAAAGTCAAAAAAAGAAAGTATCTATACGTATGTTGAATGATATTTTTTTGAAAATCATGATATTCTATAGTTATCAAAAGAGTATGAAAGGATGATTTTTTCTTGGAAAAGAGAGAAGTAAAGATTGGCGCACATTATGTTTGTCATGGATCGAAATTTTCTTGGTTTTTTGTAGGAGAGGCCATCTCCAAAAAAGAAGAAGATGTGCAAGTCAGAGTTGTCAAATGTCACCCTACAGATCGTCCAGTCATAAATTGTGATGATCCTATTTTGAATTTAAATTATTTTGATGTCATTGAGGATGCTTAGTTTTTGAAGTTATGAATATAAGTTCACCAACACAAACGAACTAAATTTTCCCAATCATATAGTATATAGAGTGTCAGAAAAACTGGCAGATAATCGTAAGAGAGTAGAGTGGCTTGCAACGTTCACTTTACTCTTTTTTTTTGTTAATATTAATTATATCTATTTTAAAAGTATTTCATTATGAAGAAATGAACGTTTAATATTATCGAAAAGATGGTAAACAATAGGTTTTCAGTCTTATTTTCATTTTCTAGTCAAAGTCTTCAATTCTAAGAAACTCTGTAAGAAGAACTAGAATTAGTTGAAAAGCTTTCTTTGATACGCCCGGGATGCTATAATTAGTAAAATGTTTCCAAAGGAGCGCTGTAAAATGGCTGATAATTTACAATTAGTTATAATCACTGGAATGAGCGGAGCAGGAAAGACAGTCGCCATTCAAAGTTTTGAAGATATGGGGTATTTTTGTATCGATAATATGCCCCCAAGTTTGATTCCTAAGTTTTGGGAGTTGATTAAAGAGTCTGGAAAAGTCACTAAAATTGCGTTAGTGATCGATTTACGCTCGCGTAATTTCTTTAGAGAAATTCAAGATATGTTAGTTGAACTGGAAAATACCAATTTGATTGATACAACGATCATGTTTTTAGATGCAACAGATGAAGAGTTAGTTTCTCGTTATAAAGAAACTCGTCGTGCTCATCCCTTAGCGATGGATGGTTTGATCACAGAAGGAATTAGAAAAGAACGGGCGATTCTTGAAGAAATCAGAGGAGATGCTCAAGTCGTTATCGATACGACTGATTTGTCGCCTAGACAATTACGAGAAAGAATCAACGAAGAATTTAAATCACGAGATACACATGAATTTCGTGTTGAACTTGTTTCGTTTGGTTTTAAGTATGGATTACCGATCGATGCAGATATTGTCATGGATGTTCGTTTTTTACCGAACCCGCACTACATCCCTGAGTTAAGACCGCTAACAGGACAAGATCAGTCTGTTTACGATTACGTAATGAGTTTCCCAGAAACAGAAAGCTTCTATACACGATTTATCGATTTGTTGAAAAATGTAATGCCAGGCTATGAAAAAGAGGGCAAATCAAGTGTTACGATCGCTATCGGTTGTACTGGCGGACAACACCGTTCAGTTGCTTTGACAGAACGAGTAAGTAAAGAATTAGAACAAGACTATCATGTTAATATTACGCATCGGGATAAAGGGAAGCGGAAAGAGACGGTAAACCGCTCATGAAAATGAAAACGTATCGTATTAGAAAACCTAAAATCGTTGTTGTTGGCGGAGGAACTGGATTGCCAGTTATTCTAAAAAGCTTACGTAATCAAAGTGCGGATATTACAGCTGTCGTAACGGTTGCGGATGATGGAGGAAGTAGCGGTGAGATTCGTGAATCGATGAATATGACGCCGCCTGGGGATCTCCGTAATGTATTAGTCGCTTTATCAGATATGCCTCAACTGTATGAAGATATTTTTCAGTATCGTTTTGATAAATCAGATAAATACTTTGCTAATCATGCAATTGGCAATTTGATTATTGCCGCAGTTTCAGAAATGCGCGGCAGTACGTATGAAGCGATTCAGTTACTTTCAAAGATGATGCATGTGGATGGGCATATTTATCCCTCGTCAGAAAGACCACTGACCTTGCATGCTGTTTTTAAAGATGGTTCGACTGCCGTTGGTGAATCCAGTATTGCTGTTGATCGAAAAACGATCGATCATGTCTTTGTGACAAACACAAATGATGATGAGCAGCCAAAAGCTGCTAGAAAAGTAGTGAAAGCAATTGAAGAAGCAGATATGATTGTTTTAGGTCCTGGAAGTATGTTTACGAGTATATTACCTAATTTAGTGATCAATGAAATCGGAGAAGCGATCATTAACGCCGAAGGGGAAGTTGTCTATATTTGTAATATCATGACCCAAAAAGGAGAAACAGAACATTTTAGCGATGCTGACCATGTTTGTGTATTACATGAGCATCTTAAAAGTAAATTTGTTGACACTGTTTTGGTCAATACTGAAAATGTACCTGAGGGATACATGGATCCAGAAGTCTATGATGAATATTTAGTTCAAGTAGAACATGATTTTCAAAAGTTAAGGGATGAAGGCTGTCGTGTCATCTCTACAGACTTTTTAAAACTGCGGGATGGTGGAGTTTTTCATGATGGTGACAAAGTGGTGGATGAATTATTCCGTATTGTTTTTGGTGCGAGGTATTAAGGTTTAAACAATTGGAGAGGAGGAAAGTAGGTTGTCTTTTGCAGCAGATGTAAAAAAAGAACTGACGACTTTAGAAGTTCATCGGGAACATGCTAGAGCAGAATTGGCTGCTTTGATTCGGATGAATGGTTCATTAAGCATTGTGAATCAGCAGTTTGTTCTAAATATTCAAACAGAAAATGCAGCGATTGCCAGACGAATCTATTCTCTTTTAAAAGATCATTATGATGTTCGCTCAGAATTATTAGTTCGAAAAAAAATGAAATTAAAAAAGAATAATGTTTATATCGTACGATTAAAACAAGATACAAAAAGTGTATTAGCTGATTTAGATATTTTAGATGGTATGATGTTCAATACACATGTATCAGATGATATTGTGGGAAATGCTCAAAAAATGAGATCCTATCTAAGAGGAGCTTTCATGGCATCTGGATCAGTTAATAATCCGGAAACAAGTCGATATCACTTGGAAATATTTTCTATTTATGAAGAACATAACGATGATATTTGTCAGATGTTGAACTATTACGATTTAAATGCACGAACGTTGGAACGGCGAAATGGCTATATCTCCTATTTAAAAGGAGCTGAACGGATTGCTGATTTTCTAACATTGATCGGCGCGACAAACTCAATGCTAAAATTTGAAGATGTCCGCATCGTTCGTGATATGCGGAATTCAGTAAATCGTTTAGTCAATTGTGAAACAGCGAATCTTAATAAAACGATTGATGCAGCATCAAAACAAATTGAAAATATTCAGTATATTGAAAGTGTTGTAGGCTTGGCAGCATTGCCAGGTAAACTGCAGGAAATTGCAGAATTACGTTTAGAGTACCCGGAAGTAAGTTTGAAAGAATTAGGTGAGATGATTCCATCAGGTGCGATTTCAAAATCAGGAATCAATCACCGTATTCGCAAAATCAATGAATTTGCTGATAAATTAAGAGAGAAAAGTGCGTAACTTCTTATGGATTGCTGGATGAACGAGCAGAGAGTTGGGTGAAGAGAATGGGCGTAGAAGATAAAGATTTTATTATGAGGCAGATCAAGCAACTTGGAGAAGGTTTAGGAACGTTTCTTGGAAAAGAAGACGTGGACAAAATTTTGAGTTTTGGTGAGGATGCTGAAAAAGAAGTTGAAGATTCTTCATTCGGAAAGAAACAGAAATTAGCTGATATAGCTAAAAAAAATAAGACAAAGCTTAATTAGCTTTGTCTTATTTTTTATTTGCCTTCTAAATAGCTGATCAATTCTTCTTTTGTTACTGATTCATCAAAGATATGCTCACCAATCACGATTGTCGGTACAAATTTAATATTTGCGGCTTCGGCTTCTGCAATAACTGCTTGGATAATGGCTGGTTCTTCTTTTTTAGACAATTGCAGATTGTCTTCAGCAAATACTGCTACATCTTCTAGAGAAAGATTTCCCCACTGATCTTGTGTATCATACATTTGTTTTAAATCAGTCAATCCTTTTTCAGGTAAATCATAGTTGATGTGATGGTGCATTACATTGCCGCGTTGCAAACTTTCTTTCTCTTTATCAAATAGTTTGATGATTCGTTGAACTTTGCCAGCTTTAACATACTCATTTAGTAAATCAAACGATTCTTCAAACCATTTTTTACAATAAGGACAGCGAACATTCATAAATTCCACCATTTTTATTGGTGCTGAGTCTTGTCCAATTGCCAAACCATTTTTTGTTGTTACTTTTGTTGCATCAATAACTGAAATATCCATCGTAATATCATCCTTTCATTTCTTCTAATCTAAGTGTATCGCTTTTCGTTCCTAGTTTAAATAAAAATGCCCAAAATTTTCAAAAGAAAATTTGGGCAGGTGATTATTTGCTTAAAGAACTGCTATTTTCCATAACTTCATCAATCAGACCGTATTCTTTTGCTTGTTGAGCAGTCATAAAGTTATCACGATCTGTATCGCGTTCAATGACTTCAAGTGGTTGACCAGTACGTTCTGCTAAGATTTTATTTAAGCGATCGCGTGTATCAAGAATATGTTTCGCTGCGATTTCGATCTCTGTTGCTTGGCCTTGGGCGCCGCCTAGTGGTTGATGGATCATGATTTCAGCATTTGGTAAGGCAAAACGCTTGCCTTTTGTACCAGCAGTTAATAGGAAACTTCCCATAGATGCTGCCATTCCTAAAACAATTGTTTGTACATCTGCTTTAACAAAATTCATTGTATCGAAAATTGCCAATCCAGCAGAAACACTGCCCCCAGGTGAATTGATGTAAATGTAGATATCTTTTTCAGAGTCTTGGGCATCTAAAAATAGTAATTGGGCAATAACTGAGTTTGCTACATTATCATCGATCGGGCCACTTAACATGATGATTCTATCTTTTAATAATCGTGAATAAATATCATATGCTCTTTCTCCACGAGATGATTGTTCAATGACTGTTGGTATTAAATTCATAGTATATTCCTCCTATATAAAAAACTCTTCAAATCATTTTATCACAAAGCATACCTTAATGCTTAAAAAAAGTATACTTTATTGGTCAATAAAGGTCAACTTTAAAGCTTTGACAAAATAGTAGAATCTAACACGCTAGCTATTTTTATTTTACTATAAAAAATAAGTAGAAATACTGTATTGAGAAGAATCACGACTTACTATTAAATTTATTTTTAATCCTTTGTATTTCCATCTTATTTTTTTACGCTTGTGAAAGAGTATGTTATACTAAAAAAACAAGAATGAAAAGAGTGAGGGAATCCGAATGGTTGTTTTTATTGCAGGAATAACTGGCGTTTTGATTGGCGCTGTTATTGTATCGGTTGGTGTCGCTTTACGTGTAACATACGACGAACGCAAAGCGGTACGTTATCGAGAACTAGAAAATTTTGTCAAAGAAATAGAAACACTGAATCTTTTGAACAAAAAGATTAATGAAATCCTACAAAAAAGAGATATTTATGTAGACAAATCTGTGAATTTTATGTCAATGGATGATTGTTATATCAGTATTGATGATTTCATTTATTTGGAATCTTTTTCGGCTCAAAATAATTTTTATTTGCCAACTTATTTGATCGAAGAATTTTTTAAGAAAATTGCTCATCGAAAAGTAATCTTAACACCTGATGAAGTGATCTCAATGGGAGGAAGCACTTATAAGGGCGGTCGAGTTATTTTAGAAAGCTTCTCAGAAGAGCTACTTTCGATTATTGAAGATAAAAAAAGACAAATGAAGCGTTTGACACATAAACCTTTATATTATTTCCAAAGAAACTAAAAAAACTGCTGATACCCATAAAAAGGTGTCAGCAGTTTTTCTTTTATGATGTTGCCACTATTTCCACTCAGCTAAACTATTCTTATACAAGTCAAATGTTTCTTGCGGAATATCTCCATTCATTTGAATTAGGAAAAAGCGTGCATCATTTCCAAATGTATGGGAGTAGAGTATCCCTGATTGCTGCCCCAATTCATCATAATAGCTTTTGGTTTTGTTCAGATCGTCGATTTTTTCAAATGTCATCACTCGGGCATTTTTGTATTTATCCATTAAGTCTTCACTATCAGCGTAGAAAGGATCTTCTTCTACACCAAAAATATAAGCAGATTTAGCATATGTTGGTGCAGCACCAAAATCTTGCGGTTTTTTCATTTCTTGTACGTAGTGAACAGTCAATCCCTCTGATTGAAAACGAGTAATAATGTCTTTTGCGGATAGGTTTGTAATTTTTTCTTTCAATGCAGGAAGTTCTTCCGTTACTTCTTTTTTACGAGTCGTATAAGCTGTAACCTTTTCTTTTTCTTCAATAGAAGTAAAATCATCTTTAGGTAAATCTTTAAGCTCTTGTTCAAACTCGCTGACTTTGGCTAGAGTGATATCTTTTTTTATTGCTTCCTTTGTGTTATCTGTATAGCTAGCATCTATCTCTTTTTCTAAACTAGATAAAGTTGTATCTGCTTTTTCAAAAAGAGCTTGTGTTTCTTCTGGATTTGCTTTAGTTTCTTTGTTTGTTTTTGAATTAGTACATCCCCCTAATAACAAGATCCCCGTCATGCAAATAATGATTGCTGTTGTTTTTTTCATTCGTAACTCATCTTCCTTTTCTAATTAAGTTTAAAAATAAAATCGTTTTCAACTCATATACTTTAGCATAGATAATCGAGGCAAACAATATAGGTTTGCTTTTTTAGTATTATCAAACAATAAGTAAGAAAGGATATGCTGATGTTTTTAGAATTTTCTGAATCTTTTTATCAAATTTTATTGACATTCTCATTTATTAGGTATATAGTTAACAAAAGCTTTTATTTATCACATGCTATTTTAATCTTTATAGATTTTTTTAAAAGAGGAGACCATTGCCATGAAAAAGACAAACAACAATCACGTATTAGTCATTATTTTATCGTGTAGGACTTAGAACACTGAGAAATTTCGCAGATGTTTGAGTCCTGTTTGTCTTTGGTAGATGGGGTTCTTACTAAGACATCCCATTTAATCGATGGGATGTCTTTTTTTGTAAAAAGTGATGTAGAGAAGCAAG
Source organism: Enterococcus sp. AAFC-DPL-5182 (assembly GCF_058216605.1). NCBI lineage: Bacteria > Bacillati > Bacillota > Bacilli > Lactobacillales > Enterococcaceae > Enterococcus > Enterococcus sp. AAFC-DPL-5182. Next base: position 1,175,145 of record NZ_CM177101.1, read on the forward strand.
TGAAGTAAATACAAAAATGAATCAGGAGAATAAAATATAAGTTCTTCTGTAGACAATTGAATTGGAGTGGATGAAAAATGCGTAGTGACCAAATAAAAAAAGGGATTGAAGCCGCACCCGCTAGAAGTTTACTTTATGCGACGGGTCAAGTGAAAAATGCCAAAGATATGCAGAAGCCGTTTATAGCAATTTGTAATTCTTATATTGATATTGTACCAGGTCATGTGCATTTAAGAGAGTTAGCAGATGTTGCCAAAGAGGCGATCCGTGAAGCAGGAGGGATTCCTTTTGAATTCAATACGATTGGGGTAGATGATGGAATTGCCATGGGACATATTGGTATGCGCTACTCACTGCCTAGTAGAGAGATCATTGCGGATGCAGCAGAGACAGTAATCAATGCCCATTGGTTTGATGGTGTTTTTTATATTCCAAACTGTGACAAAATCACTCCAGGAATGCTTATGGCAAGTGTTCGAACGAATGTCCCAGCAATCTTCTGTTCAGGTGGGCCAATGAAAGCCGGGGTTGATCCTAGAGGACATACAACCACTCTTTCTAACATGTTTGAAGCAGTCGGAACCTTTAAAGAAGGCAAGATGACTGAAGAAGAATTTAACTTTATGGAACAAAATGCTTGTCCGACTTGCGGTTCATGTGCGGGGATGTTTACAGCGAATTCGATGAATTGTTTGATGGAAGTTTTAGGAATGGCCTTACCAGGAAATGGAACGATTTTAGCTGTATCAGATGAACGGAGAGAACTCGTTAGAAAATCTGCGTTTCATTTAATGGACCTAGTCAAAAATCAAGTGAAACCAAGAGATATCATCACAAAAGAAGCAATTGATGATGCTTTTGCACTAGACATGGCGATGGGCGGTTCGACCAATACAGTCTTGCATACATTAGCAATTGCTAATGAAGCTGAGATCGACTACAACTTAGAAGAAGTTAATGCGATTGCTGAACGTGTTCCTTACTTATCTAAAATTGCGCCATCATCTGCGTACTCAATGCACGATGTTCATGAAGCAGGAGGGGTTCCAGCAATCATGAAAGAGTTAGTCGATTTAGGAAATGCAATCCATCCAGATCGAATTACAGTTACAGGAAAAACGATTCGTGAAAATGTTCAAGATGCAGTCATCAAAAATGAAGAAGTTATCCATCCAAAAGAAAATCCATATAGCCCAGTTGGTGGTTTATCTATTTTATATGGAAACATTGCGCCAAAAGGCAGTGTAATCAAAGTTGGTGGAGTGGATCCGTCGATCAAAAAATTTGTAGGGAAAGCGATTTGCTTTAGTTCTCATGATGAAGCCGTTGCAGCCATTGATGATCATACTGTAAAAAAAGGACATGTTGTGGTGATTCGTTATGAAGGACCAAAAGGCGGTCCTGGAATGCCGGAAATGCTAGCACCAACTTCAAGTATTGTTGGAAGAGGCTTAGGAAAAGATGTTGCTTTGATTACCGATGGTCGTTTTTCAGGAGCGACTCGCGGAATCGCTGTAGGTCATATTTCACCAGAAGCAGCAGCAGGCGGTCCGATTGCACTAGTTAGAGATGGCGATGAAATTGAAATTGATTTAACAAATCGGACATTAGAATTACATGTTTCAGATGAAGAGTTGGCTAAAAGAAATGACCAATTGCCGAAATTCAAAGCAAAAGTAAAAACAGGATACTTAGCTCGATATACGGCACTAGTAACATCAGCTCATACAGGAGGAATCATGCAGATTCCAGATGATTTGCTAGACTAGAGGAGGGAAGCTCATGGCAGAACAACAGAGAAAAATGAAAAATGGTTCAAGGATTTTGATTGATGCGTTGTTGAAGCAAGAAGTAGAGATGATTTTTGGATATCCTGGTGGAGCAGTCCTTCCTTTGTACGATGCATTGTATGACGGAGACATTCCTCATATTTTGACAAGACATGAACAAGGTGCCGTTCATGCGGCTGAAGGATATGCAAAAGCGACGGGCAAACCAGGAGTTGTCATCGTAACCAGTGGTCCAGGTGCAACAAATGCAATCACTGGTATTGCTGATGCGATGAGTGATTCAATTCCAATGATTGTTTTTACTGGACAAGTCCTCACTGATGGCATCGGTAAAGATGCGTTTCAAGAAGCCGATGTTATTGGGCTTACGATGCCAATTACAAAAAATAATTATCAAGTTCGGGAAACAAAAGAATTACCAAGGATCATTGAAGAAGCGTTTCATATAGCAACAACTGGTAGAAAAGGCCCCGTTGTAATCGATTTGCCAAAAGATATAACGATAATGGAGACCGATGCAGATATTGAGGTCAAACTGAACTTACCAAGCTATCAACCAACAGTTAAACCGAATAAACTTCAAGTGAAAAAATTAATGGATGCATTAACTACGGCAAAAAAACCATTAGTACTGGTTGGAGCAGGAGTCTTACATGCTGATGCTGGAAAAGAGTTAGTAGAATTTATCAATAAATATCAAATACCAACATTAAGTTCGTTATTAGGGCTAGGAGCAGTTCCAACAACGAATGAGCTTTTTCTAGGAATGGGCGGTATGCATGGCTCGTTTGCAGCAAATATGGCATTGACTGATTGCGATTTTTTGATCAATATAGGTTCTCGTTTTGATGATCGTTTAGCTAGCGCACCAAAAGAATTTGCGCCAAATGCACTGATTGCTCATGTTGATATCGATCCAGCTGAAATTGGTAAGACGATCGAAACACAAATCCCAATCGTAGCAGACGCCAAAGAAACGCTGAAAGAAATGCTGAAAATCGAGGTAGAATGTGCAGATACTACAGATTGGAGAAAGCTTAATCTTTCAAGAAAAAAACGGCATCCATTTAAATATGATAAAGAACAAAAAGCAGAAATCAAACCGCAAAAGGTCATTGAGTTTATTGGAGAATTGACAAAAGGCGAGGCAATTGTTGCAACCGACGTAGGGCAGCACCAAATGTGGGCCGCTCAGTTTTATCCATTTAAAAATGAAAAGCAACTCGTTACAAGTGGTGGATTAGGAACAATGGGTTATGGCGTTCCAGCTGCAATCGGCGCAAAATTAGGGTGTCCTGATAAAGAAGTCGTCCTTTTTGTTGGTGATGGCGGATTCCAAATGACAAACCAAGAATTAGCAATTTTGAATGTATACAATATTCCGATCAAAATCGTAATCTTGAATAATCGCTCGCTAGGAATGGTGCGTCAATGGCAAGAAAGTTTCTTCGGTGAACGTCGTTCTGAATCAGTTTTTGAAACACAGCCGGATTTTGTGAAGATGGCAGAAGCATATCATATCAAGGGGATCAGAATAGAAGATCCAGAAACGGTAGAAGCTGAATTGACAGAAGCGTTTAAAGAGACAGGGCCTTTGTTGATCGAAGTTATGGTATCGCCAACGGAACATGTACTGCCAATGGTTCCAGCTGGTAAAGCCAACTATCAGATGCTGGGGGTGGACTAAAATGAGACGTATTATTACAGCAACTGTCAATAATAATTCTGGTGTCTTAAATCGCTTTAGTGGTGTTTTGACACGTAGACAAGTGAATATCGATAGCATCTCTGTAGGTCCGACAGAATTAGACAATGTTTCAAGAATCACGATCGTTGTCCAAGTGGCAGATTTAAATGAAAGTGAACAAGTGACCAAACAATTAAATAAACAAATCGATGTGATCAAGGTCTCCGATATTACGGATGAACCACATTTAGAAAGAGAATTAGCATTGGTTAAAGTCAATGCTCCAGCTGCTGTTCGAGCTGAACTATTCTCAGTGATCGATCCATTTAGAGCAAATGTTATCGATGTCGGTACACGTTCTGTCGTGATCCAAGTCACGGGTACCAGCGAAAAAATCAGTGCGTTCGTCGATGTTGTTGCACCATATGGCATCAAACAACTAGCGCGAACTGGTGTTACAGGTTTTACTAGAGGCAACAACTAAAAACGGGTCTTAAAGCATACGCTTATAAGCATAAAAAATTTGGAGGGTTCAAGAATGGCAAAAGTATATTACGATAACTCAGTAGAAAACAATCAATTAGAAGGAAAAACAATCGCAATTATCGGTTACGGTTCACAAGGACATGCACATGCGCAAAACCTTAGAGATAATGGCAATCAAGTAATCATCGGAATTCGTGAAGGAAAATCAGCAGAAGCTGCTCGTAATGATGGTTTTGATGTATTATCAGTTGAAGAAGCATCTAAAAAAGCAGATGTAGTCATGATTTTAGCTCCTGATGAAATTCAAGGAGATCTTTATGACAATGAAATTGCACCAAATTTAGAAGCTGGCAATGCGTTAGCATTCGGACATGGCTTCAATATTCATTTTGATGTAATCAACCCACCAAAAGATGTGGATGTTTTCTTAGTTGCTCCTAAAGGACCAGGACACCTTGTTCGTCGTACCTTTACAGAAGGATTTGCAGTACCAGCGTTATTTGCGGTTTATCAAGATGCAACAGGCAAAGCAAGTGATGTAGCCTTATCTTACGCTAAAGGAATTGGCGCAACTCGTGTTGGTGTATTAGAAACTACATTTAAAGAAGAAACAGAAACAGATTTATTCGGCGAGCAAGCAGTATTATGTGGAGGTCTTACAAGCTTGATCGAGGCAGGTTTTGAAACACTAACAGAAGCTGGTTACCAACCAGAATTAGCTTACTTTGAAGTATGTCATGAATTAAAATTGATCGTTGACCTTATTTATGAAGGAGGATTTGAGAAAATGCGTAATTCTATCTCAAATACTGCGGAATATGGAGATTACGTTTCAGGACCTCGCGTTGTTACATCAGAAGCAAAAGCGAATATGAAAGACGTTTTAACAGATATCCAAAACGGCAAATTTGCTAAAGGATTTATCGATGATAATAAAAATGGCTTTAAAGAATTCAATCAAATGCGTAAAGAAAATGCTGGACACCCAATTGAAAAAGTTGGAGCAGAATTGCGTAAAATGATGCCTTTCGTTTCAAGAGAAGACTAAAATAAATACTAAACAAGAGGCTGAGAAACTAGCTGAATGCTTCCATCTCAGTCTCTTTTTTATTACATAATAAAGGTGGGGAGAATTTGTTGAAACTAACAAAAGCAAAAGTTGAAGAAGCATACGATACGCTAAAAGATGTAGTAACGAAAACACCATTACAGTACGATTTGTATCTATCGCAAAAATATCAATGCAACGTTTATTTAAAAAGAGAAGATTTACAAAAAGTTCGTTCATTCAAATTAAGAGGGGCATATTATGCGATTAAACAAACTCCTCATGATATGCTGAAAAATGGTGTTGTTTGTGCCAGTGCAGGAAACCATGCTCAAGGAGTGGCATTTACCTGTCACGAAATGAAAGTTGCTGCTACGATTTTTATGCCAACGACGACACCTCAACAAAAAATTTCTCAAGTAAAATTTTTTGGAGGAGATGAAGTAACAGTAAAATTGATTGGAGATACTTTTGATGCTTCTGCAAAAGCTGCCAAAGAATATGCTCAAACCAATAACCAAGCATTTATTGATCCTTTTAATGATTTAAATATTATGGCTGGGCAAGGAACAGTGGCAGTTGAAGTATTTCAAGAAGCAAAAGAATCTGAATTCCAAGTGGATTATTTATTGGCAGCAATTGGCGGTGGTGGATTAGTTAGTGGGGTTTCAACCTATACCAAAAGTGTCAGTCCTACCACAGCTGTGATTGGCGTAGAACCACTTGGTGCTCAATCAATGCGGGCCGCATTTGATGAAGGCAAACCAGTAATGTTAGATAGTGTGGAAAAATTTGTAGATGGTGCAGCAGTCAAGCAAGTTGGGAATTTAACTTATCAACACGCGCTTGAGTATGTTGATGAACTGATAGCTGTTGATGAAGGACAAGTGTGTTCAACGATTTTAGAGCTATACACCAAACAAGCAATCGTTGTAGAACCCGCTGGTGCCCTAAGTGTTTCAGCATTAGAGTTGGTCAAAGATGACATTATTGGAAAAAACGTAGTTTGTATTATTAGCGGTGGCAATAATGATATTAATCGTATGGAAGAAATCGAAGAACGTTCATTGATTTTTGAAGGGCTAAAACATTATTTTGTCATCAATTTCCCGCAACGTCCAGGCGCATTAAGAGAGTTTGTAACAGATATCTTAGGTCCCGATGATGATATCACACGTTTTGAGTATACCAAAAAAGTTAATCGCGGCACTGGTCCTGTGGTTTTAGGGATACTGTTGAAAGATAAAGAGGAATTACCAAATTTACTAGAAAAGATGACCACGTTTGATCCTAAGTTTATCGATCTTAGTGATAATCCGTCATTATATGCATTGTTAGTTTAATCTGAATAAATCAATGAGAGAATAAGATAAAGTGTTTTGAAGATTTTGATCATATAAAAAGTCTTATCTTGTTCCCCAAAAAAGTATGCCCGAACAAAATTTTATAGTGAAAACACTGTCTGGTCGCTATAAAATGCCCTATAAAAAAACATTAATATATCGTTTAGTTGATTGGATAATCTGCGGAATCAAATTCTTGCATATTGTCCAATCTTTTTTTTTATAAAAATATCTAAAATTTGCTTAAAAAGTTAAAAAAAAAGAGAGAGAGTTCTTGCCATTTGTTCAGAAAGAACGTATATTAAACTTACTACATTAAATCGGTCAGAAAAACAACGACCGTCAAAGAGCATGAGCCCGATAGAAATTTTTTAACACTTCTACAGACCCCCTTTTGGGTCAACTACGACTTATTTTTTCTATCATCTGTCAATTTTAAATCATGTTTCCTTTGTTAAAAATTACTCGAAATATAAAAAAGTATATAAGTAAAGTTGGAATATAAATGAATAATAAAAAAAGGTTAGAAAATCGCCGTTATATTACCGGGTTCGATGGGATTCGAACTATTGCGGTCGTCGGCGTGATTCTCTATCACTTGTTCCCTAATATAATGCGTGGGGGCTATTTAGGCGTCCCTATTTTTTTTGCAGTTTCTGGATACTTAATTACCGATTTGTTAAGACAAGAATGGCTTCAAACTGAAACAATTGATGTTAAAGGATTTTATATTCGGCGGATGAAACGGCTTTACCCTGGCTTAGTAGCTATGCTTGTGGCAGCATCAGCCTACATTGTATTTTTCCAAAGAGATTTATTGAATAACTTACGAAGTGTTGTCGCCAGCAGTGTATTTTACTATAATAATTGGTGGCAGATTTTCAGAGGTTTTTCTTATTTTGATCGTTTTACAACTCAGTCACCATTTACTCATATTTGGTCACTAGCGGTTGAAGCCCAGAACTATTTGATTTGGCCGTTGTTATTTATTGTTCTTAAAAGGTACGTTAAGCATAGTGGTAAAATTTTTGGTTTGATTATGGCATTAGCTGTCGGTTCTGGAATTTTGATGGCGGTTCTATATACTCCTGGATCTGATCCAACGAGAGTATACTATGGAACAGATACAAGACTGTTTTCTATATTGATGGGGAGTGCGCTGGCTTTTGTTTGGCCGAGTTTCCGTTTAAAAGAGGAAATTCCGATAAAAGCTAAAACGCTATTGAACGGTGTCGGTATTGCTTCATTGGTTGTATTGTTGATTTCATTTTTATTCTTAGCAGATCATTTTTCCTTTGTCTATTACGGAGGAATGTTTATTGTTAGTATTTTTGCTACGATTTTAGTTGCAGTCACAGCGCATCCAGGTGCTGATTTAAATCGCTGGCTGACAAATCCAGTATTTACTTGGTTTGGAAGAAGAAGCTATGGTATCTATTTGTATCAATTTCCAGTTATGATTTTTTATGAAGCTAAAATCAAAAATTTAAGTGATCATGTATTCTTACACTCACTGATTGAAATTGCATTGATCCTAGGAATAAGTGAACTTTCCTATCGCTTTATTGAAAAACCATTAGGCAAATTTTATTATCAATATACTTGGTTTGCAATTAAGGATTTCTTCCGTAAACCATGGGTGACAGTGCCTAAGGTTACTGCTTTGATCAGCGTCGTTTTATCATGCTTTGCACTTTTTGCGTTTGCTGTTGCACCTTCTAACGAAGTTACAGCGGATCAACAACAGTTGCAAAAAAATATTGAAGCCAATAAGAAGAAGGCAGATCAGAGAAAAGCAGAGGAAAAAGCTAAAAATGAAGGAAAAACAACAGAATCATCAAAAGAGTCAACTAGTGCACCAGAGGGGAATTTTGATTTAACTAAGGAAGAAGTCAAGAAAGCACAAGGAATGGAAATTACCGCTTTTGGAGATTCAGTCATTCTTGATGCTGCAGCAGGCTTACAGGAAATTTTCCCTAAGATGATCGTTGATGGCGAAGTTGGCAGACAGTTGTATACCAGCACACCTATTATCGAAAAGTTAGACAAAGAAAAATTATTGAAAAATAATGTTTTAGTGGGGCTAGGGACGAATGGCTCATTTACAGAGGCTCAATTCGATGAATTTATGACAGCAATCGGTTCTAAACGTAAAGTTTATTGGATCAATGTTCGCGTGCCTACACGCAGATGGCAAAACGAAGTAAATGCTATGCTAGAGACGATGAAAAAGAAATATAAAAATTTAGTAGTTATTGACTGGTATAATTATAGTAATGCACATGATGAATGGTTTTATGATGATCGCGTTCATCCAAATGTAGATGGTCAAGTGAAATATTCAAGTTTTATAGCGAAGCAGATTGTAAAATAATCACTCAAGAAGATGAGACAAAACAGCTTTTAAGTTTTGTTTCATCTTCTTATTTTATGTTAGTAGGAGGAATTACCGTGTATAATTGAATAAATATGAATAGAAGAGGAATATATATAATGATTTAAGGAGTGAGCAAGTTGAATATAAAAATCCATCACGTGTGCACTCAAACAAATACATATCAGGAAAGTCTTGAATTTTATACAGATGTTCTTGGCTTTGCCCTTGTAAAGGAAACAAAAAATTTTCATGGTCGAGCATACAACAGTTGGCTTAAATCCTCTGACTTTTACTTGGAACTTCAAACTGGCAAAGAAAATAAGCAGGTTGCGCCATTTGACAAAGAGACGACAGGTCCTGTGCATATTTGTTTTTATGTAGAAGACTTGGAAGCCGCAAAAATGAAATTTCAACAATTCGATGTAGTTTTTTTAACAAAAGAAAATCAAATGATTTATCATGTTGAAAATGGCTCATTGTTCAAAATTGAAGCACCTGAAGGAACGATTATTGAGTTTCGAGATAATCTGGATTTCTAAGAGTGAATAAAAAAATAGAAAATCTTTGTACGAAAGCCAACAACTATCTTGTGACTGGCGCAAGACAGTTGGAGTGTTTTTAATGGCATCAAAAAATCCGAATAAACGATGTGAAAAAGTCAGGTTTTTCCACTGTTTATTCGGAGTCAGATTGCTCAAAATCAAAAGGCTCTTGTCATGTGTTTTATTTTATTTAGGATATCACCAATTGATACGCAACTCGTTCACCGTTAGAAACAGGTAATAAAATTTCTCCTTGATAGGTAAAACCAGCTTTTTCTATGAGACGTTGCATTGTTTTATTATCTGGATGCGTATCAATTCGAATATCTACGTAATCATTTAATCGAGCAGTTGTAATGAGATAATTCATTAAAAGTAAGGCCAGACCCTGCCCTTGATACATAGGATCAAGAGCAACTCGATGAATGACTGCATATTCTTGATTGGTTTGTTGCCATTGTCCATTTCTTATCTGCTCATAAGGCAATTCGGCAGTAGTTGAAAGGATTCCTAGTCCTGCAATTTCTTGATCGATAATTAGAACATAGCATTGCTGTAGGAAAATGTCTTGTTCTAATTGTTTTTCATTTGGCCCTTCACCATGTTGCCATTGAGGGATCTTTTGGTCATGAAGCATTTGCCTTGCGGCAGCAATAATTTCCATGATTTTACCTAAATCTTCTGGGACAGCTTTTCTTAAATATCTAGCCATATTCTCTATCCTTCTTTATTGATCCTTATTTTTTGTATGAGTTTTCTGGTTTTAGCTGATAGATTTTAGAAGGACGTCCGATCCCGACAGGACGTTCGCCAATTTCTTCGAAATGATGAAGCATTGCTTTTTTAAAATTTGAGTGGTCAATCGTTTTATAATCAGTGCCGGAAAACTTAGCAAAGACTTTTCGAGCTTCAGTAATAGTAAAATCTTTGCCTAAAACTTGAAGGACTTGGGGATCATGTTCCATTTTATTGGCCACTCGATTGAACGCTTTTAAAATAATTTCGCTATGGTCAAAAGCCAATGTATCCTTTCCAGTTGATACACCTGAGTTTAAATCTAAAATTATTTCTACATCATCGTTTGTAAGAGAAAGCATATTTTTTTGACGTTCCATTGTAAACCATCGGACTTCTTTTGCATCATCTCCAGCAATCAACGGCTCTTCGCCGATAAATGCTAAATAACTAATAGTTACTACCCAACCGCGAGGATCTCGATCAGGTCTACTGAAACTGTGAAGTTGCTCTATATTGTCTTTAGAAATAACAACGCCTGTTTCTTCCTTTGTTTCTCGTAGAACACTTTCACCGGTGGATTCATTTCTATTTACAAATCCGCCAGGCAAAGCCCAAGAGTTTCTGTAAGGATGTCCTTTTCGTTTAATTAATAGTATTTTCAATTGATCTTCTTCTTTGTTATAACACATCAAAACAATATCCACAGTCAGAGAAGGTTTTTCGTATTCAGGAAGTTCTTGTTGATGGTACCATTTTAGAAAGTCAGCTTCATCGGCTTGCTGTTCGTAGTATTGCTTTTCTTCTTCCTTTGAACTAAAGTGTGTCAAGTTAGTCATCCTCTCTAAATTAGATAAAAGTAATTTTTACTTTATTGTATCATTCTCATCAGGAAAAACAACTAAAGACGTGTTTTTCTTTCAATAAAAGTTGTTGAGTGCTGAGGAAGAAATAGTCATTTGCATCAAAATAAGTACTTTCATGACATATTTGCAAGCAAAGTGTTTATTTTTTGTTTTTTAGTTAACTTGTTTTTGTTTTTGGTTGACAAATAAAAATGGAAGTAGTATTTTTAATGATGTAAATAGTGTTTATATTTTGGAGGGAACAAATGAAGACAAAGGATATCACGCAAATAGCTATTATGATCAGTATTATTATTGTTTTAGGCTTTTTTCCGCCAATCCCGATTAGTCTTTTGCCAGTGCCGATCGTTATTCAAAATGCTGGTTTTATGCTTAGCGGATTACTTCTTGGGAAGAAAAATGGAACGATTGCCACACTCCTTTTTTTACTTCTGGTTGGGATAGGATTTCCAATATTAGCTGGTGGAAGAGGAGGGATGACAGTCTTTTTCGGGATTACCGTGGGATATCTTTTAGCTTATCCGTTTGCGACATTTTTTATCGGTTGGATGACTGAAAAGTTTAATCCACATAATCAAAATATTGCCTATGGCTTTGGGATAACGCTTCTTTTTGGTGCTCTATTTATTGATTTTTGTGGTGCTATTGGTGTCAGTCTTTTATCAAATGTCTCTTTGTCTAAAAGTTTACTAGGCAGCTTAGCGTTTATTCCTGGAGATGCTATTAAAGCGTTTATGACAGCCTTTGTAGCAAAGAGAATCTCAAAATCTCTTTCTAAAAGGAGAGATTGAGTTGGTGAAAATATTTGGCTCAATAATTGATGAGCAAGGGAGATGCACGCATTATCATTCGCCAGTTGATGTGATTGCGAACAAATGTTACTCTTGTAAAAAATATTATGCTTGTTTTCATTGTCATAATAAATTGGAAAATCATATTTTTTTACCTTGGCCAATCTCAATTGCCCCTGACACAAAAGTTGTTCTTTGTGGTAATTGTCAGCATGAAATGACTGCTATGGAATACATGGCGCAGACGGAATGTTTGAATTGCAAGCATTCGTTTAACCCAAACTGTTCAATCCATGATTCTATCTATTTTAGTTAGAAAAAACGTTATATAGTATAGAGCAACTGAACTGAGCGAAAATGCTCCGTTCAGTTTTTTTGTTGTACACGATTGAAGCGAAACAACTGGCTGCAAAGGATAAGTAGCTCTTCAAGTTTTGTCCGAAAGGGTTGGACAAAATTGCATTTTCATCTTCTTGAATCCTTATAAGTGAGCGTTTACAATGTAGAAGACAACGAAAGGTTTGTCAAAGGAGTGATCTGCGCAGATCAAAAGATTCAGTATTTTTCTTGTTTTAAGAAAGAGGAGGAGAATGATGGAACAAACGCAAGTAAATATAAAGGTAAAAGTTCAGCAATTTGGTAGTTTTCTTAGTGGAATGATCATGCCGAATATTGGAGCATTTATAGCGTGGGGGATTTTGACAGCCTTATTTATTCCTACGGGGTGGTTTCCTAATGAACAATTAAATGAAATAACGGGCCCGACAATTACTTATTTATTGCCAATTTTGATTGGTTTTACAGGTGGCCGTTTAGTTTATGATATTCGTGGTGGAGTCGTTGGGGCAATGGTCACGATGGGCGTAATAACGGGTGCTGATATTCCAATGTTTCTTGGTGCAATGATAGTTGGTCCTGCGGGTGCATACTGTATTAAAAAATTTGACGAGTTAGTCGATGGAAAAATCAAACCAGGTTTTGAAATGTTGGTCAATAATTTTTCATCGGGTATTTTAGCTTCGGCTTTAGCGATTATTGCCTTTTTAATCGTGGGTCCTGCTGTTGAAGGCTTGAACAATATTTTGGCAACAGGGGTTGGTTTATTAGTAAATAATGGACTTCTTCCCTTAGCAAGTATTTTTGTAGAACCAGCAAAGGTACTATTTTTGAACAATGCCATCAACCATGGCGTAATTAGTCCAATTGCAATTGAACAAGCAGCAGAAACAGGTCGTTCTGTTTTGTTTTTACTAGAATCAAATCCTGGACCTGGATTAGGGATTTTGTTAGCTTATACAGTTTTTGGTCAAGGGAGTGCAAAACAGACAGCGCCTGGTGCGATCATCATCCATTTTTTAGGTGGAATCCATGAAATTTATTTTCCTTATATTTTAATGAAACCTATTTTAATTCTTGCAGCAATTGGTGGAGGGATGTCGGGAGTTATGACATTTTCATTATTTAATGCAGGATTGGTAGCTCCAGCTTCACCTGGAAGTATTTTTGCTATTTTAGCAATGACACCTCGAGATGGTTATCTAGGTGTATTTGCGGGAATTATTGCGGCAACGGTAGTATCATTTGCGATTTCGACAGTTGTTTTAAAAGCATCAAAGACAACAGAGACAACAATTGAAGAGGCAACTGAAAAGTCCAGCGCATTAAAAGGACGGAAAATTGGAACAGCAGATGTTGCAACAAGCTTTTCGGCAGCTGAGAAAATGAGTGATACAGTTGAGACGCTTGCTAATACGAAAAAAATTATTTTTGCTTGTGATGCTGGAATGGGTTCTAGTGCTATGGGAGCCTCCGTTTTAAGAAATAAAGTAAAAAAAGCTGGTTTACCGATCGAAGTAGTCAATTCCGCGATATCTCAATTACCAAATGATGCAGATATTGTTGTGACACATAAAGATCTAACTTCACGAGCAAAAGAAAAATTACCTAAAGCTTATCATGTATCTGTTGATAATTTTCTAAGCAGTAAGAAATATGATGAATTAGTTGAAAAATTATCAGCAGTAATAACATCTATCTAAACAGCAATGATCTTATCTAGCTAAGCATGTTCCGCAGTGATCATTTCCTATTTTTCAGTCGGAGTCAAGTGGGCCTGTTTTGCTTTTAATCTAAGGAGGAATTCTATGTATCTTTCAGCACGAGCTCGGTTGATCCTGGAACAGTTGTTGATCAATAAGCGCTCCGTTTTAATGAATGAACTAGCAGAAGCTTTAAGTGTTAGTGAGCGAAGCATTCGACGTGATCTAAAAGAGGTTGAAGAGGTACTTGATTCCTACAAGCTTAAATTGGTGAAAGAACATGGAATTTTATTATTAGAGGGACATGATTCAGATAAACAGCGCTTCCGTTGGCAGTTGATGGACTTATCTTATAATGAATACAGTCCAGAAGAACGCCAACAGAAAATTCTCAAATTGCTATTAAAAGAAGAAAGTCTAAAACTGGTCGGGTTAGCGAATGATTTGAATGTCACGGTTTCAACGATTGGTAACGATCTGACTAAAATAGAAGAACAACTGCCAAAAAACGTTGAAATCGAAAGAAAAAGAGGATTTGGTGTATCTTTAAAAGCCGATGAAGCTCAAAAAAGACGATTGATGAGTGAGCTTTTTGGGCAGCAATTTCCCGATTACCAACTGCTAAAATTTTTTCAAGACAAATCTCGTGATTTAGTTACTAGTGAGAGGATAGAAGGCCGTTTATTGGATTTGGTCAGTGAACCGTTATTGAAAAAAGTGGAACAGACCATTAAAATCTGGCGCAACAACAATTTGGAGACTATCAGTGATGAAGCGTATGCAAATTTAATTGTACACATTTCTATTTCAGTAGAACGAATGATTGCAGGAAATTATATTCAAGCGTGTACAAGTAGCAATGAAATGACTAGCTATCCAGAATTTATCACTGCACAAGGATTGTTAGCAGATATTTTAGAGATGGAACCAGAGTTTGTACCAGCTGGGGAAGCGGCATACATTACAACACATCTCAGAGGTGTAAAAACAACTGAAAGTACGATTCATTTATTAGAGAATGACGAATTAGAAGTGATGCTGTTAGTGAACAAATTGATTGAGCGAGTTGAAACTGAATTAAAACAAGAACTGCCAAAAGAACTTTTGACTAAAGGATTGATTGCTCATTTGCGGCCAACGTTAAGGCGACTACAACAAGGGATGCGAATATATAATCCACTGATCCACTCGATCAAACAAGACTATGCAGACTTATTCAAAGTTGTCAGGCGGGCATTTGATCAGGTTTGCCAAAAAAACTCAGCGCCAGATGAAGAGATTGGGTATTTAGTTTTGCATTTTGGTGCCGTACTTTTACAACTAGAAAGCGAAAATAGTTTTTCAGGACTAGTCGTATGTGCAAGTGGCATTGGGACCTCAAGAATGTTAGTTACCCGATTACGTCAAAGGATTCCACAACTGAAAAAATTAGAAACAGTTTCTTTGTTTGAACTAGGAAGAAAAAAGGCTCAAGGTCATTATAATATCATTATTTCTACGATCGATTTAGGTTCAGTTGATTTTGATTATTTTTTAGTTTCACCTATTCTAACGGAAAGAGAACTTTCTCAAATTAGTATTTTTTTGAAAAGTTTACACAATGGGTACCACAAGCAAATTGCTGAACAAGAGCAAGCGGTGCAATTGACGTTACTTGAAGCTACTCATTTTTTAGAGCAACGACAACTATTTACGTCAATCGTTTTAACGATTTTAAAAAATTTTAGCTATTCTAATTTGAATAAAAATCTAGGAACAATGGAAGATACGATTCGTGTCATTTGCACGCAACTTTTGGAAAAAGCACCTGCATTAGAAGTTGAGGCGCTAGTCAGGACATTTTTGTATGATGGAAATTGGAAAGCGTTTGGTATTCCAGGTACAAAAATTGGAATGTTTCATGCTCGAAATGAAACGATCAAAGAACCATTTTTTCAATTATTTTCATTAGAACAACCTATCTTTATAGAAACGATGGATCAAACAAAAATAGCAATTGATCGGATTGTTTTGCTACTGGCTCCAGAAAAATTTTCACAAGAAGGATTGGAAGTTATTAGCTATATTAGTACGCTATTTGTCAATGATCAACACATGATTCAGCAGTTGGAACAAGGTATGAATGAAGAAATTACGACATATGTTGTTCAAAAATTACTAACTTTTATAGAAGAGAGGGAAAAGTAATATGCTCACATTAAAAAAGGAAGATATCGTTTTAAATCAACGTTTTTCTACTAAGAAAGCAGCAATCGAAGCAGCCGGGAAACAATTATCACAGCAAGGATATGTGGCTGTGGAGTATATTGAAAAAATGCTTGAACGAGATAATTTAACGACAACATACATTGGTAATATGGTAGCAATTCCTCATGGAACAGATGATTCAAAGCATTTGATCGATCGATCTGGAATCGTTATTTTACAAGTACCAGAAGGTGTAGATTTTGATGGTAATGAAGTAAAATTGATCATTGGTATTGCAGGTGTAGGGGATGAACATTTAGAATTATTATCTAATATTGCCCTAGTATGCTCTGAAATAGCGAATGTGGAGCAATTGCTGAATGCTGAATCAGAAGCGAAAATCATTGAGCTATTTAAAGGTGAGGTGAGTGTATGAAAAAGCTGGCGGTCCATTTTGGTGCAGGGAATATTGGTCGAGGCTTTATTGGTTGGTTACTCGTTCAATCAGGTTATCAAGTTATTTTTGCTGATGTAGATGAAAAAATCGTCGAGGAAATCAACACTCAAAAGCAGTATGAAGTCATTTTGGCAAACGCTGAACAAGAATCATTTACAGTTAAAAATATCAAAGCTGTTAACAGTACAACTGAAAGTGAAACTTTACTAGCGTATATCAGTGAAGCTGAAATCATGACGACTGCGGTAGGTCCTACGATTTTACCAAGGTTAGCGGAGATCCTTGCAAAAGGGATTGAACGAAGAAAGGATTCAAAGCGCTATTTATGTGTGATTGCTTGTGAAAATATGATTGGGGCCTCTCAAATTCTTCAAGCTACTGTATTGCCTTTATTATCTGTCTCAGCCCAAGAATATGCTCGTGAGTTTGTAGCATTTCCTAATTCGGCTGTTGATCGCATTGTTCCAAATCAAGAACATAAAAACCCGCTAACTGTAACAGTAGAACCTTTTTATGAATGGGTGGTAGAAAAACCAACGAATGAAAAGCAGGCACCAGAAATTTTGGGATTGAACTATGTATCTGATCTAACACCTTATATTGAGAGAAAATTATTTACAGTGAATACTGGACATGCTGTCACAGCTTATTTTGGCTATATGAGGAATATAGAGTCGATCGAAGATGCAATCCATAACGAAAAAGTTTTGTTTATTGTACGAAGTGCATTGGAAGAAACGGGAGCTTTGCTAGAGAAAAAATTTCAATTTCCTCATCAAGAACATCAAGCGTATATTGATAAGATCATTGAACGTTTTAAAAATCCACATGTTTCAGATTATGTTACACGAGTTGGACGGTCTCCAATTAGAAAAATAGGTGAGAATGATCGATTTATTCAACCTGCAAGACAATTTGTGGAAGCCTTTAATGAGACGCCCAAAGCATTAGCAATTGCGATTGCAGCCGCAATGAAGTTTAAAGAACCAACAGATGCAGAAGCCTGTGCTTTACAAGAAGCTATTGAAGAACAAGGATTGGATCAAGCGATTGAACAATATACGGGACTTAAGCCTTATACCAAATTATTTGAGAAAATTCGAACTTCTTATCATGAATTAGTTTAAAAAATCTCGGCAATAGAAGTTGTTTTGATTGTATTTGTCTTTAAGAATAAAATTTTCTAAGAATTAAATACTTTGGTGGTTCAAAAACCCGCACAAGCATAAAAAGCATTGTGCGGGTTTTTAGTATTATTGAGTTAGTTCCAATAATTTGTTTTTTAAATCTTCTTCCATATGACCTAATTCGATTTCTGCAGCACGACGTTTTTCTTTACCTTCTTGCTGGATTCGTAGAGTTTCCTGAATTGTCTCAACTAAATCATTTTGAGTTTTTTGTAATGTATCGATATCAACAATACCGCGCTCATTTTCTTTAGCAGTCTCGATTGCTGAAATTTTAAGCATTTCAGAATTTTTCTTCAATAGATCATTGGTTGTTTCAGATACTTGTCTTTGTGCAGTAACTGCATCTTTTTGTCGTAATAAGGTCAAAGCAATCACAACTTGGTTTTTCCAAAGTGGAATCGCAGTATTGATCGATGCTTGAATCTTCTCAGCTAGCGCTTGGTTTGTATTTTGGATCAAGCGAATTTGTGGTGCTTGTTGAATCGTGATTTGACGTGCTAAACGTAAATCATGGGTTCGTTTATCTAAACGATCTAAAAATTGAGTGTAGTCATTTGCGATTTGAACATCCATTTGATCACCTGATTCTTCCGCTTTTTTCATAGCTTCAGGGATGATCGTAGTTTGCAGTTCTTCCATCTTCAACTCACCAGCTGCGATGTAAATATTCAATGCATCAAAGTAGTCTTTATTTTTATTATATAATTGATCTAGCATTAAATTATCTTTTAAAAGACCGTTCTTTTCGTGGTCTAATTTGATTGAAATTTTATCGATTTGAGCACCGATTTTTTGATATTTTGCGGTGATTTCAAAAACAGATTGTTTCACTTTGCCAAGCATTTTGGAGAAGAAATTCCCTTCACCAGCTCGAAGCTGATCAGGGTTAGCTTCACTTAAGCGATACATCAAATCAGTCAATGAATCACCGACAGGACCAATGTCTTGAGCTTGTACATGATTTAGCATTGACTGTGAAAACTCACTTAATTTTGTTTGAGCAGCAGAACCATAAGTGATCACGGCTTGTGAGTCTTGGACATCGATTTTTGAAGCAAGCTCTCTTGCTTGGGCTTGTCTATCTGCTGGCAATTTATCGACTAAACGAGCAGCAACTTGCTGATCCTGTAAAGCAGAAATTTCACTTTGCTGCGTAGTTGTTAATGAATCGATAGGTGTTGAAAACGGGTTATTTAATAGATCATCCAGTGTATCATTTACTGGTGTTACCTCTTTTTGGTCATTTTCCATTATGATTCCTCCTAAATTTAAAAGCGAAACAAATTGGTTGATCCTTTAGAAATTCAGAATTGCACCGTTCTTTGTTTCATTTTCCCAAAAGATTAACTTATAAGGGTAATCTTTCGGGAAAATATTTACTGATTATTACTACTCTCATTATCTCTTTTTAAACTATTTTTAGCAACGGATATCTCAACATCTAAATCTTCTAAATCATCTGCGACAAACTGTTCATAGTCTTTTTTGATTAATTTTGAAACTTGATCGATAATCTGAGCACTTTCTTCCAACTTTTCATACGTTTGTTTGTTTTTGATTTCATGATCGTCTATTTCCAGATACTTACTAGTTAAATCAACTAGGTTAGGTAAGTGGGTATAAAGAAAGTGGTTTGCTAAGTGTAATTTCTTTGGATCTTTAACTAATTCTTTAAACAAGGCTTTTGATACTCGTAATGTATCATTACGTAAGTCAATTGCTCTTAATTTAGTAGAAGCGTTCATATTTTCTTGTAATTGAACGATTTGTTTTTTAGTTGTATTCATTGTATCACGGAAAAAGTCGATTTCTTGTTCCGACATTCCGATCGTTTCATAGTGTTCTTCTTTAGACTTTGTGAGATTCGGCAATTGATCTTCCTTTTTCACGCCTTTTTTCTTTGAACCAGTAAAAAGTAGCACTAATAGAATCAAAAGAACCACGACAACTGCTGGTAGATGTACACCAGTAATAAAACGCAGAACTAAACCTGCTAAAAATAAATAAGCAATTACTTGTATAAGCTTTCCTTTTCTCATTTAAATTCCCTCCAATCATTCATTCCATCGAAAGTTACTATCCTTCGCTATATAAGTTATTTTAGCACATTGTGCTCCATAAAGAATATCAGTCCAAAGGTTGATTTTGATATTTAGAGAAAATGTAAGAAATGACAAGAGAAAACAGTGATTTTTACTACTTTAGATGTAGAAAAGGCCAAAGTGTTCACAAAAAAGTCAAAAAGAAATATGAGAAAAATAGAGAAACCTAATGTATAATGGAAGGTAATGATCAGGATAAAAGGAGAAACAGTGTGAAAAAATTTAAAATCATAGCTATATTACTGGTAGTATTAGTGATCACAGGCTGTTCTGGGCGTAAAGTCGAAGAAGAGGTTGACGATGACATTTATATAGAAGAAACAAGTTCTAGTGTAGAGGAATCGACTTCTTATGGTGATGACGAAGTATTTTATGAGCCTAGGGATAAGTCTGAGACGAGCGATTCAGCAGATGAGAATAAAGCTGCAACTGAAGAAACAAAAGCACAAACCGATGATTCAAAAGGTAAGGTTGAAGTTATCAAAACTAAAAATGGTAATTTCAAAGTAGAATTAACGGATGGTTGGCAATCTGTAGAAGCAAAAGAACTGAGCGACAATGCAGATGTTAGTTTAAAAAATGCTTCGAAAGAAGAATACTATATGGTTTTAAGTGAAGGTAAAAAAGATTTTGACAATTTTGCTGCATTTAAAGATTCTGTTGATTTGTCTGATTTGGGCGAAAGGACGGATGAAAAGAAAGAATCTGTCAAATACAATGATCTCAAAGGGGAACGCCGCACATTTACTGCAAGTAAAGATGGTGTTGAAGTTTTCTACATCTATGATTTGATGGAGGGTAAGGATCATTATTTACAGTGCATCAGTTGGACTCTAGCTGAAAAACAAGAGAGCAACAAATCTGATTTGGTTAAAATCATGAACTCTCTGGCTGAATTGCAAAAATAGTCGAATACAAATAAATTCAAAATGAATAGGTTCGATCTTTAAAAGGAGAAGTAAGACTAGTAGCCTAGTTTTGCCTCTCTTTGTTTTTATATTATTCATCGAAGAGACTGTTTCAAATTTTAATTACTGGTATAATTAGGTAGGAAAAAACTTTTATCATACTGCTTAATTAATTGTTAATAAATGAAATAGATTGTATAAAATCCCTACTTACAGCAAAGAAAAGATTCACAAGAAGATCGATAAGTGATAAAATTTCCAAATTAAGGTATTATATCCATAGAAAGATTGGTGAAATGCATGATGAACTTTGAAGAGTTTGAGGAAAAGACGATTTCCAGAAAAGAAATATTTAAAGGTCATATTATTGACGTTGTTCTGGATGAAGTCCGCTTGCCAAATGGCGAGACGAGCACACGTGAATTAGTTTTCCATCCAGGAGCAGTTGCGGTCATTCCGGTCACAGCTGATAATAAATTGATTATGGTCAAGCAATTTAGAAAACCAATGGAAAAAGTTCTCTTGGAAATTCCAGCTGGGAAAATTGATCCAGGTGAACAGGATCACCCAAAAGAAACTGCTGAAAGAGAATTGGAAGAAGAGACAGGCTACCGAGCCAACAAATTCACCTTTGTGACGTCGATGTATGTTTCTCCTGGTTTCGCTGATGAGCTTCTTCATATTTATTATGCTGAAGAGTTAGAAAAAATTCCTAATCCCCGTCCTCAAGATGATGACGAAATTTTAGAATTATATACATTAACATTAGACGAAGCGAACGCAGAGATTGCGAGTGGATTAATTTGTGATGCAAAAACAATTTTTGCTGTGCAGTACTGGGAATTACAGCAACTAAAAAGGCTGCTGAAGGAGGATAACCGATGAGTAAAGGTCCGCTGGTCACTCGGACAGAATTACGGAAACGCAAAGAAGAAGAGGAAAAAGCCGCACAGAAATTGTTCGAGCAAGAGCAAAAAGAGGCGGATAAAGAATACCGTAAAAAAGAAAAAGAAATCTCGAATTTCTACCGAAAAGAACATAAGAAACAAAAAGAAATCACTCAATCACGTTCAAATGAGCAAACCAAAATCCGCGAACGCAGCAGTACGCTGACCAAAGCAATCATTGTTGTAGCGATTTTGTTGGCTATTGTAATATTTATAGTATTGAATTTATAGAGAAGAGGATGTCACAATGAAAATTGGAATTATCGGTGCAATGGATCAAGAAGTAAAAATCTTAAAAGAAGCCTTATCTGATACTCGATCATGGGAAAGAGCTGGAGCCGTGTTTGTTTCAGGTTCTTTAGGTCGTCATGAAGTGATCGTTGTACGCTCTGGAATCGGAAAAGTGTTATCTGCTGTCACAACTACGTTATTGATTCATCAATATGGTGTCAATATGGTGATCAATACAGGATCAGCAGGTGGTATTGGTCAAGGTCTTGCTGTAGGTGATGTAGTTATTGCGGATAAACTAGCTTATTTTGACGTAGATGTTACTGGATTTGGTTATAAACCAGGACAGTTACCAGGAATGCCTCTGTATTATGAATCAAGCGACTATTTAAAACTTGAAATGAAAAAAGCAGCTGAGAAAACAGGAATGTCGATTCATCACGGCTTGATCGTAACAGGAGATTCTTTTGTTAATGATCAAACAAAAGTGAAAGCAATCATTGCTGAATTTCCAGAAGCTTTGGCTTGTGAAATGGAAGGGGCAGCAATTGCTCAAGCAGCGGCGCAGTTTAATATCCCATTTTTAGTTGTAAGAGCAATCAGTGATACTGCGGATCATGAAGCTTCTCAAACGTTTGATGAATTTATTGAAGAAGCAGGAGAAAAATCTGCGCAAATGGTCATCAATTTTGTAGAGCATCTGGTTTAATTTACTCTACTTTTAAAATGGAGGTTCTAAAATGAAAGCATTGATTTCAATTGATTACACAAATGATTTTGTTGCAACAAAGGGAGCTTTGACTACGGGAAGTGCAGGGCAAGCAATTGAAGAATCTTTAGTAGAAGTAACAAAAAGGTTTATTGATAATAATGACTTTGTGGTTTATGCAATTGACCGTCACGATTTAAATGATCCATATCATCCTGAAAATAATTTATTTCCACCTCATAATATTGCAGGGACAAATGGTCGAAAACTGTATGGCAAACTTGCTGAAGTTTATGAAGATAATCGAACGCAAGCTACTTGTTATTGGATCGATAAGCGTCATTACTCAGCTTTTAGTGGAACAGACTTAGATATTCGTCTGCGTGAAAGAGGGATTACGGAAGTTCATTTGGTAGGTGTCTGTACAGATATTTGTGTGTTGCATACAGCCGTAGATGCTTATAATTTAGGCTATAAAATCGTGATTCATAAAAATGCAGTTGCTAGTTTTGATCCTGTTGGACATGAATGGGCATTAAACCATTTTAAACAAACTTTAGGCGCAGAAGTAATCGAATAAATCTATTAAGAGAGACAAAACTATTTTTTAGTTTGTCTCTCTTTTTTTTATTCTGTAACAAAAAGTATTAAAAAGGGTCACTATTTTTGTAATAAATAGAGGATCGAGATTATAATAAAAAGGAACACACTAACTATCAATCAGAATGGAAGTGATCGAATGCAGGTGCTAAAAAAAGAGGTTTCCGAGTTCGAACTGTTTTATGATTTGATTTTTGCTTATGCGATCAGTCGCATTGCATCAATTTTATTTGTTGGTGCAGATCAACAGCTATCCTTCAAGAGTCTTGGTGAATTTTTTATGTTGACACTCGTCTTTTGGACAATTTGGACTTATCAAACCGTTTTTGCTAATCGTTTTTCTATTAAGAATAAGACAAGTGCTCTGTTTCTATTTTTTGATATGTTCTGGGTGATTGTTTTAGCTCAAGCAATCAATGTTGATTTTGAGAAAACACATTTTACTTTTGCAGGAGCGACCTCTATTTTATTTTTCAGTATTGCTTTACAGTACTATTTAAAGCTGAGAAGTACGGAAGAGGACATTGTTAAGAAGTTATGTAATCAATTGATTATCGTTTTATGTGCAAGTGGATTGATCGGCTTTATGACGATTTTACCTTGGGGGACTTATCCTATTCGTTTTGGAGTGTATGTCGTTTCTATATTTATTACAGCATTTTTCCCAATCATTATGAAAAAAGCACTAGAGGATTTTCCTACAAATTTTGGGCATTTGACGGAGCGCTATAGTTTGTTTACGCTATTATTATTCGGTGAAGCAATAATTGCCGTAGCCAGTACAATTATCTTTAATAAAATAAGTATTGGCAGTATTTTGTTCTTTTTATTAGTTGTCGTGATGTTCTTATTTTACAATGCGGTGTACAAATCAGGAATCGATCGACAAAAGGATACCGCTGGGTTGGTTTTGATTCATTCTCATTACTTTATCTTTGTGGGACTGGGTCTATCGATCGTTTTGTATGAAAACTATGTAGAAAATGATATCCAACCGCTGTTCTTTATTTTATGTTTAGCCGCCAGTTTACTCTGTTTTTTAGGAGGAACAATTGCTAATATGATTATTTATACTAAAAAAGAACATAATTACCTTCCTTTTATTAGTAAGAGTATACTTTATTTCGCAGCATGGATCGTGATCAGTTTGCTTATTCAAGATTTTATGGTACCATTCTTACTTGTAAATGTAGTGTTTTTATTATTTTTACTTTATAAGGTGAAACAAGAACTTTAATCATAAATAAACCTCAGCCATTCATTAGGTTGAGGTTTTTTGATTTAAGAAACGGTTAATAGAGTCTGTTTATTAGAATTTTGATTATCCTAAATGAATAAGATTTTTTCATCGTCGTTTCTCCATACGTAAATATCCATTTTCGTCTTCAGTTGGTTCACTATTTTTTGCTTGATAGCCTAGACGTAAATAAAACTGTTCCGCAGTTTTAGAAGCGGGAATCTCAATTCGATTGGCTCTGATATAAAACGTGTCCTGCTCTAAATAGTTCATGATAGCTGTACCAATTCCATATCCGTGAAATTCAGGTAAGACAAATAAACTTAAAATAATACTCTCTGTTTGACTGCCCCAAAAAGGGCAAATAGTTCCCGTACCAATTACATGACCAGCTTTTTCAGCTACATAGGTATGAGCGTAAGAGGCTTGTTCAATAATTTTTTCAGGAGTGTATTCGGCAGCTAACTGTTCCATTTGCTCGATTGGATAATCTTTGCTGTTTATTTCTAAAAAATTTCTTTTTAATAAAATAGCGATTTGTGTGGCATCAGCAACGCAAAATGGTCGAATCGTTAGATTCATTTACTTACTCCCTTCTTTTAAATAAGCGATTTTACGTTTTCTTGTTAATTTCTTAAAGGCATACTCTGCTTTGGTAGCATCACTGCGATTGCTGAATTTTTCAACATGGATCATTTTCACGGGTAAGCGTGAGGGAAGTCGGGTATACTTTGCTCCAGTACCGCTGTTATGTTCTTTTAAGCGACGTTCAGGGTCGGTTGTATAGCCGCCGTAAAATGTATCGTCTTTACAAAGAAGTACATAAAAATAGTGTTCAGTTGCCATACAACATCGCCTTCATTTCTGGTAAGTAATTGTTTTGTTCATCATAGGTAAACAGTGGAGGTAGAACTCGAAATCCGTCTTTTTTCCCTTGCTTGATCCCTTCAATCAATAATGTGTTCGCTTCTTTTCCAATTTTAGGGTAAACAAATCGAACGCGTTTAGGTGCGATATTTGCAGCTTCCATTGCATGAAGAATATCTAAAAATCGATCAGGTCGGTGAACCATTGCTAAACGTCCATTTGTTTTTAATAGTTTTGCAGAAACTTCAACGACTTCAGTCAAAGTTGTATGTATTTCATGACGAGCAATCGCTAGATGGGGATTAGGATTTTTTTGACTTGTTGGAAGTTCTTTGAAATAAGGCGGATTACATAACACCAAGTCGACAGAGTCAGGTTTCACAACCGTTGTCGCTAGTTTTAAATCCATTTCGATCATGTTCATCTGTTCTTCCAAGTGATTTAATTGAATACTCCTTTTTCCCATGTCAGCTAAACGCATTTGCAGTTCGATTTGTGTGATTTTAGCTTTTGTTTTACGGCTAGCAAATAGACCGACAGCACCATTTCCAGCACAGAGATCAACGATTGTACCGGTTTTAGGAAATGTAGGGAAATTTGCCAATAAGACAGCATCTATTGAAAAAGAAAAAACCTCTTTGCTTTGGATGATCTGAATATCATCCGCAAATAATTGATCGATTCGTTCGCCTGGTAATAACATGTATACTCATTCCTTTAGTTTAAATTCGTTTTACTAAATAATATTTTGATGTGCCGCTAAAAGGTGTATCTGTCAAGTGTCCAAAAACTTGGTAACCATATTTTTCATAGAATGTTTTTGCTTGATAATCTTGGGTATTAATGGTTATAAGTGCAGATCCTGATTCAATGGCAAATGCTTCTGCTTTTTTAAGGAGTTGACTACCATAGCCTTTACCACGATAAGATTTGTTGATGGCTAATAAAGAAATATGAGTGGCATTCATCCATTTATTCGCTGTGATACCGCCGACATAAAGTTCGTTATCATATAAAGCCAAAGAAAAAGAGGTGTTCTGTTCGGC
Source organism: Enterococcus sp. AAFC-DPL-5182 (assembly GCF_058216605.1). NCBI lineage: Bacteria > Bacillati > Bacillota > Bacilli > Lactobacillales > Enterococcaceae > Enterococcus > Enterococcus sp. AAFC-DPL-5182. The sequence continues at coordinate 1,201,330 of NZ_CM177101.1, forward strand.
AGGGATATTTTTTTCTTCTTCTTGATTTTTAGAAAGTAATGTAATCAAGTGAGCTTCATTTTGTTCCAGATTTAGTGATTTATATTCGATCATCGACATGGACCTCCAGTTTTCTTGAATTATACAGCAAAGCTCTTTGATGGAACAGATGATATCCTTATATTATACTACAATTAAGATTAGAAGAAACCTGTGAAAAAGACTTGTCAAAAGCATCAGTTTTCGGCATACTTATAGCTAGTGAAAAGAAAGGAAGAAAAACATGTTTTTTACATTTATGCGTGGCGTTGTTCGGGTTGTTTTATTTCTTATAAACGGCAATGCACACTATGAAAAGAAAGATCGTATTCCTCAAAATGAAAATTATATTTTAGTTGCCCCTCATAGAACGTGGTGGGAACCGTTGTATTTAGCTGTGGGCGGATCACCAAAAAAGTTTAGTTTTATGGCGAAAAAAGAATTATTTAAAAATCCATTTCTAAGTTTTATTTTAAAGCATGCGAATGCTTTTCCTGTCGATCGGGAAAAACCAGGACCTAGTGCGATCAAAACCCCTGTAAAATCTTTAAAAAGTACGGATTTAAGCTTAGTAATGTTTCCAAGCGGAACTCGTCATTCCTCCGAGTTGAAAGGCGGCGTGGCATTGATTGCAAAAATGGCGAAAGTCAAAATCGTTCCTGCTGTTTATCAAGGCCCATTGACTTTGAAAGACTTATTCAAACGTCGTCGAGTAACAGTTCGCTTTGGTGAACCAATCGATGTTAGTGATATTGCTAAGATGGATAAAGAAGGAATTGCAGAAGTTGAACGCAGAATGCAAGCGACTTTTGATAGCCTAGATCAAGAGATCGATCCCAATTTTAAATATGAAGTGAAAGAAAAGTAATGGTACATGTATTTACATCTGTTAGAACCTGGATATAACTAGAAGAGTTATATTTCAGGTTTTTTTTGTTTCAAAAAAATTCTATATGCTTATACCATATATTTCTCCGTAAATTTGGTATAATAGTAAGAAGGACTTTTTTAGGTGGTGGAATCATGCGTTTTTTACATACAGCTGATTGGCATATCGGCAAAAAATTACATGGGTATGATTTATTAGAAGAGCAGACGGATGCGTTCAAGCAGATTCTGGCGATTGCTAAGGATGAACAAGTGGATGCTATAGTCATTGCAGGCGATTTATATGATCGATCGGTTCCCTCTGTTGAGGCGATCGAGGTTTTTAATCGAATGATCGTAGAGATGAATTTACAAGAAAAATTTCCAGTATTGGCGATTTCAGGCAATCATGACAGTAGTACTCGTTTAGAAACGGGTGGTCCATGGTTTATTCAATCGAATTTTCATTTGAATACGCGATTGGATCAGGCGTTTCAACCAGTGGAGATGGAAAATACTCAATTTTTCTTATTACCATATTTTGAACCAATTTCAGCTCGTTTATATTTTGATAACGAAGAAATTCGAACAATCGAACAAGCGATGAAAGAAGTAATCACCGCAATGGAGAAACAATTTAAACCAGATATGGCTCATGTTCTAGTCAGTCATTTTTTTGTAGCAGGTAGTGAAAAGTCTGATTCAGAAACAAAATTAATGGTGGGGGGCTTAGATACTGTGCCATTATCTTTGCTTGAATCATTCGACTATGTGGCATTAGGACACTTACATGGGAAAAATGCGTTACAAGCCGAAAATGCACGGTACAGCGGATCGCCATTAAAATTTTCTTTATCAGAAATGAATCAAAAAAAAGGGGTTTGGATCGTTGATACCCAAGTGGGTGAAACAGCATTTGAATTCAAAGAGATCCAGCCATTAAGAGATATTGTACAAATTGAAGGTAGCTTTAAAGAGTTGACCGCTCAACAGTTTTATGAGTCTTTCGATTGTGAAAATTATGTCCATATTCAACTAACGGATCGTGCAGTGATTCCTAATATGATGAATCAATTACGACAGATTTACCCGCGAGTGATCGGTGTCGAACGATTATTTGGAAGAGAGTTGCAACAGAAGAGAAATGAGACAAAAAAAGAAATCAAAGCTTTAGCGCCGACTGAGCTAGTAGGTCAGTTCTTTTCAGAAGTGACAGGAGAAGAATTGACGCAACAGCAGCAAGTTTGGATCAAAGACAATCTAGCAGAGCTTCACCAAGCAGAAAGAGGGAAATAAGTTGAAACCATTAACACTGACATTAAAAAACTTTGGCCCTTATATTGCTGAAACGATTCATTTTAACAAGTTTGAAGATTCTTCTTTATTTTTGATCAGCGGAAAGACTGGTTCAGGGAAAACGACGATTTTTGATGGCATGAGCTATGCTTTATTTGGTGAAAGTTCAGGAAAGTTACGGCAAGGAAAAGAGATGCGTTCAACATTTGCTGACCCATCAGAACCAACTGAAGTTCACTTGACTTTTTCTCATGGCGACTATTTTTATGAAATCACTAGAAAACCGGAACAAGAACTTTATAAAAAACGCGGTGACGGTATTCGAACGCAAAGTGCAAAGATTTCCTTGATCGTCAAAGATCGTTCTGGAAAGGAACTTAGAGAGTATACAAAACGCCGTGAAGTTGATAGTTTTATCCAAGAACTACTGCACTTAGATGCAACTCAATTTGCTCAGATCGTACTTTTACCTCAAGGGGAGTTTAGAACCTTTTTGATTGCAAATAGTAACGATAAAGAAAAAGTTCTTCGAAATCTATTTGGTACCCAATTGTATCAAACGTTAAATGAACAACTGAAGGCGCAATTGAAGACGGTCAATAAAGGGATTGAAACGACACAACAAATGATCCAAGCTAAATTAGATCAACTATATTGGCAGGAGCAATCACAAGAAGAGCAAACTGTAGAACAACAATTAGCTGCATTAGAGCTGCAACAAGAAGCAATGCTCAAACAACAGGATATAGATAAATCAGCATTGACTGAATTACAAAGACAAAAACAACAAAAAGAACAAGAACAATTTTCTTTAGAAGAGTTAGCAAATGAGTTTACAAAACAAAGTCAGCTCAAAAAACAAAAAGAAGAGCTAGATCAAACTGCTGAGATGATAGAAAAATTACGAGCAGAAGTTCAGCAACTTCAATGGGTAAAAAATCATCAAGGCTTGATTGAAAAAATCGATGAAAAAGCTAAGTTGATTTCAATGTTTGAGCAAGAGCTAAAGAACAATCAATCCCAACAAGAAACACAATGTCAATTGATTCAGCAATTAGAAAAAACACAACAAGAAACTATTGAGCAATCAGCTGAAATGAACGCAGCCAAAGAACAAGCTACAAAGCTTCAATTTCAAATTCCTTTGTATGAAGAAAAAGACAAAGTTATACGCATGATCGAAACGAATCATTTGGAAATAGAAACCTTAACAACAAAACTAACAGAGGTAAAAGAAATACAAGACAACGCTGAACAATTGTACCAAAAAGAACTAGCTGTTATAGAAGGAACAGTCCAAATTGAAAAAGCACAATTGGAATTGGAACGACATCAAGAGCAATGGCTGACTTTTTTAGATAGTTGGAAGCAACAACAACAACTTGAAACAAAGAAAATAACGATTCTAGAACAATTGTCTATCACCGATGATGAACGAAAACAAGCCGAGAGTGAGAAAGAGCAAATTTATAAAAAAGTTGCTGACAAAAAAAGTCAATGGGCAAAGATGCAGATCAGTCGTTTGAGCTTATTTTTAGTTGAAGGTGAGCCTTGTCCAGTGTGTGGTTCAGTTGAACATCCAAATCAAAACGAGCACCAAGAGTTTACGTTAGAGGAAGTTCAGTCTATCGAAACGCAACTCAATGAAATTGAACTGATTGCTCAAAAACAAGAAGCAACGGTTGCAAAATTGCAAACCCAAGTCGCACAGACTAAACAGGCTGAACAAGAATTACTAAAAGAATTAGAACAGCAAAAAAATAAAGTTGAATCGTTATTCAAACTGTTACAGGATAAGCAAATCATCACATTAAAGGAACCTTTAACTGATAGAGACATCGACCTAGTGACAGCGAACTTTCAAACGGAAGCTGACAATCTTGAACATGAATTAGAACGAATAGAAGCGGCTAAGGAAAAAATTCTTGAGCTGGAAAATACAGTAAAAGAGCAACAATTAAAAGTGCTAGAACAAGAAAAACTTGTCAACGAAAAACGTCTGGAACAAGCTGAAAGCCAAACCAAACTAAAAACAATTTCGGAACAATTGATGGATGGGCAACTTTCCTTAGTGGAAATAACAGATAAAAAACAACAACTTGAACAACAAATAATGCAGTGGCAAAGACAACAACAAGAAATCGAAGAACAATTAGCAAAAGTAAAAGAGAGTCAGTTGCTGTTAAAAAATAGTGAAGAACATCTTGCAAAGGATCAAGCAGCAAATTTAGCAGAAAAAATAGCATTAGAACAACAATTGGCTAAAGCTATACAAGAATCAAGTTTTGAATTAGACGGAAATGTTATGCGTGCTTTATTAAGGGAAGTACCTAGATTAGAAGCAATCAGTGATGAACTAACGACTTTTGATAAGAAACAGGATCAACTGGCGTTTCAATTGACTGAGCTAGAGAAAAAGCTAGAAAATAAAGAGCATCCAGAAACAAGCAATTTAATAGAGGAGATCGAACAATTGACTGTTTTACTTCAAACGAAAGAAGCAAATTATTATCAACAACAAGAAAAAATCCAATCCAACGAAAAAATTCAACAGCAAGTAAAAGAATTGATTGCTTCTGTGGAACATCAATGGGAAGAAGTAACTGCATTGCATCAATTGGCAACGACTGTTAATGGCGACAATCCAAGGAAAACAAGTTTGGAAAGATATGTTTTGCAAACCTATTTAGAGGAAGTTTTAAAAGTAGCAAACCAGCGTCTAAGTTTACTTACAAATAATCGTTACCAATTTGAATTGAATCAAGATTCCGGAAGTTATAAAAATCAAACTGGACTTGAAATCAATGTGTATGATGATAATGCTGGAAATACGCGCAGTGCTCACACATTATCTGGTGGCGAAAGTTTTATTGCGGCATTAGCGTTGGCGTTATCGTTAGCCGAAGTGATCCAGGAACAAGCTGGTGGTGTTTTGATTGAAGCCTTGTTTATTGATGAAGGATTTGGTTCTTTAGATGAAGAAGCCCTGGAAATGGCGATGGAGGCATTGGAAACAATCGAAAATGAAGGAAGAATGATCGGTATCATCAGTCATGTGAGTGAATTAAAAGCAAGAATTCCCCAACAACTACAAATCAAAACAAATGGAAATGGTCAAAGTCAAGTGACCTATCAAACGGCTTAGGCTTTAAATGAGGAGGTGAGAAAATGAAGTGGAGTATACCAGAACGAATCGTTGAGCGCGGTAGGGAATATATGAAAGAAGGCAGAGTTTTGTCAGTCGTGCAAGATCCTGAGAGAAAAATTTGGCATGCAGAAGTGCTAGGGAATGAACTTTATCGCATACAATTAGATGGAACTGCAAAAGAAAACGATATTTGTGAATGCCCATATTGGAAAGATCATGGCTATTGTAAGCATACAGTTGCAGTTGAATTGTATTTACGTCAAAAAGGAACTTCCCGAATCATAAAAGCAGACCAACCTGTCCAGTTTGAAAAACGAGCATTGTCTATTTCAGAGATGTTTACCAAAGGATTCGCTAAATTAAATCAATCTGAAGAAAAAAATAAGATCACGCCATTGACTGTTGAATATATCGTTGACGTTATAGAAACAAACAGTTATTATCCTGAGTTAGCTGTTTTAGGCGTTTCATTACGTCTCGGAAATCAAGGGGTCAAACCTAAAACTTATATTATTAAAAATATTGGTGAGTTCTTTCAGACATTCCAAAAAGAAGGTACTTTCTTGATCAATAAACAGCATCACTTTGATTTAATGAAAGAAGCTTTTTCAATTGAAAATCAAGAATTATTAGAACAGTTGGCTGCAATTTATCAAACAAGTCAATTATTAGGCGCTAATGGGGTGCAAGTCAAAGGAAAAATGGACAAAAGGTATCTTGTTTTACCAATCGATCAAGGACGAGTGTTACTTGAAAAGATGAGTAGACTTCCTCATTTTCAACTAAACGATGAAGGGCAAAAGTATCGTCATCTTTCCTTTGTAGCGGGATCATTACCAATCTTTTTTGATATAAGTAAACAAAAAGATAATCAGTATAAGCTGGTGATCGATGACCAGATAACAACCTTTTTATCCCACTATCAGTGGGGATTCAGTAAAGATCAAGTCTATATTTTTTCACAGGAACAAGAAGCAATCTACACAACGTTATTACAATTACTAAAACGAGTTGAAAAGCCTGAGATCGTTTATGAAAAATCTGAGTTATCTGATCTATTTGGCGGGGTCATTCCCTTATTGAAAAAATTAGGAACAGTGAATGTCAGTACAGAAGTTGCTCAAGAAGTGGTCTATCATCAATTAGAAGCAATCTTTATTTTTCGGAAAATCAAAGGAATGATCAAAGTTCGTGTCGACTTTACTTATGGAGAAGTAATTTTTTCAACGGATCAAGAGCATTCAGTATCCTCTGGTGCCAATCAAGAAGTCGTTCGTGACGGTAAAAAAGAACAAGAAATTTTAGAGCAATTAACCGCGTTTGGTTATCAAAAAGTCACTGACGGATATGAAAAACCGCTACCTGCTGGTGAGCGTTTGTATTACTTTTTTAAAGCGGAAGTTCCGACATTTAGACGTCTAGGTGAAGTTCGAATGGGGAAAAAACTACGAGAACTCTATTTAGATGCTGCACATCATCAACCTCTGATCGAAGTGTCCGACTCTGATTCTTGGTTGGATGTACGTTTTGATATAACAGGTATAGCCGAACAGGAAATTGATGCTGTTTTGGCTAGTCTATTACGTAACGACCGTTTTTATACTTTGGAGACAGGAGAAGTTTTATCCCTAGACTCAGAAGAGTTTCAACAGACAAGTGAAGTTCTGACGATGTTGAGGAATAATATGAAAAACGTTCAGGGCACAATTCAAGTCCCGAGAAACCAAGGGTTAATGATCGAAAATATGCTGGAAAACAATACACGGGCTCATTTTTCGGATTCTTTTAAAGAAATGGTTTCAAATCTGACCCATCCAGAAAAATTTGAAGCACAATTACCTGAAAAAATCCAAGCAACGCTTAGAAGCTATCAAATCGATGGATTTAAATGGTTAAAAATGCTTAGCTATTATCAATTTGGCGGTATTTTAGCAGATGAAATGGGACTTGGAAAAACGCTTCAGACGATTACTTATTTATTATCTGAAAAAGAAGAACAAAAACAAACAGGAGCAGTGTTGATTGTTGCCCCAGCTAGTTTGATTTATAACTGGGCAGCGGAATTGAAGAAATTTGCTCCAGATTTACAAGCCGAAGTCGTAGCTGGAAACAAATTAGAAAGAGAAAGACTTGCTAATCAAGAGAATTTAGATGTGTTGATTACATCATATGCTAGTCTTAGACAAGATATTGATATGTATCAAGCCTTGAATTTAGGCTACTTGATTTTAGATGAAGCACAAATGGTGAAGAATAGTGGAACGAAAACAGCACAAGCTTTAAAAAGTTTGAAGGTTCCTCAACGTTTTGCTCTAAGCGGTACGCCGATCGAAAACAATTTAGATGAGTTATGGTCGATTTTTCAGATGATCATACCAGGATTATTTCCATCGAAAACATTATTTAGATCAATGAAACCAGAAGAAATCGCTAAAATGATCCAGCCGTTTATTCTAAGACGAGATAAGAAAACGGTATTGGCGGACTTGCCTGACAAGATTGAAAGTAATCTGTACAGCGTTCTTACAGAGGAACAAAAAACAGTTTATTTAGCCTATCTGAAACAAATGCAAGAAGATGTTAGTCAAATGGATCAAGATGCATTTAAGAAGAATCGTTTGAGTATCTTGGCTGGATTGACCCGCTTGCGTCAGATTTGCTGTGATCCTAGTCTATTTATTGATGATTATACAGGCGGCTCTGGAAAACTAGAGCAAGTCAAAGATTTGTTGGTAGCAGCTAAAGAAAATAATCGACGAGTATTGCTTTTTTCTCAATTTACTAGTATGCTATCGATCATCGAAAAAGAATTAAATGAATTAGAGTTATCCACTTTCTATTTAAGAGGGAGTACCAAACCTAAAGAACGGATGGCTATGGCAGATGCATTCAATGCTGGTGAAAAAGATGTCTTTTTAATTTCATTGAAAGCTGGTGGAACTGGTTTGAACTTAACTGGTGCTGATACTGTGATTCTTTATGATTTATGGTGGAATCCAGCGGTGGAAGAGCAAGCTGCAGGACGTGCACATAGGATCGGTCAAAAAAATGTTGTAGAAGTGTGGCGGATGATTGCAGAGGGAACTGTTGAAGAGAAGATGGATTCTTTACAGCAGGAAAAACGCGAATTATTCCAAAAAGTGATTCAAGGAAATGAAGAACAGTTAGCAAAAATGACTGAAGATGATATTCGAATGATTTTAAGTATTGGAGAATAAAATTAAAAGTACGATTTATACTCAGAAAAACGCTGAGTATAAATCGTACTTTTTTACTATGAAAATAGGGATTGGATCGTAGGGAATAAATCCTCAAATGAAGTAACTTCTTTAATGTGATGAGCTTCTTCATCAGCAGGCATTTCTCTTAAACGATGATTAAACCAGAGCGATTTCCAGCCACCATTTTTAGCACCGGCAATATCGTTTTCAAAACTATCACCTACATATAAGGTACGTTCGCAGTCCATGCCAAACTCTTTAGCTGCAAGGTCAAAAATTTCTCTTTCTGGCTTTTGAAATCCAGTACTTTGAGAAATAATGATGTTATCAGTTGGAACCCAATTCTCTAACTGAAGTTGTTTGACCTTCTTGAATTGATGATCTGTAGGCCCATTTGTAATAATCCCCATAGGAATATTTTTCTCTTTTAAGTAATCAAACACTTTTTTTACTTCTGGATGCATGACAATATTATCTAGTTCATCTTCATATGTTTTTTGGAAAGTCAATCCATCTTCTTGTGAAACATTTGGATAATTCAGATCTTTTAATGATTCATTGATCCGATAAAAGCGCATGTATTCCAGTGTCCATTCATTAGCCATGACCTTTGGAAAGGTTTCATCACTATGAAAACGGAAACGAATATATAATGCATGCATATCTTCAGCCTTCACACAAGGAAAGACTGAATTGATCGCGTTTCTAAAAGGTTGTTGCTGGTCATAAATCGTATCATCCACATCAAAAACAATGGTTTTCATTTAAACATTTGCACCCCTTAATTATTTTCAGAAAAAGTTTCAAAATCTTCTTTCATTGTAGCGAACTTTTTCACAAAAGAACAGAAAGAAATTGATTAGAATACTAACACGTAAGGGATAATAAAAAATAAAGGAGTAAGAAAAAATAGAAAGACTGATTACTAATTGATCATCAATTAGTAAAAATAAATAATAGAAAGCAACGATATCATAGTCAGAAAGCGAATAAAAAAACATATTTTGATATTTTATTCTTCAAAAAAGTAACATCGATAGTAAATTTTTGAAGTGGTAAAAAAAAACTACATTTAGTATAATAAAAAACAGAAACACCGATCAGGCCTATCTTCCCCAAGACATAAGCTACTCATCGGTGTTTTTTATGATGTACATGTATACGTATAATTTACCAAATTGTTTTGGTCTTTTCAAGTGATTGACATAACAGTATATAGAGCTTCTCAAAATGTATAAAAAACCGGAGAGAATGTCTTCCCTCCAGTTTGACTATTAGTTGTTCAGTATTCAAATATCTGATTATTATTTTCTTTTTTTCGTATCCCCAATAACGAAAGTAGCACCAAATATAATTGATAATACAGACCAAAGATATAAATCATCATATCCGCCTGCTAGTAAGAAGGCGATGATCCCTCCTGCAATATAAAAGCCAGCAGCTACAAAACCGCCATTACCAGAAGAATTACGTGTTGCGATAGCAACAATTCCAGCCACTAATAAACAGATGGCTAAGAGCATGCCGGCACTTCCACCAACCTCACCATTATTATTAATACTGTTCCCTAATCCAGCAACGCAAGATTGAAATAAAACTAATAATGATAAAATAATACTGATAATGCCAATAACTAATTTTGCTGTTTTCACTTAAACACTCCTTAATCAATAATAAATAGTGGTTATAAAGTAAACGTATAACCTCATCTATAATATAGTTAAAATAACAATTTTTCAACCTGAAAATTCATTTGTAATCATTATACTTTTTTTATTTGTTTTTTTAGAATGAATAATTAGATTTTTGAAATAGTATTGATAGTATCTATTGCATTTTATTATAAAATTTTTAGACGAATCCTAGTTTTCAAACTTTGCATACTGTTGTTCATTTGCGTATAATGGACATAGTGTCAAGAGAAAGGGGAGTTTATGTTAAAACGTTTTTTTAGTTATTATAGACCATACAAGCACTTATTTATTTTGGATTTTGGTTGCGCCGTCCTAGCTGGTTTACTGGAATTATCATTTCCAGTTGTTGTAAATCAGGTGATTGATAAAATCATGCCTAAAGGAAACTTCCGATTAATCGGACTAGCTTGCGTGGGCCTGCTTTTATTTTATATACTCAACACTTTTTTACAGTATATCGTGGTATTTTTTGGTCATAAATTAGGAGTAAATATTGAAACGGATATGCGTCGTGAACTATATGAGCACTTACAGACGCAGCCATTTGAATATTATGACAATCAAAAAACTGGGAAATTGATGAGTCGCTTAACGACAGATTTATTTGAAATATCTGAAGTTGCACATCATGGACCAGAGGATGTATTTATCACAGTGATGACTTTGGTTGGATCATTTTACTTGATGTTACGAATTCACGTGCAATTGGCTTTGGCAACGTTTATTGTATTACCTTTCATTACGGTTGCACTAGTCTTTTTCAATAAGAAGATGACAAAAGTCAATACTAAAATTTACGATAACCTCGGAGACTTTAACGCTGGCGTTGAAGCGTCTGTTAGTGGTATTCGGGTAACACAATCTTTTGCTAATGAACCTTTTGAACGTCAACGTTTTGAAGGATTGAATCAAGCGTACCGTCAATCTAAGATTACCTTTTATAAAGTGATGGGAATTAGTTCTGCGTATAATTACTTTTTAATTCGGCTAATCAACTTGTTTGCATTGATTTTTGGTGCGTATTATACAATCAACGGTGAAATTACAGATGGACAATTTGTTGGATTTATTTTGCTGTCAAATGTTTTTGTTCGTCCCATCGAAAAAGTCAATAATATGATTGAAAGTTATCCAAAAGGAATTGCTGGGTTCAAACGTTTTACCGAAGAGATTGATAAGAAGCCCGCAATTCAAGATAAACTTGATGCAATATCTGTGGACCATTTACATGGCGATATCGTGTATAAGGACGTTTCATTTTCCTATGCAGATTCTACGAAAGTGTTAAATCATATTGATTTGCAGATTGTACCAGGCGAGACAGTAGCATTTGTAGGCCAAAGTGGTTCAGGAAAAACAACATTATGTAACTTACTACCAAGATTTTATGAAGTAACAGATGGACAAATTACGATTGACGATATCAATATTCAAGACATGACACTAGCTTCTTTGAGAAGTCAAATCGGTATTGTCCAACAAGATGTATTTTTATTTCCAGGAACAATTCGGGAAAATATTGCTTACGGAAAACTAGATGCGACTGAAGAAGAAATTCAAAAAGCCGTCCAGCTGGCTCATTTGGAAAAAGTAGTGGATCAAATGTCAGACGGTCTAGATACAATGATCGGTGAGCGGGGAGTAAAACTTTCTGGAGGACAAAAGCAACGAGTGGCAATTGCTCGAATGTTTCTAAAAAATCCGCCGATTTTGATTTTAGATGAAGCGACTTCTGCTCTAGATACAGAGACAGAACAAGTAATTCAAGAATCATTAAATTCTTTAGCCGAAGGTAGAACAACAATGATTATTGCTCATCGCTTAGCAACGATCAAACACGCAACACGGATCATTGTTGTTAGTGAATCAGGGATATTAGAACAAGGAACTCATGAAGAGTTACTTGAAAAAGGTGGACATTATCGTCGTTTGCACGATGCACAATTTAGAGATTAACAATAAAAAGCCAAGCGGCCAGCTTGGCTTTTTATTAAGTTCTTTTACGTGGCTTTCTTCCTAAACCAATAGCATTCTTCATTCGTTGTAATGTTTTGTTGGCAACAAGGCGAGCTTGCTCGGCTCCTCTATCAAGGATATCATCTAATTCTTCTGAAGCTAATAACTCATGGTAACGTTCTTGGATTGGACTTAGTAGATCGACAACTGCTTCAGCTAAATCTGTTTTGAATTCGCCATATCCTTTTCCTTCATAAGCTGCAACTATATCATCGATTGAGCGACCAGTAGAGGCAGAGAAGATACTTAATAAGTTAGAGATGCCTGGTTTATTTTCTGGATCATATTCAATGATACCTGTTGAATCAGTTACGGCTGACTTGATTTTTTTGCGGATGATACTTGGCTCATCCAACATAGAGATGAATCCTTTGGCATTTGAATCTGATTTACTCATTTTACTAGTTGGGTCTTGTAAGCTCATTACCCGTCCGCCTTGTTCAGCGATTTTTACCTCTGGAAGAACCAAAATTTCTTGATTGGCTTGTCCATAACGTTTATTAAAACGCTCAACAAAATCCCGTGTCAATTCTAAATGCTGTTTTTGATCATCGCCGACAGGTACAAGATTTGCGTTGTACAAAACAATATCTCCTACCATTAAAGGGGGATAAGTCAACAGTCCCGCGCTAACGCCTGTCCGACCATTTTTTTGCGATTTATCTTTAAATTGAGTCATACGCTCTAATTCACCGATCGTTGTGTTGCATTGAATGATCCAAGCTGCTTCCGCATGAGCTGATACCTCAGATTGGATGAAAATCGTTGCTTTCTCAGGATCAAGACCTACAGCCAGATAAAGAGCTGCTAAACCACGCGTTTGTTGACGTAGTTTCAAAGGATCTTGAGGAACTGTGATCGCATGTTCATCAACTATACAAAAATAACAGTTATAGTGATTTTGTAATTCAATAAATTGTTTCATCGCACCAATGTAATTTCCGATTGTCGGAATACCACTAGGTTGGATGCCTGAAAAAATAGTTTCCATAAAGTAACCACCTTAATCAATTAATAAAAAGTCCTGATATCATTATACAGCTAAAAGAAAAAAAAAACAGGATTACATGGAAAAAATAAAATGTCAGAATTTTTAGACTAGTACAGTTGTAGCAGATTATTAAAGCTGTATCAGTTTTAAAGTTTTTGAAAACGTTATAATTTTATATTCAAAAAAGACGTCCTTTATTTTAATATTTAAAAAAAACACGTAAAATAACGAAAAACTACGTTTTTTTTTGAAAAAAGAGCTAGTATTTTAATTAGAAATTGGGTATACTTACATTAAATAGGAAAACAGAAAATTTTCCTGTTTCAAAAAAGTGATGAAAGTCACACAAAGGAGTGATGCACATGTTGACACTTTATACTTCCCCAAGTTGTACGTCCTGCCGTAAGGCTCGTGCATGGTTGCAAGAACACGAGATTCCATTCAAAGAAAGAAATATCTTCTCAGAACCATTGAATATTTCTGAATTGAAAGCAATTTTGCGAATGACAGAAGATGGAACAGAGGAGATTATCTCTACTCGTTCTAAGGTTTTCCAAAAACTTAATATGGATTTGGATGAACTTCCGTTGCAGGACTTGCTAGAGTTAGTAAAAGAGAATCCTGGATTGTTGCGTCGACCAATAATGATTGATGAAAAAAGATTACAGGTTGGTTTTAATGAGGATGAAATTCGACGTTTCTTGCCAAGAGGAGTTAGGCAACTGGAATTACGTCAAGCGCAATTGATGGCAGGTTTATAAAATGAAAAAAGGAGAACCTTTGTCCTTGTGACAAGGGTTTTCTTTTATATTGATCTCTACATAGTAAGTGGATTATCACTTTTTTTATAAATAATTATAGAAAAAGTACATATAAGTAGGTAGAACAAGATTTTAGGATTATACTAAGACAGCAGATTATTTAGGAATATTATTACTTTTCCCTTTACATTTGGCGTGATTCCGCTACAATGTACGTAAGAATAAGTTTCCTGATTAGCAAAAGTGAGGTGTAGCGACATGGAAATGGAACATATCAATGAAAATACCATACGTGTGTTGATTGGTAATGAAGATCTGGCTGACAGAGGGATCACTTTTTTAGATTTACTTGGCAACCACAAGGAAGTAGAAAATTTTTTCTATAGTATTTTAGAAGAAGTTGATGTGGAAGATGAATTTCAGGGCAGTGAAGCTGTTACCTTTCAGGTTCTGCCAAAAAGCGATGGTTTAGAACTATTTATTAGTAAGAATGCATCGATTGACGAAGTATCTAATTTTGAAGGCTTTAATGATTTAAATTCAGAAGAAGTCAGTAATATAATTCGTAAACAAATTGAAGAAGATTTTGCTGATGAGACACAGGAATTTGCTGATAATACGGTGAAAAATTTAGTGTTTGAGCTTACTGATTTTGACACAATGGTACAGCTAGCAAATGAAGTATTCTTACAGTCTGTAATAGCGAATTTATATACATTTAAAGGAACGTATTATCTCCAAGTAATATTCTTATTAGATGAGTTAGGAAAAGCTGATGTAGAAAATGAATTAGCTCAGTTGTTGGAATTTACTAATTTATCTACAGTTACACCAGAGACTTTGAATGAATACGGAACATGCATCATGGAACGTAATGCATTGGAATTAACAAGATATTACTTTGAATAAATTAAAGAACTGAAATAAAGCGATGATGCTTTGTTTCAGTTTTTTTGATGAACGATTCTTTTTTTTGCGTACCTTAATTATGAGGTGAGTGATATGTTGAGTGCCTATTCAAAAGACAACGATATTGTAACACTATTGCACTTATCAAGAGAAGAAATCGAAGAACTCAAAGATCAACTGTACTATTGCCCGGCATGTAATCATCCAGTTCGAATTAAGAATGGCAAAGTCAAGGTGCCGCATTTTTCTCATTACAATAACAGTACGTGCAGTATTTATTCTGAAGGTGAGACGATAGAACATTTAGCTTTGAAAGAAGTATTTGCTAAGTGGTGTGAGAAAGAATCTATTGAGTATGAACTAGAAAAATATCTACCAGAGTTGAATCAGCGCCCTGATCTTTTGATAGGAAAGTTAGCTTTAGAGATTCAGTGTAGTTCATTAAGCACACAGCGATTGGTCGAACGGACCAAAAATTATCAAAAACATGGCTATATTCCTATTTGGATCTGCGGTAAAAAACTATTTTCTAAAGGGCAAAGCTTAAGCGAATTAGCTAAAAATTTGTGTTATTACTCTACTGATATAGGTTTTTACTTATGGACTGCTGACTGGGAAATGGAAGAGTTGACCATCCATTTACACATCGAAGAAGATTGGAAAAAGAGAGTGTACTCTTTAACCAAAAGCTGGTCATTTTACAGTGATTATTTAGTAGAAATTCTAAATTTCCCAAATAAATCAAAAATTTACAGTCAAAGAAAATTTAAAATTGGAGAACTTATAGGCGAGTACCACTTAGATCTTAGCAAAAAATTATCTAGGCGGGATGGGCAAATAAGAACTATTCAAATGGAATTATATAACAATCGTTTCCATATTCTTCAATTACCGAATTGGTTTTATTATCCTGGTTTGCGTATTTTTTGTTGTAGAGGATCAGACTTACTATTAAAAGCTCGAATTTGGAAATGGGTACAGTTTTTTGATCAGAATGTTTTTGAGCATGTTGAATTGATTCATGTATTAAAAGCAGAATTGGAAAAATCGAAGGCGCTGTTTTATGAGTTGCCGAACATTCCTTACAAAGTAGTTCAACAGTATTGTTTGAATCAATTACTCACATATTTGATTGCTTGCAATCATTTAATTAAAATTGATAAAGGTTGGAAAGTTATTGTCGGGGTGAATGATCAAAAAATCGATAGTGTGAGGGAGTGGTTAATGGGAATTGAAAATAAATGCCTAATCACTGCTACTCCTTTTAAAAATATGATAAGATAAAACAATGAGGAACAATTAAAAAAGGAGAAGATGTTATGAGTGAAGCAAAACAATTACCAGAACGTTCGAGTTTACCAATAGAAAAAACATGGGATTTGACGAAAATATTTAAAGATGATCAGGCATTTGACGAGGCGTTTCAAGCCTTAACAGATGAATTAAAAAAAGTTGAACAATTCAAAGGTACCTTAGGAGAAAATAGCGATACATTTTTAAGCAGTATAGAAATGTTATTGAGTATTTACCGTAAAATCGAAGTCATTTATGTTTATGCACATTTAAAGAATGATCAAGATACAACCAATACAACATACCAAGCATTGTATGCTAGAGCAAGTGCTTTATTAGCTCAAGCAAGTGAAGCCGTGGCATGGTTTGAACCAGAGGTATTGTCCTTAAGCGATGACAAGATCTGGGGGTATTTCGCTGAAAATTCGAAATTAGAAGTATATCGTCATTTTATTGAAAATATCTTGAGTGATCGTCCGCATATCTTATCTGCTGAACAAGAAGCATTATTAGCTGGAGCTGGTGAGATTTTTGAAGCGTCTAGCAATACTTTTTCTATTTTGAATAATGCTGATTTGAAATTTCCAGTAATTGAAGATGAAAACGGTGAAAAAATCCAACTTACTCATGGTGTTTATGGTCAATTAATGGAAAATGTCCACAGAAATGTTCGGGAAGAAGCATTTAAAGGGTTATATACTGTTTATGATCAGTTCAAAAATACTTTTGCTCAAACATTGAGTTCGCATGTTAAAGCACATAATTATAAAGCGAAAGTACGAAACTATTCATCTGCAAGAAAGGCAGCGTTAAGTAATAATCATATTCCTGAAAGCGTTTATGATACGTTGCTTGATGTGGTAAATCAAAATCTGCCTTTACTTCACCGTTACGTGTCTTTACGCAAACGTTTGTTAAAACTAGATGAACTTCATATGTATGATATGTATACACCAATCTTAGGGGAAGCTTCGATCAAATATTCTTACGAAGAAGCAAAAGAAAAAGCTATTACTGCTTTGAATCCAATGGGAGAAGAATATTTAAATATAGTGAAAACAGCTTTTGATGACCGCTGGATCGATGTTATCGAAAACCAAGGGAAACGTAGTGGCGCCTATTCATCTGGGGCATATGATACAGCTCCTTATATCTTAATGAACTGGCACGATAGTTTAGACCAATTGTACACATTGGTCCATGAGATGGGGCATAGTGTGCATAGCTACTTTACTCGAAATAACCAACCATATGTCTACGGTGATTACTCGATTTTCTTGGCTGAAATTGCTTCGACTACAAATGAAAATCTTTTAACAGAATATTTATTGGAAACAGAAACAGATCCTAGAATTCGTGCATATGTATTGAATCATTATTTGGATGGTTTTAAAGGAACTATTTTCCGACAAACACAATTTGCTGAATTCGAACATTTTATCCATACTGAAGATGCGAAAGGAACGCCATTAACCAGTGAATATTTAGGAGATTATTATGGCGAATTGAATCATAAGTACTATGGTCCAGAAGTGATGAAAGATCCTGAAATTTCCTTAGAATGGTCACGCATTCCTCATTTTTATTACAATTATTATGTTTATCAGTATGCGACAGGTTTTTCGGCAGCTTCAGCATTAGCCAATAAAATATTAGCGAATGAACCACTTGCTTTGGAAAATTATTTGACCTATTTGAAGTCAGGTAGTAGTGATTATCCAATAGAAGTAATGAAAAAAGCTGGGGTAGATATGACAAAACCTCAATATATAGAAGATGCTATGAAAGTTTTTGAAATGAGACTAGAAGAATTAGAAGCACTTGTTGCATCTTTAGAACAATAAAAAATATAAGAGACAGGGACTAAAGTTGATTTTTAGTCCCTGTCTCTTATTACAGATAAATGAAGACAAAAAACAACTCCTTCAAAATAAATTGAAGGAGTTGTTTTTCATTCTCTTTATGATTAGAAATTACAGCAAATGTAAGTGTCCATGTGGAACGCGAGACTCATTGAAATGATCTAACTCAAATTGCTCATGAAAATACTGTAGATTATCTTCAGATGTTTCACAAAGTTTTTTGATTTCATCCATGGATTCACAATCTTCCACGAGTACTCCAAAGTCCCGATCACATGTGTAATTGTAAACTACTGCAGAAGGGTGTTTTACAATACCCATTTCGCGAGCAATTTGTTGGTCTGTTTGAAAGGATTCTTTGACAAAATCAGACTGGCGATCAGCTTTAAACATATCTAAATCCCCACCAGCTTCCACTACTAGTTTTTCAGCTAACTCTAAAGAGTAGGGAAGATTGTCCACTGCGACAGCTTGTTGTAAGCCTAAAAGCAAATGGCGCCCTTTTTTCTTTCCTTGTAGTTGTGCTGCTTTATAGTCTAATGCTGCTGAATAAACATCTTCAAACAATTGATTGCGCCGTTCAATATCATGTGATGGAATATCGAACAACTTTATAAGGTGATTTACGGTCCGCATATTAACTAGCGGAATGAAACGAAATTGAATTTTTTTATTTTCAGTTTCAACCAATTTCAAAATATCCTTTTCTACGTTGAGACAAATGCCCCCCAAAGGATTAACGAACAGATAGATTTCAATCATTCATACTTCCTCCAATTTGACTCTTTTGCGACTAGACATCATTTCTCAACTAAGTGTCCCTAATTTATCAGAAAATCTGGGAAAAATGAAATGATATGTTTTTCCTATAATAACTTCTTAATCTTTCTCTTTTGAGCTCATCATCATTCGTTGAATCTTATTCGGTGACGGAGATTCTTTGATATTCAAAGTATTCAATAAGGAAAGAAAATCTGCCTTTCCGTTATACGGATCGTCTACCTCTAATTCCAACTCAAAATCATGCTGCTCATTGTACCAACTTTCATCTAGTGCGAGTAAACCTTGGGGAAGTTTTATTTCTGCTCGTTTAGTTGTTAAGCTGCCGATTAAACGCAAATCATTTTTATTGATTCCTAAAGTAGTTAATCTGTTGTACACATTTCCAGAATTTGGAAGTGTAGCAGATGCAACAATATGCTGTGCTTCGTCAATAGAAATAGTATCGTTGATTTCCAGCAAACCGACTTCTTCAGGAATTTTCAAAGTGATTTCTGCATTATTTGATAGTGTACGAACTCTTAAACCGATATGTTTTTCTTTTAATTGAAAATCGGCTGAATCAAAATAATAATTGGTTTGTGTAAAAAATTGTTTTTCTTTTAGTTGAAAGTAGTCAACTGTTCGTGAAAACTCTTCGATAGACAATAATGTTTTAAATTCTATTTCTAAATTCTCGCTCACTCGTTTTTGACCCACTTTCTTTAATTTAATTCAATTTTTGCATACTTTACCCATTTACGTCAAGAAAAGTGAACTAGAAGTTAAAAAATTCGCCATTGTTGAAAAAAAGCATACAATTTCTCAAATTGCCCTATTTTTACCGGCTCTATGGTAAAATAAGCTGTGAATCAAATTCAAAGAAATAGAGGGATGAGGATGGAGAAAGAGTGGGAGCTTTTTCTGGCACCGTATGAACAGGCTGTTGGAGAAATGAAAGTTAAGCTGCGCGGTATTCGCAAGCAGTTTCGAGAACAAAATAAACATACACCTATTGAGTTTGTAACGGGGCGAGTAAAGCCTGTAGATAGTATTCTAACAAAAGCCGCATTGCGTAATATCCCTATCGATCGTTTAGAAGAAGAAATGCAGGATATTGCAGGGCTTCGGATCATGTGTCAATTTGTTGAAGACATTCGGCAAGTTGTGGATATCATCCGTAATCGAAAAGATTTACAAATTATTCAAGAACGAGATTATATTTCAAATAAAAAAGAGAGTGGTTATCGTTCGTACCACTTAGTGATTGAATACCCTGTTCAGTTGATTACAGGTGAAAAAAAGATTTTGGCGGAAATTCAAATACGTACCTTAGCAATGAATTTTTGGGCAACGATCGAACATTCATTGAACTATAAATATCAAGGTGCTTTTCCAGAAGAGATGAAAGAACGGTTACAACGAGCAGCAGAAGCAGCGTATCAATTAGATGAAGAGATGTCCACGATTCGTGAAGAAATACAAGAAGCACAGCATCTGTTCTCACATGGACGAGGAAAATCAAAAGATAATTACTATCAAAAATACAACGATACTAAAGAGAACTTAGACAAAAAATAGGAGGGGTAAGATGAAAGTAGCAATTGTTCATAATCATGAACACAAATCGAATGAAGTCACCCGTCATTTACTCCTGCTTTTGAAAAAAAATAAGATTGAGATCGATGACCACCAACCAGACCTCGTAATTTCAGTGGGGGGAGATGGTACACTATTATCAGCGTTTCATCGTTTTAGTCATCGACTGGATGAAGTTAGTTTTTTAGGTGTTCACACAGGCCATCTAGGATTTTATACGGATTGGCGAGACTATGAATTGGAGGAGTTAGTTCAAAGTCTGTTAGTTCATCAAGAAAAAAGTATTAGTTATCCACTTCTTGATGTAAAAATCAGTTTTCATGGGAATAAACCCGATAAGCATTTTTTAGCATTGAATGAATCGACAATTAAGCGTGCAAACCGTACCATGGTTGCAGATGTCTTTATTAAAGATGAATTATTTGAACGTTTTCGTGGAGATGGGTTATCTGTCTCAACACCAACTGGCTCAACAGCTTATAATAAAAGTATTGGTGGAGCAGTATTGCACCCTAGTATCAATGCATTTCAACTTGCGGAAATCGCTTCATTGAATAATCGAGTTTTTAGAACATTGGGATCACCGATCGTGATTGCTCATACAGAATGGGTTGAAATCAAATTACAGGAAAGTAACGATTATTTAATTACAGTAGATCAACTTGATATTTATCAAGATGATATCAAGTCAATTTATTATCGGATTGCAGATGAGCGTATTCATTTTGCCTCGTATCGGCATATGCATTTTTGGCATCGCGTTAAAGATGCCTTTATTAGTGAGGATTAATAAGTTAATGGAATTTAATTGGACGGTAGAGAAAAAAGAACCGCAGCAAGTAAAATATTTCTTAAAAGAGCAGGGGATCTCTAAAGGTCTTCTGGCTAAAATCAAGTTTCAAGGTGGAAAAATCGAAGTCAATCAAACCGTTGAAAATGTATTATTCAAGTTATCTTTTGGTGATCAGGTAAAAATCACGATTCCTGATGAAAAAGAGCACGAGACATTACTTGTTGATGATGTACCGATTGATATCGTGTTTGAAGATGAGCATTATTTAGTGGTTGATAAACCAGCGGGTGTTGCATCGATTCCAGCCCAATATCACCCTAATGGCACTATGGCTAATCGGGTGAAGGCTTATTTTAAAGCGCAACACTATAAAAATCAGGTGATTCACGTGGTGACTCGATTAGATAGAGATACTACCGGTTTGATGTTATTTGCTAAACATGGTTTTGCTCATGCTATGCTAGATCAGGAATTACGTAAAAAAGAGGTCGTCAAAATTTATCAGGCTTTGGTTGGAGGAAGTGTTTCTGAATTAAAAGAGCACGCCCTTATTCAATTGCCGATCGGTAGAGATTTTTCTTCTATATTAAAACGAACAATTTTAGAAACGGGACAACATGCAGAAACAGAGTATTGGCTGACAAAACGTAACAATGATGAAGCACTAGTAAATATTCAACTACATACAGGAAGAACCCATCAAATTAGAGTTCATTTTGAAGCGATTGGGTGTCCTTTGTTGGGCGATGACATGTATGGTGGTAAAATGAATAGTGGTATAAATCGGCAAGCTCTACATTGCTGTCAGTTGAGTTTTGTTCATCCGTTTACAAAGAAACGGTTAGAGTTAACTTCTCCTTTAGCAGAAGATATGAAAAAAATTGTAGATCAACTATAAATTGAAAGGGGAGGTTAAGGTGAATGAAGGACAAGAAATGGAAGAACATTTCTCTTTGTTGTTAGAAAAGCTAAAAGAACAGCAGATGGCTGAATTTCGTGAGTTATTTTTAACACTTCATATTTATGAGCAAGGTCAATTTTACCAATCAATAGATGAAGTAGATAGAAAACAAATATATAGTTATTTGTCTCCTAAAGAATTAGCGGATATGTTCGATGTGATTGAAGAAGACAATGAAAATATGAAAGATTATATTGCAGAGATGCGTCCGAGCTATGCAGCTGAAATGTTATCAGAGATGTATACAGATAACGCGGTCGACTTGTTGAATATGTTGGATAAAAGTCAAAAAGCGAAATACTTAAGCTTAATGAGTACCGAAGATGCTGGGGAAATCAAAGAATTGCTGCATTATGAAGATGATACAGCAGGCTCGATCATGACGACAGAATTTGTCTCCATTGTTGCGAATCAAACTGTTCGTTCTGCAATGTATGTACTGAAAAATCAGGCAGATGTAGCTGAAACAATTTATTACGTCTATGTGGTAGATCAAGAAAACCATTTAGTAGGGGTTATTTCTTTACGTGATTTGATCGTAAATGATGATGATACAATGATTGCAGATGTACTAAGCGAACGGGTCATTTCGGTTCATGTGGGTGATGATCAAGAAGATGTTGCTCAAACGATTCGAGATTACGATTTCCTTGCCTTACCAGTTACGGATTATGATGATCATCTGTTGGGAATTGTCACAGTTGATGATATCATCGACGTTATCGATGATGAAGCGGCCAGTGATTACTCTGGTTTGGCTGGGGTCAATGTTGAAGAAGTCAGTGAAAATCCTATCAAAGCAGCATCAAAACGTTTGCCTTGGTTGATCACATTATTATTTTTAGGAATGTCTACAGCTACCTTAATCAGCCATTATGAAGAGTTAGTTAGTGAAGCAAGTATTTTAGCTGTATTTATTTCATTGATCACAGGGACGGCTGGAAATGCGGGTACGCAATCATTGGCGGTCGCGGTCAGAAGACTAGCTGTGGCAGATGAAAAAGATAATAATTTTGGACGTTTGATCATTAGTGAAGTATTGACGGGTCTTGTAACAGGTGCGGTAACAGGAGTAGCAATTTTTATTGTTGTTGGGATTTGGCAACATAATTTCCCTCTTGGATTTGTGATTGGCATGGCGATGCTTTGTGCAATTACAGTAGCAAACTTGGCTGGAAGTTTGATACCAATGTTGATGGATAAACTAGGTTTCGATCCTGCAGTTGCTAGTGGACCTTTTATCACTACCTTAAGTGATTTAACCAGTGTGTTGATTTATTTTAATATTGCTAGTTTGTTTATGCAGTATTTTGTATGACGACAAAAAGGTACTCCAATCGCAAGATCGGGTACCTCTTTTATTTGAGTCAAAAAAAGGAAATAATCAGACCAAATCACTTCAAGTTTGATTATTTCCTTAAATTGTAATTATCCTAGGATTTTTGTCCCATGAACTTCGCTGACCTGTAAAGCATCAATTACTGCTTCAACATTTTTATCAGAAATACCGCCGCCAGGTAAAATAATAATTCGATTATCAGCATACTCGATCAATTTTTTTAGATGATCAAAATTATCCTCGATTGCCGTTCCAGAAGGCCCACCATGTGTTAAAATCCGATGAACATCATGTTCTGCTAGCCAATCGATCGCTTTAAATTGATTTTCTTTATTCAATACATCAAATGCCATATGGAAAGTTATCTGTAGTCCTTCAGCGGTCTCAATCAATAACTCTAATGCCTCTTCATCTAACCAGCCATCTCTTGTGAGGCAACCTAGAACAACACCGTCAGTTCCAATTTTTTTAGCTTCGATCAAGTCTGTATGCATGATTTTGAGTTCAATATCATTATAGACAAAATCGCCACCTCGAGGTCTGATGATCGTCATAACAGGAATCGATTTTTCACCAGCATAGGAAATAACTTCTTCAATAACGCCTGTACTAGGGGTCGTACCGCCAACAGCTAAGTTATCGCATAATTCGATACGCCCAGCACCATTTCTTATGGCAGTTGGAATATCCGTGAAATTTTCAGCGCAAAATTCTTTGATCATTCGTTTCACTCCTTGTTTTTTCTTCACAGGCATTGTACCACAATTCTAGCTGTTGCCAAAGTCTTCTTCTCGTTGTAAGATAAATAGCGACAGTTTTACTGTTCGATTCAGAATTTATAGTGAATAGGAAGTAACGTTATGTTGAAAAAAATTGATTCAGCGCGTAAATTTTTAGAAACACATCAAAAACAATTTCATTGTCCAGTATGTAAAAAGCCATTTAAGTTAAATGGTTATAGCTTGATTTGTGCAGAGAACCATCAATTTGATTTATCGAAAAAGGGAACTATCTACTTTCTTTCTCATAGCATTCAAACGGAATACAATAAAAAAATGTTAGCTCATAGAGGTAGAATGATTAAAAGCGGCATGTACCAGCCATTATTAGAAAAAATTGCGGATAGGATGAATTTGTCAGGAAATACATTGGATGTTGGCTGTGGTGAAGGAAGTTTTTTATCTGAGCTTTCCAATTTAGGTCTGACTGGTCCAAAAGTTGGATTTGATATTTCAAAAGAGGGCATTTATTTAGCCAGTAATCAGCCAATCGATGCTTTTTGGTGCGTAGCTGATTTGACGAATTTACCATTCGCTGATCAGTCAATGGATACAATTTTGAATATTTTTTCTCCGTCTCATTACCAAGAATTTCAACGTGTATTGAAAAAAGAGGGGACTGTGATAAAGGTAATTCCAGAAGTAAACTATTTAAAAGAGTTGAGAGTTGCGTTTTATCCAGATGATGAAATCAAACAAACCTACTCAAATGAAAAAGTATTAGCAAAGTTTTCAGAGGAAATGGACGTTTTGAATGATGACCGAGTAACATTTACTTTTTCCATACCTGAGCAAAATCGACTTGATCTATTGGAGATGTCTCCATTAGAATGGGGTGTTTCTGAGCAAATAAAAGAAGAAATTCAAAGAAATCCATTATCAAAAATCACAATTGACGTTCGTGTGTTAAAAGGAAAAGTAAAATAGCGCTTACATTCAGTTAATTTACTAAAAGGTATTGCAAAGCTACTGTAATGGTGTTATATTACATACAAGTTGTTTTTTCATTGGTTTTTATCAGGTTCCTGTTCTGATAAAAGTTAGTGAAAAGAGCTTCACTAACGTAGCGACTCGCAGTGATTGACACCGAGGCGATACGTTTTTTTTATGTCGATTTTTGTGAATAAAAAATAAATTATGTGTCATTTAAATGAAAGGAAATTGCAATCATGACAAATCATATTGTATTATTTGAACCTCAAATTCCAGCAAATACAGGGAATATTGCTCGGACTTGTGCCGCTACAAACTCTCCATTACATCTCATAGAGCCGTTAGGTTTCCAAACGGATGACAAACACTTGAAACGAGCAGGATTAGATTATTGGAATGATGTTAATATCATGTATCATAAGGATTTGGCTGCTTTTTTGACTTATTTAGGTGAAAAGCCTCTACATTTAATCACCAAATTTGCCAATCAAACATATAGTGAAATAGATTATACGGATAATGAAGACCATTATTTTATGTTTGGTAAGGAAACAACAGGGTTACCAGAAGAGTTTATGCGCAACAACGAAGAAAAATGTCTACGGATTCCAATGAATGATGAGCATGTCCGTTCATTGAACCTGTCTAATACTGTTGCATTGGTAGTTTATGAAGCGTTACGGCAACAGAATTTTCCAGCATTGGAATTGCAGCATCATTATGAGCATGACAAATTAGACTGAAACTAAAAAAACTGCTACCTAATTTTAGGTAACAGTTTTTTTTATTGAAATGGGCCAAGGCTGCCCTATTACTCGTGCAATTCCAAGGGCAAGCCATCTGGGTCAAAGAAAAAAGTCATTTTTTCCCCTGTGAAGGTATCTTTTCGAATGGGTTCACAGTCAATATTTTTAGCTTGTAAAAAAGTGATGACTTCTTCGATATTTTCAACTTTAAACGCTAAATGACGGAGACCTAGCGCTTCAGGATAAGATGGGCGTTTTGGTGCATCGGGAGAAATAAAAATTTCTAATTCGTAGTTTCCTAATGACAAATCAAGTTTGACATCATTTTTATCTTTTCTATGGTTTTCTCTGATAATAGTAAACCCAAGTTTTTCCACATAGAATTCTTTTGTTTTATGATAATCGGAACAGTTGATAGCAATATGATGGATCTGATTGAAAAACAAAATTAAACCTCCTAAATTAAAAGCGAAACGGACTAGTTTCTTCCTGCGCATTCATATGTATTTTTATCTTTTTCATTATAACTCATTATTTTTTTGAAACACAATCAGGTTGTTTGAATTTTTATAAAACTCAGAGTTCAATGGAATTTTGCCTGCGAAAATGATACACTAGATAAGATAAATAAGTGAAAATCAAGTTGTAGAAATTCAATTAATAAGAATCAAGGGAGCAAGAACATGAAATTATATTTTACTCGCCATGGAAAAACAGAATGGAATCAGGAACTTAGGTTTCAAGGGATGAGTGGAGATTCACCATTGCTTCCAACGAGTTATAAAGAAATAAAGTTATTGGGCCAAACAGTCAAAGATGTCCCTTTTAAAAAAATATTTTCAAGTACCTCACCACGTGCTAGAAAAACAGCAGAAGGTATCAATGAAGAGCTAGAACAACCAGTAGAAATCATTTTTACTGATGACCTAAAAGAACTAGGGCTGGGAAAATTAGAAGGTCAGTCTATCCACGAAATGAGAAAAATTTACAGTGAAGAGATGGATCATATGCGCTACCGTTTAGATCGGTACAATCCGGAAGTGTTTCAAGGCGAACCGATCGAACAAGCAATTTCACGTATTTCTTCTGTTGTGAAACAGGCTGTTGATAAAGGGGACGGACCTTATTTATTTGTTGGTCATGGTGCATCCTTGACTGCGGCGATTCAGTCGCTTTCGGGGAAAGAATTAGCTGATTTGCGCAGTATGGGTGGACTTAAGAACAATAGCTTATCGATCTTGGAAACAACAGAAACTGAAAATGAACAAGGTTATACATTGAAATTATGGAATGATGATTCTTTCTTATCATAGATAATAGTGGGGATAAAGCGAGGTGAAAGCGATGGATACATTGTTTGGCGAAGAGGAAAAAGAATATGTGGTTGGACAAGTTCAGGCGATCTTTTTTCAAAACCCTAGCAATTTTTACAAAGTTTTGTTGGTGAAAATCACAGATACAAATACAGATTATTTAGAAAAAGAAATCGTAACGACTGGTAGTTTCGGTCAAATTCAAGAGGAAGAAATTTATCGCTTTTTTGGACATTTCGTGGATCATCCTCGTTATGGTAAACAATTTCAAGTAGATAGTTACCAACAAGAGCGCCCAACATCTGCCAATGGTGTGGTAAATTATCTTTCTAGTGAGAAGTTTCCGGGGATCGGTAAACGAACAGCTGAAAAAATCGTAGAAATCTTGGGAGAAGACGCCATTGATCGAATTATAGCGACTCCTGATGTTTTAGAAGAAGTTCCCCAGCTAAATGAAAAAAAACGTCAAACTATCATTGAAACGATCCGCTTAAATCATGGGATGGAACAAGTGATCGTTGGACTAAACCGTTATGGGTTCGGTAGTCAACTGTCATTTGCGATTTATCAAACTTATAAAGAAGAAACATTAGATATTATTCACGAGAATCCTTACCAACTAGTAGAAGATATTGAAGGAATTGGTTTCAAGCGAGCAGATAATATTGCTGAGCAGCTAGGAATTGGTGCAGATTCAGATAAGAGAGTACGAGCAGCGATCACCCATGAAATCTTCCAACATTCAGTACGTTCTGGTAATACGTATGTTGAAGCGGAGATGTTACTTAGAGAGACGATCAGTACATTGGAATCTAGTCGCCCAGTTGAGATTTCACTGGATCAAGTAGCTGAGCAAATCATTCATTTGGTAGAAGAGGGCAAAATCCAACAAGAAGGTACAAAGCTTTTTGAAAATAGTTTGTATTTTTCAGAATGGGGAATTGGCACCTCCATCCAACGTTTACTTTCTAGAAAAAAAGAGATTAAGTACGATAAAAAAGAGATAGAAAAAAATATACGTGGCATTGAAAAGCGTTTAGGAATTCTTTATGGAGATTCCCAACAAGCTGCAATTGAAGAAGCGATAAAAGCACCTCTATTTATTTTAACAGGTGGTCCAGGGACAGGGAAAACTACTGTAATCAATGGGATCGTGTCGTTGTTTGCGGAGTTGAATGGACTTTCTTTGGACGTGAAAGATTATACACAAGAGATGTTTCCTATATTATTAGCGGCTCCGACTGGACGTGCGGCGAAGCGTATGAATGAAACAACTGGGTTGCCAGCGAGTACCATCCATCGCTTATTAGGTTTGACTGGACGTGAAAAAAATCCAAGTATGACAGCGAAAGAGCTAGAAGGCGGACTGTTGATCGTTGATGAAATGTCAATGGTAGATACCTGGTTAGCAAATACGTTATTTAAGGCAATTCCAACAAATATGCAAGTGATTTTCGTTGGTGATAAGGATCAGCTTCCATCAGTTGGACCGGGTCAAGTATTACATGATCTTTTGCAAATCAATGAGATCCCCAAAAAAGAACTAACAGAAATCTATCGACAAGGTGATGGATCAAGTATTATTCCCTTAGCTCATGAAATCAAACAAGGAAAACTTCCTCAAGATTTCACTGTGAATCAAAAAGACCGTTCCTTTTTCCCAAGTGATGTGTATCATATCGAGACATATGTCCGGCAAATCGTGACGAAGGCGAAAGCTAAAGGTTTTTCACCTCAAGATATTCAACTTTTGGCACCGATGTATCGAGGTGCTGCTGGAATCGATGCATTAAACAAGATGATGCAGGAAATATTTAATCCCAATGATGGTACGAAAAAAGAAGTCAAATGGAATGAATCTGTTTATCGAATCGGTGATAAAGTGTTGCATTTAGTGAATACGCCAGAACTCAATGTCTTCAATGGAGACATGGGGGAAATAGTCGGAATTATCTTGGCTAAAGAGTCGGAAGACAAAGTCGATGAATTAGTGATTCAGTTTGATAACAATGAAGTCAGCTACAAGCGAAATGAATGGAATAAAATCACACTCTCTTATTGTTGCTCGATCCATAAAGCGCAAGGTAGTGAGTTTAAGATGGTGATATTGCCGATGGTTCATCAATATCATCGGATGCTGCAACGAAACTTGCTGTACACAGCTGTGACTAGAAGTAAAGAGATACTGATACTATTGGGAGAAGTTCAGGCGTTCAATACTTGCGTTGCTCATGAATCAGCTAGTCGATTAACGATGTTGAAAGAACGAATCACAAGCGCAGATGATATGACTTTAACAACAAGGATGCAACTTGAAGCGTATGAAGAGGGATTGAATAAAGAATCACCTTTCAATGAGACAGAGGAAAAAAGACCGATTGTCTATGAAACAGTCAAAGAGGAACAGACTTCTACTGTAGAAGAAGTAACTGAACCAGTACTCATTAAACCTAAAGTACAAGAAATATCATTGTTTAGTGAGTCTGTCCAAGAAATCGATGAACAAGTTGAGGCGGAAATAGATCGATTATTGACACCTGATTTGGTACAAAGACAAACAATCGATCCCATGATTGGAATGAATCAGACTACACCATACGACTTTATGAAGTAAAAGAAGAAAAAACGGAACAGCGATCTACTGCTTGTTTCGTTTTTTTCTTTTATCGAACTATTTCTTGCTTTAAGCTTTGTTCGACGTATATAATGAGAGGCAACACGGAAACGTGCTGACGACAAATGAAGGTCGTTTATTTTCTGGAAAAGAGGGAAGGTCATGGAAAAAAAATCACAATCGGGAGAGATTCAAACAGACACATTTTTGGCACAAATCGGAAATCATCAAAACCCAGTTACAGGATCGATCAATACGCCTATCTATTTTTCAACGACGTATGAACATCCGACACTAGGCGAGTCGACGGGCTATGATTATACGAGAACTAAAAATCCAACGAGAGAAGTCGTAGAATCAGCATTAGCAGTTTTGGAAAATGGTGCAGTTGGTTTGGCAACGAGTTCAGGAATGAGTGCTGTGCAATTAGTATTTAGTCAATTTCCTGTGGGGAGTCAAATTGTTGCATCTAGAGATTTATATGGAGGTAGCTATCGCTATTTTAAAGACTTAGAGAAACAAGGATTGTATCAGTTTATTTATGTCGATGATGAAGCAGGATTTGAAAAAGAAATCACGGATAAAACAACAGCAGTGTTTATTGAAACACCAACAAATCCTTTAATGAGTGAAGTTTCGATTGAAAAGGTCGCTGTTTTTGCTAAAAAACATCATGCGCAGTTGGTCGTTGATAATACCTTCTACACACCACTACTTCAAAAACCATTAGAGTTAGGTGCGGATGTTGTGATTCATAGTGCGACCAAATATTTAGGCGGTCATAATGATTTGCTGGCAGGCGCTGTGATTGCACGCTCACAAGAAATTGGCGAGCAATTGGCGTATAGTTTGAACACTACAGGAGCTGTTTTATCTCCTTTTGATAGCTGGTTATTGATTAGAGGAATGAAAACTCTAGCATTACGGATGGAAAGACATGAAGAAAATGCGCGGGCCGTTGTAGCGTATTTAAAAACCAGCACGTACGTCAAAGAAGTGATGTATCCAGGTCGTGGTGGAATGCTGAGTTTTAAAATCAAGGATCAAGAAATGATCAAAGACTTATTACGAAATTTATCGATTTTTACTTTTGCAGAAAGTCTGGGTGGGGTTGAAAGCTTGATTACTTACCCAACGACACAAACACATGCGGATATTCCAAAGGCGTTAAGAGAGTCTTATGGATTAACACCAGATTTGTTGAGAATCTCGACAGGAATTGAGGCCAGTGAGGATTTGATTGCAGATTTGAAACAGGCATTTGAATCGTTAAACTAAAAAAAGAGGAAAAAACAAAAATTGTTTTTTCCTCTTTTTTTGATACGCTCAAAACCAAAATAATCGAGTGACGGTCCCAAAACAGATATCCGTACTTCTTTTCCCTAAAATTTCACCATCAGCATGAACATATTGAGGAACCGTTGACACAATCCGAAGTTTACTGGATTGAAAATGATGAAAGTATTTTGAGTGCATATGTTTTTTTTGAATCAATAATAAAATCAGCCAGAAAATTTTAAACATATTGATCCTTTCCACTAAGACAAAATCCAGAATAGGTTTGCGTGGATCAGCAACAGGGGCGATCGGTACCCCGCCGCCAAAATAAGGATGCTTTGTTACGGTGCATAAAAACGCACGATCAAATTCAAGTTTTTTTCCATTGAGTTCAACTAAAATAGGAAAGCCTTTTTGTGAGAATAATACCTTTAAAATAGAAAATATATAAGATAAAGAGCCCATGTTGAACTTATTTAGTGCACTTTTTGATGTAGAAGCATTTGCAGCGTTGACGATAGCCGCATCTAGACCGATGCCAATATTGTTGACAGCAAAACCTACTTCATCTTGAATCGATTCGGCATACGTGATTATTTGTATTTCTTGTGGTGTCTCGGCTTTAAGCAATTGAAAAAAAGCTTTTTCAGCTTGCTTAGCGATTCCAACCCCACGGGCAAAATCATTACCTGAACCACATGGGATATACCCAAGCGGGATGCTAGGATCAAAGTTTTCTAAAGCATTGACTACGCTATGTAGAGTACCATCTCCGCCAAGAACGACTAAAAGTGGAAAAGAGTCAATTTCCAGCTCAGTGTTCCAAGGAATCAGCGTTTCTTGTGCTAGCTGTTGAACAATGGCAATTTCATGTCCAGCATGCTCTGTATAAAAAGTCGTGTAATCAATATTGGCTGTTTGCAATTGTTTGATGATCTTTTCAGCGGCTTTACGCCCAGTACCGCTACCAGCATTTTCATTGATGACGAGATAAAAATGTTTCTTCATTTGTTTCCTCCTTGTACAAAGTCCTATTATACCAGACATGCGAATAATTAAGAATAATGGATGCTTGAAAATTATAAATAAGAAAAAGAACGTTGAAAGATATTGTGACTAATCATTGTTAAACGTCCGATTATGAGATATAATGCCTACGTATCATTTTTTGAGGAAAATTGTTCCTCAACAAGGTTCATCAACCATCCCTTGTAAAAAAACTCGGAGAAAGAAGGGGAAACTATGCAAAATACTGTTACATCAAACAGTAAGGTAAAAGCAATTACCATGAATGGTATTGTGATGGCGTTATATCTTGGCTTAACTATTTTAGTAGCACCGGTTTCGTCAGGTCCAATCCAATTTAGAATTTCTGAAAGCTTGAATCATTTAGTTGTATTCAATCGTAAATTGATGTGGGGTGTTTTAGGTGGAGTCGTTGTCTATAATTTTTTCTTTGGCTTTGGAGCCATGGATGCGTTATATGGCGGACTACAAACATTTATTTCGTTAGGTTTAACAGCGCTACTACAAAAAAGAGTACCTAATGTCATCGCTCGTTTGGCGCTAAATACATTGTTTTTCACTGCTACAATGTGTATTATTGCCTACATGTTGGCACCCGCTGGCGGAGCAGCCTTTTGGGGGAATTACGCGACATTAGCACTCAGTGAATTTGCGACAATGGCTGTTGCGGCACCTGTGATGTATTGGATCAATAAAACAGTTCACTTTGAAAAACGGCTTTGATCATTAAAGAGAAGTGATCAATAGTTATATTTTAAGAGGTTAGATCAAGACTCATAATAGTTTTGATGTAGCCTCTTAAAATTTTCTAACCAATTTCATGAAAAACTTTACTGTTCCTGTAGAATAAATTATGATATGGTAATACAGAAGCGAAAATGTAGAGGAGTTTTTTTAGAATGTTTGAATTTAAAATTGGCGTTGATGCCAAAGAACACGATAAATTTGTTGAAAGCCACCCTTTATGCAACTTATTACAATCGTCTGCATGGGCAAAAGTAAAGGATAACTGGGGATCAGAAATCGTTGGTGTTTACGAAAATGGAATCTTAGTTGCTTCCAGCTTGGTATTGATCAGACCATTACCAATGAAATTTTCGATGCTCTACACGCCACGTGGTCCGATTATGGATTATACAAATTCAGAACTGGTTACCTTTTTTTTAAAAGAGCTAAAGCAGTTTGGCAAGAAAAAAAGAGCGTTGTTTGTAAAAATGGACCCAACAGTTCATTATAAAGATTTCCATATAGGTGAAGAACAAATAATCAATGCTCAGGCTCAAACGATCATCGATAACATTGTTAAAAGTGGAGCTAAACATCAAGGATTGACAATGGCGATGGATGCCACGATCCAACCACGTTTTCAAGCCAATATTTATAAAGAAGATTTTAGTGAAGAACAGCTATCAAAAAGCACTAAGAAAATGATGAAACAAGCGCACAAAAAAGGTGTCACTGTTAAAATGGGGCATACTGAATTAGTGGATGATTTTGCGAAAGTCATCGAATTGACGACTGAACGTCAAAATATCTCACTTCGAAATAGTGATTATTTTAAAAAATTACTAACGATTTATCCTGAGAATTCTTTTATCATGTTGGCACAAGTGAACTTGAAAGAACGTTTTGAAGAGACCAAGCAACGCTTTGATAAAAACAAAGAAGATTTAGCCAACTTAAAAGAGAATCAAGTAAAAAAACGTCATAATCTAGAGGAACTTGATTTTTCCCTTACACGAGAAATGAAGGAGCTTGAAGAAAATATCACGCATTCTGGTGATGTTGCAGTTGTAGCAGGAGCTTTAGCGATTACTTTTGGCTCAACAAGTGAAATTCTATATGCTGGACTTGATGATCGCTATAAACGTTATATGCCTGCTTATGTGACTTGGTTTGATGCCATCAACGAATGTTTTGAACGTGGCTGTACGTCATGTAATATGGGGGGATTAGAAGGCAGTTTAAGTGATGGCTTGATCAAATTTAAATCTAACTTCAATCCAACCGTGAATGAATTTATTGGTGAATTTGATTTACCAGTCAATGGTTTACTGTTTAAAGCAAGCGAATTTGCATATAAATTAAAAAA
This sequence comes from Enterococcus sp. AAFC-DPL-5182, assembly GCF_058216605.1. Lineage (NCBI taxonomy): Bacteria > Bacillati > Bacillota > Bacilli > Lactobacillales > Enterococcaceae > Enterococcus > Enterococcus sp. AAFC-DPL-5182. The sequence goes on from NZ_CM177101.1 coordinate 1,235,638, forward strand.
ACAAAAGAAATAAGCTTTACGAAAATCACTAAATCCCAGTATAAGGATAAAAAACCAAGCAGCTCATTTTAATGAGTCGCTTGGTTTTTTTACTATTAAATCTTTTCCCAAACTGGTGAAGTTCCAGGCTGGTTCCCTTGTGTCCACCATTTAGCTTTAAATGTATTTCCTTGGAATGTTACGATGTTGCCACCAGTATATGCTTTTTTAGATTCCCATTCCATCGTCTTATTAGAAAGAGATTTCCACGCATCTGATTGATCAGGACGATTCCCTTGTGTCCACCATTTAGCTTCATATTCCGTCCCATTGTAGAATACTTTATTTCCAGCAGTGTACACTTTAGTGCTTTCCCAAGTAGAAAGTTGTGTTTCCGTTTCTTTTGTTTTTATTGTGATACTATCGCTTTTGAGCGACTCTTTGTTTTTACTATCAAAAGCTGAGATTTGATAGGTATAAGCAGTATTAGCTTGTAAACCAGTATCCTTAAATGAAGGGACTTTTACGGTACTGATTTTTACGCCATTGCGGTAAATATTATAGCCGACAACACCAATTGAGCTATTTGAAGCAGTCCAAGTTAAGTCAAGTGAATTTTCTGAGATGTTACTAGAAATAATATTCACTGGTTTTGTCGGAGCTGGAGCTTCAACGATAGGGGCTGTTGGTGTTTTTACTTGCAAGTTTGCACTCTTTTCAGAAACTATATCTGCTGTATTGACTGAGGCAATTGTATAGTTATAAGTGGTGATCGGTTGTACCATTTTGTCTGTAAAGTCAGTTGCAGCTGTTCTAGCAATCTCTTTACCATCTCGATAAACAATGTATTCTTTAATTTGTGTGTTTCCTTGTTTTGAAACCCAATTGAATTTTACTAGATTATGTTTCAGATCTAGAACAGAAAGATTTGTCGGTGCAGCTGGTTTTTCTGGTTGGGTCGGATCGATTGGGCTGATTGGATTTTTCATCTCATCACGGTATTCCCAAATTTTATGCGTTAATTTTGGATATTTTTGGACTGCTTGTTTGGTTTCAGAAGTGATTGGTAACCCCCACATTTCAAAATAGGGAACTAAGTTTTTGTTAGCGATTTTTGAAGTTGATGTAATAAAATATTGTTGTTTTGCAGAATCGCTACCTAAGCTTTTCGCTTCTTCTCGGTACAATTTATGCAGTTGAGGATAAAAATCATCGCCAAAAGCTAGTTCCAGCTGCCAGAACATTCCTAATTTCACAAAAAGATCTTTGTTTTCATCGTAGTTTTTAGTTGGTTGCTTGAAATAAGCAAAGATTTCATCGTATACATTTTCACGTTCTAAACGACTTCTACCGCCAAATTGTTTTTCACTTCTCATACTGTAAATATTGACTGTTACTTCTGTTTGGTTTTTCCAAGTCATACGGTTCATTTGGTAGGTGTGTCCAAGTTCATGCATAGGCCCCCAAAGTGTGTCGGTGCTAGCAGTCAAAAGCTTTTCCATACCAGAGTCTTTAGAATAAGCAGTATGGCTGAACCAAGCATACATATAATAACCTGATTCTTGGGTTTCACGCATATGTTGAATTAGTCCTCGGCTCCGTCTATGTAAAGATGAGCTGTTATCCAAGCCAGATGATTGATCATGAATTTTTACTACTTTATCATACGTTTCAACGATTCGTTGAGGACTTTTTACTTGGCTTAAAGTGGCTTTAGAGCCAGTCACTAAGGTATGTTTTCCTATTAACTCATATCCGGGGGCATTAGGATTCTGACGGACTTGATTTTGCCAATCAGCTTCAGTCGTTTTTCCTAGAATGAAACGAGGAAGTTTTACTCCACCGTCAACAGTTACCACCAATTTTTGTTGGGTTGTTGCATTTGTAATATTTTGTAGATGAATGATCCCTTCAGTCGAGTTGTTGATTGTATTTTTCCCTTTTTTCAAAGCAATTTTTTGCGGATTTCCTTCTTGATAACTGTTTAAAATAATTGGAGAAATCGTGTAAGTCGGCATAGCTGTTTGATCTGTCTTTTCGTCAACGTAGATGGTGATACTATCTGTGCTTCTTTTGTAAACGCCACTTGATTGATTGTTGCTTGGGCCAAAAGTATTATCTAATTGAGTCTTGCGATAAAAGGCAGTATCTTCTGATTGTAAAAGTTCAGATTGGATACCAGCACGTTGCTCGCCATTTTTTTGTTCGATATTACCATTTGTTCCATTACTTTCAGATACAGCATCAACTGTTGTTGTGTGTAAAATACCAGCAGCTGCCAATGCTAGCAGCGATGTCCCCATTGAAACGTAGAGCTTGTTCTTTTTCATTTTTGTGAACCTTCTTTCTTTTAATATAAAGTTAGTATAGATTAGTTTTTTCTCATTTTTTAGCCAAAAGTGGTCGGAAAAACGTACTTTCTGAACAGTTCAAAATCATTTTTGTGCTTTGAAATAGTTAATATAAGTAAAAAATATAGCTATAAGCCTTTTTGTTTTTAGGTTAGAAATTTTCTAGTCAAAAATAGTCGTAAAAAACCTTTTTTTGATTACGAGTTGTCAAATAACTTCGCTAGGTTCGTTTTAGGAATTAAATTTCAGGTAATATAGGAAAAATTATTCTATTTTTTATTTTATGTATAAAAAAACATTCTTTTTTTGTTTTGGATTGAAAATATTGAAATTTTATTTCGTTTTTTATATAAAAATGTTGAAAAAAAAGTTCTTTAAATGTATGATGAGTTTGTCGATGAGAGACATATCCAATTATCGATGGTTTTGTTTATCAATCAAATAAGGCGGCGGAAAAAGAAAAAGTAGGAGGAGAAGATTTAGTGCAAGCAAGTTTGTGTAGATTCGTGTCGATTGTTTGGTTAGATGGTTTGAGTAAAAAAATAAATAGGTTTGTGCCATTATGTTGTTATTAAAGTATTGAATTGAGTGATTTTTTGTAAGGGCTTTTACAAATGAGTTGAATGTAAAATAGGAGATGAGAAGATTGAAAAAATTTACTGAGTTTATTGAAGAACATCTAGCAGGACCAATGGCAAAATTAGCAAATCAACGTCATTTACGTGCGATTAGAGATGGGATTATTGCAACATTACCATTGATTATTATTGGTTCGTTTTTCTTGATCATTGCTTTTCCGCCACTTCCGGCTGATTGGGGGATCACCCAGTTTTTAACATCAAACGCAGCGACGATTTTATTACCGTATCGCATGACGATGTATATCATGACCCTATACGCAACGTTTGGTATCGGTGCAAGTTTGTCAAAAACATATAATTTGGACGTTATCTCTGGTGGGATTTTATCCACGATTGCGTTTCTTTTGACGTTTGTTCCAGTTAATATTCCAGCTGAAGCATTGGATGCGGCAGGAACTGCTGGATTTGTTTTACCAATGGCTAATTTAGGTGGTGGAGGCATGTTCGTTGGAATTATTACCTCTATTTTAGCTGTTGAAATTTATCGAATCACGGATAAATCGAAATTCAAAATTACGATGCCAGAACAAGTTCCTCCGGCAGTAGCAAGATCATTTGAGACCTTAACACCAACATTAATTGTTATTTTAGGTATCTCTACGCTAACGTATTTCATCGGTTTTGATTGGCATTCTACTATTTCTAAGATTGTAAGCCCTTTAGTAAGTGCAGCTGATACTTTACCAAGTGTTTTATTGCTGATCTTTTTGATTACATTCTTTTGGTCATTTGGGATTCATGGTGTGTCTATTGTTGGATCATTAGCAAGACCATTATGGCTGCAACTGTTAGATGGAAATACTGCAGCAATGGCTGCTGGCAAAGAATTACCAAATATTGCAGCAGAACCGTTTTATCAATGGTTCATTTGGATCGGTGGTTCAGGTTGTACAATAGGATTAGCTCTTTTATTAGCTTTTAAAACAAAATCTCAGTTTACGTCAAAACTAGGTAAAGCGACATTAGCTCCAGCGATTTTTAATATCAATGAACCTTTGATTTTTGGTACGCCGATTGTGTTGAATCCCATTTTGATCATTCCATTTATCTTAACACCAATGGTAACAGCTACAATTGCTTGGTTTGCTACTCAACTTGGCTTGGTCAATCGTGTGATTTTTACCGCCCCTTGGACATTGCCTGGACCGATCGGTGCCTATTTGGCAACAGGAGGAGATTGGCGTGCTGCAGCTTTAAGCATTGTCTTGATCATTGTTTCCGTTATAATTTATTATCCGTTTGTAATGATTTATGACAATAATGAATTAGAAAAAGAACATGCAATCGCTGAATAAAGAAGTTTAAACAAATTAAAAGAATGAGAATTGAGACTGGGACATAGCTCTTCGGAGATTGCTCAGTCTCTTTGAAAACGTATAAACAAGGCAAACAGAAGTAGCTACAATCACATCAAATTCTACATGCTAAAGCACTAAAATTTGAAAGCTCTGAAATAAGCTGAAAACTTCTGTTCAATCTCTTTTTATCATTTTTTTATATAAAATCAAATAACGGGAGGCGAAAGAAATGATCAAAATTGTCTTTATGATTTCAAGTATTTTATTCATAGTTGCGGGCTTAACCATAACTCATTTATTAAAAAAGAAGAATCTATTGCCAAATCGTTGGTTGATTGGTTGTTCTGTTTTTTTGATTGCGTTGGTTCCAAGTCTCTTATTCCCTACTATGCCAGAACTAATCAAACAGACAATATACGGTATCAGTGGTTTGTTAGCCGTTGTTTTTTTTGAAAGTAGCCGTTTACTAGCAGAGCAAACCAGAATGGAGCAAAATCAATGAGAAAATTAGGTATTTCAGTTTATCCAAATCATAGCAGTGTAGTAGAAATCAAAGCTTATATGGATTTAGCAGCAAAATATAATTTTAAACGTGTGTTTACTTGTTTGTTATCTGTGGATGAAGGAAAAGAGCAGATCGTAGAAGAGTTTACAGAAACGATAGTTTATGGGAAATCACTAGGAATGGAAGTTATTGCCGATGTGAGTCCAAAAGTTTTTGGTGAGCTAGGGATTAGCTATGAGGATTTATCTTTCTTTAAAGAACTTGGTGCAGATGGTATTCGTTTAGATATGGGCTTTACAGGAAATGAAGAGTCTATTATGACCTTTAATGAACAAGGTCTTGAAATCGAGTTGAATATCAGTTCAGGGACTCGTTATTTAGAGAATATTTTAAGTTATCAAGCGAATCCAGACAAACTCTTAGGCTGTCATAATTTTTATCCTCATCGCTATACGGGGTTGAATTATCAACATTTTTATGAAACGACAGAAGTGTATAAAGAGCATGGTATTCGTACGGCTGCCTTTATAAACTCACCACAAGCAACGATTGGTCCGTGGCCGGTGGAAGAAGGACTTTGCACACTAGAAATGCATCGGACGTGGCCGATAACAACACAGGCAAAACACTTGTGGGCAACAAACGTGATTGATGATGTGATCATTGCAAATGCTTTTGCATCCGAAGAAGAGTTGAAAGCATTAAGTGAGATTGATCCATACCGTCTGACGTTTGATTGTGTCATCGACACAAAAACACCTACTATAGAAAGAAAAATTATTTTAGACGAGTTTCATTTTAATCGTGGGGATGTTTCTGATTATGTTGTGCGTTCGACGCAAAGTCGTGTTAAATATAAAGGACATGAATTTAGTCCATTTAATACCGTTGATATGGAGGTAGGAGATATTATTGTAGAAACATCTTTATATGCGCATTATGCTGGCGAGTTACAAGTGGCATTATTGCCAATGGAGAACTCTGGAAAATCAAATGTTGTCGGTAAAATCACGGAAGCTGATCGAATCTTATTGCCTTATCTAAGACCCTGGCAAAAATTTGCTTTTCATGAAGTTAAGCCGTAATCAATAAGGTAGAAGCATTGGCTCGTTTAAAAATAAAAAAAGCAAACAGAGGAGAAAAAATATGGTTTATGCAGTTGGTTTAATGTCAGGTACTTCCTTAGACGGCATTGATGCAGCGCTAGTGGAAATCTCTGGTAAAAATGAAACAACAGCTGTTAAATTAGTCCAATTTTTAACAATACCTTTTAATGAAGCGACACTTCAACGAATTCGTGATGCTTTATCATTAGAAAAGTCAGACGTAGAAAAAATTTGTTCTTTGAATATTGAACTAGGAGAAAAGTTTGCCCAAGCTGTTCTGGAAGTTTGCAATAAAGCTGAAGTCTCTTTAGATGATTTAGCTTTTATCGGTAGTCATGGACAAACTGTTTTTCATATTCCTTACGCTCGGGATCATGTTTACGCATCGACTTTGCAAATCGGTGCTCCAGCCGTAATTTGTGAGCGTACAAAGACAACGGTTGTCTCAAATTTTAGAGAGCGAGATATGGCAGTCGGTGGTCAAGGTGCCCCAATCGTTCCTTATTCAGAATATGTATTATATCAAAAGCCTGAGACAACAAGATTGTTGCAAAATATCGGGGGAATTGGGAATGTAACGGTTATTCCAAAATCAGGAACATTAACCGATATGATCGCTTTTGATACTGGACCAGGCAATGTTATCATAAATGAATTATGCCTTCATTTTTTTGATCAAGAATATGACAAAGACGGCATGTACGCTAGCCAAGGGAATGTTGATCAATTATTATTAGAAGAATTGATGGCACATCCTTACATTAAAAAAGCATATCCGAAAACGACTGGTCGGGAAGATTTTGGCAAACAATTTACTGCTACTCTGTTAGAAAAATGGTCTGGTTCGCCCAAAGATTTGATTGCGACTGCAACAATGTTTACAGCAAAATCAATTGCAGAAGCGGTGAAACCATTTGTCCATGGGGAGACAGAATTGATTATTGGCGGCGGTGGTAGTTATAACAAAACGTTAGTCTCTATGATCAAATCCGAGTTGGCGGGGGTCAATGTATTGATCCAAGAAGACATCGGATTTTCATCAGATGCTAAAGAGGCAATCGCAATGGCAGTTTTAGCAAATCAAACACTAGAGAATTGTCCAGGAAACGTACCGAGTGCGACAGGTGCGAAACGCTCAGTACCGTTAGGAAGCGTTACGTATTATTAAGCTTATTCATTTATAGGGCGAGCGTATAGTATTCGCCCTATAAACATACATACAACTGAAGAGAAAAAAGGAGAGGGTAGAATGAGTGGTGAAAATATACAAGGCAGAATTGTTAGTATGCTTGATGTACTATCGAATTCTGAACAAAAAATCGGTGAAGTGATTCTGAATGATCCCGAAAAGGTAATTGAAATGACAGCTGCTGAACTGTCAAAATATGCTGGAACCAGTCCAGCTACAGTGATTCGATTTTGTAAAAAAATCGATGTTCCTAGTTTTACTCAATTAAAAATCCGTCTATCTGCGGAGATCGAAGTCCCCGTTTATGAAGGCTATTCAGATATTACAGCGAACGAATCAGTGAATGAAATCAAGACAAAGTTATTAGGAAATGCTTATCAATCGATGCAGGAAACGGTAGCTTTATTGAATGAGCAGCGTATCGAAACAGTGGTGGATTTACTAGTAGCAGCTCCGATCATTTATGTTTTTGGTATAGGTGCTTCTTATTTAGTAGCAGAAAATATTGCACAAAAATGGAATCGAATTGGTAAGACAGTTGTTTGTGTGCAAGATTCTCATGTGTTAGTGACAATGTTAGTCTCTGCCCCTAAAGATGCAATTTTTTTCTGTGTTTCACATTCGGGAGAGACAAAAGAAATCTTACGGTTATTAAACGTGGCTAAAAAGCATCAATTAAAAACGATTGGTTTGTCCCAGTTTGGGAATAATACTTTATTAAATCAAGCCGAATATTCATTACAAACAGTCCGTTCTAACGAAGCTGTCCTAAGAAGTGCTGCAACAACTTCATTACATGATCAATTTATAGTCGTTGATGTGTTGTTTTATGCCTATGCGTCACGAAATTTTGATAGAACAATAGAAATGATCCAAGAATCAAAAGCGGAAGTCAGAAAATATGAGAAATAAAAATCGATGTGATGGGATCGGATATTAAAGAGATTGTATAGATATAATTAAGAATTGTAGAAGAAACCATTTATCAAATCACAGAGTAAGGAGTAGATAGAACAAAAGTAAATCAAAGGAACTTAAATTTATCTTTACTCAATAAGATTTAAAGGGGCTGGGACATAACTCTTCGAGTTATATCCCAGCCCCTTCAAATACGCATAAACGTTGGTAAAAAAGCAGCTCCTTCTTATTTCTCGGAGCTAAGCTCTTTTGTCTCAACCTCTTTTTTAAACTTCCTATTTAAAATAAACGCATACACATTCTGGTGCGTAAACATCTTTTTGAAGTAATTCCAAAAGACCAGTCGTTTCATCACGACGATAAAGTGTTAAATTATCTGTATTTTGATTTGCTGCAACAACAAATTTACCAGAAGGATCTAAGTCAAAGTCCCGTGGTATCTCACCTTCAGTAGAAATCAATTGTACACGTTCTACTTTGCTGCCATCTTCAGCTGTTGCAAAAACGGCAATCGAATCATGACCACGGTTCGATGCATACACAAAACGACCATCAGTTGAAATTCGAATTGCTGCACCACCGTTAAATTCATTAAAACCATCAGGTAAAGTCGATACTTTTTGTACTTGCTCAAATGAACCATCTGCGGCATTGTAAGCTAAAACAGTAACCGTACTGTCTAATTCTCCGAAAAGATAAGCAAATTGATTATTTGGATGGAAAACTAAATGACGAGGTCCTGTCCCAGGTTCAGCAACATATTGAGCAACCTCAGATAATGTGCCTTCAGTGCTAACATCATACGTATAAACGCGATCAGTACCAAGATCACAAACGACTAAACGACGATCAGGAGTCAAATCCGTATAGTGGACATGAGCATTGTCTTGATTTTCATGAGGACCAGTCGCTTCATCATGAATAATTTTGTCCGTATCTTCTAAACGACCATCAGCTAAAATACGGTAAACATGAACGATTCCTTGGTGATAGTTTGCACCAAAAACCAATTGTTTCTCTTCATCGATCGCTACATAACATGGAGGAGCGCCAGCTTCTGTTACTTTATTGATCAGGTCAAAATGCCCGTCAGTATTTTTATAAGCTGCCATGCCGCCTTCACCATCAACAGAAGTGACATTGAACAGGTCACCTTTTTGATTTAAGGCTAAGTAAGTCGGGCTTGTTTCTTCTACTAATAAAGTTGCTTCGGATAATGTTTCCTTTTCTGTGTCCAATGCAATTTGATAAATACCCTTACTTTCTCTACGTGTATACGTCCCTAATAAAATTTGTTCCAGCATGAAATTCCCTCCATTTTTACTGCTGTTTTAAAGAAATCAGCAATTGATTTAACTCTTTTAGTATACCATAAGAATTCCTTTATTTATGAAATCTTTACAAATCCAATGTTCGCATTTTCACTTGATTTATGCTATTATATTTTAAGACTGTAACGACAGTCATTTTTAATTTTAGAGGGGTGACACGCATGTACGATAATACAAATAGCAACAATGGTGCAGTTCGCTGTTCATTTTGTGGTAAAACACAAGAAGAAGTGAAAAAAATCGTTGCAGGACCAGGCGTCTATATTTGTAATGAATGTATCGACTTATGTAAAGAGATTATTGATGAAGAATTTTACGACGAAGCCGTACGTGAACTAACGGATGTCCCAAAACCTCAAGAAATCTTGGATGTCTTAAACGAATATGTAATTGGACAAGATCAGGCAAAACGCTCATTAGCAGTGGCTGTCTATAATCACTATAAACGTGTAAATCAATCAGAAAATTCAAGCTCTGAAGAAGTAGAATTACAAAAGAGCAATATTTGTTTAATTGGCCCAACAGGTTCTGGGAAAACATTTTTAGCCCAAACATTGGCTAGAACATTAAATGTACCATTTGCGATTGCTGATGCAACAAGTTTGACAGAAGCAGGGTATGTAGGGGAAGACGTAGAAAATATTCTATTGAAGCTATTACAATCTGCTGACTTTAATGTTGAGCGAGCTGAAAAAGGGATCATCTATATCGATGAGATCGACAAAATTGCGCGCAAGAGTGAAAATGTTTCGATCACAAGAGATGTTTCTGGTGAAGGGGTACAACAAGCTCTACTTAAAATTTTAGAAGGAACAGTTGCTAGCGTACCACCGCAAGGCGGACGCAAACATCCTCATCAAGAATTTATCCAAATCGATACAACCAATGTGTTGTTTATTGTTGGCGGTGCGTTTGATGGAATCGAAAATATTGTTAAAAATCGCCTAGGTGAAAAAACAATCGGTTTCGGTACCAAAAACAGCAAGCTGAAAGAAGACGAAAGTGTTATGCAGCAAATTATTCCTGAAGATCTATTGAAATTTGGTTTAATTCCTGAATTTATTGGACGCTTACCAGTCACTGCTGCTTTAGAGAAGTTGACGACGGATGATTTGGTTCGTATTCTGACTGAACCTAAAAATGCATTAGTCAAACAATATCAAAAATTGTTGTCTTTAGATGATACAGAATTAGAGTTTGAACCAGAGGCACTTCGTGCAATTGCCAATAAAGCAATCGAGCGCAATACTGGTGCTCGTGGGTTACGTTCGATTATCGAAGAGATTATGATGGACGTAATGTTTGATGTCCCATCAGATGATACGATCCAAAAAGTCATTATAACTGAAATGGCTGCTGAGGGAACAGGTAAACCAGCGATTGTTTATGACAAAAAAGATAAAAAAGCTGGGTAATTTTAACACACGAAAAAGTAGAGACCTGTCTCTACTTTTTTACTGATTTTTATGAAATAAAGTTCTCTAGCTTGACGAGCTAGTCTTTTAGGAAGAGGAAAAAACATGTTTGAGTTAAAGAACGTTTTCGTTACCTATTCTCCTGTCAAGGCAGTAAAAGCTCGTTTAGTATTTAAACTTAGGAGGTTAGTGCTATGAATGTTCATAACGCAGAAATTATCATTAGTGCGGTTTCACCAAAACAATATCCGGAAACTGAATTACCGGAAATTGCCTTGGCAGGTCGTTCAAATGTAGGGAAATCATCGTTCATCAACACGTTGATCAACCGTAAAAATTTAGCAAGAACTTCTGGAAAACCAGGGAAAACGCAAACGCTAAATTTTTACCTAATCGAAGACGCATTGCATTTTGTCGATGTTCCAGGCTACGGTTATGCAAAAGTTTCTAAGACAGAGCGTGCCAAATGGGGCGAGATGATCGAAACGTATATGACGACAAGACAACAATTAAAGGCTGTTGTTTCTTTAGTTGATTTGCGTCATGCACCAACGCAGGAAGATATTCAAATGTATGAGTTCTTAAAATACTACGATATCCCTGTTATTGTCGTTGCAACAAAGAAAGACAAAATTCCTCGTGGTAAATGGAATAAGCATGAAAGTGTCATCAAAAAAGCACTGAACTTTGATAAATCAGATGATTTTATTCTTTTTTCTTCTCAAACAAAAGAAGGAAAAGAAGAAGCGTGGCAAGCCATTGAGAAGTATTTATAATAAAAAATAGCGTTGACAGCTCTAAAAAGCTCTCAACGCTATTTTTTATTGTTCTTTTTTCTTTTCTTCTTTTTGTTCAGCTTTTGCTGCTTGTTTTTCTAATTCTTCTTTTGGCATCTCCACTTTTTTAGGATCTACTGCAAAAGAATCAAATAATTTATCTAAGTCATCGGTACGTTCAAATTTTAAGCCCATTGTTTATTTTACTCCATTTCGTTTTAGAATGAATAGAAGTTACATTGTGCAACCACTTTTCTCTAGTTTAGCATCCTTTTAGAAATTTGAATAGTTTTCTTTTTCAGCCCTTACTAATTTTTATAAAAATATTTTTACCTTCACTTTACAAACTTGCATTCGATTACAAAACAAGGTATAGTTTTTTCGGATAGAGAAAAGAGGGAAGAAATGGCTAAAAATGTTTTTGTAGGAATGGTTCGTTTTTACCAACGATTTATTTCACCTGGACTTCCGGCTAGTTGTCGCTATCACCCAACATGCTCCCAATATATGATCGATGCTATCCAGACGCATGGAAGTGTTAAAGGGATAACGATGGGAACAGCGAGATTTTTACGGTGCCACCCATTGACAAAAGGCGGAATCGATTACGTACCATTGAAGTTTAGTTTAAAAAGAAATCCGGATCAGGAATATCATGGTCCCTATAACTATAGAAGAAATAAACAGGAAAAATAGATGAAGGTGGGCTTTTAAGATGGCAATTTTAGCTTTTGATTTTGGTGGTTCAGCAGTGAAACATGGAATTTGGAATGGACAAGAAATGAGTGACAAAGGGAAATTTACAACGCCAAAAACGTGGGACGAAATGAAAGCGTCATTATTGACTGTCCTTGACGGAGTTGACCAAAAAGTGGAAGGAGTGGCATTAAGCGCTCCTGGTGTGGTTGATGTTGAAAAACAAATGATCAATGGGATTTCCGCAATTCCTTATATTCATGGGTTTAATATATTTAAAGAATTGGAAGATTTATTCCAACTTCCAGTAGCTATCGAAAATGATGCGAATTGCGCAGGATTGGCTGAAATCTATGCAGGTGCTGCCAAGGGCAAAAAAGAAGTGGCATTTGTCGTTGTAGGTACTGGGATTGGCGGTGCGATTTTCCATAATGGACAAATTTCTAAAGGTGCTCATCTCTATGGTGGTGAATTTGGGTTGATGTATCTGAATGAAGGCAAAACTTTTAGCCAATTAGGAACAGCAGTGCAAATGGCTTGGCGTTATTGCAAACGAAAAGGTGTAGAGAAAGATGCTTTTTCAGGAGAAGATGTGTTTCATTTTGCGGAATCTGGTGATGAATTGGCAATAGAAGAAGTGAATAATTTTTATGAGTATTTAACCCAAGGTCTGTTTAGTATTCAGTTTTCACTTGATCCAGAAATTATCGTTTTAGGCGGTGGTGTTTCAGCTAAAAAAGGCTTATTAGATGAAATCAATCGTCGAATGAAAGAGAAATTGGATCATTTTGAATTGAATGATTTTATTCCTCAAATCGTGACATGCAAATATGAAAATGATGCGAATTTGATTGGAGCTGCGGCTAATTTTATCTCGTACCAAAATAATAAATAATCAAGATTCAAAAAAAGAGGCCGAGAAAAAAGCGTTTATTCAGATTTAAAGCCCGAAACAAAATTGATTTTTAATTTTGTCTCGGGCTTTTTTTAGTGAGAACAAGCGGTAGAATCAAGTGTTATAAGTAACGGACTATTTTTAATAATTTGAATTATAGAAATTTTCTGAAAATTCATTGACAATTCATTCTTTTTTGATTATATTTGTATACATACTTCTTTAATAATTATATATGCAAAGAAAATTATCTGGCTTTACGAATTCGTTCAGCTTTTAAACTAAGGGGGAAATAATATGAAAAAATTTAGCTTTTTATTTGCTAGTCTATTTTTATTAGCAGCATGTGGTCCAGCAGCTGGCGGAGGCGCAAGCGGTGGTGGAAATAAGGCTGAAGGTGATACGATCAAAATCGGCATGAACATGGAGCTTTCAGGAGATGTTTCAGCTTATGGGAATGCTGAAAAAGAAGGGATTACCTTAGCTGTTGAAGAAATCAACGAAGCGGGTGGTGTTCTTGGTAAGAAACTAGAATTAATCGAAAAAGACAACAAATCAGAAAATGGTGAAGCAACATCTGTTGCTGCCAATCTAACTGCAAAAGATAAAGTTGTTGCAGTCGTTGGTCCAGCTACATCTGGTGCGACGAAAGCAACAATTCCTAATATGACAAAGGCAGCAGTTCCTGTTATCACGCCTTCAGGTACTGACGATAGTATCACTGTTGTGAATGACAAAGTTCAAGAATATATTTTCAGAGCATGTTTCCAAGATACATTCCAAGGCGTTATCTTAGCAAACTTTGCTCAAGATAATTTGAAAGCCAAAAATGTTGTGATCATTGGTGATAATTCAAGTGATTATGCAATTGGATTGACGAAATCATTTAAAGATACATTTAAAGGCAAAATCGCCAAAGAAGAAACGTTTACAGCTGGCGATAAAGATTTCCAAGCAATCTTGACAAAAATCAAAGATCTTGATTACGATGCAATCTACATTCCAGGTTATTATGCAGAAGCAGGCTTGATCATCAAACAAGCAAGAGAAATGGGCATCGATAAACCAATTCTTGGCGCTGACGGATTTGGTGATGAAAAATTGGTTGAAATCGCTGGAGCAAAAAATGTTTCTGATGTTTATTACACAGGACACTTCTCAGAAAAAGCCCCTGCAACAGACAAGGTAAAACCATTCGTAGAAGCATTCAAGAAGAAATATGATAAACAACCATCTGCTTTTAATGCATTAGGTTATGATTCTGTTTACATGTTAAAACAAGCAATGGAAGATAAAGATTCAGCTGATTCAAAAGACATTACAGCAGGTCTAGCATCGCTTAAAGACTTTGTCGGAGTAACAGGAAAAATGACGATGGATAAAGATCACAATCCTGAAAAATCAGCAGTAGTACTAGGATTAACAGAAGGAAAAGAAACATCCGCAGATGCTGTAAATCCATAGAACGACATTTAAAGATATGAAACTTAAAGAGGGTGAGACAAGGTTTTACGTTTTGTCCATCCTCTTTTTTCTTTAATCAAACAACAACTATTCTAAATATTGGAAGTGATAAACATGGAAGTAGTAATCCAACAACTAGTCAATGGGCTTTTTCTAGGTAGTATTTATGCTCTATTAGCTTTAGGCTATACAATGGTTTACGGCATCATCAAATTAATCAACTTTGCCCATGGAGAAATCTATATGTTGGGCGGATTTATGGGGTATTTCTTTATCAACAAATTAAGCTTAGGTTTTTTCCCAGCCTTGCTTTTATCGATGGTCGGAGCTGCCGTAATCGGTGTGGTGATTGAATTTTTAGCATATAGACCATTAAGAAAATCAACAAGAATTGCAGCTTTGATCACAGCGATCGGGGTTTCATTTTTACTACAAAATGGGATGATTTATTGGTTAGGACCAGAAAAAAAATCATTTCCTCAAGCTATTGAATTTAAAAATTATCAACTAGGGTTTATTCAAATTTCAAATATTCAAGTCCTTATTTTAGTTATCTCTTTAGTGTTGATGATAGCCTTACAGTTGATCGTTAAAAAAACAAAAATGGGAAAAGCGATGCGTGCTGTTTCTGTTGATGCGGATGCTGCACAGTTGATGGGAATCAATGTCAATCGCACGATTTCATTTACATTCGCATTAGGTTCAGCTCTAGCTGCAGCAGCTGGGATGTTGATTGGATTATATTATAATTCAATTGATCCAATGATGGGGGTTGTTCCAGGTCTTAAATCATTTGTTGCCGCTGTTTTAGGTGGGATTGGAATCATACCTGGTGCAGCACTAGGCGGTTTTGTGATTGGGTTATTAGAGACGATCACGATTGCTCTTGGGTTTTCAGATTATAAAGATGCGGTTGTATACGCATTGTTGATCATTATTTTATTGATTCGTCCTGCCGGAATTCTCGGCAAGAACATCAAAGAGAAAGTGTAGGTGGCTTGCATGAAAAAGAATTTAAAATATAATGTTGTTTGGCTTTTAATTGCTGCTATCGCGTATGCTTTTATTTACGTATTATACGTAACAGGTGTGATTACACCGTTTACTGAATATACGTTGATTACGATCGGAATCAATATTATGTTGGCTTTGGGATTGAATTTGATTATCGGTTTTTCTGGGCAATTTTCTTTAGGGCACGCAGGGTTTATGGCGATCGGTGCATATAGTGCGGCGATCATGTCAGTGAAGTACCCGACTATGGGCGGTTTTTTCAGTGGGATTTTGCTAGGGATTGTGTTGTCAGGAATCGTAGCATTAGTTGTTGGTATTCCGACATTGAGATTAAAAGGGGATTATTTAGCGATTGCTACATTGGGTATTTCGGAAATCATACGAATCATCATTATCAATATGAAAGATATGACCAATGGTCCAGCCGGGATCTTTGGTATTCCACCAATGGTCAATTGGTCAATGGTCTTTGGATTTGTTGTTATTGTGACGTTGATTATCGTTAATTTTATTCACAGTGGTCCAGGACGTGCGACAATGGCGATTCGGGAAGACGAGATTGCAGCAGAGTCAATGGGTGTGAATACAACCAAATATAAAGTAGCCGCTTTTATTATCGGCGCGATTACAGCAAGTGTTGCAGGAGCGATTTATTCAAGTTATGTCCAAACGATTGCGCCGAAAGATTTCGGTTTTATGAAATCGATCGATATTTTGATTATCGTCGTTTTCGGGGGAATCGGAAGTGTTACTGGAACCTTTATCTCAGCAATCGTATTGGGGATCTTAAATATGTTCTTGCAGGATGCAGGTGCACTTAGAATGATCATTTATGCGTTGGCTTTGATTATTATCATGATTTTCAAACCAGGCGGATTATTAGGTACGTGGGAATTTTCCGTGAAAAAAATATTCAAGAAAAAGGAGGACAAATCCAATGCCTCTATTGAACGTTAATAATTTAACTAAAAACTTCGGTGGTCTTGCGGCTGTTTCCAATGTGAATCTTACTTTGGAAACAAATGAATTGATTGGGCTGATCGGTCCTAATGGAGCTGGAAAAACAACGCTATTTAACCTTTTAACAGGCGTTTATGAGCCAAGCGAAGGAACAGTGACGTTAGATGTTTTAGGAAAAGAACATGTGTTAAATGGTATGAAACCATATAAAATTGCTGATATGGGATTAAGTAGAACATTCCAAAATATCCGTTTGTTCAAAGATTTAACTGTGATGGATAATGTCTTGATTGCTATGAACAGTAAGAACAAAGAAGGGATCCTTTCAAGTATTTTACGTTTACCAGCTTTTTATAAAAAAGAAGAAGAAATGGAAAAGAAAGTATTAGAGCTTTTGGCAATATTTGGGTTAGAAGGAAAAGTTCAGACTTTAGCAAAAAATCTTCCATATGGGGAACAAAGACGTTTAGAAATCGTACGCGCTTTAGCTACACAGCCTAAAGTACTGTTTTTAGACGAACCTGCAGCTGGGATGAACCCGCAGGAAACAGCTGATTTAACTGAATTGATCAGAAAAATTCAAAAAGAGTTTCAAATCACAATTGTTTTGATTGAACACGATATGAGTTTAGTCATGGATGTTTGTCAAAGAATTTATGTTTTAGAATATGGCAGAATCATCGCAGAAGGGGAACCAGAAGCAATCAAAAATGATCCCCGTGTGATTGAAGCCTATCTTGGAGGTGAACTATAATGTTAACGATCGACAATTTATCTGTGCATTATGGTGTAATCCAAGCGGTGCGAGATGTAAGTTTTAACGTAGAACAAGGTGAAATCGTCTCTTTGATAGGAGCTAATGGAGCGGGCAAAACAACAATTTTAAGAACGATTTCTGGATTAAATCGCCCATCCAACGGTACAATCACATTTGAAGGTCAACAAATACAAAAAATGGTTCCGCAAAAAATCGTAGCTGCAGGACTCTGCCAAGTTCCAGAGGGAAGGCACGTTTTTTCTGGATTGACTGTGCAGGAGAATCTAGAAATGGGCGCTTTTTTGAGAAAAGACGGAGAATTAAAGCAAGATTATGAAATGATTTTTGAACGATTTCCGATTTTGAAAGAACGAAGAAATCAAGATGCTTCAACTTTATCTGGCGGAGAGCAACAAATGTTGGCAATGGGAAGAGCCTTGATGTCTAAACCACGCTTATTGTTATTAGATGAACCATCAATGGGATTAGCTCCAATCTTTATTCAGGAAATATTTAATATCATCCAAGAAATCAACAAACAAGGAACAACCGTACTTTTGATTGAGCAAAATGCCAAAATGGCTTTATCGATTGCAGATCGAGGCTATGTTTTGGAAACAGGTGAAGTTGTTTTAAGTGGGCCAGGAAAAGACTTGTTGGAAAGTGAAGAAGTTAAAAAAGCGTATCTAGGAGGTTAACAGCATGAGTGTAAGTGATTTTATGACCAAAAATTTAATTGTTGCTCAACCAGAAATGAAAATATTTGACGCCGTGGATTTAATGAAAAAAAATAATATTCATCGTTTGCCAGTAGTCAATGGAGAACAAGTTATAGGCTTGATTACAGAGGGAACGATTCAATCAGCAATGCCGTCAAAAGCCACAAGTTTAAGTGTGTACGAAGTGAATTATTTGTTAAATAAGACAACGGTATCAGATATAATGGTGAAAAATGTTCAAACCATTAAGCCAGAAGCTTCTTTAGAAGATGGTATTTTTAAAATGCGCCAAAATAATATCGGTGTCCTACCTGTTGTTAATGGAGACGAAACCCTTGTTGGAATCATAACAAATAATGACATCTTTGATGCCTTCTTGAAAATTACTGGTTACAATGATGGCGGAACTAGGGTTCAACTACGTATACCGGAAGACCACAAAGGAATTTTAGCTGATATTACTAAGTTATTAGCTGATAACAATTTTAGTATTTTAACAGTTGTGGTAAATCGAAAAGAACTAGAAACAATTATTGAACTACAAATCGAAAGTCGTGAGACAAAACAAATCGAGAACCTCTTGAAAGAAGCTCACTATGATGTTTTTGAAGCAATTTTTCTATCAAAAAAAGTATAAAAAGTGCATAATAACAAGAATATATATGGATTTTATTTGTTGAAAACAGTTTGACTATTACAGAGGCATATGATAATTTTATATAGTGAAGTAAGTTTACCAATGTCAGAATATTAAAGTGTTTCATTCCTTTAATATTCTTTCGTTATGTCCTATAAAACGATAGGGGTTGTTGGTGGTATAATTTTTACAGATATTCTGTAATTGATTATAAATATTTAAGAATAGGAGGATTAAGAATGAAAAAAGTTATCGGTTTTATTATTGCTATCGTAGCAACTGTAAGCTTTGCAACAACTGCTTCAGCAGATGGAGCTATTTCAGCTACAGAACAGCCTGTCCTTAACGAATTGAATGCTGGTGTAACAATCGGCGGTAAAAAATTCAGTTTTGGTGCAGCTGAAACAAATGCAGCTTCTAACCACTTGAAACGTGTTGATTTGACACAAGCTCAAGTAGACGAAGCAGTGAAAAACATTCAAGCAGCTCGTGCGTTAGTTGAAGGGGTATCTGTTAATACATCAGGTGTGAATTCACTTGGAGATGCACTTAGACTTTTACCAGCTAACGTAATTACTCAATTGCAAAATTACGTGGTGGCTGCTGGAAATGCAGTAGGTCTTAAAATCACTTTTGGAGCAGGTGGAACATATTCCGCAGTGACAATCACTGATACTGCAGGCGCTCCTGTTTACAAAACTGGAAATCCAGTAAAAAATACAGGATCAAACTATGCATTAAGTGGCATTACTTTTGTCTCATTGATCGTGGCTGCAGCAGGTGCAGTATTTGTGAGCAGAAAGAACAAATTAGCATAATATGAAACAGTTAAAAAGAGTAGGGGCATTTATTTTTGTGCCTCTTCTCTTTATGTGTTTTGGTTATCTCATTATTTACATAATTGGTGCACCTGTCATTAACTTCGCATCTTCAGCAGTTGAATTGATCTCATTGAATGATGCTCCAACTTTCGATCAAAAGGGAACCAACCTTTTTGAAAAAAGGAATGAAAAAAAAGAGCAAGCATCTTCAGACCAAGCAACCGATAAAAACGGTAAACAAACAACTAATACTTCTGACAAAAATTCAACAGAAGCCATTGCCGCAGGAATGCAAGTGTCTGAAAAAGGAGAATTATCTTCTTCAAACATGGTTTATCCAGTAGGTGGAGACCAGTTTGGTGAGGTAGTAATTGACAAAGTCGGAATTAATGAACCATTGTATTACGGAGATAGCGAAGAAATTTTGCGTTTAGGCGCAGGACAATACATCGGCAGTATGATTCCAGGAGATCTTGGGACGACCTTGATCGGTGGACATAATCTGCCTTCTTTTGGGAAAATTTATTACTTAGAAGTTGGGGATGAAATCAACATTCATACTCACTACGGCGACTATACTTATCAAGTGACGGAAGTAAAAGTTGCTGATTACAAAGATCCAACAATCAATACAAAATTAGGGGATCGTACAAAGAGATCGCTGATTCTTTATACTTGTTATCCATTAGATGCAATCGGACTAACACCAGAACGTGTTTTTGTTTCTGCTGACTATGTATCCGGTCCTATCATCGATGAGAAGTCATAAAGGAGGAGAATCAGTCAGATGAAAAATCGCGGTCATTTAATGAAAGTAATCTCTCGTTTTTTTCTTGCTTTTTTATCTAGTGTATTTTTATTTGCATTCTTGATTTTATTAACCTTGAGATTAACCCTTTTTAGTGAAAACTATATCGCAAAACAAGCGGCAAAAGCAGATTATTATTCACAACTAACGAAAGAAATAAATCGACAAGTGGAAAATAGCGCTTTGGGAAGCAATATCCCAGAAGGAGTCTTGGGGCAAACAATTAAAAAAGAACTCGTGAAGCAAGATGTAGAGGCTTATTTTAAAGCAATGTACAATACAGGAACCAAATATTCGATTTCTAATGAAAAAGAAGTTCATGCTGCTGTTTCCAAAGCAATTACAGCGTACATGAAAGAAAAAAATATTCAGACTACTCCAGAATCAGAACTTGCTGTGACTGGATTGTCAGATAATGCTGTTACAATCTACAAAGGATATATCGAGTTGCCTTTTTTAGTCTCTTATGGGCGTAAAGTTATGAACTACAAATCGAAATTAGTCATTTTTATGGTTATATGCGGCGTTTTATGGGCCTTATTAAGTTTCTCCTTATATTCTTCGTTAAGAGGCTATTTCCATCGCTTATTGAGATATTGGGCGTATATATGGGTAGGTAGTGGTTTGATGATGATTATTGTACCTACAATCATTTTACTGCAAGGCTCGCTAAAAAGATTGGCTATTCAATCGAAAGCAATGTATACGTTTATCCAAACTTATTTATCCAGTTTTCTATGGTTGTTTATCATTATTGGAATTGTTTCGATTGTTGTCGGAATTATTTCAGCGATCCTTAGTGAGATCAAAAGAAAGCAGCTATTTAGTGCGGAGTAATAAAAGAAACATTTACGCTTGAGATAGATGACTTTTAAGTTGATATTGGAATAAACTGAAGTGGAGCAGAACTTATCGAGTTTTGATCCACTTTCTTTTTTTTACGGAACATGATAACATAGGTTCTTGGAGGGATGACGATGTCAAAGAAAAATAAAGATATAGAAGTGAAGATAGAAGAATCAGAAAAAAAAGTAAATGGTGAAGTAATCACTGTTAATACATTAACGATTGGTAAAAAAGAGATCGGTCAAATCTTAACGCAAGATACAAAAAAATTTGCAGTAGTGATTGACGGTCGCAACGAAGCAACTGTGAAAACGCTTGATGAAGCGATTGAATACGTTATTCGCCAATGGAATTTAAACGACTAAAATAAATAACAACTTTTTTTCGAAAAAGGCTTGCAATTTATTCAAAAGTTTTGTATTATAACTAAGTCAGGTTTTTTACTAAAACCTTTTGGAGGAATAGCGAAGTGGCTAAACGCGACGGACTGTAAATCCGTTCCTTAGGGTTCAGTGGTTCGAATCCACTTTCCTCCATTTTAACTTATTGGGGTATAGCCAAGCGGTAAGGCAACAGGTTTTGATCCTGTCATGCGTTGGTTCGAATCCAGCTACCCCAGTTTTTATTAGAACAACTCAGATAGAGTTGTTCTTTTTTTTATTAAAAAAAATTGACAGTAGCTTTGGTTCTCTTTTTCAAAAATATGTGCTAAAGTGTATGAAAAAGCATTAGGAGTGAACTAGATGAGTATTAAAGACAAAATAACTGAAACAGCCGAAAAAGTCTATGACTTAGCGCGTGAAGGTAAGTATGATGTGAAAGTAAATATTTTTTCTAAAAAGAAAAATACAGAAGGGACTAAAAGCATTCAAATAGTCTCCGCTAGAGATACAGCTCATACGAAAAAGTGGCGTGCTAAAAATCGTTAGTCGATGAAGGAAAATAGCTTGAAACAACACAGATCACTGTGTTGTTTCAAGCTATTTTATTTTTTACGTATTATTTATCGATTTCTAGCCCTAAAACGGTCAGATGACCATTTCCTACTAGTTTTATAACAAGTCTAGCTAAATGGTTAGGAGACATCTCTGTGTCACTTGTGATCCACCAATGAAGGGTTCCAATAAATATAGAAGTCATATACTCGATAATAAAATCAATGGGGACTTCAATATCATTTTCCGTAATTTTTAACTTAGAGAAAATATCTGCGTATTTTTCATAAATGATGTCTGCTAATTTTTTTCTTAGTAGCTCATTTGAGCTGCCGTCCATGATGGTCAGAAAGAAATTTTTATTGTTTTGAATATTGACATAGATATGTGTCAGGAGAAATTCAATTTGTTTTACTTTGATTCGGTTACTGACAATAATTTGCTCGGTATCGATGACAGAAGTAAATGCATTGATGGCAAAATCAAAAATTTGTTCATAAAGGTCTTGTTTGTCTTTGAAATGAGCGTAGAACGTTGCACGATTGATCATTGCCTCATCCGCAATGTCTTGGATCGTGATGCAGTCGTATCCTTTTTCGTCTACTAAGTGAAAGAAAGCTTCGATAATCATTTTGTGTGTTCGTTTTACCCGCAGGTCCGTTTTCTTCGACATAAAAATTTCCTTTCGAAATAATCAACAGTTTTCAAAAGTTTGTTGCTTATCTCACAAATTTGGGTGTTTTGCTAGTTGCAATTAAATTAGAATCTTTCTAAAATATACATAAGTATTATATCAGACACCTTGTAGGATAATCAACAAAGTGTTGTGAAATAAAAGGGTATGGAATATAAGGAGATCAAAAGTATGACAATAAGAGCAGGAATAGATGTCGGTTCGACAACTGTGAAATTAGTAATTATTGACGAAGAAAATCATACAAAATTTGCTAAATACGAACGACATTACTCAGATGTAAAAGCTGCAACTGAAAAAGTTTTGAATGAAGCTATGGTTGAACTAGGCGGAAATACGCCAATCACCATGACGATCACTGGATCAGGAGGAATGGGATTAGCAGATGTTTTGAATATTTCTTTTGTTCAAGAAGTGATTGCTTGTACAAAAACAGTGGAAGAGATCATACCAGAGACAGATGTAGCAATTGAACTAGGCGGTGAAGATGCAAAGATCACTTTCTTTGAAGGAGCCTTAGAACAGCGAATGAATGGTAGTTGTGCTGGCGGGACTGGTGCTTTTATCGATCAGATGGCTGTATTGCTTAAAACAGATGCAAATGGCGTGAACGAACTGGCCAAAAACTATCAAACGATATATCCAATCGCCTCAAGATGTGGTGTTTTTGCTAAGACGGATGTTCAGCCTTTGATCAATGAAGGTGCGGCAAAGGAAGATATTTCAGCGAGTATTTTTCAAGCAGTAGTCAACCAAACAATTGCAGGTCTTGCAGCAGGACGGAAAATCAAAGGGAAAATTGCATTTTTAGGTGGACCACTTTTCTTTATGTCAGAACTTAGAAAACGATTCATTGAAACGTTAGATGTAAAACCAGAAGATGTAATTTTTCCAGAAAATCCGCAACTATTTGTAGCTATGGGAGCAGCTATCTATTCTGAGGGCGCAAAACCAACTACATTAGCTGACTTGATCCATCGTCTAACAAAGGGCGACCAAGAACAATTAAAGCCAACTGATACCTTAGAACCGCTATTTAAAGATGAAGCAGAACTAACATCATTTAGAACACGCCATGATCAAGCCAAAGCACAAGAAAAAGCGTTAGCTGATCATCATGGTGTAGCTTTCTTAGGAATTGATGCAGGATCAACGACGACCAAAGTTACCTTGATCGATGAAGAGGGGAATCTATTATTTTCTTTTTACGGGAATAATCAAGGGCAACCCTTAGAAACAACGATGAGCGTTCTAAAAGATCTATACAAGCAATTGCCAGAGGATGTTTTTATTGGAAAATCTGCTGTTACTGGGTATGGTGAACACTTAATCAAAAATGCCTTGAAAGTTGATATTGGTGAAGTTGAAACCATGGCCCATTACAAAGCGGCAGATCACTTTCAGCCAGGTGTTGATTTCATTTTAGACATCGGTGGTCAAGATATGAAGGCAATGACCATCAAAGAGGGTGTATTATCTTCGATCCAGCTAAATGAAGCTTGCTCGTCAGGTTGTGGTTCGTTTATTGAAACATTTGCCAAATCATTGAATTTTGATGTTAAAGATTTTGCGATCGAAGCGCTAAGCTCTAAAGCGCCTGTTGATCTTGGTTCCCGGTGCACAGTCTTCATGAATTCAAAAGTCAAACAAGTTCAAAAAGAGGGAGCTTCCGTAGGGGATATTTCAGCGGGGCTGTCGTATTCTGTTATCAAAAATGCGATTTACAAAGTAATCAAAGTTCGTCGCCCGGAAGAATTAGGGAAGAAAATCGTTTGCCAAGGGGGAACTTTCTATAATGAAGCTGTGTTGCGTGCTTTTGAGATGATCAGCGAACGAGAAGTTGTCCGTCCTTCGATTGCTGGATTGATGGGGGCATATGGTGCAGCATTGATTGCGCTTGAAAACTATGAACTAGGGGAAGAAACAACGATTTTAGGGCTGGAAGAACTGGACACCTTTACGGCAGATAAAGAGTTTACCCATTGTGGCTTGTGTGAAAATAACTGTATGATGACTGTTACGATTTTTTCTGACGGACATCAATTTGTTACTGGGAATCGATGTGAACGTGGTGCCAGAATCAAAGTGAAAAAAGAAGACCGCAGAGTGAATCTGATTGATTATAAGTACCGTAAATTATTTAAATACCGTCCATTAAAAGAAAAAGATGCTGTACATGGCAGAATCGGGATTCCTCGTGTTCTAAACATGTATGAAAATTATCCGTTGTGGCATACATTTTTCACGGATCTAGGGTTTAGAGTCGAGTTATCGCCACGCTCAAATAAGGAATTGTATGAACAAGGTATGGAAACTATTCCAAGCGATACAGCCTGTTATCCTGCCAAGATTTCTCATGGACATATCCAGGCTTTGATCGATTCAAAAGTACCGATGATTTTTTATCCTGGTGTTGTTTTTGAACGTCAGGAATCGGCGGAAGCGGATAATCATTTTAATTGCCCAATCGTGCAAAGTTACCCAGATGTTATCCGCAATAATGTTGATGATATCCGTGATGGTAAAGTTGATTATCGTAATCCGTATATCAATTTGGCAAACGAAGCATCTGTAGCAAAAGTTTTAAGTGAAACATTTGCAGATTTAGGAATTTCAGCTGAACAAGTTGCTCAAGCATTGCGTCATGGTTATGAAGAACTGGACGCTTTCAAAGAAGATATCCGCAACAAAGGGGAAGAGACATTAGTGATGCTGAATCAAAAAGGTGAGAAGGGAATTGTTTTATCTGGTCGTCCGTATCACTTAGACCCTGAAATAAATCACGGTATTGCTGATGTAATTACACAAGAAGGGTTCCATGTCTTGACGGAAGATTCTGTTTCTCATTTAAGTGATGTGGGGAATTTAAGGGTTGTGAATCAGTGGGTGTATCACTCACGACTATACGCTGCTGCTCGTGTTGTCGCCAAATCAAAAAATCTTGAACTGGTTCAGTTGAACTCATTTGGCTGTGGGTTAGATGCTGTTACGACCGATCAAGTAGAAGAAATCATGGATCAATACGGAAAAATCTATACAGTTTTAAAAATTGATGAAGGCTCGAATCTCGGTGCAATTAGAATTCGTCTGCGTTCATTAAAAGCTGCAGTCGGTGAAAGAGAAAAAATGAACTTTGAACCTAAACTACAACATGAGGAACCGGAAAAAATTATTTTTACTAAAGAAATGAAAAAGACTCATACATTATTATTACCTATGCTAAGCCCAATCCATCAATCTGGCTTAGTGGATGTGGCATTACAAGCTTCTGGCTATAATGTTGTTTGCTTACCAGCAGAGGATCGAGAAGCTGTTAATGTTGGGTTGAAATATGTGAATAATGATGCGTGTTACCCAGCTATCATTTCAATTGGACAGCTAGTTGAAGCCCTCGAAAGCGGGGAATATGATTTAGACCACGTAAGTGTGATGATGACACAAACAGGCGGCGGCTGTCGTGCGACAAATTATATTCCGTTACTTAGAAAGGCATTGAATGATGCCGGATTCCCACAAGTTCCCGTAGTTTCAGTTTCAATGGGAAATAAAGGTGTAGAGTCAAATCCTGGGTTTAAATTTACCTTGCCAATGTTGAAGCGTGTGGCTATAGCCTTTTTATATGGTGATCTATTTGAGCGGGTGGTGTATCGAACACGTCCTTACGAAACAGAAGTTGGCATGATCGATGGGCTCCACGCGAAATGGCTGAAACAAATCGAAAAAAATGTTCGTAATGGCTCATTGACGTTATTTAACCGAAATATGAAAAAAATCATTAAAGAATTTGATGAAGTGCCGTTGAATGAAGTGAAGAAACCAAAAGTCGGAATCGTGGGTGAAATCTTGGTGAAATATTCACCAACTGCCAATAATGATATTGTTCGTTTATTAGAAGCAGAAGGTGCAGAAGCAGTGGTACCAGATATTATCGGCTTTATGAATTACTCTTTATACAATCAAATATGGAAGTATGATAATATGGGCATGTCCAAACAAAGTAAAAATTTAGCGCAATTTGCTATCCGAATCATTGAGTATGTTGAAAAACCAATGGACAAAGCACTAAGAAACTCTAAACGCTTTGACGGTCTAAGCTCGATTCATGAATTAGCAGAAGAAGCTGGAAAAATTCTATCGATCGGGAATCATACTGGTGAAGGTTGGTTCTTAACTGGCGAAATGATTGAGTTATTGAAATCAGATGTAAACAATATTGTTTGTATGCAACCATTTGGATGTTTACCAAACCATGTTGTAGGAAAAGGTGTAACCAAAGAGTTGCGACGTCAGTATCCTAAAGCAAATATTGCACCGATTGATTATGATCCTGGTGTATCATTAGTCAATCAGCTAAATCGGATTCGTTTAATGATGGCAACAGCAAATAAAATGATGGATGAAGAAAAAATTCGTTCGTAAAAAGATGACCTAAACTGTATGTTATGTACGGTTTAGGTTATTTTTTTAAGACATTTGTTTTCGTATAAATACAAGAATAAAAAATATCTTTGATTTTAAAAGGAGCATACCAAAAATTCATTAGAAACGTTTGCATTACTGCGCTTTGGAACTTTTAGTTGTTTATGAGGTATATACCAGTTATAATGAAAGAGAATAAAAAAGGGGGAAGTAAGATGGTGTCAAGTTTACCAGTTTATATTCAAATTCACGATAAAATTAAAGATGACATTGAACATGGTGTTTGGAAGATTGGAGACAGGCTTCCTTCCGAGCGTGAGTTGGCGATTCAATTTGGTGTTAGCCGAATGACGTTGAGACAAGCGATTCAAACACTTGCCGATGAAGGGATCTTAGAACGTAAGATCGGTTCTGGAACCTATGTTGCTCGTAAAAAAGTGCAAGAGAAGATGACGGGAACAACTAGTTTTACGGACATTATGCTTTCTCAAAATCGCGTTCCTTCCAGTCGTACTGTTTCTTACTATGTCGCTAAACCAAGTTCTAGTGAAATGGAAAAATTAAACTTAAAAGAAAATGAACAAATCGTACGGATGGAGCGTGTTCGTTTTGCTGATGACTTACCCATTTGTTTTGAAGTTGCTAGCGTTCCGTACGCTTTAGTTGATCAATACAGCAAGGCTGAAATCACCAATTCTTTTTACAAAACCTTAGAAGAAAAAGGTGGCAATAAAATCGGTCATGCTAACCAAACGATTTCTGCAATGTTAGCTTCGGAACAAATTGCTGATTATTTAAAAATCAAACGGGGCGATGCGATTCTTCGTTTACGTCAAATTTCTTATTTTGAAAACGGAGTACCGTTTGAATATGTAAGGACTCAATATGTGGGGAACCGCTTTGAATTTTATCTAGAAAAATAAAAAAGAAAATGAACGCTTTAGAGGTTGGGATGTGACTCGTAGAGTTATGCCCCAACCACATGAGCATTCATTTTTTTATTTTGTTAAATCGATTTTTTTATTGATCCAGTAAATCAAAATACCACCAACAGACATAGACAAAAGTTCACCAATTGCAACTGTTAGCCACGTATAGAAAAAAGGTAAGTGGTAGAAATAAGTCAATTGGCCGGCTACTGTAAACATTGATAGTGAGCAAATAATCGCAGTTAGAATCATTTTACTTATCGTATTTTTTATTTTTCTTGTTACATAATAAGAGAGAAGTAAAACGGTAAAAGTTGAGACACTTCCGATAATAACATCAACTAACCCTAATGGTGATGCAAAATTTGAGATGGCCACACCTAAGGTTACAGCTACGATATACCGTTTATTGAAAAGTGGTAAATAATTAAATAGCTCTGAAAATCTGAGCTGAACAGCACCGAAACTAAAAGGTGCCAAAAAAATAGTGACAACGATGTAAAGTGCTGTAATCAAAGCCATTTTCGTCAACATAAGGACAGACCAGGCTTTAGTCTGAGAGTGCGGGTTATTCATTTTTATTCTCCTTTGTAAAACAGGTTCTCTGTTTTAGTAATGAACTATGACCAAAGGAAGTGACAGGTCGATACTGCCAACTGAAGTGTCATAGTGCGAATTACTTCGCTAGGTTTTATGTTATCGAAGATGAAGTTATTTGTAAAGTATCTTATGAAAGTCTATCGTGATTATTTCGCTAGCCAGCCGCCATCGATCGTCATGACGGTTCCATGAATATAATCTGCTTGTTCACTTGCCAAAAAAAGAGTCAATGAAGCAACTTCTTCGGGTTTTGCCCAACGTCCAGCAGGTGTTTCGTTAGCAACCCATTCAGCCATTTTTCCATCGCCAGCAAAATCAGCAGCATTCATAGGCGTCTGAATTGCACCAGGAGCAATGGCATTTGCTCTTAGTCCTTGTCGAATGTAGTCATGATCTAATTGCTTTGTATAGCCAATAATGGCGTGTTTTGAAGCAGTGTAAGCCGCGCCGCCACCACCTGCTACCATACCGGCAATTGAAGCCATATTGATGATTACGCCATGCTCTTGAGTTAACATTTGCGGTAAAATCTGATTGGTAACTAAGAAAGTTCCTTTTAAATTAACCGCTAAAACGCGATCCCACAAAGCTTCTGTTGTCTCAAGGGTTGGTGTGTAATTATCTAAAATACCTGCAGTATTTAACAAAATATGTATCGTACCAAATGATTTATTTGCTTTTTCCACTGCGGCTGTAATTTCTTTTTCTTTTGTAATATCACCTATAAAAGCAATAAAACGTCCAATGCTACTATTCGTTTTTTTAGCTGTTGCAGCTAAACCAACTTCATCAGTGTCCATGCCAAAGACGTTGGCGCCTTGATCGGTAAATGCGACTGCTTGGGCTTGTCCTATACCAGATGCAGCACCAGTGACAAAAATTGTTTTTCCTCGGTATTCTTCAAATTCCATATCGTACCTCTTTTCTTGAGTCCATCATAAAAAGCTAGACCAACTTGTTAAAAGTGTTCTAGCTTTTTATGAATATTTTAAGCTATATTGACGATTTTCCAGTCTTCCGCTAGAACATCGCAAGGTGTTGGTGAGAACAAGCTGTATCCTTCATCAGAGGTTTTGATCAAAAAATAAGGTGTCACTTGGAGAAATGTACCGTCTGCAGTTCCAATCTCATCTCTAAGTTCAATATACAATTCAAAGCCGCCCCAACCTTCTCTGACAGCCTTAGCGCCTTTTTTTATCTGTGGTAATACTTCTTCAAATGTCATTTACTTGCTCCTTTTTTGTGATTGGTAGTTCATGATAAGAACATTCACCTTCTTCAAATGTCACTTGCCCATTTAATAGTTCAACGATTTCCGCCATAAATTGCTCAGATTTTGCTTCGTCAACAAGGCAAACAACATTTACTTGTTCTCCGTAGATTGTATCGTGTAAGATGTAAGGATTGTTTTCCATAAAATTTTGAATGGTTCCTAAATTTGGATAACTGATCGTTAAGTGAATCTCTTGTTGTAACTTCCCTTCAACTAAGCCGATATCCATTAACGCATGAGAAACAGCGTGACTGTATGCGCGAATCAATCCGCCAGCCCCTAATTTTGTACCACCAAAATATCGGGTAACAACAGCTACGACATTGATTAATTCCTGTTTCTTTAGAACTTCTAGCATAGGCACACCAGCTGTCCCGCTAGGTTCGCCGTCATCACTACTACGCTGTATATCGCTTTTTTCGCCAATGACAAAGGCACTGCAATTATGATTAGCTTTCCAATGCTCTTTTTTCTTTTGGGCAATAAATTCTTTTGCCTCATCTTCTGAATAGACTCGTTTGAGAGAACAAATAAATCGTGATTTCTTTATCTCAATTTCACTTTCTCCATCAGAGCGAATGGTAAAATAACTATCAAGCATCTGCTCAGTCCTTTACTACATAATGCTTTAAGTATAAAAAAAATAGCGCTGAGAAGCAACTGTTCTCTATAAAAAGATAAAAGGGACCTTCATTTGCTTCTTGACACTTTTATGAGATAATGATTAAAAGGATGATTCACGTTATTGTTAACGAAGATAAGGGAGTGAAGGATTTGGCAAAAGAGCGTCAAAAGAAATATGATAGCGTTACCCATTATTTAACTACTAATGGTGGATCCCAAGTAACTCTAACGTTTACGCAGTTTGACGAGTTACTTTTTCCACATTCAGGCCTTCCTAAAACAGCACGTACTGACATTGATTGGTGGGCTAATGATCATAAGCATCCTGAAAAAGGTGCCTATGGATGGCTGAATGCCAGTTACCAAGTTGCGCAAGTAAATATCGAAAAAGAGTACGTGGTCTTTAATAAACTACTAAAGTCTAATTGGTTGTTTTAAACAATAAAACAGCGCACTTTAGGAGGGGAAAGCGTTGACAAAAATCTGTTTTTTACTATACTATGATTAAAGCAACATATACAGATACGTTATGTTATTATTAGAAAAAAGGAGATGGCTAGAATGGCTAAAAAAACGATTATGCTCGTGTGTTCTGCAGGCATGAGCACAAGCTTATTAGTAACAAAAATGCAAAAGGCAGCTGATGCACAAGGCTTAGATGCAGATATCTTTGCAGTTTCAGCTTCAGATGCTGACAATAATTTAGAGAGTAAACCAGTCGATGTGTTATTATTAGGACCGCAAGTTCGCTTTATGAAAAGCGATTTTGAAAAACGTTTAGAACCAAAAGGAATTCCGCTAGAAGTAATCAACATGGCGGATTATGGTATGATGAACGGAGAGAAAGTGCTGCAACAAGCATTGAATTTGATTGGAAATAAAGAATAGTAGAAGTGAACCAAAACGGGGCATATGTTTTGGTTCACTTTTTTTATTTGCTGAAAAGAAAGTTTTTTCAGCAAATATTGAAAAATACTGTTGATTTGGTAAAATTTAAGAAAGAATCGTTGGGAGAAGAATAAAATGAAAAAAAGAATGTTTGTTGTGGGACTATTTCTTGTGATGTTCATCATTTCAGGATTTACTGCTTCATATATCAAAAAAAATTACGCTAGAACGCTTCAACTAGCACTTAAATTTTCAGGTGTTCGTCCTGAACGAATAATCCATCAACAAGAAGAACAGGATCATATCGATTTGTTTTTAACGGATGGGGAAGATTTAACACTAGTGATTGTGCAAGTAAAAGAGAAAAGTGGTCGTAAAAATTACGAAATCATCCAAACAAATAAAATGGAAAAACTATTTTCTGAAGAAGACTCATCAAGGAGCAATAGTGAGACGATAAAAAATCAATTGGAAATGTTGGCCTCAATTGAAGATACACCTTTTTCTTTTGAAGAAGAAATCCATAAATCATTTGGAAAGCGACTATTTTTTATCGGTACATCACAAAATAAAAAGATTAAAAATTTGAGGATCGATGGTCAAAAACCGACTAATATATTTACTTATAACTATAAAGGCATAGTCAATTATGTCTATTATTATGAAGAGCTGAATCTAGATCATAAAGAAATTAAGGTCAGGATGTGAGAATTGAGATGTACGAAAATCAGAAAACTGTGGAAGAGTATGTCAAAGAAGTGAAACGTCTAAGAAAGTGTTTTCTCTCAGTCTGCATAATGGGTCTTATTATATTTATTCCGTTGATGACGTTATATTTACTAAATTACAATTTTGGACTGGTTGGGCTGTGTATCTTATTTTTATTGTGTTTCACCATCGCGATCCAGATAAGGAAAAAAGTAATCCATATTCGGACTATTTTAACGATGGATTGTGATCCTCAAAAATATGTTGCTATAAATAAGCAATTACTAGATAAACCGTTCTATAGTAAAAGTGGGATAGCTAATTATCAAAATTATTTTCAAGCGTTGGGGGATTATTATACTGGAAACTTAGTTGGGATGAAAGAAAAGTTAGATACAATCGATTTAACCGTTGGAACACTGGATTTAAAACTCCAATATTATAATTTGTTAGGTAATTATTACAAAGAAAGCAACGATCTTGAAGGCTTAAAAGAAACAATCGATACTATCCGTACGTTAAAAAAACAAAAGAAATTTCCGCGTCATATTCAGACATTCTACAATTCTGTCGATACTATTTTTTACCGACATTATTTGATTTTGACTAATGATAAAAATGCTTTAACAAAATTATTTGATTTTCTAGCCACCGAACAGACGACTTTAGGAAAAGTTGGTCTTCATTTTGAATTAGGGAAACTTTATCTAAAAACTGCAACATTTGATCAAGCCTTAACCCACTTTAATTACGTTCTAGAATATGGCGGACAAACGTATTATTCAGCCTATGCTAAGCGAATGATTCAGCAAATGGATAAAGAAGAATGGACGAATTTCTGATGAAATGAAAGTAATATGAAACAAACCTCTGTAATTGGACAAAAAGCCACACGATGTATGTCTGCATTGTGCGGCTTTTTTTGTTCAATAAATTGGGACTAAATACTTTTTGACACAACCTCATCTCGCCTTGTTTTGCAACTAAAATGTATAATTTTTTGAAAAAAGAAAAATACAAAGAAAAACTGCGTAGTTTAATTATGGAGGGAGAAAAAATGCAAGAATTATGGGGAAGAAAAGTCTTAAAAAAAGAAGTTGAAGACATCGTTTTGCTTGAAGAGCAAGCTCAGAAATTACCAACGATGCAAGAGGTGACTGAAAAAACAATTCAATGTTTACGTTGTGGTCAGATCCATGACAAACGTTCAGTTCAATTAGTTAGTAGAGCCTATTTTTGTCCTGAGTGTATTCAATTAGGCAGAGTGGATACTAGTCAGGAATTTTATCACCTACCTGAACCAGAACCTGTTAAAAGAACAGTTTATTTTGCTTGGAAGGGGACACTTACTGAAGGGCAGCAAGCAGTGTCAAATGAGTTATTGGCTTCGGTCAAGAATGGTGAATCTAGAATGATTTGGGCAGTCACTGGTGCAGGGAAGACAGAAATGTTGTTTGAAACGATTCATCATTCTTTAGAATGCGGTTATCGAGTAGGAATTGCTTCGCCTAGGGTAGATGTTTGCTTAGAACTTTTTCCTAGAATACAAGCAGTTTTTCCTGAGGAAGCTGCGATTCTGCTACATGGGAAAATGAAAGAACGGTATTCCTATACAAAACTGCTAGTCTGTACAACACATCAACTATTACGTTTTTTCAAGGCTTTTGATGTTTTGATCATCGACGAAGTAGATGCTTTTCCCTTTGTTGATAATCTAATACTGCAGTATGGTGTAAATCACGCAATCAAGAAAAAAGGTTCGCTTGTTTATCTGACGGCAACACCGACGAAAGAGTTAACTAAAAAGGCTGCTCAAAAAGAACTAAAGACTAGTATTTTGCCAGCACGTTATCATCGGAGAGTTTTACCCGTTCCTAAACTAAAATGGTGTTATCGGTGGCGCGAGACAATTAATAAAGGAAAAGGGCCTAAAGCATTAGTTACAAAACTTCGCTCATTAGTGACTAGAAACGACGTCCTGATTTTTTGTCCTAGTATTTCATTGATGGAGCAATTAATAAGTGTAATAGAAGGAGAATTTTCTGAAACGCCTTTAGCCTGTGTTCATTCACAAGACCCTGAGCGCTTAGAAAAAGTGTTAAGGATGCGTAATAAAGAATATCGAATTCTTATAACTTCTACTATATTAGAGAGAGGCGTGACATTTGACGGTGTTTCTGTAATTATTCTGGGAGCTAATCATCCTGTTTTTGCAACATCTGCTCTTGTTCAGATTGCTGGTCGAGTCGATCGAAGAATGGACTATACGGCAGGAGAAGTTTGGTTTTTACATGACGGTTGTACGAAAGCAATGAAAGAAGCCATCAAACAAATCGAAAAAATGAATACTTTAGGCATAAAGCGAGGATTGATCGATGAGGTGTAACTATTGCGATGAAATAATCAGTAGAAACTTAACTATTGAGGAAATTTTTTTATTAAAAAGAGTAGCGTTAGAACAATTATGTTCTAAATGTGCCAAAGCGTTCCAGTTGTTAGGGGGAAAAGACAGTTGTCGTGGCTGTCAACGGCCGACGAATAACGCGTATTGTGGGGATTGTTTGAAATGGCAACAGTGTTATCCAAATTATGATTTCCACCATGAAGCCATTTTTTCCTATAATGCAGCAATGCAAGAATGGTTTGAAGAATACAAATTTAAAGGAAATTACAAACTTAGATACAGTTTTGCAGGATATTTACAGACTTATTTTAAACGAAAAAAGAATTTTTTAGTTATTCCGATTCCAATTTCAACTGAACGAATGAAAATTAGAGGCTTTAATCAAGTTGAAGGCTTGTTAGAGGCAGCCAATATTTCATATCAACCATATCTTGTTCGTTTTGCTGATGGACTATCGCAAGTACAAAAGACCAGAAAAGATCGAATGGAGTTAAAGCAACCTTTCATGCTCACAAAAGCGGGACAAAAAGCTGTCTTAAATAAAGACGTTCTTTTAGTAGATGATATTTATACAACAGGTCGCACAATTTTTCATGCAGCACAAGTTATTTTGGAAAATCACCCTTCTAAACTGTATACGTTTTCTATTGCAAGATAGCAGAATAAGTAAAATAAAAAATAGGTCGCAATTTTGTTGGCAAAAGTAATATAATTCGTTATAATAGAATTAAGAAGAAGGATAACAGAGTGGTCCTTTTATTCCTTCTTTAGTGGCAGATGAAAGGGGTAATCGTTATGTTTAGATATAATGTGCGTGGAGAAAACATCGAAGTTACTGAAGCTATTAGAGACTATGTAGAGAAAAAAGTTGGTAAGTTAGAGCGTTATTTCAGTGATTCACCTGAGGCAACAGTCCATGTGAATTTAAAAGTATATACTGAAAAAACAGCAAAAGTTGAGGTTACCATTCCTCTACCTTATTTAGTTTTACGTGCTGAAGAAACATCACCTGATTTATATGCAAGTGTTGATTTAGTTGTAGATAAATTAGAACGACAAATTCGTAAATTTAAAACAAAAATTAACCGCAAATCTCGTGAAACTGGGATGAACACTGCAAAAGCAGCTATTTTCTTAAACGGTGAAGAAACACCAGATGAAACGCCAGAATTAGACATTGTTCGTACAAAACGTCTTTCACTAAAACCAATGGATAGTGAAGAAGCTGTTTTACAAATGAACATGTTAGGACATAACTTCTTTATCTTTGAAGATTCAGAAACAAATGGAACAAGCATTGTTTATCGTCGTAAAGATGGTAAGTATGGCTTGATTGAAACAGACTAAATCGAGCAAATCGGATAAATCGTTTCGGATTCAATTCATAAGAACTAAAAATTTCTAATTTAGTGAAATCATAGATATTTTTAGTAAAATTGTTATCGGAGCTATTTCCTTTCGGATAATCGATTTTTAAGAGACTGAAGCAGGACGGCACACGTTTTGTCGCAGTCTCTTTTCCCTTTTTAAGCCTATATACATAAAAATTGACATAATATATTATTAATATTAAGAGAAGTTATTTCCTTTCTTACCAACTAGTGATAAAATGGAAAGGATGATTGTGCATTTAGTGCAAAAAATAAATAGAGTTTATTGAAAGGAACACTTAAAAACATGGCGAATTTTTTAAAAAAGATGATCGAAAATGATAAAAAGGAATTAAAACGCTTGGATGGTATTGCGAACCAAGTGGAATCTCATGCTTCAGCTATTGCAGCGTTAAACGATGAAGAATTAAGAGGAAAAACTGACGAGTTTAAAGCTCGTTATCAAAAAGGTGAAACATTAGATCAATTATTACCAGAAGCTTTTGCGGTCGTTCGTGAAGCTGCAAAACGTGTGTTAGGATTATATCCATATCACGTTCAGCTAATGGGTGGTATTGTCTTACATGACGGGAATATCCCTGAAATGAGAACAGGTGAAGGTAAAACTTTGACAGCTACAATGCCCGTTTATTTAAATGCATTGACAGGCGAAGGGGTTCACGTTGTAACTGTGAATGAGTATTTAGCAACACGTGACTCGGATGAGATGGGTGAATTATATAATTTCTTAGGTCTAACGGTTGGTCTGAACATCAACTCAAAAACATCTGAAGAAAAACGTGATGCATATAATTGCGATATCACTTATAGTACAAATAATGAATTAGGATTTGACTATTTACGTGATAACATGGTCGTTTACCGCAACCAAATGGTACAACGTCCGTTGAACTATGCTATCGTGGATGAGGTCGATTCAATCTTGATCGATGAAGCCCGTACACCGTTGATTATTTCTGGACAAGCAGAAAAATCAACAGCTCTATATACACGTACCGATAATTTTGTTAAACGTCTAAAAGAAGAAGAAGACTATAAAATCGATGTTCAATCTAAAACAATTAGTTTAACAGAAGCAGGTATCGAGAAAGCAGAAGAAAACTTTGGCTTAGATAATCTTTATGATATTGAAAATACAGCTTTGACACACCATATGGATCAAGCGTTACGTGCGAACTTTATTATGCTACGAGACATTGATTATGTTGTTCAAGAAGGCAAAGTTCTGATTGTTGACCAATTTACTGGACGTATCATGGATGGTCGTCGTTATTCAGACGGTTTACACCAAGCCATTGAAGCCAAAGAAGCTGTAGAAATCGAAGACGAAACAAAAACAATGGCGACAATTACATTCCAAAACTATTTCCGTATGTATAAAAAATTAGCTGGGATGACGGGTACTGCAAAAACAGAAGAAGAAGAATTCCGTGAAATCTATAATATTCAAGTTTTCCAAATTCCGACAAACCGTCCAATCATTCGTGATGACCGTGCAGATTTACTTTACCCAACACTACAAAGTAAATTTAAAGCAGTTGTTCAAGATATTAAAGAACGTTACCATAATGGTCAACCGGTCTTAGTTGGTACGGTAGCTGTTGAAACTTCTGAGTTACTATCTGAATTACTAAATAAGGAAAAAGTACCGCATGAAGTATTGAATGCAAAAAATCACTTTAAAGAAGCCGAAATCATCATGAACGCTGGTCAAAAAGGTGCAGTAACGATTGCAACCAATATGGCTGGTCGTGGTACAGATATCAAGCTTGGCTTAGGCGTTATCGAACTTGGCGGTTTAGCCGTAATTGGTACTGAACGTCACGAATCTCGCCGTATCGATAATCAATTACGAGGACGTGCAGGTCGTCAGGGAGATCCTGGGGTTTCTCAATTCTATCTATCTCTTGAAGATGATTTGATGAAACGTTTTGGTTCTGAAAGAATCAAAGCATTCTTGGATCGTATGAATATTGAAGAGTCAGATGCTGTGATTCAAAGTAAAATGTTAAGTAAACAAGTAGAATCAGCTCAAAAACGTGTTGAAGGTAACAACTACGATACACGTAAGAATGTCTTGCAATATGATGATGTAATGCGTGAACAACGTGAAGTTATTTATGCTCAACGACAAGAAGTCATCATGGAAGACACTGAATTAACTGAAACATTACTGAATATGGTGAAACGCACGATCACTCGAGTTGTGGACAGCCATACTTTATTAGAAAAAGAAAACTGGAACCTTGATGGTATCGTTGACTTCGCTTCTTCAACATTAGTTCATGAAGATTCTATTTCTAAAGCAGATTTAGAAGGCAAGTCACCAGAAGAGATCAAAGAGTATTTGGTAAAACGTGCTCAAGAAGTCTACGATGTCAAAGTAGAACAATTAAATGGTCCAGAACAAATTCTAGAATTCCAAAAAGTTGTTATTCTACGTGTTGTTGATACTAAATGGACAGATCATATCGATGCAATGGATCAATTGCGTCAATCAGTGGGCTTACGTGCTTACGGACAAAATAATCCATTAGTTGAGTATCAAACAGAAGGTTATAATATGTTTGAAGAAATGATCGGAGCAATCGAATACGAAGTAACTCGTCTATTCATGAAATCAGAAATTCGTCAAAATGTTCAACGTGAACAAGTGGCACAGGGAGAAGCAGTTCATCCAACCGATGAAGAAGAACCTGAAAGTAATACTAGTGCTAAGAAGAAACCAATACATGTTGATGAAAAAATAGGCCGTAATGATCCTTGTCCATGCGGCAGTGGTAAGAAGTACAAAAATTGCCACGGTAAAGGTCAGTAACAAATGATGAAGGTGAGGCGTTTGCTTCGCCTTCATTTGTTGTGTAACAAAGTATTGAAAATGAAGGGAAGAAAATATCATGGAAAATGCTGAAATCCGAACTATTTTAGATGAAATGAATCAATCAATCACAAGCTTCAGGGGGTCTCTTTGACTTAGATCAGTTAGAAGAAGATATTGCTGAAGCTGAAAACAGAATGGCAGAGCCAGGTTTTTGGGATAATACAGAAGCAGCGCAGCAATTGATCAATGAAACGAATTCTTACAAGGAAAAATATCAACAATTCCATCAATTTGCGGACGAACTGGAAGAATTGGAAATCATGAGTGAGATGCAGCAAGAAGAATATGATGCAGATACTCAAATAGAATTGGAAGAACGTTTACTAGCTTTAAAAGAAAAACTAAGTATTTATGAACTTTCTCTATTGTTAAACGAGCCTTATGATAAAAATAATGTTATCATGGAACTTCATCCAGGAGCTGGTGGTACAGAGTCACAAGATTGGGGCAGTATGCTGCTTCGGATGTATACTCGCTGGGCTGAAAGTCATGGGTTCCAAGTAGAGACATTAGATTACCAGTCAGGAGACGAAGCAGGCATTAAAAGTGTTACACTTCTAATTAAAGGATATAATGCCTATGGCTATTTAAAATCTGAAAAAGGGGTCCATCGTTTAGTCCGAATTTCACCTTTTGATTCAGCTAAACGTCGTCATACTTCTTTTTGTTCAGTTGATATCATGCCTGAATTGGATGAAAATGTCGAAATCGATATCAATACAGATGATTTAAAAGTCGATACGTATCGTGCTAGTGGAGCAGGAGGACAGCATATCAATAAAACTGAATCAGCTGTTCGAATCACGCATATTCCAACGGGTACGGTTGTTGCCAGCCAAGCACAACGTTCGCAACTAAAAAACCGTGAACAAGCGATGGGGATGTTAAAAGCAAAACTTTATCAACTAGAGATGGATAAAAAAGCCCAAGAAGCAGCATCATTACGTGGTGAGCAACTAGAGATTGGTTGGGGTTCGCAAATTCGTTCCTATGTTTTCCATCCTTATTCAATGGTTAAAGATCACCGTACTGATTACGAAACGGGAAATGTGCAGGCTGTGATGGATGGAGAACTAGATGGTTTTATCGATGCGTACTTAAAACAAAAATTAAATTGATCAATTCACAGAAATGAAACAAAATTGTAAACTGTTGAAAGAGCCTTGAAACAAAGTCATGTTATAATGATTGATAGTCTAGAAAACAGAGATGGAGAGAATACGCCATGATTGAAATGAAAGATGTAATGAAGAAATATTCGAATGGTACAACTGCGATCCGAAATATTTCAATAGAAATAAAACAAGGTGAATTCGTTTATGTTGTTGGACCTTCCGGAGCTGGAAAATCAACATTTATTAAACTTATGTACCGCGAAGAAAAAGCAACGAAAGGTCGTTTGAAAGTTGCAAGTCATGACTTGATGAAGATTAAAAATTCAGAAGTTCCATATCTTAGACGAGAAATCGGTATCGTCTTTCAAGATTACAAACTATTGACGAAAAAAACTGTATATGAAAATGTTGCATACGCTATGCAAGTTGTAGGCCGTAAGCCAAGAGATATCAAGAAAAGAGTGATGGAAGTTCTTGATCTTGTAGGTCTAAAACACAAAGTACGTGTATTTCCAAGTGAATTATCTGGTGGAGAGCAACAACGTGTTTCAATTGCTCGCGCAATCGTTAATACACCGAAAGTTCTAATTGCCGATGAACCAACAGGAAATCTTGATCCGGAAAATTCATGGGAAATCATGAAACTTTTAGATCGGATCAACGCGCAAGGAACAACCGTTGTAATGGCAACACATAACAGCACGATTGTAAACACGATCCGTCATCGTGTAATCGCCATCGAAAATGGCCGAATTATTCGAGACCAAGCGGAAGGAGACTATGGCTACGATGATTAGAACGTTCTTTTCTCACGTCCTAGAAAGTATCAAAAGTTTAAAACGTAATGGGTGGATGACAATTGCTTCAGCCAGTGCTGTTATGATTACTTTAGTCCTTGTTGGGATTTTTATGGCAGTAATTTTTAATGCAACAAAATTAGCAAAAGATATCGAAGAAAACGTAACAGTTTCTGTTTTCGTTGACATCGGTACAACACCTGATGAAATGCAAAAGTTAGAAAAAGAATTGAATAAAATCGACAATGTTGAAACGATCTCATATTCAAATAAAGATAAGCAATTAAAGAAAATCCAAAAACAAATGGGTGAAGCATGGAACCTTTTTGAAGGTGACAGTAATCCTTTGTATGATGTCTATTATGTGAGTGCAAAAGAACCATCTGATACGAAAAAAATCTCGCAAAAGGCAGCTAAACTGCCAAATGTATTTAAAGCAGATTACGGTGGTGTTTCTTCAGATAAGATTTTCAGTATCGCAGGAAAAGTAAGAACGTGGGGATTAGGAGCTGCTATTTTGCTATTGTTCGTCGCAGTATTCTTGATTTCCAATACGATTCGTATTACAATTCTTTCTCGTCAAAGAGAAATTCAAATCATGCGTTTAGTTGGTGCGAAAAATGGGTACATCCGTTGGCCGTTCTTTATTGAAGGGGCTTGGATCGGACTGATTGGTGCGATTATCCCAATTTTAGTACTGACATTTGGTTACCAAAAGTTTTATACGTTGTTTAACCCGCAACTGTTAAGTTCAAATTATTCATTATTGAAACCTGAATCATTTGTTTGGCAGATTGATTTATTAATGATAGTTATTGGAATGACAATAGGATCACTCGGTTCAATCATCTCAATGCGTCGTTTCTTAAAAATTTAGTAGGACTAAAGCAGACATTTTTGTCTGCTTTTCCTTTACTTATTTTCATAAGTTCGTTATGCTTTACTGGGGGGGATGTATGAGTAAAGTGATTGGGGTGAATGAATGAAGTTTTTATATGATAATTTATTTGTCATTATTTTTATTGCTAATATGCTATTATCGTTGATTATTGTTTTTCGAGAGCGTAAACAAACGGCTCAAACATGGTCATGGTTGCTTGTATTGATGTTTATTCCTGTTTTAGGTTTTATTCTTTATATTTTCTTAGGTCGAGGGATTTCAAAGGATAAGATATTTGACATGAAGATGCAGGCTAAAATCGGGATGAATGCTGAAATCGAATCAGAGAAACAATCATTATTAAGAGGGTTGTTTCCACATCCGCCAACTGGAGAAGTCGATTCAAAGCAGCTGATTTATATGCTGACTGTATTTGAAAGTTCGTTATATACAACAAATAATGAGGTTCGTTTATATACAGATGGACGAGAAAAATTTGATGGATTGATCGAAGATATTCGACAAGCCACAGATCATGTCCACATGGAGTATTATATTTATCGTGGTGATACTTTAGGAAAAGAGATTCGACAAGAACTGATTAATGCTGTAAAACGAGGTGTAAAAGTTCGTTTGCTTCTAGACGCTTGGGGTTCGACTCAAGTAAATATGAAGTTCTTTGAAGAATTAAAAAAAATCGGTGGAGAAATTGCATTCTTCTTCCCACTGTTTGTTCCATATTTAAATCCAAGGATCAATTATCGAAATCATCGAAAAATAGTGGTGATCGATGGGAAAATTGGTTATACTGGCGGATTTAATGTTGGAAATGAGTATTTAGGTGAGGTTGAAAAATTTGGTTACTGGCGCGATAATCATTTACGGATTCACGGTGAAGCTGTTTATAGTTTGCAAAATCGTTTTTTGATGGATTGGAATTCGCAACATCGAAAAGAATTAAGTTACGACGATGCTTATTTTCCGCCCATTCATTCTGATGGAAAAAAAGCAGTTCAAATAGTGACTAGCGGTCCAGATTCAGAACACGAACAAATCAAGATGACCTATTTAAAAATGATTTCAATCGCGAAAAAGGAAATATTGATTCAAACACCCTATTATATACCTGATGCTTCAATTCATGAAGCCTTAAAGTTAGCGTTACTTTCAGGTGTCAAAGTTCGTATGCAAATCCCAAATAAGCCAGATCATATGCTTGTTTATTGGGCAACGTACTCATTTTCAGCAGAACTGCTAGAATATGGAGCAATCATTGAAACTTATGAACACGGATTTATACATGCAAAAACAATGATCATTGACGGCGGAATTGTTTCTGTTGGATCAGCTAATATCGATGTACGCTCGTTTCGACTGGATTTTGAAGTCAATACAATTATTTACGATCAAGGATTTTCAGCAGAAGTACGAGATGCTTTTTACGAAGACTCTAAAGTTTCAGAACTATTGACTGAGGAAAAATACCGTAATCGTGGTGTACTGATTAAATTGAAAGAAGGATTAGCACGTCTAATTTCACCATTGTTATAAGTAAGTTTAAAAAGTACAATTTGAGGGATCTGTTGTACTTTTTACTTTGTTTTTTTTTGTTATTTTATACCAAAAAAATGCTAACTTGAGCAACTTATAATTTTCAATGTAAACAGTTAATGTTAAAATGAATTGATTGAATTGAGTTTGGAGGATTATCAGATAAATGAAAAAGAAGATGCTATTATTTTTTAGTCTAATTGGGCTAGTAACATTGTCAGGCTGTGCTAAGTGGATCGATAGAGGTGAATCAATCACAGCAGTCGGTTCGTCAGCACTGCAACCTTTAGTTGAAACCGCTGCGGAAGAGTTTCAAAATCAAAATCCAGGACGCTTTATCAATGTTCAAG
Source organism: Enterococcus sp. AAFC-DPL-5182 (assembly GCF_058216605.1). NCBI lineage: Bacteria > Bacillati > Bacillota > Bacilli > Lactobacillales > Enterococcaceae > Enterococcus > Enterococcus sp. AAFC-DPL-5182. The sequence continues at coordinate 1,279,203 of NZ_CM177101.1, forward strand.
GCGGCGGAAGCGGTACAGGATTGAGCCAAGTTCAGTCTGGCGCAGTTGATATAGGTAACTCGGATTTATTTGCAGAAGAAAAAAAAGGAATAGATGCATCGAAATTGACGGATCATAAAGTGGCTGTAGTAGGGATTACGCCTATCGTCAATAAAAAAGTTGGAGTATCAGATATCTCATTAGAAAATCTTAGAAAAATATTCTTGGGAGAAATAACGAATTGGAAAGAGATTGGTGGCAAAGATCTACCAATTGTTATGCTGAATCGTGCAGCAGGTAGCGGAACACGTGTAACGTTTGAACGATGGGTGCTTGACGGTAAAACAGCAATCCAAGCTCAAGAACAAGATTCTAGTGGAATGGTTCGTTCGATTGTTTCAGATACGCCAGGAGCTATTAGCTATACTGCGTTTTCTTATGTTAATGATGAAGTGAATACGTTAAGTATTGATGGTGTAAAACCAACAGATGAGAATGTTGTCACGAATAAATGGACGATTTGGTCTTATGAACATATGTATACTTTAGGACAACCAAAAAAATTAACAGATGAGTTCCTAGCATTTATGTTGTCAGATGATGTACAGGAAAAAATCATCGCTCAACTGGGCTATATACCTGTTTCTCAAATGAAAGTAGAACGCGATTGGCAAGGAAATCTAATCAAATAAAGGACCTTTACACAAAATTTACAAACTTAACATAAGATTTACATGTTATTAAACACAAATTTATGTTCAAAAGTTACACTGAATTTATTATGGAAAGTGTTGAGTATGTGGGGATTTATTTTGAAAAATAAATCATGATTGTGGTCAAAAAGTCCTAACCTCATATTTTCCTATCTGAGTCGAACGAGCTAGTTCAACTTTTATATAGTCGGGATTCACTGGCTAGCCTTTCGGAAAAAAAGATAAAAATAGAAAGTGACAAAAAGCGTCACAGTCGATTTTTCTTATTTTCCTGTCAGAGCTGAACGAGCCTGTTATGCTTTTAATGTTATCTAGCTTCGCAGGCTAGCTCTTCGGGAAAAAGATAAAAACTGAGTGAGGTAAAAAGCACCTCAATCATTTTTTCCTATTTTCCTGTCAGAGCTGAACGAACCTGCTACGCTTTTAAAATAAGGAGGAATTTTCTTGGAAGATGTGCAGAAGAAATTGTTAACAAAATCAAAGCGCGCAAGAATGGAACAGCGAGGGAAATTTATTAGTTTTCTTTGTATTGCTTTGATTGTTTTGGTTGTTTTATCGATCTTTTATTTTGTGGCAAGTAAAGGTTTAGCGACCTTTTTTACAAATAAAATCAAAGTTTCCGATTTTTTATTTGGTACAAACTGGAATCCGAGTGAAACAGGAACAGATGGTAAACCAATGGTAGGAGCCTTGCCAATGATTGCAGGTTCTTTTATTGTCACGTTTCTATCTGCGATCATTGCGACACCATTTGCAATTGGTGCAGCTGTTTTCATGACAGAAATTTCACCAAAAAAAGGCTCAAAAATTTTACAGCCGGTTATTGAACTATTAGTTGGGATTCCTTCAGTTGTATATGGTTTTATCGGTTTATCTGTGATCGTGCCATTTATTCGTTCAATTTTTGGCGGCACAGGTTTTGGGATTTTAGCTGGAACATTTGTCTTGTTCGTTATGATTTTACCGACTGTTACGACAATGACTGTTGATGCGTTAAAGTCAGTACCTCGTCATTATCGTGAAGCATCATTAGCTTTAGGGGCAACTCGTTGGCAAACAATTTATAAAGTTGTTTTAAGAGCAGCTGTTCCTGGGATTTTAACTGCTGTTGTTTTTGGAATGGCCCGAGCTTTTGGTGAAGCATTGGCAATTCAAATGGTCATTGGTAATGCGGCGATCATGCCATCTAGTTTAACGACTCCAGCTTCAACTTTAACAAGTATTTTGACGATGGGTATTGGAAATACGATCATGGGAACAGTGGAAAACAACGTACTTTGGTCCCTTGCTTTGATCTTACTCTTGATGTCATTATTGTTTAATATTATTATTCGGATCATTGGTAGGAAAGGAGCCTTGAAATAATGAACGCAAAAAAAGCAGATAAATTTGCAACGGGTGTTTTATATGCGATATCAGGCGTGATTGTTTTAATTTTGGCAGCATTGCTGCTGTATATTCTGATTCGTGGTATTCCTCATATTTCTTGGGACTTTTTAACGAAACCATCTAAAGCCTACCAAGCTGGCGGCGGTATCGGTATTCAATTATTCAACTCACTTTATTTATTATTGATCACGATGCTGATCAGTTTTCCAATTTCATTAGGTGCAGGTATTTATTTATCTGAATATGCAAAGAAAAATTGGTTAACAGATGTGATTCGTACTTCGATTGAAATTCTAAGCTCACTTCCATCTGTAGTTGTTGGTTTGTTTGGATTCTTGATCTTTGTAGTACAAATGGGCTATGGCTTTTCAATCATTTCAGGTGCTTTGGCACTAACATTTTTCAACTTACCTTTATTGACTAGAAATGTTGAAGAATCATTAAAAGCAGTTCACTATACGCAGCGAGAAGCAGGGTTATCGTTAGGGTTATCTCGTTGGGAGACCGTGATGAAAGTTGTTGTTCCAGAAGCGTTACCGGGAATTTTAACTGGTGTGATCTTGAGTTCAGGAAGAATTTTTGGTGAAGCTGCTGCGCTGATTTATACTGCAGGACAGAGTGCTCCAGCACTAGATTTCAGTAATTGGAATCCACTAAGTGTATCAAGTCCAATCAGTATTTTCCGTCAAGCTGAAACATTAGCTGTTCATATTTGGAAAATCAATACAGAAGGCACGATGCCGGATGGTGCTGCTGTTTCCGCGGGGGCTTCCGCTGTTCTGATTTTAGTCGTTTTACTCTTTAATTTCGGCGCACGCTTTATTGGAAATAGATTATATAAAAGAATGACATCAGCCTAATGTTAGGGGAATCAGAATGAAAGAATATAATTTAAATGATACAAATATAATTAAATTACCAGAACCAATTGCCTTGCATACCGATGATCTTCATGTCTGGTATGGAGAAAACGAAGCCATTAAAGGTGTAGATCTAGAATTTGAAAAAAATAAAATCACAGCGTTGATTGGGCCCTCTGGTTGTGGTAAATCAACCTATCTACGTTCATTAAATCGCATGAACGATGGGATTGCAAACACTAAAGTAACAGGTAATATCATGTATAAAGGCGTTAATGTCAATACAAAAGAAGTCGATGTCTATGAAATGCGTAAACGCATCGGCATGGTTTTTCAACGTCCTAATCCATTCAGTAAATCAATCTATGAAAACATCACATTCGCATTAAAACAACATGGCGAAAAAGATAAGAAAAAACTAGATGAAATTGTTGAAACAAGTTTAAAACAGGCAGCGCTTTGGGAACAAGTAAAAGACAATTTAGATAAAAGTGCCTTAGCCTTGTCTGGTGGTCAACAACAACGTTTATGTATTGCTAGAGCGATTGCTATGAAACCAGATATTCTACTTTTAGATGAGCCAGCTAGTGCCCTAGATCCGATTTCAACTGGGAAGGTTGAAGAGACATTAGTGAATTTAAAAGATGATTATACGATCATTATCGTAACCCATAACATGCAGCAAGCTGCCCGTATCAGTGATTACACTGCCTTTTTCTACCTAGGTAAAGTGATCGAATACGATGAAACAAGAAAAATCTTTACACGACCAAAAATTCAAGCAACAGAAGATTACGTTTCTGGGCATTTTGGTTAGGAGGAGAAAGATGACAAAAGAAATTATTTCATCAAAAGATTTGCATTTATATTATGGTAAAAAAGAAGCCTTGAAAGGGATCGACTTGAGTATCAATCAAGGGGAAATCACAGCGATGATCGGACCATCAGGTTGTGGTAAATCGACTTATCTACGTTCACTGAACCGGATGAATGATTTGATCCCAGGTGTGACGATCACTGGAAGTGTGGTCTATAAAGGGAAAGACATCTATGGTCCAAAAACGGATATCGTAGATTTACGTAAAGAAATCGGCATGGTTTTTCAACAACCGAATCCTTTTCCGTTTTCCATCTATGAAAATGTGATTTACGGTTTACGTTTAAAAGGCGAAAAAGATAAACAAGTGTTAGATGAAGCAGTGGAAAATAGTTTAAAAGCAGCATCTGTTTGGGAAGATGTGAAAGATAAACTGCATAAAAGTGCCTTATCTTTATCAGGCGGTCAACAACAACGTGTTTGTATCGCTCGTGTGTTAGCCGTTGATCCTGAAATTATTTTATTGGATGAACCGACAAGTGCCCTTGATCCAGTTTCAAGTGGTAAGATCGAGAATATGCTTTTAACATTGAAAGAGAAGTATACAATGATCATGGTGACACATAATATGTCTCAAGCTTCACGGATTTCTGATAAAACGGCTTTCTTTTTACAAGGCGAATTGATAGAATTTAATGATACGAAGAAGATATTCTTGAATCCAAAAGAAAAACAAACAGAAGACTACATTTCTGGAAAATTTGGTTAAAAAAAAGGAGGAACCTATATGTTGCGCAGCCAATTCGAAGAAGAACTATTAAATCTTCATAATCAATTTTATGAAATGGGCATGATGGTAAGTAATGTTGTGCATAAATCTGTACGAGCATATATCAACCACGATAAAAAAATAGCTCAAGAAGTCATTGATTATGATGTAGAAATTAATGATATGGAAGTTAAATTAGAGAAGAAAAGTTTTGAAATGATTGCTTTACAACAACCAGTAACAACCGATCTAAGAATGATCATCACTGTTATGAAAGCTAGTTCTGACTTAGAAAGAATGGCGGATCACGCTGTATCGATCGCTAAGTCAACGATTCGATTAAAAGGAGAAACTAGAATTCCTGAAATTGAAAAAGAAATTTCAGATATGTCTGATTATGTTAAAAAAATGGTTGATAACGTGTTGATCGCTTATGTCAAAACGGATCAAAAAGACGCTCGTATGATCGCTAAAATGGATGCTCGAGTGAATGAGTATTTTGATAGTATCTACAGACACTCAATCAAAGCAATGCAATCAAATCCTGAAACAGTCATTAGCGGAACCGACTATCTGCATGTAGCAACCTATTTAGAGCGGATCGGGGATTATGTGACAAATATCTGTGAATGGATCGTTTATCTAGCTACTGGAAAAATCACAGAATTGAATAGCAATCACGATGAATAACATAATAAAATAGAGGCTGGATTAAAAGCATTTATTTAAATGTAAAGAGAGAATCAAAACGAATAGCTCGTTTTGCTTCTCTCTTTCTTTTTTTTGTATACAATATTGTTCATAACTAATGTAAAAAATAATTTTGAACATAATTTCAATAACGTGTTTACATTTGTTCTTTCGTCGTGTATTATACACTTATATTGGAAAGCGCTAACCATTATAATTAAAATTTTGGGGTGAGAGAATTTGGAAGAAACGAATGCAGTTGTTGGTAAAGGGATCCGGCCGACTTTGGCCGAACAAAGAAAACAATGGTTTAAAGAATTTATGAAACCGTTTTTGGTTGTTGTGGTTATATACATCACCATGTACATGATTCGTAATAATTTTAAAGCAGCACAGCCATTATTAAAAAGTCAGTTAGGACTGACAACGACAGATCTTGGTTATATTGGTTTTGTCTTTTCCATCGTTTATGGATTTGGTAAATTTATTGTTGGTTATATCGTAGATGGCAAGAATACGAAGAAAATTTTATCTATTTTGTTATTATTGTCTTCAATTACCGTTTTATGTATGGGGATTCTTTTTACCATGAATAATGTCCCGATGGGCTGGATCGTGGTTTTATGGTCATTGAACGGATTGTTCCAATGTGTTGGTGGACCAAGTTGTGCTTCCGTTATTACACAATGGACAACGAGAAGCAATCGTGGTAGATATATTGGGTTATGGAATGCATCACATAATATTGGTGGTGGTTTTGCAGGGATTTTTGCTGTTTGGTGTGCGACAACGTTCTTTAAAGGTCAAGTTGCAGGGATGTTCATTATTCCAGCAATAGTGGCAGCTGTTGTGGCAATAGGAACATTTTTTATCGGGAAAAATAGACCAGAAGATTTAGGCTGGAATTCAAGTGAAGAAATCTTTGGTGAACCTGTGGAAGAAGCCAATGTAGATGCTGAAAATCTAACAAAGTGGGAAATTTTCAAAAAGTATCTCTTAACCAATCCTTATATTTGGGTTTTATGTGTTGCGAATGTATTTGTTTATATTGTTCGAATCGGTATCGATAACTGGGCACCGTTATATGTAACGGAACATTTGAATTTTTCGCAAGAAGCAGCAGCTCAAACGATTTTCTATTTTGAAATGGGCGCTTTGATCGGATGTTTGGCTTGGGGCTATATCTCAGATTTATTAAAAGGACGTCCAGCTTTGGTTGCCACAGTTAGTACAATTTTACTACCGATTGGCATCATTGGATATCAACTTGGTACAACTGAATTTGTGATCAATGCATCATTATTTATGTTAGGCATGATGGTATTTGGACCGCAATTGTTGATCAATTTATCCATGTTAGGATTTGTACCGAAAAAAGCAACAGTTGTTTCGGGCGGATTGCTAGGCGCTTTTGCTTATTTATTTGGAGATTCAATGGCTAAAATTCTTTTGGCTAAGATTTCCGATCCGTCAAAAGATGGAGTGAATTTCTTTGGACACGTCCTACACGGTTGGAATGATACATTTATTATCTTTTATATTTCGATTGTGATCATTGCCGTTCTTTTAGGAATCGTGGCATTGGCAGAAGAAAGAAGAAGAAAAAAAGTAAGTGCATAAAGGTGGAATAGACAAATGAACGTAAAAATTACAAATTTTAGAGACTTAGGCGGCATTCAAAATAAAGAGGGAAAAATAGTTAAGGCGAAGAAATTATTGCGCTCGGGTCATTTAGTTGATTTAGATCAAAAAACTAAAACAACGCTTGTAGACAATTTTAACCTAACAAGAATCATTGATTTTAGACGAGGCTTTGAAATCAGTGAATCGCCAGATACTCCAATCGAAGATGTGGAGTATGTCAATTTAGATCTGTTAGGAAAGATGAACGCTAAAAATTCAAGTTTAGCTGATTTTGCTAAGTTAAAATCGATTGAAGCAGTTGATAAACATATGCTTGGCGTTTATGAAGATTTGATCCTGAATCCAGGTGCTCAAGAAGGTTTTACGGAGTTTATGGAGTATATTTTAGCTAATAAAGAGGGTTCAACAATTTTTCATTGTTTTGCTGGTAAGGATCGCACAGGCTACGCTTCAGCGTTATTGCTATTATTACTAGATGTGGAAAAAGAGGAAATTTATAAAGACTTTCTGATTACAAATACTGAGAGAAAACAAGCCAATGATGAATTAGTTCAGCAATTTAGAGAGCAAGGATTTAGTGAAGAGCAATTGGAGTCATTGGCAACAGCTCTTTATGTAAAGGAAGATTATCTGGATCACGCGTTTAATTTAATTGAGAAAAACTTCGGTACAGCAGAAAAATATGCAGCTGAATGTTTAAATTTTGATCAAGAAAAACTAATTGAGCTGAAAAGTATTTATTTAACTGACTAAAAGTCCATTTGTCATCCTTGTTTGTTCTTGCTATAATGAGCTTAAATAATAAGGAACGGACAATGTGTATGGATAAAGAAAAACAACAACTTAGTATCGAAGTAGCACGACTTTACTATCAATCATCCCTTAGTCAGCAAGAAATTGCTGAGAAGTTAAATGTATCACGGCCGACAATATCGCGATTACTCAATTATGCTAAAGAAAAAGGATATGTTCAAATCACGATTTTTGATCCTTTCTCCGACCTGTTTGAAATCGAAAAAAAGTTGAAAGAAAAATATGGTTTAGCAGAAGTCCATGTTGCTTTTTCGCCAGATGCAAACTACAATTCTATTTCAGAATATTTAACTTCTTATGCAGCTGAATATCTTGAAGATACTATCAAGAGTGGTGATATCATCGGGGTTAGTTGGGGAACGACTATGCATAAGACTGTTTCTAAAATGAGTCGTCTGGATGTAAAGGGCGTGGAAGTTGTTCAACTAAAAGGCGGCATTGCTTATTTTGATGTTAATAATTACGCATTTGAAACAATCACATTATTTGCTGAAATTTTAAATACAAAAGCAAGAACGTTTCCTTTACCAGTTATTTTAGACAGTAAAGAAGCTAAAGATTTAGTTGTAGAAGATCGTCATATCAGTAAGGTTATTGAATTGGGACGGCAGGCCAATATTGCTGTATTTACCGTGGGAACGGTTCAAAGCGAATCGTTGCATTTTCGCTTAGGCTATTTTACGGAACAAGAAGAGAAATCACTTAAAGCGAATGCAGTAGGAGATATCTGTTCTAGATTCTTCAATGAAGATGGTCAAATCAGTGATGAAGAAATCAATAGTCGTACGATTGGGATTGAGCTTGAAGAGTTAAAAACCAAGGAAAAGTCGATTCTAATCGCTGGCGGAGATCGCAAAATCAAAGCAATCCATGGTGCATTAGTGGGTGGCTATGCCAATGTGCTGCTGATTGATAAATTTACCGCTTTGAAGCTTTTAAATCATTAATTATATTTGGGAACCGGAGTAGACATGTTTTTCTACTCTTTTATAAAAACTTAGTATGAACGAAATTTCAATTTAATAGAACGAAATTTCTGAAAGGGAGAGTACAATGAACGTAAACAAAATGATCGACCACACATTATTAAAACCAGAAGCAAATGAGAAAGCATTATTAACTTTGATCGAAGAGGCTAAAAAATATGAATTTGCTTCAGTGTGCGTGAATCCTTATTGGGTTGCTTTAGCAAGTAAAGAATTAGCTGGTACTTCAGTTGAGATTTGTACAGTCATTGGATTTCCTTTAGGGGCAAATACAACAGCAACAAAAGTTTTTGAGACAGAAGACGCAATCAAAAATGGTGCAACAGAAGTAGACATGGTCATTAATGTAGGTGCATTAAAATCAGGCGATGAAGATACTGTTTTAAAAGATATTGAAGCAGTTGTGAAAGCAGCCCAAGGCAAGGCATTAGTGAAAGTGATTCTTGAAAATTGTTTATTAACGGATAGAGAAATTGCGTTAGCATCAAAACTATCTGTTCAAGCAGGAGCAGATTTCGTTAAAACATCAACTGGTTTTTCAACAGGCGGAGCAACGATCAAAGATGTTGCATTGATGCGTAAAACTGTTGGTCCGGATATTGGAGTAAAAGCTTCTGGTGGTGTTCGTACAGCGGAAGATGCTAAATCAATGATTCATGCAGGAGCTTCAAGAGTAGGTGCAAGTTCAAGCGTTGCGATTGTTGATGAAGCTATCAATGATACAACAGGTGGCTATTAAAAACTTTAAACAATTGAGATCGTGAGGTACGAATTATGAGAATGGTTGATATTATTGAAAAAAAACGAAATGGCAATGAACTTAGCAAAGAAGAAATTGAATTTTTTATTGAAGGTTTAACAAACGGAACGATTCCAGATTATCAGGCAAGTGCATTCTTAATGGCTATTTATTTTCAAGATATGTCAGATGAAGAACGAGCTAATTTGACTTTATCAATGGTTCATTCTGGTGATGTGATCGATTTATCAAATATTGACGGGATAAAAGTGGATAAACATTCTACTGGTGGTGTAGGTGATACAACAACATTAGTTTTAGCACCACTTGTGGCTGCACTTGATATTCCTTTTGCAAAAATGTCAGGCCGTGGCTTAGGTCACACTGGTGGTACGATCGATAAACTAGAAGCTTTTGATGGTTTCCATGTGGAATTAACGGATGATGAATTTACTGAGATGGTCAATCGCGATAAAATTTCAGTAATCGGTCAATCTGGTAATTTAACACCTGCTGATAAAAAATTATACGCGTTAAGAGACGTCACAGCTACAGTTAGTTCAATTCCACTGATTGCAAGTTCAATCATGAGTAAAAAAATTGCAGCAGGGGCAGATGCGATTGTCTTAGATGTTAAGACTGGTGCAGGTGCCTTCATGAAGACGGAAGAAGATGCAGCAGAACTTGCTTCTGCAATGGTTAGAATTGGTAATTTGGTTGGTCGAAATACGATGGCTATTATCTCTGATATGTCACAGCCGTTAGGAAATGCGATCGGTAATTCATTAGAAGTGCAAGAAGCTATCGATACTTTGCATGGTAATGGACCAGAAGATTTAACAGAACTTGTTTTAACTTTAGGGAGTCAAATGGTTGTACTTGCAGGCAAGACCGATTCTTTAACAGAAGCTAGAGAATTGCTAAAAGGTGTAATTAAAGATGGTTCAGCTTTGGTCAAATTCAAACAATTTATCAAAAATCAAGGTGGTAATCCTGAATGGGTTGATGATCCTACATTATTACCACAGGCTAATTTTGAAATCGAGGTTACTTCTGATTCAGATGGATTTGTTACAGAAATTGTCGCTGATAATATCGGGGTAGCAGCAATGAAACTGGGAGCTGGACGAGAAACAAAAGAAGATGACATTGATTTGGCAGTTGGCTTGGTTTTAAGAAAAAAAGTTGGTGATCAAGTGAAAAAAGGTGAGAGCTTAGTCACAATTTTTGCCAATCAAGAAGATATTGCTGATGTTACAGCTATGATCAAGGAGAATATCCACATTGGTTTAGAGGTTCCAGAAAGCAAATTGATTTACCGCGAAATTCACAAGTAGTCTAAAAGATTAAAAAATAAAAAGCGCTGTTACAAAAAAAATAGACTGAGCTATAACTTTTTGAGTTATGCTCCAGTCTATTTTTTTATAATCAATTATTTATTCAACACATTTTTTCAAGGTCTCTTTAATGGAAGCAACGACATCATCATGTTTGATATTTAAAATAGGAAAGGTATCATTTGGATCTAAATATAAATCATATTCTTGCATCATCGCTGATTTTGTTGAATGAATCCCATGTTCCAAACCAGCTTTGCCTGATTCAGCATCAATACCTTCATAAATATCTTTAACATCATTATAAGAAACGACAGGAACTGTTGTATCTTGTCCTAAAGCTTCTACCATCAATTGATAAAATTCTTGGTATTTCATATTAGTATCACCAATTGCATATGTGCTGCGATGTGTTCCGTTTTCCATAGCGCCAACAGCTGCTTGCGCTACTTGTTCTACTGTTACCATTGCGGTCCCACCTTTAAGTGCAGGGAAAATGGCTTGCCCTTTGATTTGATCTGTAAACATTTTCCATAACGGTTCACGACCAGGCATAGTACCAAAAATATAAGGCAGACGTAAAGAAGTTACAGTCATACTACCGTCGCCTTCAGCGAACGCAACTTGTTCTTGTAGTAAACGCATCATTGGGTAACCTTCTACTTTTAAGTTAGTTTCAGGTAAACGCTCAGCAAATTCTGAAAAGTAAGAACCAAAGACAACAAAATTCTTTACACCCGCTTCTTTAGCTAAATAGGCCAAACGTTGAGTAGGTAAGACGTTCGCTTCATAGAAAAATTTAGAAGCAGGACTTTTTGGAACAACACGCTCGTCTGCACCAGCGGCATAAATAAAACCTTCACAACCCTTAAGCATCTCCAACACTGTTTCATCTGTCATATCATTGATATTTCCTAAAGTTACAGAGACATCGCTAGAAAATAAATCTTCTGCCGGCATCGGTGGTAAAGAAATCGTTGCTACCTCATAGCCTTTTTTCAATAATTCTTCCGTAGTATAATACCCTAAAAAACCAGTTCCACCTAACACAAAAACTTTTTTACTCATGAGTAAAACCTCCTAATTTAATTTGTGATATGAATCACATGTACAGTTATAGTATAATCGTAATGAACCGAAAAAACTGGACATCATAATTATAAATCTTATCCTAATTGAACGAAGGAGTAAAAAAATGCAAACAAGTCTTCCATATAGTGGAACTAGTTACTATGGTTTTGAATTAAATAAAGCCGATTTTATTGTAAAAAGTGAATCCTACCAAACTGAAACGGCTAAGATGAGTAGAATGACCGTTCAATTTTTCTTTATAAAAAGCGGTTCAGGAAAGATCCAAATCAATAATCAAGAATACTTAGTAAGAAAAGGCAGTGTGCTTTGGCTTTTTTCATATCATGTTTATCAGTTTGTTGAAATTTATGAAGAAATCCAAGTAATTACTTTCGACCTTTCTTTAAATGTACTAATGTTATCTTCCCTAACAACCCGCTCGGTGGATCAACATATGAATTTTTTTGAGTACTGGGATACACCTGCTCTTGACTGTGAGGAAAAAGATTTTTCCTATTTACGAACGATTTTTACCCATGCTCTTAAAGAATATGAACAACAAGAGCGACTCTATGATCTATCATTGCTTGCTGATTTGTATCAAGTGATCGTTTGGTTTGAAAGAACTGCAAGGTACCATTGGAATCGTGAAAAAACAATTCGTGAGATGAGTTCAAAAATATTATTGTATCTTCATTTTCATTATAGAGAAGACTTGTCACTGAATAAAGTAGCAGATAAATTTAAAAGCACATCTCAAACGATCAATCGAGGGTTAAAAAAACTAACAGGGAAAACATTTGTAGAAAATCTGGTTGAGGTTCGCATCAACAATGCTTTAGCAATGTTAAAATTTGAAGAGCTGGATGTAGCATTCATTGCTGATTTTGTTGGTTATCGATCCGTACCTAGCTTTAACAAACAGTTTAAGGCGATGACAGGTTATTCACCTACAGAAGTCAAAAAAATCCGCTCAACTGATAAGAAGCTAAATTCCTTTCGTTTCCAAAACAGTTTACCTTTTGAGATTTATAATTACATTCATCAACACTACAGTGAAGCAATATCGCTTCAAACGGCAGCAAAATATTTTTATTCTAGCCCAACTAAAATTGATCAAATTGTTTTAAATGAGTTTTCAATGACCTTTAATGCTTTGGTAGAATATAATCGAATGTTATTTGCTCGTTCTCTTTTGCTCAGTTCCTCTAGAAAGATTAGCGAAATAGCGGAAGCTTGCGGTTATCAATCTATTCGTACGTTTAACCGAAATTTTTTAGCTTTTTGGGGAAATACGCCAAGAAAATATAAAGAGTTATTGATGAAGAAAAAGAAGCTAGGATGATACCAAAAAATGAAAGAGAGATTTAGTAGAGAAAAGATAACGGCCAATCCTCATTCTATTGACAGAACATAGCAATGGGAGTAGGATGGTGGTGCAAAGCAACTAATAGTTTCCTTTTGAAAAGGGGTGAGTGATTATGGAAAAATTGAAAACAATGGTAATCAGTCTTCTTGGACTAGTTGGTGCTATCAGTTTGTTTGGAGGAGGAGTCCTTTTTGCATCTCTGTTTATTCTTTTATTTATATTGTCGGTTGTATTGGAAGCTATCACAAGCCACAGCAAGAAAACTTCATCTATTTAACGATCAAGTCATCTTACCCTGATTAGTCAGTAATACTGAATAGTCAGGGGATTTTTCTGTTTAAACGCAATTAATATAAGCTACTTCATTATGAATCATTTAAGTCTTTTCAAACTAAACAGAAATTTTTCTGAAAATCAATACGATTTCATTTGAAAAACACTAAAAGAACAGGTATAATTAATTCAGCAATAATTATTGGTGAAAGACTTGTCCGTAGCCATTTTATTATTTCATGAGGGAGTAACTGGCGGCATCAGCTGCGACAACATCACCAACTCCGAAAGAAATTTCTGGTGTTGTCTTAAACGGTGAGACTTATGTATGTTCTATTTAGCATACAGAGGTCTATTTTTTTTCGTTTTGCTACGAACCAATAAGTTCAAAAACGTGTTCGTTTCGCTATAATGAAGTAAAATAGATTTAAGTAGCTGCAAATTATAAGGAGGAAGAACATGTCAGAAGAGAAAAAGGTTCAATTATCTGAAGCGTTTTACACGCAATCAGATGAAGAGGTCTTACAAAAGTTTGATACGACAGTTGAAGGATTGTCCGATCAAGAAGCCAAAAAAAGGTTAGAGAGTTATGGCGCCAATGCGTTAGATGAGGGGAAAAAGAAATCGATCGTTGTCAAATTCTTTGAACAATTCAAAGATTTCATGATCATCGTATTATTATTTGCCGCTGTAATTTCAGCAGTCTTCTCAGGAGACTTTGTTGATTCTATCATCATTTTACTTGTGGTGATCTTAAACGCCATCTTCGGTGTGATCCAAGAAGCCAAAGCCGAACAAGCAATTGAAGCTTTGAAAGAAATGTCTTCACCAAATGCGAATATTCGTCGTGATGGTCATGTGATCACTGTTAAAAGTGACGAATTAGTACCAGGAGATATCGTTTTATTAGAAGCTGGAGATGTTGTGCCGGCAGATTTACGTTTGTTAGAAGCCGCTAGTCTTAAAATTGAAGAAGCAGCTTTGACTGGTGAATCTGTTCCAGTTGAAAAAGAAGCAATCGTTTTAGAAGGAACGTCTGATGACATCGGTATCGGTGATCGGATCAATATGGCTTATTCAAACAGTAACGTTACTTATGGCCGAGGAATCGGTGTGGTTGTCGGTACAGGAATGAATACAGAAGTTGGTAAAATCGCTGGTATGTTAGCTAACGAAAAAGAAACAGAAACACCATTAAAACAAAACTTAAACCAATTAGGTAAGATGTTGACGATTGCAATTTTAGTGATTGCCGCTGTTATGTTCGTTGTGGGCATGATGAACGGCCGTACATGGATCGATATGTTATTAACCTCGATTTCATTAGCTGTTGCAGCGATTCCAGAAGGATTGCCAGCTATCGTTACGATTATTTTAGCATTAGGAACACAAAAGATGGCGAAGAAAAATGCTATCGTCCGCAAACTACCTGCAGTTGAAACATTAGGTAGTACAGATATTATCTGTTCTGATAAAACAGGTACACTAACATTGAACCAAATGACAGTTGAAGCACTTTACACAGACAATGAAGTAAAACCTGCAACAGCTGAAGTTCAGTTAGACAACATGGCATTAAAAATCATGAACTATACAAATGATACAAAAATCGCGCAAGATGGTTCATTGATCGGTGATCCAACAGAAACAGCACTTGTGCAATATGGTTTAGATCATGAGTTCAACGTAATTGAAAAAGTTGCGGCTGAACCTCGTGTTGCTGAAATTCCATTTGATTCAGACCGTAAATTAATGACAACTGTTCACCAATTAGCAGATGGTAAATTCTTAGTCGCTGTAAAAGGTGCACCAGATGAATTACTAAAACGTTGTAAGGAAGTTTTATTAAACGGTCAAACACCAGCAATGGATGACAAACAACGTCAAGAAATTTTAACGACCAACACAAAATTAGCCAAACAAGCATTACGTGTTTTAGGGATGGCATACAAAATCGTTGATGCAGTTCCAGCTGAAATGGATTCTGATTTAGTTGAAAAAGACCTAGTATTCGCAGGGCTTGTCGGCATGATCGATCCAGAGCGTAAAGAAGCAGCGGAAGCTGTTAAAGTGGCAAAAGAAGCGGGCATTCGTCCAATCATGATCACAGGTGACCACAGAGATACAGCAGAAGCAATCGCAGCTCGTCTTGGTATTATTAAAGAGGGCGATGATGATGCCGTAATCACAGGTGCAGAACTAAACGAATTATCTGACGAAGCATTTGCTAAAGTCGTTGAACATTATTCCGTTTATGCACGTGTTTCTCCAGAGCATAAAGTACGTATCGTTAAAGCATGGCAGCAAGAAGGTAAAGTTGTAGCCATGACAGGTGACGGTGTCAATGATGCCCCAGCTCTGAAAGCAGCCGATATCGGTATTGGAATGGGGATCACTGGTACAGAAGTATCAAAAGGTGCCTCCGATATGGTTTTAGCGGATGATAACTTCTCAACAATTATCGTAGCGGTTGAAGAAGGGCGTAAAGTCTTCTCAAATATCCAAAAAACGATTCAATACCTACTTTCTGCCAACCTTGGGGAAGTATTAACACTATTTATCGCAACAATGCTAGCTTGGGATACCTTACTACCTGTTCACTTATTGTGGATCAACTTAGTAACCGATACCTTCCCTGCAATTGCATTAGGTGTAGAACCTGCTGAACGTGATGTGATGAGCCATGCTCCACGTGGAAAGAAATCAAACTTCTTCTCTGGTGGTGTCTTGAGCAGTGTGATTTATCAAGGGATCACACAAGGTGCCTTGACTCTGATCGTGTACAAAATGGCGATCGAATTCCCAGCTCATACAGCAGCCAATATGCCAAACTTATCTGCAACAGCATTGTATGATCTACAACATGGTGATGCGTTGACAATGGCATTTGCAACATTAGGCTTGATTCAATTGTTCCACGCATTTAACGTGAAGTCTATTTACCAATCAATCTTTAAAGTTGGTTTGTTTAGAAACAAATCATTTAACTGGGCTATTTTAGTATCGTTCCTATTACTAGCAGCAACGATCTTAATTCCAGGATTCAATGACTTGTTTAGTGTAACGTCCCTAGACGCTTACCAATGGGGCATCGTTGCTGGAACATCATTTGCGATTATTCCAATCGTTGAGATCGTAAAATTTATTCAACGTAAAATGGGCAAGAGCTAATTATTGAATTAACAATAAAAAAACTGAAACAACTCATTTTTAAGCGAGTTGTTTTAGTTTTTTTTTGTTTCAAGAAATCAATGAAATAAAAAATTATAAAAATAGAGATTGACAGCGCTATCTTGATATGATAAATTAATGACATAGAACAACAGGAGTGTAACTGATACGATCAGGCACCACCAAGTCTATTGTAGTCTTATTTAACTACTCTAGTTTGGTGTTTTTTTGTATTTTGGGAGGTGATGGCCATGTACGTGACGGTAAAATCGCTAAATAATAATTTAGTTTTAGTCGTTGACGACAAACATGAAGAATTGATTCTTTTTGGTAAAGGCGTTGGCTTCAAAAAGAAAAAAGGCGATATCATTGAACCGAGTATGGCTGCCAAAGTCTTTCAAATGCAGGAAAGTCAACCATTCTCTAAGGTACTAGAAGAAATATCGCCAGAAGTACTGTCAACAACTGGAAAAATTATTCAGATGGGAGAAGAATATTTAGAACAAAAGCTAAACTCAACAATTTTGATTTCGTTAGCAGATCATCTACAATTTGCTATTGAACGGCAACAAAACAATACCCAACTAGATGAGAATACACTACGCTGGGAAATCAAGTTCCTTTATTATAAAGAATTTGAAGTAGGGAAAAAAGCCCTGACAATAGTAAAAGAAGAACTAGGTGTAGGGTTATCAGAAACAGAAGCTTCGTTTATTGCCTTACATTTTGTGAATGCTCAAGATAATTTTGAGTCGAAGCATGATGCAATTTTAATTGCCAAAATCACAAAAAGTATGGTAAAAATCATTCAATCATTGTTTGGCGTATCTTTAAACAAAGAAAGTGTCAATTACTCACGTTTTGTTACCCATATTCGATACTTTATGAACCGACAATTGCACAATAAAGAGGAAATGAAACAAAGCGACGCTAAATTATACGCAATCATCCAAGAGCAATATCAAAAAAGCTATGCGTGCGCATTGATGATCAAAGAGTTATTGAAAAGAGAGTACGATTTGAATGTTAACGATGATGAAATGATGTATTTAATCATTCATATCGAACGTGTCGTATTTGAAGTAAAATAGAAAATTCAGCTAGGCGTGTAACGAAAAGGCATTAACCTAGGTGATCTAAATGGACGATCCTTAAAACAAGGGATGGATTCTTTAGATCGCCTAGGTTTTTATTTTAAAAAATGAACGGAGGACGTTTGATGAACTATGAAAAAATAGCTCAGGAAATTATAGAAAACGTTGGAACCACAGCCAATATCAAAGATGGAACACATTGCTTTACACGATTAAGATTATATATTGAGGACAAAAATAAAGTTCATTTAAATGCACTAAAAGCAATTGACGGTGTGATAGATGCCAGATTTCAAAACGGCCAGTTGCAAGTGATCATCGGTAGTAATGTGGATAAAGTTTATGACAAAATCAGTCCATATCTAACAGCTACGAAAGGAACAAGTAGCGGTAAACAATCATTTTTTGACAATATTTTTACAACGATTGCAGCGATTTTTACACCTATTTTACCAGCAATAATTGGTGCTGGATTGATGAAAGGAATTTTGCCTTTATTGGTTATGCTTCATTTCATCAAAGAAGGAAGTGATACCTTTCAGATTCTGACGATCGTCGCAGATACAAGTTTTTATTTTTTACCAGTTCTGATTGCGGTGTCTGCTTCTAGACGTTTCAAAGTGAACGAATTTTTAGGTGTTACATTGGCATGTTCATTGCTTTACCCAACGATTTTAAATGGGGAAACAACGTTACAGTTATTTCATTTCATTCCGATTCCAGTGATGAGTTATACATCTACAGTGATTCCAATTATTTTAGGGATATGGGTAATGAGTTATGTTTATCAAGTGGTGGATAAGATTGTGCCTAGTGTTGTAAAGATGATTTTTACACCGTTACTGGTTTTATTGATCATGATTCCATTGACTTTAGCATTGTTTGGTCCAATTGGTTTTTATGTCGGCAAAGGCTTAGCGACTATTTCTGTTTGGTTAGCGGCAAAGGTGCCATTTATCTATGGATTGGTTTTAGGTGGGCTGTATCCTTTGATTATTATGACCGGTATGCATTACGCGTTTTTCCCAATGATGTTGGAAAATATTTCCAGATTGGGCTATGAGAATGGTTTTTTACCAATTAGTTTATTTGCCAATGTTGCAATGGCGGCTGCTACTTTAGCTATTGCTTTTAAAGTTCAAAACAAAGACATGAAAGAAGTTTCCTACTCATCGGCTATTTCAGCCTTATTCGGAATCACTGAACCTGCATTGTATGGCGTCATTTTGAAATATAAAAAAGCTTTATATGCTGTCATGATGGCTGGTGGTATTGTCAGTGCTGTTATGGTGACTATGGGGGTCAAAATGTTTTCTTTTGTCGCTCCTGGGATTCTCTCATTACCCGTTTT
Source organism: Enterococcus sp. AAFC-DPL-5182 (assembly GCF_058216605.1). Classification (NCBI taxonomy): domain Bacteria; kingdom Bacillati; phylum Bacillota; class Bacilli; order Lactobacillales; family Enterococcaceae; genus Enterococcus; species Enterococcus sp. AAFC-DPL-5182. The sequence goes on from NZ_CM177101.1 coordinate 1,298,268, forward strand.
TGTAAATCCAGATGGTTCATCTAGAAATATTATTATTGCCCTTATAGGTGTACTAGCTACTGCTGTTTTAGCGTTTATACTGACTGCAGTGACTAAAACTAGTTTTGAAGTAGATGCTGACACAGAAAAAGAAAGAAAGCAATTTGTTACTATAAATGAAAAAGAAATTGGTACGGTTTTAGCGCCCGTATCTGGAGAAGTAAAGGATTTAGCAAGCTGTTCAGATCAAATTTTTTCAGAAGCAATCATGGGGAAAGGGCTCGTTATTTTGCCAGATGATGGGATGATTTTTGCTCCCTTTTCTGGAGAAATAAGTGTTATTACACCTGAAAAACATGCAATTGGCCTTACATCAACAGATGGTGTGGAATTATTGATCCATGTAGGGATCGATACCGTTGGCTTAGGAGGGAAAGGCTATAAATCCTTCGTCTCAAAAGGGGATATGGTCAGTGCTGGTCAACAACTGCTTGCATTTGATCTTGATTATATTAAGGAGCAGGGCTACTCGACTGAAGTACCAATTATTGTGACAAATACGCCTGATTTTTTTGAAGTTGTCCCGATTTTGAAGAAAGATCCTGTTTCAGTAGGGGATGATTTGATTACCATTTTAAATTAGCAACGTATTGAAAAAAGAGGAGTAGGAAGAGATGACCGAAAAGTTTTATGTGAGGTGAGTTAAATGCAGTAAAAAGTAGTTGTTTATACTGTAGATGTTCATAACCAGAGGAAGAGTCCAAAGGATTCCTTAAAGAAGAAACAAATCACACTGATGGAACTCATTAAAAAAATAATAAATATAGGAGGATATACAATGAAAGAACTACAAACAGGTTTTCCAAAAGACTTTTTATGGGGGGGAGCAACAGCCGCCAATCAAATCGAAGGGGCTTATTTAGAAGGAGGTAAAGGACTATCCACATCAGATTTGGTCTCATATAAAGATCCTTATAAAACTGGGAAAGTCGATAATTTTACTTTTAATGTGAATTCAAAAGAATTAGAAGAATATTTATCAAACCCAGAAAAATATCTATTTCCAAAACGTTGGGGTATTGATTTTTATCATCGTTATAAAGAAGACATTGCGTTGTTTGCAGAGATGGGTTTTAAAGTTTTCCGCTTATCAATATCGTGGGCAAGGATTTTTCCAACAGGATTAGAAGATGAACCAAACGAAGAAGGGTTAGCATTTTACGATAAGGTTTTTGATGAATGTTTAAAATATGGAATCGAACCGTTGGTGACGATGTCACATTATGAAATGCCAATCACTTTAACACAAAAATACAATGGTTGGATCAGTCGGAAACTTATTCCTTTATTTGAAAAATTTGCTTGTACGATTTTAGAACGATACAAAAGTAAAGTAAAGTATTGGATTACGTTCAATGAAATGAATATGACATTGAATAGTCTATATACAGGTTCTGGTATTTTAGAAGATTTAGTAGAGAATAAATTGCAAGCAGCTTATCAAGCTTCTCATCATCAATTTTTAGCTAGTGCTTTAGCAGTGAAAGCAGCCCGACAATTAGCGCCGGATGCGAAAATCGGTTGTATGATCAATCAAATTGAAGCGTATGCCAGAACAACCAAACCAGAAGATCAGTTACAAGCAGTTAAATCAAATCAGTTAAATATGTTTTTCCCAGACATTCAAGCAAGAGGAACTTATCCAAGTTATATGGCACGTTATTTCAAAGAAAATGATATCCATATTCAGATGGATGAAAAAGATGAAGAAGTTCTCAAAGTAGGAACAGTCGATTTCGTGGCAATTAGTTATTATATGTCACATGTTACAGAGGCACGAAAAGATGCTGCGAAATTAGCCGTAACATTTGATAGTCCAATCAAAAATGATTATTTAGAACTATCTCAATGGGATTGGCCTATTGATCCGATTGGTTTACGTATCTCCTTAATGAAATTGTATGATCGTTATGAATTACCATTATTTGTTTGTGAAAATGGATTAGGTGCTAAAGACATTTTAACACCTGAAGGAACAATTCATGATGAATACCGCATCGATTATATTAAAAAGCACATTGAGCAAATGAAAGAAGCTATTGAAGATGGTGTTGATTTAATGGGGTATACGACATGGGGCTGTATCGATTTGATCAGTTGCGGTACATCACAAATGTCTAAGCGTTATGGATTTATTTATGTAGATCAAGATGATCAAGGAAACGGCTCGCTTGCGAGAACACCAAAAGATTCTTTCTATTGGTATAAAAAAGTTATTCATAGTAATGGGGAAGATTTAGCGAATTAATTCTTATCGAAATAGAAGGGAAATCCATCGTATGAGGGATGTCTCTTCTATTTTTAACATCTGTCTAAGCCTTGATTTTGACTAAGTCTTTTTTTAAGGTCAAAACAAGTCAAAAAAGTGGACAAATTCTCAGATTGCGGTATTATTAATATAGATATTTAGCTTTAAACTATGGAGGTTACAGATATGAACTATTTAGATGAAAATGAAGAAACAGAAGAAAAACAACAACCTAATGCGTTTATGAAAAAACTTTTTGAAGAACGAACAATTTTGATCTACGGTGAAATCAATCAAGATTTAGCTCGAGAAGTGACTTCTCAATTATTGCTACTTGCAGCAATGGGAGACGAACCAATCAAGATTTTCATTAATAGCCAAGGCGGACACGTTGAAGCTGGTGATACGATTCATGATATGATCAAATTTGTAAAACCAGAAGTGATCGTGATCGGAACAGGATGGGTCGCAAGTGCGGGTATTACGATTTATTTAGCTGCTGATGCGAAAAACAGATATAGCTTGCCAAATACACGCTATATGATTCATCAACCAGCTGGTGGAGTTCAAGGTCAAAGTACAGAGATTCAGATTGAAGCCAAAGAAATCATCCGCATGCGTGAACGTGTCAACCGCTTGATTGCTGAAGCAACAGGTCAAACATACGAAAAAATCGCAAAAGACACAGACCGCAATTTCTGGATGTCAGCGGACGAAGCCAAAGATTATGGTATGATTTCTAAAATCATCAAAACAAGTGATGAAATTAAATAAAGTATTAAAAAACTGCAGACAACAAAATGTTTGCAGTTTTTTTCTCTTAAAAATTAGTAGAAAAATATTCTTTTCCAGATTCCTCTTGTCATCTACCTATGAAAAAGTGTAAAATTGAGTGATTACTAAAAGAAAGTAGGAAAGACAGTGAAACCAAATTTAGGCTATTATGTTCAAAACATCAATGATATTGTAAAAGAAACAGAAGAAGTCGGCGAAAAAATGAACGAATACTATGAAGAAGTGCGTACAGCGATCGATGAAGGAAAAGCAACTGAATTAGCACCAGAAAGAATTGCTGAAATTCAACGTATTTTCCAAGATGGAACAAAAGAATATACAATCATGTTGGAAAAAGTGACTAAATTACGTCCCCCAGCACGCGTGATGGGTATTCATAAAAAATTTGAACGTTCATACATCGAATATCTGGCTGGATGCAACGAGATGATTTTGTCTTTAGATCCTGAAAAAGGCATAGATATCGATCTTTTCAATAATTCAGAAGAAAAACAAGATAAAGCAACTGATGATATTTCATTTGCAATCACACGAATGAGTAATCTTTTGTTGAAAAAATAAAAAAACAAACGAAAAAATGACAAAAAATAGTGATATTTAATTTCATTTTAATGTTATTTTTAGTAGACAAAGGAAAAAATGTGTTGTATTATATATTCATACCAACAACAACCTTTTTATTTTTCATTTTACTCTTATTGAGTAATACTCCTTTTCCATCGGCCTTTTCAGCCGGTGGTTTTTTTATTTTTGTTTTTCGGACTATTTATTATTTCATTAATATATGTTTTTTTTTTGTATTTTAAAATATCGAGAGTTATTTTATACATATTGGATTGATTCTAAAATTTTAGATTTTATGTTAATTAATAAAAAAATCAGATTACTTGGGAAAATAGAAAAGTCTAAAGTAAAAGCAATTAAGCTTTACTTTAGACTTAAAAAATCCAACTACAATTCATTTGCATTAATTCTCTACATTACGAACATAATCATCAAAATACTGAACTAGGTCAGCTTTGATTTTTTGGTATTCAGCTTCTGTGTACTCACGCTCTTCGATTGTTCCATTAAAAAATGGAATTTCCAACTCTTCGCGCAAGCGGTCTACGACTTCGCTTTGATCCATTTGGGCACCTTCTTTACCTGTTGTCTACTCTATTATAAAACATTAAAATCATTCGTCAACTGCTCAAAAGAATCTTTCATAGCCGTTAACTTATTATAAAGTAGGATACTATTGTCTTCTTCAAGGAGAAAGACTTGTTTTAATTCAAAATAGAATTCTTCAAAGGCTTTAAAAAAAGGGTGAACCTCTGAGGCAGTCAATTCACTGTTACTGTAGTAAAAGACACGTACGCTGTGATAATAAGTAAATACCTCGTTGATATTCAAAAGAATACGTGTATCCTCAGGACGCGGGCGGCTAGTGACTAAATCATACAATGTTAAACTTTTCGTGTGAATCTCAGATAGATAAGATAAAAGTAATTCTACTTTTTCATTATTCGTTGACATTAAATCGACCTCCAATTTCTCTAATTATAATAAAAAATAGAAAGAAAGAGAAATAGGACACTCAAATACAAATAAATATTTAGAAAAAAATGGAAACGAAAGAAAAAAGTTGACAAAAAAATGAGAATGTTCTAATATTGGTTTTAATAAAAAAACTCATTGAAAAGAAGAGTACACAAGCAGACATTAGAATCTAGCTGATTCATTTCATTCAGCTAGAAGTAGAGAGCTTTCGTTTGGTGCAAGAAAGTAATGATCCCTTGTCGAAAATGATCTTGGAGAGGAAAAATCATTTTGATTTTTACGGCAGCTACCGTTAACCAAGCACCAAATCAAGAAGAAATTCGGCGTTTGGATCGAGATGGAACTAAATTCCAATAAAGGTGGTACCGCGACAGTCGCCCTTTACTAGCATATTGCTAGTAGGGGGCGGCTTTTTTAGTTCTTTTTTAATGAGAATAATAGAAAGAGGTGGTCATTATGCAAGAAGGTGACATGTGCATCAGTAAAGTAAACAAGATAAACAGAATAAAACATAGAAAAGGAATGAAGCATAATGACAAACTCTAACTATCAATTCGAAACAATCCAAATCCACGGCGGGCACACACCGGATAAAGAAACAAATTCAAGAGCTGTTCCGATTTATCAAACAACTTCTTATACATTTGACGATACGCAAGATGCGGCTGAAAAATTTGCGCTATCTAAAGCGGGAAATATCTATACTAGGATCACAAATCCTACAACAGCAGTTTTGGAAGATCGTTTGAACGAGTTAGAAGGGGGCGTTGGAGCGGTTGCAGTAGCTTCTGGAACGGCTGCTGTTACTTATGCGATTCAGAATCTTGCAAGTAGTGGTGATCATATTGTTTCGGCTTCAACGTTGTATGGTGGAACCTTTAATTTATTTGCCCATACATTGCCAGAGTTTGGTATTACAACAACTTTTGTCGATCCAGATCAATTAAGTAACTTTGAAGATGCTATCAAAGAGAACACAAAAGCGATTTTTGTAGAAACAATTGGCAATCCAATTACGAATGTTGCTGATTTAGAGGCAATTGCAGAGATTGCTCATAAACATGGACTTCCATTGATCGTTGATAATACTTTTGCAACAGCCTATTTAAATCGCCCTTTTGATTTTGGCGCGGATATCGTTGTGTATTCTGCAACAAAATTTATTGGTGGGCATGGTGTTGCTTTGGGCGGTGTCATCATTGATTCAGGCAAATTCAATTGGGCGAATGGCAAATTTCCTAAATTAGTTGATCCAGATCCAAGTTATCACGGACTTTCTTATACAAAAGACGTGGGAGCTGCAGCGTATATTACTCGTTTAAGAGTCTCTTTATTAAGAGATACAGGAGCAGCGATTTCGCCATTCAATAGTTTCTTATTGATTTTGGGTTTAGAAACATTATCTTTGCGATTAGAACGTCATGTAGAAAATGCTCTGACTGTTGCGGAATTTTTGAATAAGCACCCAAAAGTTCAATGGGTCAATTACCCAGGTTTACCTGATAATAGATATCATCAGCTTGCAGCAAAATATTTACCTAAAGGCGCAGGTTCAGTGTTTACTTTTGGTGTGAAAGGTGGAGCCGAGGCAGGGAAGAACTTGATCAATCATGTCGAACTCTTTTCACTCTTAGCCAATGTTGGGGATGCAAAGTCATTGATCATTCATCCTGCTTCAACAACACATTCTCAGTTAAGTGATGAAGAATTAAATGCTTCTGGAACTTCACCAGAATTGATTCGTTTATCAATTGGAATTGAGAATATTGATGATATTTTGGGGGACTTAGGGCAGGCGCTAGATAAACTGTAATAAGCAGGTCATAGCTGAGAAGACATTTTTCTCAGCTTTTCTTAAAAAAATTCTCATAAAACTATTGACTTTGATTTAAAAGTTCTGTATCTTTAACACTATAGTTTGAATTATTTAAAAATTCTGACAATAAAGGATGTTGAAGATGATGAACAAGCAGACAACGACAATTACATTCTTATTATTACTGAAGGACTCATCACACTGATTTTTAGAAACCAGCTGCAGCACAGCTTTTTCTTATCAGAGGTTGAGAGTCCTGTTTTCGCATTGCATGAACGGGATGATAGAACATCCCATATTCGTGGGATGTTTTTTTATTGCAAAACACAACGATTGCTTGCAGAGCTGATGATGCGCAATACTTGGCGAACGAAGAGAGAAGTCTCGTTCGCTTCATTTAACCTAATCAAAAAAATGAAGATTCAGAAGGGACGTATGAACATGAACACTATCCAATTTTTTGACACCACTCTAAGAGACGGCGAACAAACACCGGGAGTAAATTTCAACACCAAAGAAAAAGTTCAAATCGCTAAACAATTAGAAAAATGGGGAATTGATACGATCGAAGCGGGATTTCCGATTGCATCTGTTGGTGATTTTGAAGCCGTCAAAGCTATCGCAGAAAGCGCTGAAAAGATGACCGTCGCAGGTTTGGCACGTTGCCAAAAAGCTGACATCGACCGCGCACATGAAGCTTTACAAAACGCCAAGCATCCGCAAATCCATGTTTTTCTGGCAACAAGCCCAGTTCATATGGAGTTTAAACTAAAAATGACACCAGATGAAGTGATTGCTTCTATTAAAGAACATGTCAGTTACGCTAGAAGCAAATTTGAAAAAGTTCAATTTTCACCAGAAGATGCAACGAGAACAGAAAAGCAATTTCTACTAAAAGCTGTTCAGACAGCCATTGATGCAGGAGCTACCATCATTAATGTTCCAGATACAGTTGGCTATTCAAATCCAACGGAATACGGTGCATTATTTAAATTTCTAATCGAAAATATTCAAAGCGACCAAGAAATCATTTTCTCTTCACATTGTCACGATGATCTAGGAATGGCGACGGCCAATGCCTTAGCGGCTATCGAAAATGGTGCCCGCCGTGTAGAAGGGACGATCAATGGAATCGGTGAACGAGCGGGTAATACCGCTCTTGAAGAAGTCGCATTGGCTCTTTATATCAGAAAAGATTTTTATAATGCTCAAAGCAATATCCTATTGAACGAAACTAAAAGAACCAGCGATCTCGTCAGTCGTCTATCAGCTGTAGCGGTACCGAGAAATAAAGCCATCATCGGAGCGAATGCCTATGCACATGAATCAGGTATCCATCAAGATGGGGTATTGAAAAATCCAGATACGTATGAAATTATTACACCTTCACTTGTCGGGGTAAATGAAAACTCATTGCCGCTAGGAAAACTTTCTGGTCGTCATGCATTTGCCACAAAGATGGAAGCTCTTGGCTACCAACTAACAGAAGAGGAACTAAAAGATGCCTTTAAACGTTTCAAATCACTAGCTGACAAAAAGAAACAAGTCACCGAAGATGATTTGATCGCCCTGATGGTCGGACAAGCGCAAGAATGCAGTGAAGATTATCGCTTAGAGCGTGTCCAACTACAATATGTTTCTGACGGCAGCCAAGGAGCGATCGTTTCCATCAATACAGGAGAAGACGAAAGTAAAACAGAATCAGCGATTGGTTCTGGTAGTATCCAAGCGATCTATAACTCTATCGATAAAATATTCGTTCAAAAACCAGAACTGCAAGAATATTACATCAAAGCCATCACGGGTGGAGAAGATGCGCAAGCAGAAGTTCATGTAACCTTAGCAGATAGTGAAAATAATAAACAATTCAACGGCATCGGCATCGACTTTGATGTCTTACAGGCTTCAGCCAAAGCCTACGTCAAAGCCAGTGAACAATTTCAAAAAGAAGTGGGGAGAGCCTAATGACTAAACGAATCGTAGCCTTGCCAGGAGATGGCATTGGAGCAGAAATCATGGATAGCGCGCTAAAAATAATAGCCGAAATCATGGTTCAAGATAATTTGGATTTTGATATTGAACGCTTTGCCTTTGGTGGTGCTGGTATCGATGAACAAGGGGATCCGTTACCAGAAGAAACACTCAAAGCTTGTGAAAAAGCCGATGCAATTTTACTAGGTGCTATCGGTGGTCCAAAATGGGACGATGCACCAAAACGTCCTGAACAAGGGTTATTATCCTTAAGAAAAGCCTTAGGATTGTATGCAAATATCCGTCCAATCTCAGTGCCAGATGCAGTGGTTCATTTATCTCCATTAAAAGAAGAAAATGTTCGAGGTGTTGATTTCGTTGTTGTCCGCGAACTCACAGGAGGTATTTACTTTGGCGAAAAACAACTAGGAGAGACAAAAGCTTCAGACCTATGTACTTATTCAAAAGCTGAGATTCAACGGATTATCAGAAAAGCTTTTGAAATCGCTCGTACCAGAAATAAAAAAGTTACATCTGTCGATAAAGCCAATGTCCTAGCAACTAGTAAATTATGGCGTCAAACAGCGGAAGAAGTAGCACAAGAATTTTCAGATTGTACCTTAGAACATCAATTAGTTGATTCAGCGGCGATGGTCATGATTCAAAAACCAAAAACATTTGATGTGATTGTCACAGAAAATCTATTCGGTGATATCCTAAGTGATGAAGCATCGGTGATTCCAGGCTCACTAGGAATGATGCCGAGCGCGAGTCACAGTGAAACAGGTCCGTCATTATACGAACCGATCCACGGTTCTGCACCTGATATCGCCAATCAAAATATCGCCAATCCAATGTCGATGATCTTGTCGGCTGCGATGATGTTACGCCAATCGTTTGGCTTAGAAAGCTCAGCGAAGAAAATCGAAGATGCTTGTGATCGTGTCATGGACCAAGGCATTTTAACAACGGATCTTGGTGGAACAGCGACAACCACTGATTTTACCGAAGCCGTAATCAAAGAATTGAACTAAATTAAAAGAACGAATGAAAGAGTAGGTGAAGAAACAATGAAACGTACTGAACAGATTCAAATCCATTTTGACCAAGAAGCCCAAGAATTTGACGATATTATTCAAAAAATCATTCCTTATTATGACCAAATGATCGAAGCAATCGTTGCAAGTATTCCTTTTGAAAAAGACCAACCAATTTCAGTAATCGATCTCGGCTGCGGCACAGGTACCTTGGCTCAGGCTATTCAAGAAGATTATCCAAACGCTGTGATCGCTTGTGTCGATATGAGTGAAGAAATGTTGAGGATGGCTAAGCAAAAGTTAAGTAATCAAGTGACCTGTATTGCCAGCTCTTTTGAACAGTTGACATTTGAAACAAGCTATGACGTGGTGGTTTCTTCACTTGCTCTTCATCATTTAGAAGATCAAGCTGCGCATAAAAAATTTTATCGTCAAATCTACGATGCTTTAAATCCAAACGGACTCTTTATCAATGCAGATGTAATCAAAGCATCTAGTTCCGATTTACAAGAAGCGTTCTTGCAAAAATGGATCGCTTTTATGAACCAGAAGATTACGTTAAAAGAAATCCAAGAACGCTGGTTGAAAAGTCATTTTGAAGAAGACCGCCCACAACCGATGATGACTGAATTAAAAACATTGGAAACAGTTGGATTTCAAGATGTAGATGTCGTCTATAAATATTATAACTACGCAGTATATTTAGGTAGAAAAGCTTAAGAATTTGAATGAAAATAAAAAATGGATGTGACTAAGCATGGGAAAAACACTATTTGATAAACTATGGGAACAACATGTAGTATCAGGAGTTGCTGGAGAACCGCAATTACTCTACGTCAATCTTCATCTGATTCATGAAGTAACCTCACCACAAGCGTTTGAAGGACTAAGAGAAGCAGGAAGAAAAGTCCGTCGTCCAGATAGAACTTTTGGTACGATGGATCATAATGTTCCAACAAAGGATATCTTTAATATCACCGATTTGGTGGCCAAAAAACAAATCGAAGCCTTGCAAAAAAACTGTGAAGAATTTGGTGTAACTCTTTGTGATAACGGGAGTGACCGTCAAGGAATCGTGCATATGGTGGGACCTGAAACAGGTTTAACACAACCAGGAAAAATCATCGTTTGTGGGGATTCTCATACGGCAACTCATGGCGCATTTGGAGCCTTAGCTTTTGGTATCGGGACAAGTGAAGTGGAACATGTTTTTGCAACTCAATGTATTTGGCAAAATAAACCAAAATCGATGGGTGTCAAAATTACTGGTAAACTAGCAAAAGGCGTGTATGCCAAAGACATTATCCTAGCGTTGATCGCAAAATACGGTGTTGATTTTGGTGTGGGACATGCAGTTGAATTTTACGGTGAAACGATCGAAAACTTAACAATGGAAGAACGCATGACTATCTGTAATATGGCGATCGAAGGCGGCGCAAAAATGGGGATGATGGCGCCGGATGAAAAAACCTTTGAGTATGTGCGTGGCAGAGAATATGCACCGAAAGATATGGACGCGGCGATCGCAGATTGGAAAAAACTACCAAGTGATCCAGATGCCGTTTATGATACTAACTTAGAACTAAACGCCGACGAATTGGTGCCGTTTGTAACGTGGGGCACTAATCCGGAAATGGGTATCCCGATCACAGGGACTTTCCCTGAAATCAAAGATATGAATGACGAGCGTGCCTATAACTACATGGATCTAAAACCGGGACAACGTCCATCCGATATCGAAATCGGCTATGTCTTTATTGGCTCTTGTACAAATGGTCGCCTATCTGATTTGGAAGAAGCAGCGCGCATCGTAAAAGGCAAAAAAGTTAAAGAAGGCATTACGGCAATCGTAGTGCCAGGTTCAAGACCGGTTCGAAAAGCGGCTGAAAAAATTGGTTTGGATAAAATCTTCACCGAAGCAGGTTTTGAATGGCGTGAACCAGGTTGTTCTATGTGTCTAGGAATGAACCCAGACCAAGTACCAGCGGGCGTTCACTGTGCCTCGACATCTAACCGAAACTTTGAAGGACGACAAGGCAAAGGCGCACGAACTCACCTTTGCAGCCCAGCGATGGCGGCAACCGCTGCAATTGAAGGAACATTTAGAGATATTAGAGAGGAGCTTGGGGCATAATGGAGGCATTTACACAACATACAGGAACAACGGTTCCACTAATGAACGATAATATCGATACTGATCAGATCATTCCAAAATCATTTCTAAAACGAATCGAAAAAACAGGTTTTGGTGAGTTCTTATTTGATGAATGGCGTTACTTGCCAGATCGTACACCAAATCCAGACTTTACATTAAATGAACCACAATATAAAGACGCGACGATTTTGATTTCAGGTGATAACTTTGGTTCAGGATCATCAAGAGAACATGCGGCTTGGGCTCTAGATGATTATGGATTTAGAGCCGTTATTGCAGGGAGTTTTAGTGATATTTTCTATATGAATGCGACAAAAAATGGGTTACTGCCGATTGTATTGACGCATGAAGAGTTGGATGCATTAGCAGGACTTGGGGCAGATGAAACGATTACGATCGATTTGCCTAAGCAAGAAGTTATTACGCCAAATGGTTCGTATTCTTTTGAAATCGACAGCACTTGGAAACATAAGTTGGTAAACGGGTTGGATGATATTGCCATCAGTTTGACCCATGATGATGAAATTGCGGCTTATGAAGCGAAGATTCCAGCTTATTGGCAATAAGAAATAGTAAGAATGCTACATCGATGAATAAATTTCGGTGTAGCTTCTTTTCATTACATCGTTAGGAGAGTGCACGTAATGGAATGGGATGCTAAAAAATATAATACGACACATGATTTTATTTTTAAATATGGAGCTGGATTATTGGAACTATTGCCTAAAGAGCCGAAAAAAGTGTTGGATATTGGCTGTGGAACGGGAGCGTTGACGAAGCAAATTGCAGAACTTGGGCATGAGGTAACTGGGATCGATCAATCATTGAATATGATTAATCAAGCAAAAGAGAGTTATCCTGATTTGAACTTTTTTCTGGAAGATATCTTAAATCCTACTAATCAAATTGAGACGTATGACGTAGCATTTTCAAATGCTGTTTTTCATTGGATACCGAATCAAGATCGGTTATTGAAAAATATTAGTGAACATTTAACGGCGAATGGTCAGTTGATTTGTGAGTTTGGTGCAGTGGGGAATGTCCAGGCGATTAGAGAAGCTTTTGGGAAAGAATTAAATGCGTTGGGGGTTCCTTTTGAAGAGCCATTTTGTTTTACGTCGGTTTCAGATTATCGGAACTTGCTCGAAAAGAATCATTTTGAAGTTGTGGAGATGATGGAATACGATCGACCAACACCACTTAAAGGTGGGGAATGTGGTTTGAGAGAGTGGATGGAGCAGTTTTATGCTGATGAATTGGGTGAGTTGACAGGCGGGGAGAAAGAGACGGTTCTTGAACATATGGAGCGAGATTTGAAGGGGAAATTGTGGAAAGAGAGCCAGTGGGAGGCTGATTATCGGAGATTAAGGATGAAAGCTGTGAAGCGATAGAGGGTGTTATGAGTAGGATAAGGAGATAAGAAAATGAAAAAGAAAGTTGGAGTGGCAGTTGTATGTATTGTTCTAGTCGTAATTGGATCAATACTACTAAAGAAGGATGATCGCACTGACCCCGTTAGTAAATCAGAACGAAAAAAATATGGCGAAACAATCTTCAATTATATGAAAGCAGAAACATATTTTAATTCTGAAACAGTAGAAGCTAGTCCAGAGGTGAAAAAAATCAAATTGACTTTAGATTTTTATGGACAGGAAGTTAATGAAGAAAAAATAACTGTTTACCTTAACCAAACGGTTTCAGGTATTGATAAAGCTGGACAAGATGTTTATGGCTCAAATTTTCCTGTAGTTTATACGCTTGAAAAACAAAACAATGGTTACACAGTCATTCAATATGAAGAACCTGGAGATGGTTCGTTTTATGAAGAAGATATCAAAAGAATGTTTCCAGCAAAAATGTTTAGTGCGGTGAATAAGGTAAAAAGCGGAAAAATAACTATTGAAGAAGATGTAGAGTAAGCTTCAAGTGAGAGTTCATCTAATAAATAGCAAAAAATAAGAGTTAGCCTTTAATGGATGATTCTTATTTTTTATTAACTATACTTTTTTCGAATTTAAAATGACAGAATAGATAAATATGCTAAACTATCTATGGGGAGTAAAAAATAATAAGTTATTTCTATTAACGAACAGGAGTGGGGAAGAAATGAAGAAAAAAGTTTTGGGGATTTCTATTGGAGCACTAACACTTGTAGCTCTCGTCATCGGGGGCATTATATTCCAAAAGCAAGCAAAAATTACAACGGCACAAAAGGAGATAGCGGCTATAGAAAAAGAAGCAATGGAAGCCGGTGCTCTTTATAAAGAAGTTGCAGCACTTTTTGATGAAAAACAAGAATTTCTAAGTAAAGAAATCAAACCCGTAACGATCAAAGAAACCAAAGAAAAACTGTTAAAGAAACAAACTGAAATTGAAAAACTCAAACGCGAGTATGAAAACAAGATAAATACGAATACAGCAGAAACGACTATTCAAAATCTACAGAAAAAAGTTGCATTGGCAAATACGAAATTAGAAATACAAACAGAAACAAATGAGTTATTCAGCTCAAAAGAACTTGCAATCAAAGGCGACAACATTAAAAAAGAATTACCGATCACGCTAGACTTGACGAAAGGAAAAATTACCGAAGTCAAGGATACACTCTCAGAAAACAAAGACCTAAAAGGGAAATGGAAAGAAGCCATCGATTCTATCCTCCAAAATGCTACAGAACAAGTGGATCAAGAAGAGAAAATCAAAAAGTTACTCAATGAATCCTTTGACGGAAATATACCAAAAGAAACAGTCCAACAAAGCGATTATAATACCTTAAATAAAGAAATCGAAAAAGTTAAAAACGAAGAACTGAAAACAACGTTTACTGCAAAATTGATTTTAATGAAAGCTATGATCGATACTCAAGGTCAGATCAATGCTTTAACTCAGCAAAAACAAGCTGCTGAACAAGAAGTCAATAAGGCTATAGAACAAGCCAAAGCAGAGGCAGATAAAGCAAAAGAGCAAGCGACAGGAGACGATAAACTATTACTTGGTTACTCAGACGATCAGATTGAATATGCTCGTGTGTGGCTGACCTTGATTGGTGTGAAACCGTCAGAACTAAATGCAAAAACAATAGCTGCAGGAACACCGCTCGATCAATATGACAAAGGGAGTGTCACGTATCCGACGGATGTTATTATACTATACGGTGGCTATAGCGCTGAGGGACAAATCGTTTACACAAGTAACCGGAATGGAACGATCAACGTATATCCAGTTCCAAGTCATTGGCAAATCGGCGCAGAAGTTGCCAATGATCCAGAAAAAGTGAGAGCATTGACTCAGGATATTTTGGATAATGTACGCACGGTGAATGTTGATGTAGGGAATCCAAGAGATGTGCTGGATTTGATAAGAGTACAGAAGTAAATTAACGAAACAGGTAGTTTGGAAAATAGACATTTTCTAGGCTATCTGTTTTTTGTACGACTTAAAAACCTAAAAATAGGACTTAGATTAGGTTGTTCCGTGTATGTTATAAATTTCTTTTAATTAATCATATGACACATTTGAAAATTATATATTTACATTGAGTTGTTTAAGAATTACAATTAAATATATATACTATTATACAATCTTAGTAACGATTAACCATAGGAGGATAAGCTATGCCAAAAGATATAAATAGTAATTCCGCAGTAGCACAAGCTGTTGCTACATCTATAGCATCATCGGTGAGCTCTCTAAATCAAGGGACAACGATCACAAAAGATACTCAGACAACCGTTGCAGGTAATAACAATGCGCAACAAGCAATTACACAACTAACGACCTTCAACACCTCACTTGTCCAAGCCATTACCCAAGCAAGTAATAATATTCGGTCAGTGGCAGCCGAATTCGAAGCAGTCGATCAACGAATCGCTCAAATGCAGTATAATCAAATGCTTCCTTAAACTGAAAGGAGGAATAAATGATGTCCACCCTTGAAGAAATCAAACAACAAAAAATCCAACTCGAACGTGAACAAGAAAAACTCGAAGACTTAAAACGCGGCATCAACAAAACAGAAGAACATTACGAAGAATATTTTTTCTATCAAAAGCAATTATTCAATGAATTACAAGAAGAATTTGCCCAAAGCCAGACAGATATGTTGTATCAAGATATGGCCGAACAAATCAACTGGCAAAGCCGAGGCGTTCAAGACTTTTTAGAGGAACAACAGCAAGAACTAACAAAACAAACAAGAGCGTTAGAAGATCAACAAGAAAACCTACATTGGCAAGAAATAAAAACAAAAGAAGAAAGGTCGGAAAAGCATGAGTATTGATATGTACCTCGGTCAAGCGAGAAGCCAAGCGTCTAGTGTGAAAAGTGCGTGCAGCCAATTAGCACAAGGCTATACGTCGTTGATGCAAAGCAATCAACAGTTTATGGGAGCAAGCGAATTATCAAGTAAAGGCTATGACTCTGCCAAAGAATTCTTTGCGGCAGTGATCCAACCTTTAGTTCAAGGTGCCGAAGTGGGTGCAGACATGACAGCAGAAGCTTGTCAAAAATTTGTGGATCAATATACGTCTGACGTTGATAGTATTGACTTGAAGTCAGATGATTTAGAACGACGAATTCAACAGATCAATACGTCGATTCTGAATATGGAGAGTATTAATCGAGGGGTGCCAAAGCTTCCGACTGGAACGAATCCGTTGGAACAAGCGAATCGGCGGATTATTGAATCGTTAGAGACGACTAAGCGGGATTTAGAGAAGAAGTTAGAGAAATTAATGACGTTTAATGGGACGTCACCTGCTATTTTTGATGGGGTGAATAGTTTTTATTCGACGTTATCGCAAGGGTTGCAACAGGCGAATAGTGGTTTTAATCCTGCGACTGGGACGTTTTCGGTTCCGAAAGGGAAAGCGTTGGATTGGGCAAAAAAAGTTAGTAATACTTATGATAAAAGAGAAGTGGATAGAATTGCTAAACTTTTCCCAGAAAAGGTAACGTCAAAAGATTTACTTATTTTAGCAGATATTCAAAAAAGGGATAAAGATATAACCTTTCCAAAGAAAGTTTCAGAATCATTAAAGAAAACCTTTGGAAAATATGCTGATGATTTATCTGGTATAGAGTTAGATGCACTTTTAGAATCAGCAGGGGAGTATCTTAATTTTGATGCTCTAGGCAGAATGTTGACTAATGGAAGTTCGTCCTTCACTGCCTTTGGTTTAGCAAATATTAATAGTGCTTCTATGAATGCAAGTTTAAATGGAGCAAGTTCATATGCTGTTGGTCAAATTGCAAAAAATGTAGGAATTCCCGCTATAGGTTTTACCGTTGGAATGGTCAGTGATGCTTCGCAAGGGAATACACTAGGTCAGTCAATTGCTCATAATACTGCTGTAGCAGGTACTGCAACATGGTTAACAACGGGCGGAATGATATTTCTAGGAAGTAATCCTGCTGGATGGGCTATTGTTTCGGTAGCTGTGCTGAGCAGTCTTGCAGCAAGCGTAATGTATGATGGAAATGTCTTTGGGTTGAAAGACATGAGTAATGATTGGGCGAAAAATTTTGATAGTGGTCTAAATAAGCTAAGCGGTACAATGAATGATATAGGACAAACTGTTTCAGGCAAATTTGACAAATTAGTCTCCAGTTTTGGTTGGTGAGCGCATGAAAGTTTATAAATCAATAAGTGATCGCTATAAGCTAGCTGAACTAGATAAAAAATACTATCTAATAGATATTGATGGCAATTTTTGGGCGTGGTTTTTACCAACCTTAGTTTGGTTATTTCCATTGAAAGCAACTGAAGTTAATAAAAAAACATTCGATAGCCTTATAAAAAATGAAAAACAACATAAAGGAATGATTCCACTTATAGCTATAGGTATTATTGGCGGAAGAATCTTATATGAATCGTTAAAAAATGTATTTGAAGGAATAGACGAATCATACTCAATAGTCAGTCGTGTTTCTTATTTTTTACTTACAATACTAGCTTTGGTTTTTGTGAGATATATGATTTCATTTATTAATAAAAAAATGTTTGTACGAAAAGCATCAATATCTGAGTTTAGTTTATCTATTTGTATAGAGAAAAAGACAGTCCAAAACTATTATATAAAACAAAGTGTTATTAAATTAATATTGCTGTACCTGATTGGTTTAGTTTGCACTATTATCACGATAGTGTCTTCATATATAATCATTGTTGTTTTTATCATTGGTTTTTTTATCGTTACATTTATGAATCGAAATTGTATGTTCCCTTATGGAAGTAGTTTTTACAAAAAAGATAAAGTTCTGTAATCGTTTTGGAGGTGTACAAGATGAGAGTGTATAACTCTAAAATAAGTCGCTACAAGGTAGTAATTCTAAATGGAAAAAGATATCTCATAGATATGGATACAAACAAATTGATTTGGTTCTTTCCCATGATTGTCTGGTTAAGTAAATTACAAGCAGTAGAAATAACTAAGGACCAGTACAATCATCTAAAACGTAATAGTAAATATTCTGCATCAACAGGTATAAATATTGCAGCTATTGGGTTAGGTGGTGCGGTATATAGTTTTCTTAAAGGGATAATCGATATTGTCTTTCAAACAGCAACAGTTAGTTCTTTGATAAGTTCCTTTTTAGTTATTGTGATGATAGCTTTTATCATGAGATATATCGTATCTTTGATGAACATGTATCAGTTAAAAAAATACGCAATAAATCAAACATCAGTGGGATATATTCAATTAGCAGAAAAGAATCTGTACTACAAAAAAATTTGTTTGCAATCTATGTTCATTTTTTTAGGGGTCTATTTTTTGCTATTGTATTTGTATCTTGCTTATCTAGAGGCAGTAGTTTTAGTGATATTATTAATTCTTTCGTTTGCCTTGTTTTTCCTTAATACTCTCGTTGTTAAACCCTACAATGATATGTCGTATAAATATATAGAATATGGTAAATAAAAATGAAAGTAGAAGATACATCTATACCTAGTTTTAAATTAGCAACGATCAATAAAAGGGACAAGTATTTAATTGATTTAGATTCACACAAATCAACTTGGCTGATTCCAATGTCTACGTGGTATGTTGCTAATAATGCTACAAAACTTAGTGAAGACCAATACATTAAGCTTAAAAAAGTCCCTAAAAACAAAGTGGGCGCTTCAATATGGTCATTTTTTGGATTTATGCTTGGTGGCGTAATTTATGCTTTTATGAAAGGATTAGAAAGTATATTTTTTGAAGAAATAACGATGAATCTTATGTTTTTAGCTGTTCTAATCGCTTTTTTTTGTAGTTTCATATTTAGATATGTACGATCTGTAGTTAATCTTAATAAGTTGAAAAAGATTTTTAATGAGGAAACAACTATAAAATTAGATCATCTGATTGTTTTAAAGAAGGATAATAATTTTTATAAAAAGCGTTGTGTAACTGGAACAATTATGTTGATAGCAATCTTAGTTTTTCTGTTGTCTTTATTGATCCAGGCTAAATCCTTAACAGTTATACCAGTAATATTCATCTATCTAGTGTTTGTGTCATTTTTAAACACGTTAATATTAAAACCTATGGAAAGTATGGAATATAGTTATAAAGCTGAAAATAGAGTTGAAATGTCAAAGTTCAAGTGAGAAGGAGTGAAAATCATGTTAACAATCGGTAGTATCGTATATTTAAAAGAAGGTAGTCAAAAAATTATGGTTTTAAATAGAGGACCAGTTGTAAATGAAAATGATAAAAATGTTTTGTATGATTATAGCGGTTGCAGATATCCAAGTGGTTTAAATCCTAATGAAGTGCTTTATTTTAATCAAGAAAATGTTGATTCTATTTTGTTTAATGGTTATACAGATGAGGAAGAAGAACGTTTTGAACAATTATATAGTGATTGGTTGAATGGTGAAGGTAAATTGATTGAGAGAGGGATTGTTAGTAGACCTCTTGGGTAATATTGAAAAAATTAAAGATGCAGTAAGCTGTCAATAACTATTTAGTTATTGGCTCTTATTCTATTTTGCTACTAAAAACTGGTAACTAAATGAACGATTGGATGTGATAAAACTGGAGTTTCTATCATAAAGGACTGAACAGTGCCTGTATGGTAATAGTGATTT
Source organism: Enterococcus sp. AAFC-DPL-5182 (assembly GCF_058216605.1). Lineage (NCBI taxonomy): Bacteria > Bacillati > Bacillota > Bacilli > Lactobacillales > Enterococcaceae > Enterococcus > Enterococcus sp. AAFC-DPL-5182. Next base: position 1,317,948 of record NZ_CM177101.1, read on the forward strand.
TAACTTTTAATATAATATTGGTAAATTTGTTAATTACTATTTAGTCTAATACAATTAAAAGTATTAGCAAATTATATAAAATGGGAAGCTTCATTAAGTAGTAATATTATTCTATAAATTAAAAATAATAGTAATTATAAAGTAAGTAGTGGTAATGTACTTTTCAAGAGCAAAATATTTTTTTAGAATACTCTTTTTTTATATGCAGATATATTGTAAAATATAATAATGATAATAATTTTTAACAAATTGGAGGTCACGAAGTGTTTAAATATAATGATGTCTTAGAAAAAAAAGTTAAAGAAATAAATCAATCTTCTAAAGAAACAGACATAATTAGTAAGTATAAAAATGGTGAATTCAGGATTGTTACTGAACAAGCAAGATATCCACTGGCTAACCTAGCTAATATCTTTGCCGAGCACATTCTTCAACCAAATTATCAAAGAAGGAGAGTTTGGGATCTAAAACGAAAATCAAAACTAATAGAAAGTTTTATTATTAACGTTCCTATTCCATCAATATTTTTATATGAGATAGAGTTTTCAAAGTATGAAGTTATGGATGGGCAACAGAGAGTATCTACTTTACTTCAATTTTTTGCAGATGAATTTGCATTAGAAGGATTAGAAATTTGGCATGAACTTAACGGAAAAAAATATTCTGAATTACCAATGGAAATTCAGAAAGGAATTAATCGTAGGTATATATCAGCAACTATTTTATTGAAAGAAACAGCTGAAAGTGATTCAAGCGAAATGACAATGAAACAATTTGTTTTCGAGAGATTAAATACAGGAGGTATGCAGCTAGATCCTCAAGAAATAAGAAATGCTCTCTATCCTGGAAAATTTAATGAATTATTAATTGAGTTATCTAAAGATGAGTTATTTAGAAAACTTTGGGGATTTGAAGGTTCGGTATCTGAAAGAATGGAAGATTGTGAATTAGTTCTTCGTTTTTTTGCATATAAGAGTGCTACAGCACATAAAATATCTAAGGGAATAAAAGCATTATTGGATACTTATATGAAAAAAAGTATTACCTTTAAAGAAAATGATGTGGAAGATTTAAGATCTTTGTTTACTAAGACAATATACCTTACGTATCAAATTTTTGGTGAGAACGCATTTAAATCTGAAGCTAAGAGTAAGAAAAGTGAAAAGATGATTTATGATACAGTCATGTTATACATGGCTAGTGTTATTGAGGATTTAGAAAAACAAGAGGTAAATGTAAATCAGGTAAAGTTTAACAATTTATCCAAAAAGAAATATGCTGCAATTAATAGTAATAAAGAATTATTTAATGGTAAGTATACTGCAATTAAAAATGTTTCTGAACGTGTAGAATTTTTTGAACACGAGTTGAAAGGAAGCATTATCTATGATAGATAGATATCTAAAAAAAATAAATGAAGTCATTGGGCTCATTGAACTTTATGAGAATATTTTAACTATAACTCATAGCTCAATTAAAGAAGAAGCCAATATATTAAAATTGAATATGTACAAATCATCTGTGATAAATTTGTATACTTGTTGGGAGAATTATATCAAAGATATTGTTTATTCTTCTTTTGAAGAAAATAAGTCATTGATAATGGATGCAGGTTTCATAAAAGATTATATTGAGCATGCTTTTTCAAAAAGTTATATCAAAAAAGATTTTCTTTCCACTCTGGATTCGAACGAAATAGTAATATCAAAAAAGAACTTATGTAGCTCAAATAATCTGAAATATAAAGAGATGTTAGAATTATTTGGAAGAATAAATTTTAACAAAGATGACCTTCAAAAGCACTTTAAAAATAAAAACTTAGATAAAGCTATTGAAGAATTGAAGCAATCAAATGTGGAGATTGATATTGAAGGGGAAGAAGTACCAAAAAATGAAGTTGAAAAATATCTTAATACATTAGTGACTCATCGAAATAGAATATCCCATGCATATGATATTGATTCAATATTTAATACCAAACAATTGAAGAACTATTGTGAATTTTTTAAAGAACTTATGATTATAGTTAATGAATATAAGGCTAGTCAATCTATAAAGATGTTTAAACAATTAGATAACACTTTGGTTTCTGAAATAAAAATTACAAATATATGGCATGAAAATACCGTAAATCCTCAGACCAATGCAATTATCGAAACCAAAATCACGGAGAAAAGAAAAAAAACATATATTGGAGAAGTAAAATGGTTTGTTTTTGATAGAAATGATAAAATTTATAGGGGAATCAATGTTAAATCAATGAGGAATAAAAAAAGAAGAAAATGTAAAATCATTCCGATAGATGAACTATTCTCATTAGAAATTGATGCAGAATGCCGTATAACAAAAGGAAAAACAAATGAATTATTTGAAATGAACAAAGCACCATTACAAGATCCAGTTAATATCAAAATCTATTAATTTTTTTGCATAGCCGTTTTTATAGATTATACAAAATAAAAATTAGTAAGGGAATGTTTATAGCTATGATTGAGAGTAATTTGATAGAAGAATTAAGAAAGTGTGCTATAGAAGAGCTTTTTTCTACTAGCTTTTCTGCGGTATGGGAAGAGAGCTGGAGAGATACTTTCATGGAAAAAATAGAAAATAAGGTTAATGGTAAAAATATTTTTAATATGGGAGACTCTCTTTCTGAACTATTTCAGTCCACAAGTAAAGGACGAAATCAAAGTTCTGTCTCGGGTGGGGGATATAAATGGGAATGCTTGGTTTGCTGGTACTTGAATCTTTGTCTTATTGGCACTAGAACTGTAGTGATTAAACAAAAGAAAAATCTTGTTCCGAAACCACTAAAGGAAGCGATCGCAGTATATTATGGTAATTTTAGATCTGATACTGAAGCGGATTTGATTGCGATTTCATTTCCAAATGATGAGTCTTACTTAACTAATATAGATGAGTTATTAGTGCGAGATAGCTCGGGAGAATTGATACCTAAATATGTTAAAGGCAAAATAAATAGGTCAGATTTATTAGATTTTCTTATAGACAGAGATTTTGAAAAATTTTCAATCAATATTATTCAATGTAAAACGAATTGGAATGATAATGCTCAAATACCAATGTTGTGGGATATGATATATTCCGCAGATTCTTTTGTTTCTAACCGAATTCAAATTGGTGGTAACGGTTTTTCCATAAAAAATTTGGCGGATTTTAAGTATTCTTTTGTAACTGTTCCAACAAATAAGGAGGAATATACACCTACTAAAACTGCCGTTCAAAGAGTCAGGAATTTATCTGGAGGCAATTTTTGGGGAAGAGCATCCCTTAATGACACGGCCTCATCAATAAAAGAAATATTTAACCGGAATTTTAAAAGTAGTCAATCTAGCACTAGGCTAATAAAAAATTTGGATTTAGAACTTGAAAAAATTAATACTGTATACGACTATTTTAAATTAGGATAACTAGGAAAAAAATCTATAAATAATTCAATTCATCTCTTGATTTTTACTTACAATATATAGTTTAAATCAAGAGACGAATTGCTATCTTTTTTACTCACAAAAATACTTTAATTATGTGTAAAGTGCGTTCATGATAGAGGAAGCAATTGCTTTAGCCATAAGAGGCGGAACAGCATTTCCTACTTGTGTATATTGTGGTACTTCTTGTTTTCTTTTATCTCCTCCAGTAGTTCTTTTTCCTAAAAATTCAAAACTATCATCAAAAGACTGAAGTCTAGCCATTTCTCTAACTGTCAAAATTCTATTTTCAAAAGGATGAATAAAATCATCTGGTAAAGTAACCATTGTAGGGGCTTGACCAAGAGAATCAAGACGTTTCCTACTATTTTTTTTTGTAAACAGAGCCTCCAAAATGTCATCAGTCAACCCAGAGCCACTTATGCATGCATTAGAAAGCTGGTTTGAGCTAATTTTACGATTTAACCTACTATGACACATATTAAGAAATTTTTGTGTAGTTTCTTCACTAGAATTTATACGATTTTTTAGTTTTGAAAAGTATATGTGGTATATTTCTTCCTTCGGGTTAGCCATAAATAAAATACTTAGAACTTTATTAGTATCACCCAGCCATCTTTCTTTTTTTGAATTTTCAAGTGAAACTTCAATTTCTTGTAAAATATCTTCAATTATTAACATGTTAGATGACTTATTAACGTTAAACAGAGTCTCAAAAAAAAGTTCTGGATAGTCGTTTAGTAAATCCAATCCTGTTTGCTTTAATCTTTCACTAGCCATTCGGGTCGATTCTCCTTGATTGTATATAGAAAATCGCTGAATTACACTTTTGGTGTGCGTTGACAATTCTTGATTGTTTATTCTAGTTGCTGAAATATAATTACCAATGGTGTTTGGTGTTCTACCGAATTTAGACTGTCTTGCATATTCAGATCTATAGTTGTTCATGATGCCAGATAAGGCTTCTTTCACAGTCACTTTTTGGTTAATCTTTGTCGGATATTCAGGCTCTTTCATGTCGTCACGCCAAGCTAAGAATACGGCTCTTTTTCGATTTTGAGGAACTCCATAATCCGAAGCATTTAGAAGTTTAGGCTCTAACATATTGTATCCTAAACCTTTTAGTTCAGTTTCTAAAATGTCTTTAGCTAATCTTTGCCCTTCATAGATTTTGTTTTTGGATAAAACACTCGGAAAATCTAACATTTGCATATCCATAAAACCTTCAACATTTTCCATAACAACATATTTTGGATAGACATCATGAATAATTCTTAAGTACTCGTGAAATAGCATGTTTCTAGGATCACTAGAATCTCTTTTACCAGCTCTACTAAAGCCTTGACATGGAGGACCACCAAATGTTACATCAATATCACCACGTTCAAAGTTCATGTTTTTATATTTTTCTAGTTTGTTTATTTCTTTAAATATATTTTCACCAGTTAATTTTCTTATATCGGCTAACTCGAAATGAGTATTCTCACCTTCAACAAGACCAAGTTGTTGGTGTCGGTTTTTATATGTTGCCATGACTTCAGAACTTTTATCGCTAGAAAAAACAATATCAAAGCCAGCCTGAATAATTCCTTCGCTAAAACCCCCAGCACCACAAAATAAATCTATAACATACGGCATAATATCTCTCCTTATCATTTAAGTATTATAACTTATAATTATTAAAAAAGTAACTAGGTAGTCAGAGTATGGAACGTACGTTCTAATTATAACTTTTTTCTTGTATAATTCAATAAATTTATGGTAAGCATTTTTAAAAGTATTTATCTTATGTATGGAAAATGAGGTGAAAGCTGTTCCATTAGAAACTTACGATTTCATAAAACAGAAATAACTTTTCAGAGGATGGATCATTTCCATCCTCTTTTATAAAATACGCAATCTATTCCAAATCCATTTTCCTAACCTCAAACCCAGTCCCAACCTTCTCAGCCCTAACCATCTCCATCACCAATTCATCCCCCAACTCAATCAACCGATTATAATCCTCATAAAAAGCATGAAACATCTGCGCCCGCGCATAATACTCCTTCACAATCCGTTTCTTATTAATCGGCCCAGACCGAAACTGAAAAAAATGATCCAAAATCGCCAAAGGCTCCTGCCAAGAAGCCATCTTCTCCATAAAATCCCGCAACTCAATAATATCATGATACGTAACTGCCTTTAAATTCTGTCCTTGTTTATCCATTCTCCTGATCTCCTTTAAATAAGGCAGAGAAAAGCCGATAAGCGCCAAACGAAACCCAAGCTCAAACCCAACTTCTCCCGCCAGTTTTTCTACTGAATTTCTGGATTCAGAGACTTTTTCTATATGCACATTGACGAGGCAAACCAAACCACCCAGCGTTACAAACGACTTTCAAAGCCTTGCTGTATTCATAACGCCTTCTCCCAGAGTAAAACAAAAAACGATACCGAACCTGTCAATACCGTCATCAATCAGCCAAACCAAACCCGCAATTCACTCCTAAACCACCATCAATCCCAAGAAAATCCCAAAACCAACTAGAATTTCAAAAGAAAATTAGGTACAATAAAGAAGCTAGTGCTTCGGTGCTAGCAAATTGGCAACTTGTGTAGACAGGGTCTAGATGTCTGTACAAGGCTTCATCGTGTGGTTGCCGCCAAACGGTGAAGTGCCTTTTTGTTTTATCCAGTTTTTCATCGATTCTTAAAATATTCCTCCCTTCAAAAATAGTCGCAGGACAGAAAAAAACGGCATTGAGCAGATGCCCAATACCGTCGACAATAGTCTAATCCCATATACACAACAACCAATCATCACCAAAAAAAGCAAAGATTCCCTAGAAATCCCAACCTATTTTAGGTACAATAAAGAAGCTAGTACATGTTGCTAGCACTATTGGCAACTTGTTTGGACTATGTCTAGCATGTCTTAACAAGGCTTCGATCGTAAGGTTGCCGCCGAACGATTGAAGTGCCAATTTTTATTTATCTTTTTTGAACAGAGGTTGGGGAGAAAACGTCTAGCTCCAAGAACCAAGTAGGTACTGTGCAACATTAACTTATTTTTCGTTGTGTTTTACAGCAATAAGAAGGAATTCACGAAAAATGTTCTTCAATTTTTTGTGAATTTCAGCTTATTTCCGAAGGAGCTGTTTTTGTACCACCGTTTATCCCAATCTCGATCCTAATTTCTATCCTACACAATTTATTATACCGAAAGACACCACCCACCGCAACGAAATTCGGCATTTCAACCCATTAAATAACACCCAAAACAGCTCCCTTATATATAAGATAAAATAACAAAAAAACTTTCTCCTTCCCAATCCAAATCCAGCCAAATTCATCTGAAAAAAGCCCGAACTCCAGCTATGAGAAAAAACTAATGTTTCAACCCGATATCTTTGAATTATTTATTTAGCCATACTATAGTAAAAAGATAGGAGGTAAGATATAAATGAATAAAGTGTACAAAATTTCCCTGAACTATTTAGCCGTTTTGATGTTGGTGATTGCCAACTTGTTACCCGTCGCCAGTGTGTTTGCAGAAGGACTGACCAAACCAGAAGAGAACATCTTCGACTCAGAATCCTTATATATCAAAGCAAACACCAAGAAAAATGAAACCAACAATAAATTAGTTGACGTAAACTACGAAGTAACCAACAAAAGCAATCAACCAATCGAGCACGTCGTCCTAAAACAAAAGAACCCAAAGGACTCACCAGTAAAATTCGACGCAGCAACCTTAAAAAGCGAAGACCAACTGGTGGCGCCAAACGATCAAACGATCCAGTTTGACCAAAAAGAAAACCAAGATGAGGGGACCGAACTAATCATCACCACGATCCAACCTCAAACCACGAAACATCTGACAATCAGTGCCGAGCAAACAGACGAATCAATTCATCAGTTTGCTGTTGAAATAAATCAGGCAGCTGAAAAAGTCGGGGACATCACCCTAACACTGCCAAAAATCGAACAAGAAGTGAGCAGTACATCTTTAAAAGAAAAAGAAGCTGACACAGAAGTAGCAGAATCCCAATCAGAAGAGTCAACAACTGCTGCACCCGAAGAAAAAAACGCAACAACAGAGGAAACAAACCAAGAAACACCAACTATTCAAGCGATTGGACCAAGAATTGCACCAACGCCAGGTCGAGGTTTTGACCAACCAATCTATAAAAGTATCCATAAAGGGGAACTTTTTTCAACAGGAAATACCAATTTAAAAATTTTAGATGAGAGCACCGCAGCAGCGCAAACATTTTTAAATGCTAAAACACCAGGTAGCGGCTATGCCATCAACAATTTTGCACTAGAATTTGCTGATGTAGATGGAGATCCGACAACTTATAACTCAAGTCGAGCCTATATAGATCTAGATGGCGCTTCTGAAATTGCGTGGGCAGGATTATTTTGGAGTGCTTCTCGTTATAAAGGGCCAGGCTTTTACGATAATCTAAGCGATGAAGAAATTAGTGCGCCTGTTAAGTTTACGACGCCAAATGGAACCTCTATCCGAGTGGCGCCGCAACGTTATCACCGGATTGATCAAAATGATAATGACCCCGGTCAATATTTTGGTTATAACAATACAGGTTTTTCTAATTTTGCTGATGTTACAGCTATTATTCAAGGAGATAAGAGTGGAACTGGTGGGTATACCTTAGCCGATATCCCGATGACCAAGGATTTGAATAAAAAATATCAATACTATAACTTCAGTGGTTGGAGTTTATTTGTGGTAACAAAAGACCAAGCCAAAAAGTCTCGTGCGTTTAACGTCTATTACGGCGCTAGAGGAAATAAAGCAGGCACGAACAATGAGTTTGCCATGAAAGACTTTATAACGTCCAAACAAGGAAAACTAGAACCTATCATCACTTGGTTTACTGTTCAAGGAGATAAATATTTTACTGGTGACAATGCCCAAATCAAAAATAAAGCAGGTACTTGGGTCAATATCAGTAATACAATCAATCCTGCTGAAAATGCGATGAATGGAACAGTTTCAGATAATGACCAACATATGGTCGATAAATATCCAGGACAATTTAAACCAGGCTATCCAAACTTTTTAGATATTGATGTCGATCGTTTGTCCTTACCAGAAGGAATCATTACCAATGGGCAGCAGCAAATTTCTTTTAGAACAACGAGTTCAGGGGATGACTATTCAACCAATGCGATTGGGTTTTCTATCAACGCTGAAACACCTGAATTAGAAATCTCCAAAGAAATCATGAATCCGAAAGAGACATATAAGGTTGGAGATACCGTAACATATCGCGTTCATTTAAAGAATACTAAAGCAAACTCAGAAGCGGTGAACACCGTATCGAAAGATGTGCTAGATAGCCGCTTAGATTATGTTCCAGGATCATTATCCATTGTCAGCGGTCCAAATGCAGGGGCTAAAACTGACGCTGTTGGAGATGATCAAGGAGAATATACAACCGCTAACCGTATGATGACATTTCGTGTCGGTGAAGGAGCCAACGGGACTCAAGGCGGTAGCTACAAAGGAACAACAGCAGAAACCGTCTATCAATTTCAAGCAAAAATCAATAATACGGCTGTTGCGGATCAACTAATTCCAAATAGTGCAACGATCCAAGGACAAGATACTGCAACAAATACGATCATCAATAATCAATCAAATGTTGTAGAAGTGAAAATTGCGCAAGAAGAACGTGCAGGACAACTTGAAAGTACAAAAACAGTCAACAATCAATCACCAAAAATCGGGGATGAATTAACCTATACGATTCAATTTAAAAACACAATACCAAACGGTGTTTTGAACCAAGTAACAGTGACCGATAATTTACCAAAAGGCCTAACTTATATCGAAAACAGTATTGCAAGTAGCGGACAAGACCCGAAACCCACAAGCTTAACCGTTGTAAATGGACAGGTAAAAGCGGAATATCCTAAAATCGCAGATACCGAAACACGTACAATTTCTTTTAAAGTTCGTGTTAATGAAGAAGCTGTAGCGGGACAGCCAATCGTCAATAAAGCGACGATCGATGACCATACGAATCCGCCTGATGAACCCGAAATACCCGTCACACCAGTGGAAACACCTGGCGAATTAGAAAGTACAAAATCGGTCAATCATCAATCACCAAAAATTGGTGACGAAATCGAATACCGCATTAATTTTCGCAATAAAATCCAAAACGGTGTGTTAACTCAAGTGACCGTGACCGACCAACTACCGAAAGGTTTAACATACGTAGAAGGCAGCTTAACCAGTGAAGGCGATGATCCGCAGCCGACAAGTTTAACTGCGACAGGCGGGAAAATAACGGCGGAATACCCAAAAATCAGTGATACAAAAATTCGATCAATTATTTTCAAAGTCAAAGTCAACGAAGAAGCCAAAATCGGTGAAACCATCGTCAATAAAGCGACGATCGATGATCACACGAATCCGCCTGATGAACCCGAGGTCCCAGTCACGCCTGTAGAAACACCAGGTGAATTAGAAAGCACAAAATCAGTCAATAACCAATCACCAAAAATCGGTGATATCGTTGAATATCGACTCTCTTTCCGTAATAAAATCGCGAACGGTATATTGAAGCAAGTAACAGTGACTGATAATTTACCAAAAGGGTTAACCTATGTGGAAGGAAGCTTGACGACCGAAGGGGATGAGCCCAAACCAACGAGTTTGACCATGACGGATGGAAAAGTGATCGCAGAATATCCGAAAATCCAAGATACGAAAATCCGAACAGTTGTGTTTAAAGTCAAAGTCAATGAAGAAGCAATCGTGGGTCAAAAAATCGTGAATAAAATTACCATTGATGATCATACGAACCCGCCCGATGAACCTGAAATACCAATCACGCCAGTAGAAACACCAGGGCAATTAGATGTTACGAAATCAGTCAATGATCAATCACCGAAAATCGGGGACGAAGTTGAATACCGCATCACCTTCCGTAACAAAATAACAAACGGTGTCTTAAAACAAGTGACGATTACAGATACTTTACCGAAAGGGGTCACCTATGTAGAGGGGAGCTTGGCAAGTGAAGGAGATGATCCTAAACCAACAAGCTTAAACATGGAAAATGGTAAAATGACTGCGGAGTATGGAACGATCAATGATACAAAAATACGTTCCATCGTCTTTAAAGTCAAAGTCAATGAAGAAGCAAAAGTTGGTGAAGCAATTGTCAATAAAGCCAAAATCGACGATCATACGAATCCACCCGATGAGCCTGAAGTCCCAATCACACCTGTAGAAACACCAGGTGAACTTGAAAGTACCAAATCGGTGAATCACCAGTCACCACAAATCGGAGATGAAATTGAATACCGGATTAGTTTCCGCAATAAAATCCAAAATGGTGTTTTAAATCAAGTGACTGTGACGGATACCTTGCCAAAAGGACTGACGTATGTCGAAGGCAGCTTAACCAGTGAAGGCGATGATCCGCAGCCGACAAGCTTAACAATGGAAAATGGGCAATTAGTCGCCGAATACCCAAAAATTACAGATACAAAAATAAGAACCATCGTTTTCAAAGTAACGGTAAATACAGAAGCAGTTGCTGGTCAACCAATCATTAATCAAGCGAAAATAGATGATCATACAAATCCGCCCGATGAACCCGAAGTCCCGGTGACACCAGTTATAACACCAGGACAATTAGAAGTAACGAAATCGGTCAATCATCAAGCACCAAAAATTGGGGATGAAATCGAATATCGTATTAGTTTCCGTAACAAAGTAACCAATGGTGTAATTGATCAAGTGACGGTGACCGATACCTTACCAGCAGGATTGACGTATGTCGAAGGTAGTTTGACCAGTGAAGGTGCTGAGCCAAAACCAACGAGCTTACTCATGGAAAATGGCAAAATGACTGCCGAATATCCAACAATCGATGATACGACCGTTCGATCCGTTGTATTCAAAGTAAAGGTCAATGAAGAAGCGAAAATCGGACAGCCAATCGTCAATAAAGCGATAATCGATGATCATACCAACCCGCCTGATGAACCAGAAGTCCCAATCACACCTGTAGAAACACCAGGTGAACTAGAAAGTACAAAAACAGTCAATAATCAGTCGCCAAAAATCGGAGAGGAAGTGGAGTACCGTTTATCTTTCCGTAATAAAATTACAAATGGTGTCTTGAATCAAGTCACTGTAACTGATAATTTACCAAAAGGCATGACCTATGTGGAAGGAAGCCTAACAAGTGAAGGGGATGACCCGCAACCAACAAGTCTAACGATGACAAATGGTAAGGTCATTGCTGAATATCCAAGAATTCAAGATACCAAAATCCGAACGGTCGTCTTTAAAGTCAAAGTCAATGAAGAAGCGGTCGTTGGACAAAAAATCGTCAATAAAATCACGATCGATGATCATGTAAATCCACCAGATGAGCCAGAAATTCCCGTTGTGCCAGTTGAAACACCAGGACAATTAGAAGTCACGAAATCGGTGAATGATCAAGCACCAAAAATCGGTGACGAAATCGAGTATCGAATCACTTTCCGAAACAAAGTGACTAATGGCATCCTAAATCAAGTGACGGTAACGGATGCCTTGCCAAAAGGGTTGACCTATGTCGAAGGAAGTTTGTCTAGTGAAGGAGACGATCCACAGCCGACAAGCCTAACGGTGACAGATGGGAAAATAAGCGCTGAATACGGAAAAATCAGCGACACAAAAACCCGTTCTATCGTATTCAAAGTCAAAGTCAACGAAGAAGCTAAAGTCGGAGAAACCATCGTCAACAAAGCGAAAATCGATGATCACACAAATCCGCCTGATGAACCCGAAGTTCCAGTGACACCAGCGGAAACACCGGGTGAATTAGAAAGTACGAAATCAGTCAATAACCAAGGACCAAAAATTGGCGACGAAATCGAATACCGTATCACATTCAGTAACAAAGTAACTAACGGCGTTCTAAACCAAGTGACAGTAACGGATGCCCTGCCAAAAGGGTTGACCTATGTGGAAGGAAGTTTGTCTAGTGAGGGAGACGATCCACAGCCGACAAGCTTAACGGTGACAGATGGGAAAATCACTGCAGAGTACGGAAAAATCAGCGACACAAAAACGCGTTCTATCGTATTCAAAGTCAAAGTCAATGAAGAAGCTAAAGTCGGAGAAACTATCGTCAATAAAGCGAAAATCGATGATCATACGAATCCGCCTGATGAACCCGAAGTCCCAGTGACACCTGTAGAAACACCGGGTGAATTAGAAAGCACGAAATCAGTCAATAACCAAGCACCAAAAATTGGCGACGAAATCGAATACCGTATCACATTCCGAAACAAGGTGACAAACGGTATTTTAAACCAAGTCACAATCACTGACGATCTGCCAAAGGGCTTAACATATGTAGAAGGTAGTTTAACCAGTGAAGGAGATGATCCAAAACCGACAAACTTAACGGTGACAGAAGGTAAAATCAACGCAGAGTACGGCAAAATCAACGATACAAAAACCCGTTCCATCGTATTTAAAGTCAAAGTCAACGAAGAAGCTAAAGTTGGACAACCTATTGTCAATAAAGCGAAAATCGACGATCATACAAATCCGCCCGATGAACCTGAGGTACCTGTGACGCCAGTCGAAACGCCAGGGCAATTAGAAGTCACAAAATCGGTGAACAATCAAGCACCAAAAATCGGCGATGAAATCGAGTACCGTATCACATTTCGTAATAAAATTGCGAGTGGCATACTAAATCGAGTTACTGTGACCGATAACCTACCAAAAGGCTTGACCTATGTGGAAGGCAGTTTGGTCAGTGAAGGGGACGATCCAAAACCAACGAATTTAACCGCAAAAGATGACAAAATAAACGCTGAGTACGAAAAAATCAGTGATACAAAAATCCGATCTATTGTCTTTAAAGCCAAAGTCAATAAAGAGGCAATTGCCGGGGAGACGATCATCAACAAAGCGAAAATCGACGATCACACAACGCCACCTGACGAACCTGAAGTACCAGTTACTCCAAAAGAGCCAGCAGGAAAACTAGAAAGCAGCAAAACAGTTAATAAAAAAACAGTGAAAATCGGTGAAGAAATCGAATACCGCATCAGTTTCCGCAATACAGTAGAAAATGGAGTATTAAACCAAGTCACTGTGACCGACAATCTACCAAAAGGCGTTACTTATGTGGAAAACAGTCTAAGAAGTGAAGGGGACGACCCCAAACCAACGAATATCACTGTAAAAGACGGAAAAGTCACTGCAGAATATCCAAAAATCAGTGATACAAAAACACGATCTATCATCTTTAAAGTCAAAATCAATCAAGAAGCAATCGCAGGAAGAACGATTATCAACAAAGCAAAAGTCGATGATCATACCAATCCACCAGATGAACCTGAAGTACCTGTGGTTCCTGAAGGAGACATTCCTGGAAAACCAGATTTTCCAAAAGCAGGAGAAGCAGTATCGAATGCGATCATGTTTATAGGGATAGCTATGATTGCTGCGACATTATTAGTAAATCTGGAGCAAAAAAGAAAAAATAGTCAATAAATAAAGGTAACTTTATAGACTTGAAATTTTCAACTTCAAGAGAGAAGGAAACTGAAAAACGAAGTACGTTACGACTCAACGATTATTCAAATTTCATGTACTGGGGATGTAACATTATATGTTATGTACCCAGTACTTTTTTTAGTGTCAAAATATCCAGAATCAATCAATTTATTCTGTTCCTGCCCACCAAAAAATGATACGATAAAAGAGGTACAAACAAAGCAAAAAGGAGAAAATAAATGGAGTTGGGAAGGTTATATTCTGATGCGTATCGCAGAAGAATCTTGTTGGGGAATTCTTTTTATTTTCAGTAGCCCTGTGTTTTGGATTGATTATTTTTGCGGATGTTGATCGACTGGGCATGCAGCTGGGGTTGATCGGAGGCGCGTTTTTTGCAGTATTATCGGCTTTTCAATTTGTCTTTAGAAAAGATGGACTGTATTTGTATGAGAACGGCTTGGATCTAGTTCATTTTAATCGAAAGAAAGTCCTGATGTACGAAGATATCCACTATTTTACGATCACTAGCAACTGGAATCTAGCAGGGATCAGTACAAGTTTTATCTCATTTAGAAAATCACCGCATATCGTCATTCGACTAAAGAATGAAAAAAATGATCAAATTATTTTTTGAAGTTAATCAGTTTGCAGCAAGCGAATTGGGGAATAAAGTGACGTATGTAAAATCATAGAGAATGTAAAAAATTGTCGAGAAAGGCATGTAGCTTTTCGTTTCAAATTTATACAAAGGATAGTAAAAAGGAGCTGGTTTGATTTCCAACTCCTTTTTATTTACAGTCTGAACAGATTTAGCACTTAATTAAAGTGATAAATCTGTTTTTTTGTCTAATGTTACAAAAAAAGCTAATATTAAATCTTAAATTTGCAAAATTTTTACGTCACAAAGAAATAATTGATAACTATATGGTATGCAAATGTGGCAAAATGGAAATTGGGGAGTTTAGAATTAAAGTGGATAAATAAGACAAAGGGGTTTGTACAATGGCAGGGATCAAAAGCAGCCTAACCGTAGCAGGGAGCGTTTCAGCACAATTTAGTCAAGCCGCTAGTGGTTTTTCTTCTGTGAATGAAGCAACAAATAAAGCAGAACGTACCACGGTTAGTGGAAATAATAATGCAAAAAATAGTTTAACGAGTATCCATAGTCGCGGACAGCGTGTCTCAAATGCGATTGCTCGAGATGGCAATAATATTCATTCAGTAGCACAAGAATTCAGTGTAATCGATCAGAAAATCAAAAAAAGTTTTGATCTACCACTATTTTCTCCAAATCTTGGAGGTGGCAAGCATACATGAGCGAAGAAAGAGAACTAAAAATCAATCAAGAACTAAGGCAAGTAAGTATTGATCAAGAGGATAAACGGCGTGAGATTCGAGAATTAGAGGATTTGGAATCAGATTATTTTTCGATCCATCAACAGGAACAACGCTATTATCAAGACTTGATCGGCAATAATCAAGGTTCACGTTATACAGGTCATTTTATGGAGCTGGATGACGAAGCCAACCGCTTACACCAATATGAACGCCAACGTCTAGAAGATATAGCTGAGCGTTTAGTAAGTGAGGAAGTACAGCTGAGAGACAAAGAAGAGGAATTATACGCTGAGCGAAGCCAGCTGTTTGCCGAAGGAGACGAAGCGGAGGACAAGCGCTATGGGTATTGATTTTTATGTAGGTGAAGTAAAATCTCAAAGCGCCGCCGCTAAACAAATGGCAAATGAATATATTCAATTTTGCGGAACATTGAAAGATAGCGTCAATGCTTTTATGAATGCACCACTTTCCAGCAAAACTTACGATTCAGCGAAACTTTATTTTTCAGCAGTCTATCCATCTTTGGCTAGTGGGTTTATACTAGCATGTGAGGCCTTAATTGAAGCCCATAGTAAATTCCCAGAAGAGTTTCAATCATCTGTAGATACGTGCGATGTGATCGAAGAACAATTAAAAGCAGAGATCGCTCAAGGACAAGCCTTACTGCAAAATATGGCACGCACGATGGATAAAGAAAAAGAACCCAACCAACGTATGGAGCAGCGCTATATGGGCGTACAAAGCTCGATTCAAAAGAATGAAGAAAAGCTACAGAAATTATACGAGTTTAATGCAAGCTCACCGAATTTATTTGCGGATTTTGAAGCACAATTGGCTAATTTGGATGCAGGATTGGCGGAGGTCGAAAAAGGTGCGGCATGGAATCCGACTTCTGGAACGTTTGAAGTGTCTAGGATGAATTTAGCATGGACGAAACCGATTGGGAAAGCTTGGGCTAAGAGAGAATTAGATAAATCTTTTAGAAATAGAAAAATCGGCTGGGCAAAATCTGAAAATGATAATTCTTTTGATATCAATGAAATAGAAACAACGTTGTTTAGCTTCTTTTCCCCTATAATTTCTCCATTCTTAGGGTTTCAATACAATATGGATAAAGATTATTATTATACAAATAAGCATTCTATTCAAAGTATGGGCGGATTCATGGATTTATTTGATGAATTTGGACCTTATCTAGGAATGGATCTCGATACAGAAGTGATCCTTTTTAATGCGAATGGAAAAGAGTACCGTTTACAATTATGGAAAGGGACTTATGGGTTTGGGGAAGCATATGGAGCAGAAATTGGTTTATATTATAAAAATCCAGAATCAAGTGATCTAATTACCCAAATTCAGACGGCAATACCAGATTGGTATGCTTGTGTGGAAGAAGCTGATCAATTGAAAATGAAACAAACAGTTTATGATGTTAATACTAAAGAACAGTTACTTACCAATGATACAAGAGATTATGCAGAATACGGTAAACATTTTTGGAATTTAGTAATCAAAACAGATAGTGGAATTAACAAAGAAGCTTTAATGACACATTCTGAGATAGAAGTGCCCGATGTTAAAATGCGAAAAGCAATGCTTGAAGCTTTGAGAAAAGAAAAAGATATAAGGAATGTCAGAGAAAAAGGGGATGTAATAGAATTCACATGGAAAAATTAAAAAATTTTTTTTTCATCAGTTCATTATTACTACTATTAGGAGGTTGTTCAAGCTTGGATAATAAGTTTCAAGATAAAGAAACTGCCAAACAATTTATCACATCAAAATTGGAAAATAAATATCATGAAGAATTTGTTTACAAAAAAAGTGAGACAGAATATTTCAAAAAATATCCAACGAAACGCATTTATATGGGGACTTTTTCACCTAAAGAGAATACTTCAAGAGTAGTAGAAGTTTGGGCTAGTAATTCTGGTGAGATCAAAGATAACTATGCAAGTTATTTTTATCAGGACACAATTGATCAAAGAACGAAAGATTTGTTGAAAGATAAACACTTTATAACAAGTTCAGTTATTGAATTTGTGGGTGGGAAAACGACTAAAAATTTTACAGACAGTACAGAGTTTGAAGAATATTTTCAAGAAACGGAATCATTTTATGAGGTGGAAATAGAGTTAAGAAAAAATTTATCTGATGACGAATATGCTTCTGAAATTGAGAGTATTCTTCATTCACTTTATGAACCACTTAATCACTTCTATTTAAAAGTAAAACAAGATAACAAGTTGATTTTTATGTATGAGTTTAATAAAGAAAAAAAATCTTTATCTAAAATAGAAATTTTAGAAGATTTAAAGAATCAAAAAGAAGAACGTGAGTATATGGAAGAAGTATTTTCAAGTATGTCAGAATCAGAATAGTTATTAAGACATACCTTTATAGGGGAATAACGAGGCTAAGCGCTATGAGTAATGATTTTTATGCAGGTGAAGTAAAATCTCAAAGCATCGCCGCCAAACAAATGGCAAATGAATATATTCAATTTTGCGGGACACCGAAGAGAGGGGCAATATTTTTATGAATGCACCACTTTCCAGCAAAACATACGATACGATGATAACTTTAAATTTAGCAGATGATAAATATTTACAAATAAATAGTGAAAATGATGGAGAAAAACGCTATTTTCATAAGGTAATTCTGTTAAAAGTAAAAAAGCAAAAAATGGACAATCAGCATTGGATAACTCACTTCCAATTGATGAAATTAATACTCCACGAAGAATCGGAATAAGCGATGGAGAATTTGTTGTTCTTGATAAAACAGTTGATGGGGTGTTCCAAGGTCATGTAAGAACGTGGAAGGAACTTAGTAATGAGATGCAAGCAATTCTTAGAAAAGCTAAACTAGTTAATAAGAAGGGGAAGATTTTATAATGCAAATGAAAAAAAAATAACCACTATCTTTAACTAAGCAAATAATTATCGACATACCTTTCGATGAAATAGAAAATGGCAAAGTTTATGCGTATGATGAATTAATCATAAAATATATCAACGGCGAAGATGAATATATTTTATTTAAAGATTTTGTAGTCACTGGTTTTAATTTGATAGAATCTCTTTTTCAAAAAGCTTTGGCAAATAGTTTAAAAATTGACTATTCAAAATTTCCTAAGGGCATCGGTTATGAATGGGTAGTTATTTCTCATGCAATTGCGGAGGAAGAGATAGAATTAGAAGATATAACAAGTCCTTACAGATTATGGACTACTCCAAGTTATTTAGCTAGATCTACATGGATATATAATGATGGGGAAAAAAGTTATATTGAAATCAGCCCAGAATATCGTTGGGATTATAATGATCCTGAGGAAGGGGAATGTTTTGAATCTTTTGATTCTTTCGTAGAAAGATACGATTGTTTAGAAAACATTGAAATAGATAAAGAAATTTTAGAGGAAACTCTAAATGAAATAGAAGAAGTAGCAAAGAAAATATATTATTAGTTAGATTTATAAAAGTTTTGAAAATCATTTATTGACTTTAAGTTTTATCTTTTTCAATATATTACTCTAGATACCGAATGAAGTACAAAAAAATTTAGTGTCGAACAGCTGTAGAATTGAAAACAATTTTGTATTTTGAAGCAAATGAGTATAAAAGAGCGTGTAAATCAAACTGATTTAGGAGTTTGATTTACACGCTCTTTTACCATCACAATTTCTGCGTAGCATTCTTTTTCACTAATCGCAGCAACACAGAAGCCACACCAACTGTAGCGACTGCTGCAACGATTGCTTCAACCACACCGCTAGTGAAAATAACCGTCAAAATACCAGTATAAATCGCTGCACCACTGACACCAATACTTTGCGCATAAGAATCTTTAAATAAAAAGTAAATCAAGTTCATCACGAGAATTGTATTCGTCGCAGAGCCTAAAAAACCTGCAATGAACAAACTAAAAGGTTGAGAACTGGGTTTATTTTTCGTTATTTTCTTTAATCCCATAAACACAAAATAAGGAACGACCCCTATCAAAATACGTGGAACGATCGCAACAATAATTGCTTTCCAACTTCCTTGATCGGTTCCAATCACAGGTATGAAAGGAGAGAAGACGAAGGATAACGGCGATACGACGATCGTACTGCGAATCATACTGATGATTCCAAAGACACCGCCTAAAAAAGCACCGATCCTTGGACCTAAAACGATCGAAGCGATAATCACTGGAATGTGCATCGTTGTCGCATTGATTGGTCCAATTGGAATAAATCCTAAAAATGGTACTGCCGATAATAGAATTAGGATTGCTAAAAACATAGCCGTTAATGTAAATGTTTTTGTATTTTTCATAAATGACTCCTCAAAATTATTTCGCTAAAATGTCATTGATCTTAGCGACAATCTCCTCAACTGTTGCAAGGGCACCACGCCCGAAATCACCACATGCTAATAACGCTTCACGGGGATCGATCTCTTGATAGCCCACTTCTTTTAGTGTTGCTAAATTTCGTTGCATGATCGGATTTTGATACATATAGGTATTCATTGCAGGTGCAATCACTTTAGGGATTTCTTCTTTTAAAGCCAACGCAACGGTTGAAAGCATATCATCTGCAATGCCATTTGCTAGTTTGCCTATAACATTAGCAGAAGCCGGAGCTACTAAGAAAAGATCTGTCTTCTTTGCTAATTCGATATGGTTGATCTTATCAGGCGTGATTTCTTCCATAACATCTGTATGAACAGGGTTTTTAGATAAAGACTGCAGTGTCAATGGGGTGATAAATTTGGTGCTGTTTGTTGTCATAATCACTTCGACATTGTAGCCTAGTTTAGTGAATTGGCTGGTTAAGTCAGCTGCTTTATAGGCAGAGATACTGCCAGAAACACCTAATAAGATAGTTTTCATCCTTGCATCCTCCATTTTTCTTCAACTTTAAAAACGATCAGTTGAGCGATCTCGTTTTTGGTCTGAGCTGTTTCGGTTTGTCCTTTGCCATCGATCAGGATTCCCTGATGTTGGTCGCCGTGAATTGCTTCAAGATCATTTGCGAGTACAAAGTCGCATTTGTTTTTCGCGAGGATCGCTTGACCAACCTGAATTAATTCTTCAGTAGAAACACCGACTAACAGCTTAAAACCAACAAGAACTGCTTGCGGTTGTTTTTCTCTAAGCATTGCAATTATTTTAGGGTTTTTCTTCAAAAAAAGCAAGAGACGATCTGTTCCAGAAGGAATCTTTTTTTCTTGCTGGATCGTGTTCCCAATTTCATCTAAACTAAGGTAAAGAGCTTCGGTCAAATTGGTTAAATCAGTTAAGTCACCATCTTTTACTAGCTTCGCTGCGAGTTTTTCGATAAAAGTATCTTCTGACAAGGTTGTTTCAGTTGTGAAATCACTAACGGCCATGCTATGAATGATTCCGTCAAAAACTTGATGCTCAAACTGATCAAGTAAAGCTGTTTCCAAGTCTTTAGTGGTTTCGATTTCAATAAGAGTTAAATTTGAGTCTGGAGTAGGTCGGACAGCTTGGGGAGTAGTCACATAGGTGACGCGGTGTCCCTGAGCTAAAAAGGTTTCACCAATTGCTTTTCCCAAACGTCCAGTCGAATGATTGGTGATAGAACGGACATTGTCGATTTTTTCTGATGTTCCTCCAGCTGTGATTAAAATATTCATGTAAGGTTGCTCCTTTAGTTCATTTTAATGATCGTTCGTCCAATATGTGTACCAGACTGTAGCTGATCTAAGGTTTGCGGTAGTTCTTGTAAAGCTATTTCATTGACGAGTTCATGCTGGCTTACATTTAAATCAGTGGCTAAACGGTGCCAAATCGCTAACCGCTGTTTCATAGGGACATTGACTGAATCGATACCTAAAAGATTTGCACCTCTTAAAATAAAAGGTAAAACCGTTGTGTTTAACTTGATGCCAGCAGCATTTCCGCAGATAGCGATACTGCCGCCATACTTAAGTTGAGGTAGCAGCGCAGCCGTTACGTCACCACCAACAGTATCGATAGCATAATCGATCGTTTGTTTCGCTAATGGTTTGATTTTTTCTGGCATAAATTCATCTAATAAAAGCACATCAGTCGCACCAATTTTTTTAAGAGAATCGATCGCTGAATTTTTTCGACTTAACGCTAGGATATTTTTATAACCTAATTGTTTTAACATGGCAATCGCTAAGCTTCCGACCCCACCAGAGGCGCCTGTAACTAAAATGGTTGCTTCTTTATTTTGAGCGAGTCCGCTATCTTCTAATGCTTGAACAGACAGCGCGGCAGTGAAACCCGCTGTCCCAAAAAGCATAGCGTCTTTTAAGCTTAATTTATCTGGCAAAGGAACGATCCAATCGCCAGGTACTCGAGCGATTTCAGCGAAACCTCCTGTATGAGATACGCCTAAACCATAACCTGTGACCAAAACATGTTGCCCTTCCTTAAAGCGAGCGTCTTGGGATGACAATATAGTCCCGCTTAAATCGATTCCAGGAATCATAGGGTAATTACGAATAACGCCGCCATTTTGTTTAACAGCTAATGAATCTTTATAATTAACGGAAGAGTAGGCTACTTTGACGATTACCTCTCCGTCAGATAAATCTGTAAGTGGGATTTTTTCGAGGATTGTAGTGATCTTTTCATCCTCTTCTTTGACACGAAATGCAGAAAACATATCCATAACGATTCTCCTTTTTTAGTGTAGGTCCAAATGTTCACTCTGTTGCTTTTTTTATTTCATTTCAACAAAACAGATTGAGACCAAATAATTTTAGTTTTATTGTTACTATCATAACATATTCTCTTTTTATCTTTAGCAAATTCTTCTTGAAGACCCCTTCTTAATAGAAGAAAAATAAGTTAGAATAGAAGATGAGATGTTTAATTGGACAATAAGAAAAAAATAATGAGTCAAGGTCTTTGCTAGACAGTGAAAGGAATTCAGTTTGTTGAAATTTAAGATTGGTATGCGTACATTTAAAACAGGGTTAAGTGTCTTTTTTTGTATTTTGGTCAGTATTTTATTAAAACGGGAAACTTATGTGGTTGCGGCGATTACAACAGTTTTTACGTTGCGGGAAGATATGGAAAATACACTCAAATATGGCAAGCATCGAATTATCGGAAATGTGATGGGCGCAATCATGTCAATCGCTGTGATTGCAGTATTTAATTGGTTAGGCAGAACAGAGCTTGTTCAGTTGATTTTTATTCCAGTGATCATCACTCTGATGATCGCCTTATTGGCAAGTCTAGGCTATCATGAGGGAACGGTAGGCGCATGTGCAACATTGTTAACGATCGTCTTTATGATTCCAGCGGATCAGTCATATGGCTATGCGTTTGCTCGAGTAGTGGATAGTTTTATTGGTATGGGAATTGCTTTGCTAGTGAATTATTTGATCCCGTTGAAGCTTGGCAAAGAAAGAATTGTAAGACTTATAAAGAATGAGGAAGTGTCTGAATAACAGATGCTTTTTTATTTTGTTAAAAATCGGTAATCAGTGCTAGTATAAAAGTATGAGGTAAAATTAAAAAAATCAAATTTTATTACTAAAATTTGTTGCTATTTTTTGAAAAATTCGTATACTAGAAAAGGTAAAATTAAACTTGTAGTTTAGTAGGAGCAAACTTTTTAATAAATCGAAATGGGGTGGTCAGATGGAAATCGGTGAGAAGCTGCGTAATTTACGTGTACAAAAGAACTTAACACAAGAGGAATTAGGCGAGCGAACTGATTTAACAAAAGGCTATATTTCTCAGTTGGAGCGTGATCTTAGCTCGCCTTCAATGGAGACATTCTTTAATATTTTAGAAGTGTTAGGGATTACACCAGAACAATTTTTCAGTGAGGAAACTTTGGCGCAAAAAATTGTTTATAAAGAGGAAGATAGTACACTTTATTATGATGAAGAGAACGGCTACGAATTGAAATGGCTGATTCCTGAATCAAATGAAAAAGAAATGGAACCAATCGTTTTGACCTTTGATAAGAACGGCCAGTATAAGACTTTTGAGCCTTCATTATCGGAAACGTTTATCTATGTGATCGATGGCTCCGTGTCATTGATATTAGGTGAAACGACTTACTCTGCTAAAAAAGGTGAAGCAATGTATTATCAGGCTGCAGAACGTCATCAGCTGATCAATCATTCAAAAGGAAAAAGTCGTGTGCTGATCGTAGCGACAGAGTCATATTTATAATGGTTAGTTTTCTGGGCTAGCTCTTTGAAAAAAAGATAAATTATAAATGAGGCAAAAAGGGCGTTAGTTATAATTTCTTATTTTTCAAACAGAGCTTAATAAGCCCAGTACAATTTTAATAGAGGAGGTATCAGCGGGTGAAGAAAAATATTATTACGTTTGAAAACGTTGTGAAACAATATGAAGATGAAAAAGTTCTAAAGAATGTTAGTTTTGAAATTGAGCAAGGGAAGTTTTATACATTACTCGGTCCTTCAGGATGTGGAAAAACAACGATTTTGCGCATTTTAGCGGGTTTTGCAGATGCGACAGAAGGGGATATTTACTTTGATGGACAGCGAATCAATGATATTCCGGCCAATAAACGTCAAGTGAATACTGTCTTTCAAGATTATGCGTTGTTTCCTCATATGAATGTGTTTGATAATGTAGCATTTGGGTTGAAAATCAAAAAAATTCAAAAGAAAGAAATTGAAAAGAAAGTCAAAGATGCTTTGCGGATGGTTCAGTTACCAGGGTATGAAACGCGAGAAATTAGTGAGATGTCTGGTGGTCAGCGTCAACGTGTGGCAATTGCTCGAGCAATTGTCAATGAGCCTAAAGTATTGCTATTAGACGAGCCGTTATCTGCATTGGATTTGAAGTTGCGAACAGATATGCAGTATGAATTACGTGAATTGCAGCAGCGCTTAGGTATTACATTTATTTTCGTTACCCATGATCAAGAAGAAGCCTTAGCAATGAGTGATGAAATTTTTGTTATGAACAAAGGGCACATCGTGCAAAGCGGTACGCCTGTAGATATTTATGATGAACCGATCAATCATTTTGTGGCTGATTTTGTAGGCGAAAGTAACATTGTCAATGGTACGATGATCGAAGATAATTTAGTTGAGTTTGTTGGGAAACGTTTTGAATGTGTGGATGGCGGGATGCGCCAAGCGGAACCCGTTGAAATCATGTTGCGTCCTGAAGATTTGACGATTACGACAGCAGATAAAGGGAAATTAGTTGTGACGGTGGATACACAATTATTCCGTGGCGTACACTATGAAATCATCTGTCATGATGAGGATCATAATGAGTGGATGGTTCATTCAACTAGAAAAGCAACAGAAGGCGCTAAAGTCGGTTTGTTTTTTGAACCAGAGGATATTCATGTCATGCGCTTTAATGAGTCAGAAGAAGACTTTGATGCTCGTTTAGAAAGCTACGAAGAATAGGGGGAATAATAATGAAAACAATGCGTCGGATTTATTCGATTCCTTATGTGATGTGGCTGTTATTATTTGTGATTGCCCCGGTCTTGATGATTATTTATCAGTCTTTCTTTGATATGAACGGCCAATTTACGTTAGATAATTATCAAACGTACTTTACTTCGGGCACTTATTTGAGTATGACGTTGAATTCGGTTTGGTATGCGTTTTTGATTACGTTATTTACGTTTTTGATTAGTTATCCTACGGCCTACTTTTTGACAAAGCTAAAGCATAAACAATTGTGGTTGATGTTAGTGATTTTACCGACATGGGTGAATCTCTTACTGAAAGCTTATGCTTTTATCGGGATTTTTAGTATACATGGGAATGTGAATCAGTTTTTAAGTTTTCTTGGGATCGGTCCACATCAAATTTTGTTTACGGACTTTAGTTTTCTATTTGTTGCAACATATATTGAAATTCCTTTTATGATTCTGCCGATTTTTAATGCGCTTGAAGAGTTGAATCCTTCGCTAGTTAGTGCTAGTCGTGATCTTGGTGCAAACAGTGTTGAAACGTTTCAACGCGTGATCTTTCCGCTATCATTGAATGGTGTAAAAAGTGGTGTTCAAGCGGTCTTTATACCCTCACTTTCATTGTTCATGTTGACCCGTTTGATTGGTGGAAATCGAGTGATTACACTAGGGACAGCCATTGAAGAGCATTTTATGGTGACACAAAATTGGGGCATGGGTTCAACGATCGGTGTGATTTTGATTGTGGCGATGTTTGTCGTGATGCTGCTGACTGGTGAGAAGAAGAAAAAGGGGCGGGTGAAATGACAAAGAAAAAATTTAAGTGGTCTTATCTTTATCTGATCCTCGTTTTTGCCTTATTGTATGCGCCGATTTTTTATCTGATTTTCTACTCATTCAATGATACAGATACGATGAATCAATTTACTGGATTTACTCTTGCGAATTATACGGCTGTTTTTGAAGATACACGCTTATTGATCATCGTGTTAAATACGTTTTTATTGGCTTTTTTATCTGCGTTGTTAGCAACGATCATCGGCACATTTGGTGCGATGGGGATTTATTATACGAGACGTAGAAAAACTAGGACAGCTTTAATGAGTTTTAATAATATTTTGCTAGTATCTCCTGATGTTATTATTGGTGCTAGCTTCTTGATCTTTTTTACAGCTGTTGGTTTTATTAGCTTAGGATTTGCCAGTGTGTTATTGTCTCATATTGCTTTTAGTATTCCAATTGTCGTACTGATGGTGCTGCCAAAATTACAGGAAATGAATGATTCAATGGTGGACGCGGCTCGTGATCTTGGTGCGAATAATGTTCAGGTGATCAAAAATATTATTTTACCGTTTTTATCGCCAGGAATTATTGCAGGCTATTTTATGGCTTTTACGTATTCACTAGATGACTTTGCGGTGACCTTTTTTGTTACAGGAAATGGATTTTCCACACTTTCAGTTGAAATCTATTCAAGAGCAAGACAAGGTATTAGTTTAGAAATCAATGCATTGAGTGCATTAGTCTTCATTTTTTCTATGATTTTAGTGATCGGCTATTATTTTATCAGCCAAGACAATACATCGAAGCGGCTGAAAAAACTACGTCGTGAACAAAGTGAGGTGGCGAATCTCAAATGAAAAAACTACAATCGTTGCTTATTGGCATTTTAGCAATCATCTTGATTCTGTTTTTCGGAGTTCGTCAATTAGAAAAAGCCAGCGGTATGGCTGGTGCTGATACATTGACGATTTATAATTGGGGCGATTATATCGATCCTGATTTACTGCGCAAATTTGAAAAAGAGTCAGGATATAAAGTCAATTATGAAACATTTGACTCAAATGAAGCGATGTTCACCAAAATCCAGCAAGGAGGGACCGCGTATGATATTACGATTCCTTCTGAATATATGATTCAAAAAATGATGAAAGAAAAAATGCTTTTGCCTATCGATCATAAGAAGTTGACTGGATTGAACAATATTGATGAACGATTTTTGAATTTAGATTTTGATCCGCAAAATAAATACTCAATTCCTTATTTTTGGGGAACTTTAGGTATCATATACAATGATAAATTTGTTGACGAAGGGCAAATCCAACATTGGGATGATTTGTGGAATCCTAAATTAAAAGATAATGTAATGTTGATCGACGGAGCACGCGAAGTGCTGGGGCTTTCATTGAATAGTTTAGGTTATTCTTTAAACAGTAAAAATAATCAAGAACTACGTGAAGCAACAGATAAGCTAAACAAACTTACTTCAAATGTCAAAGCAATCGTAGCGGATGAGATCAAAATGTATATGATCAACGAAGAAAGTGCAGTAGCGGTTACGTTTTCCGGTGAAGCTTCTGAAATGCTAGACGGCAATGAACACCTGCATTATGTGATTCCATCAGAAGGTTCCAATCTATGGTTTGATAATATCGTGATTCCTAAGACTGCGAAAAATATTAAAGGCTCTTATGAATTTATCAATTTCATGTTGAGACCAGAAAATGCAGCTCAAAACGCAGAATATATTGGATATTCTACACCTAATAAGACAGCCAAAAAATTATTGCCTAAAGAAATTTCTAGTGATGAACAGTTTTATCCAAGTGATGAAGTGATTAAACATTTAGAAGTTTATGAAGATTTAGGGGCGAAATATTTGGGGATTTATAATGACCTGTTTTTAGAGTTTAAGATGTACCGAAAGTAGTAGAGAAAGTCAGCGGAAATGGCGTTAAAACAACAACATAAAAGTATATAAGCGCACATTTTTGCCATCAGTTTTCCAAGATTTTACATTCAGAAAATAGATGTTTTTCCACCGTTTATTCGGGTTTTAAGGGGCTGAGACATAACTCAAAGAGTTATGTCTCAGCCCCTTTTTAATTGGGATATTCCTTTTAAATTTTTTAAAACCCGATGAATCAAGTGCTAACACTTCTAAAACTAGCTTTTTGTCCTATTTTACTGAACCTAACATGCCTTGAACAAATTGTTTTTGTAAAACAAAGAAAATTATAGAAATCGGTAAAGTGGCAATCACAATTCCGCTCATAATCATGCCGTAGTCTGGTGTATAAGAGGCACCCATGGCTGATAAAATTAAAGGAACTGTCCGCTTTTCAGGAGATTGCAAGGCTACTAGTGGCCATAAATAGTTATTCCAACTATTCATAAAGGTAATAATCGCAGCCGCAGCATAAATATTTTTTGCTGTGGGCATATATATTTTAAAGAAAATCGCGAGTTCACCTAACCCGTCAATCCGAGCAGCCTCAACTAAAGAGCGAGGAAAAGCTTTAATATTTTGTTTAAATAGAAAGATTAAAAAGGCAGTACTGACAGATGGTATAATCACGCTGAACAATGTGTTGATCCCAAATGGTGTGTTACTTAATTTTGAAAACATGGTGTATAAGGGAATCATCATTGCTGAGAATGGAACCATCATCGATAGAAGTAAAAAACTAAAAATACGGTCATTCCGTTTAGAACGAAAAATTTCAAAGCCATAACCTGCCATCGATGATAAGAATAAAGCAAATATGGTTGTGAGAAGGGCAATCACGGCGGAATTGAGTAAGGCTCTGTGAAAGTTTAAATCACTATTAAAAAGATTTTGAAAGTTGAGTATCAATTGGTCACCGATCATAATTTTACCAGCGGTAATATCAATGGTTTTGTTGGTCATTCCTAAAATCATCCAGACAAAAGGGAAGATAGAAATAAAAGCAGCGATACTTAAAACGAGGTATTTGAATATTTTTGATATTTTTTCCATCTTACTCATCTCCAGCTACACGTTTTTGAATAATTGTTAAAATGACTATACAGAACACGATCACAAAGGAAACGGCTGCTGCATACCCAAAATTCGGTGTGAATTTGAAACTTAGGTTATATATATATTGTGAAAGAGTGGTCGTTGCATTGGCAGGACCACCACCAGTAATATTTTGAACTTCATCAAACAATTGCAATGTGCCGATTGTAGAAGTAATTGTGGTAAATAAAATAACTGGTTTTAAATTTGGTATCGTAATTTTGAAAAATTGTTGCCATTTATTGGCTCCATCTATATCGGCAGCCTCATAAATTTCTGGATCAATATTTTGCATACCGGAAATAAAGAAAATCATATTATAACCTGTCCAGCGCCAGGTGATAGAAATTATAATTAAGACTTTAGCCCAAAAAGGATCAGTCAACCACTGAATCGGTGCTGCCACGAGATTCATATCCAACAAGACACGGTTGACTAAACCTGTTGCAGAAAATAAACTTTTCATAATTAATGAATAAGATACTAGGGATGTAATACAAGGTAAAAATAATGCTGTACGAAAGAATCCTTTAAACTTTAAACGCTTATCGTTTAATATATTTGAAAAAGCGAGTGACAGCATTAACATTACTGGAACCTGAATGATTAAGTATAAAAAAGTATTACCAAAAGCTTTTCTAAAGGTACTGTCTGAAAGCATTCTTTTGTAATTACCTAGTCCATTAAAAGTCATATTTGTTGGAATTCCAGATTTAAAGGAATTTAATAACGCTATTACCATTGGAATAAAGACTAAGATCGTAATTAAAATTACGGGTAATAGTATAAAACCATCACCAGTAGCAAAGATGTCGAATTTTTTCTTTCTTTTTTGCATAACTTGATGCCTCCTGATTGTTGTCAGCCGATGAATAATAATGCGAGTAGAGGACGAGTTTAACAATCTCTACTCGCATTAAATCTTTAATTTTCTAATTGGTCTTCAGCTTGTTTTTGGACATTTGTTAAGACTTTATCTATATCTCCGCCATTAATCACTTCTTGTAAACTCTCAGTTAAAATTGATTCAATGGCATATGTGTCTTTACCGTAATTCACTTTTGGTACTTCAGCAGACCAATCTGAAAAATCTTCAAAGACTTTTTGACCATCATAGAATGCTACACCTTCTTGATAAATAGGTGACTCGCTAGCAGCTTTTAAGGTAGAGATAACGCCTACTTCTTTTGCTAGTTGATTCATTAAATCAACATTTGAGGCAAAGGTTTGTCCTAAGAATTCTTTTGCTTGTTCTTCGCCTGGTAAGCCTTTGATAACATACCAGCCTCCGCCGCCAATGTTTGAACTATGTTTAGAATTTTTATCGCCTTTGATTACTGGAATTGGCGCAATACCCCATTTACCAGCTTGATCTTTAGCCCCTTGAATCGTACTTGCATACCAGCATCCTTGAATAGAACTTGCGACTGAACCAGACTGAACGCCATTTACGCCGCCATCCCAGTCAGAAACTTGTTCGGCTAAACCTTCTTTTAAGATAGTTGCTTGAATTTGTAAGGCATATTTTAAAGCTTCATTTCCTTTTAAGGTGACCTTTTCGCCAGTTTCATCAGTAAACCATTTACCTGTAGATTGCATAATGATGCGTGTTAAACCTAAGTCACTTGGATCCATTGTCATCAACGCATGACCAGTTTTATCTTTGACAACGCGAGCCATTTTGATCAAATCATCCCAAGTAATATCTTGTAAGTCAGCTTCCTTATAACCAGCTTCTTCAAAGTAATCGCGGCGATAGAAGACACCTGCGACTCCGCTATCAAATGGTACGCCGTAAATCTTATCACCCACTTTATTTACAGCAAATTTATATTCTGAGAAATCTTCCTCTTTTACAATTGAACTTAAATCTGAAAATGCATCTGGATAAGAGGTTAGATAACCTTGAATTCGATAGTCTTCAATTAATACGATATTAGGGAGTCCTTCCTTATTTCCAGAAGCTAAACTAGTATTTAATTTTTGAACAATATCATCTTGTGACATAGTCACAACCTCAACAGCAATATCTTTATTTTCGTAATATTCTTTCGCGATTTCCGCAGCTTTGATGTTAAACGTTTCGTCCCAAGCCCAAAGCGTTATTTTTTCGCTGCTTCCACCGTCTTTATTCCCTACATCAGCATCCTTACTGTCACCAGATCCGCCACAAGCTGTTAACATTAATACTGAAACTAAGACTAATAAGGAGCCAAAAAACTTTTTCATGTTCATTCCCTCTTTTCTTTTATTTACATTCATACTATACACATTACGTAGATCAAAAGGAAGCGCTAACAAGTTGTTTCAGGTGACTAGATAAAATTGTCCAAAAATCATAAAATAATCCTAATTCATTTAAAACGTTTAAATGTTATAATGAAGTCAATAAGGGAAAGGAGGCGTTTTCTTGACTAATGTAATAACTATTTTACTCGTTGATGATGAGGTCGCCATACGCGATGGTTTAAAACACTTACTTGAGTGGGAAAAATACGAGTTTCACATTGTTGGTGAAGCAGAAAATGGCAAAATTGCCTTAGATAAAATCATTGAACTCCAACCTGATATTGTTATTACTGACTTAATTATGCCTGAACTTGATGGTTTAGAATTATCTAAAATAATCCAAGAACAATTTCCGCAGATTCATTTTTTAGTTTTAAGTAGTTATGACGAATTTACTTATGTGTCTGAATCTTTTAAAAACGGTGCTGTCGATTATTTATTAAAACCAACCCTGACCAAAGAAAACTTACTTAAAGCCTTAAATAAAATCGCAACAAAATTGGTAGTGACAAAAGCAATTGTTTCAGAGGAAGAAGTATTAAGTCAAACCCTCAATCGTTATTTAGTCGGTTACAAAGAGACGGACCTAAGTGCCGTTGAAAACTTTCTTACATACAATTGTTATCAATTGGTTTATACTAACGCCATTTGGTACCAAGACCGTGGTAACCTCCAACGTGTACTAAGCAAATTGACCTTTGACAATACTCAGGTAAAATCATTGGCTTATGCAACGAGTAATGATGAAGCCGGTTTATTACTTGCCTTTAGAAACGTTCAGACGAATGGGCAGACAATGCTTATGGAAAAACTCTACAGCTTGCGGCAAATCGAAGCCGGTAGTTTCTTTACCTTAAGTGAGCCATTCTCTCAGATAAGCCAACTTAATAACATCTTTAGTCAACTGAAGGCGGGGACAAAAGAACAACGATTTTATTTTAAACACCACTTTATTGTTGAATTTAATGAATTATATATGCTAAAACACTACGAACGATTTGACACAAAGAAATTTCTAAGAGCCTTAGTGAATAATGATTTCTTATTAGGAATTGCGCGTATTGAGGAATTTTTTAATGAAATGATTTTAAGTTTTGCTAGTGCTTCTTATTTGAAACAGCAAGCCAGTAATATTTTTTACACACTTTTATCTAGTCTTGAAGAAGCCTATCCTAATGAGGCTAGCTTTTCAAAATTAAAAACCTATTTCCTGAATCAGATAGGAAAGATGAGTTATTTGGAAGATTTTTCAGAGCTTATTTTAACGTTGAATGATCAAATTCGCCAAACACTACAACTGCAAAAGCCTAGACAAGACATAAAAGAACATGAATTAGTTAATAGTATTGAACGCTACATTCTCGATAATTATCAGTCGGATCTATCTTTAGCACGTTTGGCAGCAGAATTTCATTTTAGCTATAATTATCTTTCTACTTTCTTTTCCACTCACTTTAAGATGACATTTTCCGATTACTTAAATACAGTGCGCTTAGAGGCCGCTAGGAAATTACTCCTGACATCAGACTATAATGTATCAGAAATTAGTGCGACTACAGGATATTCAGATCTAAGTTATTTTTCTCGCTTATTCAAACGAGAATATCATGTTACTCCCTCTGTTTATAGAAGAGAGAACCGCTTATGAATCATTTAAAATTATGGATAAAACAAAATGAACTTTTTACACGGATTTTGATGATCGTTATTTTTTGTGTTATTAGTGTTACATTACTTTCTGTAGCGGTTGTTTTTAATCGTTCAAAGAGTGCTTATGTATATTCATATGAAGAATCAAACCAAATTTTGATGAATAAGATCCAAAATGATTATGAACAATTAAATGACAATATTAACCGCATTTTCGAAACGGTATCCAAAAGTCAAGTCGTGCAAGCTTATTTTAAACAGGATCAATCGAAAGGAATTCAGCCAATTATCGAGTTAAAAAAGGAAATGACCTCTACCCGTTGGATATTTAATGACACTCCTTCAAACTTGATTTTAATTGGTAAGAATGGCCGTACTTTTTTTCAAAACGAAGGAGTCAGAAGCCAAGCTTTAGATGTGTTTATTAAGAGTGATTTGATGAAAGAAATCGATCGCAATCCTGCCTTGAGCCAATATTTTTATCAACAAAATGGGTTAACTATTTCAACTGAAAAACAACCGGGATTACTTTATATTCGTAAAATTACTGATGACTTAGGAATTATCGGTTATGCATTGATTTTTGTTCCGGAGCAACATTTTGCCTCGATTTACGAGCAAGTCCTAGCAAAAAATATTCATACTATTTACATTATTGATAGTAAAAATACTATTATCTCCTCCAATCAAAAATCACAATTAGGTACCACCTTAAGTGACAAAATTATAGCAATGGATAATAATTATACGAATTCATTAAAGCTATATTCTTACAATTTTAGACTCTACAATCTTATCAATGAAGACATCTTAATTAAAAATATGAACTTGATACGTCCAACCGTCACTATTGTTATTTGTTCAATTATGATAGCAAGCCTTATTGCCTTTTTTGTGATTCGACGGATGACAGGACCTATTTATCGCTTGATTGATACCTTACCCAGTGTGACCCAGGGGGAGTTTTCTAATAGTGTTGCGATTGAAGGAACGTATGAAACACAAGAATTAGGGAAAGCATATAACTTGATGCTGGAAGATTTACAAGGCTATTTTGATAACTTAATGACTATTGAAGAAGAAAAACGACTGACTGAAATTCAGTCATTACAAATGCAAATCCAACCTCATTTTATTTATAATACGCTAACCGCAATTAAGTTTCTAATCTGGCAAGGGGAACAGGACAAGGCTGGTTTGGCAATTGATAATTTTATTCAACTGTTGCGCCATACTCTTAGCAATAAGAATGAAGTTATTCCCTTGAAGCAAGAGTTAACTGGGGTAGAAGCCTATATTAACATTTTGCAATTACGGTATGGTGAGCGAATTCAAACGAATATTTTTGCTAATGAAGCTGCTGAAGAATTACTCGTGCCAAAAATGATTATTCAACCTATTATTGAGAATACGTATCTTCACGCTTTCTCTGAACATCAAGAGGGCTATGTTCAAGTTTTCGCCACCACGGTAGAGGATAAATTACAAATTGAAATTATCGATAACGGCGTTGGGTTTGATGTTAGTAGACCTCTCCATAGTCAGTCAACCTTAAAACAGCATTATTCGGGGATTGGGTTACGAAATATCCATGAACGTTTACAACTTCTTTATGGTAAAAAGTATGGTTTGAAAATTCAAACAGCTCCGGGAGAGGGAACCTCAATTAAACTACTATTACCAATCAATTATCCCGAAAAAACGACTTGAGTCTAAAAGACTCAAGTCGTTTTTTTTAGTCTTTATTTAGTTTTGGCTCATCTGTTAAGATGATTTCTGTGCCCACTTTTCCTTCTGACTCGAATATGATGATTGTATTTGCACCGATTTTTAAGAGAGGACCAGGGATATAAAGTCTCACTTGTGGACCTTTCTCCCAGAATCGTCCAATATTAAAACCGTTTACTGTGACAAAACCTTTCCCCCAATTTGGTAACTCAATAAACGTATCGCCTATTTCTTCAGCGTCAAAAGTAAACTGATAAAATCCTGGCTGTCCTGCGGTCCATTTTTCAGAGAAGTCCAGTTGTGTTAGGTTATCCATAGGCAAGCTATAAATCCCCCAGTCACTTTGAAATGCACCATTGATAATTACACCATCACGAATACCTTTTTCTTGATGATTCATTTTGATTGAGTAATTGACACGGCCCATATTTTCAACTAAAATACCTAGTTTATTTGTTTCAGCCTCTAAATCAAATGCCAATTGCGTGCCTAATTCTAAATCATATTGAGTTGCAATAGGGTCATCATTGATAAAAATCTGGGCTCGATCCATGCAGCCGATTAAACGAAAATCTTCTATAGGTCGCTCGCGGCCAAGGTTACTTTCGTAATAAACATAGCCTAATCCTTGATCTAATTGTTCCATGGAAAGAGGGTAATTATGTGTGATTTTTTGTGCTAAGTTTTGAATGTTATGAAATAATGACGTTTTCGCTTTAGCTTGCAATGCCCCATAGGCTATTTTTTTTATGTCAGTTGTGAATTCTACTGTCGGAATTTCTCGATAGTTCCCAATGACTTCTTGGAATAAACGGTATTTCGGCGTAATGTCACCCCACTCAGTTAGCAGTGCATCGTAGTCATAGCTCGTTACGTCTGGCGCTAGCTTTTCATAATAATTGGCTCCGCTACTAAAACCAAAGTTAGTACCACCATGAAACATGTAAATATTGACCGAACCTTCCTCTAAAATATCTGACAATTCATTGGCAGCTGTCTCGCCATCCATTGTATGATGTTCTTCATCACCCCATGCATCAAACCATCCAATCCAAAATTCCATTACCATTAGTGGCTTCTTTTCTTGATGGAAGTCTTTTAAAACTTTAAAATGTTCTTTAATTTTCGATCCACAGTTAATGGTTGCCAAGGCACGCTCTTGAATTGATCCGTTTTCAAGCATATCACCCCAAGGACCATCTGATGTTACAAAAGGTACTTTTGTGCCATGTTTTTCCATCAAATCTGCAATTTTCCCCATATAGCTTTTATCATTTGCAAAACCGCCATATTCATTTTCGATTTGCATCATGATGATCGGCCCACCTTGAGTGATTTGTAAATCCACTATCTCTGGATACAATCTAGCAAAATAATTATCCACTTTTTCAAGGAAGATTGGATTATCAAACCGAACCTTTAAATCAGCTTCCTTCATCAGCCAGTAAGGTAAGCCTCCAAATTCCCATTCCGCACAAATGTACGGAGCAGGTCGCAAGATTACATATAAGCCTAATTCATCTGCGATTTGAATAAATTGACGTAAATTGAAACGCCCACTAAAATTAAATTGACCTTCATGAGTTTCATGGAAATTCCAAGGGACATATGTTTCAACTGTATTACAGCCTAAAGCTTTTAACTTCTCCAAGCGATCACGCCAATATTCCGGTACAACTCGAAAATAATGAATAGCTCCAGAGATGATTTTCACAGGCTGACCGTCTAAATAAAAGTCATCTTTAATATCAAATGTTTTCATATTGCATTGCTCCTTTAGTTGTTTTTACTTTCTTTTTACTTAGTATAACGTTTTCAATTTTTTATAGTATAATATGTTAAACTAAATAATATAAGAATACGAAACAAAAGGAGAAGCAAATGCCAATTTATTTTCAATTAAGCACAAGCCCCTTACCGATCACCTTAGAAAGTGTTGGGCAACACTGGGAACAAGTTTCAATTCAGCGCCAACACGGTTATCCTTGTTACCATTGGCTCCAGACAGAATCAGGATCAGGAGAAGTTTTAATTAACGATCGACAAGTAATTTTAAGACAAGGAGAGGGAATCTTAATTCCGCCTTTTGTTTCACATGCTTATTATCCACTTGACAAATGGGTTACGAAATTCGCAACTTTTGAAGGAGAAATTAAGGAAAGCTTCCATCAAATTCTACAAAGTAACGCATTTATTACCGCAATGGATACGGTGGAGTTTTCTTTTTCAGATTGGATTGATCAGATTATTTCACGTCATATCAACCAGCAATTAAAACCAATCGAACTTTCCCAACAATGTTATTCTTTTTTTCTTCACTTAAGCCAAAGAAATGAGACGAATATTGTTAGTGAACACCCTTTATACAAACAATATATTGCACCAACAATAGTGGAAATTGAAACACGCTATAGTGAAATCACCTCGATTGAAGAATTAGCTCAGTCAATCTATATTAGCTCACAGTACTTAAATCGTTTGTTTAATCGCTTTGTCCAGAAAAGTCCTTATCAATACTTAATGACCTGGCGCCTCAATAAAGCAAAGGAGTTGCTGATCAATTTCCCTCAATTGGAAGTACAGCAGATTAGTTTAAGAGTCGGATTTCAATCCCCAAGTCAATTTATTGCAATGTTTAAACAGAATGTAGGGTACACACCGAATCAATTTCGTCGTTTATATCGCGCCACACAAAATTAAGATGACAAAAAATCAGTCGGTTATTTGCATGTTGAGCAGCTAGTTGATGCATGATGATTCCCTAGTGGAATAGAAACCGGATTTCAAGCAGCGACCTTTTGGTTGCTGCTTTTCTTTTGTTACACCTTCAATGATTGCAACAACATCTGACTTTTTGTACTTTTTACACATTTTCGGATTATTTTAAGAGGTTTTTAGTAAGCGGTTTCAAAAAAGAGAGATCATAGATATAATGATGCGGTAATCATTGAGTGAAAGTGAGGTGCAGGACGAAAGAATTAATGATATTGATAAAACAATGGTTTTGAAAGGAGAACAAACAAGAAATGAAGGATGATGTGAAACAATTACCGCAAGTTTCTTTAATGTTTGTAACGAGTGTTATGTTAGGTTTATCTATTACTGGATCAGGAGTTGCTCTAGCGACTGAAAGGATGGAGGCTGAAACGGAAAAAGAGATAGTACTTACTGAAGAAGCAGTTCTCGATAACGATCGTGTTTTGTATTCTGTTAATGCAGGTACGCCAGATCCGTCAGTGGTACCCAAAACAGAAAAAATGGGCTTGTTACAATCAAATGTCGATCAGAAATTTGAAAAAGATTCAAAAACGGGCATGACTTGGGGAGCGGATCCGGACAATGACTATTCTGTCATGCTCAAATCAGGCAATGATGCCACAGATATTGGCGAAAGCTTTGTCTATATGTCAGATAAAGTGACTTTTGATAAAGAAAAAAGTATGTTGGGTTATTCATTTGAATTACCAAAAGAGAAAATTCCTGGGATGAAAGAACAAACGTATGAGGTTACCGTAGCTTTTAAGCACTACTGGGAAACGCGTTGGCTTAACGTTATGCTTGAAGGGCAGACGGTAGATGCCGACCGAGAAGTTGGGTATAACGAGTGGGTAAGCAAAACTTTTGTTACAACTGTGACGGATGGTGAATTGAATGTAGCGGTTAAGGCTCCGCGGAGATCTGGTCCAGAAGGCGATCCAATCATCAATTATATCAAAGTTCAAGCAGTTGCAGAAAAAGAACCGATGGCACCTTATACATCGTTTAGCGGGACTGCAGGAGACTTGATGTATGATACAAATGGAAATACCATCCAAGCTCATGGCGGCCAAGTTCAAAAATTAACCGTTGATGGTGAAACCAAGTATTATTGGATCGGTGAAGATAAGACCTATGACTATCGTCCGGTTGGTGGGATTCATCTTTATACATCAACAGACTTATACAATTGGAAAGATGAAGGTGTCGTTTTAAAACCAATGGAAACACGGAATCAGTTTGAAACGGATGATTACTTTAAGTCTCTTTATGGTGATTATTCAGAAGAAAAAAAGGATGACATTTTTATCGATTTAGACCGGAATAATACAGTTATCGAACGACCCAAAATGCTTTATAACGATAAAACAGGCAAATATGTGATTTGGTTCCATGCCGATGGTCGCTTCCCTGGAAGTGATGCTGACTATGGTAAAGCTAAAGCTGGCGTTGCGATTAGTGACAGTCCGACTGGCCCTTTTAAATTACTTGGTAGTTATAAACTGAATTATCATAACGATCCAAATGGCGATTATGGTTTCGATGGTTGGGCTGGTCGTGGTTCAGTGCGAGATATGACATTATTTAAAGATACTGACGGTCAAGCGTATGTTATTTATTCCTCAGAAGGAAATAAAACAACCATTATTTCTAAATTAAATGATGACTATACAAATTTAGCTGTAGATCGTGACCAAGCAACTGAAGGCGTAGATTTCACTCGGGAGTTTATTCACTGGTCACGTGAAGCACCTGCAATGTTCAACTATAAGGATAAATATTACATGATTAGCTCAGGTCAGACAGGATGGAGTCCAAATCCAGCACAATATGCCGTTGCTGATAGTCCGATGGGACCTTGGCGTGGTATGGGCGATCCGTCCGTAGATTGGGGGGCAAATACTACGTATGATACTCAAAGTACGCATGTTATTCCTGTAGATCCTGAAAACGGCAAATTTATTTATATGGGGGATCGTTGGAATTCTTGGGATCTAAGTGAATCTCGATATGTTTGGTTGCCGATCGAATTTAAACCTGGTAATCAGCTAGCAATTAGAAGAGCTGAGCATTGGACTCTAGATCAACTTGATGGCAAAGGACTATTTGATTTAACTTCCAAAGGACTACCCAAAAGTGTCTTATCGATGGACGGTATTGCAGATTTAATGCCAAACGAAGTCACAATTTCCTATGGCACTGAAACCGAAGTAACACCAGTTGAATGGCAATATGAACAATATAACGGTAAAGAATTAGGGACAGTTTTTATTAAAGGGTATCTACCAGAAAAAGATCAAAATGTATGGCATGACGTTCATGTTGCGCCAAAAGGGTTGCGATACTTCTTTGATAGTGGGGCCGAAAAATCACCATACTTTGATGCTGCTAAAGATTTACTTGGAAACACATTACTAAATACAAAAGCAGATCAAAAATATACGGAAGAAAACAAAGCAGGTTATTTAGGAACGACGAAAGATGAAAATGCAGAAGACTTTGATTTTGATCGCCATAAAGGCAAGCATATCTTAGAAAGTGGTTGGTGGGCTAATAAAGACAAGAGTATTGAGTATGCTTTTGATTTAGAAGCGGGCGTTTATGAACTTGGTGCTGGTTTCCAAGAGTGGTGGAATGCAAATCGTCAAATGGAATTAACAATTAAAATAGAGGATGAACTCCTCGGTAAAGAAACAGTTGCATTAAGTTCTGATAATCAAGAATCTATTGTTAAAAAAGAATTTAATTTAGCTAAAGCTGGCAAAGTCATTGTTAGCATTACGAAAAAAGAGGGTCCTGATCCAGTGTTAAGTTGGTTATCAATTTTTGCAAAAGAGGATGAAGTAGAAGTTGACTTCAGTGTCTTAGTCGATAAGATAGCAAAAGCCAATAATTTAATTGAAACAGATTATCAAGCAGAAGCTTGGGCAAATTTTGTCATCGCACGTAATGCTGCGACAACTGTTAAAGATAATCCCAAAGCAACTCAAACACTTGTTGATGAAGCAGTAACTGATTTAGAAAAAGCGATTGTTGAGTTAATGAATCATTTGGTAGAGGAAAAACCAGAAGTTGAAAACATTGTTTTGGACATAAACGCAATTGAAGTTCTAAAAGTAGGAAAACAATTAACTGTGGTAAGTCATGTTTTACCAGAAACTGCGTCATCCAACTTAACATGGTCTGTTCAAAAAAATGAAGTTGCTAGTGTTAATGAAAATGGGGTTATAACTGGTAAAAAAGTTGGGACAACTTATATTTATGCTAAAGCAGCAAATGGTAAAGAAGCTCGCTTTACTTTAAGAGTGACACGTTAAAAAATTGAAAGGATGGGGACCAATGAACCGAAAATGGAAAGTTATCCTTAGCGTATTGATATTAAGTTTTATTTTTCCGTTAGGTGCACTTGGGGATTCCCGTTATTTCACAGTTTATTTGCCGCTTGAGTTTGGGCTAACTACAACTATGTCCAAAACAACAACGGATTCACTAGATATTGAGCAATCATCAACTAGCCAAGACTCGATATCCAGTGAATCAACTGAAGTGACAATAAAGGCGACAAAACGTTCTATAGAGACTGTTAGTAGTTCGCTTGAGGTAACTATTATGGATCCAAAAGAGCAAACCGATGTTGAATTGCAACAGGAAGGAGAACAATGATGAGAAAAATTAGACGATTTCTTGCTACAGTCTATTTATTTGTGATCATTGTGTTTATTATATTTTCGGTTATCTTGCGATTTAATAATGGTATTAGCTATTTTGGTTATCAATTGCGTGTTGTGATGAGTGATAGTATGTCACCCGAAATACCTAAAAATAGTCTTGTTTTAGTTAAAGAAATTGGAGCAGAAGTAGCAGTTGGTGATGTTGTGACTCTTGAATTTGCAGGGGAATATGTCACACACCGTGTTGTTGCTATCACCGAAAATAGTCAAGGGGTTGTTTATGAAACCAAAGGAGATACGAATGAGTTTTCGGATGAAAGACAACGACGTAAGGAAGAAATTGTTGGGAAAGTTATTTTTTCAATTCCCAGCCTTGGAACATTTTTTCTACTGATAGGAACATCTCGTGGAATGACTGCATTTATATTGAGCTTACTTCTATTGATATTACTAAGATATTTTTTCACATTATTAAGAGAAAACTCACCTTCGAGTGAGAAAGGGATAAAATTAGAAACGAGGAATCAAAATGAAGGGTAAAATGGATAATTGGTTAAAAAACAAGAATACAAAACTAGTGTTGACAGGCATAGCGATAGTGCTAGTGGCATTTGGGGCAACTTATGCATGGTGGACAGCTCGGATAGAAATGAAACAAGATGTAACGATGGGAAAATTAAGAATTGCCGCTAGCTTTGAAGAGTTATCTGATCCTAAAGGCTTTGAGCCAGGTACATTTTCAGAAATTAATGGGGAGATTCGCAATGAAGGCGATATTCCTGCGATGGTAAAAATCGACAATAGTTCCCAAATTAAGTTTGCTTATGCTGATGATCAATTCACTGTCATTCCAGTTGAAGATCGTCAGTTTATTAGCGATACTCCCAATGCTATTAAATTATCTTTAGCACCAACTTCAGGCGATTATACTGATAATGAGGATGTTTATTGGTTCAAGGATACTTTGGGACAATTATACGTGTTAATGGAAGCTGGAGCTAGTTTAGCTGTCAATACAAGAGCAGACTATGATGGCGAAATTATGGGCAATAAATACCAAGAAGCTGAAATTAAAATTGGTGCACTTTTAAGAGCAACTCAAGTTATTGACGGAGCGCTGAGTCAAGAGTTTGGGCTATCATTTAAAGAGTTGACTGATGTTCAAGCAAATACACAAAATGGACGCAGTAAACGGACAATTTCAAATGGACAAGCGCGTTTACAAGAGCTAATGGCTCGTGGAAAGTAAAAATAGGTGAATTATATTAATAAAGGAAATGTTATCTAAGATGTTAATGACTTAATAAGTTAAAAAGTCTACATCTCAATAAAACAAAGAACACTAAAACCTCTTAATTGATCAGCACAAAACATTGTGATCAATTAAGAGGTTTTTTCTAACTGTGTAAGCAATCGTTAAAAATAGAACATATTTTGCCTGAATCATGAATTTTTTTCGAAACTTTCCAATATTTTGAGTGAAGTACAAGATTTTCACCTATACTTATGGTAAAATAAATTCAACTTATAGAAGGTTAAACGCGATTTTTAAAGGTAAAGGGCAGGTGGGTCTATGAAGAGATATGAAAAGAACCCTGATCTTAATCGGGAATTTTTGATATTTTCATAATCAAAATGCTTTATGAACGATTTTCCACATTACCACAAGATTGCCTGATTGTTTTACAAAGGGAATCAATCCGAAAAATAAGTGATAGGTTCTAGAAGACTGAGAAAATATCTGAATCGTCAAAACATGTGAGAGGAACTAAAATGAATGAAGAAAAAACTATTATCACTCCAGATGATTTGTGTACTGCTCAGTGTTAATTTAGTGCCAGTAATTGGTCATGCCAATGAATTGACACAAACAGAGTTAGAGTCAAACAACATCGAAGAAGGAACGACGGAAACAACCGAAAGTTCTTCAACTGAAGACACAACTACACCCACAGATTCATCTTCAACAGAAGAAACTGGTACATCAGAAACAACCAATACCAGTACAGAATCTTCAGAGGAAGTACAACCTCCAGAAAGTAGTCATGAGGAAGTACCTGTATCACCGCAACCAAGCACACCAATTGAAACAGTGCCGGAACAACCTGTTGTTCAACAACCAACAGTCGATCATGCACCTACTGAAGCGCAATTGGATCAAAATATCAAGGTTGTAAAAAATGAACCAACAGAAACGTTCATTCGCCGAATTGGTGAAAAAGCGCGTGCTGTTGGGCAAAAAAATGATTTATATGCTTCTGTTATGATTG
Source organism: Enterococcus sp. AAFC-DPL-5182 (assembly GCF_058216605.1). Taxonomy (NCBI): domain Bacteria; kingdom Bacillati; phylum Bacillota; class Bacilli; order Lactobacillales; family Enterococcaceae; genus Enterococcus; species Enterococcus sp. AAFC-DPL-5182. The sequence continues at coordinate 1,360,875 of NZ_CM177101.1, forward strand.
CCCAAGCCATTTTAGAAACAGGTTCTGGCAACAGTGATTTAAGCCAACAACCTTATCATAATCTCTTTGGAATCAAAGGGGAGTATAAAGGTGAAAAAGTCGTCTTCTCTACACAAGAAGATGACGGCTCTGGTAGCTGGTATACAATCGATGCTGCTTTCAAGAAATATCCTGGATACAAAGAATCATTTGAGGATTATGCTAAGCTAATGAAAGAAGGCATTGATTCAAATAAAACAATTTATTCAGGTACATGGAAGTCAAATGCCGTAAGCTATCGCGAAGCAACAAAATCGTTAACAGGTGTTTATGCAACAGATACTAGCTATGATCAAAAACTGAATGCTTTTATCGAAGAATATGACTTGACGGAATATGACAAAGAAAAACCATCTACTTCAACCAGTGGAATCATTGTTACAGACAGCCATCCAGATAGTGATTTTAAAGAATACACAGGTGAGAGCTATTCAGGTTCAGAAGCTTATGCTGCAGGAAACTGTACACAATATGTCTATAACCGTATCGTCCAATTAGACGGCTATGTTGAAACGACAATGGGTAACGGAATGGACTGGGGTTCAACAGGTAAAGCCAACGGCTATGAGGTTACTAACAAACCTAAAGCAGGAACGGCCGTTAGTTTCCAACCAACTGTTGCAGGAGCTGATGGGACATATGGACATGTAGCGTTTGTAGAACATGTGTATGATGATGGTTCTATTCTAATCTCAGAAATGAATGTTGCTGGATTAGGTGTGGTTTCATTTAGAGTGATTGATAAAGACACAGCAAATACTTTAGCTTACGTGACACCAAAATAAAAAAAATAAGTTAATGATGATGTCGAGTTGAAATACTCAGCATTATCATTAACTTTTTTGTTTGTCCCAGATGCCAATTTACTTTTTCTTAACTATTCTATAGAAAACCTAAATGATTTAGGCACAGTTTCTTCAAAACTTCGGGTTATTATGTGTATATACCCAATAACAAACCCAAACAAAACACTTTTTCATTTTTACTCCTCAAGTAAAAAAGAACTCCTTGCCACCGCCTACCCAGCGGTGGTTATTTTTTGTTTACAGTTAATACTTGACTAGCGCCAAAATTCATATAAATCAGCCATTTTTTCAGAAATTATTTGTTTTAATTTAGAAAGTTCTTCCTGCTGTAACTCTTTTTTTTGAATGAATAAAACAGACATCGAGTTTAGTTGTAGCACAATAAAATCATTCGTTTCAATACATCGGATGAATACAGACCATTCATAAGTGGAAACAGATAATGGGGTTCTTACTTCAACAGCCTCATCTGTAATAATAAAGTCCTTTTTGATGAAAAAAGATTTATTTGAGGGGTCTTTTAAACTTTTTTTGAGTCTGAAATCAATTTCTTTATAATAGATAATCAGCAATTCTACGCCTATCAACAAAAAAAGTAATGAACTATAAAAAAATATCGGACAATAATGCAGTATGTCAGCTAAGCTGATGGACATAAATTTGAATGTATCTTGTTGGAAGAATTTCCAGATTAAATAAATAGAATTGATAGACAGGAAAAAACTAATAATAGATAAACTTACAAGTAAATATCTTCGATGTTTGTATTTCTTTTTCATATACATTCTATTGAACTCTAACCAACTATTTTCAGTCAAGGTTTGTGTTAATTTTAATTCCATTTTATCATCTCCTTTTATGGATTATAACGTTTGCTCTGTTGAAAAGAAAGAGGATTTCTTGATAGTCAAAAGTAAAATTAGCGGTGAGTATCTCAACGATGTTGAAAAAAAGTGCTGACCGTAATTTTTACGGTCAGCACTTTTAATTATTTTTTCCACTCAGCAACTTCTTTTGAATGACTATCGATCCAATTTCTAGCCGCTTGTGTAGGATCTGTTCCATTGTTGATTTCTAACATAACAGATTCCATATCTTCTTTTGTCCAATGGAAATTTTTCAAGATATTGTAGGCTTCAGGGTTTTCTTTTTCTAAGCCTTTTCTAGCCATTGTATGAATAGATTCTTCTTTACCCATCGTGCCTTTTGGATCTTCTAAATATTTAAGATCATATTTCGCAAACATCCAATGAGGAGACCAACCAGTGATCACGATCTCTTCTTTGTTTTTGATAGCTTGCCCAAGTGCGACAGTCATGGCACCGGAAGAAGAGGTTTCAACTGACCAATCTGATAAGTTATTATAAGCCTTTTGTGTTTTCTCAGCTGCAGCCACAACGCCTGCACCAGGTTCGATCCCAGTGATTTTTTTACCTGCTTGATCTTTCAACTCTTCAATTGAATTGACATCCATATATTGTGGAACAACGATGCCAAGTTTGGCACCTTTTAGGTTTTCACCTAAATCATCTACTTTGTCTTTGTATTGTTTGTATTGCTCACCGTGCGTTCCAGGAAGCCATGCGGCAACCATTGCATCAGTTTCGCCTTTTGAGATTGATTCCCACATAATAGCATTATCTAATGGTGTTAGTGAGACATTGTAGCCAATATCTTTTAATACTTCGCCGACCACATGAGTTGAGGCAACTTCTGTATCCCATTCTACATAAGAAAGCGAAATGTTTTTCTCTTCGTTTTTAGCAGAAGAGAAAAGAGTAGAGCCGCCAATCAACGCGATAATTGCCACAGCAGCAATCACGATCCCGCCAATTTTTTGATTTTTTGATAGTTTAGATTTTGTTGGAGCTGTTTTTTTCTTGTTTAAATTCTGAGTAAAACGATCGATGATGATCGCTAGAATCACTAAAGCAACACCATTAACGAAACCATTTCCGACTTGGGCACGTTGTAAGGCAGAAAGAACGCCGCGGCCAAGACCAGGAGCTCCGATCATGGATGCGATAACCACCATAGAAAGTGCTAGCATAGTCGTTTGATTGACACCAGCCATAATCGTGTTTTTAGCTAAAGGTAACTCAAGTTTGAATAATTTTTGCCAACCTGTACTACCAAATGAATCTGACGCTTCAACAAGTTCTTTTGGAACTTGACGAATGCCGAGGTTGGTAAAACGAACGGTTGGTGGTAAAGCAAAGATCACTGAGGCAAATACCCCAGGAACCATGCCGATTCCGAAAAATGCAACGGCAGGAATCAAATAAACAAAACCTGGCATCGTCTGCATGAAATCTAAAATAGGTGTGATAATGCTTTGGGCTTTGTTACTTTTTGCCATTAAAATTCCAAGAGGTACACCAATAACGATCGATACCACACTAGAAAGTAAGACTAAAGTCACGGTACTCATCAAATCTGTCCATAAATTTTGGTTATAAATGAAAAGTAATCCGATCAGTGTAAATAAACTTAAACCAATTTTCTTATTTGAAATAAAAAATGCAATGGCTGTTAAAATAATAATAAATAGTAGGGGAGGAATCGCAACTAATAGCGAAGTGATTCCGTCCATTAGACTTTGACCCGTTGATTGGAAGAAACTGAAAACACCAGAAAATGTATTCGTCATCCATTCTGTGATCGTTTCGACCCAACTTGCTACAGGTAATTGATAATTATTCATTGATGTTCACCTCTGTTTCTGCTAATGCTTCAAGAACACTGCCTCGAATTACAACACCAAGCAATTTATTGTTGTCAGTTACAGCAACTGGCGTAGGTGAATCATAGATAATCGGGAAGATATCATTGACTAACATATCTTTGTCGATAGAAGTGATATCTGTATCCACATAATCCGTTAAAGGCTTACCAGCTTTACGAGCTTCTAATGCGCGTTCAGCTCTAACGACTCCTTTTAGTTGACGTTTTTTATCTACAGCTAAAAGCATACTAACTTCTTCTTGACGCATACGAGTTAAGGCAACCGTTGGACCATCAATTTCAATATTCGTTGTTAATGCTGGAACCATGATATTTTGAGCGGTTAGGACTTTAGAACGATCAACATCCTCAACGAATGTACGAACGTAATCATTGGCAGGATTCGTTAAAATTTCTTCACCAGTACCGATTTGCATGATTTGCCCATCTTTCATTAAAGCGATGCGATCGCCAATGCGTAAGGCTTCATTTAAATCATGGGTAATAAAGATGATCGTCTTTTTCACGTTTTCTTGTAAATCAACTAACTCATCTTGCATTTCCCGACGAATCAACGGATCAAGAGCAGAAAAGGCTTCGTCCATCAATAAGATTTCTGGGTCATTTGCCAAGGCTCTAGCTAAACCAACACGTTGTTGCATTCCACCAGACAATTGATTAGGAAACTGATCTTTAAAAGCCAACAAACTTGAGTTTTCTAACGCTTGTTCTGCTTTTGCAGTCCGTTCTTCTTTAGGAACACCACGAACTTCTAAACCATACTCTGTATTTTCTAAGATCGTGCGATGTGGGAAGAGGCCAAAATTTTGAAAGACCATGCTCATCTTATTCCGACGAACTTCTCTAAGACCTTCTTTATCCAATTTTGAAATGTCTTGATTATCAATAAAAATATTTCCAGAAGTTGGTTCGATCAAACGATTCAATAGACGAATCAAAGTTGATTTACCACTACCAGAAAGTCCCATGATCACGAAGATTTCTCCTTCTTCTACTTCGAAATTGACATCGTAAACACCGACTGTAGCACCGGTTTTTTTCAAGATCTCAGTTTTATCTTTGTTTTCCTTGATCATTTCCAGTGCTTGCTTTGATTTTTTACCGAATATTTTTGTTAAATGCGAAACTTTTACTTTGGGCAAAACAAAATTCCTCCTTATTTTAAAAGCTGAACGAGCTCGTTCAGTCTCGACAGGAAAATAGGAAAATCAGAGGGTGGCGTTTTTTCGCCACAACCTTATTTTATCTTTTTCCCGAGAGACTAGCTCGTGAAGCTAGATAACACTAAAAGCATAACAGGCTCGTCCAACTCCGACTGAAAAATAGGAAAATCAGAGGGTGGCGCTTTTCGCCACAATCGGATTTTATCTTTTTTCAGTCGGAGTTAGCCTGCGAAGCTAGACAACATACGCTAACAACGTTCCGCTTTGCTACACCTTGTATTTTTCAACATCAATTCACTTTATTCATTGTGTTTCAAAGCAAAAGCATAATAGGCTCGTTCAGTCGAAGTTATCCTACAAAACTAAATAGCTACAAACGCTCTTTTTATCAGCTACAGTGCTAAAACTTATTCACATGTAAAGAAAATCATTTTCTTTTCTGTAAAAAAAGTGACCATTCTAGGTTAACATCGTGTAGTCACTTTGTCAAATTAGGGGCATAGGAATGAGAGAATAGAAAAGAAGAACAGTCAAACATATTCGTTCGATTGTTCTTCTTGTATTATGAATTCGGATAGAAAAAATTTTGGACCCGTTGCAATGTGGATTCATGACCAACAAAATAAATCGTATCGCCAGCAGTTAATTTTGCATAGGGACCAGGAGAGACAAGCAATTCATCGCCGTGTTTGATTGCAATCAAAGTAGCAGAAGTGCTTTGCCATAAATTTAACTCACTGATCGTCATTTCAAGATGAGCGGCATCGTTTGTTAATGTAAAAGTGACTGGATTTAACGGATTGAATGAGTCAAAACGTTTGGTCTGATCAACAAGCTTATCTAAAATTTCTGAGAAATGGCTCAACTCTTCTTTTTGTTTTTTTACACTATCGATCAGATCGTCTTTTAGGTCGTGGATCGATTGAACATCTTGGTATTGTTCAACGAAGAGTTTGGCTTTTTCCATTGAATGAACATAAAATCCGCTGCCGTGTTTCGCCTGAACGATTTCAAGATCAACTAACACACTGATTGCTTTGCGGGCTGTTTCAGGAGAAACACTATATTTATTAGCTAGAGTAGAACGAGCATGGATCTTATCGCCAACTGGGAATGTTTGATCAGCAATTTTAGCGGCGACATCTACAGCAATCTGCTGATACTTTGGTTTCGTCACATTCATACGTTTTGAAGTCATGTTTGACCGCCTTTCATCAGTTATTTATCTTCTAATTCTTCAAGTTCTAAACTAAGATTTTCCCAGTCAGATAGTAATTGTTCTTGTTGTGTTCTTTGCGATTCTAGCTCTTCATTTAATGACATCAATTTTACGTGATCATCAACAAGTGCTGGATCGGTCATTGATTGTTCTAATTGGGCGATCGTTGTGTCTAAAGTTGCTAAGTTTTCTTCGATTTGTGTAATTTTTCGATTTAGATTACGGAGTATTTTTTGTTGTTCTTTATTTTGATAAAACTCATTTTTAGGTTTTACAGTTTCGGCTTGTTTAATAGTGGATTGTTCAGCCAATAGTGCAGCGAGTTCTTCTTCTTCTTTTTTCTTTTCCAAGTAGTAATCGTAATCGCCTAAATACAATTTACTGCCAGTTTCGGAAAGTTCAATGACTTTCGTTGCAATTCGATTGATGAAATAACGGTCATGTGAAACAAATAATAGCGTTCCTTCATAATCGATCAAAGCATTTTCTAAGACTTCTTTATTATCGATATCTAAATGGTTGGTCGGCTCATCTAAAATTAAGAAGTTTTCTTTGTCCATCGATAATTTTGCCAAAGCGACACGGGCTTTTTCACCACCACTTAAGAGAGGGATCGTTTTTTCCACATCGTTTCCACTAAATAAGAAGCTACCTAAAACATTGCGAATGTCTTTTTCAGGAGTCGTGGGGTGTTCATCCCAAAGCTCAGCTAAAACAGTCTTCGTTCCATGAAGGTTCGCTTGTTCTTGGTCATAGTAGCCGATTTGAACATTCGTACCTAGTGTTGCGCTCCCTTTAATGAAAGGAATACTTCCGATAATCGATTTTAGTAGGGTTGATTTACCGATTCCATTCGGTCCAACAAGGGCAATGGCTTCTTGTCTACGAACATCTAAAGATACAGGTTCAGATAAAATACGAGCATCGTATCCGATAGCAGCATCTTCTACTTGTAAAACAACATTTCCAGAAGTTTTTTCGATAGCAAATAGGAAATTCGCAGATTTTTCATCCCCTTGAGGACGATCTAAACGTTCCATTTTTTCCAGTGTTTTTCTACGACTTTGAGCACGCTTTGTGGTTGATGCTCTAACTAAATTTCGGGCAACAAAATCTTCCAGCTTGTTGATCTCAGTCTGTTGTTTTTCATACGCTTTCCACTCACTGGTTAATTGTTCTGCTTTTAATTCTAGGTATTTAGAGTAGTTTCCTTTGTAATAACGCATTTTATGACGACTGATTTCATAGACTTCAGTAACAACTTTATCTAAAAAGTAGCGGTCATGTGAGACAATTAAAAGGGCACCAGAATAGCTAGGTAAGTAATTTTCCAGCCATGAAAGAGTGTCAATATCTAAATGGTTCGTTGGCTCATCGAGAATTAAAATATCCGGTTTTTGCAGCAACATGCGAGCTAAAGCTAAACGGGTTTTTTGACCACCAGATAATGTGCTGATATGTTTAGAATAAAATTCTTCTTGAAATCCAAATCCGTGCAAGACAGAACGGATCTCATTTTCATAACCGTAGCCATTTTTTTCTGAAAATTCGTGTTGCAATCGATCATATTCTTTCATGACCGATTCATAATTTGTCGCATCTGGCAACAGTTCACTAATGATCAATTCTAGTTCACGCATTCGTTTTTCCATTGTGATCACGTCAACAAAGGCTTCAAGCATTTCATCCCAAACTGTTTTATCAGAATCAAGTCCAGTATCTTGAGCTAAGTACCCTAGACTTGCCGTTTTATTTTTAGCAATCGTACCAGCATCAGGTGCATCAATACCAGCGATTATTTTTAAAAGAGTAGATTTACCAGCGCCGTTGCGGCCGACTAATGCGATCCGGCTATTTGTGCTGATCTCCATTTGTATGTTTTCAAACAAAGTATCAGCGCCGAAATAACGGGCGATTTGGTTTGCTTGGAGTAAAATCATGGGGCATCCTCATTTCTATTTCAATGCCTTTAGTGTAGCATAAATTGGTTGGAAAAAGCACCTATCCTACAGTAAGAGCACAAATTTTTCTAGGACAATTCAAGAAAGTTTGAAAAATATTTCTTTTCCTGAGCTGTTAGATTGCTTTTTATCTAGAACAACTGATATTATGAGAGGTGGATATTTGTCTATATTTAGAGTATTGGAGGTACGATTGTGAAAGACCAAATTATTCCAAAAGCAACGGCACGACGCCTTCCCCTATATTATCGTTATTTGAGAATCTTGCATGATGCAGGAAAAAATAAAGTGTCATCTACTGAGCTCAGTGATGCAGTGCAAGTAGATAGCGCGACGATTCGACGAGATTTTTCTTATTTTGGCGAATTAGGTAAACGTGGTTACGGATATGATGTAGAGAATCTAATGAACTTCTTTGCAAAAACATTGAATGATGATGAGCTTACGAATGTAGCTTTGATTGGTGTGGGTAACTTAGGAAGTGCCTTATTGAAATATAAATTCCATCAAAGCAACAGTATTCGAGTGAGTTGCGCATTTGATGTTAACGACGACATTGTTGGTAGAATTGTCGACGGGATTCCGGTTTATCCAATGAGTGATATGATGGAACAAATTCGGGTACAGCAAATCGAAGTAGCGATTTTGACTTTGCCAGCTAGAAAAGCGCAAGAAGTTGTGAGTCAGCTAGCGGATGCAGGAGTGAAAGGGATTTTGAACTTTACCGCTGCTCGTTTAGTTGCACCACCTGATGTGTTGATTCAAAATGTAGATTTGACGAATGAATTACAAACGTTGATTTACTTCTTACACCATGACAGTGAATTAATCGACACGGATGTTGAAGAAGAAAAAGAATAGTTTGAAAAACCTGAGATTTCACCTTTTATTAAAAGTGCGATCTCAGGTTTTTTTTCTGTTCGTACTATTGTTTATTTAGGTAGTTCTATATTTCCATAGTGTAAAACAAGCTGAGCGATCACAACCAGCGTATTCATTCCGCAATGGGCAATGATCGACGTCCAGATTTTTCCAGTTATTTTATAAAGATAGGCAAAAAAGAAACCCATGAAAAAATAAACAAAGAAATGGCCATCTTGATGGATAACAGAAAATAAGGAAGAGCTAATGATTGCTGCAATCCAAAAGCCAGTATATTTTTCTGTCAAACCAATCAAAGAACGGCGGAAAACAAATTCTTCCATAATAGGGCCACCGATAGTTGTTGCTAAAATGAACAGAGGATTAGTCAGAATAATTGCAATAATATTTTGAGTGTTTTCTGAACTAGGTTTAGCCCCAGTGATTGCTGTTTCGATACTAAAGACAACTGCTTGAATGATCATAGCGATTAAAATACCGCTGAAACCTAGTAATGCAGTGAAGACTGGAGAAGTTAGTTTGGCTTCTTGTTCAACGATTGTCGTAGCAGAACTTCTATTTTTGAAATAAAGCCAGATCATCAAGCTCGCACCAAAAATATAAGTGAAGGTTGTACCTCCGATTATGATATCTGGTGAAAATGGTCTGAAAATAAATGGAGAAAAAAACACAAGTCCATACAGTAAAATCGTTGCAATACTCAAGTTCTTCATAGACATATTTCTTGGCATATAAAAACAAAACTCCTTTCGAAAGTTACAGAATACAAAAAGTATACCATAGCTAACCACTGTTTTAGCAGATGATTATTTCTTATGATTATTTCGATACCCTAGTAGTAGAAAGATAAATACGAAGAAAAAGGCCGCTTCCCATAAAGTAGTTGTCCAGTCAAAACGTCGGTTTACCCCAAAGAAGAAATTACCAACATTCGCAATAATTAAATAAAGTCCAGTTATCGTTAAAGCTCCAGTGATCCGTTGTTTCATTTCAATCGCCTCTCTTTCTGTTTTTATTTTACCACGAAATGAAGAATAGCGAAGAAATTGAGCTATTTAAGTTCAATGGGACGAAATATACTGATTTTTTTAACTTGTCAAAAACTGGGAGTTACTCAAAAATGATGAAAGAATTATTTTATAAAATTAGTCAAAAGACTTGCAAAACGAAAGGGAAATGAGTATTATAAATAGTGTGAGTTAGCACTCGGTTATGAAGAGTGCTAATAAAGGAAAATATTTTTTATGGAGGGATTTATTGTGTTAAAACCATTAAGCGATCGCGTCGTTATTGAAGTCGCGAAAGAAGAAGAAAAAACAGTAGGAGGCATCGTCTTAGCATCTGCTGCTCAGGAAAAGCCTCAAACAGGAAAAGTTATCGCAGTAGGTGAAGGCCGTGTATTAGAAAACGGTACAAAAGTTCCTGCCGATGTTAAAGAAGGCGACACAGTAATGTTTGAAAAATATTCAGGAACAGAAGTGAAATATGAAGGAAACGACTATCTGATCGTTTCAGGCAAAGACATCATTGCAATCGTCGAATAATTATTGTTTAACGTAATCAAGCATTTTAAATAGAAAAAATAAAATTTTGAGGTGAAGGAATTATGGCAAAAGAAATTAAATTTGCAGAAGATGCACGTGCAGCAATGCTTCGTGGAGTAGATATTTTAGCGGATACAGTAAAAGTAACATTAGGTCCTAAAGGTCGTAACGTTGTTTTAGAAAAATCTTTTGGTTCACCATTGATCACAAATGATGGTGTAACGATTGCTAAAGAGATCGAATTAGAAGATCACTTTGAAAATATGGGCGCGAAATTAGTTTCTGAAGTTGCTTCAAAAACAAATGATATCGCAGGTGATGGTACAACAACTGCGACAGTCTTGACACAAGCAATCGTTCGTGAAGGATTGAAAAACGTTACCGCTGGTGCTAATCCATTAGGAATTCGCCGTGGGATCGAATTAGCTACAAAAGCTGCTGTTGAAGAATTACACAATATTTCAACTGTTGTTGATTCTAAAGAAGCAATTGCTCAAGTTGCAGCTGTTTCTTCTGGTTCTGACCGTGTTGGACAATTGATTGCTGATGCAATGGAAAAAGTCGGCAATGATGGTGTCATCACAATCGAAGAATCAAAAGGTATCGAAACAGAACTTGATGTAGTTGAAGGAATGCAATTTGACCGCGGTTATTTATCACAATACATGGTGACAGATAATGATAAGATGGAAGCGGCGTTAGAAAATCCATATATCTTGATCACGGATAAAAAAATCTCAAACATCCAAGATATCTTGCCTTTATTAGAACAAATTTTACAACAAAGCCGTCCACTATTGATCATTGCGGATGATGTTGATGGAGAAGCCTTACCAACATTAGTATTGAACAAAATTCGTGGAACATTTAACGTAGTAGCAGTTAAAGCACCAGGCTTTGGTGATCGTCGTAAAGCAATGCTTGAAGATATCGCTATTTTAACTGGCGGTACTGTGATCACTGACGATTTAGGACTTGAATTAAAAGATACGACAATCGAAAACCTTGGGAATGCAAGCAAAGTTGTTGTAGATAAAGACAATACAACCATCGTTGAAGGCGCAGGAGAAAAAGCTGCGATCGATGCTCGTGTTCAATTGATCAAAAACCAAATTGCAGAAACAACATCTGATTTTGACCGTGAAAAACTACAGGAACGTTTAGCAAAATTAGCTGGCGGAGTTGCCGTTGTCAAAGTTGGAGCTGCAACTGAAACAGAATTAAAAGAATTAAAACTACGTATTGAAGATGCATTAAACGCAACTCGTGCAGCTGTTGAAGAAGGAATGGTTTCTGGTGGCGGTACTGCACTAGTGAATGTTATCGGCAAAGTCACTGCTTTAGAAGCAGAAGGCGATGTTGCAACTGGTGTGAAAATCGTTGTTCGTGCTTTAGAAGAACCAATCCGTCAAATTGCTGAAAACGCTGGATACGAAGGCTCAGTAATCGTAGATAAATTAAAAAATATCGAGTTAGGTATCGGCTTTAATGCGGCTAATGGCGAATGGGTAAACATGGTGGAAGCAGGAATCGTTGACCCAACAAAAGTTACTCGTTCAGCATTACAAAATGCGGCATCGGTTGCTGCATTGTTATTGACAACAGAAGCAGTCGTTGCAGATAAACCAGAACCAGCAGGTGCTGCAATGCCTCCAATGGACCCTTCAATGGGAATGGGCGGCATGATGTAGGTACTAAATTAAGAACCTTGATAATCCAAGGTTCTTTTTTATATACATAAAAGTGTAGTGTTCAAAGGGGTGCAACTGAGCCAAATTAATAGAACTTGTTTAAAAAATATTTACTTAGGAGGTTTTTGACGATTTTTTTTAGGTTATTTACATCCTTATTTAGACTGAATTCGATATAGTCAGATGATGTTACCGAAGGAAAGTCAAATCCTAAAGGACAAGAAAAGATGGTGGTTTTTGTGAATCAAACATTTAAAAAAACTGCAACTTAATCTTGTTTCTATAACAAATGGTTTGAAGGATAGTCACAAAACGATTGATAAGGAGAATACTTATGAACAGAAAAAGTTATACAGGAAAAAATGTATCGGTTTCAGGACCATATTCACATGCTATTGATGCTGGAAACTATATTTTTTTCTCAGGGCAAGTTGCTAAAAACAGCACAACTTATGTTGAAGAAACTGGTAGTATTAAAGAACAAACAAAACAATGCTTTATTAATTTACAAGAAGTGATGAAAGCATCATCTGTAGCCCTAGATGATGTGGTGAAAGTTAATGTCTATCTAACGAAAATGAAGTATTTCGAGGATATGAATGAAGTTTATAGAAAAATATTCAAAGAACCTTTTCCAGCTAGAACATGTGTCGGTGTTCAGGAGTTACCATTGGGTGCAGATATTGAAATAGAAGTAGTAGTTTATAAAAAATCTAAGTAATTGTGCCCAAATAGAATCGCCAAAAATATGATAATATTGCTATCTGATCAATTGCGAAACTATTGGATAAACAGAAAAAAGTAACCTAACATATAACGATGTTAGGTTACTTTTTTATTAACAAAGATGTATTCATTAATTGAAGTAAGGCATAATCAAAAACTGCTGAATGCTTGTTAATACGAACAAATGAACCGGATAAAACCAGTAAAAAAAGTACTTCCACTGTTTGCCACGCTTGCCATTATAAAAATAGATTAGAAAGAAAGCGATTGGACCAAACAAGCTATTTTGTAAAAGAATTACTGCTCCTAAAAGACATTTTAATAAACGAAAATCTCTAAATAGATACAAAACGACAATCAATAAAACCCCGATCCAACCACCGTAATCCGTATGGAGCCATTCCGCCAAGAAAATACCAGTTCCGATCAGCCCCAAAGAAAGGATGGTCGTTGCCATAGATCGTGTAGCTAATTTTTTTAACCCAATAATCACAATCAACCCAATCAACAACGTAAAAAAGACATTTTGGCTTCTTAAATCAATAAGTTGGTGCGAAAAAGCTAAATCATAAGGAACCTCAGAAATTAAAGCGAATAGTGCTAAACGTACTAGGTACCGTTTCGTATTTGAAGTATGGAGAAACCCTTCCACTAGTAAAAAACAAAAAATCGGAAAAGCAAGTCTGCCAATTAGAATAAATACTGGAAAAATAGCCTGAAGTGATTCAGCCAAAGGGTCAGGTTCAGAAGCAAAAGGAAGCGACATCGCTAGAGAAGGCTGAAAAGAAATGATTTTCGCCGTGTGATCAAGTAACATGGCAAAAATGGCAATCCATTTCAATTGGCTGCCAGAGAGAAAGTGAGGAGTTTCCAATCGTGTGTCTCCTTTTCTAAAAGTTATTTTGTTGTCTTATTTTACCACAGATAGTTCTATAAATTAGTTGATTATTGAAGAATTTCCTTGAAACAAATAAATAAAAAACTGTCAATAAAAGTTATAGTAAACTCATCATCAACAGTTTTTGGATATTATATAAAAATAATATCGGAATTAGATATATTTTAATTAAATGGTGAAAAAAATAAGATATATTGTTATAATAAAACTGCGCTAAAGTAATGAAGATCTTTCTTGTATGTAGCAGTTATAAGAAAATAATAATACTGAAAATTGTCTAATAGCTTTGATTTCTAGCTACTAATTCATTGTATATCAAAAATAGGAAGCAGTCTATAAGTAAAACATCTGTTTTTTATCATTTTTTTAATAAAATTGATAAAAAAATGAGAAACGTTAGTTGTTGTTTTTGACGAAATATGGAAAATAGATGGATTTTATTCTGATATTTATTCTATATATCCTATTTGCTTCAGTAAAGAGCAGTGAGTGCATATTGGAAAATAGCTTTATATTTTTTAGCCGTCAAATAAGCCGTCAATTTTTTTGGGGAAGGGTGTCGTGTTTTGAGTAGAAAAGGTGAGAACATTTATAAAAGAAAGGATGGTCGGTGGGAAGGTCGATATATGAAAGCGAGAAATGAGCATGGCAAAATTATTTATGGCTATATTTATGGGAAACGATACAGATACGTAAAGGAAAAATTAGCTGAATTGAAAGTTCAGTATTCATTTACTCACAAAAATATTAATTTATATAAAGGAACGGTTCAGGAATGGTTAAATCATTGGCTGAATGTATTGATGCGTAAAAAAATCAAAATGTCCACTTATTCAAGTTATCGTTTGCGCATAGACAAATACATTATTCCCTTTCTAGGAAAAAAGCAATTAACCCAATTGAAAAGTCGAGATATCGAAGAATTTGCCAATTACCTCACTCATATAAATTTATCCCCTTCGACTATTCGTTCGATCATAACTGTATTAAAAAGTGCAATGAACAAGGCTTGTATTGAAAATTACATTCTGTCTAATCCATGCAAAAATCTATTCTTGGCAGCGACCACAAGTTCTGAAATATCAGCACTAAGTATAAGAGAACAGGATAAAATCGAACAAGTTGCGTTAAGGGAAAAAAACTGTTCAGCGGTTATTTTAGCTTTATATACAGGTTTGAGAATAGGCGAAATCAGTGGCTTAAAATGGAGTGATATCGATTTTGAAAAGAATATCATTTATGTAAGAAGGACACTTTATAGAATTCCTAGTACAACAAGCCGTAATAAAACAGAAATTATACTAGCAGAACCAAAAACAAAGAGCTCTAAGCGTTCTATTCCTTTGGCCAAAAATTTAAAAAGCTACCTATTAAATAAGCAAAAAAGTAAAACTTCTGAATATGTAATCTCTTGTAAAGGAAGTTATGCTGAACCAAGGGTCATTAGTTATCGATTCAGCAAAAGCATTGAAGAAGCGGGAATCAGATCTGTTCATTTCCATGTTTTACGTCACACCTTCGCAACAAGATGTGTAGAACAGGGCATTGATATTGCGACATTAAGTAAATTATTGGGACATGCTTCTATAAAATTGACCTTAGATACGTATACAGATTCTCTTTGGGAAAATAGAAAAGCAGCTGTTTCGGTGATTGATAACAAACTTAGCATGGATTCTGTTACTTCATAAATACAAAAAGTTCCAGAACAAACGAATAACTCGTTTGTTCTGGAACTTTTTTACAAATTGACGTTGCACGATTATATGTTTTTTAAGCCGTCAAAAAATGGTCAATATCATTCTAAAGTCTAGCTAAATCACCATAAAATTGTCTTTTTCTTATAACTGCTACATTCAAGAAAAAAGTTTAGTCATTTTTAGATACATCGCCGTTTTGTCCATTTATTAAGCCCTTAATGAATAGACGCATTACCTATTATAATCGTAAATTTAGAATTTCTAAACTCTAAAGTCTTCAATGTTTGCAGAAAGTTAAGGTCCAAAGATTAAATCAACAAAAAACATAGAAAAATGATGGTAAGGGAGGGCATCAACAATGTATGTGATTGGGTACATTGCATCAAATAATGAAATAAGTGAGCAACATACAGACCTATTTGAATTGCTTCGCTGTCAGGTTCAAATGATCAAAAAAGAAAAAGTCGTTCAACTCCTTGAACAAGATAATAACCTATTACAACATATAGAAACGTTGATCATTGAAGAAAATAGTCTAAGTGATTTTAATTTGGTTTGTGAATTGATCATGAACTTACGTAAGCAAACGACAGTACCACTTTGGATTTTAACATCATCTGATTATACAAATCGAACGAATCGAATTGTCTATTTGCAGCTTGGAGTAGATGGCATTTTCAATAAAGAACATGGATTAGATGAACCTATTTTAATGATGAGAAATCTATTGCAGCGGCATAAGCGGCAGGAAACACCAAAAAATCCAATGATCAGTGAACCTGTCGAGTTTAAACTGATACCGCAGAATTTAAGTGTCAGCTTAGATGATGGAGAGGAAGTCAACTTAACGAAATTAGAATTTTTAACTATTGAGTATTTACATAAACATGCCCGAAAAACAATGACGTACGAAGACATTTATAAAAATGTCTGGAATGACAGTTATGGAAATAGAAAGTATCGCGTATCTAATTTAGTCTTTCATTTACGAAGAAAACTGGAGTCAGACATTGAAAAACCAAAATACATCAAAACAATCCGTTCCAAAGGGTATATGCTGAATGTTTAGCGTAAAAAGATAGTAATGATTTAGGAGGAAAAGACATGCGTAGATATTTGATTTTAGTTAAGAAGGTCATTTGCGAAACAGGCTAGAATTAACGGGCTAAGTCAATTGTTGCTCGTTTGTCTGGAAAGGAGGGAAAGAGTGGAACGTTTCGTAAACGATATAAAATTTTAGGAGGAAAAAGATTTGAAAAAAACACATGTATTGAAAAATGGGTTACTGACATTGGCAGCGACTCTTGCACTAGGAGCAGTAGTATTAACAGTACCAACAACAATTTCAGGAAGCCCAATTGTGGCTTATGCAGCGGAGGAAACAGCTGAAGTATCAACGATTGCCGAATTTGAAGCAGCTTTAAAAAATCCAACGATCACTGTGATCAATGTGAATCAGAGCATTCAATTCACTAAAAACATCACAAATATTCCTAATCGTGATTTAACGATCAACGGAAATGCGGATAAAGGTGTCGTGATTAATTCAGCTCACAACTCTATCTACGGGAAACAAAACACAAAGGGTAAAAATCTAGTAACAATCACTAACGCGAACATCGTTGGTGCTGATAGCGATGGACGTTTCTTTACAGGAGGATCTGGTAATGGACCTTCAAGTTATGGTTGGGATGTTTTAGCAAAAGATGTTACGTATACAGGTGCTCGTTTTGTTCACCTTAGTGAAGGAAAACTAACATTTGACGGAACAAATAATATTACTACTCGCGCAGAAAATGCTTGGGTTCACGATTTAGAATTCAAAGCTGGTTCTACCTATAATGGTATTGCTGCGAATAAAGACCATGGTCAATTTTCAGCATTCTACTTCAACGGTGCTTTGATTAAAGGCAAAGCAACTGGTGAAGCAATTATCGGTGATAAAGCAAAAGTAAATGTAAAAATCGGACCACAAAGTAATGTTAACCATTACTATCCAGTTTTTTATGACAAAGTTCAAAAAGTAGATGTTGGGACAGATGCGTCACTTGATGTTGATGCAGCTGGGGTTGCTTTCCAATTTATTCCTCGTGCAGATTACGTGAACAAAGTACCAACGTTCAATTTAGCTGCTGGAAGTAAAGTTCACTTGAATGGCCGTGGTGGTGGAAACTATGCAACGATGAAATTACAATACTACGGATCAGAAGTAAATGTTTCTGAAGGTGCTGAATTAGTGGTTACTGGTAACAGTTCAAAAGCTGTTATTGAAAGTGAATATAAAGGTGCGGTAATCAACTTAAATGCGCCTGAAAACTTTGAAGTAACAAATAAAAAAGCAAATTCAAAACTGTTCTATTCAACAAATACAACAATCAATGCAACAGATGTAAGTGAAGTAGCAACATGGGCTCAAACTGGCGGCGAATATGAATACACACCAGTTTATTTAGACGCCGGAGATTTTTCACTGAACTTTGGTAAAATTTGCAACAGTAAAACATTATCTATTACAGGCGATTTATCACCTAACTTTGCTTTAGAGAATTATGGAAAAATTTCTTTAGTTGGCGGCGGTGCATAATTTTTCTGTTCAAAATACGAAGCTATCAACAAGTATAGTTTAAGGTAAAGTTTTGTATAAATAATGAAATACGAATTGAGGACGTTGGGGAAATTTTTTGAATGACTTCACTGGAAAATGAATTTCTCTGGCGAGTCAACAGAGAATCTTCCCAACGGTCTTATAGAATAAGCATACGTCAACTGTAATTTATCGTTAGTTTAACTTAGTTTGTTTGCTAAGGAGGTGGAAAAGTGAAAAAAAATAAGTGGAGAGCTTCCATAGCCATAGGGTTCATGTTACTTGGAATCTACTATATAAATTCAAGTAAAGATAAGGCTATATTGGCTGCCCCAGAAAATTACAACGATATCTTATTAGCTCCAGGTATTAATATCGCAAATGGAGTAGGAACTGAGACTGAAATTCCAGGAGATTTTGGTACAATGTTCAAACTGACTAAAGACGTTAGTTATGAAGTAAAAGGATTAAAAGATCCGGTTAATGATGTACTCGTAAAAACAGGTTCAGGAATAAATGATCCAAAAGCATCCAAAGTATTTAGATTTAGTCCTGATAATATTGCCTCTGAAAAAAGTGTTTTGGTAAAAAATGCTGGACTTTACAATGGGCGAAGTATTGATTTAAAGCTAGTGATCGATAAAATGGATATTTCCCCAGATGAGACGACTGGAAAATACCCATATGTAAACTTTATGGCGGTAAATTATAACGATAAAGATAAAACGGATGAGTTTCCATCAACCAATATAAAGGTCTGGAACGAAATGTTTTTGATGTTTGGTAGTGCGACAAGAAGCAGCTCAGGATTTAATGATGCGTACGCCATTGGTGACAAGGTAGACTACCACTATGAATTTTTTGATCATGAAACAGGTGCTAAAGTCGATTTTCACGGCACTTGGAACTTTAATAATATTAATGGTCTGAAAGCAGTCACAACGGATTTTGACGGGGATTTTAGTAATCTATATGTGCTGAAAGATACGTGGATCGGTTATTTGAAAGACACACCAACAGCAGGAAAACTTGAACTTTACGGTACGAATACAACCGTTAATAGTGAAAGAAGTCTTTTGACCCAGCTATTTTCAGGGAAAACTTTTTATACAAGTCTAGAACGTAGAGCGGCAACAACGAGCGTAAGACCAAGTCAGATGGTGGTAATGTATGGAACGCAGTCTCTTGCCAGAATAGCACCAGCTACTCCAATAGTCTATGGAGTAAAAAATGAGGCAACGCATACCGACGCGAGCTATCTAGATTTAACGTATTCAATCCTACAAACAATTCCTGATAATAAAATTGAAAATAGAGATGACTCATTCAAAATCGAAACGGAAGTACCAAGCTTTTACGATATTGATGTATCTGCTATTAAGGTTTTTGAATATGGTACAGATAGCGATTGGACTAGCTTATTCAAAATAGAAAAAGATCCAAGCAACGCAAGTAAATTAATCTTAAAAGCGGATTTATCCACTGCTGCCAATGCAGAGAACTTTAATGGGAAAGTCTTTGATATTAAGATAAAAGCAAAAACAAACACTTCCTTTAATTTTAATAAAAATGATACGGCTTATGGATATCAGGGGAGTGGAGCTGACAATGGTTATATGACTTTTGAACTTGCAGGTCCCAAAACAAGTGCATCCTATACGTATACAACTTCAAGTGGAGGTACTTTAAGCGATACGCTAGAATCAAAAATTATTGATGGACAAACAAAATCAAAAGTTCTTTATGAAGGTGTGCCCAATGCGGATTCCAAAGAAAATATCAAAATACCAGTCGGGGCAAATTTGACAACTGACTATCCTGATCCAGGAGATTCATTTTTAGAGAATATTCGTGTGGACACTGAAAATCTAATAGATCAGCCAGTTGTTGTCACCTACACTAAGGGAAAAGCATTACCTGATACATCCGTTCTTGGCGAAACAACATTATGGTTAACGTTAACAACTGCTAAAAATGTTACAAAAGATATTGAAGTGAAAGTAACCATTGTTCCGACAGCAGCTGAATTACGTGTTAAATACAAAATTAATGGCAGTTATATGACTGATAAATACCCAGATTATGTTGATTCGACTCAAATGATCGGTGCTCCAATCAACTTAAAGCAGATCAAGCAAGTGACAGATAGACTTGCAGCTATCACAGAAGCTGGCTATACACAAACAAATACGCCAACGGAAGAATTTACTCTTTCAGTTAGCGGTAATACGGTCATTTATGAATTTGAAGGAGCATTATTCCTTGCATCTAGCCCAAGTTTATTAGATTTTGGAATTGAAGAGGCGAGTTATAAAGCGATTCGTGTGAATGAAGCAAAGCTTGATAAAGCCTTGATCATCAAAGATACGCGAGCAATTAAACAGAAATGGACACTTTCTGCAAAGCTTACGCAAGATTTTACTTTGACTGAGACAGGTGGTACCAAAAAAGTACTTTCAGGTATTTTACGTTATAACGACGGCACAGATGAAGAAAAAAAATTCAATCTTGCAGAAAATCGTGAGCTATTGGTAGACGAACATACAACAAGCACGGAGTATGATGTGAGTAAAACTTGGAATCCAAAAGGCAAAGGATTTAAGCTAGATGTGCCAGGAGATGCTGTTAAAACACTAGGAAAATATCAAGCAAAAATTGAATTTACAGTAAATGCAACGCCTTAAAAGCAAAGGAGAGACAATCAATTGATCATAAAAAAAGTAAAAGTTAATGTTGCTCTGGTTTTCCTTGTTTTTGTAGGCTCTATTTTTACTGTGTTCTTTACTCCAGTTTATGGAGAAGAAGCAGCTGTACAGACAAATGGGGAAATTGTTTTTACCAAAGAAAGTACAGTGCCAACGAATGAATCGTCCAGTGACTCTAGTGAAATACCAATAAAAAAGCCTGATGGAAGATTTCCTTCAACTGGAGAATTGATCATAAAAAGTTTGTCAGTAAGCGGACTGGCTCTAGTCATACTAGTACTCGCTTTTTACCTTTTCAAAAGGAAAAAAAAGACTGATGAGAAGGGCGGCCAAAGCCAATGAAAAAAAGAACATGTCTAATTCTATTTTTGGGCGTCGCTTTATTTTTGTCTGGACAATTTGACCAAGTACAAGCAGTAGACTCTCGTGTTGGTGGAGCTGAAATAGATCTTAAACGTTTTAAAGAAACTGATTCTGTGATTCGTGATCCTGAACATCCTGAAATACAAGTCGATCCAGGGGAAACACCGCAGACAGAAGGCGATTTACGAATCGATTTTGTACCAAAGTTGAACTTTAGTACAGTGATGATTTCCGATAAAACTGCTGTATTCCCAGTTAATGCCCAATTGTTTCATGATCAAACTGAGGCGAGAGGAAATTTTATTCAAGTGTCAGATTATCGTGATGATTCGACTGGCTGGACGCTGCAAGTTAGACAGGAACAGCAATTTAAACATACGACAAAACAAGGAGCCGACTTAAAAGGTGCAGTGATCTCTTTAGATCAAATCTGGACCAATTCAACAAAAAATCCATCCCTTTCACCCAGTGTTTCAAAAGAAGTTATTCACATGAGTAACATTGGAGACACCTATAATTTGGCGCAAGCACAGCCAGAAAAAGGCTTTGGGACATGGAGCATCATATTTGGTGCATCAAAAGAGAATGAAAATGGTCGTCCAAATTCACTTCAAAAGCGCTTAGATGTTTCCGGAAAAGAAATAGAAGATCCGATTTTTAAAAAGCCTGTTTATAGTAATCAAGCGATTACACTTTCTGTTCCAAAAGAGACAGAAAAAGAAGCAGGTGCTTACTCAACGGTGTTAACTTGGATATTAGCCGAGTTACCATAGATATCACACAAAAACTAGGAGGAAATACAAATGAAATTAACACACAAATTAGCTGGTACAGCATTACTAGCAGCAATCGCAGTAGCAGCAACAGCTCCAGGAGTAACAAAAGCCGCAGATCCAGCAGCACCAGGTGTTGGAGAAGGAGAAATTGAATTCACAAGTAAAACTTACGGCACCTATGATACTTCTGGTGTGGTACCGCCAAACTATACGAGCCAATCAACAATCGACACAGATAGTACAGCGTTATTAGATGGACCTTTCTTAGTGCAAGGGATGTCTAAATTAGTCTTTAACTCACAATCTGCTACAACAGGTTCTGTAACATCATGGGCTAAGCCGACAACAGCGAATGCCAATACAGTTGGTGCAACAGACAAAGTTGATGGTCGTGCAAACTGGGTTCAATTCAAAGATGATCGTCAAGTAGATGACCATGGTTATGAATTGAAAGCCGTTATTTCTCAAAACTTCCAATTTAACGATACAGCAAAAGGCAAAATCAGAAATATCAATGGGGCTCAAATTACTTACGGAAATGCCAATTTAGTTGCTGATAAAGACAATGAATCATTGAAACCTTCTTCAACAGGTCTTAACAAAGCAACGACTGTTAATGAAACAGGTTCAGAATTAATCTTTAAAAACACAGAGGAAACAAAAGGTCGTGGACGTTATGCTGTTTACTTTGGTGACGCAGAAGATGCGACTCAAAAACCAGAAGAGTCCGTTAAATTAGAACTTCCAGCTAACCAAGCAGAAGAAATCATGAATGGTAAATATGTTGCTAAAATTACATGGACTCTTGAAGCAACACCAAAACCATAAAGTAAATCACTGATTTTTTAATAAAAAAAATGAGTTGAATAAACAGTAGAAGTAACCCCTTTGGAAAGAAGCTTGAATTGCTCTGAATCGCAATAAAGAATGCAAGGACGGTGTTCCTAAGGGGAACTACTTCTATTCTCTAGTTAGTGAAGGAACAAGAAAGGACAAATCAATCAGATGAAGAAAAGAATCAAATTAGGCCTATTTTTGTGTCTATACATAGTAGTGCTTCTTGGATTTTCTACTCCTGCATATGCAAATCTACAGTTTACATATGAAGCAGTGAAACCAGAAAATCAACAAGGAGAATTTGAATATTTTAATTTACTTATGCAGCCCGGCCAAAAGCAAACGGTAGAAGTACTATTATCCAATCGTGCAGATGAAGAACAAACAATCGAAGTTGGCTTAAATGGTGCTAAAACGAATTCTAATGGGGTATTAGAATTTGGGCCAAGTGCAATAAAAAATGATGCTTCTTTGAAATATGATTTTAAAGATCTAGTGAAAGGACCTAAAGAAATAACCTTAGCTCCTAAAGAAACCCAACCTTTAAAGATCGAAATAACGATGCCTCAAGCAAGTTATGATGGGAAAATCGTTGGAGGTATCCATCTAAAATCTAAAGCATCTAAAAAAGAAGAGGAAGAAAATAAAAAAGCTACAGGAGTTATCAATGAATATGCCTTTGTAATCGGCATGGTACTGAGCGAATCTGACACTGTGATAAAACCAGAGCTAAAGTTGAATAGCGTTTACGCCGGTTTAGCTAATTACCGGAATAGTATTTTTGCCGATTTTTCAAATACTAGTGCTGATTTTGTCAATAATATGACGGTAGAGATGGAAGTAACAAAAAAAGGATCAGAAGCGGTTTTATATGATATAAAACGAGCTGACATGCGGATGGCGCCAAACTCGATGATCGATTTTCCATTAGAAATGAATGGTGATCAGATGGAAGCTGGTGATTACAAGGCACACATTGTTGTTACGAGTGGTGAAGAAAAATGGACTTGGGATAAGTCTTTTAAAATCACGAATGAAGAGGCAGATAAATACAATGCACAAGATGTTACATTGATTCAAGAAAGAGGAATTGATTGGAAATTGATTGCGTTGATTGCAGGTGGTGTTTTTGTTGCTTTCTTAGCTATTTTCTTTACCGTTCGAACTCTTAACAAGAAAAAGAAAGTCAAAAAGAGAGGAAAGAAAAAGCGTAAATAAGAGAGGAGATCAAAGTAGTGGTTTTATTAGATTGGTTTTTTATTGGTTTGCTTTCTTTGGCAATACTTTGTTTTCTACTGTTGCTTTTTTGTTTCTTCTATTTTTTAGCAATCAAAAAAGAATTAACAAAGAAGCAATGGCATAAGCGTCCTAAAACCAAAGCCAAAAGAAAAAAATGGCTGCAAGCAAGAAAAACTTTGGAAAGGCGAAAGAAGCGCTATGCCGGCAATAGTTTTATTTTGCTAGTTGTAATGGTCATTTCAACAGGCAGTGCCTTTTATGCACGATATTACCAACTGACCAATCTAACGTCAGAAGATGCAAAAGTGGTTGTTCAGGGGTATTTGTTAACAGAAGATTTAAAGGAGCAAATGGCAACGATCAAAGCAGGCGGTAGTGTTGAAAAGGTCTATCCACAATTTCAAGAAGTAAGCGCGCTATTAGTCTCATACGGAAATCGTCCAGTTTCAGGTGGTTTGTCGACGGAAGGTGCAAAATTATTAACACGCTATTATGTATCTATGAAAAATGTCGGGTTAAACTTGTCTACTTTAAGCCAAGAACAAATCGAAAAACATGAGACGATCGATGCCTATTTGAAAGATATCGAAAGAATAAATGAACGACAAAAAGCAGTTTTCAAGTACTTCAAAGTCAACGAGTCAGCGCTGAAACAGAAAAATTAGGAGACTCACGATGAAACAAAGGATTACGACTTCTAAAAAGGAATTATCGAATAAAAAAAGAAAAGTAAAAAGTAATCAAACAAATCAAGAACAGCAAAAGAGAAGAAAAAAAAGTCCTGCTATTACAAGCAGAGATGACCAATCCACTTCGAAGAAAAAAAGACGTAAGCCATCAAAGACTGTATTATCTAAAAAGAAAAAAAGAATGGTGAAAAGACGAAAAAAGCAACGACGCCAATTTTATCAGGAAATCGGTGTCAGTTTTTTTCTGCTACTGTTGTTTTTTGTTCTCTTTCAATGGGTATTTTTTAGTCTACCAAAAGTGAATGGCTATGGAATGACCACGACCTTGGATGATGGTGATCGTCTATTTGTCAGCAAGCGCAGCCAAATTAAGCGATTCGACTTGGTTTATTTGAGACAACCAGATACAAAACAAGTCATGGTCAGAAGAGTAATCGGTCTTCCAAATGAAGAGGTTGCTTATGAAAATGACCAATTATTGATCGATAAAAAACCTGTGATAGAGCGTTACTTGAAAGCTGAAATCAATGAGGCGGTCAAAGAAAACCGTTTATTGACTGAAAACTTTACATTGACTGGCTTAACAAATGCCAGAACATTGCCCGAAAACAGCTATTTTGTATTAGGAGATAATCGACATTATGCAGCTGATAGTCGTGAATTTGGCTGGATCGAAAAAAAAGATATTTTGGGAGTTGTTAAGGCGAGAATAATGCCATTTCATCATATGACTCAATTTTAAACGAAAATCGTGAATGGACTACATAGTGGGAGGGCATTGAGTGTCTACATATAATACACGTTTCCAACCAACAAAACAAAGAGTTTTAACGAAAAAAAAACGACGAAATTACTCAAAAGAAAAAAGAGAGAAATTATTAAAAGAGCAACAGATTAAAACTAAACGAACCGTAAAACAACGTGATATTTTTTTCTTACTGATCTTGATCTTTTGTTTTTTCTTTTTATTCCAGAATAAGACGCATCAAGTATCTGGATCATCGATGTTCCCTACTTTGGAAAATAAAGACCGCATTATTGTAAGAAAAGGGCGCATTCCAGCTCGTTATGATTTGATTACATTTGATCCGAAAATGCCGGATGCCTCCAGTTATGTGAAACGTGTTATCGGTATTCCAGGGGATCAGTTATGGGCAGATAAACAGGCGATTTACCTTAGACCTCAAAAAGCAGGCAAGTGGACATTGAATACGGCAAATCCAATTCCAGCGGAGGATTTACCAGATAGTACATTAAAAGTCATGGTCAGTGATGAAGTGTTTCAAGAACTTCGAGATATCCACAAGATTCCAGAAGGAAGCTACTTTGTCTTAGGAGATAATCGAAGTGCTTCAAAAGATAGCCGAACCATGGGATTGATCAAGGAAAAGCAAATTGAAGGAGTGGTGACCTATCGCTATTATCCACTGGATAAAATCGGTCAAGTAAAGTAAGAAAATAAAGCGTGAATTTATAGGAGGAATGACCATATGAAAAGAACTGATTGGATAAAACAGAAAGGCTGGGCTTTACTTTTAAGCATGCTTTTGCCTATGGGAATCATGTGTTTTGTTTATTTTCTTCTAGGTATTTATCCAGGAAGTGAGAAAACGATTTTAGCGAGTGATGCATTGTCACAAACGTCTAATTTCTTTGCAAGCTTGAATAATACACTACATGGGAAACAGAGTTTCTTTTACTCTTGGTATGGTTCTTTAGGTCTGAATTATTGGTCTTTTATGGCCTATTACTTAAATGGTATTTTTAGTCCGTTGGTTTATTTTTTTGATAATAGCCAAGTGCCTGATGCACTTTACTTCATTATTTTGTTGAAATTTGGTGCAATCGGCAGCTCATTTTGGGTGATGAGTGAGCAACTTTTTAAGTTGCCTCAATGGAGTAAGGTCATACTGAGTGTTAGTTATGCGCTTAGTGGTTTTGCAATTGCGTATTCTCCTCAGCAAATGTGGTTGGATGGGTTGATTTATTTACCTTTAGTGATTTTAGGGATTCATCGCTTGATGGATCAGGGCAAACCAACCGTTTTATTTATCAGTTATCTTTTATTATTTTTATCCAACTTTTATATGGCATTTATGATTGGAGTATTTTCTTTTCTTTATGTTTTTTGTCGCTTTTTGACTAAACCTCAAGCATACAAGAAAAGTTTGATTCCTTATTTGATTACGTCATTGTTGGCAGGTGGTGCTTCGATGGTTACGATTTTGCCAACGTTGTTTGATTTAAAAAATAATGGTGAAAGCTTAACTGAATTGAAGCAGTTTTTTACAAAAGGTACAGATATTTGGGATATACCTGTTAAGACGATGGTGGGTGTTTATGACACAAGTAAATACGGTAGTGCCCCGTTTCTTTATTTCGGGTTGATCGGTTTGGTTTTTTGTTTGTTTTATTTTGTTAGTCCTAAATTTCCTTTGAAAAATAAAGTGTTGTATGGAAGTCTGTTTCTGTTACTAGTAGGAAGTGTATATATTGAGCCGTTGAATTTATTTTGGCACGGATTTCATTCACCAAATATGTTTTTATTTCGATTTAGTTTTCTGTTTTCGTTTTTAGGTTTATTGTTAGCAGGATTTGCTTGGGAAAAGGTTACGAAAGAAGATACCAATCACTTAGTCAATATTGTGATGGGCTTGATTTTACTATACGTGGCAATTATTTTTTTAGCGAATCGAAAACGGTATGATTTTTTAGATAAAACATCGATTTCAGCAACAGTTTTCTTTTTACTTATATACCTTTCAATCTGGTTTATCAACGTAAAATGGCCTAAAAATAAAATGCTTTGGCTAATGGTTTTATCTATAAGTTTCGTTGGTGAGATAACGATCAATACACAGCGATTAGTTTCAGGAATCAATGAAGAATGGCACTATCCAGAACGGGTAGCGTATGATCGAAACTACTATGATGTAAATCAGTTGGTTGAAGCGACACGGAAAGAAAATAATACATTGTATCGTTTAGCCAACTTAAATAGTAGTTCTAGAAACGAAAGTTTTTTATATGGCTATAGCGGAGTTTCAATGTTTTCATCTATCCGAAATCGTCATTCGTCTATGTATCTAGATGAATTGGGTTTTCGCTCTAATGGTACAAATTTAACGATACAATATGCAAATAATACCTTAGTGATGGATGCTTTACTGGGAATCAAATACAACATTTCTGAAAAAGATCCACAAAAATATGGTTTTACATTAAAAGAAACATCTGGCAAACAAAAGCTATATGAAAATCATTTAACATTGCCTTTAGGTATTTTGACTGATCAAGGAATCTATAAAAAAAATGCAGTAAAAAATCAGTCAGAGTTGATACAATATTTAGCGGATCAAAAAGAGCAGTTGTTTTATTTTTCTGAAGCAGAAATGATCAAAGAGGAAAATGTTCAAATCGAAGACAAGGGTTCTTTTCTTTATTATTCCAAAACAGTGCCAAATAAATTACGAAAAATGACCTATTCAATAAATGTTCCAGCGCGTTCACAAGCCTATTTAAGTTTATATGGAAGAGGAATGGAAGTTGAAGCAATCACTAAAGTCAATGGACTCGAACAACGTTCAGGTCTTGAAGAAAATGGTCAATATTATAATCTTGGTTACTATGAAAAAGCCGAAAAAATCCAAGTTGAAGTAAGCTTTACTGGAGAAGGTGTGGTTCATTTAGTGAAACCAACAGCTATGTTTATGAATGTTGATGTTTTTGAAAAATCTGTTCAAGCGATTCAAAAAAACGGTGTTTCTTTTGAGACCAGTGGAAGAGTAGCACAAGCGGATGTTGACCTTGATAAGGAGCAAGTTGTGTTGACAACAATTCCCTATGATAAAGGTTGGAGTGCTTATATTGATGGAAAAAAAGTAAGGATCCCCACCTTTAAAGATGCCTTTTTGGCACTGCCTGTACCTAAAGGAATACATACCATTAAATTTGTTTTTTTACCGCAAGGATTTAAAATCGGTTTTAGTTTATTTATCGGCTGTGTTACTCTATTTATCTTTTTTAATAGGTGGATCATTAAAGATGGTAGAAAAAAGATGAAGTGGTTATAAGAGTGGGAAGGGAAAAGGAGTTTAAGATGCAAAAAAAAATTATTGGGCTAGGATTCATACTACTGCTCGTTTTAAGCGGTTGTTCTGCGAAACTATCAGAAAAAAAAGAATCATTTGACGGGAAAGGAATCGATTATACGTTTCAATTACCAAGCACATGGGAAAAATCCTTAGATTATAAGGTGGCCTATAGCAATGAAGCCATTTTTGGTGCAAAAGATATGAAAAGTAATTCAACTTTGGTTGTAATGTCTGAAAGAAAAGAATCAATCGATTTAACTGACTTTGGCAAAAGAATCCGAAAAGAATTAAAAAAACAATATAATTACAAAAATGAGTCAGATATTTTTATGAAAGAGTTTAAGGTTGGAAAATATAAAGGCTATAAGTATACCTTGGATACACTTTTCGATAAGCGTGCTACTTGGTTACATCTATATTATATTGAAACGGCACACGGAATGGTTCAGTTAAATTATTATTCAGCAAAAGATGGTAATTATGAAAAAAGAGCTGAAATCATCGATGAGTCAGCTCGCTCTGTAAAAGAGGTAAAAGATAATGGATCTAAAGCTGATACAGAAGACGAAGAAATTGTTTTTGAAAATGATGAGCTGACGTTATCATTGACAGGTGTTATGAATGTGGTAGGAGAAGCGGAGCAAAAGCTTGTGGCACTAAGGTATACAATAACAAATAAATCAAAAGAGCAATCGATCAAAGCAGATAAATGGGATACCACGATCAAGGTAACACAAAACGGAAAAACATTGACGCAGGGAAAAATAGCGCAAGATAATACAATTTTAGATATTCCTAAATTGATCGAACAAAAAAATGAAATAATTCCCCGAGAAGGATCTCTAGAAGGCGTGACGTTATATGAATTAAAAGATGATAGCGATGTTTTATTGATTCCTGAAAAAACTGTTTTTAACAATGCCAAGGACATCCCAATTGTGGTATCCAATGAAGCTGTGCAAGGAGAAGGGAAATAATGAAAAAAAAAGCTTTTCTATTTACTTTGACTATCCTACTAGGTCTATCCATAATTAGCGCTTGTTCCTCAAAGAAACAAGCAACTAAAGTTG
Source organism: Enterococcus sp. AAFC-DPL-5182 (assembly GCF_058216605.1). NCBI lineage: Bacteria > Bacillati > Bacillota > Bacilli > Lactobacillales > Enterococcaceae > Enterococcus > Enterococcus sp. AAFC-DPL-5182. Next base: position 1,390,606 of record NZ_CM177101.1, read on the forward strand.
AGCATCAAAAACTAACATGGCATGAAGCACGAGAAAAGCCATTCGGAACTTTTGATTATCCTAAAATCACAGAAAAAGAAGCATTAACTACATTAGAAAATAAGTTTAAAGTACGCGTTCCAAGTCTTATTGAGCAAACAAAAGAGATGCTTAAAAATGACGTGTCCATACAAGGAATGGTCGAAGGCGCCCCAGAATATACAATGTATGCTTCTGGAGATGAATTAAAAGTACGTGGCTATTACCCGTTGAATGAAGGAACTGAGTTGAAAGTTTTTGCATTGATCGACTTAAAATATACGTTTGATAAAGAAAAAAAAGAAGTACGTTTAGCTACTCAAAGTCTTGCAATGACAACGTATGGTGACAAGAGCACATATCCTAAAGATAATTTTGATGAATTATTGGCAAAAAGTGCAGAAATCATCGATTTGCCCAAAAAACTAACAGCCCGCTCGATTCAAAACTTTAATGAGGATTATAAGGAATTGGATAAACGTCCAACGTCTTCAAAAGCGGTTGTTTATAGCAATGATAAAGAAGCTGTAGGAAAAAAGAAAGTTTCCCAAGCCCTTTTGGGTGGGTTCGACAATAAACAAGAGTTAAAAGAAATTTATGCGACGATTGTTGATTATACGGAATAATTTTTTGAAGAATACTGAAGGGGCAAACGCCTCTTTGTAACTTGCATCTAAAAAAGAATGGAGGGTTGCACGGTTTATGAAACGGACGATTCTGACGATTGTAGTGCCTTGTTATAATGAGGAAGCAGTACTGGTAGAAACCAACAAAATTTTACTTAAATTGATCAAGGAAATGATAGCAACACGACAGATTGCAAATAATTCCAGAGTTTTATATGTGGATGACGGAAGCCAGGATCAAACTTGGTCAATGATTCAAAAATTTTCATTAGAAGAGGAATGTGTGACAGGGTTAAAGCTTAGCCGAAATTTTGGTCATCAGGCGGCTATCCTTGCAGGGCTTGATTTGGCTCTTGATAAAAGCAGTTGTATTGTGACCATTGATGCGGATCTGCAAGATGATCCTGCAGTAATCAAAGAGTTTATTTTGGCTTTTAATAATGGCTATGAGGTAGTTTATGGCGTACGTAAAAAGAGAGAAACTGATACATTCTTCAAAAAATATACAGCGCTGCTTTTTTATAAGCTGATGAATTTGTTAGGGGTAGAATTAGTACAAAATCATGCTGACTTTCGTCTGCTGAGCCAGCGAGCTTGTAAACAGTTAGTAAATTTCAAGGAAACGAGCATCTTTGTTAGAGGGATCGTTCCGCTTTTAGGATTTTCTTCGACAAAAGTTTACTATGATCGAAAAAAAAGGGAAGCAGGGGAATCTAAATATCCACTAAAGAAAATGATCAGCTTTTCAATTGAAGGGTTGACCTCTTTTTCAATTGCACCAATCAAATTTATTTTATCTTTAGGGATGATTTCACTTGTGGTGGCAACGATTATTACGATTTATTCTCTTAGCAGAAAAATAATAGGTGAAACGGTATCAGGTTGGACATCAATGATGATTTCATTATGGATTTTGGGTGGTCTACAACTGATTTCAATCAGTATAATTGGACTTTACATAGGAAAAATTTTTATGGAAGTAAAGCATCGTCCTAGATTTATTATTGAGCAAGAGAGTTTTTCGGAGTCGTTTGATTAAGTAAAAGAATTATTTTTCAGTGAATCGAGGTGGTAGGAATGAAACGAAAAAAGAATTTAATTTATAATGAATATGTACTTGTCTGTTTATTCGCTTTAGTAATTGCAGTTTTTTTTATAATGCCCTTCGTAAGTCGAGGTTATTTGGTTTATGGAGATGATTTGCATTATCAGTTGAGTAGGATAAAAGAAATCACAGGTTGGCTTCAAGATGGCAGTATGAACTTTCCAGGGATAAGTACGCGGTCTTTTTATCTGATTGGTTATGGCGTAAACATTTTTTATCCATGGCTGACATTGACGTTATTCTCTAGTGTTAGTTTATTGATAAAAAATCCTGTAATAGCGATATATATAAGCTTTTATCTGTATACATTTTTAACGGCTTTGATAGCGTATTGCTGTATGAAGCGATTTAGTCATTCTTGGGTGTCAAGTGCGGCATTTTCAGTATTGTATACATTTTCTATTTATCGGACGATTGATGGATTCACGCGGTTTGCGTTAGCCGAATTTATTGCGTTGACTTTTTTACCACTGGTACTATTAGGAAGTTACGAGGTTTTATTTGGGGATAAACGTTACTGGGTATTTGTTACCATTGGGTTTTCATTGATTGTCTATACGCATGTTCTTTCAGCTTTTTTAGCTTGTTTATATCTGTTTTTATTTTGGGGAAGCAGTTTGTTTTTTATGAAAGAGCGGGTTAAAAGAACTCTGATACTTTTTTTTTCAGGGCTCGTTGCAGTCTTTGCTTCTGCAGGATATTTGTTCGGTTTTGGTGAAGAACAACTTTTTCAATCCTTCCTGCAACCCTCACCAATGAATCTTGTTGCAGATGATATTTCGGAATTAGTCTTAAGAAGTTTTTCTAATGATTTGATGCAGTCAAGCTTAGGCGGCGTTTACAATATTGGGTTTATTTGTCTATTGATTCTTTTTATCGGCGTATTTTTCGTAAAAAAAATGACGAGGAACTATCAACTTATTTATGGTATCAGTATCGCCACATTTTTGCTGACTACAAGTCTTTTTCCATGGCAGCTTTTACAGCAAACACCGCTATCTGTTATTCAGTTTCCCTTTAGACTAATGATATTCCCTACGTTATTTGCTTGTTTGACAGGTGCAAATATAATCAAAATAGTGAGTGAAAAGCTCTCTGTTAAACGCAAGTTAGTCCTTTTGGCGGGTACTATTTTACTTTGTTTGACTCCGTGGTTACTATCTGTAAATAAGATGCTGGATAATGCACCACGCTTCGGTTTTGATACTGAATCGATTTTCTTCACTGATCCAGAAAATCGTTATTCTATGTGGATCGATCAATATGTTCCAGAAAAATCCCAACTTTATTTAGAAGACATCTATCAACATATTGGGTATGTAGATAATAAAGTATTAAAAATGGAACCGATTGGGGAAAAGCAACGAATCGTTTTTGAACTTTCAACAGATAAAAGTCGTACAGAAGTAGATCTGCCGATTATTCGTTATAAGAACAGTGCGGTTTTAGTCAATGGAAAAAAAACAGACATTACATCAAGTGAAAGAGGTACGATTCAATTTATAGTTCCAAAGGGAGCGAATCAAATTGAAGTGCGATATATTGGTTCTAAGATAATTATCTTTGGGGTTATTTTAAGCCTATTGTCTTGGCTAGGCTTGCTTGGATATATGGTGAATATTTTGAAAAATAAGTAGTTGAAATAGTATTCAAGAGTTTAGCACAATCAAAATAAGAAAACCATTGAATAGTGTGCGCCTCATTTAAAATAGATACTTTGAAGGACCTGTGTAAGGAGTTGATTGTGGATCAGCACTTTACACAGGTCTTTCATTTAACTAAAATGAAATAGAAGATTCGACTAAACTATTTGAGAGATCTGATACTGAATTAAAAGAAATTTCTTAGAAAATTTATGATATACTCAAATGGTTGAAATAAAAAAGTAAATTTCAATTGAATAGAATCAAAAAGAGTAGACGATAGATTGAGATGAAAGAGGAGCGTAACAAATGAATGTTGTTTTTTGTGATATAGATGGAACATTTCAGGACATTGGAGGAGCAGTACCTCAAATAAATTATGATGCGATTTATGCTCTCCAAAAACAAGGAGATCATTTTGTTTTTATTAGTGGACGAGGATATGCTCAGCTAACAGAACTGATGGATGAATTGGATAGTGAGTGTGATGTTATTTTTAGCAACGGTGGCGGCTATAAATTAGTAGGAGAGCCTGTTCAGTATAATCACTGTTTATCGATGGATGAATGTCGACGAGTCATCGCTATTTTAGAGGAACGTGAAATTTTTTATCATATTCATACAAATGAGGGAATTATTTTAAAAGCAGTTGAAAATTATGAGTCTAATATTTTAGCATTAAGAGAAAAGCTTGAACCAATGGGAGAAACTGGTAAACAAATCATGGATTTCAAAGAAGCTTTTTTCAAAGAGCAGTGTCAGCATGTTGTGAACCCACTTGCTTATTTGGCTGAACATCCTGAATTAAAAGTGATGAAAATAGAATTGATGGAAGCAAGTGACTATGAACATGAAAAATTACGCGATTTATTGAGTAGTGAGGCTACAGAGGTCTTTTCTTCATTTATTCAATGTCTGGAAATCGTTGATCCAAAGAGCAGTAAAGGAAATGCAATCCAAGAATTTATGAAAAAATTTCCAGATGCAAAAAGTTATGGTATCGGTGATGGTGAGAACGATTTACCAATGTTAGATGTTGTTGATATCCCTGTTGCAGTAGGAAATGCCAAGGACATTGTCAAAGAGAAATGTCAGTTGATTGTCGCTGATTGCTTAGAAGGCGGCGTTGGACATTTTATTTTTGAAGAAATCATCAAATAAAAATTTTTTTAGACAAAAAAGGTCGTTTATGGAAAAATAAGAGATGGAATCAAATAATCTATTTTCATATTTCATATTTGGGGGAGTATTGATGAAAGAAATAAAGGAAAATATCGAACATGATTTAGAATATTATCAATCAGGAATCAAACAATTGTATACGAAACATTATCAAAAATATTTGTTTTTCCTACTTGCGATCATGTTGATAACGGTTGTTGGGATCGGTTTATCAGAGTCAATAGTTAGATGGTTATTAGTAGCCTTGTTTTTGAGTGAGTCAGGACTGGTGGTTTATTTATTGCGCTATCTGCGTGCGGAAGCCTTTGAAACATATTTTCAGCGGATAAAAGCACAATTGCCAAGTGATTTTCAGAAAATGGAGAAGCTAGAAATTCAAGAAGATGATCAATCCTATTATTTTTTAGGAGAGCAAGAGCTGTTTGTGAAGTTGAAAAAGAGAAATACTAGAAACTTTCCATCAAAAATCCGACAGTATACGTTATTGGTTGGTTTTACAGATGAAATTGATAGTACAATGCTAGAAGAGCCGCTACAATTTTTTTATTATGATATTACACAAATCAAACATTCAGCAAATTATAAAAAGGAAATCCTGAAAAATACTAATTTTATTGCCAAGCGGAAAAAAAGAAGAATTAGATCAGCTATTTTAACTATTTTCCTACTTTTGATAGTTGGGACTTTTGTTTATTTTGGTGCGAAAAAATATTTAGATGATGATGGCCGAACGTTATATGAAAAGCAAGTTGAAAAAGACTATCACGATAAAATTGGTCAGGAAGCTCAAGTCAGGATCACTGAGCTGTCTGTTACAAACGAAGACGAAACGCTGAAAATTCAGCTGCCAAAATACTTCCATGAAGAAGAAGGAACTTTATTTTCAGTAGATGAAATCAAAGGACAATCGAGTAAAACATTTACGAGTAATGCACTTTACGTTTCTATATTCATGAGCGAAATAGCAAGTGCCTCTAGTTTATCTGAGTTTGTAGGCCAAGTGATGGAAGATCAAGGGAAAAGAAATAATCAGAAAAGTGTTGAAAAGTTGCATCCAGATTTGTTTAAAAATGAATATATCTTAACAACTAAAACAAGTGAAAATGGGCAATCAGAAACGAACAATTATACGACTTATTTTTTTGAAACAGCTCATAATTATGGATGGATCATATGTGAAATCGATCGTGCATCTGAAGAAACTGAGCTTGATTTGGATCAACAAGTGAATGAAATACTGCACTCGATAGTAGTAGAAACGGATGAAACGGTTATCTAAATAAGTAAGAGGCTGGGTCAGAAGGGGTTGCTTCTGATCTCACCGTTTATTCGGATTTAGAGCCTGGGACAAAACTGATTTTTAGTTTTGTCCCAGGCTCTTTTTTATTCAGTGAAATCACAAATCACGACTTATTTTGCAAAGTTTTGGATGATTTGATTTAGCGTTTTTGCAGCAGATTCACCTGCGCGTTCGTTGTAATAAGAAGCAAAACGTTCATCGCCAACATACATTTGACCAAGCCCCTTGTGCAGCTCAGCTGAGTATGCAGGAGAGGTATAGCTTAGCCATTCTTTATGTTTTTGGAAAACTGTTTTGGCTTCTTGAGATTGATAATCGTTGGTTGTCATTACGATTTTTAGGGCTTCAAACATTTCTTTTTCAGCAGTTTCCATTCCGCTAAATTCTGTTTCACTTAGGTTAAGCCACTTTTGATTGGAATGTTCCACTGTTTCTTCACCATATTTCTTACGGATTTCTTCACCGTATGCTTGTTCATTTTCTTGTAGTTTCTGTTGTTTGAAACCTAGAAATTTTTCTTTGTCAGTCATAGTTATTTCTCCTTTTTGATAACGTAACGTTTTTTCTACAGTTAGGATCAGATGATCGATTTGTTGGCGTTTTTCCAATAATTGTTGGTAATGATCCTGTAACGCGTGTTGAGGATCATAACTCGGCGTAGTCAGTAATTTTTGGATGTCTTCTAACTTCATATCTAAAGAACGATAAAAAAGAATTTGCTGCAGCTTATCGACTTCCTTTGTCCCGTAAATACGATAGCCAGAAGAATTGATGCGTGCTGGTTTTAATAAATCGATTTCATCATAATAACGCAATGTTCGAGTGCTGATTCCAGATAATTCAGCAATTTTTTTTATTGTGTATTCCATTTGTTTCCCTCCTGTATGAACCTAGCATAAACCTTTACTTAACGAGAAGGTCAAGTGTTTTTTATAGAATAACATATTTTTTGGTGAATGTTTCTTTTTTGATTTACAAAGAGCCGATGAAAGAGTAAAATTTTTATGTAAAGTTATCAAGACAAATTTTAAAAAATAAGGAGTTGAGTCGATGAAATTAATCGAAACACCCATCAACAGAAATCTAGATTTGGAGTATTTTTATCCCAATATCACGAAGTTCGTTTTTGGTGCTAAAGCAATCAAGTTTTTCAAACTCTATGCATTAGACCGTACTCAAATTGTGTATGCGGATGCATTTGATAAGATCGATATAATCATGATCAATACTAAAAAGAAAATTACTAAAAAAGAAGTAGATTATGTGATCAAAAGGCTTTTGAATACGACAAGAGAAGAAGTGACTGTTCATATCGGTGTGAAAAATGAAATGCAGCAAAAAGGCTATTCTTTCAGCGCGCCTAGAAAAGATATTATAGTGATTCAAAAAAACGTTGATCCAGCATAAAAATAGAAAACTAGAAAAAGCAGTTATGTTGCTTTTTCTAGTTTTTTTTATTTTTCAATAGCTGGTTTTACAAGAGAAAATTTCAAACCGCCATGTTCTTTTCTGACTAGCATTGTCAATAAGAAAAAGATAAAAGAAAAAATCAATAAAATTATTGTGTTAAATTGAAATTTCGTAGAAAATTCACTATTGAACTGGCTCGTATTTCCAATTAATGTACAATTTCGCATATACCAATAACTTGGTGTAAAAGAAGCGACTTTCGTTACGATATCAGGTAAAATTTCTGCAGGTACAAACACACCACTAACAAAAGCACTACCTAAAATAAACACATTATTGATGCCGGAAACCATATCAGGATTATTGATAATGCTACCAACTAGGTTACTAAAAGATACCGCAACGAGAAACAGGAGGAATGTGTTCAAGATAAAGTAAGCACTGTGTTGATCAAATCTGCTTTTTGTAACGAACAGAACAAGGCTAACAAAAACTAGCCAAAATACCAAGCAAAAGCCAATTTGAATTATAAATTGTTGGCGTGAAAAAGTTCGTTTGGACAGTGGAGAACAGTTGTTTCTATGCTTGATTTCTTTACGATTGAAAGCCAAACTAACTAAAGAGATCGAACTGAAAATAGTCATAAACATAGTATAGGCTAATACACCAAAAACTTTTCCTGTTGCGGTATTTTTCTTTGATTGGTCGTAAGAAGAAGCAAAGTGGATCTTCCCTGAAGTTGCAACATTTTTAGTGGTCAATTGTCCGATTTCAGTGTCTGTTTTCTCTGGAAATGCTTCTCGATAAAATTGATAAGTAGATAAATAATTATTGATTATTGAATCAATATAAACCTGATTAAAACTATCTGGTTTGACCTGAATTGTTAGATTAGGCTGTTTTCCAAGTTTAATTTCTTGAGAAAGTGACGAAGGGATAGTTAGGACATAATCAACTTTTCCAAAAAATAAAGCGTCATCGATTGTTTCTTGCGTATTCTCTAATGGGACAACATTCATTGTCTGTTTCAGGTAAGTTTCTAGCTGTTTTGCTGTATTGCCATCGTCCTTATTAAAAATGACAACATTCAACTTTTCAAGTTCAGTAGCTGCTGGATTTGAACCTGAATAAGCAAAAGAAATGCCCAAGCTGATTGCTAATGCAAGAATCAATGTTCCCAAATTCTTTTTTAGAATGCCAAGAGTAGCTTTAAAGACTGACATACTGTACTCTCCTTTCATAAATAACACTAGCTGTGATAAAAATGGCTGTCAATAGTCCCAAACTAAGCAAGTTAGTGTAAAAGCTGCTGATATTTTGATAATAATAAAGTTTATACAAAGCCTCACTGATCAAGTTAACTGGATTTATCGCATTTAGCCATGGAAGATGCTGATTGACTAAAAGTTTGACATCAGGAGACATCATTCCAGCTAAAAAGCTGCAGGTCATTTGAAATGACACGGCAAGTGAGATCTTCTGGTTTAGAGGAACTTTAAGAAGATTGCCGAATAAAAGACCTAACGAAAGTGCTGTAAGAGAAGCTAGTGCACAAGTCAGTAAAATCAAAGACCAGCGATCACCAAAGTCGACATTATAAACAAAATGGAAAAATCCTAAGATAAAGAAAATTTCAAGAATGAATATCGTAAATGAAGAAGCTAAATTTGTTAATACGATGAATAATTTATTTTTTGGCGTCATACTTAAACGAATACCATTTGCTGACTGGTTTGCTTGTTCATCATTTGCGTTACCGATTCCCCAGAACATACCGAACATACAACACATTCCAATCAACGTGAAGAAATAAAAGCTTTTAACGCTGCCTTTTGAAGCGGTAGCTTTATTTACCGAGATATAATTCGTTGTTTTCCCGATTTTTTCGGTAATGGATGAAGCAAGAAGAGCAGGATCTTCATTTTCTAAAGTAGCCAAGGTTGTTTTACTTTGGAGAAATTGATTCATAAAAGAATCCAATATATTTTGTTGAATCGTTTGCTTGCTGACAGTAAGTGAAAGATCATCTTGTTTAATAGTATAATAACCAGCAATTTTTTCATTACGTAATTGTTTATCTGCTGTTTCTTTTGAAAGTATAGTTGGAATAAACATTTTTTGATCATTCACTTTGATTCCATTTAAAGTATTCAAAAAAAAGTCAGTACTTTTAGGTGGAATTTTATCATCAGTGACGATACCTACAGGAATTTTTTTTACTAAATCAAGTGTATCAAGATTACTGAAAGCCGCAGTAAAAAACAAGCCTAAGAGTAATGGGAAAAGCAATGACCAAAATAGTAAAATTTTATTGTTCAATTGAATCTTTAAGCGATAGTAATATAAATGCCAAAACATATGCGGTCTCCTCTCTAATCTCTTAATTCTCTTCCTGTTATCTCTAGGAAAACATCATTAAGAGTAGGTTGTTGGGTATAAAAATTACCAAATGAAAGTTGATTTTTTTCTATAATATGAAGTACTTGAGTAAAGACTGTTTTATTTTTCTCAGTATTCAAGGTTACAAAAATATTGTCGTAAGTAATATCAATAATACCAGGAATCTGCAGTAATTCTTCTCTGACGACTGAAGGAAAATCAGGTATTTCGATCACAATTTTTTCATTTCCTTTGATCAGGCCTTTTAATTGCTCTTTTGTTCCTTCTGCAATCACTTGACCCTTTTCAACAATGACAATATTGTTACATAGCTGTTCTACTTCTTCCATATAATGAGTCGTGTAGACAATAGTCGCCCCTTGACGATTAAGTTCTTTAATACTGTCTAAAATCTTATTACGACTTTGAGGGTCAACCGCGACGGTAGGTTCATCTAAAAAGATCAATTCGGGTTTATGAACGATACCGCATGCGATATTAAGTCTACGCTTTAGTCCTCCACTAAGTTTTTTAGGTAAAAAAGTAGTAAAATCTTCTAGACCGACAAGCAAAATCACTTCTGAAACATATTGTTTTCTAGTTACTTTATCAGTAATGTATAACCCACAGTAATAATCGATATTCTCGATAACCGTCAATTCATCAAAAACAGCGACTTCTTGCGGAACTACACCGATTCGTTTTTTAATATCATAACGAGTAGGGGTCATATTTTCACCAAAGAGCTTGATTTCTCCAGTGTCGTATGATAACAGTGAAAGCATACAATTGATCGCTGTTGATTTTCCACACCCGTTAGGCCCAAGCAATCCAAGAATATCACCTTTTTTTACTTGTAAATTAAAGTGATTCAATGCTGTTAATTTTCCGTATCGTTTTACTAGATCATTTATTTCGATTATCATATGAAATTCTCCCTTTTTTCTTTATAATAGAACTATAGCTCAAAGCATATTAAGATATAAGTGAATATTTTCCTATATGCATGTGACATTTGTCATATAAATGAAGAGGTTGGAGAAAATCGATGAATACATTTTTAATACGGAATTTATTGGATAAAGCGATTTTGTTAGGGTTATGTTTCACGATTCTTTTAAATCAAGCCTATCAAAGTGAAATGGTTATTTTTGTGTTAGCTACAATAGTGTTGAGTGTACTGCTTTGGGTTACAAAAAAACCTAAATTTTCATTTTTTGGTATCTTATTTTTGATGATAGCAACAGTCAAGTGGCAAGAGTATGCTTATTTTGTTCCTGTCCTTCTTTATGATGGCATGATGGATGAACGAAAAGAAGTATCGATTTTAAATAGTGGCTTGATCTTGGTCTTTTTTTTATACAGTAGTGCATATCCGAATAGTTTGAAGTTTTATATCTTACTATTGTGTGTTTTAGCTGGTTATTTGGCTTTTCTAACCGTAAAAGATTACTCGCTACGCAAGGACTATCTTTGGCTAGAGCAAGAAAAAGATGAGAATAACTTTACCTTTGAAACAGAAAATTCGGAGTTGATCAAACAGCAAGAAATCAAAGTGAACCTGGAACTTTCCAACGAACGGAATAGAATTGCACGAGATATTCATGATAATGTCGGGCATTTACTTTCTAGTGCTCTCCTTCAAACAGGCGCTCTAAAAGCAATAAATCAAGAAGAAAAATTAGCTGTTCCTTTAAATCAGCTTCAAGAAACGATCACAGAAGGAATGAACAGTATTCGAGACAGTGTTCATGATTTGTATGATGAATCATTAAGTTTATCCTTAGCTTGTCAAAATATCTTGTTGAATTTTACATTTTGCGAGGTAGAAATAGCGGGTGTTTTCCCCGAATCTATTAGTAAAGAATACAAACTGGCATGTATTATGTTGATTAAAGAAGCTTTGGCAAATGTAATGAAACATAGTAATGCCGATAAAGTAACGATTGGCTTTATGAATCATCCAGGTTTTTATAAATTAACAATTGAAGATAACGGTACACAAAATAAAGAAAAGACCCCAAGTGAAATTGGTATCGGTCTGATTGGTATGCAGGAAAGAATGGAAAAATTAAAAGGCAGATTAAGCTATCAACAAAAAGAAAAAAGTTTTTCGTTAATAGCTATTTTGCCAAAATAAAGGAGTATCAAAAGTGATTCGATTATTGATTGTAGATGATGATTTGTTAGTGACGACCTCACTTAAAACAATTGTTGAAGCAACTGGTGAAATTAGTGTAATTGGAGTAGGAAATAGTGCGGCACAAGCTGTAACTTTATATGAAGAGTTACAGCCTGATATTTTGTTGATGGATATTCGGATGAAAGAGTCGACAGGAATAGAGGCAGCTACTAAGATTTTAGCAAAAGAGGAACAAGCGGCTATTTTACTTTTAACAACTTTTTCAGATGATGAGTATATCGTTGAAGCACTTAGGATCGGGGTTAAAGGTTACTTGTTAAAACAGGACTTAGAGGCTATCGTCCCATCAATTAAAGCAGTCAAAAATGGACAATCGGTATTTGGTCGAACGATCATGGATCGTCTCCCTCATCTACTACAAACAGAAAAAACAACTTGTTTGGAAGAACTTAAATTAAACGAAAAAGATCTATCTATTATTTCTTTGATAGCTGAAGGGCTGAATAATAAAGAAATCTCTGAAAAACTTTATTTAAGTGAAGGAACCATCAGAAATTATATCAGTAATTTATTGGAAAAATTAGAGGTCAGAGACAGAACGCAGTTAGCCATCTTTTATTACAAAAATATTTATGCAAAATAGAATCAACGTTTTTTCTCAACGAAAAGGAATGATAAGAAACTAGAAAATCAGTAGGATTTCTATTCTATCTTTGATAAAATAAAAAGAGTAATGAAAGGAAGCGTGAACGGTGAAAGAATTATTTCATAAATATAAAGAAGTGATTTCATATTTAGTGTTTGGTGTAGCAACAACAGTTGTGAATATAGTTATTTTCTTTATCTGCAAAGATCTTTTAGGAATCGACTATAAAATAAGTAATGCAATCGGCTGGTTTTTATCTGTACTTTTTGCATTTTTTACAAATAAATATTTTGTTTTTGCTAGTAATCATGAAGATATCGGCTCTTTTATTAGAGAGATGTTGTTGTTTTATTGGTACCGTATTTTATCCTTCGTCGTTGATATGGCATTGATGGTGTTAATGATCGAAGTGATGCACATCTCAGACTTTTGGGCAAAAATGGTAACGCAAGTAGCAGTGGTTGTATTGAACTATTTTTTCAGCAAGTTTTTTATCTTCAAGAAAAAGGCATCTTAAAATCAGTTTTTAGTTAAAAAGACAGTTTTTTGTTATAATAGGAATTAAAATTCTAGAAAGAATAAAGGGTGGCACAGTCAGATGAAAAAAGTTTACGATGATGATAGCTTAACGTTACATACAGATTTATATCAAATCAACATGATGCAAACGTATTGGAAATTAGGAAGAGCAGACTTACATTCCGTTTTTGAATGTTATTTTCGGGAGATGCCTTTTAATCATGGTTATGCTATTTTTGCTGGATTAGAACGCTTAGTCGATTATTTGGAGAATTTAACTTTTACAGATACAGATATTGCCTATCTTAGAGAAGTTGAAGATTACCCAGAGGATTTTTTGACTTATCTAAAAGAATTTGAATTTAAGTGTACAGTTCGTTCCGCATTAGAAGGGGATTTAGTGTTTAACAATGAACCATTGATTCAAGTCGAAGGACCTTTAGCACAATGTCAATTGATCGAAACAGCTCTTTTGAATATGGTCAATTTCCAAACGTTGATCGCAACTAAAGCAGCACGAATCAAATCTGTGATCGGAGACGATCCTTTGATGGAATTTGGTACTCGCCGTGCGCAAGAATTGGATGCAGCTGTTTGGGGAACACGTGCCGCTTACATTGGTGGAGCAGATGCAACCAGTAATGTTCGAGCGGGTAAAATTTTTGGAATTCCAGTCAGTGGAACCCATGCGCATTCACTAGTACAGTCCTACGGAAATGATTACGATGCTTTTACAGCATACGCGCAAACCCACAAAGAGTGTGTCTTTTTAGTTGATACTTATGATACTTTGAAATCAGGCGTTCCCAGCGCAATCCGTGTAGCCAAAGAAATGGGCGATAAAATCAATTTTTTAGGTGTTCGTTTGGATAGTGGAGATATGGCATATATTTCAAAACGAGTACGTGAACAATTAGATGAAGCAGGTTATACAGAAGCTAAAATTTATGCTTCAAATGATCTGGATGAAAATACCATTTTAAGTTTAAAAATGCAAAAAGCAAAAATCGATGTTTGGGGCGTTGGAACAAAGTTGATCACAGCATACGATCAACCAGCGTTAGGTGCCGTTTTTAAATTGGTTTCGATCGAAGATAAAAATGGCAAGATGGAAGATACGATCAAGCTTTCAAGTAATGCTGAAAAAGTGACAACACCTGGCAAAAAACAAGTCTGGCGGATCACACGCAAATCTGACAAAAAATCAGAAGGAGACTATGTGACACTTTGGGATGAAGATCCTCGTAAACAAGAGGAGATTTATATGTTTCATCCAGTTCATACATTCATTAATAAGACTGTTCGAGACTTTGAAGCAAGAGCTGTTCTACAGGACATTTTTGTTGAAGGAAAACGTGTCTACGAAATGCCTACTTTAGAAGAAATCAAAAGCTATGCAAAAGAGAACCTAGACTCATTATGGGAAGAGTACAAACGTGATCTTAATCCGCAAAAATACCCAGTCGATTTATCAACTGAGTGCTGGAATCATAAAATGCGTTTGCTTGAGAAAGTTCGTGTGGATGTAAAAGCATTAAGTGAAGGCAAATAAATCGTATCTGGTTGTGCAGGTCAGTCTTTATAAAAAAATGGACGAGCCCGCTACGCTTTTAAAATTAGGAGGGATTTTCTATGGAGTCACTGCAAAAGGCAATTATTGAAGAGTTAGGTGTAAAACCTCAAATAGATCCGCAAGAAGAAATCCGAAAAAGTATTGAATTTATGAAAAGCTATTTATACAAATATCCTTTTTTGAAAACTTTTGTTTTAGGAATCAGTGGAGGTCAGGATTCCACATTGGCTGGACGTCTGGCTCAACTGGCAATGGAAGAGATGCGTGCAGAAACGAAAGATGAAGCGTATCAGTTTGTCGCAGTTCGTTTGCCTTATGGTGAACAGGCAGATGAAGCCGATGCTAAAAAAGCATTAGAGTTTATCCATCCCGATGTTTCTTTGCGCGTAAATATCAAACCTGCAATTGATGCCTGTGTTCTTTCACTTGTAGAATCGGGCATTTCTATCAGTGATTTCAATAAAGGAAATATGAAGGCACGTCAACGGATGATTGTTCAATATGCGATTGCTGGAGAAAAAGCAGGTGCTGTAATCGGGACGGATCATGCAGCAGAAAATATTACTGGTTTTTATACAAAATATGGTGATGGCGGTGCAGACATTTTACCATTATTTCGTTTAAATAAACGTCAAGGCAAATCTTTATTGAAGGAACTAGGTTCACCAGAGGAATTGTATACGAAGATTCCAACTGCAGATTTAGAAGATGACAAACCGCTGGTGGCAGATGAAGTAGCGCTTGGGGTGACCTATGACGATATTGATGATTATGTTGAAGGAAAAGCAGTATCGGAAAAGGCAAGAGAAACGATCGAAGGCTGGTATAAAAAAACGCAACACAAGCGACATATGCCAATTTCAATTTTTGATGATTTCTGGAAGTAAGGCTTGAATAAGGGAATAGATATTTTCAGGTGCGGACCCCAAGTGACCATGAAATCTCTGGGAGACCCGCACCAAAATTAGAGAGGAAAAGGTCTCAATTTTCCGTTTTTCCTCATTATATTTTAATGTTATTCGAGATTTATGTGGGAAATTGGTGATTATGAGAGTTTTTTTGCGAAAAAACATTATTTTTCACAGTCTCACTCTGTTATGGAGTGAGTGGATTGAAATTAAGGCTTGTAAGAAGTCCAGTCAATGCTTTGTGGTCTCACTCTGTTATGGAGTGAGTGGATTGAAATTTTCTGTGATATCCCTAAGGTTAACCGATACTGCGTCTCACTCTGTTATGGAGTGAGTGGATTGAAATGGGACTGGGCCTGTCGGTGAAGCTTCGCCTAAAGGTCTCACTCTGTTATGGAGTGAGTGGATTGAAATATAGATGACAACGACAATATCATCCATTGTAATTGTCTCACTCTGTTATGGAGTGAGCATGTTGAAACCTTGTATAACCATTTTGATTGGAAAAGGTATTCTTGCGTCAACCCAATATAAGTTATCACATTCAATCTAATAAAAAAGAAAGACTAAAAATTTAGCCTTTCTTTTTTTGCACCAAAATTTACTTTAATGTACCTTCATTTTGTTCAAATGGTTAAAAAAAGTGTAAAATTAACCTAGTTATCTGAAATAGTGCATAAAGTACTCTACAATTGATTTAACAATAGTAATAAGAAGGTGAATGAAAATATGAAAAAATGGTTTAGGAAAAAAAGAGATATAGATAGTGAGGAGTTTCTTTCATCTGAAGAAAAGGTGCAAAAAATCAATAATGCTGATATTCGGATTCCTACGGATATTAAAGGACTTTCCAATCAAGAAGTGGAACAGCTTTTTGCTCAGGGGAAGACCAACAAAGAAGTTGAGGATCTATCTAGAACAACAAAACAGATCATTTTAGATAACTCTCTAACATTATTTAACTTTATCAACTTGTTTTTAGCTGTTGCAGTCTTTGCTGTCGGTTATCCTAAAAATGCATTGTTTTTTTGGATCATTATTATCAACACGGCGATTGGTGTAATTCAAGAAATACATGCTAAAAAGACGATCGATAAATTATCTATCGTCAATAAAACCGAAGTAACAGCTTTAAGAGAGAACCAACTGACGAATATTTTTCAAGATGAAATTGTCTTAGGTGATGTTTTAGTTTTGACATTGGGCAATCAAGTTCCATCAGATGGAGTCGTTCTTCATGCGGAAGGAATGGAAGTGGACGAGTCTTTACTAACTGGAGAATCAGATAAGATCACAAAACAAAATGGCGACAAAATCATGAGTGGAAGTTTTATTACCTCAGGATTAGGCTTTGTCAAAATTACTGCAGTCGGGGAAGATAATTTTGTTTCTAAATTATCAAAAGAAGCAAAAACAGAGAAACATTCGACTTCTGAACTAATGAATTCTCTGAATCTTTTGATCAAAGGACTAACATTTGCCATTGTCCCGATCGGTTTACTGTTATTTTGGTCTCAGTACCAATCCACCCAGTCATTTCCTAAAACTGTTTTAGGTGTTTCTGGTGCACTGATCAGTATGATTCCAGAAGGATTGATGCTGTTGACCAGTGTGGCGTTTGCAGTCGGTGCAGCTAATTTAGCCAGAAAACAAACCTTGATTCAACGCTTATCGTGTATTGAAACACTGGCACGTGTGGATACCATTTGCTTGGATAAAACAGGAACCATTACAGATGGCAGTTTAACATTTAAAGAACTGATTCCACAAGCTGGTTTTCCAGCAAGTGAAATCGAGCGCGCTATGAGTGAAATGATGGCAGGATTATCTGATCAAAACGCAACAGCGAAAGTTCTAAGATCAAGATTTCCAAGATCTCAATCTGCTTGGAAAGTTAAAGAGGTGATTCCATTTTCTTCTGATCGGAAATGGAGCGGTGTCACGTTTGAAGAAAAAGGATCGTTTGTTATGGGGGCACCAGAATTCATTTATTCTGAGGTTCCTGAAGAATTAAGTCAAAAACTTGCTCCATACAACGAACAAGGAGATCGCGTCCTGATTTTAGTTCATTTTTCTGAAGAATTAACAAGCCCTAAACTGCCGCAACACAAAGAAACGGTAGCAATTTTCATTATTGCGGATACAATTCGTGAGAATGCGATTGATACATTCTCTTATTTTGCTAAACAAGATGTAACCTTAAAAGTTATCTCAGGTGATAACCCAATTACGGTATCGCAAATAGCGAGACAGGCAGGAATAGCTGGTGCAGAAAACTTTGTTGATATGAGCACTATTTCTGATTCAGCGGATTTTAACGAACTAGTAGAAAATACGACTGTTTTTGGTCGAGTAACACCTTATCAAAAAAGAGAGTTGATCCAAGCCCTGAAACAAAATGGACATACCACATGTATGACTGGGGATGGTGTAAATGATATTCTATCATTGAGAGAAGCGGATGTCAGTGTAGCAATGGCTAGTGGAAGCGATGCAGCGCGTGCTGTATCAGATGTTGTATTGTTGAATTCTGACTTTAGTTCAATGATTCAAGTATTGAATGAGGGACGCAGAGTGATCAATAATATTGAGCGTGTTGCGTCGATGTATATGGTAAAAACAATTTATTCAGCGATTCTTGCTGTAACCTTTATCTTTTTATTCTTACCATATCCATTTGCTCCGTTGCAATTAACACCAATTAATACATTAACAGTAGGAATTCCTTCCTTTATTCTAGCATTAGAGCCGAATTATCAACGAATCAAAGGGCATTTTTTGACGAATATATTGAGAATTTCAGTTCCAGGAGCGTTAACGGTTGTTTTTAATATTTTAGTGTTACAGCTAGCTGGAATTTGGTTTGATTTATCTCACCAAGATGTTTCTACAATGTGCGTGTTGCTTACAGGTTGTGTAGGATTCCAAGTTCTACTAAGAGCTGCGCGACCATTAGATTTGAAAAAACAGATCATGATTGGCTTGTTGTTGATTGCCTTTCTAGTTTGTTTCCTATTCTTTGGTGATTTCTTTATGCTAACATCATTATTTACACGAAATGTCCTTTTCTACCTACCGTTGATTCTTGGTAGTCGCTCCATTTTTAATTATATTTCATTATTTATGACAAGAGCAATTTATGAAGTTGAAAAAGTAAAAGAAAATAGACGAATCAAAAAGAAAAAAAGAGTCATTTAAACTGAGAAAAGCTAAGACAGCACATTGTCCTAGCTTTTTTTATTAGAATAAAACCTAATGAAGAATGACATTCATTTTCATTTAAGCCCTTTGACTTTTTTATTTCTTCGACAGAGAGTACTCTTGATGAAGAGCGAGGAACTGTTCAAAAGGAGTGGTATAAAATGAAACATCTAACAAAGTTGATCATTACGATCGTAACAGGGGTTTTGGCATTAATATTTGAATTTATTCTTCATCAGTCAACATGGGCTTATGGTATGATCATCATCACAGGTTCTATAATGGCATTTTCAATGTTAGTGGAAATGATAAAAACGTTGAAAGCTGGAAGGTATGGGGTAGATATTTTAGCAATCACAGCAATCATTGCAACTTTGGCGGTGGGAGAATATTGGGCAAGTTTGATGATTTTAATTATGTTGACAGGTGGAGATTCTCTTGAAGATTATGCGGCTAAAAAAGCCAATAGAGAATTAAAATCGCTATTGGATAATTCACCTCAAAAAGCGCATAAGTTGATCGATGGAGAATTAATGGATATTACAGTAGAAAAAGTTGCTGTAAATGATGATCTTGTTGTTAAACCAGGAGAAATAATTCCCGTTGACGGCCATGTAACAAATGGAGCATCAGCAGTAGATGAATCTTCTTTAACAGGGGAATCACGACCCGTGGATAAAAAAATAGGGGATTCATTGATGTCTGGCTCGATCAATGGTGACAGCTCTCTAACGATGACAGCAGAAAAAAGCGCAGCAGATAGTCAATATCAAACGATTGTAAAACTAGTAAAAGAATCAGAAGCACAGCCTGCTCGTTTTGTACGGATGGCAGATCGATATGCTGTGCCATTTACTATTACAGCTTATGTGATTGCAGGCGTTGCATGGTTTGTTTCAAAAGATCCAACTAGGTTTGCAGAAGTATTAGTAGTAGCTTCTCCATGTCCATTAATTTTAGCAGCGCCAATTGCTTTGGTTGCTGGTATGAGCCGTTCAAGTAGAAATGGGATCGTTGTAAAAACAGGGACTACTTTAGAAAAAATGGCAGATGCAAAATCAGTTGCGTTTGATAAGACGGGGACGATTACAAGAGGAGTTTTGTCTGTTGATAAAATTGTCTCCGAAAGTGACATTTCAACAGAAGATTTATTACTACTAGCAGCAAGTGCGGAGCAAGAATCAAGTCATATTTTAGCTCGCTCACTCGTAGCCCATATCACTTCTTCAAAAAAATTGAAAAAAGTTTCTAATTTAGAAGAAGTAACAGGAGCCGGCGTCAAAGCGACAATTGATGGAAGCGTAATTCGCGTCGGGAAGCAAGCGTTTGTTTCAGAAGAAAAAATGAGCGAAAAAGCAAATCAAACGGTTATCTATGTTTCCAAAGAGGGTCATTATTTGGGTTACATTACGTTTACTGATAGCATACGTCCAGAAGCTAAGGAAACAATGGAGCAGTTACGGAAACGACATGTAAATCATTTACTGATGTTGACTGGAGACCATCAAAAAGTCGCAGAGGATATTGCAAAAGAAGTCGGAATTGCCGAGGTTCATGCAGAATGTTTGCCTCAAGATAAAATCGATGTATTAAAGAAAATACCAGATACCTTGCGTCCTGTGATCATGGTGGGGGATGGTGTGAATGATGCTCCTTCTTTAGCGATCGCAGATATAGGGATCGCTATGGGGGCTCATGGGGCTACTGCGGCAAGTGAGACAGCGGATGCAGTGATCTTAAAAGATGATTTAGAAAAAGTTAGTACAGCAGTAAAAATTTCTAAAGACACGATGAAAATTGCTAAACAATCTGTTCTGATCGGGATTGCGATTTGCACGATCTTGATGCTGATTGCAAGTACGGGAATTATTCCTGCTTTGTTTGGTGCAGTTTTACAAGAAGTAGTAGATACTGTTTCGATCCTCTCTTCATTACGGGCAAAAAATGATTGATGTGAGCAGTAATATTAAGAGAAAAGATAGTTGCAACTATTTATATAAATTGTTAGAATCAACATATTAAAAATATAAAAAACGAATGTAATTTTATGACTGACGAACTTCAAGAGCTAGTCTCTCGGGAAAAAGATAAAAAATGAATGAGACAAAGAGCGTCCCAGTCATTTTTTCCTATTTTCCATTCGAGACTAAACGAGCTCTTTCAGCTTTTAAAATTAGGAGGAAAAAAGATGGACGGTAGTAAAATAAATGATAAGCAAGTGACGGAAGAAGTGCTTTTAGAACAAGGGTATCGTAAATATTCTGGAGAGGATTTAGATATTTACTATAGTAAAGAGATTTGCGCGCACATTGGTAATTGTGTACTTGGCAATCCAGAGGTTTTTGAAGTTGGTCGTCGTCCGTGGATCATTGCTGATAATGGTGGGCTTGAAGAGGATATTCGTGTCATTAATACTTGCCCGAGCGGAGCTTTAAAATACATTCGGAAGGATGGAAAATAATTATGGAAATCAAAGAAGAAGAAAATCGTTTTGTACTATTAAATGATGAGAATCAAGAGATAGGAGAAATGACTTGGTCAAATGCTGGAGACAAAATGATGATCATTGACCATACATTTGTTGATCCAACCTACAGAGGTCAAAAATTGGCAGAAAAATTAGTATTTAATGGCGTAGAAAAGGCACGACGGGAGGACAAAAAAATCATACCACTATGTCCTTTTGCGAAAAAAGAATTTGATACAAAACCTGAATATGGTGACGTTTTAAGGACATGAAAAAAGAGAGCTGCGTTAGTTTAAGAAAAACGCAGCTTTCTTTTTCTTACAATAATAAACGAAAACTATCGCAGTTATACAAATACAACTGGTATTTGTAGCAAAAATATGCTAAAGTATAATAGATGTATTTTGTGAATAAGGGAGAAATAGACTATGTATAATTTTATTTTAACACTTGTAATCATCCTTTCAGTTGTGATGGTTATTGCCGTTATGATGCAACCAAGTAAACAAAACAGTGCAGCAAGTGCATTTACTGGTGGTGCAGATAAATTGTTCGGCAAACAAAAAGCACGTGGATTTGAAGCTGTTATGCAACGCGCAACAGCAATTATTGGTGCTGTTTGGATGTTACTATTATTTATTTTAGTATTATTATCATCGAAGTAAAAACGTTGAAGTCCTTCATTATACTGAGGGGCTTTTTTTATTACACAAATTGAATAATTATCTATGAAAAGTTCATGGAACATCTTTCTTTTCATAAGGTTTTCAGTAGAGAATGTGCTAAAATGGGGATGAGGTGAATTAGATAGTGAAAAAAATAAGTCTACCTAAACCATTATTTACGCAAAATGGTTCCCGTGCAGTGTTACTCTTGCACGCTTATTCAGGAAGTAGTAATGATGTTCGCATGTTAAGCCGTTATTTAGAAAAAGAAAATTATACCGTATATTCCCCTAATTTTTCTGGTCATGCAACTGTTGCGCCAGAAGATATTTTAGAGAAATCAACCAAGGATTGGTGGGACGATACGATTGCGGCCGTTCAATTTTTAAAAGAACGAGGCTATCAAGAAATTGCTGTGTTTGGTCTTTCGATGGGCGGTATTTTTACGATGAGTGCTTTAACCAATCGGTTAGAAGGGATTATTGGCGGTGGCTTTTTCTGCTCACCGATTTTCCCTGTAAACAATAATGTTCCAGAAAATTTTGTTCTTTATGCTGATAAAGTTTTAAAAATGGCAGGAGTTTCATTAGAAGAACGTTCTCAGCGTATGGTGAAAATCAAAGAAGCCTCTTACGTTCAATTAAAAGATATTGAATCTTTTTCTGAACGAACCGCAAATAACCTTGGACAAATCACTGTTCCTGTTTTTATGGGACAAGCAGGCGAAGATGAAATGATTGATCCACTGGGTGTTTATAAAACCGCCAAAGCATTATCTCAAACACGATTTACATTAAACTGGTATCCAAATAGCGGACATGTTCTGACGATTGGACCAGATCATAAACAATTAGAACAAGATGTGTTAGCATTTTTAAATACATTATCTTGGAATGAGGAGAAAGAATGACAAAACAAACAATCAAGGAGAAAATCCTATTTTTCATGGAAAATCATACGAAAAAAAGTTTTTCTATGGAAGAAATCGCAGAAGGTTTACAACTGCAAAAAAGCTCAGATTTTAAATTACTTGTCCAAACCGTCGCAACGATGGAACGGGAAAAATCAATAGAATTCACTAAAAAAGGAAAAATCCGTTTACCACAAAAAAGTGGCGACATTGAAGGTACTTTTCGTGCAAATGAACGCGGGTTTGGTTTTGTGACTATTGATCCAGAAGAAGCAGATGTTTATATTCCAAAGGAAGCAGTGAACTTTGCAATGGATGGTGATATCGTTGTAATTGATATTGTTCAGCCAGCTGATCCATTTTCAGACCGTGGAGCTGAAGGAAAAGTCGTATCAATCAAAACTCGTGCGATCACACAAGTAGTCGGTGAATTTATTGCTTACGACGAAAAAGAAGTGAGTGAAACCGATCTTTATGGTTATGCCGTTCCTAAAGATAAAAAAATGACAGGTTTAACTTTTAATATTGCCGCACAAGGAATCAAACCCGTTGACGGCAGTATTGTCATCGTAGAAGTGACGCATTATCCTGAAAAAGAATATCCAAAGAGTCTAGAAGGTATCGTCAAAAAAGTAGTTGGTCATAAAAATGATCCTGGTATGGATATTTTATCGATCGTCGTGGCTCATGGTATACCAACGAGCTTCCCTGACGAAGTAATTGCGGAAGCTGATAAAGTGCCGGATGAAATTTCAGATGCCGATATCAAGGGCCGTAGAGATTTGCGGGATCAATTGATCGTCACGATTGATGGGGAAGATGCCAAAGATTTAGACGATGCAGTGGCGGTACGCAAACTAGAAAACGGCAATTATTTCTTAGGCGTGCATATTGCAGATGTATCCTATTATGTCACTGAAGGCAGTGAATTAGATCAAGAAGCGTATGAACGTGGTACCAGTGTTTACTTAACTGATCGAGTAGTCCCAATGATTCCGCAACGTTTATCTAATGGTATTTGTTCACTAAACCCTAATGTACCAAGACTTACAATGAGTTGTGAGATGGAGATAACGCCTGAAGGGCATGTAGTGAAACATGATATTTTCCAAAGCGTGATCAAAACAACCGAACGAATGACATATACTGCAGTCAACGAAATTTTAGAAGAACAAAAACCAGAAACAATGAAACGTTACAAAAAATTACTAACGATGTTTGAAGAAATGGGGGAACTTCACCATATTCTTGAACAAATGCGTGAGAATCGCGGTGCAATTTCATTTGAAGATCGTGAAGCTAAAGTATTGGTTGACTCTGAAGGACATCCTCATGATATTTTACTTCGTACAAGAGGTGTGGGTGAACGGTTGATCGAATCATTTATGCTAGCAGCCAATGAAACCGTAGCAAAGCACTTCCATGACTTGAAATTACCATTTATTTACCGTATCCACGAGCAACCCAAAGAAGAAAAAATGCAGCGTTTCTTTGATTTTGCAGCTGTACTAGGCATTCTAGTTAAAGGGACAAAGGCAGATATTACGCCAAAAGACTTACAAAGAGTTTTAGAACAAGTTGCGGATAAGCCTGAAGAAGCTGTGATCAACACAATGTTGTTGCGTAGCATGCAACAAGCTCGTTACTCAGAAGACAACTATGGTCACTATGGGTTGGCTGCTGAGTATTATACGCACTTTACTTCACCAATCCGCCGTTATCCGGATTTGATCGTTCATCGATTGATCCGCAGCTATGAAGGAAAGGTTTCAGAAAAGCTAAAAGAAAAATGGGAGCAGGATCTTCCTGATATTGCAGATCACAGCTCAAGAATGGAACGTCGCGCTGTTGAGACAGAACGTGAAGTTGATTCTATGAAGAAAGCTGAATTTATGGCAGATAAAATCGGTGAAGAATATGATGGTATCATTAGTTCTGTGACTCGATTTGGTCTTTTTGTTGAATTACCGAATACGATTGAAGGCTTGATCCATGTCAATAACTTGAAGCAAGATTACTTCCATTTTATTGAAAATCACATGGCTTTAGTAGGGGAACGAACAGGTATGACACTGAAAATCGGTCAAAAAGTCAAAGTCAAAGTGGACAAAGCCGATCCTGAAACAAGAGAAATCGATTTTGAATTTCTTGAAGCGGAAGAAGTAGAGAGAATTGAAGCACCAAAACAAAAAAAACGTCAAGACAGCCGTCAAAGACGCACACCTGATCGTAATAAAGAGACAAATAAGAAACCATTCTCCCAAAAGAAGAATAAGAAAAAGGGCAAAAAGCCATTTTATAAGGAAGTAGCTAAGAAGAAAAAAACGAAGAAACAAAAGAAAAAATAGAAAATGGAGGAATGGGTATGCCAAAAGGGGAAGGAAAACTGATTGCCCAAAATCGTAAGGCAAGGCATGACTATACTGTTGTTGATACAATGGAAGCGGGAATCGTTTTACAAGGAACTGAAATAAAATCGATCAGAAATGGACGAATCAACTTAAAAGATGGTTTTGCTAGAATCAGAAATGGAGAAGCCTACCTGCTCAATGTGCATATCAGCCCATATGAGCAGGGCAATATTTTTAATCATGATCCTTTAAGAACAAGAAAACTATTACTACACAAAAAACAAATCGCTAAACTGATTACTGAGACAAAAAATACTGGAATCACGATCATTCCGCTAAAAGTTTATATCCGCAATGGTTATGCTAAAGTATTGATTGGTTTAGCTAAAGGGAAAAAACAATATGATAAACGAGAAGATTTAAAACGTAAAGAAATCAATCGTGAAATTGATCGGACATTAAAAAATAATTTACGATAATTCATCAAAATAAATCGATTTAAGGGTTATTTTATTCTTTTTCGCATATTTGTTTTCTTTGCTTTATCTTATGTGAAAAATTTGGTAGAGTGTAAGGAAACTGATGAGTTTTCATCGTTTTTTCAATAACCGACCTTCGTACTGCCAAATACTAATGGGCGCTTATTTTATTAATATTTTGTCACATTAAAAGAAGTGTCCAATTTTCATGAAATTCTTTTGAAATTATTCATCGTTGGTGGTATGATACGTGTGGTTAAGAAATAGAAGCCTTGTAAGCTTCTCGCAAGTTTGTTGGAAAAGAGGTGAAATAATTTGGAAGAGAAGACACTACTCTTCAAGATTGGGCCGATTTGGTTTGACGGAACGATTTGTTTAATGGTTCTGTTAACATGTGTCATTGTCTTTGGGATAGTATATTACTGCACAAGGAATATACAAATGAAACCTAAAGGCAAACAAAATGTCATTGAGTATCTCAT
Organism: Enterococcus sp. AAFC-DPL-5182; assembly: GCF_058216605.1. Lineage (NCBI taxonomy): Bacteria > Bacillati > Bacillota > Bacilli > Lactobacillales > Enterococcaceae > Enterococcus > Enterococcus sp. AAFC-DPL-5182. Next base: position 1,416,613 of record NZ_CM177101.1, read on the forward strand.
TGATTTTGTTCGGAGTATCATTACCGACAATATGCCAAGTAAAGAAGTAACAAATTTTCACCTGCTAGCATTCACGATGTTTATGTTCGTTCTAGTTGCGAATATTATTGGTTTAGTAACCAAAGTTGCAATTGGAGATTATACGTATTGGAAGAGCCCAACAGCCGATCCAATGGTTACCTTGACATTAGCATTGATCATGATTGCTTTAACACATTTCTTCAGTGTTAGTCGCTTTGGATTAAAAGGGTATTTTAAAAATAGCTTTTTAAGTCCAGTATCGTTTCTAATGCCGATCAAGTTGATGGAAGAATTTACGAACTTGCTTACGTTGGCGTTACGTTTATACGGAAATATTTTTGCCGGTGAAGTATTGCTTGGACTCATTGCAGGACTTGTATCCAGTGTAGGGCTTTGGACGATTCCATTAGCAATACCGCTAGAGATGATCTGGTTAGCCTTTTCATTGTTTATCGGCGGAATTCAAGCATTTATTTTTGTAACATTATCAATGGTTTACATGGCTCATAAAGTTGAAGTCGAAGAATAAACAATAAATAAAAACAACTATTTCTTAGGAGGAAAACAATAATGAATTATATCGCAGCAGCAATCGCAGTTTTCGGAGCAGCAATCGGAGCAGCTTACGGTAACGGAAAAGTTATCTCTAAAACAATCGAATCAATGACACGCCAACCAGAAATGGCTGGACAACTAAGAACAACAATGTTTATCGGGGTTGCCTTGATCGAAGCGGTTCCTATTCTAGGTGTAGTTATTGCATTGTTATTAGTGCTTAAATAATCCCTTTAGAAGGCAGGACGCTGAGTTTTTAAAACGCCACGCGTTACTGCTTTCTTTGCTGCGAATCACAGCGACTGCCTTCGGCAGAGCTGATGATGAGCAGTACTTGGCGAACGAAGAGAGAGAAGTAACCTATTAAAAGAAACATCAAGCTTCTCCAAAAATAAGGTAGACCGCCAGAAACAACCAGTTTAGTTTGTAGCTATTACAAAATAGCAGAGCTGATGATGAGCAGTACTTGGCGAACGAAGAGAGAGAAGTAACCTATTAAAAGAAACATCAAGCTTCTCCAAAAATAAGGTAGACCGCCAGAAACAACCAGTTTAGTTTGTAGCTATTACAAAATAGCAGAGCTGATGATGAGCAGTACTTGGCGAACGAAGAGAGCGAAGTAACCTATTAAAAGAAACATCAAGCTTCTCCAAAAATAAGGTGGACTGAACCATATCAACAACATCACCACAAAGTATTGCAGAGAAAGGAAGTTGAAACTTCATGCTAGATTATTTAGTAATCGGTGAAGCAGGACCAAGTACAACAATTGGCACGATGATTGTCGTAAGTGGCGCTTTTCTGATTTTGATGCTCCTAATCAAGAAATTCGCTTGGGAAGCAATCACTGATATGTTAAAAAAACGTGAAGATAAAATTGCCAACGATTTAGATTCTGCAGAACAATCTCGCATAGCGGCAGCTAAGATGCAAGAAGAACGTCAACAAAAATTACTTTCTTCTAAATCCGAAGCAGCAGAAATCATCAAACATGCGAAAGAAAATGGAGATAAAAACCGTCAAAAAATCTTATCAGAAACCAATGATGAAGTTTCACGTTTACGAGAAAAAGCACGTCAAGATATTTCTCAAGAGCATGAAGAAGCATTGGCATCTGTCAAAGATGAAGTGGCAAGCTTGTCTCTACAAATTGCAGAGAAAATTTTAAACAAAGAATTGACACCAGATGCACATGATTCATTGATCAATTCTTATATCGAAGGCTTAGGTAAGTCAAATGAAGTTAGATAAGTATACAGTGGGTAAACGCTATGGCAAAGCTTTGTTTGAGTTGGCGATTGAAAAGCAAGAAGCTGACAGCATTTACCAAGACTTATTAAAACTTAGAGAAATTTTCCACGAAGTTCCAGAATTAGGAGATATTTTAAGCGATGTACGTCTTGAACCGTATGAAAAAGACGAAATCATGAAGCAATTAGTAAGCGGTATTGAAGGAACAATAGAAAACTTTTTATATGTCGTTTATAACTATTCACGTATGAATGATTTATTATTGATGATCGATGAATACGAGAGACGCTATGACGAGCATAAAAGTCTACTTTTAGGAACAGCATTGACAGCCGTTCCATTGACGAAAGAACAACATCAGTTAATGGAAGAAAAAGCAGCAAAACTTTTAGGCTATGAACAAGCTAATCTTATCAATCTAATCGATCCTGATATCGTTGGCGGTGTAATTATCGAAGCCAATCATAAAGTGATTGACGGTAGTATCCACAAGCAATTAGAACGAATCCAAGAATTGTTATTAAAATAACGTTCAGCACAATAAAGAGGTGAATTGAATGGCTATCAAAGCAGAAGAAATCAGTGCCTTGATTAAGGAACAGATCAAAAATTATCAACAAGAATTAGCAGTCGAAGAAATTGGGACTGTCACATATGTTGGGGATGGAATCGCTCGTGCCCATGGATTAGAAAACGCAATGAGTGGAGAATTACTTGAATTTTCTAATGGCTCATACGGAATGGCGCAAAATTTAGAAACCAATGATGTCGGTATTATCATCTTAGGTGATTTTGAAACCATTCGAGAAGGCGATAAAGTAAAACGTACTGGTAAAATCATGGAAGTTCCTGTCGGTGAAGCAATGATTGGTCGTGTTGTTAATCCATTAGGCCAACCAATCGATGGCTTAGGTGAAATCAAAACAGATAAAACACGTCCAGTAGAAGCAGCAGCACCAGGCGTTATGCAAAGAAAATCAGTCGATCAACCAATGCAGACTGGTCTTAAAGCAATCGACGCACTTGTACCAATTGGTCGTGGTCAACGTGAATTAGTGATCGGTGACCGTAAAACAGGGAAAACATCTATTGCTATCGACACGATCATCAACCAAAAAGGGCAAGATGTGATTTGTATTTATGTTGCGATCGGTCAAAAAGAATCAACTGTCCGAAACCAAGTTGAAACATTAAGAGCTTATGGTGCACTTGACTATACAATCATCGTAAATGCAGGAGCATCTCAACCAGCACCATTACTATACATTGCGCCATATGCAGGAGCTGCGATGGGTGAAGAATTCATGTATAACGGCAAACACGTTTTGATCATCTTTGATGATTTATCAAAACAAGCGGTAGCCTATCGTGAACTTTCATTACTATTACGCCGTCCTCCAGGTCGGGAAGCTTATCCAGGAGATGTGTTCTATTTGCATTCACGTTTATTAGAACGTGCGGCAAAATTAAGTGATGAATTAGGTGGCGGTTCAATGACGGCCTTACCATTTGTTGAAACACAAGCCGGAGATATTTCTGCTTACATCCCAACAAACGTTATTTCAATCACAGATGGACAAATTTTCTTAGAAAGTGATTTGTTCTATGCAGGTACTCGTCCAGCCGTTGATGCCGGTCTTTCAGTATCACGTGTTGGTGGTTCAGCTCAGATCAAAGCAATGAAAAAAGTTGCAGGTACACTTCGTTTAGATTTAGCAAGTTACCGTGAATTAGAAGCATTTACTCAATTTGGTTCTGATTTAGACGCGGCAACACAAGCCAAGCTAAACCGTGGTCGTCGTACCGTTGAAATTCTAAAACAAAAATTACATGCACCGCTAGCAGTCGAAAAACAAGTGGTGATTTTATACGCTTTAACACATGGATTTTTAGATAATATCAGTGTTGCAAAAATTCTAGATTTTGAATCAGAACTGTTTGACTTTTTAGACGGCAAACATCCTGAATTATTTGAAACGATCCGTACAACAAAAGACTTGCCAAAATCAGAAGATCTAGATGCGGCAATCAATGAATTCAAAGAAATTTTTAGTGCTGCCAATTCAGAAGGATCGACAGCAAAAGATACACTTGAATCAATTCAAAATGCGTAAGAGAGGTGACAAGAATTGGGTGCTTCATTAAATGAAATCAAACAACGCATTGCTTCAACTAAAAAAACCAGTCAGATTACTAACGCTATGCAGATGGTTTCGGGTGCAAAACTGACAAAATCAGAAGCGTCTTCTAGAAGCTTTCAAGAATATGCGTCAAAAATCCGTTCTATCGTTACACATCTTGTTGCGGCTCAATTAAGTGATCTAGAAGAATTGGATTCATATGACAATGAAGAAGCATCAGAAAGTGGCAACTACCATATGATGTTGACATCACGTCCAGTGAAAAAAACAGGTTATATCGTCATTACTTCCGATAAAGGATTAGTTGGCGGGTATAACAGTTCAATTTTAAAACAAACGATGAAAATGATGGCAGATGACCATAAATCTCAAGATGAGTATGTCTTGGTTGCAATCGGTGGAACTGGTGCCGATTTTTTCAAAGCTCGCGGCATAAATGTTGCCTATGAGCTTCGTGGACTAAGTGATCAACCTAGTTTTGACGAAGTGAGAAAAATCGTGTCAACAGCGACTACGATGTATGAAAATGAAGTGTTTGATGAGTTGTACGTTTGTTATAATCACCACATCAATTCATTGACAAGTCAATTTCGTGTAGAAAAAATGCTGCCGATTTCAGATTTAGATCCGGATGAAGCGACAACATATGAGCAAGAGTATATTTTAGAGCCTTCAGAAGAAGCAATCTTAGATAATTTGCTACCTCAATATGCTGAAAGTTTGATTTATGGTGCGATTATTGATGCCAAAACAGCAGAACATGCTGCTGGGATGACAGCAATGAAAACAGCTACTGATAACGCGCAAAATATCATTAGTGATTTGACGATTTCTTATAATCGGGCTCGTCAAGGAGCGATTACACAAGAAATTACTGAAATCGTAGCCGGTGCAGCTGCACTAGAGTAACAATCAAGATTCGAGCCAGATAGGCTTGAAGTTCTTACTAAGTAATAGAGAAGACAGGTTTTTATCACGACCTCGTTAGGGTACAACACTGTTGAACTTTCAATAGTGTTGCGACCTCTTCAAACGAAACGGAGGAAAGACACATGAGTTCAGGAAAGATTGTTGAAGTAATCGGTCCCGTTGTTGACGTGGAATTTTCACTAGATCAATCCTTACCAGATATAAATAATGCATTAGTCGTTTACAAAAACGGCGAAGAAAAACAAAAAGTTGTTTTAGAAGTAGCTTTAGAATTAGGGGACGGTGTCATCCGTTCTATCGCAATGGAGTCCACTGATGGATTACAACGCGGAATGGAAGTTATTGATACAGGAAAACCAATTTCTGTTCCAGTTGGGAAAGAAACGTTGGGGCGTGTATTCAACGTTTTAGGCGATACGATCGACTTGGAGGAGCCATTCCCAGAAGATGCAATACGCAGCGGTATTCATAAAAAAGCTCCTGATTTTGCTGATTTAAGCACAAGTAACGAAATTTTAGAAACAGGAATCAAGGTAATCGATTTATTAGCTCCTTATTTAAAAGGTGGTAAAGTTGGACTATTCGGTGGTGCCGGTGTTGGTAAAACTGTGTTGATCCAAGAATTGATTCATAATATTGCCCAAGAACATGGCGGTATTTCTGTGTTTACGGGTGTAGGAGAACGAACTCGTGAAGGAAACGACCTTTATTTTGAAATGAAAGACTCTGGTGTTATCGAAAAAACAGCCATGGTTTTTGGTCAAATGAATGAACCTCCTGGTGCGCGTATGCGTGTGGCTTTGACTGGTTTAACGATTGCAGAATATTTCCGTGATGTTGAAGGTCAAGATGTACTGTTATTTATCGATAATATCTTCCGTTTCACTCAAGCTGGATCAGAAGTTTCTGCCTTATTAGGCCGGATGCCTTCTGCAGTTGGTTATCAGCCAACTCTTGCCACTGAAATGGGTCAATTACAAGAACGTATCACGTCTACTAAAAAAGGCTCAATCACATCGATCCAAGCGATCTATGTACCAGCTGATGACTATACTGACCCGGCGCCAGCAACAGCATTTGCCCATTTAGATGCAACAACAAACTTGGAACGTCGTTTAACTGAAATGGGTATTTATCCAGCGGTTGATCCCTTAGCTTCATCTTCTAGCGCCTTAGCACCAGAAGTTGTAGGAGACGAACATTATGCTGTAGCAACAGAAGTACAGCATGTATTGCAACGTTACCGTGAGCTACAAGATATCATTGCCATTTTAGGGATGGACGAGTTATCTGATCAAGAAAAAATCTTGGTTGGCCGTGCCCGTCGTATTCAGTTCTTCTTATCACAAAACTTTAACGTCGCAGAACAATTTACCGGACAACCAGGTTCGTATGTTCCTGTTGCTGATACAGTCAAAGGCTTTAGAGAAATTCTTGATGGAAAACACGATGACTTACCAGAAGAAGCGTTCCGTAGTGTTGGTAGAATTGAAGATGTTATTGAAAAAGCTAAAACGTTGAACTACTAAAAGGAGGAGACACAGAAATGGATTGTTTAACTGTCAATGTGGTGACTCCTGATGGATTGGTTTATGATCATCGTGCAACGATCGTTGTTGCAAAAACAACGGATGGCGAAATTGGTATCTTGCCTAAACATGCACCAATCATCGTTCCTTTAGCGATTGATGAGGTTCGCGTAAAAAGAACTGACTCTGATACCCATGTGGATTGGATCGCTGTAAATGGCGGTATCATGGAAGTCCGTGATAACGTTGTTTCAATTATTGCAGATAGTGCAGAACGTGAAAGAGATATTGATGTAAGCCGTGCAGAACGTGCAAAACATCGTGCTGAACGTATGATTGAAAAAGCGAAGGAAAATGCAAATACGGATGAATTACGCCGTGCAACAGTTGCACTTCACCGAGCAATCAATCGGATCAATGTGTCAAAACATATTTAACCAATGTAACGTGATGGATTTAATAATAGTAGTAAAAAAAGTGCTTAACTTGCAGAAAAGAGTTAAGCACTTTTTTGTGTGAAAGAAGTATTTTAATTAAGATATCTTTGATTTTTCTCATTAAATTTTTTTAAATCAAATAGTGACTATTATGTTTTAGTGAGTGTGTAAATGTACTGATTGCAATAACGAACGTAACTTTAAGTGATGGTGTAAGAAAAGCTGCAGATTAAAGAAATGAAAATGGGATTCCATAGGATGAATAATTTGAAAAAGTGTGATAAACTGTCTCTATGATATTTAAAGGAGATAGGTTTTATGCAGTTTTTTGGTATTGATGCAATGATTCGAATCATCTGCCATATGATGTTTATCTATGTTAGCTTTTGGGCGATGCAATCTATCAGAATAGAACAGTTTTTTAAAGCGCATCAAACCACTCAAGTACGTTTACTAATCGTCTTATTTTCGATCGTTATTGGCTTTACTGTGAGCTCGTTTTTCCTAGAGTTTCTAGCGTTATGCCGTAACTTATTTAGTGTGTTTTTTCCATAAGGATCGACGAATAAAAAGAAAAGATACTATTTGTTGGTAAATAGTGGTATAATAGAAAAGATTTTGGATCGAAGCATCCAATTCTAACTTTTTTGGGGGGAACAAAATGGAACAGATTATTGTTCATGGTGGTAACCAATTAAAAGGAACTGTGAAAATCGAAGGGGCTAAAAATGCAGTATTGCCAATTTTAGCAGCGACTCTTTTAGCTGAAGAAGGAACAACAACATTAAATAATGTACCAATTCTTTCTGATGTCTTTACAATGAACCAAGTAATCAAGCACTTAAATGTAGACATTGAATTTAATGAAGAAGAGAACCAAGTCACAATAGATGCAACGCAGCCTTTAGGCATCGAAGCAAATTATGAGTATGTTAGTCAAATGAGAGCATCAATCGTCGTTATGGGGCCTTTATTGGCTCGTAATGGTCATGCAAAAGTTGCTATGCCTGGCGGATGTGCAATTGGTAAAAGACCAATTGATTTACATCTGAAAGGGTTCCAAGCGTTAGGTGCTAAAATCATTCAAAAAAATGGGTATATCGAAGCTATTGCGGATGAATTGATCGGAAATACGATTTATTTAGATTTCCCAAGTGTAGGTGCTACTCAAAATATTATGATGGCAGCTGTTAAGGCCAAAGGTATGACAGTAATCGAAAACGTTGCTAGAGAACCTGAAATCGTAGATTTAGCGAATATCCTTAATAAGATGGGTGCTAAAATCGTCGGTGCTGGAACTGAAATGATGCGTATCGAAGGTGTTGAGAAACTTCATGCAGTGGAACATTCAATTGTTCAAGACCGTATTGAAGCTGGAACATTCATGGTTGCAGCTGCGATGACTGAAGGAGATGTTCTGATTGAAGAAGCAATTCCTGAACATAATCGTCCACTTATTTCTAAATTAACTGAAATGGGTGCTGTTATCCGTGAAGAAAGAGGCGGGTTACGTGTCATTGGTCCTAAAGTAATCAAACCAACAGATATCAAAACATTACCGCATCCTGGTTTTCCAACGGATATGCAAGCGCAAATGACTGCAATGCAAATGGTAGCAGAAGGTTCAAGCGTTGTAACTGAAACTGTGTTTGAAAATCGTTTCCAACATCTAGAAGAAATGCAACGTATGAATGCTGATGTAAAAATAGACGGAAATATTGCCATTATCAATGGCACTCAAGCATTACAAGGTGCTGCTGTAGAAGCCACTGATTTACGTGCAGCAGCTGCTCTGATCTTAGTAGGATTACGTGCTGAAGGCATTACACGTGTATCACACTTAGAATATTTAGATCGTGGCTACTATAAATTCCATGAAAAACTTCAAAAATTAGGAGCAAAAGTGGAACGAGTAAACGACGAAAAAGCAACAGAAAAGAAAATGTCAACAGTTAATTAAGAGGGGAAATAGATATGAGTTCGACACGCTATATTATAGTGACTTTGTTGAAAGTTTTAGTAGTGATTGCCTTAGTGATTATTTTATTTGTTGCCGGTACGATGATCGGTTATGGAGTAGTCGGCGGAGGAAATCCAAAAGATGTGTTCAAAGAAGAAATTTGGACTCATATTCTAGACTTTTTTAAATAGGTGTAAGTTCAAAGCTGGTTCAAACTGTTTTTAAGTTTGGATCGGCTTTTTGTTTCGGAATAAATAACAGTTGTTTTTATCATTTTGATTGCTATTTTTTGTAAACTACTCGTAATATAAGGCAATTTTAGTAGATTTTTTAATATTTTATCTAGATTGAAACGTATAAATATAACAAAAATCTTTATTTAATGTTTTTTTTCATTTTCTGATAAAAAAATTATCAGGCTTGATAGGTCAGTATTCTTTAATGTAATAAAATGGAGTATTACTATAGAAAAATGAAAATATTTCCAATGTAACAACCTTTAAAACGCTTTCGGATATACTGTAACTTAGCTTTAATTAAATAGTAACCATTAAAGGTTTGCCTCATGCTATGATTGCTCTCGTACGAATTTTAGGGAGGAAACTATTTAATGAAGAAAAGATGGTTACCGATTTTATTTATCATTTCCTGTTTTATCACTGGCTCAATGATTCCAGTATATGCAGCGGAAAATAAAACAAGTGAGACTAAAAGTTTAGCTAGTTATACAGTTGTGTCGGAACAAACAGCTCAAAATTTTTCTAGCTCGATGATCTATTCACTAACAGAAGGCAAAGCTTTTCAATTAGTAAAAGCAGATATTCTAAATAAAGATAAAATTGAAAAAGAAAAAGCTGCAAAAGCTAAAGCAGAGGCGCTAAAAAAAGAGCAAGCTGCAAAACAAAAAGCAGAAGCTGATAACAAACAAGCACAATTAGAAAAAGAAAAAGCTGAAAATGCTAAACCTAATGGACAAACGATGATGATGGAAGCTACAGCGTATTCTTGTAATGAAGGATTTATCGGTGGAGGCAACTTGACTGCTATGGGACAGGATTTAAGAGTGGACCCAATGGCTATTGCTGTTGATCCTAGTGTAATCCCTTTGGGAACGAAACTGTATGTTGAAGGATATGGAGAAGCTGTTGCGAGTGACACTGGTGGCGCAATCAAGGGCAATATTATCGATCTTCATTTTTCAGATGTATCTCAATGCATCAATTGGGGTAGGAGACAAGTTGCAGTGACGATTTTATCATAATTATTTAACTAGATTAATAGGGTTTGACTCTTAAAGATGAACAAGATATTTAAATTCTTGTTCATCTTTTTTTGTAATTCGGAAAGACTAAATTATCGAATAAGAAAAAAAGTTATATGTTATAATAAAGATTGATTAATTGGAGAAGGAGCGATATGTTTATGAAAGCTGTAGTTACTGAGATTGGTACTCATGCACTAGATGAAAAAGAGCCGATGGTCATACTTTTTGGTGAAACTGCCACAGATGGGTTAAAAGAGTATTCTGTGATTCAAAAATTTCAAGAAACTCAATCTTTAGAATTAAAAAAAGGTGATCTGTTAAAGATCGATGCAAAAGAATATTCTATCAATTATGTCGGATCATTCGCAAACAATAATTTAAATAGTATTGCCCATGTAACGCTAGTCTTTGCAGATGTACCTCAAGAAGATGCCATCGTTAATGGGTTATATCTGACTCCTAGTGACTTTCCAACGATCAAAGTTGGATCAATAATAGAATATGTATCGCGTGGAGTGTGATTAAATGGAACAAGAAAAAGGGAAAGATAAACGATTTTCTTGGTTTTGGCGTTGGTTTTTGAATAATCAAGTTGTGACGACATTGTTGATTATTTTACTGATCTTGCTGATTTTACTGGTTTTTACAAAAGTGTCCTATTTATTCAAACCAGTTTGGCAATTTATTGGTGTCGTAGGTTTGCCTCTGATTATGGCGGGAATTTTATATTATTTAATGAATCCGGTGGTTGATTATCTAGAGAAAAAACGAGTACCTCGGATTTGGAGCATTATCGGACTATTTATCATCGTAATTGCGTTGATCATTTGGGGTCTTGTCGTAATCGTTCCTAAAATTCAAGAACAGACGGTTAGTTTTGGGAATCATTTTCCTCAATATATTGACACGATCGATAAAAAGATGCAAGAGATTTTGAGCGATCCTTTTTTTGCTCAGTTTCGTAGTCAATTAGAAGATATGGGGGACAAATTGATTAGTTCCTTGGGAGATATTATTCGTAATATTTCCACTTTCACTGTTCAAGGATTAGGAAGCTTTGTTGGAGCGGTTGCAACAGTTGTGGTGGCGATCATCACAATGCCGTTTATCTTATTCTATCTTTTAAAGGATGGAAAGCAATTGGCACCTTATTTGATGAAATTTTTACCGAATAAAATGCGGAAACCTACATTGAAAGTATTAGGAGAAGTGAATTCACAAGTTTCTTCTTATATTCGCGGTCAATTAACGGTCGCTTTTGCTGTAGCTGTAATGTTTATTTTAGGTTTTTCATTTATTGGATTGGATTATGCGATCACTCTGGGTATTACAGCAGGATTCCTTAATTTGATTCCATACCTAGGTTCATTTTTGGCAATGGTACCAGCTATCTTTTTAGGAATTGTAGGAGGTCCTGTTTTATTAGCCAAGGTTCTAGTTGTTTTTGTTATCGAACAAACCATTGAAGGTCGAGTGATTTCACCATTAGTATTAGGAAGTCAGTTAGACATTCATCCTGTGACGATTTTAGTCGTGCTATTGACGTCTGGAAAGTTATTCGGTGTCGTAGGGGTTATTCTGGGAATACCTGTCTATGCTGCAGCTAAGGTCATCATTACGCATATATTTGAATGGTATAAAGATGTATCAAGTTTGTATCATGAGGAAGAAGAACTAAAAAAACTTGAATAGAAAGAATGAGACAGAAGCAAATTTTCGAATGAGTTGTTTCTGAGCTCAACGTTTATACAGAGGAAAAGTGAGCGGGATATGACTCGTAAAGTCATGTCCCACTCACTTTGATTTTTTTCTTAAAATGTTTTACCTAATGTCGTTGCTTGGTCCATTGCAGCACCTAATAACTCTTCAGCTTTTTCTGGATGATGATCGATTCCTTCAATAAATAATTGATCGACCTCAGAAACACCGATGAAGTTCAAAATTCCTTTTACATATTGAGAAGCAAAATCTTGTCCTTCATAGAAACCGCCATTAGATTGAATGTGTAATGCTTTTTTGCCGCTTGTCAAAGGTTTAGGACCTTCTTCGGTATACTTAAACGTTTTTCCAGCTACATTGATTGTATCGACCCAAGCTTTTAAGCGAGTGGGTACATTTAAATTCCATAAAGCATTGGCAATGACAACTTTATCAGCACCAAGAAATTGATCTGTTAGTTCATTGAAACGTGCAACTTTTGTTTGTTGACTTTCATTTAGGGCAGTAAACTCAGTACCAGTGCGCAATGCACCCCAACCAGAAAGTAGTTCTTCATCGATTTCTGGAACGAAATCAGCGTAGACATCAAGAACGTCGATTTCATCAGTTGGATTTTGAGATTGATAACTTTCTAAAAAAGTTTCCAATGCACGAACAGAGCGAGATTCTTCTTTTGTAAGAGGGTGTGCTTTAACAACAAGTAATTTTGACATGTAAAGTCTCCTTTGAATACCTAAGTATCATTATTTATAAACAAAAACTATTTTACTAATAAAAAGTAAGAAAATCAATGATTTTTCCTAAATTTCATAAAAAAGAGTGCGAATCAAAACTAAAAAAACAGTTTTGATCCACACTTATAGAATAAATGATACTAAAGAGAAGGTTATTTGAAACGAAAGATTGTTGAACTACCTTCTTCTATTTTATTAAGATGCAGTTGATAGTTGTTGCATTCCACCAATTACATGGACAGCATGAAAACCTTTAGAGGCCATAAATGATGCAATAACTTCAGAACGACGACCAGTGTAGCTAATAATATGATAAGTTTTCTCTTTATTCAGCTGTTTTAACATATTTGGTAAAACAGTAGCAGGGAGTGACATTGAATGTGCTAAGTGACCTTGCAAAAAGCTTTCAGTTTCACGAATATCGATGACATTAAGTTGATTTTCAGTGTAAAGTGTTTCAAAATCAGGAGTAGAAATTGATTCAAACATGTAGCTCATCCTTTGAAAATATGTATTTTTTTAAAACTATGGGATAGATTGTAACGCTTTTTAAGGGAGTTTGCAATCTGGCTTTGACAATTCTTAATGTTTGTCTAAAAAAAATTCTTATTTGTTTTATTTGAAAAGGGTTGCAAATGAATGAGATTAATGTTATGCTGTGCATGTAATAAGGATTGTTACTGTTCGGCAGGCAAAACCAGAATCTTCCATATCAGTTTGTTTGGGCGGATTCTAGGTTTTTTTCATTTGTATTTGTAAAAGTGAGGTTCATCATGTATATTGAAAAAATTTTAAACAACAATGTCGTTATGACAAAAAATGAATCAGGTGAAGAAATCGTCTGTATGGGCCGAGGACTAGCGTTTCAAAAAAAAATCGGTGATGTAATCGATCCAACTTTTATTGAAAAAGAGTTTGTTCTTAAAGACTCGATCACTTCAGGACAGTTTCAGCAGTTGTTTGCAGATATTCCTGTAGAAGAAGTGGAGATCGTTAAAAAAATTGTGGATATTGCAGAAGAGGAATTAGGGATCGAGCTTTCGTCTAATATCTATTTGACGCTGACTGATCACATTCATTATGCGATCATGAGGGCCAATGAAGGACTTGAAATGCCTAATCCACTGATGTTTGAAACAAAAAAGTTTTATCCTAAAGAATTTGCTATTGCTAGAAAAGGTGTGGCACTGATCAAAGAAAAATTAAATATTGATTTTTCGGAAAGTGAAGCAGGATTTATTGCATTTCATATTGTAAACAGTGAGCAGGCAAATGGAAATATGGAAGTGACAATGTCAGCTACCGAAATGGTAAGAGACATTCTTACGATCATTAGCCGTTATTTTGGCAAACCGTTTGATGAAGATTCACTGAATTATCAAAGAATTGTAACGCACTTACAGTATTTTGCTCAACGCTATTTGCAAAATGAAGCACACGATGAAGAAGATGATTTTCTTTATGAGTTGATTCAAAGTAAGTATCCAAAAGCATTTCAATCAGTACAAAGAATCAATGATTATCTAGTCAAGAAATATCAAAAGCCCATCGATAAAGCAGAACAAATTTATTTGACGATTCATATTCAGCGAGTAGCTGGAGAAAAAAAAGCGTAGCATTTATTTTTATTAAAAAATTCAACTTTCAATCGAAGCGGATTGTTACTGTTTAGCAGGCAAAACCTAGATTGAAAAAACAACGGATTTATCTATATTTATGTTTTTTTAAGTATAGTAAAATCATTGTTTTTTCAGTTTAGGTTTTTTTATATAAAAAATTAAGGAAAAGGGGCATATAAAATGAGTAAAAATCAAGAAATAGCTGAACGCGTTTTGACGCTAGTCGGCGGAGAAGAAAATGTTAATAGTGTAGTTCATTGTGCAACTCGCTTACGTTTCAAATTAAAAGACGAAGAAAAAGCGAATACTGACAAACTAAATCAAGATCCAGATGTGATCCAAGTTGTTCGAAGCGGCGGTCAGTATCAAGTCGTGATCGGTAGTCATGTTAGTGATGTCTATAAAGAATTAATGGCTCATAGTGGTTTAGGTGATGATGATTCAGAAAAAGAGGAAGGTCCTAAAGGAAACATTTTTAATCAACTGATTGACATCATTTCTTCTATATTTACTCCTTTCTTAGGGGCAATGGCTGGAGCCGGAGTTTTAAAAGGGTTTTTAACTTTAGCGGTTACATTAAATTGGTTGACAGCTGAATCTGGCGTTTATGTTGTTCTTTTTGCTATTGCAGATGGTATCTTTACATTTCTACCAATTCTTCTAGCATTTACTGCTGCGAAGAAATTCAAAACAAATGAGTTTTTAGCAGTCTGTTTAGCAATGGCACTTGTTCATCCAAGTATTACTGCATTGGCTGGACAAACATTAAGCTTTGCTGGAATTCCAGTGATCATTGGTGCTAGTGCATATACATCATCTGTTATTCCAATTATTCTAGCTGTATATGTTCAAAGTCATGTTGAGCGTTTCTTTAAGAAAGTAATTCCTTCTTTCTTACAAATTATCTGTGTACCTTTGGCTGTATTCCTTGTAATGGCACCAGTTACTTTTATTGCAATTGGTCCAATCGGAACGATTTTAGGTGATTTACTAGGAAAAGGATACGATAGTATTTACGGTATCAGCCCAATTATTGCTGGTGCAGTTATGGGTGGGTTATGGCAAGTCTTTGTAATGTTCGGCATGCATTGGGGCTTTGTTCCAATCATGTTGTTAAACCTTTCAGCAGCAGGTGGTGGTGTGGATACAATGGCACCAATGCTTTTACCAGCTGTATTAGCCCAAGGCGGAGCTGCATTAGCAGTCTTCTTTATGACAAAAAATGTGAAATTAAAAGGTTTAGCGCTATCTTCAACAATCACATCAGTTTTTGGTATTACAGAACCAACTGTTTATGGTGTCACTTTACCACTTAAAAAACCATTTATTGCTGCTTGTATCGGTGGAGCGGTCGGTGGAGCATTTATCGGTTTCAGTCACGTTCAAAACTATGTATTTGGTTTAATTAGCTTGTTGAGTTTACCAGGCTTTATTCCACAAGATACAAAAGATACTTCAGGATTGATAGCAGCTGTCATTGGAACTGTGATTGCATTTGTGATTGCTTTTGTCTTAACATTTATTTTAAAATTTGAAGATAAACCAGAAGATGGCAGTCAAGCATCTACTAAAGACGACGTTTCTAATTTAGATGCACAAAATGGCAACAAAAATGATAAAATAGTTTTAACAAGCCCAATTACAGGTACAATCGTTCCTTTAGATAAAGTTGAAGATCAAGTATTTTCTTCAGGCGCTTTAGGTAAAGGTATTGCAATCGAACCAACAGTAGGTGAGCTTTATGCTCCAGCTAATGGAGAGATCACAACACTATTTCCAACTGGACATGCAGTTGGGATCACAACAGAAGATGGTGCAGAAGTATTAATGCATATTGGTATGGACACAGTTGAAATGGATGGGGATGGATTCGAAATCGCAGTAAAACAAGGGGATAAAGTCAAGCAAGGAGATCTGTTAGTAAAATTTGATATTGAAAAAATCAAAGCGGCAGGGCATCCTGTGGTGACACCTGTTGTGGTTACAAATAGTGGTGACTATTTAGATGTATTAGATATGGATCAAGCAGATGTTTTACATGGAGAAGATTTCTTAGCAATCGTACGTTAATTGATTTTAGCTCAACAAGCTTTTAAGCTGTCTAGCTTTAAGAGCCGTATCTCGGAAAAAAGATAAAATCAGCTTGTGACCAAAAACGTCATAAACTAATTTTCCTATATTTCAGTAATACAAACCAAATCATTACGCTTTTAAATTTAGGAGGAAAAACATATGTCAAACAAAACAACAGTATTTCCAGATGGATTTTTATGGGGTGGTGCGACTGCAGCCAATCAACTAGAAGGAGCTTATCGCTCAGATGGCAAAGGATTGTCAGTTGCAGATGCAATGCCAGGTGGCAAACAACGTTTTCAAATTTTAGGTAGTGATACGTTTAATTGGGAAATCGATGAGGACAAATTTATTTATCCTAACCATCGCGGGATCGACCATTATCATCGTTTCAAAGAAGATATTGCGTTATTTGCAAAAATGGGCTTTAAATGTTATCGTTTCTCAATTGCTTGGGCTAGAATTTTCCCTAAAGGTGATGAAGCGACACCAAATGAAGCAGGCTTAAAGTTTTATGATCAAGTGATTGATGAGTGTTTGAAACATGGAATCGAGCCTGTGATCACGATTTCTCATTATGAAATGCCATTGCACTTAGCAAAAGAATACGGTGGTTGGAAAAATCGTAAAATGATCGACTTTTTTGAAAATTATGCCACAGTTGTTTTAACTCGTTATGGTAAAAAAGTGAAATATTGGATGACATTCAACGAAATCAATTCTGCATTCCATTTTCCTGCGTTAAGCCAAGGAATGGTCAAAGCAACAGGTGCAGGAGATTATCAAAATATTTTCCAAGCATGGCATAATCAATTTGTAGCTAGCGCTAAAGCTGTTAAAATTGGGCATGAAATCAATCCTGATATGCAAATTGGCTGTATGATCATTTATGCAACAACATATAGTATTGATGCAAATCCAATCAATCAAATGGCAACACTGGCTCAAAATCAAGAATTCAATTTCTATTGTACAGATGCTCAAGTTCGTGGCGAGTATCCTGCATACCAACAACGCATGTTTGATAAATATGGTGTGTCTGAGTTGGAGATGGGCGCAGATGATTTAGAATTAATGAAAAAATATGCAGTAGACTATATCGGATTTAGTTACTACATGTCTTCTGCAGTCAACGAAACGGCTGTAGAGGAAGATACGGTAGTTGGAAACCTATTAGGGGGCGTTCGCAATCCCTTCTTAGAAGCAAGTGAATGGGGCTGGCAGATCGATCCTGAAGGGTTGAGAATTGCTTTAAACGAATTGTACGATCGTTACCAAAAACCTTTATTTATTGTCGAAAATGGCTTAGGTGCAATCGATAAAGTAGACGAAAATTTTTATGTAGAAGATGACTATCGTATTGATTATTTACGTCGTCACATTGAAGCGATGTCAGATGCAATCAAAGATGGTGTGGATTTAATGGGCTACACACCGTGGGGCTGTATTGATTTAGTGAGTGCTTCAACAGGTGAAATGAGTAAACGCTATGGCTTTATCTATGTTGATTTAGATGATAATGGTGAAGGTACAATGAATCGCTATGAGAAAAAATCATTTAACTGGTACAAACAAGTGATTGAAACGAATGGACAAAATTTGAAATAAAAATCGAAACAGAGCTGTAATTTAGAATCTTTTTCTAAATTACAGCTCTGTTTTATAATTGTATAAGAGATACTAGTAAACTCAACATTTAAATAAGCCGTTCGGAAAATCATTTTTACTAATCAGGGCAAAGTTACTGTGAGTTAAGTATGTTACCTCTTTTTTTAAGATTTCAGCTTGATGAATATCGCCAATGTTTTCGAGTAATTTAATAAAATCATAAATATATTCCATGTATTGATGTTCTCCGGTTACTAAATATTCAAGTAAATTGTTTAAATACTGAAGATTCATCCGAAAATGATAGTTTTTTCCTGCCTTGTCTTGCTTTTTTGCCATGGTTAAATATTTTGTGGCGCCCTCGTAGTCCTTAGCATGAATTCTAGACGAAATTAAGTTAGTTAGCATATTATAAGCAAAGTTTATAGTCAACGGATCCCGTAGAGATTCGTCAGCAATGGGAAGGGCTCGAAAAAGAACTAGATCTTGTTGTTTTATACTAAAAAATCTAATTGTATTTGCCAGGATTAGATAATCATATTGTTGGTAATAATCCTTCTTTAGCAGATAATCAACAATTTTTTGAACTTCTTCACCAGTGAGAGGAGGGATTTCTTTCCAATATTGGGAAAAATAAACTTTGATAACAATATAATTCGAAAATTCTTTTAAGTTATGTTGAAATTTGGCTAATTTGAGATAGTAATCAATTAGTTTTTGCTTCGTAGTTTGGTTATCTAAATGTTCAGCGCAATAATAAAATAGCTCTCTAAACTTTTTTTGTTCTTTATCTAAAGAAACCCGTGAAAAAAATTCTTCAGGAGAAAGAGATAATTTTTTTAAAACTTCTGCTAACGTATCGATTCGGATGATTTGTTTTCCATGTTCAATTCGAGAATAGGAGGAAGGGTCTAAATGATCGTCCAACATTTCTTTCTGTGTAAGGTGTAATTTTTTTCTAAAAAAACGTAATGTTTCGCCTATATTCATATGTTTCACTCCTAAAAATTGCACGTATGATATAAAAATCAAGAATTACTAGATAAAATTCGATTATTAAAAAAATAAGCCCTTTTTTATGTTTTTTATGCAATATAATCAAATTGTTGTTTATTTCCGCCAAATCATTTGATAGTATGGAGTGGTAGAAGTTACTTATTGATAGAATAACTTTTAACTATTTGAATGATTGGAGGAATGAAAAATGGTTTTAGGTGTTGCAGCAGCATTAGTTGGTTTGTATGCTTTTATCGTTATCCCTTAAAAATACATGCATCCTCTAACACATCAAAGCTTGGGGAAGTTTAGTGCTGTTAGAAGATGCATGAAGAGTATTAAAAAAAATACTATTTATGTAATTATATCATATAAAAAACAAATTGAAAGCTATTTTTTACTATATTAGGTTTTTAATTTTTAGAAATTGTAAAAATAAATTTGAATGACTAGAAATAGGATGGACCATCTATCATAAAAGAAAACGCTCACGGTAGTGAAAGTGAGTGATCATTAAGCTTAATCGATTGTAAGTGACTTAAAGTTGATGTGTACTTTAAGTTTAAGCGATTTAATTATGATGATCATTGATTTGAGTGAGGAAATTGTTAAATAAATGATTTTGCTGGCAATTATGACTGGATTTATCCTCATGATTGCTTATTTTTTTTTATTGAAGCGAAATACTGATTGTTGTATAGTGAGTTTATTGAGGGGGAATAATCATTGATGATAAGCGAACTAAAACATCCATTCTTTGTTATTATTGGTCCTAGCGGCTCAGGGAAAACTAAAGTAGCGGAAGCAGTTTTTCCATCAGATTATAAAGTGATATCTCATACAACTCGCCCAATCCGAAATGACGAAAAAAATGGTGTTGATTACTATTTTGAAACGAAAGAACAATTTGAGAAACTACTAAATGATGGAGCTTTAGCAGAATATGATACGTATCACGGGAATCAGTACGGTGTAGGAATTGAGGAATTGATTCAAAAAACATCCAATCACTATGCGTATGATGTATTAACATTTCAAGGATTCCAAGAAATCGAAAAACAATTTGGCTGCATGGTTATTCCGATTTTTTTAGATGTATCTAAAAAAAATGTATTATCAAGATTACAAAGTAGACAAGATGATGCAGAGATTCTAAAACAACGAGGAGAGCTGTATGATCAAGATTCATATAATATAAATAAAGTGATTGCTTATTCAAATCACTATATAATTGATGGAAATCAATCATTTGAAAAAGTGGTTAGAGATGTAAAACAGACAGTAAATGAGGTAGTGGAAAAGACCTGAAACAAAGTCGGCTTTTTCACTATTTTTTTGTTTCAAAAAGATTATTAAAATAAAGAATTCATCTTTTCTATTGTTTTTTCATAACATAGTGATATAATGACAAGGTGTCATGTGACGCTTTGTCATATAAAAGAAAGGGATGCAATAGATGCCAAAAAAGACGTTTTTTCATTTAACAGAAGAGAAACAGCAGAGACTGTTAGAGGCAGCCTCAAGTGAATTTTCCAGAACCTCTTTGAAAGGGGCATCAATCGCCAATATTGTGAAACTAGCCGAGATACCCCGTGGTAGTTTTTATCAATATTTTGAGGATAAAGAAGATCTATATTATTATTATTTTGAATTGTTGCGACAAAAACGTAAAAAAAATATTGAAAAATATCTTAAAGAAGCTGATGGCGATCTATTTAAGGGAATGGAAGTATATTTTACAAAAGTAATTTTTGATGTGTTGACTGGAGAACATGTGTCATTCTATCAAAATTTTTTTATGAATATGGATTATCAGGCAACTAATCGAGTTTCTCCTCAATTTACAAGGAATGATGAAAAAGGGGCATACAGGCAAAAAAAACGTCATGGGCATGAACTGTATAAACTGATTGATCGTTCTGAAATATGTATTCAGGACGAACACGAATTCAAGATGTTAATGCAGATGATTATGAATACCGTCTATTCTTCAATCGCAGAAGGATATCGCCAACTTGAAGAAAATCCTAAATATAATATTGAACAGCTAGTTGATGATTTTAAGACCAAATTAGGTTGGTTGAAGAATGGAATTTGTAAATAGTAATAAGAGAAAAATGAAAACACTGAAATAAAAGAATTTATTCTTTTTAATTCAGTGTTTTTATTTGTAAAAAAAACGAAAATTCAGACTTTTCAGCTAATTACAAAAATGTAAGTTGTATGATATAGCGAATAATGGTTAAATGAAAGAGTAGGATATCTAAAGTTATTAAAATGATGTAGCTTTATGAAACGAAAAAAGGAGATGAGGAGAAGAGTGATGAAAAAAAGAACAATGATCATTATAGGGATAGTTGTAGTAGTACTTATTGGGATCTTTATTCTTCCAGGTTTATTGGGAGGAAAAAAAGAGGCTGGACCTGAAAAGAAAACAGCAACTGAAGATTTAGGAATCGAGTATTTCGAAGTTCCTGATATTGAACAAGTATACATCAATGGTGTGGTACAGCCAGAACAGGCTGAAGCATTTTCAAAAGATACAAAAATGACAAGTACTCCTGAAATCAAAGTGAAAAATGGCGATGTTGTCGAACCTGAAACAGAACTATTTACGTATGAAGATAAAGAAATAACAAAGGAAATTGAAGCACAAAATAATACGTTAAGCAAACTTGCAACAAAAAAACAGAATATTTATAATAAATGGAATCGAGCGATTGATAACTTTAATAAAACAAAAGAAGAAGAGCGAACGACATCAGGCGCTGCTATCGATGAACAACACCAAGCAGAAGTTGATGGTGTAGATGAAGAAATTCTCTTTTCAAATGAAACGATTGCTGATTTATCAGCAAAACAGTTTGTTTCAACAAAAGCAAAATTCAAAGGACGGGTTTCGATACCAGAAGTCAAAGACGAGAATGCACCAATTCTTCGTCTGACATCAGACGGCTTATATGTTGCTGGAAAAGTAAACGAAAAAGACTTAATGAAAATAGCAGTAGATCAAAAAGCAAATCTTTCAGTGGTTTCAAGTGGAACAACTGTTACAGGGAAGATTTCATATATTGACGATAATCCGCCGGAAGCACAAGCCAATCAAAACCAGAGTGAAGGGAATAGTGCGGATGCGTCAATGTCTACTTATAATGTAAAACTATCTCTTGATAGCTTAGAAGGAATCAAAAATGGCTATCATATGCAAGCAACTGTTAACCTAGGAGATAATAAACCTATTGAAGTTCCTAAAAAAGCAATTCATGATCAGGACGGAAAAAAATATGTTTTAGTTAATGATTTTGGGTCAGTGATCCGTCGCGATATTCAAATAGGTGAAGAAAAAGGGGATCAAACAGTTGTTAATTCTGGTTTGGAGTCTGCTGATAGAATCATTGTTTCTTCTAAGAAAGAAGTCAAAGAAGGTGATTTGATCGGTGACAGTAATGAAGAATCAGGAGAAACAGTACCAGCAGCTAAAGAATAGGAGGAGCTCATATGATACAAGAAGAACAAAGCCCGCGACCTCTCATTCAGATGCAAGCAATCAATAAATATTTTCCAGTCGGAAAAGAAAAATTGCACGTTTTAAAATCATTGGATTTGACTATCAATGAAGGTGAATTTATTATGATCATGGGAAAATCAGGAAGTGGAAAGACTACCTTGATGAACATTATCGGTTTTCTAGACCGAGTTTCCGATGGCAATTATCTTTTTAAAGGAGAAGATGTTTCTAAGCTTTCAGAGAATAAAAAATCCGAGTTTCGAAATGAGTATCTTGGTTTTATTTTTCAACAATTCTTTCTGATCAATTCATTGAATGTTAGCCAAAATGTACAATTACCTTGTGTTTATGAAGGGAAAAAAAGCAATGAAGAAAAACGTAAGATTGCTGAAAAATATTTAGAGTTAGTTGGTTTAGGTGAAAAAACAAAAGCAAAAGTAAATGAATTATCTGGTGGACAACAACAGCGTGTAGCAATTGCGCGTTCTTTAGTAAATGATCCGCTTTTGATCATGGCTGATGAACCTACTGGTGCATTGGATAGTGAAACAGGGACGGAAATCATGGAGTTATTGACGCAGTTGAATCGACAAGGAAAAACAATCGTAATGGTTACCCATGATAGCGACATGAAAAAATATGCTACTCGAGTCATTCATATGAAGGATGGACGTTTTCTTGAAGAAGAGGTGATTCGATGATCTCAAATTTACTGATTAGCACTTTATTAAGCTTACGAGCCCACAAACTGAGGGTATTTTTAACAATGATCGGCATCATTATTGGGATTGCCTCCGTTGTGACGATTTCAACATTAGGTGAAGGTATGAAAAAGCAAGTAATGTCGGCAACCAGTGTGATGAATACAGATGTTGTTAAGTTGCATTATACAATGCAAGATGAAAGCTCGAATGGTATGATGTCGTATGAAGAACCAGACTACAGTTTTTCTAGAGTGGATATGAAAAAAGTCAGAGATATTGAGGGGATTGAATCTATTTATCCTCAATATGGTGATGGTGTGATGGGCGATAATCTATCAACTCAGTTGGATTATTTTGGAGCCAAAGCAAATTTGATGGTTACATCGAATAGAGGACAAAATAACGTGAAATATGGGCGAGATTTTGATGAACGTGATATCAACAAAGATGTGATTATTCTAAATCATGAAATATTTGACACGAGTTTAAAGATGGATGACCCAGGTGAATTGATTGGAAAAGCTGTTTCAATCAATGGATACATGTACAAAGTAATTGGTATCTTAGAACCGTTTAATTATGAATCGCTGGATAATTCTGAAGCAATGTCTATTGATTGGAACACAGTGTCTAGTAGTTTTGTATCGAGAAGTTCATACAATAAACTTGCAACATCGAAATCAATCAGTGGTATTAATTTCAAATTAAAAGAAGGCACTGATAAACAAGCGGTCATTGCCCAAGCTGTTGCTATTTTAAATGAAAGACATCCTGATGTAAAAGGGATTTTTAAAGAAAATGATCAAGAACAGAAAAATCAGAAGCAAATGGAAGAGGCAATTGGTGGTATGACAATGTTCTTAATGGCTGTTACGGCAATTTCTCTTTTAGTTGGTGGAATTGGTGTGATGAATATCATGTATGTTTCTGTAACTGAAAGAAAACGCGAAATTGGTATTCGCAGAGCGATTGGGGCAAAGCCTCGGATGATTTTAATGCAGTTTCTTTTAGAAGCAGCGTTTATTACTTTGCTAGGAGGTTTGATCGGTGTTGGATTAGGGTATCTCCTTTCAACTTTAGTCGGTGGTTTCGTCGATATTGTACCAGTAATGACACCGGCAATCTTTGCTATATCAACAGTGGTATCTATCCTTACGGGTGTTATATTTGGGATTATTCCTGCAATTAGTGCATCTAGAATGGATCCGATCAAGGCCATTTATAACTAAGAAATATCTCTAATTATTAGCGCTAAAAGATGTATGAATTAGATATTCTGCATCTTTTTTTGTTTTCAATGATTAACTGGATCAGTTGTATGCTAATCGAGATACCTTTTATAAGGTAATATAGATTATCTTGGCATGTAAAAACTCCTTTCAATTTTGGAATTGGTATAGGAGAATAAAAATACAATTTCTCAAAAATTTCCTATATTTGTTATTTTTTTGAAAAGAGCATTTACTTGCTGAAATCACTGGAGATGTTTAGAATAAAAGTAGGGAGACATTCGGAGGGGGAAGACGAATGGAAAAGTTTCAATTATCAGAAGATGTATATATAAAAACGGTTGCACTTCGAGTAAAAGATGTAGAGAAAATGGTTAGCTTTTACAAAAATGTGTTGGGGTTTGTTTTAAAGTTGGAAGAGAATAATCTATCTATTTTCGGCTCGCAAGAAAAAGAGAGTCGTTTATTGATATTAGAAGAAATAGATTCTGAAGAAGATCGATTGGAAGTCTCTGATAAATCGGTCTGCTTTTCTTTGTTGATTCCAACAGAAGAAGAGTTTGGTAGTCTTTTAAGAAGAATTACAGCACATAATTATCCTATCTATAAATCAGTACAAAAAGGTCAACGAAAGAGTGTGTTTTTAGAAGATCCAGAGGGGAATGAACTGGAAGTTAGTTATCAAGGTTCTATAGAACAAGGGGAAGAAAAAGTTGAATTACTTGATATACAGCCCTTGATACAACGAAGTAAAGTTTTATACTCAAGCTTGTCGTCAGGCGTACGATTTGATCGTATTAAGCTACGTGTAGAAGACAAAACAGAGCATCATTGTTTTTATCAAGATATTTTGGGAATGACTTCTGAAAGTGATGGAGCTGACGCTCTTTCAATGAATAATCAGAATTTTTGGGTTCATTTAGATGATCCAATCAAGCAAACTGAGCCAAAAAAGGACTCTAAAGAGACTCTAGGATTGGATTTTTTCGTTCTAACGTTAACTCATGTAGATGAGATGAAGAAATTAAAACAGCATTTAGAAGATCAGAAACAAGAATTTTTTGTGGATAAAAAATTAACGATTTTGACCATTTATGATCCAAGTGAAATTGAATGGTGGTTTGTTAGAAATTAAGGAAATACAAATGAGGTAAATAAGTGATGTATGAAAAAACTAAGGAAAAAATCGAAGAATTAATGGATCAAGGGGTTTTTCCAGGTGTTAGTTTTTCGTTTATAAAGGACGGAAAAACAGAAGACCATACTTTTGGAAATGCTCAACTATTACCCACAATCGAACCGCTGAATCGTTCGTTACTTTTTGATGTAGCATCTTTGACCAAAGTCGTTTGTACCACAACGGTAGTCTTACAACTAAAAGAAGCAGGAGTAATCAACATTGATGCACCATTTAAAAAGTACTACTCAGCATTTGAAGATGAAAAAATAACGATTCGTCATTTGCTGACCCATACTTCTGATATTAAAAGTTACATTGAAAATCGAGATCTTTTAACAAAAGATGAATTGCGAGCAGCTTACAATCAAGTGCAATCAGGTGAGAAGTTAGGTAAAAAAGTTGCTTATACAGACACTGGCACAATTTTACTTGGGTTTATGTTAGAAGAAATAATCGGTAAAGAGGTCATTACGATTTTTAAAGAGCGTGTTTTACAGCCATTAGAGATGACTGCAAGTACTTTTTTACCGACGGATGCATCTAAAGTCGTACCAACTGAAAATCATGTTGTTAGAGGATTGATACGTGGAACAACACACGATCCAAAAGCATTTATTTTAGCCGAACATGCTGGAAATGCGGGACTATTCACGAATTTGACAGATCTAAAAAAATTTACAACAATGTATTTGAATAAAGGGCAATATAATGAAAAGAGAGTTCTTGAAAAAAATACAATTGATTCATTGTTAGTCAACCAAACACCTGACAATTGTGGAAATCGCTCATTAGGTTGGGATTTAAAAGACGACTTGACGGGGCGAGGGGTATTGTTTCATACTGGCTATACAGGTACTTTCTTATTGATCGATCCTGAAGAGCAAGAAGGGTTTATCTTCCTTTCTAATCGCGTTCATCCAGTAGATAAGAGAGCAGAGTACATTGAAAAAAGAGATGAACTAATTGAAATTTATTTAAAAGAAAAAATAACAAACAAAGATGAATCGCTTTCTTTTTAGTGGTATAATTGACGAGTATAAATGGAAGGGAGTCTCTAAACTATGCAGCAACCTTTATTTTTAAAACCAGTGTTTCAAGAAAAAATTTGGGGTGGAGATCGTTTACACACTGTATTCGGTTTTGATCTACCAAGTGACAAGATTGGGGAAGATTGGGCTATTAGTGCTCATCCTCATGGTGTAAGTACAGTGGAAAATGGTGATTTTTCTGGTCAAAAACTAGATGAACTTTGGACAAATCATCGTGAGTTATTCGGTAATGCCAAAGGAGATGTGTTTCCTTTATTGACGAAGATTTTGGATGCTGAAGATGATTTATCTGTACAAGTGCACCCAGATGATACTTATGGATTAGCGCATGAAGGTGAACTTGGAAAAACAGAGTGTTGGTATATTATCGACGCTGAACCTGGAGCAACCATCATTTATGGACATAATGCCAAGAGCCGTGAAGAACTTGAAGCGATGATCAAGGAAGAACGCTGGGATGACTTATTAAAAAAAGTTCCTGTTAAAAAAGGAGACTTTTTCTACGTACCTAGTGGAACGATCCATGCAATCGGTAAAGGAATCATGATTTTAGAAACACAGCAAAGTAGTGATACGACATATCGTGTATATGACTACGATAGAAAAGACGATCATGGACAAGCCAGAGAATTACATGTACAGCAATCAGTTGATGTAACTACTGTTCCTGCAAAAGATGCGCAATTGTCGATCCAACAACAGAACCAAGGACAATCTAGCATTATTACGTATTTGAAAACATCTTTTTTCAATGTCTATGAATGGCAAGTTAGAGGGGTGCTGAATTTAAAGAAAAATGCACCTTATACACTAGCTACAGTTATTGAAGGTATCGGTCGTTTGATTATTGAAGATGTAGATACAGTTAACAGTGACAGTTATGAATTGACCAAAGGAACAAGCTTTATTTTACCGAATGACATTGCTAAATGGCGTGTTGAAGGTGATTTGACGATTATTGCTTCAGAACCTGGAGTAGATGCATAAAGCAAAAAAAGTGTTAGGAAAATTTTCCTAACACTTTTTTGTTTTAGACAAAATCAGTTACTCAACGATTATCATGTCTTTAGGTACATTAAATGGCTCGTTGTATTTTTTTTCTAGAGCTGTTTTGATCAACCGAATGGCTAGATTTTCATTACGAGCTAGGATTGGTCCGTGGAAGTAGGAACCGAAGACATTTTTATAAATCACGCCCTCGGAGCCGTCTTCGCTGTTGTTTCCTTTTCCCTGGATTACTTTCCCTAATGGACGTTCTCCTTTTCCTAAAAATGTTCGACCATTATGATTTTCAAATCCATAATAGGTTTCATTAAATTCTTCGTTATGGATCACGATATCTCCAATATAGCGGTTATTATCTTGACTTAATGTATAATGATCTAAAGCTGCTATTCCGTGGATTTTTTCCCCTTTAGCCCCCATATAATAGTGACCTAACAATTGGAACCCACCGCAAATTGCCAGCATTACACCGTCATTTTCGATATATTCAGTCAAGGTTTCTTTTTTTGTTTGGATATCTTCTGAAATAATCAGCTGTTCAAAATCTTGACCTCCGCCAACAAAAACTAAATCATATTTATTTGGATCAAAAGGCTCATAAATACTGATGATTTCAGAGCGGAAGCTCACATTCATTTTTTCGGAAAGGTATTTTAACATAAGTATGTTGCCATTATCACCGTAAGTATTCAATAAATTTCCGTATAAGTGACAGACAATTAATTCTTTTGGCACTAATCATTCCTCCTTGTATAAATAGATGGTTAACAACAGTTTTTTTTGAAATTTATTGAAATCATAGAAAAGTACGATGCAGTTAGTTTTTTAGGTAACCTTGTGCAGTTAGTGATTTTCTTAACTGAAGAACAGCTGTATATGTGGCTAAAATATAAACATGTTCTGTTGGCAATTCTTTGATTGCTGTAATCACGTTGTCTAAATCAGGAATTTCTTTCAAATTATCTTCAGGGATTCCCGCCACTTTTAAACGTAAGGCCATATCTGAATGGCGATCACCACCAGCAATTACTTCTGGAATATTCATTTTAGCTAAGGCTTCATGATCACCATCCCAGATCCAACTAATATCAATACCATCTGCGTAATTTGCGTTCAATAAAGAGACAAGAGAGAAAGAATATGGAGCAAGAGCCATCATATCAATGACTTGATTCAAACCAACAGGATTTTTGACCAGAATTAAGGTACATAGTTTACCATTGATATTGATTGTTTCTTGACGACCAAAGACTTTTTCATCATAGCTTAAACCTGCCTTGATTTTCTCTGATGAGACGCCGTAATGTTCAGCAACTGCAGTAGCGGCCAAAGCATTATACACATTGTACATGCCACCAACTGCGATACTATATTCAGCACCGTCGATCACAAAATCCGCAGAAGTATTGTCCATTTTAACTATTTCGGTTAATTGCACGTCAAGCTCTGGTCGATGGAAACCACAGTTTGGACAATAATATTTACCGAGGTTAGCATAGGTGATCATTTTATAGTGTAAAATATGATGACATTTTGGACAAAGCAATCCATCTGTGTTGTAATGGGCCATTTGCTCTTCATCCGCCTTATGATTAAAACCATAATATTTTCTTGGATTAACTGTTTCCACTGAATTGAAGATCGGTGAATCACCATTACAAAGAATCGGTGCATTCGGCGCTGCAGCAGCTCCATCAACTATTAGTTTATACGTAGTATAAATTTCACCATAACGATCCATTTGATCTCGGAAAATATTTGTAAATAAAAATAATTTTGGTTCAATATATTTTGTGACACGACTTAGACTGGCTTCATCAATTTCTAGAACAGCAAATTTTTTCTTTGCCCCTTTATTTTTAGCAGACAAAAATGTCGAAACGATTCCTTGCTCCATATTCGCTCCAGTTGGATTAGTCAGTACATGATCGAATTCTTGTCTTAAAATATTTACCGTTAAAGCGGTCGTCAATGTTTTTCCATTTGTACCAGTCACAACGACGATTTCATAATCTTTTGCTAAGGTATCCAAAATTTTTGGATCGATTTTTAGTGCTAATTTTCCAGGGTAGCTGCTACCGCCTTTAAAAAAAGTTTGCAGTACCCATTGAGAAGTTTTTCCAGCGGCTATCGCTACGTGACTTCTGATTCCCATAAAGTGCCCTCCAATTTATATCCACTATCGTTGTTGAATTCAACAATAAACTCAATCTATAATACCACAATTAAAAAAAAAAATTAATTCCTTTTACTCTTTCTTACTATATTATGATTTTATCCGCTACTCTATTTAGAAAAGTGAAGAAATAATAAAAACAAAAAATAGACAGTGATGCTCAAAGAGAGCACGACTGTCTATTAAGGGTATGACTATTATTTAGCATCAATGTAACTATATAGAGTATACTTTGAGATATTGAAATATCCAGCGACTTTATCGCCTGATTTCGTCACGAGAAAAGCGCCCTTGCTGTTTAAAAACTGGATACATTTTATTTTATCGTCTTTTGTCATCAAAGGAACAGGTTTTCCAACTAATTTCACTGATTCTTCAATTAAATCATCTAAAAGTTCATTGATATCCTGAGGAATATAGTCAGGTTCTTTATCATTTTCTTGTTCGTCAATCGATACAAGGGATTTTAGAGTTGATTCAGCAGCAATCAGAGCAGTAATATCATAATTGATCGCAAAAATTCCATCTAGACTACCTGATTTATCTTTAAAATATACGGTACTTGATTTTAAAATTCTTCCATCATGTGTTCGGGTTAAATAATTGACATGGTCAATCAAATCAGCTGGATCTTTTTTTAATGCTTCCAAAACTACTTGAGAAGGTCCATCTCCAAGTTGGCGAGAAGAAACGTGACCGTTTTCGATAGATACAATCGTATTGTTTACATTGTTTTCGTTGATCTTATGGATGACGATTTCACAATTCTCACCGAACTGACCAGCTAAAGCCTTTGCGACTTGAGTCAGAAAGTTTAATTTTTCATCTGAGAGCATGGTTTCACTCCTTTCTATAGGAAGTTATGTCAAATATTGGGTAGGTGCTATACGTGTTCTTTCAATGTTATATAGGAAAGAACAGCTAAATTACAGTATATCAATAGAAAAAATCAACATCTGTAACTAGCTTTGTGTGTAATGATATCATGCGGTAAATCATAATACAAGACAATGGGCACACTGCACTAAAAAATATTTTTTAGGTAGCATTGTTTTTTTTTAGGTTAAGTGGTATAATTTATTCGAGTTAAGAGAAATAGTTTGCAGTAAATGGGTTTGCAAGCGCTTTTTCGGAGTCGAGTGAGAGTGAAATTGTAGGTGCTTATATCGACTAGATAGTGAATAAATTAACAATATTGTTGTAAGCGTTTTCTGTTTTAGTCAAAAATAATATGAAACTATAGGAGGGCAATGATGTTACTAATAGGAAATGGAAGACTGATCACCAGAGACGGGGAAGGTACATTCATTGGTGATGGTTGTGTCGCAATCGAAGGTCAGAAAATCAATGCAGTGGGAACGACAGCAAATTTACGGAAAGAGTTTCCAGTAGCTGAATTTATTGATGCAAAAGGTGGAGTGATCATGCCTGGGTTCATCAATATGCATAATCATATTTATAGTACATTTGCTAGAGGACTAAGTATCAATGGCTACCATCCCAAAAATTTTATGGATATTTTGGAAGGTCAGTGGTGGCGGATCGATCGAACATTGAATTTGGAAGACTCATATCATAGCGCAAAAATTGCTTATTTAGATAGTATTAAAAATGGAGTCACGACTGTTTTCGATCATCATGCTAGTTATGGATCGATTGAAGGCAGTTTAACACAACTTTCTAATGCTGCGGATGAATTAGGTGTTCGGACCTGTTTATGCTATGAAGTCTCTGATAGAGAAGGTGAAAAACAGATGAAAGCAGCAGTCAAAGAAAATGCTGATTTTATTAAGGTAAGTGGAAGTCGTACAGATGACATGCAAAAAGCTATGATGGGCATGCACGCAGCGTTTACATTGTCAGATCAATCGCTAGAATATTGTGCCGCACATACGCCAGAAGGGGTAGGCTATCATATTCATATCGCAGAAGACATTGCAGATGTATATGACTCATTAACAAAATATGGAAAACCGATTGTAAATCGATTGTATGATCTGGGGATTTTAGGTAAGCAAACGATGGCAGGACACTGTATTCATATCGGACCTCATGAGATGGAGTTACTGCGAGATACAAATACAATGGTGGTAACAAACCCAGAATCTAATATGGGAAATGCTGTTGGTTGCCCACCTGCGATGCGTATGCTTAATGAGTACGGCATTTTAATGGGGCTAGGTACTGACGGATACACAAACGATGTAACCGAATCATACAAAGTTGGGAATGTAATCCATAAACATCATTTAGCAGATCCTAATGCCGCGTGGACAGAAATTCCGCAAATGCTATTTCAAAACAACCCTCAAATGGCAAATCGCTATTTTGAAAAGAAATTAGGTGTCATAGAGACTGATGCAGCAGCAGATGTGATCGTGTTAGATTACAAAGGACCAACACCAATGACTAAAGATAACTATAACGCTCATATCTTATTTGGTATGAATGGTTCTGCGGTCACCGATACGATCATCAATGGAGAAATTCGTATGAGGAATCGTGAAGTGCAAGGTGTTGATGAAGAAAAAATCTGGCAGGATGCCCAAACACAAGCTCAATCGCTTTGGACGAGAATTAATAGCTAGTGATTTTTGACTATAAAAATAAAAAGGAGTGACGAACATGAGTGATATCATGCACCCGATTTCGATCGATGGGTTATTGAACTGGATTTTAAATGAGTACAAAAATGAATCAACTATTTTTGGTATAAGGAAGTTTTTCCAAGCAGATCCCAATAAGACTATGACTTTATTTGGCGAAAAAATGGAAACACCTTGTGGCCCAGCTGCAGGACCACATACACAATTATCTCAAAATATTATAGCATCCTATTTAACTGGTTCACGTTTTTTTGAAGTCAAGACCGTTCAAATCATCGACGGGGAAGATTTACCAGTGAGTAAACCATGTATTACTGCAGCAGATGAGTGCTATAACGTGGAATGGTCGACTGAACTGCGAGTTCCCCAAGCTTATGATGAGTATGTTAAAGGGTGGTTTGTTTTAAAGCTACTTAGTAAAGAATTTGATTTAGGTGATCCAAATGGTTTCATCTTTAATATGAGTGTTGGCTATGATTTAGCTGGAATTCAGTCGCCAAAGGTTGATAAGTACATTACAGATATGCAAGATGCTGAAGGCACACCGATTTGGCAAGAGTGTAAAGAAGCCGCTTATAAATATTTAGCCCAATTTAAAAAAATCGACCGAGAATATATTGATGGCATCAGTTCAAGAGTTTGTCACTCGATCACTCTTTCCACACTACACGGCTGTCCATCAGACGAAATAGAGCGAATCACTACGTATTTGTTAGAGACGAAAGGGTTGAATTCATTTATTAAATGTAATCCAACAATGCTAGGTTACACATACACACGTCAAACGATGGATGAATTGGGCTTTGATTATATGGTCTTTGATGATCATCATTTTGTAGAAGATTTACAATTTGAAGATGCGGTCCCAATGTTGAAACGACTTCAAAATTTGGCTGATACTAAAGGGCTGAACTTTGGTGTAAAAATCACCAATACGTTTCCTGTGGAAATTGCTGAAGAGGAACTACCTGGAGATGAAATGTATATGTCAGGGCGCTCATTATTCCCATTGAGTATTTCTTTGGCTAAAAAATTATCAGATGCTTTTGACGGAAAACTACAAATTTCTTATTCAGGTGGAGCAGATATTTTTAATATCAAAGATATTTTTGATGCGGGTATTTGGCCGATTACAATGGTAACGACTTTATTAAAACCAGGTGGCTATCAGAGGATGAACCAAGTGGCTAATCTTCTCGGAGATTCAGCTTATCCAACACAGGTTCAAGTTGATTTAGAGAAACTTACTACGATTGTTGAAAAGGCGAAGTCACAAGCACGATATAAAAAATCGATTAAATTACAAGAGAGTCCCAAACTTCGGACAACTGTTCCTCTGACTAACTGCTACACAGCACCTTGCCGCAGTGACGGAGGCTGTCCAATCAATCAGGATATTCCTGCATACCTTCGCTATGTAAGTGAAGGCAATTATTTAGAGGCATTAAAGGTAATCGTAGATAAAAATCCGTTGCCATTTATTACAGGAACAATTTGTGCCCATCCCTGTATGACCAAATGTACGCGCCAGTTTTATGAAGGAGCGATCAAAATTCGCGAGGCAAAATTGGAAGCTGCTGAACATGCTTACGATGAGCTAATGGCAACGCTGAAAAAACCAGTTCGCAAAGAAAATGCTCCTAAAACAGCTGTTGTTGGCGGAGGTCCGGCCGGAATTTCTGCAGGGTATTTACTTGCCCGTGAAGGAATGCCTGTTACTGTATTTGAAAAAGCAGATACAATTGGTGGTGTTTGCAGCCAAATCGTTCCAGAATTTCGAATTTCAATGAAATCTGTTCAAAACGATGTAGAAATGGCGAAATTTATGGGTGCTGAATTTAAGACAGGGCAAGCCGCACCGAGTATTGAAGCCTTGCGGGAACAAGGATACACTAATGTTATTTATGCGATTGGCGCATGGAAACATGGGAAATTAAGCTTAGAAGCAGGAGAAACACTAAATTCATTAGAATTTTTAAAAGCAAATCGTGAAAATCCCAAAGTTAATCCTTATGGTGAACAAATCGTAGTTGTCGGTGGTGGAAATACAGCGATGGACTGTGCTAGAGCTGCAACTACATTACCAGGAGTAAATAAAGTTTCAGTTGTTTACCGCAGGGATAAACGAAATATGCCAGCGGATGAGGAAGAATTGTATCTTGCTTTAGAAGATGGTGTAGAATTTTTAGAGTTATTATCGCCAATCAAATTGGTAGATGGGTTACTTACTTGTGAAAAAATGCGCTTAGGTGATCGTGATAACACTGGACGTCGTAAACCTGTAGCAACAGGAGAATTTACAGAAGTACCAGCGGATACAATAATTGCCGCAGTTGGTGAAAAAGTGGATACTGATTTCTATCAGTCAATTGGCATCACAACAGATCAGTATGGAAAAGTTGTATCAAATCAAGAAACGCTAGAAACAAACCTAAAAAATGTTTACGTAATTGGTGATGCGAATTTAGGACCAGCCACAATTGTTGAAGCTATTGCTGATGCAACGAAGGCTGCTGGTGCCATTTGTGAAATTCATAATCATCATTGTGAACAAACTAATCTTAATGGTGATGTGGCATCAGTGCGTAATAAACGAGGCGTATTAGAAACAAAAGAAGCATTATGTGGGCAAGCTAGTAATTGTCTAGAATGTTCAACGATTTGTGAATCGTGTATGGATGTTTGCCCAAATAGAGCGAATATTGTTGTAAATGTCAAAGGACAGCCACAACCGCAAATTGTTCATGTAGATCGAATGTGTAATGAATGTGGTAACTGCGAAACGTTCTGTCCTTACGCAAGTGCTCCGTATAAAGATAAATTCACTTTATTCAATACAGAAGCTGATTTTGAAAATAGTACGAATTCTGGATTCTATGTAATCGATCCAAGCAAAAAAATATGCCTTGTTCGTTTATGGGGCAATGTATCAACGATTCGTTTAGATGAACAAGGAGCAGCGATTCCAAAAGATATCATCGATTTAATGGATACGATGATTGAAGAGTATGAATACTGTATGCAAATGTAACAAGACATGAGTTGCGCAAAACAACTTCTGAATGATGGAGGTTAAAAAAATGCCTATTCTTTTAAAAGGCGGAATCGTGGTATCCGCTCATGGTCGCCGTCAAGTAGATGTGAGAATCGATGGCGAAAAAATTGTTGAGGTAAGCACAAATTTAAAAGCAGAGGATTCTACCATTGAGGATGTTTCGGGTTGTTTTTTACTACCAGGATTTATCGACGCTCATACCCACTTAGAGTTAAATAATGGTAAGGGTTCTATGAGTACTGCAGATAATTTTTACACTGGCAGCAAAGCGGCCGTTGCTAAAGGAACGACTGCTGTGATTGATATGGCTACACCAAGTAAAGGCAGTTCATTAAAAGACTGCCTAGCTACTTGGAATCAGCTTGCTTCTGGAAATAGTTCTTGTGATTATACGTATCATATGTCGATCATTGAGTGGAATCCTAGTATAAAAAAAGAAATCAAAGAAATGATCGATGATGGAATTACCTCGTTTAAGATGTATATGGCTTATGACAATTTAAGAACAACAGATGCTGAAATTTTTGAGGCAATGAGAGAAATTCGAAAGTACCAAGGTATGTTGGGGATTCATTGTGAAAATGGAGATCTAGTGAATGAGATGATTGCAAAATTTGTAGCAGAAGGAAAACTGTCACCACATTATCATCCTTTGACTAGACCCGATTCAGTCGAAGCGGAAGCAGTGGAACGCTACTTAATGATTGCAAAATTAGCTGATTTGCCGGTTAACATTGTTCATCTAAGCACAAAGAGAGCATTAGAAGCTGTAAAAAGAGCGAGAAGTCGCAAACAAAAGGTCTATGTAGAAACCTGTCCCCAATATTTAGTGTTAGATGATCATTTATACGATGGACCTGATTTTGAAGGAGCTAAATATGTTTGTTCCCCCCCCTTACGCAGTATAAATGATCAACATGCGCTATGGGATGGAATAATGGACGGTCAGGTCAATACGATTTCAACGGATCATTGTAGTTTTAATTTTGAAGGGCAAAAAACAACTGGTAAAGATGATTTCAGTAAAATCCCAAATGGCATGCCAGGGGTGGAGACTCGTCCGGAATTGATTTATACCTATGGTGTGACAACTGGAAAAATCAGTTTGGAGCGCATGGTGGCCTTACTTTCAGAAGATATTGCCAAGCAGTTTTCTTTGTATCCGCAAAAAGGCATTATCCAAGCAGGCAGTGATGCAGATATCGTGATTTGGGATCCAAAAAAAACGGGTGTCATTTCAGCTGCAACCCAACTACAAAATGTGGATTATACACCATATGATGGCATGCAAACGAGAGGACAAGCAAAATCAGTTTATCTAAGAGGGCAGAAAGTCGCTGAATCAGGTCGAGTTATCTTAGAAAAACAAGGGAAGTTTGTATTTAGTGAGATTACACCCATTGACTAATAGAATCAATCAACTTGAGTTGATTTAAATAAATATACGGAGGGGAAAATTTTTTGGAAAAAATAAAATGGACGGCAAATGAAATGCCTAAAACAAATGATCAGTATTTAACACTGATGTCAAAGGAAGCAATTGAAAAAGCCTTAGCTTTTCATCGTAGTTTCCCGCAATACAATCAGACACCATTAGCTGAATTAAAAAATATGGCTGAGTTTTTAGGTTTAAAAGACTTTTTTGTTAAAGATGAATCGTATCGTTTTGGTTTAAATGCATTTAAAGTACTTGGCGGCTCATTTGCTATGGCAAATTATATTGCAGAAAAACTCGGAAAAGATGTTGCAGATTTAACATATGATATTTTAACTTCTGAGAAACTTAGAGATGAATTTGGGCAAGCAACATTTTTCACAGCTACCGATGGCAATCATGGACGGGGAGTTGCTTGGGCAGCGAATAAGTTGGGACAAAAATCAGTTGTTTTAATGCCGAAAGGTTCAACGCAAACCCGAAAAGAAAATATCGAAAAAGAGGGCGCAAAAGTTACCATTGAAGAAGTCAATTATGATGAATGTGTTCGAATGGCAAACAAAATGGCTGAAGAAACTGAAAACGGTGTCATGGTTCAGGATACGGCTTGGGATGGCTATGAGAAAATCCCGACA
Source organism: Enterococcus sp. AAFC-DPL-5182 (assembly GCF_058216605.1). Taxonomy (NCBI): domain Bacteria; kingdom Bacillati; phylum Bacillota; class Bacilli; order Lactobacillales; family Enterococcaceae; genus Enterococcus; species Enterococcus sp. AAFC-DPL-5182. The sequence continues at coordinate 1,454,032 of NZ_CM177101.1, forward strand.
TGGATCATGCAAGGTTATGGAACGATGGCATTAGAAGCATCAAAACAATTGAAAGAAGCAGGCAAAGAACGCCCTACACATGTTTTTGTTCAAGCGGGTGTCGGCAGTTTAGCTGGAGCTGTCGTTGGTTATTTTGCCAATCTTTATCCAGATAATCCACCGAAAATGATTGTAGTTGAAGCGCAAGCGGCAGATTGCTTGTATAAATCAGCAATCGAAAAAGATGGTGAGATTCGTTTTGTAGAAGGGGATTTACAAACGATCATGGCGGGTCTTGCATGTGGTGAACCAAATACGATTTCATTTGATATTTTAGAAAATCATACGTCAGTTTTTGTTTCGGCACCAGATTGGGTTTCAGAAAAAGGAATGAGAATGCTTGGTGCGCCATTAAAAGGCGATCCTCAGGTCGTGTCAGGGGAATCGGGAGCTGTTGCGATGGGACTTGTTGCGACAGCAATGCAAGATCCTGAATATCAAGAGTTACGTGAGACGTTGGAACTAGATGAAAATTCAACTGTTTTAATGTTTTCAACAGAAGGGGACACAGATCCAGATAACTATAAAAAAATCTTATGGAGGTAATATAAATGGATTTCAAAGCAATTAACAAAGCAGCAGAAGGATATAGAGAGGATATGATCAAGTTCTTACGTGATTTAGTCAAAATCCCAGGAGAAAGTGCTGAAGAAGGCGCAAAAATGGATCGTGCTAAAGCTGAAATGACTAAATTAGGTTTTGACAAAATCGAAGTAGATCCGCAAGGGAATTTACTTGGATATATGGGGACTGGAAAAAAATTGATCGCCTTTGATGGTCATATGGATACAGTTGGTATCGGAGAAATGAGCAACTGGGAATTTGATCCATATGATGGGTATGAAACAGATACAGAAATTGGCGGGCGCGGTACTTCTGACCAAGAAGGTGGAATCGTTTCAGCAATTTATGGTGCTAAAATCATGAAAGATTTAGGATTACTGAATGAAAAATATACAGCTTTAGTAACAGTTACTGTTCAAGAAGAAGATTGTGATGGACTGTGCTGGCAATATATTATTCAAGAAGATAAGATTCGTCCGGAGTTTGTAGTGTCAACGGAACCAACAGATGGCGGTATTTACCGTGGTCAGCGTGGTCGGATGGAAATCAAGGTAGAGGTCAAAGGTGTTTCTTGCCACGGCTCTGCGCCAGAACGTGGAGATAATGCTATTTATAAAATGGCCGATATCTTACAAGATGTCCGTGCGTTAAATAATAATGGTGATACTGAAAGTACTGTTATTAGAGGGTTAGTTCGAATGCTTGATGAAAAATACAATCCAGAATGGAAAGAGGCTCGTTTCTTAGGTAAAGGTACTGTGACAGCCTCACAAATCTTCCATTCATCTCCAAGTCGTTGTGCAGTAGCAGATGGTTGTACTGTTTCATTAGACCGTCGAATGACTGCTGGAGAAACTTGGGAAAGCTGTCTAGATGAAATTCGTAATTTACCTGCAGTTAAAAAATATGGAGAAGATGTAGTTGTATCAATGTATGACTATGATCGTCCATCATATACAGGGTTAACGTATCCAATCGAATGTTACTTCCCAACATGGGTGATTCCAGAAGAACATGGTGTAACAAAAGCATTGATGGAAACACACAGAAATCTTTATGGAGAAGAACGTGAAGGATCAAAAGAAACAATCGATATGCGTAAAGCACGTCCACTATTAGACAAATGGACATTCTCAACAAATGGCGTATCGATCATGGGACGTAATGGAATTCCTTGTATTGGTTTTGGACCAGGAGCAGAAGCCCAAGCTCACGCACCAAACGAAAAAACGTGGAAAGATGATTTAGTACGTTGTGCCGCTGTCTACGCGGCATTACCGACTGTTTATTGTGAAAACAACTAAACAGTGCAATAGAGTATTCAGCTAAATAAAATAAGGGAAAAACGAACCGATATTCTAATGAGTAAAGGGCGTTAGAATATCGGCTATCGTATTATTCATATAGAGGAGAAATGACATGGAAACTTTTAATGATTATATTGCAAAATTGGACAAATTAGAATTTGATAAAATGTATGAAAACGACTTTTTCTTAACATGGGAAAAAACTCGTGACGAATTAGAAGCAGTCTTTACTGTAGCAGATACATTACGTTATTTAAGAGAAAATAACATTTCAACTAAAATTTTTGATAGTGGTTTAGGAATATCTTTATTCCGTGATAACTCAACGAGAACTCGTTTTAGTTTTGCTTCTGCTTGTAACCTATTGGGATTAGAAGTTCAAGATTTAGATGAGGGAAAAAGCCAAATATCACATGGGGAAACTGTTCGTGAAACAGCGAACATGATCTCATTTATGGCAGATATTATCGGGATTCGTGATGACATGTACATCGGTAAAGGAAATACGTACATGCGTGAAGTATCAGAATCTGTGCAAGAAGGACATAAAGATGGTGTATTAGAACAACGTCCAACTTTAGTCAATTTACAATGTGATATCGATCATCCAACGCAATCAATGGCAGATGCTCTACATTTGATCCATGAATTTGGCGGTGTTGAAAACTTAAAAGGGAAAAAAGTAGCGATGACGTGGGCTTATTCACCATCTTATGGTAAGCCGTTGTCAGTTCCTCAAGGAATTGTTGGATTAATGACGCGCCTTGGGATGGATGTTGTTTTAGCACATCCAGAAGGCTATGAAATCATGCCGGAAGTGGAAGAAGTTGCCAAGAAAAATGCAGCGGAAGCTGGTGGTTCATTCACTAAAACGAATAGTATGGCAGAAGCCTTCAAAGATGCTGATGTTGTTTATCCTAAGAGTTGGGCACCTTTTGCCGCAATGGAAAAACGGACGCAATTATACGGTGAAGGTGATCAAGCTGGAATCGATAAATTAGAAAAAGAGCTGTTAGCTCAAAATACAAACCATAAAGATTGGGAATGTACAGAAGAATTAATGAAGACAACAAAAGATGGTAAAGCTTTGTACATGCATTGCTTACCTGCTGATATTACAGGCGTAAGCTGTAAAGAAGGGGAAGTTGAAGCATCTGTCTTTGACCGTTACCGTGTGGAGCTTTATAAAGAAGCAAGCTACAAACCGTACATTATTGCGGCAATGATTTTCTTAAGCAAAGTGAAAAGCCCGCAAGCAACATTAAAAGATCTTGAAAAGAAAGCAACCCCAAGAGAAGTGAAGTAAGGTTATATTGAACTAGGCATGAAGTGAGATGCTTTCTCAAGTGATGATGATAGCCATATGAAAATTAGTTAATTCTCTTTTTAAAAACTAGAAATAATAAGACCTTTCCAAGTCCATATCTAAAAACTATCCGTTAAGAAGGAAGCTAACTTAAAAAGAATCTGCTGTCCACAGATTCTGATACTTCATGCAGAGGTTCGCTTTTACTTAACAGTCATCAACGTGATTTATTGAGGGAGAAAGTATCTTGCTTTTAAAATAAAAAGATTGATACCAATAAATATAAAATTGAAAATGAGGTGAATAGCTGCATGGTAAAACGAGTAGTAGTTGCTCTTGGAGGAAACGCTCTAGGTGATAATTTAACAGAACAAATGACTGCGGTCAAAGAAACATCCAAAGCTATTGCGGATTTGATTGAAGCAGGATATGAAGTTATCTTGTCGCATGGAAATGGTCCTCAAGTTGGGATGATTCAACTAGCAATGGAAGAATTGTCATTAAGTGATCCGAATAAGTATCCGACGATTCCACTGTCTGTTTGTGTGGCGATGAGTCAAAGTTACATCGGCTATGATCTACAAAATGCTCTACGTGAAGAATTATTGAGTCGTAACGTAAAACAACCAGTTGGAACAGTGATCACGCAAGTAGCTGTTGATCCTAAAGATCCAGCATTTGCTCATCCAGCGAAACCGATCGGCCGTTTTATGTCGAAAGAAGAAGCAGACGAACTTGTAAAGGAAAAACAAGTAACCGTCGTTGAAGATTCTGGTCGTGGGTATCGTCAAGTCGTGGCATCTCCAAAACCTAAAGAAATTATCGAAATTCAAACAATTACATCCCTGATCGATTCAGGTCAGACCGTGATTGCTTGCGGTGGAGGAGGGATTCCAGTAGTCAAAGAAGCCAATCATTTAAGTGGAATCGCTGCAGTGATCGATAAAGATTTCTGTAGTGAACTATTAGCTGAAATGGTGGATGCAGATTTACTGATCATTTTGACGGCAGTGGAGAAAGTCTGTGTCGATTTTGGAAAGCCGACCCAAAAAGAATTAAGCCAAGTGTCAACAAGTGAAATGAAAAAACATGCAGCAGACGGACAATTTGCGCCAGGTTCAATGTTGCCGAAAGTCGAAGCAGCGATCCAATTTGCTGAGTCAAAACCAGGACGCAAGACCTTGATCACATTACTAGAAAAAGCCAAAGATGGAATCGTGGGCAAAACGGGAACGATCATTGAACAATAAAAACGCACGAATTAGTGAAGAATAGGAGTGAAGTCGATGACAAACAAAATGGTCAATTCACCAAGTGCACCAGCTGCTGTTGGACCGTATTCTCATTCAGTTTTAGCTGGTCAAACGCAGTATATCTCTGGTCAATTGGGTTTAGATCCAGTTAGTGGAGAGATGAAAGAAACAGTGGAACAACAAGCAGAGCAAGCCTTGATCAATTTAGGGGCGATTTTAGATGAAACAGATATGACATATGACAATGTTGTCAAAACAACAGTATTTTTAAAACACATGTCAGATTTTGCTAAAATCAACGACATTTATGGAAAATACTTCTCAAAAAACCTCCCTGCACGTTCTTGTGTAGAAGTAGCAGAATTACCGAAGAGTGGACTTTTTGAAGTAGAAGCGATCGCAGTCAAATCGTAATTTTTGAACAATTCCTGATCAAAGAAAAGGGTTGCGGATTTTAAGACTCGGATAAGTGCAGTCCTTTTTAAAATAAAAAGTGAAGAAGGAAACTTGCCTATGAGTGAAAGACAAGAAAAAGCATTGTTTGATTACGATGCTAAGTTATCGATCAAAGAAGCTGTTCCAATGGGCTTACAGCATGTCGTAGCAGCAGTAGTTGGAATCGTCACACCAGGAATCATGATTGCGAAGGTTTGTAATCTAAGTTCAGGAGACACGACGATCATGATTCAAACATCATTGATTTTTTCAGCGGTGGCAACCTTCATTCAGCTATTCCCTATTTTTGGAAAAGTTGGATCGAGGTTACCAGTGATGATGGGTGCAAGTTTTGCTTATGTACCGATCTTAATGGCAATCGGAGGCGATTTTGGAATCGGGGCAATTTTTGGTGCTCAGTTAGTTGGCAGTATTTTAGTTATTTTAGTCGGTTTGTCGATAAAAAAAATTCGGATATTGTTTCCACCGCTTGTGACAGGTACCGTTATTTTGAGTATTGGTTTATCTCTTTTTCCTGTTGCAATCAAGTATATGGCTGGAGGCGCTGGGAGCCCCGATTTTGGGTCAGCCAAAAATTGGTTGGTGGCATTACTGACATTTGCTGTAGTGTTTTACTTTAACTATTTTTCAAAAGGCTTTCTTAAATTATCATCTATTTTAAACGGAATGATCATTGGTTATATCCTGTCTTTAGCGTTAGGTATGGTCAATTTCACGCCTGTCAAAGAAGCATCATTTTTTCAAGTGATCACGCCACTTTATTTTGGCTTAGATTTTCAAATCGTTCCGATTTTGACATTAGTTGTGATGTTCATTGTGGACGCAGTTCAAGCAATCGGACAGTTTACTGCAACGACTGTTGGCGCAATGGATCGGGAACCGACAGATAAGGAACTTTCTGGTGGTATTATGGGGAGCGGTTTCTCAAACTTTATTGGCAGCTTTTTTGGGTCAGTTCCCGTTGCAACTTTTGGTCAAAATGTAGGATTGGTGACCGTAACGAGAGTGATCAATAAATATGTCATGGTTTTTGCTTCAGTTATTTTGTTAGTAGCAGGTTTTGTCCCAAAAGTTGCGTCGATCTTGACGACGATTCCTTATGCAGTAATAGGCGGTGCAACAATTTCTGTTTTTGCATCGATCTCAATGACTGGCGTTCGGATGATTTCATCTCAAGAATTGACACCAAGAAATACTGGAGTTGTAGGAATCTCTTTGGCGTTTGGAATTGGCGTTACGTTATCAGTTGGCTGCTTAAGTGGATTTCCACCTTGGGTAACAACTATTTTTGGGAATTCAGAAGTGATTTTAACCACCATCGTTGCAGTTATCTTAAATGTTTTACTTAAAGAGGAAAAACAAGTAGCAATCGAGTAAAAACAAAGGTTGTCTCCTTAAAAAAGATGCAAAAGATAAATAAAAAATTGATTTGTCTTTTGCATTGTTTTTATGAAGAAGGAAAGAAAATTATCAGCACAGGAAAGGAAACTGCTTGATTTTTTAGGTATATTTTTTTAATTGTCGTTATCTTTTTAAAGTATAACGAAAGGAGGTTTTGAGATGAAGGATCAAGAGTCATTTAATTATACGCTTAATTTGAAATTACGGACGAATCGAATTTTTTTTGGCCCTGGTGTGGTTGAACTACTCCAACGGATTACCCAGACTGGTTCATTGAATACAGCAGCAAAGCAAATGAGAATGTCTTATAACAAAGCTTGGCGGATGATCAAAAAAGCCGAAGAGGAGCTAGGTTATCCGCTAATCGATAAAAGTATAGGTGGCAGTAATGGAGGAGGTTCGACGGTTACGATTCAAGGTAAACAGTTGACCGAAAAATTTCTGCTTTTTCAAAAAAAAACGTATCAAATCACCAATCAATATTTTGCGGAGATATTCGGTGATGAAATAAAATCAGAATCAGTTGAGTTGGAGGAAAGAACATGAAGGAGCTTTTTCTGCGGTTAAATAAAGCAATCATACAAAAAGAAGAAACAGTTTTAGTCACGATTACTGCAAGTTCAGGTTCAACACCAAGAAGAGCCGGAGCTCGAATGTTAGTTGGAACGTCTGGACGTTTAGTTGGTACGGTTGGCGGTGGTGCAATCGAGTTTCGTGCAGAAAAAATAGCGAAAGAAGTCTTGAGAGATAAGGTATCTAAAGCTGAAAAATTTATTTTAGCACCGAATGATAGTGCAGATCTTGGCATGATTTGTGGTGGGAATGTCACATTGTTTTTTCACTATCTTTCTTACCGTGACCCAGCTGTTTCTAGGGTTTGTACGGAAATTATAAGACATTTCGAATCTAATCAGCAATGCTGGTTGATTACTGGAATAAATGCTGAAGGAGCGAATGATTTTGGTTTGTATAGTTCGAACATTGGAATTATTGGAAATGTGACAGCTGAATTTGATAGTGAAACATTCAAACTAGGGTTATCAGAAATAAAAGTCGATAAGCACATTTATTTGATTGAGTCATTACTCCAAGCAGGCAAGGTATTTGTATTTGGTGCAGGTCATGTCGCACAAGCGGTGGTTCCAATCTTAAAAACATTAGCATTTTACTGTGTTATTTTAGATGATCGCGAACAATTGGTAACCGAAACATTTTTTCCAGATGCTGATCAGAGAATGGTGATCGATATGGAGAATATTGAACAGTCGATTCAACTGACAGAAGCTGACTATGCAATTGTGATGACACGCGGGCATCAATTTGATTTTCTGCTGACAAAGCAATTGTTGGCAACCAAAGCGCATTATATTGGAGTGATGGGCAGTAAGCAGAAAATTGCTATTCAAATCAGACGACTAAAGGAAAGCGGTTTTTCGATGGAAGAGATTGAACGGATCAATATGCCGATTGGATTGAAAATCAAAGCAGAAACTCCAGCCGAACTGGCAATCAGTGTTGCGGGAGAATTAATTGAAAAAAGAGCAGAAACTGCAAGGAAAAGTCCGTCAAAATAGGAGTGAGCTCATTGAGAGACAAAAAATAATTATGAATTATTTTATCGTGTTGAACCAAGCAAAAAAATTCAAGCTATATTAACTAATGCATGATAAAAATAGCTAGTTTAAGGGTCTATACTACGTTTGGAAACAGGCTCAATCCAGTCGGTAACTAGAACTGTATTAGTCCGTTTTCATTAAAATGAAACAAAAAAACTTTTTTTGCTAAAAAATAATTTTTAGTCCGAAGTTTTATGGTATAATCATAGTGATTAAAAGCTATACTTATAACAGAAATTGAGGTGTAAAGAGAAATGTATTCATTAGTAGTAAATGGTAAAACGGAGACCTGCGAGACAAATAAGAAGTTGATGGACTATCTTCGGGAAGATTTAAAGTTGACTGGTACAAAAGATGGCTGTAACCAAGGTTCCTGCGGCGCTTGTTCTGTGTTGATAAATGGAAGGGTTTCCAAAGCATGTTTATTTAACTTAGAAAAGCTAGAAGGAAAGGAAATTGTCACGATTGAAGGGCTTGAACAACGTCAAAAAGATGTTTATGCCTATGCCTTTGCTAAAACTGGTGCGGTTCAATGTGGGTACTGTATTCCTGGGATCGTTATCTCAGCGCAAGGCTTACTGAATAAAAAAGCAGAACCTAGTGATGAAGAGATAAGAAAAGCGATTCGTGGAAATATCTGTCGTTGTACAGGTTATGTAAAGATTGTGGAAGCAATTCAGTTAGCGGCTAAGCTGTTTCGTGAAGAATTGAGCATTCCAGAGGAATACTCAAACGGAAAATTAGGTGAGGACTTCAAAAGAGTTGACGCAGTTGAAAAAACGTTGGGAACAGGATTGTATGTTGACGATATCATAGTTGAAGGAATGTTGCATGCTTCTGCAGTCCGAAGTGAATATCCGCGAGCAAAAATTCTGAATATTGATTCGGCTAAGGCTTTACAGCACCCGGATTGTGAGGCTGTTTTAACGGCGAAAGATGTTCCCGGAAATAATAAAATCGGTCATTTAGAGTTTATTTCTGATTGGGATGTTATGATACCAGAAGGTGAGATCACTCGTTATGTTGGGGATGCGGTAGCTTTAGTTGTTTCAAAAAAGAAAGAATCATTGGAAGAAATCAAAGAATTAGTAGAAGTTGCGTACGAAGAAATGCCCCCTATAACTACTTACGAGGAAGCCTTGGCGGAAAATGCTCCATTGATCCATGAAAAAGGGAATATTTTATCTCATGAACATCTTGTTCGTGGAAATGCTGATGAACAGTTGGCGCAATCAAAGTATGTAGTGACACAACATTATTCTGTACCGATCAATGAGCATGCCTTTATGGAACCAGAATGTGCCATTGCAATGCCAGAAGGGGAATCTGGTATTTTACTTTATAGTGCTGGGCAAAGTATTTATGATGAACAACGAGAAGTTGCTCGTATGTTAGGCGTTGAAAAAGATCAGATCCATGTCCAGTCCAAATTAGTTGGGGGTGGTTTTGGTGGAAAAGAAGATATGAGTGTGCAGCATCATGCATCTTTAGCTGCTTGGTGTTTGAAAAAACCAGTTAAAGTTCTTCTTAGTCGTCAAGAAAGTTTGATGGTTCATCCTAAACGGCATGGTATGGAGATGGACTTTACTACAGGATGTGATGCCAAGGGAAATCTGACTGCTATGAAAGCTGTGATCTATGCTGATACAGGTGCGTATGCTTCGTTAGGCGGGCCAGTTCTTCAGCGTGCGTGTACTCATGCAGCCGGTCCGTATAAATATCAGAATATTGATGTAGAAGGATTTGCTGTTTACACGAACAATCCTCCTGCTGGAGCCTTTAGAGGGTTCGGTGTTTGTCAAACAGCCTTTGCAATTGAAAGTAATCTTAATCTGTTAGCAGAAAAAGTTGGAATTTCTCAATGGGCTATCCGATATATGAATGCTGTTGAACCAGGTGATTCTTTGCCGAATGGTCAGTTGGTTTCAAAAAATGCTGCATTAAAAGAAACATTATTGGCTGTTAAGGAAGCATATGAAACGGCCGAAGTTGCAGGTATCTCCTGTTTCTTCAAAAATAGTGGAATCGGAGTTGGTTTGTCTGACATTGGTCGTTGTATTGTTTCAGTAGAAGAGGGCAAAGTCCATGTAAGAACCAGTGCAGCTTGTATTGGTCAAGGGATGGCGACCGTCACGACCCAAATTGCATGTGAAACTTTAGACCTGCCGCCGGAAATGATCATCGCAGAAGCGCCAGATACACACAGAACGCCAGATTCTGGTACGACAACTGCTTCCCGTCAGTCTTTATTTACTGGTGAAGCAACGAGAAGAGCTGCGATGCAGTTGCGTTATGAACTTGATATGGGGCGTGCATTATCAGATTTAGAAGGACAAGAATTTTATGGAGAATATTCAGCTAAGACTGATCCATTGATCAACGATAAAAAAAGTCCCGTCAGTCATGCAGGTTACGGATATGCATCTGAGGTGGCGATATTGGATGAAAAAGGCAAAGTCGAAAAATTTGTTGCTGCATATGATATGGGACAGGTCGTTAATCCAAAAGCTGCGCAAGGGCAAATCGAAGGTGGTATCGTGATGGGAATGGGGTACGCACTAACAGAAAAATTTGTTATGGAAGATGGGTATGTTAAAGCAAAATATGCTACCCTGGGTCTACTAAATGCGGCTCAAGTACCACCAATCGAAACAATATTAGTTCAAGCAAAAAATATTCATGATGGGTTAGCATACGGGATCAAAGGTGTAGGAGAATTAGCAACGATTCCGACGGCACCAGCTTTAGCAGGTGCTTATTATGCACTGGACGGAAAGTTAAGACCAACATTACCGATGGAAGATACTTTTTATCAAAAGAAGAAAAAATAAATAAATGATTTCTGTGATGTGCTTAAAAAGCGATACACAAAAGGCGCAAAAACGCATCCGATAATTCGACTTGGGTGTGTTTTTTGTTTTCTATGATCAAATAAAGCTAAAGGAGCGTTACGAATGCTGAAAGTCAGTGCGATTATCATGGCTTCAGGTTCTTCTTTAAGGATGGGGCGTAATAAATTATTTCTTGATTATCATGGGGAAACTTTTTTACAACGTATAGTAAACCTTTCAAATGAAGTGGCTTTTTATGAACGAATCTTAGTTATTTCTCCTGAAAATTTACAAGGGTTACGGTTTTCCAATGATTTAAAAGTTGTTCAAAATCTTGAAGCTAAAAGCGGTCAGAGCGCAAGTGTCCGTCTAGGTACACAAGCAGCATCTGGGGAAGGGTATCTTTATCTTCCAATCGATCAACCATTATTAGATCAAAAATTACTAGAATCACTTTTTTTGATGTATTCAAAAGAAACAATTGTGTTCCCAGTCGATCAAAAGGAAAACCCATCTAGCCCAATTTTTTTTGGTGAAAAATTTCGTTCAGAGTTACTTGAGGTAAAAGGAAAATCGGGAGGACGTGTTGTCCGAAACAATCATCCAGAAGCATGGCGTAAGATCAAAGTGAATACGCCAAGCCGTTTGATAGATATCGATACACCAGAAGAATACCAAAGATTAATCGATCAAGACCAATTTGGGAGTAAGAGAGGAAAGAAAAATGGAGCAGCCAGTTTATCTGAATCATGCCGCTACATCAAACCATAAATTTGAAGAAACGATCAAAGAACTATGTCAATACTTGGCGACAAATAATAATTTAAGTAACAATCGTAGTTTTCAAAACATTGGTGAGCTTGAATTGATATTTAACACACGTCAGGCTTTAGCAAATTTTTTTCATGCACCTGATCCAGGACATATAATTTTCACAGCGAATGCAACGACTTCGCTGAATATAGTTTTAAACGGTATATTAAAATCAGGAGATCATGTATTGACAACTTCAGTTGAGCATAATGCAGTGGCTCGTCCTTTATATTTGCTAGAAACGAAACAGCATATTTCAGTAACGCATTTAACCTGTGATCAAAATGGTCAGCTTGATCCTAAGCAAATTGAATCGCTGATCCGCCCGGAAACAAAAATTATGGTAATGACACATGCATCAAACGTATTAAGCACGATTTTACCTGTGAAAGAATGTTTTAAACTCGCAAAAGCGCATGGAATCATCACAATTTTAGACAGTGCGCAAACGGCAGGATTCTTACCAATCGATATGGAAGAAATGTTGATCGATGTTTTAGTATTTACTGGACACAAAAGTTTGATGGGGCTTTCTGGGATCGGCGGATTTGCTTTAGCACAAGATTTGGAAACATTGATCGATCCATGGATGAGCGGTGGAACTGGAAGTGCATCACTATCTTTGGCACAACCTAAATTTTTACCTGATAAATTTGAACCAGGCACCTTAAATACCTTGGGAATTTTAAGCCTTAAAAGTTCACTTGGAAAAATTGTAGAACTTGGATTAGACAAAATAGCAGCTCACGAACGAGCATTGACAGCACGATTTTTAACCGGTTTGGATTCATTGCCTGTTACTATTTTAGGAAGTGTAGATCCAATGCAAAAGGTGCCTGTTGTTTCGATTACAGCACCACATATCGATGCTGGTGACCTTTCTCAAAGGCTGTTTGAACAGCATCAAGTTATAACTCGATCAGGCTTACATTGTTCTCCGCTTGCACATCAAACAGCAGGCACGATAAATAGCGGTGCTGTCCGCTTTAGTTTTGGTTGGAACACGACCAAAGACGAAATTGATTATGCACTAGAAGCGTTAAAACAAATTTTATTGAAACCATAAAGGAGAAACGCGATGGATTTTTTATCACAATGTACATCTGGTGGATGTGGGGCGAAAATCGGACCACATGAGTTAAGTGGATTTTTGAGAAATCTACCTAAATCTACAGATGAAAATCTTTTAGTAGATTTTAATGCGTCTGACGATGCGGCAGTGTACCAACTATCTGACACTTTAGCACTGATTTCAACGGTAGATTTTTTCTCTCCTATGGTGGAAGATCCGCGTACTTTTGGTAGAATCGCTGCAGCGAATGCGATGAGTGATGTTTATGCAATGGGAGGCAACGTACTGTATGCATTGAATTTAGTTTGTTTTCCAGAAAAAATGGAGAAGCAAAAGCTTTCAGAAATACTGATCGGTGGGGCAGAAAAAATTCAAGAAGCTCAGGCTTCTCTGGCAGGTGGACATTCGATTTATGATCATGAACCTAAATATGGATTGGCGGTGACCGGACAAGTTGATCCACAAAAAATCATTCATAATAATACACCAAAAATAGGAGATGTTTTGATTCTTACTAAGGCATTAGGTGTGGGTCTAATTCAGTCTGCAGCAAGAGGTGGTCTAGCTTCAAAAATTGCGGAAGCAGCAGCAATTCACTCTATGGAACGATTAAATAAGTATGCTGCTGAAAAAATGCGGGATTTTCCTGTTCATGCTTGTACGGATGTGACAGGGTTTGGCTTATTGGTCCATGCGCTTGAGATGGCTGGAGATACTGTTACGCTTGTCATTGATACGGAACAATTACCGCTCTTGCCAGAAGCATATCACTATGCAGAAGAATTTTTGGCTACAGCTGCTGGACAAAGAAATCGTCAATTTGCAGAGCAAAATATTGATTTGAGCTTCATTTCTCCTGCTTTTCAAGAAATCTTATTTGATCCGCAAACCTCAGGTGGATTATTGCTGAGTGTTGGACCAGAAAAAGCTGTAGAATGTCTTGCAGCTATTCAAAAAGATGATCCGGTTGCTGCAATTATTGGTGAAGTTTGCGAAAAAGAGTTTGATCGATCGATTGTCATTTTATGAGAAAGAAGGAACATCAATGAGTAAAATCAATGCAATAGGTAAACCATGTCCAATTCCAGTGATCGAAGCAAAAAAAGCGGTCCGAGAAATAAAAAACTCTGGAGGAATAGTAGAGATAGCAGTCGATAACGAAGTATCCGTTGAGAACCTGCGGAAAATGGCATCTGGACTGGGATTAAAAGCAACAAGTCAAAAATTAAATAGTGATGAATATACTGTTGAAATTGTTGTACCTAAAAATCAAGAGCAAATCGATTCCACAGCGCAAAATAGTGAGTTAGTCATTGCTTTCGGCAGAAAAACGATGGGGGATGGCGATCCAGATTTAGGAGCAATGTTATTAAAAAGTTATATTTATTCTTTGACAGAGTTAGATACACCACCTGAACATCTTTTGTTTTTTAATAGCGGTGCGTTTTTGACGAATCAAGCCTCGAATGCTTTAAAAGATTTACACATTTTATTAGAGAGAGGCACACAGATAAGTACTTGTGGTGCGTGTTTAGATTTTTATCAAATGAAAGAAAGTTTAGCGATTGGTGAAATCACAAATATGTATGGAATCGCACAGGTGATGGCACAAGCAAAAAAAGTGATCAATTTCTAAAAACGAGGTGAGAAAATGGACTATCTCTTAACGTTTCAAAATACCCACTATGCCATTCATAGTGAGAAAATATTAAGTGAAAAAAAGATTTCAGTAGCCGTTATGGCACTGCCAACAAGTCTAGGTGATTTTTGTGGGATTTGTTTAAGGGTGGCGATTCAAGATTTCTTAGCTGGGCAAAGGTATTTAAACGAAGCAAAGATACCAATCGAAGCAATGTTTAAAATTGAAGAGAATAACAGTGGAAAGAGGTATATACCATGGAGGCCTTGATAGACTGTTTCAATCTTCAGGGGCACCAGGTGGTCTCATTGATCGGCAGCGGTGGTAAGACAAGCTTGATGTGGTATCTTGCGGATCATTACCGTAAACAAAATGTTTTGGTCAGTACGACAACTAAAATTGGCTATCCTGTGAATCGACCCTATGATTTTTTCTATAGTGAAAATTTTTCAAAACTTGGCAAAGATGGTAAAGGTATCACATTAGCTGGAAATCATACATCTGGTGGCTATAAATTAAGTGCACTGCCAGCGACTGTTTTTCAAGAATCACTCCACTATTTTGACAAGGTTTTTTTAGAAGCTGATGGGTCTAAACAGTTACCATTAAAAGGGTGGGAAACGTTTGAGCCTGTTATTTTAGCGGAAACGACGATAACGATTGGCTTGATTCCGATTTCTGTTTTAGGAAAATGTATCAATCAAAAAACTGTTCATCGTCTACCTCTTTTTTTACGGGCGACAGGGGCTATTCAAGGAGCGCAAATCAAAGAAGAAACCCTCGCTGAAATCATTGCTAGCCCCACCGGTTTATGGTCAAAAAGCCAAGGACAACGAATCTTGTGTATTAACCAAGTAGAAACCGAAGAGCAATTGATTCAAGCCAAAAAAGTGTTATCCTTACTACCACACATGTTATTGAAACGTTTAAGTAAAGTAATTGCGTGTAATATTCAGTCAGGGGAAGGAAGCGTCTTATGGGAAAAGTAAAACGACCGATTGCTGAAACGATTGTGGCAGTTCGTGGTGGCGGCGATTTAGCTACTGGAGTGATCCAAAAATTAGTTCACGCAGGATTTAAAGTGGTTATTTTTGAAACGGCTAAACCATTAGCCATTCGTCGAACTGTAGCATTATGTACAGCCATTTTCCAAGGAGAGCACCAAGTAGAAGATCTTAACGCAACCTTGGTTTCTACGCTACCAGAATGTCACGAAGTTTGGAGTAACCAACAGATCCCGATCATGATCGACGAACAAGCTGAATTAGTAACAGAACTGAAACCAACTATTTTGGTAGATGCCATATTAGCTAAAAAAAATATAGGGACGAATAAAAATATGGCACCAATTACAATTGCATTAGGACCGGGATTTTGTGCACCAGAAGATGTCAATGTTGTGATTGAAACAATGAGAGGACATCAGTTAGGCAGATTGTATTTCCAAGGTGAAGCTATGCCTAATACCGGCATTCCAGGAGAAATTGGTGGAAAAAGTTCTGAACGTGTCATTCATTCTCCCGCATCAGGAAAAGTCAAACATGTAAAAAAAATCGGAGACGTTGTAAAAAGAGGGGAAGTACTTTTCTATATTGATCAAGTTGCTGTACATTCTCCGTTGGATGGTGTTTTAAGAGGTTTGATTTCAGAGAAAGTATACTGTCAAAAAGGATTGAAGTGTGGTGATGTGGATCCTCGTTCAATCGATCAAGTAGACTGTTATACAATTTCTGATAAAGCACGAGCATTAGGCGGCGCTGTTTTAGAAGCAGTTCTTTGGTTAGGTCGTGAAAAAGATTTATTCTAACTTAAAAAGCGAATCTAAAAATTATTTTTTTTACCTAAAAAATATTGTTTTGAAAGGTAGGTTTATGGTATAGTATAAATGAAAACGTCACACGATTTTGACCTAACAAAAAAAGAAAGCGTTTTATTTATTTTTGAACATGTGAAAAATGTAATTTGAATAAATTTTATTAAGAGGACACACACCTAATAGTTTTATAGCTATTAAGTATGAGAAGAATGGAAGGGGTTACAATCGAGCTTTTTGTACTTTAAAATATTTTGAAAAAAAGATGAGAGGATGAGTAAATATGGCACTAGTAAAAATTGTTTACGCAAGCATGACAGGAAACACTGAGGAGATTTCAGAAATTTTAGAAAGTACTATTCAAGAAGCTGGTTTTGATGTAGAGCGAGAAGAGTGTTCAGAAGTAGACGTTGATTTTTTTGATGATGCAGATGCATGTGTTATCGCCACTTACACTTATGGTGATGGAGAATTGCCATTTGAATTTGAGGACTTCTATGATGAATTGGAAGAAAAAGATTTAGCAGGAAAAATTTTTGGTGTAGTTGGATCAGGTGATCGCGAATATGGCGATTTATTCTGCAAATCAGCGCATGACTTTGTTGCTTCTTTGGAAAAATCAGGTGCTAAAAAGGTTGCCGAAACGGTTGAAATCGAAAACAATGCAGAGGAAGAAGACATTGAGGCATTGAAAAAATTTGTTCAAGAATTAACAGCTGATTTGTAATTAAAAGCTAAAGTCATATGAAAGAAGGAAAAAATGAATGAAACCATTCATTACGGTGATCATATGTATAAGATAGTTAAAAATGAGCAGCTTTCTAAAAATGAATATGATTTTTGGATTGAAGCACCTCGGATCGCAACGAAAGCGCAGCCGGGACAGTTTGTCATTTTACGAATCAATGAGATTGGCGAACGAATCCCACTAACCATTGCGGATGCTGATCCCTCTAGCGGTTTGATTCGTCTGATCTTTCAAGTGATTGGCAAAACAACTGCTGAACTTTCCAGCCTTTGTGCAAATGATTCGATTTTAGATTTAACAGGACCACTTGGTACGCCGACAGAAATAAAGAATTACGGTACAGTGATGATCGTTGGCGGTGGCGTCGGTATCGCAGCGATCTTCCCCATTATCAAAGGCTTGAAACAAGCTGGTAATCGGGTCATCACAATTCTTGGAGCTAAAACATCTGAACTAGTGATCCTACAAAAAGAATGTCAGCAGTACTCGGATGAACTGATCATTACAACAGATGATGGAAGTCTTGGGATGAAAGGGCTCGTAACAGAGGCTATGGAACAAGTCATAGCAAAAGAGTCTATAGACTGCAGTTGGGCGATCGGTCCTAGTATGATGATGAAATTTTGCACAATGACTGCGGAAAATCATAAATTACCGATCTATGTTTCGCTAAATCCGATCATGATCGATGGGACAGGCATGTGCGGCGGTTGTCGTGTGACGATAGATGGCAGTATCAAATTTGCTTGTGTTGATGGTCCTGAATTTAAAGGAACACAAGTCAATTGGGACGAGTTTATCAGTCGAATGAAGCAATACACAGATGAAGAAGAAGCAAGCTTAACAGATTATCAAAAAGCGCAGGTGATCCATCATGGCTAGAAGAAGTAGAACTAAAACAGCTATTGCAGAACAAGATCCCGCTATTCGCAAAGCAAATTTTGCCGAAGTTTGTTTAGGCTATACGATTGAAGAAGGACAAACGGAAGCGATTCGCTGTCTTCAATGTAAAGATGCACCTTGTATTACAAGTTGTCCTGTAATGATCGACATTCCTGGATTTATATTAGCGATAAAAGAAGGGGACATGCAAAAAGCAGCAGACGTTTTAGGGAAATATACAAATCTGCCGGCAATTTGCGGAAGAGTGTGCCCGCAGGAAAAGCAATGTGAACAAGTTTGTAAACTAGGGATGGCCAAAAATTTTGAACCTGTTGCAATCGGGAAACTAGAACGCTTAGTTGCCGATTGGGCTTTAGAAAATCAAGATTTCTCTAAACTTATCCCAAAAAATCAAGCCAAAATCGGTAAAATTGCTGTCATCGGGTCTGGCCCATCTGGATTGACCGTTGCTGGCGATTTAGCAAAATTAAACTACGAAGTTATCGTTTATGAAGCACTTCATGATCCTGGTGGTGTTTTAACTTATGGTATTCCAGAATTTCGATTGCCCAAGAGAATCGTAAAAAAAGAAATTGAAAGTATTGAAGCATTAGGTGTGACAATCGAAACCAATGTTGTAGTAGGCAAGACAATTACAATGGATGAGATAATGGATGAGTTTGATGCTTGCTATATTTCTGTAGGAGCAGGGGCGCCCAATTTCATGGGAATCCCAGGAGCAGCACTAAACGGTGTGTATTCATCTAGTGAATATTTGACACGAATCAATTTGATGCATAGTTATGAATTTCCAAAATACGATACACCGATCAAAGCTTCAAAGAACGTTGTTGTAATCGGTGGAGGTAATGTAGCAATGGATGCAGCACGATCAGCTAAACGATTGGGAGCAGATCATGTAAGCATCGTTTATCGTAGATCAGTAGAAGAATTACCAGCACGTATTGAGGAATACCATCATTCTATTGAAGAAGATATTCATTATTACTGGTTATCAAATCCAATCGAATATCTAAATAATGGTAATGGTGATTTAAGCGGTGTTAAGTGTATCAAAATGCTGCTTGATGAGCCTGATGAATCAGAGCGCAGACGTCCTGTACCAATCAAGAATAGTGAATTTATTATCGAAGCTGACACAGTGATCGAAGCAATCGGTCAAGGGTCCAATAAAGTGTTGTTATCCACTTTCCCAGAACTTAAATTAACAAAATGGGGTTACATTGAGGCGGATCCAAAAACGGGAGCAACATCGATTCCCGGCATCTATGCCGGCGGAGATATCGTTACAGGTGCAGCAACAGTGATTTTGGCTATGGGTGCCGGAAAAGTTGCCGCTGTAGAAATCGACAAGTACGTACGAGAAAAAAGAATACGCCCGTAACAACAAAAGTCTGAGGAAAGATAAAAGGTGAGAAAAATGAAAACAACAAAGACAATGGATGGAAATACAGCTGCAGCATATATATCCTATGCGTTTACAGAGGTAGCTGCGATCTATCCAATCACACCCAGTTCTACAATGGCGGAATTAGTAGATGAGTGGGCTGAAAATGGATTAAAAAATATCTATGGGCAAAAGGTTCAAGTCATTGAAATGCAATCAGAGGCGGGAGCTGCTGGTGTTGTTCATGGTTCATTAAAAACAGGTGCATTAACAACTACATATACTGCTTCACAAGGTTTGTTGTTGATGATTCCAAATATGTATAAGATAGCAGGAGAGCTACTGCCCGCAGTGTTTCATGTAGCAGCTAGAGCAATCACAACAAGTGCATTAAGTATCTTTGGCGACCATGGAGATGTTATGGCTACTCGTCAAACGGGTTTTTGTATGCTAGCTGAATCAAGTGTGCAAGAGGTTATGGATCTTTCGGCTGTGGCACACTTAGCCAGTATTGAAGGCAGTTTACCATTCGTTAACTTTTTTGATGGATTCAGAACAAGTCATGAACTGCAAAAAATTGAAGTGCTTGACTACACAGACTTAAAAGAAATGCTGGATCAAGATGCAGTAGAACGATTTAGAAACAGAGGAATGAACCCAAATCATCCAACAGTTTCAGGAACAGCTCAAAATCCAGATATTCATTTTCAACAAAGAGAAACGGTTAATGCCAATTATGAAGCAATGCCTACAATCGTTCAAAAATATATGAAACAAATCAATGAATTACGCGGTACTAATTATGATTTAACAGATTATTATGGAGTAGATGATGCAACAGAAGTCATCATTTCTATGGGATCAGCATCACCCGTTATTCAACAAACGGTGGATTATTTAAATCAGCAAGGACGCAAAGTCGGTCTAATCAATATTCATTTGTATCGTCCATTTCCAACTGAGAATCTACTAGAAAAATTACCAAAAACAGTTGAAAAAGTAGCTGTCTTAGATCGAACAAAAGAAGCAGGAGCTGATGGCGAACCATTGCTATTGGATGTGCAAAGTGCGTTATATCAACATGAAAATCGACCGATCGTGATTGGCGGACGTTACGGATTGGGGTCAAAAGATGTGACACCGAATCAGATCAAAGCAGTTTATGATCACCTATTGTTGCCTTTGAATGAATTAAAACAACGCTTTACGATCGGGATTGTGGACGATGTGACGTATCGTTCATTACCGCAAGGAGAACTCTTAGATTTAACTCCTAATTCAACGTTTCAAGCAAAATTTTGGGGATTTGGTTCAGATGGAACAGTTGGCGCAAACAAACAAGCGATTAAAATCATCGGTGACAATACTGATTTATATGCACAAGCCTACTTTAGCTATGACTCTAAAAAATCAGGCGGGTTGACTCTTTCTCATTTGCGTTTTGGTGAAGAACCGATCACGTCAACTTATTTAGTTGAACAAGCTGATTTTATTGCGTGCCATAATGCTTCATACATTCATAATTATGATTTATTAAAAGGATTGAAAGATGGCGGAACGTTCTTATTAAATACCATTTGGGACAAAGAAAAAGTCTATCGTTTACTTCCGACAAAATTAAAAAAATATATAGCGGAACACAACATTCAATTTTATATTATCAACGCGGTAGAGTTGGCTCGTGAAATTGGTTTGGGGCGTAGAATCAATACAGTGATGTCCACAGCATTCTTTGAAGTAACAAATATTATGACCAGAGATGAATATATGCCTTTATTAAAAGCCGAAGTCAAAAAAACATATGGTAAAAAATCAATGGAAATCGTTGAAAAGAACTTCCAAGCAATCGACAGAACGTTTGACTCTCTTCAAAAAATCGATGTCCCATCTGAATGGGCAACGATTGTTATTGAGCCTGAAACCAAAGACGAGTCATTGCCAAAATATGTTACAAATATTCTTCAACCAATCAATCGCCAAGAAGGTAATGAGTTGACTGTTAGAGATTTAATTGATAATGGTATGAAAACAGGAGAAATGCCGATGGGGACCGCGGCTTTTGAGAAGCGTGGGATTGCCTTAGAAGTTCCAGAGTGGCAAATGGATAAATGTACAATGTGTAACGAATGCGCTTTTGTCTGCCCTCATGCGGCAATTCGGCCGTTTTTAGCGAATGAAGAAGAAATGGAAGAAGCGCCTGCAGGGTTTGTAGCCAGAGAAATGCGGGGAGCAGATGGTTTGATGTATCGTATTCAAGTTTCTCTGGAAGATTGTACGGGTTGCGGTCTTTGTGTTCAAGCTTGTCCAGTTAAAGAAAAAGCTATTTTAATGAAACCTTACGAAGAACAAAAAGAACAAGCAATCAATTGGGCTTTTGCGATGACTTTACAGCAAAAAGAAAACCCAGTTAGAAAATTATCTGTAAAAGGTTCTCAATTCAACCAACCATTAATGGAATTTTCAGGTGCATGTGAAGGATGCGGAGAAACGCCTTACATCAAATTGTTAACACAGTTATTTGGTGACCGAATGATGATGGCAAATGCAACGGGTTGCTCGTCTATTTGGGGTGGCTCATCTCCTGTGACGCCATACACGACCAATGAATGCGGACAAGGACCTGCTTGGAGTAATTCACTATTTGAAGATAATGCTGAATATGGTTATGGAATGTATGTGGCCAATAGGACAAAACGTCAATATTTAGCGGATCAAGTAAAAGCAGCTATTGATAATAGGTTAGGATCGGATGATCTTCAAGCGTTAATGAAAGATTGGTTAGCACACTATTTAGAAGGTGAAGGTACGCAACAACGAGCAACTAAACTGGCTGCGGCCTTGAGTGGAGAATACCAGACAGATCCACTTTTAGAACAAATCTATAAACAAAGTGATTTACTTGTTAAAACAAGCCAATGGATCGTCGGTGGTGACGGTTGGGCATATGATATTGGCTTTAGCGGAATTGATCATGTATTGGCAAGTGGAGCCGATGTGAATATTTTTGTCATGGATAATGAGGTTTACGCGAATACTGGCGGACAAACATCTAAAGCAACTCCGGCAGCAGCTATCGCCAAATTCTCAGCAGGCGGAAAACAAACATCCAAAAAAGATTTAGGCATGATGGCGATGACATATGGTAACGTCTATGTGGCTCAAATTGCTTTAGGAGCTAATTCAATGCAAACCATTAAAGCAATCGATGAAGCGGAACGTTATCCTGGACCATCTTTGATCATTGGCTATACGCCTTGTATTAATCATGGGGTCAAAGGGGGAATGATCGAAACCTTGTCTTTAGCGAAAGAAGCAGTTGAATCTGGTTATTGGCAGTTGTATCGCTATAATCCACAACTTATTGAAAAAGGCAAAGATCCAATGATTATTGATTACAAAAAAGCTGATTTTTCTAAGATGCGTGATTTCCTTGAAAAACAAACGCGCTTCTCTGCGCTTCATACGATTAAAGACAACCAAGAAGTGGTCGAACATCTTTTAACAAAGACTAAAGATGATGCAGAAGATCGATCAGATAATTATGTTAAGTTAGTGAGTCAGATCAAAAAATAAATATTTAGCTAAAGAACTACGATGAAATAGTAGAGTAATTTCATCGTAGTTCTTTTTATGTAAAGTAAATGAAGGAATGTATTTAAATCAAACCTATAGAAAATACAAAAAATTGTCTGGATAAAAAAAGCCAATAGTTAACCTATTTTTCTGGTTGACAACGCTATCATTTTTGGTATTATAATATGTAAAGAGGTCTGACCTCTTAGAGGGAGGAGATAAAATCATGGAAGAAAAAGTATTTTTGCCAAATATCAAAGTTTATGCTGGAGATATTTCCAGTAAAGTCATTGTTTGTGGAGACCCAGGTCGTGCCAAACAAATTGCAGAGTTATTAGATGACGCACAAGAAATTTCGTTTGCAAGAGAGTATCGTATTTTTAATGGTGTTTATCACGGAACGAAGGTTACAATTGCAAGTCATGGCGTTGGTTGCCCAGGTGCAGCCGTTTGCTTTGAAGAGCTGATCAAAGCTGGAGCGAAGGAAATCATTCGTGTGGGAACAGCAGGTTCATACGTTGAGGAATTACCACCAGGAAGCCTAATTGTGGCTGATTCAGCTGTTCGTGAAGATGGCTTGACCTACCAATTGGTCCCCAAAGGAATGCCGGCTGTTGGAGACCTTTCATTAGTACAGAAAGTAGAGAGAAGGACTGCAACAAAAGATATTCGCTATAAACGAGGAACCATTGTCACGTTGGATGTTTTTTATTCAGGTGCTGTGACATTTCCTCATATGGAATATAAAGCAGCAGGAGCCTTGGGGGCGGAGATGGAGTTGGCTTCACTGTACATCATTGCCAGAATGCGAGGCATAGCTGCAGCTGGTATCTTTGCTTTGGACGGATATGCGTTTGCCGACATGAATGAGTACGATCCCCATACTGAAGTTGTTGGACAAGCTGTTAAGGCAGAAATTGAAATTGCTTTAGAAGCATTGTGTGGGGAATAATTAAATTCAAATCATTATTTTTTCTGAATATGCTATAATTTTATAGACAATCATTCAGGAGGACGTAATGACAAATTTTAAAATAGAAAAACAAACATTAGCGCAAGCGACTTATCAAAAATTAAAAACACTAATAGAAACCAAAGAATTATCGGAGGGAGAAAAACTTTCCTCAGAGCTAAAACTGTCTAAACTATTGGAGGTAAGCAGACCCATTTTAAGAGAAGCTTTATTGCGATTAGAAACGGAAGGATACATTATAAGAAAACATGGTGTAGGAACTTTTGTATTAGACAGCAAGCCAAATTTACGTTCAGGATTAGAAAAACTAGATAGTATTACTGAATTTGTGACAGAACGTGATTATCAAATCGGTACGAACATAACAGAAACATTGAAAGCTATCCAAAACAAAAAAATTTCTTCTGCTTTATTATTAGAGCCTGATCAACGATTGTTTTATTTTCAGCGTGTACGCACAGCAGATGGTGTGGCATTTTCAATTGACGATGTCTATATTCCAGAGAAATATATCGATGAGCAATTACTGGAAGTCCAATCAAAAGAATCTATGTTAGAGTATTTTGATCATGTTCTGCAACATAAAATCAAAAAATCTGATTGTTTGATTTATGCAGAAAATGCCGATAGTAAAACAGCAAAACAGTTGAAATTAAAGGAAAATCAAGCAGTTCAAATGATGGAGCAAACATTTTTCAATACACTGAATCAACCGATTTTTTATTGTAAGACGACCGTTTCGAATTCTATTTTACAGTTTAATTTTGTGCGTAACCGATAATTTTAGAAAGGATTATCAATGAAACTACCACTAAAAAAAAATGTTTTAGAAACAGCTCTAGCAGCATATAAGAATGGATTAATGGCTGGTACTAGCGGAAATTTCAGCGCTATTGATCGAGAATCTGGAGTGATGGTGATCACACCGAGCAGTGTCCCTTATACCGAGTTACATGAAGACGAAATGAGCGTCATTGACTTGAACGGGTTACTGATTTCAGGAATGAAACCGTCTTCAGAATGGCAGATGCATTTAGAAATCTATCGAACGTCAAAAAAAACAGGAGCAATTGCACACACACATTCTCCCTTTGCAACATCGTTTGCAGTATTAAATGAGTCTATTCCAACTGTTTTGATTGAAATGGCATTATTAGGAGGAGAAATACCAGTTGCTCCTTTTGCTATGCCTGGTTCCGTTGAATTAGGTATATCGGTAGCAGAAACATTGAACAAATATACAGTAAATGCTTGTTTATTAGAAAATCATGGCGCATTGGCAATCGGCGAGACAATGACTCAAGCGTATACAAATGCTGTTTATTTAGAAGATGTTGCGAAAATTTATCATTATGCACGAGCTGTAGGGCAGCCAAAAATCGTGAAAGAAACAGCCATTCAGCAAATGTTGGCTAATATAAAGGGGTAAAGAGCATGTTGCAAGTAGAATCAGTCCGTTATGTAAAAGAAGAAAACCAAATTATCCTATTGGATCAAACCTTATTACCAACCCAAGAAGAGTATATCACCATTTCAACGGTGGAAGCACTTTGGGAAGCCATCGTTAAGTTACAAGTTCGTGGTGCGCCTGCAATTGGAATAGCAGCAGCTTATGGTGCAGCTATGAGTGCACAGACGTTTGATGTCACAACTTATGATGACTTCAAAGAAGAATATCAAGCAATATCGACTTATCTAGCCAGCTCAAGACCAACAGCTGTTAATTTATTCTGGGCGTTGAATCGAATGGAACAGGTTGTCAAAGAAAATCCACAAAGAAATGTAAATGAATTAAAAGAACTGTTGATTCAAGAAGCCAATTTAATTAAAATCGAAGATGCCCAAATGTGTAAGCAAATTGGGGAGCATGCTTTGACCTTGTTAGAAGATGGACAGACAGTTTTGACCCATTGTAACGCCGGAGCCATTGCAACGGCACAATATGGAACCGCTTTATCACCAATCTATTTAGCGAAAGAACGTGGGATGACACTACGCGTGTATGCAGATGAAACACGTCCATTGCTTCAAGGGGCGCGTTTAACTACGTGGGAATTGATGAAAGCTGGTATCGATGTGACCTTGATTACCGATAATATGGCGGCTATGGTCATGCAACAAGGAAAAATAGACGCAGTTATTGTTGGATGTGATCGAATTGCTGCAAATGGTGATGCTGCCAATAAGATTGGAACTTACGGCGTTGCTGTGTTAGCTGAAAAACACGGGATTCCATTTTATGTTGCTGGTCCAACATCAACAATTGATATGGAGACCAAAACAGGTTTAGACATTCCAATCGAAGAACGTGGAGCGGCTGAGATCACAAACGGTTTTGGTAAACAAACAGCGCCTGATAATGTAAAAGTGTACAATCCGGCATTCGATGTGACGCCTCACGAACTGATTACAGCGATCATTACTGAAAAAGGGGTCATTGAACGACCTAACGAAGTTAAGATGCAGGCAATGTTTGGTGAATAAAAGGAGTTATAAATGATGACGATATATTTATTGATTAATATACTTGGTGTGTTATTATTTGTGGGAATCGCTTGTTTGTTTTCGAAAGATCGCAAAAATATTCATTGGCGCTCAATTGTTGTTTTGGTGTTACTAAATATTTTTCTGGCATGGTTTCTAACATCATTTTCAGCTGGACGCTTTGCGATTGAAAAAATAGCTGACGGTTTTAACTGGTTGATTGAAACATCATTTTCAGGTATTGGTTTTGCCTTTTCTAGTATGGTAAATGTTAAAAATATGGATGTTGTTGTGAGTGCGTTGATGCCGATTTTACTGGTAGTGCCGCTCTTTGATATTTTAACGTATGTTGGTGTATTGCCTTTTATCATTAAATGGTTGGGAAAAGGACTATCTAAATTGACAGGGCAACCAAAATTTGAATCTTTCTTTGCTGTTGAAATGATGTTTCTAGGGAATACAGAAGCATTAGCCGTATCTAGTGGACAATTAAAAAGATTACGAAGTGCGCGGATTTTGACGATTTCAATGATGTCGATGAGTTGTGTTTCTGCAGCGATGATCGGTGTGTATCTTCAAATGTTGCCTGCACAATTTGTCTTGACAGCCATTCCACTAAATATTATCAATGCGATGATCGTAACAAGCGTATTGAATCCTGTGACGATTACTGAAGAAGAAGATACGATTTATAAAATTGAAAAAACAGATCGTGAACCATTTTTCTCTTTCCTAGGAAACTCTATTATAGAAGCAGGAAAGTTGATCTTGATTATTACAGCGATGATTATTTCCTTTGTGGCACTAGCGGCCTTGATCGATAAAATTTTAGCGCTGTTTCCTGGCGGTTTGTCTTTAAGTAAAATATTAGGCGTGTTTATGACACCGTTTGCTTTTGCCTTAGGTTTACCTTTAAATGAAGCATTTGAAGCTGCTCAATATATGGGAACCAAGCTGGTGACAAATGAATTTGTGGCGATGGGTGAATTGAACCCGCAACTTGCTTCATTAAGTCAACATATGGCTGCAGTGTTAAGCACATTTTTAGTTTCTTTTGCAAATTTTTCTACAATAGGTATGATTTTAGGGTGTTTAAATGGTATTTTGAAGAAAGAGATTTCAGATGAAGTCTCAAAAAATGTTCCTTATATGTTATTATCAGGAGTGTTAGTGTCATTATTAAGTGCAGGCATGGTTGGTTTGTTTATTTGGTAAAAATTTGTGTTGATAAGGAAAATAATGTTGAAAGATCAAAATCTTACTTGCACGTGCATATTAAAAAGTTATCTGGTTTCATGGATTAATACCTACACTTTTATACGAGGAGAGTTTATATGTTTCGATGGAAAAAACTTAGTAAAGCAGAGCTAAAACGTGAAATTTTAGCCGGAACAACTTCATTTTTCGCTATTTCTTATATCATAATGGTGAATACAATGATTTTAGCTGAAGCCGGGATGCCAAAAGAGCTTACAATCTTTGGCACGATCTTTATCTCGATCATTGGATCGATTTTGATGGGGCTTGTTGCCGATGCGCCAATCGTTTTGACGACGGGAATGGGTGTGAATTCGTTTTTTACTTATACCTTGGTCCTTTCTTTGGGATTAACCTGGCAACAAGCACTGGCTGTTAGTTTTTGTGCAGGTATTATTTATTTACTGGTTGCGTTTACGAAGTTAAGCAAATTATTTGCAGAAGTTGTTCCTGAAACATTAAAAACTGGGATTACTGTAGGAATCGGTTTTTTTCTTGTACTGATTGGTTTAGAAAAAGGACATCTCATCATACGAGGAGAACATACTTTTACTCAATTAGCACCATTAAGTGATAGTTTGACCTTATTGACCTTATTTTCATTGATTTTAACTGTGTGTCTTTTTTTAAAAGGCGTGCAAGGGAGTTTTTTCATCGGAATAGTTGTTGTAACGATCATTGCTAATGTGATGGGCTTGGTAAGTGCTACAGAGCATTTTTCTTTGAGTGGATTAAAAAATTATCCGCAAATTTTTTCAAAATTAGATTTTAGTACCTTTTTTTCTAAAAGCTTTTTGCTAGGAGTCTTTGCTTTATCTATGATTTTGATTTTTGAATCAATGGGCTTACTTAAGGGCTTAATGCCAGAAGCAGATGAAAAAAAATATTTACGGGCGTATCGTGTAACTGGTTTTATCACATTACTATCTGGTATTTTTGGTACAAGCCCAACTGTGGCTGCAGCTGAAAGTGCGACAGGAATTGAAGAAGGCGGGAAAACTGGGCTTACTTCAATTACAAGCGGGATCTGTTTTTTCTTAGCTTTGTTAGCATTGCCGTTTCTATCTTATATCCCAGATTCAGCACTAGCACCAGCGATTATCATAACAGGTTTCCTAATGATTCAACAAATCAAAACGTTGCATTTTGATGATTTCAGTGACTACTTTCCTGCGATGTTAATGATCGTTTTGATTCCATTTACGATGAATATTTCGGATGGAATGGCCTTTGGGTTTGTTGCGTATCCATTGACTAAGTTGGTTGCGGGAAAAAAATCAGAACTATCGTTACCTATGTGGCTGATTTCAGGACTGTTCTTGATATATTTGATCGTCAATGTACTGATTTAAAATAAAAAACTTGCTACCTCTATTCAAAATAGAGTGAGCAAGTTTTTTTAGCCAATAATAATTTTTTCGGATGGGTATTCATAGCCAATATCGCGTGTTTCTTTTGGTACAAACAGCATCAAAGTATAAAGCATGCCGATTCGACCAATGAACATCAACAGAGCAATCATCAACTTGCCAACTGTTGTTAAATCAGAGGTGATTCCTAATGATAAACCTGTCGTACCAAAAGCTGAGGCTACTTCAACAATAATGGCGATCAGTGGATGATCTTCGGTTGCGGTCAAAAATAAAACCGCAAAGAAACACATGATCAACGAAAGCATAAAGACGACAATCGATTTTTTTACATCGTCATCATCGATTCGGCGTCCGAAGACATTGATTTTATCTTCGCTTTTTAAGAAAGAGTATAAGTACAAACCGATGATCGCAACAGTTGTTGTACGAATACCACCACCAACAGAACTAGGACTACAGCCAATAAACATCAAAAGAGAAAATACAATCAACGTTGTAATTTGAAAATCGCCTAAATCGTTGATCTGCAAACCAGCATTTCGAGTCGTCATAGAATAGAACATGGAGGTGATCCAACGCTGTACTTCACCCATGCCTACAAATAAATGATCTTTTTCCAATAAATAAATCAAAATCGTTCCACCGACAAATAAAATCACAAATGCTAAAACGGCAATTTTACTAAACAAAGAAAAACGAAAAGGCAGGCCTCGTTTTT
The DNA here is from genome assembly GCF_058216605.1 of Enterococcus sp. AAFC-DPL-5182. Lineage (NCBI taxonomy): Bacteria > Bacillati > Bacillota > Bacilli > Lactobacillales > Enterococcaceae > Enterococcus > Enterococcus sp. AAFC-DPL-5182. The sequence continues at coordinate 1,483,558 of NZ_CM177101.1, forward strand.
TCTTCTTAAAGAATAGCCATTCACGAAACTCCATCAAGACTGGAAACCCAATGCCGCCGACAAAAATCAAAAACATGATCACGATCAAAAAAAGATAATCAGTAGCAAAGGGGATAATTGAATCGCCAGTAACGTCAAAACCAGAGTTAGTAACAGCTGAAATCGATTGGTAAAAACCAAAGAAAATCGCTTTTGGCCAAGTTGTGTAATAACCCGAAAAATAAAAATAGATTGAAAAAAAAGTGCCGAAAATTACTTGAAACCATAAAATAATCGTAAAAGTGATTCGAATCAAGCGAACGATACCACTTAATTTTGGTTGATTCATATCCGTCATGATCAATTGCCGCTGTTTTAACGAAATCCTTCGTTTGGATAGAATAATAAATGCTGTTGAAATCATCATGATCCCTAAACCGCCAATTTGAAAAAGAATTTCCAACAGAATCACTCCGCGGTCATTAAAAACAGAATTGATATCAAAAGTAGATAAACCTGTAACACTTACGGTACTGATTGCCATAAAAAGCATATCAATAAAACCAACTTGAGATCCTGGTTCCCTAAAAAAAGGGAGGCAAAATAACAAATAAGAAATAACTGTCATAATTATATAGTAAGAAACAATAATTTGAATTGATGAAAAATGAGTAGAAATAAAACGTCTTCCTTTGCGCTGAGCCAGCCATAAAAGCCGAAATCGATTCATAATGGACCTCCTGAACATCGTTAAAATAAGTATAGCAGAAATTAAATGATGGGCAAACAAAGAATAAACACTTAGAAGAAATAAGAAATTGATTAAAAAAAAAGAGAATGTAGCACAAATCATGCAGAAAATGTTATTTTATTGTGAGAGGAGTAACATTCTTATGTTTGTTTTTTGAAATATAAGGAAAAGAATTGGATTTGAATACTTATTTTTTTATTTATAAATGTGATTTGTTTCACATTTGGTAGAGGTAGTGTCAAATTTAAGCTGAATAAATAAGTGTTGTAGGACTAAAAATTACTGAGGTGGGGAAAAAATGAAAAAAGTCATCATGAGTTTATTATCATTAAGTTTGTTTGCAGGACTTGCGGTAGGTTGTAGCAGTGACCAAGACAAAACAACAAAGAAAAGTAAAGAATCCAAAGAAAGTACAGAAGTTACTTCTGGGGCATCAGCCAATGGATATACAGATTTAAGCGAGTTAGAAGATCAATATGATATCGTGATCATTGGTGCAGGTGGTGCTGGAATGACAGCGGCCTTACAAGCCAAAGAAGCGGGAATGAATCCAGCTATTCTAGAAAAAATGCCTGTTGCAGGTGGAAACACGATCAAATCATCATCAGGTATGAATGCTTCTGAAACAAAATACCAAAAAGCCGAAGGCATTACTGACAGCAACGATAAATTCTTTGAAGAAACACTAAAGGGTGGAAAAGGAACGAACGATAAAGAACTATTACGCTTTTTCGTAGATCATTCAGCAGATGCAATCGATTGGTTAGATACTAAGGGGATTGAACTTAGCAATTTAACAATCACAGGTGGAATGAGCGAAAAACGTACACATCGTCCAGCTGATGGCTCTGCAATCGGTGGCTACTTAGTAGACGGACTTGTTCGCAATGTTAAAGAAGAAAAAATTCCACTTTTTGTGAATGCAAACGTAACTGAAATTACTGAAAAAGACGGTCAAGTGAACGGTGTCAAAGTCAAACTAAACGATAAAGAAACCAAAGAAATCAAATCAAATGCTGTAATCGTTACAACTGGCGGTTTTGGTGCGAATAAAGAAATGCTTGAAAAATACGATCCAAAACTAAAAGATTATGTAACCACAAATCAAGAAGGAACAACTGGTGATGGTATCAAGATGATCGAAAAACTTGGTGGTGCCACAGTAGATATGAAAGAAATTCAAATCCATCCAACTGTTCAACAAGACAAATCATTCTTGATCGGTGAAGTGGTTCGTGGTGAAGGAGCTATTTTAGCTTCACAAGAAGGAACTCGTTTTGTAAATGAAATGGATACACGTGATAAAGTTTCTGCTGCAATCACAGCTTTACCAGAAAAATCAGCATATTTGGTCTTTGATCAAGGTGTTCGTGATCGTGCTAAAGCCATTGATTTTTATGATGAACAAGGTTTTGTTGTAGAAGGCGAAACGATTGAAGAACTAGCGAAGAAAATCGATATGCCAGAAGCAAAACTAAAAGAAACCATCGATCTATGGAACAAAGATGTAAAATCAAAATCTGATACTCAATATAACCGTGCAACAGGGATGGATCATGATTTATCAACAGGTCCTTACTATGCAATCAAAATCGCACCAGGCATCCATCATACAATGGGTGGTGTAAAAATCAATACCAAAACAGAAGTATTGAAAGAAGACGGTGCACCAATCAAAGGCTTGTATGCCGCAGGTGAAGTAACTGGTGGCTTGCATGGTGCAAACCGTATCGGCGGAAATGCTGTAGCAGATATTATCATCTTTGGTCGCCAATCTGGAACAGAAGCGGCGAACTTTGCTTCAACACAAAAATAAATAAGTTTAAAAGGACTAATAGAATAAAACGTTCGCGTTTGTCTATTGGTTCTTTTTTACATAAAATCGAGTGTTCATTAAAAACTAAGAAAGCAATTTTTCAAAAATACTGCTTTTTTATCAAAAATATAGTAAAATACGAGAGGAACTAAACGAGAGGTGACGACGAAGGAATGGCACAATTATTTTTTAAATATGGCGCAATGAACAGTGGTAAAACGATCGAGATCTTAAAAGTAGCTCATAATTATGAAGAACAAGACAAACCAGTTGTGATTATGACTAGTGGACTTGATACTAGAGATGGCGTTGGTGTCGTTTCAAGCCGCATCGGACTTAGACGAGAAGCCATCCCGATTTTTAAAGAAACAAATGTATATGAGTTGATTCAAGCACTTGATTATAAGCCTTATTGCATTTTGGTGGATGAATCACAATTTTTAGGAAAAAAACATGTGATCGAATTTGCGAAGGTCGTAGATGAACTGAATATACCTGTTATGGCATTTGGCTTGAAGAATGATTTTCGAAATGAACTATTTGAAGGATCAAAATACTTGATGCTCTATGCAGATAAACTAGAAGAACTAAAAACAATCTGCTGGTTCTGCCACAAGAAAGCCACGATGAATCTGCATTATATTGATGGTCAGCCTGTTTACGAAGGGACACAAGTCCAAATCGGTGGTAATGAAGCCTACTATCCAGTCTGCCGTAACCATTATTTTCATCCGCCGATCGACGGTGAACAAGTAGAAACCAATTAATGGATTAAGAAAATGAAAAATAAAAGACACTTACTTAACGAAAAAGGAGCAACTAACTATGTACGATCAGTTACAATCAATCGAAGATCGCTATGAAGAGCTGGGCGAATTACTAAGTGATCCAGAAGTCATTAGTGATACGAAACGTTTTATGCAATTATCAAAAGAAGAGGCCAATACTCGTGAAACAGTCGAGGTATATCGCCGCTACAAACAAGTTGTCGAAGGAATCAGTGATACTGAAGAATTACTAGGCGAAAAATTAGATGCTGAGATGGCTGAAATGGCAAAAGAAGAACTTTCAGAATTGAAGAAAGAAAAAGAAGTTTTGGAAGAGCGTATCAAAATTTTACTATTGCCAACAGATCCTAATGATGACAAGAATATTATCATGGAAATCCGTGGCGCAGCAGGGGGCGACGAAGCAGCATTATTTGCTGGTGATTTATTCGGCATGTACCAAAAATATGCAGAATCCCAAGGCTGGAAAACAGATGTCATGGAAGCTAGTATTACTGGAATCGGTGGGTATAAAGAAGTTATCATGATGATCTCAGGAGACAATGTCTTCTCTAAGCTTAAATATGAAAGTGGCGCGCACCGCGTTCAACGTGTTCCTTCGACTGAATCACAAGGGCGTATCCATACATCAACTGCAACCGTTGTGGTGTTACCAGAAGCAGAAGAAGTAGAACTAGATCTTGCCGACAAAGATATCCGTACAGATATCTATCATGCTAGTGGTGCTGGTGGTCAGCACGTCAATAAAACGGCTTCGGCTGTTCGTTTGACTCATATTCCAACTGGGATCGCTGTTGCGATGCAAGATGAACGTTCGCAAATCAAAAACCGTGAAAAAGCTATGAAAATTTTACGTGCTAGAGTTTATGATCAAATGCAACAAGAAGCACAAAGTGAATACGATGCAAACCGTAAATCAGCAGTAGGTACAGGAGACCGTTCTGAACGAATCCGTACGTACAATTTCCCGCAAAACCGTGTAACGGATCATCGTATCGGTTTAACAATCCAGAAACTAGACCAAATTTTAGCTGGGAAATTAGATGAAATCGTGGATGCATTAGTATTGTACGATCAAACATCAAAATTAGAAGAGATGCAAAATGGGTAACCGTTATTTTGAAGTCCTTGAACGGGCTTCTTCTTTTTTAGAAAAACAAGGGAAAGAAGGTTATAGTATACTTTTCGTTTTTCTGGAAAGAAAGGGCTGGACTAAAACAGATTGGCTACTTCATTTGAAAGAAGAAATAGCGCCAGAAGATGAGCGGCAAATCAATGAAGATTTAGAAAAACTTGCGGAAAATTATCCACCCCAATATTTATTAGGGTACAGTGATTTTTACGATCGGCGCTTTTTAGTTAATCAGCATACCTTGATTCCTCGGCCTGAAACAGAAGAATTAGTTGAGCAGTGTTTAAAAGAAAATCCAAATGAACAGTTAACCGTTGTAGATGTTGGTACTGGTACAGGTGTGATCGGCATTAGTTTAAAATTATCTCGATCTAATTGGCAAGTAACCGCAATCGATATTTCTAAAGAAGCATTGGAGGTTGCAGAAAAAAATGCCAAGCGATTAGAAGCGGAGGTTCAGTTCATCAATGGAGATGGACTAAAACCGATGAAGGATACAAAAATCGATATCTTGATTTCAAATCCACCTTATATCAGCAATACTGAATGGGCATTGATGGATGAGAGTGTGCGGACATTTGAACCGAAAACAGCGTTATTTGCTGAAAGTGATGGGTTAGCTATTTATCAGCAATTAGCTAAAGAAGCTAAAGAGATACTGAAACCAGATGGTAAAATTTATTTAGAAATCGGATTTCAGCAAGGTTTAGCTGTTAAAAAACTTTTCCAGCAAACCTTTCCGCAAAAACAAGTCCACATTGCTCAAGATTTATCGGGAAATGACCGAATGATAATCGTTTCATCTAAAAAGGAGGAGGGATAAGAATTTGGAAACAAAACAATTTACAGCAAATCAAATCGATCAAGCCGCAGATTTGATCCGTCACGGTGAATTAATCGCCTTCCCAACTGAAACGGTGTACGGACTTGGTGCAAACGCATTAGATGAGAAGGCTGTGAAGCAAGTGTATAAGGTCAAAGGACGTCCAAGCGATAATCCGCTGATTGTTCATGTCAGCGATTTTGAAATGGTCAAACAATACGTCAAAGATTTCCCAGAACAGACAAAAGCTTTAGTAGATTCTTTTTGGCCTGGACCATTGACCTTGATTTTTGATATACAGCCAAATACTTTTTCTGCTGCAGTGACGGGTGGGTTGAATACAGTTGCTTTTCGGATGCCTAATAATCAAAAAACATTGGATTTGATCAAAACGGCTGGCGTTCCTTTGGTGGGACCAAGTGCCAATACCTCTGGTAAACCTAGTCCAACGACTGCCCAACATGTCTATCATGATCTTCATGGAAAAATTGCTGGCATATTAGATGATGGGCCAACTCAAATTGGTGTAGAATCAACCGTATTAGATTTAACAGCAAAAAATGGAGTCCCTGTAATATTAAGACCAGGAGCGATTACGAAAGAAAGCTTGGAGCAAGTTATAGGTAATGTGTGTGTGGATCAGCACTTAATTAGCGAAAAAGAAGCACCTAAAGCACCTGGCATGAAGTACAAACATTATTCCCCTGATGTTCCCGTTTGGATCATAGAAGGCGATCAACAAGTGTTTAAAAAAGCAATCGAATGGGCCAAAAGTAAAAAGCAGCGAATTGGCTTGTATGCAGATGATCAGATCACATCCATTTTTTTAAATGATGTAGGAGCTGTCTATTCATTTGGTGAAGATTCAGTAGAACAAGGAACTAAATCATTATTTGCTGGACTTAGAAGCCTCGATGAACAAAATATAGAGGTCATTTTTGCACAAGCCTTCCCTGAATCTGGGTTAGGAATTGCTTATATGAATCGCCTGAAAAAAGCTGCAAATCAAAAAATTATAAAAATTGATTCGATTTTCGAGTAGAGAGCATTTAAGTATGATACAATCGGTACAAACAAATGAAATGGAGGCTTGTTTAATGGATTATAAAACATTTGATCCGGATTTATGGGACGCAATTGCCAAAGAGAATGAACGTCAAGAAAACAACTTGGAGCTGATTGCATCAGAGAACGTTGTTTCTAAAGGAGTTATGGCAGCACAAGGAAGTATTCTTACAAATAAGTATGCGGAAGGATACCCTGGCAAACGTTATTATGGTGGTTGCGAGTTTATCGATATCGTTGAGGATTTGGCGATCGACCGTGCGAAAGAATTATTTGGAGCTAAATTTGCTAATGTACAACCACACTCAGGTTCACAAGCAAATACAGCGGCCTATCTTTCATTGATCGAACCAGGAGATACTGTTTTAGGTATGGACTTGTCTGCGGGAGGACATTTAACTCATGGTTCACCAGTGAACTTTAGTGGAAAAACTTATAACTTTGTAAGTTATGGTGTTGATCCAACGACTGAAGTGATCGATTATAATGTTGTGCGCATTTTAGCGCGCGAGCATCAACCAAAATTGATCGTAGCGGGTGCTAGTGCCTATTCTCGTACAATTGATTTTGAAAAATTCCGTGAAATCGCTGACGAAGTTGGCGCAAAATTAATGGTTGATATGGCGCATATTGCAGGACTAGTTGCAGCGGGCTTACATCCTAACCCAGTACCATATGCAGATATCACAACCTCAACAACGCATAAAACATTACGTGGACCACGCGGCGGACTTATTTTAACCAATGATGAAGATTTAGCGAAAAAAATCAATAGCAATATATTCCCTGGTATTCAGGGCGGACCATTAGAGCACGTAATTGCTGGTAAAGCAGTTGCTTTTAAAGAAGCATTAGATATTACCTTTAAAGAATATAGTGAGCAAGTCATTGAAAATGCTAAGGCAATGACAAAAGTCTTTAACCAAACACCAGAAGCTCGTTTAGTGAGCGGCTCGACAGATAATCATTTATTATTGATCGATGTAAGTGGTTTTGGTTTGAACGGGAAAGAAGCAGAAGCGATTTTAGATAGCGTAAATATCACTGCGAATAAAAATTCGATTCCATTTGAACAACTTAGCCCATTTAAAACAAGTGGTATTCGTATTGGAACACCAGCGATCACAACGAGAGGCTTTAAAGAAGATGATTGTGTGGAAGTGGCTAAATTGATCGTCAAAGTCTTAAATGATCACGAAAATGAAGCAACACTTTCTGAAGTTCGTGCATCTGTTAGTGCGCTTACAAAAAAATATCCACTTTATAAGTAAAAGTTTCGAGTGATTGACTAGTCAATCGCTCGATTTTGTTTTACAATAGGAAGGAATAAATTATTGAAGGAGAATGAGCATGGGAAAATTCCAAGTTATTGATCATCCACTGATCCAACACAAATTAACAATCATTAGAGATAAGGATTGTGGAACAAAGGTTTTTCGCGAAGTCGTGAATGAAATTGCAATGCTTATGGCATACGAGGTTTCAAGAGATATGCCTTTAGAAGATGTTGTGATCGAAACACCGATCTGTGAAACAACACAAAAAACATTATCTGGTAAAAAGGTTGCAATCGTACCGATTTTACGCGCAGGTATTGGAATGGTTGATGGTATTATGGAATTGATTCCGGCAGCAAAAGTTGGCCATATTGGTTTGTACCGTGACCATGAATCATTAGAACCAGTAGAATACTTTGTGAAAATGCCAGAAGATATTGACGCACGTCAGTTATTCGTAGTTGATCCAATGTTAGCAACTGGCGGATCAGCCATCATGGCAATCGATGCGTTGAAAGCACGCGGCGGCAGCAATATTAAATTTGTTTGTTTAGTTGCGGCGCCAGAAGGTGTAAAAGCATTACAAGAAGCGCATCCAGATATTGATATCTATACTGCAGCGTTAGATGAGTATTTAGATAAAGATGGTTATATCGTTCCAGGTTTGGGCGATGCAGGTGACCGTTTGTTTGGTACTAAGTAAAAAAAACGATTCACATCTAGGCAATGTGTTTAAGTTGCCTAGATGTGAATTTTTTTAAATAAAAAATCCATCCAATAATAATGGATGGAAGAAGCTATACTTTTTTTAATTTTTTGTAATTGATGACGATGACACCATTACTTTTGACCATTAAATCAGTGTTATCAGAGTTCTCATCAATTTCCACAACAGCTGAATTATTTAATTGTTTCGTAATAATCCCCGTTTGTGGCTGACCATGCATCAAGAAAGTGACCTGAGTATCAACAGTGAATAAATCCCCTTCTGCAGAAGGCTCAACAGGACGATTAAAGTTACCGAAATTAGACATTCAAAAAAACTTCCTTTCTTAACTATCTCTATTATACCATAAATTAAGAAAAAATTCAGAAAACTAATTTTATTTTAAAAAAAGGCGAGTTTCTGTCTTTACAAAAGGTAGGTTTAGTTTTATAATTTTGATTGTATTGCCAGCTTAGCTCAGTTGGTAGAGCAATGCACTCGTAACGCATAGGTCACAGGTTCGATCCCTGCAGCTGGCATTAATTGAAAAATAGGCATATCAAAGTTTTTGAACTTTCGGTATGCCTGTTTTCTTTTATGTTAACTAAAACAAAGTGTTCTATTATTTCATTTTATTAAAATAAAAAAACAGGTTTGAAGAAAATACTATGTTACGATTTTTTTGACAAAAATAATAGAAAAGCGAGAGGTTACAGATGAAAAAAATTTTGCACTGTATAGGATTCCTAGTAATAGGAGCTTTGATGCTTTATTCTTCTTCAGCTTTTGCACAAGGAAATGTATCTAGTTCAGGAATGAAAACTTCAGATGATGGGACTGATTATGTTCTTGTGGGGAAGGCTTTTCATGATATTTTCTCCGAACCAACAGAAATAGATTTAAACACAAATAAGTTGGTCTATTTTCAACAAGAATTAACAGTCAATAACGGGACGATGACAAAGTATTTAGCAAAATTTACAAACCAGGACAGTACAGGAGATTCTTGGTTTCAATTTGCCTCGTATCCTACAGTCACTAAAGGGAATGCTAAGCTGACGTATACCACAGACGGAATAAATTATAGCGATATACTACCTGATTTAAATGATCTAGTTGGTTATAAGATGGAGCTTACGCAAGCGATCGTCCATCCAGATGATGGAAACAACCAAGAGCCGGATTTACTTATTTCATTTACAATGACGCCCAAAAGAGACTATATTCTTGAAAATAATGCCTTGAATAAAGATATTGTCCCTTTTAGCGGCGGGTATGATTCGGGTGGTTATGGTACCTATATTGATTGGAGATTTGGAAGAGGGGTACATTTTACGAATATCCCAATAATCGGGGAAGATGTTCAGGTCGTTTATGAAGAGGAAGATGGCGCCGTAATTCATGACCCTCAATTATTGAAGGGCAATATTGGTGATACGTATGATGCTACTACAGATCAATATAAATTGGTTATTCCAGGTTATACTTTAAATCAAAATAAACTTCCAACCAATGCTACAGGCTTTTTTACCGCTGAAAAACAAAGCGTCAAATATGTCTATAGTAAAGATCCCGTTGCCGCAGCAGATGTAACAGTAAAATATCAGGATACAAACGGAAAAGAACTTGCAGATGCTGTTATTAAGACAGGAAACATTGGCGATTTGTATTCTACAGAACAAAAAGAGTTTGATGGTTATACATTTAAAGAAGCTCAGGGAAATATTACAGGGATCTTCATGGATGAAGCTCAAACAGTAATTTATATCTATGAAAAAAGGCCATCTAAGGTATCGAATGTAATAGTCAAATATCAAGACACCGATGGGAATAATTTAATTGATGATGTGGTGAAAACTGGAGTAATTGGTGATTCATATACGACTGAACAAAAAGTATTTGACGGCTATACATTTAAGGAGATTCGAGGAATAGCAAAAGGATCATTTACAGATAACCTTCAAGTTGTAACGTATATTTATGAAAGAAAAATAGAAACAATGACCAATGATCAATCAAACGATAAACCTGCGCAAAAAACCACACTATTTCCGCCCTTAGGTGAAAACAATCGATATTCAAAAGTACTAATAATACTTGGAAGTGTGCTAACCATAGGTGTGCTTGTATTTTGGATGGGATTAGTGAAGGTGAAAAACATGAATAATCATGGATAAGATACTTTAGAGGATCTTATCTAAATTAAGTGTAAACTCAAAACCATACTCATTGAAGGTTTTGAGTTTTTTTAACCATTTTCCATTCATTAGGAGAATTCATTCATTATCTTTGTATATTTATAAAAAAGAGCCTACACTAAACGTATAACTAAGTATATAGGAGGAATGCGTCATGTCAGAAAAAGTTGATCAAATCAATAAGTTAGCGAATGAAGCAAAGAAAGAAGTCGAACGTCTAGAAGATAAACGTCAAGAACACCTTGGAAACTCCATCAATTATATTGAGAATGAATTGCAAGTCCAACGATTATACGCTCAAATCGAAGCTTATGAAAAAGTTTTGGACATTGTAAAATAATTAAGATCATGTAAAAATGTTCCATATAAAATAGTTTTTAAATGAATAATAGGCGATACAAAATGAATTTAGTTTTGTATCGCCTATTTTTTTGTCGATTTTATTTCAACGAATAACGATCACTAATAGAAAGGTGAAAGAATAATGGGAGATTTGTGAACGGTAGTTTCCCGCAAAATAAATTAATATTAGTTCATAGCAATTGTCGAGAGAAACGTACAAAAGGGAGAGAGTTAAAATCGGGAGAAATCAAGAATATAAGTATACAGATGCTGATGTAGATAGAATCGTCAAACAAAAGCATCAACGCTGGCAAAAAAAGAGAAAAGCAAAAGATACTTATAAAAACCAGAAGAAGAAACCAACTTCTTCATACAACGAAGCGACCGCTATTTTTTTAGAACATAATCTACCCTTCGATCTAGATGTTATTGAGTGTGTTGTCAATGAGAGCACGGAAGTAACTAAGAAAAACGCGCAAGCAATCGTAAAATTTGTTTCTTCTATAACGAAAGAAAAAGAGTGATCGAAGAGACCCATCGTCCAAGCATTGATGACATAAAAAGCAATGGAAACGTGCAAGCATTTACCCACGTAAAAAGGTCTGGTAAAGCAGCTAAGCTGCAACAAAAAATAAGCAATCAAGAGGAGAGAATCAATTATGGAAAAAGCAATTCATGGTAAAAATGTCAAATTAATGTTTCGTTTATTAAAGGAACGCGCACACAAAAAAGCTGGGTTACTAGCTTTGGAAATGAGTCATACGTATAACCGTGAAACAAACGTAGAAACACAAGCTACTAAAGACGGCAGTGTGGCAACAGGTGGTAGTATCGAATCAAACATCGAAATGGAATTCTTAAAAACAAATACAGACGTTTTCAGCATGCTGGAATATGCCTATGAAAATGGAGAAGAAATCGAAGTATGGCGAATTTTCTTTGATAATCCAGTAGAAGGTGCAAAACGTAAGTATAAAGCGCAATACGGTACTGGTATCTTAGGAAATTTCCCAGATGCTGCAGAAGCAGAAAGTAATGCATCGGTTTCAACGATGTTAAATCTAAACGGTTTGTTAGTAAATGGAGAAGCAACAGTGGACGCTGAAAATGATGAGCTTGCGAAAGCATTCTTCTATGATACTGTGGTAGATGCTAAACCAGAAGAACCAAAAGCTATTTACGAACCACAAACAACACCAACAGCGCCAGCTGAATAAACATTGATTTAATCAAACATGACGATGCAGAGACAAGACTCGATCAGTTTTGTCTCTCATTGTTAAAAAAACTTATTGGAGGAATAACCATGGCTAAAAAAGCAACGAAAGCAGTAGTAACAATCGCAGACAAAAAATATCCTTTGATTTTTGGATTCAAATTTTTAAATGAAATCAATGCACTTCCAAAAGAATCGGAACAAGTAGATAATTTAACACTATTGATCGGTGGATTGATCGATGGTGATCCTAACGCATTAAAATCAGTTCTAATTGCAAGTTTAAGTACGTATGACGAGTTGGACGAACGTGACATCATTGAATACTTAGAAACGTCAGATGAGGTTGAAGTACTCTTTGAAAATTTTATCGAGTTCTTAACATCGGCGCCATTGTTGAAAAAACGAACGATGAAGATCAAAGCCACGATCGAACAAATGATGAAAACAGTCGAAGCACAAGCCAAAGCCGGTTTGGAGCAAGCTATGACGAAATAGTTCTTAGCTGTTTTCGTTATTTTCCAGATATAACATTAAAAGAAATCGAGCGAATGACTCCTTGGGAATATTCTTTGAGAACGAAAGCTCATTTACTGAATGAAAATGAAAAAGAACGAAGAGTATATGCGACCGCTTTTGCTAATCGTTTATTTAAGGCGGAGAAAAAGGGACGTTACGCTATAAAAGATGTAAAAAGTATTTATGATTACGAGAAAAATGAGCAAAGGATTTTAGCGGATTTTAAACAAAAAAGTATTCAAAAACAGGAGAATACTGAAGATTTGTATGAAATGCGTAAACGTCTTTTACGAGCAAAAGAAGTAGTGGCAAAAAAGAACAAGGGAGGAGGTAAATAATGGAAAAAACAAACGAATTAAAAAGTTCGATTGTACAGACAACTCAATTTTTAGAAGCGTTTTTGACAACAGCAGAATTGGTTAGTCAGGTAAGTATTCAGTTAGGTAATGATATAGGAACGGTTGCAGGATCCATGGATTTGCTAGGTGCTTCAACTGGATTAGTATCGAATATTTTAAAAGAATATGGGGAATATAGCAAGACTTTTAGTAATGTTAAAGATGATTTAGTAACGTTGAATCAAACCCTTGGTGGTGATTTTTTAAATAGTATTTCAACTACAGGAAATATGATATCAGAATTTTTCTCTACTATCGAATCAACTGCTAAAACAACAATGTCAAACTTTCGCTCAGCTATTGAAGAATCTGGCGGGGTCGCTCCTTTTTTTCAAGATAAAATCAGCGGAATGGTAACGAGTACAAACGAATTATTTAGTGGAATGGGGACTTCTGTCTCGGCTTCAATGAAAAATTTAAGTCAATCAGCCACGATCGGAATGAATGGCGTTAAGCTTTCAATTGCAAACGCAGGAGGAATTGTCCCTTTTTTTCAAAACCAAATTGCCAATATGGTGACTGGGGCAACCGGTGCATTTAAAGCACTTGGCGCTTTTCTGATAGGAAATCCAATCGGCGTTGGTCTGGCTTTAATTGTTGCAGCCGTTGCAGCTATGACTGTGGCTTGGAAATCAAATTTTAATAATATCCAAGGATTCGTATCTTCTGCATTTGGTGTTATCAAAGGATCAGTTACAAGTTTAGCACCCGTTTTTAATCAGTTAATGTCTGTTTTAAAACCAGTTGGCGCTTTTTTAATTGAGACGCTAGTCGTTGCAGCAGCAGCAGTAGTGGATGTGTTCAGATTTTTAGTGGTATCTGTTATGTCTGTTGTGAATGGGTTTATGACGTTGTTAACGTTAGGTAAAAGTGTTGGGAAACTTTTAACAGGTGATTTCAAAGGTGCTGATGAGGAATTTGGTAAAGTCAAAGATAGTATAAGTGGCATCGTCGATGATTTCAAAAATTTAGGCGAGAATTCAGCTGTTAAAGGTGTATTAACTGAGTCAACCAAAGAACTCGGTAAAGAAGCCACGATCACAGGTGATAAAGTTAAAGAAATGGGCGAAGCCTATAAAGCCAGCTTAGATGAAGCTGGAACTAGAATTGATAGCTTGAAATCCAAATATTCTGAAGTCGGACAAGCGGCAATCACTGCATTTTCAGGCGAAGGAATGGAACAATCAACAGCTCGTTTTGAAGCAGCAGAACAAATCATGGGTCGACATGCAGATAGCATGAAATCAATTAAGGAAAAAGTTGGCGAAGAACTTGCAAAAGCGGATGAACTGTCAGGTGAAAAACAAATTGCGGCACAAAGTAATGCCTATTCAATGATGATCACTCAAGCCAGTGTCGGCTCCAGTGAAATGTTGACCATTGCAAATGCGAACAAAGAAATGCTGCTAAACAATAAAACCCTTGAAGGTCAAGAACTATCCGAAGAACAACGGAAAACATTACAAGACCAAAACAACGCTGTTCGTGAAGGGTTGATGGAACAACAACAATTGATCATAGAAGCGAGTCAAGAAAAACTAGCGTTAGGTCAACAATTAAATGACACAGAATTACAAGCAACAGTGAGTGCGACGCAAGCTCTATATCAAAATAGGAAAGAGCAGATGGTCTCAAACGAAGAAGAAATTGCCTCTTTACAACAACAAATCAATGAAACATCTGATGAAGTCCAAAAAGCTAATCTAAATCAGCAACTAACAGCTCTCACCTTACACAACGAGCAAACCAAAGAGCAACAAACTCAAGCGGGTGCCGACATGTTAACAATGTTACAGCAAAATGAACAACTAAAAGCTGAAACAGTTTCCGATGGTCTAAAGGGCATGGGGGAATTGACGGGGCAAGAGCTAGCCAATATTGTAAGCAAATATGGTGAATCAAACAATAGTGTCAACGATCAAATGACAGTACTTGCTGGAATTTTACAAAGCAGAGGTCTGGATGCTAGTGATAGTCTTATAACAGCGTTACAGAGTGGAGATTTAACGCAAATTGGGGCGCAATTAAGTGAAAATGCAATTGCTGGAATCAGTAGCTTGCCTGATGAATTGTTCTCGCAAGGAGATGTTGGTAAGAATAAACTGATTGAAGGATTGAAAGCTGGAGAGATAGATGCTAATGAGGTCGGAGCTTTATTGATTGGTTCTATGAATACAGGTTCGACATCTAAAATAGGAGACGTGCAAAACGGAAGTAAATTAATTTCAACAGCTGCCACGGATACTTTGAAACAAAGAGATTCTCAATTTAATGCGGCAGGTGGAAGTAATACAGGAGCCTATGCAGTGGGGGTTGTACAACATAAAGATCAAGCAGGAAGTGCTGGGCGCGAAATTGGACTAGCTGCTAGCAATGCTGCAAAATCAGTAGATTTTAATTCAGTAGGTTTAAACATGGCAACTGGGGTTGCTGCGGGAATAAATGAAGGAAAAGAATCAGCTGTTGAAGCAATGCGTCAATTGGTAAATGCAGTAAACGAAGAAGCAAAGAAAAAAGCCATAATCAAATCCCCTTCAAGACTCTTTAGAGATACTGTGGGTAAATTTATCGCACAAGGTGTGGCAGTCGGCATCGAAGAAGATACAGACGTTGCAGTTGCAAGCGCTAGAAATATGGTCACTGAAATTCAAAATGCTGTATCAGATACCAATGCTAATACACCTACAGCAACAGTAAAAGTAGAACATGATGTGCAAAATAGTATGGTCAATCAAATGCATGAAATGATCGAAACCATCAAAAATATGAAAGTCGTCTTAGAAAGTGGTGCCTTGGTTGGCGGAATTGGTAATCAAATGGACGGCTTTTTAGGAAATCAAGCAGGCTTTGCGGGGAGGTATCGTTAATGGCAATTGAAATAAATGAATACATCGAAATGGGACGCTTCAATAGTAAAGAAGCGGGCTATTATGTTTTAGAACACGACGCCCCTAGTCCCGATGAGCAAGAAATTATCGAAAGCATTCCTTTTATGCAAGGTGTTTACGATTTTTCAAGATTATTAGGTGAACGAGTGTTTGATAATCGCAAACTCACAATAAAATTATATCGCCCGCAAACGGACTATGAAGAACGCAAACGATTAGAACAAGAAGCGAAAGAACAATTGATGTTAAACGAGATTACATCGATTACAGATTCATGGCTGGACGGTTGTCACTGGCTGGGAAAATGTACAAGTGTAAATGCAGATGATGATCAGGGGCGAAATGCACTGACTTTAACATTAACTTTTGATTGTTATCCATTTGCATTGAAAGATGCTGCCGGATATACTGACGAATTCGATGTAGATTATTTTGTCGACGGAGTAGATCAATGGACTGGATTTTTTGTGAAAGGTCAGCGGACTATTTTATTGATCAATGAAGGAGTCAACGCAACAAGCCCGATCATTACTGCAACAAGAAAAATGCAATTGATCATGGAAGATGGAGAATCACTAGAGATCCAAAAAGGGGAAAATCAAGATTTATTTTTTAAATTAAAAAGAGGAGAAAATCGCCTTACGATACTTGGAAATGGTCATATTCGTTTTATCACTGAAACTGAGGTGATGGTGTAATGTATCGAGTAACGCTTTTCAAAGATGCTCAAGATAAAAAAGGTACAGTGGTACATGAGCCGGCGAATTTCGGAAACAAAGTGAATTCAGGTGATTTAGAACTTTCATTAGAAGGGTTGGGCATTAGTACATTTGAATTTTCAATCAATGTCAATAATCCTTTGTATCGAAAAGCGGAACCCATCGTCAATTTAGTCACGGTTTCTGATCGAAATGGTCAAGTATTCAAAGGAAGAATCGCAAAAATTTCCAATGTGATGAATAGCCAAGGTCATTTTATCGAAAAAATATTGTGCGAAGATCAAAAAGCTTTTTTATATGATAGTACGCAAAAATACATGGAATCTAAGGTGATGAGTGTCCGACAGTTTTTAGAAAAACTATTGAATGAACACAATGCTCAAGTAGAACCGTTTAAAAGAATCTATCTAGGAAATGTGACCGTGACAGAATCTGAGCAAGTTTATCGTGGTTCAGATTATGGAAAAACAGCGGAAGTAATCAAAAATCAGTTACTTGATCGCTTGGGTGGTTATTTGATTCTCAGAGAAAAAAATGGGCTATTGTATTTAGATTATTTAGTAGAGCATGGAAGAACTTCTACTACCCCTTTGCAAATTGCCCGTAATCTAAAAAGTGCTAGTCGAGAAATCGATATTTCTGAACTAGCTACAAGAATCGTGCCTGTCGGTAAAGATCTTGAAATGGATACGACAACAGATACACAAACGAATCAATTCCGACCTAAAACAACGATTGAAAGCGTGAATAATGGCAAAAACTTTTTAGAAGATGCCTCACTAGTGAAAAAATTTGGTGTGATTCAAACAATCGTCGAATTTCCTAATATAGCTGATAAACAAACCTTAAAACGCAGAGGACAAGAATATTTAAATAATCAGCGTTTGATGTTGATCACTTGGAGTGCAGAAGTGATTGAACTGGGCTTGTTAGATAAACGCTACGAGATCATCAAACTGGGAAATTCCTATCCAGTGTTCAATCCTTATTTGTACGAAAAAGAGACATTACAAGTTATTGAGAAAAAAATCGATATTTTGAATCCACAAAAAATCCGATTAACGATTGGCAGTGGGAAAAAGACGTTTTCACAATATCAGTTAGAGTATAAAGGGATGCGTGAAACATTAGAAACGGTCAAAAGTAATGTTGGAGCTAGCAATAGAACGATAGATAACTTAAAGGTACAAGCACAGCTGTTAGAAGAACAGACCTCTATGTTGCCGTTATTCGAGCAAAGCCTAAGCGAACAACAAGCTGGATTAAAAGAACAATCCACCACGCTTACTGAGCAAAAAGAACGGATTCAGATACAAGAAATAAAATTGACAGAACAACAAACGAAAATAGAAGAACTTTATACACTAGTAAAAGAATTACAGAAAAAGTAGGTGAAATAATTGTCAGAACAAAAATTTTATGACACACAACCCACAGGTGAAAATCACGAGGTCGACTACAAAGATCCTACGGATGTAGAAGAAATCGAAGAAGCCATTAAATTCGGTGTCATCGATCCATTAACGCAAAAATATGCATTGTGGGTTAGAACAAAAATGTGGCGTCGCCATGTAAGAGAAGCTATTGCTAGAATCTCAGAATACTCGAGTGTTTTATTCAACCGTATCAAAGAGATTGCTGAAAAGACAGAAAAAAGACAAACACAAGTGGAACAACGACAAACGAAAATAGAAGATCAATTTAGAGAAGTTCAGCAAAATGCGACAGTTGATAGTGAGTTAATCAACGCGAGAAGTAGTGAACTATATGGGAAATTTCCTGTGTTGGATGATAGGTTAGAAAACATTGAACAATTGCTTGTTAAGTTTTTACCAGTAGGTTTTGATGTAACGATTGGGCATGATCTAGGCGTACAGCCTGAAATCAATGTTCGAACATGGACACACGGAATCGGAATTATGAACTTAGGAACAGAGCCGGCTGGACTTTTTGGAGGTTCAGCTAGTCAGTCGATTCCTTGTCAGATCACACATTTGGGAGCGAGTGAAAGTATTGTATCGTTGCCAGTTGAATATAAAACAGATGCAGAAATTGTAATGATCGATGAATTGAATTATCTGATTATTGATGAAGATAATCTACGTTCAATTATATTTGAATTGCGGAAATAAGAAGGAGGAAAAATGATGGAATTAGAAAAAATTTATAGAGGAATGGAAAATGGAGCGGAAACGATTCAAGGGAATTTTGAAAATACTGTGACAAAGACGAGTAATCAAGATATCTCAGGAACTAAAAACTTTTTAGAAGTTCCTTTATTAGCTGGGATGAAGTTATTAGATGAAGGCAATTTTCAGCTATCTATTGTAGATGGAAAGGAAGGACAACTATCAGGTACAGCTTTGAACGGGAAAATAGTTGGTTTTGGTAATACTGTTGGGAATCTTCTAGGATCATCTGGACAAATTCCAGTGACAGTGAACAAAACAACGCATGAAGCTGTTGTAAACAAAGATGGGTATTATGCAATTTTGATTCAATCTTGGTGTCAACCATCAGGAACTGTAGATGGTTTTTGGTACTATAATTTTGTTAAAAACGGTGTGAGAGCTGGCGGTGAAGATCGAATTGCAGGTTGGGGATCAAATGCTTGGAAGAATAGAAACGATGGTTTTGGAATCTATTGTGGTAGACTAAAAAAAGGAGACCGCTTAGGAGCAATTATTGAGACAAGTATTTCTGGACAGATAATTAGTTGTGGTCTAAAGACGGCTATTTTTATTAGATTGCAAGATTAGGGGCTACCAAATAAAACTTTATAAGTTAAAGAGAGTGAGATAATACTATTTTTTGATTATCCCACTCTCTTTAATTGGTAATTAAAAAGAGTCAAACTGACAAATTCCCTAAAGTTTTTCCAAAATCATCAAGTCTATACTTTCTTTTCTCCCTATAGAAAGTTATAATAAAAAGCGTATGATTTAAGGAAAAGGGATGACGAATGAATAAAAATAAATTAATGCGTAACTTAGATAATAGAATTGATTATGGCGTGATCTTACCTGTGTTTCTTCTTTCGATCATCGGTATATTGTCACTTTATGTTGCTTTAAGTAATGATCCAAACCGACCAGAAATCGGCAATATGCTGATGAAACAAGGACTATGGTATTTAGTCGGTGGCGTTAGTATCGTGATTGTTATGAATTTCAGCTCCAAGCTTCTCTGGCGGCTGACTCCAGTATTTTATGTGATCGGATTGATCATGATGGGGTTGCTTTTAAAATTCTATGACCCTTTTTTAGAATCACAAACAGGTTCTAAAAACTGGATCAGCATTGGCGGCACGACTTTTCAGCCTTCGGAATTAATGAAAGTAGCCTTTATCTTAATGTTGGCTTATGTAGTGACAATGCATAATGTTAAAAATGTCAACCGCACGATAAAATCTGATTTCTGGCTGATCGGTAAAATGTTATTGGTGACAATGCCAGTCATTATCCTGATTTTACTGCAGGATGACTTTGGAACAATGTTAGTTTTCTTAGCCATTTTTGGCGGCGTATTTTTAATGTCAGGAATTACATGGAAAATTATTTTACCAACATTTTTGGCGGCTTTATTACTAGGAGCTGGGACAATTTATTTGGTAACCACGACTACGGGACGTGAATTTCTTTATTCAGTTGGGTTTAAACCGTATCAATTTGATCGGATCGATCTATGGATAAATCCTTTCCATCATGATCCTGACCGGTCTTTCCAACCAGCGTTAGCGATAACCGCGATTGGTTCTGGTGGTTTACTTGGCAAAGGGTTTAATGTTAGTGATGTTTATGTCCCAGTCAGAGAGTCAGATATGATTTTCACCGTTGTGGGTGAGAACTTTGGCTTCATTGGCGGCTGCTTTATTATCTTGCTCTACTTTATTTTGATTTACCGCATGATTCGTGTTTGTTTTGAGACAAATAATGAATTCTATGCCTACATTGCAACTGGGATCATTATGATGATTTTATTCCACGTATTTGAAAATATTGGAGCGAATATTGGATTGCTCCCATTAACAGGGATTCCGTTACCGTTTATTAGCCAAGGTGGTTCCTCTATTTTAGGAAATATGTTAGGCGTGGGATTGATTATGTCGATGAAATATCAAAAAGAAGCTACGATCGAAAACTATTAAATGAAAGAAGGCGTTAAAATGTACACATTTTTCTGGTATCCGAAATGTTCGACTTGTAAGAAAGCAAAGGCTTGGTTAGATCAACATCAAGTGAAATACGAAACAATCGATATGATTGAAAACCCACCAACTGCAAAGCAATTAGCAAGTTGGATGGAACAAAGTGATTTACCAGTCCGTCGTTTCTTTAATACAAGCGGTATTCGTTATAGAGAACAAGGATTGAAAGACAAAGTCAATGACTTTTCGATCAAAGAAGCAAGTGAATTATTAGCTACTGATGGTATGTTGATCAAACGTCCGATTTTTGTTAAGGGAGATCAATTTTTAGCAAATGGATTTAAAGAATCTGATTATGAAGGAGCTATTAAATAATGGCTAAAGAGTTGAAAATAATCGATAATTTATGGGTTTTAAAGACAAGTGAAGGTTATAAAATCGGTTTAACGAATGAAGCACAAGAAGACTTAGGCAATATTACGTTTGCCACGATGCCAAAGGTCGGTCAATCGTTAAAAAAAGGTGATTCTTTGATCGAAGTAGAAGCTGAAAAAGCAGTCAGTGAATTTAGTTCGCCACTAAGTGGAACGGTCGCTGTGATCAATGAAGCTGCTGAACAAGATCCAAGTGTATTAGATGATGCAGATCAAACAAAAGCGTGGATTGCGATTTTGACAGATGTTGAGGAAGCAGAATTGGGTCAAGCGTAAAAATAATTGACAAGCCATTTAGATGTTGCTATAATTTCATCAATAAAAGTAAAAGCTTTGAAAAGAAGAGTACATGTCAAAAGTGTTTGAAGAGAGCCTTGTTTGCTGAAAATAGGCAACATGATTGAGATGGAAGATGGTCTTTGAGCGGAATAAGTGAGCAGAAGTGAACTTATTACGGGAGTGCCCGTTACAGCACGACAGTATGCGGATTCAAGTACTGTATAAGGCTATTATTGTGAAATGATAGTAAATCAAGGTGGTAACACGAAAGACAAGCTTTCGTCCTGATGTCAGATAAATGACTGGGACGGAGGCTTTTTATTGTGAATCACTATGACTGGCTTTGCCAGAGTAGATGATGAACAATACTTGGCGAACGAAGTGAGAGAAGTTTCATTTCTACCAAATCATAATCCAAGCCAAAATCCGAAATAGGCGGGCTAGGTCATAAAAACAAGAAAATTGATTTGTCACTTATTTCACTACACAACACAAAGCATGTAGTATAATAAAAAAGAAGCAAAACCAAAGAAAGTGGAGGGGAAAAAATGCCTCTAATCGAATTGCAACACGTACAAAAACAATTTTCAGGTAAATCTGGACAAGTAACAGCTGTAAGTGACGTGTCACTAACAGTCGATCAAGGAGATATTTATGGTATCGTTGGTTATTCTGGTGCTGGTAAAAGTACCTTAGTTCGTTTGTTAAACGGTCTAGAACTACCAACAGAAGGGGAAGTAATTATTCAGGGACAAAATGTGGCTCAAATGGCAAATCGTGAGCTACGCCAATTTCGTAAAAAAATCGGGATGATTTTCCAACATTTTAACCTACTTTGGTCAAGAACGATTTTAGAAAATATCATGTTGCCGTTAGAATTAGCAAATGTTCCAAAGAATGTGAGAAAAGAAAGAGCCCAAGAACTTTTGAATTTAGTTGGTTTAGAAGGGCGGGGTGATGCTTATCCAAGTCAGTTGTCTGGTGGACAAAAGCAACGTGTGGGCATTGCCAGAGCGTTAGCCAATAATCCAGAAATCCTTTTATGTGATGAAGCAACAAGCGCATTAGACCCGCAAACAACTGATGAAGTGTTAGATCTTCTACTTGAAATCAATAAAACATTAAACTTAACGATCGTATTGATCACACATGAGATGCACGTTATTCGCAAAATTTGTAATAAAGTTGCGGTAATGGAATTAGGGCAAATCGTAGAAGAAGGCGATGTGTTAGAAGTCTTTAGACATCCTAAACAAGCTGTTACAAAACGTTTTGTCCAACAAGAATTAGAACCTAAAGAAGATACAGAAGAGTTATTAGAAGAATTGATCAAAGAAAATCCAGCAGGACTTGTTGCAACCTTGCAATTTAGTGGCGATAATGCCAATGAGCCTGTGATCTCCCAAGCAATCCGTAAGTTTGCTGTAGATATCAATGTTGTTCAAGGACAAGTTCAGCAAGCTAAAGAAGGTGCATTTGGAACATTGACCGTGATGATTACTGGAACGACAAGTGAAGTCGAAAAAACTTTGACGTTCTTTAAAGAAAAGGAAGTTGGTTTGGAGGTGATTCACCATGGCGAATGAAACATTTGCAGAAAAATATTTAAATTTTAGCCGAGTGAATCCAGAATCAATGCAACAAGCGGCGATCGATACATTATTTATGACGGCCGTTGCGATGATTTTTGTTATTATTATTGGTTTTTTATTAGGATTGTTACTTTATAGCTTGAGCCGTAACAAATCACCATATGCTAAGATTTGTTATAGCATTCTATCAGTAGTCAGTAATATTTTTCGCTCGATTCCTTATATCGTATTGATTATCTTATTGATGGATTTTTCAAGAAAACTAGTTGGTACTGGTATTGGAGCAAAAGCAGCGATTCCATCGTTGATCGTATCCGCTGCACCATTTTATGCCCGTTTAGTAGAAATCGCGTTTCGTGAAGTTGATAGCGGGGTCTTAGAAGCAGCAGATGCAATGGGCGCTTCTAGAATTCAAAAAATCTTTAAAGTCTTGATTCCAGAAAGTACGCCAGCGTTACTATCTGGTGTTACACTAACAACGATCACCATGATCGGTTTTACTGCAATGGCAGGAATCATTGGTGGTGGCGGACTTGGCGGTTTAGCTTATCAAGAAGGATTTAGCCGCAACAATAATACAGTTACATTAGTCGCAACAGTCTTGATCTTGGTTATTGTGTTTATTATTCAGTTTGTCGGCGATCAATTAGTGAAACGTTCTGACAAACGATAAACAATCAAAATAGAAAATAATTGGAGGAAATAAATATGAAAAAGAAATTATTCGGTTTAGCAGCATTAGCAGTTGTGACGTTTGGATTAGTCGCTTGTGGAGGAGCAAAAGACAAAACAGATGATAGTAAGTCAGCGGGATCTGAAAAAGAATCATCCGTTTTAAAAGTCGGTGCATCTGCTTCACCACATGCTGAAATCTTAGAACAAGTAAAACCAATTCTGAAAAAAGAAGGCATTGATTTAGAAATCGTTCAATTTGATGATTACATTTTACCAAATAAAAACTTGGCAGAAGGCGATATCGATGCGAATTACTTCCAACATATTCCATACTTCAATTTACAAGTCAAAGAAAACAATTATGATTTCGCAAATGCTGGCGGGATTCATATCGAGCCAATGGGCTTATACTCAAAACGAATCAAAGATATCAAGGACTTAAAAGATGGCGCAACGATCATTACATCAAACTCTGAATCTGACTGGGGTCGTATTATTACGATTTTACAAGATGCGGATTTAGTAACAGTGAAAGATGGTGTCGATTTAGAAACAGCGACATTTGAAGATATCGACAAGAACCCTAAAAACTTGAAGTTTATCCATAATATCAATCCAGAAGTTCTAACAACAACATATAATAACGACGAAGCAGATCTTGTAGCGATCAATGCAAACTTTGCTTATGGTGCTGGCTTGAATCCTTTGAAAGATTCAGTTTTACTTGAAAAAGATAACTCACCATACGTAAATATTGTGGCTGTTCGTTCAGAAGACAAAGATAGCGATAAAATCAAAAAATTGGTTGATGCATTACACAGCAAAGAAATCCAAGATTGGATTCTTGAAAAATGGGATGGATCAGTTAAACCAGTTGATAAATAATAACGAAAGACAGAAAAATCTTAATTGATTTTTCTGTCTTTTTTACTATTTTTGTATGATTTTCTCCAAGATATCAACAAAGATCGGGTCAGCATTAAACGGATGAATATAGTGGAAATGTTCGCCACCGTTTTCCATAAAATAGCCGTAATTTTCTTTTTCAATTTCTTCAACTGTTTCTAAACAATCAGAAACGAACCCAGGAGTGATGATCAAAATATTTTTATCCCCTTGTTTAGGTAGCTCTTTTAACGTTTGATCAGTTGCTGGAGTGAGCCATTCTGCTGGACCAAATTTTGATTGAAACGTACTGATGAAAGGAACATCACCAACTTGTTTCATTACAGCTTGAGTCGTTTGCTCGCAATGCTCTAAATAATGATCTCCTTTTTCCACGTAAGAAACCGGGATACCGTGATAAGAAAAAATAATCTTATCGAACTCTTTTTCAGCTAATGCTTGTTTGATTTGATTGGCTAAAGCTTCAATATATAATGGCTCATCGTAAAATGATTGAATAAAATGTAAACTAGGGATTGCTTCAGCATTCAAATAAAATTTGGCTACTTCATCAAATATCGGCGCAGTGGTTGTTGTTGAGTATTGCGGATACAATGGAATAATCGTTAAATTGGTAACACCTAGATCATGTATTTCCTTTAAAACTTCTGGAATCAAAGGTTTACTGTAAGACATAGCATAGCGGACGATGTGATCTGGAAAACGTTCTTGCAACTGTTCCGTTTGTGATTGAGTATAAATAAGTAACGGTGAACCAGCTTCTTGCCAAACTTTTTGGTACAAAGCAGCTGATTTTTTCGGTCTAGTTCGTAAAATAATTCCATGTAAAACAGGTAACCAAATCAAACGGTTAGTATCAATTACTCGTTTATCACCTAAAAAACGCTTTAAGTAAGCACGAACCTCTTTCGTTTCCGGTTTGTCTGGTGTACCCAAATTAACAATAATGATTCCTTTTTTAGACATTAAAAAACCTCTTTTCGGATGGCTGGGACAAAATGATTTTTGTTCTAGTCAAAAAATTTTCTGAAATCGTTGTAAATTATCTCACAAAGATTGAGGAAAATCAAAGCTGTCTGCTAATTATTGGTGGATATTTGACTGATAATTAGGAGGGAAAGTCCGTAAAAAGTAAAAAAGAGAACAATAACCATTTTAGAAAGATTCTAATTAAGTCCATTTTTTCACAAACAAAACCTAGATTAAACAAGAATTATTCTAGTAAAGAGATTGCTTATCATTCTCAATTAGGATAAAATGAATGAGAACGATAAAATAATTATTTTAAGTTGGAGGGAATTGTACATGTCCGTTTTAGAAATTAAAAATTTACACGTATCAATCGAAGATAAAAAGATTTTAAAAGGGGTTAACCTGACGATGAAAACAGGTGAAATCCACGCAATCATGGGGCCTAACGGAACAGGTAAATCAACCTTATCTGCGGCGATCATGGGAAATCCTAATTACGAAGTCACAGAAGGCGAAATCTTGTTTGACGGAGAAAATGTATTAGAACTTGAAGTGGACGAACGTGCCCGTTTAGGTTTATTCCTTGCAATGCAATATCCAAGTGAAATTCCAGGAATCACCAATGCTGAATTCATGCGTGCGGCAATCAATGCCAAACGTGATGAAGATGACAAAATTTCAGTGATGGAATTCATCAAAAAATTAGATAAAAAAATGGAACTTTTAAATATGCCAGAAGAAATGGCTGAACGTTACCTAAACGAAGGCTTCTCTGGTGGAGAAAAGAAACGGAACGAAATCCTACAATTATTGATGTTAGAACCAACATTTGCAATCTTAGATGAAATCGATTCTGGTTTAGATATCGATGCCTTAAAAGTTGTATCAAAAGGCGTAAACGAAATGCGCGGCGAAGACTTTGGCGCGTTGATCATCACGCACTACCAACGTCTATTGAACTACATCACACCAGATGTGGTGCATATCATGATGGAAGGTCGTGTAGTGAAAACTGGCGGTGCGGAACTTGCGAAACGTTTAGAAGCAGAAGGCTATGCAGGAATCAGCCAAGAATTAGGTATCGAATACAAAGAAGAAGCATAAGGAGGACAAGATAAATGAAGGAAATAACAACAGCGAATTATCTTGACGACGTTAAAGCTTTTTCAGCCCGTAACGAAGAACCTACTTGGATGACCGACTTACGTGTAGCGGCTTTAGAAAAAGCTGAAAACTTAGAATTACCAAAGATCGAACGTGTGAAATTTCACCGTTGGCCTTTGTTTAACGTGAATACTGAAGAGTATGCACCTGAGACAATGAACATCCCAAGCTTTGACGCAATGAAAGACAACCCAGTGATCGTGCAACAAGGGTCGATCACAGCCTTTGAACAACTTTCAGCGAAATTAGCCGATCAAGGTGTGATTTTCACTGATATGTTTACAGCATTGCAAGAACATGGTGATTTAGTCAAAGAATATTATATGAACAAAGCGGTTGAAATGGATGAAGATAAATTAACGGCTTTCCATACAGCCTTTATGAATAGCGGTGTATTCTTATATGTACCGAAAAATGTTGTCATCGAAGAACCGATCGAAGCAATCTTTATTCAAGATTCAGCGAGTGAAGAGTCGTTCTTCAAACATGTATTGATCGTAGCAGACGAACATAGTGAGTTTAGCTATTTAGAACGATTCCAAACTATTGGCGATCAAAAAGTCAAAGTTTCAGCGAATATCGTGGTTGAAGTGATTGCCAAAGCTGGTTCAAAAGTGAAATATTCAGCTGTGGATCAATTAGGCGAAAATGTTTCAACTTACATGAACCGTCGTGGTCATATCATGCGTGATGCTTCTATTGATTGGGCGCTTGGCGTGATGAATGATGGTGACGTGGTTGCTGATTTTGATTCTGATTTAGTGGGAGAAGGCTCCCATTCAGAAGTTAAAGTTGTGGCAATCAGTGCCGGTAAACAAACACAAGGGATCGATACTCGTGTAACCAATAAAGCGTCTCACTCTGTGGGGCATATTTTACAACACGGTGTTATCCGTGAGCGTGGAACATTAACATTCAACGGAATTGGTCATATTCTAAAAGGAGCTAAAGGGGCAGATGCCCAACAAGAAAGTCGTGTTTTGATGCTTTCTGATAAAGCCCGTGGCGATGCTAACCCGATTTTATTGATCGATGAAAATGAAGTAACCGCAGGACATGCAGCCAGTGTTGGTCGTGTTGATCCAGAAGAAATGTACTACTTAATGAGCCGTGGTTTACGTAAAGATGATGCGGAACGTTTGGTTATACGTGGCTTCTTAGGTTCAGTGATCACAGCGATTCCTGTTAAAGATGTGCAAAAAGAATTTGTAGACGTAATCGAAGGGAAGTTGAATGCATGATAAACGCAGATAAGATTCGGCAGCAGTTTCCCATCTTGTTTCAAGAAGTAAATGACGAGCCGCTTGTTTATCTGGATAATGCAGCAACAACTCAAAAGCCCAAAGCAGTTTTAGATATACTGACTTATTATTACGAACACGATAACGCTAATGTCCACCGTGGTGTGCATACGTTGGCAGAACGTGCCACGAAAGATTATGAAGCCGCTCGTGAAAAAGTTAGAGCCTTTATCAATGCTAAAGAAACAGCGGAAACGCTCTTTACCCGAGGCACAACCACAAGTTTAAACTGGGTTGCAAAAAGCTACGGTGATTTAGCGGTTGAAGCTGGGGATGAAATCGTGATTTCTTATATGGAACATCACTCTAATATTATTCCTTGGCAACAACTAGCAGAGCGAAAAGGCGCAACCTTAAAATATATCGAGATCACAGCAGATGGCTTTTTAGATATGGAAAGTGCGAAAAAACAAATCACGGATAAAACCAAGATCGTTTCTATCGCTCACGTATCGAATGTTTTAGGCGTGATCAATCCAGTCAAACAACTAGCTGAGCTGGCTCATAGTCACGGTGCTGTCTTAGTTGTCGATGGTGCCCAAGCTGTTCCCCATATGCCAGTAGATGTTCAAGCAATCGATGCTGACTTTTATGCATTTAGTGGGCATAAGATGTGTGGTCCAACTGGAATTGGTGTATTATATGGAAAACGTGAATTACTAGATCAAATGGAACCAGTGGAATTTGGTGGTGAAATGATCGATTTCGTGAATTTGTATGATAGTACGTGGAAAGAGCTGCCTTGGAAATTTGAGGCAGGAACACCAAATATTGCTGGAGCGATTGCTCTAGGTGCGGCAATCGATTTTCTAACAGAGATTGGCTTAGAAGAAATTCATCAACATGAAGCAGAATTAGTGGCTTACGTGTTGCCAAAACTATTGGCGATTGAAGGTCTGACAGTTTACGGACCGCAAGACTCAGCCCATCATACAGGTGTCTTGGCGTTTAATATAGATGGATTACACCCGCATGATACAGCGACGGCATTAGATATGGAAGGTGTGGCAGTTCGTGCAGGACATCATTGTGCGCAGCCATTACTGAAGTATTTAGATGTTCCAGCGACAGCTCGTGCGAGTTTCTATCTCTATAACACCAAAGCAGATGCGGATCGATTGATCGAAGCAATTTTAGCGACAAAGGAGTTTTTCCAACATGGCTCTATCTAGATTAGATAATTTATACCGTCAAGTGATTTTAGATCATTCCAGCCATCCTCATCATCATGGAACGTTGGCAGAATCAAGCAAGAAAATCGAAATGAATAACCCAACTTGTGGCGATGTGATTGAATTGCAAGTGGCTATTCAAGACAATGTTATTAAAGATATTGCGTTTAGCGGAAGCGGTTGTTCGATTAGTACAGCGAGTGCCAGCATGATGACAGATGCGGTGATTGGGAAGACATTAGCCGAAGCAGAACAGCTGGCTGAAGATTTTTCTCAGTTGGTGCAAGGAAATGACGTACCAGAAGAAGAAAAATTAGGCGATGCGGCGATGCTTAGTGGTGTAGCAAAATTCCCCGCTCGGATCAAATGCGCAACACTTGCTTGGAAAGCATTAGAACAAGCAGTTGAAAATGACGGACAAGGAACCGCAGGACAATTACACTGCGAATAATAGAAAATTAGTGAGAAATCAAATAACCCGAAACTAATCGTTTGATTCTCAACCTAAGAAAGTGAGCGTGAGATAATTTGAGTACTGTACCTGAGTTAGAAGAATATCAATTTGGTTTTCATGATGATGTGAAACCAATTTTCAGTACGGGAAATGGACTAACAGAGGAAGTCGTTAGAGAAATTTCACGTAAGAAAGAAGAACCAGAATGGATGTTGGAGTTTCGTTTAAAATCATTGGAACAATTCAACAAAATGGCCATGCAAGAATGGGGTCCTGATTTATCGGATATCGATTTTGAAAAAATCAAATATTTCCAAAGAGCTAGTGACAAACCCGCTCGTGACTGGGATGATGTTCCAGATAAAATCAAAGAAACTTTTGAAAGAATCGGAATTCCAGAAGCAGAACGTGCGTATCTAGCTGGAGCTTCAGCGCAATATGAATCAGAAGTGGTTTACCACAATATGAAAGAAGAATTCCAAAAATTAGGAATCATCTTTACAGATACAGATTCAGCGTTGAAAGAATATCCGGATATTTTCAAAAAATACTTCGCAAAATTAGTCCCACCAACAGATAACAAATTAGCAGCACTAAACTCAGCGGTTTGGTCTGGTGGAACGTTTATCTATGTACCAAAAGGGGTTCGTGTGGATGTACCGTTACAAACCTACTTCCGAATCAATGCGGAAAATACAGGACAATTTGAACGTACACTGATTATCGTGGATGAAGGCGCCAGTGTTCACTACGTAGAAGGCTGTACAGCACCTACGTATACAAGCAATAGCTTACACGCAGCGATCGTTGAGATCTTTACACATAAAGACGCCTATACACGTTATACAACCATCCAAAACTGGTCTGATAACGTGTATAACTTAGTAACAAAACGTGCCAAAGCTTACGAAGGCGCAACCGTTGAGTGGATCGATGGTAACTTAGGTGCCAAAACAACGATGAAATACCCAAGTGTTTATCTTGATGGAAAAGGCGCTCGCGGTACAATGCTTTCAATTGCATTTGCTGGGGAAAACCAAATCCAAGATACAGGGGCGAAAATGATTCATAACGCACCAAACACATCAAGTTCGATCGTTTCTAAATCAATTGCCAAAGACGGCGGTGAAGTGAATTACCGTGGTCAAGTAACGTTTGGAAAAGATAGTGCTGGTTCGATTTCACATATTGAGTGTGATACGATTATTATGGATGATAAATCGAAGTCAGATACGATTCCGTTTAATGAGATTCATAACAGCCAAGTGGCTTTGGAACATGAAGCGAAGGTTTCGAAAATTTCGGAAGAACAGCTTTATTACTTGATGAGTCGTGGATTGACTGAAGTTGAAGCGACTGAGATGATCGTTATGGGATTTGTAGAGCCGTTTACGAAGGAATTGCCGATGGAGTATGCGGTTGAGTTGAATCGATTGATTAGTTATGAGATGGAAGGGTCTGTTGGTTAAATTTAGAGCTATTGGACAGAAACGCTTTAATTAAGGTGTTTCTGTCTTTTTTCTTTGTCTAAAAATAGAAAATATGTCATTGTTATACTTAGGTTTAATAAAAATAGTGTAAACATCAATCAAATTGCTAAGAGGTTGAATCAGATGAATCGTGTATTTTATCAAGATATCAGAAAGATTAAAATAATGATGAATAAGATTTGAAAGTTGCAAAAATCTATCCTATCGAAGTAATTAAGTAAGTTTGCTATAGATCTATAAAACACTATAAAAGAAATCAACAGATCAGTACGGTTTCCTAACGACGCTATTGATTTCTTTAATTGGTCTAGGGCTTCTATTAGTGCACGAGGAACTCATAAAATAGCAAATGCTTTAGCTAGTTCTCGGAGCGTTTCAGAGTAACATGCCCACCGTTTGTCGATGTTGTTTGTATTGTCTTTGTAAATAAAAGCTACCTTCTTCCATAGAATCAAGCAAAATAGCAAATAAATTATTGTGAGACTTTGACTTTTTCTTTCACCATCAATTTCTCAACTTGATTTTCTAAATCATCTGTACAAGTTGAAAAATCGTCCATAAACATGCCATAAATCCGAGATAAAGAATGAAATTCTTTAATGATTTTTTTCTTGTCTAGTGGAAGTAGTCTATTGGCAAAAAATTCGTCTAACAATTCGAGTACAGCTGTCCATGATTGGAGTTGCTCAAGGGTATCTTTCAGAAGATACAGGTCTTGATAAGAAATTGCTTTGATTGGTTGTTTATTTTTTGTTTTAAGAACTGTTCCGTTTTCTTGGTTCATAAAAAATCCTCCTCATCTAATTTTCAAATTTTACCTAGCAAATAAAGAAAGTAGTAGATAATTTATTTACAATTAGGTAAAATAAGAGATATTGATGCATTATGCATCAATCAGACTGTAGACAAAAAGGAGTTGGTAATTAAACCAGCTCCTTTTGGCTATCCTATACTTAATTTTGAAACGAAAAGCTATAGGCTTTTCTTCTTTCCATAGCCATGTAGCCAGTTTCTTTAAATTCATGGTAGCAAACGTAAGCATCGTATGCGTGGCGACTTTTTCAATCCCTCGATAGTTCGTCCAACGCATCCCATGCTTCTCTTTTGCATCTGCAAATATTCGTTCAATGGTTTGTTTTCTCTTTTTGTAGATTTCTTTATTCAACGCTGTATGGCGCTGGTGCTCAAGTTCGTCCATCAGATCAGCCCAAATATGTCGAGTCACAACTTTTTGATGTGTTGCGCTCAATGTACAAGTTTTAAGTAACGGGCAGCTCATACAGAATTTTGGATTTGATTTATATGTCCTATAGCCCTCACGAGTAATTGTTGAAAATAGCAACGGTTGATTATTAGGGCATAAATAACAATCAAAATAGTCATCATAGACAAAGTCATTTTTACGAAACATCCCTTTCACACCATGAGGTGCAGTATAGGGAAGAACTGGATAAAGGTTCAAGTGTGTCAGAAAATGAACAAATTTCGGATTTTTATATCCCGCATCAGCGACAACACGTTTTATATTTGGAAAAGCTCTTTTTGACTGTTTAACCAGAGTAATTGCGACTTGACTATCATGTACATTTCCTGGTGTGACTAGCGTAGATAAGACAAATCCATTGTCATCGCAAGAAGTGTGTGCAGAATAAGCAAATTGTTTTTCTCGTTCGCTTTTAACATAGTAACCACTTTCTGGGTCTGAATAACTTATTTTTCGAAGACTCAACTCACTTTCTGTGTCCCATGTAAAAGGGCGTTTTCCCGTCGCAATACGTTCTTTATTTATTTCATCTTCTAATTCATCTTGATAGGCTTTTGCTTGACTGTAGGTCATTTCTTTCGTGAATTTATGTTTATTGGCATTTGCTTTGATATGAGTAGAATCAATATAAAGGTTGTCTTCCGTAACAAAACCAGCTTTTACAGCTTGTTCTAGAATATGAGAGAAAATGTCTTCAAACAAAGTGGTTTCTCTGAATCTTCGGACATAATTTTTACCGAATGTGGAGAAATGAGGGACTTTTTCGTTAAAAGAAAAGCCTAAAAACCAACGATAAGCAACATTTGTTTCGACTTCTTTAATTGTCTGTCTCATCGAACGAATACCAAATAAATATTGGATAAAAACTAATTTAATTAAGATCACCGGGTCAATACTAGGGCGACCTAAGGTCGAATAGGTAGATTCTACAATGGGATAAATAAAATCAAATTGAATCGCGGCATCAATTTTTCGAACTAGGTGATCTTTCGGTACAAGATCATCAAGCGTTAACATAGCAAATTGATTTCTACCTTCAACAGATTGTTTTTTCATCATTAGAATCACTCCCAAAATAGTTTATACAATTAGTATAAAACAAAAAAACTGTAAACAACACTCCAAATTTAGGCGTTTGTCTACAGTCTGATTGATGCATTATGCATCAATATTTGTGGCAACTTGTATGTTTAGTGTACGCTATTCATACAAGTCTTCATTGTTTGGTTGGCGCTAAACTTTGAAGAGCCACTTTTTTTGTTGCTTTAAATCTAAACTTGACTAATATTATTTCTCGATATGCAAATAAAAAGCGGTATTGGATACACTCCAACACCGCTTTTCACCTATATTTTCAAGGTCTATTACAATAGAAAAGTATTGCAAATAAACCTATTAATTGATTAGGAAAAAGTTCTTTTGGTTGATAGTGTACGCTATCCATCCTTACTTTATTATTTAGTTGGCGCTAAATAGCAAAGTATTTTTTATTTAGATATTAAAAAAACGTAACTTATAGTCTGTAGACTTAAAGTATACAAAGATTATATCATGACGTTAGAACACAGTCAATAAGAGAAAGGAAACGAGCCAATATGACTTCATTGAGAGTTACTTTTGCGAATAATGTTAAAACTATTCGGCAAGATAAAAATCTATCCCAAGAAGGACTTGCTTTTGCTTGTAATTTACATCGTACCTATATCTCTGATATTGAACGAGGAAAACGAAATGTTTCAATTGATAATATTGAAAAGATAGCTCTTGCGTTAGAAGTGAGTCCTTATGAGTTGTTGAAAAAATAAAATAGACAGTTAACAGCTTGGTCAATATAGTTGCTTATTTTAGTATGAGTATTGATTATCTGCTTGATAAGAAAAAAACAGAACAGTGCTGAGATAATAATTTAAAATAAAAAAACAAGTTATTTCCAATAATTAGTGGTAGGAATTGGCTTTTTTTGATTAAATAAGACTCTATATGGACTTTAATTCATCTATCTGCTCACTTAGAAAAGGATACTTTTACTTCGCTTTAATATGTAATTCACTTGACTATTTGTTGATGAAAAACTTTTTGTATAATAAAAATAAATAAATTTTTGGATAAGTTTAATAAAAGTGACATGATTTTAGTATTTTATAGGTGGTAGTCACAATAACCAATAATTCACAAATAGTATAAGAAAAATTAAATTTTGAATGTTTTCTGTTCAATAAAATGGTATCATAAAGTGAGGTTTTAAAATTAAGTGAGTTACTAAATATAATTTTTTAAAGGAGTTAAGATATAGTATGGCAGTAGATAAGCACTATGCAGATACCCATCTCAGTAGTATAGCGTCACAAGTAGGGCAGTCTAAACCAGTAAAAATTAAAGCTGATAATGGCAAGATTTATTTTTTGAAAAATGATATTGTACAAGGCACAAAACAAAATGCTTGTTTATTTCAAGAATTATTATGTGCTCAAATGGCTTTGAGCCTAGGTGTTCCTGTACCAAATTTTGCTATAATAGAACTAGAACAAGATTTTATTGAAAATAACCCAGATTTACGATTCTCAGATAAATTTAAAAAAGGGTTATATTTTGCTACGGAACAAATTGAAGATGTTGAAGATAATTTAATGGCCGATCATGATTTAGCTCTCCAAAACGGTCAACCTAGAGTTAAGCGAGCGTGGAATTCATTTTTTAGAAATATTGATAATAAAGAGGCTATACCCAATATTATTTGTTTTGATATTTTAACTCATAATTTTGATAGATTTGGTAATGATGGAAACATTATGGTTGGAAGAGATAGCGTTGGTAAGAGGTTAATGTTTGCGATAGATCATGGGCATTGCTTTGGCAATCCTTTTTATAATATCGGAAAAGTTAATCTTTTGAGAGAAAATGACAAACCAATAAATGATTATATAATTTATTATCTTAAAAATTTAAGAGATATTAGTGGTACTGGTTTATCTTTTGGCAGTGTTTTTCAAGGGCTGGAGCAAAATATTGATTTAGAAAATGGTAATCCATTTATTGAAGTGGTAACATCAATTGAAGCTATTCAAGAGTCTGAAATTATAACGTGGCTAAATGAAATTCCAGATGAATGGGTTGTAGAAGGACAAATTCAAAAAAATGAATATTTGAATTTTTTAATTAGACAAAAGATGAATGTTAGATTTATAATTAATCAATTGGCATTAACTGATGTTTTTTCTAATCATAGGGGAGGTGCTTTAGATTGGACAATTCGAGGAAAGTCGCATGGTACACCATAGTAAGATATTTGTCAGATGTGATTAAGGGAGAACTATTAAATGTTGGAGTGATACTAAATACGCCAGATGATGGAGTTGTTAAGTATAAGTTTATAAGTGAAAATAATTCAAAGTTAAAAAGTATACTTACATCCAAAATAGAAAAAGACACCTATAAATTTGGGCTAAACTATATGGAATTTTTGATGAAATCTATAGATGAAAATGATACATTTTTTGCTGTCAATGCACATTCTAGTTCTTTTATTGCTCAAGTTAATAATCAAGAATTACCAAAGGGTTTTATATTTACAGAAAACAGATTTGCAAAAAGTTCCAATATTGATGATTTATTTGATACTCTATTAAAGGAATATGTCGGAACTAAGTTTTTAAAAGAGGAAACTGGCGTAAATTCTATGCAAGTTAAAAGGAAAGCAACAAAATTAATTAATCAGAGAACTGCGTTGTCTCAAATTATTCAGCCAAATGTGAAATTAAGAATCGTTGAAAATATTCCTAGAAACTATACAATTGATTTTGGGTATGTTGAATCAAATAAATTGAGTATGATTCACTCTGCACCAGACAAGTTGAATACATCGTATGAATGGTTAGATAGAATGAGCTTTATTTCTAATAACTATGATTATTCAGAAAAAATATCAATTTTATACAATTCAGAAGCCGAAAGTAATAAAGATGAAACTATGATTCAAATGTTACAGTTTTTAAATAATAAAGATGAACGAATTGAGATATTTGATATTTTTTCTCAAAAGGGTGAAATGGATTTTAATAATGAGCTTTTCAGAATTGAAAACCACGCTGGTAACATTGAAAATATAAAAGAATTTGTTTCATAATGAAATAAGCTAGACTGTTAATCGCAGTTTAGCTTATTTTATTGTGCTATTAATTATCTTTTACTTTTAAAAATTCCTTTGTATTTTTTAGTAGTAGAATTCAACTTAAACCAATTAACTAATACAAGTTAGGATTTATTTACTGAAAATTAGCCTAAAATCTAGTATAATAGTAGTTAACTACGAATCAAAGGATGTGCGTGCTATGTCATTAAATATAGATAAATCAAAATTAACAATTATGGGTGTACAATTTGATTCCCAAAAAGATTTTAAAGGTGTCTGGTATGCTTTGAGTACAAATATGATTGAAGGCTGGGAGCCTGAAAAACACGATGTTGAAGAGATGAAACAATACATTATCAGAAAAAATAAAGAGCAACTCCATGGATAAATTTCCTGTATATGACACGTATTATTATGTTGACCCTGATAATGAGTATACGTATCCTGATTCTTCTGTTCTAAAAAATAAGCTGAATATAGAAAACTTTGATGAGCTGATGGAAAAGGAATATCAGTTAGTGAAAATTAAGGCGCTTGATCTCTTCCTTTCGCCAATTATGGTTCATTCGATGAAAGATGTTTGCAAAATTCATCATGAATTATTTTCAGAATTATATATATGGGCTGGCAACTACAGGAAAGTAAATATTTCAAAGCAAGGAAAATCTTTTATGGCTATGCAGTCTTTTGGTACTGGAGAGCAGTATATGGATTTTTTGATTGAAGAATACCACGGCAATGCTCAAACAAAAGAACAAATTGCAAGTCAGTTAGCTAATATTTTGGATAATCTCAATTATATGCATCCATTCAGAGAAGGTAACGGGAGAACACAGCGTGAAGTCATTCGGGTTTTAGGGTTGGCTAAGGGATACGAAGTGTTGATTAATGTTGATGGTCAAGATGAAGTTTATAAGCAATACATGGATGGAACTGTTTATTCAGATGTGAAGCTCTTGGAGAGATTAATCAGTTCCGTAATGGAGAAAGTAGTTGAATGATAAATTTGTGAGATAAAGACGGAAATACTTTGAATGAGGTATTTCTGTCTTTTTTATTGTGCAAAATATAATTTTGGAATGAATATTTTAATTACTTCGATTGAGCTTTCAACTAACGATACTAATAGAACTTATTTAATATTTTTTATTGTTATTTTTTCAAGATTTCCTTACAAATTGTGATATAATTTTAAGTGTACATATATGTAGATGGAAATTCTAAATAGTGTTGTATTTAATTTACAGATAACTTAATAAAAAAACAGGAATGATAACGCTTTATTTATTTGTGTGAAGGAGATTATATGAAAAACATATTCGAAGTAGTTCCAGCAAATTTTTTTAGTGTATTGAGCGGTGAAAATAGAGATGAATATAGTGACTGTTTGCTTTTACTATACAAACAGGTGAATGAGGAATTAGAACATACATTGACGAAACATCAAGTCATTTCAATGTTTGAAAACTATTTTTTGGAGAAAGCAAATTTGTTTGAAGATAAAAAACAAACCTCCAGAGAAAGAGCTCGTGCTTTTTTAAGTAGGTTTGAAAATACTGGTTGGTTAAGTGGTGATATTAATTTGAATTATCAAGGGATCATTTCATTGAGTGATATTGGCTACGCCTTTTTAGAATTTATTACAAATTTTAAACAAGACTCAGAATTATCTTATTCCAGAAATGTTTATACAATCTATAAGTTATTTGAAAACTTTACTTATGATGGCCGTGAAGAATTAAGTATTGATTCTGCTTATCATCAAACAAAAGAATTTTTTTCTCAATTAAAACAATTGAACACAAGTATAAAGAAATACATTCAAAAGATTTTAGATGATGGGATAAAAGATGATTTAAACCAATTATTTTTATTGTTAGCTGATGAATACCAACTAAATGTGGTGGATAAAGCATACTATCATCTAATGACAAATGATCATCCAAATAAATATAAAGGAAAAATTATTGATGCAATTAACAGGATTTTGGATGATGAATATTTATTAGATGAGATTGCCGAACGTCTAATGGATACAGCAAAAAAAGACTATATTGAGATTCATGAGGAATTGTATGAAAAATTAGTTTATATAAAAGAACAATTTGAATCTGTTGATATTATTTTAAAGGAAATCAATGATAAAAATAAGCGATTTATTTCTTCAGCGATTAATCGAATCAGCTTTTTACTTAATGAGACTGCAGATATTGAGGGAAGTATTAATGTACTGATTAGAAAAATAAGTCAGATAGATGATTATTCTGAAACATTATTCTTAAGCCAAGTAAAATTGATCGATCAATACTCATTGGCAACGCCTAGAAGAAAGAAAATACTTGGAGAAAGTAATATTGGCATGCAATTGGAACTAACTGAGCATGAAAAGAGAGAGTTTCAAAAAACTTTAATGCAATCTAGTCAATTTTCACAGGCGAATATTGAGAAGTTTGTCTCTAGATTACTTGAAGAAAAGTATGAAGTGTGTGCGTCTGAATGTGTTTTAGATAATAAAGCCTATTATGTTCTCATTTATATTTATGCGTTTTCTTATGGCGCGAATTACACAATTGAAGTTTTAGATAAAGAGGTTTATCAGCAAGATACCATTTTTAGAGATTATGTCATTAGGAGGAAATTATGAGTTTAGCAGAGAATAGTCAGCATTTTTATTTGGCATACCGTCATTTTGAAGAAAAAGAGCAAGAGCAATTTGCGATGTTAGCGAATCGTTTATTGACACGTAATTTTATTTGTAGAGACCACGAAAAGGATAAAAAAAATTATTATGCTATCATTCCCAATCAAAAAATGTTCGAAAATTATTTTTCAATTTTAAATTATGAAATGATTTTTGATAAAGTACTTGGTGTTATTGGATTATATCCAGCTAGTTCTCTTAATAGATTGAACCTCACAAAAGTTCAATCTATCGCATTGTTAATTCTTAGAAAACTCTATTTTAAAAAGCAACATGAAATCTCGTTAATTGACAAAATAGCTACTTCATCAGAAGAAGTTTATCAAGAATTATTAGCTACAGGCTTATTTGAGAATTCCATCCCTAAAACTGAATTTAAACAAATTATTCAATTATTTAAGAGACATAACTTATGCGATTATTCTGGAGAGTTAACTGATTTAGAAACTATTATTATTATTCAACCATCAATTATCTATGTTGTTTCTACTAAAACGTTAGAAGAATTAGAGCAACAAATTCAGACGTATGAGAGAAAGGAGGAGATAGTTGATGAAGAAATTGACGAAGATTAAATTAATTAACTGGCATATGTTTGATAATCAAACGATACAAATAGAAGGTAATGTTTTAATGTCTGGGGACAATAAAAGTGGCAAATCAACAATCCTTGATGCGATTCAATATATTTTGACTGCAGGAAAAACAAAGTTTAATATGGCTGCTAATGAAAAAAGTACTCGAACTTTAGAAGGTTATGTTCGAGGTAAGTTAGGGATAGAAGGAAAAAAGTTTTTACGTGATGATTTTGTTGTTGCTCATGTTGCGCTAGAATTTCAAACTGGAGGAGATGTAACCTCTCATTTAGTTTTAGGTGCTGTAATTGAAGTTGAAAAGCAACAACAACCAAAAGCACACTTTTATAAAGTTAATTCTCCACTTCAAGAGGAGTGGTTTATTGATAATCAAAAGGTCAGAGATATGACAGATTTTCGTTATTATTTAAAAAATCAAAATATTCAAATAGATATCCCTACTAGAACTGCGCAAAGAAATATGATGTTTGCAACTGCCTTAGGTGTTAAATCAACATATATGGATTTAGTTCCAAAAGCCTTAGCATTTAAACCTGTTGAAGATTTAAATAGCTTCATTTTCCAATTTTTATTAGATGATGAACCAGTAGATATTGAATCACTTAGAGAAAGCATCCGTAGTTATCGCGCAATTAATCAAAAACTGATAGAAGAAGAGCAAAATTTAAGTGAATTGACACAAATCAGAGAATGCTATTTTGAAATCGAAGAAGGAAGTAGACAATTAAGAATTATAAAATTGATGGAAGAGTTGCTAAAAGAGAAGAATCTTCTCAATAATAGGTCACGATATATGGAAGATCTTGCTAGAAAAAAACGTCAATTGTCAATAATTGAAGAGCAATTACCGATAAAAGAGAGAAATTTAAAAGAAAGCCAAGGAAAAAAGTTTCAACTTGAAAATGATAATGAGTTGCAAGTAATTAATGAGGCTGAAAGAGAATTAATGAACTTAAAAATGACATTGGATAAAGAAGAGTCTAACTACAAAAGGTATCTCGCTTTATTAAAAGAAACCAATCTTAATTTAAAAGTTGTAAATTTCTCTTTAGATGAAAAGTTACTTTCCTCTAAAGAGTCAGTCCCAGAAAAAAGAGCAGGTCATTTAGAAGAGTTTTCAAAAAAATTACGTACTGTAAAAGACCAATATAGTAAAGAACTCTTTCAATTTGACTCTGATTTAAATGAAGTAAAGCAGAAGATTAAGAGAAGTACGAATTTAATTCGTTTGCTTGAAAAGCGTCAGTTCAAGTACCCAGATGAAACTAAAAAGCTACAAGAGGTTTTGATAAGAGAGTTATACAAATTTTATGAAGAACCGATTGAGGTAAAACCTCTGTGTGAGCTATTAGAAATGAAAGATGAATCGTGGAGAAATGCGGCAGAAGGTTTTTTAGGAAAGAATCGTTTTAATTTGATTGTCGAGCCAAAATACTTCGTAAAAGCAATGGAGATTTATAAAGAGTATACTCAAAAAGAAAAAATATATGGTGTGCGTGTAGTCGATGTGAGTAAAACTAGAGAATATACTGCAGAAAATAATACATTAGCACAACAATTAATCTGTAAGAATCAATTTGCTCAAGGGTACATCAATTTTTTACTTGGTCGAGTAAAATGTGTAGATGAAGTGGCAAATTTGAGGAATCATCCTATAGCAATTACGAAAGAATGTATGACCTATAGCCAATATTCTGTATATGCTATCCATCCAAAGATATACAATAAACCTTATATTGGAAAACAAGCATTTGAAACACAGTTAAAAAATGAACGAGAAACTTTAATTGAATTCAGACAGGAACAGCAAGAGATAGAGAGTCAAAAAAAAGAAAAAGAAAAAGTATTTTCAGCTCTCGAAAAAATTAATCCGACTGAATTAAAAAGTTTTGATCATCATCTAGAAACTTATTGGGACTCTTTAGAAAGTAAAACTTCTAAAGAAGGTTTACTAGCTACATTAAAAAATGATGTTGGACTCATGTCTAAAATTGAAGCATTAGAAAATTTAAAATTTGTTGTAGAGAAGTATGAAAGTGATATTAACAAACTAAGAGAGCAAAGTGGCGGTCATAAAAATTCTATTGAACAATCTGAAAGCCATTTGGCTATTACAAATGAACAGCTTGAATTGTTTTCTAAAGCGAGGGAAAAGTATAGACTAGAAAATATTGATATTTTTGAAGAAGCTCAGCTACAACTTGTAAAATTTTTAACAGAGAACAGAAATTCTCTTAATGATACTGGTAAGAAAGTTCAATCAAAACAGCAAAAAATAAATCGTGAGAATGATAATAAAGTAATGCTGTTAAAAGATTGTATGATCAAATTTAATAATAGAACAAGTCTTGGATATGGAAATTCTTTAGATAATATTCAGCAATATCTAGATAAATTTAATCAATTAAATGAAATAGATATTATTCGCACCAAAGACAGTCTCAATTTAGCTAAAGAAAAAAGCGAAAAAGCTTTTAATGAGAGCTTTGTTGCAAAACTCTCAGATAATATAAATAAAGCGAAGAAAAGTATCAAAGAACTAAATCGTGGTCTAGAAAGACAAAATTTTAATGGAGATACTTATAAATTTGTTTATGAAGCCAATCCTGATCCGGCCTTTAAACAATATTGTGAGATTGTTACTGGGAATAATTCTTTATATATGGACAATTTATTTCTAGATAGCCTTATGGATCAAGAACGTGATTTAATGGAGACGTTGTTTAATAAATTAGCTTACTTTGATGATGAAAGAAAAGATGAACGCGAACTTAGAAAATATACGGATTATCGTAATTATATGTCGTATGACATCATTGTGACGAATGAAAACGGGGATATCACTAAGCTCTCCAGTGTTATTAAAGAAAAATCAGGTGGGGAAACGCAAACACCTTTTTATGTTACAATTGCCTCTTGTTTTGAACAGATGTTACACAAACTTAGTATTATAGATGCTGGTTGCGTTGTGTTATTTGATGAAGCTTTTAATAACATGGATGAGGCTCGAATTAAAGCAATGATGAAGTTTTATAACAACTTAAACATTCAAATTATAGTTGTTGTGCCACCTAACCGATTGTCTACAATTTTGCCATATGTACAGACAGCTGTTGGTGTTACTAGAAGAGGGAATAAATCATTCGCTATGGAGTTATATCATGAAAAAAATATCTAAAAAAGAATTAGTAGAAGTTCTAATTGGCAAGTATGAAAAAAGTGTGTTATCCAAAAAAGGTTCAAATCGACAGCTACAAATCGCGCTTTCAATCTTAGAATATGATGCAACATATTTTGATACTTCGAATTATTACCAAAGGTTTGAGGAGTATAATTTCTTATTTGCTCAATTAGATAATGAACATTGGGTTAGACTTGAATTTGAAGATCAATTTGTTACAAAAATTTTCTTAAATCTTGAAAAGTTAGAAGAAATTTATCACTATTTAGGCAAAGAAGAGCCAGATAAAAAAAGAAAAGAGTTAATGAGCACTTGTCTGCAATATCAGGAACAATACAAAAGTATAAAATTGTACTGCCAGTTTTTTGCTGAGCAATTGACGACTAAATATTCAATAAAAAAATATGTTCCAACTGAAAGTGTGGAGGAACTGAAAGAACTTTTTAATACCTTGATTGCATTGTATAACCAAGATGAAGAAATTTCAGTTAGACGATTTTCTCAAAAAAATTTTGCTGATACAAAAAAGTTTTCTTCAATCGAAAATAGGATTGTGCAATTAATTCAACAAGTAGATGATTCTGTCTCTTTATTTGAATCAAAAGAATTACTAGAGTATTTTAATATAACTAAAAATCCAAGTTTTATTTATCTGAAAGGAAATATGACTTTTAGTATAGGTGAATCAGTTATAATTCTTAGAGAAGATGATGGTGCGATAGGATTATCTCCAGAAATGGCTTCCAAAATAAGGATAAAAGAATTATTAAGTAACCAAGTAATAACAATAGAAAATTTAACATCTTTTCATGATTTTATCCCGAATAATCAATTAGTAATGTATCTAGGTGGTTTTCATAATCGGATTAGAAGAGAATTTTTACAGCTAATTTATCAGAAATTTCCCCAGAAGAGATATTTACATTTCGGAGATATTGATGTGGGAGGATTTGAAATCTTTTTTCATTTAAAGGAACAGACTGGTATTCCATTTCAAACATTGGCTATGGATAAAGAGACGTTATTAAAATACCAAAGCTATGGAAAAAACTTAAGTGCAAATGATCATAGAAGATTAAAAGTTTTATATCAGAAACATCCTTTAGAAGTATTTGAGACGATGTTAGAGCAGAATATTAAATTGGAACAAGAGATAGTTTATTTTGAATAATGTACTAAATGGTAAGCTGGATGGATTAGAGATATGTAAACAGTGTTGGATACCTACCAAACGTTCGCCCACGAAAGGTCATATTTTTATACACCGAAACTTACACCGGTTGACTTCAAAATCAATGAAAACCATTGAAAGATTTAAAATCCCTAACCACCTAAAACCCTTGATATGACTGATATTTCAACTTATCTCAATCAAAAATCGGTATTGGAAGGCAGTGTTGGATAAACCTGTTATAGGAGCTAGAACCCTTGATGTATAAGGATTCTAGCTTTTTTATTTTACCTTGATACTAGAAATGACCAGCTTTTTTACTGATGAGCCATCGTATCAGCAAAGTCTTGACCAGTTTTCTTAGGTGCGTTGTTCGTAATATGTGTATAGCTGTCTAATTCATGCCCTAATCGTTGTTGAACCACCTTGCCAGCTTCTTTATTAGGATATTTTGAAGCTAGAACTATCTTTGCTAAAACGAAAATGACTTCATTCACCATTAATTGAACTAGAACCATTAAACACAAGCCAATAGCGCTAATTATTCTTTTAGAAGACTTAGGTTGTATATCAAAAAATTTATTTATCTGGAAAAGGAAGTAAAGAGGAAAAAGGGGGACTTTTAGTTTA
This sequence comes from Enterococcus sp. AAFC-DPL-5182, assembly GCF_058216605.1. Lineage (NCBI taxonomy): Bacteria > Bacillati > Bacillota > Bacilli > Lactobacillales > Enterococcaceae > Enterococcus > Enterococcus sp. AAFC-DPL-5182. Next base: position 1,528,433 of record NZ_CM177101.1, read on the forward strand.
TCTTAACAAACAAGAAAGCGATATAGGTAAGTAACAACTACGTAAAATACTTAGATTCAACATTTTTTGAAGGTATTGTTCGTAAAATTTTTGAAAGAATTAAATAAAAAAAAGATAAAGTGGATTCAATTAACAAAGTGCGTGATAGTTCACTGATATTTTTATAGTAAAGGATTTTTTGTGAGAAAGAAAAATTGCAAGCAAAAAATAAATTAATAGTAAATTTCTTGAAATATTACTTAGCAATTGATATTAAAGATGAAAAAATCATTAGCTAAAATAGCTCTATTTAGAAAAAAAATTGTATTCTCCGATGTCGATTCGGAAGAGATAGACAATATTAAAAGTTAATTTTGTGAGTTGGGTAACACATTACAACAAATAGAATAGAAACGAATGTATTAGGAATAAAATTATCTCTAAATTTATTTAAATAATGGATAGACCTTATTTTTATATGTGATAAAATTATATAGAACCTTTTGTCTGAAAGGATGATTAAATGAAAACTACTGGAAAAATATTGTACGTATTAAAGTTAGAAAAAAATAATTATTATATTGGATATACATCTAATTACAAAAAAACAATGGAAAAACAATTTGATGGAAAAGGAGCTATATGGACAAAGAAATACAAACCACTATCTATTGTTGAATCAAAAGATATTTCAAACTTAGAAAGTGCTGAAATAGAAATCTTAGTTAACAGTTTAGTAATTAAATACATGCAACAATATGGATGGGAAAATGTAAGAGGTGGGAAATATGTGGTTTCTGATCAGAAGATTTTAAAAAGAACTTTGATTAAGCATAGAATACTAACCTATGAAGGTTCTATACAACTGCCTACTAAAAAAAACATTGAATTAATTTCGGAAAAAAAGTATATATATTGTCTATCCTTAGAGGACGGGCGATATTATGTAGGAATTAGTAAAAATCCTGACAAAAGATTTTATCAACACACAAATAGTAAAGCACATTCAGCCCTATATACAAAGAGATATAAACCTAAATGTATTCTATTTGTTCAAGATTTAGGTGTTTCAAGTGAATTTTCATATTTAAAAATGGAGACACAAGCAACAATCAATTTAATGAAGTTAGTAGGATGTTACAAAGTGCGAGGAGGGGACTTCTTGCATGTAGACGATTATCAAGAATTTGAACTATTCAAAAATACGATACGAAAAAATAAATCAAAGTTTACTTTTCCAACTGAATGGTTAGAGTATACATTTGAGGATTTTATGAAAGGAATTAATTATATTCCAAAGTCAATAAAAGAAATTTTATAAAAAAGATTAAACATTAGATAATTCTAGTATTAGACTGTAGAAAAAAATGAGTTGATAAGCCTACATTGTGTCTTCTTAATTTGTTTTATAGTTGATTTTTATTTTTGAAAATATGTATTGTAAATGGAATTTAAAGTAAGACTGAAAGAATATTCAAAAATTGATTTTTTTATGAGTAATATGATTGTATTGTAATTGTTTTTATATGATAAAATATTATTTAAAATTACTAAAAGGGAGAAAAAAATTGAGAAATAATAAATTATCCTCAGAAAATGAGTTTATGAAACAACTTTTATTAGGTGAACTTCAAACGGAAGCTGGAAATTATAATGAGGCAGAAAAAAATCTTAATAAAGCTAAAGAAATGAATCCTAAAAGATATGAACCCTACTATGACCTAGGTAATTTGTATAAAAAGCAAAATCAATATTCTAAAGCTGAACGATATTATAAAAAAGCTATAAAAAAGAATTCAAATATTGCTTCTATACATAACAACTTAGGTAATTTATATAAGGATCAAAATAAGAACTTTGAGGCAGAAAAATCTTATAAAGAAGCACTTAATATAAACTCTAAATTGCCAGAAGCATTGTATAATTATGGGAAAATATGTTTTGAACGAGGTGACTATTCTGAAGCAGAAAGTATGTATATAAAATCTATTGAAAATAAACCTCAATATGTTCTTCCTTATGATGATCTTGCAAGTTTGTATGTAGAGCAGAAACGGTATAGTGATGCAGAGAAAATTTTTAAAAAAGCTATAGTTTTAGATAGTAGTAACGAAATAGCATGTAATAATCTAGGTAATTTGTATGTACTACTAAATAAATTTCAAGAAGCAGAGAAATACTACAAGAAAGCTATTAAAATAAATGCTGGTTCTGAATTAGCATACTATAATTTAGGTAATCTATATTTACTACAAAACAAATATGAAAAGGCTCAAATGAACTATTTAAAAGCTATTGATGTAGATTCAAATGATACCTCTGCACATAATAACTTAGGATACACATACTATCTCCAACACAAATATAAAGAAGCTGAAAATAGCTATAATAAGGCTATTGATATAGATCCAAATATTGGTAGCACTTATTATAATTTAGGCAAGTTGTATAGTGAGAAAAAAAAATTTGAACAAGCAATAAAATATTTTGAAAAAAGTATCTTTCTAGATTCAAATGTCGATATTCCTTATGCTGAGTTAGGTGAATTATATATAAATTTGAAGGACTTTGAAAAAGCTGAAAAAATGTATCAAAAAGCTATTTATATTGACAAAAAAAATGTTTTATATAAGAGAAGGTTATCATTTGTCTTAGAAAAAATGAGTGATTTTTGTGAAGCCTTAGTTCTTCTATTATCTAATCTAGGAAATTTTCAAATTGAACTTGAAGATGTTAAAAGATTATTGAAAAAAGTATCTATTGAGGAATTTAATATTGTTTTTCAAAAGTTATATTCTTATAATAGTAATTTATATGAATTAGTGCTTAGCACTGAACAATTTTTCAATGACAAAAGAAAATTATACTCTAATATAATAAAATTATTAGTAAATATAAACAATTTTAAAGATAGTTTATCTGTTAAACAAGATAAAAAGTTAACACTATATCAATATACGTCGTTAAGTACTTTAGGCAGCATACTTAATTTAGGGAGGCAGGTTAATAAAAATAAAGAAGATAACAATATCAAAATTCGATTATATAATACTGACTACATGAATGATCCTGAGGAAGGAAAATATTTATTAAATATAATATCGAAGAGTCATAAAAGTCATAATTTGAATGAAATATTAGAACCTAATCATGTTGTTAGTCGTGCATTTATTGCATCTTTAACATCAAATAGTGATGCAATACCTATGTGGTCAATGTATGGTAATGATAGCCAAGGCGTATCTTTAGGATTCAGTAATCTACCATTTGAGAAAAGTAAATATTATGAAGAAGAAAATATGAGTTTAAAAACATATAATTACCTAACTGGAAAAGGGAATTATTATACTCTAAATGAGAAAGCTTCTCTGTATAAAATTTATTATATAGAAGATTCTACTACTGTAGATAAATTTGATAATGTTTTTTTAAACAAAGTAGTCAATGACCTTTTAACTCTTAGTGATTTAGTTGAGGAAATAGATGAGCCTGAATTATTAAATTTTATAAGTCAGTTTGTTTCTTCTGAATTAGATAGGATCAAATTTTTAATTAAAAATTCAATATATGAATATGAGGACGAATATAGATTATTGGCTATAGTATCAAAATTTGAAGATGATATTTTTAATATTAAGTATGACTTAAACAGTCCTAAACTCTATTTAGAAATTGACACCGTAGTACTCGAAGAAGTTGTTTTCGGTGTTAATAGCGACGACTGTAGTTATTGGCGCCCAATTGTTGAACTCAAGTCACCTAAAACAATTATTAAAAATTCTACTATTAAAATTAGATATTAATAAATACTTTACTTAAACAGTTACTTTTTGAAGAGTAATTTAAAAATTGTCTCTTATAGGTGTACACATAAACTCTATAATGTAAAAAATCAATTGAAAAAAATTAATAAGTTAGAATCGATTATGTTATATTTTCATTATGAAAAGGTTTTTTCTAAATACAATGTTTAGCTTTAATAATTAATAATCTTGATTTTAATCCGTTTCAAAGACGAAAAAAATTTATACCGATTTTAATTTTCTTAAAAATAATTGAATCCTTTGATACTTTTAATTTTTCAAATACTTAAGTCAAATGGAAAGGTATTTAGTATAAAATCAATGCACATAAAAAGCTAAAATCACCAAGGGAACAAATTGATTTTAGCTTTTTTATAGATATATCTACTGAATTTTCCCTCTCTGAATCATCTTCGCTACAATCTCCTCACTCTCCTTCAAAACCCCCTCAAAATCCCCAGCAAAAACCTGATACAACTGCTGACAAGAATAATACCGCATCCGCATATCCTTCTTATTCCTCGTAACCTTCCCATCAAAAAATTCATCCAAATAAACCAACGACTTCTGCCAAGATCGAAGCTTGATCAACTCACTCCGCACATCCAAAATATCCTGATAAGGTACTGCCTTCAAATTCTGTTCTTTACTCATCACTACACATCCATTCCTATTTTTTTGAAAAACCAACAGGAAAATAAAAAACGATCAGACCTATCTGTGCCTCATCGTGTGCAATAGTTCGCCAAAGAACACATGAAATCGTCAAAAAGATGAAAGAATCCAGCAAAGAGACTAGTAAAATCAATCAAAATTAAGTACAATAAAACATGCGAGTACTTCGGTACGCGCTATCGGCAACTCGGATAAGCAGCGTGAGGCTGTTTATTCGGGGCCTTGCAACATGATTCCAGTCAGGTTGTAAGGTGCCGTTTTTTATTTTTCTATTTTTAAACTTGTACATCGTTACGTTTCATTATCACCACCATCGATAAAAATCAGACCTAGAATAGAAACAAAAAAGGCATTGGTCCAATGTCCAATACCTGAATAAGTCAATAGTACCTTAAAGAAACCTAGCAATCCTTTCTAATGGTAGCTCAAAAAGAGACACGACAAAAAAGCTAGTGATTCATTTACTATTGGCAAACTTGTGAGGACAGTTTTTGAAGATTTCAAGACCATTTTCGTTCGGTTCCAGCCAAACAAAAAGGTGCCAAGGATTAAATTGTCATAAAGTTGAGTGATGTTCTGAATCAGGACTTACTCAGCTTTTTTATTTCCATTCTATACACTAAGTATAAATAAAACGACAGAGAGAATCAAGGCGAACAGAGAAAAAAAGCGAACAAAAATTCGGATTTATTGTGCGCTGCCATTTTTTTCATTCATACAATGTATTTAATTTTTGAAGCAATGTTTCAGAGCTTTTGCATCACAGAAATATTTCATCAACTTACATAAAAAAGAATACTTCTTCATAGAATAGCTGATAAATTTTGTGCCATTAGATGCTGCGGTGTAATGATGTTGTTGTTATTAGTCATTATATTTGGTAGACTTTAATTGTATAAACAGACTTTATGTAATGATATAAATACATTTGTTGTGAATAATTTATAAAAGGAGTTTTTTTATGACTGGTAAAATAGCGTCGAGTACAGCAGCAGCTCAAAATGCTGTAACTAAATTAACTGGAAAAAATGTAGATTTATCCAAAAAGGCAATCAGTTTTTCTGGAAGTACGGTATCTAGCATGACAGACGGGTTGAAAATTGCAAATCAAATTGTCGGTGAAGTGAGTAGTCTTGCAGAGTGCGTTTGGACTCAAGCAGAAAAATTTCCCCAAATTGCAGAAATAATGGAGTATCAAGATCGTAAAGCTGCTCACCAAATGGGTGGTGTCGTCTATTGACAAAGGATAAGCAAAAAATAGAAGCGGATAAAATTGTATTAACCAAACAAATTCAAGAAAATGAGCAAATTTCAGAGGATTTGAAAAGAGAACAACGGAAGTGGCAGGAACAGTTAGAAGAAAGTAACTGGCAAATGAAACAACAGACTGATCGAATCGCTTCATTATATCAAGAACTTGCTCACTTTGGAGATAAAACTGCTTATTATAACCAAGAAGAGATCCAAGATATTTACAAAACGGTTCAATCTGTCTTTCGTTCTCAGGAAGAAACTGTAGAATCTGCTTATAGAAAATCTAACAAACAATTAGAAGAGACTAACGAACGTTTGTATAAAGAGCGAGTGGCGTTAGAATGGTAAAGTATATAAGTGTAGATTCCACGGCTTTGATTCAAGGTTTAACGACGAATATAGCTACTGCAAAAGGCGTTACAGGACAACTGAAATCAGGTAGTCAACATTTGATTCAGTCAGTGGATGGTGAACAGTTGTCTGGGGCTGCGTATACAGCAGGGAAAGGCTTATTCCAAGACTTGATTCTTCCAACCGTTGAACGTGTAGATAGTGCTGTTGATGCAATAAAAGAAGAACTCAGCAGCTATCAAGCAGCCGACGGATTAGTGAATAAATGGGCTGTTATTGATGAACAGGTTCAAAATGAATTAATTCAATCGTTTCAACGCCAAATTTCGGTAATTGATTTTCAAATTCAATACTCAAATAAATTAGGATTACTGGGAAAACTAGCTAAAGGTGCTTTAGAAGCTTTAGTTCATGATAACCAACGATTAGAACAAGCGCGTACAAATTTAGAAGATAAAATAAAGAAAGAACAAGAAAAATTAGAAGCTTTAGCCAATTTTCAGTCAGAAACAAACGGTTTATTTCGTGATTCTTTGAATCAATTAAAAATTGGTATGCAAGCAATAGAAGTATTAGGACTAATGACAGTGAACCCTAAAACAGGAGCATATGCTTTTCCAGAAGGTTTTGATTCTTCTTGGTTAACATCAGTAAAATCAACGAGTGTAACCGCAACAAGAAAACAGGTTGCTCTAGAAAATGGGATGGACGAACTCCAATTACCAAAAGCAGCTCGGAAATACTATCAAGAAATTATGAAAGAGGCATTGAAAAATGTTCCTGCTGATCAATGGGCAGCAGCTATCAATGAGTTGAATCAGTTATTATTGTTTGATGATGACGGGAATATATTGAGAGTACTACCTGTTAATATGGGTGCAGGTAACGGAGTCATTATCTTAAAAAATGGCGTAAATGATGCAGAATTAACCGCACAAGCGAACAAAGAATTGAATGCTCAACAAAGAGAACTTTTAAATCAATCTCTGTTACAATTAGCAACAGGAGTAACTACAGCACTTGGAGGACTTGGGATAACTGGACTAAGTTTAGGGGGAACTTATTTTTCTGGGGGAACTCTTGCTTTAACAGGAGTCACGCCAGCTGGAGTTGTAACAGGCACAGCAACCACAGGAGCGGGTGTGGCAATTGTTTCAGATGCTCTCAGTAAAATGGGCGTTCCAGCAAGTTCAATCGACTATAATTTTGCAAATAATTACGGTGATCGTCAACAATCTTTATATCCAAATGGAAAGTTTGTTTCTAGTCCTAAACATACACCTAAAGGCAAGGGGGGATGGGGTTCTGAAATGGATTTAGGAGCAGATGAGGCCCAGAAAGTTCTAAATGAATCTCAACAAGTTGGGAAACAAAAATATGGAATAAAGAATGGACAAATCTATGAATTTCAACCTGATGGAGCCGGTGGATGGCATGGGTATAAAATACCTGGTAATGAATTAGTAGATAAAAAAGGTGGAGCTGATATATTAAGAAACTGGGTGAAAGAAGGAAAAATGACTAAACCAGAATTCAAAAAAATTATAAAAGGAAAATAGAGATGAAAAATTTAAAAATAAAACTAAAGAAAACAGATAATCCATATAAGGGTGAATCATCAGCCTTATTAGAATTATGGGGAGAATTTGCTATATACTGTGAAAATATAACATTGCTTAATTTAGACTGGGATGTGGCTAGTTTTATCGAATGGTTTGCAGAGAAAAAGGAATATCTAAAAGTAGAAACATTCCCATTTCCGTTTACCAATTCAATAGCTGAATCTAGAGAATTGTTGTATGACAAAGTTGATGATTTTTCAGATGTACAAGAAATGTTTGATTATGTGGATTGTTTATCTGATTATTTTATGAATCATCGTTTTCATCTAAGAGGAACGAAGACACCAGATTTTTATATAGGTTTATTACCAAACGGTTGTGGAGAAATATCTTATTACGATAATGAAAAATATTATGTCTATTCATTTGATATGGACAGGTTTCTAGAAGAAACAGACAAAGAAATTAAACGATTTTTATCTACGATGACTGTGAACGATGAAAATAAAGAATATTTTAGAGATACTTTAGCTGAGTACTATTCTTATATGAAAACAAATAATTAATGTTTGAATTGTTGAGGATATAGCAAATGAAAGATAAATTAAAAAGTCTGATTAATCAAACTGTAGTTAAAAGTAGTGCTGGTGGTGCAGCAGGATCAATTTTAGTGGTAGAATTTGAGGATACTTCTTATCTATTTATCTGGTGTACGTGGAGAATTGAGGATAAGGACAATGTAATTGTTACTTCCTCTGATACTATTTTACCAACCGAAAATAATAGTAGTCCAAATGGTCTTATAGGTGAAAAATCACCTATCCTTGAAGGTAGAAAGTTAATCAATTTCAACTTAACGCCTAAGTATGATTTAGAAATGTTTTTTGATAATGAATATAAATTACGTATTTTTTGTGATATAGGTCATTCAAGAGAAGATTATAATACTAACTGGGAGTTAAACATACCTATAGAAAATACTTCGATAGAAATTGATAATCATTTTGGAGAATACAAAGGTAAACATGAATAGTTTATTTTAAAATAATACTACTCATTAAACAATAATTAATAGATAGATTTCTAAATCAAATAGACCGTCATCATGAATACAGGCTTTAGGAGTTTTTTATTCATTATTAATTATTGTAAGAACAACATATAAGATTGAATAAAATGAGTGTATCTATACAATCACTATCAATAAATTAACTAATTAATAAGGAACTAAAAGAATTCATAATATTGACTTTATAAGAAATTGAGGTATTGAATGAACTCTGGAAATCCGTTACATTTACTTTGGCTATTTCCTACATTAATAATAATGTTACTATATTTATGCTGGTCGTTTTATTTCATATTTTCATTACTAATTTTTTATCTAAAACTATTTTGGAGTCTTATAATAAAAGTAAAAATAGGTAAATGGGAAAGGCCATATATAAATACTGATTTTTATAAAAGTATATTTAAAACACCTTTATATTTTTATTCAACTCTTATTTTTACTGCGTTATTTATGCTTGAATTTGTGAAGTTTTTTATTCCAAAGCAAATAAATGTGTATAGTAATTTATTTTTCTTTATTTCAAGTATATTGTTACTCATTGTTTATTGGTTCAGTATGTATGTAATTTTTTCTGTCTCAGGCAATGGTAAGATTATCTTGGAGTGTACAAAGTCGCACAAGTCTTTGATTAAGACAACAATGTTACCCTTAGGAATTATAGGAATTATTGTTCCAGTAATTTCAGTTGCTAATATGTTTATTGATGAGAATGTAAAAAAATCACTTGCGTCTGAGATTAGCAAAATTGGTAGTTCTATTGATTCACTTGGAGCATCATTTTTATTTCTGTTTCTATTCATTTTACTTAGCACTAAGTGTGAATAACTTGACAGCGAGAACCAAGCCGAACAGAGAAAAAAACGAACAAAAATTCGGATTTATTGAACGATGCCATTAATTTTTAAATAGTCCTGAAGATTAAAAAACTCCGTTAGCATGAAATAACAAGATTCATTTACTAAAAGTTCACTCAAAATCTGGTATCATAGTAGTTAAGTACAAATCAAAGGATGTGCGTGCTAGGTTATTAAATATAGATAAATCAAAATTAACAATCATGGGTGTATAACTTGATTCTTAAAAAGACTTTAAAAGCGCCTGGTACACTTTGAGTACAAATATAATTGTATGCTGGGAAATTAAAAGGGATGATGTATGAGGGATGAAGCAATATATTGTTAGAAAAAATAAAGAACACCTCCACGAATAAATTTTCTATATACGGCACCTCTTACTAAGCACCCAGACATTTTTCATTTTTGTATAAGCGATATGCTACTAAAAAAAAGTGTGTTGACAACGTTTACAACAACTGCTATTATACGTATATAAGAATACGGACTGTTACTGATTCGATCAGGCATAACCTACGTTTGAAACACATTAAGTAATTAATGCGTGTTTTGGCGTATTTTTTTTGGAGAGGAGGTTATTGTTGTGCAGTTTCACAAGAAAATCAATAATAGTGTTGCTTGGGTGATAGATGATAATGGAGATAAAGTTATTGCTATGGGAAAAGGAATCTCGTTTGGAAAGCAAGCGGGGCAGGAAGTGAAGCATGAGGAAATAGAGCGTGTCTTTCATTCGAATGATGAGGACAAAAAGGAACAAAATGTACTTTACAAAGCAATTGAAAATATCACCGCAGATACTTTGCTTTTAACAGAAGAGATTAGTGAGCAAGCTGCTGTTGCACTTGGAATTCCTAAATTTGATGATAGTCATTATCTAGCATTGGCTGATCATCTAAGTCATGCACTGAAAAGAAGTGCTAGCGATACATTTGATTATCCAGAGAATCTGCGCTGGGAAGTGAAAAATTTATATCCTAAGGAGCATGAAATAGCGGTTGATAGTTTATATTATATTGAAAAGAAAACAGGAATTCGATTACCTAAAAGTGAGCAGACCTTTTTAACCTATCATTTTGTGAATGCTCAATATGATTCTCGGGTGAATCTTCAATCAATGCAACTAGCGGAATTAATCAATAGAGCCATCGAAATTATTCAATATCATTACCAAATAATCTTAGATCAAAACTCTGTGAATTATATCCGTTTTGTTACACATTTAAGATATTTTATTTTGAGACAGATCAATCATGAAAGCTCAGATAAAATTGATACTCAATTAATTGATATCGTAAAGAAGAATTATCGAAAATCCTTTCAAGCCGCTGAGAAGGTTGGAAAAATGATTGAAAACAATCAAAAGTGTGAAGTCAATGCGGATGAGTTGTTTTATCTTACGTTACACATTGAAAGAGTCACTGAAAGACAAAAATAGAAAAATGGACTGTTACTGATTCGATCAGGCATGACCAGATATTGCAAAAGGAATAATTCTTTTGTAATGTTTGGTCTTTTATTATTTATAAGGAGTGTTGAAAATGGCAAAATATACAGAATTAGCATCGACATTGATTGAATTGATCGGTGGGAAAAAGAATGTTACGGCTGCGTGGCATTGTGTAACACGCTTACGTTTTAATGTGAAGGATGATAGTAAAATTAGAATTGATGCGATTAAGAACACTAAAGGGGTTATGGGCGCTCAATTTTCTGGAGATCAATTTCAAATAATCATTGGTAATGATGTTTCCAACGTCTTTGATGAGGTTGAGGAACAATTAGGAACATTATCAGGTGAAGCAGGAGATGGCAAAGGTAAAAATGGAAATATTGTAAATCAGTTAATGGATACGATTTCCGGGATATTTACCCCTGCTTTGCCTGCATTAGTTGGGACAGGATTATTAAAAGGTGTGCTTGCATTATGCACTGCTTTTAATTGGCTGCAGCTCGAAAGTACAGGTTACCAAGTATTAAATATTATTGCGGATTGTGCTTTTTATTTCTTGCCATTCATATTAGCCGTTTCTAGTGCTAAAAAGTTTAAAACGAATGAGTATTTAGCGCTTTGTATTGCAGGATCGTTACTTTACCCTTCAATGACAGCGGGAGCTGCTGCATTAATGGCGGGGGAAACAGTTAATCAGTTAAGTTTGTTTGGTATTCTGCCAATTCCTTACTTGACTTATAGCGCATCTGTAATTCCAATCATTTTAGCTACCTATCTTTTAAAATATGTTTATGACTTTGTGAAAAAATGGATGCCAGCTACATTAACTACAATGTTTACACCCATGTTGACTTTATTAGTTGTTATTCCTGTAACATTAATCGTTTTAGGACCAATTGGAACCTATATTGGCGGTGCGTTGGCAGGTGTTATCACTTGGTTATTCAATTCAGCAGGATTCGTTGGTGGTGCAATTATAGGTGCCTTTTATCCATTATTAGTTATGACAGGAATGCACTGGGCAATGTCACCGATTATGATTGATACATTTGCAAAATTTGGCTTTGATAATACACTAATGCCAGCGATGTTAGCAGCAACCTTTGCTATGGCTGGGGCAACTTTTGGTGTATTTCTTAAAACTAAAAATAAGGATATGAAACAACTTTCTTTATCTGCTGGAATGTCAGCAATTTTAGGAATCACTGAACCGGCATTGTACGGAGTTGTGCTAAAGCTAAAACGTCCTTTGTATGCAGCGATCGTTAGTGGTGGGATCGTAGGGATATTTTTCAATTTATTTAATGTAAAAACATTTGGTATGGCAATGCCGGGCTTGATTGCAATTCCAGGGTATGTTGATGCGAGTAATGGTCAAAATATCATTATTACTATCGTTGGGTCTCTGGCGGCTTTTCTTATCGCTGCTGGCTTGACTTGGGTATTAGGTTTCAATGAAGAAACTGAAGACACTTCTCAATCAAAAACGGAAGGAAGTGTGGCGTCAGGCAAACAGCTGAATATCAGTTCTCCTGTATCTGGCGAACTTGTACCAATTGAAACCATTTCTGATGCTACATTTTCAGAACAAATCATGGGATACACAGTAGCAATAAACCCAAATAGTAACAAGATTAAGTCTCCCGTTGAAGGTGAAGTGATCATGATAGCTGAAACAAAACATGCGATTGGTTTAAAAAGTGTAGACGGGTTGGAGATCTTGCTTCATTTAGGTATCGATACAGTAGAGCTTCAAGGCAAAGGTTTTGAACCTCAGGTGAAAGTTGGAGACCACGTTTCGGTAGGCGATTCTATTATGTCTATGGATATCAAGTTTATTAAAGAATCCGGTTATGATCCGGTCGTATTAACAATCATTACGAATAGTAACGATTATTTGAAGGTGCTACCAATACATTCAGAAGATGCTATCAATTTTAGTGATGAATTATCAGTAGTAGTAAGCTAGGAGGAAATAAGAGATGGATGAAAAAAAATTCCCACAAAGTTTTCTATGGGGAGGAGCGACAGCTGCGAATCAAATAGAAGGTGCTACAAGAGAAGATGGGAAAGGCTGGACAACTTCTGATACGTCAAAATACATTGAAGATCCAAAAAAAAGGATGCAGCAAATGCTGGCTCCGATGACCACTCAGAAAGTTCAGGAAGCATTAGAAGATACGGAGGGATTTTATCCTAAAAGAACGGGGATTGACTTCTATCATCGCTATAAAGAAGATATTGCTCTATTAGCTGAAATGGGCTTTAAGACCTTTCGATTTTCCATTTCATGGGCTAGAATTTTCCCCGAGGGTGACAATGAGCAACCAAATGAAGCAGGACTTCAGTTTTACGAGGCTGTTATTGATGAGCTGCTAAAATATCATATTGAACCATTAGTGACACTCAGTCATTATGATTTTCCGCTAGCACTATCATTTAAGCAAAATGGCTGGAGTAGTCGAAAAACAATAGCTGCTTTTGAAAAATATGCAGAAACGGTATTCACTCGTTTTAAAGGCAAAGTAAAATACTGGATATCCTTCAATGAAATGAATGTTATTGGTATGACAGGCTACTTATCTGGCGGAATTTTAGCGGATAAACTAACTGAAACTCAAGATAGCAATCAAGTAAATTTTCAAGCGGCACATCATCAAATGGTGGCTGCAGCCAAAGCGACTGCACTTTTACACAAAATCGATCCAGAAGCAAAAATGGGCTGTATGATTGTCAGATTTGAGAATTACCCAGAAACCACCAATCCGGAGACTGTCTTATCCAGTTTAAAATCAGATCAGGAAAACTTTTTGTTCACAGATGTATTAATGAAGGGCTATTATCCAAGCTTTTCTAAACGTTTGTTTAAAGAAAAAGGTGTTTCAATTAATAGTACGCAAGAGGATAAAGAATTACTTGCTGCTAATACTGCTGATTTTTTCTCTTTCAGTTATTATATGAGTGGGATTATTGCAGAAAATGAAGGCGAGGAAACAGCGGGCAATATCTTAGCAAGTAAAGAAAATCCGTATCTGGATAAAAGCGAATGGGGTTGGCAAATTGATCCAGTTGGACTGCGGATTAGCTTAAATAAGATATATGATCGTTATCAAAAACCGATATTTATTGTGGAAAATGGTCTAGGTGCTAAAGATACATTGACTATTGATCATCAAGTGAATGATGAGTATCGAATCAATTATTTACAGGCACATATTGAACAAATCGCTGAAGCAATTTCGGACGGCGTCGATATTATTGGTTATACGCCGTGGGGCTGTATCGATCTAGTTAGTGCTAGTGGAAACGAAATGTCTAAAAGATATGGATTTATTTATGTAGACTTAGATGATGATGGGAAAGGTTCCTTAAAAAGATACAAAAAAGCTTCTTTTGATTGGTATAAAAATGTTATTTCATCAAATGGTGAAATCGTATGAGAGAGCACGGGAAAAAATGGGGTTGTCAGCTAAACTATGGCAGTTAATGTAGTTAAGAGCTTTTAAAAATTAGAATTCTTCAACTTGGGATTAAAATACATGAAAAAATCTTTTCTAATGCAGGTTGGGTGATGAGCTTTATTTCAAACCAGTTATTGATCGACAGAGTTATCTGATTACGATTATTTTTACGATTGTTTTAATCATTATTGTGAATTATCTCTCCAATCAAAAAATCAATAAGATTAAAATGACTGAAGCACTTAAAAGTGTCGAATGATACATCTTTGATTTGATGACAACTCAATAAATCGAAGCTATTTAGGTAATTAAAAGTTGAGTAATGTTCTAAAATAGAACTTACTCAACTTTTTTATTAACTAAAAAAATGAAAATATAATTTGACATTCCACAAAAGAAGCGTATGATAAAAACATACCGATTGAATGTTTTTTTAAGAAAGGAGCGATTAGATGACTAAAAAATATACAGCCGAGGAAGCTAAATCATTAATTCTAGATGTTTCAACACAACTATTTATAGAAAAAGGCTATGAAAAAACATCTATTTCCGATATCGTCAAAGGTTTAGACGGTTTAACTAAAGGTGCCGTTTATCACCACTATGCATCTAAAGATGAGATCATAGATGCCGTCGTCAGACGATTTATTCCCAATGAAACTGCCTTAACAGCAATTATGGAGAAAGATAAATTAAATGGATTAGAGAAAATTCAGGCTCTGTTATTTGAAGGAATGTTCAATAGTGAGGCCAGTCAATCGCGAATCCTTAGTTTTACGTTATTAGATAATCCTAAATTCTTTTCAATGTATATTCGAACGACGAATGAAATTATGGCACCTTTAGTAGAAACCTGTTTGATCGAAGGAAACAGCGATGGATCAGCCACAGTTGATCAACCGAAACAAATGGCTGAATTAGCGATCTTGATTTTAAGTACATGGTTTATTCAGGCCTTGTTTCCAAATACAGTAGAGACCTTTTTTGAAAAATTAATGGCTGCCAAAACAATGCTTGAAAATAGTGGAATGCCAATTATCAGTGATGTATTTTTAGAGCAACTTGACCAACAAATTATGATAAAGGCGGCAGAACTAAATGACCAAACAACTGAAAACTAAATCACTAGGCGTCAAACTATTAAAAGTTATCGGCAAAGTAATCTTAGGTATAATCACCATCCTAATTGTGTCCTTAGTAATTACCTTTACGATTCACCAGATAAGTTTGAAAAGTGAAGCAAAACGAATTGAGTCTTATGGTGAGAAATTAAAAATATTTGATGGTGAGATGAATATTGTTGATGAAGGTAAAGGACAGAAAACGATTTTACTTTTACCAGGGCAAGGAACAGCTAGTCCTTATTTAGATTTTAAACCGATGATCGAAGAGTTGAAGAAAGAGTATCGTGTGGTTACGATTGAGCCATTTGGCTATGGCTTAAGCAGCCAAACGAATCGACGTCGTAGCGTTGAAAATATTGTGGAGGAAATCCATCAAGTAGCCAAAGAATTGAAGCTTTCTAAATACACTTTAATGGGGCATTCGATTGCGGGGCTTTATGCGGTGAATTACGCCCAAGTTTACCCAAAAGAAATGGAAGGCTTTGTGGGAATTGATTCCAGCACACCGGAACAACCTTGGCCTGGTATTGATATGACAGTCTTTGACTTCTTAAAAACAGCAGGTGTTTTTCGAGCGTTAATCAACATTAATCCAGAAACAGGGTTAGGGGTGAGTCAAGATAGTCCAGACTTTGAACAGATTAAGTTACTGACGATGAAGAATATGAGTAGTCCCGCGATGAAAGATGAACTTCAAGAATTAAGTAATAGCTTCCCTGATTCTCGTGGCTTAACCTATCCAAAAAATATGCCGGTTTTATTAGTTGTTGCAGATAATGATATGAATCAAAAAAATTGGCTTGAGCTGCATCAAGATCAGGTGAAAGGTTTAGATAAAGGAAAATTACTTCAACTGCCAGGCGCCCATTATTTACACCACACGCAAATGGAAACAATCGTAAAAGAAACAAGCAATTTTTTGAATAACTGACAGAGTTGAGGGATGACTATGAAAAAAATAGTGAAGATTTTAGGTATTTCAATCGGAAGTTTATTGGTGGTTGTGCTTCTTGTTTTCGTCGGAGTTTACGCAAATAATAAAATCCAACTAAAAAAAGAAACGAAAAAAATTATTCCTTATGGTCAAGAAGTGAAAGTAGAGAACAAATCGCTGCGCGTTCAAGTGACGGGGACTGGTGACGAAAAAATGGTGTTGTTACCAGGTTATCTAACGGGTTCTCCTGTTCTTGATTTTCAACCCCTAGTGAATAAGTTATCAAAAAAATATCAGGTCCTCGTGGTGGAACCCTTCGGCTATGGGTTAAGTGATGATACGGATAAAGTACGTTCCATTGAGAATTTAACGAGTGAGCTTCATCAAGTATTGGAGCAGTTAAATATCAGTTCGTATCACTTAGTAGGGCATTCTATTTCTGGAGTGTATTCACTTGCTTATATTAATGAGTATCCCAATGAAGTGAAAAGTTTTATTGGGATTGATAGTAGTTTGCCTACTCAAGGTGGAGCAGATGATAATCAAGGTGAGACCATTAAGTTATTGAGTCAATCAGGAATCTATCGTTTACTTTCTGATATAGAACCTTCATTTTTGAATGCCCCTAAGTTATCGAAAAAAGATACTGAACAATTTAAATATATTTCGCTAAAGAATATTGGGAATAAAGCGACATTGAATGAAGGAGAAGTCATGCAAGAGAATTTTGATAAAGTAGCTAACTTAACTTATCCAGTTCAGTTACCAGTCTTATACTTTTTAGCCTCTGAAAGTGTTGAGTCAGATGAGAAATGGGTTCTCCTACATGAAGATATGATAAAAGATAGTCAGAAATCTGAGATAAAGATATTAGAAGGGAGCCACTATTTACATCATACTCAATCTGAAAAAATAGTAGAAATAATCCCACATTTTTTAGAGAGGTAAATGTCATGGTACAAAATTTTGAGGAAAGTAAATGGCTAAATTCTGGCTAAAATATTAGTGCCATGACCTATCCGATAGAAAGGGTTTACATCCAAAAATAAAGATGCTATAATAACCCTGAAAACAAAAATACATTTTTTTGTATTTTTATTTTCGAGGTAAATATACAAAATTTTGTACGAAAGGAGAATTATCATGAAGAAAATCGTTATAGGTGGGCAAATCGAAAAATCAACAATCGAAGAACTGCTACAAAAGTATGGAAAGGGGAACTACGAAATCACCGTAAAAACCGATATCGATGCGGCAATGGCATTAAAAAATGGGACTGCTGACTATTATTTTGGGGCCTGCAATACAGGAGGCGGTGGCGCATTAGCAATGGCGATTGCATTATTGGGCGGAGATAAAACGGTAACATTAGGCATGCCGGGGACGACCGCATCTGAAGAAGAAATCAACCAGAGTGTAACTGCTGGGAAAATTGCTTTTGGTTTCACTTCACAAGATATGGACTTTATCATTTCAAATGTGATGAAAGCGCTTGAGAATAAGGAGGGGTAATAAAATGGCATTAAACATAGTAATCATGGCAGCATTATGTGCTGTAACAACGATTATGGCGAATACGAAAATTGCTGTTTTTAACGATGCTCTAAGACCGATCGTTTTAGAGTACCGTGAAAAGAGAGTCACAAAATCAGCATTAGGAACTACGGCACTGGCTTTTGGAATCGGGTATATAGTTGGGTTTATTCCACAGTCTATTGCGTCCAGCGT
Source organism: Enterococcus sp. AAFC-DPL-5182 (assembly GCF_058216605.1). Classification (NCBI taxonomy): domain Bacteria; kingdom Bacillati; phylum Bacillota; class Bacilli; order Lactobacillales; family Enterococcaceae; genus Enterococcus; species Enterococcus sp. AAFC-DPL-5182. The sequence goes on from NZ_CM177101.1 coordinate 1,546,680, forward strand.
AATTATCATTCATGTTGTTTTATTGGGAACAGATATTATTGGTAGCTATTTGCCAGATGATAAAAGATATTCTATCTGGATAGCAGGAGCAGCTGGCGGAGTTTATGGTGTTGTGATGGGGGCGGGTCTAGGAACAATTCAAAAAGTATTTGAAATTCTTCCTTATAATTTCTTAGATAGTCTCGGTCAAGTCTCATCCGTTGTTTTAGTAGCATTTGCTGTTTTCCCAGCCTTAGTTGTAGCCCTTCAATATGGTTGGAAAAAAGGAATGATCACCTTTACAGCAACAGTATTAGCTCAAGTAGTGACAACACAATTTGGTTCGTTTAATTTAGCGAATGGTAATACGATCGTTATTAATGCGAATGCGATTGCGTTGCTTGTTGGGATGATTTTTATGATCAGTTATGCGATGAATGATAAAAGAGAAAGAACAGATTCTCAGGCACAATTGGCAAATATCTTTGCGGAACGAGTAAAACAAATTAAGAAATATTGGTACTTATTTGCTTTATCTGGCGCATTGATTGCTTTGGCGGCTTCGATGTCAATTGTAACGGAATCTGCACTCTCAGCTCCATTATACCAAGAAGGTCAATTTAATTCAGCTGCTTTGACCGAATTAGCTCGAGTTGTTGGATTTATTCCATTAGTTGTAACGACTGGAATTGCTACAGGAACTTATTCACCAGCTGGCATCAAGATGGTTTTTGTGATTGGCTCAATCGGTGCGGCGATGGGACAACCGCTTTTAGCCTTTGTGGCAGGCGGTATTTGGATGTCCATCGAAGTGTTACTCTTAACGAAATTCTCTGTATTGTTGGATCGATTCCCAGGAATGCGTGATGCTGGTGATAATATTCGAACAGCGATCACAAAAGTCTTAGAAATTGCCTTGCTTGTTGGTGGTGTGATCGCAGCAACAGCAATTGCTCCTGCTTGGGGTGGTTTATTTGTTGTTGGACTTTACGTATTAAATGGCACATTCAAAAAGAAAATGGTCGACCTTGCAATTGGACCAGTGGGTGCCTTATTAGTCGGTGTGATTTCAAATGTTTTAGTATTACTTAATTTAATGACACCACCAGGACTTTAAAAAATTTAGGAGACGACAACGAATGAGCTTAGTAGATGGAATCACTTATATGCATGAACATACGACAATTGATTTGTCTCGTATAAAAAATATCGACGATACAAACCTAAATTGTTTTGAGGAAACAATCATAGAATTTAAAGAACTTTATGATAAAGGCGTCCGTAATATTGTGGACGTTACAAATTTAGATATGAAGAGAAATCCATTATATGTCCAAAAAGTGGCAGAAGCATCAGGTATCAATATTGTGCAAGCAACGGGCTTTTACACTGAAAAATTTTTACCTACTATTGTTACGGAATGGTCAGTTGAAGATTTGGGGAAATTAATGATCAAGGAAATCCAAAGTGGTATCGCAGATACAACTATTAAAGCTGAGATCATTGGTGAAATTGGTTCAAGTAAAGATGGTTGGACGGTAAATGAGAAAAAAGTTTTCGATGCATCTGTGATTGCCCATAAGGAAACGGGTGTGCCAATTACCACCCACACAACCCTTGGCACAAACGGTCATGAACAAGTTCAGTTTTTTAAAGAAAATAATGTTGATTTAGCATCTGTTGTGATTGGACATGTTGATTTAAGTGGCAATCTTGAGTACATTTTAAACATGTTAGACCAAGGTGTCTATGTAGAATTTGATACAATAGGAAAAGAGAACTATCAACCAGATGCACTCCGTGTATCGATGTTAAAAGAAATTGAAAAAAGAGGATTAGCAGATCAGGTCTTTTTATCAATGGACATTACCCGAAAATCAAATATGAAATTTAAAAATGGCATTGGTTATTCGTATTTACTTGATACGTTTGTCCCAATGATGAAAGAAGCAGGAATTTCGAGTAACACAGTTGAAAAAATGCTGATTCATAATCCTTTGAATTTCTTTGGACAAGGAGTGAAATGAACATGAAAACATTTCCTTTAGAAACGATGAATCTAGAAGAAGCAATGAAGAAACAATTTCAAATTGTCGATTGTATTACGAGAAATTTTGAAGGTTCAGAAATCTTAACACGTGGCGATTTAGGCGTTGTGCCAGGTTATAATCAACCCATCACTACGAATAAAGTAGAGAGTGTGTTGAAAGAGTTATTTACGGCAGAGGCAGCAATGTTGGTGCGCGGTGCGGGTACAATGGCGATTCGTCTGTCATTACATGCGGCAAGTAAAAAATATGGAAAAACAGTACTCGTTCACGATGCACCAGTATATCCCACGACGCAAACATCGATTGAGATGCTGGGTTTAAAAACAGTTGTTGCTGATTTTAACCAACCAGAAGCAATTAAAACTGCACTTTCTGAAAATGATATCCAATTGGCAATCGTTCAATTTACAAGGCAAAAGCCTGACGATGCTTACCAGCCAGAAGCTGTTATTCAACAAATAAAAAAACAAAATAAAGATATTGTGATCATCACAGATGACAATTATTCTACCTTAAAAGTACCCAAAATCGGCGTAGAATGCGGTGCAGATCTCTCTTGTTTTTCGACTTTCAAATTATTAGGACCAGAAGGTGTCGGCTGTATTGTAGGAGATGCCCAATTGATCAAAGCGTTACGTAAAGAGAACTATTCTGGAGGATTGCAGGTACAAGGGTTTGAAGCAATAGCAGTATTGCAAGGGTTGATATATGCACCGGTAGCTTTAGCGATTTCATCTCAAGTTTCTGAGGAAGTAGAAACGCGCTTAAATTCTGGTGAAATTAAAGGCGTAAAGCAAGCCTTTATCGCTAATGCTCAGTCTAAAGTGATCATTGTAGAGTTTGACCAACCGATAGCACCGGAAATACTGAAACAAGCAGAAAAACGAGGAGCAGCTCCTAATCCAGTAGGTGCTGAATCAAAATATGAATTTGTCCCGATGTTTTATCGACTTTCAGGAACCTTTAGAGCAGCATCTCCAGAAAGTACTAAAACGATGATTCGGATCAATCCGATGAGAGCAGGTGCAGATACGATCATTAGAATTATAAAAGAGTCAATAGAAGGGAATTAAAGCCAATGCAAGAGGAATTTCTAAATAAAACGGGAAAAGCAATTCAACAATTATCAGGTGAGTTGATTTTATTATCTGAAGGTAGCCGTATGCCTGTGATTTCAGAGTTTCAAAAAAAATATGGGATGTCACGGGGAACGGTTCAGAATGCTTTGAATTACTTGAAAGAAGAAAAAATAATCCACACAGTAAGTCAAGGACGTCAAGGGACGATTTTGACCACGATCGACTACCAACGATTACAAAAAATTGTGATCGAAGGACCGATTCGTGGAACGATGCCGTTACCGTACTCCAAGACATACGAAGGGTTTGCGACCGGTTTATATGAAGTATTTCAACGTGCAGAAATTCCTTTGAGCATGGCTTATGTAAGAGGTTCTAAAGATCGAATGGATTTGACGAGTGAAAAAACCATGCATTTTTCAATTGTATCAAAACTAGCTGCGCTACAAGCAATAGCGGAAGAGAACAAGTTAGAAATTTTTAAAGACTTTGGACCTCGCAGTTATTTGTCTAATCATGTAATGATCTTTTCAAATCCCAAAAGCTCAAAAATTGAAAACCATATGCGTGTGGGAATTGACCATAATTCTTACGATCAACAGATTTTAACAGAAAATGCGACAGTTGGTAAAAAAGTTGAATTTATCGAAGTGCCAAGTCATCAATTGATTTATTCACTGGAACAAGGACTGATCGATGTAGGAATTTGGAATTACGATGAAATCAAAGATCGAAAATTAGATCATTTAAACTATCAGTTTCTTGAAGGTAGTGTCGAAGATGATTTATCCAGTACAGCAGTTTGTGTAGTCCATAAAGACAATCTGCTATTAAAAAAAATCTTAATGAGTGTGATCGATGAAACAAAAATTTTATCTGTTCAAAAGCAAGTAATAGAAGGTAAAATGATCCCTCATTACTAAAAGGACGTTTAGAATGATTGGAAAAAAACTAGAAATTTTAAAAGACTCAAAGATAATAGATGAAGAAACAGAACAGTTCGTTTTGACAGTGAATAACTATTTACTTGAACAAAAAGTCATCAATAACGAAGAACATCTAGATATGTTTTTAACGCATATCGCTATGGCAGATGCAAGGCAGAAAAAGAATGAGCCTGTAATCGGCATGGATGAGCTGATTTTATCTGAGATTCAGAATGATGAAAAACTAGCAGAATCGAAAGCATTATGGCAAGAACTATCTCGCTATTGTGCGACAACCTTTAGCCAAGAGGAACTGTGGTTTATTTATATGCACATTATTAATCTATTGAAGAAAGAGCAGTAAGGGGGGATTCATTTGTTTCTACCGATGATGAAACAAGAAAATCCTGCCTTGATAGACGCAGGAATTTATTTACACCAAACTGGACAAATTCTTCCCGATACTTACATTTTAGACTTAGATACAATTCGTATGAATGGTGCAGTGATGTTAGAGAACGCAAAGAAAATCGGCATCGAACTGTTTTTTATGCTAAAACAAATTGGTCGAAATCCGTTGATTGCAAAAGAATTAATGGCAATCGGCTATCGTGGAGCTGTGGTAGTCGACTTTAAAGAAGCACTCATCATGATGGAAAATCATATTCCTCTCTTTAATGTTGGGCACTTAGTGCAAATACCAGATCAGCTCATAGAAAACATTATGGTTTACGGTGCGGAATATATCACTGTTTTTTCCCTTGAAAAATTAGAGCAGATCAATGCAGTAGCTCAAAAATTAGGCATCAAGCAAAAGGTTTTGCTAAAAGTTGTTGCAGATGATGATCAATTATATGAAGGGCAGTTTGGCGGATTTTTATTAAAAGATCTTGCTGAAACAAGTAACGTTTTTCATGAATTCGGAGCTATTGAATTTAGTGGTATTACTTCTTTTCCTTGTTTTTTATTTGACGAGACATACACCACATTATCACAAACAAAAAATGTAGAAACAATCGAAAAAGCTCGAGCTATTATGCGTCAGGCAGGTTTTGCAGTACCTGAGCTGAATGTTCCTTCTGCATCATGTAGCGAAACATTTCCATTTATTAAAGAAATTGGCGGAACACAAGCGGAACCAGGGCATGCGTTGACTGGAACGACGCCATTGCATGCTTATAAAGTACAGCCAGAAAAACCAGCTTTAGTTTATGTAAGTGAAATATCCCATAATTTTAAAGGAAAAGCCTATTTTTATGGTGGTGGCTACTATCGCAGAGGTCATTTGAATTCAGTGCTAATCGATGAAGCAAACATTCGCACAGAGGATCAGGTTGAATCATTTTCAGATGAAAGTATTGATTATTATCTTTCTATCTCAGCGGAACATCATGTTGGGGCAACCGTGATTGCTGCTTTTCGTACCCAAATATTTGTTACGAGAAGCAATGTGGCGGTTGTAAAAGGAATTAGTGAAGGCAAACCAGAGATAGTCGGGATTTTTGATAGTCAAGGAAGAAGGATTTAAAAAATGAGTCGATTTATTATTAATGTTTTAGACAGCTTTGGTGTAGGGGCAATGAAGGATGTACCATTGGTTAGACCAGCAGATAATGGCTCAAACACAGCGAAGCACATTATAGAAAAGATTCCTACAATAACGATCCCTACATTAACAAAACTTGGATTGATGAATATTCTAGAATTTGAAACAGAAGAATTAACATTTTCACCAAAAGCAAATTATGGAAAAGCGAATTTAACTCATCATGGTGCTGATTCATTTTTAGGCCATCAGGAGATTTCTGGAACGACACCAAAAGAACCATTAAATCAGGCGTTCAATGAAGTGATCGATGAAGTTTTCGAACATTTGAAAGCCAAAGGGTATCAGGTTCGCTATGTAGGAGAAATAGATGAGCCTAAGATTTTAGTTGTAAATGAAGTGGCTACAATTGGTGATAATTTAGAAACGGATTTAGGTCAAGTTTTTAATGTTTCAGCAGCTCTTGATGATATTTCATTTGAAGATGTGACAGTTTTAGGAAAAGCCGTCCGAGAAGTGGTCAAAGTATCTAGGGTGATTACATTTGGTGGACATGGCATCCATTTGGCTGATTTATTAGATGCTAGAACTGTGATTGGAAAATTTGCTGGAGTGGATGCACCAAAATCAGGTGTTTATAATAATGATTATCATGTTATTCACCTCGGATATGGGATTGATCCTAACGTCCAAATTCCTACGATATTAGATCAAGCAGGAATTCCAGTAGCTTTATTTGGCAAAGCGGCGGATATTATTCAAACCTCCAGTGAAAAACTGTTTCCTGGTGTAGATACTGAAGAACTATACGATAAACTGATTGCAGAAGTGAAAGCAAATGACAATGGTTTATTCTTCATTAATATCCAAGAAACGGATTTGGCTGGACATGCAGAAGATGTTGAAAGGTATGCGGATCGCTTAGAAATCAGTGATAAGAAACTAGCAGAATTAATTCCTCTTTTAAATCAAGGAGATTTGCTGATCATAATGGCTGATCATGGGAATGACCCAACAATTGGTCATAGCCAACATACACGAGAACTCGTGCCCTTGTTGGTTTATAGTCTTGGTATTGAAGGAAAAGCGATTGGTGAAAGAGAAACGATGGCAGATGTAGCAGCTACGGCAGCAGAATTTTTTGAAGTAGGGAATCCGCAAAACGGCCAATCATTTCTTCATAAGTTAAACAGTTGATTTTTTATATTGCTGAGTGATGTTCTGAATCAGGACTCACTCAGCTTTTTAATATCATTTTCGACAAGCTAAGAAAAAACAGAGGGGATCGACTAAAAACGAATTGCATTGTTATAAAGAGTCTAATACAATGAACATGACGAATGGATTGACTGTTCTATTAACGAAAGTCAGAAAATAAAGGAAGTAGGTGATCCAATCATGAAATCAAACAAAGAGAAAGATTCTTTTTTTATCGAGGATCGAAAGTCCTTATCACCTTCAATAACTGGGAGCAGCTTACCTCTGGAAATTGCTACGCGTATTGATCTTTATCCAGAAAATAAACGGAGACCCGTTAATAAAACAATATTCAAAAATGAGTATTTCCAATTAACCTACAATATGAAAGAAAACTCGCTAAATATATCTTCCAGAGGTGATCTTGTCTACTCTGCAATCCCTTATGATACGGCTAGGAACTATATCCAACGTGCAGCGATTCAATATTTACTTCATCCAGAAGTCGCTCACCAATACATCGAGTCACACAAAATAAATTTAGAAACTTATCTTAAGCTCAGTATTTTTCAAGTAACAAATAAACGAGTAGATGAAAATTCTGCTAAAGTGACCCAAGCGTATGAAGCAATATTTAAAGATCCATTATTTGAGATCCAAATACTAGGACGTTTATTGCAACATGATGAAACTGGAGCACTTTCGGCTAATCTTGCAGGGAAGTTTTTATTCAGTGAAAATGTCAAAACAGGAATATCCGGCTATATTTCAGAATACCTTAAGTTTGTTGTTCAGTTGACTCAAGCTTTACCTCTAATGACGGATGGAAAAAATATCCGACTATTAGAATCAGTCATGCAAAATAGTGCGATTTCGGCTAATCATTTAACCTTTGAATCTGATATTACATCGGCGTTAAGTTTACTTCCTCAAGAAGTCAAACAAACAATAGAAAATTCAATCATTATCGGGAGCCAAACTATACCTACAAACAATAAATTACTTTTACGATCAGAATTTGGAAAAGAACTGTCTGAGGTTAGGCAAAACTACGTTGCTCATAGTGTTGATCCAAAAGAACTGGAACAGTATTTTGAAAATGTTCTTCCGATAGAAAATCCTAATTTAGTAAATGTTGTTTCCGACGTCCATGCGACAGATGAGAATCTTCCATTCACGAATAAAAACTTCAATATCATAGTTGGAACTTCAGAGGATTCTCCTATAGTTGATGAAGAAATCAAGGGACTCTATGTTATAGGGAATCACGAATTATCTGATGTACTGCCAAAAAGCCAAAGTAAAGAAAACGAAGAATGGAAGAAATGGACTCCTTTTTTCAAAAATAAATGGTTTCAAGATCTTATGCGGAATCCAGATGATTCTTGGTATCAACTGCCTATAGGCAATCATATCTATTACGAGTGTGTAAAAGACGAAATTGAAAAGCGGTTTCCTAAAATGAACGTGTTAAATAATAGCAGTTTTGTTCATAATGGTATTCGCTATATCGGACTGACAATTCCAGTTGTATTAGTGAGACGAAAAAAAGCACAACAAAAATTTATCTTAGAGGCATTAAATCACCTATTAAACAAAGACCATGATATTCCAACCGTAATTGTTTCACATGCACCTTTATTTAATGAACTAAGCATGCTTTCACCAGACAGTACGGCATATAAAAAAGACTATGTTTGCTCAGAGCTAAAAATTGAAAAGCTCTTTGAAGAGTACAATATAATTGGTGCTATTCATGGTCATCATCATATACCAGCATCCTTTGGCCGATATAAAATGGTGCATTTTGCAGGAAAAGAATTGTTTGTCGTTTGCTCGATCTATTCTAAAATAAACACGGGATTTGAGTTGATGAATTTACTAAAGAGTGAAAATTAGCACTTAGTGATCTAGCTAAGTGCTTTTCTTGTGTCTAAAAAGTAAAAATACTTTAATAAAAGAATAATAAATATTTTAAGCTTACTTATTGTAAGTTCTCTTTTTGCATGATATAATAAACCATCAATTAAAGGAGGATACAAAATTAATGCAGTTAAAAAACGCAACAAGCACGAGTCTTTTATTACTAAGAATAACGTTAGGGATTACTATGGCAATACATGGTATAGCAAAGTTTTCAGATTTAAAAGGAACGACTGATTTCTTTGTTAGCTTAGGTCTACCAGCTTTCATGCCTGTAATTATTGCACTGATCGAAGTTGGCGGAGGTATTTTTATGATTATTGGTTTACTAGTACCTTTGGTTTCACTAGGTTTTATTGCTATTCTAGGCTCAGCTATGTTTATGTTAAAATCTGGAAGTGGTTTTGTTGGTGGCTATGAATTAGAGTTGTTGCTAATCGTTATGTCAGTAGTATGTGGTTACTCACATTTCAACAAAAAAATTATTCAATTCATACCGCCAGCTTAATTTAAATAAAGGTAATATGAATTAAAGCTATAATGAAAAAAGCAGTAAATCGATTTTTATTTCGATTTATTGCTTTTTTTAATATATTAGATTAAGAATTTTACCTTCACTCAGTTGATATGAATAAAGTATTTTAGTGAAACATATTCAAAATGAGCATGTTGTAGCGCGTGCTAAACTATAAAAAAGCTTGTCAATCAGATTCAATGACTAAAGATTTTTAAATAAAACCGTATTCATTTAATTTTTTGAGCCAATCCTATTGACATCAAAAGCTATTTGCGTTAATATCAAACAGCATTAGTTACTAACACTGTTAGCTATTAATGGTAGAAGTAACTATTTTGAAAAAAGGAGGAGTCATATGTCATTCGCAGAAGAGGCCGAACAAGAACTTATGCGTCTAATGGTTCAAAATCGACATAGCGCATTTAGTAGACTAGAAAAGAGCAATCAAGGTGAAAGTATTGTTATTAAGTTTCTACATCGTTATGGGGAGCCAACTAGCCCAAAGCATCTCGCTGAATCATTGAATTTATCTAGCGCTCGTATCGCCGTTGTCTTAGGAAGTTTAGAAAAAAAAGGACAAATCGAACGGAAAATGGATCCAGATGATCGCCGCCGTATCAACGTTACGCTAACGGAGTGCGGGAAAAAAGCAGCAAAACTGCAAAAGAAAGAAATGCGCGATAAGATCGTTCAGGTTTTTAAACTAATGGGAGAAACAGACACCAAACAGTTCATCGAGCTAACTGCGAAATTCGTAGACTACTCCCAACAAATTTCCCAGAAAGAGGAAGGTGACCAATAGTGAAGATTTTCAAATATCTCGGCAAATACTGGTATGCGGTCATCGCAGTTCTTGTGCTTTTAGTCGTACAGGCAAATAGTGATTTAAGCTTACCAAAATTAACATCGGGAATCGTCGATGTCGGTATTCAACAAGGAGGGCTTGAATATTCTACACCTGAAAAAATCAGGAAAACAACTCTTCAGGGCATCGAAATGTTCATGACAGACGATGAGAAAAAAACAATTGAAGACAACTATAAATTAACGACTGAAAAAATTGATGGAAAAGAAGTTGAAGTTTATACATTAAATCTTCAAGACGGTATGACCGAAGCTAAGTTAGCTGATATCTTTAATCTACCGATGATGATGCTTGCTTCCGCTCAATCTAAAGATTCATCTAGTGGTAGTGAAGCAAAAGCAATTATCGACGATTATAAAGCAGTTGGAGAAGATGCTGCTAAAGCAAAACAGCTTGGTGAAGAAGCAACAACATTAGGAGAACAAGCAAAAGCAGCAGGTGCTGCGGCAGCCTCAGCAACAGATAGTGCTACAGCAACTGAAAAAGGGACTGAAGCTCAAGAGTTGGCTGCAAAAGCACAAGCAAAAGGTGCAGAAGCGAAAGCGTTAGCTGACTCAATCAAAACAACGACAGATGCTATGCCTGCAAAAGTCGAAGCCGCTCGTAAAGAGACTAAAAACAGCTTAGGCGATTTAGGGGCAGATTCAATGAAAACAGTAGGGATTCAATTGACCCTTGCTGAATATAAAGCACTAGATATGAATACGCAACAAATTCAAACAGATTATATGGTCAAAACAGGAACTAAAATGGTTCTCTTAACCCTTGTTTCTGCAGTGGCTGCAATCATTGTTGGGTTGATCGCCTCATTAGTAGCAGCTTCTGTTGGGCGAAACTTGCGAGTCGGTCAATATGAACGAACATTGCAATTTTCAAATACTGAAATGGAGAAATTCTCTCCAGCTTCATTGATTACACGTAATACCAATGATATCCAACAAATGCAAATGGGAATCGTAATGATCATGCGTATCGTGTTATATGCACCGATATTAGGTATTGGCGGGATTTATAATGTCTATCAAACAGGAACAGGTATGGGCTGGATCGTCGGTGTAGCTGTCGCAGCAGTTCTAGTGTTAGTCCTAAGCTTACTCGTAACAACAATGCCTAAATTTAAAGCATTACAGAACTTAGTGGATAGAGTCAACTTGGTTTCTCGTGAAATCATCACTGGATTACCTGTTATTCGTGCATTTTCACGTGAAAAATTCGAAGAAGAGCGTTTTGATGTTGCGAATACGAATTTAATGAAAACTCAATTATTCGTTAACCGTGCAATGTCTATTATGATGCCAGTCATGATGTTATTGATGAATGGTATTTCAGTTTTGATCGTTTGGGTCGGCGGACATAATATGAATAACGGTCAATTACAAGTTGGGGATATGATGGCCTTTATTACGTATACGATGCAAATCGTTATGGCCTTTATGATGTTGTCAATGGTTTCAATTATCTTACCTCGTGCTAATGTTGCTGCTGGTCGTGTGGAAGAAGTTCTCGAAACAGAACCAACGATCAAAGATCCAGAACAACCTAAAGATGACCATGACTTCAAAGGTGAAGTGAAATTTGAAGCGGTAGAATTCCGTTACGGCGATGCGGATGAAGATGTCTTACATCATATCAATTTTACGGCAAAACCAGGTCAAACAACAGCGTTGATCGGTTCAACAGGTTCAGGCAAATCAACGATCGTTAACTTGATCCCACGTTTGTTTGATGTAACAGGTGGGCGAATTACGATCGATGGCATCGATATTCGTGAGATGAGTTTGCATAAATTACATGAAATCATTGGATTTGTGCCGCAAAAAGGGATCTTATTCTCAGGTGATATTGCCTCAAATATCAAATTTGGGGATGCAAATATCTCGGATGAACAAATGCGAAAAGCAGCTGAAATTGCTCAAGCTGAAGAATTCATCGATTCAAATGAAAAAGGCTACGATCGGGAAATTTCTCAAGGTGGAACGAACGTTTCTGGTGGACAAAAACAACGATTATCCATCGCTCGTGCCTTAGCGAAAAATCCTAAAATCTTGATCTTTGATGACTCATTCTCAGCACTGGATAATAAAACAGATGTGGCGTTGAGAAAAGCCTTATCTGAAAATATCAAAGGTGCGACGCAAATCATCGTTGCTCAAAAAATCTCTACGATTCTTCACGCAGATAATATTATCGTATTGAACGAAGGTCGTGTTGTAGATCATGGAACACATGATGAATTAATGAAATCATCCACTGTCTATCAAGAAATTGCTCAATCACAATTGAGTAATGCTGAATTAGGCATAGAAGAAGCAGAGTAGGGAGGAGCGAAGAATAATGGCAGAACAAACACAAAATCGCCCTCGTGGCGGACGCGGACCTGGGCATGGCGCTCCAGTGGAAAAAGCCAAAGATTTTAAAGGAACACTAAAAAAATTAATCTCCTATATTGGTGCTTATAAAATACCCGTTTTCTTTGTAATGATCTTTGCAATTGCTTCAACCGTATTTAATATTTGGGGTCCAAAAATTTTATCCCAAGCAATCACAGAATTGTTTAATGGTTTAATCAAAAAATATCAAGGAACTGGCGGAATCGATTTTAATAAAATTGGTGGAATCTTACTCTTTATGTTAGGGCTCTACTTAGTGGCATCCGCTTTTGGGATCATTCAAGGTTGGATCATGTCAACGATTTCGCAAAAAATCACATATCGCATGCGTAAAGAAATTTCAGAAAAAATCAATCGTATGCCAATGAATTATTTTGAAAGTCGTACAACGGGTGAAGTCTTATCTCGTATCACCAATGACGTGGATACTCTAGGTCAATCATTAAACCAATCGATCACACAGCTGATTACATCAGTATTCACTATCATTGGTGTTATTGTCATGATGCTATCGATTTCTGTGCAAATGACAGGTATTGCGATTTTGATCGTCCCAATTTCAATGATCTTAATTTTGATCGTTGTGAAAAATTCGCAAAAATACTTTAAAACACAACAAGAATATCTTGGCGTGATCAATGGTAAAGTAGAAGAAACCATCGGTGGTTATAACATCGTACGTCTATTCAATGATGAAGAAAATTCACTTACAGAATTTAAAAAACAAAATGATGTCTTATTCAAATCAGCTTGGAAATCCCAATTTCTTTCAGGTTTGATGCAACCGATCATGAACTTTGTTGGAAATTTAGGGTACGTTGCAGTAGCGATTTTTGGTGGGATCTTAGCTTATAATGGCACGATCACGGTCGGAGATATCCAAGCGTTTATCCAATATGTTCGTAACTTAACACAACCTATTGCCCAATTGGCTCAAGTATCAAACTTACTCCAATCAATGGCAGCAGCAGCTGAACGTGTTTTTGAATTTCTTGAAGAAGATGAAGAAGCACAAACAGTACCAAATCCAGTTAAAATCGACAAAGCCAAAGGGATGGTCGATTTTGAACATGTTCGTTTCGGGTATACACCAGACAAAATCATTATCAATGATTTCAGTTCACATGTTGATCCCGGCCAAACAGTGGCAATCGTTGGACCAACTGGTGCAGGTAAAACAACTATGGTTAAATTATTGATGCGTTTTTACGATGTAACATCTGGCGCAATCAAAATCGATGGTCATAATATCAAAGACTTTAATCGTGCAGATTTACGTAAAAATATTGGGATGGTTTTACAAGACACTTGGTTATTTAAAGGAACCATCATGGAAAACTTACGCTATGGTCGTTTAGATGCAACGGATGAAGAAGTCTATGAAGCCGCGAAAGCGGCTCACGTTCATCACTTTATCCAAACGTTGCCTGGTGGTTACAATATGGAATTAAATGAAGAGTCTTCCAACATTTCCCAAGGTCAAAAACAACTTTTAACAATTGCCCGCGCAATCTTAGCTGATAAACCGATTTTGATCCTTGATGAAGCAACATCATCTGTTGATACCAGAACAGAAGGCTTGATTCAAGGTGCTATGAATAATTTAATGGCTGGTCGTACGTCATTTGTTATTGCGCACCGTTTATCAACGATCAAAGATGCGGATAAGATTTTGTATATGCAAGATGGCGATATTAAAGAACAAGGAACACATGAAGAATTACTTGCTCAAGGCGGTTATTATGCGTCACTTTATAACTCACAATTTGAAGAGTTAGATGAGTAAAATAGAGTATAGCAGAAGCAATCATCAATACTATTTTGATGATTGCTTCTGCTTGTTTACGGGTGCTATCTTTTTCAAATTTTAAATTAAGAAAAACTAAAGAGTCATAAAATAACTTGAAAATTTTTTTTACCAGCGTTACTATTTAACAAAATAAATAGATAAATAACCTTGTTAGGTGAGGCTCCTATACAAACACAGGCTATTGCGCAGAAACGTCGAAAGACGCCAATGTGTAAAACAGGAATTGTCGAATTAAGGCTTTTCATAAAATAGCTAAGAACTTTTCTTTACGTTGTATAGTGCTAAAACTCAGACGATGAGATTGATTGAAAGTCAAACGTCTTAGGGAAAGCATGTTTGGCTTTTTTCTTTTGGTGAATAAGAGTTTTCCAACTGTATACCGTTAGATGATTCACTACTGCCAATTAAGGGGCAAAATCATTTAGTGATCTATTTAGTTGTATGATATTCCTGTGAAAACTACTTGGAAATAATCTTTAACTTGGTTGTTTTACTGAATATATGAATGAAGGGATTTATCACATGTATACGTTGAAAGAAAAGAAATTTACTCCAGCAGTTTTAAGTGTCGTATTTTTTTCATTGCTAACCTTTTTAGTTGTAAAACAAGAATCATGGTTTGTTCAGTTAGATTCAGCGATTTATCACTTTAATTGGAAACCGAGTCAATTACTGACCAGTATTGTGGATTTAGTTGCCAAAAGTGCTACGATCGTGCCGATTTTTGTTGTTAGCTTGATAGTCTCATTTATACTTTGGCGAAATAAACATAAGTTATTGGCGGTTTGGCTAAGTAGTAATGTCTTAGTAGTCAGCGCTTTTGGATTTGTCTTAAAGCAGCTTGTGGCGCGGCAAAGACCAAATGTAGAACAGTTGGCTGAACGAACTTCCTATAGTTTTCCAAGTGGGCATTCGCTCTTAGCCATGTGCTTAGCTTGTTCGATGATCTTGATTTTACAAACCGTTTATTCAAAGGAAATGAAGCATTACAAGTTTTTAAAAAACACTTTGATCGTTTATGTTCTTTTGATTGGATTGAGCCGGATTTATTTACGAGTTCATTATCCAAGTGATGTGCTTGCAGGTTTTCTTTTAAGCTATACTTGGGTCAAGTTCTCTTTTGTTTTCTTGCAAAGAGTGTACCTTAATAGAGAATTTTCTACCCCTATTGCTAAAAAAAAGTTCATTCAAAGAACTATTTTAGGCACGCTAACAGTGCTTTTACTAGTCGTTGCTGGAGCTTCAGCTTATGGTGCTGCGGTGTTTCAAAAAGTCCAAAAAACTGCCGATAAAATGTATCAGCCACTAAATCGAAAAAATAAAGCCGCAGAGTTAGGAAATAGTGAACCTGCGAGTTTCTTACTTTTAGGTATCGCAAATGATTCTAAACGCAAAACAGATTTTCGAGCAAATACGATTATGGTGGTCACCGTCAATAATCAATTGAAGAAAACTACGATCACAAGTATTCCCAGAGATGCTTATGTCGAAATCATTGGGAAAGATGGCGTCTATGACAAAATCAATCATGCTCATTCCTTTGGTGGAGACGAGATGATGATCGATACGGTTGAACATTATTTAGATATCCCGATCAATCATTATTTTGTGATCAATATGGATGGTTTAGCAGCTTTAAGTGACGCAGTTGGCGGTGTCACCGTCAATAATGATTTTGAGTTTGATGCAGAAGGAATTCATTATCCAAAAGGGGAACAGCATTTAGGCGGCTGGGAAACATTACAGTATGCGAGAATGCGCTATGAAGATCCTTTAGGCGATTACGGCAGACAAAAGAGGCAGCGAGAGGTAACGATTCAGCTTACCAAAGAATTAACTTCGATGAAAAGTGTTTTTCGTTATCAAGAATTACTCGACATAATAGGAGAAAATGGTCAAACCGATATGACCCTGGATCAAATGACTCTTTTAATGAAAAATTATCAAAAAGCCTTAGAAAACATTGAAAGTTATCAAATGCAAGGGGAAGGATTTACAGGTGATGGCTATACTGGGGAAGAAGGGATTTCTTATCAGAGTATTTCAGATGAGGAAAAGCAAAAAATCACCACGGAATTAAAAAAACAATTGAATATAATGGATCAGTAAAAGAAGGAACTCGTTTTTTCAACTTCCAATTGTCAGATGTCTTTTTCTTTTGGTATAATCTGATTTATAGAAGTGGAGGAATGTTAGTATGATAAAAGTAGCAATCATTGGATATGGAAACCTTGGACGCGGGGTTGAACGTTCGATCAAACAAAACAAAGATATGGAATTAGTCGGTGTCTTTACAAGAAGAGCTCCTGAAACGGTGCAAACAGAAGGTTCTAAAGCATTTACGATGGAGCAATTGAAACACAAAAAAGGTGAAATCGATGTCTGCATTCTTTGCGGCGGTTCAGCGACAGATTTGCCAACGCAAACGCCGGAGTGGACTCATTTATTTAACACGATCGATAGCTTTGACACACATGCTAAGATTCCAGAGCATTTTGCGAAAGTGGATCAAGTAGCAAAAGAAAATCAAACAACGTCGATTATCTCAACAGGATGGGACCCAGGTTTGTTTAGTTTGAATCGTTTGTATGCACAAAGCATTTTACCAGTTGGACAGACGAATACATTTTGGGGTAAAGGTGTTAGCCAAGGTCATTCCGATGCATTACGACGAATCGACGGTGTATTAGATGCCGTTCAATATACAATTCCAAACAATGATGTTATAGAGAAGCTCAAAGCGGGAGAACAACTGGATTTGACTACTCGAGATAAACATTTTAGAGAATGTTTTGTTGTGCTTGAAAATGAATCACAGGCAGAAAAAATTCGCGAAGAAATCATTACAATGCCGAATTACTTTGCAGATTATGATACTGAGGTTCATTTTATTTCTCAGTCTGAATTGGATCAAAAACATAAAGCGATGCCTCATGGCGGCACGGTACTGCATACAGGAACAACACATGAAAATACCAAGCAAGTCATCGAATATAATTTACAGCTGGAGAGTAATCCCGAATTTAC
The DNA here is from genome assembly GCF_058216605.1 of Enterococcus sp. AAFC-DPL-5182. Lineage (NCBI taxonomy): Bacteria > Bacillati > Bacillota > Bacilli > Lactobacillales > Enterococcaceae > Enterococcus > Enterococcus sp. AAFC-DPL-5182. Next base: position 1,563,990 of record NZ_CM177101.1, read on the forward strand.
GGCAAGTGTCTTAGTTGCTTATGCTAGAGCCTGTGTTCGTTTGGCTAGGGAAAAACAATTTGGGGCATATACTGTTTTGGATATTGCGCCTAAATATTTGTCTACTCGAACAGACGAGGAATTGAGAAAAGAGTTATTGTAAAAAAAACTAAATCAAGAACATATAGAGAATGTTAAATTGTAGCATTCTCTTTTTATTGTTTAATAATGGGTCAAAATAATCTTTTGAGATGAAGATAATGACTAGATTACGGGATAATTTTGATAGACTAGAAATTGATTGTGATTGTATAAGACTTAAATAACGTTTAGGGAAAGAGTGGACAAACATGTTAAAGAAAGAGACCATTTTTGTATGTTGTAAAAACGAATTTGAACTGTTATTTATTTTGAAACTACCTTATGATTGATTTGTGAAAAAACTATCAATGAAAGATAAGGGGATGCAAATGGAAAAGAAAGTAAAGAAATCAAGGGTCAAAAAAGTCATAACAACGTTACTATTGCTTAGTAGTCTATTTGGAGTAAGTTTATATTTGGGCGTAACGGCACAAGCAGCACCGCCAACTGGGAAAAAAGTAAAGATGAGTGCTTATACGATGAATGGGGACTTTAAAGGTAACTTTAGAAAAACCCTAGAAGTTGGCAATTGGGAGTACGCTGTTTTAGGTACGAGTAGTGATGGTGTTTATTTAGATCATGAAGGGTTAAACATATATACGATCAGATCAGCTAATCCATATACGAGTGGTTATGATTATTGGAACTTTTCAACTAGAGGTTATATTTATTTAGATACTAAAAGTAATGCGAAACGTTTTATCATTGTTGACAAAGGGGACGGTTACTACAAAATTTTTCACAATGGCATCCCGATCAATACATATTTTTGGGGTGGTGGTATACTGAGTTATATCAGTGTTGGTGAAGCTAGTGGTTACGATGAAACAAAGTGGAAATTTCAGTAAAAAGTTACGAGGCTGGGACATCATCATATCCCAGCCTCGTTGTTTGTTAGAGTATTCAAAGAGTTTTTTAAATGTTAGAAATAGCCACTGACAAAACATTAAAAACATGTTCTAAATCTTCTTGTGTACCACGAAGCTCATAGTCAGCTAAAAAAGGAAAATCAAATTTCTGAGCATATTGTTTAGCAGTTAAACAATATTGGTGGTTAAAATTTTTATTTCCACTGCCGACTACACCTAAACAATAACGGAAATTCTCCTGATACTCTAGATATTCTCTCATCGTTTCCGTAAGAATTTCTGTATCACCATTATCAACTCCATTTCCTCCATCTAAGTAAGTTGGTACGAAAGTGAAAAAAGATGTTGTTTCTTTTTCAAGAGTCGAATTCTCTTGAATTTCTTTTACTTCGATTTGAGTGTTATGCTCAGTAGCAGCATATGAAACAAGACGGTTTACGAAAGAGCGGGTATTACCTGATATTGATATATAAAGGATTCTCAATGTTTACCCTCCTAAAAATTTTAAGATTTAAAGCGATTGTTCATTTTAGCACAAACGAGCTAATCTAACTATAGTAAATGATCGACAAATTTACAACTTTTTTATTAATTCTATTCAGATAAAAGTCACAAACGGGAAAAAATACACTCAGTTTTAATATTTGTCAATCGCTTATACATTGCATATAATGTTCATATAAAAAGAAAAGAGGAGCCAATATGTCTTATAAAGTAGATTTTAAAAATGTCTCAACAGTTGGTTTTGAAACATCTCCAGTGGCAGATGCATTGGCAGGTTTACGTGCAAATGAAGCTCGTTACTATTGGAACAAATACAAACATGAATTCGTAACTGTACCGGTAAGTGATGATCCTGAAATCTTAGCATGGATCGAAAAAGTGTTAGCAGAACGTCAGATGACATTTCCTTATAAAGCGTTAGAGGTTTCAAGTTTTGAAGTAGATGGTATCAAGATGGCTTACGTTTTTTATGAAAATGGTTTAGCTGTTAATGTGATGTATACACTTGAAGAAGGTGGGAAACGTGCTGTTGGGTTTAAGTTATCTGATGGGATGGATATTCCAGCAGAATTTGAAGGTAAGTTTAAATTTGCACGACAAAAGTCAAAACTGGCGGGGACGATCCGCGGCTCTTTTTTCGTGATAAAAGGGAAGTACTAATATAATTTGAGCTAAAATGTAAAAAGTGATTAGATTGATTTTTTTAAATCGATCTAATCACTTTTTTTATAAAATTAAGTATGATCGTTGCAGTAAAACTTCTCATAGAGCCAATCATTCAGCTTCATCTCTACCTTAGCATCACCAGCATTCGGTGCTTTATTAACTAATTTTTTTCCAGCTTTTAAACAATCTAAAGCAGACTGAGTGTCATGTTTAACAAAATAATAATAAGCTGCTTCTATTCGTTTATTCCCCATTAAAGGTTGCTTCAAACTCATTTTTACTTTTTTATCCGTCCATAATTGAGTGATTCGAGGATCATCAGGGTGAGTGATGGATAAAGAGAAAATCAACTCTTTTTTCACTTCTATTTGGTAGATCTCAATCAAGTTATCTAATTGACTCCATAGTGATTCTAATATGTTATTTAAACCAGCCCAATCGAAGGCTTCTGCCAATCGAGCGATTTGTAAAAATTGCTGATACTCGTTGAAATAGGTTTGCTTAGGTTCTGTTGGCATCAAATCAAAATAGCTATCAGGAAGTTGCATGTAAGTCAAACCTTGATTCAGCTGATAATTCACTTCAAATTGTACATATAACAAAAATTGCTGTTCCTCACTAGAAGAAGCAATTTTTAGACTCATTCCATCATTAAAGCCCATCGGAAAAACATTTGTAACAGCTATGAAAATACCTGTAAGAACAAAAACTGCAGCAATCATAGAATGAGGTACCAATAAAATCCCAATAATGCTACTGGTTACTATATTTGCTAAAACACCACCTAATAAGTATAAACGAAATGGAAAGCGTCCCTTTTGATAAGGCGGAGGTGCCATCAAACATTGTCCTAAAGTTCCTGGAACTTTCAAGCGACGAAAGACGATAGTCCCATTCTTTTTCCAGACCCACATAAAAGAAAAAATCCGATAACTTACCATTTTATATCCAGTTAATTGTCCAAAAATCCCATGTCCAGCTTCATGGATGATAACATGGAGAACAAATGAAATACCTATTGCGAAGAAAAAGACCACTATATCAAATCCAGACAAAGTATTATCTGCTAATAAATACCCCGCAAAATAACCGCTTACTCCTCCAACGACCAACATCACCAAAATAGAAATAACTTGTTTCAATTTCATTTTCATATTACTCCTCCTTCTATCCCTTATTCTACCTTAAAATCAAAGAGAGAATGAATCAAGTTTAATACTCGGCTATTTTATTGAAAAAACTACTTCAGTAGTAAAGAAGATGTTTAATTCCTTTACTTTTAATGAAGAGCATGTTACGATTTTGATGTTGTTATACAAACAACCACTAAAAATTAAATAGAACCCATCACAAAGGGGAGCCTTGGCTGAGAATGAGTAACCACTCTAAACCCTTGAACCTGTTCGTTAGTACGAGCGTAGGAATTGTGATGGAGTAAATAGCAACTTTTACTCCTCCTTTGTGAATCGGTCGTTCTAGAGGGAGGATTTTTTTATGCAAAGAAAACAGGCGTTACAAGTATGGATCGAAGGAACGATCGTTGCAGCGATTGCGATGGTCTTATCTTTTGTTCCAACGAATATTGGGAGTAGTTTTTCAATCTCATTAGGGATGATTCCGATCACTCTTTTTGCTTTACGAAGAGGAGCCAAAGCAGGATTCTTTTCTGCCTTTATTTGGGGCTTGTTGCATTTTCCAACGGCTCAGGTGTATTATTTGATGCCTGTCCAAGTGATTATTGAGTATATTTTGGCGTTTGGGTTTGCCGGTTTTGCAGGAGTATATAGTGGGAAGTTGCAAGAAGCAATTGGCAATAAAGAGTATGGGAAGAGTAGTCGAATTATTCTTTATGCTTCTTTTTTCGGAACACTTATGCGCTATTTTTGGCACTTTATCGCAGGAGTCATTTTCTGGGGAAGCTTTGCGCTGTGGGGCATGAATCCTTGGTTATTTTCATTTGTAATGAATGGACTAAGTGGTGTGGCTACGGCAATCGCAACGTCAGTTGTGCTGTTATTATTACTTAAAATCAATCCTAAACTGTTTCTTCCGACCAAAAAGGCACAAATTAGTCAGCACAATAATGAAACTGAATAAAATAGTGGGCATTTGAAATAAATTAATAAACTGAGCTAAAGCCGAATAAAGGTTTAGCTCTTTTTTTATGTATAAAAAAATTAATTGAAACCTACTAGGAGTTTTTTTACACTATTAGGGTGAAGAGGTGAGAAAATGGGGAAGTTTACTTATTCAGAACTTTTACTGATCAAAAAAGCAATCAAAGGAAATACAAAAGCGTTAGGGAAAATTTTACGTAAAAACCACGAGTACATTTATAAAATGGCCTATATCTACATTGGCAACAAAGAAGACGCGCTAGACATCATGCAAGAAGCAACCATTCAATCGATGAGCTCGATTCATACGCTAAAAGAGCCTAGCTACTTTTTGACGTGGTTTTGTACGATCATGGCAAGACAAGCGAGCAAAGTAATCAAACAAAAAATTCAAATCCGTGAGTTACAAAATAGCCCAGAATTTGAAGAGGAAGCTGATTTAGAAAAAAATGAAAATCAAGCAATCGATGTATTAGAGTCGGTCATGAATTTAGAGGATAAATACCGTTTGATTTTACAATTATTTTATTACCAAGGTTTTTCTGTGAAAGAAATCAGTGAACTATTAACGATGCCAGAAGGAACAGTCAAAACGAATTTGAAACGAGGACGTGAAGCACTTAGGAAAGTATTAGGGGAGGATTATTATGTCTGAAAATGAGAAGAATATTTTACAAAAAGCAATGAACCAAATCGAAGTACCAGAAGAAGAATCACTCACAGCACTAAGTGGAAATTCAGAACGGGAGCAAGGTCGATACCTCATGTCTAAATACAAATGGGGGGAAATTATTTTATCTAGTTTAGTCATGATATGTTTGTTTTTTATTGGTACCTTGATGTGGCCGAAAACCGAAAAACCGAACAAACCAGCTTCTGAAATTTCAACTGCAATTGAACCAGCCAAAACTATTTCAGCAAAATTGCTACAGTCAACGAAGTATTGGAAAGTTCAAAGTGAAGAGAATTATTATCAGTTTAATGAAGGTGAAGTTCGTATAATCATCAAGTATTTTACATTTATGGAACCTAAATATACCCTTGAAGGGGATCAACTCACTATTTTTTCTGGTGTATTTAACGATAAAGATGAATTAGTAGCAGATGTCCAATTATATCAAGTCAAAATGGAAGGCGCAAACTTGATTCTAGAACCGAAATCATCTGACCTTAAACGAATGATCTTAGAGCCTCATAACGAAGAAATTTTTTCGTATACAGAAGAAACAATCAAAAAATTGAAACCTGCAATTGATCCAGATTTGACAGCCTATTCGTCATGGACCGCCATTATTAAAGGAAATGACGGCTTAAATAGCACGGTTACTTTTGACGGATTTCTACGAAAGGAGAAACTTGATGGCGAGGACAGATGGCTAACGACAACGTATGAAGTGAACGGAAATCATATTTTAGTAAATTATGGTGGATATACTGTTGGTCAAAGTATGTACTGGGATGGGGAAAATATTATCTTATGGCCATTGTCTAATTCTCTTGAAAAATCGGAAGATCGAAAAGAGTATAAAGAAGAATCCGTGACAGTCATGAAGCCAATTAAATAATTTTATGAAATTTACTGAAATCGTATGGGCTGTTTTAAAGGTTAAGTTGAAACGATCTGCAAGACCATAAAGAAGAACGACAAAACGTTTTTCAGCTAGTAGCATTCTTACAAAAAATAAATGAGCATAAAAATAGATGATTCTTGAAATCAAGTAAGCCTCTTTAGTATTAAAAATAAAGTGAAGTATCACTTAAAGAATGGAAAAGGTGTTTTATTATGAAGGAAAAAAAGACTCATTGTTGGTTGGAAGAGCGCAATAAAATTATATACTAGAACTTTAAGGTTTTGAATTATAACTGGAAAAGTTATAGTTCAGAACCTTTTGGTATAGTCTAGTGATTAGTACAAAGAGCAAAATCAAATACTTGTTTGAAAAGAACACGTCAGGTAAAATCAACCTATAGAAAACTGACAAAGATAGGAAAGAATCAAATGATCTACATAATAAAGGCAACTATCCATTCGATCCGTTTAAAAAAGGCTAGGCTGTTCTAATTTTGGACAAACACCTCAAAATTAGGAGAGATTATTATAACTTTAACGTAAATAATAATAAATCATTCGAGGAGTGTTTATATGTCTAAAAATCCAACTTTATTTGGGCCTACGAAATGGAAAAAAAACTTTTACTTGTTTTTAACAGGACAGTTTTTATCAGGCATCACAAGCATGGCGGTACAATATTCTATTATCTGGTATTTGACAAAGACAACTGGTTCTGCCACTATTTTGAGTTTTGCGATGCTTTTAGGGATGTTGCCGATGGTATTATTAAGCCCATTTGCAGGACCGTTGATTGACCGTTGGAATAAAAAGGTGTTACTGATCGTGACGGATATTGTTGTTGCGATTTTTGCACTGATCTTATCAATCGTTGGAACGATTTCAGCAGATTTTCCTCTGTGGCTCGTCTTTGTCTCGCTATTAGTTCGTTCGATTGCTCAAACGTTTCAAATGCCGACGATCCAATCGATATTACCTACGATGGTGCCAGAAGATGAGTTGACGAAGGTCAATGGACAATTCAGCATGGTGCAATCGGCGAACTTTATCATTGCGCCAGCATTAGGTGCAGTATTGTATTCAATGATTCCAATGAATTTCCTGATTTTGCTAGATGTTCTTGGTGCTGTCTTTGGGGTTGGTTTATTGATGTTTGTCATGATTCCAAAAATCGCTTCGGAAGGGGAGGCTATCCACCTTTTCGAAGATACTAAATTTGGATTTAAAAAATTATTTGAAAATAAAGGCCTTTGGTATATCACGATCGTTGGAGCGATTTTTATGTTATTATTTATGCCAGCTGCAAGTTTGTATCCTTTGATGACAATGAATTATTTTAATGGAACTGTGGGGCAAGCTGGTTTGGTAGAAGTGATCTATTCAGTAGGAATGTTGATTGGTGGGGCTGTGATCGGGATTTTTGGAAATTGGAAAAATCGGATGAACTTGATCTTTTTTGCTTATGCTGTGATTGGTGTAACGATTGGCTTGAGCGGATTATTACCAGCAACGAGTAAAGGCTTTCTCTATTTTGTCCTCTTAAATGCGATTGCAGGTTTTGCAACTCCCTATTTTAATACCTTATTGATGGCGATGATCCAGCAAAGCTATGAGCCGAATGTACTTGGACGTGTATTAGGCGTGTTGAATTCATTGCTAAGTATTACAGGCCCTGTAGGCTTACTTTTTGCAGGACCTTTAGCGGATAAAATCGGTGTTGAAAAGATGTTTGTGATAGCAGGAGTTGGTGCGATTGTCTGCGGCGTGATCAATTTTATGATACCAGTTGCGAGAAATTATGATAAGGAATTGCAGAAAAGATTGGTGGAAGAAAAAGAACTCGAACTAGAAAAGTTGAAAAATGAAGAGTTTTAGCTGAATGAGAAAGACAAACAAAAAAAGATTGGAGATTTCTCCGATCTTTTTACTTTTATAACCATAATTCAATTAATTCGAATCTTTATCAATCAAAGTAAATCGATTTTTAAACATAATTTGCGATTTTCCAAGTAACTCATCTGTTTGATCATACCTAAAAGTAAGATGAGCAACTTTATCTTTCCCTGAATAGAGAATTTCTGCAGTTTTTGCTTGGATATCATGTCCTATTGAATAGCACAAACATTTTAGAAACGAGATACTGTAAAAAAGCATAAGTCATAACAAAACTAATTCGTTTTGTTACAAAAAAAGACCATCGACAAGTTTAGCCGATGGTTTTTCAACTAACAATATTTAATTTACATCTTCATCCAAGTCGGTTCCAAAGAATTTCCATCTGGATCTTGCACTTCAAGTCCAAACATCATATCTTCTGGAATTCCCATATCAACTTTATAAAAATCACCGCCATTTGCCTTAGCTGTCTCAGCAAATTTCTTCACAGCATCAGCACTTTCAAGACTGAAAGCCACCAAAACACCGCTAGTAGATTTTGCATCCGCAATTTTTTTGTCTTTGATAAATTTACTGTAGAAATCATGATTCAATAACATAATCCAGAAATTATCGTCCCAAACCATTGAGCTTGTTTCTTCATTAGAAAATTCTTCATTCTTTTTAAACCCTAATTTTTCATAAAACTCTGTAGAACGTTTCACATCACTGACTGGAAAATTCACAAATACCATTGTTGACATAAAAATCCAACCTTCTCTCTTTATTTTGTTGATTACGTTTAAAGCATCTCATGTGGTCATTTTTTTGTCAAAAATAAAGAATTAAATTTGATCTGATATTTAAATCAGAGTAGACAAGCTCATTTTAGCAATATTTTTTAATTTATATATAGTTTAATCGCAAAAATAGTTGACTTTTTGTGTATAAAATAGAATGATAAGAGAGGAGATAAAAATGAATAAAAAAATAGGAGAGAAAGAATGAAGAGTTGTAAATCATGTCATCATGAAAATGAAGAAGCAGCACTATTTTGTGAAAATTGCGGTGAGCAACTGGAAATTGCTCAGAACGATACACTAGAAACAGAAGTCAATCCTAAAACAGTTGACCAAAATAGCTGTTCCTGCGGGGCACAATTAGGGGAAGAGGATCGATTCTGTCCAACTTGTGGGAAAGCCATATCACAAGAAAGTAAAACCAAAGCTGAGAATAGTCAAACTAGTAATGTCAAAACATCCATGAGCAAAAAACAAAAAATTTTACTCAGTCTAGCTATAGTTTTTCTATGTATCATTTTTGGCTCGTATTTTGCTGCGAAAAATTATTATAGTCAAGAAAATCAACTAAAACGAATGGTAGCCGTCGTTAAGAACAAAGATATAAGTCAGATGGAAAAATTGACGGTTTCAGCCGATCCCAATTATAATGTAACCAAAGAAGAACTAAAAAAGTATTTCGATTATTATGGGCGTAACGAGCATAAAGCAGCCTTTTCCACACTGATTACTCAGCTAAGCGATAACACGAATCAAACAAGAGCATTAACATTCACAAAAAAAGGGAAAAAATTTCTGATGTTTGATGAGTACCTTTGGGAGTTAAAGCCTAGCTATATCACAATCACAGCTAATCAAAAAGGCATGATACTATTTTTGGATAATCAAGAAAAGGAAACAACCGATAAACAGCAGTTTCAAACTGTTTGGGGACCGTTGACGCCCGCTGAATATACGATCAAAGGTGAGTTAGCAGGGGAAAAAAGCGAAACAACCATTGATTTAGTACAATCTCAAAATTCTGGAATAGATCAAATGAGTGAAGTAAGTTTAGACTTTCGTAAAATTTCATTTAAGTTGCGCTCGAACATTTCTGACGCTGAAGTTTTTCTCAATGATAAAAAAGTCGGCGTATTATCTGCTGGAGAATATGAAGTAAAAGACAAGATATGGCAACAAGGAATGACTGTTCAACTGAAAAAGACATTAGAAGATAAAAGTGTTATCATGACAAAACAGCAAGTAATTGATGATTCTTCTTTTGAAGCAAGTCGTTACGATCCCAAATTTTCGATTGTTAATTCTGATTTTTCCGGTATACAAGAAAAATCAGATGTTGAATTTTTTTTAAACGGTTTTTATTCAGATGTCTCCAACTTCACAGGAACATATGCAACGTATGATGAAACTACAAAACAAAAATTTTCAAGTTATTTTAAAGAAGGGAAAGACAACGCAGAGTATCAAGATTTTGATACGTTCATTCAATCTGTTCGAGATAGCAAAATCAAAAGTTCAGTAAATGGTTCTCCCACAGTAGAATCGGTTAAAATGATAGGTAAAAATACTTATGATGTTCGTTACTTGATCAAATACAAAACAATTTATAAAGACTACAAACAAAAAGATGTAACACAAATTTTCCGTTATCAAAAGGCAACACTTGTTTATAATGAAGAAGAAAAGAAGTTCACTATTCAAAGCTTAGGCGGCAAAGAGAATTTTGAAGTAGTGGATAATGGAGGAATCGAATAAAAAGCCAATTGGACTTTTTCCATGTTTAATTATCTCACTTCATAACGTTGCCCAGCCTTTTAAGGAGGAAACACCATTAATACAAAAAAGATGATTATCAGTGCAATTCTTATTTTACTAGTGATTTTTGGTATTAGTTTAGCGGTGATTTTGTTGTTTGGTCAAAAAGAAACAATACAACAGGAAAGTACAGCGACATCAAGTACAAGAACGGTAAATACGATATCAAGTTCAACAAAAGAAAATGGAGAAAATCCAGTAAAGAATCAAGAAAAAGCAATCAATGAAATGATTGCTTCAATGAGTGTGGAAGAAAAAGTTGGACAATTATTTTTGGCTCGAGTGCCAGTTGAGGAACAACTAGAAAATATTCAAGAGTATCATTTAGGCGGTTATCTGTTATTCGGTCGTGATGTCGAGACGGAAACACCAAATTTACTGAAGAAAAAAATAAAAGACTATCAATCTACAAGTAAAATTACTTTATTTATCGCTTCAGATGAAGAAGGTGGTACTGTTTCACGTTTGAGTAGAGGGACGGATTTAGTGCCAGAGGTATTCAAGTCACCACAAGAAATCTATCAAGAATCGGGTTGGACTGGGATTCGTTCAGATATTCAAAAGAAAGCTGAAATTCTACATTCATATGGGATCCACAGTGGATTATTTCCAGATACAGATGTTGCAACAGATCCGCAGGCGTTTATCTATGATCGAACATTAGGACTTGACGCAAAGCAAACAAGTGAATATGTGAAAATCAGCGTAGAGGAATTGAAAAAACAAAAAATTACGTCAACATTGAAACATTTCCCAGGCTATGGAAATAACCGTGATTCCCATGTGGAAATCGTTTATGATACTCGTAGTTTAGATGAGTTAAGAAGTAATGATTTTTTACCGTTTAAAGCGGGGATTGCAGCAGGGGCAGATAGTATTTTAGTTTCGCACAACATTATTACGAGTATTGACGGAGCAATGCCGGCTTCGATTTCTCGACCAGTCCATGACATTTTACGAAACGAATTAGGGTTCCAAAATGTGATTATGACGGATGATATGGATATGGCAGGACTTGCCGATTTTATTTCTCAAGAAGAAGCAGGACTTGCAGCATTAAAAGCAGGCAATGATATGATTTTATCTTCCTCCTTCCAAGAACAGATTCCATATGTTTTACAAGGAATCGAGCGAGGCGAGTATACAGAGGAGGCATTGAATCAATCGGTTTATCGAGTATTAAAAATGAAAAATAACGTGGGGTTAATAAATTGGTAGAGGTGTAAAGATGAAATATTGTATTCAGTGTGGCAAAGAAATAAAGAATGAGGCAAAATTCTGTCCAGCATGTGGTAAAAATCGAATTCAAGTAACAACAGAGGCAATGACAGTAGAATCAGTTCTAGAAAAAGGAGTGCAACTTCAATCAAATTTGAATGAACAACTGAAAAATAATCAAACTGTTCAGCAACTAACCAAAGAAAGTAAAAATTATTTTAGTTGGCTAAATACTCAAATCAGAGGAAAGAATAAACAAAGCATCCCGATGTTCGGAGTTGTTAATTTTCTGTTATTGATTGTTTTGAATAGTTTAGCCGTCAGTCGAAGTATTTTAAGCATAAGTGGACATACGGATGAAACACCATTGTCATTGTTTATAGAAAGTTTACTGATGATGGGGATTTATTATTTCATTTTTGTTTTAGTATATTTTTTCATGGTAAACAAATTATTTCAGACGAAAATAGTTTTTACAGAGGCATTCGACGCTCTTTTTAGTCCAGCTAGTTTGACGGTTTATATTAGCTTATTTGCGGTTTTGCTGTCTTTTATGCCAGGTGAATATTCATATATGTTTGTGATAGGGTTAGTGTTTCTATCCGCATTGTTGATTAGCTTTTCGTTTGCAGAAAGTTTATGGCATAGAAGTGATGTTATTGGTCGCTTTGGTTTGACTCTTTTTATTTTGTATCTATCTTTAAACGTTGTTTTCTTCCTATTTAAGCTATTAGGTGGATCAAAAGTGCTCAATATTTTTATAGAACTTCTTTCTTAGACTAGTAAAATGAAAAAAGACAGCTACCTTTTTAGAGGAGTTGTCTTTTTTCGATGTACTTAAATCAAATCCGGATTCATCTTTTGATAGTTTTCTAATTTATACGCTAAATTTTTTTCATAATCCTGATTAAAAAAACTAAGATATAATCGATCAAAGAGATACATCAAAGATGTCCGTGTTGAAAAGGAAGAAATTTTATTGTAGTGATTTTCTAACGAAGAAAATAGCAGAATACCATCTACTTTTTCAGTAAGAAGCGGATTGTTCTTTGATGTAATCAACAAAATTTTACTCTTATTATTTGTTAAAGTCTTCAAAATTTTTTTAACACTAGAGCCACGACCACCGTAAGAAACCACAATGGATAAGTGATCAGACGTGCTGTTTGCGGCTGCTAAGTTTTGCATGTAATCATCGATAGGAACATTGATCCTTTTTCCAACTTCTTGCATTTGAAATTGAAAATTCTGTGCAAAATAAATATTCGCAGAAGAGGCATAGATATCGATAAAATCTGACTTCTCAAGAAGGCTGCTAGCAAGAGCCATCATTTCAACCGTATTTGCATCGATCGTTGATTGTAACGTTTGTTCATAGACGGCCTTTAATTTTTTTGTCATTGCATAATGATTATCTTCTGCAGAAATCGGATAATCAACATCAATAATCTGTTCTGTAGTATGTTCGTTTAAATAATTGACTAAGGCTAGTTTAAGATCATTCAATCCATCAAGATCCAGCTTGTTGATCAAACGGTATATCGTTGAAATAGATACAAAAGAATGCTCTGCCAGTTCTTTCGGCGAGAAATGAATCAATTTTTCTGGAAAATCAAGTATATAATTGACAAGAGCTGTTTCGCTTGTGGTAAGTTTGTCTAAATTTTTCAATTTAAGGATTAAATTCATTCTATAAAACACCTTTCAGTTCGGTTAGTCTAAATGAATTATACCTGATTATTGTATGTGTGTATAACTTAAAAGAAATAGATCAGGCGTAAATCAATCCTGATCTATTTCTTTAATTTATAGTAATTCGGCTAATGCTTTAGCGATTCCATCTTCGTTATTGGACAACGTGATTTTATCAGCTGCACTTTTTAACTCATCAACGGCATTGCCCATGGCGATCCCCATTCCAGCGTATTGAATCAAAGATAGGTCGTTATGACCATCGCCAAATGATACAATATGCTCTTTATCGATTCCTAATGGTTGCAACGTTTGCGCCAAGGCATTTGCTTTATCGATTCCTTTATCTGTAAATTCAAAATACATTGGGGCGGAGAAAACACCGCTGACAGATTGTTCAAAAGGAGCAAGAATTTTTTGCCAATTTTCTTGTAAGTACTCAGGTTGAGCGGCAACAAGAATTTTATGCAATGGAAAATCAACGAATGCCGCTAAATCTTTTTTTTCGCACAATTGGAAGTTTCCGCCGCGTGCTTCATATTCGATAATATTAAATGATCCATTTGCAAATTCTAGATCTAGAATACCGTCAAAAACGTTATTGACATACATATAATCATTTTTAGCAATCATCGGCTTCACATCAAACTGTTTAAGATGTTCCAATATATTTTTACTATGTTCAATTGAAAGTGGCTGACTGAATAGCTCTTCTTGAGTGCTGACATCCAGTACATGAGCTCCGTTGTAAGAGACGATCATTCCGTTATATTTTGCCATTTCTAATTCATCGACATGTTTCAACATACCTGGCGTTGGTCTACCAGAAGCAAGAATGACTTTGATGCCATTTTTTTGAGCTTCGATCAAGGCTTCTTTTGTGGCAATGGTCAATTTTTTTTCATCATTTAAAAGTGTTCCATCGATATCTAAAACAATTGCTTTTACATTCATCTTACTGCCTCCATTTTAAATAGTTAATTCTAAGCGATTTCCCTCTGGATCAGCGACCACAGATTCATAATAACCATCGCCTGTTGTACGGCAAGGACTTATTAATTCGTATCCTTCCATAACCAAGATGGTGGTGAGGTTATCAACAGTTTTTTTACTGCCTAAAGAGATTGCTAAATGAGCAAAACCTAAAATTTCTTTTCCCATAGTTCGAGTAGTAATATCACCTCGTTGCATGATTTCAAGTCTAGCTCCATCAGAGAAAGTTAAAAAGTAAGAGTGGAAACTTGTTTTAGGATTGTGGTAAAGCTCAGAGGACGTAGCATTGAAATAAGTTTCATAAAATGCACGCATGTTTTCTAAATCTTTAACCCATAAACCAACGTGTTCGATTTTCATAATAAACTCTCCTTTGCCTTAAAGTACAGCGAATCAGATTAATGAGTTATTCTTGATCAAACCAAGAAATGCAAGAATCTGTTGACTACTCAAGTATAAAGGATAATGAAACGTAAAAGGGGACTATTCGAGAAGTTGAAAGTTTTTTTTCAAAAATCATGACGGTGAATGGTTAAATGTGAAAAAGTTTGTTCATATGAAGTATATTGTACGTTATTTATCCAACTTTGCCAGCTTTAAAAGTAAAGCTTATTGACAAAAACAAAATAAGCATGATATATTGAATGCAATAAAAAACGAAGTGAGGGATCCGTGCGTTGAAAAATTAAGTCAATTTGTTGAAGCTGCATTCAGACTGTAACTTGAGAAATCTCAAGGGAGCAGTGTGCAGATTTTCAGAATTGGCATTAATTTTTCAGCGTATGGGTCTTTTTGTGTACTCGTAAACGCGTTGCCGATTCTGAAAAGAACAGAAGGGAAGAATGATTTCCTTCCGCTTTTCTTAATGAGGTGAGACTATGTCAAAAATTGAACTAAAAAATATAACATTCGGCTATGATACTCAAGGAACATTACTTTTTGATCAAGCAAATTTAAACTTTGATACCCAGTGGAAATTAGGCTTGATAGGAAGAAACGGCCGTGGCAAAACAACATTACTAAAAATTTTACAGAATCAACTGCCGTATAGTGGTCAAATCAATCATCAATTAGATTTTCTGTATTTCCCGCAACCAATTAAAAATAAACAACAATTAACGTATTATGTGCTGCAAGAAATCAGTGATTTTGAACAATGGGAAATTGAGCGTGAGCTAAATCTTCTACAAGTTGATCCAGAAATTTTATGGCGTGATTATGAGACCCTTTCTGGTGGCGAACAAACCAAAGTTTTATTGGCCTTGCTGTTTATTGATGGTCATCATTTTCCATTGATCGATGAACCAACCAATCATCTGGACATTGTAGGTCGAAAACAAGTTGCCGATTATTTGAAAAAAAAGCGCCAAGGGTTTATCGTCGTTAGCCATGATCGTTCCTTTGTGGATGAGGTTGTCGATCATGTATTATCAATCGAAAAAAGCCAATTAGAGCTCTATCAAGGGAATTTTTCTGTCTATGAAGAGCAAAAGAAAATTAAAGATGAATTTGAATTCGCTCAAAATGAGAAATTAAAAAAAGAAGTTAATCGACTGAGAAAAACAGCTGCTGAAAAAGCTGAATGGTCACGTTCCAAGGAGCAAGATAAATATGGCAAAGCTTCTGAAAAAGGGAGCGGGGCAATTTTTGATACTGGTGCTATCGGCGCAAGAGCTGCTCGTACAATGAAACGTTCAAAGACGATTGAACATCGTATGGAAACACAACTATCAGAAAAAGAAAGTCTTTTAAAAGATATTGAGTATATCGATCCTTTGACAATGAACTATCAGCCTGGGCATCACAGACGGTTACTGACAGTTCAAAATTTGGTGTTAGGTTATCAGGAGCAAGACCTGTTTCAAAAAGTGTCTTT
Organism: Enterococcus sp. AAFC-DPL-5182; assembly: GCF_058216605.1. Lineage (NCBI taxonomy): Bacteria > Bacillati > Bacillota > Bacilli > Lactobacillales > Enterococcaceae > Enterococcus > Enterococcus sp. AAFC-DPL-5182. The sequence goes on from NZ_CM177101.1 coordinate 1,580,105, forward strand.
TGAATTAAACCAAGGTCAACGTATTGCATTGGCAGGGCAAAATGGTTCTGGAAAATCATCGATTATTCGATTTTTACTTGATCAATTTGATGGAGAAAGCCAAGGAGACATTCTGCGACCAACTCAAGTAAACATTAGCTACGTTCGTCAAAATTATGAAGATAATCAAGGAACTTTACCAGAATTTGCTGAAGAGCAGGGACTAAACCAGCAAGAGTTTCTTAATAATTTGCATAAATTAGGGATGGAAAGAGAAGTTTTTCAAAATCGTATCGAGCATATGAGTATGGGACAGCGCAAAAAAGTTGAGTTAGCAAAATCTTTAGCACAACCAGCGGAACTTTATATTTGGGACGAACCATTGAATTATCTTGATGTTTTTAATCAAGAACAACTAGAAAAATTGATTTTATCTGTCAAACCAACAATGTTGATAGTAGAACATGATCAAGCTTTTTTAGAAAAAATTGCGACTCAAGTGATTACGTTAACTAAAATCAAATAAAGATAAACTGTCAAGCGATGCTAAATAATAAAGTCGTTTGACAGTTTTTTAACAGGTTTTTCATTGATAGAATCAATAAAGTATGGATTCGCTATGCTTATGAGAGGAGAAGGCCGGAAAGATAGAAGATACCAAGCAACAGTTCATGATTTTTTTGCACATCATCTGTTATGGGAGACTCAAAGAGTTTGGTAGTCCAACTTTTGATTTTATTTAGGAGTGAACTCTGAGATATTGACGTATTGTTATTCCTCATTATTTTTGCCATAATAAGTAAGAGGAGAATAAATGACTATAGAGAAGTGAGAAAGAGAGTTGGGGTTATGAATTGTTGGGAAATTTTGGAGTTGGAACCAACTTCAGACAAAAAGAAAGTGAAGCAGGCATACGCTGCAAAACTAAAAACAATCAATGTTGATGATGAGCCATTAGCATTTCAAACATTAAAAGAAGCGTTCGATTCGGCAATTTTTTTGTCAGGAACAATTATTGAAAGTAATCGACCGATCAAAGACAGCAACATATCAGTTGAGAATAGTGATTTTACCTCAGAGAAGCAAATCATTGAACTAAAAGAAGATGTCGTGAATCATCCTAGTGATGAAAAACAAGATATCTTTATTGGAAAAGAAGTTGAGCTTATTGATGAAAATTATACAGAAGCACTAGAACCAATGAAAACGGTCGAACAGTTTAAGCAAGAACTATTAACGATTTATGAAAAAATGGACTTTTTTTCTGATATAGAATCTTGGAGGCCGCTATTTTTTAATGAATTAGAATGGACGATCGATGAACATAGTGAGATTACAGAAGTGATGCAGGAATTTCTATTAGCGAATTATCGTGTACTTTCGAGGAAAGTTATTGATTATTTGGACAGTTTTTTTGATTTTGATTCATTAGCCAACGACTTTAAATCGGGCAATTATTTTTGTTATACATGGACAGAAATCAAACATGTACCACCCTTTACATTTGATATTTATCAAGAAATTCCGAAAGAACAAAGGATCGAGTATTTTACCAATCGTTTTGAGCTGTTTCAATTAGTAAATAGTGGTGTTCCAAATCAAAATTCTTGGTATGAGCGATTAGACCTATGTAGAAGTGTAACGACGAACGATGTCGAAGTGGTTATTTTAGAGATATCCTATCTTTTACTGAATGATTTTAGAATGGAAAAAGAGCAGACTGTCATCACATTAAAAAAACGACTTAGCGAAGCAAGAGAATTAAAGGAAACGAATGCTAGTGATTTTTTTAGTGCTTATTATGAGTGGGCTACACAAAATGGGGCGGCTAACGATGTATTGATCTTTGATAAAAATAAACTAAATATCCCTCCAACAATCGTTGATTTGTTGATGGGATATGTCTATTTTACTCTACGTCGACACTCCCGTGTTAAAGAATGCTGGGATGATCTCAGAAAAAAGAATCATTCATTGTTTAGACCAGAAGAATTAGCTATGCTGCAACTGGTAGAACCAATACGTGTTCCCTCTAAAAAGAAAAAAAGCGGCGGCCAATATGTTTGGATGATTTTTGTATTGATTTTTGCTATTGTTAAAATAGGTGGCGCAATTTCAAAAAATAGTGAGAAAAATTCATATGTCCCTACGATCGATAGACAAAATCTGTTTAGTGGAGAACATGATTCACAAACTTCTAAGCTTGTGAATAAGCTATTAGATTTAAAAGAAAGTGAAAATCTTTATGATCAATTTATCTATTATTTTTATGTTGATCGAGAAGATGATGATCGAGCAAGCTTTATAGAAGCAAACCTAGTTGGTCAAGCAAAAGAAATGGCACAACAGTTAACGATTGCTGAGCTTCCAGAAATACAGATCGACAACAGATATGATTTTTACTCTTCACCAGATAATGTTGCGAATTATGGACCTGTAACGGCACTGACTCTTTTAGATGAAGAGGAGCCATTTATTATTCTTCAAGAAGATAAGGAAGAGAATATCACGAATATTTTTGGCGCTGGTTGGGAAGTACTGCCTAAAGATAAATTTGATGCATTATGGGCAGATATTCAAGTTCGCCCGATGATGTCACAAAAGTTTTTTGTTGTTTATTATTTATTGTCAGATGAACGCAAGGAAAATCTAAAAGATAATCCAGAGTATGTGACAGATAACGTGAAAAAAATGCTGGATAAAAATAGTTCGATGCCAATAGCAGAAGAATTTGAATCAGGAACATGGCAAATTAGCCAAGATGAAGAAGATAAACTGTACACAATTATCAATGATGAAAAGGATGAACATCGCTTTATTTTGTCATATGATGATTATGGTCGCTTAGAGCATGTGTATGGGGAAAATTGGGAAAAAATAGATGAGGTGAAGAAACAGCAGATCTATGATAATGCTGAAGAAAAAGTTGGTGTTTATTGATCAATAATAAAACAAAGTAGCAGGAATAGTAGGCGTCTCTGGTGCTGTTCATTTTATATATCAAATCTTAAAAAGTTACTTCTGTGATTCATACGCTCACAGAGGTAATTTTTTTATGAGATAGAGGATTATTTTTATGAAAAATGAATAGTATGTTAAAAATTAAAATTAAAACAAATATTGTGTATAATAAAGAAGTCATTGATTTCGAAAATGAGCTACGAGGGATGTCGCAATACGCTCTATTTTCAAAATATGATTTTGCTAAAAAATAAAGAAAGAAGTGTGAGCAGTGGAAAATATTCTTAGCCTATTAGGCGTACTAATCGTCATTGTCGGTTTTGCAATGAAATTAGACTCGATTTTGATCGTAATGGTTTCCTTAGTTGTAACAGCTTTAGTCGGGGGACTCGGGTTAGAAGGAATGCTGGATATTTTAGGTACAAGTTTCGTAAATAATCGAGGTATGGCTATTTTTATTATTATTATGTTAGCTACAGGAACTTTAGAAAGAAATGGTTTAAAAGAATCAGCAGCATCGCTAATTCGCCGTTTTAAAAAAGTTTCAGCTGGTTTGATCATTGATATTTACGGGGTTTTTCGGATGATTTTTGCGGCATTTAACGTTAGCTTTGGGGGTGTCGCTGGTTTTGTTCGTCCCATTATTTTACCAATGTCGATCGGAGCAGTTGAATCTCAAGATTTAAAATTAAACAAAGAATATGAAGAAGAGCTAAAAGGAATGGCTTCGGCTATGGAAAATATTTGCTGGTTTTTTGGGCAAGTGTTGTTTATTGGTGGATCAGGCGGTCTTTTAGTTCAATCAACATTAAAAGAATTAGGTTATGAAGTGACGTTAGTCCAATTGGCTGCTGTTGAAATTCCTGTAGCATTGGTAGCTTTAGTGGTTGCTAGTATTTATTTTTATACGAAAGATCGTCGCTTGATGAAAAAATATTATGGCGATAGTGAGAAGAAGGTGGACCGAGTATGAGTTATTTTATGAATTCTGAAATATTGCTTGGCGAGAAATTATTAGAAGTGTTATATATTTTAATGGGCTTGATTTTGGTTTATACGGGGATTAAGAATTTACTAGATAAAAGTAATCCTCATCGCTATGGTACGGGCTATTTTTGGTGTGCTTTAGGGATTGTAATTGCTGGCGGTCGCTTTATCCCATCAATGATCAGCGGTATTTTGATTTTTTCAATGACGATCCCAGCAATCTTGAAAAAAGTCAGTAAAGGAAAAAGTAAGTTGCCTTCTAAAGAGTATATGCAACAAATGTCAGATAAATTAGGTATGAAGATTTTTATTCCAGCTTTAAGTATTGGGGTATTTGCTATTATTTTTGCCTTATTTACTAAATTGGGCGCGTTGGTTGGTGTTGGTGCGGGTGTTTTAGTAGCAATTCTGATTTTAATGTTTTATTCTAAAAATAATAAACCAACGACGTTTTTGGATGATGCGGCAGATATGCTTGGAACAGTAGGGCCATTGAGTATGTTGCCTATGCTTTTAGCTTCATTAGGAGCTGTATTCACAAGTGCTGGTGTTGGAACGGTGATTTCTTCTGCAGTCGGAACGATCGTGCCGCAAGGGAATGTAGTGGTTGGAATTATTATTTATGCCTTTGGTATGATGCTATTTACCATCATTATGGGAAATGCCTTTGCAGCAATCACGGTGATGACAGTTGGGATCGGAGCGCCATTCGTCTTAGCCTATGGTGCCAATCCAGCTTTGATCGGTATGCTGGCACTGACGTGTGGTTATTGTGGTACGTTACTGACACCGATGGCGGCGAACTTCAACATCGTTCCAGTTGCCATGTTAGAGATGAAAGATAAATATGGCGTGATCAAAAATCAATGGTTTATTGCGATCTTCATGTTTGTTTTTCAAGTTGTGTATATGATTTTGTTTAAATAATAATTCATCAAGCGTTATAGACTCTTCAAGCGGAACTTGATGAGTCACTTATGCTAGTAAATTTAGGAGGAGATATGTAATGAAAGTTCTAATCACAGGTTTTGATCCATTTGGTGGAGATTCAGTGAATCCAGCGTATGAAGCAGTAAAACTGATTCCAGATGAAGTAGCAGGAGCCCAAATCATTAAATTAGAAATACCAACCGTTTTTCAAGAGAGTGCTAAAGTTTTAGAAGCATCGATGAAAGAACATAATCCTGATATCGTTATTTGTGTTGGGCAAGCTGGGGGACGTAGCGCTGTTTCCTTTGAACGAGTAGCGATCAATTTAGCTGAGGCGAGAATTCCAGATAATAAAGGAAATCAGCCAATTGGAACAAAATTGGAAGAAGATGGAGAGACAGCTTATTTTACTTCATTGCCAATTAAAGCGATGATGAAAAACGTTCAAGAACATGGTTTACCCGCTTACATCTCCTATACCGCAGGTACATTTGTCTGTAACGATATCATGTATCGTCTATTGTACATGATTGACAGAACCTTTTCAGGAGTTAAGGGTGGATTTATTCATGTGCCATTTGAGCCGACACAAGTAATTGACCGCCCAGTAGGGACACCGTCTATGCCAATTCAATCGATTGCTGATTCATTAACATTTGCAATCGAAGCTGCGGTTACAACAGAGGTAGATATTGAGGAGAATACAGGAACAACACATTAAAATGAAATGAATCAAAAAATAGTTTGGACTAATGACGATTGGTTCAAACTATTTTTTATGAAGACAGTTATTAAATAAAGGGCAATACAAAAAATATTTTTTACTGATAATGATTCTCATTATCATTTTCTTGTGCTATACTAACCCAATAAGGAAAGGAGTGTTTCAATGAATGAGCTTATAGTAGATACATTTTCAATTCACTATGCCACGTCGAAAACAGCGGACTGTCAAGTAATGCTGGATGATCATACATACATTGAGAATAAACCATTGCCTCGTTATTTTATCTGTGAGACGAAGTTGACATTCTTCGAATTTTATCAAGCTGATTGTCCCGATTTGCTAGAGACAGATTGTCAATTATCTCAGAAGTTCCAACAGATTGTGGGTAGATTTCCTCATACAAATCAGGAAAAAGTTACTTTAAATGACAAAAACAGCTATAATATGAATTCAGTACCAATTTATATAACTGCCAAAGATTATATTTTAGGAAAGAGTCAACCGAATAAATATTCAGCTTTTAACAAAAAATTGGAAGCTGTTCAATCATTGACACCTATAACTGAAGAGGAATTATCTTCAGATGTTAGATATAAAAGAAAACGGCTATTTTTAGATGGTACTTATGGAGCTCGAGAATTATTGGAAGCTGCTCAGCAAAAACATGTTAAAACTATTCAAAATAAGTTAGAGTATATAAATGAACTGTATTCTTTTGCCAGTTATCGTTATGCAGCGATGATTCAATTTTTACCAGAATATGGCATAAAAACCTATGATCAGTTTCATGAAGCATACGGTAAATATGTTTACAGTTTTACGATTACTAAGAATGGTAAAACAATACCGCTTTTGTGGCCAGATTATCTCTATCATAAACCTGAGAATCATTTAGAATTTGGTCTGTTATCTAATACAGATCAGCCTAGATATCAACTATTTGACCATTGGGAAACTGGCGAGTCTATAACCATTGAAATTCTGGCGGATGGGTTTGAAGATGTTCGGTTTGACTCTCATTTAAAACAACAAATGGCGTTTTCACCTCAATTATCTAAAGTAGAATATAATCAGGGGGAGATGATTTGCCTATCTATTGATCCAGGCGTCATTAAAGAGTTAAGGAAACAAACTGCCTTGTTGAATTATTTAAAACAAAAAAGACTTCAGAGAACGCTTATTTATTAGAGTACGAGTTGCTAGAAGATCAACTAAGATTATCTAGTAAACAGTTTGAAAAACTAGGACGTTATCAATTGAAAATCACTAGTGATATTTATGGTCAGCTATTATTTTTATTCACAATAAAACAAGAAGGGTCAGTACAAGAATGAAAAAGTTAAAAATTCAAGATTTTATTTCGATAGGAATCTATACAGCTATTTATTTTTTAGTCGTGACGATTGCTATGGTTATTTTACGCTTTACGATTCCAGCCTTTAATTCAGTTTTAATACCAAGTGCTACAGCACTTTTTGCAGGAATTGTCTATTTGTTAGTTATCCATCGGATTCCTCGTTTTGGCGCTATCACGATTATGGGGAGTGTAATGGGCTTGTTTTTCTTAGTCTCAGGACATTTTCCTTTATCCTTTTTACCCAATATTTTGTGTGCGGTAGCAGCTGATTGGATTCAATATCAAACAAAACTATCTGAAAAAGTACGCACAATGGTCAGTTATACTGTATTTAGTTTTGGTTTGATGGGACCAGTATTGCCATTATGGTTTATGAAAAATGCTTATGTTGACTCACTAATTGCTCGTGGGAAGGATGCTGTTTACATCGATAAAGTTTTTGCACCGATCACAACAACAACTTTTTATGTCTGTGTGGCAGCGGTTATTATATGTAGTATTTTAGGTATTCTGATCGGTCAAAAGATTTATGCGAAACATTTTGATAAAGCTAAAGGAAAACAATATGGAAAAAACATACGTAACCTTTGATCCCAGAAGTAAGCTTTGTACGATTCTATTTGCTAGTTTTTTGTTGATGTTCCCTTTGCCATTCAAAGCGGAAATCTTGTTTGTGACGCTACTTTACTTACTATTCATTTTAAACGGTAGTTTTAAAAAAGGCACGATTTTTTATGGTATATTTTGGTTGCTAATTTTAGGCGACTATCTATTATTTCCTTATATCGATAACTCTCTTGCTGCTTTTTTTGATTTTTTATTCGTAGGCAATCGACGGATGCTGCCAACGATCATGGCAGCGGCTTTTGCAATGAATCGAACAAAAATAAGTGAGTGGATTGCGTCGTTAAAGAAATGTCATGTACCATTTGGCTTGATCATTCCGTTAACAGTCTTGTTTCGTTTTTTCCCTACATTGTTTCAAGATTTTAGAAGCATCCGTAATGCAATGAAATATCGAGGTATTGCAGTTTCTACCGTTGATTTGTTCTTACATCCTTTTCAGACGATGGAGTATATTATTGTGCCGATTTTAATGTCAGCAGAAAACACATCGTTAGATCTATCGTCAGCAGCATTAGTTCGTGGTCTAGCAAATCCGACATCGCATACAAGTGTCTATGAAATACGACTAAAAGTTCAAGATTATTTATTGATTGGGTTATTAGTTCTTTGTGGAATCTTTGGGAGGTTGATTTAATGATTGATTTAAAAGATGTAACTTTTTCTTATGAAGATCAGGAAAAAATCATCCGACAAGTAGATTTAAAAGTCAATGAGGGAGAGTTTATCGTATTATGTGGTAAAAGCGGTTGTGGAAAATCAACATTATTAAGAATTTTGAATGGGTTGATACCAGAATTGTATACGGGTGAATTGGCTGGAACGGGGAGTGTATTGAACCAAGAACTGCTAGAAAAAGATTTTAATGAATACGTTCGTGATATAGGGGTTGTATTTCAAAATCCGAAAACTCAGTTTTTTACGAGTGATGTGTATTCTGAGTTAGCTTTCGCGATGGAGAATTATGGCGTAGCGCAACAAGAAATGATTGAGCGAATCAATGAAATAACTAGTTTGTTTTCATTAGAGGAATTTTTAGAATGCAGTATGTTTCATTTATCAGGAGGCCAAAAACAATTGATCGCATTTGCTTCTGCCAGTATGTTGAAACATCGATTATTTTTACTAGATGAACCTTCAAGTAATCTAGATGAAGCGACAATCAACCAGTTGAAAGCCTATTTACAAGTATTAAAAAATCAAGGGATGACAATCATAGTTTCTGAACATCGTTTATATTATTTGACGGACCTTGCTGATCGCTATTTAATTATGGATCAAGGTCGAATCATTGAAAACTATACAAGTCATGAAATGAAAGAAAAATCCTCCTTAGACATTAAAAAAATGGGACTAAGATCTCTTGAACAAACTTATTTTAAGAAGAGGATTCAAACAACTGAATCTCATGGGGAAATAGTATTAACATGTGAGGAACTTGATTTTCATTACCGCAAGCAGCCTTCCGTTCTGAACATTCCTACACTCACTTTAACTAGTACGCATATTACAGGTATAATTGGTTGTAACGGAGCTGGAAAATCAACTTTTTCAAAACTGATATCAGGACTGCTCAAACCTAATCAAGGAACAATTCGGTTGAATCAGCTTGCAATGCGACCAAAAGAGTTGATCAAAGAGAGTTTTGTGGTGATGCAAGATGTTAATTTGCAATTATTTTTTGAAACAGTAGAAAAAGAAATCAGTTTAAATGCAAAAAATACTGCTGAGTTTGATAGAGTTGTCCAGATGTTGAATTTAGAATCCTTGTTATTACGTCATCCGCAGACCTTATCAGGAGGAGAAAAACAACGTGTTGCTATTGCTAGTGCCTTATTATCAGGCAAAAACGTGATTATTTTTGATGAACCGACAAGCGGTTTAGACTTAGTGCATATGGAGGAAGTCAGTAATACGATTCGTTGGCTGCATCAAGAAGGAATATTGGTACTAGTGATTACTCATGACAAAGAATTTCTCAGTCAAACATGTCAGCGAGTTCTTCACTTTGAACAGGGGCAAATCATAGAAGATTATTTTATTGAAACAACTATAAAAGACTAATGGAGGAAAAGCTATGTATATTGTAACGAATACGATTAAAACTGAGACGGCTCATTCACAAAAAATCATTGAACAGTTTACCGCTGGTCATACTAAAGAAAGTATGGAAGCGGTAGATGGATTTTTGAATTTTCAATTAATGCATCGATTATTACCAGAGGATCCTGAAATAACGGAATTGGTTGTTTTAAGCCGCTGGACTTCAAAGGAGCATCAAAAAAATTGGGTGAACAGTCAATCGTTCAAACAGATGCATCAAAGAAAAGACAATAAAGAAGAGCATGAAAACGAACAACCTAAAAGAGCTGGATTTATTTCAAGTACAATAGCTGAATATGAAGTTTTAACGTAAAAAAATTGTGGATAGTACTGGAATAAGAGAGAGGACATCCATTCTTTGCGCCATATCTATGCAACCCGGTGATTAGAAACTAAGGTGGGGAGATTTAGTTAGGGCATACGTCCACCAAAATGACTTTAGAGACATACACAGACTCACTGATTTAAAGTCGTAAAAAAACATCTATAGAAGCGTTCAGAACAAGCGTATCAAGAGTAAATAGTTGTAAAAATGGTAAGAACCGCTAGTAAAGAAGGGATAGCGAATAAAAAGTGTTTACAATTTCTAACTGATAAAAAATGAATATGTAGTGAAATAAGTGTCTAATGAAGAATTTTCCTTTCGTTCATAAGACACTTATTTATTTGTTTCGATGAAAATATTTTCATTAATTATAGATAACGAAGAAAATACTTGAAAATATTATCGGAATTGTTCTCTTTTTTTATAATCCAGAGTATATTAAATAAGAAGAGAGCTGGAAGGAGAATTATAATGAAGAAAATACATGTTGTCGCTCATACACATTGGGATCGTGAATGGTATTTTAGCGATAATGAAGCTTTTATCCAATTTTCTTATCATATGGATGAAGTGATTTATGCTTTGGAAAATAACGAATTAGACTACTATTATTTAGATGGCCAATTAAGTATTTTAGATGATTATTTAAAAGTTTATCCAGAAAAAGAAGCAATGATCATAAAATTAGTTACAGCGAGTAAATTATTTATCGGACCATGGTATACGCAGATGGATGAATTTGTGGTAGCTGGGGAATCAGTTGTGAAAAACTTACAAATTGGTATCGATATGTCAAAAAGATTAGGCGGCTACACATCCTTGGGCTATTTACCCGACTCTTTTGGTCAAGGAAAGGACATGCCTAAAATTTATAATGGGTTTGGTATTCAAGATGCTGTATTTTGGCGAGGAATGCCTAGTGAAGTCACAAAAAGTCGTGAATTTTATTGGACTGCTGAAGATGGTTCGAAAGTATTGACGGTCAATATTCGCAATGGTTACTATGCTGGAGTGACGCTCGTTGAGGGCGATCTTTATCAAAAAAAATCTATGCTGGATCTTGTATCTGAGGATAGCAGTACAGAGATAGTGACTTTACCAGTTGGAGGAGATCAGCGAGCGGTAGATCGCAATTTGAAAGCAATTATCCAAGAAGTTAATGAACAATTTGACAGCGAATACAAAATTGAAGAAAGCAATTACCCTCATATTTTTAATCTATTAAGAGCCAGAGCAGAAAATTTACCAACGGTTCAAGGGGAATTTATGAGCGGAAGTGTTTCGAAAATTCATCGTTCGATCTATTCATCAAGATACGACTTAAAAAAATTGAATGACACGATCGAAAATCGCTTGATTTTCCAGTTAGAACCTTTGATGTTAATGGCGGATGATTTAGGAATTCCCTTTAAAAGAGAACTGTTGGATTATATTTGGAAGCTATTATTGAAAAATCATGCCCATGACAGCATCGGTGGTTGTAATACGGATAAAACCAATGAAATGATTTTGGCTAGATATAAAGAAGCGGATCAATTGTCTTATTCAACGATCGATTACCTTGTGCGAAAAATATCTGAATCCATTGAAGGAATCAAAGAAAATGATTTAATTTTATTTAATACACTGCCCTATACCAGAACGGATCCTTATGTGGTAGAAGTGAGTACAAAACTTGAAAATATTAAGTTATTTGATGAAAATCATAGTGAACTGGATATCCAAGTAATATCAACAGATAAAGTGTATGCAGGTGAAGTTAGACGATCAGAAAGTGATTACGATGAATCAAAATATTACTACATCCATAAAATAAGCTTCATTAAAGAAACATTACCATTATCATATAGGATTGTTACCATAGAAGAGCAAAATGAAATGATTGATAGCACAGATCGAACTGATAGAGAAAATGCAATTATTGAAAATGATTCATATAAAATCAGTTTTGCAAAAGGGAAGTTCTCTATTTTAGCAAAAGACCAAGGAAAAATGTATGAAAATTGTCTTTATATGGAAGAATCTGGTGATGAAGGAGATACGTATGATTATTCACCTGCTTATCACGATAAAATCCATCAGTTGACCTTTGATACGACAGATGTATCCGTCCAAACTGGTTCCTTTATTTCTACAATGACATTAAAGGGGAGTTGGCAGGTACCAAAAGATTTAAACGCTAGAAAAGAGCAAAATTTAAATGAAGTGATTGACTATACTTTTACATTGTCATTAAGCAAAAGTTCTAAGCGAATTGATATGAAATTAAAAATCAATAATCAAGCTTTGGATCATCGAATGCGCTTCGTTGTAAAGACACCAGTTGAAAGTCAGGTCAGCTATGCGGATACACTATTTGGCATTGTCGAACGAAATAATCACGATCCTCATATCAATGATTGGAAAGAACTTGGTTGGAAAGAAGAACCAACAGAAATTTATCCAATGATCCATTATGCGAATATTCATGATACAACAGCTAGCTGGACTGTTATTAGCAAAGGAATCAAGGAATATCAAGTGATTGACAGCAAGATGTATATTACTTTGTTTAGGGGTGTAGGGTTTTTAGGTAGACCTGAATTGTTAAGAAGACCTGGAGATGCTTCTGGGAATCAATTCCGCTATATTCCAACGCCGGACAGTCAATTGCTAGGGACTTTGGAAATGGAATTTTCATTGATGATTGCTGAGGAGTTTGATCCCGTGAAAATCCAAAAAGAATATCAACAATATTCAGTGGCAAGTCCGTATTATCAAGTTCAGCAATTGAATCGCTTTACCAATCCCATTCAATACTTCCAAAGCAATAAAATAGATCAATTAAATAGTCCAAAAGAAATTCTGAATTTAGATAATTCTAATCTAGTATTTAGTGCATTGGAGTTAAGCCGTGATGGTCATAGAATCAATATTCGTTTGTACAACCCATCATTAGTAGAACAAGTTGTCAACGAAACAATCCTATTAACAGATAAAAAGAATGTTTCTTTTGTTGATTTAAATGGTGACTTGCTTGAATCTTTAGGGAATATAAATGAAATTCCATTAGGTGAATTTAAACCAGGGGAAATTAAAACAGTTTCAATAGAAAGATAACACAAGAAAGGTCGAGCTAAGATGAAAATAAATATTGAGAAAATTCAGGATCCATTACTAAAAATCGCTAATAAAGTAGATAATAACAGTGTTTTACAAGCAATTAAAAATGCTTTTATCAGCAGTATTCCTTTTACTGTTGTGGGCTCCTTTTCTAATTTGATCAAGATGCAGATCGATGCATTTTTTGGAGAGACGGCAATCGGACAAACTGCTTCTGCGATTTTTGGTAATGTTTACCAAGGAACACTTGGAATCGTTGCATTACTGATCGTGTTTTCTACTGCTTATAACTATGCAAAAGAATTGATGAAAAAGCATCCAGAGGCCAATATCAATCCTTTGTTGGCAACATTATTAGCTTTCGCAGCTTATTTTGTAATGGTACCAAATAATGTGAATTTCGCAGATAGTTCTGCTGATATTTTACAAGGATATGCCAATAATTTCTTTAGTTATGAAGGAATGTTTACAGCGTTGATTGTCGGATTACTTGCTGTTTTTCTCTACTCGATTTTAGCAAAACATAAAATCGCCATCAAACTACCCGGAAATGTTCCGCCAAATGTGTTTGACTCATTCTTTGCATTGATTCCAATTTCTATCGTGTTATTAGTTTGTTCTGTCATGAAAGTTGTGATCGAAGCATTTGATTTTAATTCCTTTATGGATATGGTCAGTCAACTTTTTGTTCAACCGTTGACTTCTGTTGGAACAGGGTTGCCTGCAATTATCGTTGTTATTTTGTTAGAACAAATATTATGGTTTTTAGGATTACATGGCTTCAATATTGTTTGGGGTGTTGTTTCAGCTTTGTGGTTGCCAATCTTCTTGGAAAACGTTGCAAAATTTGCCGAAACAAAAAGCTTTGCTGATATTTCTGTGGCACCAAATACAATGACGAATGTGTATGCAATGATCGGTGGTTCAGGGGCAACGTTTGGTTTGATTTTAGCCATCTTGATTTTTACACCAAAAACATACAGTGGACGTGAAGTCGCTAAACTTTCGTTTATCCCAGGTTTATTCGGGATCAATGAGCCGATTATTTTTGGTTTTCCAATCGTTCTAAACCCATTAATGTTTATCCCGTTTGTATTTGTACCAGTATTTAATGCAATTGTTGCATACATTGTTACTAAAATTGGCTGGGTCGTCCCACTAGTTGTGTTAAATTCAGGTAATGAGCCAATCTTTATCAGTACTTGGATTTTAGGGGCATTCCATTTAAGCCCAGTAGTTTTAACGGCTGTTTTAGTTGTTTTAGATATCTTTATCTATGCGCCATTTGTTCGGATGAATATGAAATTTGATGAAAGCCAATTACTAAATGCACAAGATTAGTAGATGGTAAAATAACAAGAGATAAACTGGGTTAGAAGTAGCCCAGTCTCTTGTTTTATTTACTATGAAGAAAGAAGTGATCAATCATGGAAAGTTACATTGAACTAATTATTCAGGCAAATCAAAAAAAATTTACTGATGTAGAACGAGTGATTGCACAATATTTTCTTGACGGGAATAAAGAACTAGGGATTCAAGAGCTAGCTAAACAATTAAGTGTATCTAATTCTTCAATTACGCGTTTTTGTAAAAAAATTGGGTTAGCTAATTATAAAGAATTGATATACTTATATAAATATTCCAGTAAAGGAACAAAAAAACAAACCGATTCAAGTATTAGCTATGTAAATTTAAATTACTCATTACTGCTAAATGATATTATCGAAAAACTAGACAAAGATGAAGTAAAAAAAGCAGCGTTAATGATTGATGGTGGACGAATTATTCACTATTGGGGGACAGGCTATAATGCTTTTTGTGGAGAAGATTTCCAGTTTAAATTCTCTCGTCTTGGAAAAATTGTCAACGTGATCAAAGATGAACATTCCATTGTGATGATGGCTCACGGTGTCCAACAAGGTGATTTAGTTGTTGTATCTTCGATTTCGGGGGACAACGCAGCTATTCAGGAAGCAATAAAAATTGTTTCAGAAAAACATGCAAAAGTGATTGTGATCACAGCAAATGAAAAAAGTCCCTATAAAGCATTTTCTGAAGCATTTTGTTTAACAAGTTCAATGGGGAAAAAAGATATGGGTGGGATATCACCTCAGATTCCTGTGTTGACGGTAATTGACATCTTATATACTGAAATACTAGCGATGTACCATGAAGATACAATTAAATCTTGGATTAAGTCAGAAGTGATTTTAAAAGGAAAGTAAAAAGGGGAATGATCATAAGAATGAACTATTCAAAATCAGTCATCGAAAATGTAAAAAAAATAGTAAGCGAACAATCCGACAATCCAAGATGGGGTGAAGTGTTCTCAAATTGCTTTGACAATACGCTAGAAACAACCGTAAAATCAACAGCCGAAGATACTTTTGTGATCACGGGCGATATCCCAGCAATGTGGTTGCGAGATTCATCTGCTCAAATAAAACCTTATTTGATCGTAGCAAATGAAGATGAAACTATCAAAAAAATGATTCGAGGATTAGTTGATCGTCAAGTAAAATGTATTTTGATCGATCCATATGCGAATGCTTTCAATGAAAAGGATAATGGCAATTGCTATCATGAAGATATCACACAAATGAATGGTTGGATCTGGGAACGAAAGTATGAAGTGGACTCATTGTGTTATCCAATCGAGCTAGCTTACTTATTATGGAAAAAAACAGGGGAAACAAAGCATTTCACTAATGATTTCAAAAAAGCTGCAGAGATGATCATTCATGTTTTCAAAACTGAACAGCGGCATGAAAACTCACCTTATCGTTTTGAGCGTATTGGCGAAAGGCCAGAAGATACGCTTTCCAACAATGGATTTGGTGAAGCTTTCGGCTATACTGGTATGACTTGGTCTGGTTTCCGTCCAAGTGATGACAGCTGTACATATAATTATTTAATTCCAGCCAATATGTTTGCTGTTGTTATTTTGGGCTATTTAGAAGAAATTTTAAATGAATTTTATTTTGATACATTACTAGCTGAGAAGGCTTGTGAGCTAAAATTAGAAATCGATCATGGTATTAAGAAATGGGGGATTATTGACCATTTTGGGCAAAAAGTTTATGCTTATGAAGTGGACGGACTAGGCAACTACCTCTTGATGGATGATGCAAATGTACCAAGTTTGTTAGCAGCACCCTATTTAGGTTATTGTTCGATTGAAGATCCTGTTTATCAAAATACACGAAAGCTGGTTTTATCTGATAAGAATCCATATTACTACGAAGGAAGTAAGTTAAAAGGGATTGGGAGTGAGCATACGCCTAAAGAGTATGTGTGGCCAATTGCACTGTGTATTCAAGGATTGACGACTAATGATCGATTTGAAAAAGCTGAACTTCTAAATAATTTAGTTCAGACAGATGCAGGTACAAATCATATGCATGAAGGAATCAATGTTCATGATCCTAACCTGTATACTCGTGAATGGTTTTCATGGGCGAATATGATGTTTTGTGAGCTACTTTTAGATTATTTAAAAATAAGTAAATAGGAGAAAAGCAATGAAAAAATTTCCAGAGCATTTTTTATGGGGAGCGGCTACTTCTGCACCGCAATCGGAAGGACATGGCTCCTTGAATGGAAAATCCCCTTCGACATGGGATAAGTGGTATGAAATGAATCCAGAGAAATTTCAAAAGAATCAAGGACCTGAACATACATCAAATATGTATGAAATGTACAGTGAAGATGTCAAAAGAATGAAAAATATCCATATGAATTCCTTTAGAACATCTATTGCTTGGACTCGTTTATTGCCAGATGGTAAAACAGTTAATCAAGAAGCTGTTACTTTTTACCGTAATTATTTTTCTGAATTACATGCAAATGGGGTAAAACCAATCATCAATCTATTTCATTTTGATATGCCTTGGTGGTTGATGGAAAAAGGTGGTTGGGAAACACGAGAATCAATTGATGCATTTTCTTTTTATGCGACTACTTGTTTTGAGCTGTTTGGTGATTTAGTGGATCAATGGACAACTTTCAATGAGCCTATGGTTCATGTAGAATGTGGCTACCTATACGGTTACCATTATCCTGCAGTTCATGATTTGAAAAAAGCTGTCCAAGTAGGTTTTCATACGTTAATGGCGCATACGATGGCTGTAAAAGCATTTAAAGACGGAAAGTATAAAGGGCAAATCGGAATCATTTTGAATGTCTCTCCATGTTATCCTAAAAGTCGATCGGAAGAAGATTTACGAGCAGCGGAACTTGCTGATTTACTGAATACAAAAAGTTTTTTGGATCCGACCGTTTTAGGTACAGTACCGCCAAAGTTGGTAGAATGTTTAGCTGAAAATGAGCTTCTTCCGAAAGTTGCAGAGCAAGACTTAGAAATGATCAGAATGAACTTAGTTGATTTTATTGGTATGAATTATTATCAACCTCGTCGTGTTCAAGCGCCTGCTGAGGTGAATCAGCCAGCTATATCGCCAGCTGATTTTTATGATCATTATGATTGGCCGGATAAAAAAATCAATCCTTATCGAGGATGGGAAATTTATCCTGAGGCACTATATGATGTAGCCATGATGATCAAAAATGACTACAACAATATTGCCTGGTATGTGTCAGAAAATGGAATGGGTGTGGCAGATGAAGAGCGATTTTTGGATCAAACTGGGATGATTCAAGATGATTATAGGATTGAATTTATGGAAGAACATTTAAATCAGCTGCATAAAGGAATCGAAGCAGGAAGTAATTGCTTTGGCTACCATACTTGGACTTTTGTCGATTGCTGGTCTTGGCTGAATGGATATAAAAATCGTTATGGTTTTTACCGACTGGATTTAGAAAGTGATGAGCGTTCTTTGAAAAAGAGCGGGATTTGGTTCAAAGAGCTGATTGACCGAAATGGCTTAATATAAGCGAAAGAATAAAGCTGGAAATAAATCTGGCTTTATTCTTTTTTGATTGGTGTTATAATAAATAAAGAAGATATTGTGTAAATTGAAAAGGGATGATGAAGATAAATAATCGAGAACAACAAAAGAAATTTTCCGAACGAACAAATATCAGTAATAGTACATTTGACGCAATGAATACAAATCAAACTCGCTTTTCTAATGGTCAAGGTAAAAATGTCCTGCCAACAGAGAGAGAACCATCTGCAGCTAGTTATTACTTTTCGACAGGACTTATATATTTTACAGGTGTTTTAATCGCAGTTGCTTTGTTTATCTTTGTTGTTCCTTTAATGAAGCATGTGGTATCAACGACTTTTTATGAAGGGGCGGGGTTTCTTTTATGCGGTTTACTTTTTTGTGTTGTAATGGGGTATCTATGGATTTATATTGGACTAAAATTTATCGAAAAATCTAGGAGATGATCTATTGAAAAGAAAAGTGATACATCGAAGTAGCTACTCAGTACAGTTATGATCTGATAGAAGCTGTATTGAGAAAACTATTTCTGTCAGAACAAACTGTATCTAACTTACAATATAGCAAAATAAGATGTAAGGAAGGTCTAGTTATGGAGAAAATGAAGTTAAAAAAGTATTGGCAAACTATTGAAGAACTGGCTTTTAGTGGTTGGGATTTTTCGTATATGAATCACAGATGGGAAATTGAAGAGTTGCCTTGGTGTTATTCTGAATTTGTTCGTGAGTATTTGTCCAAGGATCTGAATTTATTGGATATGGGAACTGGTGGAGGAGAATTATTACTGACATTTAATCATCCCTATGATAAGACTTGTGTAACTGAAGGATGGGAACCAAATTATCAGTTGCTAAAAGAAAAACTTCAACCTTTAGGTGTAACGATTGTTTTTGTTGCTGAAGATGATCAGTTAAATTTTCCTAATAACTCCTTTGATATCGTTTTAAATAGGCATGAGTCTTATGATCTTGGGGAAGTAAGGAGAGTATTGAAACCTGGCGGAGTTTTTATTACACAACAAGTTGGAGATCAAAATGGCTGTGTTCTTTCAGAAAAATTGCTGAAGAATGTTCAACCAAAAATCAACGAGTGGTCACTAGAAGTTGAACAAAAATCATTGTTAAAGGAAAATTTTGATACTATATTTGCTAGAGAATATTATCCATATCAACATTTTTACGATATGGAAGGATTGATTTATTACGTTAAAAGAGTGCCCTGGGAATATCCCAATTTTTCTGTAGAAACTCATTTTGATGAATTACTTGCGCTTCAAGAAGAATTACTAAAGAATAGGTTCATTTATAATCAACAACATCGATTTGCTCTAGTAGGAAGGCTAAAAGGGTAACGAAGAAGCGTGTAGCCAGCTCTAAACTTGCTGACTACACGCTTTTTAAGTTGTTATAAACAAATAAAAACTTATTTCACAACAAGGACATTACAAGGAGCAGATTGCACAACATAACTTGTCGTAGTACCTAGTTGATTCGATTGGATCATCCCTTTACCAGTAGCTCCAACGATAATTAAATCAATTGCTTGATTTGTGGGTACTATTGTAGAAATCATTTCCTTTGGATTACCAATTTCAACAATTGGAATCACATCTTCTAAACCTTGTTCAGTGGCATAATAAATATTTTTTAATAGTTCCTTTTCGATAGCTTCTTTTTCTTCAGCCAATACTTTTGAATAAGCATAAGAGCTATGGCTGATTGCATTTTCGTCAACAACAGATAATAAATATAAGGTAGCATCTTTTTCTTTTGCAATAGCAACACCATGTTTTAAAGCTAGCTCAGAGTTTTTTGATCCATCCAGAGCGACTAAGATATTTGAGTAGTTATTGATCATTGTAATCAGCACCTTTCTTTATCTAACTTCATTATAGCACGTTCATTGGCAGAGGTTAAACGAATCGATGGAAAGCATGTGTTAGAGTCGAATTAAATCAAAAAAAGATAAGAAACCAGAATCAGACTGGGTTCTTATCTTTTTTGATTGCTTATAAGCCAAGGAAAGGTGCGGGATTAACAAAACCACTCCATAATCCTGTTGAAATACTGAAGTGTAGGTGAACACCGGTAGAATTTCCAGTAGTTCCCATGCCCCCTAAAGTTTGTCCAGCACTAACACTTTGTCCTGCTGCGACACTTAAGCTACTCATGTGTAAATAATAGGAATAATAGCCATTGTCATGTTTGATTACAACATGATTTCCTGCCATACCACTATAATTTGCACTAACGACTTCGCCTGAACGAGCAGCCATGATTGGTGTACCACTTGCGCCACCAAAATCGATGCCATCATGGAAACTGCCAGAAATCCCAGTAGGATCTTCACGACCGCCAAATCCACTCGTGATGTTCATACTTGCTACAGGAGCAGACCATCCGCCAGAAGAAGCTGGTGGAGGAGTAGGAGCTTGTTGTGTATTATCAGAAACATCATTGCTACCAGTATCTGCTGAAGTATCAGGCACACTTGCTGGCTGTTCCTTTTCTGTTGTTTGAGTAGTAGTAGTGGCTGTTGGTTTGATTTTAGCTTGTTCTTTCGCTTGCTTTTCAGCTAAAGCTTTGGCATCTGCTTCTTTTTTCTTTTCTTCAGCAATCGCTTTTAATTGGGCTTCTTTTTTCTTGATAGCTTCTTCTTTTTGTTTAACGAACTTGTCTTTTTCAGCCGTTTCTGTTGCAAGATTAGCAGCAATTTCATTGATTTTAACATTCTGTTCAAGTTTTGCCTCTGCCAAAGCTGCTTCTTTTTCTTCAAGTTCAGCCGTTTTCTTTTCAAGTGTTGCTAATGTTTCTGTCAGAGATACTTTCAGTGCGTCAAGATCTTTTTTGTCATTTTTTTGAGCAGTTAGAATATCATTATTAGCGGTAACTAATGTATTGACAGCTAAGGCTTTTGAAATAGCATCAGAAATCGATTCAGCACTTAGTAAAACAGTTAGCATAGATTCTTGTTCATGATTTGTTTGAGTATTTCTTGCTTGAGCGCGTAACTGTTCATTTCGTTTTTTTATTTTAGTTTCTAAATTCGCAATATCAGTGTTTAATTTATTCATTTCTTTTTCATGTTTTTGTTTCTCAGAGAGAACAGTTTGATATTCTGTTTCGATTGTTGCGATTTCATTTTCTAAAGTTGCTAAGTAATCTTTAGCGTCCTTCTCGTTTTTTACGATATCTTCTATTTTTTTCGTTTGATTTTCGATTTTTTGATCAAGATCATCCGCTAACACGCCCAGTGGTGCAACGTTTACTAGTAAAATAAATGAAAGTGTAATCAGTAGTTTTTTCTTCAAGTGATGTTCCTCGCTTTTTATTTATCATTTTAAACAGGGGATTAAAAAAATCACCATTATCATTCTTTAATAACACAAGATAAAGTATACCATAATCTTTAGAGAATAATCATGTTTAAAGAGCAAGATTAATAGAGAACGCTGAAATTTAAAATCTGGCAACAAAGGTATCATCTAATTGTAATATATGACATTTACTATTAATAACAGAAATTAGTTGTAATAGTCATTTATAACATATTTTAGACTATATAAATGCTACATATCGTTGTATTCTGCATGAAATTCATCCAGTAAATCAAGGAAATCTTTTTTTATTTTGGAATGCTTTTTCTTCACTGTTTTCTCAGACAAGGGTTTTCCTTTGATCTTTACTTTAGTAAGATCAGTATAATCAACTACTTTGGATCCTATTTCATTTCTATAGGATATATCGTTAGTCACAACTTCTGACAATAAATTAAAGAGTTGAGGAATCGATAGAAAATTTTTACTTGATTCAGTGCGTTTTAATATATTGCATACTAGAAATAGGACAGAGGCATTTATT
The DNA here is from genome assembly GCF_058216605.1 of Enterococcus sp. AAFC-DPL-5182. Classification (NCBI taxonomy): domain Bacteria; kingdom Bacillati; phylum Bacillota; class Bacilli; order Lactobacillales; family Enterococcaceae; genus Enterococcus; species Enterococcus sp. AAFC-DPL-5182. The sequence goes on from NZ_CM177101.1 coordinate 1,601,970, forward strand.
TCTTTTTGGGTGGAATCAGCTAATAACTCCTCTAGTATGGGTAAAAAGTCATTCCTATAGCGATCGTCTTGTTCAATCTTATACACAGCAAAATCTTCGGCAATTAATAGTGGTTGCTTTGAACGTTCTAATTGATAGTTTGTTTCAAATAATTCTGGAAATAACTCATTTGCAGTAGTTAATATTAACAAATCTTGAGCATAAGTAATTTTACGTTTCTCTAGTGTACCGATTAAATATTCAAGCTGCTCAGGATCAAGATCTTTACGCAAACCTGCTTCAGTTAATAGTTTCCTGACATATTCGATGAAATCTCCATAGCGAATCCAGTCAGCAGTTGTATTACCAAGAATTGCTATTTTTTCCAGTCGTTCTTGTTTAGGTAAATTATTTCCTTTTTCCCAATTGTTAACTGTACTAGCACTTGAATTTCCAACTAGATTTGCAAAAAGAGCCATTGAATATTTGTGTTGATTTCTAATTTCTTTGATCCGTTTTCCCGCCGCGTTTAAATCTAATTCCAAAATAATACCTCCTTAATCATAAAAGCTTGAACGAACTGATTTTGTTTTGACTAAAAGTGGAAAAGTATGACTGTGATCCTTTTTTGGTTTATTCATGCATGATCTTTATTGAAAGATCAACTCGTGACGCTAACTAAAACTCTTTCCTCTACTATATCATTATTTCAAGAATGGGTGTACCGTTTTTTTTTCATTTTGTTCTTGTAATATCTCTATTTAAATGCTATTATTTTTATACCGAAATTTATTCAGTTGGTTTGTTTCTTTTAACCGGCATTCTTTTTCAATATAAATGTACTTATACTTTAAAAACTTAATAATAAATTTAATTGATTTGTGAGATGTTTATCATCAAACGGATTAAAAACTAAGTATAAATAGAACATTTATTTACTATTATATTGAAATTGAGATGCCGAAAATTATTCATTTTTAGGGAGGAAGAGTGTGAATGAAAAAAATAGCTAGAGTTGAAGAACAGAAAAATCATCTTTTGTATCAATTTTTGGAAAAATTGAACAGAGAAGTTCCGTATCAGGAAAACAAACAAAAACTAGAAGATAGTTGTGTGCATCAGTACAGACTATTGGTGAATATGTCTTTCAGTGCGAATATCTTGTATAAAGGTTTAGATTACGCAGGTCATGTTTACAATCATGTCGCCAAGATTGAATATACAAGACTTTGTAAAATGATTATAAAACAAAATTTTGACAAGGACGTAACAGAAGAACTACTAAAAAAATTAAAAAAAGCTCAAAACGAATTATTCCTTCATTCACCTCTGACTAAAGAATCTGAAGGGATTGATATATTTTATGGGTTTACTGGAGGAAACCGAAAAAAATATAAAGCAAATCGAAATGCGATCAAACGGATGTATGCAGCAATAAAGCAAGAGTCAGAGAAGAATCTATTTAGATATATCAAAGACACAGGGCGCTTAAAATACGCTAGAATCAAAGAAAAAAGAGATTATGCACTGTGGCTTTTAAAGAGTTACACTTGGCATTGAAAAGGGTTCAATTGTAAGATACGCAAAAAAATGCTTTTATAACTTGAGAGACTTTATTTTTCCCAAAAGATAGGTTGTGCTATGCTTTTAATAAGGATGTCATTTTCTTCTTCAAAGGTTGTTCTAGAGTACGGATATTATAGAAATAAAACGTATACAAAGAAAGAAGGAATTTTAGTGAACAGCAATGAAAGTAAGCATGCTACTCAAAAAAATCATACGATGGGAACAATGGAGCATCACTCAATGAATGGTCATGATCAAATGAATAATATGGATCATTCTATGCATATGGAGAACTTTAAGAAAAAATTTTGGCTGTCTCTTATACTTGCGCTACCAATTATTGTTCTTTCACCAATGATGGGCATTGATTTACCTTTTCAGTTTACGTTTAAAGGTTCGGATTGGTTGGTCTTGATACTTGCATCTGTTTTATTTTTTTATGGTGGCCAACCTTTCTTAAGTGGAGCAAAAATGGAACTTAGCCAAAAAAATCCGGCGATGATGACCCTGATCGCGATGGGGATTTCTGTTTCTTATTTTTATAGTATTTATGCATTTATTATGAATAAACTGATGCCGCAGGGGCATGTGATGGATTTTTTCTGGGAACTTGCAACACTGATTGTTATTATGCTGTTAGGACACTGGGTTGAAATGAGTGCTATTTCTAATGCCAGTGACGCTTTGCAGAAGATGGCTGAACTTTTACCTGATAAAGTCATAAGAGTTAATAAAGAAGGCCAAGAAGAAGAAGTCCCATTAGAACAAATACAGGAAAATGATCACTTAGTTATTCGAACAGGAGACAAAATACCAGCTGACGGTATAATCATTAAAGGGAATACCTCAATAGATGAATCGATGGTCACTGGTGAGTCAAAGGCTGTTGTAAAGAGAGAGAAGGATACTGTTATCGGAGGTTCTGTTAATGGTAGTGGAACGATTGAAATAAGTGTAACTGGTATCGGTGAATCAGGTTATCTTTCCAAAGTTATGAATATGGTTAAAAAAGCACAGATGGAAAAATCAAAACTAGAATCTCTTTCTGATCGAGTAGCCAAATGGCTATTTTATATAGCGCTAGCTGCAGGGATTTTGGCTTTTGTTGTTTGGTGGATTGTGGATCAAGATTTGAGCCTTGCCTTTGAACGAATGGTCACAGTCTTTGTGATTGCTTGTCCGCATGCTTTAGGTTTAGCTATTCCTTTAGTTATCGCACGTTCTACATCGATTGCAGCAAAACATGGGTTATTAATAAAAAATCGAAATGCATTAGAACAAGCAAATGACATCCAAGTTATCATGTTAGATAAGACAGGAACATTAACTGAAGGAAAATTTACTGTAACAGGACTTGAAATGTTTACTCACGAAATCACAGCAAAAGAAGCGTTAAAAGTGATAGGTGCTTTAGAAAACAATGCGAATCATCCCTTAGCAATTGGCATCATGAACTATTTGAAAGAGGAAAAAATATCTCCTTACAAAGTAGAAAATCTTCATACTATTTCTGGCATAGGCCTTAATGGAAACGTTAATGGGCAAGCTGTTAAAATAGTTAATGAAAAAGAAGTGGAACGTTTAAATATTTCTTTTGACCATGCGTTGAAACAGAAGTATCAGGAGCAAGGAAATACTTTAAGCTATTTACTTATTAATGACCAAATAGTTGCTATGATTGCATTAGGTGATGTAGTGAAACCAGAGGCAAAACAATTTATAACAGATTTAAAAAAACAAAGTATCGTACCTGTAATGCTGACAGGTGATAATAAAGAAGCTGCAAAATCTGTTGCACAATATTTAGGTATTGATGCGTTTTATGGAGAATTATTACCAGAAGATAAAGAACAAATAATTCAAACTTACGTAAAGAAAGGTCAAAAAACGATGATGGTTGGTGATGGTATCAACGATGCTCCAAGCTTAGTTCGAGCAACAATTGGTATTGCGATAGGAGCAGGGACAGATGTTGCAATTGATTCAGCTGATGTTGTTTTGGCGGATAGTAATCCTGAAGATATACTTCGTTTTTTAGATTTAGCTAAACAGACACGACTTAAAATGATTCAAAATTTATGGTGGGGTGCAGGGTACAATATTATTGCAATACCACTTGCAGCAGGTATTCTAGCTCCTTGGGGGATTATATTGAGCCCAGCAGTAGGTGCAATTTTGATGTCCATGAGTACAGTGATTGTAGCCATAAACGCTATGACCTTAAGAATCCACGAATAAAAAATGAAAAGTAATGAATAGTGCGTATATTTTTTATGCATGTTCATTACTTTTTTTGTTTCTAGTTGCTATAATGAGTGTTCATTTTTGAGGGGGAAGCGGTATAGTATGGAATATAAAGAAATACTTGATTTTGAATCGAGAAAATTACTAGGACTTTTTGATCTACTTAAGTCTTCTGAAAAGAGCAGATCATTGGAGAATATCTCTAGCGAATTAGGGCTTAACGTAAGAACAATAGTAAGGTCAATAAAAAAAATGAAGAGGTTATTTCAGCGTTATCAATTAGATCAGCATTTAGCTATTTGCAGTCATTCAAAAAAATTTTTCTATATAAAAAGAGAGAATGATTTATATTTAGAAACTTTTTTAGTGCAGTATCTAAGTGATGTACCTGAAATTATTTTTTTAAAAGCTATTATAGAAGAAGAGAATATTCAGACGAAGAAGCTTGCTGAAAAAATGATGATCAGTGAGTCGAGTTTGAGAAGACGAGTGAAAAAGATCAATGAATGGCTGAAAAAATTTGACATTCATTTGAAGCGAGGAACATATGAGTTTATAGGGGAAGAAGAGCAGATTAGAGCATTGATTTTACATTTTTACTGGTTTGTTTATCAAGGCACTGAAAATAAATTTTTACCATTGGAAAAAGGAGACAGCCAACACTTGTCCAATCAATTGGTCCAATTTTTTCAAATGCAAATTAATGAACTTCAAAAAGAATCGCTTTTCCGAATTGTTCAAATTGCGACATGGCGTTTCAAAAAGGGAAAAAAGATCTGTATAAAGAAAGAATGGAAGCAGTATCTCAATCATAGCTCCATTTTTTTTAAATTTATAAAAACAATGGGAAGAGTTAGAACCGTTACAAATTTAGATTTTGAAGAGTTATCCTATCTCTACTTAATTATTCAAGCACATTTTTTACCATACTTTAGTTCGAGCATGCAGGCGTATATTATTGAAGAGCATTTTTTAAAAAAGACCACATGTCATTCAAATACACTAGTTGCTACAAATAAATTCAAACAAATATTTTGGGATAAGAATTTTAATCATTCGAAAGCAAGTGTGGTGGCATTTTTAGGCTTTCATTTATATTATGAACTGATTTCAGGTTTTTTATTTGAAAAAATTCAATCCAGAGCTTTTTTAAAAGAGAACTATCCTAGTTTTATGCGTAAAGTGGAAGAAGGGCTATGTGAATTAGTTGAGGAATGCTCGATTTACAAAAAAATACCAAGAGATGCATTAAGTTATCGTTATTTTATGATTTTAAGTTCACTTATTTCACCTGTATATAATGAAAAAAGAATATTTATCTGCCTAATGACTGATTTATCGCTTGAAAAAGAAATTGAGTTAGGGAAAAGGATCACTGATTTTTTTAGTAGTAAGTTCAATCTAATGGTTATCTTTGCTAGAACGTCTAAATCAATTTTATATACTGATATTATTTTAACCACTGTTGTCTATCAAGCATTAAGTAAAAAATACGCACAGCCAATCCTGCTTATAGAACACGATTTTTCTGAAGAAATATTTTTTAAAATTGAAAAATTATTAAAAGAAGTTAGAAAATGAAGCCCTTTCAACCAAATGTGTTAAAATGAGATTGTGAATACAATTTTAGGAGGTTTTCTAGTGAAAAAGATTCAATTTGGCACAAGCGATATACAAGTATCACCTGTTATTTTGGGATGTATGAGAATGAATGGTGCAAAAAATCCAGCAGAAATTATCGAAACTGCATATGAGCATGGTATAGATTTTTTTGATCATGCAGATATTTATGGCGGTGGTGAATGCGAAACGATTTTTGGCAAAGCTTTAAAAGAGACAGCAATTAAAAGAGAAGATATTATTATTCAGACAAAATGTGGTATTCGTAAAGGGATGTTCGATTTTTCAAAAGAACATATTGTTTCTTCACTTGAAGGTAGCTTGAAACGATTAGGTGTGGATTATGTTGATGCATTGTTACTTCATCGACCAGATACTCTTGTGGAGCCAGAAGAAGTAGCGGCAGCTTTCGATCAGTTACAAGCGCAAGGGAAAGTAAAACATTTTGGTGTAAGTAATCAAAAACCAATGCAAATCGAACTACTGAAAAAGACTGTAAAACAACCATTATTAGCCAATCAATTACAATTTGGCATCAAACATACTGGTATGATTGATCAAGGTATCCATGTAAATATGACAGATGATGCAAGCATTGAGAGAGATGGCAGTATTTTGGACTATTCTCGTTTGAATGAGATGACGATTCAGGCCTGGTCGCCTTATCAATATGGTTTCTTTGAGGGCGTTTTTATTGGCAATGAACAATTTTCAGAGTTAAACAATACTTTAGACAAAATTGCTGAACATCATGATTGTACTGCAACTGGTCTAGCAACGGCATGGATCTTAAGACATCCTGCAAAAATGCAAGTAATAGCTGGGAGTATGAATAAAGAGCGGATTAAAGAGATTGCTAAAGCTTCAGATATTGTTTTGAGTAGAGAAGAGTGGTATGAAATCTATCGTGCTGCGGGCAATATATTACCATAAATTACAATAATAAACTGAATAATCACTATTAGGTTAGAATTCGGAACGAAGCTTATTTTGAGTTTTGTTCCGAATTCTTTTTATAATAACTAGTGCAATATTGTAGTTGGTGTTGGGTGTGATGATGAGTGTTGGAGCAACAACTTTATCTGGTTTTCAATTTGTTTAACTGATTGCTCATCTTTAAGAATAAGAATAGGACGAGAGTACCTAAAAAAGTTACACTTTGGAAATTTTTCGTTCATATAATATTCACAAATTCCTTGTACTATGAGGACATAGAAGAAAGACAATAGCTACTAGGAACTAATTTCATTTGTGTGAACTCCTAATTGACCCGCTCTGAGTGTGCAGAGCGGGTTTTCTTGTGTTTTCAATTAAGCTTTACGAACTTTAGTTCCTTCCTACTGCAAAGTTGGCAGATTTTTGTTAGAATAAGAAGGAAACCAGTTTGCTGAAGATGAGGAGAAAAAAGATGACAAAAAATAAGTTATTATTAGTTGATGGAAATAGTGTGGCATTTCGCGCTTTTTTTGCTTTACACAATTCACTAGAGCGTTTTAAAAATAAAAATGGATTACATACTAATGCCGTCTATGCGTTTAACAATATGTTTGAAAACGTTATGGCAAAGGAAAACCCAACCCATGTTTTAGTTGCATTTGATGCGGGCAAAACAACCTTTAGAACTGAATTTTATCCTGAATATAAAGCAGGCCGTTCAAAAACACCGGGAGAATTTAAAGAACAAATGCCTTACATTCGAGAGTTGTTGACTGGTTTAGGTGTGAAATATTATGAGTTAGATAATTATGAGGCGGACGATATCATTGGTACACTTGCAACTAAAGTTCCAAAAGACGAGTTTGATGTTGTTGTATTGTCAGGAGATCGAGATTTGACTCAACTAGCAACAGATTCAGTAAAAGTTGACATCACGATCAAAGGAGTTAGTGATCTAGAATCTTACACACCAGAGCATGTGGCCGAAAAATATGATGGTTTGACTCCAAATCAGATTATCGATATGAAAGGTTTGGCTGGAGATACTTCAGATAATATTCCTGGCGTAACCAAAATCGGTGAGAAGACCGCAATTAAGTTATTAAAAGAATTTGGTTCAGTCGAAGGTGTTTATGAAAATATCGATAGCTTGAAGCAAAGCAAAATGAAAGAAAATCTAATCAACGACAAAGAACAAGCTTTTATGTCTAAACGTTTAGCAACGATCAATGTTGATTCTCCAGTTGAAGTCAATATTGATGAGTTGAAATACGAAGGCAAAGATTTAGAGAAATTAATTCCTTTTTATAAAGAAATGGAATTCAAGCAAATGTTAAGTAAGTTAAATGTCGAAGAAGAGACGGTTGAACTTGAAGATGTCCATTTTGATGTAGTAGATACGTTCACTAAAGAAATGTTTACTGATGATATGGCATTATATGTTGAGATGCTAGAAGATAATTATCATACCTCTCCGATTGTAGGTGTGGCATGGGGAACGAAGAACAAAGTATATGCGACAAATAGCCTTGAACTGTTTGAAAGCAAACCATTTGTTGAATGGTTGTTATCAGATAAATTTAAGAAAATAGTATATGATGCAAAGCGCACATATGTCTCGCTTAACCGTTATGTTGGTAAAACTCAGGGCATTACATTCGATGTATTATTAGCGGCATACTTATTAGATACAAACGATAATAGTGCTGATATCGAAGGAGTAGCGCAGCACTATGGTTATACAGATATCCATTCTGATGAATCAGTCTATGGAAAAGGGGCTAAGAAAGGTTTACCAGAAGATGATGAGGCATTTTTCAGTCATCTCGCTCGAAAAGTCAATGCTATTCATTTCCTTTCTGAAAAACTAGATGCAGAATTAGTTGAAAAAAATCAAGCTGACTTATTCTATAAGATGGAATTGCCTCTTTCGAAAATCTTAGGTGATATGGAAATTACAGGAATTCGTGTAGATGCAAATCGATTGAAAGAAATGCGTATCGAATTTTCAGATCGACTTCGTGAAATCGAACAAAAAATTTATGCAGAAGCAGGCGAAGAATTCAATCTAAATTCACCAAAACAACTAGGGGTGATTTTATTTGAAAAAATGGGTCTACCTGTAATAAAGAAGACAAAGACAGGCTATTCAACAGCTGTTGATGTATTAGAGCAATTAAAAGAACAGGCACCGATTGTTGAAGACATTTTGATTTATCGTCAAATTGCCAAGATCCAATCAACATATGTAGAAGGATTACTAAAAGTAATTCAGCCAGATGATAAAATTCATACACGCTATGTTCAAACATTGACACAAACTGGTCGTTTAAGTTCGGTTGATCCTAACCTACAAAATATTCCTATTCGTTTAGATGAGGGTCGAAAAATTCGTCAAGCTTTTGTGCCTAGAGAAAAGGATTGGATGATTTTTTCATCCGATTATTCTCAGATCGAATTACGTGTTTTAGCACATATTTCAGATGATCAGCATTTAAAGGAAGCCTTTATTGAAGGACAAGATATTCACTCTAGTACAGCAATGCGTGTATTTGGCATTGAAAAACCAGAAGATGTGACGCCGAATATGCGTCGTCAGGCGAAAGCTGTCAACTTTGGGATCGTCTATGGTATCAGTGATTATGGTTTGTCTCAAAATTTAGGGATTACTAGAAAACAAGCGCAAGAATATATTGATACCTATTTTGAAAAATACCCAGGAGTTAAAAAATATATGGAAGATATCGTACGCGATGCAAAAGACAAAGGCTTTGTAGAAACGCTTTATAATCGCCGCCGTTACTTACCAGATATCAACTCTCGTAATTTCAATTTGCGGTCGTTTGCAGAGCGAACGGCGATCAATACACCTATTCAAGGAAGTGCTGCAGATATTTTGAAAATCGCAATGATCAATATGGAACAGCGATTGAAAGAAGAAAACATGCAGGCGACGATGTTGTTACAAGTACATGATGAACTTGTTTTTGAAGCGCCTGAATCTGAATTAGAACAACTAAATGCATTAGTTAAAGATGTGATGGAGAATGCTGTGGCTCTGCATGTACCGCTGTTAACAGACAGCAGTTGGGGCAAGACATGGTATGAAGCAAAATAATTAATTAAAATAATTGAAAAAGACTGACCAAACAAAAAAAGGTTTTTAAATCTTTGATTTGTTCGTTTCGGTCTTTTTCTTCTAAGGAGAGATGAAAGTTGCCTGAATTACCAGAAGTTGAAACAGTCAGAAAAGGGTTAGAAAAATTAGTTGTAGGGAAAACGATTGAAGAAGTCACGATTTTGTGGCCGAGAATCATTGAATCACCAGAAACGGATATCTTTGCACAGCAGTTGATTGGTCAAAAAATCGAAAAAATGGAACGTCGAGGGAAGTTTTTGATTTTTAAATTAACCAATTACGATATGATATCCCATCTGAGAATGGAAGGAAAATACGAAACCCATGATCCGGAAGAAGAACGTACTAAACATACTCACGTGATTTTCACCTTTACGGATGGAACAGAATTACGATATCTTGACGTTCGGAAATTTGGACGGATGGTGTTAGTGGCGAAAGATCAAGGAGAAAAATACAAGGGGATTTTAGCGCTAGGTCCTGAACCGATACCAGCATCGTTTAAACTATCAGAATTTCGTACTGGGTTAAAAAGACACCACAAAGCAATCAAACCACTGTTATTAGATCAGCGTTTAGTGACAGGACTAGGTAATATCTATGTAGATGAAGCATTGTGGGAAGCAAAAATTCATCCAGAACAGCCAGCTGATACTTTAAAACCTAAAGAAGTCGAAAGGCTATATCATGCAATCATTGATGTTCTTGGACGTGCTGTTGAAGCCGGCGGAACAACAATTCGCAGTTATTTAAATGCACTGGGGGAAGCTGGGACTTTTCAAATCTCATTAAATGTCTATGGTCAGACGGAAAAACCTTGTCCAAGATGTGCAACACCAATTAAGAAAATAAAAGTCGCTCAACGAGGGACCCATTTTTGTCCGAAGTGCCAGACATTGAAAGCGAGGAATTGATCAATGGGAATGGTCTTAGGTTTGACTGGTGGAATCGCAACGGGGAAAAGTACGGTTGTTAACGTATTTAAAGGATTAGGATTTCCTGTGGTAGATGCCGATGTGATCGCTCGGGAAATTGTTGAAATAGGAACTCCGGCATTAACAAAAATAGCAATTACTTTTGGTTCAGAGGTATTATACTCAGATGGATCATTAGATCGAAAAAAACTTGGAGACATTGTTTTTTCAGATGAAAAAAAAAGAACACAATTAAATGAATTATTATCCCCATTTCTCAAAGAGGCTATTTTATCTCAGATTGCAGCCAAAAAAAATGAAGCTTCGCTGATTGTTGTGGATATACCTTTATTATACGAAGGTGGGTATGATGCGTTTGTTGACAAAGTAGCCGTTGTCTATGTACCTGAAAAAACTCAGATGATTCGTTTGATGAAACGAGATAATTTAACTGAAACTGAAGCGAATCAACGAGTAAATAGTCAATTGTCAATTGAAAAGAAAAAAGAAAAAGCTGATATAATATTTGATAATCAAAAAAGCATTCAAGAAACAGAAAAAATAGTGAAGGACTGGGTATTAGAAAATAATTTCTTATAGTATAACAAAGATGCATAATTGTTTTTTCGGAAATTTAAATTTTACGATGAATTGAAAAAAGTTTAGGATGTATAACTGCTGATTATACATCTTTTTTGTTTTTGATAAATTTCAACCTACTTTGAAGCTGTTTGTAAAATCTAATTTAAAATAACGATATTGTGTCGGTAAACATAATCGATATCTTGAAATCTGTATTCTCTTTTTTGAACAACAGAAATGTAAAAAACAAAAAGGGAATGGAGAATAGAAAGAAAAAAGAAGTAGCGTTAATTTAGGTGAATATGTTGGTCTGATAAGTATGATAAGTCATGAGGTAAAGATTAGGGGTGATGCGATTAAAGAATGGTTAATTTAACTAATTGAAAAAAATTCAACCGAGTTTAAATCAATCATAACTATGTATATTGACTAATTTTTATAATGAACGATTTTTCGTTTATTTTATAGGCTCCATTAACATTGAGTCCGTTTATTCCTTGTCATATCTTGCTATTCCCAGAAACGATTTAGCAAATCGAGATAAATGGATTGTGTTTCTTTACTTTCTATTTTATAGTTCATAGGCAATCGTTCTATTATCTCTAAATCGAGTTTGGAGCTATATGGCTCAGAAGAATATGGAGTGTGGAATGAGAGACAAAACAGAACTTTAACAAGAGAGTAGTTGAGCAAGACAAGACATTTAGCCTGTTATCTTACTCAGTTATTTTTTGAATCTAGAAAATTGTTATTAAATGAAATCTGAATAAACTAAAAAAAATGGTTAAGAAGTAACAGTTAATGTCTGGTTTCTGAAGCATTTCATGTTATAATATGGAGAGTAAATTAAAACGAAACTTTATAAATAGATAGCATAAGATAAAATGAGGTGAATATTATGCGTTGTCCAAGATGTCATCATAATAATTCCCGTGTAATTGATAGCCGTCAAGCAGATGATGGGCGTGCAATTCGTCGTCGTAGAGAATGCGAAAATTGTAATTACCGATTTACAACATTCGAGCGAATCGAAGCAGCTCCGCTACTTGTTATCAAGAAAAATGGTGATCGGGAAGAATTTAATAGAGAGAAAATTTTACGTGGGTTGATTCGGTCTGCGGAAAAACGTCCAGTGGCCATGGAACAAATGGAACAAATCGTTGATAATGTTGAAAACCGTGTTCGTAGTTTGGGTGAAAATGAAGTTTCAACTACTTTAGTTGGTGAGTATGTTATGGAAGATTTAGTCAATTTAGATGAAATTGCGTATATTCGATTCGCTAGTGTATATCGTCAATTTAAAGATATGAGTGTCTTCTTAAAAGAACTGCAAGGTATCGTGGATAAAGCAAAATCTTCAAATTCAGATACAACCAATGAATAAGGAGGTCTTTCTTTGAAAGACAGTTGGAAAGAAGTCCATCCTAAAAGTATTTTTCAAGTAGCCGTACCTTATCCATTATCCAATCAAGAACAAACGATATTGACGCTTTTATATCAACCGATTATTGGTGCCGAAGCGTTCAGTTTATATTTGACACTTTTATCGGAAGTGGAAGGGAAAGGTACTAGTGAATCACTTTTTCATGCTGATTTGATTACGATGATGGATATGAGTATAAAACAAATCGAAACAGCCCGAAAAAAGCTAGAAGGGATTGGACTGTTGTCGACTTTTGCAAAAAACGATTCTGAGTTAGGTGTGCATTTCATGTATCGTTTAAATCACCCTGAAACTGCTGAACGTTTTTTTAAAGATGAAGTTCTGTCGTTGACACTTTTGAATAGTGTGGGACAAAGAAAATTAGACAAATTATTTGAACGGTTTCAACCAACATTTGTAAACTTAACTGGTTATGCGGAAGTTTCAGTTGGATTTAAAGATGCTTATGTTTTCAAAGAGGAGCAAATTCTATCTCATAGTGAACAGTTAAGCAGAATGGAGCAATCTTTTATCGATCCACGCCCTGCACAAACAGTAAGTGCAGTTAATGAAAGTTTTGACTGGTCGTACTTTCTTCAAGGAATCGAAAAATTAGGAATTAAGCTGCCGGATAATAGTAATGGATTCAAAGAAGAAGTCTTTGTTTTTCACAATTTATTTGGAATCACTGAATTGGATATGATCGATTTTTGCTCTAAATCATTTGACTATTATACAAGCAAGATTGATATCAAAGACTTTGAAAGAGCGGTCTATCGAACTTATGACCCAGATAAAAAACAAAAAACTAGTGAGTTTCAAAAAAATGATTCTGTTGATTTATCTGCTGAAGATCAACAAACGTACCGTTATAATTCATTAAAAATGAACGGTTTTTCGACACAAGATATTCAAATGATCATGGATAGTGAAAAAAATTTCCCTCTAAATTATTTGGAAGCTTTAAAAAACGAACGCGGTGGGTACACAACGCCCCAAGAACGTTCGCTAGTCAAATATTTAGTGAGTAAATCTGGATTGCCTAACAGTGTGATCAATGTTTTAATCAATTACGTCTACAATATCCAAAAACAGCCTACACTGAAAGCTGATTACGTGAATCGAATTGCCAATGAATGGGCGCAAAGTGGTATTTTCTCACCAGAAAAGGCCATTGAACATGTACGTGAAATCGCTAAAAAAGGCAAGGAACAAAAACAAACAAGACAACGTTATGGTCAAAATAATCGGCCGATTCGTCAAGAGACGTTACCAGATTGGGTAGAAAACCCAGTAGAAGAACAAAAATTATCAAAAGAGGAACAAGCAAGGCTAGATAAAGAAATTCAAGATTTCTTGAGTAAAGGAGGTGGCAATTAATGGAAGATGTAGGGAAAGAAATGTCAAAAATCATTCAAAGCAGAGATATGAATGAGCGATACAATGAGCTAGTTGAGGTTGTATTGAAAGATACAGATGTCCAAACGTTTATTCAGGAAAATCGTGACCGATTAACAGATGATGATATTCGGAAGAGTTATTCAAAATTATATGAATTTGTTCAAGAAAAACGCAAGTATCAGTTGAATGACCCAACAATGATCGCCCCTGGATACGAACCTAAACTAACCTTAAATTTCCATTATATTGATGTCACCTACGTGCCGACAGAAGCGCTGATCGCTAAGCAAAAAGAAGACGAGATTCGTAAAAGAGTTCGTGCAATGGATATGCCAAAAGATGTACGAGAAGCAAGCTTAAGTAGATTTGATACAGCATCGCAAGGGCGTGCTCAAGCGATGGCAGAAACAATGAAATTTTTAAACGAGTATACGTCAAATCCAAAAGAATTTCACAAAGGGCTTTATTTACAAGGAACCTTTGGGGTTGGTAAATCCTTTTTGCTAGGTGCAATTGCTAACAGCTTAGCCGAACGTGGTTTTGTTACAACAATTGTTCATTTTCCAACTTTTACAGTCGAAATGAAACAGGCAATCGGTAAAGATATGGTCGGTCCTAAATTGGATGCAGTCAAAAAATCACCTGTTTTAATGATCGATGACCTTGGTGCAGAATCAATGACTTCTTGGATTCGAGATGACGTGCTAAGCGTTATTTTACAATATCGAATGCAAGAACAATTAGTGACATTTTTTTCTTCAAACCTTGATTTAAAAGACCTAGAAAAACATTTATCTGTGACGCAACGTGGTGAACAAGAGCCGTTGAAGGCCCGTCGAATCATGGAACGTATTCGTTATTTAGCGCAAGAGATAACAATGTCAGGTAATGATCGTAGAAATGGTTGAGGTGCTTTTGCGCCCGCTGATATAAGGCAGGGATGTGACTCTTAGAGTTTCCTCCCTGCTTTTTTTCTTTTTTAAGGGGAGGATGGTAATGGACTGAAAGTAGTAGCATATCTTATAATAAAGTATCAGTATTGGAGGAGATCCTTATGAAGAAAAGAGTACTAACAATACTAACAATTTTAACGTTGGTTTCTTTAGGTGCATGTGCAAAAAATAAGCAAAATTCGCCAAAGGGAAGTGAAGAGACAGCTATGAGTAGTAAGCAAAATAAAGCTACGGATGAAACATCAAATGACAATGAACAAGCAAAATCAATATTTACAGCAGTTTTAGGTGAGGACGCAAAAGAAAATGAAACTGTAGACCACTCGACCCGTCTAGTTTTAAAGGAAGTTGAGGCAATCGAAGATCCTAAAAAAATTATTGGTATGATGAAAAATGATGGTGTTATTCTGAATGTATCAAAAGATCAATTCGCGGATGGAATCACAAGCAATGAGTTGAAAAAAGGAGATAAAATTCAATTTACATTAGTTGGATTACCTGCAATGACGATGTCGATCCCACCTCAAGTAGCTGGAAATGCAGTCATCAAAGTTGAAAAAATTTAACAAGTATAAGTTGACCGACGTTCTCTTTTGTAACGTCGGTAGTTTGTTTTTTTATTCTTAAATTAGAAATATTTTTTTGAAATAAATAAAAAAATGTTGACAGTTGTTTTATAAGGATGGTATAGTGTCACCTGTAAGATAATTAAATAGATTTGTTAGGTGAGGCTCCTATACAAACACAGGCTACTGCCCAAAAACATCGAGAGATGCCAATGGGTAGAACAGGGATTGTCGATTACAAGGCTTTTCATAAGGTAGCTAAAAGCTCTGCTTTTTACGTTGTATAGTGCCAAAACTCAACGACTAGATCATGCAGGCTTTTTTTTGTGCGCTTATTTATGACCTTCCGCTGAGTTTTGGCGGAAGGTTTTTTGCTGTGAATCACTACGACTGGCCAAAGGACAGAGTAGATGATGAACAGTACTTGGCGAACGAAGAGAGAGAAGTAACCTTAATACTGAATCACTCCACCACGTTTCAATCTCATCACTGTCAAAGAGTTAGGGCTTAAAGAATTAAAGGCCAGAGCAGATGATGAACAGTACTTAGAGAACGGCGAAAGAGATGTAGTTTTCGTCTCGAAAAAAGTTTCCACCTAACCTCAAATCTAAGAAAGGGGCAAACCTATGAATTTTTAATCAATATTATCGCAAGTATTTTTGCAGGAATGATCATCGGTGCAGAAAGGCAATGGCGAAAAAAATTAGCTGGGATGAGAACGATGACCTTAGTCACATTTGGTGCTTGCCAATTTGTTTCATTGTCTACTTTGATCCAAGACGATAGTAGTCCGACTCGAATAGCAGCCCAAGTAGTCAGTGGAATTGGATTTCTTGCTGGAGGAGTGATTTTAAGAGAAGGATTTAGTGTGACTGGTATCAATACAGCAGCAACCTTATGGTGTTCAGCAGCTGTTGGCAGCATGATTGGAGCTGGATTTGTGATTGAAGGAGTTATTTGTGCAGTTGCTCTAATGCTAGTCAATATTTTGCTAAGAAATTTATCTTTCAAAATAGATGACTATACCGTGCAAAAAGAAGAGGAACAAACAGAATCGATCCATTATCTTTCTGTTATTGCAAGCAATACTAGTGAGGTCATGCTTAGAACAGAGATTATTCAGTTGTTAGATAAATATTGTTTAACCTTCACTAAGTTCTCATGTACTGATCTAGCAGGAAAAAAAATACGACTATTTTTGGAAATCGAAGCAATAAGAAATGGGACACTTGCGGTAAATGCGATCACTTCAGAATTATCTCAGTTTTCAGAAGTTATTGAAATCAATCAACTAAACAATTAAAAGAACGGAGGAATCAACATGGTAAAACAGTGATGGTGAAAATCGTAAATTGGAACAGTGAAGAATATTGGGCAGGAATAGACTTAAGAAACAAGTTGCTAAAAACAAGTGCTGGTAAAGAATGGATCAAGGATCTACCTTTAAATGAAGAAAAGGATACCCATGTAGCAGCGATGATCGATGGGATTGTTGTAGGAACCTTACTTCTTTCAAAAAAGAGCCAAACAATAGCACAAATCAAACAAGTGGCCATCAACGAAGACTATCAAGGATTCGGCATTGGAAAAAAATTACTTCAATTTGCTGAAAAAATTGCAGAACTTATGGCTTTTCAAACTGTAGTTTTAACTGGTCGTAAGCAAGCTTGGGGTTTTTATGATCATTTTGGCTATCAAAGTGTGGGGCATGCCTATTCAGATGGACAAGTGACTTTGAAAAAATTTAAAAAAAGAATTTATACTAAAAAAAGAATTGGAACACTTGGAATTATCAAACATATAACGCTAAAGGAGATGGAAACAAATGGATGACAGTAGTCAGATGATCAAGGACTTATGCAAAAAGAAACCTGTTGTTAAAAACATGAGGATACTATTGTCTATTTGTTTCTAGTAGAGTTAAGTAGTTTCCTCCGATGACAACACCTCTTTTTCCATTAGTCCGTTCCTTAAAAAAATACAAAATCAGTAAAATTGAATTAGTGGTTGTTTATTGCCAGTTGTTCATTATTTTATTGATCAGAGCTTTAGAAAGAAGGAGAAACAAATGGAGAAAAGAGTATTAGTAACGAAAAAGAGTAATCAATCTTATGAGTATTTTGCAAGAAACTCAATAGAAAATATCATAACGTATTTCAAGTCTTCAAAAGGAGGCCTCACCCATCAACAAGCTGTTCTATCTAGAGAAGAATATGGGGAAAATATTATTACACATGGAAAGAAAACACCATTGTTTCTTGAAGTGATCAAAGCGTACTTTACCCCTTTTACGATTGTATTACTTACATTAGCGATCATTTCATTTATTACTGATTATGTGATTGCAGCACCTGCTGATCGTGATCTTGTCGGTGTTTTGATCATTTTAGCAATGGTCTTGATCAGTGGAACAATGACCTTGATTCAATCGGTTAAATCAAATCAAGCGGCAGAAAAATTGAATAATTTGGTAAAGGTTACTGCAACTGTTGTTCGTAGGAAGAAGACAGTTGAGCTTCCGATAGAAGAAATTGTTTGCGGTGATATCGTAAAATTATCTGCTGGGGATATGATTCCGGCGGATATACGACTAACGAAAACTAAAGATTTATTTGTTTCTCAATCTGCCATGACGGGTGAGAGTTATCCAGTAGAAAAAAGAGCAGACTATAAATTAAAGGTAAACAATGTTGAAACAGAGTATGAAAATATCGTATTTATGGGTAGCAATGTCATTAGTGGTAGCGCGGAAGGAATCGTAGTCTCAGTGGGAGATGGTACGCTTTTCGGTAAAGTAGCGCAAGATGTTTCTGACAAAAATCCTCAAACAAATTTTGAAGTGGGGATTAGCAAAACGTCATGGTTATTGATTCGGTTTATGTTAGTGATGGCACCTGCAGTATTTTTGATCAATGGTTTAACAAAAGGCGATTGGTTTGAAGCTTTTCTTTTTGGTTTATCAGTTGCAGTTGGTTTAACGCCGGAAATGTTGCCAATGATCGTCACGACCAATCTTGTAAAAGGTGCTTCAAGTATGGCGAAAAAAGGAACTATCATAAAGAATTTAAATGCGATTCAAAATTTCGGTGCGATCGATATTTTATGTACCGATAAGACTGGGACACTTACCCAAGACAAAATTATCCTAGAATATCATTTAGACTGTGATGGGAAAGAAGATAGTCGTGTATTACGTCATGCTTTTTTCAATAGTTATTATCAAACAGGACTTAAAAATTTAATGGACGTTGCCATCATTGATGCAGCAAAATCAGAACTGTCGATTGATCCTTCTGAGTATCGTAAAGTAGACGAAATTCCCTTTGATTTTAAACGTCGTCGGATGAGTGTTGTAATCGAAGATACTTCTGGAAAAACGCAAATGATCACTAAAGGCGCTGTAGAAGAAATGCTAGAAATTTCAGGCTATGTTGATTATCAAGGCGCAGTCACACCGTTAACAGAAGAGCTTAAAAGTGAAATTTTAAAAACAGTTGAAGAGTTAAATGAAGATGGACTACGTGTATTAGCAGTTTCTCAAAAAACAAATCCTGCGACGGTTGATGAATTCTCTGTTTCTGATGAAAATGAAATGGTTTTGATTGGCTACCTTGCTTTTCTTGATCCGCCAAAAGAAACAACGAAAGCCGCTTTAGAAGCGCTAAAAAATCATGGTGTCGGTGTCAAAGTATTGACTGGCGACAATGCGTTAGTAACAAAATCAGTGTGTAAACAAGTGGGGTTAGCCAATGAAGAGTTAATCACTGGAAATGAAATTACACGAATGAACGATTTTGAATTAAAAACGATTGCTGAAAAATATAACATTTTTGTGAAATTGACCCCACAACAAAAAACAAGAATTGTTCAGGTATTAAGAGAAGCAGGGCATACGGTTGGTTTTATGGGGGATGGAATCAATGATGCGCCTGCTATGAAAGAATCGGATGTAGGCATTTCTGTCGATACGGCTGTCGATATTGCAAAGGAATCGGCGGATGTCATCTTGCTAGAAAAAGACTTGATGGTTCTGGAACGAGGCTTGTTAGCAGGTAGAACGACATTTGGGAATATCATGAAATATGTCAAAATGACAGCGAGCTCTAATTTCGGTAATATGTTTTCAGTCGTTGTTGCTAGTATCTTTTTACCTTTTTTACCGATGCTACCGCTACAATTGCTGTTTTTGAATTTGATTTACGATATTTCTTGTATGTCGATACCATGGGATCATGTTGATGATGAATACTTGGAGCAACCTAAGAAGTGGGATGCTTCAAAAATTGGTTCGTTCATGACTTGGTTAGGACCTACTAGCTCAGTCTTTGATATTACGACATATCTATTAATGTATTTTGTTATCTGTCCTCAATTGGTTGGCGGCAATTATCATGACTTAGCACCAGCACAGCAAGCAACCTTTATTGCGATTTTCCACGCAGGATGGTTTGTAGAATCCCTTTGGTCGCAAACCTTGGTAATCCATACATTGCGGACGCCAAAAATGCCATTTTTACAAAGTCGAGCATCATTTATTTTAACAACGATTACTTCATTAGGAATTGCCATTGGAACGATTTTACCATTTACGGCATTTGGTCAAAGTTTAGGCTTAGCTGAATTGCCATTAAACTATTTTGCTTGGTTAGGTCTAACCATAGTTAGTTACTTGATTTTAGTAATGATTGTTAAAAAATTCTATGTGAGACGCTTTGGTGAATTATTGTAAAGTACAGAGGTCATATATTTAGAGTTTATCAAAAAAAAGCAGAGATAGAAATTCTTTATGGGATTTTTGTCTTTGTTTTTATTTATCGATATTGACCTGTATTTTTATATAAAAGCTTGTATAATTAAGTATAATGACGATTAATCGAGGATTGAAAAAAGATGAGTATTTTTATTTTGGAAGATGATGTTATCCAAGCACAAGCGTTAAAAAGACTAGTAGAAGAAATTTGTCAGGAAAAGAGTATCAATTATGAGGATATTTATGTTACCAATAAAGGGGAACGGATTATAGAACAGATGTCAAAATCAATAACGCAAAACCTTTATTTTCTAGACATTGAAATTAAGCGGTCAAAATATCATCCTTTTGGGTTTGGAGAAGAAGGAATCGAAATCTCAGATGATGATGTCCCATTCTAAAAATACAGTGTGGAGGGTTATATGTACTGGATAGAGTTTAAACCGAAACATAGTGATGTAGTAGTTCAGCTGAACTAATCAAAGATTTGATGGATGAAGAAATTAGTTTACGAATCGTTGTCTGTACTGAAGACATGTGTATAGAAAATGTATTCACCCTCTCAGAAGAATCAGATGTTCAATTTTGGACGCCTAAAGACACTGAAATGTTGACTAATTTTCAAGACATGTGTTCATGCTGCTTTTATTGTGGGACAGAAAAAGAAGAATGCTCTAAGCTGCAGAATACTACGTGTGATGAATGTATAGATGAAGCAGTTGACCGAAAACTTTGGGCCGATGTTGATGCTTATTGTAAATAATTTCAATTCAGAAAGGATATCATGCATGAATTATAAAGTTTGGATGCGGCGGCTGTTTTTAATGACAGCTGCCGTTTTGTTATTAGCTGGTTGCTCAATGCAGGAAACGATAGATGAAACGAAGGTTCTGTTGATCAAATAGTAAACGGAATGTCGAAACAGGAGGAATTCCCTCGAAGTCAAAAATTAATCGTTCAATTGAATAAGCATATTGATGGTGATACAAGCAAATTTCTTATTAATGATCAAATTATAAAAGTCAGATACTTACTGATCGATACGCCAGAAACGGTAAAACCGAATACTCCGGTGCAGCCTTTCGGCCAAGAAGCAAGTGATCGTACAAAACAATTATTGTAAGCTGCAGAAACTATTGAGATTATGTTTGATCAGGGCGATGTAAAGGAAAAGTACAAAGTTGATTGGGAACCAAGATACCTGGCGTATATCTTTATTGATGGGGAACTACTTCAGGATATTTTGGTAAAGGAAGGTTTAGCTAGAGTAGCGTACGTTCAAGAGCCCAACACAACTTATCTAAACTTATTGGAAAATAGCGAAGCAAGCGCAAAAATGAACATGGTAGGGATCTGGAGTATTGAAAACTATGTATTAGAAAATACCTATAACCAGCAATGATCATTTCTTGATTAGTGTGGTACACTTATTTCTAGAATGAATGTGATTAAATAAGTTGGTAAGGGGTTATCGTATGTCCAGTCTAAGTCAGAAAATAGAAGAAAAATGTAAAAGTATTGTTGTAATCGGAAATGGGATGGATTTGAGTTGTAACTTATCGTCAACGTATAATGACTTTTTTAAAGATAGATACAGTGAGAAAATTATAGAATACTTTACAGGTAAAAAACACTATCCTAGAGGTGTACCTGAACAGACTGTTGATGAATATAATTTACTAGATTTTATCCTATTATCAACAATTAAAATAAATGGGGAGACAATAGAATGGAACGGTATTGAATCTGAAATCTTGAATATTTTATCAGAGGATTACCCATATAATATCAGTGAGTTGTCTCGTCAATATATATCAATTGCGTCAGGGAAAGTACAACATACCAGTCAACCGGATATTGCTATAAAAGATAGAATAGTACGTAGCTTAATGAAAAAAAAATTACTACCTTGCAGTTTAGAAGTGGGAAAAGACATAATTTATTATAGTGATCTTATAAATAATGAATTTGTACGTTCAATAAATAGTATAGAAGATTCTTTCAAGATTTATTTAAAAAATAAGGTATCCAGCAGTTCATACTATAAAGAAAATTTGGAACAAATTTACAATTATATTTTAGATGGTGACTTGAAAAGTGGTTTTATTATTAATTTTAACTATACTGATGAACTTTCGGATAGTTTTTATGAATTAGAACATGTACACGGTTCATTGAATAATGATGTGAATGTTATATTTGGAATCGATGAAAGTCAAGTTGATTTAGATAATATGTTTGCGTATCGTTTGAGTAAAACGTACAGAAAAATTGAATTAGACTCAGTTGCAAAAAATGAAATTAAAAAAATGCCTAAAAACATTGAACAAATAATATTCTTTGGACATTCATTAAGTGAAGCAGACTATGCCTATTTTCAATCGATTTTTGATTATTACAACATTTACGATAGTGAAGTTGATCTAACTTTTTACTATAAGAATTATTCTGATCAAGCATTTTCTCACTGTTTAGAAGCAATTACAAAATTAATAAAACGGTATGGGGATACTTTGGATAATAAGGATCATGGGAAAAATCTATTGCACAAGCTAAGTTTGGAATGTAGATTAAAAGTGAAAGAGATCCAGATAGATTATGATGAAAATAAATTTATCACTTCTGTAAACTAATTAAAGAAAGGACTACGGTTATTCTAATGATAACTGTGGTCCTTTCTCATAAGTCAATATTACGAAGGCTAAAGACGAATAATAAGGGTGTTCATTTTATCTCTGTTGTTTTGTTTAAGGGATTGTCCAAAATTACTTACTTGAGTTCTTTTTTTCTTCAGTAGATTATCAGATATTGAAAGAGGAAATGAACCTTCTCGCTCAAGGAGAATATTTTCGATAGTAAACACTTTCTTTTGAAAGAAAGTAAGACGTTCCTGATCTTTTGCTCTAAAGTACTTGTCTTTTGCTTTACGTGCTGCACGCAAAAGGTAGTAAGGAGTGATTGTTTTTTCTTTCAAAAGTACTTCAGTGGAACGGGACATAAGTTCGAAAATCATAGTTTCAAAATCGTCTATGATAGGAATACTGTCGACCATTTGTTGTGGACGTTCCTGATCGTAGCAAACTTCTTCAGAAGAAAATGTTAAGTTACAATAAGAACAAGTCAAGTGTTGATCAAGATCCGTACCACAATATTTACAAGATGCTTTCTCCATTTAAGGTTCCTCCTTTGGATCGATTAACTACTGATGAAAACCCTACTTTGTCTAATGATGAATCAGAAAAATCTGGTGATAATGTAGATATATTTGCAGACATATTTGCTCCAATGAGAGTTTTTTCAAAGGAATTTAAACGGAAAATTCGCCAATCTCTTCAAAAGTTATTTTTTGAGTCAATTTCAAAACGGCTTACGGATCAAACTTGGGACTTTCCAGATAGCGACATGGTTGGTACTGCGTGGACGGACAATACAATTATTACTGTGTATGACTACTTAGATTCTCCACTAACTGAAATAGAACAGTATGTTGCAGAAGATGAAAACAGATTTTTAATCT
Organism: Enterococcus sp. AAFC-DPL-5182; assembly: GCF_058216605.1. Lineage (NCBI taxonomy): Bacteria > Bacillati > Bacillota > Bacilli > Lactobacillales > Enterococcaceae > Enterococcus > Enterococcus sp. AAFC-DPL-5182. The sequence continues at coordinate 1,625,560 of NZ_CM177101.1, forward strand.
ATCGATAAAACTTTAGTAAAGAATGAGGTAGCTATGTATATTAGCAAAACGAAAAGAAAAATCATTGTCAGTTGTCCTTACAATAAAGATTTTATTGAAGAATCACATAAGTTGAAAGGAAAATGGTTACCAGGTAGTAAAACCTGGTCCTTTTCCTTAGACCAAGAACAAGGTGTTTTGCTTGCTGTTGAAAAAACCTTTGGACGGGTTCCAGATCAATCTATTTTAGGTTAGGGATCAATGACTAAAGCGGAGATTATTAGATATTTAGAAGCTAGTATCGAGTCAAATGGTCGACCAGTAAATTATAAGATAGATAAAAAAAGCGTCAGAGTTTATCAAATCAGCAATCAAATTGGCAAAAGTAACTCAATCTATTTTGATTTGTCAGATGATCAATATCTATCAATCACAATAGAATTTGTAAATCTTAGTGCAGCGGTTATGATAAAAGATATAGTAACTACTTTTGGATAATCTGAAGTAAATGAAAATTATTTTGTTGGTTCGATGGTGTTTGAAAGAGTAAGTCCTTCATTTCTTAAAGTTTTAATTGGGATTATTGATGGGAGTATCTATACTCATGACCCTCAAACACAACTTTCTCCGTATCAAGAGGGCTTATTGAGTGAATTTATTCGATGGGGAAAGGAAAAAGATAATCCTTTATACAGAGGGATCATGAATAAACGAGTATTTTTAAAAGACAAATACAACAATGAGCTTTATGGATGGACAATCGATGAAGTTAAGCTGTTGCTAGAGTTTAATGGTTATGATGTGAAATCGATACAAAAAATTAGGCATGATAACACAGAAATTGAGGTTGCGTTATGTGCTGGGTTTGCTGTCAAAGCGAACGGAGTAGCATTCGCTTTTGATCAAGACAAAAATGATTTAGAAATTTAGAACAAGATAGGTAGCAAGGTGGATCAATAATGGTGGATAGAGAATCAATACCTAAACGAGAAAAGAATGCTCCTTACTTCTTTAAAAATAGAATAAGAGAAATTAGAGAGAGTAAGGGGATGCTGCGAACGGAATTAAGTAGAAAGGTAAACGTCTCTTATCAAACAAGGTATCGATTAGAACGGGAAGAATTTTCTCCTAGTTTATTGTTAGCGCATGACGTTGCCGATGCATTGGACCGATCCATTGCGCAAGTATTCATTTTTGAAAAGAAAGACGGGATGTCATGAATGAAGAAATGGCAAATAGGTTAGTTGAGGCTATTCAATCTCCAGATTATTCAGGAATTATAATTCAAATTATTGGCATTCTGTTTCTTTTAGCAGGGGCTGTTTGGATCGCTAAGAAGGAAGCTAAAAAAACTAAGGATGACTTGAAAATTAAAAATCAAATTCTTGATGAACGTCAGGAAAAATTGGAGAGAATTCAATCTTCAAATTAGTGAGAGCATTAATATGCTGACAAGTCAGCAGTTAGATTTATCGACTACTCAAAAAAAGGTAGAGGAAAATCTTCGTGAGCTGACTAGGTTAGCAGAGCTATCGAGAAATGTAAACATACTAAATATGGAGAAGACCTTTCCAATATTCTTTGAAAAGTACAGAGAGTTTGAAAAATATTTTACATGTTTAACATGGTACGAATTGAGGTATCCTGGGAAAGGAGAAGAGCTTGATTACGAAGATTTAAGACAGTTAAGAAATACATATTCTAAAGTAGAGAATACCAGTTTACGTTTTTTTGATTCAAAAGATGTACCGACATACTTGTACAAAGATTTTGAAAATCTTAGAAGAGTTCTAATTAGGCATGCAATGAGTTCTTCATTAGAGTGGAAAAGAGTGGAAAGATTTTTTTCAGGAATATATTTGGAAATAAAACCAATTGTTAATGAATTTAAGCGAAAGTTAGATCAAAAGTAAAATAGCATTTATGTAAAATTCTGTTTTTCTAAATAAAAAAGTTTCTCTTAAATATGCGTTTTCCAAAAACATTAAGTAATGGAATGGATTTTTCATTTACACATAATTCTTGACGCAACCTTTCACAATGTTAATTGTAATATACTTGTTGTTTTTTTAACTAGCATATGGTACTATTTACTGTAATAAAAGTATCACAAAATATGTGAGGAGATGTCCAAGATGAAACGCAAATCAATAGGTATTTTAGCAGTTTCTGTATCGATTGTATTATTGGGATTAACTTTTGTATTTAGTAAAAATATTTCACAATCTAAAGACCTTGATGAAGTTTTGACTAGTGCGGAGAAATTAAACATAAATTCGGAAGTTGACTCTAGCGCAATAAGTAGTACTGTGGAAGAAGAATCAATTGTTGATTTTAAGGGGATAAATGGTGAACAGATCTATAATATTTTCAAAGATCATACAGCTATGGAAATTGTAGATTTGTTAGATGAATTTAATGAAGATTCGGATCGAATTGTTGTTACTTCGTCAGGAGAAGTTTTAAATGGGGTAATTGATTTTAAAACTAAAAATTCTAGTAATAGAAAAATTGATACTACTAATGATCCTCAAGGGATAACAGTTCATGAGCTTAAAGCGTTGATTGAGGCTCACAAAGAGGAAATAAATGAATTGGCTAATAAGCAGAGTCAATAAATTTATATATATTAAAAAGGAGAGTTTAAAATGAAAAAAATAATGTTTACTATCTTATTGGGTGGAGCCGTGTTAGGTTTCAATAAGCAAGTGTGGGCCGCAGAGTATAAAGCTCCAGAAAAAGCAGCTGATGTACCAGTAGAAGATGTTGCTTTTATAGGATTAGAAGATACAGATAAGGTTGTGAAATTGTCAGACGGTACTTTTTTACATGGAGAAGCTACTATAGGAAAGTTTGGATTAGGCGAGAATGAACTGACTGTTGTTAATAGTGAAACAGCACCAAATGCTGTTACAGTCGAAGTTGCAAAAGAGATTTTAGAGAAAGACAAAGAATCTAATGTTGTGAAACCTACACCTCGAGGTATTGTTTCGTCGTTTAATTATAAGGGTCTTGGACATGGTGCTTCTGTATCTGGTCATTTTGCGAGAAATAGAGGTTGGAACTCTTTGAACACTGTTTATCAATCTACTGCAAATGGTCCATATTTGAGATATTATTCGGGCTATGACTCTGCAATGGTAGGTACTGCTCAACAAGCAACACAAACATTTTCAGGAAGACTATCGGGAACATTGTTGCCAGCAAATTCATATAACTATTATCCTGGTATAAATACAATGTACACATATTATGGAAGTGCACCAAGCCAATGGCAAGCGTACCAAATTATCAATATTTGATTTAAATAGTTTGACTATTTTATAAGCTCCTTATGTGGAGCTTTTTTTGTGGAAGTTTTTTGAAAGGAATGTGAAAGTTTAAGTTTGAATATTCTTGCTATACTAATTTCATATTATTACGTAATGATATGAATTAAAAAAAGAAAGCAGGGATTTTAATGGATCAGATGGTTTTAGAAACACAAAAATGGTTAAATAAAACATATTCTTTTGAGACTGGTATGGTACCTCAAGATGGGAAAACTGGTTGGCGAACTATTTATGCTTTGAGAAGAGCATTGCAACAAGAAATGGGAATTACCGCAACTTCAGATAATTTTGGACCTACTACGGAACGATATTTTAAAGAGAAAGTGGAACCAACATTTAAAGATGGCGGTACACCAAAAGTAAATATCGTAAAAATTTTACAAGGTGGCTTTTGGTGTAAAGGAATTAATCCAGGGGTAAGCGGGACTAATCCACTTGATGGAAAATACACAAAATATACAAAGGATGCTGTCTCAGAATTTCAAGAAATGGCGGGATTAAAACCCGATGGCTATTTAACTGCAATGCTAATGAAGGCTTTACTTGATATGAGTGCATTTTCACTATTAGGTGATCCGAAGATTCGATTGATGCAACAAGAATTAAATAGAAACTATAATGAATATTTTGGCTTACTTCCATGTGACGGAATTTATCAAAGAGATACCAACCAAGCGATTATTTATGGTTTGCAATGTGAAATGGGCATGTTTGTTGGTTATGCAAATGGTTATTTTGGCCCTGGCACAACAGTGAGTTGTCCTACGATTAACATTGGACATCCAAATAAAGCGAATATCAAGTTGTTACAGTATGCATTATACGTGAATGACGAATACAAAGGCCCCTTTGACGGAATATTTACTCAACAGGTTGCAGATGCAGTTCGTAGCTTTAGAAAATTTATGAAGATTGGGGATGTGGAACGAGGAAGTGCAGATATGCCAGTTATTAAAGCATTATTAGCAACTACTGGAGATACTGAACGACCGTCAAATGCATGTGATACTTCTATGCAAATTTTAAAACAATCACATGTAGATTTACTAAAAAATGCTGGATATAACACGATTGGTAGATACTTAACAGGAACCGTTGGAGTTGGTGCACAAGAGCGACCGAAAAATCTAACCGTGAATGAAATAAATCTATTAAAGAAAAATAATTTTAAAATTTTTCCGATCTATCAGGATGGCGGTTGGTATTTAGAGTACTTTAAAACAGCAGGTCAAGGCTGGACCGATGCGCGTTTAGCAGGGGCAGCAGCAAAATCATTAGGATTCAAAGATCATACAACCATTTATTTTGCGTGTGATTTTGATGTCTTAGGTGATGAAATTCCCTATATTATTGCTTATCTAAGAGATGTAGTTGATTCTATGCGTCAACACTATCCAGAGTATAAAGTTTCGTTATATGCACCAAGAAATGTATGTGCACAGGCGACAGACCAGATCGTTCAAATCACGAATTGTTTTGTTTCGGATATGTCTTCAGGGTTTAGTGCAAATTTAGGTTATAAAATGCCAAGAAATTGGTCTTTTGATCAATATAATGAGTATGAGCTACAAGGAATTCCGCTGGATAAAGTAGCGATGTCTGGTTTATTTGATGTTGGGCAGAGTACGTTTAATGCACCACAAAATGTCGATAAACAGGGTGTATCATCAGAAACAAAAACAGCGAAAGAAGCAGAAATTGCTAATGAAATTGCTAATCGACTAAAAGCCTTTCGCAAGGTTGTAGGGCTTGATTTTAAATCAGAGATTGAACATACTGTTTATTTTGGACAAATCAAGATGACTTTAAAATTAGAAAATGAAATTTCAAGTAGTGGCGATGCAGATGCAAAATTCGTTATTAAAAATGGGAAACCAGAGATCAAATTTGCTAAAAAATTAGAAGAACTTCAAAATGCATTGGATATTGTGGGTGCCGATGATTCATTGGTGGAAACAATTAATCAGTTGGCTGATATCGCAAATGAAGGAGAAATCCAAGTGCGATTTAAAGCTGATTCGTTTACTGAAGTAGGAATGGAAATTTATTTTACAGGAAGTTATGTAGCTGGAAATATTGATGGCCAAGATGTACCATGCAAATACCAAATTACTCTAGGAATCTTTGTAGATCCAAGTAAATTACCTCCGGGTATGAATGCAGATGTTGATCGGATTCAAGAGTCTATGAAACGAGTAGATGCACAATTAAAAGTTGCAGGTTTCGTTGGTTTAACAGGATTAGCATTATGTGGTGGCTTTGTTGTTGCATCAGGTGTTAGTTTTGGAACAGCTGTAGCTACAACAGGTACTTCTGTTATCCAATCAGTCGCCAGTTTTTTTGCTGCTTTGAAAGTAATAGGATAGATTAAAGAAATATAGGAAAACAATTGTAGTGTCCACAAAAAGCTATTTTTTGTGGACACTATGTTTTTATTTAGTCGCATTTTTCCTTATAAATTGATATTATTAAAAGGACAACTGTACAATATATGGAGGAATGGACAAATTGAAAACACAAAAATATATTTTTGTAGCATGTAGCTTACTTTTTTTTGTTATAACAGGTTGTAGTGATCAGAGACAATTAGAAGAATATAGAACTAAACTATCCAGTGTAGAGGACGAAATGAAAAAAAATCAGCTGGTAGAAAATCACGATTTAGCTACAGAAAAAAAAGAATATGGCATTAATGAGCGCGTTGTCATAACAAAATCAAATCAACCATTAGTTGCATTTACTATTACGAAAGCAAGTAGCAGTATGATTAATTTTAAAACAGAGGCCACTCTTACAAAAGAAAGTGAGCATGAGCTTCTGTTAGAAGTAACTTATGAGAATATTAATTACTCAGAACCATATGAGATGAGCTGGACTCTTTTAAGTAACTCGAAAATAACTGACAATAAAAACGATGTAGTAAATTTTGGTGGTACACAAAACGATAAAGATATAAATAAAGGTGAAACGAACAGTATGACATTCTCAATCAAAACCAAACAGTTAGCAAGCAAAGTTGATTATCTCACATTTAAATATTATTATCCTCAAAGTTTACTAAGAGGAACTTATTCTGAAAAGGATTTTTTGATAATCAAGGTACCAGTCGAACATTGATTTAAAGGTAGTTTAAATATTGGAGGATAATTTTAGGAAATATATTTAAAATGAATTAGAGTTAAAAGGTTCAATAGGGTATAGGCAATTGATCATTTTTTGAACGCTGTTGTTACAAGATTTTAGAGTGTTCAATAGAGTTGCATAAAATATACATTTGGGATAGAGGATTTCTCTATCCTTCTTATTTAATTGAGTACCTCAACCAAAAACATTCGTTTTTGGTTGAGGTGAACTCTAATTTTTGTTGTTTGTATAGGTTTAGCTACTCTAAGCATTTTCAGCTAGCTCATCGTTACAATACTGTAATTAGAGTTATTGATTGTTTGGATTTTTGGGGGTTGAGCTATAACTTGGAAAGTTATAGCTCAACCCCCATTTTTTATTCCAACGATAATAATATTTGCGAAAAAATGAATAAGTTGTATCATAAAATAGAGAGAAAGAATTTGTCAAAATAGCATAGTTTTTATTTGACCTTTACTGACCAATTGAGTATAATTGATTTATAAGGTCAAAGTTGATCAGACTTTAGTCCTTGAAAAAATAGTACAAAAGACCTAATGTCTTTTTGAGGAATAAACGATACTATATTATAGTGTAGACAAGTTTCGTGGAGAAGAATGCAATATGTATTAGTTGGAGCAGCGCTCGTTACACTTTAACAGTATCTAGTTCCACGAGCTAGCCTTTCGGAAAAAAGACAAAATAGGATTGTGACCAAAAGCATCACACTCATATTTTTCTATTTTTCAGTCAAGGCTGATCAAGCTCGTTATACTTTAATAGCATCTAGCTACACGGGCTAGCTTCTCGGAAAAAAGATAAATTATGATTGAGGCAAAAAGCACCTCATTCATAATTTCCTATTTTTCATTCGAATCTGAACGAGCCCGTTACGCTTTTAAATTTAGGAGGTAATTCTATGAACATCGAAAAAATGACAACGACTTTACAAGAGGCAATCGCAGAGGCGCAACAAGTAGCAGTCACTCGTCATCATCAGGAAATCGATATTGCTCACCTATGGAAGATTTTTTTGCAGCCGAATCATTTTGGTCGTAATTTTTATACAGACGCTGGAGTTGATGTAGATGCTTTTGAGCGCGAAATCGATAAAGCAATCGATGAATATCCAAGTATTCAAGGCAGCAATATTCAATATGGTCAAAGCATGAGTCAGAATCTGTTTAACTTATTAGGTGAAGCAGACAAACTTAGAGAATCGTTTCAAGATGAGTTTCTAGCAACTGAAATCGTGATCTTAGCGTTGATGAAATTGAAAAATTATCGTTTAACAAAATATTTAACAAGTCAAGGAATCACAGAAAAAGAACTACGTAAAAATATCGAAGACATGAGAGGGGGAGATCGTGTGACTTCTCAAAATCAAGAAGAACAATACAAAGCATTAGAAAAATATGGGGTGGACTTAGTCCAACAAGTTAAAAGCGGTAATCAAGATCCAATTATCGGTCGTGATGAAGAAATCCGTGACGTGATTCGGATTTTATCTCGTAAAACAAAAAATAATCCTGTTTTGATTGGTGAACCAGGGGTTGGTAAAACAGCAATCGTCGAAGGGTTAGCACAACGAATCGTTCGTAAAGACGTGCCTGAAAACTTAAAAGATAAAACAATTTTTTCATTAGATATGGGGGCTTTGATTGCCGGAGCTAAATTCCGAGGCGAATTTGAAGAACGCCTAAAAGCAGTCCTAAAAGAAGTAAAGAAAAGTGAAGGTCGTATCATTTTATTCATTGATGAGATTCACAACATTGTTGGTGCAGGCAAAACAGAAGGTAGTATGGATGCCGGAAACTTATTAAAACCAATGTTAGCTCGTGGGGAATTACATTTGATCGGTGCTACAACACTAGATGAATATCGTCAGTACATGGAAAAAGATAAAGCGTTAGAGCGTCGTTTCCAAAAAGTCTTAGTGAAAGAACCAACGGTGGAAGATACGATCAGTATTTTACGTGGGCTTAAAGAACGTTTTGAAATTCATCATAGCGTAAATATCCACGATAATGCCTTGGTGGCTGCGGCTACTTTATCAGATCGTTATATAACTGATCGGTTCTTGCCAGATAAAGCTATTGATTTAGTCGATGAAGCAAGTGCGACAATTCGGGTTGAAATGAATTCAATGCCAACTGAACTGGATCAAGTAACACGTCGTTTAATGCAATTAGAGATTGAAGAGGCGGCGTTGAAAAAAGAATCAGATGACGCTAGTAAAAAACGTTTAGGTGCATTACAAGAAGAACTGGCTGATCTTCGAGAAGAAGCCAATGCAATGAAGATGCAATGGGAAACAGAAAAAGAAGAAGTCAATGCTGTCAGCAATAAACGTGGAGAAATCGATAAAGCAAAACATGAACTAGAAGATGCTGAAAATAATTATGATTTAGAACGAGCAGCTGTTCTTCGTCATGGTACGATTCCACAATTAGAAGAAGAATTGAAACAGCTTGAAGCTAAAAATGCGAAAGACAATGTACGCATGGTACAAGAAGCTGTAACTGAAAATGAGATTGCGCAAGTCGTTGGTCGTTTAACGGGCATTCCTGTAACCAAACTAGTTGAAGGAGAACGGGAAAAACTAATGAAATTGAACGAAACCCTTCACAAACGTGTCATCGGTCAAGATGAAGCTGTAGATGCTGTGAGTGATGCAGTGATTCGTTCTCGTGCTGGTTTACAAGATCCAAATCGTCCATTAGGTTCTTTCTTATTCTTAGGTCCAACAGGTGTTGGTAAGACAGAACTTGCTAAAGCTTTAGCAGAAGATCTTTTCGATTCAGAAGATCACATGGTTCGGATCGATATGAGTGAGTATATGGAAAAACACAGTGTATCTCGCTTGGTTGGAGCTCCTCCAGGTTACATTGGTTACGAAGAAGGCGGTCAATTAACTGAAGCTGTTCGTCGTAATCCATATACGATCGTTTTACTAGATGAAATCGAAAAAGCGCATCCTGATGTGTTCAACATTTTACTTCAAGTGTTAGATGATGGTCGCTTGACGGATTCTAAAGGCCGAGTGGTTGATTTTAAAAATACTGTCTTGATCATGACAAGTAACATTGGCTCTCAATTATTGCTTGAAGGTGTGACGCCAGAAGGAACGATTCCAGAAGCTGTTGAAGAGCAAGTGATGACGATTTTACGCGGGAATTTCAAACCAGAATTCCTAAATCGAATTGATGACACAATTTTATTTACACCACTAAGCCTAGAAAATGTCAAAGGCATTATCGGAAAAATGACGGCTCAATTAGCGAAACGTTTAGAACATCAAGAAATTGAATTAGTGATTTCTGATGAAGCAAAAACTTGGATCGCTGAAAGTGGTTATGATCCAGCTTACGGAGCTCGTCCATTGAAACGTTTTATTACGAAGGAAGTAGAAACTCCATTAGCAAAAGAAATCGTTTCAGGCCGAGTATTGCCGAAAACAAAAGTAACGATCAGTCTGTTGAATGAACAGTTAGTTTTTGAAAATGAACCAATAGAAGAATAAGTTAGAAAGTAAAAGAGTGGGGCAAAATGCCTAGTTCTGAGAAAGAAGGAACTACTTTTTTACAATTGTTTATTCGGATTCTAAGTGGCTGAGACATAACGCGAAAAGTTATGTCTCAGCCACATTTTTTTAAGTGTAAAAAATTGATTTTAAAAATGATATTGTGTAGAATCTAACTATTATAATAACAATTTAAAAGAGGGATTTAGTGAATAAAAAAAACAGAAGATTAGAAGAGCAGCTTTGTTTTTCTTTACAAACAGCCTCAAAACAGTTTAACAGAATGTATGCTAAGGCGTTGAAACCATTTCATTTAACCTATCCCCAATATTTAGTCTTGCTCGTTTTATGGGAATATTCAGATCAAAGGATCTCAGATATTGGTGAAAAACTAGCGCTTGATACAGGAACATTAACTCCTATGTTGAAAAGGATGGAGAAAAATGGTTACATTCATCGCAATAGACTGCCAGAAGATGAACGGATCGTGATTGTTTCGCTTTCAGAAAAAGCGGCTCAATTAGAAACAGAAATCTATGATCAAGTACAAGGGTGTTTAAATCAGCTTGATTTCAATGAAAAAGAATATTTTTCATTAATTGAACAAATCAACTCTTTAAGCAAACAAATTGGTGAAATCAACCATTAAAATATAGTACCCAAAGACTTCAAAAAGAAGAGGATGATTTAAATCCCTGCTTTTTGGAGTTTTTTTAGAAGTAGAATTGAATGGTATGAAGCAAACTATTGTACATCGACGAAAATATTGTGTACAATTTAATTGTACGATATAGTTATGAAAATAGGAATTGGAGGAAAGAATCATGAAAAAAATCTATTCAACAACGATCATCAATACAGGCGGAAGAGAAGGAGAAGTTTTCTCACCAGATAAATCATTTAATTATCAAGTGACATCTCCTGGTCCTCATCAAGAAAATAAAACAAATCCAGAGCAATTATTTGCAGCAGCATATAGCTCTTGTTTCAACAGTGCTTTAGAACTTGTGATGGCACAACAAAAAATTACATCAAAAAGCACAGTAAAAGCGACTGTTTCATTATTTAGCGATGAACAAACTGGCTTTCAAGTTGGGGTTGTATTATCGGTAAAAATCGATGATGTCGATCGTGAAAAAGCAGAAGAATTAGTTAAGACAGCTCATGAAGTATGTCCATACTCAAAAGCAACAAGAGGAAATATTTCAGTTGAGTTAGAAGTAGAATAAATAAAAAACGACAACTTTAGAATGACTAAAGTTGTCGTTTTTTTATTTATTCACTTTTCTAAACGCATAAGCTTTAAAATAGTCAGGTTTATGACGTTGCGTGAAACTATAAACCGTTAAAATCAATGCACCGATCGTATTAGTAAATAAATCCCCCATAGTATCCATTAAGGCTGCACGACCGATATAAGGTTGACCTGCTTCTGTCATATAACGTTGCAAGTTCATATTCCCTAGCGAATCACAAAGAAATTCCCAGAACTCCCAGAAAACGCCGCATAATCCAGCAAAGGCAAAGCCCATAATAATGAATAACCAAGGACTGATTTTAGAAAAATCTGAGTCACGTAAACAATAGCCAATAATTGCATAACCCACAGCGACTAATAAAATCGGGCTGACTGCATGAAGAATTTTATCCCAAAATGGCACAATGATAATTAATCGTAACCCTGTCCCTAGAAAAACTGCGATCCAAATGAAGAACCAATAATAAAGCCGTACCATTTTTGGGAAAACCAATCCAGTAAATTTTGTGAAAACAAAAGGAACAAAAATCACAGCAATTCCTGCAATCATTTCAAACGTCAACAATACGTATTGTTCAGTTGGTTGAACCACAAATGTCTTAATGATATTGACGACTAACGTAATAACACCAAATGCAAGTAAAAAATAAAAGGCGCTTTTTTCTTGTTTATCCTCAAATTCCAATTTCATATAAAAGCCTCCGATATCCTTATATTATAATAAGCAAGTAAATTATTTGTTTAACTGTTCTTTGATCAAATCTAAAAATTCTTGCTCTGTGCTGACAACAGTCCCATTCAATTTAACTAAACCTACAGTGTACAAGTTCAAATAGTGGAATTGATTTTCTGCAGTATCGCCTAAAGCTGCTAGTTTTTTCTGGTTATCAAAACCTTGTTGACGAGTATCTGTATACAAAGCAATCATTGGAATATTTTTGGCATAAGCAACACCGATTTCAGATGCTACACCAGCATCGATTGTAATACCATCTAAAATAGCTACAAGCAAATCACTTTCAAGAACTTTTTCAGTGTCAGCTAAAGCAATCATTTTACTATCAGCATAGGCGGTTTTATCATTGATCGCACCATTTTCCTGCGGTAAATAAACCTCAATCGAATCATCTAAGTCACGGATTTGTTTCACCATATATTCATTATAAAGTAAGTCTGCTTTTGCAAACATCGGTCCAGCAAAGTATAGTTTCATGTATGTTTCCTCCAGTAATCGTCATTTAATAATAAAGCTCTTTTGGCAATCAATAAATCCTCAGAAGTAATCACTAAAATAGGCTTCTTGATCAGGGAAAATTCGTTCCAAAGAATTTAAAGTTTCCTTATCCGTATTTAAACGTTCGATTCGATGCAAGTATGTTGGACGGCGATAATTCATCAAGAGACAAGTCAAAGTCTGAATATCGATTTGTACCGCTTGACCTAATGGCTCATCCGTCACAGAAACTTGATCATCTTCATCCCATAGTAAACTAAAAACACCATTGTTCCATTCAGCAACAGGGTCATTGACCACAAAGTGAAATGGTTTTGCGGTACTTGCATAGGGATAAGCTAACAGCATTTCCTTAACATCTACAATTCTAGCCATATAATAAGGTTCGATCGTTTCTTTGATCTGGCTGTCATCAAGTAAAAAAGCAAGGGGTTCATTTTTATAAATATCTCCCTCAGCCCAATCAATCATTGAAAAGTGAGCCGAAATGAAATTCCATAGTCCATTACGTGCTTCTTGATTGATGTAGAACATTTCTTTGATATGAAACACATCTTCCGCTACCCAGTAAAACAGCACACCTAAAGGTTCTTGATTCGCTCCATAATAAACAGCAGCCGTGCGTTCATCTTCATTTTCAAAGCGCCAATATTCCTCCCAATTAAATTCACTTCGGATCAAGGCACCATGATTTTGACGAGCAAATTTAGCATAAACCGTAAATACGTCTTCGTGGTCTACACTTACACGTTCCACCATTCCTGGAACAGTAATTTGCTTAGGTAATTGGGTATCACGAATTTTGAACGACAGCTTATCTGACATGATTTCCCAGCCTTTTCTACGATAGTATGGAATGCTGTATGGGTAAAGATAAGAAATCCATTGTTTATCTTTTCTCATATTTTTAAGTGCTAGATGAATCAAATCTTGCATCAAGCCGTGATTCGCATATTCAGGATAGGTCCCAACACCTGTAATACCCCCCATTTTGAAAAGCTTCCCATGTATATTTACTTCACAGGGATAAATCGCAATTTGAGAAATCAGTTGTTCATCATGAAACCACCCGAATACTTTTGATTGCTCTAAAATAGGTTGTTTTGATTTGATCAATTCTTTTTTACTTTCATAGCCGCTTTCTTCTAAATCAGCTTCCGTAAATTGAAAGACATAACTCAATAATTCATTGAACTGATCCACATATTTTTCATCTACCGCTTTTAATTCTAAATTATCTCTGAACTCTTTTTGGTCCATTTTTCCATCTCCAATTAGTTTACTATCTCCAGTATATCAAAAAAAATGGAATAAATAGAGTATTACTTACTAAGAATATGAGATAAATCAACGGATTTGTAAAAGCCGTAGGCAAACATAGGAAAGTTCTTTAATTTCAGTGGAAATCTTGCTATAATGGGAAGTGCTGATTGAAAATGATCTGAGCGATGAGCGAATAAACTATTTAATGAAATCACAAGCTCATTCAGCTTTTCATAAAAGAAATGAGGACTATTAATGAATATAAATGAAATGAAGCAAAGACAAGAAAAAATACGTAACTTTTCCATTATTGCTCATATTGACCATGGGAAATCCACACTGGCTGACCGTATTTTGCAAAAGACTGAAACTGTGTCGGATCGTGAAATGCAAGATCAATTGCTGGATGCTATGGATTTGGAACGTGAACGTGGAATTACGATCAAGTTAAATGCAGTAGAGTTGACATATACCGCTAAAGATGGTGAAGAGTACATTTTTCATTTGATCGATACGCCAGGACATGTCGATTTTACTTATGAAGTATCAAGAAGTTTAGCAGCCTGTGAAGGAGCGATTTTAGTTGTTGATGCGGCTCAAGGAATTGAAGCACAAACGCTAGCAAATGTTTATCTAGCTTTGGATAATGATTTGGAGATTATTCCAGTTATCAATAAAATCGATTTACCAGCAGCAGATCCAGAGCGTGTTCGTACAGAAATCGAAGATGTGATCGGGATCGATGCCAGTGATGCAGTTTTAGCTAGTGCTAAAGCGGGTATTGGGATTGAAGATATTTTGGAACAAATCGTTGATTTAGTTCCAGCGCCGACAGGTGATCTTGAAGCACCGTTAAAAGCATTGATTTTTGACTCAGTCTATGATAGTTATCGTGGGGTTATTTTAAATGTCCGGATCATGGACGGGGTTGTAAAACCTGGCGATAAGATTATGATGATGAATAATAATAAAACATTTGAAGTAACAGATGTTGGTATATTTTCTCCGAAACCGATCAGCCGGGATTTCTTGATGGTTGGCGATGTGGGCTACATTACAGCTGCAATTAAAACAGTTCGTGATACCCAAGTAGGAGACACTGTGACCCTAGCGAATAATCCTGCAAAAGAAGCATTAGATGGTTATCGTAAAATGAATCCAATGGTTTATTGCGGATTGTATCCAATCGACAATTCACGGTATGTTGAGTTACGAGAAGCTTTAGAAAAATTACAATTAAATGATGCTGCGTTACAGTTTGAAGCAGAGTCTTCTCAAGCGTTAGGCTTTGGTTACCGTTGCGGATTTTTAGGTCTGTTGCATATGGATGTTATTCAAGAACGTTTAGAAAGAGAATTTAATCTTGATTTGATCACAACGGCTCCTTCTGTAATTTATCATGTAACAAAGACGGATGGGACAAAGATCGTTGTTGATAATCCTGCCGAATTCCCAGATCAAAGTTCAGTGGATTTTGTTGAAGAACCATATGTTAAAGCAACGATCATGGTGCCAAATGAATATGTCGGAGCTGTGATGGAAATTTCTCAACGTAAACGCGGGGAATTTGTCACAATGGATTATTTGGATGAATACCGAGTAAATGTCATTTATGATATGCCATTGTCTGAGATTGTTTATGATTTCTTTGACCGTTTGAAGTCTGGTACAAAAGGATATGCGTCATTAGATTACGAAATGATCGGTTATCGTAAGAGCAATTTATCGAAGATGGACATTTTATTGAACTCAGAAAAAGTCGATGCCTTAAGTTTTATTGTGCATAAAGATTTTGCTTTTGAACGTGGAAAAGTAATTGTTGAGAAGTTGAAAAAATTAATTCCTCGTCAGCAATTTGAAGTGCCAGTTCAAGCGGCAATTGGTCAAAAAATCACTGCACGTTCTACGATCAAAGCGTTACGTAAAAACGTTTTGGCTAAGTGTTATGGTGGGGATATTTCACGTAAACGTAAATTATTAGAGAAACAAAAAGATGGTAAGAAACGCATGAAACAAGTTGGTTCGGTTGAAGTTCCTCAAGAAGCCTTCATGGCTGTTCTGAAAATGGACGAGGATGAACCGAAGAAATAATAGAGTTTTTTTGAAACAATCATCAATTTTTCATATACTTTATATGATTTGTCAACCAATTGCCAATATCTAAGGCACTTGGTTGGCAAATTTTTAGTTTCTTTTCATTGCTTGTGGATCTAATATCAGAATCTTAATTGAATTTTATATCTTTTTGTAAAAGCTTAGTTTTCTAGGGATGATGAATGTAATTCAAATAGAAATAGCTTATTCTCATTAGCAATTGATTTCAAAATGAGAATAAGCTATTTAGATAACACCTAACTTTTTTACAACTTAGTTATTGTGCTGGATCAAATTTAAATTCTCCTAAGACTTTGTCTGAGAACATGTTTGCTTTCACACTAATATCCACTGGTTTTGAAGGGTCTTTGACTTCATAATTAGAAACTGAATGTACTGTACCATTTGGTTTAACATCCACGACACCTTGGCTAGTTTCTTCTGTAAATTTTTCATGATCAGCAATAATACCCATATTTAATTCTTCAACTGTGTTTTCAAATTCTTGTGATACTTTGAAAGAGTATAAAAATGAGGAATAAGCTTGAACATTCTCTTGGCTATGGTTTGTAAAATCAAAAGTAATCGCTAAAACAGTAGAATCTTGATATCCCTCAAGATATTCATGACCAGTAATCTTAATTGTGTAATCTTTTGTAGTGAGAATGTTATCTTTAAATGTATCTGTACCTTTTTCTTTTGCTGAATCCTTAATTTCTGATGATGCCTCAGTTTTAGTAGAATCTACCTTCTCTTTTGATGTGTCATTTCCACCACATCCAACTATTAAAAATGATAATAACCCCAATGCACTCACACTTAAAAACTTCTTCATTTCTTGACCTCCAAATAATAATAATATTTATTTTTACTATTAAAAATTTGATTATTTTAATAGTATAAACCTTTAGTTGATTATTTATAGTAAAAAAGTTCTTTTTACTGGATCGTTCTAGATGAACACGAAAAGTCATTCATCATTCATTATAATATTTGTAACGGGTATAGTAAATACTTTCGGCATTATAAATTATGATTAATGGAAAAACAATAGATAATTATAAAACAATAATATTAAAAATTTCGATTGTTTGTTTTTATAAGAAAGGGAACATTTTTGCGTGCTTATAGTTTTTCTGTAGTTTATTTTTAGATTGTTTTAAAGAGACTTAATAATTTGTCTGTATTCGTTAGATTACAAAGAAAAAGATAGCAGTATTTTTCCAAACTTTACCTTTTCTTTATTCTTTTTTTGAGTTGTTTTTTCACTTATTTATTAAAGTATAGAGAACAAATTATTTTAAATGGTGAGCAATAAAAACTAGTAGACAAAAGAAAAGAGGAGAACAAATAATGAACAAAAAACTTAATGCATTGCATTTGAAAATTATTGCAGTGACTGCTATGGCCGTCAATCATGCTGGGATTATTTTTTCTTGGAGTCACAGTACAAACACGATAGGATTTTTTGCAATCTCAGAATTTGTCGGGAGGTTTACATTTCCGATCATGGCCTATCTATTAGTAGAAGGATTTCATTACACTAAAAATGTAAGAAAGTATTGTATGAGGTTAATTCTTTTTTGGCTAGTGTCGATTTATCCATTCTATCTGCTTCATAACCCAACATATGCTTTTTCGATTACTGATATGCCTAATAATATTTTCTTTACTCTATTGATGGGATTATTGATGTTGATTGTTTATTCACGAACGAGTAATAAAGTAATGCGCGTACTAACAGTTTTACTATTTAGCATTCTGACGATCCTTTCAGATTGGTCCATTATTGGAGTTCTTATAATTTGGTCTTTCTATGTAAATCACAATCAAATAGGTAAAAAAAGAACAATGATTGGCACATTTATGCTTTTTGAAACTATTTCGCTTGTTGGTTTGTTCATGAATAATGCTGTGCCATCTTGGATAGCAGAAGCATTTTCGCAATTTGGTTTTTTAGCAGTGTTATTGTTATTATTACGATACAACGGCGAGAGAGGCTATTCTCCTAAATGGGTCAAATGGGGATTCTACTGGTTTTATCCGATTCATTTAGTTGTACTTGAACTGATTAGGTATTTCTTTCTATAAATTGATGATTCAAAAAAAGCCCATGGGTGTTCAAACTTGAGGGCTTTTTTGATATATATTCTGATATAATGAATAGTAATGGTTAAAATAATCTAAGCTATGGACAAGAAGGATGAAGAAGGAAAATGAATAACATTTTGATTGTGGAAGATGATTCTTATATTAATGATCTACTCTATGAAACATTAGTAACAGAATCATTTTCCTGTACGCAAGCTTATTCTGGGTCAGAAGCATTGTTGTGTATAGAAAAGAAAAACTTTCAAGTTATCTTATTAGACTTAATGTTGCCAGGGATTATGGGAGAAAAATTAGTACCGCTTATAAAAGAAAAATGTGCTGCAGCAATTATTATCATTTCATCAAAAGATGTGTTAGATACTAAAGTTGAGATGTTGACTAGTGGAGCAGATGACTATATGACGAAACCTTTCGAAACAGAAGAGCTATTGGCTCGTATTCAAGTGCAATTGCGAAAAAGTAGCCCCTATCAAGGAAATCTGAGATCATTTCAATCGTTGACACTGAATAAAGATAGAAATGCGTTATTTGTAGCTGGGCAGGAAATTACCTTAACACATAGAGAATTTAACATCATGGAGTTGTTCCTGTCTTATCCTAAAAAAATATTTAGTAAGCAAGAAATTTATGAATATGCCTGGGATGATTTTTATGTAGGTGAAGATAAGACAGTCAATGTTCATATTTCAAATATTCGTCAAAAAATCAAAAAGGAAACGCAAGAAGAGTGGATCAAAACAGTTTGGGGAGTGGGCTTTACTTTACAAAGTTAGGTTTTCAAATTTTCTTTAACTCTTTTTTATGTTGAATTTGTATCTGTAAGATAAAGTAAGTTTAACCAGAAAGAGAGGAAACAAACAATGAGTGATTATTTGTTAGAAACAAGGTCTTTAAGTAAGAAATATAACGATCGCTTTGCTGTTGAACATGTGGATTTACATATCAAACGAGGAGCGATTTATGGATTAGTAGGAAAGAATGGGGCAGGAAAAACGACTATTATGCGAATGCTTAGTGGATTGGCAACTCCGAGTAGTGGAGAAATTTCTTTGTTTGGAAAAAGTGGAACACAGGCTAAAAGCTATTTTTCTCGTATCGGCGTCTTGATAGAAGAACCTGGTTTATATGGGGATATGAGTGCAGTTGATAATTTGAAATTGAAACAAATTGCTATAGGTTTACGTGGGAGAGATTATATATCAACATTATTAAATATGGTAGGATTGGCCGAAATAGGAAATAAGAAAGTCAAAGAATTTTCTTTAGGGATGAGACAGAGACTAGGAATCGCAATGGCTTTGATTGGTGAACCAGATTTATTGATATTAGATGAGCCCATTAATGGTTTGGATCCAGAAGGAATTGTTGAAATACGAGAGATTTTGATAAAATTGGTGGAAGAAAAAAATATTACTATTATGATTTCTAGTCACTTGTTAGAGGAGCTTGCTAAAATGGCTACTGTCTATGGATTTATAAATAAAGGGAAACTGATTCAAGAAATTTCCCATGAGAAACTAATGAATGAATGTAACCAGTTTATCGAGATACAATTAGATGCCCCTATGCTTGCAACTACTGTGATTGAAAAGTTAGGAATTCTAAATTATAAAGTAATAAACCGAAATACGATTCGTATTTATGAACAATTATCTAGAAGTAGTGAAATTAATTTAGCTCTAGCTAAGGAGAATATTGCGATTCATTCAATTACAACATCTCAGGTTTCATTAGAAGATTATTTTTTAGCTTTAACAGAGGGGACAAACCATGGTTAATGTCATAAAAATGGATTTATACCGGATGTTTCGTTCAAAAAGCACCTATTTTGTATTGGTCGGACTGCTATCTTTTATGATTATGTTGATTCTACCAATGAACAATTCAATAGGTGAACCTGATGCAGATGTTAAGTTAGGTATTAGCACGAATACTGAGGCACTCAAAAATATAATGGATTTAAAGTCATTATTTACAATCATGGCAGGAAGTAACTCATTTATGATGGGAATAGTGATTTTTAGTGTCTTATTTATCAATCGTGAAGAAGTTTCTGGATTTACTAAAAATATTGCAGGGCAGGTTCAAAATAGAGGAATGCTAGCTTTATCAAAATTTGTTAGCCAATCTGTATTTGTGTTGCTTTCTTTTGTTATTGGTCTATTAGCTTTCTTTATTGTTGGTAACATTGTTTTTGAGTCAGTGAAGATCGGAAATATTTTTGACTTATTCATAGAAGTAGGCTTACAATTTATTTTTCATGTTGCATTTGCTGCTATTGTTCTGGGAATCATCACATTGTTCAAACAATCGGTTGCTAGTATGTTAGCAGGTATTTTAATAACTTTTGGGGGACTTAGCTACATCTATAAAATCATAAATGATATTATTCATAAGTTAGTAACGGATAAAGCATTCAATATAATGAATTACACTATCACGGGAATTATTCCCAGTGTTTCAATAGATTCTTCCGTATCAACTATTGTACGTGGAATTATCGTGTCTGTTGTGGTTATTTTTATAATGTTAACTTATAGCGTTATAATGAAGCAAAAGAGAGATGTAGACTAAAAATGAGTAGGAAGTAAGAGGTTTGTTTATGATGATAGTTGTTAGCATTGTTGGAAGCATTTGTTTGTTACTATTCGTGCGATTACTCCAGTATCGCCAACAGATAAAAAGTATCAACAAGCAAATACAGTTTATTCAGCAGCATGAAAGTAACCTCTTACTGACGAATCAATTTAGTGACAAACAATTAAATGAATTATTAAACTTGCTTAATCAACTTTTGATTGAGCAGCGCTCAAATAAAATCACTGCGCAAAAACAGGGACAACAATTGAAGGACTCAATTGCAAATCTAGCTCATGATATTCGAACTCCTTTAACTTCATTGGACGGTTATTTTCAATTATTAGTAAAAAGCGAGGACGAAGAAAAGCGTCAGCAGTATATCGAAATAATCGATAATAGAGTTAAGACATTAACAGAATTGTTAGAGACCATTTTTACATATACTAAATTGGAAAATGATGCATATGAGATAAAAATGGAGAGAATTCAAGTTAATCAAGTTTTACTGGAAACCATTTTTACATTTTATCAACAGTTTTCAAAAATACAGTTAGAACCAACCATTTCGATTACCGAAACTCCACTATTTATTCTTGGAAATAGTGCTGCACTAAATCGTATTTTCTCTAATCTAATAAAAAATAGTTTGGATCATGGTCAAAGAAATGTAATAATCTCTCTTATAGCAGAGGAGGATCAAGCTGTCTTTTTATTTGAAAATGACCTATCACCAAACAGCGAGCTAGACATGTCCAAAATTTTTAATAAATTTTATATATCGGATAAGGCAAGAGGAGGGAATTCAACTGGCTTAGGACTATTTATCGTGAAAGAGCTTGTAGAAAAAATGAATGGACAGATCGAAGCTGGATTAGTTGGGCAAGTCTTTACGATCTGTCTCAAAATCCCCCTTTTTAAATGAATAAAGCAAGTAGTACTTAATACTTGCTTTATGAAAGATGATATCATTTATTTAGTTAAGAGAGGGGTCTGCCTAAAGGTTTGCTGTCAGAGCTATCTTTGGTCTCGATATCTGTTATCGGTTTGTTTTCAGCAGGCGTTACTTTAGATGGTGGGATAGCTGCTCCTAAAATAAAAGCGGTAAAGATAAGTCCAATAATGGATAAGAGCGTTATGATACGCTTAGGTCGTTTTATTTTTTGGTAAAGTAAAATTGATTCTAAGCGTTTTTTGATTTCTTTATTGTTTTCATAAAGGGTAATTGATGCAACTTTTTCGCTATATCTACCAGGAGAGCTAGCCATTTCGATCAATGTATTGCCATAATGGTAACGTTCTTCATTTGTGAAGGAACGAGTAGTTGCTTCATCGCAGGCATATTCGCACTCTTGGTTCATAATTTTTTCAATAGAATAGACGACAGGATTAAACCAATGGATACAAACAATTATCTGCATAAACCATTTATAAAAAATATCCTTATTTTGATAGTGAGTCACTTCATGAGATAAAATGCTATATAGTTGCTCCTGAGTCAAATCTTCATGAGGCAAAACAATATAATTTTTTTTAACGCCTAATAGTAGAGGCGACGAAACGAGTGGCGTTGTATAAAGATCAATGGGAGTTGTGATGTTCTTGTCTTCACAAATATCGCTCAAAATATCGATAATATCAGGATTATCAACTGCCTGCCAATCAGCTTTGATATATTTAGCGAAACTTTGATATTTAGTGATTTTTTGGACTATTAAAGCAAGAGTGATCGCTAACCAAATATATAGAATGTATGGAGCAATCGTTTGATTCTTACGTCCCATGATAATGTTATCGTTAAAAACCACATTATCGCCGACAAAGACAGAAGGCTTTCTTTTCACTTCAGAACCATAAATCATCTCGTAAACAGGAGAGGACTTGATTGAAGAAAAAAGTATGCCCACAAAGCTTTGATTCAGAGAAAAAGGCAGCATAAAGCGCAACAAAACGATTAATAATAAATAATAGTGAAAACGTCTTGAAACCTTTTTTTTCAAGAACAATCTAACAATCATCCACATACCAAATAATATTGAACCAGAGATACTGAGGGAAATAAGCAAGTTCAATATTCTTTCAGTTATCATTCTCTATTTCTTTCCCAATATTCTTTTAAGTCATCCATTTCTTGATCAGAAATCAATTCATTTTCAACCAAAGTAGCAATCAAGCCTTTGACTTCTCCCTCATATACTTTCCCCACAAATTCTTTTGTTTCCTGTTCTAGGTACTCTTTTTCTGTTAGAAGTGCAATATATTCATTTCTTCTTCCTTTTTTTTCAACTTCCAAAATCTTTTTTTCAGTCAAACGTGCAAGAAATGTCAATATTGTGTTATTTTTCCATTCAAAATTCTTTGCGTGAAGTTCTTCAATCACTTCAGAAAACATCATTCGCCCATTATGCGCCCATATTATTCTTAATATTTCTAATTCTGAATCGGATATTTTCACTACCATATAACCCCTCCTTTTAATGTGATATTAGCATCAGATAGTGTGGACAATCTAATTATAACACTACTATTGACAAAATAGAAAAGTGCGTGATAATATAACTACAAGGTGTAGGTATAAAGTTTTTGAATATCCATTTAACTAATGGTAGTAATCAATTTATCTACATCGAAAGCAAAATAGAAAAGGAGAGACTATATGAAAAGGAGGTATTTGGTTGGTTTATTTCTTCTTATTGGGCTTGTTTTGCTGAATGCATGTTCAATATCTCACACCCCTAAGTCAAATGCACCAAAAAGCACATTGAATAAAATCGAAGAACTTTATGGTGAACTGTCAAGTAACGCTAATTCCCCGAAAATGCTTAAATATTCAGATCAATTTAACCAAAAAATTACGTTTGTTGCTCAAGTGGATGGTGAGCCTCTTCAAGTAAAGTCAAAGGATGATACTTTGGATGGTGAGTGGTATGTTTCAGTATTCTTGATGCGTAATCGGAATACACCGATGTATTTAAATTTATCGAGTATAAAAAAAGAAAGTTGGCCCAAAAATGGCGATATTTTGCGAATTGATGGCATTCCAATAGGCTATCTATATACAAGTTACAATAATGAACGACTTGATTTACTAGATATTAAAGCAAAAGCCATAGAACGACTAGACTTAAAAAAAGCAGATGTTCCTTCTACTAAAATAATGGAAACAGAGCAATATAAGATTGAAATTATAGGGAGTGATATTCTGTCAGACACATTTGATGATCCTAGTTTAGTTGTTTATTATACCTTTAAAAATAAAAAAGACTACACTGCAACATCACCAATCCGCACTTATTTTTTCTTTAGCCAAAAGGAGAAGCAACTTGAAGTTACTATTTTAGATGATGATAATAAGAAACTGGACTCAAAAGCACTGCATAGAGATACCTTAGAATCCGGGGAAGAAATGCTGTATTACGAAGTTTTTAAACTATTGGATGCAGAATCAACGGTCGATTTAAATGTTTACGATGATGAATATAATCTTTTGAACACTATAAAAATATAATTGGCTGAGAAACAATTTAAAAAGGATGAAAAAATATAAAGGGAGATTCAATATGAAATATATTATCAAACAAAAATTAGTTGCATTAAAACCAACCTATGAAATTTTGGACGGTTCAGGAAACCCATTATATAAAGTAAAAGGAAGTTTTCTAGGAAGAGAAAAATTTGAGATTACTGATTTAGAAGGTCAAACATTAGCAAAATGTAAAACAGATGTCAATATTTTAAGTATTATCGGTTCATTTTTAAGGTACAATTTCAAAAAATATCATATTTTAGTGGATGATCAAAAGATTGTATCCATGGCACGTTCATTAAATATTTTCAGTTATAAATTTAAGATTGATTCTCTTATTGGAGACGTAAAATTAGGCTATGGAATGACCGGAAGTCATCAGTTTACGATGCAAGATAAAATTATTTGTGATATTGACAAAAGAAAGCTAACTTTAGGTGGCGATGAATATCACATTGAGATTGATGATGCACATGATCAAAGGGCATTTCTACTAACAACGATTGCGTTGGATCGTATCTATTATACGAAGCGATAGTCATTTAAAGTAAATTTTTTACGAAATCATAAAATAGGAGAATCAGAATAAATGAGAAATAAGAGTAAAGTGTTTGTAGTAATGTTAGTATTCAGTGTTGTAATGGTTATGACTGCTTGTAGTACGTTGAAACAGGCAAAAGAGAGTATTGATAATGATGATTCTTATTCGCCTATAATGGATGAAGGAGATAAGTACAATGCATATGTTGACTTATTAAATGTTTTATCGGACGAATTAGCAACGATTGAACATTCTTACGCTGAAAACCATATGGATGAAGAAGGTAATTTTGTACCAACGGAGGAAAAAAATGCGTATGGGTATTCAGGAGGAATTAGTTTGGTTCAAAGAGCGATCGAAAGTGCTGATAACGCACTCTCTACCAAACCAAAGATGAACGTTGACCAAGACGTAAAAGCATTGCTAATAGTTTTAAAAAAAGAAGTATCGATTTTAGAAGAAATCGAGAGCTATTATAAGGAAAAAGATTTTTTGAATGATCATGATGAAAAAGGAAAAGAATTAAATAGCAAATTATTATCAGCCTATAAAGAAGCAGACGGACCAATTAAAAAGTTCTCCGATAATATGCAAACTTTGATGAGTGAAACAGATAAAAAAGATCGTGAAGTTCATGAAAAAGAAGGAAATGAAATTTCATTAGCAATGTTACAGTTTATTGACGCCGCAAAAGAAGTGAGAGATTTGGTTGACGATAGCATAACGGAAGATGGAACAGTAAATTTAACTACAGAGAAATATGCTGAAGTCAATACTAAGGTTTCTAAAGCGTTGGATAAGCTTAAAGAAGTTCCTAAAGATTCAAAAGCTATAGAAAAAGAAGGCTTTTCTTCATCAACTGCAAGTATCTATATTGACAGCTTTGTAGATAAAGCATCAGATTTTAAAAGTGTCTCAAATGCGCTTTCTGCAAGTTTTGGAGAAGATGAGGAAACGCTGAGTGATGCTGTGGCGAAATTATCAAATGAGTATTCCGAGTTAATTGATGCTTATAATAATATTTGATTGCATGAATGAGTATTATATAGTAAACTAAACAAGTCTGAAAAATCAATACCTTAACAAATAACTATCCTTATCCCATCTCATTCGAGGTGGGATTTTAATATGTAAGAGAAGATGAGAGGAAGAAGAACTAAGTTAAATGAGTAATTTCTCATAAATGAAGAAAAGTGTATACTTCCATTCAATAACGTCGTATAATAACAAATGTAGTATAATTGTAATTTAAATTAATAGGTCATTTCATTCGTAAGGGTGTTTTAATTCCTCTTTTTTTAACACAAAGGTATTGCAAAAATTAATCGTGCTAAAAGCACTAGGAGGAACACATTTATGAATACAGGTACAGTGAAATGGTTTAACGCAGATAAAGGTTTTGGTTTTATTACTCAAGATAACGGAACAGATTTATTCGCACACTTTTCAGCAATCCAAGGTGACGGATTCAAATCTCTAGACGAAGGCCAAAGCGTATCATTCGATATCGAAGAAGGTCAACGTGGACCACAAGCCGTAAACATTGTTAAAAACTAATTGAAATGTTTAAAGCGATCCAATCTTTATTGGGTCGCTTTTTTATTACAAAAAAACTCATTATTTACCATGTGCTTTTTCATACGCAATATTGTGGTTGTTTTGTCGAGTAGAATTTAAAAAATTAAATGAATGTGTTGTATGAAAATAGATGAAACAAATTATATCTCTTATTCTCAAGTGTTATCAGTTGAAATTTTATTTGTTTGAAGTTAATATACATACATACCAACAACAACCCTTTTTATTTTTTCATTTTACTCTTTAGAGTAAAACTCCTTTTCCCATCTTCATTAGAAGGTGGGATTTTTTTATTTTATAAAAAATAAAACGTTTAAATATGATTTTAAAAAAATAATGAATATTCGAGGGTTATTAGTTGATAATAAATAAAAATAATAGTATTATAAATTCATACCAACAACAACCCTTTTTATTTTTTCATTTTACTCTTTAGAGTAAAACTCCTTTTCCCACCTTCTCTAGAGGGTGGGATTTTTTTGTATCGACTATTTTCTTTGTTCTAAAATAAATATAAATAAAAAAGAAACCTGAATTTTAGGTTTCTTTTTTTATTGTTTTTTATCCAATCATTACACTTTCATCTGGATATTTAAATTTAGCTTGTTGTTTTTGCCCTTTCGTCAATAGTGAAAAACCAACAGTATAAATACCGACTCGCCCAATATACATCAATAACATGATGATTATTTTTCCCACAAAAGTTAGCTCAGGTGTTAAACCCATTGTGAGTCCAACCGTTCCAAATGCAGAAAATACTTCAAAAGCAACATATTCTATGCCAGAGGACTCAGGTATATTTTCTGTGATCGTCAAAAGCATGATTGAAAGTACGCATAAAGTTAATGTGATAAAAAATAGGGTCAAGGCACGAAAAACAGTACTGTTTCGAATTGTTCTTCCTTGGAATTCTGCTCGTGTTCGTCCTTTGAATATGGAAACAATTTGAATTACTAATACAGCAAAGGTGGTGGTTTTAAGTCCACCAGCAGTTGAGCCAGAAGTTCCGCCGACATACATCAAAAATATAGTTGTGATCAGTCCAGCATTGGTCATTTGCATATAATCGATTGAATAATAACCAGCTGTTCTTGGTGTTACAGACATGAAAAACGTATTAGCTAACCGGTCAAAAAAGCTAGTCCCAGTGGTTAAATTGCTTGCATTGTGTTCAGTGATGAAAAATAGAATGAAGCCGCCGATCAATAAGGATAAGGTTGTAATTAACGCAATTTTGGTATGCAAAGAAAATTTGCGTTTCTCTTTAAACCGTAATAGATCTTGCCAAACAATAAAACCAAGCCCGCCAGAAATGATTAAGCCGCCAATAACCAACAGGACAAAAGGATTATTTTGGTAAGGAGTTAGGCTGTCTCCCAATAAGTCAAAGCCTGCGTTACAGAAACTAGATATGGAGTGAAAGAGCCCAAAGAAAAGACCTTTTTTCCACCCAAACTCAGGAACAAATTGGATTGAAAGTAAAATTGCTCCTATAAGCTGAATGATTGTTGCTAATTTAACGACGTACATCATCAATCGAAATGCACCAGACATATCATCTAGATTTAGTGCCTCACGCAGTAACATACGGGTACTCAGTGTGATTTTTTTGCGCAGAATAAAATAGAGAAGAACGGGCATCGTCATGAATCCAAGCCCACCAAGTTCAATTAAAATCATGATAAGTAATTGACCATAGGCATTCCAATGTAATGCAGTATTAAGTGTTGTTAAGCCTGTTACACAAACAGCAGAAACAGCCGTAAATAACGCATCGATAAACGGTGTTGCATGACCACTACGCGAAAATAGGGGTAAGGATAAAAGGGCTCCACCAACAAAAATCAATACGATAAACCCTAAAGCTAAAACTTGAACAGCAGATAAACGTTTTTTGACTATAGTCGTAATTTTCTTTTTTCTCATCTTTTCCTCGGTCATAAATACCATGTTGAACAGTATTTTTTATTTTTATTTGATAAATCCAAGTGTACCATTTTATGAAATAATTGCCAGTAATTTAAAAATGAAATAGCATATTTTTAGTTCAAGAGTTGGATGGTTTCGTTTTGAACTAAGAATGAAAAAAATTTTTTATTTTAAAAAGAAAACGCTTGTAAAAATTCAAATAATAAAGTATCATACAAATACAGCTAAATTGTATATACAAGTTGTAGAGAGGAGCAAAGAAGATGGGTAAGTTTCAAAATGATGCAAAAAAACTGTTAGAAGATGTAGGTGGAAAAGAAAATATCGCAGCTGTTTCACATTGTGCGACTCGGATGCGTTTTGTTCTTAATGATCCAAGTAAGGCTGATACTGAGGCAATTGAAAAGATACCTTCCGTAAAAGGGACATTTACAAATGCCGGGCAATTTCAAGTTATTATTGGTAATGAGGTACCACAATTTTATAATGAGTTTTCTGCTATTTCAGGAGTTGAAGGCGTTTCCAAAGAGCAAGGGAAAGCAGCAGCAAAACAAAATCTAAATCCGATCCAGCGAGCGATTTCAGTTTTAGCAGAGATTTTTACTCCGTTGATTCCAGCTTTAGTTATTGGAGGATTGATCTTAGGTTTTAGAAACGTATTAGAAGGAATTCCTTTTGGTTTTTTAGATGGGCAAAAAATTGTTGAAGTCTCTCAATTTTGGAATGGTGTAAATTCATTTTTATGGTTGATTGGAGAAGCCATTTTTCAGTTCTTACCTGTAGGAATTACTTGGAGTATCACTAAAAAAATGGGAACAACTCAAATTCTAGGAATTGTTTTAGGGATTACGTTGGTGTCACCGCAATTATTAAATGCTTATTCTGTAGCGAGTACCGCTGCTGCTGATATTCCGTTTTGGGATTTTGGTTTTGCTCAAGTGAATATGATTGGGTATCAAGCCCAAGTCATTCCCGCGATGTTAGCAGGATTCTTACTTGCTTATTTAGAAATCTTTTTCAGAAAAGTTATACCGCAAGCTGTTTCGATGATTTTTGTTCCGCTGTTCGCTTTAGTACCAACAGTAATTGCAGCTCATGTAATCTTAGGTCCTATCGGTTGGGCAATCGGAAGCTGGATTTCAGATATCGTAAATGCTGGTTTAACATCGTCTCTTAATTGGTTATTCGGAGCTGTTTTTGGGTTCATGTATGCGCCATTAGTGATTACGGGTCTTCACCATATGACGAATGCAATTGATTTACAGTTAATTGCTGATTTTCATTCAACAAATCTTTGGCCGATGATTGCGTTGTCCAATATTGCTCAGGGATCTGCGGTATTAGCTGTCGTTTTCATGCATAGAGGAAATAAGGATGAAGAACAAGTTTCAATTCCAGCCATGATTTCATGTTATTTAGGTGTTACAGAGCCAGCGATGTTTGGGATCAATCTGAAATATGTTTACCCATTTGTTGCAGGGATGATTGGTTCTGCTTGTGCTGGATTATTTTCTACATTGCTTGATGTAAAGGCAATCAGTATTGGGGTTGGTGGATTACCAGGGATTTTATCTATCGTTCCTAAGTATTATTTACCATTTTTCGGGGCGATGTTGATCGCTGTTGTAGTTCCATTTGTTTTAACTTATCTGTTTAGAACGAAAGGGATTTTCAATAAGCTTGATCCTGTTGATGAAGCGACAGGAAAATTATTTGTAGAAGAAAATCAATAAAAGCGATGAGTGTTGAAGAGTATTTCCATTTTTAGAGTGCTAAAGCGAGGCAAAAAAATTTGCTTCGCTTTTTTTTTAGATTAGGATCTAACAATTGCTAATTAACATATCTGATTCGCCTAGAATTGAAATGATAATACATTACTCTAGCTCATTTCACTTTTCTAATAAAAATAGTTGGCTTTTTTTGTTGTTTCGGGTAGACTAAATAGGGCTTAAGAAAAGGGAGAATGAGAGATGGATATTTATTTAAAAAGTGCAATTTTACACATTATTGATCGGGAAACTGGGACTCCAGTATTTTCTGCGAAGGAATTAGATTTAACAACAGAATACATTCGCGTTTATCTGACAAGCAAAATAACAAAACTTTCAACGGCTCAAACTAAAACAGGTATTCTGGCGGAAGAAAGTTCATTTGTTGATAAAATGCGGGGGATTCCAAATGACTTTATTCAAAAAAGTCAACAGCTAGCTCAGCATTGGTATGATGTTTATTCTGGTAGTGAAGATGCGCCAAGCGCTGATGTTCTGTTCATTTTATACGAATTAGATACTGTGATGCATTTAGCCATGATCAAATTGAACTACAAAGAAAGCTATACACATTATGTAGATTATGAAGATGAGGCTGTCTACAATAAACTGATCATCAATCGAGCGATTTTACCTTCAAAATCGCAAAAGCCTGATGAGGGAATGACTGTTAATCTAGATACATTGGCTTATGAGTTATTAGAAAAACGCTACGAATTTTCTGGAGAAAAAGTTTGGTATTTTTCTGAGAAAGTAATTGAATCACAACCGGCGCCTTCTATAGAAGAAAATATGAAGGAAATCAAAAAAGCTGTGAAACGCATTGGTAAAAAATTTAATGAAGATGAATTTGAATTGATTGCTTCTGTGAAAGAAGCTGTGTATGAGAGTATTGAAGAAACTGGAACGATAGATAATGAGCAAGTGGCTGAATTAGTGTTTAAAGAAAATATTTCGGCACGTATGGCTTATCAAGACGAAGTCAATGAATCAAAATTTGTAGATAAAACGCCACCAGTTCGGGAAGCCAGAGAAATTTCAGAGAAAAAATTTGGGAAGCAAAAGTTGAAAATGAGCAATGGGATTGAATTGATCGTTCCGATAGACGTTTATCGAAATGGCGAATTGATTGAATTTGTTAATAATCCGGATGGAACTGTATCGATTGTTTTGAAAAACATCGAAAAAATTAGCAATCAGTTATAGGGAAAAACAGGTTGAGACAAAAGTCGATTAGGTCCGAGTAATTGGGGTAAAAAGCGAGCAATACAC
The DNA here is from genome assembly GCF_058216605.1 of Enterococcus sp. AAFC-DPL-5182. Lineage (NCBI taxonomy): Bacteria > Bacillati > Bacillota > Bacilli > Lactobacillales > Enterococcaceae > Enterococcus > Enterococcus sp. AAFC-DPL-5182. The sequence goes on from NZ_CM177101.1 coordinate 1,656,670, forward strand.
TTGTTGTATTGCTCGCTTTTTGTCAAATTGCCGAAGAACCTGGCTTTTGGACACCGTTAATTAAGTTTTAAAGTGCACATCAAAACTGAGTTTTAGTTTTGTTACGCACTTTTTTGGAAGAGCAAACTGTTAATCGACCAATTGTTCAAGTGCTTTTTTTGGAACTGCTGTTTCGGGCACTTCTTCCCAACTAAGTACGCCTTTTCGAGGGTTAACTTTTAATTTTAAGTAAGCGTTGATTCGTAATGGTTTATCTCTAATTTCATACATTTTTTGGACATTTTTTTCACCTTGTTTATTAAATGCTGTTTGTACGTAGTCATATTCTGTATATTTTTCACCGTTTGAAAACTTGCCAGTTTTTACTTCATCTGGTGCTCCGACACGAGTATAGTAATCTTTACCGCCAAAGTAATAATCATAACCAAACCAAACGCCTGCTGTTAAAAGTGCGAAAGGTAGGATAAAAAGTAGAATTTTTTTCAATTTAGTCACCTCTTACATGTAGTATGCCTTTTTTTGAAAAATGATGCCATTGAATTGTCTTAAAATAATGTGACAATTTTGTTAGAGAATCATTTTCTTGGTGTTCACAAATTCGTCAACTTATAGTTATACTTTTTTTAGAAACTCATGATACAATGTATAAAAGAATAGAGGGGGAATAAAAATGATGCCTTTTTTTGCGGTATTTGATCCAACATATATCTTAGTGATTGTAGGATTGCTAATTTCAATGGCTGCATCTGCTTATGTAAATAGTACGTTTAAAAAATACGATAAAATTCAAAGTAGAAATAATGTAACGGGTACGAAAGCAGCTCAATATATTTTGGAAAAGGAACATATTAACAATGTTGGTGTTCAACAAATTGCAGGAGACTTGACGGATAATTACAATTCCGGCAACAAAATATTAAGCTTATCAGAAGCCACAGCTCAGTCGACTTCAGTTGCAGCAATAGGTGTTGCAGCGCATGAATGTGGGCATGCTGTACAGGATCATACTGGCTACAGTCCACTGAAAATTCGAGCAGCAATCGTTCCTGCAGCTAATCTAGGTTCTGCAATATCATTTCCGATTATTTTGGTTGGTGTATTGCTAAGTTGGAATCAAACATTGATTAATATTGGAATAGTCGCATTCTCATTGGCGCTATTATTTCAGTTAGTTACCTTACCAGTTGAATTTAATGCATCACGTAGAGCATTGAAGATTTTGTCAGAAGGGAACATTTTAACAGAAGAAGAAGTCCCAATGGCCAGAAAAGTCTTGTTTGCCGCAGCATTGACATATGTCGCAGCCGCTTTAGCAACTTTTTTACAGTTGCTACGTCTGATTATTTTATTTGGCGGCAACAATCGTAGAGATTAAGAACATTGTGCGATTTTGTTTTATTACCTCAATTTTTGAGAGTATGTTATCATAAGAATAGATAGTAAGAAGGAGCTGAAAAGAATGAAAACATCAACAAAAATTAGTATTGGTTTAAGTATTGCCGCAGTAGCTGGTGTGTCAGTCGCTGTGATTGCTTCTGAGAAGATTGTCAAAAAAGTTTATCATGTATCAAATCGATTTAAAGCGAAAAAATTTGTGAACGATAAATTTGGCGGTAATGAAAAATTGCTAGGAATTGTAGATGATTTATCTGATGATGAGCTTGATTCTATGATGAACGTTTTGGGAAAAGTCAAAGACGGCAGAAAAAAAATCTCTTCTTACGGAGAATCCTTAAAAGACAACACTGAGAACTTGAAAGATCGTTTAGTCAGTTTTGTTGAAGAAATGATGTAAAAAAAGTAGGGCGAGCATCTTACAAGGGTGCTCGCCCTACTTTTTATTATTTGGTAATCAATAGGTAACAAAATACAAGATCATCCATGCGCTTTAAAGAAAGACCTGTTTGTTCGTAAAACTTTTCTAATCGGTAATGTAAAGTATTACGATGCATATATAAATCTTTTGCTGTTGAACTAATATTTCCTTGATTATGCCAAAGAGCGAGGACGATCTGCTGAATTTCGTCTGTCAAAACGAGTTGCTTTGAAAAGGTCTGAACAATTTTACTATGATTCATTGTGTCGTTAGTAAAATAGTGTAATGCTACATCTGGTAAGGAAAATGTAGATTTGCCACGAAGATTTTCAACTTCTGTTTTGAAAATTTGCTGTTCTTCTTGAAATAATGCGAGCGATTGCTCATTCGCTGGGAAAAAACTACCGACAAAAACAGTAGTGGAAGAATCAAAATCGGCATCTAAAGTTAAGAAAATACTTTTAAGTTCCTCTAGATTGTAGTGATTTTTATTGTACTGTTCAATTAAAACGCCATCCATTTCGCTGGTGAAAAAGAAATCATTTAAATTGGGAAAGATTTCTATAATGCTATTTTCCCATTCTGATTGTAAAAATGCTTTTGGTTTTTTTATTTGAAATTGCATGATACGAAATGTTCCTTCGAGTTCCAGTGTCATCTGATCAAATAGATAACCAAACCAAGGATGTTTTTTTGAATCCACCAAATAGTCTTTTGTCGGGAATAATGTTTCCAATAATCGAATTTCTGATTCTTGTAGCGTTTCTTTAGCAAGGACAAAATATTTTCCATCAATTGGTAATGAAAGATCTTTACTTGTTGATTGCGTTTGCTGGATTTTCCCTGCAGGATATAGTTTAACTAATTTCTCAATAGTCATAGACACACCTCACTGGTTTATTGTACCATGAATAAGAGAAAAGTATAGAATGAGAGGCGGAAATCGCTTGAATGAAAAGACAAGCTGTTTAACGATAGAAGAAAAAGAAAAGTTCATGTCTGAGGCGATCAAAGAAGCTAAGAAAGCTGAAGGAATCAAAGAAGTACCTATTGGAGCAATAGTTGTCTTGGATGGACAAATTATAGGACGCGGGCACAACCTTAGAGAAGAGAGCCAAGATGCAACAGCTCATGCCGAGATGTATGCAATCAAACAAGCTTGTGCAGCAATTGAGAACTGGCGTTTAGAGCATGCTCAGTTATTTGTCACCTTAGAGCCATGTCCAATGTGCAGTGGAGCAATGATTCTATCTAGAGTCAATGAAGTTTATTATGGCGCAAAGGACCCCAAAGGTGGAACTGCTGGAACATTAATGAACTTATTAGAAGATGAACGATTTAACCATGTGGCTTATGTCGAAGCTGGGATTTTAGAACAAGAGTGCGGCGATTTATTGTCTAATTTCTTTAAGAAATTAAGGGCGGAAAAGAAACTTTTAAAAAATCAAAAGAAAGACTAGCCAAGCGTCAAAAAATGCGGTATACTAAATCTTGCCGAAAGGCTAGGACAATGGTGGGCTTACGAAGCGTGTCAGATCCGGAAGGAAGCAGCACTAAGTAGGTGCCGCCATGTGTCTGATTAAAATATGATTAAGTCAAGGCTGACAAGCCTTTTTTATTTTGCCTGAAAATAATAACGCCCTTCGATTTTTAATAGAAGAGTGAAGAGAAGAAGCGGTATTGAATAGTTATGTTGCGTCTGAACATTTTAAAAGGTTGATATGGCAAATCAATCGATTTATGCGAGAAGAAAATATTTTTTGTGAATGAAACTATTTTAGGCAAATATCTAAAAATAAAAAAAGGGACAGCAGTCAATGAAATGATGATTGCTATCCCTTTTTTTAATTAGTCTGTTACAATAAATTGTTAATTTAAGTTGATTGTTTTTTCTCCAAGTTCTTTCCCGGCCATTCCTTGAGTTACCTTTAAAATAACTGGATTTTCTGAGTTATTTAAATCATAAGAAATAATGGCTTTAGTTGTGTCGTTGGGTTTAATATCATCTAATTGATGTTCCGTGTATTCAGTAAATTTTTCATCTTGCGGTGTCATACCAACTGTTAGCTTTTCGCTGTTCTGGGTTAAACCCATGCATGCGATCCAAACCGTAGAAGCAGAAATTGGTTCGTTGCTATTATTTGTCACTTCATAAATAATCGCTAATTGTGGTTTTTCTCTGAGTAAATTTTCATCTGCGGGTAAAACTTCAGTAGATATTATTTTAAGTGTAGCCATATCGATTTTTAAAGTGTCGTTTTTGAAATAAGCTCCTTCTTTTTTCTTTTGAGAAGTTGAAGTGTTTTCAGCTTTATTTTCATCAGTAGCTTTATTATTTCCGCTACAAGCAACTAATCCAACACTACACAATGTTAATACACCTAAACTTACTATTTTGTTCATTTATATATCCTCGCTTTATCAAATAATCGTTCTAGAAATCCCAAGTAAAACAAAAAACAGGTTGATTTTTTCGGGCATTTTATTCTATACTACCTTGTATTTTGCTAAATAACAAGGTGACTTTCACTTGTAAGGCGATTATTTTTAAAAACCATTAAGATTTATGGTTTTTATTTATTTTGATTTTAAAAAAATTTCTTTTTTGATAAAGTGAAAAATTCTTTTTATGTTTAATCGCTACTATGTTTTGTTATGTTACCTACTATTTGCTATCATGAAATAAACCTATTCAAATGAGGAACAAGCCTCGGTTTGAATAGGTTTATTTTGTCAACTTAAAAACTGCGACCGCCCCCACCAAAGGTTCCACCACCAGTCGAGTGAGTACTGCTTCCGCCGCCTCCCGAACCGCCTCCGCCAGAATTGCTTCTAGGGATACGACGAGTAGTAACAAATGAATTGATCAGTAGGTCATTGCGTCTAGTTAAGTTAAGGGTAGATTTTTCTCTAAACGGGTATTTGTAGGTGCCGAATTTTAATTGGTATTTTGAAACACTCACCGCAAAGAAAACTCCACTTAAGAAGATTGCTGCCACAAAAGCAATGACCATTTCTGTTGTCGTTAGGGTTTTATAACGAGTGATTTTTCCAGTCTCAGTGTCAATGCGATAATGCCCACCGGGAACGCCTTGATCGAAGTAATAGTTTGTGTTTTCTAGAAAACTTTTGGATGCCTGAAAGTAGCGTCCATCTATCATATCAGGTTCAATGTCATCTAAATTTTTTTTAATACGTTGATCATCCATGTAATCGATCATATTTCCAGATGTGGAAATAATAAAGGTTCTTTGATTCATATCGATATAAAAAGTGATACCATTATTGTCTTTACCTATACGATCAAGCATGTAGTAATCGGCGAATCTTTTTGATTCAATCTCATTATCGGTATTCGTCACAATAAAAACACGAGCCTTTGTTTTTGCTTCGATAGGTGTAATGGCTTCTTTTAATTGAATAATTTCCTCAGAAGTAAAAAGAGAGGCTTGATCATCAATCGAATCATCGGCTGCTTGGGCATTTAAAGAAAAACCGAATAATAAAAAAAGGACAATAAACAGACTAAAACAAATCTTTCTCATATAAACCAGCCTCCGATCAGGAAAAGGGCAAATAGAGCAGCGAAAATACCAAATGAAACTAAACCCAGTCGTTTATAGCTTACAGGCAAAATCCCGCTAACTTTTCCAGTTTGACCATTCATGGCATAGTAATAGATTTTTTTTGACTGTTCATTACTTCGGTAAGTTACGACCCAGATGGGGAGTAACATATACTGATTGTCTTCATTATCTAATGAAATATCCGTTCTTAATTTAGTAAGAGTTGTGTAGCCAGAAGCAGTATCTCTTAACAATGATTCAGAATAATCTTTTAACTCGTTTTGAATAGATTTTTGAATCGTCTCATATTCAATATCACGTTTTTCCGCCTGAAACCCTGCTAAATATTGACTTTTAAATGAAACAGCTTTATCCAATAAAAACGGTTGAACTGCTTCGACCATCTTTTGCTGCACATTTTTTGAAAGGGCATTTTTGATCAACTCTTTAAATGAAATTTTGCCTTGTCGCTCCACATCGAATTGTTTTGTCTCAGTGTATTCAATGTCGCCAACACGCCAAATCCTAATAGTCGTGCCCATGCCATGCATCTGGCCCTCGATCTCAGCATCTACGACCCAGTAGGGGAAATAGACACCCGTCATTTTATCGATCTGTTCTTTGTTGAAAAAGTCTTTAGGAATAAACCATTTTTTCTTCGTCCAAGCTAAAAATGTTTCAATAGCTTCTTCTTTTTCAATGGTAAAAGGTAGAACTTTTTCTGGGAGAAACTTACCACTCAAGCGCCCAGATAAAACAACGGGATTGTGGCAATAATAACAATAAGTAGCAGCAGTTGTAGCTTCAGTGACAATTTGCGCACCACAGCTTGGGCAATTGAATAACTCCATTGCGCCGTCTAACGTGTCTTCAGCCATTCCATCTGTACCTGTAGCTTCTTTAAATGCAGCTTTTTCTTCAGTCGTCATTTCGTCTTCTTGAGATTCCGCTGAGAAAGTTAGCTCAGATTCGAGAGGGGATGTTGGATCATCTTCTAAATGCGCTTCTCTTTGTGCTGTTTCATAAGCCGTGACTTCATCTTCTGTATAGACATTCAAACAATACTCACAATGGAATTTTTGATCTTTTGGATCGAATAATAAGGGACCACCGCAATTTGGGCATTTGTGTGTAAATGTATCCGTCATGATTATTCCTTTCTTTTAATACTTTGAAATTAGATAGAAAAAGGGCAGGACACGGTTGCCCAGCCCTAAATGCTTTGTTTATAAAGGGATTCCTTGGAACGGTTTGCCGCAATGTGGACAGAATTTTGGAATACCATTAGACAAATCAACGATCTCGCTACATTCGCTGCATTTCATTTCTAATTTTGGTTTTTCATTTGTAGGTTTTGGTGTTCCACAATTAGAACAGAATTTACCATTATTTTCAGTTCCGCATTGCGGGCAAGTCCAAGTATCCGTTGAGCCTTGAGCATTTTGTTGGTTTTGCTTTTCCTGCATTTGTTGTTGATTGGTCTGAGAAGCTTGAGCAAAATAATTTCCACTTGTGTTCATGCCCATACCAACACCCATAAAACCATTCATGGCACCACCTTCATTGCTCCCAGCAGCTTCCATTCCCCGAGCCATTGCACCTTGCACGTAGCCTTCACGGATACCAGCATCGCCAAGCATGGCACCTTGGTTGCGTATATTGATCAATTTAGTAGAATCATCTGTATAAGAGATACTTGCTACAGCTACAGAAACGATTTCCATTCCGCGTAACTCACGCCACTCATCGTCTAAAGCTTGCCCCATATATTTGCTTAATTCTAAACTTTTAGATGGTACGTAAGAGATTCGTTCGCCGTCAGCGGACATTTTATTGATAGCTGATTGTAGAGCTGTTAGAAATTCAGCTAGATATTGTTCGTTGATATCATTGATGTCAACTTGTGATTTATTTCTTGGAACCGCATTTGAAAAGAATAATAAAGGATCAGTGATTTTGATCGAATAGTTTCCATGAGCACGTAAAAATAGTTCAGCATTATAGAAATTGTCAAAATAATTGATTGGTGAAGAGGTACCAAACTTGATGCCTTTGATTTCTTGTAAATTGATGTAAAAAACTTGTTGTTTTTGAGGTGTAACGCCACCAAATTTAAAACGATCAAATGTTTCTGAAATGGCCTCTTTTAAGGAGCCATTAAATGTCGAAGGAGCGGAATCATTTTTTACAGTATAGTAGCCTTCTTCAGCTGTATAGTCGATGATTTTACCGCCATCCACTAAAATCATCATCATATTGGGATAAACGTGTATAACAGAACCATCTGTCAAAACATCTTCAGTTCCTTTGCGATTAGAGCCGCGTTTATCATTTTTTCGAACAAAAACACCTTTTGTCATAACGGTCGTATCGCCCATATTGTCTGGCTCAATGACTTCGAGCCATTGATCAGCAAATCCGCCGCCTATCGTACTTGTTGCTGCTTTAATAATTCCCATTCAAAATCCCTCCTAAAATTGAAAGCGTGGCAGGCTTGTTAGCAGAGCAGGCCCGCGTAGCTAGATAAAAAGTAGTAAGTAAAATTAGTATACCACAGGTAGACGCAAGAAAAATACTGCTAGAGACCGAACCAAAGTAAGAATAGATAAAGTTAAATTTTTTATGTTTTTGATAAAACCTTCTTTTTTCTATCATAGATTTAGACGAATAGGGTATAATGAATGAAATAGTATTGAATCAAAGACTTGGGGGATTGAAAAGTGGAAAGAAGAAAGCAAAAAAAATCGAATAAACCATTACTCTTGGCACTTGGTGGAGGTGTGGTAGTTGTAGCTTTAGTAGGTGGCTATTTTGCCTACAGTTCATGGCAGAAAACACAAGAGTTAAACAAAGTAGAAAAAACGGCTAAGTCATTTTTAAATTATCTTTCAAAACAAGAATTTGAACAATTTCCTGATTTATTAAATGAAGCCTCAATAAAAGAAAATGGCTATGATAAAGAAAAAGTCGTGGAAAAATATCAAACAATTTTTTCTGGGATTCAAGCCGAAGGAGTCAAAAGCAAGGATGTTAAAGTAGCACAAGATAAAGAAGGGCAATATACGTTTACCTATAAACTAGATATGACAACACCATTAGGGAATTTAAAAGATTTAACCTATAAAACAACGATCAAAAAGTCAGGTGAAAACTATAAAATCAATTGGGCTCCTAATTTGATTTTCCCTGAAATGTCAGGTCAAGACAAAATATCAATCGGTGTAGATGCTGCGAATCGAGGCGATATTGTGGATCGTAATGGAGAAGGATTAGCTGTTAATCAAGCGTTTGATCAGGTTGGGGTCGTCCCAGGTAAACTTGGGGAGGGACAAGAAAAAACAGATAATATCAAAGCATTTAGTGAACAATTTAAAGTTTCAGTTGATGAAATCGAGAAGAAGCTGAAACAAGACTGGGTTAAGCCTGATGCATTTGTTCCTTTGGCGATTTCATTTGATCCAGTAACAACATTACCAAAAGGGGCAGCTTCTCAAGATACGATTGTTCGCTATTATCCATTAAAAGAAGCAGCGGCGCAATTAGTCGGGTATGTTGGTACGATCACTGCTGAAGATATCGAAAAAGATTCAACACTTAGTAGTACTGGCGTGATTGGCAAGGTTGGCTTAGAACAAGCGTATGATAAACAATTACGAGGGCAAGACGGTGGAAACATCACGATTACTGATGAACAAGGTACCTTCAAAAGTGTCTTGCAGAAAGTTGATAAAAAAGACGGCGAAAAAATTCAGCTAACGATTGATAAAAATGTCCAATCCCAAGGCTATGCTATTTTTAATAATCGACCAGGTAGTGCAGTTGTGATGGACCCGCAACAGGGTGATTTACTAGCTGCGGTCAGTTCTCCATCGTTTGATCCAAATAAGATGGCCAACGGGATTTCTCAAGTAGATTATGATGGATATGCCAATAATGAGAACTTGCCATTTACTGCAAGATTTGCGACAGGGTATGCTCCAGGTTCGACGTTTAAAACGATCACAGGTGGTATTGGATTAGATGCTGGCACGTTAAAACCTGACGAAGAACTTGCTATTAATGGTTTGAAATGGCAAAAAGATGCTTCGTGGGGAGATTACTTTGTTACGCGTGTAAAAGAAGCTAGTCCAGTGAACTTACGAACTGCTTTAGTAAACTCTGATAATATTTATTTTGCGGAGCAAACGTTGCGTATGGGCGAAGATACGTTTAGAAAGGGATTAGATAAATTTATTTTTGGAGAAAAATTAGATTTATCGATCCCGATGAATCCAGCACAAATATCCAATGAAGATAAATTCAAGTCTGAAATTTTGCTAGCTGATACGGGTTATGGTCAAGGTCAGTTATTGGTTACTCCGATTCAGCAAGCAACAATGTATACGGTGTTCCAAAATGAAGGGAAGCTTGTTTATCCAAAAATTGAGCTGAATAAAGAAACGAAGACGAAAGAAAATGTCATTAGTTCAAATGCGGCAAATACGATTGTGACCGATTTACTTGGTAGCGTGGAAGACGAAACAGGTTATGTACACAATATGTATAATCCAGAGTTCTCTTTAGCGGCAAAAACAGGGACAGCTGAAATCAAGGACAAGCAAGATACAGTAGGAAAAGAAAATAGTTTCCTTTTAGCAATGGATAGAAGCCGTAATAAATTTTCGGCAATGATCATGGTGGAAGATTCTAGAAAAAATGACACAGCAACAAATATCAGCAAACCATTGATCGATTACTTGGAAGCAAATATCAAATAATAGTTGAAGTAGGGCAAAGCGTACGAACGTTTTTGCTCTACTTTGGTTTTAATAGCGCGTTTTTTTACGAACGAATAAAAATATGCTACAATTAACCAACTACATGATGAAAGAAAGGGATTTTTTGTGCGGATTTTAGCGATTGATACCTCAAATCAGACATTGACAATTGCCGTCTGTGAAGAGAAAAAAATAATAGGACAGTATACAATTACTGTAAAAAGAAACCATAGTTTAACGTTGATGCCGGCAATTACGCAACTAGTCAAAGATGTTGGCTTGACGCCAAAAGACCTTGATCGTATCGTGGTGGCTCAAGGTCCAGGTTCTTATACAGGATTAAGAATCGGCGTTACAACAGCAAAAACACTAGCATATACCTTAAAAAAAGAGTTGGTTGGCGTATCTAGTTTAAAAGCACTGGCTGCAAATTGTGTTAACGTCAAAAGTACGATCATTCCCCTCTTTGATGCAAGAAGAAATAACATTTATACTGGGGCTTATAAATATGTTGAGAATCGATTGACAACTGTTATTGCTGATCAACATATTGGGATAGAAGAGTGGTTAGAACGGCTAAAAGAATTTGATCATCTTTACTTTGTTGGTGAGGATGTGGAAAAATTCCGCTCACAGATAGAATCTACTTTACCTAATGCTGAAATCTGTGATTTCTCTCAATGGCAAATCCCAAGTAGTGCAGCTCTTGCTGAACTTGGTAGACTAGCTGAACCTGAAGTGGATATCCATCACTTTTTACCTAATTATTTAAAACGAGTGGAAGCAGAAGAAAATTGGCTAAAAGAACATACACCCGAGGTAGAAAATTATGTTGAAAAAATTTAATCTTTTTCATAGCATTCTGGGAATCTTTTTTAAAAATCGTCCATATGAGGAAAAGAAGGTTGAAATTTCGAATCAGGAGTACTTTTTGCGCGCCATCACTTTTGATGACATTAAAGATTTGTTATCCATTGAAAGGGAAGTCTATGCAGGAGAGTTACCGTGGACTAAAACGGCTTTTTTGGTTGAACTTCAATCTCCAGATCCACATTTATACCTGTTGGTTCAAAAAGAGGGGCAAACGATTGGTTTTATCGGTTGCCGTATTTTTGGCAAAGATGCCCACATTACAAATGTTGCTGTTTTGACTCAAAATCAAGGAAATGGAATTGGCAGTTTTTTAATCCGTGAAGTACTTGAATTTGCTAAAGTCAATGATTGTGAAACAATCTCTCTAGAGGTTAGGATTAGCAATAAGAATGCACAGCGTGTTTATCGACAACTAGGGTTTGTCTCAAATACGATCAAGCCTGATTATTATACGGAAGATAAAGAAGACGCGCTGGAGATGATTTTATATTTAAAAGAAGAGTGAAATAATGTATTATTCAAAAGAAAATTACCCAACACAACAGCTGGCTGAAAAACTTTGGTCAATATGTGAGGAGTCATATAGTCACGGATCACCATGGACGGTGGATCAATTTAGAAGCGATTTAGATCAAAAAAACAGTCATTACCTTGTCTTAGTTGAAGACGATCAATGGATCGGTTTTATCAGTTATCATTTGATTTTAGATGAAGTTGAAATAACTCATGTTGTGATTCAAAGTGCATTTCAACAACAAGGCTATGGGAAGAAATTGATTGACCAAATGATTAAGGATTTAATCGAGCAAAATGTGCACCAAGTATTCTTAGAAGTTCGAGAGTCTAATTTTGATGCACAAAAATTATATGAAAAAAAAGGATTCAAAACAATCAACCGTCGGGTAAATTATTACAATTATCCTAAAGAAGACGGGATCATTATGTGTTTAAAAGTTAAGGAAGTGAATCAATGACTTTTTTTAATAAAGAAAGAAAGTTACTATTAGCGATTGAAAGTAGTTGTGATGAAACAAGCGTTGCAGTCATTGAAGATGGTGCTAAAATTTTATCAAATATTGTGGCATCGCAAGTAAAGAGCCACCAACGGTTTGGTGGCGTTGTACCAGAAGTGGCTAGTCGTCACCATGTGGAAGAAATTACCTTGTGTATTGAAGATGCTCTGGCTGAAGCTGGCGTAAAGCCAGAAGAATTGAGTGGTGTCGGTGTAACATACGGACCAGGTTTGGTAGGTGCTCTATTGATCGGTTTATCCGCCGCTAAGGCATTTGCTTGGGCGCATGCTTTGCCCTTGATTCCCGTCAATCATATGGCTGGTCACATTTATGCTGCTAATTTTGTAGAACCATTACAATTTCCGATGATGGCATTATTAGTCAGTGGTGGTCATACAGAGTTAGTCTACATGAAAGAAACAGGTTCGTTTGAAATCATCGGTGAAACAAGAGACGATGCAGCGGGTGAAGCCTACGATAAAGTAGGTAGAGTATTAGGGTTAACTTATCCGAGCGGCAAAGAGATCGACGAGCTAGCTCACCTAGGACAAGATACCTATCATTTCCCTAGGGCAATGATGAAAGAGGACAATTATGATTTTAGTTTTAGTGGGTTGAAAAGTTCATTTATCAATACTGTTCATAATGCTGAACAACGTGATGAAAAGCTGATCGTGAAGGATTTAGCTGCTAGTTTCCAAGCAAGTGTGATTGATGTATTAGCGGATAAAACGATTCGGGCATGTAAAGAATACCCAGTTAAGCAATTAGTGATGGCAGGTGGTGTCGCTGCGAATCAAGGATTGCGTGACCGCTTGAGTCTAGACGTTGCCAAAGAACTTCCTGGCGTAACCTTTATTGTTCCGCCACTTAGATTATGCGGTGATAATGCCGCTATGATTGGTGCAGCGGCCTTTGTTGAAGCAGAAAAAGGTCACTTTGCTGATTATTCCTTGAATGCGGACCCTAGTTTGTCCTTTCTATCGATTTAATGTTGAGACGCAATAAGACTAGGCAGAAAGAAAAATATTTGCTATAATAAACCCAGTTTAATAATGATTCGTCGATAAAGAGAGTACTTCATTACAAATTATTCAAGCGATTTCGGGCAGGTGGAAGCCGAAGATGATTAAATGAAGGAAGCGCACTTTTAAGAATCTGCGTAGGCAGACGGCTATCTACCGTTAATAGATTAAGTGGGTCCGTCATTTAAAAAGAACGGACAATTAGAGTGGTACCGCGGGAAAATCTCGTCTCTGGTGTTTTTTTACACTAGGGACTTTTTGCTGTGAATCACTGCGACTGGCATTGCCAGAGCAGATGATGAACAGTACTTGGCGACCAAAGGGAGAGAAGTAACCTTACTAGGAATCACTTAAACCTTTTTTGATCGCACCAATTTCTAAGAGCTAAAGCGCTGAGAATTGAAGGAATACGACTGGCATTGCCAGAGCAGATGATGAACAGTACTTGGCGACCAAAGGGAGAGAAGTAACCTTACTAGGAATCACTTAACCCTTTTTTGATCGCATCAATTTCTAAGAGCTAAAGCGCTGAGAATTGAAGGAATACGACCGGCATTGCCAGAGCAGATGATGAACAGTACTTGGCGACCAAAGGGAGAGAAGTAACCTTACTAGGAATCACTTAACCCTTTCTTGATCGCACCAATTTCTAAGAGCTAAAGTGCTGAGAATTGAAGGAATACGACTGGCATTGCCAGAGCAGATGATGAACAGTACTTGGCGACCAAAGGGAGAGAAGATACTATTAATAGTGAATCACCAATTATTCCTAACTTTGAAAAGCAAGGTCGCCAACTATTCAAACCAACTAATATTTAAGCTAGAAGATAATGAATAATGATCAACTAGTAAAACAATAAAATGTAACCATCAGGAGGATATCTATGAACAACAAAGAAATCGTAGCAAAAGCCATCTTTGACGTGGTAAAAGAAGATCTATCTTTAGAAACAGTTACACAATTATTAGAAAATCCCAAATCTGTCGATCATGGAGATGTCGCTTTTCCAGCTTTTTCATTAGCTAAGATCTATCGGAAAGCCCCGCAACAAATCGCGGCTGATTTAGCTGAGAAAATATCTGGTACGGATTTTGAAAAAATTGAAGTAGTCGGTCCATACTTAAACTTTTTTATGAATAAAAAAATGATCAGTAAAGCCGTTATTACTCAAATTAGTAAAGAAAAAGGACATTATGGAGACAGTTCAATTGGTGAAAAAGGGAATGTACCGATCGATATGTCTTCACCGAATATTGCAAAACCGATTTCAATGGGTCATCTTCGTTCAACTGTGATTGGAAATTCAATTGCCTTTATTCTTGAGAAAATCGGTTATACACCAATCCGTATCAATCATTTAGGGGATTGGGGCACTCAGTTCGGTAAATTGATCGTAGCCTACAAAAAATGGGGCTCAGAAGAAGGAGTTAGAACAGAACCAATCACAGAATTATTACGTTTGTACGTCCAGTTTCACGAAGAAGCGGAGACTCAACCAGAACTTGAAGAAGAAGCTCGTGCTTGGTTTAAGAAGTTGGAAGAAAGCGACAAAGAAGCGACAGAATTGTGGCAATGGTTCCGTGCTGAATCATTGAAAGAATTTGACAAAATCTATTCAATGTTGGAAGTTTCTTTTGACTCGTACAATGGTGAAGCTTTTTACAATGATAAAATGGATGAAATCGTCACAATGCTGGAAGAAAAACATTTATTGCAAGAAAATGAAGGTGCTGAAATCGTTGATTTATCTGCTTATGATCTAAATCCAGCTTTGATCAAAAAATCAGATGGCGCTACACTTTACATCACACGTGATCTAGCAGCTGCGCTTTACCGTAAACGTACGTATGATTTTGCAAAATCAATCTATGTTGTAGGGAATGAGCAAAGTAATCACTTCAAACAATTAAAAGCTGTTTTAAAGGAACTTGGATTTGATTGGTCAAAAGATATGCAGCATGTACCTTTTGGGCTAATTACGCAAGGTGGCAAAAAATTATCGACCCGCAAAGGGAAAATCGTTTTACTTGAAGAAGTGTTGAATGAAGCAGTTGAATTAGCAAACAAACAAATTATGGAGAAAAATCCTGATTTACCTAATCGTGAAGAAGTTGCTAGACAAGTGGGAATTGGCTCGGTTATTTTCCATGATTTAAAAAATGACCGCTTAAACAATTTTGACTTTGTTTTAGAAGAAGTTGTTCGTTTTGAAGGAGAAACAGGGCCTTATGTGCAATATACTCATGCTCGTGCAATGAGCATTTTAAGAAAAGCTAATTTCGTTATTGATGAGACGAAAGAGTATGAGTTGGACGATAAGGAGAGTTGGGAAGTTGTTAAGTTGTTACAAAAATTCCCAGAAGTTGTGATGCAAGCAGCGGATAAATATGAGCCTTCAGTTATTGCAAAACATGCAATTCAAGTTGCTCAAGCATTTAATAAATACTATGCACATGTTAAAATTTTGGCGGAAGATGACCAAAAAGAATCACGTTTAGCATTAGTTTATGCAATGGCAACCATTATTAAAGAAGATTTACGCTTGTTAGGATTACACGCACCAAATGAAATGTAATAAATAGATTAGAGATTCTTTTTTCTCGCCGTTTATCCGGATTTAAAGCCCGTAACAAAACTAAAAATCAGTTTTGTTGCGGGCTGTTTTAAATTTGATAAAAAAGGAAGCAAACTCATAACTCTACGAGTCACATCGTTGCCTCAAATAATGCTCAACTTCCTCTTGTTACTATAAAACATAATGAGGTACGAATTGCTGCTGAATAGTACCTACTTGGTTCTCGGAGTTAAATATTTCCGTTCGTATTCCAAATTTGCTGCATTTGATCGAGGAGATCGATCACATCTTTTGTTAAAAATAATGAACGGTTTGGTTTTTCTCCTTCGATCATTTTAACCATATTGGTGATTTCATAATTCAATGCTTGATTACTGTCGCCAGAAACGATTGTCTCTACCGTACCATCATTAAAAAAGATTTTAGCTTCATCTGCTCGTGGATAGTCATTGATCACGATGTAGGCTTCGTCAAAAGCAACAATTCCTTGTTTAGGCATTTTTGCTTGGAAACTCAAAGAAATCGTAGCCAATTCTTGTGCTTGATTTTGAAGAATAGTTGCTGATTGTTCATCTACACCAGTTGAGAATGGCTGCATGATAGAAGCCATAACTGTTGGTTGAGCGGTGAGAAACCATCGAGCAAAGGAAACAGCATAAGTCCCAATATCTAAAAGAGCGCCCCCAGCTAAATCGGGGTTAAAAAAACGGTTTGTTGGGTCGGGTTCTTTATAGCTACCAAAAGGTGCTTGAATCATTTTTAATTTACCAAAACGTTTAGAATCTATCTGACTTCGTAATTCATGATATAAAGGCATGTTAAAAATCGTCATCGCCTCAGCTAAAATCAATTCTTTTTCTTCGGCTAGTTTCATTGCTTTAGCTAATTCTTGACTATTCATTGTAATAGCTTTTTCACAAAGGACATGTTTGCCTGCTTCTAATGCTTTTAAAATATGTTCGATATGTTGTCTGTTTGGAACAGCAATATAAACGATATCGATTGCTTCATCAGCTAATAGCTCGTCAAATGAGCCATATGCCGCTTGAATATTGTGTTCTTTGGCAAAGGTTTCAGCTTTAGATAATGTTCTGGAGGCAACGGCTGTTATGTGACTATTTTCTTGTTGAAAGCTTTCAGCAAAACTAGTTGCGATATCTCCAAGGCCGACTATGCCCCAATTATAACGTTTCATATATGATTCCTCCTTAGTCTTTAAAAAGTTGAGTAGCAGTCAGCTATAGCCCAAAAACGAAGACGATACGGTCGTTTTTAACGGCGCCTATTTTTTGAATATAGCTAGCTTATCAAGCATTTATACTTATTATACATGAGTCGTTTAAAATAATGGATTATTTTGGACAGAAGCGTTGAATTGTCTTATTATTTATGGGAATAGGCTGAACATTTCTTAAAAATACAGAAATAAGTGATTCAAAGAGATGCATTTTTTCTATATTTTCAGTAAAATAAGAAAAGGAGGCGAAAGTCATGCACCAAATGTATATAGATATTCTTATCGATGCAATTATAGAACAATTTGAAACGGAAGAGAACTTTTATACAGACTATCTCCAAACTACAAAAGAAAATTGGGATAACTGGAAAAAAGGAAGAACTAATTTAACGAGCGAAGAAATGCAAAAAGTAAAAAATTTATTTTCTGATTATGAATGGATGCTGACGCAAAAAATATTACGTCAAACAATTCTGTTTCCAGAAAAAAGAAACATTGCTGTTTCAGAATACAAACGTTTAAAAACATTAATAGCAAAAAAATGGTTGCAGTCAGGGGTAGGTATTGCTGAGTTGATACCATCAAAGACGAACCATGAAGAAAAAGAACAATCTTTCATTGATTTGAAAGTAACCGTTTCATATGGAGAATGGGGTTTTGATGATATTGTTACTTTCCGATTACCAGCTACACTACAAGGACAACTAGAAGGATCAAAAGTAGAATTACTTGATTGGGTAAATGAAAATTTGATGGGTACTTACGTTGGTGAATAAGTAAGTAAGGGAGTTTTTTTGTGAAACAAATTTTAGGAATTTTATCCGTCATTATAGTTTTAGGGGCTGTTATTTTTGTTTTTTTCGGTCATGCTACTCCGAAAGAAAAAATACAAAGTACCAGTGAAAATACAAACGAAACAAGTACACCTGTTTCGTCTATTACATCGGAAAAACAAACGGAAACATCAACAACTACAACTACGACTACAACAGCTGTTGATTGATTGTGTGGAAAAAAACTGATATAATCAGTCAGCCATTGTCCTAAGCTATCTAAAGTTAGCCTAGGAACGAATACAAGACAAAGTAGGGAATGTATGAATAGTTCAAGGTATAAGAAGAAAAAAATGAGAAAAACCAATTTACCAACACTTTTTGCAGGTTTGTTGATTGTTGGTGTGGCGTTTATTTTTTCAATCAATGTGTTATCAGATAGTTCGAAAACAGAGGAAGAATCTACTCAACAAAATGAACAAGTTTCAAAAGAACAGTTTATTGATAGAATCAGTCCTCATGCAAAAGAACTGCAAGCGTCTTATGGCGTTTTACCTAGTATTATCATCGGTCAAGGGATTTTGGAGTCAAATTGGGGACAGAGTACTCTTGCATCGAAATATAATAATTTATTTGGGATCAAGGCTTATGGGGATCAAAAAAAGATCAATCTTGAAACTCGTGAATATATCAATGAAGAATGGATTGTTATTCAAGGAGATTTTCGAGTATACGACACGTGGGAAGAATCAATGGACGATCATACACGTTTGTTTGTTAATGGTGTAACCTGGAATCCGCGTCTGTATGAACATGTTCTTTTGGCAAAAAACTATAAGCAAGCTGCACGCGCTTTACAAGATGCGGGGTATGCAACAGATCCAACGTATGCGGATAAGGTGATTCATGTAATCGAAAGTTATGATCTTAACCAATACGATCATTGATCAAGAGAGTAAAAAGGAGTGGGTTGAATGAGTGAAAAGTGGGTGCCGGAAATTGTTACGCCTTTAAAACAGGATATTGTTCAAGTGCCGAAAGTTATTGCACAAGCGAGCGGAATCCGAATATTTGGGAAAAAAATCAAATCAATTATTTTTACAACTGATATTGCTATTATTCGAAATACAGATGCAAATGCAGTGATTGCTGTTTATCCGTTTACACCTCATCCGGCTATAACTAAAAGTATAATCGAGGCCGCTGATATTCCTGTTTTTTCAGGTGTTGGAGGTGGTTTGACCCAAGGACAACGTTCTGCTTATATGAGTTTGTTTGCAGAAGCACAAGGCTCGATCGGTGTTGTATTAAATGGTCCAACTCCTGTTGAAACAGTTGAGATGGTGTGCGAAGTTGTTGATATTCCAGTGGTCAGCACTGTAACGTCTATTCATACGCCGATTGATGAAAAAATAGCAGCTGGTGTTACGATGATCAATATCAGCGCTGGCAAAGATACTGCCAAGACAGTTAAATTTTTCCGTGAGAAGTATCCGGAATTACCGATTATTGCAACAGGTGGTCCAACGGATGAGTCAATTACGGAAACAATTGAAGCAGGAGCTAACGCGATCACCTATACACCGCCAAGTAATGGAGACCTTTTTAGCCATAAAATGGACAAATATAGAAATCTTGAAAAAAAGAATGACATTTAAAACGGATTAATTAAATTTTAATTGAAACTAAAGGTAATCAATGGCATAATTTAGTGTGTTGCTATTGATTATTTTTGTGCACATATATATCGATTTAAAGGCTATATTACAAAATGATTATAAATAGAATAAACTAGTTTTACTATCCTAAAATTAATTTATTTTATGTTATCATTAAAGAAAATATGTTAGGAGTTGGGAAAAATTATGAAGAAATATTGTTATGTGGTTGGGGCAGCGTTGTTACTTTTTGCTGTTAATGGTACCTTTTTGTCAGCTGACGCGACTGAAACATTAGATCAGGATAGCTACCAAGAGGCAGTGGATGCAGGTTTTACTGCTGAACAAATTCAGCAGATTCAAGAAATGCCAGATTTTTCATTAGAGAATATAGAGGAAGAACCAGCAGCAAGAAGTGCAGTCACATTCTCGACCTCTCAAAAGAATCAAATCGTTACTGAAGCTAAAAGACATTTAGGTAAACCATATGCGTGGGGTGGAAAAGGTCCTAACGTATTTGACTGTTCGGGATTAACCCGTTATGTATTTTTACAAGTAACTGGGAAAAATATTGGTGATTACACGGTTCCTCAAGAAAAAGCTGGAGAACAAATCAGTGTTGCTCAAGCTGAACCTGGTGATTTATATTTTTGGGGTGCTAAAGGAAGTACATATCACGTAGCGGTCGCTATTGGTAATGGACAATATATCCATGCACCAAATGAAAAAGAAGTTGTGAAAATCAATTCAACAACTTACTTCAAACCGAGTTTTGCTGTTAGAGTAATTAAAAATAGCAATAATAATACTAATTCAAAACTAGTGAGCTATAGAACTCACCTTCAAGATTTTGGTTGGGGAAATTATGTGCAATCTGGACAAACAAGCGGAACCGTTGGGAAAGCCAAGCGCTTAGAAGGAATTCAAATCAAGTTAGATCCTTCAATTAGTGGGGGGATCCAATATAAGACGCATATTCAAGATATCGGATGGCAAGCGTGGAAATCAAATAATGAACTTAGTGGTACTACAGGAAAGAAAAAAAGATTAGAGGCTATTCAAATTAAATTGACTGGCGCAGCGGCTACCCAGTATGACGTTCATTATCGTGTTCATTCTCAAGACTATGGTTGGCAAGCGTGGACTAAGAATGGGCAATCTGCTGGAACTCAAGGTTTAGCAAAACGTTTAGAAGCGATTGAAATAAAATTAGTTCCTAAAAATACACCACTGGCTGCTGGTGGAAAACCTGCTTTTATTAAAAGATAGCTAAAGGTTAAAAGAGAAAAGTAATTATATAATTAGTTGAATCAATAACAGACTCTGTAAAATTTCAATGAAAAAATGTTTTTTTCATTGAAATTTTCAGAGTTTTGTACTATTGTATACTAATACGAGAAGCTTATATATGGTCATAATAAGGATGACCGTCTCTACCCAACACCGTAAATGTTGGTCTATAAGTGAAGAAGTGTCTTAGACCCTTTTTTGCTTACGCAGAAAAGGGTTATTTTGTTTTTATAAAAAGTAACGTATAGAAAAATTGCTGAAGGAGTCGGAAGAAATGGAAGAATTAGTACAACGAATCAAAGAGGATGGACGTGTTTTAGGGGAAGGTGTCTTAAAAGTAGATAGTTTCGTTACTCATCAAGTTGATCCTGATTTAATGGAGGCTATCGGCTATCGTTTTGCAGAAGTTTTTGCACAGGCTGGTATTACTAAAGTTGTGACAATTGAAGCGTCTGGAATCGCACCAGCTCTTTTTGCGGCGAAAAAATTGGAAGTACCTATGATTTTTGCTCGTAAAGCTAAGAGTTTGACGATGGATGAAGAGTTATTGACAGCGTCTGTTTATTCGTTTACTAAACAAGTAACAAGTCAAATATCTATTTCAAGAAAATTTTTATCAAGTGAAGATAAAGTGTTGATTATTGATGACTTTTTAGCGAATGGTCAAGCTGCAAAAGGATTAGTTGAGCTATGTCAGCAGGCTGGTGCACAAGTGGATGGGATTGGTATCGTCATTGAGAAGTCTTTCCAAGATGGTCGGGACTTATTAGAAGAAATGGGGATGCGTGTTGTTTCATTAGCGCGTATTGCTTCATTGAAAAATGGAGAAGTTGAATTTCTTGAGGGGGATGCATAAGCTTGGAGAGTAAAACAAAGCAAACAGAAGCGATTCATCAACCAGAAACTGAAAATGGTAAAGCGGCGGTTTTAGGTTTACAGCACTTATTAGCGATGTATGCTGGAGCTGTGGCGGTTCCTTTACTTATAGGAACTGGTTTAAATTTTAATTCAGAACAAATGACTTATTTGATTTCCATTGATATTTTTATGTGCGGGATTGCAACTTTATTACAGTTGACCGTCAATAAATTTTTTGGTATTGGGTTACCTGTGGTGCTTGGTTGTGCGATTCAAGCGGTCGCACCATTGATCATGATCGGTAGTGATAAGGGTGTTGGTGCAATTTATGGCTCAATCATTGCCTCAGGGATTTTTGTTGTGCTAGTGTCTGGTATATTTTCAAAAATCAAAAAACTGTTTCCTCCATTAGTGACAGGGACTGTAATCACTGTGATTGGTTTGACATTAATCCCGGTAGCGGTTGAAAAAATGGGTGGCGGACTAGCGACAGCACCTAATTTTGGTGACAGAACGAATTTACTGTTAGCGTTTATAACAATCGGATTAATTATTGTCATACAAGTTTGGGGAAGAGGATTTATAAAGTCAATTGCGGTTTTGGTCGGGTTAGTCGGCGGTACAATTCTCGCAGCTTTGTTAGGACAAGTGGATTTGACACCAGTTGGAGAAGCGACATGGTTCCATTTTCCTCAACCTTTTTATTTTGGTACGCCAACATTTGATCTATCTTCAATCGTATTGATGATCATCATTTCAATTGTCAGTATGGTAGAGTCAACAGGTGTGTATTTTGCCTTAGGAGACATCACGGGTAAACATATTGGTGAAGAAGAATTAAAAAAAGGTTATCGAGCAGAAGGATTAGCAGTTATTTTAGGTGGTATTTTTAATACATTCCCGTATACTGGTTTTTCTCAAAACGTTGGGTTGGTCCAACTTTCTGGCATCAAAACAAGAAGACCGATTTATTATTCAGCGTTTTTCTTGATCGCTTTAGGACTATTACCAAAGGTCGGGGCAATTGCTCAAATTATTCCTGAGCCTGTATTAGGTGGGGGAATGTTAGTGATGTTTGGAATGGTAGCTGTTCAAGGAATGCGCATGTTATCAAAAGTCGATTATCATAATGATAAAAACTTATTGATTATTGCGATTTCAATTGGTTTTGGATTAGGATTTAATATGCTTCCGACATTATTCCAGCAAATGCCGGAAACAGTTAGAATGTTCACTGGAAACGGAATTGTTATGAGTAGTTTAACAGCGATTATTTTAAATTTATTGTTTAATGGTTTAAAAAATGAAGAACAGGCTTAAACGTCATGATTAAGTAAAAACCGGACATTTTTCCGGTTTTTCTTTTTTTCTCTGTTTAATACGAACATTAAAATTAAAAAAATCTATAATATTCGATTTTACTTTGACACGTAAGATTTCCGTTGCTAAAATGTAAGGAGAATAAGAAAGGGGATTGTTATGTCTGTCGTAGTTTCAGTAGTTATGGGAAGTACATCTGATTGGGAAACGATGAAACATGCATGTGATTGTCTGGAAGAATTTGGGATTTCATATGAAAAAAAAGTAGTATCGGCACATCGCACTCCTGATTATATGTTTGAATTTGCAGAACAATCTCGTGATCGTGGGTTGAAAGTGATAATTGCAGGTGCTGGAGGTGCGGCGCATTTACCTGGAATGATCGCTGCCAAAACAACTTTACCAGTGATTGGTGTCCCAATCCAATCGAAAGCATTGAATGGGTTAGATTCGTTACTGTCTATCGTTCAAATGCCTAGTGGAGTTCCAGTTGCGACTACAGCAATTGGAAAAGCTGGTGCAGCGAACGCCGGACTACTTGCAGTTCGGATGCTTTCCATGTATGATGTAGAGTTAGCAGGGAAATTAGACGCACGGCGTAAATTTCTTGAAGAAACTGTGATGGAAAGTAGTGATGAACTTGAATAAACCTCTATTACCAGGACAAATGATCGGTATTATAGGTGGCGGACAATTAGGCAGGATGATGGCTCTTAGCGCACGTGAAATGGGTTTTCGTGTGGGGGTTTTAGATCCGACTGTTGACTGTCCTGCTGCTCAAGTCGCTGATTGGCATTTATTAGCTGATTATGATGACATAGAAGCTTTAGAAGAACTAGCAAAACGCTCGCAAGTTCTAACATACGAATTTGAGAATGTTGATGTTGGAGCATTGATACAAGTTCAAGATTTAGTAAGCATTCCTCAAGGAACAGATCTTTTAGCCATTACACAAGATCGCTTACTGGAAAAGTCTTTTTTAGAAGAAAATAATATTGTTATTGCTCCTTATGCTACGATTGTAAGCCCAACAGATATTCAAGATGCTATTGATGGTATCGGTTATCCATGTGTGCTGAAAACAACTCGTGGCGGCTATGATGGAAAAGGTCAGTTTGTATTATATAGCACTTCTGATTTGGCTCCTTCGATGAATATACTGAGAGAAGGAACGTGTGTTTTAGAAGCTTGGATTCCATACGAAAAGGAAATATCAGTATTGGTAAGCGGCAATGGGAAAGGCGAGATTACTGTTTTTCCAGTAGTTGAAAATATTCACCGAAATAACATCTTACATGAAACGATTGCTCCAGCAAGAGTAGATGAAGAAGTGGTCGTTGAAGCGCAACGAATTGCTCGTGTTATTGCAGAATCCGTTGATTTGGCTGGTACTTTGGCCGTGGAGATGTTTTTAACAAGTGACGGTGGTATTTATGTAAATGAGCTAGCGCCTAGACCCCATAATTCTGGTCATTATTCTATTGAAGCATGTTCGATGAGTCAATTTGATGCGCATATTCGCGGGATTTGCGGGTGGCCGCTTCCGGAAGTGGATCTTTTATCAGAGGCTGTAATGGTCAATATTTTGGGAAATGAAATCTATGAAACAATGGATGTTATTTCCGAAAAACCTGACTGGCATTTTCACTATTATGGTAAGGCAGAAGCCAAAAAAGACAGGAAAATGGGTCATATCACTGTTTTGACAGAGGATATTTTTGAGACCTTAGAAGATATATATCAAACCAATATTTGGGATTAAAAAGGAGTAAATACACGAATGATCGATCGTTATACACGACCTGAAATGGGTGCTATTTGGACAGATGAAAACCGCTACAACGCTTGGTTAGAAGTAGAAATTTTGGCTGATGAAGCTTGGGCAGAATTAGGGGATATCCCTAAAGAGGATGTACAAAAAATTCGGGACAATGCATCATTTGACGTAGCACGAATTTTAGAAATAGAAGCTGAAACTCGACACGACGTGGTTGCATTCACTCGTGCTGTATCAGAAAGCTTAGGCGAAGAACGTAAGTGGGTTCACTATGGCCTAACAAGTACAGATGTAGTTGATACGGCTTATGGCTATTTACTAAAACAAGCTAATGATATTTTGCGAGAAGATTTAAAGAAATTCACTGAAATTATTGGTGAAAAGGCAAAAGAACATAAGCATACAGTTATGATGGGGCGTACTCATGGTGTTCATGCTGAGCCTACTACATTTGGCTTGAAGTTGGCGCTATGGTATTCAGAAATGAAAAGAAATGTTGAACGTTTTGAACATGCAGCAAAAGGTGTGGAAGCTGGGAAGATCAGTGGAGCAGTGGGTACTTTTGCGAATATCTCTCCTTTCGTTGAAGAATACGTTTGTGAACATTTGGGAATTAGAGCACAAGAAATTTCTACACAAGTTTTACCTCGTGATTTGCATGCAGAATATTTGTCATCAATGGCATTAGTGGCAACAAGTATTGAAAAATTTGCTACAGAAATTCGTGGTTTGCAAAAATCAGAAACTAGAGAAGTAGAAGAGTTCTTTGCGAAAGGTCAAAAAGGTTCATCTGCAATGCCGCATAAACGTAATCCAATCGGTTCCGAAAATATGACAGGTCTTGCTCGTGTTATTCGTGGACATATGGTGACAGCTTATGAAAATGTAACATTGTGGCATGAACGTGATATTTCGCATTCTTCAGCTGAAAGGATCATTATTCCAGATACAACGATTTTACTTGATTATATGTTGAATCGATTCTCTACTATTGTAAAAAATCTAACTGTATTTCCTGAAAATATGAAACGAAATATGGATGCGACATATGGCTTGATTTATAGTCAACGAGTTTTATTGAAGTTGATTGATCATGGGATGGCAAGAGAAGCAGCGTACGATATAGTACAGCCGAAGACCGCCTATGCTTGGGATCATCAGACCGCCTTTAGGCCATTACTTGAAGCGGATGAAAAAATCACTTCGATTTTATCTAAAGAAGAATTAGATGATGCTTTTGATTATAATTACCATTTAAAGAATGTGGATATCATTTTTGAACGAGTAGGGTTAGCTTAGACTTGAAAAAATAGTAGCGGACTCCCGAGTGCGGGGAGTTCACTACTATTTTTTTATCACAGCATCACTACATAGCTATCGAAATGTTGTTCTATAAAATACGTTTGCTCGATAATTTGTTTTTTAGAAATTAGTGTATTATCAGGAATTACGATCCATTTTGTTTCGTTATCATCATGTCTATGGATAATGGCTGTCACAATACCAGTAAATGTGCTCATTTTTTCGGAAGGGACATTCAAAATATAAGCATCTTGTTCTTCCTCATCTCCTCCAATTACTCCTTCAATGTATCCATAGTTGATTGGATAGACATTTCCAAAAGAATCTTTATAGCCGACAGGTCGATCTACTGTCACTTTTACTTTTTTCATAGAATTTCTCCTTTCTTAATTAATCAAAAAAGACTAAAACGGTGTGCGTTTTAGCCAAATAATCCTTTAGTTGTATGAAACCCTTTAAACTGTAACCTCTTGAAAAGTACGTATCGTTGCAGATTTCGGGGTTTTCAATGCTGAAAGCAAGTGGTCAATAAGTAAATACGTATATTCATGTGCATTAAAATAGACATGTATGCAGTAGTTGTTTTTAAAAAAATGTTGTTCATGTATTTGATGTATGACTAATTCAGTATTAAAACTATTTTTATAACGAAATGTTCGTTTGCGTCTTTCTGAATGACGATGAACTGCTCGTTTCAAATTTTTAAAAGTATAGTAAGAACTATGTTGATTTAATTTGTGGACTTCTTCTAAAGCCAGCAAATCATTATACAATTTTGTTCTTTCTTCAGGTTTCAATCCTGCCAAAAAATCCTGCGCTAAACTATCGTAATCGCTAGTCATCCTTGTGTTCCCTCCCAAAAATCCTCACTAGTTAAAACAAAAAATATTTACTTTTGATTAGCATACCATTTTTCTTAATACTTGTAAATGCTTACAAGTTTATTCGTTGGAGAGAATATATTGAAATTGTTAAAACGCGAACGATTTTACATGTTTTTAGTATTATAATTAACAAATGGTTGACGTGTTGCCATAGTCTTGCTAGACTGTAAATGAATATAAAGACGAACTAAAAATGATTGTTTTTTTTAAAAGTACGGAAAAAGGATGTGTCGTGATTGATAAGAAATGACGTTCTATTGTACGAAGGAAAAGCCAAAAAGCTATTTAAAACGGATGATCCTAAGATGTTAAGAGTCGAGTATCTCGATCAAGCAACTGCATTGAATGGTGGTCGTAAAGATATTGTAGAAGGAAAAGCCAGTTTGAACAATCAGATAACATCACTTATTTTTAAACAAATTAAGCAAAACGGCATACAAAATCATTTTATTGAAAAAATATCTAAACACGAACAATTGGTGGAGATGCTTGAGATTATTCCATTGGAAGTGGTCATTAGAAATGTTTCTGCAGGTAGTTTTGCGAACCGGCTAGCTATTTTAGAAGGCCAAATACTTGATTATCCAGTCCTAGAGTTTTACTACAAAGATGATCATTTGGATGATCCGCTGATTAATGATGATCATGTTAAGATTATGAATATTGCGACAGAACAAGAGATTACATTTATAAAACACGAGGCGCAAAGGATAAATAAAGTATTGATTGAATTGTTTTCAGAGGTGGGAATTCGTTTGATCGATTTTAAGATAGAGTTTGGTCGAAGAGCAGATGGAACGATAATACTTGCAGATGAGATAACACCTGACACGTGCCGATTATGGGATGACAAAACAAAAGATCATTTAGATAAAGATGTATATCGAAGAAATTTAGGAGATATGATTCCAGTTTATCAAGAGGTTTTGATTCGATTAGAAAAAGTATTCAACTAAAAAAACGAAGGAGCTATTTTACTATGTTTGATGTAAAAGTGTATGTTACGTATAAAGATTCTGTTTTAGATCCACAAGGTGAAGCCGTTAAAGGAGCAGTACATCGTCTTGGCTTCAGTGAAATTGATGAAATCCGGATTGGCAAATACTTTGAAATCAAAGTCAGAAAATCAGCACGACCGGTTGAAACAGTAATTGAAGAGATCTGTGATAAATTACTAGCTAACGTTAATATGGAAACTTATCGATATGAAATCGGAGAGGAAGTCTAAAAATGAAGTTTGCAGTGGTTGTTTTTCCAGGATCAAACTGTGATATGGATCTTCTATGGGCGGTCAAAAATATTTTAGGTCAAGATGCTGAATATGTGCGACATGATGCAGACAGTTTAGCAGGATTTGATGGGGTTTTGATCCCTGGTGGTTTTTCATATGGGGATTATTTGAGGTGTGGTGCAATTGCCCGATTTTCAAAAATCATTAGTGAAGTGATTCGCTTCGCAGATGAAGGGAAACCTGTGTTTGGTACTTGCAATGGGTTTCAAATACTAGTTGAAGCAGGTCTTTTGCCAGGGGTATTGCTTAAAAATGAGTCGCTTCATTTTGTTTGTAAAACGGTTCGGTTAAACGTTGTTAATCATCAAACTAATTTTACTTCAGAATACCAACAAGACGAAGTAATCCAACTACCTATTGCACATGGAGAAGGGAATTACTATTGTGATGAGGAAATCCTTGAACAGTTAAAAGCCAACCAACAAATTGTTTTTACTTACGCTGATGAAAATCCCAATGGGAGTTTGGAAAAAATCGCAGGAATTATCAATGAAAAAGGCAATGTATTAGGAATGATGCCGCACCCAGAACGTGCAGTAGAAAGTTTATTAGGATCTGATGATGGATTGCGCTTTTTCAAATCGATTATAAAAAACTATGGAAAGGTTAGGGCAAACGCATGATGAAAGTGAAAGAGCCTACGCCGCAAGAAATTAAAAGTCAGCGTATTTATAGTGGATGGGGTCTGACAGATGAAGAATATCGTATGATCGAAGAGGATATTTTAGGGCGTATGCCAAACTATACAGAGACAGGGTTATTTTCTGTTATGTGGAGTGAACACTGCTCGTATAAAAACTCAAAGCTAGTCTTAAAAAAATTTCCAACTGAAGGTTCCCATGTTTTACAAGGTCCTGGTGAGGGAGCGGGAATCGTCGATATCGGTGATGGTCAAGCAGTTGTTTTTAAGGCAGAAAGTCATAATCATCCCTCTGCAGTTGAACCTTATGAAGGTGCGGCTACAGGTGTTGGCGGTATCATCAGAGATATCTTTAGTATGGGGGCCCGACCAATCGCGATTTTAGATTCACTGCGTTTTGGTGAGTTGACAAATGAACGAACAAAATATTTGTTAGAAGAAGTCGTAGCTGGAATCGGTGGCTATGGCAACTGTATTGGGATTCCAACGGTTGGTGGTGAAGTGGCATTTGATCCTTGCTATGAAGGAAATCCGCTAGTAAATGCGATGTGTGTTGGGATAATTGATCATAAAAATATTCAAAAAGGGCAAGCGAAAGGTGTAGGAAATAGCATTATGTATGTCGGTGCGAAAACAGGACGCGACGGTATTCATGGTGCAACTTTTGCTTCTGAAGAGTTTGTCGAAGGGGAAGAGCAACAGCGTTCTGCAATTCAAGTAGGAGACCCTTTTATGGAAAAATTATTACTTGAAGCGTGTCTGGAATTGATTTTAGAGCATGCGGATATTTTGGTTGGAATTCAAGATATGGGTGCTGCAGGATTAGTCTCATCAAGTGCCGAAATGGCTTCTAAAGCAGGATCAGGTTTGATTTTAGATTTGGACCATGTCCCTCAACGTGAATCGGAAATGACACCTTATGAAATGATGCTTTCAGAGTCTCAAGAACGGATGCTGATCTGTGTTAAAAAAGGGCATGAAGCGGAAGTGATAGAACTATTTCAAAAGTACGAATTAGATGCTGTGACGATTGGTAAAGTAACCGATGATGGGCTATATCGGCTGAATCATCATGGTATAGAAGTAGCGAACTTACCAGTCGATGCGTTGGCGGAAGATGCACCAGTTTATAATAAAGAACGCTGTGAACCAGCAAGAATCAAAAAGTTTGAAAGAGTAGCAGATTTTTATCCCGATGTAACTGACGGAACTGAGACATTGCTAAATTTATTACAGCAACCTACAATAGCCTCTAAAAAAATGATTTATGAAACATATGATTCTCAAGTTCGAACGAATACAGTGGTTTTACCAGGAAGTGATGCTGCGGTTTTACGTGTTAGAGGAACGACAAAAGCTTTGGCTATGACGACGGATTGTAATGCTCGTTATCTTTATCTAAATCCAGAAATCGGAGGACAAATAGCAGTGGCAGAAGCTGCAAGAAATATTGTGGCAAGCGGCGGCAAGCCATTGGCAATTACAGACTGCTTAAATTATGGCTCGCCTGATAAACCAGAGGGATTTTGGGAGCTTTGGACATCGGCGGACGGAATTGCTAAAGCCTGTGAAGTCTTAGAAACCCCAGTAATTTCTGGAAACGTTTCTTTATATAATGAAACGAACGGTCAGGCGGTTTATCCTACTCCAGTGATTGGAATGGTCGGCTTGATAGAGAATTTGTCAGATGTTACCACTCAAGGCTTTAAATCTACTGGAGATTTGATTTATGTATTAGGTGAAACAAAAGCTGATTTTAACGGTAGTGAATTACAAAAAATGACTCTTGGTTATATTGAAGGAAAACTAATGACATTTGACTTAGCCTATGAAAAGGAAATCCAACAAATAGTGTTGACAGCAATCAAGTTAGGGTTGATTCAAAGTGCTCATGATTGTTCTGAAGGCGGCTTAGGTGTGGCATTAGCTGAATCTGCATTTGAAAAAGGGGTAGGCTTCAAGGTTAAGCTTGAGATGCCAGTTTCACTTGTTTTTTCTGAAACACAGTCGAGGTTTGTGCTATCGATTAAGTCAGAAAATCAAACAGCATTTGAAAAAATAATGAACGGTCATGCACAATTGATTGGCAAAGTAACAGACGATGAGATGATCAGCATAGAAACAGAAAATCAAACGATTGAAGTGTTGACACAAACAGCCAAAGTATTGTGGGAGGAAGCCATTCCATGTCTTATGAAGTGAAGAGTTTAAATGAAGAATGTGGCATTTTTGGCATCTGGGGTCATCCTGATGCCGCTCGAGTAGTATATTTTGGATTGCACAGTCTACAACACCGAGGGCAAGAAGGTGCAGGGATCGTGTCGAATAATGAAGGCGAGTTGAATGGTCATCGGGGATTGGGCTTACTTTCTGAAGTCTTTAAAGATGATCGTTCTCTAACTTCTCTGGGAGGAAATTCTGCCATTGGTCATGTGCGCTATGCTACTGCAGGAAATGGAAGTGTGGATAATATCCAGCCATTTTTATTCAAGTTTTATGACGGTGCCTGTGGCTTGGCGCACAACGGTAATTTAACCAATGCAAAAAGTTTACGAAAAGAGTTAGAGCAAACTGGCGCAATTTTTCACTCTAATTCGGATACTGAGATTTTAATGCACCTAATTCGACGAAGTAAAAAGACAACATTCAATGAACGTTTAAAAGAGAGTTTGCAGACTGTCAAAGGTGGTTTTGCTTATCTGTTAATGACAGAAACAGCAATGATTGCAGCTCTTGATCCAAATGCTTTTCGCCCTTTATCTATCGGGCAAATGAAAAATGGTGCTTATGTAATTGCGAGCGAAACATGTGCATTAGAAGTGATCGGTGCCGTTTTTGTCCGCGATGTAGGTCCTGGTGAAATGATTATCATTGATGATACTGGCTATAAAATAGAAAAATACACCAAAGATACGCAATATGCCATTTGCTCAATGGAATACATTTATTTTGCCAGACCAGATTCAAATATAGCGGGTATAAATGTACATACAGCTCGAAAAAATATGGGAAAGCGTTTGGCAGAAGAAGCACCCATCGAAGCTGATATGGTAGTAGGTGTACCTAACTCTTCTCTTTCCGCAGCAAGTGGATATGCTGAAGCGAGTGGTATCCCTTATGAGATGGGGTTAGTGAAAAATCAATATATTGCTCGGACATTTATTCAACCTACGCAAGAATTGAGAGAACAAGGCGTTAGAATGAAACTATCTGCCGTTCGTGGTGTTGTGGAAGGAAAACGAGTGATAATGGTAGATGATTCAATTGTTCGAGGAACGACAAGTCGGCGCATCGTTCAATTACTCAAGGATGCCGGTGCTAAGGAAGTACATGTGCGAATTGCTTCACCTCCGTTAAGATTCCCTTGTTTTTATGGGATTGATATCCAGACTAGAAAAGAATTGATCGCAGCTAATCATTCTGTTGCTGAAATCGAACAGTTGATCAAAGCGGATTCATTAAATTTTTTAAGTGAGCAAGGTTTGATTGAGGCAATTGGACTAAAATACGACGCACCATATTCGGGACTATGTATGGCCTATTTTAATGGAGATTACCCAACACCGTTATATGATTATGCAGAGAGATATCAAGCGTCTTTGAAAGAAAAAATCAACTTTGCTTGAGCGATTAAGAGTGCGCTAAACGATTTAATCGTACTAATTAGGAGGAACGCCATAATGGGAAATGCTTATACAAAAGCAGGTGTTGATGTCGAGGCAGGCTATGAAGTAGTGGAAAGAATCAAAAAACATGTTAAACGAACAGAACGCATGGGTGTGATGGGGACTTTGGGCGGTTTTGGGGGATGCTTTGATTTAAGTACGGTGGAAGTGAAGGAACCTGTCTTGATTTCGGGAACAGACGGGGTAGGAACAAAATTGATGTTGGCGATTCAAGAGAATAAGCATGATACGATTGGCATTGATTGTGTTGCTATGTGCGTGAATGATATTGTCGCTCAAGGAGCAGAACCACTATATTTTTTAGACTATATTGCCACAGGGAAAAATAGACCAGAACGTTTAGAACAAGTAGTTGCAGGAGTTGCTGAAGGATGTCTCCAAGCAGGTGCTGCATTGATTGGTGGCGAGACCGCTGAAATGCCAGGTATGTATGGCGAAAATGATTATGATCTAGCCGGATTTGCCGTGGGGATAGCAGAAAAAAGTCAAATAATCACGGGGGATCGCATCAAAGAAGGGGATATTCTTTTGGGTTTACCCTCTAGTGGGGTTCATTCAAATGGTTATTCTCTCGTACGTAAAATATTTTTTGAAACACACCAATTTACTGGAGAAAGTTTATTTTCTGATTTAAACGAAAAGCCATTAGGTGAGGAACTATTAAAACCTACCAAAATATATGTAAAAGCTCTACTGCCATTAATAAAACAGGAATTGGTGAATGGTATTGCTCATATTACGGGTGGTGGTTTTGTGGAAAATATACCGAGAATGTTGCCAAATGGCTTATTTGCAGAAATACAGATTGGCAGCTGGCCATCATTGCCTATTTTTAAAAGTATAGAAAAATATGGTCAAATCCCATCATTGGAAATGTATGAAATTTTCAATATGGGAATCGGAATGATTCTAGCGGTGTCTCCTGAAAAAATCGACGATGTGCGAACGATTTTAAAACAGCAGAATGAACCTAGCTATATTATTGGTAAGATCATTACAGAAGCTGAGCAAGCAGTTGTCTTTAAAGAGGTGTAAGCATGAAGTTAGCGATATTTGCCTCAGGTAATGGCAGTAATTTTCAAGCAATTGCTGAAGCAGTAAAATCGGGAGAAATAGATGCCGAAATCACTTTACTATTTAGTGATAAAAAAGATGCTTACGTAGTTCAAAGAGCAAAAGCACTGCAAATTCCTGTTATTGCATTTTCGCCAAAAGATTTTGACTCAAAAGCGATGTATGAAGCGGAGATTCTCCATTTACTTGAAGAAGAGCAAATCGATCTTGTTGTTTTAGCAGGATATATGAGGATCATTGGGCCGACTTTATTAGAAGTATTTTCAAATCGTATGGTCAATATCCATCCATCCTTATTACCGAATTTTCCTGGTTTGAATGGAATCAAGGATGCATTTTGTGCAAAGGTAGCGGAAACAGGTGTTACGATTCATTATGTGGATGATGGTGTCGATACAGGACCAATCATTGCCCAAGAAAAAGTCATGATCGAAGGCAATGACACGCTTGCTTCTTTGGAAGAAAAAATTCATAATGTAGAGCATAAACTATTTCCAAGTATTTTAGCGAAACTTATTAAAACGTGGCAAGGAGAGAATCATTCATGATAAAAAAAAGAGCGCTGATCAGTGTTTCAGACAAAACAGGGATAATCGCTTTTGCTAAAGGGTTGGCAGAACAAGGGATAGAAGTTATTTCTACAGGTGGTACAAAAGCTGTGCTTGATCAAGAAGGAATCGCGACGATCTCAATTGAAGAAGTCACCGATTTTCCAGAAATGATGGACGGACGAGTGAAAACATTACATCCGAAAATCCACGGAGGCTTGTTGGGGCGTCGTGATTTAAGTTCACATCTAGAAGCGATGGAACAGTACGGAATACAGCCAATCGATTTTGTCTGTGTAAATCTTTATCCATTTAAGGAAACGATTTTGAAAAAGGGTGTAACCCGAGAAGAAGCGATTGAAAATATTGATATTGGTGGACCGAGTATGCTAAGAAGCGCTGCGAAAAATCATCCATTTGTGACTGTTGTTGTAGATCCTAAAGATTACGATCAAATATTGACGGAGCTTTCTGAATCAGGAGAAACAATGCTTTCAACGAGACAAAAATTGGCAGCCAAAGTTTTTCGTCATACCGCAGCCTATGATGCTTTGATTGCAGAATATCTGACTGATGCTGTAGGGGAGCATGAACCAGAAACGTTAACACTCACATATGATTTAAAACAAGTATTGCGCTATGGAGAGAATAGTCATCAGCATGCTTCTTTTTACCAAAATACATTGCCAACTTCTTTTTCAATAGCGAGTGCAACACAGCTTCATGGAAAAGAATTATCTTATAACAATATCAAAGACGCAGATGCTGCGATTCGAATTTCTAGAGAATTTGATCAGCCGACAGTCGTTGCAGTCAAACATATGAATCCGTGTGGAATCGGCATTGGTGAAACAATTAATGAAGCTTATCAATCTGCCTATGCTGCTGATCCTGTCTCGATTTTTGGGGGAATCATTGTCTTGAACCGTGAAGTTGACGGAGAAACTGCTGAAAAAATGCATAAGCTATTTCTGGAAATCATTATTGCTCCAAGTTTTTCACAAGAAGCATTTAATATTTTAAGTAGTAAGAAAAATCTGCGGTTGATGACACTGGATTTTTCTAAGAAGGATGAGTCAAAAGAAGATGAGAAAGTTTCTGTTTTAGGTGGATTATTAGTTCAAAATCAAGATCTGATTGAAGAAAAAACAGAAAACTGGCAAGTGGTGACAAAAAGAACGCCCACGGATGACCAATTAAAAGCGTTAGAATTTGCTTGGAAAACAGTCAAACATGTAAAAAGTAACGCAATCGTTGTTGCGAATAGTCATCAAACTTTAGGAATTGGTGCAGGGCAAATGAATCGTGTTGGATCTGTTCAAATCGCAATCAGTCAAGCTGGAAAAAAAGCCAACGAAGCAGTTTTAGCGAGTGATGCCTTTTTTCCAATGGGAGATAGTGTCGAATACGCCGGGAAACATGGGATTAAAGCGATTGTTCAACCAGGTGGCAGTATCAAAGACCAAGAGTCTATCGATATGGCTGACAAGTATGGGATTGCTATGGTCTTTACTGATGTTAGACACTTTAGACATTAAAAGGAGAATTTGATGGGATTAACAATTTTAGTCATTGGGAGCGGCGGAAGAGAACATGCTATTGCTCAAAAGTTGATTCAAAGTCCTAAAGTAGCAACTGTTTTTTGTGCGAAAGGCAATGCTGGAATGAAAAAAGATGGCATTCAATTGGTAGATATTGCAGAAGATGACCATTCTGGATTAATCAAATTTGCTAAAGAACATAGTGTCGATTGGACATTTGTTGGACCGGAAATTCCATTGTTAAACGGGATCATTGACGACTTTAAGGCTGCTGGATTACTGGCTTTTGGTCCAGTCAAAGCGGCGGCGTTCATTGAAGGATCTAAAGACTTTGCGAAAACAATTATGAATAAATACAAAGTACCGACAGCCGATCACCAAACATTCTTTGATTTTGAAGAAGCTCAGGCTTATGTTATGAAAAAAGGTGCTCCAATCGTCATTAAAGCTGATGGTTTAGCTGCTGGAAAAGGTGTTGTAGTCGCAATGACGGTTGAAGAGGCTGTTGAAGCGCTGAATGATATGCTTGAACAGAACAAATTTGGTTCAAGCGGTGCCAAAGTTGTTGTTGAAGAGTTTCTTAGCGGGGAAGAATTTTCCTTATTAGCTTTTGTTCGTGAACAGGAAGTTTATCCGATGGTAATCGCCCAAGATCATAAACGCGCCTATGAAAATGATCTTGGCCCTAACACTGGAGGAATGGGTGCATACAGCCCATGCCCGCAGATTTCTGAAGGGGTTGTAAAAAAAGCGGTTGAGACAATTCTAAAACCAACAGTACAAGGTATGATCGCAGAAGGAAGAGCTTTTACAGGTATTTTATATGCCGGGTTGATTGCTACTGAAACGGGTCCTAAAGTAATCGAATTTAATGCTCGCTTTGGAGATCCCGAAACGCAAGTTGTGCTTCAGCGTTTAGAAAGTGACTTTGCTCAGATCATTGATGATTTACTGAGAGGAAATAAACCAGAGATAAAGTGGAAAAAAGCAGGATATAATATAGGCGTTGTTGTCGCTGCTGAAGGTTATCCTGGTGAGTATCAAAAAGGACATCACATCCCAAGTTTTTCAGATCTGGATTCAAAACATGTTTATTACGCCGGAGTAAAAGAGCAGGGCAATCAATTCATTTCTGATGGTGGACGTATTTATCTAGTCGAAGCTAGTGGAGCTACGTTGGAAAAAGCGCGCCAAGCAGTTTATAGTATGCTGGATAATGTCGAGACACAAGGAACTTTTTATCGAAAAGACATTGGTTTTAAAGGAATCGACAAGTAAGAAATACTACCAATTGAAAAGATAATGTCTTGAATCATATTGATAAAATACGGATAACTTCTAAAATTCCTTCACACTAAAATTCTGTGTGATATAATCATTTGGAAGGGAAGTTGACGAATGGAAAATAAGATGAATAAAGACGTGTCATTTTCAATTACAGATGTGAAACAGTCGCCTATGACGATTTTTGAAACAGCTAAAGAAATAAAAGCTGGTGTCTATATCTACAATAGAAATAAAGTTGCAGGTGTGATGTTGACTGTAGATCAATATGAAGCTCTGATCAAGAAAAAAGCGACGGAGCAAAGCCAAGACATAAAAATAGGGCAATTAAATCAAGCGATACGTCAAAAAATTGCATTTGGCTCATTAATGTCTACTAAAAACTTAGACGATCAATTGGTTTCATTGGAGTTCATTACTAAAAAAAATGATCTTGATGACTACAATGAGATGATGAATGAACTGAATGAGACTGGAAAAATTGAATACCAACTTCAGAAAAAAGAAGATCGAACTAATATTTTTGCTGAGGTTATCGGGGAACAAAGCAACCAATCTCATTTGTCTGATAAGTTGATTGTAAAAAAGATCCACCTTAGAATAGACTAGCTGATAATAGGAATTGCTTATGATTCTATCGTTTTTTATGTATTTCAAGTGAGTAGGCATAGCCTACTCACTTTTTTAGATAGAAAGATGTGGTCATTGAAAATCAAACATATGAGGGCGATAGCGCTTAGGCAAGTGGGAAAGTTGGGTTCGCTCATTTTTTCGCTCTTGGATAGTAACGGCTTGAAGAAAGGTACGCCAATTTGTTTGAATTTCTTGTTCAGAATCAGTTTTATTGAAGAGTGGCGGGTCGCTATTTTCAATAAAACTTATTTGTCCCTCCTTTATAATACCTAATAAGCGATGGGTATCATCATAAATCATGAGCATTTCCTGAGGATACCTTCTGGCAAAATGAGGGCAGAGGTATGGGAGGGAAAAATGTTTTGGAGAAATGGTACTATAAAGCAGTTTTCCTGCAAACTCAAATCGAATAAAGCCTGTAAAAAGATGAACTTCACCGAATAAAGCTTTTAAAGATTTTTGCAATGCTAAAATAGAAGGATGCCCTAGGTGATTGCTCAACAAGTCTTTTGATTCTAAGGCGATTTGAATAGCATCTAGTAAACAGCGTTCCTTTTCTCTTAAGGAACAATAAAATCCATCAATAATAAACTGAGTATTTTCTTTTCTTAATCGTTTCGTCAGTCGTTCATATATTTTTTGAGCTAAAGGTTCATCAGTTTCAATCCAACGGCTTAGAAACAAAGTTTCTACAGCAATATCAGGTGTTAATATGATTTCGGGAAACTGTTTTTTTGTAAATGCGTGATAAACAATTGTCAAAAAACCATAAAAACTGCCGTCATATTCCCATATTTCGGTCGTTTTTTCAATATGCATACTTAGACTCCTTATTTTTAATCGTTTCAAAACGTTCGACGTCAAACAAAGCTAGCTGTTCGTGATGTGATTGACTGTTTGCTTTTTTTAAAGTCTCATATTGTCGTGATGAAATCAAGGAAGAGATGACCCATTCGGGATCGTTGATCAATCCTGATTGGCAAACACCGTTACAGCTGACAAAATATTGAGCCCGCTTGACTACTACGCCTAATTTTTTTAAGTCAGTAAGGTGCAATTGATAGTACTTTCGGGCTTTTATAATGTTAAGGGCGCTTTTTGGACCGAGTCCAGGAATCCGTAACAGCTGATCATAAGAAGCCGATTGAATGTCAACTGGAAATTGGTCATAATTTTGGACAGCCCAGTTGGCTTTAGGATCTAGATATAAATTGAAATTAGGCTTATCTTCAGACAAAATCTCAGCTGCAGAAAATCGATAAAATCGCATCAACCAGTCTGCTTGATACAGTCGGTGTTCTCTTAGTAGTGGTGGATCAGTTGTGATCGCTGGCAATAAAGAATCTTGATTTACGGGAATGTAAGCAGAGTAATAGACTCTTTTTAAATCATATTTTTGATAAAGATTTTCAGTGATTGTCACAATAGAGCGATCATTTTCTGGTGAAGCGCCGATGATCATTTGTGTAGATTGGCCTGCGGGAACAAAAGAATTGTTTTGCTGTGTCGCAGGAAATTGAGATAATTCTTTTTTCTTATGCGTGATTTGCTTCATAGGTTTGTATAATGCGAAGGGATCTTTGTCAGGTGCTAGAAGTTTAAGGCTTTCTCGTGAAGGAAGCTCAACGTTGACACTCATTCGATCAGCCAAATATCCTAACTCCTCAATTAACTTTTCGTCTGCTCCTGGAATGGCTTTGACATGAATGTAGCCTTTGAAGCCTTTTTCATAGCGCAAAATTCTCAATGTTTTGATCAGTAATTCACTGGTATAATCGACATTTTTTATAATTGCGGAACTTAGAAAAAGTCCTTCGATATAATTCCTCATGTAGAAGTCCATTGTTAAATCAGCAATTTCCCGTGGTGTAAAGGTAGCTCGTGGAATTGCATTAGACTTTCTGTTGATGCAATAATGACAATCGAAAATACAAGCATTCGTGAATAATAATTTTAAAAGAGATACGCAACGTCCGTCACTTGTAAAGGTATGGCAAATACCGGCTGCTGCGGTGCTACCTACCGTTCCGTTTCGTGTGTTGTTCGTGACCCCGCTGCTGGAACATGAAACATCATATTTTGCTGATTCAGCAAGAATTTCAATCTTTCTAGACAAATCCATAATAGCTCCTCATTTCTGAATGGATAAGAACGTACGTTCTTATTTTAACAAGTGCTTTGTGTTTTGTCAAAATGGGAAAAAGAAAAAAGACCAGAACAAAAAGCAATATGCTTTGTTCCAGTCATTAAAAAGTACTTGTAAAG
Organism: Enterococcus sp. AAFC-DPL-5182; assembly: GCF_058216605.1. NCBI lineage: Bacteria > Bacillati > Bacillota > Bacilli > Lactobacillales > Enterococcaceae > Enterococcus > Enterococcus sp. AAFC-DPL-5182. The sequence continues at coordinate 1,696,357 of NZ_CM177101.1, forward strand.
AATGGTTACTGATTATTTAAATCTAAATAACGTTCTAGGTAATCAGCTAGTCCATCTTCGTCATTGGTTTTTTCAGTGATGTCGTTGGCAACAGATTTTATTTGGTCAGTAGCGTTCTTCATTGCAACGCCCCAGCCTACATAGTCCAACATTTCTTCATCATTATGTTCGTCACCGAATGCAATAATATCTGAACGTTTCACATTTAAGTATTTAGCAACTTGCTCGACGCCCTTCGCTTTTTGAATACCTTTAGAAACGATTTCTAAAATAGGCGTAGGACCGCCCCAAGTTCTAACATCAACATAGTCACCGTACTGCTTCATTAGAGAGTCAGAAACAAGTGCTGCTTGGTCTTTAGAAGTCCGAACCATCATCGAGGTAGGATCTGTAAGTAAATTTTTAGCAGTCAGAAGATTGCTAGACGTAGCTTCTGAGGCAAAAAAAGTAGAGTCAAAGTAATCGAGACTATCAATGAAAAAAGTTTCTTTATTTTCTGCGGCTACAAAATCAAGATTTAAAGCTTTTTTTTGAGCTAAAATATCGAAAACTAAGTCTCTTTGAATACCTGTTTCTTTTTCATCAGCCCATTGTTTTTCAGGCATATGAACAAGAGCACCATTAAAATTGACCATTGGCGTAGCTAATCCTAACTGTCGATAAAACTGACCGCTCATTCGATAGGGACGACCAGTAACAATACTGACGTAATGTCCATGGGCCATAGCTTTTTTTAAGGCTTTCTCAGTTGTTGAACTGATCAGTGATTGTGCATTTAAAGTTGTACCATCTAAATCGATTGCAATTAATTTTTTCAAAATCATTCCTCCCGGAAATCGTTCTTTAACTAAGTCTAGCATAAAATGTCAGAATGACAAGTTTTCAAGAAAATTTTAGAAAAAAATTTCTTTATGATACACTAAGTAAAGAAAGGACGGTGGAAAATTTGATTCAACTCTATCGTTGGTCAATACGGATAGCGACGTTGGTTTATTGTGTTTATATGTTGCTTTTTGCTGAGGTCTACCAATTCATGGCTTTAAATGTATTATTAGCTTACATACCACTTGAAATTAGTTTTCATGTTAAGAAAGTGAATAAGCAAGGTTTTTTTTTATTAGGAATGCTTTGGCTATTATTTTATCCAAATGCCCCATATCTTTTCACCGATTTTTTTCATTTAGAGCGTTTACCCATTTATCAAGGGATGAATCAACTGTTTGGTCAGTCCTTAGCTGCGTGGTTGTCTTTTGGACTGCTAACGGTTGGAATATGTGTATATGGTTTTTTAGGGATGGCGACTTTATTTACGATACTGAATGAATGTTACAAAAGAAAGAAATTGAACCATAAATGGCAAGGGATGTTGTTTATTGTGATCGTGAACTTTTTATCTAGCTTAGCTATTTTTGTGGGACGATTCGATCGTCTCCATAGTGTTCATATTTTTACTAAGCCGCTGCAAACATTGAGCACTATTTTTTTTACTTGGTCTTCGAGTAAATGGTTGTTTATTCTTTTGATTACGGGATTACAGCTGCTACTGGTGAGTACAATTTTTTTGCTAAGGGGGTTGGAATTGACAAATCAAGAAGAGATGCGATATTGACAGGGTGTGAGGAACTTGTTACTATTTAAATAAGTATGTTTGGAATCAAAAGTAGAGGAGTTATAGGGATGAAAAAGTGGCAAAGTTCTTTGTTAACTGTATTGTTTACTATTGGGGGAATCACTGGCGGAGGAGTCTGGAATGCGGAAGTTGTTGATGCACAGACAGTCAACGGGACTGAACAAAATAATCTGTCACGTGAACAACAAGCTCAGGAGGAGGAAATTCCATTTCAAATTTTAGGAATCAATGATTTTCACGGCGCCTTAAATACGACTGGATCATTCTTCGATGATGAAGGTAAAAAAGTAGCGAACGCTGGAACAGCACCACTACTTGCAGGCTATCTGAATCGAGCGCAGGAACAATTTAAAACAGCGAATACCAATGGGCAAACATTGCGTGTGCAAGCTGGTGATATGGTAGGTGCAAGTCCAGCCAGTTCTGGGCTGCTTCAAGACGAGCCGACGATCAAAGTGTTGAATCAAATGGATTTTTCTGTAGGAACATTGGGAAACCACGAATTTGATGAAGGGCTTCAAGAATTTCATCGAATTATGAGTGGTGAAAAACCAACGGATGATCCGTATGGCATTTTAATGGCTTATCCTAGAGAAGCCTCTAAAACTCAGATTGTAATTGGAAATGTTGTTAAGAAAGGAACAGAGGACATTCCTTTTGGTTGGCAACCTTATACAATCAAAGAAGTGGGAATAGCAAATAACAAAGTAAAAGTCGGTTTTATAGGAGTTGTTACAACGGAAATTCCTAACTTAGTTTTAAAGGAACATTATGAAGCATATGACTTTTTAGATGAAGCAGAAACGATCGCTTATTACTCTAGTAAATTGAAAGAACAAGGTGTGAATGCTATTGTTGTGTTAGCACATATTCCTGCCACTAGTAAAGCTGATAAAGTGAACGGTGAAGCAGCAGAAATCATTAAAAAGGTCAATGAAATCTATCCAGAAAATAGCGTGGATGCTTTTTTCGCAGCGCATAATCACCAATATACAAATGGTGTAGTCGATAAAACAAGAGTTGTTCAATCGACATCACAAGGAAAAGGGTATATTGATCTACAAGGAACATTGGATCCTAAAACGAATGATTTTATCGAGACGCCAAAAGCAAAAGTCTTACCAGTCGATCCTACAGCAAAAGATGTTCCTAAAATCGATGAAAAAGTTGCAGCCACTGTAAAGGATGCTCAAGAGCGAGTATCAGAAGTAACCAATAAAAAAATTGGAACAGCGAAAGAAAATGGAGCAATCACCCGAGACGTGAATGAATCAAAAGAATCTCCTCTGGGAAATTTGATTACTGATGGACAAGTTGCAATGGCTAGAGCGAAAGGGATCGAAGCTGATTTTGCTATGACAAATAATGGTGGAATTCGTGCTGATCTTGATGTTAACGAAAATCGAGATATTACGTGGGGAGCGGCTCAAGCGGTACAGCCATTTGGAAATATCATGCAAGTAGTTGAAATGACAGGGACGCAAATTGAGCAAGTCTTAAATGAACAGTATGATGAAGAAGAACGCTACTTTTTACAAATTTCTGGTTTGACCTATACCTATGTAGCTACTGATGATCCAGATCAACCATTTAAAGTAAACGATATGCATAAAAAAGATGGTACGCCAATTCAAGCGGATCAATCGTACTTAGTTGTAATCAATGACTTTCTATTTGGTGGTGGGGATGGTTTCTCTGGATTTACTGGAGCGAATTTAGTCAATGCGATTCAACCTGATACTGAGACTTTTATTAGTTATATAGAAAGCAAAGAAGCGGCTGGTGAATTGATTACAGCATCAATTGAAAATCGCAAAAAATTAGTTGATCTGACAGAGCCAGAAGTGCCAGATACAAAAGAAGCGGAAGAAAAAATCAAAAAGGCAACGGTTTTCGATCCTTTATATGAAGACGATGAATTGTTAAGAGGTGTCACATTGCCAAATGCAACGATTGTACTCTACGCTGGAGAAATCCCTCAAACAACTACAAGAGATGCAAACATTGAAGGCGATTTAGTTGGGCAAGCTGATTCGGAAGGTCGAATCAAAATCAATGTTAATTCATTGAATCTTAAAGGGAAAAAGAAATTGACCGCAGTAGTTTTTGACGAAGAGAAAAATAAAGTTGTGTTTCCAATCGAGATTTTACCTCAGAGGCAGGTGGTTTTGGAAACATCTAATCCAAAGGAGCTTTCTAAAACAGAGTCAAAAAAAGAATTACCGAAAACTGGAGAGCAACGAGCTGTTCCTATGGGATTATTCGGTGTCTTAATAATTAGTACCACCTTTGTTGTTTTGTGGAAGCGAAACATACTATAGCTAAAAAGCCTTTACAGTTACGTTTTTATCCAGTGACTGTAAAGGCTTTTTCATTTCATTAGAAATCAAAGGCTGTGAAGGGCTATCAAAAAAATTTGTAAAAATAGAGTGGAACGAATTACCAACATATAAACGAAATCAATTCAATGACAAAAGAACATTTTTAAGAGTTGACGAAAATAAAGAAAGATTAACAAAAATACAAAACACGAACATTTATAAATAAAATGAGGTTTAAAGTTAATATTTTGTTGAAATGGAACCGATGTTACCTTATACTTTAAAAGTATTCATCAGGAAATCAACAGATGCACTTATTATTTTAAAATAGTTCGATCTCTAAATAGCAGTGTTAAAGAGAGAATTGAATGTTCCTGATGAAATTTTAGGGTTAAAGGGAGAGAGACAATTTCATGGAAAAGTTTTTCAAGTTAAAGGAAAACAAAACAACTATTTCAACTGAAATGGTGGCAGGGGTAACGACATTTTTCGCAATGAGCTATATTTTATTTGTAAACCCGTCAATCTTATCTCAAACGGGTATGCCGTTTCAAGCAGTATTTTTAGCTACGATAATTGCATCGATCATTGGTACATTGATCATGGGATTATTCGCGAATGTTCCTTATGCACAAGCACCAGGTATGGGTCTAAATGCGTTTTTCACTTTTACAGTTGTTTTTGGGTTAGGGTATACATGGCAACAAGCCTTAGCAATGGTATTTATCTGTGGGTTGATCAATGTTTTGATTACTGTAACCAAAATCCGAAAATTGATCATCAAGGCAATACCTGAAAGCATGCAGCATGCAATTGGCGGCGGTATTGGGATTTTTGTTGCATATGTAGGAATCAAGAATGCAAAATTATTAGATTTTACTGTACAAGCTGATCCTACTAAAGGTGTCGTCAATGGAGATAGTATTGTTCCTGCTTTGGGGAATTTTAATAATCCAGAAATTATCTTAGCTGTTATTGGTTTGGTTTTGACCACCGTTTTAGTTGTTTTAAATATCCGTGGTGCTATTTTGATCGGTATTGTAGCAACAACGATCATTGCGATTCCACTAGGCGTTGTTGATTTATCAACAATTGATTGGCAGGCAAATTCTTTAGGGAATTCTATTAGTGAGTTGGGTACGACTTTCGGCGCAGCATTTGGTGCTGATGGGATGCAGTCATTATTTAGTGATGCATCAAAAATTCCTCAAGTTTTAATGACGGTGATTGCGTTTAGTTTATCGGATACCTTTGATACAATCGGTACATTTATCGGAACAGGACGCCGCACAGGAATATTTTCTAAAGAAGACGAATTAGCACTGGAAGACAGTAAAGGATTTTCTACAAAAATGGATAAGGCTTTGTTTGCAGATGCGATTGCGACGTCGATCGGTGCTGTTTTTGGAACATCGAATACAACGACTTATGTAGAAAGCGCTGCAGGTATTGGTGCTGGTGGACGAACTGGCTTAACTTCAGTTGTCGTTGCCGCTTTGTTTGCATTAAGTAGCTTATTTTCACCGTTGATCGCAATCGTTCCAGCACAAGCCACTGCACCTGCTTTGATCCTAGTTGGTGTCATGATGCTTGCTTCATTTAAAGATATTGAATGGACGAATTTAGAAGAGGCGATTCCTGCATTTTTTGCATCGATTTTTATGGGCTTATGCTATAGCATTTCTTATGGTATTGCTGCTGGATTCATTTTTTATGCAGTAGTTAAACTTGCAAAAGGTAAGTTCAAAGAAATTTCTCCAATTCTTTGGGTCGTTAACGCGTTATTTATATTGAATTTTATTATTTTGGCAATTTTATAATTCATTTTTAAGTGATAAAGCTTAGCTGTCTTTTTAGATAGCTAGGCTTTTTTTATGTCTTTACGGAAAAATTTTTTGAGAGATTGAGTATTTTGGAGTATAGTTAATAGTGAAGAACTTGTGAGGTGTGCACGAACATGAAAATTGATTGGAAAAAGAATTTAATGGTTGCTTGGTTGGGCTGTTTTTTTACTGGTGCAAGTATTAGTCTGGTAATGCCTTTTATTCCTGTATATGTTGAACAGTTGGGAACACCTAAGAATCAGGTTGAGTTGTTTTCTGGACTGGCCATATCTGTTACAGCATTTGCAGCGGCGATCGTAGCACCGATTTGGGGTAATTTAGCGGATAGAAAAGGTCGCAAGCTTATGATGATTCGAGCGGCAGCCGGAATGACGATCACGATGGGTTCATTGGCATTTGTCCCAAATGTTTATTGGCTTTTGATCATGCGTTTTTTTAATGGTATCCTTTCAGGGTATATTCCAAATGCAACGGCAATGATCGCATCACAAGCGCCGAAAGAAAAAAGCGGCTGGGCATTAGGGACTTTATCGACGGGAGCTATTGCCGGAAACTTGATTGGACCTTCTATAGGTGGGGCCTTGGCTCAATGGTTTGGTATGGAAAATGTATTTATCATCACAGGAGTTGTCTTGTTGATCACGACTTTATTGACTATTTTTATGGTAAAAGAAGAATTCCAACCGATCGAAAAGAAGGATTTATTAAGTACAAAAGAAATTTTTTCAGCAATGGATCATGTTTCAATTTTGATTGGGTTGTTTGTGACGACTTTGATTTTACAAATTGGAGTTACAAGTATCAGCCCAATTTTAACATTGTATATCCGTTCGTTGAGTCAAGATACTGGCAATATTTTATTTGTCAGTGGGTTAATTGTTTCTGTTGCGGGTGTATCGGCAGTGATATCGTCACCAATCCTAGGCAAGCTTGGCGATAAGATCGGTAATCATAAAGTGTTGTTAGCAGGCCTGCTGTTATCGCTGATTTGTTATGTTCCTATGGCATTTGTTAAAACCCCTTTTCAATTAGGATTGTTACGCTTTTTTCTAGGGTTTTCAACAGGGGCTTTGATGCCATCGATCAATACGTTGATCAGCAAAATCACCCCATCTGAAGGTGTTAGCCGAATATACAGTTATAATCAAATGTTTAGTAATTTTGGACAAGTTTTAGGTCCTATGATAGGTTCGACTGTAGCGCATGGTATGGGGTATAGTGCAGTATTTATTGTAACAGCTTGTTTTGTATTGGGGAATATTTGTCTTTCTTTATTCAATTTTCGCAAAATTTTAAATAAAAGACTATAAATAGTTGAAAACACAAAAAAACCAGTTACAATGTGTGTAGTAACTGGTTTTTTAAAATCATCATTTTCAAGTGAAAAGAGATGAGACGAAAGCTGTATTCTAAAGAACAAGCTTAGGTCCCAACCTTGAAGTTATTGAACACTTTTAGTGGTTTCTTTTTTTGGCAATGCGAATTGACCAATTAATAAGATAATCACACCGGTAATCAATGATATAATAGTTGTCAGCATAAAATCGTATGTTCCGCCGTTTAGGGCGCCGCCGATATATCCGACCACTTGTCCTAGTAAAAAGGACCACAACAATACAAGAATGTAACGCATGGATTGCACCTCTTTTCTAGGTATAGTTTAGCACAATTTTCTTAAATGTAAAGAAATTGAAAGGTACATTTTTTTGATTTATGACCATCATAATAAAACGCTGAGATCAGGTTTTGTGCATCTGTTTCAGCCTCATATAAAAAGGAGATGTCTTATGCCCTTTCCACAATTATATACAATTACTTCCTATTCATTATTATCTAGTACCATCCGCATTCCTGAACTAGTACAACAAGCAAAAAAATTAGGATACACGACCTTAGGAATCGCAGATATCAATGTCCTTCATGGCGCTATAGAATTTTTTGAAGCTTGTAAAAAAGAAGCCATCAAACCAATTATTGGTTTGACTTTAGAGTATACTCCACCTAAATCTGAGCAGACGGTACAATTATTACTGTATGCTAAAGATTTACAAGGTTATCAAAACTTAATGAAAATTTCTACTGCAAAAATGAACAGTGAGCGAATCTTTTATTTAGAAGAGATTAAAGAACACCTGAATCATTTATTTGCTGTGATGCCTTCCGATAAAGGAGAAGTCGCTCTCTCATTAAAATCAAGTGAAAATGAGGCAACTGAAAGCTTAGAACAGTTAGTGCGCTATTTTGACCCAGCTAGTTTTTTTGCTGGTGTTTCATTTACATGTAATCCAGAAACGGATCCACTACTTTTCCAATTTTATGAAACAAAACATCAACAACTCCTTGCTTTGCAGGAAACACGCTATCTAAATCGTGAAGACGGCTTTGCTTTGAAAGTACTGGCTCATATAAATGAAGGTCAACAAATGACATTAAATGCTGAAGAAACTGAGATCGAAGGCCCTTTTTACCTCAGAAACCAAGTAGACGCGGCAGAACAGTTACGTGTAAAAGTAGGGGAACTAGCTATTCACAATGCGGAGAAACTTGCGGAAACTTGTTTTCTGGACATTCCGTTACATCAGCGTTTGTTGCCTCACTATCCGATTCCAAATGGTAAACAAGCTGGAGAATTTTTAAAAGAATTATGTTTGGAAAAACTACCTGAGCGTATCCCGACTATCACTTCTGAGTATGAAGAACGCTTAGCCAAAGAGCTTGATATCATTCACACGATGGGATTCGATGATTATTTTTTGATTGTCTGGGATGTAATGGCTTTTGCTCATGAAAGAAAAATCGTAACAGGTGCTGGTCGAGGATCTGCCGCCGGTTCATTAGTCTCCTATGTGTTATCGATCACGGATGTTGATCCAATCAAATATGATTTACTTTTTGAGCGATTCTTAAATCCAGAAAGACACTCAATGCCAGATATCGATTTAGATATTCCAGATAATCGCCGAGAGGAAGTCTTGCAATATGTTCGTACGAAATACGGTCATTATCATATGGCACAGATCGCAACTTTTGGTACGATGGCAGCAAAAATGGTTCTAAGAGATGTTGCTAGGGTTTTTGGTTTATCCCAAAGTGAATCAAATCGCTGGTCTAATGCAGTACCAAGTGCGCTTAAAATGACATTAAAAACAGCCTATTCTGATTCAAAAAAATTAGTAGAATTGGTGAATTCTTCAGAGACAAATCGTTTGTTGTATGATACAGCTGTTCGCCTAGAAGGTCTACCACGTCACGTTTCAACTCATGCAGCAGGTGTGGTGATCAGCGATCTAGATCTTTTAGATATCGTTCCATTACAGCCGGGTTCAAATGATATTTTTTTGACGCAGTTTACGATGAATGATGTTGAAAAAATTGGTTTGTTAAAGATGGATTTTTTAGGGTTGAGAAACTTGTCGATTATTGATGATACAATCAAATCAATCAAACGAGTCTATGAAAAAGAAGTCATACTAAATCAGATTCCATTAGATGATGAGAAAACACTAGCGTTGTTCAGAAGAGGGGAAACGAGTGGTGTTTTCCAATTTGAATCGGCAGGAATCAGAAATGTATTGAGAAAGCTTGGTCCAACGAGTATTGAAGATATTGCGGCTGTTAATGCTTTGTATCGACCTGGTCCAATGCAAAATATCGATTTGTTTATTCGTAGAAAAAAAGGTCAAGAACAAATTGATTATCCAGATGCTGTTTTAGAGCCTATTTTAAAGAACACGTATGGCATTATTGTGTATCAGGAGCAAATCATTCAAGTAGCTTCTAAAATGGCGGGCTTTAGTTTGGGCCAAGCTGATATTTTAAGACGTGCAGTTAGTAAAAAGAAGAAAGATGTGCTGGATGAAGAGCGAAAACATTTTGTTGAAGGTGCTAAAAGGCAAGGGCATACTGAAGAATCCGCGACTACGATTTATGATTATATTGAGCGATTTGCTAATTACGGTTTTAACCGATCTCATGCTTTTGCTTACTCATTTATTGGGTTTCAAATGGCCTACTTAAAAGTTCACTTTCCTGGAGCTTTTTATGCGTCGATTCTACATTCAGTAAGGCACAATCCAAATAAAATTAAAGAATACATTGGTGAAGCTCGTAAAAATAAAATGACAATTTTACAACCGTCGATCAATACTAGTCAATATAGTTTCTTTTTAAATAACAATGATCAAATCATGTTTGGTTTTAGTTCGTTGAAAGGGATCCGTCGTGATTTCATTCAAAATATTTTAGATGAACGTAAAGAGCGGGGATCGTTTAAAACGTTTGATCAATTTTTACTTCGTATCGACCGAAAGTGGTTGAAGGCAGAAAATATTCAACCTTTGATTGCTATAGGTGCTTTCGACGAATTACAGCCAAATCGCCGTCAACTGTCAGTTAGTTTGGATAGTGAGATTCAAAATATCATTTATAGCGGTGGGAGCATGAATCTATTAGAAGACACGTTGAAATTGAAAGAAGTCGAGGTTGCTGATTATTCTTTAGAAGAGAAACTAGAGCAAGAAGAACAGTATTTAGGCGTTTATTTATCTGGTCATCCTACAGAAGAATTTAAAAAAACTCGATTAGCCAAGCAAGTGATGCTGGTCAGTGATGTGGTGGAAAATCAAACTGCACGTCTATTGATTTATGTAAAGGATATCCGAGTGATTCGGACGAAAAAAGGGGAACAAATGGCTTTTGTAGAAGGGGATGATTTAACTGGATCATTATCTTTAACACTTTTTCCAACCGTTTTCAGAACGCTTCGTCAAAATGTTGAAAAAAACCAAGTTTATTTCGTAGAAGGGAAAGTAGAAAAAAGCAATTACAATCAAGAGCTTCAATTATTAGTAAATAAAATTGAAAAAGCTAGTGATATTGAAAATAAAATTAGTGCAACGACTTGTTATTTAAAAATCATCGAAACAAAAGATCAAAAAGAAGTGTTACAACGTATTCATGATGTGCTCCAAACACACAAAGGCAATACACCTGTAATTATCTACTTTGAAAAAAACAGGAAAAAATTAGTCTTGAGTGAAGAGAACTGGGTATCGGAAACATTGATTGTAAAAGAGCAATTAGAGGCGATTTTGGGTGATCAAAATGTTGTTTTCAAATGATTTACGGTAAAAAATACTAATTGTTTTCATCTTTTTTCAATTATTTCTTCTTAAATCAAGACATTTTGCACTATTAATGGTAAAATGAGTGACGTAATATTTTTGAGTAATGAATAACTGTAACAAATACACGTTACAGCTTAAAAGTATAATATATGAGGTGAAAGAACGAATGAAACGTATCGGTATTTTAACCAGTGGGGGAGACGCCCCAGGAATGAACGCTGCAATTCGTGCAGTGGTACGTAAAGGGATTTTTGACGGGATCGAAGTTTATGGTATTAACTACGGTTTTGCAGGTTTGGTGGCTGGTGATATCCGCCGCTTAGACATTGCAGATGTTGGCGACAAAATTCAACGTGGAGGAACTTTCTTATATTCTGCCCGTTATCCAGAATTCGCAACAGAAGAAGGCCAACTAAAAGGAATCGAACAATTGAAAAAATTCGGCATCGAAGGTTTAGTTGTTATCGGCGGTGACGGATCTTATCACGGTGCCATGGCACTGACAAAACGTGGTTTCCCAGCTGTAGGTATTCCAGGGACAATCGATAATGATATTCCAGGAACAGATTTTACGATTGGTTTTGATACTGCGATCAATACCGTATTGGAATCGATTGACCGTATTCGTGATACTGCAACTTCGCACGTTCGTACATTCGTTATTGAAGTAATGGGTCGTGGCGCAGGCGATATCGCTCTTTGGTCAGGTGTGGCCGGTGGTGCGGATGAAATCATCATTCCAGAGCATGATTTTGATATGGTCAATGTCGCTAAACGTATTAGAGAAGGCCGTGATCGTGGTAAAAAACATTGCTTGATCATCTTAGCTGAAGGCGTTATGGGCGGTAATGAATTTGCTGATAAATTGTCTGAACATGGAGACTTCCATACGCGTGTGTCTATTTTAGGACACGTTGTTCGTGGCGGCTCACCAAGTGCTCGTGATCGTGTACTAGCAAGTAAATTCGGTTCATATGCTGTCGAATTATTGAAAGCAGGAAAAGGCGGACAATGTATTGGCATGCTAGATAACCAAGTAGTATCAGCTGATATCGTGGATACTTTGGAAAACCACAAACACAAACCGGACTTATCACTTTATGATTTAAATCAAGAGATTTCTTTTTAAAAGTAAGTTATACGAAGTATCCCTTGAGGAAAATAGATAATCTTCATAATGTATAAACAAAAATGGAATAGGAGCGTTTGGTAATGAAAAAAACGAAAATCGTATGTACGATCGGACCAGCTAGCGAAACTGTTGACATGCTAGTAAACTTAATGAATGCAGGAATGAATGTTTGCCGTTTGAACTTCTCACATGGTGATTTTGAAGAACATGGCAACCGTATCAAAAATATTCGTGAAGCTGCAAAAATTACAGGAAAACGTGTAGCGATCTTACTTGATACAAAAGGCCCTGAAATCCGTACGAACGAAATGGAAAATGGTGCGATCACTTTAAGAACTGGTGATGCGGTACGTCTTTCTATGACAGAAGTCTTAGGAACAAACGAAAAATTCTCAATCACTTACCCAGAATTAATTAACGATGTAAACGTCGGTTCTCATATTCTTTTAGATGATGGATTGATCGATTTAGAAGTAACTGATATCGACCGCACTGCAAATGAAATCGTTACGCTTGTTAAAAACGAAGGCGTTCTAAAAAACAAAAAAGGTGTTAACGTACCTGGTGTTTCTGTAAACCTTCCTGGTATTACTGATAAAGATGCTGCTGATATCCGTTTCGGTATCGAACAAGGTGTTGACTTTATCGCAGCAAGTTTTGTTCGTCGTGCTACTGACGTTTTAGAAATTACTAAAATTTTAGAAGAGCAAGATGCAACACATATCCAAATCATTCCTAAAATCGAAAACCAAGAAGGAATCGACAATATTGACGAAATCCTAAAAGTTTCTGATGGTTTGATGGTTGCTCGTGGTGATATGGGTGTTGAAATTCCAACTGAAGACGTTCCTGTTGTTCAAAAAGAGTTGATCAAAAAATGTAACGCTTTAGGTAAACCAGTTATCACTGCAACTCAGATGTTAGATTCCATGCAACGTAACCCACGTCCAACACGTGCGGAAGCAAATGACGTTGCCAATGCAATCTATGACGGAACAGATGCAGTAATGCTTTCAGGTGAAACTGCGGCTGGGGATTACCCATTAGAAGCGGTTCAAACAATGGCTCGCATCGCTGTTCGCACAGAAGAAGCGTTGATCAACCAAGACTCATTCGCATTAAAATTATACAGCAAAACAGATATGGCTGAAGCTATTGGTCAATCAGTTGGTCATACTGCACGTAATTTGGGTATTCAAACAATCGTTGCTGCAACTGAATCAGGTCATACAGCTCGTATGATTTCTAAATACCGTCCAAAATCTCATATTGTTGCGATTACATTCACAGAACAAAAAGCTCGCAGCTTATCATTATCTTGGGGTGTTTATGCAACTGTTGCTGACAAACCAGCAAGTACAGATGAAATGTTCAATTTAGCTACTCACACTGCTCAAGAAGAAGGTTTTGCAAGTGAAGGCGACTTGATCATTATTACAGCTGGTGTACCAGTAGGCGAAAAAGGTACAACAAACTTAATGAAGATTCAAATGATCGGATCAAAATTAGTTCAAGGTCAAGGAATCGGCGAAGCTTCAGTTATTGCTAAGGCAGTTGTAGCGAATACAGCTGAAGAAGCTGTAGCAAATGCAACAGAAGGGTCTATCCTTGTTGTAAAAACAACCGATAAGGATTATATGCCTGCAATTGACAAAGCAATTGCTTTAGTTGTAGAAGAAGGCGGATTAACTTCTCATGCAGCAGTTGTTGCAATTGCGAAAGATATTCCAGTAATTGTTGGTGCAGCTGATGCAACAAACTTGATTGCTAACGATGAATTGATCACTGTTGATCCTCGTCGTGGTATTGTATACCGTGGTGCAACAACAGCAATCTAAAAGAATAATGATACCAATTAAAAGAGTGGAATGAATCATGCAAAATGATTCATTTTCACTCTTTTTTATTACATTTGAACAAAGTTTCTTTTATTGTGAATTTCTTCTCAAAAAGACTATTAAAACGATTTCATACATGGTAAAATATAATTGTTACTATATAATATTAAATACAGGAGTGATAGAATGAAGGCAGCTGTTGTAACTAAAGAAAATAATGGAAAAGTAGAAATCAAAGAAGTAGACGTTAGACCCCTAGAAGCAGGTGAAGCGTTAGTCGATGTAGAATATTGCGGCGTTTGTCATACTGATTTACATGTGGCTCATGGAGATTTTGGGGAAGTACCAGGCAGAGTGATCGGTCATGAAGGTATTGGAATCGTTAAAGAAATTGCACCAGGTGTGGAGAGTCTTAAAGTTGGGGATCGTGTAAGTATTGCATGGTTCTTTGAAGGGTGCGGAACTTGCGAGTACTGTATTACAGGTCGAGAAACATTTTGTCGCCAAGTAAAAAATGCTGGATTTTCAGTAGATGGTGCGATGGCAGAACAATGTATCGTTAAAGCAGACTATGCTGTGAAAGTCCCAGAAGGATTAGATCCAGCCCAAGCAAGTAGTATTTCTTGTGCGGGGGTTACTTGTTATAAAGCAATTAAAGTTTCAGATGTAAAACCTGGACAGTGGGTTGCTATTTATGGTATTGGAGGTTTAGGTAATTTAGCGATTCAATATGCCAAAAATGTTTTCAATGCTAAAGTGATTGCCGTTGATATCAATGATGATAAACTAGAATTTGCTAAAGAGCTAGGTGCTGACTTAGTTTGTAACCCATTGACAGATGGCGATGCAGGAGCATGGATCCAAGAGAAAGTTGGGGGCGCTCACGCTGCGGTTGTTACAGCTGTTTCTAAAGTTGCATTTAACCAAGCCGTCGATTCAGTTAGAGCTGCTGGTAAAGTTGTTGCAGTTGGTTTGCCACCAGAAACAATGGACTTAGCTATTGTAAAAACTGTATTAGATGGGATCCAAATCGTAGGTTCACTAGTAGGGACCCGTAAAGATCTGGAAGAAGCATTCCAATTTGGTGCAGAAGGCAAAGTGGTGCCAGTTGTAGAAACACGTTGCTTACATGAAGTTAACGACATTTTTGAAGAAATGGAACAAGGGAAAATCAAAGGAAGAATGGTCGTTGATTTAAAGAAATAAAACTGACTAATGAAAATCAAATAGAATAGTAAGAGCCCCTTAAGAGAAGACGTTAAGTTTTGTTTTTTAAGGGGTTTTTATGTAAAAAAAGAGAACTTTCTTATCTGTAAAATGTTCATCTTAGGTACATTAATAGCTTCTTAAAATAGATTCTGTTACTATTAATAATAGTATTTCTGTACAATATAAATACTAGTTTGAGGAGGAGGGATGCGGATGATCATTCGTTTAGAAAATCAGGCTGATTTTGCTAAGATTTATCACTTCACGAAAGAAGCTTTTGAAACTGCAAAAGTTAAAGATGGTGATGAGCAGAACTTTGTTGAGCGCTTAAGGAAAAGTGAGAACTATTTGCCGAATCTTGCTTTTGTTGCTGAAAAAAATGAAGAAATCGTGGGACATATTATGTTGTCAAAAACGAGTATCTCAAGCAAGAATAAAATAAGCGAAGCCTTGGTTTTAGCTCCTTTAACAGTCCGTTTAGATCAAAGAAATCAAGGGATAGGCGGAGAGTTGATTGCTATTGCTGAAAAAGAAGCTAAAAAATTTAACTATCAAATGATTATTTTGATTGGGGATCCAAGCTACTATAGTCGTCATGGATTTGTACAAGCAAGTACATATGGAATTATTTCAGATAAGGAGTTACCGCCAGAATATCTACTAGCTAAAATTATCAATCCATGTAACATCAAAGATTTTGCTGGTACTGTTTTTATTCCAGTTTAAATAAATTACTTTATACGTTAATTCATCAATTAGAGGAGGGGCAATTATGAAAGAGAGTGCAAAAGCAGGCATTTCATTCGGTTGTGCTTTAGCTTTAGTTATTTCATATGTTAATTGGCACAGTATTCTTTGGGCAATATTTCACGGCGCGTTGAGTTGGTTTTATGTTATTTATTACGCAATCGTTTATGGTTTAAATTAAAATAAAAAAAATATATCTGTGATAAAGAAATGAAAATAAAATTGAAGGGATCCTTCAATTAGGCTATTTTTGGTGAATTTAGTGATCAATTCGTGTTTATTTCGAGAATAGCTGTAAGAACGGTGAGATTTTTGATCATTTCCATTGGTGAATAATTAAAAAAAAATTAAACAGACGATTTTCAGAAAATTTCTGTTAATAAAGGCACAAATTATGCTATAATTACATAATTAAGATGGGAGGTTTAGTGCACATGGAATCCATTTCAAAAGATTTTGCTATTCAGCTGTTAAACGATGATGCACAAAGGATCATGATGTTGATCCGTAATCAAAAAAATAGCCTATGTATTTCCCAGTGTAAGGCTTTTGAGGAAGTCGTAGATACACAAATGTATGGTTTTTCTCGTCAAGTGACCTATGCCATTCGGTTAGGTATCTTAAGTTCCAAACAAGGACATCAATTGCTAAGTGATTTAGAAAAAGAACTTAATCAATTATATAGTGACGTTTATGAGGAAACACAAGAAAAAAAAGAAAGTGGCAAGGAGGTTTAAACTTTGCCAAACAAGATAAAAAAGAGGCATCTGTTAGATTATAGCATTTTGATCCCGTACTTAGTCCTTAGTGCAGTGGGATTGATCATGGTATACAGTTCAACATCCTCTTTGTTAGTTTCACAAGGAAAACCGCCGACCGGCATGGTTATTACGCAATTGGAGTTTTGGCTTTTAAGTTTAGTTGCAATGTTTTTTATCTATAAGATGAAAACCGCTGTCTTTCAAGTTAAAGGATTTATCATGTTTGCAATCGTCGTTATCTCAGTTTTACTGTTAGCTGTTCGATTTACAACATTAGGTGCGGAGATCAATGGAGCCAAAGGGTGGATTCAAATTGGTTCATTTTCAATGCAGCCTGCTGAGTATTTAAAAATCATGGTGATCTGGTATTTAGCGTATATTTTAGGACGAAGACAGAAATATATCGATAAAGAATTTAAAAAAGCTGTATTTAGACCGATGCTTTTGGTTGGTTTTTTAATTTTTCTTGTTGCGATTCAACCCGACTTGGGAAATGCAGCTATTTTGACTTTATTGGTGATTATCATGGTACTTGCTAGTGGTGTTAATTACATGTATACATATGTAGTTGGCGGTGCTGGAATTTTAGGTAGTATTGCTGTTATTCAAACTTTACTTTTAACTGGAGGCAGTTTTATTCCTGATAGGTATCAATATGTGTATCAACGTTTCGCTATTTTCTTGAATCCATTTAAGGATGAACGAAATGCTGGTCATCAGTTGGCTAATTCTTATTATGCGATTAACAATGGCGGCTGGTTCGGAAAAGGGTTAGGCAATAGTATTCAGAAAAAAGGTTTTTTACCTGAAGCACATTCTGACTTTATTTTTGCAATCACAATCGAAGAATTAGGTTTGTTTGTAGCACTGATTATATTAGCAATCTTGATGTTTATGATTGCTCGAATTATTTTAGTTGGTGTACGATCTAAAAAACCATTTAATTCGCTAATGTGTATTGGGATTGGATCAATGCTGTTGATTCAGGTTTTTATCAATCTCGGCGGAATTACTGGAGTGATTCCTTTGACAGGAGTAACGTTCCCTTTTCTGAGTCAAGGGGGAAATAGTGTATTGATTATTTCTATCGCTGTAGCTTTTGTATTAAACATCAGTGCGGACGAGAAAAAACAAAAAATGGACCAAGAATACCAATTACTTGGTAATCAATAAATAAATGAGGGTAACAAGAGCTGAAATAGATGTAAAGACTAGTTTCATTAAGAGTTGAATAATTCTGTTTTAGCCTCAATAAACGGGTAGGAGTGAAAAAATGAAAAAAGTTTTAGTAGCAAATCGTGGAGAAATTGCAATTCGAATTTTTAGAGCCTGTACAGAGATGCACATCGGGACAGTAGCAATCTATGCAGCAGAAGATGAATATTCTGTTCATCGTTTTAAGGCTGACGAAGCCTATTTAGTTGGTAAAGGGAAAAAGCCGATTGAAGCCTACCTTGATATGGAGGATATTATCCGAATTGCCAAAAAATCAGGAGCTGATGCGATTCATCCAGGTTATGGTTTTTTGTCTGAGAATCTAGAATTTGCTCGTCGTTGTGAAGAGGAAGGTCTTATTTTTGTAGGACCAACATTACATCATTTAGATATATTTGGAGATAAGATCAAAGCAAAAGAAGCCGCTGTGGCAGCAGGTATAGCATCAATACCAGGTTCTGATGGACCTGTTGACTCAGTTGAGGGTGTTTTAAATTTTGGTAGAACGCACGGCTTCCCAATTATGATCAAAGCAGCTCTTGGCGGCGGTGGACGTGGCATGCGGGTGGCTCATGACGAAAAAGAAGCTAGAGAAGGTTATGATCGGGCGAAAAGTGAAGCGAAGGCTGCATTCGGTTCTGATGAAGTCTATGTAGAAAAATATATCTCCAATCCAAAACATATTGAAGTTCAAATTTTAGGGGATAAGCATGGAAATGTAATTCATTTATTTGAGCGTGATTGCTCGGTTCAGCGTCGTCATCAAAAAGTTGTAGAGGTAGCTCCTTGTGTGTCAATGAGTGAAGAGAAACGCAAAGAAATCTGTGAGGCTGCGGTTCAATTAATGAAGCATGTTGGCTATGTTAATGCTGGAACTGTTGAATTTTTAGTCGAAGGGGACCATTTTTATTTTATCGAAGTCAATCCACGTGTTCAAGTAGAGCATACGATTACTGAGATGATCACAGATATTGATATTGTCGTATCTCAATTGCAAATTGCGCAAGGTCTTGATTTGCATAAAGACATGAAGATTCCTCACCAAGAAGAAATCACTTTAAATGGAGCAGCTATTCAATGTCGAATCACAACGGAAGATCCATTGAACCATTTTATGCCAGATACCGGTAAGATCGACACGTATCGTTCACCAGGTGGTTTTGGTGTGAGGCTTGATGTTGGTAATGCTTATTCTGGAGCAGTAGTCACTCCGTATTTCGATTCTCTTTTGGTAAAAGTTTGTACGCACGGATTTACTTTTGAAAAAGCTATCCAAAAGATGGAACGATGCTTAAGAGAATTTAGAATTCGCGGTGTAAAAACAAATATTCCATTTTTGCACAAGGTGATTGCTCATCCACAATTTCAATCTGGTGAAGCGAAAACAACCTTTATTGATAATACACCACAATTATTCGAATTTCCGAAATTAAGAGACCGAGGCAACAAAACCATGAAATATATTGGTGAAGTTACGGTTAATGGATTTCCTGGAATCGAAAAATCAACGAAAAAATATTTTGATGCACCACGTATTCCAACTGACTTAGAGTTACGAAGTGATTATGTAACTGCTAAAAATATTTTAGATAAAGATGGTGCAAAAGGTGTAATCGATTGGGTCAAGAAACAAGAAAATGTGCTATTGACGGATACAACTTTCCGTGACGCTCATCAAAGTTTATTAGCAACTCGTGTAAGAACACAAGACTTCAAAGAAATTGCGCGCTTAACTGGTGAAGGATTACCAGAGCTATTTTCTAGTGAAATGTGGGGCGGTGCTACTTTTGATGTTGCATATCGCTTCTTAAATGAAGATCCATGGCAAAGACTTCGCAAAATTCGTAAGTTAATGCCAAATACGCTGCTGCAGATGCTATTTAGAGGATCAAATGCAGTCGGTTATCAAAATTATTCTGATAATGTTATTGAAGAGTTCATTAAAGAATCAGCACGTCAAGGTATTGATGTGTTCCGTATTTTTGATAGTCTAAACTGGCTACCGCAAATGGAAAAAAGTATTCAAGCAGTTAGAGATACAGGTAAAATTGCGGAAGCGGCTATTTGTTATACTGGTGATATCAATGATCCAACTCGAGCAAAATACAATGTTGAATATTACAAAAATATGGCTAAAGAGCTTGAACAGATGGGCGCTCATATTATTGCCATTAAAGATATGGCTGGGTTGCTAAAACCACAAGCCGCGTATCGTTTGATTAGCGAACTAAAAGATACAACGGATTTACCGATTCATTTGCATACGCATGATACAAGCGGCAATGGGATTATCACTTATTCAGCAGCAACTAAAGCAGGCGTAGATATTGTCGATGTGGCGACAAGTGCAATGAGTGGCGCAACCAGCCAACCTAGTATGAGTAGTTTGTATTATGCTCTGGTCAATGGTGATCGTACGCCAGATGTGAATATTGACAATACACAAAAAATCAATCACTATTGGGAAGATGTTCGGATGTATTATAAACCATTCGAAAATGGTTTAAATGCGCCGCAAACAGAAGTCTACATGCATGAAATGCCAGGCGGACAGTATTCTAACTTACAGCAACAAGCGAAAGCAGTTGGATTAGGACATAAATGGGATGATATCAAAAAAATGTATCACACCGTCAACCTGATGTTTGGAGATATTGTGAAGGTCACACCATCGTCAAAAGTTGTTGGTGATATGGCACTTTTCATGGTTCAAAATAATTTAACTGAAAAAGATATCTACGATAATGGAGAAGAATTGAGTTTTCCTGAATCAGTAGTAACGTTTTTCCAAGGAGATTTAGGTCAACCTGTAGGTGGATTTCCTAAAGATTTACAAAGAATTATTTTAAAAGGACGTCCAGCGTTTACTGAAAGACCAGGAAGTTTAGCAGCACCAGTTAATTTTGATAAAGTAAAAGACGAATTGGCTGAAAAAATCGGTTATGAGCCAAAATTGGAAGAAATTTTGAGCTATCTGATGTATCCTCAAGTATTTCTGGATTATCGCACATCGTATCAAAATTTTGGAGATGTGACATTATTAGATACACCAACGTTTTTCCAAGGAATTCGTCAAGGTGAATCTGTAGAAGTTCAAATTGAAAAAGGTAAAACGTTGATTATTCGCTTAGATGAAATTGGTGACCCTGATATTGAGGGGAACAGAGTGTTGTTCTTCAATCTAAATGGTCAACGCCGCGAAATAGTTATAAAGGATACCTCTATCAAATCTTCTGTTCAAGCAAAACGTAAAGCAGAGCCGACGAATAAAGAACAAATCGGTGCAACAATGTCAGGATCTGTTCTCCAAGTGTTAGTTAATAAAGGAGATAAAGTTAAAAAAGGTGATGCATTGTTAGTCACAGAAGCGATGAAGATGGAAACAACAATCGAAGCACGTTTTGATGGAATCGTTGAACATATTTACGTTTTTGAAGACGAACCAATCAGTTCTGGTGATCTATTAATAGAAGTAAAAGAAAATTAAACGAAAAGTGGGGGAAAAGATGAAACGATTTTTAGTTTTTTTAGGCGTTTTCTTTGTAGTCCTGATAGGTGGTTATTTACAGCCTGTCTTTTTCCCTGCTGATAACATGCAGCAAGAAGCAGATCATGGGAGGCAGGTTGTCTCCCATACTGCGTTACCGTATGAAGAAATTTCAACTTCTGGTTATGCTGCGTACATAGGTAAAGAAACAGCTGATTTTGTGACTAAGTTCGGTGAGCCGATTGAAAAGCAACAAACAGGCATGGGCTATGAACTATGGGTGTATGGTGAAAAAGATACGGATTATCTCGAAATAAATGTTCGAGATGGAAAAATTTCTGCAATCAAAGCGTTTAATGAGTCAAAAGAGACGATGCCATTTTCAATTGGGATGAAACTATCGGACGTTTCAGAGTTGATGACTATTTATTCAAATTTTGCGTTTACATATAAAGAAAACAACTATAATGTTGAGCTAATGGAAGAAGATATGAATTATCGTCCGCTAATAGCGTTTGATAATAAGACATTTGCGCTCTTATTTTTTAATCATGGTACTGGGAAGCTTGCAGCCGTTACGTATTTAGATAAAAAAACACTATTGACAATAATGCCTTATCAATTAGTTGAAGGTGAAGTCATTCCTATTTCAGTAACCGACCAAGTGTCAGGTTTTGATGCAATTAAAAGCCACCAAGTTATCCAAATCATCAATCTGTTGAAGCTTAAAGAAGGTTTACCAGCCTATCGGGTAAACACTGAAAGTCAAAAAAATGCTCAAAAACTTTTTGATGCTCTGCTTAAAAATCAAAAAAACATTCTTTCGCTAGAGCGAGCAGAAAATTGGCAGTTTAGTAAAGAGCAAATGACAGCTGAGACTGTTTTTACGTTAACCAATGACGAGTACCAAAAGTTATTGAAAGTGGGCCAATTAGACAAGAAAAAAGCCACTGGAATGTACACAGAGCCAGTTTATGACCCTACATTTACCGTGTTATCATGGTTTTCTGATTCATTGTACCATTCGCGATTTGCCCATCAAGAAAAAGAAGACATTGGCGTTGCGTTCTCTAAAGCAAGTATGTTAGTCTTATTACAAGAAACAGAGAAAGAAATATCTCAAACAGAGGAAAGTGAATAAGTATGATAGTTACAGAAAAACTTTTTGAAATAGAAGATCAGACGGAAAAGCTCGTACAAGCGATTTTAACGAGTAAGAGTATTGAATCTTATAAAATAAATCGTCAGTCAATGTATGGATCAAAAGATGTTCGTGACAAACAAAAAGCATTTTTAGATGCAAAAGATGCTTTTGAACGAATTGAAGCATATGGCAATCACGCACCTGATTTTCGCACCAAACAACGAGCAGTTCGTCAAGCAAAACGAGCACTGGATCTGAGTGAGGAAGTTGCAGAATTTCGTTTCTCAGAAACAGAGATACAGACGATTCTAGATTTGGTGGGTATGTCAGTAGCGAAAACAATTTCTGACGACATTAAAGTAGATGCTGGAAATCCGTTCTTTGAAAAAGGGAAACATTCAGGTTGTGGAGGTAGTTGTCATGCAAGTTAATGAAGAAAAAGATTTTACTATCCAAAAGCGACGTTGTTTAGTCGTTTGGGTGTATAGTTTAAAGCAATTAAAAACATTA
Source organism: Enterococcus sp. AAFC-DPL-5182 (assembly GCF_058216605.1). Taxonomy (NCBI): domain Bacteria; kingdom Bacillati; phylum Bacillota; class Bacilli; order Lactobacillales; family Enterococcaceae; genus Enterococcus; species Enterococcus sp. AAFC-DPL-5182. The sequence continues at coordinate 1,719,321 of NZ_CM177101.1, forward strand.
AAACGTTTTGGATTGATTCATTATGTATCCCGCCGTATGAAATATGTTGTCATTTATATGAATGAAGAGGACATCGAAAGTTCAGAAGCTAAAATCAATGGACTGCATTTCGTGCGCAAAGTAGAACGATCTTACCGTCCAGATGTGGAAATGAATTTTGCTGAAAAAATCGGCACAAAGGCTGCGTATCAATATGAAAAAGAAGAAGGATTTGAAGTCGAAGAATTAAATACTCAAATTCGTTTGGCTGAAAATGTGTAAAAATCGAGATGAAAAATGTGAACCAACTTCAAACATTTTTCATCTTTTTTCTGTATAGTGATATACTAACAAATGTATATTGAACGATTATGTAAAGGAGTGTAAAGGATGCGGGTTATTTCAGGAGAATATGGAGGACGGCGTTTAAAAGCATTAGATGGTGATAACACACGCCCTACAACTGATAAAGTGAAAGAATCGATTTTTAATATGATCGGTCCATATTTTGATGGAGGGACTGCGTTAGATTTATATGCAGGAAGTGGTGGTCTTGCGATCGAAGCGGTATCTAGAGGAATGGATCTTGGAATTTGTATTGAGAAAAATTTTTCTGCTATTAAAATCATTAAAGAAAATATCGATATCACGAAAGAACCAGCTAAGTTTGTGATCAAAAAAATGGATGCTAATAAAGCGCTAGAGTTTTTAAAAGAAGAAAAAGCTGTGATTGACTTAGTCTTACTTGATCCTCCTTATGCTAAACAGGAAATCGAAAAACAACTAGCGCAAATGCTTGCTTATAATTTGTTGAATGATGATGCAGTCGTTGTTTGTGAGACAGATAAATCAGTAACATTACCTGAAAATATTGGAGCACTAGTAAAAACTCGTGAAACTACTTATGGCATTACACAAATAACAATTTATAGACAGGAGGTAGGAGATGACTAAAATTGCCCTTTTTCCTGGAAGTTTCGATCCTTTGACAAATGGTCATTTGAACCTGATTGAACGTAGTACGAAGATGTTTGATACAGTGATCGTAGGGATTTTTGTTAATACAAATAAAACAGCTCTTTTTAGTGTAGAAGAAAAACTTGCTTTGATAAAAGAAGCGGTTGCTCATTTAGAAAATGTAGAAGTGATCGTTCAAGAAACAAAACTTACTGTGGAAAGTGCTGCAGACTTAGGTGCTAACTTTTTGATTCGAGGAATTAGAAATGTTAAAGATTACGAATATGAAAAAGATATTGCTAGGATGAATCATCATCTAGCACCCGAAGTTGAAACTGTTTTTTTATTAGCAGATGAAAACTATGCCCATATTAGTTCAAGTTTGTTAAAAGAAGTGCTGAAATTTGGCGGAGATGTTTCTAGCTATTTGCCAATGGCTATCAATCAAGCACTAAATCAAAAGAATCGTGAGATGAAGCTGAATGAATAATGAGCATGACGAAAAAATATCGATCAAGTCGATGCTGCCTTTTGCACTAGTTATTATCTTGATCATTATAATGATCTTTCCCATCCCTTATTATATTGAAGGACCAGGCACGACTGAGAATTTAAAAGATTTTGTGACAGTTGATAATAAAAAAGACTCGGAACCAGGTGCGTTTTATTTAACGACGGTTGGTGTGCGCAAAGCCACATTAGGTTCAGCTCTGAAAGCAAAATTTTCTGATTTTGAGGAATTAGTAAGCAAAGAAGAGTTGATGGGTTCAAGTACAAACACTGAATATGAACGTATCCAGCAATACTATATGGATTCTTCTAAAAACGCTGCTATTGAGCAAGCTTTAAAACTTGCTGAAGTCCCATATAAAATGCGTTTTAAAGGCGTCTATGTTTTAGCTATAGAGGATAATTCTAGTTTTAAAGGGAAAATTTCTGTGGGAGACACGGTAACTGGAATCGACGGTAAAACATTTAAAAGCAGTGAAGAGTTTGTAGAATACGTAAAGATGCAAAAGGTTGGACAAGAAGTTACTGTACGTTATTTACAAGATGGTGCGTCGAAAGAAGCAACTGGGAAACTGATTGAACTGCCGACCGATAAAAAGGCAGGTATCGGAATTGGTCTGACGGATCATACTGAGATCGATTCATCGATTCCAGTCGAAATCGATGCAGGAGATATTGGCGGACCATCAGCTGGCTTGATGTTTACACTAGAGATTTACGAGCAGTTGACGCATAAAGGCATACGTAAAGGACATAAAATCGCTGGAACAGGAACAATCAATAGCAAAGGGATTGTTGGAAGAATCGGTGGTATCGACAAAAAAGTTGTTACTGCTAGTAAAAATGAAACAGAAATCTTCTTTGCGCCGGATGATGATATCACTGAAGAGATGAAGAAGACAGAGCCAGGAATCAAAACCAATTATGAAGAAGCAAAAGCTGCTGCTGAAAAAATTGGAACAAAAATGAAAATAGTACCCGTTAAAAACGTACAGGATGCTTTAGATTATCTGGAAACACTGAAAGAAAAGTAAAAAATAAGACAAGGGATTCGGTTCAATTTGAACATTCCTTGTCTTATTTTTTATTTTAGAGCAAAAGACACGTAGAAATTAATTGTAAAGCGGATTCAGTTCCAAAATCAAATAATGATTTTGCCGGACCAATATGGAAGAAACCGCCTAAAGCTAAGAGGATAAGGAAAACTACCGCGGCTATTATAGAAAAATAATACGTAAGCCTATAAGCTAATACAGGATTATTAACAACTCGATCAAATCTACGCTCACGATATACTTTTTTTATGACAACAATCTCTTTTAATGCTGGTATTTCTAACAATTGACGTTTTAAAATATCTGCATCACGTTGACCTAACAATTCTGAAAAAATGTGATTTTCTGATTCAAAGTCAAAGATATACGTATAAAGTGCAACTCGTTTTGGTGGAAAAGATTCATCCCAATCGAAATAGTTCATTTTATTTTCTTTTAGTGTAATTGCTTTGATTGTTGTATAAGGGTAACTAAAGAATGTTCTTTGATCCAGAAATTCTATGATCGTGGTAAAAATCATTCGTTGATCAGTGAAAATCAAAATGCGGTTTCCTCTAAGGTCATTGAAGTTTTTCACATAAGCTTTTGCTTCCTCTGTTTCAGGATGATACATGCCCAAGAGACCAAGGCCGACTGCAGAAACGTTTTGACCATCGCTAGTCATAGGTAAGTATGCATGTATTTCTTCTCCTTCTTCTAGATAAGGCTTAACTTTTTCAATAAAATCTTGTAAAAATATATACATTTTTGTTTGGTTGAACAAGTTTTTCTTTTGTTGTTTGTTCAATTCTTTTTTTGAGCTATTTGCGATTTCGTTGTTGAGTTGATTAATAACAACTTTGAATGGATTTGCCATTTGAAATTCCTCCCTTGATTTAAACAGTAAGCAAGTGTTTTTAGCTTTGATAGAAGATAGCTAAAATTATAAAATAACAATTTCGCCATAATCGGATATTGTTCTATCTTTCAAACGCTAAATAATACTTATATACCTGGATCAAATAACATTTTGATTTTTTTTCTTCCTCGGGATAGATGATTATAAACTTGAGAAACGTCCATTTCTAATTCTTTGGCTATCTCGTTAGGGGTATCTTGATAATAGTAATATTTTAGAAAAATCAATTGATCTTCTGCTGTTAAATGTTTTAATAAATCTAAAAAATGTTCTTTTTCAAAATAATCTTCTTCTAAAATACTCTCTGGAAGTTGGTCCATTGGAACAATATTTCGCTCACGAATTATTGATCGTTTTTTATCCAGACAAATATTCCGCGTGATGGTTAAACTCCAAGTTTTCAAACTACTCCTATTTTCATCATAACTAGAAATTTTCTGCCAAATTCGATAGAATACTTCATTTTCTGCTTCTTTCCGATACGTTCTTTCTTCTGGATGATTTAAGATTGCTCGAATACATTTCACGATATCTGTGCCTAAAAGATCAATAAATTTTTCTAACCCCAAAAAATCTTGTTTTTTTAATAACGCAACAATTTCTTTTTCCATCTTTTTATCACCTTCTTAACCTATTATACGATGAAGGTTTACATTTTCTATCATGAAAAAGCAAAAAGAATGCGTATCTTTACTTTGAAGGGGGAAAAATCATGGATTATCGTAAGTTGTTACAGAAATATAAGCAATATGTCATTGGGAGTATTCTTCTAATAGTGATTATTTGTAGTATTATCACATTTTTGCGGATTCGCTCTACTTCTGATGAGTTGCTAGAAGAAGAATTAGTGATGACTTCTGTCAGTTCATCTCAGTTATTGGAAACTAATTCTCAATCTAAGCAGATATACGTGGATATAAAGGGTGCTGTTGAAAATCCGGGAATGTATGAAGGAACTGCGAATATGCGTGTCTGGGACGCTGTAATGCTCGCTGGAGGGGTGAATGAGGAGGCCGATACAAAACAAGTCAATTTTTCTGAACGAATTGCAGATCAGATGGTGATCTATGTACCAAAGTATGGTGAAGAATTTCAAAAAACTGAACAAAATAATGGCACACAAAGTAGTCAGAATGAAGAAACAAGTAAAATCAATCTCAATCAAGCAAGTGAAACTGAATTGCAAGCCTTACCTGGAGTTGGTCAGAAAAAAGCGCAAGAAATCATTCGTTATCGGGAAGAAAATGGGGGTTTTAAAAACATAGAGGATTTAAAAAACATTTCGGGCTTTGGCGAAAAAACATTTGATAAATTAAAAGAGTCCATTACATCCTAAAAATTCCGATAAAACGAAAAAATAATAACTATTTTGAAAATATCTGCAGTAGGTTCTTGACGAGACTTTTCCTATAACTTACTATTTGAATAAACTACTAATAATTTAAAAATCAGCAAAAATAAATAATAACAGAGAAGGAGTATCATATGACACTAGAAAGAATTCCTTGGGATCAATATTTTATGGCACAAAGTGTGCTTTTATCGTTAAGAAGTACCTGTACACGGTTAGAGGTTGGGGCAACCGTAGTCAGAGATAAACGTATCATCGCTGGAGGTTATAATGGATCAGTAAGTGGAGATGTACATTGTATCGATGACGGTTGTTACGTGGTCGACGGGCACTGTGTTCGAACGATCCATGCAGAAATGAATGCCATCTTGCAGTGTGCAAAATTTGGTATTCCTACAGAAGGCGCAGAGATTTACGTAACTCATTTTCCTTGTTTGCAATGCACGAAGATGATTTTACAAGCAGGAATCAAAAAAATCCACTATTTAAAAGATTATCGAAATGACGAATACGCAATGGCTCTGATCCAACAAGTGGGCGCAACCGTAGATCAAGTGACACTATCAAAGAAATATTTTGCTGAACTACAATTAGGAGAAGAAGAGATTGCTTCAGTGGAAGAAGCACCTCAAACAGATCAATAATTACTGGATTTTTCCAGTATTAGTAACAATAGGAACAGTTTTTTTAGTGATAGAGCCAAGCTTGTTGACAGGTGTAGTTTGGTTTTATTTCATTAGTCGAGTTCTTTTTACAGGAAACAAGACGATTATCGGCGTCAGTTTTTTTTGTGTTCTTGGTATGATGATTTCTTGTTGGCTGACTCTAAGTAAAGAGAAACAAGCGGAATTTTCTGAAACAAATGAAGTGACAGGTCATTTATTGGTATTGCCAGATAAATATAAAGTCGATGGTGATCAACTTCAATTGGAAGGGAGTTTTTTTTCAGCTGGAAAAAAGATGCGCAAACTGATAGCCTTTTATCGGTTTGATTCTCAAGACGAAAAGCGAAGTTGGCAAAAAATCAATCAACCTGTAGAAATCAATCTATCAGGAGAGTTTCAAACACCGTTAGGACAGACCAATCTTAACGGTTTTGATTATCAGAAACAGCTTAAAGAAAATGGAATCTATCAAATACTAACGATCAGTCGTATAAATAAAATCACAGTAAAAAGACCTAGATTTTATGAAATATTGTCTTGGTTAAGTAGTTATAGAAAACAAGCAATCGATTACTGTGATAAAACTTTTTTTAAAGAAACAGCTTTGTACCTTAAAACATTGCTTTTTGGATTTAAGCCAAATGAATTTTCTCAAAAAGAAGGAATGTTAGCGAATATAGGAATTCTTCATTTGTTCAGTTTATCAGGTATGCATGTTGCATTTTTTGTGGGTTGTTTTAGATACCTACTTTTACGGTGTGGTGTCGCTATTGAACGACTATTTTGGTTACAATTGTTCTTTTCATTTGCTTATGCAGGAATGACAGGCTTTTCAATTAGTGTGGTTCGAGCCTTGGTTCAAAGTATGATCTCACTTGGTAACCGTGAATTCAATTGGCATTTATCTGGTTTGGATTGTTGGAGTTTGACATTGATAGGAGGACTTTTTTTTAAGCCGTATCTGCTGTTTTCGATAGGAGGGCAATTAAGTTACTGCTTATCATTTTTTATTTTGTATGTACAGCCTATTTCGGAAAGAATCAATCATCGAATGCTAAAGATGTATTTTTTTTCATTTTTATTGAATTGTACAATGATTCCATTGATGGGACTATCTTTTTTTGAATGGCAATTAACGAGTAGTCTGTTTACATTTTTGTTATTACCTATATTTGAACGTTTCATTCTACCTATGCTTTGTATTAGTTTGCTGAGCTCATATATATTCAAATCCAATCTTTTGTTTGCTAGTTTAGAAATATATTTTTTGATTCAACACTCTGTATTCGAATGGCTGAGCCGTTATAGTACATTTACAATCGTTACGGGCGCATTTTCTCCAATTCTGTTTCTTTTGATTTGTATACTAGTTTTCTTTACACTTCATAAGATGCACAATCAATCAAAAAAAGTGTATTTACTAGGGATAGGTCTGTTTTTCATGATGCATAATAAGTATCTTTCTCCAACTGGCACAGTTGCTTTTATTGATGTTGGTCAAGGAGATAGTGTTTTTATACAAAGTCCATTTCATCAGGAAAATATTTTGATCGACACAGGTGGAAGGATCGACTTTCAAAAAGAAAAATGGGCAATAAAGGCGAAACAAACAACGAATGCGGATTATTCAGTAATTCCTTATTTGAAAAGTAAAGGAGTAAAGTACCTCGATAAAGTTTTGATCAGCCACGGAGATATCGATCATTGCGGTGACTTAGTGGCAATCAATGAAAAAATTCCGATTCGCTCACTGTATTTTCCTGTTGGCACGGAACAAAAAGCTGTGTTCGGGAGAATGATCGATCGTTTAAAAAAGAAGGGAACGAAATGTTATCCAGTCTTAACAGGCGCATTAGTTAGTCGTTCGATTTCATTGAACATTCTGGCACCCAATAGTCCCGGAACTGGAGAAAATAAAGACTCAATGGTGGTTTATACAAAAGTTGGTGGTAGACGTTTTTTGTTTACAGGTGATTTGGAAAAAGAAGGAGAACATGAATTGTTAAAGCATTTTCCTGATTTAATGATTGATGTATTAAAAGTGGGACATCACGGAAGTAAAACTTCGTCTGACTCGCTGTTTATCCAAAAACTCAGACCGATGGATAGTATTATTTCTTGTGGACGTGATAATCGTTTCAAACATCCTCATGAAGAAACAATGAATACGTTAAAACAAGCAAGTACAAATAGTTTTCGAACAGATAAAAATGGAATGATTTATTACGAGTGGACGCCATTTTCAAAAATGTTAACGGCTAAAACAATCATGAAAGAAGACTAGCATTTCTTGAAATGACATGATAGGATGGAAAAGAGAAATGAGGGAATTTATGAACTTACAAGAGGCATTAAAACAAGTCAGACAACAACAATTTGCTTCCGTTTATTTAATTCAAGGAACAGAAGGATATCTAAGTGAGTTATTTAAAACAGAGTTAATGAGTCAATTGATCAAAACAGAGGATGATCAGTTCAATTATTCCTCTTTTGATATGGAAGAAGTTCCATTGTCTCTAGCAATGGAAGAGGCTGAAACCATTCCTTTTTTTGGTGATTATCGATTAGTTTTTATTGAAAATCCCTATTTTTTGACGGCAGAAAGAAAAACGAATGGATTGGATCATGATATGGATAGCTTATTAAAATATTTGGAGCAACCATCACCTACAACCATTTTAGTTTTTATTGCAAATGTTGAAAAAATAGACGAGCGAAAAAAAATAACTAAAGCAATCAAAAAACAGGCTGAAGTCATCGATGTCAATCCAATGGGTGAGCGTGAAGTCAGGCAATATGTAGAGCAGACGATTCAAAGTGAAGGATACGAAATTAAACCAGAAGCCTTTGACTTGTTGTTGCAGCTGACTGATTTAAATTTATCAAAAGTTATGGGAGAATTGCAAAAATTATTTTTGTATGCCTCTGACAACAAGATCATTTCATTAATTGCAGTTAAAGAATTAGTTCCAAAATCTTTAGAACATAATGTCTTTGATTTAACTAGTGATGTTTTATCCGGTCATAGTGAAAAAGCCATCCAATTGTACGAAGATCTATTGCTTCAAGGAGAGGAAACAATTAAATTAAATGCCATTTTGCTAAATCAAATTCGATTATTTTTACAAACTAAGATTTTAGCAAAACTAGGGTATCAACAAGCAAATATAGCTGAAACGTTAAAAATTCATCCGTATCGTGTAAAGTTAGCTTTGCAACAGGTTCGTCGCTTTGAATTAGATCGCTTAGAAGCGATCTATGATGAATTGGTAGAAAATGATTTTCGGATGAAAACTGGTCAGATGGATAAAGAATTGCTCTTTGAACTGTTTATTCTCAAATTATCTGGACAAGTTACCAAATAAAAAGAGAGGAGTTTTTTTTGGAAGAGTCAAAAAAAATAGTAGAAACTTTTTTTAAGGAAGTCCGATCCGGCAAAAATCTTCAGTTAGCACATGATTTTATGCATGAGAATGTAATTGCTCATCAAGTTCAGTCAGAAAATGAATATGTAATAACACGATCTCCAAATGATTATATTGAACATGTGAAAGAAATGCAGGATCTTTACGGACAATTTGAGTTAGAAATTCAAGAAATACTAGCAGATGGTCGGAAAGTTTATATTCGTTGGAAACAAACGGGACGAACACCTGGAAATAAAATAATTATTCAAATTGCCAGTGCGGTTTATTTAGTTGAACGGGGAAAGATAGCTGAATATTGGATTCAAATTGATCGTAAAGGCATTGAAAATCAAAGTGAACAACCAGATTAGTTAGAAGAATGAAGCGAAAGAAAATTGTCTAATATAAAATAGTAAGTGCGGGCTAAATTCTAAAAGATTTTAGCTCGCATTTTTTCAATAAAAAAGAAGCTAACGTAAAGTTAACTTCTACAAAATCATTATTTTGCTAATTTTTTGCTTAGACGAGATTTGTCACGGCTTGCTTTGTTTTTATGGATTAATCCTTTTGTTTCAGCCATATCAACAGCTTTAGCAGCTTCTTTATATAACGCATCTACGTTGTCAGCACCAGCAGCTACAGCATCTTCAAATTTCTTGATAGCTGTACGCATAGCATTTTTTTGAGATGAATTTTGAGCATTCTTATTAGCGTTAGTACGTACACGTTTAATTGCAGATTCAATATTTGGCATTTCTTTCACCTCCGATAAATTAAGGTCTTACACAGGAAAATCCATATGTAATTCAACACTAATCATTATACCTAATCCACACTTGCATTGCAATAAAAGATGACAAGTTTTTTTCCTTAACAGTAAAATTATTGATTTCATCATGTAAAAATCAATTTGTATTTAAGTTTGATAGAAAAATTCGATACTTTTCTCAAAAAATATGCTATCATAACAGGGGAAAAATGAAATGGTGGTGTCAATGTGAATATTGCTTTAATTGTAACAGTTACGCTTGTGATGGGTGTTATTTTTGTTAATGGCTGGACAGATGCGCCGAATGCAATTGCAACCGCTGTCTCGACGCGTGTCTTAAAACCAAATGTCGCAATTTGGATGGCAGTTGTCATGAACTTTTTTGGTGCACTAGTGATGACTTTCTTCAATGCTCAGGTAGCTGAAACGATCAGTAACATTGTTAGTTTTGATGCACAGGGAAATGCATCACAAGTAGCGTTAGCGGCAGCTTTATTTTCGATTGTGGTTTGGTCGGTAGCTGCTTGGTATTTTGGTATTCCAACAAGTGAGAGTCATGCGCTAATTGCTGGTCTTACAGGTTCTGCAATGGCTTTAGGTGGACTTGGAGCAGTGAACGGCGCCGAGTGGACAAAAGTTCTTGTGGGTCTAGTTGTGTCTACTGTTATGGGATTTGGCGGCGGATTTCTTGTTACAAAACTAATTGTAATCCTTTTCAAAAATGTAGTTAGGAGAACAGCGAATAAAGTTTTTACATATGGACAAGCATTTGGTGCTGCTGCAAATGCTTTTTTACACGGTGCTCAGGATGGTCAAAAATTTATGGGTGTATTTATGTTGGGACTTTATTATAATAATTTAGCAGAAAAATCAGGATCGGGCTTTATTATTCCTATCTGGGTAATGGTTCTCTGCTCGGTAACGATGGGTTTTGGAACTTCTGTTGGCGGTATGAGAATCATAAAATCAGTTGGTATGGATATGGTGAAGTTAGAACGATACCAAGGATTTGCAGCTGATTTAAGTACAGCTATTTGTTTATTTGCGGCCTCTATTTTTGGTATACCAGTTTCTACTACTCATACTAAAACGACTGCCATAATGGGGGTAGGCGCTTCAAAAAGAGTGTCTAGCGTCGATTGGCGCATTGTAAAAGAAATGTTGATTGCTTGGATCTTGACGTTTCCGGGCTGCGGGCTCATTGCCTTTGTGATGGCAAAAATATTTATAGCATTATTTTAAGGAGAGAATAAAATGGCTAGAAAAAAGCAATTTGATTACTTTGGTGAATTAGAGCATTTAGCAAAAAATGCTCATCAAGCTGCAGAGCTTTTGGAAATGATTGCAATTGATTATTCCCTTGAAAAACTTGAGAGTGAAGCGGAAAAAATCCATATTTTAGAACGTGAAGGGGATCAGATCGTTCAAAAAATATTGAACGAGTTATATATTTCATTTATCACACCTATTGATAGGGAGGATATCGTTGAGATTACGCAGCGATTAGATGATGTGCTGGATACGATTAATAGTATAGCTTATTTGCTAAGTAGTCTAGTTGTAAAAGAGTTGAACGATAATGCGCTGATTTTTATTACGTATGGAGTAGAAGCTACGGCGGGTGTTCTAACGGCAACTAAAGAATTTGCAAAATTTAAAAATTCAAAAACATTACATGCGATGATCGATGAAGTGAGCGAAATCGAGGGGAAAGCTGATAAATTATACAGTGATGCTTTGAAAGATTTATTTACAAATGAGGAAAATCCAATTGAAGTTATACGCTGGAAAAATGTTTATGATCAGTTAGAAGAGCTATTAAATGCAAGTGAATCAGTTGTAGATGTAATTGGCGGATTAGTGATAAAAAATAGTTAATAAAACGAGCATTTAAAATGACGGGTTGAGGTAAATCAAAATTTATCTCAGCCTATTGTTATTCAAACTAAAACGGAGAAATCGAATGGACAATCAAAAAATTGAAAAAATCAAGAATTATGTACAAGCAATAATGGAAAAAGATCAAAGTGGTCATGGGATGGATCATATCAACAGAGTAGTACGATTAGCCACTACAATTGCTGAAACTGAAACCTGTGATCTTTATATCGTTACAGCAGCAGCTTATCTGCATGATACTGTTGATGATAAATTAGTTTCTGATTCAAATCAAGCGTACCAGCAATTAGAAACGTTTTTAAAGCAAATTGATAGTTCAACTGCTCAAATCCAGCATATCATCCATATAATCAAAAACATTTCTTTTAGCAAACAATTTACTGGAACGAAAGAAAAACTCACAATCGAAGGTCAAATTGTACAAGATGCAGACCGTTTAGATGCTATGGGAGCAATTGGAATTATTCGAACGATTTATTACGGTGGGCACAAAGGTAATCAAATCTACGATCCTACTATTAAACCTAGAACACTGCGCTCAAAAAGTGAGTATCGTGATGAAAGTACAATTATCAATCACTTCTACGAAAAGATTCTTTTGCTGAATGATCGTTTAAATACAGAATATGCTAAAAAAATAGGGAGTAAACGTCAAAAATTCTTAGAAGCTTTTCTAGAAGAATTTTTTGAAGAGTGGGGATAAATAAATAGCGTCTAAAACAAAAGAGAGAGTTGTTTTAGACGCTATTTATTGATTAAACAAGTTCTACAGCTTGTGCGGAATATTTTTTGGCAATAGACTTTTTGCCAGGAATTGTTTTTAGCATTCTCAACCCATTTAAAATAACAAGAATCGTACTACCTTCATGACCAATCACGCCTAAGGGTAAGTTGATGATCTGGAAAAAATTGGATAAAACGAGTAACACAATGATTCCAGCAGAAAATGCAATATTTTGAGTGACGATACGTTTTAATTTCTTTGAAAGTTGATGACTCATTTGCAATTTTTCCAAATCATTTTGCATTAGAACCATGTCTGCTACATCCATCGCAATATCAGTTCCTTCACCCATCGCGACTCCAATCGCTGCATTTGCCAAAGCAGGGGCATCATTGATTCCATCACCGACCATCGCATTCATACCATATTTTGCTTTTTGTTCTTTGATCAGTACTGTTTTGTCTTCTGGTAAGCAATTTGCATAAATTTGATCGATGTCAAGTTCGTTTGCCACAGCTGTAGCTGTTTTGTCGTGATCACCAGTAATCATCGTCGTATGAATACCATTTTCTTTAAAGTAAGCAATCACATTTTTTGCTTCAGGTTTTGGAATATCTAGCAAGCCAAAATAAGCAATGAGCTCTTGATTTTTAAATAAATAGATTACGGTTTTTCCATCGTTTTGTAATTTTTCGATTGTTTGATTTAAACTTTCATTAATGATAGTTTGATCATTGAATGAACTTTTCCCAACGCGCCAAGTCGCATCATCAAGTGTTGTTTCCATTCCGAAGCCGATAATGTTTTTTACTTCTATCTTTTCATAGTTAGCGGTAGTTTCATGATCAAAGTGTGTAATAATTGCTTGAGCCAAAGGGTGGGTGGATTGTCTCTCCATTGCAATAAGAATATTTATGGCATCTTGATTATTAGTTAAAAAAACTGAATCAGTAACGACTGGTACGCCATGTGTTAATGTTCCTGTTTTGTCAAATGCAATTGCCTTCAAAGATGCTAAATTTTCTAAATAGACGCCACCTTTAAATAAGACGCCATTTCTGGCTCCATTGGAGATAGCAGCTAAAGTAGCAGGGGTCGCCGAAGCTACTAATGCGCATGGCGAAGCAACAACAAGTAAGACCATTCCTCTATAAAAACTTTCATTCCATGACCAACCTAAAAATAAATAAGGAATTAATATCATCAAAGGAATCGCAATCAAGACAACTTTTACATAAATATTTTCAAGCTTTTCAATAAAACTAGCTGTTTGTGAAGGCGTATTTTGCGCTTCATCTACTAAACGGATGATTTTCGCAAATAACGTGTCTTCACTGTTTTTACTAACACTCATTGTGATAGCTTCGCCTAAATTAATAGTTCCGCCGAATAAGGGGTCTTCTTTTCTTTTTTCAGATGGAATAGACTCTCCGGTAATTGCGGCTTCATCGATAGTTGAAGAGCCAGCACATAGTATACCATCAATAGGAATACTTGCTCCTTTTGGAACCAATACCAAGTCACCAATTTTTAATTCACTAACAGCTATTTCTGTTGTTTTTCCTTGGTTATTAAGCAAAAGGGCTGTTTCAGGCTGCATATTCATTAAACTAGAGATTTCTTTTTTGCTTTTATTTGTTGTGTATTCTTCCAAAGCGCCACTAAGACAAAAAATAAAAGTCAGCATAGCGCCTTCAAACCAGTTGCCGATAATACAAGCCCCAATTGCGGCTAATGCCATTAGCAAATCTACATTCAGACGTTTATTTTCAACTGTTTCGATAATTCCTTCTTTGGTCTGTTTAAATCCCCCGAAAAGGATAGCGAAAATAAAGCTAATTGGATAGAAAGAGACACCGTTTTTTTCAAGGATAAAACCTAACATCATAAATAGCAAACATAAGATTGTGGAAAGAATAGCCTTTTTTTCTTCTGTAAGTTTCATTATTATCACTCCTCATAAAGAGCATATCATAGTTAAAAGCTAAATGATAATAGAATCATCTAAATGAGAACGATAGTGATTCTCATTTGGTTTTTCATTTATAAATAAGGGTTTAAATATTAATTTAACTATATTGATTCTAAATAAGAGTGATAATCATTATCAACATTAAGTTTAATGATTTTAAGTTTATTTCTCAAAAATTACATAAAAAAGGTGAGTGAGACATAACTCTTCGAGTCATATCCCACTCACGTGGAATCCAGATAAACGGTGGGAGAAAAAGCAACTCCTTTTTATTTCTCAGAGTTAAACACTTCTGTCCCATCCTCCTAAAAATTAAGAAAATAGCCAATAACTGATTAATAAAACACCAAGTACGATGCGATACCAACCGAATGCTGTGAAATCGTTTCGTTTTAAGTAGTTCAATAAGAACTTGATCACTATGATTGAAACGACAAAAGCTACAATTGAACCAGTTAGCAAAATGAATGTTTCAGTAAATCCAAATGAGTTTCCCTTCATAACAAACTTTGCAATTTTTAAGAAGCTAGCACCGAACATAACAGGAATCCCAAGGAAAAATGAAAATTCTGTTGCAACAAAACGTGAAGCACCAATAATAATTGCACCGAGAATTGTTGCTCCTGAGCGTGATGTTCCTGGAATTAAAGATAACACCTGGAAGAAACCAACAATTGCTGCGGCTTTATACGTGAAATCTCTTAAATCAGTACACTTTGGTTTACGATCACGATTTCTTTTTTCGATGAGAACAAATGCTACCCCATAGACAATGAGCATTAACGCAACTGTAAAGAAATTATGAAATTTCGCTTCGAGCCAATCGTCTAGTGGAATACCAATAATTGCAGCTGGTGCACAAGCAACAACGACCTTTGACCAAAGAATCCAAGTATCTTTCTTTTCCGTCTCATCTTTTCTTGGTGAGAAGGGGTTTAGCTTGTGGAAGTAAAGAACGACAACAGCCATGATCGCACCAAGCTGAATTACTACATTGAACATTTCCATAAAATCTTTGCTAAGGTTCATTTTAATAAATTCATCGACTAAGATTAAATGTCCGGTACTACTAATTGGAAGCCATTCAGTTACTCCCTCGATAATACCTAGAATAATTGCTTTCCATAAATTTGATAAAAGCATAGGTTCAATCCTTTCCAACATAGAATAATAAATCACTATTAGTATACCTTTTAGGCTGAGAAAAACCAACTAACTTTTCTGAGTATTAGAAAAAATTAGAATCATGCTTATTCATTGTTGAATTTATTCAGAGAATTTTCTATACTATTACTATTCATGAAAATTGGAGGAAAAAGTAAATGTTTGGATTTTTGAAAAAGAAAGCACCTGTTGAATTCAACGAAACGCTATATGCGGTAGCAACTGGAAAGCTGATTCCGATCAGTGAAGTCAATGATCCAGTTTTTTCACAGAAAATGATGGGAGACGGTTTTGCTATTATTCCAGCAACAGGAGAGATTTATTCACCAATTGCAGGAGAAGTACTAAGTGTTTTTCAAACAAAACATGCAGTAGGAATGAAAATGGCGAATGGTCTTGAAATTTTACTTCATATGGGAATTGATACAGTGGAACTTAATGGAGAGCCGTTTGACATAAAAGTAAGCGAAGGTTCTAAAGTATCACAAGGTTCATTGATTGCTAACGTCGATTTAGAAGCGATTGTGTCTGCTGGGAAAGCAACGGATATGGTCGTTGTGATTACCAATATGGACGCTTTAAAAAGGTTTGAACTTAGTAAGACAGGACAAGTTAGTACTGGGGACGAAGTCGGCGTGGCCAAAGCATAATTCATGGATTAATTAAATTGAAGAATGGAAAACAGTAAAATGTTTCTCCATTCTTTTTCTGCTATTTCATGAAAAATAATTCCGATTTTGAATTAAAATATATATTTATGTTGAAATATTATTTCAAATGAATTATAATGAAAGCGGATTAGGAGGGGGCAGATAGAAATGTATGGTATTTCGATTTTTTTAAGTGACGATCTGACTGATGAAACGCGCTTATATATTCAAAAAATGAGCACAATTGGTTTTAATGGGATTTTTACTTCATTACATATTCCAGAAGATGATGCAGCTTTATATGCAAAAAGATTAAAAGAACTGGGAAATATTGCTCAAAAATACAATATGAGACTGATGGTCGACATTTCAGGTGAAGCATTGAAGCGAGCTGGATTTTCTTTTGAACGTTTAGAGGAAATTTTGGCTATTGGTGTTACTGGTTTGCGTATG
This sequence comes from Enterococcus sp. AAFC-DPL-5182, assembly GCF_058216605.1. Lineage (NCBI taxonomy): Bacteria > Bacillati > Bacillota > Bacilli > Lactobacillales > Enterococcaceae > Enterococcus > Enterococcus sp. AAFC-DPL-5182. The sequence goes on from NZ_CM177101.1 coordinate 1,735,774, forward strand.
GATTACGCTATTTCAAATCAAGAAATTGCTGAGGCATCTCATTATTTAACGATTGGTTTAAACGCTAGCACTATTTCAGTAGAGGATGTCGAGGAACTTCAAGAATTCAATGCGAATTTCAAAAATTTTGAAGCGTGGCATAATTATTATCCCAGACCTGAAACAGGTTTATCCAGTCAATTTTTCAAGGAAAAAAATCGTTGGTTAAAAGATTCCGGATTTCGGGTGTTTGCATTTGTCCAAGGAAATAATCAATTGAGAGGACCGCTTTACAAAGGGTTACCCACATTGGAAAAACATCGTTATGATAATCCATTTTCAGCAGCATTGGATTTAAATGAAAATTATTGTGTAGATGGCGTTTATGTCGGTGATCCTAGGATTTCCGAACGAACAATCCATCAATTTGAAGATTACAATTGCAATCAAATGTTGCAATTAGAAGTATCTGACATAGGGAGTCAGTACTTTACAAATATTTTAGGAAAACACACGAATCGCTCAGACGAGGCGCGTGATGTGATACGTAGTGCTGAGGCACGGTTCAAAAAAATAGCAAGAATCGAACCGGAAACGGTATTGGAAAGAAAAATGGGAAGTGTGACCATCGATAATATTCAGTATGGAAGGTACATGGGAGAAATACAAGTAACAAAAAAAGATTTACCAGGAAACGAACAAATCAACGTTGCAGCCCAAGTCGTACCAGAAGACTGTTCGTTATTAAAGCTGATAAAAGCAGGCAGAGCCTTTAATTTAATAGAGAAGGGAACATTATGAAATGAACTTAGAGAAATTAACAACCGAACGTAGAAATCAGGAAACCATGAATTTAGATGAGTTGTCGATTAAAGAAGCGCTAGAGAAAATGAACCAAGAAGATCAAAAAGTTGCTCTGGCAGTAAAAGAGGCACTTCCTCAAATCGAACCAGTTATACAATCAATTATTGATTCTTTTAACAGAGGCGGCAGGCTAATTTACATGGGTGCTGGCACAAGTGGTCGTTTGGGTGTGTTGGATGCCGCAGAATGTGTACCGACTTTTGGAGTAGATCCTACCATGGTTCAAGGTTTGATTGCCGGTGGTCAGACAGCTATGACTGTGGCTGTGGAAGGAGCAGAAGACTCCAGAGAGTTGGGGCAGCAAGACTTAGTGGATAGTGGACTCACAGACAAAGATGTTGTGATTGGTATTGCAGCAAGTGGTCGAACACCGTATGTGATCGGCGGTTTGGTTTATGCGGATTCAATTGGTGCAGCTACGGTTTCGATATCATGTAATAAAGAAGCTGAAATCAGTCAATATGCGCAAATGCCGATCGAGGTCGATGCAGGACCCGAATTTTTGACTGGTTCAACCCGTTTGAAATCAGGAACAGCTCAAAAATTGATTTTGAATATGATATCAACGATCTCAATGATCGGAATTGGCAAAGTATACAATAATTTGATGGTTGACGTAAAACCGACGAATGAAAAACTAGTAGAACGATCAAAACGGATTATTATGGAAGCTACGAACTGTGATTATGAAACGGCAACAGCCTATTTTGCAAAAGCGGATGAGAATGTAAAACTAGCGATTGTTATGATATTGACAAATACTTCAAAAGAAGAAGCAAGTGAAAAATTGATAAAAGGCAATAATTTTATTAAAAATACAATTTAAAAAATCAAAGGATTTAAAGGAGGAGAAAAGTCATGACAGAAGATAAAATCAAACGCTTGGCTAGGGAAATTTATGAAGAAGTAGGAGGACAAGAAAACGTCTTAAAGCTACGCCACTGTATGACACGTGTCCGTATGGATATTCGTGATTACGACAAAGTGAAATTAGAAGCTTTAAAAAATATTGATGGTGTTATGGGTGTTGTAGAAGATGATACTTTACAGGTTGTGATCGGACCTGGAACTGTCAATAAAGTAGCTCAAGAAATGGTTGATATGGCTGGTGTAAAGCTAGGAGAACCATTTCCTAGTGTACAAGAAAAAGAAACTGAGCTCTCTGGAAAACAATTAGTTGAAGAAAAAGCGGCGCAAGTAAAGGCAGCCCAAAAAGAAAAGAACAAAAACAATTCTGGGTTCAAAGCAGTTTTGAAATCGATTTCTAACATTTTCGTTCCATTGATCCCAGCTTTTGTTGGTGCTGGAATTATTGGTGGAATTGCTGCTGTAATGTCTAATCTCTTAGTGGCTGGCACGATTGGTGATTCTTGGCAGCAATATATTGATGTTTTGAATATCATAAAAAACGGAATTTTTGCTTATCTTGCTTTGTATACTGGGATTAATAGTGCTAGTGAATTTGGAGCAACACCAGCTCTTGGTGGTGTAATTGGTGCGGTGACGATGCTGACTGGGATGAATCCAGAAGCTCCACTACCAAATATTTTGACTGGGGGAACCTTGTCGGCTGGACAAGGTGGGATCATTGGAGTGATTTTTGCAGTTTGGCTACTTTCATTAATAGAGAAGCAATTGCATAAAGTAATCCCTGATTCAATTGATATTATTATCACGCCTACCGTTTCTTTGCTTTTGATTGGTTTGATCACGATTTTCTTAATTATGCCCGTCGCTGGCTTTATCTCTAACAGCCTTGTAGGTGTTATTAATGTTGTATTGGAAAAAGGTGGTATGTTGGCTGGCTTTACTTTAGGAGCTACGTTTTTACCAATGGTTATGTTCGGGTTGCATCAGATATTAACACCGATCCATATTGAAATGATTGCCCAAACTGGAATGACGTTATTATTGCCAATTCTAGCAATGGCTGGAGCTGGCCAAGTGGGTGCTGCGTTAGCATTGTGGATTCGTTGCAAAAATGATACAAAACTCGTTGAAATGATTAAAGGAGCATTGCCTGTAGGGATTTTGGGAATAGGAGAACCTTTGATTTATGGGGTAACGTTACCATTAGGACGTCCATTTATCACCGCGTGTATTGGTGGAGGAATCGGTGGTGCAGTGATCGGTGCTTTTGGAAATGTAGGCTCTATTGCAATTGGACCAAGTGGCGTAGCACTGATTCCGCTAATTGCGAATAATCAATGGTTAGCATATGTACTAGGGTTATTAGCAGCTTATGCTGGTGGGTTCGTTGCAACATTTTTCTTTGGAATTCCAAAAGATTTGCAAGAAAAATAAAATTTAGTGAAGGAACAACTGACTTCTTAGCACAAGGCATTTAATTGCTACGCTAAATGAAATCAGTTGTTTTTTTGAGGAGAGAGAAGAGCGCTTATTTTAACGGATATATTTCTTTTCGATGGATTTTTAGCTATAATGAAAGAGCAAACTGTTGGACTGTTTACGAAAAAATGGGGGATTTCAGCAGGAAAAAAGGATGTGTAAATCATGCAGCAAAATATAATTTTAACAATTCAAGATCATATCAAACATTTACCAGGTTCGGAACAAAAAGTGGCAGATTACATTTTGAAACACACAAGTGAAGTCATTACTTTAAGTGCTCAAGAATTAGCTAAAAAATCTGGTTCCAGTCCAGCGGCAATCATTCGCTTTTGTCGCTCAATCGAAGTTAGTGGGTTCACTGACCTAAAATTACTACTCTCAGCCAACCTAGGAACTGTGGATACACAAATGTATACTGAAGTCGAAAATGGTGAAACAACTACGGCAATAAAAGAAAAACTTCAGCATCGGTTGATTCATATTTTAGAACGCACGAGTGAACATCTAGAAGATCAAGCAATCGATCAGGCAGTTAAAGAGTTGGAAAAAGCAGAAATGATTTTTGTTTATGGACTAGGTGCTTCATCGTTAGTTGCCCAAGATATTTATCAAAAATTTACTCGACTTGGATTGAGTGTATTTTTTACAATGGATCATCATTTATTTGCTTCCGCGCTTGGGACAAACCGATTAAAGGGAATTTTTATAGGGATCTCAAATTCGGGTTCAAATCAGGAAACGAATGCATTAGCGGATATTGCTATTGAACAAGGGCTGACAGTGATTGGGTTAACAACGGATTCAACTTCTGCTTTAGCACAAAAAAGTTCAATCTTACTTCTGACACCTTCTGGCGGAGAAGCACCACTGAGAAGTGCTGCAACTGTTTCACTGACAGCTCAACTTTATGTAGTTGATGTGCTATTTTTTGCTTATGCAGCTAAAAACTACAGTGAAACACTAGAAAAAATCCAAGATTCTAAGGAAGCAGTTGAAATCGTAAAAAAAGAGTTGTATTAAATCAAATATAGAAGAAAGAGGTTCAGAAGAAACAACTTTAGTTTCTTCTGAACCTCTTATTTTTAGTGCTTATTTAGTGAATGTAAGCTCACGTCCATTATCGATATAATGAGTATCGTTAACTGTATCAATGGTAAATTTACCATTTTCATAGATCAGTTTTGTTACGCTGCCATTTTCAAGTCCAATCTGCATGGGCAAGCTATTGTCGATTAAAGACATTAAAAATGAAATCGTCAATCCATGAGATACGATCATGACATTACCGCCACCGTTTTTTTCGCGATGGTGGGCAATATCTTCAAAGCCATTCCAAACCCGTTCGCGGATTTTTTCATAAGGTTCTGCCCAATTTGCTGTATCTGCAGCGATAATAGCATCAGCTAAATCTTTATAACTAATTCTTTTGGTCATCATGTCTTCATAGTTTTTAAAAGCTAAAATTCTTGGAACGACGCCCCAAAGTTCTCCATCATAACCACCATCTAGAGAACCAAAGCACCATTCACGAATACGGCTGTCTGTGCCGTAAGGAATATCAGCTCCGTTTTGATGTTCTTGTAAAATAATACGTGCTGTTTGCATAGCACGACCGCTATCACTAGAGTAAGCCTCTTTGAAATCTACATTACAAAGGCCAAGACCTAAATAATGTATGACTTTTTCACCTTCCTTAGTTAAAGGGGTATCTGACCAGCCTTGGGTTCTGCCGATCGTGTTGAACATTGTTTTACCATGGCGGATAATATAAAGCGTTGTTGGTTCATTCATATAGAATTCCTCCTTAATTTTGTGAAGCTGAATAGCTTGATCAGTTCTTGATTAGAAGATAGAAACATATGATTAAAAAACTTTTGTTGGCTTTTACTTATTGATCTTACTATTCAAAGATTGGTTAAAAAAACTAGATACATTCTAGTTGAAAAAAGGATTTGTTTTCTTCTCATGTTCGATCGTTGTGGCATCACCATGTCCAGGGTAGGCAGGGAATTCATCGGGCAATGTAAAAAGATAGGTTCTAATACTATGAAGTAGTTGCTGCATATCACCTGTGTGCAGGTCGCTTCTGCCGATACTGCCTTTGAATAAAGCATCTCCTGTGACAACGAAATCATCAAAAACCAAACTCACACTGCCGATTGAATGTCCAGGTGTAGGCACCACAGAAAATTTGATACCGCCTAAGTTGTAATCCGTTAGTTCGAATTCTACTTCAGCTGGTTGGACAATGATATCAGCGATATCACTATGACGACCTGCTCCAGATAGGTTTAAAATCGGGTTTGATAACCATTCTTGTTCTAGTGGACTAACATACACAGGAATGGCGTATTGATGACGAAGTTCTTCAACGGCTCCTATATGGTCATAATGTGTATGTGTTAATAAAATAGCAATTGGTTTTTTCCCAGTTTTTTTGATTAGTGCTGCTATCTTATCTGCATCAGCTCCTGGATCGATAATCAAAAGGTTGGTTTCGTTATAAATTAAGTAACAATTTTCTTGGATAACACCCGTTTGGATTCGTTCGATTTTCAGCATAGTTATTTGCCTCCTACTTAAATATAGTTTCCCTCTAAGTATACCCCACTTTAATGAAGAATCAAAAGGCAGAGTTTCTTTTTGAGCCATTGAGAAATAGAAACGAAATGAGAGGGGATTTTACTTTTATTTTGCAATCGATCATAATAAGGAGAGTATCTTAGTAAGTAAGTGATCAGAAAAGGAGTTTATTAAAAATGAAAAAAGTTAATCAGTTTTTAGAACAAATTCCGGCATTACTATCTAGTAAAATCTCTATTTTTATTTATCTTTTTCTTTTTTTCTATCTAGTTGTTTTTGCCGTTTTAACCATGTGGATCCCGTTGTTGAAAAATGTTCAGCCTTCCGCGAATGTTCAATTGATTTTGGGAAACTACACAAACGTTTTAAGTGCTTTAGGTGCTTCTTTGGCAGCAGGGAGTGGTACGCTTATCCATCATAGCCTATCTACTCTGCATAAAAAACATGATACAATGCATGATGAATTGCAAAAGACGATCACTGAACTTCATAAGAAAATCGATCGTTTGGAGAGAACAAATCAAGGAAAGGACTAATATAAATATATGACGATTTTAACGGATAAAAAGGTTACGTGGCGTGAATATCAAAAACAACTGATTGCTCAATTGCCGAAATATAAGTCCAATCATTCTATTCATTTTGTTGCGCCACCTGGATCTGGTAAAACGTATTTAGGGATTGAAATCATTCGACAATTAGATAAAAAGACATTGATTTTAGTACCCTCTTTAGTGTTAAAACAGCAGTGGATTGATACGATTCAAACCATTTTCTTGAAAAACGCCTCTGATCAAGCAGCTATTTCTGATTCAATCGAAATAGTCAAAGAGATTACAATTGAGACTTATCAGACGATTTATAGTCGACTTACAAATGATCCAGAATTTTTGGCAAGAGAAAAAATCGATGTTTTAGTTCTAGATGAGGCACATCATTTGAAAAAAAGTTGGGGGGAAACGTTGCTAAATTTAAAAGCAGCTGTTCCACGATTACTCACGGTTTCGCTAACAGCAACACCTCCGTATGATGCTACCTTACAAGAATGGACTCAATATCAGCTTTTAAATGGACCTATTGATGAAGAAATAAGCATTCCATCACTGATTAAAGAAGACGTATTAGCTCCTCATCAAGATTATTTGTATCTTGTTTCAGCACCAATCGGAATTGTTGACCAATATGAAACATTTATACAAAAACAAGCAGAAGTAGTGGAAAACATTGCAGCAAGTACTGAGATCGCTGATTATTTATTACAGCAACCATTTATTCAACACCCGAAAGCGCAAGAAGAATTTATTTATCAAGCATTCGATATTTACTTAAGTTCGTTGTTGTTTTTACAATTACATGGGTATCAGTTAGAAGAGGAACATTGGTTACTATTAGGAGTTACCAAGTCCCAAGGAGAGAAAGGTCAATTTCCAACTTTTGACAAACAACACATGATTGATTTATTAGTCTATTTATATGAAAGTGCACCTGAGTTGTGCATTTTTGACTATTTAGAGAAAGAAGGTTGGGTTTCTCAAAAACAGCTACAACTATTCCCAGACTTTTCTGAAAGCTTATTAAGTCAGGCCCCAATCGAAAAAAAAGAAGCTATTTGTCGTATATTACTTTGCGAATATGAAAAATTAGGTAGCGAACTCTCAGGATTGGTATTAACAAATTTTATTAAGAAAGATGTTCTTTTGGGAAAAAATGGTGAATTGGAGTACGGATTGGTCCCGATATTCGATAGTTTAGTACCTTTTTTTAAAGAAGAATTAGGTGTAGCTGCGGTTTGCGGTGAATTCTTGATCATTCCTAAGAAACTAGCGGCTGATTTTTTTGAGGTCTCCATCAAGAGTAGTATTCATCCTTACTTTGAGGAGTACTGTGTCGTTTACCCTCATGAGCAAAAGCGTTCCACAGCTTTAAGTATTCTGACACGTTTAATTAGTGAAAAAGTCATTCAATTGCTGATTGGAACAAGCAGCCTTCTTGGCGAAGGATGGGATTGTCCAGAAATAAATACAGTTGTTTTAGCTAATCAGTCTGTTTCATTCGTCCAAACTCAACAATTAAGAGGACGTGGTTTACGAATCGATGGGTCAAATAAAACAACGAATATCTGGCATTTAGCTGTTGTGATTCCAGAACTAGAGTACGCCAAACAAATTGATGTAGGTCGAATCATGAAACGTATGGGATATGTATGCGGTCTAACGTTTGAAACCCAACCCAGTATTGAAAGCGGAATCGAACGCTTTAACTTATTAGGTCTATGCTCAGGAAAAGAGATTGCTGTATATAATCAAGAAATGCTCTTTTGGAGTGGAGAGCGTAAACAATTAGCACACCTTTGGAAATATGCGCTAGAAAAAGGGAGCCGTTTGACTATGCCGTTAATTGTTAGGAAAGATCCGCAATTAGGCCACAGAGAAACAAAGCCTTTTGTCGTCATGCAAAGTGTAACGGAAAATATAGGCCAAAAATCGCGGTATCATTGGATAGGAATAACAGCTTTATCAGTTGTAGGTGCTTTATCTCAAATAGTTAATCCTCTTATGGGGAGCCTTATTTTAGGTCTAGATGGAGTCGCGATTGTATGTGTCATCAACAAGGAAAAAATCTCAAAAACGTTTCTAGCTTATAATAAGAAAAAAATATGGAAAAAAGAAATGATGAATATCCGCTATTTAGCTTTGAGTGTAATTGAAACATTCATAAATCTTGGTTTAACTGAAGCTGATGCATTAAGTCGATTGATCATAGAAGAAGCAGATCAAGAATGTCGGTATTTCATCGATCAAGCGAAGTATCAAGAAGAACACTTATTTCATACAGTGATGAAGGAAGTCCTTTCTGAGGTAAAAAATCCGCGTTATTTCCTCTATACCAAGACTTCTAAAATTATAGGAGTTCCCGAATTGTTTGCACGAAACAAAAAATCAGCCGAGTTGTTTCAAAAGGCTATCAATCAGAATTTTTCAATAAAAAGTGAATTAATTTATTCTAGAAATGTAGAAGGTAGAAAGAAGCTTGTACAAGCAAAAATGTCAAAAACAAACTTAGTTCAAGATTTTTCTAAAAATGAAAGTATCCAAAAAAGTATTTGGGTATAAGATGATGATGGCTTAATCGATTGTCATTTTTCTAAAAAGCATTTAAACGAAACGGATAATCGTTTTATTTAAATGCTTTTTATTTATTTTCGTTCGGTTTCTATATTGGTTTTCCAGTTTATTTATTTTTTTATTCGATAAATATAGCTTAAAGACGAATTATTGTGTATAATGATCCTTGCATTGTTATGAAAGGGGTATTGGCTTTGTTTAAATTTGTCGTAAAAGGAACTGCATTTTCAAGTATTGATTCAAAAAATGTAAAAGTGTTTGATAACTCTCTGTTTTGTATTTCAGAGGAAGGGACGATTAGTAAGATTATTTCTTCGGAAGATAAAGAATATGAATCGACAATTCAAGAATATTCAGCAAAAAATAAGCTTCAGGAAGTAGGGAAAGACCAATTCATTTTACCAGGTTTTATTGATCTTCATATCCATGCACCCCAATGGGCACAAGCTGGAACGGCACTTGATTTGCCTTTATATGAATGGTTGAATACGTATACGTTTCCTCTAGAAGCAAAATTTTCAGATGCTCAATTTGCGAATAAGGTGTATTCTGACCTAGTTTCGCAATTAATAAAAAATGGTACGACCACTGCGTTATATTTTGCAACGGTCCACCGAAAAAGTAGTTTGAGATTAGCAGAAATCTGCAGTGAAAAAGGTCAAAGAGGTTTAGTTGGTAAAGTTGTGATGGATGATCAAGAACAAAATCCTGAATATTATCGTGATGCAACAGCGGCTACAGCTCTAGCAGAAACAGAATTATTTATCCAAGAGGTATTAGAATTAAACAAGCAAACACCTCAGGGAGTGTATCCAGTTGTGACACCTCGCTTTATTCCAAGTTGTACAGATGATTCGCTAAAAGGATTGGGAGCATTAGCTGCTAAATATGATGTACACATTCAGTCTCATTGCAGTGAAAGTGACTGGGCGCACTCATTCGTTCAAGAACGCTTTGGGAAAAATGATGCATTTGCGCTAAATGATTTTGGGTTACTGACAGAAAAAGCGGTTATGGCTCATTGTGGTTTTCTAGCAGATGAGGATATGAGATTATTTTCTGAAAAAGGAACAGCTGTTGCTCATTGCCCTATTTCAAACGCCTACTTCGGTAATGCAGTGACGCCAGTAGCTAAATTAGTGAATGAATACCATGTAGAAACAGGTTTAGGAAGTGATATTTCAGGTGGTTTCTCACCTAGTTTGTTTGATAATATCAGACAAGCTGTGATATCTTCTCGAATGTTGGAAGATGGTGTTGATAAAAATTGCTGCAGTGAAAAGCGTGGTGTCTCAGGATCAAGTATTACCTTAAATGAAGCCTTTTATCTGGCGACAGCTGGCGGTGGCGAATCATTGAGTTTACCGATAGGGAAATTAGCTGTTGGTTATGCCTGGGATGTTCAAATTATCGACAGTAAAAAATTACCGATTTTTTCTGATAAGGAACCATTAATGGAGGTTTTCCAAAAGCTCCTCTACTTATCACGACCTGAAAGCATTGTTGAAGTATGGATTCAAGGGAAAAAAGTGCATGATCAAACTATAACGAAACAAGAGGTGCAGGAATAAAATGGCTGAAATCAATATGAAAAAATCAAAATTAACAGTTGGACCCAATGATTCTCTATCAATCGGACAATCCGCTCTTTTGGGGATTCAGCATGTTTTAGCAATGGATGTTTATGTCGTACCATTCATTATTGCATCAATTATTGGATTGACCACCAAAGAGTCTTCCGCATTGATTCAATCAACTTTTATTGCAGCAGGTATTGCAACTATTATTCAGTCTTATTTTTGTATGAAATTACCTGTAGCTCAAGGACCATCATTCATCCCGATTGGTGCTGTTGCAGGCATTTATTTTGCTAATAGTCAAGGCGGAAATGGTTGGGGAACTGTTTTAGGTGCTAGTCTGATTGGCGCAATTTTAGTTATTATTTTAGGCATGACTGGTATTTTTAATCGTTTGATCAAAGCTTTTGTGCCGCCAATTGTTGGGGGAACCATTATTTTCATTATCGGATTATCGTTGATGCCAGTTGCACTTAACGATAATGTTTTTAATGCAACAGGGGATTTAGGACAAAATATTTCATTGGCATTGATTGCTGCAGCTTCACTCGTTTTGTTTGCGATGATTGGGTCCCGCTTTTCTGGTAAAGGTCGTATTTTTCGAATTTCTTCCGTTATTTTAGCTTTAGTTATTGGAAGTTTAGCAGCAAAATTTATGGGTATTCTTGATTTGTCTCCAGTTGGTAATGCATCATTCATTAGCATTCCTCAATTACCGTTCGTTGATTTTCAGTTTTCATTTGATTTGTCCTCAACATTAACGATGATCATAATTTATGTTGTCCTTATGGCTGAAACGACAGGAACATGGTTTGCTGTCAGCAATGTTTGTGAACAACCTCTAACTGATGAAAATATTAATAGAGGTGTTGTTGGCGAGGGCATCGGATGTCTTATTTCATCACTTTTAGGTACAACGCCAGTTACTGGTTATTCAACAAATGCAGGGATTATTTCGATTACAGGCGTTGCAAGTAAGAAAGTATTCGTGGCAGCAGGCGCTTGGTTTATTATTTTTGGTTTATCAGGTAAGTTATCAACGTTGATTTCTTCGATTCCTTCACCTGTGATCGGCGGTGTTTTTGTTATCGTTTGCGGAATTATTTCAATTAGTGGGATTAAAGTGATAAAAGAAGTTGAGATTAGTGAAAAGGAAATGTACGTGATTGCAATTCCAATGATTTTAACGCTTGCTTTAACACTGATACCAAAAGAGTTTATTCAATCATTACCACAATTTTTACAATATCTATTTGGTTCATCAGTCGCAACTGCCTCGATTGCAGCGATACTTTTAAATCGTCTGCTACCAAACGAAAAAGCTGTCGAACAAAGGGCCGAACAGAAGGAAATTACGGTAGTTTAAATAAACTGAAAAATAATTATTGGCTAAAACACGAACAATCATCATTGATAGTTTATATTTTTCGTCATTTACCTTTGACTTTTACAAATGAATAGTGTAAATTAGCATAGGTGTTCGAAAATGCGAACTATTATCTGTTTAATGTTCGTGTTTTTGCGTGTTTTTAATTGAACTTACTAGGAGGCAATACAGTATGAAAGTTTTTGATTACGAAGATGTCCAGTTGATTCCAAACAAATGTATCGTGAACAGCCGTTCTGAATGTGATACAGTGGTGAAATTAGGTAAGCATACCTTTAAAATGCCAGTCGTTCCTGCGAATATGCAGACGATTATTGATGAAGATATTGCGGAGTTTTTAGCAAAAAATGATTATTTTTATATTATGCATCGTTTTGATGAGAAGGCCCGAATTCCATTTATTGAAAAAATGAATGCTAAAGGCTTGATCACGTCTATCAGTGTTGGGGTCAAAGAAGCGGAATATGGATTTGTGGAAGAATTGGCTGAACGCAATTTAGTTCCTGATTATGTCACTATCGACATTGCACATGGTCATTCAAATGCCGTAATCAATATGATCCAGCATCTTAAAAAACATTTACCAGACACCTTTGTTATCGCTGGAAATGTGGGAACTCCTGAAGCTGTTCGTGAATTAGAAAATGCTGGAGCCGATGCGACGAAAGTTGGAATTGGTCCAGGAAAAGTATGTATTACAAAAATTAAAACGGGATTTGGTACTGGTGGTTGGCAATTGGCTGCATTACGATGGTGCGCAAAAGCTGCCAGAAAACCAATTATTGCAGATGGTGGAATTCGTACCCCTGGAGATGTTGCGAAATCAGTTCGTTTTGGTGCAACTATGGTGATGATCGGTTCTCTATTTGCAGGACATGAAGAATCTCCTGGTGAAACAAAAGTCGAAAACGGTATTGTCTATAAAGAATACTTCGGCAGTGCTTCTGAATTTCAAAAAGGTGAAAAGAAAAATGTTGAAGGTAAAAAGATTTGGATTCAACATAAAGGAAGCTTAGCAGATACATTAGTGGAAATGCAGCAAGATTTACAATCTTCGATTTCTTATGCTGGAGGTCGTGATCTTGAAGCAATTCGTAAAGTAGATTACGTGATCGTGAAAAACTCTATTTTCAATGGCGATACAATTTAATCAAAACAAAAAAGGAGCGTATTGTGCGCTTCTTTTTTATTTTAATGATTTTTACTTTACCTGTCGTAGTAATCGTGTTATGATAATTACAACGACAGACGTAGTACGTTAGGCGGAGTAATCGGAGGTGTTTCAATGATCGGCAGTGATGCAATAAGAGGCTACAATGACACGTTCATTCTATCTGTATTACAGGAAGGTGATTCATATGGGTACGCCATATCTAAGAGAATCACTGAGATTTCTGAAAACAATTATTCAATTAAAGAAACGACTTTGTACTCAGCTTTTAATCGTTTAGAAAAAAATGGATTTATCGAATCATTTCCTGGACAAATCACACATGGGAAAAAAAGAACGTACTATAAAATAACACCATCTGGGAAAACGTATTTAGAAGAAAAGATAGCAGAGTGGATACTGACTAAAAGAGTCGTAGAGCGTTTTATTAAGGAGGAAAAATAATGAAAACTATTCAAGACTATATCGAAAGTTTGTTCTTAGGCATAGCAGAAACCGATCAAACAAAACAATTAAAAGAGGACTTACTAGCAAGTGCAGAAGATCGCTATGAAGACTTAAAGAAACAAGGGAAATCTGAAAATGAAGCAATCGGAGCAGTGATTTCAGAGTTTGGATCGATCGATGAACTAGTTGAGGAAATGAATATCAAGCAAGATTTTATGGATGAAAGAGGGTATGAACTAAACGAGATTACGATAAACGAGTCAGTTGATTACCTAAAGATCCACCACAGAGCAGCAACGTTGCTAGGCTTAGGTGTGACAATCATTATGTTAGGTGTTGCGGCCTTTTTCGCTAGTATGGCATTGTATGGTGAAATGATTGCAGAAGGATTTGGGTTACTATTTATTTTTCTGGGCGCAGCAGTGGGTGTTCCATTGTTCATTATTGCAGGAACGAGTATAGCGAATACGAACAAGAAATTAGATGATCGCTTTATTCCGATTCAAGTGAAAAATGAAATAAAAAAAAGAAAAGATGCGTTTCAGCGTTCCTTTATTTTTTGCATGGTAGCTGGAGTCGTGTTATGTATTTTAGCTGTAATTCCTGTTGTCTTTTTTACAACCGTCTATGAAGAAGAGTTTTTCGGCATTGCTTGCTTATTATTATTAGCTTCATTTGGTGTTTTTTTCTTTATTTTTGGTGGAGTTATCATGGGAAGCTTTACTAAAATGCTGGAACAGACATATTTCATTTCGGATGAAGGGGAGTTAGGACCTCGCGCAAAAGCAGAACGCGACAGTAAAAGACCAGCGTGGTTGCTAACGCTTGAAAAGATTTATTGGCCAATCATTGTTGCCATATTTTTATTACAAGGATTTTTGTTTGGGAATTGGGGCACAAACTGGTCGATTTTTCCTGTAGCGGGAATTGCGTTTTGGGTGATAGAAAGTATTTTTAGTAAAAATAAATAAAAAAAGGACACCGCTTATCTTGATTGCCTTGCAAGATAAGCGGTGTCCTTTTTATAAATACTAAAATGATTGTCTTGAAAAAATAATCGCCATTGCTTTTTTTAATGGAAAATAAACAAGCGTTACGATAACGATAGTGGTAGCGACATTAATGAAAGTTGCAGGCAGTTTAGATAATGCACTTGCAAAAGAAACAGTCAAATCAGCACCAGCGAGTAGTCCCATTACGGTATTTTTCAACTGAGTCATGATAACCTTTGCGATTCCTGTAACGATTGCAACAACAATGACTTTCCAAACTGTATCAATACGTTGATGGAAAAATAAAATCATTAAGGCAGCCGCACCACCTACAATAAAACTTTCTAGAATGAAGTAGGGCGCTTCAGCGGCAAAACCATTTAAAATATCAAATATAGCAAAACCTAAACCGCCAGCCAGAGCGCCTTTCTTGTAGCCAATCAAAAGTACAGCTAACAATAAAACTGAATTGCCTAAATGGGCAAATGCCCCAGTTGGCATAGGAATTTTGATCATTGTGCCAAGAACAGTCAAAGCAGCAAATAAGCCAACTAATACAATAGAAGTAGTTGAATTTTGTTTATTCATTCTATCACTCCTTACTTTTCTGTCATTCGATCTTGTGCATGATTGTATGCTCCATGCCAAACATGACCAAGGAAAGGATTGATTTTTTGTCCATTTTTAATCGCTTCGGCTACGAATTTTTTAGCCAAAGCAACAGCTTCAACGACCGAATAGCCCTTTGCTAGACCAGCGGTGACAGCCGCGGCAAACGTGCAACCTGCTCCGTGATTATAATCAGTTGGGAATAGCTCGTTTTCAAAAATCGTAAAATCAGTTCCATCGTAAAAAAGATCGACTGCTTTATCTAAGTTCAAACGGTGTCCGCCTTTGATTACAACATTTTCAGGACCTAAGTTGATAATTTTTTTAGCAGCTTCCTTCATGTGATCAATAGAGGTTAAATCACCCATTCCAGATAAAATGCCCGCTTCTACTAAATTTGGTGTAGTGATCGTTGCTTTTGGTAAGAGTAAACGAGTCATTGCTGCAACATTTTCAGGTTGTAGTAATTCACTTGTTCCTTTACAAGCCATTACAGGATCGATCACAATATTATTCATAGTAAATTTATCAATATAAGTTCGTGTAATTTCGATTGCTTCTATAGTACCAAGCATCCCTGTCTTCATAGCATCAAGAGCGCCACCTGCAAAAATAGTCTTTAATTGTTTTTCTACTAAATCAGGCTCTATCGGTGTAACGCTATGACTCCAACCTTCATCAGGATCCATCGTCACAATACTTGTTAAAGCTGAAAAACCAAATGTTCCATATTCTTCAAACGTCTTCAAATCCGCTTGGATTCCTGCGCCGCCACTAGAATCAGAACCAGCCACTGTTAATACTTTTTTTATCATCGTCCAACCTCTATTCAGAAATATTTTGATATATGTATTGTAAAACAAACATTAGTTGACAAAAACAGCCAATTGGGTTATTTTCAGGTCATCCAATTGCTGCGAAACACAAAGAGCGAAGCGATTTGATGTTGAGCAGTACAAGACGACCAAAGGGAGAGTTGTTCCTTTGTATGAAACACGAAGAGCGAAGGGATTTGATGTTGAGCAGTACAAGACGACCAAAGGGAGAGTTGTTCCTTTGTATGAAACACGAAGAGCGAAGGGATTTGATGTTGAGCAGTACAAGACGACCAAAGGGAGAGTTGTTCCTTTGTATGAAACACAAAGAGCGAAGGGATTTGATGTTGAGCAGTACAAGACGACCAAAGGGAGAGTTGTTCCTTTGTATGAAACACGAAGAGCGAAGGGATTTGATGTTGAGCAGTACAAGACGACCAAAGGGAGAGTTGTTCCTTTGTATGAAACACAAAGAGCGAAGGGATTTGATGTTGAGCAGTACAAGACGACCAAAGGGAGAGTTGTTCCTTTGTATGAAACACAAAGAGCGAAGGGATTTGATGTTGAGCAGTACAAGACGACCAAAGGGAGAGTTGATCCTTTGTATGAAACACAAAGAGCGGAACTATTTGATCTGACAGGGCAACTGCAAGGAGAGTTGTTCCTTAAAATAAGTTAGGAGGCAAAAAAATGTGGTCATTAAAAAAAGAAAAAGGTGTTCCAGTATACGTAAGTATTATTGAATTAATTCTGTCTTACATAAAAAAAGGGGATCTTTTACCTGGTGAGCGCTTACCCTCAGAGCGTAAATTAGCCACTTATTTTCAAGTGAATCGCTCTACTGTGGTTCATGCATTAGACGAGCTTGTTGCTTTAGGCTGGATCATTCGAAAACAAGGAAGTGGAACCATTGTCAATGAAGGGAAATGGGGAATCAGTACCACACCTAGAACAGATTGGCGTCGTTATCTTGAACAAAATGCTTTTGCCAAAGTTAATCCTTATACAGAACAAATAGAGAGCATGATCAAACAAGTGGATAATGATGCTTTAGATTTATATACAGGAGAGTTGCCGCTGGATTTGATTCCAAGTTTTTCATTTCCTCCATTAACGTGGAAACATTTTTTAGAAGAAGAACAACAAGATGACTTAGGCTATTTCCCTCTAAGACAATCAATAAGCCGTGAAACTGAGAAAGAGTATGGTTTTTCACTGTTGCCGGAAAGTCTTTTGATCACGTCAGGCGCCCAACAAGCTTTATTTTTGATTCTGCAAGTTTTGTTGCAATCTGGCGATAGTGTAGCAATTGAAGATCCCTCTTTTTTGTATGCACTTCCTATTTTTCAAGCAGCAGGCATCCGTCTCTATGGTGTGAAAATGAATCAAGAAGGCATCTGTCTAGAATCATTGGAAAAAATAATTCGCCAACATCGTATCAAAATGGTAATGGTCAATCCCTCTTTTCAAAATCCTACAGGGAAGACGATGTCGATGGCACGGCGAAAAGGATTGATTAAACTATGTCAAAAGTATCAAATTCCGATTTTAGAAGATGATGTTTTTGCCAAGCTGAATTTTGTTTCTTCAGATCAAATCCAGCCATTAAAAAAATTAGATCCCGAAAATGTCTTATATATCGGTTCACTTTCAAAAATCCTTGGTTCAACGACTAAGATCGGATGGTTAAGCGCACCGACTTCAGTAAATCAACAATTAGCAGAAGCTAGGAAGATGATGGATTTTTCTTTAAGTATATTTCCGCAATTATTAGCGAATTTAGCTTTAACAGACAACGACTTTTCAAACAAAATATCTCATTTAAAGAAAAACGTAGAACAAAGAGGGGAAGCAGTTTTCGAAGTGTTAAACCAGATGGATGAATGGGATGTAAGCATGCCGCAAGGCGGCTTTTATATATGGGCAAGATGGAAAAATGGGAATTTGCGTCAAAAAGATTGGGCTGTATTTTTACAAGAAGGATTGTTGGTTGCGCCAAGCTTCTTTTTTAGTGAAAAGCAAGACAGTATCCGAATCAATTTTACCAGAGTTGATCATGAAAACTTGCCGATATTCAAAGCAAAATTAGTAGCGGTCACAAAAAAAATTGCTTTTGGTTCTTCAACATTATGATAAAATAGAAGCAAATGGAGGGGACTAGTATGAACAAAACAATTGAGATTTTGAAGAATCGACGCAGTTATCGTGATTTTGACGAGAATCATGTTCTGTCGAAAGAAGAATTGCAGGTGATTTTAGAGGCTGCTCGGCAAGCACCAAGTTGGATGAATGGACAGTTTTATAGCATCATTGTAATTCAAGATAAAAAGCTGCGGGAGCAATTGGTTCAGTGGAATCCAGGCAATCCTCATATGTTGAAAAGTTCTGTTTTTCTATTATTTGTTGGGGATCTGCACCGCACGAAAATGGTCAGTGAAGTACATGAAAGTTCGTATTCGCTTGATGAGAGTATCGAACCTATTATTTTAGCTACGACAGATGCGGCTTTGGCACTTGAAAATGCAGTGATTGCTTCTGAAAGTCTAGGTTTGGGTTCTGTTGTTGTTGGCAGCATTCGGAAATATGGAAAAGAAATCAGCCAGTTGCTTGAATTACCTGAATACACCTTTCCATTATTTGGTTTAAGTGTTGGAAAACCAATTGTTGAGATGGAAGTCAAACCACGTTTACCAGAAAGTGCTGTTATTCATTACGATAAATATCAGCCTTACAGTTATCTTTTAATTGAACAATATAACCAAACTATGGAAGATTTTGGCGAAGCTAGAGAAACGAAAGCGTGGAGTCAAAAGTTTGCTGATTATTTTGCTACAGCGCCGTCAATGGTCACAGACCAATTATTGCAATTACAAAAGCTAATGAAATAAATAGTTGAAAGGCCTATCTTTTTTAGGCATTACTTTCCTCAAAAGCTTTGGAATGATATACTTACTAGTGGGTAAGAAAACAAATGAAAAAAGAGGTGCTAACATGTCTTGGGAACAAGTCTATGAACAGTGGATAAATGAAGAAAATATACCAGAAAATTTAAAAAAAGAATTAAAAGATTTAAAAGAAGATCCAGAAAAATGTGAAGATGCTTTTTATGCGCCGCTAGAGTTTGGAACTGCTGGCATGCGTGGGATTTTAGGTGCTGGGATCAATCGAATGAATGTTTTTACGATTCGTCAGGCTACTGAAGGTTTAGCTCGTTTTATGGATGCTGAAGGGATTGAAACCAAACGCCGCGGTGTTGCGATTGCCTATGACTCTCGCCATATGTCACCTGAGTTTGCTATGGAAGCGGCAAAAACATTAGCGAAGCACGACATTCCAGCATTTGTTTTTGAAAGTTTACGGCCGACGCCTGAATTGTCTTTTGCTGTTCGCTATTTAAATACATTTTCAGGGATCATGATCACTGCATCCCACAATCCGGCAGCTTACAACGGTTATAAAGTATACGGTGCGGATGGTGGTCAGATGCCTCCGGCAGATGCGGATGCACTAACGAAATACGTGCGTGAAGTTGAGAATCCTTTAAAAGTTGAGGTTTTATCAGACGACCAAGCTAAAGAGAGTGATTTGATCACGATTATTGGTGAAGAAGTTGATACAGCTTATTTGAAAGAAGTTAAGACTGTTACAATTAATCAAGAGCTGATCAGCGAAATGGGGAAAGAATTAAAACTTGTTTACACACCATTACATGGGACTGGGAAAATGCTAGGTGAAAAAGCTTTGAAACAAGCTGGCTTTGAAAAATTTGTACTGGTTCCGGAGCAAGCGATTGCGGATCCTGATTTTACAACTGTCAAATCACCAAATCCAGAAGAACATTCGGCTTTTGAATATGCTATTCGTTTAGGTGAAAAAGAAGATGCCGATTTATTGATCGCAACAGATCCTGATGCCGATCGATTAGGTGCTGCTGTTCGATTGCCTAACGGGAATTACCAAGTATTGACTGGTAACCAATTAGGATCGATCATGATTCAATATATTTTAGAAGCACACAAACAGGCGGGGACATTACCAGAAAACGCAGTTGTCTTGAAATCGATCGTATCTAGCGAATTGGCCACTGCGATCACAGCAAAATATCAAACCAAAATGGTAGATGTTTTGACAGGATTTAAATTTATTGCAGAAAAAATCGAACAATATGAAGAGGACCATTCTCAAACATTTATGTTTGGGTTTGAAGAAAGTTATGGTTATTTAGTAAAAGCCTTCGTTCGAGATAAAGATGCGATCCAAGCACTTGTTTTATTAGCAGAAGTTGCAGCGTTTTATAAGAAGCAAGGAAAAACTTTATACGATGGCTTACAAGATATTTTTAAAGAATACGGTTATTTTGAAGAAAAAACAATTTCTGTAACATTGAGTGGAATTGAAGGTAGCGAAAAAATCAAAGCCATAATGACAAAATTCCGTGAAGAAGCACCCGTTTCATTTGCTGATATCAAAGTAACGCAAACAGAAGACTTCAAAAAATTAACTCGTACATCAGCTGATGGGAAAGTCGAAACATTAACAACCCCTCCATCAGATGTGCTAAAATACTTTTTGGAAGACGGTAGCTGGATCGCAATTCGTCCATCTGGAACTGAACCTAAGATCAAGTTTTATTTAGCAACAAAAGCTACTTCTCAAGAAGAGGCAGATCAGAAAATCAAGAATTTTGAACAAGCAGTCAATGCGTTAACAAAATAACATGATCGGGACTGGAAAAACTTGACTGAAAGTTTGTTTCAGTCTCTTCATTTGTAAAAAAATAGAAGGAGTGATAGATATGAATATTGGTTTTATTGGCGCTGGTCATATGGGCAGTGCGATGATTGAAGGGCTTTTAAAAGCGGAAGTTGTGACACCTGAAAATTTATTTGTAAAAGGTGGCTCAAGTGGCACTGCTGAATTACTTCAAGAAAAATTTGGCTTTCAGTTGATCAAAGAATATGAAGCCTTAGAAAATTGCCAAGTTATTTTTATTGCTACAGGCGCTAAAATCGTTTTAGAGATTTTAAAACAAGCAGCTCCGCATATGTCAAAAGATACCATTCTTATTTCCGTTGCGACAGGACATACAGTGGAAGAGGCACAAGCTGTGTTAGGAAAAGAAGTTCACGTTGTCCATGCTATTCCCAATACACCTGTCAGTGTCAATGCTGGAATGATTGGTGCTGTTTTTGCAAATGAGATGCCTATTGCGTCAAAGAATGAAGCAGTTCGTATATTGGAGTCGTTAGGAAAAGTCGAAGAAGTTAGCGAAAATCTTTTAGGTACATTTGGTACTGTTGCAGGTTGTAGCCCAGCATTTGTTGATATATTTATGGAAGCTTTAGCAGATGGTGCAGTGTTAGAAGGCATGCCTCGTGCTCTTTCTTACGAAATTATCGCTCAGATGATGTTAGGGTCGGCAAAACTAGCGATTGAAACGAAAAAACATCCTGGAGAATTAAAAGACGGAGTAACATCTCCTGGTGGTAGTACGATCAAAGGAGTTACGGCTCTGGAGAAAAATGGATTTAGATATGCTGTAATTGATGCAGTTAAACAAGCGAATAGCTAAATGGAATAAACTATGAAAGACAAGTGGGACATTCTTTTGCCCTAGTTGTCTTTTTTTATTAAAAACGAAAGAAAAAATCTGACCTCTTTTGAAAAAAGTTTGCTATAATAAGCAAGAGGAAATGATGAAAGGAAGCTCAGCGATGAAAGAAATAGATGAGATTCAAAAAGTAAGTCAGTTATATAAAGTGTTGAGTGATCCAACAAGGTTACGAATTTTACTTTTGTTGAAGCAAGGAGAATTAAACGTAACAGCGATTGGAGAAAAACTTTCAATGGAACAATCTGCTGTCTCCCATCAATTGAAATTATTACGAGATAGTCACGTGGTAAGATCTAGACGTGAAGGCAAAACAATCTACTATACATTAGATGATCATCATGTTATCGATATTCTTAATCAGACATTTGAACATATCAAACACCAATAACTCACCTTTTCTAGGATTCCCATGGGAAATTCAAAGAAAAGGGTAGTTTTTTTTACGTCAGTTGGGTATACTAGAAACATGTTTTATTAGAAGAAAATGAAATGTTTCTAATTTTATAGTTGGAGGAAGAAGAATGAAGGAAAAACTGAAAATTGGTTTGCTTGGACTTGGTACAGTCGGATCTGGTGTACCAACAATTTTACAAGAACATCAGGAGAAAATTTCACAAGTGACAGGGATGGAAGTGACAATTTCAAAAGCGTTAGTACGTGATGAAGAAGAAAAAAGAAACCTGGCCGAGAAATTTGATATTCAACTCACAACAAACATTGAGGAGATCATTGATGATGATGAAATCAAAATAATTGTGGAATTGATAGGAAAAGTAGAACCAGCAAAAACCTTCATTACCAAAGCACTAGAAAATGGTAAGCATATCGTCACTGCGAATAAAGATCTTTTAGCACAACATGGTAGTGAATTAGTTGCTCTAGCTCAACAAAATCATTGTGATTTATATTATGAAGCAAGTGTTGCAGGCGGTATCCCTATTTTACGAACGATTGCCAATAGTTTAGCTGCTGATAATATCCAAAAAGTGTTAGGGATCGTAAATGGAACGACAAACTATATGCTGACACAAATGGTTTCTGAGAAGAAATCCTATGAGCAAGCGTTAAGTGAAGCACAACAATTAGGATTTGCTGAGTCTGATCCGACGAATGATGTCGATGGTATTGATGCAGCGTATAAGATGGTGATTTTAAGTCAGTTTGCCTTCGGGATGAATATTAGACTAGATCAGGTCGATACACGTGGTATTCGTGGTTTGTCTTTGGATGATGTTGAAATGGCTGCTCAATTAGGCTATGAAGTCAAGTTGATAGGTTCCTCTGAAAATCAAGAGGGGAGTATTGCTGTCGAAGTTGGACCAATGCTTGTAGCAAAATCTCATCCGATCGCATCAGTTCGTAACGAATTCAATGCTGTTTTTATTGAAAGTTCAGGTGTTGGTGAGTCAATGTATTACGGCCCAGGAGCTGGTGCCAAACCAACTGCAACAAGTGTAGTCAGTGATATTATCACGATTGCTAAAAATATTCGTTTAGGCACAACTGGACATATGTTCAACGCCTACCAACACGACACGAAATTGGCATCAGATCAATCAGTTTCTGGAAAATATTATTTCTCAATTGAAGTTCCTGATCGTCGCGGTCAAATTTTGAAATTGACACAGATAATGACAGAAGCAAATGTTAGCTTTGATCAATTAGTTCAGCAGAAATCTGATGGTACTAGAGCCAGAATCGTTGCAATCACACATACCATTACAAAAGAGCAAATGAAACAAGTGACAAAAGAGATCGAAACAACAGACGAATTTGAATTATTAAATACATTTAAAGTATTGGAGGACTAAAAGATGTACGAAGGACTAATCAAACAATACAAGGAATACCTACCAGTTACGGATAAAACGCCAATGATTTCATTAGCAGAAGGAAATACTCCTTTGATTCCATTGCACAGTCTATCAAAAGAACTAGGAATCAATTTATATGGTAAATACGAAGGACTGAACCCAACAGGCTCATTTAAAGATCGAGGAATGGTTATGGCTGTTGCTAAAGCCGTTGAGGAAGGTGCCAAAGCAATTGTTTGTGCCTCAACTGGAAATACAAGCGCGGCAGCAGCAGCGTATGCCACAAGAGCGGGGATCAAAGCATATGTTGTGATTCCAGATGGAAAAATCGCAATGGGTAAACTAGCGCAAGCAATCATTTATGGAGCAGACATCATCTCGATTCCAGGGAATTTCGATGAAGCGCTAAAAGCTGTACGAGATATCGCCAAAACAGAAGCCGTAGCACTAGTGAATTCTGTAAATCCTTATCGTTTAGAAGGTCAAAAAACAGCCGCTTTTGAAGTTTGCGAGCAACTTGGGCAAGCGCCTGATGTATTAGCTATACCAGTTGGAAACGCAGGGAATATCTCAGCGTATTGGAAAGGATTCAAAGAATGGCATGACAAAAAAGGCACACTTTTACCGAGAATGCATGGATTTGAAGCTGAAGGAGCTGCTGCTATCGTCAAAGGTGAAGTAATCGAACAACCTGAAACAATTGCTACAGCGATCCGTATCGGAAATCCAGCAAGTTGGAAATTAGCCGAAGCTGCTCGTGATGAGTCTAAAGGGCATATTGATTCTGTGACAGATGAAGAAATACTAAATGCTTACCGCAAAGTCGCTGCACAAGATGGTGTGTTTATTGAACCTGGATCAGCAGCCTCTTTAGCTGGGGTAATTCAACATGTTAAAAATGGGAAAATCAAACAAGGTGAGACAGTAGTGGCTGTTTTCACTGGAAATGGTCTAAAAGACCCTGATACAGCAATCAATGCGACGGATGTGAAAATCTCTAAAATGAGTGACTTAGAAGAAATGCGGATGCATTTACGTAATGGAGTGTCAGAACTATGAAAATAAGAATCCCCGCAACCAGTGCAAATCTAGGTCCGGGTTTTGATTCCTGTGGTATTGCTTTGTCACAGTATCTTAATATCGAAGTATTGGAGAATGCTGAAGAGTGGAAGATTGTGCATACACTAGGCTCTGATATCCCAAGTGATGCAACGAATTTATTGATTCAGACAGCACTAAAAATAGCCCCTGATCTTTCACCAAAAGTGTTGAAAATGACGTCAGATATTCCTTTAGCTCGAGGTTTGGGCAGTAGCTCTAGCGTAATCGTCGGTGGGATTGAACTTGCTAATCGTTTAGGGAATTTGAACTTATCTCAAAAACAAAAGGTACAGATAGCCACTGAGATGGAGGGGCACCCTGATAATGTAGCGCCTGCCATTTGTGGTGATTTTGTTGTAGCAAGTTACGTTGATGGTGAAGTCTACTCTGTTAAGCATCATTTTCCAATGTGTGATGTGATCGCTTATATTCCTAATGTGCATCTATTGACGTCTGAAAGTCGCAGTGTCTTGCCAACTTCTACCCCTTATAAAGAAGCAGTACAAGCAAGCTCAATCGCAAATGTAATGATTGCTGCGATTTTGAATGGTAACTTACCATTGGCTGGGTTAATGATGGAAAAAGATCGTTGGCATGAAACTTACCGAAAAAAGTTAGTTCCGCATTTGGATCAAATTCGAGCAATTGGTCATGAAGTTGGAGCTTATGGAGCATTTTTAAGCGGAGCAGGACCGACCGTTTTGATTTTATCTCCAGAAGAAAAAACAGATCAAATGGTTCAGAAATTAGAAAAATTATCCCTGCCAGCTACTATCAATGTGCTGTCAATAGATCAAGAAGGGATTCAAGTATTTTAAAAAAACTAAGAACAGTGCAGAGAAAACAATCTCGCTGTTCTTAGTTTTTTTGCGATTAAGCTTCAGGTGACTCTGTTGCGTAATAGCTATGGTCTTCCAAATTCAAAGCATTCAAAATCATCGAAGCGGTCTCTTCAATCGATAAGGAAGCCACATTAATAACAACACAACCCAATTTTTCATATAAATCGTTAGCAAAAGCTAATTCTTTTCTAATTTTTTCAATATCTGAGTAAGATGTATCTGCAGGCAATCCGTACGTTCTCATGCGTTCTTTTCGAATCCCGTTCAAGATATCTGGATCATTCGTCAATCCTACGATTTTTTTAGGATTTGTTTCCCATAATTGTTTAGGCAAATGAGCTTCTGGAATCAAAGGCAAATTCGCAACTTTCAAATTTTTATTTGCTAAAAATAAGCTAAGTGGTGTCTTGGATGTTCTAGAAACACCAAGTAACAGTACATCGGCTTCTAAGAACCCTCTGGGATCCTTACCATCGTCATATTTCACAGCAAATTCCATTGCTTCGATCCGTTTAAAATAATTTTCATTCAGATGATGAAGGGCGCCCGCTTCTCTAGTAGGAGCGATTCCGGTTAATCGCTCAATTTCCGCTACTGGAGGTGTTAGTATATCAAAATGATATAAATTGTGTTCTTCAAAAAAATCATTTGCAATTTTTACTAGTCGCTCATTAACGATTGTATGTAAAACCATAGCATTTTCTCGTTTTGCATCTTCTAGTGCTTTTCTAAGTTTATCTTCTTCTTTAGCGAATGTTCGTCTAAATAATGAAAAATCCACAGTAGGGTATTGAGCCATGGAAGCTGCAGCTAATTTTGAAGCAGTTTCACCTGCTGAGTCGGAAATAACAAAAATCGTCACACATTTTTTTGGTTCATTTGTCGTCATAATATGATTCCTCTCTTGCTTTTTTTATAAATTTATTATACCATACCTTCATAAATCTTATTCGTAATGATTCTGATTTAAGGAGTGGAGGCTAAAAAAATGAAGCAATCAAATTCCAAAGTAGAACAATCACTTGCAGTGATGAAAGAACATGGATTGAAATATACAAAAAAAAGAGAAGCGATGATCACCTATTTGATCAGAAGAAATCGCTATATATCAGCAAGAGAAGTTTATGAGTTTATGAACCAAGAATATAAGGGTGTAAGTTACGATACCATCTATCGAAATTTACATGATTTTGAAACATTGGACTTATTGGAAACAACTGATTTAAATGGAGAAAAAAAATTTCGTTTTCACTGTTGTCAAGAAGTAGGGCATCATCATCATTTTATATGTACCGTTTGCGGGAAAACAAAAGAAATTCATATGTGTCCGATGGATTTTTTTAAAGAACAATTAAGCGGATGTGAAATAGAAGGACATCGATTTGAAATTTTTGGTCGATGTGAGGAGTGTAAATGATCGTTTTTTTCAGAAAAAATCATGAATATTGCATATGTGTGTAAAACTTTACTCATTTTGGCACTTTTTTATGCATTTTTTCAATACAAAGGTTGACGTTAAAATAACCATTCGATATAATGTAAAAAGAACGGTATTTTATTTATGTTGAATAATTCATAAATATAAAAAACGGTTACTTTTTAAGCTCGGAGGGAGGGAATTAACATGTCAAAAACTGTCGTTCGTAAAAACGAATCTCTTGACGATGCTCTTCGTCGCTTCAAACGTTCCGTTTCAAAAGCGGGTACTTTACAAGAATCTCGTAAACGTGAATTCTACGAAAAACCAAGTGTAAAGCGTAAGAAAAAATCTGAAGCAGCTAGAAAACGTAAAAAATTCTAGTTTTCGATGAATTGGAGTGGGTTGTATGTCATTACTAACAACATTGAATGACGACATCAAAACAGCAATGAAGTCAAAGGATAAAGATACTTTATCTGTACTTCGTATGTTGAAAGCAGCCATTCAAAATGAGCAGATTAAAACTAGCCGTGATTTGGACGGAGAAGAAGAGTTAACAGTTTTATCTCGCGAGATGAAACAACGCAGAGACTCTTTATCAGAGTTTGAAAAAGCGGGACGTGACGATCTTGCTGACAAAGTAAAAATCGAAATCACAATTGTTGAAAAATATATGCCAAAACAACTTTCTGAAGAAGAAATTCGTCAGATTGTTCTGACGGCAATTGATCAGACCGGTGCATCTTCGCCAAAAGAATTTGGCAAAGTAATGAGTGCTGTTATGCCTGAAGTCAAAGGG
This sequence comes from Enterococcus sp. AAFC-DPL-5182, assembly GCF_058216605.1. Lineage (NCBI taxonomy): Bacteria > Bacillati > Bacillota > Bacilli > Lactobacillales > Enterococcaceae > Enterococcus > Enterococcus sp. AAFC-DPL-5182. The sequence continues at coordinate 1,763,265 of NZ_CM177101.1, forward strand.
AAAGCAGACGGCAATCAGGTCAATGCAATTGTAAAAGAATTACTACAAGAGAATTAGTCAAAACGAAAAACCAACGGAAATCCGTTGGTTTTTTTGTTTTAGAAAATAAATAGAGGCGGTAATAGAAAAACAAGGAGTTAAGATTTTATGAATTAAATAGAATGATCCGTTAGTTTTGACTCGCTCTCTTTTTAATAAATAAATATTATGGTATGATTGTATGGAATGAAAAAATAAAGGAGATGGGCGTTTTTTGACAGAGAATCAATCAATATCGTTAGAATTGAAATTAAATGATTCTGATGATGTGAGTATGCTTTTAGGAACCCATGACAAACATATAAAATATTTAGAAGAAAATACTGCTGTAACGATCAACACTCGTGGTGAGACGATTCAATTGTTGGGCGAAGAGTCAGAAGTTCAATTGATTGCATCTGTTTTGCGTACGTTGCAAGTGTTGATTCAGCGGGGAATCAAAATTAGTACGCCTGATGTTGTGTCCGCTTTGAAGATGGCAAAAAGTGGTGATTTAGATAGCTTTGTAACAATGTATGAAGAAGAGATTCTCAAAGATCATCATGGTAGAGCAATCAGAATCAAGAACATTGGTCAAAAGAGATATATTGATGCGGTACGCAAGCGCGACATTATCTTTGGGATTGGCCCTGCTGGAACAGGGAAAACTTTTTTAGCAGTAGTAATGGCTGTTTCAGCGCTAAAAAAAGGGGAAGTTCAAAAAATCATTTTGACTCGTCCTGCTGTGGAAGCTGGAGAGAGTTTAGGTTTTTTGCCAGGGGATCTAAAAGAAAAAGTCGATCCATATCTACGACCAGTCTATGATGCGTTATATCAAGTTTTTGGTATGGATCATACCAACCGTTTAATGGAGCGTGGAGTGATTGAAATCGCACCATTAGCTTACATGAGGGGACGAACTCTGGATGATGCTTTCGTTATCCTCGATGAAGCACAAAATACGACCGTGGCTCAAATGAAAATGTTTTTGACAAGGCTCGGTTTTAACTCAAGAATGATTGTCAATGGCGACACAAGTCAAATCGATTTGCCTAAAGGCGTAGCCAGCGGTTTGATTCATGCAGAAAAGACGTTACAATCGATTGACAAAATTGCTTTTGTTCATTTTGATGCTAGTGATGTTGTAAGACATCCAGTAGTTGCTCAAATCATTCGAGCATATGAAAAAGAAAGTCAAAAATAGATTTAGAACCGCGGAAAGGAGTGAAAATTCCGTTGAAATACTCGTTATTAAAATTACGCGATAAACTAGGGAAAGCGTATATTCCTATACTTTTACTTGTTTTTTCATGCTTTTTATTCATTATTATGTTCGGTAGTGTCCATCAAAAAAAGGTAGAGATAAAAGAAGGACAATTAGCTGAAAATACTATTCGAGCAAATAAAAACGTTGAAAATACGTATGAAACAGCACAAAAGAAAAAACTGGCGGCTGAAGCGGTCACTCCTGAATATATCTATCAGGAAGAAACGGCTGATGTTCAGCACAAGCGAATTGAAAAACTATTTAAACTGATTATTACTGCAAATGAAAAGACTGACAAAGAGTACGAAGAAAAAAAAGCGAAGGCTAAAAAAGACGAAACGATTCCAAAACCAACTATTGAAGAAAGAGTGGCCAATTTAAAAGCTCAATTTGAATCGTTGGACCAAGATGAAGTTACTTTTTATCAAAAATTTCCCAATGTATTTTACCAAAATATATTTTCCTTGGATGTAAGTCAGATTCAGCAAGTAAAGACTGAAAGTTTAAAAATCATTGACGATAAGATGAAAGATCATGTTCGCGAAGCGGATTTAGATAATATTCGTCAGAGTGCGATCGAGAAGATTCAATTTCTTGATGTCACAAGCACGATGCAGCAAGAAATTCGCTATATTGTAAATGAAGGTATTGTAGCGAATGATTTTGCTAATGATAAAAAGACTAAAGAAATGCGTCAAAATGCTATGGATGCTGTTCCACCTGCAATGATCTATCAAGGGGAAATCATCGTTCGTGAGGGAACTCAAATCGACAGTAAAGCGATGGAAAAGCTTGAACTATTAGGTATGACAAACCAAAGCACTTCGCTATTTCCAATGGCTGCATTAGGTTTGGCAATCGTGATGCAGGTTTTAGTGTTGTTGTTTTTCACGAAACAAGTGACAGAAGAAGGCAAGCGTAGACACTTCATTTTATTTTACGTTGGTGCGATGTCTTTAAGTGTCGTCTTGATGAAATTTTTCCAGATTTTCCAAACTGAACAGATGATGTATATCTCATTATTTTTTCCAGCAGCATTTACGCCTCTGGTACTAAATTATTTTGTTAGTAGAAGAGCCGGAGTTTTAGCGGCTGTTTTTCAAGTGATTTTTTCACTTTTTGTGTTTTATAATTCTATTGGAACGAACTCTTTGACAATCATTCTAGTGAGCTATATGTTTTCAGGGCTATTGGCAACAGTAGTCAAACGCACTCGTATTGGCGAGCAAGGATTAGTTGCTGTATTTTGGGTGATTATCTTTCCAGTTTGCTTAGATTTTATTTTGATGATTTATCAAGGGATGAGTTTCTTTGATGGTAAATCATGGACAATGATGATTTGTGCATTAGCTGGAACAGTCTTATCTTTCCTTGCTACAATGGGTCTCCATCCGTATATAGAATTACTTGTCACTGATGACAGTGTGATTGTATTAAATGAACTCAGTAATCCAAACCATCCGTTGTTAAAACAACTACTTGAAGAAGCGCCTGGAACGTATCATCATAGTATGATGGTGGCGAGTCTAAGTGCAAATGCTGTGGCTGAGATCGGTGGTCGTTCTTTATTAACAAGAGTTGCTTGTTATTATCATGATATTGGTAAAATCAAGCATGCAAATTTCTTTGTTGAAAATTTACCAGCGGGAGCTGAGAATCCACATAATTTCTTATTACCTGAAGATAGCAAACAAATTATTTTTGGACATGTTATTGACGGTGCTAAAATATTGGAAGACTATCATATGCCTGAAATGGTGATTGATATTTGCCGTCAACATCATGGAACGACGTTAATGAAGTTTTTCTATGTGAAAGCAAAAGAACGAAATCCAGATATTTCTGAAGTTGATTTCAGATACCCAGGTCCTAAGCCTCAAACCAGAGAAGCAGGGATCGTTAGTATTGCTGACACTTGTGAAGCGGCTGTTCGTGCGATGGATCATCCGACAAACGAAAAAATCCAAGCCTTTGTTCATAATGTTATTCAAGATCGAATTTCAGACGGACAACTGGATGATTGCGGTTTAACAATGAAAGAAATTCGGATCATCGAGAAGTCTCTAGTCAATGGCTTATGTAGCACATTCCATTCTAGAATCAAGTATCCAAAAATGAAATCCGAAGCAGAAGAAATGAAAGATGAACAAGAAAAGAGAGATGACTAATGGATATTTCATTCATTGATGAAACAAATAATTTATCTAAAGAAAATTTAGAAGAAGTAGAAAGTCTGCTGCAGTTTGCGGCTGATTTTCTAAAAATATCTGAAGATACTGAAATGTCCGTGTCTTTTATGGATAATGCAGGTATTCAGGTGATAAATAGAGATTATCGTGGAAAAGATGTACCTACAGATGTTATCAGTTTTGCATTGGAAGAAGAAGGCGAAGATGAGTTGCCGATTATTTTTGAAGATGCAGATGAAGCTTTTCCAAGAAACCTTGGGGATATCATGATATCGACTGAACGAGCGGCAGAACAAGCAGCAGAATATGGTCATTCTTTTGAACGCGAATTGGGATTTTTGGCTGTGCACGGTTTTTTACATTTAAACGGCTATGATCATATGGAACCTGATGATGAGAAAGAAATGTTTGGTTTACAGAAAGAGATCTTAGATGCCTATGGACTCAAAAGATAAACGGACAGCGAAGAATAAACATTTTATAGCCTCGTTGGAGTTTGCTCTCCAAGGAATCAAAACAGTATTTAAGGAAGAACGTAACATGCGAACCCATGTTTTAATGGGGGGGGCGACAATTATTGTGGGCATTATTTTACGATTAGCAATCTCAGAATGGTTGTGGTTGTTGCTTGCAATCTTTCTTGTATTAGTGATGGAGATAATTAATACAGTGTTTGAAAATGTAGTCGACATGGTAACGGATTTCCATTTTCATCCAATCGGTAAAAAAATCAAAGATATGGCTGCAGGCGCAGTTCTTTTAACATCAGGATTTGCTGTGGTTGTTGGAGTACTGTTGTTTGTCCCAAAAATTTGGCAGATAATACAAGATTTTTTATAGAGGAGAAAAACAATGACAGATATACACAAATCCGGATTTGTAGCGATTGTAGGAAGACCAAATGTTGGTAAATCTACTTTATTGAACCGAATTGTCGGACAAAAAATTGCAATTATGAGTGATAAAGCACAAACAACTAGAAATAAGATACAAGGAATTTATACAGTTCCAGAAGCGCAAATCGTTTTTATTGATACACCAGGAATTCACAAGCCAAAACATCGTTTAGGTGATTTTATGGTTGAAACAGCTTATAGTGCTTTACGTGAAGTGGATGCAACGTTATTTATGATTAGTGCAGATCAAAAAAGAGGAAAAGGTGATGACTTTATCATCGAACGTCTTAAAACAATGACGAGCCCAGTCTATCTTGTAATCAATAAAATCGATACGGTTCATCCTGATCAACTTTTGGGAATTATTGAAGACTACGCAAGCCAAATGGAATTTGCAGAAGTTGTGCCAATCTCAGCTACTGAAGGGAATAATGTAGATCGTTTGATGGATGTTTTAGTAGATCAAATGCCTGAAGGCCCACAGTATTTTCCAGATGATCAAGTGACGGATCACCCTGAATATTTTATTGTTTCTGAGTTAGTTCGTGAAAAAGTATTATTGCTTACAAGAGATGAGATTCCTCATTCCGTTGCAGTTGTGGTAGATTCGATGAAACGGGATGAGAATGATAAAGTACGTATTCAAGCAACGATCATCGTTGAGCGTGATAGCCAAAAAGGAATCATTATTGGTAAGGGCGGCAAGATGCTTAAACAAATTGGAACCAAAGCCAGACAAGATATTGAACATTTACTTGATGATAAAGTTTATTTAGAACTTTGGGTAAAAGTGCAAAAAGACTGGCGCGACAAAAAAGTTCATTTACAAGATTTTGGATATCGTAAAGACGATTATTAGTAAGAAACGAAGAACAATTCTGTATTATTGCGGAATTGTTCTTTTGCTTGTATCTCTGCTAAAATAGACTAGAATACATAGGAGGCGAAAATATGACCTTAGGAGAAACGAAAGGAATTATTTTATTTACCAAGGACTACAAAGAAAAAGATAAACTAGTCAAAATTTTTACGGAATCTTTTGGTAAATTGATGTTTTTTGTTAAAGGGGCGCATCGTAAAAATAATCCGATTGGTCCTGCTATTTTGCCTTTCACAGAAGCTGTATATATTGGAGATTTTAGAGAAGAAGGACTGTCTTTTTTAAATGGAAGTAAAGAGGTTTCACCACTTCGCCTCATTCAGGAAGATATTTTTGTGAATGCCTATGCAACGTACATTTTGAATTTAGTTGATGCCGCCATCGAAGATCGAACGTACGATCCTAATTTATATTATTTTGTACAACAAGCATTAAAGTTATTGAATGAGAATAAGGATCCAGAGATCATTACGAATATTTTTGAAATCCAACTATTAAGCCGTTTTGGTATTACTCCAGAGTGGCGACATTGTAGCGCATGTCAAGAAACTCGAGGGAAATTTGATTATTCATCAAAATATAGCGGGGTGTTATGTGAAAGACATTGGGATCTTGATGATCGCCGGTATCATGCCGATCCTAGAGCTATTCATTTTATTCGTCTTTTTTCAGCCATTTCGTATGACAAAGTTCAAGATATTAATGTTAAAACGGAGACTAAAGTGGCTATCAGAACAACAATTGATGAATTGTACGATGAATATGTTGGGATAAACTTAAAAAGTAAGAAGTTCATCGACCAAATGAAAAGTTGGGAAGAGACCTTAAAGTTACCTAAACGGGAAAAAAAGAGTGGGGAAGATGACAAAACTATATCTTAAAGGAATGAAGTATGAAAAAGTAGTAAATACATCGCAGTTTCCATTTAGTTTACCCATTTTAAGTGATTTAGACCAACTTCTTTTTGAAACGCCAGTTACGTTTTTGATTGGCGAAAATGGCTCTGGAAAATCAACTATAATAGAAACGATTGCAGGATTGATGGACTTGAATCTTGAAGGCGGCTCAAAAAATAATTTTTTTGTTTCTTATAAAGAACAGACTTCACTAGTTGAGGTAAGTCGACCAATAAAATATCCAAATTATCCTAAAGACAGCTATTTTTATCGGGCAGAATCCTACTACAACTTAATGACTGATATTGAAATGATTGATCAAGGGGCAGGTGTTTTCCAAAGAGAACTGCATAGCTACTCAAGAGGAGAATCATTTTACGAGCTAGTAGCAACTCGTTTTTTTGGACAAGGCTTTTATCTACTGGATGAGCCTGAGACTGGTTTGTCTCTTAGCACACAATTACAACTGATGGTTTTGATGCATGAGTTGGTAGAGGATGATTCGCAATTTGTGATTGCTACCCATTCGCCTGTCCTGTTATTTTTTCCAAATGCTAGAATCTATGAATTTACAGAAGGAAAAATTATTAAACGTACATTACAAGAAACCAAAATCTATCAAGAGTGGGCAATGATTTTTGAAAGAAAAGAGCAATTTTTTCAAAAACTGTTTGAATCGTAAAAAATAATTTGACAACTCTTCGATCAAAGATTATCATAAAGAGTAATTAAATAAATACGTTGAAAAAGAAGAGTAAAAAGAACAGCTGTAATAGCGAGTCTGGGAGAGTGTAAGCCAGATACAGATAACTTTTGAAGGGCGCTTTTGAGTATATTTTAACAAAGCTGCCGATAATTACTATCGGAAGTAGGGTGGAACCGCGATTATTCGTCCCTATGTCTCTAAGAGGCATAGGGACTTTTTGTTTTCTCGTAAATCCTGATCAAGAGCTTCTTAGATAGGGCATTAGGGATATCACTCTATCAGAGCATAACGAGTCGATTACACTTTTAAATTTAGGAGGATTTCAATGGAAAAGAAACTTACTGTACAAGAAATGATTTTAACCTTACAAAAATTTTGGTCATCTAATGGTTGTATGCTGATGCAAGCTTATGATACGGAGAAAGGGGCAGGGACAATGAGTCCGTATACTTTTCTACGAGCGATTGGACCTGAGCCTTGGAATGCCGCGTATGTAGAGCCCTCAAGAAGACCAGCTGACGGACGATATGGAGAGAACCCAAATCGTTTGTATCAACATCACCAATTTCAAGTGGTGATGAAACCATCTCCTGAAAATATTCAGGAATTGTACTTGGAAAGTTTAGAACTATTAGGAATCGATCCTTTAGCGCATGATATTCGTTTTGTTGAAGATAACTGGGAAAATCCTTCGATGGGATGTGCAGGTCTCGGTTGGGAAGTTTGGCTTGATGGTATGGAAATCACACAGTTTACGTATTTCCAACAAGTAGGTGGACTGGCTTGTCACCCGGTCACTTCAGAGATTACTTATGGAATCGAACGTCTGGCTTCTTATATTCAAGAGGTAGAAAGTGTTTATGATCTAGAATGGACACAAGGTGTTAAATACGGTGAAATTTTCAATCAACCAGAATACGAACATTCTAAATATTCGTTTGAGATCAGCAATCAAGAAATGCTTTTAGAAAACTTTGATAAATTCGAAAGAGAAGCTAAACGTTGTATCGACGAGAGTTTAGTTCATCCTGCTTATGATTATATTTTGAAATGTAGTCATACATTTAACTTGTTAGATGCTCGTGGTGCGGTATCTGTAACGGAACGCGCAGGGTATTTAGCTCGTATCAGAAATATGGCAAAAGCAGTAGCGAAAATTTTTGTCGCAGAACGGGAAAAACTAGGCTTTCCACTACTAAACAAAGACACTCAAACTACTAAGGAGGCAAAATAACATGGCAAAAGACCTATTACTTGAAATTGGCTTGGAAGAAATGCCAGCTCATATTGTCAGCCCAAGTCGTTTACAATTGGAAAGCAAAATAGTAGCATTTTTAGACGAAAATAAATTAACGTATGAGACTGTTCAAAGTTTCTCTACACCTCGTCGTTTGGCTGTTCGAGTGACGCAATTACCAGAACAACAAGAAGATACACAAGAGGAAATTAAAGGGCCAGCTAAAAAAATTGCTCAAGATGCTGACGGAAATTGGAGTAAAGCAGCGCAAGGGTTTGTTAGAGGTCAAGGTCTAACTACGGAGGCAATTACTTTTAAAGAATTAAATGGTGTAGAATATGTTTATGTAACAAAACATAACCAAGGTCAAAAAACAATCGATGTATTATCGGGCTTAAAAGATGTTATTACAAGCTTGACTTTCCCGGTTACGATGCACTGGGCGGATTATGATTTTGAATATATTCGTCCAATTCATTGGATTGTGGCTTTATTAGATGACGAAGTGATTCCATTTACTGTTTTAGATGTAGCATCAGGAAAAAGCTCTCGCGGTCATCGTTTCTTGGGGGATGACGTAACGTTCGATCATTCAAGTGAGTACGAAGAAAAAATGAAGGAACAATTTGTTATCGTTGATCCTAATGAAAGAAAAGCAATGATCATTGAGCAAGCAAATCAGTTAGCTGAAAAGAAACATTGGAAGCTAGAGTTGGATGAGAAGTTGCTAGAAGAAGTCAATAATTTAGTTGAATATCCAACTGCATTTGTGGGTGCTTTTGATGAAAAATATCTTTCTGTTCCAGATGAAGTGTTGGTTACCTCAATGAAAGAACATCAACGTTATTTTGATGTACGCAATGATCAAGGCTTGTTATTACCACATTTTATTTCTGTAAGAAACGGTGACAAGGTTCATATTGAAAATGTAATCAAAGGAAATGAGAAAGTCTTGATTGCTCGTTTAGAAGATGCCGAATTTTTCTACAACGAAGATAAAAAATTATCAATTGATGAGTGCGTTAACAAGCTAAAAAATGTTACGTTCCACGAAAAAATTGGTACAATTTATGAAAAAATGCAGCGCGTAAGTATTATTGGGCAAATCATTGGTAAAGAAGTCGGTTTATCAGAAGAGGAACTGACTGATTTAAAGCGTGCTTCTGAAATTTATAAATTTGACCTAGTGACGAATATGGTCGGTGAGTTTCCAGAACTACAAGGACTAATGGGGGAAAAATACGCTTTGCTACAAGGTGAAAAACCGGCAGTAGCCAAAGCGATTCGAGAACATTATTTGCCGACATCAAGTGAAGGAGAACTTCCTGTTTCTGCGGTAGGTGCCGTTTTAGCCATTGCAGATAAACTAGATAGCGTTTTTTCATTCTTTGCAGTAGGAATGATTCCAAGCGGTTCTAATGATCCGTATGCATTACGTCGTCAAACATACGGTGTAATCCGAATCATTGAAAATAAAGGTTGGCAGTTCCCGTTAGTCCAACTTCAAATGGAAATCGATGCAGCTGTAAATGCGGATAGCCAAAAGTACGGAATTCAATTGACCACAGGACAAGAAGAAGTCATTGATTTTGTAAAAGCCCGCTTGCGTCAGTTATTGATGACGAAAGATGTACGACATGATGTCATTGATGCTGTGATTTCTTCTGAGCAAAAAGACTTAGCAAAACTATTTTCAGCAGCAACTATTCTAAAAAAACATTTGCTAGATGACGATTTCAGACCTTCGATCGAAGCGTTGACACGAGTGATTAATTTAGCTAAAAAAGGTCGAGAACTACTAAGTCAAGAAAACCAAATCGACGCAACTTTATTTGAAAATAATGCGGAAAAAGCACTGCATAAAGCGGTAAACGAAATTGAAGAAAAATTCAATGAAAATACTATGTCAGAAAACTATCAAGCATTAGTCAATTTACGCCCGTTGATTGAAGCTTATTTTGAAGAAACAATGGTGATGGTAGAAGATGAACAAGTAAAGGCAAATCGTTTGAAAGAACTCAATCGAATTGCAAAAATGTCCTTATCATTGGCTAGCCTTGATTTATTGATTGTGAAATAAAAATAGAAACTTAAAATAGGATGAGATAGAACTCGAAGAGTTTTGTCTCATCCTATTTTTTTTACAAAATTTGTAAATCAAATTTCAGAAGTAAATTTTTAAGCAAAATTTTTTCATAAATAAGTTTAACGTGGTACGATAAACTTATCGATCGATAAGGCAGTCGTGCCATTTTTGTATTAGGAGGAAATAAAATGAATCACTTTATGAAATTATTTAGCATTGCGGCTTTTACGTTTCTTGTGTTGGATTTTATCTGGTTACTATTGATTGCAAAAAAAATGTATCAAGATCATATAGGAGACTTGCTAGGACCGACTAAAATTATTCCAGCAGTCGTTTTTTATGCATTATATCTGGTTGGAATCCTATTTTTCGTTGTTTATCCTGCAATTGAAAAAGATAATCTTCTATATGCCATTTCAGCAGGCGCTTTTCTTGGCGTGTTATGCTATGGGACGTATGATTTAACAAATCTCGCTACGATTAAAGATTGGTCATCACTCGTAACAGTTATTGATTTAATATGGGGTGGTTTTGTTACTGCAACAACTTGTGGTATTACTGTCTTTATTGCACAGCATTTTAATTGGAGGTGAGGTATGTATGAGGAGTCAATCTATTGATTACAAAGAGTTGCAGTTTGCATTTCAACAAGGAGCCATTCAACTGATAAATGAGAAGCAAGAGTTGAATCAAATCAATGTTTTTCCTGTATCAGATGGAGATACTGGAAGTAATCTGGCTTCATTGATGGAGACGATACTTGAGGAATCCAAAAGTGAGTCAACTTCAGTCATTGATGTATTTGAAAATATTGCTGAGGCTTCTTTGTTAGGCGCTAGAGGAAATTCGGGTATCATTTTTGCCCAATATTTCAATGGTATTTATACTAATCTATTGCTGCAGGAAGAAAAAAATTCTGTTAAGAGCTTTATTAAGAGTGTAAAGTTAGCAATCAGTGAAGCCTATCAGGCAATTGAAAACCCCGTTGAAGGAACAATCATCACTGTCATTCGATCGTGGGCCGAAGCGCTTAACGAAAGTGAACAAATGAATAGTTTAGAAAAAATGTTACCACATGCTCTTATGGAAGCTAGACAAGCGCTGGAGAATACAACGAAACAATTAAAGATATTACAAAAAAATCAAGTTGTCGACGCAGGTGCGAAAGGCTTTTATTTGTTCATTGAAGGTTTCACGCAAGCTTTTGTAACGAAACAAGCAGTGGCTAGATCAATAATTGGTTCAAATCATTCTGTAAAAATTGACATTTCCGAGTCACTTCATGAAAATACGTCAGAGCCAAACTATCGTTATTGTACCGAAATTTTATTGGATCAGGTGACACAAACAAAAGAAGATATCCAAGAAAAATTAAGTATGCTTGGGGATTCATTGATTATCGCTGTGAACCGTGGGAAAGCTAGAATTCATATTCATTCTAACCACCCTGATCAAGTTTTGAACTATTTAAGTGCTGTAGGTCAGCCGATTCAACAAAAAGCAGATGACATGTTGTTACAATATGAAGTAAATACACGAAAAAAGGCACCAATTGCCTTAGTGACAGATTCGATCGCTGATTTACCTGCGGATTATGTGCTAAATAACCAGATCCATGTTCTACCAATGAACATATTGATTGACAAGACTAGCTACATCGACAAAATAACGATCCAAAGTAATCGGCTTTTTGAGTTAACTAAAAAACAAAACGAACGAGCGACTAGTTCTCAACCAACATTAAAAACTGTAGAAAATCTTTTTTCATTTTTAGAAACGAGATATGAGTCGATTTTAGTTATTACCGTTGCTGGAAAATTAAGCGGGACATATCATACTGTGAAAGAAGCTGCAAAACATAGAAGAGCGGCAAATACTAAAATTGAAGTTATTGACTCTAAACTAAATTCTGCCGCACAAGGATTATTGATCATGAGGGCGAATGAATGGATTCAATCTGGAATAGGCTTTGAAGAGTTAGTAAGGAAAATTAGAAGTAGAAGGAACCAATTTAAAATCTTAGTTAGCGTTGATGAGTTAAATCCCATGATAGAATCTGGAAGAATTCCTCAATCTGTTGGGAAAATAGCAAAGAAAGTTAATTTGAAGCCTATTGTTAGCCTCAACCAAGATGGGGAAGGAAAGCTGAGCAATTTTGCCTTTAGTTTAGAAGGAAACGAACGAAAAATTGTTCAGCACCTAAAAAAAATGCATAAAAAAAACAGGATACAGCGTTATGCTGTCGTTCATGCAGATTCAGAAAAAAGAGCTTTATTATGGAAAGATAAATTAGTAGAACAACTTGGGTTTCAACCAAGTTATATTATTGATATTTCAACTGTTATAGCGATGAGCGCCGGCCAAGGCAGTGTGGCTGTAGCAGTTGAATTAGGAGAAGGGACGGATTCAAGATGATTATCTGGATGATTAGTTGCGTATTATTTGTATACTTTACAGCGTTATTTTTTCTAGCACAATATCTTCACAATAATTCTATCGTTGATTTAGCTTGGGGTATTGGGTTTGTTCTCGTGGCTGTTACAGGCTATCTAGTTATGCCTGAAAAAACAACGGTCAGTACAGTTATTCTTGTATTAGTGACTATTTGGGGGCTTCGTTTGTTTTTCCATTTAGCTAAACGAAATATTGGCAAACCGGAAGATTATCGTTATGTGAATATGCGGAAACGTTGGGGCAAACATTGGGCAAAATTAAAAGCATATCTAAATGTTTTTATCTTACAAGGTGTACTGTTGCTTGTTGTTTCAATGCCGATTCTTTTTGTAATGACTAGTTCAGTCAATACTTTTTATTGGTGGAATGGCATAGGAATTTTGATTTGGCTGATTGGATTTGGATATGAAACGATTGGTGATTATCAATTGACGAAATTTAAAAAGACTAATGATAATCATGGAAAGCTTTTAACAACAGGTTTGTGGTCAACGACAAGACACCCTAATTATTTTGGTGAAGCATTAAGTTGGTGGGGGATTTTTCTTATAAGTTTGAATGAGACACGAAATATCTGGGGAATTATAGGACCTGTGACGATTACATTGTTGCTTTTATTTGTATCGGGTGTTCCTTTGCTTGAAAAGAAATACAAAGATCGCCCTGATTTTATTGCTTATGCAGAAAAAACGCCTAAATTTATTCCGTTTATTGGGAAAAAAGGATTATGAAGGGGAGATTAAGATGAATACAACTCAATCTTTATGGTCAAAATTACTAGTAACCATCATTTATGTTGTAATGCTTGGCACAAATGCAGCGGCTGTTTTATTGCCTCTAAATGGGATGACAACAAAAGAAGTTTCTGATTCTTATCCTAATTTGTTCGCACCAGCAGGTTTAACGTTTGCTATTTGGTCAGTGATTTATTTGTTACTTGGGGGATTTGTTATTTATCAATGGTTTAAACCAGCAGAGCGCTCAATTTTAGCTGATCAGAAAAACGGCAGAAAATTAAGAAATTTATTTATCGTTTCTTCTATATTGAATAGTGTTTGGTTAGTGGCGTGGCAGTATCTTTATATTGATTTGTCAGTTGTGATCATGTTGGCGTTGCTGATTGTGTTGATTTACATGAATCGTATGTTAGCAAATGCAGCATTGACTAAAAAAGATTTGATATTTTTGAGATTACCATTCAGTGTTTATTTTGGCTGGATCACAATTGCAACTATTGCAAATATAACAGCCTTTTTAGTAGATAAGAATAGTAAGTTTCTTCAAAATAATCAAGTATTGTGGACGGTCATCATACTGATTATAGGTTTAATGATTATTAGCATAACAATTATTCGTAATCATGATATCGCCTATGGTTTAGCGACTTTGTGGGCTTATTACGGGATTTTAAACAAACATCAAGCTGCAGATGGCTGGAATGGTGCTTACCCGGTTATTATTACGACAGTTAGTATTTGCCTTGTTATTTTGGCAATTATCTGTATCTATGAAATGGTTTTATTCTTTAAAAGAAAAAAGAGTGTCGTCTAGTATAGGTTTCTTGGTCTGCTTCTGTTAAAATAATAATGAAATCAACTATAGGTGGCTAAGCAAATGGATAACGAAACGACAAATACAAGAGCTAAAATCATCCAAGTCGCAACAAGGCTGTTCATGGATAATGGGTATCAAAGTACTTCAACAAGACAAATCGCACAGTTGGCTGAAGTGACACAGCCAAATTTATACCATCATTTTAAAAATAAAGAAGCGGTTTATGTCGGAGTGATCGAAAGTTTATTACATGATGTAAACGAGGAATTGCTTAAAATTGTGGACAACCAAGAACTTGAAACAATTAGTAAGTTACAAAAGTTTGCGGAGTGTTTGAAAACACAACATCCTTTCGATTTTGATTTGATGATGCATGATTTTAGAACGAAGTTGACCACAAAGACCCAAGTAAAATTATTTTCACTCTGGAATCAGTCTTATAAGGCACCATTGTTAAGTCTATTTGAAGAAAGTGATTTCTCACTACGTATGGGCGTATCATCTGAGGTTGCAGCTGCGCATTTTCTTAATACGCTTTCTCCTTATATAAAAACAGAACAAAATAGTTCAGCGTTGAGCATTGCTCAAGTGGTAGATCTCTTTATTTTCGGAATTTCAACAAACAAACCATAAAAATAAAAAGCCATGCAAAGTGAAGTTTGCATGCTTCTTATTTTTATGTTACTTTCTATTTTGTTTCCCAGCATTTCTTCCTTTGTTAGAAGCATTTTTTTGAACTGATGCTTTTGGCATAGATTTTTCTGCTGTTGGCGTTACATCTTTACGAGGTGTAACGACTTGTTTAGGTGGATTTTGTTTTAATTCCTCTGCTACTTGAGCCTTAATCCTTGGTTTTAAGAATTTATTTGTGATCAATGTTTGGATACTGCTGAAAATCCCACCAACAACCCAATACAAGGTTACGCCAGCTGGAGAGCTGATTGACATGAATACGATCATTAATGGTGATACGATCAGCATTGATTTCATTGTTTTCTTTTGTTCTTCTGGAATACCGATCGTAGAAAGATACCCTTGAAGTAAATAGGCTACACCTGCTAAAACAACAAATATAATACTTGGTTGTCCAAGATTGACACCGAAAAACGAGGCATCGCCGATTCCTTTTGTATAACGTGCAGCAAAAAATAAAGCAGAGAAGATTGGCATTTGAATCAATAACGGTAGACAGCCGATGCCACCCATCATACTCATATTATTTTCTTTGTAGACTTGTTGCATTTCAGCTTGTGCTTGCATTTGTTCTTCACGAGTTGTTGCTTCTTTGACTTTTGCTTGAACTGCATCAATTTGAGGCTTGATCGCTTGCATTTTTTCCGTTTGAATCATGCTTTTTTTCGATTGGTTCAAGCCCAGTGGCATAATGATCAGTCGAACAATGATCGTGATAAAAATGATTGCCCAGCCATAATTCCAATTGAAGTTATCAACAAGATATGT
Source organism: Enterococcus sp. AAFC-DPL-5182 (assembly GCF_058216605.1). Taxonomy (NCBI): domain Bacteria; kingdom Bacillati; phylum Bacillota; class Bacilli; order Lactobacillales; family Enterococcaceae; genus Enterococcus; species Enterococcus sp. AAFC-DPL-5182. The sequence goes on from NZ_CM177101.1 coordinate 1,778,909, forward strand.
AATGGCACTGCTCATAGGTTTCACTAATAAATTATAGATGATCCCTTCACCAGTTGGTTGACCATCTGATCCTGTCTTTACACATCCTGATAAAAATAGTACTAAAGTAAATAGACCAGAGCTCAGTAGCCACTTATTTAATTTTCTCATTTTATTCTGTCCTTTTCTAAAAAATTTGCACAAGGTTAACTATACTTGAAAAAGCGTTTTTTTTCAATAAAAAATAGAAGAATCCGTCTCAAGGCTGAGTAAGATTCTTCTTGTTTTAAATCAGTTTGTCACTTTGAAGTTTGTATAGTCTTCAATCAAAGGGTCTTCTTGAATGTCTACGTAAGTCACACGACCCGCAGGGCTAGGAGAATCTTTGATTTTTTTGATGAATTTGGACATAGAATCATCCTCACCTAAAGATTCAATCGAAACGGAACCGTCGTCTTCATTTTTTACCGTTCCACAAATTCCTAGTTCATCCGCAACCATTTTAGTCATATAGCGAAAACCAACACCTTGAACTCTTCCTTGTACATTCATGCGAACTTTTCTCATTGATGACCACCTCGCTTTTAATTAAATCCATGATATCGATTTTTTTAGCTTCTGGCAAGTAAGTCGTGACTGTCTGATTAAAAAAATCATGCTATAATAACAAGGTGAGGTGTAGAAATGAAAGAAATTTTATCGACAAAAAATGTAATGATCAAGGAATTCAAAAAATTACATAAGAAAAAGTATAGGGAAGAAAAAAAACAGTATATTATCGAAGGATTTCATTTGATTGAAGAAGCAGTTAAAGCAAATGAACAAATCAACTGGATACTTTGCAATCAACGTGGAAAAATTGAATGGTCTGTTTGGCTAGAGCAACAGCCAGAGGAAATAGTTATCAATGTATCTGATGAAGTCTTGGCGGCTCTTTCGGAATTGCCAACACCTCAAGGGATGATTGCCATTGTTGAGATGCCAAAATATGAGAACAATATACAGTTTTCAGGAAGTTGGTTACTATTAGATAACGTGCAGGATCCCGGCAATGTAGGCACGATGATTCGGACAGCAGATGCTGCGGGTCTTTCAGGTGTAGTTTTAGGTGACGGAAGTTCAGATATTTATAATACCAAAGTGCTTCGGGCGATGCAGGGAAGTAACTACCACTTGCCTGTTATACGGAAACCATTAGCTGCAATTATTGATGAATTTAAAAAAAAGCAAATTCCAGTTTATGGAACGGAACTAAATCCAGAGGCAGTTTCGTATAAGACAATAGTTAGGGCCAATGATTATGCATTAATTATGGGAAACGAAGGAAAAGGTGTCTCACCAGAGTTTTTAGAGATGACAGACCAAAATATTTATATTCCAATTAAAGGATCTGCAGAATCGCTGAATGTAGCGATTGCCGCTGGGATTTTAATGTATCATCTATCTGAGTGAGTGTGCAATAATATTCAAACAAAGTACGCAGAGTATATTTTTTTTTCAGTCTAATTTTAACTAAAGAAATAATCAACTTTGACAATTTAAATAGCTTGATTTAATACTAGGCTAAGAACGTTTAATAATATTTAGTAGGCTGTGACAACTAAAATTTTCTGAAGAAAAATAAAGCCTAGATGGTTAAAGAAGCATCCTACTAGAATTTTCAGTATCAAACTTTATAGAATAGATAGAAAACTTGTTGAAATTGTAAAAGTTCTGTTGTATAATAACAAAGGTGTTATTTTTCAGGATTTCTGGAAAATACATCAAATCCACATTTTCAGTATATTTTTTGTGAGGTGCTATAGAAATATAGTCCACAAGGGAGCTTAAAACTGGAAAGAGGGAACAAATAAAAACCAAATTGGAGGAAACAACCCATGGCAGTAATTTCTATGAAACAATTACTAGAAGCCGGCGTACACTTTGGACACCAAACTCGTCGCTGGAACCCAAAAATGAAGAAATACATCTTCACAGAAAGAAACGGAATCTACATCATTGACTTACAAAAAACAGTTAAATTAGTAGATGCTGCTTACGATTACATGAAAAATGTTGCTGAAGACGGTGGCGTTGCATTATTCGTAGGAACTAAAAAACAAGCACAAGAAGCGATCAAAGACGAAGCGATTCGTTCAGGTCAATACTTTGTTAATCACCGTTGGTTAGGTGGAACTTTAACTAACTGGGATACTATCCAAAAACGTATCAAACGTTTGAAAGATATCAATAAAATGGAAGAAGACGGAACATTCGAAGTTCTTCCTAAAAAAGAAGTTGTTGGTTTAAACAAACAACGTGAACGTCTTGAAAAATTCTTAGGCGGTATCCAAGATATGCCTAGAATTCCAGATGTAATGTACATCGTTGACCCTCGTAAAGAGCGTATTGCTGTTCAAGAAGCACAAAAATTGAACATCCCAATCGTTGCGATGGTTGATACAAACTGTGATCCAGATGAAATCGATGTAGTAATTCCATCAAATGATGATGCAATTCGTGCGGTTAAATTGATCACTGCTAAAATGGCTGATGCTTTCATCGAAGGAAACCAAGGTGAAGATCAAGCTGTTGAAGAAATCTTTGTTGAAGAAGTACCAGAAGCAGCAACTTCAATCGAAGAAATCGTTGATGTTGTTGAAGGCAGCAACGATTCAGCAGAATAATTTAAAATAACGGAGCTGTCTCGAAGGCTAGGCGAAAAAAAGCCTGATTCTCCTTTGAGATAGCTTTTTTAAAACAAATTTTATGATTAATTATCTAGCTTCGTGTGCTAGCTCCTCAGAAAAAAGATAAAATATACTTGCGACAAAAAACGTCACAAATATATTTTCCTATTTTTCAGTCGGAGTTGGACGAGCCCACTACGCTTTTAAAACTTAGGAGGAACAAAAAAATGGCAGATATTTCAGCAAAATTAGTTAAAGAACTACGCGACATGACTGGTGTCGGTATGATGGATGCAAAAAGAGCATTAGTAGAAGTAGAAGGCAACATGGAAGCAGCTGTTGATTACCTACGCGAAAAAGGTATGGCTAAAGCAGCTAAGAAAAATGACCGAGTTGCAGCTGAAGGTTTAGCTAACGTTGCTTCAAACGGAAACTTTGCAGCAATCGTTGAAGTAAACTCTGAAACTGACTTCGTTTCTAAAAACGAAATGTTCCAAGATTTAGTTAAGAAAATCGCTACTGAGATTGCTACTAACAAACCAGCAAACATGGAAGAAGCTTTAGCTCTTAAAACAGATAAAGGTACTTTAGAAACTGAATTGATCGAAGCAACAACTGTTATCGGAGAAAAGATCAGCTTCCGTCGTTTTGAATTAGTAGAAAAAGATGACAATGCTGCCTTTGGTGCTTATTTACACATGGGTGGACGTATTGCCGTATTGACAGTATTAGAAGGAACAACTGACGAAGAAGTGGCGAAAGACGTTGCAATGCACGTAGCCGCTATCAACCCACGTTACGTAAACGAATCTCAAATTCCACAAGAAGAATTAGAACATGAAAAAGCAATTCTTTCTGAGCAAGCTTTAAACGAAGGCAAACCAGCTAATATCGTTGATAAAATGGTTGTTGGCCGCCTAAACAAATTTAAAGCTGAAATTTCATTAGTGGATCAACCATTTGTTAAAGATCCAGATATGACAGTTGAAAAATATGTAGCATCTAAAGGCGCATCAGTTAAATCATTTATCCGCTTTGAAGTTGGCGAAGGAATCGAAAAACGTGAAGATAACTTTGCGGATGAAGTAATGAGCCAAATCAAAAAATAAATCTGTTACTTATGTAACAGTTGGGAACGCATTGATATGCGCTCCCTTTTTTTAGGCAAATCAAAAGAAATAGTCTGGCAGAATACCCAGAGTATGTTAAAATGTTCTTAGACAAATGGTGGAGGGAAATCAAAAATGGTAAAACCTAAATATCAACGCGTTGTATTAAAGTTAAGTGGTGAAGCTTTGGCCGGAGAAGAAGGGTTTGGAATTAAACCTCCAACAATCAAAGAGATTGTAGAAGAAATCAAAGAAGTTCATGAACTAGGAATTGAAATGGCGATCGTTGTTGGCGGTGGAAATATCTGGCGTGGACAAATTGGTGCACAAATGGGTATGGAACGTGCTCAAGCTGATTATATGGGAATGCTTGCAACAGTGATGAATGCTTTAGCTCTACAAGACACTTTAGAAAACTTAGGCGTTCCAACACGTGTTCAAACTTCTATTGAGATGCGTCAAATTGCAGAACCATACATTCGACGACGTGCAGAACGTCACTTAGAAAAAGGCCGTATCGTTATTTTTGCTGGTGGAACGGGAAATCCATATTTCTCAACGGACACAACTGCAGCTTTGCGAGCAGCAGAAATTGATGCAGATGTGATTTTAATGGCTAAGAACAATGTTGATGGGGTATATTCTGCGGATCCTAAATTAGATGCAAATGCAGTCAAATTTGAAGAATTGACCCATTTAGATGTCATTTCAAAAGGATTACAAGTAATGGATTCAACAGCAAGTTCACTAAGTATGGATAATGATATTCCATTAGTGGTTTTCAATTTAAATGAAACAGGTAATATTCGCCGTGCTTGTCTAGGTGAAAATATTGGAACAACCGTAAGGGGGAAATAAAAAATGAGTGGAACTGTATTAGCAACAGCAAAAGAAAAAATGAGTAAAGCAGAACAGAGTTTACAACGTGAATTAGGACAAATTCGTGCAGGACGTGCCAATGCAAGTCTTCTTGATCGTATTCAAGTAGATTATTACGGGGCGCTTACACCAGTTAACCAACTTGCAGGGATCAACATCCCAGAAGCACGTGTTTTAATGATTACACCTTTTGACAAAAATTCACTTGAAGATATCGAAAAAGCAATTCAAGCTAGCGATATCGGAATCAGCCCAACAAATGATGGTACTGTGATTCGCTTAGTAATTCCGCAACTAACGGAAGAACGTCGTAAAGAATTAGCAAAAGATGTGAAAAAAGCTGCTGAAAATGCTAAAATTGCTGTTCGCAATATTCGTCGTGACGCTATCGATGAGTTGAAAAAACAACAAAAAAGTAATGATATCACTGAGGATGAGCTACGTAATTTAGAAAAAGAAGCTCAAAAATTAACAGATGATAGCGTGAAAAATATTGATACTATCACTTCAGAAAAAGAAAAAGAGCTTTTAGAAGTTTAATTACATTAGATTTAAATAAAACAACAAAAAATCGGACTTTAACTAGCGAGATTTCTTGTTGTTTTTTTGTTTAATTTAAGAAAAGTGTTATTTTAATTATATAAAACATTTAATTATAAAATTATAATCTATAGAAATTGTAAGTTTAAGCGTGTGTATGAAAAAACACCTTGTTAAACCTTGGGCGTTATGGAATAATAGTACTAGTTATATTTTTCTTAAAGGGAGATGAGAAAGTGAATTTTATCAAACGTGCATTATGTAGTGTCACTAGAAAAAAAGGGAAGTCACTCATTTTATTTGCAGTGATATTTGTATTGGGCAATGTAATCGCAGGATCAATTGCGATTCAGCAATCTACGCAAAATGTTGAAAAAAGTGTCAAAAAACAATTAGGTGGTACGGCTACTATTCAACTTGATTACGAAAACAATCAAGATGAATTTGCAAAAGAAGATCTTAAAATTGAGCAACTTAAAGTAGATTTAATGAAAAAAATAGGTGATTCTCCTTATGTAAAATACTACGATTACAACGCTGTAACAATGATACAGACAAAAAATCTAAAAAGTGCTTCATTAGATTCAGAGCAATCTGGCGGAATGATGGAGGGCGTTACATTAAAAGGATCAAATTATCCTAAAATATTAGACGTTGAAGAAAAAAACATTAAATTAGTTGAGGGAAAAGTGTTCACTCAAGAAGATATTGATAATGGCAAAAATGTTGGATTAATTTCTTCTAAAGTTGCAGAAGAAAATGGACTATCAATCGGTGATCAAATGGTCATGGACAGTAGAGCCTTTGATTACACTGAGTCTGGTGAAGAAAAGGAAATATTTAAAATAGATATTCCTATCGAAATCATAGGGATTTTTGAACCTACAACAGTAGAAATGAAAGACAAAGAAAATAAGAAAAATGATGAGCAAAACATGAATCAACAATTTATGTCATTGCAACAACTCAATACGGTTTATTTACCAAATAAAACAGTATTGGAGATCAATAAAGACTATTTGGAAAAATTGAAAAAAGCTGATCCTAACAGTCCTTTTTTATCAGATGAAAACCAAGAAGAATATTATACACCTGTCTATGTATTAAATAGTCCAGATGATGTAGAGGCGTTTAAAGAAGAGACACAGCCTTTGTTACCGAAACTATATACAGTGAAAGCTTCAACTGACCAATACGAACAAATTGGTGGAAGTATGAAGAAAATGTCACAAATTTCAGGTTATGTTGTTATGATTGCTGTTATAGCGACATTATTGATCATTTCTCTTGTTGTATTATTATTTATGCGTGATCGCAAACATGAATTAGGAATTTACCTATCGTTAGGAGATAAACGAAGCCATGTGATGGGACAGATTATGATAGAAATGCTGATCATAAGTGGAATTGCATTGATTCTTTCATTGATTACTGGTAATTTCTTAGGCAAAATGGTTTCAGAATCATTACTGAACAGTGATATTTTAAACAGCGCAAATGATCAAATGAATATGTTTATGGGATTTGACGGGTTAGGCTCAACAGAACTTACAACTGACGACATCATGAATGCTTATGAAGTGAAATTCTCATTAGGTTATATTGTCACTTATTTAGTCGTTGGCTTAGGCACAGTGTTGTTAGCAGCGATCTTACCATTGTTGTACATTGTTCGCTTGAATCCAAAGAAAATTATGATGTAGGAGGTAAGGGAAATGGCAATTTTAGAAACAAAGAATCTTAGTTATTTTTATCAAGATGGCGATCAGCGTCGTTTTATTTTAAAAGATACCAGTGTTTCCTTTGATCAAGGAAAGTTTTATACCATTTTAGGTCAATCTGGTTCGGGGAAAACAACATTTCTTTCTTTGATCAGTGCTTTGGACACGCCAAAAGAAGGCCAAGTTCTGTTGAATGGAAAAGATATTAAAACGATTGGTTATGAGAAATATCGCCGTGATGAAATTAGTATTATTTTTCAGAGTTATAACTTAGTCCCTTATCTAACTGCATTAGAAAATGTATTGGTAGCAATGTCCATCACTGATAATGAGCTGCCGCCTAACCAAAAAGAAGTGGCCTATAATCTTTTGGATTATATCGGTATCACGAGTGAAAAGGCTGATCGTCTTGTAAATCAGCTTTCAGGTGGCGAACAACAACGTGTTGCAATCGCACGAGCACTAGCAACAAACGTTGATGTTATTTTAGCGGATGAACCAACTGGTAATTTAGATGAAGGAATGGAACAAGAGATTGTCGATATCTTTCAAAATCTTGCAAAAGTGCATAATAAATGTGTTATTGTTGTGACGCACTCGAATGATATCGCTGAGCAATCTGATGAGACCTATTACCTGAAAAAAGGTGTGTTAAAAAAGTATGAGTGATTTTCTATCAAATTTCAGCGGGGATAACTATGAAAAGACCCGTCAAGAAAAGAATAAGCAAAAAGATAAAATGAGCAAGCCTGACTCAACAAAAAAATCAAGGTCAGTCAAAATGCCGTCAAGTAGAGAAAAACAGATTGAGGAGCAAGTGGAAAGTACTTCTCAGGTTTCTTTGGGACCTCAAAATAGTCCAGAAAATATGTTAAAAGCTACCCAAACAACGGTAAGCAATTCTAATGTAGAAACTAAAACAGAGAATCCAGAAGAGTTGATTTATACAAAAAAACGCTCTAAAAAGAAAAAATACGAACCAAAAAATGAGTCAAAGAAAGTAGCAAGTGAGTTGCCTACTACAATACCAGTGAATCAATCGAAGAACCCAGAAGAAGTGATCGAAACAGATCCAACATACAAAAAGAAAAAAATCAAAAAGTTCATCTATATCGGCTTGGGGAGTTTAGTAGCAGTTTCATTATTATACTTTGGATATTATCAAATGACACACGTAAAAGTCCCGGACTTTGAAGGAAAAGAGCTATCTGAAGTTCGTGAATGGACAGCAGAAAATGGTGTGAAACTTCAAGTAGAGCAAAAATATGACTTTAACAAAGAAGCAAATGTAATCATTCACCAGACTGTGAAAAATAAGAACATTAAAAAAGGCAAAGAGTTAGTTGTTGATGCTAGTTTAGGGGCTGATCCGGAGGAATCCGTATCATTGCCAGACTTTAAACCAATGAAACTTAAAGATGCGAAAAGTTGGATAAGTGAGCAGAAAGCTGATAATATTGCAATTATTGAAGAATATAGTGATACAGTGCCAGCGGGTGACTTTATAAAATTTGAAATAACGAATAAAGATGTAAAAGCTGAAAATTACAAACGGAAAGACAAAGCAAAAATATATTTTTCTAAAGGAAAAGAAGTTTTTGAAAAGGACATCTCAGTACCTGATTTTGCTAGTAAAACAAAAGAAGAAGCTACAGAATGGGCAAAGAAAAATGAGATTACACTAAAAGTAGAAGAGTCGGATTCAGACACTGTTGAGAACGGAAAAATCATTTCGCAAAGCATTGGAAAAGACACGAAAATTGCTAAAAAAGAAACAATGTCGATCACTGTTTCAACAGGTAAAGCTTTAGTAGTCCCTGACTTTTCACAATATACAGCAGAAGAAGCAGAAGCGAAGGCCAACGGGTTACAAGTGCAAGTGAAGCAAGTATTCAATGACGATGTTCCCTATGGTCGATTTATTAGCCAATCCGTAGAAGTCGGGAAGAAATATACGGAAAAAGATGAAAAACCAGTAATCCAGGTAGTTTATTCATTTGGAAAACCGTACATTAAAGATTTACGCGACAATACCTTAGAAGGAGATCTACAAAAGATTTTCTATGACGAATATCAATCGAAGGGCGCTAATATTACTTATCAAGTTTATTATGTAGATTCAACGGTAACAAAAGGAACTGTTGTTAATATGAGTCAATATAATGAATTTGTTCCGAGTAACTCGGTTGTTCAAATCGGAATTAGTAAGGGGAATCTAAAGCCTGAAGAAAACAAACCATCTGAAAAAGAAGAGTGATTTGATGATCAGAGTTAGTAAAAAGAGCTACTTTTTACTAAGAGGTTGAGGCAGAACGGTTAATTTCCAAAAGAATTTCTTCTATTTCCACTATTTATTCGGATTTTTTGAGACTGGTGTGTAACTCGATGAGTTATGCCTCAGTCTCTCTTTTTTTGTTTTTAAGGTAAAAAAAGGGGTAAGAGAGCAATTTTTTAATCCTATTAAGCTTAATATATAGAGGAATTAACGTAATTTAGCTATAAAATGATTAAATAATGTCGAAATTTTTTCATTTGCATAGGTTTTTCTTAAAGATATTGCTATAATAGTCTAGACAGATTTTTGAAATGGAGGGAAAAATATGTTACGTTTTTTTCCGCAAAAAAATAAATACATACAAGCAGAGAGCAAATTTACTTTTAACAATGAAGGACCAATTCCAAAGCATGTCGCTGTCATTATGGATGGCAATGGACGTTGGGCGCAAAATCGGCGGTTGCCGAGAGTTGCTGGACATAAAGAAGGAATGAACACTGTCAAAAAAATTACGAAGCATGCTAGTAAATTAGGCATCAAGGTTCTGACTTTATATGCATTTTCGACTGAAAATTGGAAACGACCAACAGATGAAGTAAGCTTTTTAATGCAGTTACCTGTAGACTTTTTCGATACTTTTGTCCCTGATTTGATTAAAGAAAATGTAAAAGTACACGTAATGGGGTACAAAGAGTTTTTGCCAGAGCACACGCAAGATGCTGTGGAACGTGCAATTGAACAGACAAAAGACAACACAGGTATGGTTTTGAATTTTGCTTTAAATTATGGTTCACGAGCTGAAATTGTCACAGCGATAAAAGAAATTGCTGAAAAAGCGGCAAATAGCGAACTTTCTGCGGAAGATATTACGGAAACGACTATTGCCGATCACTTGATGACGGGTTTTTTACCAGAAGATTTAAGAGATCCAGAATTATTGATTCGAACTAGTGGGGAAGAACGAATCAGCAATTTTTTACTTTGGCAGATTGCCTATAGCGAATTGTTTTTTACCGATGCATTGTGGCCGGATTTTAATAGTGAATTATTAGAAAGTGCTCTAGCATCATTTCAAAATAGAAATCGCCGATTTGGTGGTTTAAAAGAATCAGAGGAGGAATAAAAATGAGACAGCGCGTTATTACAGCAGCCGTAGCATTAGTTGTTTTTATACCGATCATTTGGTATGGAGAATTTGTGATCGAATTAGCAGCTGCACTCTTGGCAGTTGTTGGAGTTTATGAGCTATTTAGAATGAAGGGCTTGGAAATTGCCAGTTTTGAAGGAGTTCTTTCAGCTTTAGGAGCAGTATTTTTAGTTTTACCGAAAGATCGTTGGTTTTTCTTTTTACCGGAAAAGGCAGATAATTTTATTTTATTTTATCTAACGGTCATGATATTACTTGGTGGCTTAGTTGCTTCAAAAAATATGTATACCATTTCCCAAGCTGGGTTTCCAGTCATTACAAGTCTATATGTTGGGGTTGGTTTTCAAAATTTTGTGAGCGCTAGACATACTGGTTTTGTTGTTTTACTGTATGCATTATTTGTTGTTTGGTCAACAGATATCGGTGCTTATTTCATCGGAAAAAGATTTGGCAAAAGAAAATTATGGCCAGAAGTTTCACCTAATAAAACGATTGAAGGCTCATTAGGAGGAATCCTTAGTGCCGTAGTCGTGTCATTTTTATTCTTAACATTGACGCCTAATAAAGAATTATTTGTTTACAATTTACCAATTATGCTACTGATAACCGTCGTTTTCTCAATTGTTGGTCAATTTGGTGATTTAGTTGAATCGTCTATCAAACGTCACTATGACGTAAAAGATTCTGGTAATATCTTACCAGGACATGGTGGGATATTAGACCGTTTTGACAGCTTACTTTTTGTTTTTCCAATCATGCATTTATTCGGACTATTTTAATTTCTAAACAAGAAGGGAAGGTGAAAAACTCTGAATGATCAGGGTTTTTCTTTTTACTATGAAAAAAATCGCGTTGTTAGGTGCTACCGGTTCTATCGGTTCAAGCACAGTGGCTGTGGTTACAGCATATCCCGAGTTATTTCAAGTTGTATCATTGACGTTTCATTCGAATTATGAAAAAGGGGTAGAAGTGATCGAACAATTACAGCCACAATACGTAGGTGTGGGATCAGAATCAATGAAAATAAAACTAGCTAAGCGTTTCCCTAAAGTAGAATTTGGGGTAGGCGAAGAAGGCTTAGTAAAAGCTGCTACTTTGGCAGAGGCAGAGGTTGTATTAACAGCTGTTTCTGGAAGTGTCGGGTTAGCCCCTACAATGGCGGCCATAGTATTAGGGAAAGATATTGCTTTAGCTAACAAAGAAACATTGGTTATGGCAGGCCAGTGGGTTATGGAAGCAGCAGAAAAACATAATGTCAGTATATTACCTGTCGATAGTGAGCATTCCGCAATATTTCAATGTCTAGAAGGGCAAAAAAAAGAGAATGTAAAAGAGTTAGTGGTCACAGCTTCAGGAGGCAGTTTTAGAGAGTTGACTCGAGAAGAGCTGAAATATGTGACCTTGGAGCAAGCATTGAAACATCCAAACTGGTCAATGGGTAAAAAAATTACAATAGATTCAGCAACAATGATGAATAAAGGGTTAGAAGTTATTGAAGCCCATTGGTTATTTGGTACAGATTATGATAAAATAAAAGTTGTTTTACATAAAGAAAGTATTGTTCATTCGATGATCGTTTTAACTGATGGTGCATACTTAGCACAATTGGGACCTAGTGATATGCGAGAACCGATTCAATATGCGTTGACTTATCCAGATCGTCTACCAATTAAAGATGAGAAATCATTTGATTTGACGCAGATTAGTCAGCTGAATTTTGAAACGATGGATTTTGACCGTTTCCCAATGTTAGCATTAGCATATACCGTAGGGAAAAAAGGTGGCGCCTATCCTACTGTTTACAATGCAGCAAATGAAATTGCTGCAACGTCATTCATTGATGGAAAAATTTCATATTTACAAATTGAACAATTGGTTCAAAGAGCAGTTGAAAATTACAAGGAAACTACCGAAGTCACTTTGGAAGAAGTGATCGCGATCGATAAACAAACAAGAATTATTGTAGAAAGATGGATAAAGGAAGAAGGTCGGTTATGAAAACAATCATTACATTTATTATTGTCTTTGGGATTCTTGTCTTAGTGCATGAATTTGGCCATTTTTTCTTCGCAAAGCGTTCAGGTATATTAGTACGTGAATTTGCGATTGGCATGGGACCAAAGATTTTTGCTCATCAAGGAAAAGACGGAACTGCTTATACGATTCGGATTTTACCAATTGGTGGTTATGTTCGTATGGCTGGTATGGGAGAAGATGAAACGGAGCTTGCCCCCGGTATGACTCTTTCTGTCGAGTTGAATGAACAGGAAGAAGTCGTAAAAATCAATACAAGTAAAAAAGTACAATTGACAAATAGTGTTCCAATGGAAATGTTGGAAGCAGATTTGGAAAAAGAATTATTTATTAAAGGCTATGTCAATGGCAATGAGTCTGAAGAAGTTACGTATAAAGTCAATCATGATGCGACCATTATTGAACAAGATGGAACAGAAGTTAGAATCGCACCTATTGATGTGCAGTTTCAATCAGCGAAGCTTTGGCAACGGATGTTAACAAATTTTGCGGGTCCGATGAATAATTTTATTCTAGCATTTGTCTTGTTTACCCTCTATGTTTTTATGCAAGGTGGAGTAACTTACACAAATACAAATCTAATCGGTGGTATCCAACCAGATAGCCCAGCAGAAAAAGCTAGCTTAAAAGCAGATGATAGAATCGTATCCATTGACGGCAAATCAGTTAACGATTGGGAAGACTTCACAAAGATTATTCAAGATAGTCCAGAAAAAGAATTGAATCTGATGGTAGAATCAGGTGGGAAAACTAGAGAGGTAGATATAACACCTAAAAGTCAAAAATCTGGTAAACAGGAAATTGGCGTTATCGGTATCTTGCCTCCTAAAAAAACTGGGTTAGCAGATAAATTGGTTGGTGGTGTTCAAACGACACTAAGCAGTTCTATGCAGATTTTCAAAGCTCTTAAATCATTATTTACCGGATTCAGTTTGGATAAATTGGGTGGTCCAGTAATGATGTTCCAGATGTCTTCAGAAGCGTCAAAAGCAGGATTAAATACTGTGATATGGTTAATGGCTATGCTATCAGTCAATCTTGGGATCATTAATTTGCTGCCAATTCCAGCCTTGGATGGCGGTAAGATCGTTTTGAATATTTTAGAAGGTCTTAGAGGTAAGCCTTTAAGTCAAGAAAAAGAAGGTCTACTAACACTGATCGGTTTTGGGTTCATTATGTTATTGATGGTGTTAGTGACATGGAATGATATTCAACGTTTTTTCTTTTAAATTACTAATTGTATTTTATAACGAATCACTTGAGGAGATTTAATAATTCGTTTAAACAAAGGAGAGTTCTAATGAAACAATCAAAAATGTTAATCCCAACTTTACGAGAGGTACCAAATGATGCAGAGGTTTTAAGTCATCAAATGTTGTTGAGAGCAGGTTATATTCGCCAAGTCTCAGCAGGGATTTACTCTTATTTACCATTAGCAAATCGAGTACTAGAAAAATTAAAGAAAATCATGCGAGAAGAATTCGATAAGATCGACGCAATTGAAATGTTGATGCCAGCGTTACTTCCTGCAGAATTATGGAAAGAGTCTGGGCGTTATGAAACATATGGGCCAAACCTTTATCGTTTAAAAGACCGCAATGATCGTGATTACATTCTTGGACCAACTCATGAAGAGACCTTTACTGAATTGATTCGTGATGAGGTAAATTCTTATAAACGTCTACCATTGAATTTATACCAAATTCAAACAAAATACCGTGATGAAAAGCGTCCGCGTTTTGGTTTGCTAAGAGGTAGAGAGTTTATTATGAAAGATGGGTATTCTTTCCACGCGGATGAAGAAAGTTTAGATCAATCGTATCGTGATTATGAAAAAGCCTATTCAGCTATTTTTGAACGCTGTGGTCTAGATTTTAGAGCTATCATTGGTGATGGTGGTGCTATGGGTGGGAAAGATTCTAAAGAATTTATGGCAATCTCTGATATTGGTGAAGATACAATTTGTTTCTCAACTGAGGGTGATTATGCTGCAAACTTAGAAATGGCAACTAGCCTATACACACCTAAAAAATCACACGAAACACAATTGGATATTGAAAAAGTAGCAACTCCAGATGTTGGTTCAATCGAACAAGTTGCAGCATTTTTCAATGTTGAGCCACAACGTATCATTAAATCTGTTTTGTTTATGGCTGACGAAGAGCCAGTTTTAGTACTAGTTCGTGGTGATCACGAAGTAAACGACGTGAAGTTGAAAAACTTCTTAGGCGTTGATTTCTTGGAAGAAGCAACGGATGAAGATGCACGTAAGTATTTAGGTGCTGATTTTGGTTCAGTTGGACCAGTCGACTTATCAGAAGATGTGAAATTATTTGCAGATCTTCATGTCCAAGATTTGGCAAATGCAATTACCGGGGCGAATGAAATTGGTTTCCATCTAAGCAATGTTAATCCAGGACGTGATTTTACACCGATCAGTTATGAAGACTTGAGATTTGTACAAGAGGGTGACCCGTCACCGGATGGCAATGGTGTTTTAGAATTTACCAAGGGAATTGAGATCGGTCATATCTTCAAACTTGGTACGCGCTATAGTGAATCAATGGGTGCGACCGTTTTAGATGAGAATGGTAGAGAAAAGCATGTAATCATGGGTTGCTATGGAATCGGCGTAAGCCGCCTCCTTTCAGCAATCGTAGAACAAAATATCGATGAAAATGGCATTAATTGGCCAGCTGGTATTTCACCATTTGATTTACATGTTGTTCAAATGAACATAAAAGATGAATATCAAATAAAACTAGCTCAAGAAGTGGAAGAAATGATGTCTGTTGCTGGTTATGAAGTGTTAGTAGATGACCGGAATGAACGTGCAGGTGTAAAATTTGCGGATGCTGATTTGATTGGTTGTCCGATTCGAATCACTGTTGGTAAGAAAGCAGTTGATGGTGTTGTCGAAGTCAAAATCAAAAAAACAGGTGAAATGGTTGAAGTTCGTAAAGAAGAACTTGAAAGCACGTTATCTATTTTATTGAACGCTGACAAAGAATAAGTTTAAAACATTTACGAAATCGATTCTTGATTGGATTTCGTAAGTGTTTTCTTTTAAGAGTAATCTGAACAAATTTTTTTCCGATCAGATAGTTGTTTGTTGGGTTTACATTGTATTTCATTAGAGAAAATAGTATACTTAACGATGGCGAGGCACTTGGCAGAAATGTTTAAGGGCCTCTTTCTTATCAAGATACCCAGTATAAGTCTGGTGAAATTTAAATAGAACTAGCTTTGTGAGTTGCTCTTCTGAGGAAAATAGTATCATAGCCATTTCATAGGTGATTTTTTCGGAAGAAAGCTACATATGTCTGGGGGAATACACCTCAGGTATCCTATTTGCCTGTGAGAAGAAACTCGTTTAGCTTTTAATTAGGAGGTTCATTTAGTGACAGAAAAAGCACAAGAGTTATTTGCAAAGTTGATAGATCAAATTCAATTAAATGAACAAGAAAGGCAGCATCCTCTGATCCAACAAGGAAGAATAGAGAAAGTTGTTGTGCACCAGCAAAGTCGTTTGTGGGAATTTCATCTAGGATTCGCTGAAATATTACCTGTGATGTTGTATCAATCATTTATGCAGCAGTTAGAGCTTGCATTTCAGCAAATTGCAAGTGTATCTGTAAAAATTTCAGCTGATAAAAATGAATTTACAGAGGAACAACTTATTGATTACTGGCAGTTAGCATTATTGAATGGTCAATGTGACACACCTCTTGTTCAACGGGTAATCAAGACTCAGACCCCAATTGTTGAAGATAAAAAAATTATTTTGCCTGTCGATAATGAAGCGGTCATTCCGTATTTAAAACAACAATATTTACCAATTATCGAAGAGCTTTATATCAATTACGGTTTTCAGAAGTTTCACATCGAACCTAAGATGGATGAGCAACAGGCCAAGCGTGTACTAGCTTTATTTGAAGAGCGGAAGCAAGAGCAAGATGCTGCATTTCAACAGCAAGCAGCAGAATCGCTGATTAAGCATGAGCAAAAGAAAAAACAACAGCAGCAACAAGGACCAGCACTCGAAGGACCGATTCGTTTGGGAAGGAATATTCCAAATGACGAACCGATCATGCCGATGGGCAATATTTTAGAAGAAGAACGTCGAGTGACGATTGAAGGATTTGTTTTCGATGTTGAAGTACGTGAATTACGTTCTAAACGAAAAATTCTTATTTTAAAAATTACCGATTATACGTCATCATTCATCGTTAAAAAATTCTCGAATGGTGAAAAAGATGAACAGATATTTGATGCGATTCAAAAGAATAGCTGGGTTCGAGTTCGTGGAAGTATTCAAGAAGATACTTTTATGCGTGATTTAGTAATGAACTGTCAAGATTTGATGGAAGTAAAACATGCACCGCGTAAAGACTATGCACCAGAAGGCGATAAACGCGTTGAACTTCATTTACACAGCAATATGAGTACAATGGATGCCACTAATAATGTTGCTGATTTTGTTGCTCAAGCAGGGAAATGGGGACACAAAGCCATTGCGATTACTGATCATGGTGGAGCTCAAGGGTTTCCAGATGCCCATAGTGCTGGGAAGAAAGCTGGAGTCAAAATTTTATATGGTGTAGAAGCTAACGTCGTAGATGATGGTGTACCGATTGCGTATAACGAAGCGCACATTGAGTTAAGTGATGCAACTTATGTGGTATTTGACGTGGAGACAACTGGATTATCAGCTGTTTATGATACGATCATCGAGTTAGCTGCTGTAAAAATGCACAAGGGAAATATTATCGATACATTTGAACAATTCATCGATCCAGGTCATCCACTATCTCAAACCACGATTAATTTAACTGGGATCACAGATGAAATGGTACGAGGCTCAAAATCAGAAGAAGAAGTACTTCGTTTATTTAGAGAGTTCTCGGAAGGAACGATCTTAGTTGCCCACAATGCTTCGTTTGATATGGGCTTCTTAAATACAAGTTATGGGAAATATAACATTCCGGAAGCAGAGAATCCGGTCATCGATACATTAGAATTGTCACGTTATTTACACCCCACATTTAAAAGTCATCGTCTAAACACGCTGTCTAAGAAGTTTGGCGTTAATTTAGAACAACATCATCGGGCTATTTATGATTCGGAATCAACAGGTCATTTATGCTGGATTTTCTTAAAAGATGCTAAAGAAAACCATAACATGAATTACCATGACGAGTTGAACATGCATATAGGTGAAGGTGATTCTTACAAACGTGCTAGACCATTTCACGCTACGATTTTAGCAACGACACAAGCTGGTTTGAAGAATCTGTTTAAATTGATTTCAATGTCTAACATTAATTACTTTTTCAGGATTCCTCGAATTCCCCGCTCTCAGTTAAGTAAATTGCGGGAAGGCTTGATTATTGGTTCGGCGTGTTCAAACGGTGAAATTTTTGAAGCTATGATGCAAAAAGGGGTAGAAGAAGCTAAGAATCGCGCAAAGTTTTATGATTATATTGAAGTCATGCCTAAAGCTGTGTATGCACCATTACTTGAGCAGGAATTGGTGAAAAGCGAGGCTGATTTAGAAGAAATTATTACTAATTTAGTGAAAATCGGTGATGAATTAGAGAAACCTGTCGTAGCCACTGGGAATGTCCACTATCTAAATGAGGAAGATAGTATCTATCGTAAAATTCTGGTTGGTTCTATGGGTGGGGCAAATCCATTGAATCGTCATAGCTTGCCAGCTGTTCATTTTAGAACAACGGATGAAATGCTGACTGCTTTTCAATTTTTAGGCGAAGAGACAGCCCACCGATTAGTCGTAGAAAATCCTAACGCAATTGCTGATATGTGTGAGGAGATCACGCCAGTTAAAGATGATCTATATACTCCAAAAATTCCTGGGTCGGAAGATGAAATCAGGAATTTAAGTTATACGCGTGCGAAAGAACTTTACGGAGATCCTTTACCTGATATCGTTGAGAAACGATTGAAAAAAGAATTGGATAGTATTATTGGTAATGGATTTTCGGTAATTTATTTGATTTCGCAAAAATTAGTGCATAAAAGTATGGAAGATGGTTATCTAGTTGGTTCCCGTGGATCCGTGGGTTCAAGTTTTGTGGCGACGATGACTGGTATTACAGAAGTCAATCCTTTAGCACCTCATTATCATTGTATCAATTGTCAGCATTCTGAATTTTTTGAGGATGGATCATATGGTTCTGGTTTTGATATGCCAGAGAAAAACTGTCCAAACTGCGGTCAGAGATTGTTCAAAGACGGTCACGATATTCCATTTGAAACCTTTTTAGGGTTCCACGGGGACAAAGTACCCGATATCGATTTGAACTTTTCTGGTGATTATCAGGCTGAGGCTCATAACTACACTAAAGTGTTGTTTGGTGAAGAATATGTTTATCGTGCTGGAACGATCGGTACAGTCGCTGATAAGACAGCTTATGGATTCGTTAAGGGGTATGAACGTGATCATAATCTTCATTTTAGAGGAGCCGAAGTAGATCGTTTGGCAAAAGGTTCAACAGGTGTAAAAAGAACTACTGGACAGCATCCAGGAGGAATTATTGTTATTCCTGATTATATGGATGTGTATGATTTTACACCGATACAATATCCAGCAGATGATCAAAATTCTGAATGGAAAACGACTCACTTTGATTTCCATTCAATCCATGATAATATTTTGAAACTCGATATTCTAGGACACGATGATCCCACTGTTATTCGGATGTTACAAGACTTATCTGGAATTGACCCTAAAACCATACCAACAGATGATCCGGAAATGATGCGGATTTTTGCAGGACCAGAAGTTCTTGGCGTGACACCAGAGCAAATTTATTCTAAGACGGGAACTTTAGGAATACCTGAGTTTGGTACTCGTTTTGTAAGGGGAATGCTGGAAGAGACACATCCATCGACTTTTGCTGAACTACTTCAAATATCTGGTTTATCTCATGGTACTGACGTTTGGTTGGGGAATGCTGAGGAACTGATCCGAAGAGGAGAAGCAACACTTGCCGAAGTGATTGGTTGTCGTGATGATATCATGGTTTATTTGATCCATTCAGGATTAGATAGCGGGATGGCATTTAAAATCATGGAAACTGTGCGTAAAGGGCTCTGGAATAAAATTCCTGATGAGTTAAGAGAAGAATATCTGACTGCAATGAAAGAAAATAACGTTCCAGATTGGTATATAGATTCTTGTTCAAAAATCAAATATATGTTTCCAAAGGCCCATGCAGCAGCCTACGTTTTAATGGCCTTACGTGTTGCGTACTTTAAAGTATACTTCCCGATTTTATACTATTGTGCTTATTTCTCTGTTCGTGCGGATGATTTTGATCTCGTTGCAATGTCGCAAGGAAAAGAAGCCGTAAAAGCTCGGATGAAAGAGATTCAAGACAAAGGATTGGAAGCATCAACAAAAGAAAAAAATCTGTTAACAGTTTTAGAACTTGCCAACGAAATGATTGAGCGAGGATTTAAATTTGGTATGATCGATTTATATAAATCAGACGCAGAGAATTTTGTGATTGATGGTGATACGTTGATTGCTCCCTTTAGAGCTGTTCCTAGTTTGGGACTTAACGTGGCTAAATCGATTGTAGAAGCAAGAGATGAACCTTTCTTGTCTAAAGAAGATCTTGCAAGTCGAGGAAAAGTATCTAAAACATTGATTGAATATATGACTGAAAATGGCGTGTTAAAAGATTTACCTGATGAAAACCAATTGTCATTATTTGATATGCTATAAAAATAATGGAATGCATAGAGTAAAACCTATGTATTCCATTTATTTATTCTTCAATTTAGATTCAAAAAAGTATTTCCACGTAATAATTTAATGAAAAACGTAATAATAACACTAGACCTTTAATTTTTTTGTATAGTAGCATATAATAGGAAAGGGTTATTTGAAAACACGCAATGATGATTTTCATGGTACAATAGCATGTAATGGATCACTACAGGAGGGAACACTATCATGGTTAAAGAAAAAACAAGATATAAAGCTGTGATTGCCGATCATACGTATACGATCATCGGACAAGAAAGCAAACAACATATGGATTTAGTAACAAAATTAGTGAATGAACAACTAGCTGAAATCAAACATATTTCGCCACAAACCAACGATGAACAAGCATCAGTTTTGTTAGCGATCAATGCAATTTCTGATCAACTAAAAAAACAAGAAAAAGTTCTTAATTTAGAACAAGAAGTGGCTGAATTAAAAAAACGGACAATTAGACTAGCTGAACTTGAAAACCGTATTAAACGCATTGAAGCAATTGAAGAAGAGGCAAGAGGTGTGTTGAAAAAGAACGGACAAGAAGATGTCGAAATTCATAATCACATGGAAGCACAACAAATCTTAAATGAAAATCGTAAACAACAAATTCAAAGTAAGAGTACTCAAGACCAATAATTTGAGAGGATGACAGGATGTTAACATTACTCATTTTACTACTATTAGCCATTGGCTTTTATACAGGCGCTAGACGCGGATTAATTTTACAAGTTTTATATACGTTTGGTTATCTTGTTTCTTATTTTATAGCTAAATCGTATTATAAGAGTTTAGCCTCTCATCTGGAACTGTTCATCCCGTATCCTTCACCAACAGCGGATACTAAATTGGTCTTTTTCAATCAAGAGCTTACGCTTGACTTGGATCAAGCTTTTTACGGTGCGGTAGCTTTTCTACTTATTTTAGCAGCGGGGTGGTTAGTTGTACGCTTTTTAGCGATTTTTGCACATGGATTGGTGTTTGTACCTGTGTTAAAGCAAGCAAACTGGCTAGCTGGCGGTTTAATAAGTTTCATAGTTATGTATATCGGTGTTTTTCTAGTATTAAGTATGTTGTCAATGTTACCTGTTGACGCAGTCCAAAATCAATTTAAAAATAGCGGATTGGCAAGCTTTATCATTAAAGATACGCCAATTTTCTCTAAGCAAATCTATCATTTGTGGATTGAACAGATGCTTAAATAAAAGAAATGATAGATTCGTTACGAGTAAAGGTCTAAACAACTCATAACAAGTTTTAAAAGAATAGAAGGTGAAAAAATGAATACACGAATTTTAACTACATTAGGTTTTGATAAGGTCAAACAGCTTATTTCTCAATATGTTGTAACAGCACAAGGGTCAGAAGAAATCGAACACCTAGTCCCAGTTAATGATGCAACGAGCATTCAAGCTTGGTTACAAGAAACCGAAGATGGATTGAAAATTCAACGTTTACGTGGTGGTATCCCAATCCCTAAATTAGAAAATATTCGTCCTCACATGAAGCGGATTGAAATTGGTGCGGACTTGAATGGTCTAGAACTAGCTCAAATTGGTCGTGTATTATCAACTACTTCTGAAGTGATTCGTTTCTTTAACGATTTACAAGATAGCGAAATCGAATTACTGAGATTGTATACGTGGATTGATCAATTGATTGTTCTACCTGAATTAAGTCGCAGGCTAAAAGAGTCCATAGACGAAGATGGTCGGGTGACGGATGAAGCTTCGCCAGAACTAAAAATTATTCGAAATAATATCCGCAGAAGTGAACAGACGATTCGTGAACAATTAGATGGGATTGTCAGAGGGAAAAATGCTAAATATTTAAGTGATGCGATCGTAACAATGAGGAATGAACGCTATGTTATTCCAGTGAAGCAAGAATACAAGAGTGTTTTTGGTGGTGTCGTACATGATCAAAGTGCTTCAGGCCAAACGTTGTTTATTGAACCAAAACAAATTGTCGATTTAAACAACCGATTACGCCAACATCAAATTGCGGAACGCAGTGAAATTGAGCGGATTTTATCCGAGTTATCTGCTGAATTAGTTCCTCACCGCAATGATATTATGCATAATGCTTACGTTATAGGGAAGTTGGACTTTGTTAATGCCAAAGCTCGTTTCGGTAAAGAATTAAAAGCTGTGGTGCCAGAAATAAGTGAAGAGAATCATATTTACTTCAAACAAGCTAGGCACCCACTTTTGGATCAAGAAAAGGCTGTATCAAATGATATCACTATCGGAAAAGATTATCAGGCTATTGTGATCACGGGACCTAATACTGGTGGTAAGACAATTACACTAAAAACGTTAGGTTTACTTCAATTAATGGGACAATCAGGATTGCCGATTCCAGCAGGGGAAGAAAGTCGTATGGGTATTTTTGACGAAATCTTTGCTGATATTGGGGATGAACAATCGATCGAGCAAAGCTTAAGTACATTTTCTTCTCATATGACAAATATTGTTGATGTCCTAAAAAAAGTTGACAGCCATAGTTTAGTGTTGTTTGATGAATTAGGAGCAGGGACTGACCCACAAGAGGGAGCAGCACTAGCCATTTCGATTTTAGATGCATTAGGCAGCAAAAGTGCTTATGTGATGGCAACAACCCATTATCCTGAGCTAAAAGTGTATGGATACAACCGTGCAGGAACAATCAATGCTAGTATGGAGTTTGACGTAGATACGTTAAGCCCAACCTATCGCTTGTTGATTGGTGTTCCAGGACGTAGTAATGCGTTTGAAATTTCAAAACGTCTAGGCTTAGATACTACAATCATCGATGAAGCAAAACATATTATGGATGGTGAGAGCCAAGATCTTAATGAGATGATCGCTGATTTGGAAAATCGTCGTAAAATGGCAGAAACCGAATATCTAGAGGTTCGGCATTATGTGGACGAGGCACAACGATTGCATAGAGAATTGAAAGAAGCCTACGGATACTTTTTCAATGAACGAGAGAAGGAAATGGCGAAAGCGCGGCAGAAAGCAAATGAATTGGTTTCACAAGCAGAAGAAGAAGCCAGCGGGATTATCTCTGATATTCGCAAAATGCAGCTGACAGGTGAACATCACGGTGGTGTGAAAGAACATCAGCTAATTGAGGCCAAGTCAAAACTTTCTAAACTTCATCAAGAAGAAACACATTTAGAGAAAAACAAAGTGCTAAAAAAAGCCAAACAACAAAAGAAACTAAAATCTGGCGATGAAGTGATTGTCAATACATTCGGTCAACGTGGAACCTTGATTCGTAAATCGAGTGATCATGAATGGCAAGTGCAATTGGGGATTTTAAAGATGTCTGTCGCGGAAAGTGATATGACACCCGTAGCACCAGAAAAAGAACCTACGCAAAGAGTAACGGCCGTTCGATCAAGTGAAAGTAGTCATGTAGCCAATCAGCTAGATTTACGTGGTAAACGGTATGAAGAAGCATTGGCGGAAGTTGATCAGTATTTAGATGCAGCAATCTTAGCTGGTTATCCTCAAGTAACAATTGTCCATGGTAAGGGGACGGGTGCTTTACGTACAGGGATCACTGATTATCTAAAAAGTCATCGTAGCGTGAGTAGTTATGAATTTGCTCCTGGGAATCAAGGTGGTAACGGAGCAACAATCGTGAAATTCAAGTAGGATGCTTACCTTTAGTAAGCAGAAAACTAGTCGAATAAAGAAACGAGTGCTATAATTGATTCAGATGTAAAAAGTAGGAGGTCTATTTTATGACACAAGTAATTACTGATAAAGATTTTTCAACTGAAACAGATAACGGTCTTGTTTTGATCGATTTTTGGGCAACATGGTGTGGCCCTTGTCGTATGCAAGGACCAATTTTAGAACAATTAAGCGAAGAATATGATGAGAGTGAAGTAAAAATTACAAAAATGGATGTAGATGAAAATCCAGCAACGCCTGCTTCATTTGGGATCATGAGTATTCCGACATTACTGTTGAAAAAAGACGGCGAAGTTGTAGAAAAAGCAGTAGGTGTTCATTCAAAAGAACAGTTACGTGCAATGATCGACAAATATCTGTAAAATGAAACGTAGGATGAAGAATTGCTTCATCCTATTTTTTATGTTTAAACATAAAGAAAATGGTATAATATAGTCTATCAATGGAGTAGAAAGGAAGTATTATGAACGAAAGAATCAAAAATAAATTAGCATTGCTTCCTGACCAACCTGGTTGTTACTTAATGAAAGATAAAAATGGAACGATCATTTACGTTGGGAAAGCAAAAGTACTAAAAAACCGTGTACGGTCTTATTTCACCGGCAGCCACGATACCAAAACTGAACGGCTAGTCAGCGAGATAGAAGATTTTGAATATATAGTGACAGAATCCAACATTGAAGCACTACTTTTGGAGATAAATTTGATTCATAAAAATGATCCTAAGTATAATATCATGTTGAAAGATGATAAAAGTTATCCCTTTATCAAGATAACGAATGAGGATTATCCAAGATTACTGATTACCAGAAAAGTTTTAAAAGATAAAGCATTGTATTTTGGTCCTTATCCTGATGTGGGGGCCGCAAATGAAACAAAACGTCTGCTAGATCGGCTATTTCCATTGAGAAAGTGTCGAGTATTACCTAAAGAAGTTTGTCTTTATTATCATATGGGTCAATGCTTAGCACCCTGTGTCTTTGATATTCCTAAATCAACCTATACTGAAATGGTTGCAGAAATAAAAAGTTTTTTAAATGGTGGACACCCCGTTATTCAAGAAGAAATACAAAGAAAAATGAACGAAGCTGCAGAAAATATGGAATTTGAAAAAGCTGCAGAATATCGTGATCAAATCAAAGCAATCGAAACTGTGATGACCCGTCAAAAAATGACAAACGCTGATTTAGTAGATCGTGATGTTTTTGGTTATGCAGTTGATAAAGGTTGGATGTGTGTCCAAGTATTTTTTATACGACAAGGCAAATTAATCGAACGAGATGTTTCAATTTTTCCTTTTTATAATGAAGAAGAAGAGGATTTTTTAACGTTCATCGGACAATTCTATCAAGAAAATGAACATTTTATCCCGAAGGAAGTTTTGATTCCGGATAATATTGATATTGCCAGCGTTGAAGCAATGCTTTCAACGAAAGTGTTACAACCTCAACGTGGAGAAAAGAAGAAATTAGTCAGATTAGCTGGTAAGAATGCAACGGTTGCTCTACAAGAAAAATTTGATTTGATCGTACGAAAACAAGAACGAACAATTGGCGCCGTAGAAAAATTAGGCAATGCAATGAATATTCCAACACCTGTAAGAATTGAAGCATTTGATAACTCGAATATTATGGGAACAGATCCAGTTTCTGCGATGGTAGTGTTTATTGATGGGCGACCAGATAAAAAAGAATACCGTAAATACAAAATCAAGACAGTTAAAGGTCCTGATGATTACGCTTCAATGCGTGAAGTGATCTATCGCCGCTATTCACGAGTGTTGAAGGAAAATCTACCATTTCCCGATTTAATTGTGATCGATGGAGGTAAAGGACAAATAGACGCTGCAAAAGAAGTTTTGGACAACCAATTAGGCTTAGATATTCCGATCGCTGGATTGGCTAAAAATGATAAGCATAAAACTAGTGAACTGCTTTTTGGTCCTGATTTAGCGGTTGTGCCTTTAGAAAGAAACTCTCAAGAATTCTTTTTACTGCAGCGAATTCAAGATGAAGTTCATCGATTTGCTATTACTTTCCATCGGCAGTTAAGAAGCAAAAACAGTTTTGCTTCTCGCCTAGATGACATAGAAGGATTAGGTCCAAAAAGGAAAAAAGAGCTACTAAAGCAATTTAAATCCTTAAAAAATATTACGGCCGCGTCGGTTGAAGACTTAAACGCATCTGGTTTACCCAAAAATGTAGCGAAGAACGTGTATGATCATTTGCATAAAGAAGAATCTGATTCAGAAGAAAAATCATAATAATAAAGTAGTTAGTTAAAAAGCTAAGCATATTAAGGTAAGTTTAGTTTTTTAACTATTTTTTTAGAGGATTTGTCAAGTAAAACGCGTCGTTACATAAAAAAAGTTTGACATAGTTAGTATCCCACGATAACATATTATTAGAAGCTAAAGCATAAACAGCTTTTGCTATTTTTTTGAAGTATACACTTTCCAAATTATCTGAATATTTAGTGATTTAGGAATCTTAGGGATAAGACTGCAACGATTGATCAAGTAACTTCATTTAGGTGTTAATTACAGGACAGCTGATTATCATAGGTAATAGCTGTCGTTTTTTATTTTAAATAATACTGACACATGGTAAAATTTGGTAAGAGTCAAAGACCTTTTTGACTAGTAAAATGAGTAATTTACTTTTTTATATAAAGAGTCGATTTAATTTGAGTAATGGAGGATGGGGAATGTTAGAAGTAAAGAATTTGGTTAAAACATTTGGGGACTATACAGCAGTAGATAATATGTCATTTGAAATTCCAGATGGGAAAATACTTGGATTAATCGGTCAAAATGGGGCTGGTAAGACAACAACTTTCCGTTTGATCTTGGATTTTTTAACACAAGACAGCGGTGTTGTCCTTTGGAATGGCCATCAATTAAGTGGTAAGGACTATAACGATATTGGTTACTTGCCAGAAGAGCGAGGATTATATCCAAAAGTTTCGATTCAAGAACAATTGATTTATTTTGCTGAATTACGTGGCAAGACGAAAAAAGAAATCGAACCTAAAATTGATGAGTGGATGGAGAAATTTAAAGTCAAAGGCAAAAAAACGGATAAAGTAAAATCATTGTCTAAAGGAAACCAACAAAAAGTTCAACTGATTGCAACGCTAATTCATGAACCAAAATTAGTTATATTAGATGAACCATTTAGTGGTTTGGATCCAGTTAATGCCGAATTATTAAAAGATGGAATCATCGCTTTGAAAGAGAAAGGTTCTTGTGTTATTTTCTCTAGTCATAATATGGATAACGTTGAAAAAATATGTGATCATCTTGTAATGTTGAGAAGTGGAAAAATGGTTTTAAATGGTAAAGTTCACGAAATCCGCGAAAGTTTCGGACGGACAAAAGTCTTTTTAGAATCGCCATTGACCCCAGAAGACGTATTAGCAATTGATGGTGTAATTTCAGCAGTAAAACGTAGCGATGGCGTTGTTGAAGTAACGTTAAGCGATCCAAAAGCAGGGCAAGAAATCTTTGCTCGTGCCACTCAATTTGGTTATATTCCGATGTTTAATCAACAGCCACCCACCTTAGAAGAAATATTCAAGATGAAAGCAGGTGAACCAAATGAGTAAATTTTGGATTATAGCGAGTGATGTTTATAAAAAGAACGTGAAGTCTGTTTCTTTCGTGATTATGATATTGGTACCGTTTCTTGTGATGGGAATTATTTATATCGCAGGTTCATTGGCAGGTGGATTTTCTGAAGAGACAAAAGTTGGGCTAGTTTCAGATAATCAAGAATTAGCGACACAGCTAGCAAAATCAAAAACAGATGATTATACATTTAAAGTTGTTCAGTCGCAAAAAGAAGCTGAAAAACAATTAAAAGACAAAGACTTAGATGCTTTTCTTGTTTTAGATACTAAAACAGAACAAATCAAAGGGAAATTATATGCAGAGTCTTCATTAGGGACAACGACTGAGTTGATGATGGGACAAATGCTAAATGGTGTTCAATCATCCTTGAACGCGAGTAAACTGAATTTAACCCCAGAGCAGTTAGCAAGTTTGAGTCAACCAGCAAACTTCGAAAAGACTAAAGTTAGTTTCGATGATAACGGTAAAATGACAACAGGACAAGACAATACAGCGATTCAATCGGCGATGTCATTTGTGATAACCATCATTCTTTGGGTGATCATTATTACCTATGCTTCCATTATTGCACAAGAAATTGCTTCCGAAAAAGGAACTCGCATCATGGAAGTTATTTTATCAAGTACCAAAGCGCAAACCCATTTTTATGGAAAATTGACGGGAGTTATTTTAGTAGCTCTTACACAAATTTTGATTTATGCAGCTGCGATTGGAATTGGTTATACACAATTAAAAGATCTTGATATGGTAAAAGGCTTCTTAGAAGGCTTATCCTCTGCAAATATTTTTGGTAGCTTTCTGTTTTTCACTTTGGCATTTTTTGTGCTAGGTGTATTAGTTTATTCAGTATTAGCAGCACTATGTGGTTCATTGGTATCGAAACCAGAAGATACAGCTAAAGCTGTTCAGCCTATTATCTATGTTGCTATGATTGGGTATTTCATTGGGATTTCATTAGGAACAACCGATCCACAAAATATTGTGATCAAAGTTTCTTCTTATATTCCATTGATTTCATCTTTTATTATGCCAATTCGACTAGCAAGTGAGACAGTGACAAACACAGGCGCGATGATTTCTGTTTTGATTTTGGTTGTTTTTGGCGTATTATTAACAATGTTTTCAGCAAAACTTTACAAATCTAATGTATTAGTTTATAGCGAAGGCGGTGTGTTTAAGTCTCTAAAACAATCGATTTCGATTTTAAGAAATGAACGTAAAAAAGTGGCTAAATGAGACTGAAAAGAGCAATGAAGATTTTTCTTCACTGCTCTTTTATTTGTTTTAGGGGAGGGACAGTGTTTCGTTCAATCAACTGCACACTCATTGCTTGTTCTGGAATTATTTCTTTATTTAACTGATTATGAATATAGATAAATGAGTTTTCAGCTTGGAGTTTGATAGAGTAGTCTACGGTTGTAATATGCATTAACCGGCTGATTTCGCTATTGTCAAAACCGATGACAGCGACATCTTCAGGAACAGAATAACCTAAAGATTGCAACTCAGAGATAAAGCCCGCTGCAACTGAATCGGTGTAAAATGCCATTGCATCCGTTTTAGTGGACATTTTATGCCATAATTGAGCAATCGTGCGTCCATTATCAAGCCTTGCTTTATCATGGAAGATCCATTCATTTTTAACAGGCATATTTTTTTCTTTATGAAAATCATCAATTGCTTTTAACCGAGCTTTTGTATTCAAATTTTCAAAATTGCCTAACACATGACCGATTGAACGATAACCTCTTTGATAAAGATACTCTAACGATCGAAAATAGCCAGAATAATGATCGACATATGAAGAATAGATTCGTTCAGAATCAATGCGGTGCCAAGTCGCGATTGGGCCATAAATACTATATGGTTCAATAACCTCCCATTTATTTGCTCGAGTCAAAATAAACATACCATCTAATTGTTTATATTTCATTTGATTTAATGCATCGATTTCCTTTTTTTTATCTCCATCAGTAAAGTAGAGCGTCACATAGTAATTATATTTTTTGGCAATAGAGATAAAGCTTTGAAGAAAAATCCCCAAAGGATCAATAAAACCGTGAGCGAGAAAACCAATTGTTTTCGTTTCGCCACTTTGAAGATTTCGGGCAATTAAATTTGGCGAGTACGACAGCGCTTCCATTGCATCTAAAACTTTTTTTCGGCTTTCCTGACTAACATAACCATTTCCTGAAATTACTCTGGAAACAGTAGATTTAGAGACTTGGGCTTTTTTTGCAACATCAATAATTGTGGTCATTATAACACCTCGTTAGTTGAATAGTAGTTCTTTTCCTTTTTAAGTATAACATATAATAATTAAAAAAAGAGCTTGACATGGGAACATTCCCATAAATTATGATTGAAATGTAAACGATGTCAGAACGTATTCTGAACAATAAATCAGGAGGGAAACACATGACAAGAGAAGCATTGAAAATTGCAACAATTGGTGGAGGATCAAGCTATACACCAGAACTGATCGAAGGCTACATTAAAAGAAAAGATGAACTGCCAATCAAAGAAATTTGGCTAGTAGATATTGAAGAAGGTAGAGAAAAGTTAGAAACAGTCGGAGCTATGGCTAAAAGAATGGTTAAAGCAGCTGGCTTAGATTGGGAAGTTCACTTAACATTAGATCGTCGTGCAGCTTTAAAAGATGCTGACTTTGTATCGACCCAATTTCGAGTTGGTTTATTAGATGCTCGAATAAAAGATGAACGTATTCCTTTATCACATGGTGTTTTAGGTCAAGAAACAAATGGAGCCGGCGGTATGTTTAAAGCCTTCCGTACGATTCCAGTGATTCTTGGAATTATTGAAGATATGAAAGAGCTATGTCCAGATGCATGGCTAGTTAATTTTACTAATCCTGCTGGTATGGTTACAGAAGCTGCAATTAAGCACGGCGGTTGGAAAAAAACAGCTGGTTTATGTAATGTACCGATTGGTCACAGAAAACAAGCAGCTGAAAAATTAGGTATTCCTGAAGATGACTTATTCTTTAAATTTGCAGGAATCAATCACTTCCATTGGCACCGTGTCTGGGACAAACAAGGAAATGAACGGACACAAGAACTGATTGATTTGATTTATGGCCCTCAAGAAGATTCTGAAAGTCATTTGAAAAATATTCATAATGCACCATTCCATTATGAACAAATCAAAGATTTAGGTATGTTGCCATGTGGCTACCACCGTTATTACTATATCGAAGACGAAATGCTGAAACATTCGATCGAAGAGTTTGAAAAAGGAGAAACAAGAGCTCAAGTCGTGAAAGAGACTGAGGCTCGCCTGTTTGAACTTTATAAAGATCCTAATTTAGACTACAAACCGAAAGAATTGGAACAACGTGGTGGTACACATTATAGTGATGCCGCTTGTGAATTAATTGCATCTATTCATAATGATAAGCGAACAGATATGGTTGTTTCAACTGAAAACAATGGTACGATCACTGATTTACCTTATGACTGTGTTGTAGAAGTTTCAGGCCCTGTAACTGCACATGGACATGAACCATATAACTGGGGAGCGTTCCCACCCGCAGCACGTGGTATTATCCAGGTAATGAAAGGTATGGAAGAAACTGTTATTCGTGCGGCTATTGATGGAGATTACGGTGCGGCATTACATGCATTCACAATTAATCCGTTAGTTCCGGGAGGAGTAATGGCTAAAACCTTATTGGATGAACTATTGATTGCCCATAAAGATCATCTACCAAACTTTTCTGAAGCTATTACTAAGATTGAGACAGAACAACCTGATACAGTAGCTTATGTTACGGAATTAATGAAAACCAATTAAATTTTTATCAAAGAACAAGACCAAACAAATTCGTTTGGTCTTGTTCTTTTTATTCATGATTCATTAGACTTTTTTGAATAAGCATGACAAGTTCAAGCCACATTCGCTCATCAAGAAAACTATTTACGAAGAAGAAGGTTTGATTTTCTTTTTCTTCATGTACTTCAAAATTATCAATAATCGCGATGTCGGCTTCAATTAATTTGTTCGTAAAATTGATTGATTCGGAATTAAAAAGTGTTAAAAGCTTATTTTTAATAAAGATAGAACCAAAATTATTACTACTATACTGAATATAAATCGTGATACTAGGGACTAAAAACATATCAGTCAAAATAGTTAATAACATACATATTCCAAAATTAAATGAAGGATCGATTGTAAATTCAGGATGATTTTTTCTGAAATTTTTATAAAACCGATAATTTTTTGGATGTTTTTTTAAATATTTTTTTAGAAATTCTGTGTTGTCTTGTTCATTAATCATTACTTGTCTGAAAAAGTACATCGGATTAATTTCAAAAAAGGTAGAATAAACAAGACCGATAAGCACATAATAGAAAATGCTGGCTTTTTCTGTGGAAGTCATTGGATTAGAAGGATAGAAACTTTTTTCATATTCATTAACGAGCAATTCACTAGAGAAAACTAAAGAGGAGGATCTAGGGAAGCTATCAAACAGTTTGATTTTTTCTTTTGAAGAGTCGATATCCGAGATAAAACTTCTGAGCATCAAATCAAAAAATAATCGTTCTTCTTCTGATATGAAGTACCTTTTAACGAGTGTCGAAATTTCTGTGGCAACTTCAAATGGTTTCAGTATATCTTTAATTTCTAGCGGTAAATCTATTGGATATTTATACTGTCGTACGATTGTAATGCCTAACATTAATTTTATCCGTTTAATGACTGATGCAGAATAGCGTCTTTCTAATTTTTTAATTAGATCCGGGCAAGTAAAGACGCAGTTAAGCTCAGATTCAAAAGGGATGATGATACCACGATAGGCATTCCAATAGAAGTAAAAATAAAACATCCTCAAGTGTTTTTCTTCACCGCATAAATTTCCATTTAAATGAAAAGCTACTTTTATATGGAAACTTTTAAGTTGTTCGTTCAAAGCATTTATTTGCTTATAAAGATAAGGGATACTGACAAATAAATCTTCTGCTAGTTCATCAGCAGTTAAGTAGTTCCTGGTAAGAATACTTGAAATGATTTTAAACTGTAAAGAGTCATTCAAATAATGAAGTCTTAACTGAACAACTAAATAATCAATTTTAAAATCTGAATAATTATTTAATTGAAAACTACCTGTATTTTTTTCGAAAACAATCATTTTTAACTCTTCATTACTTTTAACATCTGATTCTAACTCATTAAAATATCGTTTTAAAGTACTTAAAGAAATATCTAAATAATGTTGGAGGTAAGAGAAAGAAACCTTTTCACCATCTTTAAAAACTAATTCTTTAAAAAGTTCTAATTTTTTCTTATTTTTATCATTTAAAAAAAATTCCATTCATCTACGTCCTTTAATTAGTAGTTTTCCGTGGAATTATAGAGTAGAAAAAAAACAAAGTCAATGAAGCGTGCATCTAAATGAGTATAATTTGTTTTTTATATGTTATTTTTATGCATGAAAAAAACGCTTTAAATTAATTTAAGTTGTGTTTGTCCTGTTATTTTATCTAAAAAAGGTCTGAAATGTGTTCAGTTTTGGATTTTCAAAAAATTTTTTTATGTTTTATGATAATAAAGTAACACGAAAGAGAAAAATTTTTAATTAAAATCTCCGGAATTTATTTATTATATTTAAATAATGTTTTTAGGGTTCATTTAATATATTTTTTGAGAAAAAGGAGAACCGGAGAATGAAAGGGGGTACTATGAAAAAAAAATATGTTATTTTCCTAAGTATTATTTTTATAACGATATCATTCTTTCAACTTTTTAATACAGTAGAAGCAGTAAACTATAATACTGAAATCGGTTTAACTTTTAACAGTGACGTAGCGGCTGGAAGTGATTCAAGTTCAAGTGCCTTATCTGAAAGTAGCACAAATGAGACTTTAGAGAGTACTACTACAACTAGCAAAAAAGAGTTGCCAGAAACAAGGGGTGGAAAAAGAGCTAAGCCTGATGAGATAGGATTTTTACCCAGTACTGGAATGAAGAATAACGTTTTATACCTACTATTAGGTTCGCTAATGTTAATCATTGTTTTTTGTTACTCAGTTTTAAAGCCTATAGGAGCTTTAATAAGAATACCCGTAAAGAAGAGGAAAAAATGAAGAAAAAAGTGATCTGTTCTATCAAATGAGAATACTTGAAAATGGACCATAATGAAAGGGGAGGAGAAATGGCAAAATTGCTCAATTTTAAATCCTATAATGCACTTAAAAGATTTTGCATGGAATAGGAGGAAGGAAAATGAAGAAAAAAAAATGGTATCTTATCTCAGTGCTGTTTGTTGTACTCGTCGTCTTTACAAGTGTTCTTTATCCAAAGTCGGAAGCAAAAAAAGTAATAAAAGCAGCAGAGGACCAGAAAAATATCAATTACCAAACTAAAACTGAAGAAGTACCTCCATTAGTAACAGACCAAGCAGTTCTTTCTAAGTATAACTTATTAGTGAGTTGGGAAGGATATACCCGCTATGCCTCCGATAACTGGAGTCAAAATAATAATTGGAACGGAACAACTTCTCAGTATCTTATAAGTGACAGAAGTCTGAGGTCGTCAGCTTCTCCCCGTACTGTAACTTTTAATATTAATGGGAAAATGAATAATTACGGACTTGTAAAAAGTACTATTCGTACAATTCCTGGTCATTATTATCAACTTTCCACTGAAATGACTGCAAGTGCTTATGCTGGAACTAGTGCGAGATATGCTCTAAATTGGCTATCAAACTCAGACGTGAATAGTCCGGTGTCTGTTTATTCAGACTACAGTAGATTAATAGAGCGCGGATTTGGTCCTACAACTGTGACAAAAATTGTTCAGGCTACAACAAATGAAATGACTCTTGTTTTTAGTATAGGTCCATTGGTAGATTATTATTCTGCGGCGTATTTTCGGAATACATCTATTGTTGATTTAAATCAAGGAATTGTAGAATCTAGAGCAAGTCTTGATGCTTTGTTTACAGATAGCACTCATACCGAGTTGAAATTGTCTACGACACAAGAAGAAATAGATAAAACAAAGAAATTGATTGATACTGTTGTTCATATTGGAATTAATGCTGAACTAACAAAAGAACTGGCAAAAGCTCAAGCGTTGCTGGATAAAATAGTCATGTCATTGACTATTCCCGATGATTTAGTCAATGATCCGAAAAATGAACGCAGCCATACGATCACAGGAAAAACATATCCGAATTCATTTGTTCAATTTTCTGGCGTATCGGATTTTCCAGAGGGAACTTTAAATTCAGAAGTTGCTAATGATGTAAGAAAATATCAAATTCGTGCAGATAGTGAAGGGAATTTTAGTTACTCTTTACCAAAAGACAAATATTTTAAGGAATATGAAACAGTCACTGTTTTCAGCATGCTTCGAGGGAAAACAGCTTCTCAAGTACGTATCATAAAAGACGTAGTACCTCCAGAAAAACCAACGCTAAATTTAATTAATGACCAAGACGGCACAGTTTCTGGAAAAGCTGAAGCAGGATCGACGGTAAATATATATGATAAGTCAAATGGAGCAATATTTTTGACTGGAAAAGCAGATATAAATGGTCAGTTTTCAATTACTGTTCCAGCAGCTAAGAAGCCAATCGTACCATATAAAATTTATTATGCTACTTCAACAGACGCCGCTGGAAACGTTAGTATTGCTTCAGATATACAAACTGTAGCTGATACAACAGCGCCTAAAGCAGATGCAGTTAAACAAGCTTTAACATTGGGAGATTCACTCCCATCAACAGAGAAGATGCTTAAAAACATTTCTGACAATGCAGGTATTGGTGCAGATAATTTAACGATAAAAATGACGAAGGTCCCAGATATTTCTAAAGCGGGATATAAAACAGCTGAAATTACCTTAACAGATAAAGCAGGCAACTTTTTAGTTGTAGTCGTACCAATAACTGTTAAGGATGAGTCAACAATGGTTGACAGTAGTTACCTTCTTAAAGCATATAATTTTTCTGCTTTAGCAATTGATTTGCCCGAAACTGCTGAAGAACAAAGAAAATTTGTTTTAGAGCACGGACAAGTTGAAGCTTGGAGTTTAGTGACAGGCAAGATGATTAACGATAAGCTGACGTACAATCAAGGATTATTAAAAAAACAACCAGGAGTATACACAATCACAGTCACAATTGATCGATTGACAAGAGTATTTAACGTTACCCTGCTTGAGGGGAATTTAGCTTTCGATAAGACAGTCGATAAGATCTCTTTTGGTACACAAACAATCAGATCAAAAGAACAGTTCATTTCTTCTGAAAATAAGCTAAGTATCTCTGTAAACGATACTCGATTTAAGTTGAATAAATGGCGCTTAATGGCAAAAATGGAACAGCCTCTAAAAACGAAAGACGGTATTATCTCAGCTAGTGGATTGATTTATCGATCTTACGATTCAGGGGAAATTGTAGATACAAATCTTAATAATCTGGATACGCCAGTTTATGAACCAAATAAATTAAGCAATGGTGTTATTCAAGTAGACTTTACGAAAGATAAAGAAAAAGAAGTGATTCTAAATGTGTTGCCAGGAAGTGTTCGTTCGGACAAAGAATATACTGCTCAAATAATGTGGACACTCGAGAATGGACCGTGATGAAAGGGGAGGGAAATGAAGAAAAATATCAAAATGATTATTATTTTTCTGACTCTATCGCTAGGCGGAGTTTGTTTAGGGGCGAGTGCAGCTTTTGCAAATGGAACAACAGGGAATAAATCCGAAGGGGAGATTTATTATACTGAAAATACAGAAGTTACCCCGCTGCTTGATTCGTCTCATCCTGGTGAATCAATAAAGATCATTTCATCAATTCCTGTCCAACCAGGGACATCAGGCCCCTTGAGTGTCGATTTTGCTCCTCATGTTGTTTTTGGAGAACATGACGGATCACAGAAAAATGATATTTACTATGCAAAGTTAACAAGAATAAAGAGATTAGTAGATGGTTCGGAAGAAGAAGTACCTAATTTCCTTCAACTAACAGATAATCGAGGGAAAAAATCTGGATGGCGACTAACGGTCAAACAAAATGGTCAACTTAGGAATGGCGCACATTCATTAAAAGGTGCTGAAATAACGCTAAAAAACATTCGATTGTTCTCCCCAAATGACGGGGCTAAACCAATTGTTACCGAAAGTGTAAGGTTGGAGCCTGAGGGTGGGGAAGCGACAGAAGTATCTAAATCGACAGAAACGTCCGGTAAAGGAACTTGGATCATTATGTTTGGAAAAGATAAAGAGGAAAGTAAAACCAGCATACAAGTAAGTGTTCCGGGAACAGTCGAAAAGAAAAAAGGTAACTATACAACTTCCTTAACTTGGGAGCTGATTGATACACCAATTTAACATTAAAGGAGAAGAAAACATGATATTGAAAAAAAGTTTAACAGTAACTACCACAGGAATAGTAACGTTTGCGAGTTTTTTACTAGGAACACCAGCGGCATTTGCTGAAACGACAAATGAAAGTGAAGTAAAACCGCCAATTACAATTAAGGATCCAGCAAAATCTGAAGCAGAAATTACATTTGAGCAAAATGAAACGGATACTACGCCTCCAGTTGGTCCTGATGGAGAAGAAATGGAAACACCGGGTGAAGGCGATACTGGGATGGTTGGTCCATTAACGATTGACTATATTACAAAAGTAAATTTTGGCCTAGTTAAGGTTTCTGGTAATAATGAAACCTATTTTGCAAAATTAGCAAAAATCAACTTAAAAGGCATTTCGGAACCAAAAGAGGTTCCTAACTATGTTCAAATTACCGATAGTCGTGGATCAAACGCTGGTTGGCAGTTGCAACTTAAACAAGACGCACAATTCGAAGCGAAAGACAAAGACAATAGTATTTCTACACTGGTAGGTGCTTCGTTGAGTTTTGACAATCCAACCTTGAAGTCTTCTCAAAAAGGGTCGGAGTTCGCTCCATTAGGAATTAAACAAACACTTACACCAGGTGAAGGTGCTGTGACAGTGGTTAATGCTCCAGCTGGTAAAGGTATGGGAACTTGGCACTATACATTGGGAGATACTGATGAGCAAGCAGCGAAAAGTATTTCGTTATATGTTCCTGGGGATACTGCAAAATTAAAGAATGCAGCGTATAAAACTGTATTAACTTGGACATTAGTTGATGGTCCAGATCAATCAAACGTTAATTTGAATGAAGTACCTTAAGCATAAAAGAAGAGTATAAAAAAGAAAAGAGGATATTAATTATGAAAAAAACAAGAACAATTGCTTCGGCACTACTAATTAGCACATTTATTTTAGGAGCGGCTTCACCAGCTTTCGCTGATCAAGTTGCAGCTCCAACCACTGATGCAACAGTAAAATTTGAATCAGAATCACTAGATGCAGATAACGGAGGAAATACCATCGATCCGACTAATCCAGATGGAAATGGTGTAAAACCTGATACAGGCGAAGGCTCTACAGGAACAAAAGGACCATTGAGAGTCGATTTCGCACCAAACTTTAAGTTTGGTACAGTAACAATGTCTGGTAATGCGGCAGATTACCATCCATTATACCCAAAAGTGAGTCTATTAGATGAAACTGGTAAAGTTACAGATCCTCTACAAGCAAAATATGTTCCTCACTACGTTCAAGTAACAGATAATAGAGGTACAAATGAAGGGTGGGATTTAACTGTATCTGCTACTCCATTTAAAGGGACTGTTATAGATACGGAAGCAGACTTAAAAGCTACGTTAACACTAGGTCACTCACAATTTTCTACACAAGTAAAACCAGTTAATGGAAAAGACTTTAAACCAGATACACTAAATACAAATGTGACTCTAACAACGGATGCTAAACCACTTATCGTAGCGAAAACTGACCAAGGGATGGGATCATGGGCAGCAGTATTCAGCAAAGATACAACGGCTACTTTGACAGACACTGACAGAAACCCTAATGTAACACTTAGCGTTCCTGCTGATTCTAAGAAAAACCCTAAAGAAGAATACAAGTCTACTATAACTTGGACACTTTCAACAACTCCAACATCGACTAAATAAAAAGTTTAATATGAACAATCATTGCAGCAACAGAATGTTACTGTCGTTGCAATGATTGATTTTTACATAAAAACAACACGACGACATAAAATCAAACATAAGTAAGTTGGGAGAAATTATTAATGAATAAACGAATAATATCACTATTACTTTTGATCATCATGATAAGCTCTTTGCCATTGAATGCATCAGCACAAGACGGAACAATGAATTTCTCCGTAACTGCGGTCATTCCTGATAATCAAATTGATAAAACAAAAACGTATTTCGATTTAAAAATGAAGCCCGGACAAGTTCAGGAATTAGAAGTTTCGATGAATAATCCTTTAGATGAAGAAGTTACTGTAGAAAATAATGCTAACACAGCAATTACAAACGATAACGGAATTGTCGATTATAGTAATGCGGACCCTAAATTAGATGAAACATTGAAAGCACCTTTTTCTGTTATTAGTGAGGTAGAAAAAGAAACAACAATTCCAGCTAAAAGCTCAAAAATATTGAAAATAAAAGTGACGATGCCAGACAAAGAATTAGATGGTGTCATTTTGGGTGGACTTCATTTTACTGAAAAAGAAGATAAGGAAAAGGACGATAAAGAAAACTCAGGAGTTCAGATCAAAAATCGTTTCGCGTTTGCGATAGGTGTATTGATTAGACAAAACGATAATATTGTCAAACCTGACTTGAAACTTGGTAAAATCCAACCTTCACAGGTCAATTATAGAAATGTTTTGAAAGCGAATATTCAAAATACGCAGCCTGTAATCATTCAAGATATGGAAATCGATGCTCGGGTAACTAAAAAAGGAAGTAAAGAAACCTTATTTGAACAGAAGAAACCTGGAGTTCGTATGGCACCCAATTCTAATTTTAATTTTGGAATGAGTTGGGAAAATCAAGAATTTAAAGCAGGGAAGTATACCTTGCATATGAATGTTTCAAGTGGATCTGAAAAATGGAAATGGTCTAAAGACTTTGAAATCAGTCAAAAAGAAGCCAAAGAACTGAATGAAAAAGCTGTTGAGTTAAAGGTAGATTATACAAAATGGTACATTATTGGCGGCGTAGTTGGAGTTATAGTGTTAATGCTGATAACTTTTGGATTAAGTCAATATATTAGTAAGAGAAGAAGACGTAAAAGAAAAAGATTAAAGGTTGAGGCAGCTAAAAGAAGAAAAAAAACAAGTGGTAAAAAGCGCAACAGTAATAATGCTAATAGAAATAAAAAATGATTTTTAAGAAAAGTTATTGAGCATTAACAAATTTAATATACAGGGGAAATGTATTATGTACAACATAGGTTATTTTTCATTAAGAACACCTCAAAATGATTACTACAAAACTTTGGATTCAGATCAACAATGCTCACTTAAACTAATTGAAGAATTTTGTTTAGATGATTTAGACGGATTAGATGTGCTTGTAATAGAAGAAAGTATTGAACTTAATTTTACTAATATTTGTGAGTGGTTATTAGAGATAAGGAAAATTTCTGATATTTATATACTTATATTAGCAGATGAAGAACAAATGGTTTTTACCTCCCGAATGGTTTATTTAAAATTGGGAGCAGATGGCATCTTCACAGAAGAGGCAGATGAATTAGATTTAATTGTAAAAAATATTTTGAAAAGAATCAAAAAAGAAACGATTAAAAAGAAAGATAAAGAGTCTTCATTTGAAATAATACCTGAGAAGTCATGTGTATTAGTCAATAAAAAACAAGAAGTCGATTTAACTAGACAAGAATTCTTAGCCTTGACGATTTTATATAAAAATAAAAACCAAACTGTAACTTATGAAGATATATACAGAGGAGTTTGGCCTAAAAATTCAGGTGAGGTTCAAAAAAATCGAGTGTGTAATCTTGTTTCTCACGTAAGAAAGAAATTTGCTGATTTAAAGAACTCACCAGTGCAAGTGAAAACAATTCGTTCAATTGGCTATATTCTAGATACTTCTTTTTCTGAAAAAGAAGTATAGAACGAAAGAATGACTCAAGATAGTGTATTAAACTAAAAAAGTCGTATAAATTCATTTCGAATTTGTACGGCTTTTTATGGTTAGTAGATTTCAATTCCGGAAATATCATGTAATAATGAGTCCATAGGTTCAATATTAAAATTATATGAACGATAACGAAATAAATGATTCAAAAGAATAAAGACAGAAATCTCAGTAAATAAAAATACTTTTAAAGAAGCAATTGAAAGACTAAGTAGAGATATCGCTATAAATAAAATGATAAATAATGAAAATAAACGTTTAATTTGATTGGTATTTGAAATCAAGATTTCTTTAGTCTCTGAATTTACTTTGATTTTTTGAGAAAAACGGAAAAGACCTTCTCTAAACTCAAGAGTATCTCCAATTTCAGCATCTATTTCAGTTGTTATATTATTAAATAATTTCCCCTGTTTTACACCATTTTTATATACAATGAAATGACGAACGCAGCCCCACGTTGTTTGTCGTTTTAAGTTAATTTTCATAATAACCACCTCCTAAGACTATTTTCACATAATCAGAGTAATAAAGAATCAAACAAAAGACCGATTTATTTTGAAATTTTTATCCTGCTAAAGTCGTAGTTTATTTGGGATAATGGACTGAACAAATTGAAAAGAACGAATTGAAAAGAACGAATGCAGAAGCTGCATTCGTTCTAAATTAAATTATTCTTGTTCTAAAGAGGGAAGGTAAGTATATTCTGCTATGCTAGCAGCATGCGTACCAGCAACATGGCCAGTGACGAAAGCGGCAGTGACATTATATCCTCCAGTATAGCCATTGATATCAAGTAACTCGCCAGCAAAAAACAAACCATTGACCAACTTACTTTCCATTGTTTTAGGTTGGATTTCTTTTAAGGAAATTCCTCCGCCAGTGACAAAAGACTTTTCGATAGGTAGTGTTTTTGTAGCCGTTATCCGAAAAGTCTTTAAGTAATTGGTCAGTTGATTGATGTGTTGTTCTAAGACTTGTTTTGATTGGTAGTCAGATAGTTTTGTTTCGGTTAAGACGAAATCTAGTAGTCGTTCTGGAACAAGATTTTTCAAAGCATTTTTCAAGGATTTTTCGGAATGTTCTAAAAGTTTTTTCTTTATTTCATTATTCAGCTCTGCTGCTGATTTTTGCGGGAAAATATCAAGTTGTAACGTAACAGGCTTCTGCTGATTTTTAACTAATTCTTGATTAATAAAACTTGAACATCTTAAAGCGGCAGGACCAGAGAGACCAAAATGTGTAAACAGAAGATCCATCTGATGTTCTACAATTATTTTTCCTTTACTATTCAAAACGGAAAGAGAAACATCCTGAAGTGAAAGACCTTGTAGTGTTTTTTCTTTAATAAGATCGTCATCAGAGATTATTGGAGATTCAGTTGCGTATAAAGGGCTAATAGTATGACCCAATCTTTTGGCTAGTTTATAGCCATCACCTGTTGAACCAGTTGAAGGATATGTGCGACCGCCTGTTGTTAAAATAACACAAGGGGCGTAAATTTTCTCATGCTCTAAAGAAACGCCAATTACTTGATCTTCTTTGCGTAAGATTTTCTCGACTTTTGCTTCTGTATAAATCGTTACATCCAGTTGTTCTAATTGGTTAAATAATGTTTCAACAATTGTTTTTGAACGATCTGTGACTGGAAACATACGTCCGTGATCTTCCTCTTTTAAATGGGTTCCGTTTGATTCGAAAAATTCCATAATATCGTAATTGTTGAATTGTGAAAAAGCACTGTATAAAAATTTTCCATTTCCGGGGATATGTGCGATGATTTCATCTGCAGGACGATTGTTGGTCACATTGCAGCGTCCACCGCCAGTTAATAAGAGTTTTTTACCTACGCGTTTGTTTTTTTCTATTAATAAAGTATTGCTGCCAGATTTTGCTGCAGCGATGGCAGCCATCATGCCGCTAGTACCAGCTCCGACGACAATAACATCAAATGATTTCATAAATTCTCCTCCGATTCAATGGTAGTTTAACACAATTTTCAAAACTTTTTCTACTTTTTTTGCAATTCATAGTAAAAAATTGTGGAAATTTTCAGAATTTAGGTTAAAATAGGATTATAACAATGAGAGGGTGATTAAATGGAAGCAAAACAGTACGTGGAAGAGATTCAAAAGAAGATTCATGAAAATGATCGAGGGCAAGTGGAATACTTGCAAGCTGTCGATGAATTTTTACCAACGGTTGAAGTATTTTTAAAAGAAAATCCAGCATTCATTGAAGCCAATATTTTAGGAGTCTTGATTGAACCTGAGAGAATTTTACAGTTTAGAGTTCCTTGGCAAGATGATCAAGGAAATTGGCAAGTCAACCGTGGGTATCGTGTCCAGTATAATTCTGCGATTGGGCCTTATAAAGGTGGCTTACGTTTTCACCCTAGCGTGAATTTAAGTGTGATGAAATTTTTAGCCTTTGAACAAATTTTTAAAAACAGCTTAACTGGTTTGCCAATTGGCGGCGGTAAAGGGGGAAGCGATTTTGACCCTAAAGGAAAATCAGATGCTGAAGTCATGCGTTTTTGTCAAAGCTTCATGACAGAGCTGCAAAAGCATATTGGACCAAGTACTGACGTACCGGCAGGAGATATCGGTGTTGGTGCCAGAGAGATCGGATACTTATTCGGTATGTATAAACGTTTGAGAAATTATGATGCAGGCGTTCTGACAGGCAAACCACTAGGATATTGGGGAAGCCAAGCAAGAACAGAAGCTACTGGTTACGGATGTGTTTATTTTGTTAAGCATCTATTGAAAGACTTAAACGATTCTTTTGAAGGAAAAAAAGTTGTGGTTTCTGGAAGTGGAAATGTATCGATCTACGCAATGGAAAAAGCCAAAGAATTAGGGGCAACTGTTCTAACTTGTTCTGATTCAAGCGGATTTGTTTACGATCCAAAAGGAATCGATGTTGAATTAGTAAAAGAACTAAAAGAAAAAAATCGTGAACGTATTTCTAAATATATAGATACTCATTCAGATGCGACTTATTACGAGGGTCAATCAGTTTGGGACTTTGAAATCAGTTACGATATCGCTTTGCCATGTGCTACTCAAAACGAAATCAATGAGAAACAAGCTGAAATTTTAGT
The DNA here is from genome assembly GCF_058216605.1 of Enterococcus sp. AAFC-DPL-5182. Lineage (NCBI taxonomy): Bacteria > Bacillati > Bacillota > Bacilli > Lactobacillales > Enterococcaceae > Enterococcus > Enterococcus sp. AAFC-DPL-5182. The sequence continues at coordinate 1,822,527 of NZ_CM177101.1, forward strand.
GAAAAACGGCGGAAAAGTTGTGGCTGAAGGTGCCAATATGCCTTGTACGTTAGATGCTGTTGAGGTGCTTGAGAGAGCAGGTGTGTTGTATTGCCCAGGTAAAGCCGCAAATGCCGGTGGTGTAGCAGTCTCTGCCTTAGAAATGAGCCAAAACTCAGAACGCTTATCTTGGTCATTTGAAAAAGTAGATGGTATGCTGGATGATATTATGAAAAATATTTACGAAACATGCCGTGATACTGCTAATAAATATGATGCTACAAACAATTTTGTCTTAGGAGCAAATGTCGCTGGATTTGAAAAAGTAGCTCAAGCGATGCTTAGTCAAGGACTAGTTTAATCACCTGACCAATCCGTTTAGTGAGATGAGTTTAGTTAGAATGATCGTGGTGTATGGTGCACGATCATTCTTTATTTTTGTTGAAGCTATTCTAATTTTGTGTTATAAAATAACCTTTTTACATGAATTAAAATAAAATTGGTACACTCAGTCATAATTTGCTTGAAAAAAGGAGCAAAAGAACGTAAAGTAGATACTGTATTAAGTTTAATTTCAAGGAGGAGAAGGAATGTCACACATTCAATTTGATTATTCCAATTTGACACCATTTGTTGCTGATCATGAATTGGAATACATGCAGACTCAAGTGACTGCAGTAGACAAAGCGTTAAGAGAAGGAACAGGAGCTGGAAGTGATTTTACTGGTTGGATCGATCTGCCAGAAAATTATGATAAAGATGAATTCGCCCGCATTAAAAAAGCGGCTGAAAAAATCCAATCTGATTCGGAAGTTTTAGTTGTGATTGGTATTGGTGGTTCATACTTAGGTGCGAGAGCAGCAATTGAATTTTTACACCACTCATTTAATAATTTATTACCAGCATCTGAAAGAAAAGCACCTCAAGTTTTCTTCGCTGGAAATAGTATCAGCTCGACTTACTTAGCTGATTTGATCAATGTTATTGGTGACCGTGACTTCTCTGTAAATGTGATTTCTAAATCGGGCACAACGACTGAGCCGGCTATTGCATTTAGAGTATTTAAAGAATTATTGATTAAAAAATATGGCAAAGAAGAAGCAAACAAGCGTATCTATGCAACAACTGATCGTGCTAAAGGTGCTGTTAAAGTTGAAGCAGATGCGGAAGGTTGGGAAACATTTGTAATTCCTGATGATGTTGGCGGACGTTTCACTGTATTGACTCCAGTTGGTCTATTACCAATCGCAGTTAGCGGTGGGGATATTGATGCGCTGATGACAGGTGCAAATGATGCACGTAAAGAATATGCAGCAACAACTGATTTAAGTAAAAACCAAGCGTATCAATACGCTGCGTTGAGAAATATCTTATATCGTAAAGGCAAAACAACTGAAATGTTGATCAACTATGAACCAGGAATGCATTACTTCTCTGAGTGGTGGAAACAACTTTTTGGTGAATCAGAAGGAAAAGATCAAAAAGGGATATTCCCTGCAGCAGCAGATTTCTCTACTGATTTGCATTCAATGGGGCAATATGTTCAAGATGGTATGCGTAACTTATTTGAAACAGTTGTTAAAGTTGAAACACCACGTCATGTTGTTTCAATTCCAGAGCTTGCAGAAGATTTAGATGGATTAGGGTATTTACAAGGGAAAGAAATTGATTTTGTAAACACTAAAGCCTTTGAAGGTACCTTGCTTGCTCATACTGATGGTGGCGTACCAAATATGATCGTTAAAATTCCTGCAATGGATGCTTATTCATTAGGTTATGTGATGTACTTCTTTGAAATTGCAGTTGGTATTTCAGGTTACTTGAATGGTGTGAATCCATTCGACCAAGAGGGTGTGGAGGCATACAAGAAAAATATGTTTGCATTACTTGGTAAACCAGGATTTGAGGAGTTAGCAAAAGAATTGAATGCTCGTCTGTAATATAAGACCGTTCATTTGATTTTAAGATAAAAATACCGCTGGTTGGAAGTGATAATTCCACCTAGCGGTATTTTTTGATGGGGGTTATTCAGGTTTAAATAAGAAGTTTTGAATACAAGAAAATAATTCAAACCATGTTAGTTCATCATACGCATTAGATATATAGAATACTTTTTGATTTTTTTGAACTGCTCCAGATTCAAAACAGTCAGTGATTATCAGTTCAGCATCATCAATGTTATTGGTAATATGCAATGTTTCAGGATTAAAAATGGTATGCAGCCTATTTTTCAAATAAACCATACCTAGGTTGTTTCTAGAGTATTGAATATAAACAGAGACGGAGGGGAATAAAAAAGTTTCTGTTAAAATCGTTAACAAGACACACATCCCAAAATCAAATGAAGGAGCTACTGAAAAATCAGGATTATTTTTCCGAAAATTTTCGTAAAATTTATAAACTTTCGGATTTTTCTTAATCGATAGTGAATTTTTTTTGTCCTGATTAAAAGCAGCTCTGAAAAACTGAAAGGGACTGATTGAAAAATAAGTCGCCTGAATCAATCCGATAAGAGAATAGTAAAAGACGATTGCTTTTTGCTTTTTCCCCATAGAAGAGTTAGGATAAAAATATTTTTCGTATTCATCCACTAATAAATCACAGTCTTTAATGAGTGGTAATGTCCTTGGAAAGGAATTATAAAGCCTGATTTGATCATTCAAGTCATCTATTTCGGAAATATAACATCTGGAAATTAAATTGAAAAATAAAATCTCATCCTCTGAGGCAAGAAATGGTTCAATTAGTTGTGAAATATCATTTGTTGTCGAGAAGTTTCTGGATAACTCCCTGATTTTTTTGGGTAATCGAATAGGATGTTTTTCTTGTCTCACCATAAATAGACCCACCATAAATTCTAAACGTTTAATAACCGATTCAGAATAGTTCCTCTTTAGTTCAGCAAAATCAACGGAAGCGGAAAATCTATTCATGTTATCAAAATCGAATGTCCAAGTGATTCCTCGATAGGTACTCCAAAAAAAGTAGAAGTTAAGCATTCTTATATATTTTTCTTTTCCTTGGAAGTTTGTGGTTGGATGAAATATAATTTTTAAAGGAAATCGTTTTAATTCAACATTTAGAGCAGTGATATTTTTATAAAGATGGGAAGGACTAACATATAATTTTTCTGCTAAGTCTTCTACGGAATTATAATGATTCAACAAGAGCTCCAAAAGTATTTTGAATTGTAGGGAGTGTTCCAAATAGTTTAGGCGTAATCGTATGGAGAGATAATTCGTATTATGTTCGGAATTATTCTGAATAAGAAAACCTCCAATTCTTTTCTCCAATAAAATATTCTTAAGGTTGTCATTATTTTTAATATCCACTGTTAACTCATCAAAGTAACGTTTTAATGTACTTAAAGAAACATCAAGAAAATATTGCAAATATGAAAATGAGATTTCTTCATTTTCTCTGTATAGCAATTCAGTAAACAGTTCTATTTTTTTTTGACTTTTTTCGTTTAATAGGATGTCCATTTCATCAACCTTTTTCTCTGCTTTTCCCAAATTATAGAAACAGAACAAGTTAAAGTCAACTTATTTGGATAGACTCACATATAACAGTAATTATTTATTTTTATAATAACAAAATTTTCTTTTTTAACGAACTTTATCGTATAAAAATATTAGTGGGTCTTCCATGGTAAAACAAGCCTTTATCATGGAAGATCCACTAATATGGAATCAGTATACAAGATATTTGAAAGATATTTTGCTCTTGTTCAGTTATTTAAACTCATCGTCCTTTGGATAAGGAAGGATGTGTAATGAGTAGTCTTCCTCAGTGGTTTCATTAGAATCTGGTTCTTGGTAATATTGATTATCTGAGTGTGATTCTTGTTTGAAATTATCTTGATAGCTTAGGTCATTCTGATTTAAATCGTTGGACTGATTGGACATTACTTGATTATTTTGAGCTAGTCGTTCTTTAGCGGCTTGTTCTGCTTGATGAACATTTTTATGGCGTGATTGTTTATTTCCACCTGTAAAAGTTAAATAAATAATCAAAATAATCATAATGATCGTTACTATAATTAAACCAATAAACATGCCAAATGAAATAAACATGATGGTGATCCTCCTTCGTTGATCCGATACTTCTTCAGTTTATCAAATGTTGCGTGTACAGTCATCTATTTTTCTTGTATATTAGTAATTAAGTTTGATTATTATCAAAATTGAACTGGCTAATTAGAAGAATGGGAGGAACAAAGTATGAACACATTGGACGCAATGGACTATTTAAAAGGCAAAAAGTGGATTGATTTGAGTCACGAGGTACATGACAAAATTCCGCGTTTTGGTGCTTTTAATGCTTCTCGGGAGGAAACATTATTTAAAATCAAAGAAGATGTTTTTTTTGCAAAGGAACTTACATTTCCTACTCAGTACAGTACACATATCGATGCCCCAATTCATTTTGCGCAAGGCAAGCGTTATTTGCACGAATTAGAATTAAAAGAGTTGATGTTACCGTTATATGTTATCCATAAGGAAGAGCTAGTCAAAGAAAATCATGATTATTGTGTGACGGTCCAAGATATTATGGACTTTGAAACTGAGTTTGGTATACTTCCCAAGGAAGCTTTCATTGCATTTGCAAGTGGTTGGTCGAATCGCTGGGACTCCCCAGAAAAATATTATAATCGAGACGAAGACGGGAATTCTCACACGCCAGGTTGGAGTCTAGAAGCTCTGAAATATCTTAATGAAGTGCGAGATGTTACAGCAATCGGGCATGAGACGTTAGACACAGATAGTGCTGTAGATTTCAGAAAAAATAAAGGTTTGTTTGGCGAGTACTATTGGTTAAAACAAGACAAATACCAAGTTGAAGTGATGCGTAATTTGGATCAAGTTCCATCGGTCGGCAGTGTTATTTTGACTAATTTTCCCAATGTGTTGAACGCACCTGGCTTTCCAGTACGTTCGTTTGCTATATTACCAAACTGAAATACGATGTAAGTATGCGAAAAAGCATACAGAAATTGATTGCTAAATAGCCTGATCATTGATAGAATAATTGTTGTATAGTAATTATTACAAAATGATTTTGATTCTAAGTTGTATGATGACAGGACTAGTAATCGGCTTTTACTCTAGTAAAAACGAATGTATATGCCAATGTTATTGTTGACTATATTGATGACTGATTTGTCCTTCTCGTGCAACTATACGAGGAGGGCATTTTTTTGAAGGTAAGTATTTTTTCTACATGTGTTGTTGATTTATTATTCCCTAATGTAGGGCAGGCGATGGTGGAGGTATTAGAGCGTTTTGGTTGTGAGACATCATTACCAGATAAACAAACGTGCTGCGGGCAACCGACTTATAATAGCGGATATATAAAAGAGAGCTATGCCACTTTAAAAAATCAAATCGATTGCTTCGAGGAGGCAGAATACGTAGTCGGACCAGCTGGTTCTTGTGTCGGAATGTTAAGAGAGTACAAACATTTCTTAAAAGATGATCCTATCTATGGCCCGAAGGCTGAAAAACTAGCAGCTAAGTCATTTGAATTTAGTCAATTTCTTTATCGGGTATTGGGCGTGAAAGACGTTGGCGCTACGTTGAATGCAAAGGCAACGTACCATCGTTCCTGTCACATGACGAGAATTTTGAAGGAGCGAGAAGCCCCATTTGTCTTATTAGATCATGTCGAGGGTTTAGAAATGGTTCCATTAAATCATATAGAGAACTGTTGTGGATTTGGAGGAACTTTCTCAGTAAAAATGCCGGAAATATCTGAACAAATGGTCACAGAAAAAATGAATGACGTAATCGATACTAAGGCAGAAATTTTGATCAGCGCAGATATGGGTTGTTTGATGAATATCGGAGGCAAATTCAATCGAGATGGAAAGCAAATCAAAATTATGCATATTGCAGAAGTTCTAAATCAACAAGTGAATAATAAACGCATGGATCAGCCAAAACGAATGACACTCATCTAGGAGGAGAGATTGTGGGATTAACGACTAGTTCAAAATCTTTTAAAGAACGATTGGAAGATAGCAGAAAAGATGTTTTTATGCAAAAAGCTGTAGCGAAGGCTCAAGATGATCAGTGGATCAAACGTGAAGGGGCTAGAGAAGAACTTGGGCATTGGGAAAAATGGCGCGATTTAGGAGAACAAATCAGAAAACATACGATTTCTTATCTACCTGATTATTTGGAACAGTTTAGCGATCAGGTAGCGCAACAAGGTGGAAAAGTTTTTTTTGCAAAGACAGCAGAAGAAGCCACTGAATATGTAAAACAAGTTGTCTTAGATAAGAAAGCAAAAAAAGTTGTAAAATCAAAATCAATGGTGACCACTGAGGTTGACATCGATCCAATGTTATTAGAGTTGAACGGTGTAAGTGTTATGGAAACTGATTTAGCTGAGTTTATTTTACAAATGGATGACTGGGATGAACCTTCTCACATTGTTTTCCCAAGTATTCATAAAAATCGTGAACAGATTCGACAAGTTTTTGAGAATAAGTTAGGCTACAAAGGAGATAATGATCCAGTTAATTTAGCAAGATGTGCCAGAGAAGTAATGCGCAAATTTTTCCTAGAGGCGGAAATAGGTATTACGGGCTGCAACTTTGCGATTGCGGATAGCGGCATGATCAATTTAAATACGAATGAAGGTAATGCCGATTTAACGATTAGTATTCCAAAAACTCAGATTGTGTTAATGGGAATGGAGCGAATTGTTCCTAGTATGAAAGAAGCAGAGGTGCTAGATAATTTATTAGCAAGAAGTGCGGTTGGTCAAAGTCTAACAACTTATGTGACGTTTGCTGGAATCAAAAATGAAGATGAGTCAGATGGTCCAGAAGAATTTCATGTTGTTATTTTGGATAACGGTCGTTCTAATGCATTAGGAACGGCTTTTGAGCCAGTATTACAATGTATTCGCTGTGGTTCTTGTCTCAATGTTTGTCCAGTCTATCGACATATTGGCGGGCATGGATATGGTTCGATTTATCCTGGGCCAATTGGTGCTGTATTATCACCAGTTTTAGGTGGGTACAAACAATTTGGAGAACTACCTTATGCTTCTAGTCTGTGCGGTGCTTGTACAGACACTTGTCCGGTAAAAATACCATTACATGAACTGTTGATCGAACATCGAAAAGTTATGACAGATGAATTAAAAATGCAGCACGGATTTGATGATTTTCAAATGAGAGTTGTAGGTAAGGCAACAGCTACACCAAGTTTATTCAAACTAGCAATGAAAGTTGATCATGCAGGTTTGGGACCGTTAAGTAAGAAAAAAGATATTACAGTAGACAACATGTTTCAATATGGTGGGTATGTAGCAAAAGGTCCTGGATTGGTTAAAGGTTGGACAGATGTTAGAGATCTCCCCCGTCCACCCAAAAATTCTGAAAATTTTAGAAGTTGGTATAAAAAGCATAAAGCAGGTGAGCAAAATGACTAATGCCAATATACAAAATAGAGAATCCTTTTTAGAGAATTTAAGAGAGAAGTTAGGAATTGAACGTCAAAATGTCAAAGATCATCCATTTCATCCAATCAATGATCTGCCAGAAACAACATTATCAGATAAATCAGCTGAAGAGTTGCTGGAAATTGCTAAAAAAAGAGTAGAAAAGATCAACACAAAACTAATAGAAACAACCCAATCACAGTTGGAGAACACCATAGAACAATTAATAGATCAATTGGGACAAGGGAATATTTTGTTACCAATTGATGAACGTTTTTCAGAGTATGGATTGGAAAAATTTACTCAAGCAAAGCATTCAGACAAAAGAAATGAGCAGTTCCTGTTTTGGCAAAAAGGTCCAGAACAAAGGGAAGTCAATATCACTAATGCTCAGAGCGCAAATATCGCTATAGCATTTGCTGAATTTTTGTTAGCTGAATCAGGCTCAGTAGTAGTTGAAACAAATGCTGGCCAAGGTCGTTCATTACATTTTTTACCCAAACATTATATTTCGATTATTCCTATGAGTAAAATCGTCCCTCGTTCAACTCAAGCAGCGGCTTATTATGCAGAAAAACAAGCAACTGGCGAAAAAATTGGCTCCGCAATCCATTTTATTTCCGGACCGTCGAATTCCGGGGATATTGAAATGCAGTTAGTAGTTGGGCTCCACGGACCACTTGCTGTGTACTACATTATTGTAAAAGATAGGTAAGGTGAAATATGTCTAATTAAACCAGTTATTAAAGGTTGTTTTAAAAAATTAGTTAAAAAGAAAAGAATACTGTAGGAATTTGAATGTTTGTGGTAAACTATAGAAAGCAAGTTTTTTGGAGGAATGAATTTGAAGTCTAAAGAGTTATTACATACAATCTTATTTTTTGTTGGTTTAGCAGCACTACTATTTTTATTAAGACAGTTCGTTTTTACACCAGTCGTGGTTAAGGGGCATTCGATGGACCCTACATTGGCTGATGGTGAACGAGTGATCGCATTAAAAAATACAGAAATCAAACGTTTTGATATTGTGACATTTCCAGCACCTGATGAGCCAAAAAAGAATTATATCAAGCGCGTGATTGGTTTGCCGGGTGATACGATCGAATATAAAAATGATGTTTTATATATCAACGACAAAGAGGTCAAAGAACCTTACCTTGATGAATTCAAAGCCGAAGTGACAGATGGATTGCCACTGACCCTTGATTTTACTTTAAGTGAAGTGACAGGTGAGAAGAAGGTTCCAGAAGGTGAATATTTTGTGATGGGTGATAATCGCAGAAATTCTAAAGATGGACGAATGATTGGTTTTATTAATAAAGATAAAATCTCAGGTGATGTTAAGTTTGTTTTATGGCCGTTGAACCGTTTTGGAACAATTTAACAATAGATTTCATTAATGATAATACAAGAAAGCTCTCTTTTAAATAAGAGGCTTTTTTTGTTAAATAATGAAAGCCGTATTATAAGTTGATTTATGATAAACTAAGAACATGAAACATTTATGAGGGATGTGACAAAATGAGTTTACAATTTATCCGCGGAACTGCTGAGATGGATTTAGAAGAAGCCTTAATACAAGCTTCTATACAGTGGTTAGAGGAAGACAATACGCATGAAGTATTCTACCTAGTGCCAAACCACATGAAATTTGAGCAAGAAATCAATGCCTTAACACGAATAAAAAATAGCCAAAATAGTCAAAGTGATTCAATCGCAACCATGCGCTTTCAAGTGTTTAGTTTTTACCGATTGGCATGGTACTTTTTACAACATACGCAATTTTACGGTTCAGAAGTTCTTTCAGAAGCCGGCGCTGCAATGGTTTTCAGAAAGATTTTGTCGGAAAACGAAGAAGCGTTAAAAGTCTTTCGTGGAGAGGTCAATAAATCGGGATTTATTCAGCAACTATTCGATTTATATCAAGAAATGAAAGAAGGAAATATTGATTTAGATGAGTTGTATGGGTATTTATCCCAATCTGATTCGGGTAGTAAAGAACAGGATTTACAATTAAAGATCCAAGATATTAAATTAGTTTTTTCAAAATTTGAAGAAACCATGAGCCAGTATGGTATAAAATCAGCAGAAATTATTAATTTTTTGACGGAGTATCTAGAGACAAAAGATCTACGTAACGTTTTATTTGTAATCAATGGGTATCATACGTTTTCAGCAAGAGAGTTGAAATTGATTGAAACGTTGATGCGTCGTGGTGGCGAAGTCAAAATTTCATTAGTATTGGACAAAAAATATCCGAACGAACTACCGAAGTTAATGAACTTATTTTATGAAACAGGTACAACGTATCACAAGTTGTACCAATTAGCTAGAAACTCAAATGTGGCAATACTGCCCGATTATATTGAAAAAAATAAAGTCTTAGTTACCAATAATAGTCTTCAAACACTTGAAAAATACTGGGCTGAGGTTCAAGAAAATCATCCTAAAATAGAAAGACAAGGGCTCAGTGATGATCATCTTCAATTTTGGTGTGCAGAAAATCCTAAAGAAGAAATCAATCATATTGCTAAGGAAATTAGGAGATTGGTTACAGAAGAAAAGTATCGTTACAAAGATATTCAATTGTTAACACGAGAATTGGATAGCTATGAGACGATGATTGAACCTCTGTTTGCGCTGCATGAAATTCCCGTTTATTTAGACCGAGATATGGCAATGGAACAGCATCCATTAGTTGAGTTTATTCAATCGTTGTTCGCAATCCATACGTATCATTATCGTTATCGAGATGTATTGCGTTTTTTAAGAACAGAATTATTTTTCCCGTTGGGAGATCAAGTGACCGTTGAAGAATGGCTAATCGAGCGAAATGAATGGCGTCGAAAAATCGATGTGACGGAAAATGTTGTCTTGGCATACGGCTACGAAGGCTACCACTGGGAGCAGGCTAAGAACTGGCATTTTATTCGCTATGACTTTGAAGCGGAGGAACAAGACGATACTGAAATGATCGAAAAAGACTCAAATGCTGTAAGAAACATGATCCAACAAACAATCCCTGCTTTTTTCAAACAGATCCAAAAAGCGAATACTGGAATCGAAGCAGCAGACTGTTTTTATCGTTTCTTAGTGCGTAATGGGGTAGAAAAGCAATTGATGATGTGGCGTAACCAAGCCATTGAGAGCGGACAGTTAGAAGAAGCCCGCAATCATGAGCAAACTTGGGAAGCTTTGATGACGTTATTAGATGAATATGTGACGATTTATGGAAAAGAAAACTTCGATCTAGATTTATTTGAAGAAATTTTTTCTAGTGGTTTAGAGGGACTACGTTATAATAAAGTACCAACAGCTATTGACCAAGTACAAGTGCGATCAATTGATTTAGCGCGGCCTGGTCAAGCGAAAATCGTTTTTGCCATTGGTTTGACGGATCAAGTTTTACCACAAAAATTTGATAACAAAACTTTGCTATCAGATGAGGAACGGCACTTTGTTAATGGTCATTTAGATGACGGACAATTTTTATTGAATGATACAAGAAAAAGTATTGCTAGAGAACCGTTCAATGCTTATATCCTTTTTACCTCAGCCACTGAACGTTTATATTTTTCCTACCCTCGTGTAAAAGATACTGCGAAAGATGTGAAAGCATCTACTTATCTAACAAATATTCAAAGAGACTTAGGGATACAGATGCAGCAAAGAAATGCTCTTACGATCTTAGATGATGAGCAAATCAGCTTAGAACACATAGGGACATACCGAACACTGATCAGTGATTTGACAAATCTCAAGCGGCAAAAAAAAGAAACACAAGAAGGCATTTTGTCTTTTTGGCTTGCGTTGGAACGTGAATTAATGAAGCAGCCTGAGGCGTCATTGGCACAGCATGTCTTTGAAAGTCTCAGCCATCAGAATTTGCCGGAAAATCTAGAAGAACATCTTGCTGATGAACTATATACAAAACACATTTATACATCGGTTTCACGAATGGAAAGCTTTTATCGTTGTCAATATCAATATTTTTCACGCTTTGGGTTAGGCTTAAAGGAAAGAGATGTTTTTGGATTATCGCCAGCTGCAACGGGTGATTTCTTTCATGAAGCATTGGATCAGTTCTTTAAATTGCTGATTATGCAGAATAAACAATTATCTGAGTTAACTGATCGAGAAGTAAACGAATTTACAGAACAAATTTTAAACGCTGTATTTGGTGAAATCAAATTTTCAATTCTAGATACATCTAGCCGGATGAACTATATCCGATACCAATTAGGGCAAACCATCAAAAAAGTTAGCTGGGCTTTGAAACGCCAAAGTGAACGAAGCGGGATGACAACTGTTCAGACAGAGGTATTATTTGGTCAAATCGCCAGCCAAAAAGGAATTAAAGGCTTAGAATTACCGCTGCAAAATGGTGGTAATATCAGTGTTAGAGGTAAAATCGATCGATTGGATCAATTAGTGACGCCTGATTCTACATACTTGGGAGTCATTGATTATAAATCGAGTCACAAGAAGTTCAATATTACAGAAGCCTATTATGGTTTAGCGATGCAGATGCTGACCTATCTGGATGTGGCTTTGATGGATGCTGTAAACTTGGTCGGTCAGTCGGCCAAAGCTGCGGGTTCATTTTATCTCCATGTCCATAATCCAATTCTTCCTTATGAAACAGAAGAGAAAAAAGAACAACAGCTTTTAAAGAAATTTCAGTTTGATGGCTTGTTATTGAATGATCCAATTTTACTTGAAAACTTAGACAAAAGTTTACAAGCCAAACAGACTTCTTTGATATTTCCAATCGAAGAATCCGCGAAAGAAATTATCAAACCAGGGCGTCGTCAAGAAGATAAGTTCGTGACAGAGCCTGAATTAGAAGCATTGTTAACACACAACCGTAGTAAGTTTATTGAAGCAGGTAATAAAGTTACTAGCGGGAAAATCGATTTAAATCCAGCATATCAAGGAAAAGAACGGATTGCCTGTCGTTTTTGTCCATTCAAAAGTGTTTGCAATTTTGATGTGATGTTGAAAGAAAATAATTATAATCGAATCGAAACATTGTCTAAAAAAGAAGTGATGGATCGCTTGGTTGAAAGCGAGCAGGAAGGAGGAACTATCAATGAGTAAAACAATACCTTTGCGTCCGGAAAACGAACAATTTACGGATAATCAATGGCAAGCTGTCTTTGATGGGGATGAAAATATTTTAGTTTCTGCTTCTGCTGGTTCTGGAAAAACGACCGTCCTTGTTCGCAGGGTCATTGAGAAACTTAAAAGCGGTGTAGATATCGATCGATTATTGATTGTAACGTATACAGAAGCCGCAGCGAAAGAAATGAAAGAAAGAATCCAGAGTGCTTTACAAAAGGCAATCACAAATGAAAGTGAACAAGAAAAAAAACAACATTTTATTAAACAATTAAGCTTACTTCCTACAGCTCATATCAGCACATTACACGCTTTTTGTCTAACGGTGATTCGTCGTTTTTACTATTTGATTGAAATGGACCCGGTTTTTCGTTTACTGACTGATGAGACAGAGATGTTACTTTTGAAAGAGGATGTTTGGGATGAGCTTAGAGAACGATTCTACAGTGAGGACAGTGAAGCGTTCTATCAATTGACAAGTAACTTTTCCAATGATCGGAGTGACGATGGACTAACTCGATTGATTTTTTCTTTATATGAATTTGCTAGAGCTAATCCAGATCCAGAGGAATGGCTAGCTCACTTGGCAGACAGTTACCGTTTAGAGGGCCAATTAGGCGAATCAGCTCTGTTTCAAGAGTATTTAAAGCCTCAAATGATGGAAACGCTGTTCCGTTGTGTAGATCGTTATGAAGAGATGATTCAGTTGACAGAAGGTGAAGAAAAGCTTGAAAAAATAGCTATCCTTGCTAGAAACGAAAAAGAGTTTGTGGAAACCTTCAGTAGTCAACTAGCAGATAATGATTTAGAGTCAGGTTTTGAAATTTCAAAAACAGTTACATTTGAACGATACCCATCTATACGTGTAGAAGAATTAAAAGAAATAGCTGCTCAAGCTAAGACTTTACGTGAACAAAACAAGAAAGCTATCAATGATATTTTAACGAACTTGTTTACATTGTCACCAGAGCAAATGAAAGAGATTTTAGAGCAGTCAAAACCACTTGTTCAGGAAATGGCTAAGGTAGGAAAAGCATTTATTGATACTTATAGCCAGCAAAAGCTAAGAAAAGGGCTAGTTGATTTTAATGATTTAGAGCATTTTACGTTAGCTATTTTAGCAAAAAAAGAGGCAGGCGAATGGTTTGCTTCAGAAGCTTCCAAGTACTATCGAGAGAAGTTTGATGAAGTTTTGGTTGACGAGTATCAGGATATCAACCGACTGCAGGAAACGATTCTTTATTGGTTGAGAAGACCATCAGCCGATGAAGGGAATTTGTTTATGGTAGGGGATGTGAAACAGTCGATTTATTCATTTCGTCTAGCTGATCCCACGTTGTTTATTGAAAAATATAATCAATATGGAAAAAATAAAGAGGGGAAACGGATTGTTTTAGCTGAGAATTTCCGCTCCAGAAAGAATGTCTTAGATTTTACTAATTTAGTTTTTGAACAATTGATGGATGAAAGAGTTGGGCAAATTGCATATGACGAAGCTGCTCAACTTGTTCACGGATTTGATCAATTTGATGAAGCTGAAAATTATGATACAGAACTGTTGATTTATGAAAAAAAATCAGAGAAGTCGGAAGAAACAGTGGATTTAGCAAATGCGCCTCAATTGCTCCTAGAAGATAAAACGGAAGGCGAACTGCATATGACAGCGTTAAAAATCAGAGAATTGATTGATAATAAATTTTTGATCTATGATAAATCGATCAAAGAAAATCGTCCGCTGACGTATAAAGATATCGTGCTATTAACACCAACCAAGAAAAATAATTTAACGATTCTTGAAATATTTAAAATAGCTGGAATTCCAATTCAAGTCAATGATGCACAAAATTATTTTCAAGCAACTGAAGTTCAGACGATGGTGTCCCTTTTACAAATCATTGATAATCCGTATCAAGATATTCCTTTAGCTGCGGTGTTACGTTCACCCATAGTTGGTTTGAAAGAAAATGAGCTAGTTGAGATTCGGTTAGCTGCTAAAAAGAGTTCTTATTACGAAGCCTTTTTAACGTTTAATCAAAGAGATACGGAGAATCAAAAACAACAATCATTAAAGGAAAAAACAAAGAATTTTGCTGAATTACTGGATAAATGGCGTGAAATTGCTAGACGAAATCAATTAGCCACATTGATTTGGCAAATCTATCAAGATACTGCGTATTTAGATTACGTCGGTGGAATGCCAGCTGGGAAACAACGACAGGCTAATCTTTTTGCATTAGTTGATCGAGCAGCAAGTTATGAAAAAACTAGTTTCCGCGGGTTGTTCCAATTTGTTCGTTTTATAGAGAAAATGCAGGAAAAAGATAAGGATTTGGCAGAACCAGTTATTTTAAGTGAAGAAAATGCTGTTCGGGTGATGACGATTCACGCAAGTAAAGGACTAGAGTTTCCAGTAGTTTTTGTTTTGGATATGACCAAAGAATTCAATCTTGGTGATCTGAATGAACGTTATATTTTTGATGATCGCTTAGGAGTAGGAATTCGTTATCTTGATCAGACAGACCGAGTACTTTATGAAACCTTGCCATTCCTAGCGATTAAACAGGAAAAATTAAAAAAATTACTTTCAGAAGAAATGCGTAAATTGTATGTCGCCTTAACGCGAGCAGAACAAAAACTCTATCTTGTTGGGTCTTATAATGACCAAGAGGCAACTTTTAAAGAATGGTTGAAGGTTGCTGATGTTCAGACAAAAGTTTTGCCTGGGGAAAATCGTTTACAAGGTAAAAGTAGTTTGATGAACTGGGTAGGAATGACTTTGATTCGTCATCAGAGAATGGCAGAATTTCAGACTGAATTTATAACTGAAAGTGTAGCTGGTATCTCACAACATCCTGCAGGATTTACCCTTAGTTTTATGACAGAAAAAACAATTCAGGAACGATTTGCAGCGCTTCAATTCTTTGAGACAAGCTCTACAAAAGTAGAAAACGCTGCAAAGAGTGATGCAACAGCTATTGAAAAAGGGTTACGTCGTTTAAATTATGACTACCCCTATCAACTTTCAACAAAAACGACAAATTATCAATCGGTATCAGAAATCAAACGTATTTTTGAAGATCCTGATAATAAAGAAATTGCTAAGATCGAAGTAAATGAAAAGAATACATTACAACCGACATCGATGATCATTCACCGGATGAGTGAAGGGGAGTTAGGTAAGCCGAGATTTATTGAAACGATTAGAACGCCGTCTCCAGTAGAAATCGGAACAGCAACACATTACTTGTTGCAACTATTAGATTTAAAGAAAGAACCAACCAAAGAGAGTATCCTTCATTTGATCGATGAATTAGTTCAAACAAAGATTATCCAAGAAAATGTGGCAAAACGAATCAATATCGATCAAGTTCTAGCTTTTTATCAAACGAGCTTAGGTCAACAACTTTTAGAAATGCCCAATCAAGTTATCCGTGAGCAGCCATTTTCAATGTTATTGAAGGCAGAAGACCTAATCAAAGATTATCCTAAAGAAACTAAAGATGATTTATTGATTCACGGAATGATCGATGGCTACATCGAAAAAGAAGAAAGTTGTATTCTTTATGATTATAAAACAGACTTTGTACTGGACAGTGAAAATACAAAAGAAATCAAAAAAATTATCCAACGTTATAGAGGTCAGCTGAATTTATACCGAAAAGCGTTAGCCCAAGCAACAAACAAGCAAGTAAATCAAGTGTTTCTAGTGTTATTGTCGGCTGGAATCATTATTGACATGGACAAAGAACAAATTATTGAAAAAATGGATTAAAAAATGAAAGCAAATCTACTTACAAATTGTAAGTTGTGTGCTATACTCAGTTCACGAGGTGAGGAAAATGGAGCAAGTAAAAACAACCGAATTTTCACTATGTCCTAAATTTGAAAAAGCTTTTGCGATTTTAGGAAAAAAATGGAATGGTTTGATTATTGATGTCTTGTTGGAAAATGGTCCTCAACGATTTGGTGAGTTAAGACAAAAGATCCCTGAGCTAAGCGATCGAGTGTTAGTAGAACGCTTGAAAGAGTTAGAAGGAGAAGGAATCATCTCAAAAGCAGTCCGCTGTGATGAGAGTAGCCGTCTAGAATATTTCCTCACAAATAAAGGCAAGGACTTACAACAAGCAATGGAACAAATCCAGCATTGGGCAGAAAAATGGGTCACCGCTGAAGAATGCAGTTGACCTGAGACTTAATTTCTTGTAAACTGTAAATAATTGAATAAAAAAAAACGTAGATGGAAACGAGTAATTTGGCTGATGCGAAAAGGGAAAACCTGTCTTAGACTGTAAACAGGTTGCGTAATCGAAAAATGAAGTTCACTTCCGGAGTTTGTTTGTTCTAATATAGAGCAGACCGGTGAGAGCCGTTATAAGAATTGAGTGCATGATTTTTTGTCATGAAGTAGGATGGTAACACGATAGCTCGTTCCTTGATAGAGGAGCGAGCTATCGTTTTTTATTTTTATTAAAGCTTGAATGAGTTTGTTCGACTTTTGCTCTACTATTTAGGCTCAGTTCAAACATTAAGCAAAGGAAAGGGATAGAAAAATGACATTAAAAGCTCAATTAGAAGCATTGAGAGATGAAACATTGGCTAGTATTCAAAATGTAGCAGATCTTAAAGCACTAAACCAAATCAGAGTCGAAACTTTAGGTAAAAAAGGCCCTATTACAGAAGTGCTGAGAGGGATGAAAGATTTATCCGCGGAAGAACGTCCAGTGGTGGGAGGTTTTGCTAACGAAATTCGAGATCTTTTGACCGAAGCTATAGAAAAACGAAAAGAAGTTCTAGAAAGTGCTGCTTTAAATGCTGCTTTAGAACAAGAAACAATTGATGTAACACTCCCAGGTAAGCAAATGGCTCACGGAACTCGCCATATATTATCTCAAGTAATGGAAGAAATTGAAGATATTTTTGTTGGTATGGGCTATCAAGTTGTAGAAGGTTATGAAGTTGAATCCGATCATTATAACTTTGAGCGCATGAACTTACCTAAAGATCACCCAGCTCGAGATATGCAAGACACATTTTATATTTCAGATGAGATTTTGATACGTACACATACATCGCCTGTACAAGCTAGAACGATGGAAAAGCATGACTTTTCAAAAGGCGCTTTACGTATGATTTCACCAGGGAAAGTATTCCGTAGAGATACTGATGATGCTACTCACAGTCATCAATTCCACCAAATCGAAGGTTTGGTCATCGATAAAAATATTACGATGGGGGATCTTAAAGGAACCTTGGAAGTAGTCATGAAGAAAATGTTTGGTGAAGATCGTAAGATTCGTTTACGTCCAAGCTATTTCCCGTTTACAGAGCCTTCAGTTGAAGTTGACGTAAGTTGTTTCAAATGTGGCGGTTCAGGTTGTAATGTTTGCAAACAAACAGGCTGGATTGAAATTTTAGGAGCGGGTATGGTTCATCCGGATGTCTTATCTATGTCAGGAATTGATCCAAATGAGTATAGTGGTTTTGCATTTGGTTTAGGGCCAGACCGAGTAGCGATGTTACGTTACGGTGTGAATGATATTCGTAATTTTTATCAAAATGATTTACGTTTCTTAAATCAGTTCAAGGTAAAGGAGTAATCGACGATGTTAGTATCTTATAAATGGTTAAGTGAATATTTGGATCTATCAGAAATTTCTGCTAAAGAGTTATCGGATCAAATGTCTTTAACAGGAATCGAAGTTGAAGGAATTGAAGTACCAGAAGAAGGATTAAAAAAAATAGTTGTCGGTGAGGTCAAAGAATGTGTTCCTCATCCTAATTCAGATCATCTGTCGATTTGCCAAGTGGATATCGGTGAAGAAGAATTGTCGCAAATTGTTTGTGGTGCACCAAATGTTAAAGCTGGTATCAAAGTGATCGTAGCTTTACCAGGATCTCGCATTACTGGTAACCAAAAAATTAAAAAAGGTAAAATGCGTGGCGAAGTTTCAAATGGTATGATTTGTTCTTTACAAGAATTAGGTTATTCCGATAGTGTTATTCCTAAAGCTTATTCTGAAGGAATTTATTATATGCCGCAAGATGCTGTTAATGGTGATGATGTCTTTTCCTATTTAGATATGGATGATCATATTATCGAATTGTCAATTACACCAAATCGTGCGGATGCGCTAAGTATGCGCGGCGTTGCCTATGAAGTAGGGGCTATTTACCGTCAAACACCTAAATTTAACGATGAAGTTTTAGAAGAAGACACTAGCGAAAATGCTGCTGAATATATATCCGTAGAAGTTGAAGATAAAAAAGATGTTCCTGCTTATCAAATCAGAATTATCAAAGATGTTAAAATTGCAGAAAGCCCAATGTGGCTACAAACACGTTTGATGAATGAAGGAATTCGTCCGATTAATAACGTAGTGGATATAACAAACTATATTCTTTTATTATTTGGACAACCACTGCATGCATTTGATTATGACAAATTACAAAGTAAAAATATTTTAGTAAGACGTGGGAAACCAGAAGAAGAAATCGTTACTTTAGACGGTGAAACGCGAAAACTTTCGACTGAAAACATCGTCATTACTAATGGGGAGAAGCCTGTAGCATTAGCTGGTGTAATGGGGGGAGCCGATTCAGAAATTACGGATGGAACAACAACGGTTGCTTTGGAATCTGCTTTGTTCGATTCACTTTCAGTTCGCAGAACCTCCAAAGAATTTAATCTACGTAGTGAATCTTCCAGTCGATTTGAAAAAGGCATCAATCATGCAACGATTGGTGAAGCAGGGGATATAGCTGCAGCTATGATCGCTAAGTTAGCTAATGGAACAGTTGTTTCAGGGAAAGCAATTGGATCTGATCTAACCATTGAAGAGGTCGTGGTCAGTGTGACGGTTTCGCGAATCAATGAATATTTAGGAACTGAGATGAATCAAGAAATTGTTAGCGAAATTTTCGATACACTAGGATTTACTTATGAACTTAATCAGGATAAATTCAATGTAACGGTTCCTCCTAGACGCTGGGATATCAAGATTGAAGCGGATTTGATCGAGGAAGTTGCGCGAATTTACGGTTATGATAACCTACCATCTACTTTACCAAAAGGGGAAACTGTAGCAGGGAGTTTAACAAGTGGTCAAGAATTAGTTCGTAAAATAAAAGGCTTATTAGAAGGCTGTGGTGCAAGTGAAGCCATCAGTTATGCCTTGACAACAGAAGAAAAATCCCTTCAATTTATGATGAGAGACAGTCAAATAACTCGTCTACAATGGCCAATGAGTGAAGAACGTTCTGTCTTAAGAATGAACTTGATTTCAGGGTTACTAGATGATGTAGCGTATAATGTTGCACGTAAAAATAACAATGTTGCTCTTTATGAAATTGGACGAGTATTCTATCAAGATAACGATCCTAAAAAAGAATTGCCTCATGAAGAAAATCATTTAGGAATCGTATTATCAGGGAATAAAGTTGTAAAAGATTGGCAGACAAAAGAAGTGCCCGTCGATTTTTATACAATCAAAGGGATGCTGGAAGTGTTATTTGATTCTGTAGGAATTAAAGATAAAATAACTTATGAAGCGACAAAAGATAACCAAGAGCTGCATCCAGGGAGAACTGCTTTAGTGAAATTAAATGACGCGGTCATTGGGTTTATTGGTCAAGTTCATCCGACAATCGCAAAAGAGTATGAGATTCCTGAAACCTATGTCGCTGAGTTGAACCTTCAAGCTATTATTGAAGAAGAAAATGATGCGTTAGTTTATCAACAAATTTCAAAATTCCCAGCAGTTTCGAGAGATATTGCTTTACTAGTTGATGAAACAGTAATGAGTCAAGAATTGGTTGAAACAATTTCTAAACATGCTGGAAAATTCTTGCAGTCTGTTCATTTGTTTGATGTTTATCAGGGAGATAACATTGCTGAGGATAAAAAATCAATGGCATATAGCTTAACATTTGTAAATCCAGAAGCAACATTGGTTGATGAAGAAATCAATCAATCAATGGAAAAAGTAGAAAAAGCCTTAGTTGAACAATTTAATGTAACGATTCGTTAAAAAGAAATAAGAGTACAGCCCATACTATTATATAGTTTATGCTGTACTCTTATTTTTATGCCCAGTTTCTAGATAACCATCTAGAAAACTGAGAGATGGAAAAGTTAATCACGAAATACATCAAAGCTACAAGTCCGTAAATAGCAAAAACTTGTCCTGTTTGTGCGTAACGTCCCATTAAAATATAGGATTTTCCGAACAGCTCCTGTAAAGCAATAACAGAATATAAAAAACTAGTATCTTTAATGACCGTTACAAACTGAGAAACGATTGCTGGCAACACATTACGGATTGCTTGAGGTAAGACGATATACAAAAGAATTTGGAATTTGCTAAATCCTTGTGATCGAGCAGCTTCCTTTTGTCCTTTATCAACACCGTTTAATCCTCCGCGAATAATTTCGGCTAGAGCGGCTGTTGTGAAAACTGTAAAACTAACGATACCAGCCGGTGTCGATTTGATTTTAAAAATCAAGAAAATGACATAAATCCACAGTAGATTAGGGATATTCCGCACGATTTCAATATATAGACTAGCCAAAAACTTCAAGGGACCAGATTTTCGATTCCGTAAAACAGCTAAAATAGTGCCAAAAATAGTGCTTAAAATAATTGATACAAAAGAAATATACAGAGTAAGCTTCAAACCATCAAATAAAAAGCGCAAATTATTGCCGGTCAGAAGTTGACTCATTTGTTCTGAAAAAGACATGTTTGCGAACCTCCTATCTGGTATAAGCTTTCTTATTGTTTTCTTCTAGTTTACGAGCTAGTTTAGCTAATGGGAAGCAAAGGATAAAATAAAGAAATCCTGCTACAGCAAAAGCGGGTATATAATTTAAATTGATCGATGACCAACTATTGGCGGTAAACATGACATCAGCGCCTGAAATGATTGCCACAGTTGACGTATTTTTAATCAGGTTGACGATTTGGTTTGTTAATGGTGGTAACATAATACGCCAAGCTTGTGGTAAGACGACATAACGCATCGTTTTACCATAAGAAAAACCTTGTGAATACGCTGCTTCAAATTGCCCTTTAGGAACTGCTCCGATTCCAGAACGGACGACCTCTGAAATGTAGGCACCATGATAAAGACCGACGCAAATGATAGCAATAGTGGTTGTCGAAAAGGTCAAGAGAGGGCTAATCAACGGAAAACCATAATAAACGACAATAAATTGAATCAATAATGGTGTATTTTGGAAAAACTCAACGTAAATTCGACTGACTAGATTCAGTACTTTATTTCGCATTGCAGAAAGACTACCGAAAAAAATTCCTAGTAGCATCGCAACAATTAGTGAACCTACAGCTAATAGAATTGTATAGAGAAAAGCATCAGCAAAAAGTTTCCAGTCTTTAAGTAATGCTTCCCATCTAAAGAGCGCAAATGGTCCAGCAGTTGCTATAACAAACATCTAAATTCCTCCCAAACTCTAACAGAATAGTATAGAATCGGAAAGTATTAGTCCAGATTCCAGTTTTTGTAAATTTTTTCTAAAGTCCCATCTTTTTCCCACTTTTCAATCGATTTATTTAAGAAGTCATTTAACTCAGTATTTGATTTCTTAGTAGCAACCCCATATTCTTGTGGCGAGAAACCATCCTTAAGGATTTCTGTACTATCATCGACGTAGCCAGTTAAGATAGATTTATCAACGGAAAAGGCATCAATTCTTTTTGACGTTAGGGCAGTTTTTAGTTCTGGATAGGAACCAAGTTCTTGATATTTAAATGAGACACCCAGTTTTTTTGCTTGTTTTTCAATTGCTTCTTTGGTTGTAGCAGATTGAACAACACCAATTGTTTTTCCATCCAAACTTGCGGTATCAGTAAATTTATCTGATTTTCTAACTAAAAAGCCAACTTCATCTTTATAGTACGGTGTTGTAAAGTTATACGTTTCTTTACGTTCATCAGTGATAGTGAATGTAGCGATGACCATATCTAACTCCCCATTGTCTAATAACGGTCCGCGCGTTTTAGCTGTTACGCCAACAAATTCTACATTGTCCTCGCTACCAGTCAATTCTTTAGCAATCAAGCGGGCAATGTCAGGTTCCATACCTTCGTTTTTATTTGTGTCGGGATTCATATAACCAAAATTTGGGACATCTTCTTTAACGCCTACTTTGATAACGCCGGCATCTTTAATTTTTTGAATGTCCGTTGTTCCTTTATTGTTAGAATCAGCTGTAGAATCTCCGCCACTGCCGCACCCTACAACTAAACCAAGTAATAAAGTAAGAGATAATGCACTTAATAATTTTTTTGTTTTTTTCATTTAAAATTCCTCCTTGTAATTGTTTTATTCTATTAATTATGAATGATTTTACTTAAAAACTCTTTTGCGCGTTCATTTTGAGTGCTAGTAAAGAAATGCTCAGGCGTACCTGTCTCAATGATTTGACCGTCATCCATAAAAATGACTTTGTCAGCTACTTGACGCGCAAATCCCATTTCATGTGTGACACAAATCATCGTAATATTTTGTTTAGATAAATCAACCATCACGTCTAACACTTCTTGAATCATTTCTGGATCAAGAGCCGAAGTCGGCTCGTCAAACAAAATAATTTCTGGATGCATATTCAACGCTCGCGCAATCGCCACACGTTGTTGCTGACCGCCAGAAAGTTGAGCAGGGTAAGCATTCGCTTTGTCGGCTAATCCAACCCGTTCTAAGTACTCCATGCCGGTTTTTGTTGCTTCTTCTTTACTAACACCTTTGACTTTGATGGGTGCTAAAGTCAGGTTTTGTATAATCGTTTTGTGAGCATATAAGTTAAAACTTTGAAAAACCATCGCTACTTTTTGACGTACCTGTTGAACGGGTGCCTTAGGTTTCGTAATATCGATACCGTCGACAAATATGTGACCATCAGTGACTTTTTCTAAACGATTTATGCAACGAATCAAAGTACTTTTACCAGAACCAGATGGCCCTATGATAACAATCTTCTCTCCTTCGTTGACACTTAAAGAAACATCTTTCAATACATGATGATCTCCAAAATACTTATTGACATGTTCCAACGAAATCATGGTCATTCTCCTTTATGTATAAAATTATCACATCATATTTAATGATAGTTGATTGATTAGTGAATAAGATAGATAGATAAGAAATGAAGAAACGAATAAAAAATCAAAACTGAGAAAATGGAAAGTTATATACTATGGACTTTTATTTCTACTTTATAAGCTTTTTAAGCGGAAAGGAGCTTAGGGTGTTGTGAGTTTATAAAAATAATTTTCTTTTCAATTTAATCATATCATCATAAATCTATTCATTCGTTAATGTTAGAAATTATAACATACGAAAAAAGAGATTACCAGTTTTTTTTAAAGCCACCAAGAAGAACAATTGAAAACTTACTTTATAAAGAATGATATAATAGGAGTTAGTGATAATAAAACTTGAAAAAAAGTACTAAAAAGTAGAGAATAAGAGTGTTGAAAAAATACTGTAAAGGTTTGATTGACTTGAATAAACATGAAGCAATAGGATTTATAGATTCTGGGGTCGGTGGGCTCACGGTGGTTAAAGAAGCGCTAAGGCAACTACCTAATGAACGCTTGATCTATCTTGGAGATACAGCACGGTGTCCTTATGGACCCAGACCGGCTGAACAAGTAATTCAATTTACATGGGAAATGACAAATTTTCTTTTAGAGAAAAAAATTAAAATGTTAGTGATTGCTTGCAATACTGCGACAGCCGTTGCACTAGAGGAAATTAAAGCACAATTAAATATACCAGTTGTTGGGGTGATTTTACCTGGCACCAGGGCTGCATTGAAAGCTACGAAAAATAATCGTATTGGTGTTATTGGTACTGCTGGCACAATTAAAAGTAGTGCTTATGAGGAGGCGTTAAAAAGTAAGGCTCCTAGTACATTTGTTTCTAGTTTGGCCTGTCCCAAATTTGTACCAATTGTTGAAAGTAATGAATTTCATTCTTCTGTAGCGAAAAAAATTGTATCAGAAACCTTAAATCCACTACAATTGAAGAAGCTAGATACACTGATTTTGGGTTGCACTCATTATCCGTTATTAAGGCCTTTGATTCAAAATATAATGGGGAATCAGGTGACGTTGATTGATTCAGGAGCTGAAACAGTTAGTGAAGTAAGTATGCTGTTGGATTATTTTGATATCGCAAATAGCCCGCAGTCTAAAAATGAACCAAATGAATTTTATACAACAGGATCTGCCAATATGTTTAAGACAATTGCAGATGATTGGCTAAATTTAGAAAAACTGACGGTTCAGCAAGTACGATTATCACAATTTAAACGATGAGTTTCACCTGTAAAATTGCATGAAAAACTTAATTGCTAACTAAAGGGAGGAAGAAATAGATGAGACATGATGGAAGGCAAGCCAAGGAATTAAGGAAAATTACTATTGAAACCAATGTTTACAAACATCCAGAGGGATCTGTTGTAATTTCTTTTGGTGATACGAAAGTGATTTGTTCTGCAACCGTGGAAGAAAAGGTACCACCGTTTTTAAGAGGTGAAGGGACGGGATGGGTAACCGCCGAATATAGCATGCTTCCAAGAGCTACTAATACAAGAAATATTCGTGAAAGTGCCAAAGGAAAATTGACTGGTAGAACAATGGAAATCCAACGATTGATTGGGCGTTCCTTAAGAGCCGTTATCGATTTGAAAAAATTAGGTGAACGAAGTATTATCGTTGATTGTGATGTTATCCAAGCCGATGGCGGTACTCGTACTGCAAGCATTACTGGTGCTTTTGTAGCAATGAAAATCGCAGTTGAAAAAATGCTAAAAGCAGGCGTTTTACAAGAGGACCCAATTAAAGAATACCTAGCAGCAGTTAGTGCTGGCATTTTAAGTGATGGCGAGTGTGTTCTTGATTTAGATTATACGGAAGATTCTGCTGCTGCTGTGGATATGAATTTAGTGATGACGGAATCTGGTAATTTTGTTGAACTTCAAGGTACTGGTGAAGAAGCAACGTTTTCAGGAGATGAACTAAATTCGTTATTGTTCTATGGAAAAACAGGGATTGAGCACCTGATCGCTTACCAAAAAGAAGCTTTGATGCACCAAGTAACAGAAAAGACGTTTCCATCAGAAACGAAAACAATCGTTATCGCAACTAGAAATCCAGGAAAAGCCAAAGAGTTTAAGAGAATATTTGCTGAAAAAGGCTATTCTGTAAAAACGTTGTTAGATTATCCTGAACTACCAGATGTTGAAGAGACGGGGAAAACGTTTGAACAAAATGCTCGCTTAAAAGCAGAGACAATAGCGGGTATTTTGAAACAACCTGTTTTAGCGGATGATTCAGGGTTGATCGTTGATGCATTAGATGGGATGCCTGGGATTTTCTCAGCGCGATTTGCTGGGGAACCCACAAATAATGCTGCTAACAATGCAAAACTACTTCACGAATTAACAGGAGTACCACAAGAAAAAAGATCAGCGACATTTCATTGTACACTTGTTTTTGCTGCTCCAGATAAAAATAGTTTAGTGGTAGAAGGCGATTGGGCAGGTGAAATCGGGACTATTCCTCGCGGCGATCACGGATTTGGTTACGACCCTTTATTTTTCATACCAGAAGAACAAAAAACGGCGGCTGAACTTTCAGATAGTCGGAAAAATGAAATCAGTCATAGAGGAAAAGCTGTTGCGAAATTAAAAGATCAGTGGGAAAATTGGTTGAAAAATTAGGAGGAATCAGATGAAGTATCTAGTGGTAAGTGATAATCATGGTGATCGTGATATATTAGTCGATTTGACAGAAACATATCGAGGCAAAGTAGATAAAATGTTCCATTGTGGTGATTCAGAATTAGAACCGACTGATAGCTTGTGGAATGATTTTATTGTCGTTAAAGGAAACTGCGATTATGATCCTGATTTCCCAAACGTTATAGTAGAAAAAAGTGGAACAGATATTATTTTTATGACACATGGACATTTATCTAATGTACGAACAGGCCTGACTTCTCTTGCTTTACAAGCTGCTGAAGTCAATGCAAATATCGTATTATTTGGTCATACACATGAGATTGGGTGTGAAGTCAGGGCAAATGTTCTTTACCTGAACCCAGGCAGTATCAGTCAACCAAGAGGACCGATTCAACTAAAATCTTATGCAATAATTGAAAGTACGCCTGAGCAACTAATTGTTCAATATTATGGGCGAAAACACCAACCATATAAAGAATTGCACTTTGTTTTTAATAAAAACTAATTTTTCAAACGAAATTTGTTCAAGAAACAAAAGTGAAGAAAATAAGGACAAATCTTAATTTTTTTTAAGAGTTATGAAAAAAGTTTGAATTTAAAGACATTTGCATCCGTTTTCTGTACAATGATAGTTGTGGCAAAGAAAATGAAATGGAGGCACTCCAATGATTGGAACTGCTGTAAAAGAATTATTATTAGAAAAACAAGAAACGTTTTTGATACCAGCGGAAAATGTGGCAAATGTAATGTGTTTAAATCCGCTAAGTCATGCTCTACTAGTCTTATCACAAGTGAAATATTCAAAAATCCCTGTTTTAGATAAAGGCGATCGTTTTGTCGGGTTGATTAGTCTATCTGATGTTGTCGATAAAATGTTCGATATTACATCTGTTGATTTTGATAAATTAAAAGACTTTACTGTAGCAGATGTGATGGAAGTCAATGTTCCTGTAATAGGCGAAAAATGGGAATTAGAAGACGTTCTTCATTTATTGGTAGACGCGGCATTTTTACCAGTAGTAGATGATAATCAATGTTTTAAAGGGATCATCACGCGCAAAGAATTGTTAAAGGCAATTAATCACATGGCTCATGAATTAGAGCGAAAGAATATTATTTTACCGAAATCTGATGGAGAAACGATGGAGATGAAAGTGATTTGATCATTTTAAACGAAGGAATCACTTTTTTCTATTTTTGATAAACAAATTACACAAAGACAACTAGTTTTTTTTACAAATCAATCTTTTTTTTAATTTGAAGGGAGTTATTTTGATGGACGCATATGAAATTATTCATTATATCGGGAATGCTGAAAAAAAAACACCAGTGAAAGTTACCTTGAAAGGTAAACTCAAAGAAGTGATCTTTCCTGAGGACATTCAAGCTTTTACTAATTGTAAGACTGGAACCTTATTCGGTGAATGGAAGGTCATCAAAGAGTTTCTTGAAAAAAATAAAGAGAACATTATCGATTATGTTATTGAAAATGATTCGAGAAACTCTGCAATTCCGATGCTGGATGTAAAAGAAATCAACGCTCGTATTGAACCAGGATCTATAATCAGAGATCAAGTTGAGATCGGTGATAATGCTGTAATCATGATGGGAGCCGTGATCAATATCGGCGCTGTGATCGGTGAAGGGTCAATGATCGATATGGGTGCAATTTTAGGCGGACGAGCTACTGTTGGTAAAAATTGTCATATCGGTGCAGGAACTGTTTTGGCAGGTGTTATTGAACCGCCAAGCGCGGAGCCAGTTGTTATCGAAGATAATGTGTTGATTGGTGCGAATGCTGTTGTTCTAGAAGGGATTAGAGTAGGTGAAGGTGCTGTTGTTGCAGCTGGAGCAATCGTTGTTGATGATGTAGCACCTTTTACTGTAGTTGCGGGTGTACCAGCTAAAAAGATAAAAGATATTGATGCAAAAACAAAAAGCAAAACAAACATGATGGAAGAACTACGTAAACTATAATAGTTAAGGTCAACACAATTAAATATAAAAAATGGCTTAAAGCTCATGTTGAGTTTTAAGCCATTTTTTTGTTATATTAAACTTTCAAATGTGTAAGCTAAATGTTCGCCTATTCAATTCTCCATAAGTTTAAAACTGATTATAATTAGTTTTATAAGATTAAGTAGGAGGAACAAGTAATATGAAAAACAAAAAGATGAAATTAATTATTGGTGGTATTTTGATTGGAGTAAGCGTGGGAAGCTATTTTCTCTTTTTTTCCTCCTCAAAAAAAGTTGAACCTAGTTATAGTGCTTTTACTTTAAATGAATTAGATCCACTCCTATTGAAAGGAGAAGTTAAAGCAACCCAAACCGAAGATATCTTTTATGATCAGACCTTGGGAACCATTACGGATATTCCAGTTAAACATGAACAAGAAGTTAAAAATGGAGAGGTTCTTCTTAATTACTTAAATGGTGAGGCTCAGACTAGAGCAGATCAACAACAGCGCACTGTAAATAAAAGCAGCTTATCGGCTCAGCAAGCAGCTCAAAATTTAAGCAGAGCACAAGCCCGTTATAATGAAGCACAGGCAAGTTTGAATCAAAGTAAAGCTGATTTTGACCGAGAAGTTGATCCTGATAAAAAAGAAGAACTAAAAGGAAAAATCGAACAGCAACAAACAGAAGTAACGGGTTTTAATAATGATGCGATTCAGGCACAACAAGCATTAGATCTTGCTTATACAGAAGTTAACGATGAATCAGCAGCATTAGAATCAGAAAAAGGGAAAGTAACATCAACCATAAACGCAACAATCGATGGTGTAGCGATGGTCAATGAAGCTGGAAAAAAATCATTGGATCAGCCTTTGATACAAGTGTTGAGTAAGGAGAAGCAAACCAAAGGAACGGTTACAGAGTATGATTTAAACAAACTAAAGATTGGACAAGAAGTCAGTGTGACATCCATCGGCTCCAACCAGACTGCACAAGGGAAAATCAGCAGCATCAACCAATTACCTAGATCAAAAAATGGCAGTGATTCAGAGATTCCAACTTATGAGTTTATTGTAGATGGAGATTTCCCATGGGCATATGGCTCATCTGTACAAGTCTCATTACCACAACCGCAATTGGTTTTACCTGAGAAATCTATCGTCACGAAAGAAAATAAAACGTTTGTTTTCGTTTATAAAAATGGACGAGCCGTTAAAACTGATGTAAAAATAGCTGATATAAATGGTTCTAAAATTGTGGAGTCAGGCGTTTCAAAAGGGAACAAAATCATCGGAAACCCAAATGAAGCCTTAAAAGATAATGCAGAAGTGCAGGTGGTCGAAAATGATTAAACTTGAACAAATCAATAAATTTTACTCTTTGGAAGAAGAACAACTTCATGTTTTGAAGGATATTAATTTTGAAATCAAAGAAAAAGAATTTGTGGCCGTTATGGGTCCGTCTGGTTCAGGAAAATCAACATTGATCAATCTGATTGGTTTTATCGATAAGAAGTTTGAAGGGAAATACTTATTTGAAGGAACAGAAATTACCGATTTTTCTGATAAGCAACTTTCTGCTATCAGAAATAAATCAGTTGGTTTTGTTTTTCAAAACTTCAGCTTGATTGAAAATAATACTGTGTTTGAAAATATTGAATTACCTTTATTATATAACGGCTCGGCATACACCAATACTAAAGAGAGAGTCTATGAAGTATTAGAGAAAGTGGGCTTAGCTGATAAAGGGAATAAATATCCAAAGCAACTCTCAGGTGGTCAGCAACAACGTGTAGCAATCGCAAGGGCAATTGTTAATTCCCCAAGGTTTATCATTGCAGATGAGCCAACAGGTGCATTAGACTCAAAAACTTCTGAAGATATTATGCAATTGTTCCAAGACTTGAATAAAGAAGAAGGCGTAACAATTATTTTGGTAACTCACAACCCTGAGATGATCTCTTATTGCGGACGTTTGATTCGAGTGAAAGATGGTGCCATCGTTGAAGAGGAGCTGATTAAATGAAAAATTTCGTTATATGGAAGACGGCGTTGAAATCAATTTTGAAAAATAAAAAACGCAGTTTTTTAACAATGTTTGGGATCATTATTGGTATTGCCTCCGTAATCACAATAGTCTCTATCGGTAATGGATTTAAGCGTGATATGATTGATAAAATGTCAATGACCAACACAAACGAAAACATTAGCAACATCACCTTTAATTATTATGATGTATCTAACGCTTTTAGCGAGAGTGAAGTCTTTAAAAAAAGTGACTTTGATTTAATTAAAAGTATAAAAGGCGTAAAAAAAGTGGACTTTTATAAGACAAAACAAAAATTAACAGAACGCCAAGTAGAATTGTATATTAAAGGCAAAAAACTAACAAAAAAAGTAGAACGAGTTAAAAAAACGACTATAAATTTATTGACAGGGCGACAAATCGAACCAAAAGATAGCGAAACATTGAATAAAGTGGTTGTAATCGATGAAGTTCTAGCTCAAAAACTTTATGGAGATGCTGAGAAAGCAATTGGACAGGGATTTGAAGTCGCAAATGAATTATTTACAGTTGTTGGGGTCAAAGTTAGCACAAGTGGTACACTCTCAATGGAAAATCAGGAACCTCTTGCTTACTTTCCAATTAAGAGCTATGATCACTATTTTAATAAAACAGAGACCCAATCTATTCTGAATGTGGAATCAGAAGTTGGTCAAGATAAAGAGAAAGTGATCAGAGACGTTTTAAAACAATTAAATTTTAATGGTAGTACCAGAAATATCGGGGAGTACGAACTGTACAATCCAAAATCTGATATTGATCAGATGGGAAGCATCTTGGATAATCTTACACTGTTTATTTCTGCCGTGGCAGGTATTTCACTATTTATTGCTGGAGTAGGTGTCATGAATATGATGTATATCTCAGTTTCTGAGCGGACAAAAGAAATAGGCATCCGGCGTGCTTTAGGTGCAACTGAAAAAGATATCAGAAAGCAATTTTTAGCAGAAGGATTAACTTTGACTTTGTTGGGAGGCATGATTGGTTATCTATTAGGGATGATGTTAGGATTTATTTCATCATTATTTTTACCTTTTGCAGTTCGACCAGACTTATTTACAATCGCCTTAGCGGTCGGTATTTCAGTTTTGATCGGTGTTGTTTTTAGCTATATGCCAGCATCGGCTGCTTCTAAAAAAGATTTGATTGATATTATGAAATAATCGGAATCTGCTTCCATTATTTACACCAATTCTAAGTGATTGGGACATGACTTAAGGAGTTTATGTCCTAGTCACTTATTTCCATTAGGAGATGTTACTCATATTATTGTTAATGGCAAGGTGGACAAAACCATTAGGGACATTTTTGGTGAATTTTAACGTATTTACTCAAAATTATTTAGAGTGTTTACGAAGACTTGATTATGTTTGCATACTTAAATGAAATAAAATTTCTCTCAATGAAAGATTGACATAAACACCTTTTTATTCAACAATAAGATATAGTGAAAAAGAAAAGAGGCAGATGAACAGTGATTCAAGAACAATTAATTGAGATTCGTAGACAGCTGCACCGAATACCAGAAATAGGGTTAGAAGAGAAAAAAACACAAAATCTTTTATTAGAAATTATCCAGTCAATAGAGAAAGAATTTGTAGAATATAGAACTTGGCGAACAGGCATTTTAGTATTTATTCATGGGAAAAATCCTAAAAAAACGATTGGTTGGCGTGCTGATATCGATGGTTTACCAATCACTGAAGAGGTCATTTCTGATTTTCAGTCCACCCATAAAGGGTATATGCATGCCTGTGGTCATGATTTTCATATGACTATAGGCTTAGGATTGTTAGAACAAATGACATTACAACAACCTGAGAACAATTATTTGTTTCTTTTTCAACCAGCAGAAGAAAATGAAGCTGGTGGTATGTTGATGTATGAAGAGGATGCATTTGGCTCTTGGTTGCCAGATGAATTTTATGGTCTTCATGTCAACCCTGAATTACCATTGGGGATGATCACAACAAAAGTCGGTACACTTTTTGCTGCCACTTGTGAAGTCCAAATCACTCTAACAGGTAAAGGTGGACACGCTGCATTCCCGCATGACTCAAACGATATGATTATAGCAGGGATGAGTCTTGTTCAGCAGGCTCAAACGATTGTGAGTAGAAATGTTAATCCAGTTGAGGGAGCAGTTGTAACCTTTGGGACATTTAATGCAGGGACCGCCACAAATGTGATTGCTGGTGAAGCAACGATTTCTGGTACAATTCGGACATTGACAGAGGAAATGAATCAATTGACGCAATCTAGAATCAGAGAGATTGGAGAAGGAATTGCAAAATCTTTTAACTGTGAGGTACACGTAATGCTAGATCAGAAGGGGTATGTTCCAGTTATTAACAATAAAAAAATTACTGAAAATTTTATATCGTTCATGGAATCCGATCCAGATGTTTTCTTTGAAGAGGCACAAGTGGCTATGACGGGGGAAGATTTTGGTTATTTGTTATCCAAAGTGCCGGGAATGATGTTTTGGTTAGGTGTAGATAGTCCATATGGTCTTCATTCTGCTAAATTTGATCCTAAAGAAGAAGCGATTCCTTTTGCCGTAAAACATATTAGCAAATTCTTGCTATCTTTGGATAAATAAAGGGAAATTATGGGAGTGTTAAAATCATGAAAAAAAGAAGAATTGTTGCTCTGAGTAACAGGAACAATACGACATATTATATTGTTATTGGTGAGAACAAGGAAGACTTTGAGAGTTTCGATTTGTAATAGATGGAGCTAGTGATGTGCAAGAAAAAGAAACGGGACAGATAATGCGCAGTTTTAAGGAAGAGTAAAAAAGTAGAAGGTAAGACTCATTTAGAGATGATCTTACCTTCTACTTTTTATTTACTCGTTCATAATAGTTCATTTTAGTGTGATTGGTGTGTTTGGAATCGTGAAATTAGCTTCAGACAGTTTTTTTACATATTGTGCCAAAAATTCTTCCCTAATAGGTGCTTGTTTTCCATTTAGCACATACATCGTTGTACGAACAGCGAAATTCCCATTACCAAGATCTACCATACCAAAAATCGTCGGTCCAGTTTGAATGCTTTCGGCGTACTTTTCTTTTAACTCTTGATTGACTTGATCAATGATTGTTGTGATTTGATCATATCCTTCATCAGGCATAATTCGAACGTCGATCAAAACTTGCATATTTGATCTGGAAAGATTACTTATGGTTGTTATATTGCGGTTTGGAATAAAGTGAACAGTGCCATCTAAGGCTTTCATTTGCGTTGTCCTAAGGCCTACCGCTGTAACTGTTCCTTCAATTCCAAGTGCAGTCAAACGAATATAATCTCCCACATCCATTTGCTGTTCTAAAATGATAAAAAAACCGGTAATAATATCATTCATAAACCCTTGAGCACCTAAACCGATAGCTACACCAGCAATACCAGCTCCAGCTAGAAGCGAGCCCACAGGTACCCCGATTACCGTTAGCAAGGAATAAATGAAAAAGAAGAAAAGTGTATATTGGAAAGCATTGTTGATCAAAGTGTGTAATGTTTTCAATCGGCTTTCACTAAATGCTTGTTTCTTACTATAGTTACCGTATGTTTTATCAATAAGCATCTTACCTATTCTATTCAAAATCACAAAAAGAAGAATTAAAAAGAGTAGATAAATCGCTTTTTCAATCAAAGTAGCGAGAATCTGGTCCCAATTGATCCCATTCCAAAAACGCTGAAGAGCGTTTACTTTTTTTTCAGTGACAGCTTTTATATCAAGTGTCGAATCCATTGTACGTTCAACGGTTTTACTGGATATTGATTGTCCAAGAATAAACAAGGATATCCCAACTTTCTTTTTTATCGATGATTACTTTATCATTATACTTGAATTTGAAAAAAGATGTCATTATTTATGAAAAAGCTTAACAAAAATATGGGAAATGTGTTACAATATTCTGAAAATAAGGAGTGATTGTATGACAATAGATTGGGATACATTAGGTTTTGATTATATAAAAACACCATTTCGCTACATTTCGACTTGGAAGGATGGGCAATGGGATGAAGGAAAACTAACAGAAGATAATACGCTACATATCCATGAAGGGTCAGCCGCACTTCACTATGGACAACAATGTTTTGAGGGACTAAAGGCATATCGTTGTAAAGATGGTTCAATCAATCTTTTTCGAGTAGATGAAAACTCTAAACGGATGAATCGTAGTGCGAAACGTTTAATGATGGCAGAGGTTCCAGAAGATAAATTTATCCGTGCAGTTGAGGACGTTGTAAAGGCTAATGAAGCATTTGTTCCTCCATATGGCAGCGGCGGAACGTTATATATTCGTCCGCTTTTGATCGGTGTCGGTGAAGGGATTGGTGTTCATCCAGCGCCAGAATATCTTTTTACGGTATTCTGTATGCCTGTAGGTGCCTATTTCAAAGGAGGTTTAACTCCGACAAACTTTATATTTTCTGATTATGATCGTGCTGCACCTCAAGGAACGGGTGCAATTAAAGTTGGTGGGAACTATGCAGCTAGCTTGCTGCCAGGGGAAGAGGCACGAAAAAAACACTTTTCAGATTGTATCTATCTTGATCCTGCAACACATACGAAAATCGAAGAGGTTGGCTCAGCTAATTTCTTTGGAATCACAAAAGATGATCGTTTCATCACACCATTATCGCCGTCAATTTTACCAAGTATAACTAAGTATTCACTACTTTATTTGGCCGAACATAACCTTGGCATGGAAGCAGTAGAAGAAGATGTGTACATTGATTCTTTAGATCAATTTAAAGAAGCTGGAGCTTGTGGAACAGCCGCTGTAATTTCACCAATTGGTGGTATTCAAACGTATGACGATTTCCACGTGTTTTACAGCGAAACTCAAGTAGGACCGATCACTCAAAAGCTTTATGATGAACTGACGGGGATTCAGTTTGGTGATATCGCTGCACCCGATGGTTGGATCAGAAAAATACAGATATAGAAAAGATAAAGGTGTTGTCAAAGGACAAGCAACTTTCTAATAAAGAAAATGACGAAAAGCTCTCGTTGTTTTCTTTTTTTTGCTAAAGGAAAAACATTCGTTTCGTTCATTTTTGATCAAAAACTAAAATAAATGCGTATTACTATTTTAGGAAGAAAGATTAGAAATGAGGAATACAAATGAAAAAGAAAGTATTATTTTTAGCAATGATCACAGTTTTTAGTTCGACTCTATCGCCAATTTTTGCAATTGCAGTACCGCTTGTAAAAAACAAAAATGATATTGAACAAATAACAGATTCAATCGAAAGTGTCGATTGCTCAACATCAAGTACAGAGACAAGTATTCATCATGATACAGTGAGGGAGTCGACCGCGGATATACAAATAAAAAAAGAGGACATACAGATTTCATCTGAACCTGTAAATAATGATATTGATAGCTTAAAACCGGAGCAGGAAGAAATACTTCCAACACAACTGACTAATTCAGATATAGTGATTACTGAGAATCAAGCAACTAAAGATTTCATTCAAGTAATTGGCAAGCATGCTGAAAAAATCGCACATGACTATCATTTATATGCCTCAATAATGATTGCCCAAGCAATCTTAGAATCAGGTGCTGGTACGAGTAGCTTAGCTTGTGATCCTTATTTTAATTTGTTTGGAATCAAAGGAGCCTATGAAGGAAGGTCTGTGGTGATGAAAACGCAAGAAGATGACGGAAAAGGCAATCTATTTTCTATTGAGTCAACATTTCGCCGATATCCTACGTATAAAGAATCTCTAGAAGATTATGCAAGACTGTTAAATGGCGGACTAATTGGAAATTCTGACTTTTATAAAGGTGCTTTTAAAAGCGAAACAAAAAATTACCAGGAAGCAACAGCATTTCTAACTGGAAAATATGCAACTGACATACACTATGCAGAGAAGTTGAATCAGTTGATTGAAATGTATGGATTGATCAATTATGACGACTTTCAAAGTGAAAAAATAATTGAACCAGAAAATTCATATGCAACAGTGGAATTTAATGTGAAATTTATAAAAATTAAAAATATCCGTGCTTTAATGAACAATAAACTTCAGGAAATCAAATCAAAAAAACATAAAGAGGAGAGTACGAAATATTTCATTTTAATAAAGGATCACTACATTAAATGTTCGGAATGGGTAAGACAACTGAACAATCTCTTTTCTTGATTGTAATCTTGTTAGTGTTCATCTTGTCTTTTAAGGAGTATACTAAATTTGTATTCATTTTTTAAAGAAAGGAATGAAAAAAGCATGTCTTTTAGAAAAACAAAAGAATTGATGAATGGTTCGATTATCCCACGTTTAGGATTAGGGGTCTGGCAAGTGAAAGATGGAGATGAAGCAGTTGATTCTGTGAAATGGGCCTTAGAAACTGGTTATCGTTTGATTGATACCGCTGCAGCCTATAAAAATGAAGTTAGTGTTGGTGAAGGAATCCGTGCCTCTGGTGTTCCTCGAGATGAAATTTTTGTAACAACTAAATTATGGAATGCTGATCAAGGATATGAGTCAACTTTGAGAGCCTTTGATGAGAGCTTGAATAAGCTTGGTTTAGATTATATTGATTTATATTTGATTCATTGGCCGGTAGAAGGGAAATATAAGGATTCTTGGCGGGCAATGGAAGAGATTTATCAAAGCGGACGTGCCAAAGCAATTGGGG
Source organism: Enterococcus sp. AAFC-DPL-5182 (assembly GCF_058216605.1). Classification (NCBI taxonomy): domain Bacteria; kingdom Bacillati; phylum Bacillota; class Bacilli; order Lactobacillales; family Enterococcaceae; genus Enterococcus; species Enterococcus sp. AAFC-DPL-5182. Next base: position 1,859,530 of record NZ_CM177101.1, read on the forward strand.
TTTCTAACTTTCATAAACACCATATTGAAGATTTGTTAAAAGAGGCTAAAGTTGTACCCGTGGTTGATCAAATAGAGATCCATCCTACATTAACACAAGTGCCCTTACGTAAATTTTTAGCAGATAATAAAATTGCAGTTGAAGCTTGGTCGCCGTTGGGACAAGGGAAAATTTTGGAAAATCCTACATTAGTTGACATCGGTAAAAAATATAATAAGACTGCTGCACAAGTGATTATTCGTTGGCATCTACAAAACGATATCATTGTGATTCCAAAATCAGTCCATCAAGAGCGGATCGAACAAAATTTTGATGTATTTGATTTCGAATTGACTTTAGAAGATATCAAACGTATTGGTGACCTAAATAAAAATGAACGTTTAGGTCCTGATCCAGATAATTTTGATTTTTAATGCCATGAAAAAAGCGATAGGAATTTGATTAAAACCAAATTCCCATCGCTTTTTATAATTGATTTACAAAATAATCAAATAACTTAAATTCTTTTGCCTCTACATCAAAGCGAAGTTCAGGATGCCATTGAACACCTAATATTCTTTGCTTAGGGTTTTCCGACTCAATTGCTTCTGCAATACCATCAGATGATCTTGCAGTAATTTTTAAAGAAGAAGCTACAGTGTTAAGAGCTTGGTGATGATAAGAGTTAACCCGATATCTTTCGCCAAGTAATGGATATAAAATACTGTTTTTTTCTATTTGGATATCATGTGTTGCAAATTGCGGCTGAGTAGGCTGCTGTCCATGTTTAACCTTCCAGTCAGAATATAATGAGAGGTCTTGGTATAAAGTTCCACCCAAAGCAACATTTAAAAGTTGCATGCCGCGACAGACCGCAAAAATAGGTTTATTTTGTTTAATGGCTTCTTTGATCAAAGCTAGTTCAAACAGATCACGACTACGATTTGTTTCTTCTAGTTTTGGATGAGGATCTTCACCAAATAAATCTGGAGAAATATCTTGTCCGCCAGCTAATAATAATTTGTCTATTTTAGAAATATAGTCCGCAGCGGCTTGTTTCTCTCCAATTGGCAATATGATCGGTAATCCGCCAGCTTTTTGAACAGCGGTCACAAATCCTTGTGGTGTATAACTTACATGGTTGCCGTTAAATACATCAACGGATTGAATAATTTGATTTCCAGCTATGCCGATAATCGTTGTCATTAAATCACTTCCTCAATTAATATGTAGGATAACAGTGTATCACTTTTTTTATAAAATAGGGGGCTAAATGGCTTTAAAACATAGTTGAATCTAAATACAATAAAAAACAGTTAAGCTCAAAGTAGGAATGACCTAAAAAGAGATTAACTGTTTTTTTACTCTTAACGAGTACGAATGACTTCGATTTTATAGCCATCTGGATCTGTAATAAAATAATAAGATGGTGGAGTTCCAGGTAAACCTTTCATATCTGTAACTGTGAAACCGGCACTTTTTTGTTCCTCATGCAATTTTTCGATTTCGTCTGTACTAATAGCTATATGACCATAACCATCGCCTAGTTCGTAAGCTTCATGATCGTAATTATACGTTAATTCTAGTTCGTAACCATCACCTGGCAATGTTAGATAAACTAAAGTAAATTTATGTTCTGGAAAATCACGACGGCGGCTTTCCTCAAAATTGAATGCCTTTTGATAAAATTCTAACGACGCTTCTAAATCTTTAACACGAACACAAGTGTGAGCCATTTTCATATGAGTCATCTTCCTTTCAAAAGTGGATATTATCGTAAACCATCGAAATAATCTACTGATATTTTTATAGTAGCATAGACTGGAATAAAATTGTGAGCGAAATGATAAGATATTACTTGTTCATGAGAAAATTCTCATGTAAAATTAGATTAAAAGAAAAGGGAGTTGTTTTTATGAAAACACCGTCATTCGGTGAAAAATCGGATACACTGGTCTATAAAAAAAGGCTAGGTGCTTATATTATCGTGTCAAGAAGTAATGCAACAGAAATAGTCTTGGTTCAGGCACCTAATGGAGCATATTTTTTACCGGGCGGAGAAATTGAACCAGGAGAGACTAAAGAAGTTGCAATTCATCGAGAAATGATCGAGGAGCTTGGATTTGAAGTGATCATTGGTGAGTATCTAGGACAATCAGACGAGTACTTTCATTCAAGACACCGAAGTACAGACTATTATAATCCAGGTTACTTCTTTGTTGCAGACGGTTGGACACAAGTATGTGAACCTTTAGAGAAGACGAATACCATTTGTTGGGTTACGGTTGAGGAAGGAATTCAGTTACTAAAACGCGGTAGTCACAAATGGGCAGTACATAAATGGAAAGACAATCAATAAGAGCTAATGGGTACCAATAAGAAGATTCGGAGAACCATGCATGAGGATAATCGCCTTATGTATGGTTCTCCTAGTTTTTTTAAAGAAAATGAAAAACAAAATGGAAAAATCATGAGAAATTTTATTTTTATCGCTGAAATAAGAATGTTTAGTTCAGTGTTTGTTTTTGAATGATGCATTTGCTGTAAGAGAGAAGCCATTTACATGAGTGATTGAACAAGATACATGACATTTTCTAAATCCTTTATAGCAGATAGCGGTTTTTGCTGAACGTGCAAGGTTTTGTTAGACCACTTTTTGTTTAAACTAAGTACAAAATAAGGCTTCAAAAGAGATTGAAACCCTTTCATAAACAGATTATATTGAAATAGAACCAATAAGTCGTACGCTTGGTTAAACTCAAAAGGGGTGTTGCATATTGTTAAGTGAAATGATAAAAGAAGAATTTATTCAACTACGAATTGACGCTTCCGATTGGGAAGATGCAATCCGAAAATCGGCTAGCCCTCTGCTCAATGGTGGAAAAATCACAGCAGAGTATATTGATAAGATTATTGAAACAGCGCAAACCTCAGGGCCTTATATTGTGGTTACAAAACATGTTGCACTGCCCCACGCACCAACACAATTTGGTGCGCTGGATTTAGCAATGGGTATCACAACATTAAAAACACCAATCGCCTCAGGAAATAAAGCGAATGATCCAGTCAAATATCTTTTTTGTATGAGCGCTAAAGATAGTGAAACTCACTTAGAATCTATGGCTGAACTCGTCAACTTATTAAGTGATCAAAAGTTTTATCAAGTTTTAGATACAGCAGAAAAACCCATGGACATTTTAAATTATATTATTGAAACAGAATAGGAGATGAATACTATGCATAAAGCACTTGTAGCTTGTAGAGCTGGAGTAGGGTCAAGTCTAATGTTAAAAATTAAAACGGAGCAAGTAATAAAGGAAAATGGTTTTCCAATACAAGTTGAACATTCTTCTTTGGATGCGGTACCAGGATTTGATGGTGACTTATTGATAACTTTGGCGGATGTTGCAAAAGAGTTGGAAACACAAGGATTAAAGCAAACAATCATCGGGATCAACAATATTGTCGATAAAATTGAAATTGAAAGTAAACTAAGCCAATTTCTGAATGGCTGATACAATTGCAAACACAAGGAGATGAAAAAAAGTGGATTTTATTATTAGTTTTTTAAGCACGCCAGCAGTTTTGCTAGGTATCGTTGCATTCGTGGGACTTGTTGCTCAAAAGAAGACAGGGACAGAAATACTAACAGGCACCTTTAAAACGATTATTGGTTTCATGGTTTTTAGTGCTGGTGGAGCATTGATGACTGGCGCATTGCAAAATTTCAATAAGCTATTTCAAACAGGTTTTAATATAGTAGGGGTTGTTGCTTCACCAGAAGCAGCAACGGCTATGGCTCAAGAACAATATGCTTTAGTAACTTCTTGTACGTTGATTTTAGGATTTCTAATGAACTTAGTTTTTGCTCGTATCACACCGATGAAGAACATCTTCTTTACAACAGGTCACAGTTTGTTCTTCGCATGTGTATTGTCACTGATCATCAAGTCACATGGTATTTCAGATATTGCAGCAATTATTTTGGGAGGAACGATTTTAGGCTTTTGTTCTGCTGCGCTGCCTCAACTATGTCAACCTTTTATGCGGAAAATTACTGGAAGCGACGATGTTGCAATCGGGCATTTTAATATGATTGGTTACTCTTTATCAGGCTATATTGGAAAGCTTTTTAGTAAACATGAAGATAAAAGTACTGAGCACATTAACTTTCCCAAATGGTTGTCATTTTTTAGAGATTTTTTAATGGGTGTTGCGGTTATTATGCTGATTCTCTTTTATGTATCCGCTTTAAAAGCTGGCCGATCAGTCACACAAGAGTTGGCGGGAACAACTCATTGGCTAGTTTTCCCAATGATTCAAGCATTTACTTTTACTGCAGGGATGTCTATTTTAATGACAGGGGTTCGCATGTTCTTAGCTGAAATTACGGCAGCTTTTGTTTCTATTTCAGAAAAATTTATTCCAAATTCTCGACCTGCATTAGATGTTCCAACTGTTTTCCCATATGCTCCAACGGCTGTCATTGTTGGTTTTTTATCGGCCTACGCAGCAGGGCTAGTTGGTGTGGCAATCATGGTGATTTTCAAATTTCCAATCGTTATTATTCCAGCTGCGCATATTTGCTTTTTCTCTGGTGGAACAGCAGGAGTCTTTGGTAATTCAACTGGAGGATGGCGTGGAGCGGTAGCTGGATCGTTTATTATTGGTCTGCTATTAGCGTTTTTACCAACGATACTTTACCCCGTTTACGGAAGTATGGGACTGGAAGGGTCAACGTTTCCGAATATAGATTACAATGTAATCGGAATTTTCCTCGAGAAACTATTAAATTTATTTAGTTAAGCAAGGTGCCTAATTTAGTAAACTGGAGGTAATGGAATGATGAAGCAACAAACAGATCAAATATTATTGAATTTTTTTCAAAATACATCTGAGGAACTAAATAAGTTTATTCAAGAAATATCAATAGAGCCATTATTAGCTGCAAAGGAATTGATTCTAACTTCGGAAAAAAAAGGCGGACGAGTTCATGTGACTGGAATTGGAAAACCTGGTCATGTTGCAGAATATATTGCTTCGTTATTATCTTCAACAGGAACACCAGCCTATTTTTTAGATGGTACCGAGGCGATTCACGGTTCAGCTGGTCAGGTTAGAGCAGAAGACGTTGTCCTTTCTATTTCGAATAGTGGTGAAACCGCAGAATTAAAACAAACGGTTCAAACATTAAAGAAAAACGGCGCCAAAATTATTTCTGTTACTGGCAAAAAAAGTTCGTGGCTGTCAAAAAATAGTGATTGTTTCCTTTTTGCAGGTGTAACAAAGGAAGGGGATTCTTTAAATAAGCCACCACGAGCTTCAATTTTAGCGGAAGTACTGATTCTCCAATCTTTGAGCGTATTGCTACAAGAAGAAAAAGGGATCACAAACAAAGACTATATAAAATGGCATCCTGGAGGAACTTTAGGGCAAAGTAGTTCAAAGTAGAAGTAGGGAAGGAAGAGCCAAAATGACACCCGTAGGAATCATTACAGCAATGGTCACACCAATAGATAAAACAAATAAACTCAATATAGTGGCTACAAAAAAACTAGTGAATCATTTAATCGACAAAAAGGTTAATGGACTGTTTATTCTTGGAACGAATGGGGAATTTCATGTTTTAAGTGAAGTTGAAAAATTAAGATTCGCTGAAATCGTCATTACTGAAACCAACGGCCGTGTACCAGTATATGTAGGGACTGGCGGAAATAGTACAAACCAAGTAATCAAGTTATCAAAAGAAATGACTTCACTAGGTGCGGATGCACTATCTGTTATCACACCGTTCTTTGTTGCTCCTACTGAAAGTGAATTGATTACGCATTATCAAACGATTGCCGACGCAAAAATTGCTCCTATTTTGTTATACAACATACCTAAAAATACAGGAACTGATATTAGTCGTAACACAGTTGAAAAGTTAGCTGAGCATCAAAATATCATCGGGATCAAGGATAGTAGTGGCAAAATAGAAAATATAAAAGGCTATATTGACGCATCAAAAAATAAAGATTTCTGTGTTTTAGCAGGATCAGATTCTTTGATACTTGATGCATTACAAGCTGGTGCTACTGGAGCAATTGCGGCTACATCAAATGTATTGACTGAAATAGATGTAGCAATTTACCAATATTGGTTAGAAGGGAAAATAGAAAAAGCGCGTATGATGCAAGACAGTATTGAAGAATTTCGTCGTATTTTAAAATTAGGAACCATTCCTTCAGCATTAAAAGCCGCTATCACTTATCAAGGGATCGATGTTGGTCAACCAAGGTTACCAGTTCAGCCGTTAGATAGTGAATCGCTTTTAGATGTAGCTAAAACAATAGAATACTATAAAAAAAATTTTTCCACAGAGGAGGATAACAATGTTCCGAACAACTATACTGAACCGAATTGAAGAAACAGCTATTATGGCAATAGTTAGAGTGGAAACAATTGAGCGTGCAATTGAAATTGCAGGTGGATGCTTAGAAGGTGGTGTGGACTGCTTAGAAATCAGTTATACTTTACCCAATGCGAGCGAAATCATAGAACAGTTAAATACACATTATCAAGAACAATTATTAATCGGGGCTGGAACAGTGTTAGATAGTGAAACAGCTAGGTTAGCAATCCTAGCTGGCGCAAAATTTATCATTGCTCCAAATTATAATGAATCAGTGTGTAAATTATGTAATCGTTATCAAATCCCCTATATGCCTGGTTGCAGCAGTGTTACAGAAATGATCACAGCAATCGAAGCAGGAGCTGCAATGGTCAAAGCTTTTCCAATTTCAACGTATTATGGACCGACACTGATTACAACATTGAAAACACCAACTCCTTATCTTCCGATCATGTCATCTGGGGGAGCTAACAAAGAGAATATTGACGAGTGGTTAGAAAGTGGAGTAGATTGTATAGGGGTTGGTAGTCTGTTGACCAAGGGAACGAAGGAAGAAATTACAGCAAATGCCAAACAATTGAAACAGGCAGTGATTAAATATAAGATGAAAAAAAAGTAAGAAAGTGCTAAACGCTTTAGCGTTTCAAAAAAGGATTGTTTTTGGAGGAGGGGATGAAATGACTGATGAGCGTTCTAGAAAATTGATGGAACGGCTGATTGAACGTTCAATCCATGAAATAAATGAATTAGCTACTCAAACGGGTTTGACAAAAAGGCAGCTGGAGTACTCGTTAGAAAAAATCAATGGGGATGTTGCAATTGACAATGAATCAAAATTAGTGATTGAAAACAACCATATCATTTTAACAAACCAACTCCGAGAACAATTTATAGCGATTCTTTCAGATAAAACATATGCTAAAGGATACTTAATGAATGCTTTAGAACGATCAAAGTATTTGTACTTACTACTATTTTATTATGCAGATGACTTTCTTTCGATCAATCATTTTGTGGAAGAGCTTGGCGTTGGGAAAACAACTATTATCAATGATCTGAAAAATTTGACGATTGAGTTAGATTCAGAAAATATTCAGCTTGTTTATACTAGAAAAAGTGGGTATCAGTTACTAGGCAACGAAGAGCATATTCGCTATCATTTAATGAAAATGATAATTTGGGATTTAACTGAAAATAATACTGCATTTATCTATGATCGGTTTTTAGAAAAACATCAAACTGAATCTATTGAGTCAACTAGACAATTGATCGAAAAATATACAGTACAATATGGGATTTCATTTGTAGAAAATCGTTTGACAGAGTTTCTATATACGTTTATTTTCTTGAAAAAAAGATTGCTTCATTTGCCAGCCATATCCAATGATATGTATCAGCTGCCTGCATTGATCGCAATGAAAGAATACCAATTTTCCAAAAGTATTTTAGCTCATTTTAGTATTCAAGATGAGTCAGCTTATATGTATCTTTGTGCCTGGATATTAGGTCTATCTGTTGGTCGTCCCAATGACGCCGCAAAAGATTATGAAACAATTATAGAACTAGTCAAACGAATTATTTTTCGTTTTGAGGCCATATCAGGGATTCGTTTTAACAATCAAGAATTAGTCATTCGGCAATTGTATACTCATCTTAGACCGACATACTATCGTTTGTATTTCAAACTGCCAATTGTAAATCCACTCCATAGTAAAATAAAGGATGAGTATAGTGAGTTGTTTAATATTGTCGAAGAGACATTAAAGCCAATCGCTTCTTTGTTTGAGCATCGAATCCCTGAAGATGAAATTGCATTTTTGACGATGCATTTTGCTTCGTTATGCTCCAATTTTGATGAGTATAAAACATCGCAAAAGGTTGCACTGATTGTTTGTCCTAATGGAATTGGAAGTTCTTCTATTGTTTATACAGAGCTAAAAGTCCTTTTTCCAGAATTGTCATTCATAGGACCTGTTGAAACGAATGAGATCGAGCGATTATCGGATTCATACGATTTGATTTTTTCTACAGTCCCGAATATTCGGTTATTTTATACAAGAAAACCTGTTTATATTGTGAGCCCAATCATGAATACTCGAGAAAAGTATCGCTTGATCAGTGATGTGTATATGCAAATAGGCAATTTCAATTTCAAACTACCAAGTGTGGGGAAAATTATGGAAATTGTTCAACGACATACCACTGTTAGTGTAGGATCTTCTTTAGAAAAAGAGCTTTATGAATATTTAATTAATCAAGAAGAACCTATTGAAAATGACGGGGATGGCCCTAGTTTGATGGAAATTACAGCTCCTGAATTAATACAGCTAAACCTGCATGCTAAAAATTGGGAAGAGGCGATCCGTCGTTCGGCAGCACCGCTCTTAAATGATGGCAGAATTACAAGAAATTATATCGACACCATTATTGAAACTGCTAAAACACAAGGTCCCTACATGGTTATTTCAAAACATGTAGCGCTACCTCATGCAAGACCAATCGATGGGGTAGAAAAATTAGGGATGAGTATTAGTGTATTAAAAGAGCCGATTGTATTCGGAAGCACAGAGAACGATCCGGTCAAGTATATATTTTGCCTTGCCGCTACCGAAAATAATCGTCACTTAAATGCGATGGCGGAACTAGTAAAGTTATTAGATGATTCTCTCTTTTATCACTTACTTGATACCAGTAAAGACCCCAATGAAATTTATCAGTATTTATCGTAAAAAGGGAATCAGATGGTGAGATTGGATCGCTTTTATTGGAAAAAGCAGTTTGCAAGAGTTTTGCAAACTGCTTTTCAATGAAAGTATTATATATATTTTAATAAAACTTCAGCAACGCCGTCTTCATCATTGCTTGTTGTTTGAATGTCTGCAGCAAGTTTGACGCTTTCTGTTGCATTACCCATTGCGACACCGATCCCAGCATACTCGATCATAGACAGATCGTTTTCGTTATCACCAATCGCCATTGTTTCTGACTGAGAAATACCTAAATGCTCTGCAAGCTTCGCAAGGGCATTACCTTTACTAGCTTCTTTATTCAAAATTTCATAGTAAAAATCCGTACTTTTCACAGTAGTGTATTTACGAACAAATTCTTCTGGTAGTTGATTGATTGCTCTGTCTAAAATTTCTGGTTCATCGATCATCATCATTTTGATAATTGACATATCTGGAGTCATCTCATCAACTGTTCGATATTTTAAAGGCATGTCAACAAGAGAAGCTTCATGCACCGTGTATTTCCCGATATCCCGATTTGCTGTGTAAATTGTTTTATCATCGATTGTATGCAAATGTGTCCCAACTTTTCGAGACATTAATTCTATTTCTAAAAAGTCGTCATAACTCAAAGTGTATTGAGAGATGATCTCGTTGGACTTTGTTGCCTGTACTAAAGAACCATTATACGTGATTACATAATCGTTATCGCCATATAAATCCAATTCAGTAAGTTGTTCTTTTACCCCTGGCAAAGGACGTCCTGTACATAATACGATATACATACCACTTTGATTGGCTTTTTGAAGTGTTTCTTTCACTTTGGGCGTGATTTTTCTGTTTGAATCCAATAATGTTCCATCAATATCGATTGCAACTAATTTGACTGACATAAGTTCCTCCTAAGGTGTACTCTTTAATTTTTTCCTTCAACTAATGCACCATTGTGAATATATGCTGTAAATTCACGATAGGTGTCATCAAATAAATCATAATGCTGCTGTCTTTTTGGGTCAACCATTTCTTTTGGAAAATAAAAACGTTCATCAATTTGAGTTTGACCAGCAAGTGCAGCCACTAAGTGACTGATTTTAGATAGTTCAATTAAGGTACCATCTTTTTGCATGATTTCAATTTGGGTTCGATGACTATTTTTTTCTGGACGATAAAAATCATATGGCAAATCATAACTTGAATTGATGGCAGTGTAATATTTGGGATTATAGCCAACTTTTTCAATCAAGGCTTTCAAATGGCGGATCGTAACTGAATCGCGATTGCCGGAAAACGTTGCTGATTTTAACGGTTTACGTATTAAAAAGCGGTTCGCTAGATCATTAAGGATCGGATCAGGTAAGGAAGTCCACTGGGTGAAGTATGTGTTCAACACGCCATCATCCAGTTTTAAATATTCCTGCAACGAAAAGTTACCTTTAAAAAAAGGAACCAAAAGCTGAGAATGTAGTTGATAATCTTCGGGTTGTTGTTCATACAATTCTTTTGCTCGATGTAAAAGATGATCCAAAATGACTTCCATACCACGAGAAACTGGGTGGAAATAGACTTGTACATACATTTGATAACGGCTAACAATATAATCTTCAACCGCGTGCATACCATTCATGGCAAATGCCAAACCATCTTTGTAAGGACGGATGACACGTAATATCCTAGTTAAATCAAAAGTACCATACTCAGTTCCCGTAAAATAAGCATCACGTAATAAATAATCCATGCGGTCAGCATCAATTTGACTGGAAATCATTTGAACAACTTGTGGATTAGGATATTGTTTAGTAATGACGCTTGCTACTTTATTAGGAAAATCCGCTGAAACTCGGTTCAATATCTGAAAGACTTCTGTTTCTGGAGAGGTGATGATTTCAACAGTGATTGCTTCATGATCTGTATTAAAAATATGTTCAAACGTATGAGAGTATGGTCCATGACCGACATCATGGAGCAACGCAGCACAAAGTGCGACTAAGCGTTCACTATCATCCCAACCATCTTCGCCTAGACGCTCAGCTGAATAATTACGTTGAAAAATATCACAAATGCGGCGAGTTATTTCATATACACCTAAAGAATGAGCAAAACGACTATGCTCTGCACCATGAAAGGTGAAAGAAGAAGTACCTAATTGTTTGATACGCCGTAATCGCTGTACCTCAGCTGAATTGATTAAATCTAAAATGACTTGATGTTGGACATGAATATAGTTGTGTACAGGATCTCTAAAAACTTTCTCAATCGGTAAAATTTGATACTTATAAGGGGTTGACATTGTTTCACTCCTTTTACTGTGTTTCACAGGAAATATTTTATGAACTGATGTTGAAAATGTTAACGAACAATCTACGTCCGTCATCGGAGTATTGCTATTTTAACAATTGGTTTCGTTGCTCCATTTTTTTCATTTGTTTGTCGATTTCGGTAGTAAACCAATCAGAAGTTAATAATCCAGGCAATAGTTCACTATCGATCGTAACGGGTGCTCTATCTAATAATACGTCAATTAATCGTTTTTTCACTTCATCAACCGTTATTTTTTTTTGAAGTAAGTCTTCCAAATTTGCCATGACTTTCGGATCAACTGCAGGATAACCATTTTTGCCAAAATCCTCGTGCAGACTTGCCTCATAAAAACGGCGGACACTTTCTCCACGTTTTTGTTGATTACCATTGACACTTAAATAAATCATGATAGCAGTACCATTTTTGATCCGACGTTGAGCGATTCCAGCAAATTTTTTACCATTGATGCTTAAATCAAATGTACCTGGACAATAAGATGTTGTGATTTCAAAAGCTTCAATAGAATGTATGGAATCTTCAAAAGCAAGCTTGATCCAGTTCCACATATAAGTATAAGCTTCATCTATGCTCATTTTTTTATTTTCTGTATTTGGAAGAATCAACGAAAGATTTAAAATGCCGGCATCCGCAATTACGCCTAATCCACCAGCATTTCGTAGGACAACGTTGTATCCATCTCGCGCCAAAGAAGCTAAACCACTGCTTAGATCAGGGACACGGGTATCTTTCATGCCGAGAATCATGGCTTGATCAAGTTGCCAAAAATGGATGATTGGCTGTTGGTTGATTCCAGAAAATGTAGTGAAAGTATCAGTCAATGCAAAAGGAAGAAAATAATCTTTTGCAGTCAAACATTGTTGATCATATAAAAAGACGTTATCTGTTGTGAATAGTTGATTTAAATTAGTCATCTTGTTCTTCATCCTGTCTTATGCGGGAAACATAGTCCTTCACTTCTTTATTCATTTGGTTATATTCATTTGTAAAGCGCATAGGCTTACTGATAATTCTCATCGGCATGGTGGCTAAAAATTTACTGAAATCCTGTCTGGCTTCTTCAGTTAAACGACCTGGTTTAGAGACTAGACGTTCATATAAATAATGATAAAATTGATTCATTGCATCAATGTCAATACTCATTTGATTATGACACTCTGCGCATTCAATGCTCGAAATGATTTCATTCATATATTGAATATCATGGAGTGTTTCTTTTTGGCAATGCATGCAAAATAACATTGCTTTTTCATCGTGAAATAACATTTGTTTCCACCTCCAATTTCTATTATATACGATTTAAGGGAAAAATCATGCTTATCTACGTAGAAATAAGAAAGAAAAGTGATAATTTTTAAGGAAATCCAAAAAATCAAGAGAATACCTTGCTATCAGTTAAAGAAAAATATAGAATATTTACATATGATCCATTAGAGAACAAATGTAAAATGGAGGTGTGGAGATGAATAAAAAAATAGGCGAGACTCAACAAACGAAAGTGATAGATGAGCGCCAAGCACTAAGAAAAATGTGGGAAATTAGAATTTTTGAGGAAATGATCCAAGAGCTTTTCGATGCAGGAGAATTGTACGGGACAATGCATTTATGTATCGGCCAAGAGGCTACCGCAGTTGGAGGTGCAGGCATTTTAAAAAAGAGTGACTGGATTGTTTCAACACATAGAAATCATGGACATTGTATCGCAAAAGGAACCGATATCAGAAGTATGTTTGCCGAAATGCTAGGTAAGAAGACAGGAACCAACGAAGGCAAAGGAGGCAGTATGCATATTGCTGATTTGAATGTGGGGAATTTAGGTTCAAATGGAATAGTTGGAGCTGGGTTCCCAATTGCGGCTGGAGCGGCTCTAAGTGCCCAGATGCAAGGAACTGATCAAGTTGTGCTGTGCTACGCTGGAGATGGCGCTACTAATGAGGGTAGTTTTCATGAAGCGCTGAATTTAGCTTCTATTTGGCAATTGCCAGTGGTTTATTTTATTGAAAATAATCAATATGGTATGAGCAGCTCCATTGAGCAGATGGTTAATATAGACAAACTTTCCGATAGAGCAAAAAGTTATGGTATTGAAGGGATAACAATTGACGGCAATGACTTAGTTGCAGTCTCTAAAACTGTTTCGCAGGCTGTAGAAAAAGCAAGAAATGGCGGGGGACCTACATTGATAGAAGCATTGACTTATCGACACAAAGGTCATTCTAAGTCAGACAAATTAATGTATCGTTCAGAAGAAGAATGCCGTCAATGGCAAGAAAATAACGATCCAATCATTCGCTTAGAAAGCGAACTGATCAAAAATGGTGTTCAACAAGAAGCGGATATTCGACAAATGGAGTTCGCAATCCGCAAAGAGTTTACTGATCTGGTCGCCTCTGTGAAATCAGACAGCGAACCTGAAATAGAAGATCTTTTGACACATGTCTATGCGGAGGGTGAAGCATGAGAATGATCACATATTTACAAGCAATTAATGAAGCACTGGATGAGGCTTTAGCTCAAGATGAACGTGTTTTTTTGTTAGGAGAAGATATTGGTGTTTATGGTGGGGGATTCGGCGCAACGCATGGGCTTCAAGAAAAATATGGAAGACAGCGAGTGAGAGATACACCAATATCCGAAAGTGCAATTGCAGGTGTATCCGTCGGAGCTGCGATGACGGGCATGCGTCCTGTGATGGAGTTGCAATTTTCGGATTTTATAACAGTTGCGATGGATCAATTAGTGAATCAAGCAGCGAAAATTCATTATATGTACAGCGGGAAAGCAAAAGTTCCTTTGGTCATGAGAACAGCAGCAGGTTCAGGAACAGGGGCTGCAGCACAACATTCGCAAAGTTTAGAAAATTGGATGGCCCATATACCAGGTTTAAAAGTAATTCAACCAAGTAATGCTTACGATGCAAAAGGATTACTTCATGCAGCTATTAAAGAGGACAATCCCGTCATGTTTTACGAGCATAAAATATTATATAAAACGTTGGGAGAGGTTCCAGATAAACCTTATACAATACCAATCGGTCTAGCGGACGTTAAACGAACAGGGAAAGATCTGACAATCGTTGCGACAGGGATCATGGTCAACAAAGCTCTGGAAGCTGCAGAAATTGCTCAGGAAAAGGGCATTTCTATCGAAGTTGTTGATCCGAGGACTTTAGTGCCTCTTGATACCAAGACTATTTTAACGTCTATCGAAAAAACAAAACGCGTCATCGTCGTAACAGAAGCTGTAAAAAATAGCGGGTTTAGCGCAGAAATCACATCGATTATTGCTGAATCTAAAATTTCTATGAAGTTAAAAGCACCGATTGTACGTTTAGGCGGGGCATTTGTACCAATGCCGGCACAAAAAATGTTAGAAGCTCACGCAACTCCTCAAGTTGAGTCACTTCTTGACGCAGTAACTCAGGTCATGGCAGAAATCGAGGTTTAGCTATGAAAATCAGTGAAGACCGTAGAAAAATACTAAAAATTGTTACGATGTATTACGAGCAAGGGTTGACACAAGCAGCCATTGCAAAAAAAATGAATATATCACGACCTGTGATTTCTAAAATTTTACAACAGGCGAAAGAATCAGGCACTGTTTCGATTTCTATCAAAGACGAATCTGCTTATGCAGTAGAACTTGGCTTACGTTTAGAAAAAAAATACCAGTTAAAAGATGTGATCGTAATCCCAACAAATGAGCAAAAACAAGTTGAGACGTTAAAAAAAGAAGTCAGCCAAGCAGCCGCATTTTATCTGTTAGACCATTTAAAAACAGAGATGAGTGTTGGCTTATCTTGGGGAACGACTTTAGCTGATATGATTGACGAGATGCCTTATTGTTCATTTCCAACAATCAAAGTTTGTCCTTTAGTCGGTGGTGTTTCTAGCGAGCATCTTTATTTTGATACAAATCACTTAGTCTTTAGATTAGCTGAAAAACTCAACAGTCGCTGTCAATATTTTTACGCCCCCGCCTTAGCCGAAAGTAATGTACTGGCAGAGGTTTTGAATGAGTCTCAATTAGTCCAAAAAGCGATGGATCAAGCAAGAAATGTTGACTTTGCAATTATTGGTGTAGGTAATCCGAATGAAAGTTCTACTTGGAAACGCCTTGGCTATATCGAAACGAAAGAGTTAGATATGATCAAAAAAACTGGGGTCAAAGGCGACGCTGTAGCATCCTTATTTGACAAAAATGGTCAAACAGTTAACAATGAAATAAGTAAACGAATGTTAGGCATTAAGGTTGAGGATTTAGTTAATATACCAGATGTAATGGTTATTGGGTGCGGTGAAGAAAAAGCTGAAAGTATCAAACCATTATTGCTAGGAAGATGTTGTACTATTTTAGTTGTCGATGAAATAGTTGCGGAAGCTCTGGTGTAAACTTGACGAGTATGTTCGTGGAAAGATAAAATATGAAAGAAGGAAAGGGTGCCTTAGTCCTGTTTTCCTATTTTTCTATCAAGGTTGAATGAACGTATTCAGCTTTTAATTTAAGGAGAGTGCTTTTAATGGATTTATCACAAGGAACACCAGTATCTATTCAATTAAA
The DNA here is from genome assembly GCF_058216605.1 of Enterococcus sp. AAFC-DPL-5182. Taxonomy (NCBI): domain Bacteria; kingdom Bacillati; phylum Bacillota; class Bacilli; order Lactobacillales; family Enterococcaceae; genus Enterococcus; species Enterococcus sp. AAFC-DPL-5182. The sequence continues at coordinate 1,875,508 of NZ_CM177101.1, forward strand.
AACAATAGTAGATCAAGCTGGTGAAAAGAAAAATTTTTATTTTGATTTAGAAGGTCAAATCGTGAAGATCGGTGATACATTATATATTCGCTATAAAGAAGAACAAGAAGAAGGCGAGCCTGTACCAGTGACGATCAAAGTTGAACCTGATGGTAAAATTCAACTTATTCGTGCAGGTGGTCTTAGAATGCGATTGAAATTTGCTTACCAAGAACGATTAGAGACTAGTTATAAAACACCATATGGTTTATTTCAAATCACGACATTTACTCGTAATTTGCGCTTCAGTCTCAAGGATCAGCCTGTTGCAGGCAGCATTTTAGTTGACTATGATTTATACTCTCAAGCCGAAAAAATCGGTGAATATCATTTAGAACTAGAATTTACTGCGTAATTATGTAATAATCAATTGATTTTTTCTTCATGTTTTTGTATGATAAGGAGTAGACTGTGAAAGGACGTGTACCGTTTGGAAATTAATGTATTTGACGGGTTGAACAAAGATGAACTATCCATGATCGAAGTTGCGCACGCAATTTTAGAACAACGTGAAGATGTGATGGACTTCTCTGATTTAGTAAACCAAATTCAAAATTATCTTGGAAAATCTGACAGCGAAATTCGTGACTCTTTAGCACAATTTTATACTGACTTAAATATTGATGGCAGTTTTATCTCTTTAGGAGATAACCGTTGGGGCTTGCGCTCATGGTATCCAATCGATTCTATCGACGAAGAAGTAACACATGGTTTAGATGAGGACGAAGAAGATAAACCACGCCGTAGAAAACGTAAGAAAGTCAATGCGTTCATTATTGATGTTAATGATGAAGATGTGATCGACTACAACGATGATGATCCGGAAGATGCTGAATTAACGGATGATGATGACGATGATATTCTTTACGATGATGATGACGATGAAGAAGATGAAGAAATCAAAGCATATAATTCTGATCTTCAAGAAATCGGTGCAGATTCTGACGATGAAGAAGAAGAGTTACCTGGAATCGAAGAAGATCTTACAATCATTGATGAAGATGATGTAGATGATGACTTCGATGACGAAGATGAATATGCAGATCCAGAAGAAGAAGTATAAAGAGTAAAAAGAAGAGGATTCTCACTTTGGGAATGCTCTTTTTCTTTCTTAATAAAGTTACCAATGATTGAATTTATAATTTGATAAGAAAAAAAGAATCAAAATGATTGACAAATGGTCTATATCTTTGTAAACTATCATTGTTAACAAAACAAGAATAGCGTTTTCATGTGACTAGATAATACTAGGCATGGAAGAATTTCATTAAAATATGATATACTCATATTTTGACGGGATTGTTCTATGCTTTTTTTGTTGTCTTATAACAAGAGAACGGACAATCTACTTCTGCAGAAGAGGAATGTTTATGAAAATCAAAAAGGTGCTCAATCAAAATGCAGTACTCGTCGTGGATGATGGACAAGAAAAAGTGGCCGTTGGTAAAGGCGTGGGATTCAACAAAAAGAGAAATGATTTGTTATTCCCACAACAAGTGGAACGGATGTTTGTGATGGAACCTGAGGGCTTGAAAAAGCTGCAAGTTTTATTATCACAAATTGATGAGAGATACTTTTTTGTCACAGAAGAAATCATCGCTCATGCTGAAACTGTGCTTGGTGAAAAGTTAAATGAACATATCAATATTGGGTTAAGTGATCATATTGCGTTTGCCGCAGAAAATATTCAAAATAATATCATTGTGCGAAATAAACTTTTGAATGAAATCGAAATTCTTTATACTGAGGAGTTTTCGATTGCGCAATGGGCAGTTGATTATTTGACACAAACGTTAGGAATCCCTTTTAGTTATGATGAGGCAGGTTACATTGCAATCCATATTCATAGTGCTCGTAGTGGGCGAACGGATAACAGTAAAAGTATTCGTGAAGTCACAATTGTTTCAGAAATTATTCATTTGATCGAGCAAGAATTAGGAATCAATATTCATGATGAAAAGATGAGTCTCAGCTATTCACGATTGGTCAATCATTTACGCTTGTTTATTCACCGCTTTCAACAAAGTCAGTACGCAGTGTTAGATGATGAAATTTTGGATGTCGTGCGTAAAAAATACGCAGAAAGTTACGAGATATCAAAAAAAGTTCAAGTTTTGTTAATGAGAAATTTTCACTATCAAGTACCAAACGAAGAATTAGGTTATCTTGCTATTCATATCGAACGGCTGAAGATGATCAAATAAAAGACAAGGGGAGAGACAAAAATGAAAGCATATATGCAAAGAATGGGACGCTCGTTGATGCTTCCTGTAGCGGTATTACCAGCTGCAGCGATTTTAATGGGTATTGGATACTGGATCGATCCAAACGTTATGACGGGTTTAGGAGATCCCAACTTTCTATCTGTTTTTTTAGTTAAAGCAGGTGGCGCAATTATTGATAATCTACCTGTATTATTTGCGGTAGGTTTAGCATTAGGTATGTCTAAAGATAAAGATGGTGCAGCAGCCCTTAGTGGTTTGGTCGCTTTCTTAGTAGTAACAACGTTACTTTCAACTGCAGCAGTGGGTGCCATGAAAGGTATTCCAGTAGAACAAGTTGATCCTGCATTTGCTAAAATTAGTAATGCGTTTATCGGAATTTTATCTGGATTGATTGCCGCAGCAATGTACAATCGATTTAGTCAGGTGAAATTACCAATGGCTTTATCTTTCTTTAGTGGTAAGCGATTAGTTCCAATCATGACTGCATTAGCAATGCTAGTAGCTTCAGGTGTATTATTCTTCTTATGGCCAGTAGTATTCTCTGGACTAGTTGCATTTGGTGAGTCTATTTCTAAATTAGGTGCTGTCGGTGCTGGTTTATATGGATTCTTTAACCGTTTACTAATCCCAACTGGGTTACATCATGCATTAAACTCAGTGTTTTGGTTTGACGTTGCTGGAATCAATGATATCGGTAACTTCTTATCTGGTACTGGAGAAAAAGGAATCACTGGGATGTATCAAGCTGGATTCTTCCCAATGATGATGTTTGGATTACCAGCAGGTGCTTATGCAATTTACCGTAATGCACGTCCTGAAAAGAAAAAAGCAACAGCTTCATTAATGATCGCAGCAGCGTTTGCTTCATTCTTTACTGGTATTACTGAACCACTAGAATTCTCATTTATGTTCGTTGCATGGCCATTATATGTTTTACATGCTATTTTGACAGGTATTTCATTATTTATTTCTGCAATTTTCCACTGGACAGCAGGATTTGCTTTCAGTGCTGGTTTAGTCGATTTTGTTTTAAGTTTACGCAATCCAATTGCCAACCAACCGTATATGTTGATTGTTCAAGGATTAGTTATGGCAGTTCTTTACTTTGTTGTATTTGACTTCGCAATCAAAAAATTCAACTTAATGACTCCTGGTCGTGAAGAGGGCGAAGGCGAAGAAACACCAGACATCGATACAACTGGTGACAACAAATTTGCAGTTTTAGCTAGCAAAATCTACCAAGGTCTTGGTGGGGATGCTAACGTTACTTCAATCGATAATTGTACAACTCGTTTGCGTCTAACTGTTAGTGACACAGGCAAAGTCGATCAAGCAAAAATCAAAGCAACAGGCGTTCCTGGTGTGAAAGTGATTGATGATACAAATATTCAAGTAATCGTCGGTACAGAAGTGCAATTCGTAGCGGATGAAATGAATAAAATTCGCAATGGCGCAGCTCCTGTTACAGGTGAACCTGTAAAAAAGCCTGAAGTGAAAACAGAAGCACCAAAAGTAACAGCAAAGGAAACTGAATTATATGCTGTTGCAAACGGAAAAGTTATCCCAATTTCAGAAGTACAAGACGATGTTTTCTCAGCAAAAATGATGGGTGACGGTTTTGCAGTTATCCCAACTGATGGTGAAGTATCAACTCCTGTTGCAGGTAAAATCACAAGTATTTTCCCAACAAAACATGCTTTAGGAATTCAAACAGATTCTGGTATTGAAGTATTGTTACACATGGGCTTAGACACAGTTGAGTTAAAAGGTGCACCATTTACGTTACATGTTGAAGAAGGTCAAGTACTAAAACAAGGTGATAAAATCGCAACAATCGATCTAGCAGCTTTAGAAACTGCTGGTAAAAAATCTGATTTGATCGTTGTATTTACAAATCAAGATGTTGTTGAAAGTTACGATTTAACAAAAGCAAATCAAACAGTTGCCGCTAATGATTCAATTGGTAAAGTAACTGTAAAATAAGCTGATAAAAGCTACCTGAGACTATTCTTAGGTAGCTTTTATTTCTTTTCTTGCTTTATTTTTATTCTATGATATGGTTAAAGTGTAATTGTTTTATGTTATTTAGCTTCAAGAGCTAACCTAGAAGTAAAGAGATAAAAATAAATGAAGTAAAAAGTACGTTAACTTTTTTTATTTTCTGTCGAGGTTCAACAAGCTCTTTCAGCTTATAAATTAGGAGGAGATTATCTTGCATGAATAACGCTGGACACAAAGAAGTGCCAGTTGATGATCATACGGTTTCTTTGTGTCATATTGGGTAAATATGATAAAGATGAAGGAGCAGAATCACATGATTATTATTAAAGGAAATAATCCGAGAAAAATCGACAAAATTTGGGAATTAGTAAAAAAAGAACACACAGGGAAAAAAGTTGCAATCGTTGGCTATCCTGGAGAGATTCCACATAATTTTATTCGCGCAAAGCAAATGCCTACCTATGAAACAATGACAAAGCACAATACACTTGACGATTTAACACGCTTTTTAAAAGACACAAAAGATCGATTTGAAGCAATCATTTTATATCTTGATTGTGAATCTCATTTGATAGAGTCAATAAAGGAAACAACAAAGTCTTATAAAGAAAAGTTCATCTTAACTGTTTATGATGAAAAGGTATATGAGCAAGTGGTTGATGGAGAATAAAGGTGGTAAATGGTATGAACGAAAAGATGGAACAATTGTTGGGACTGATCAAAAAGTTCCAAACTGAAGATCTTTCATTGGATGATGCAATAGAACTTCGACGTTTATCTGCAGAATTTGCAAATGTCTGCGGCGAAGCTGTTGAACAGAAAATGGATCAGTTTTATAAAAAATAAGTAATTAACTGAATGGTAGCATAAGAAAGATAGAATTATTTCTGTCTTTCTTTTTTTATAGTAAAATCTCGTTACTTATAAATAGTAAGCAAATAAGTTGTATATCTATTTTAAAGGTATATAATAACACTATAAAGGTCAGGGAAGGTCAATCGGAAGTTGATTTTCTACTGAATCTTTAAACAAAATAGGAGGTTTGTAAAATGGCAAAACAACATTATGACAGAAGTAAACCACATGTAAATATCGGCACGATCGGACATGTCGATCACGGTAAGACAACTTTGACCGCTGCAATCACAACAGTATTAGGGAAAAAAGGCCTAGCAAACCCGCAAGACTATGCTAGTATTGATGCAGCACCAGAAGAACGTGAACGTGGTATTACAATCAACACATCACATGTAGAATATGAAACAGAAGCTCGTCACTATGCTCATATCGATGCGCCAGGACACGCAGATTATGTTAAAAATATGATTACAGGTGCAGCCCAAATGGATGGTGCGATTTTAGTCGTATCAGCAACAGACGGACCAATGCCGCAAACACGGGAACATATCTTACTATCTCGTCAAGTGGGCGTAAAATATTTGATTGTTTTCCTTAATAAAATTGACTTAGTCGACGATGAAGAATTGATTGATTTAGTTGAAATGGAAGTTCGTGAGTTACTGAATGAATACAATTTCCCAGGAGATGATACACCTATCATCAAAGGATCAGCACTAAAAGCATTGCAAGGAGATCCAACTGCGGAAGCTACAATTATGGAATTGATGGATACTGTAGATGCCTATATTCCTACACCTGAAAGAGATACAGATAAACCATTATTACTACCAGTGGAAGATGTCTTTTCAATTACAGGGCGTGGAACAGTAGCGTCGGGGCGTATCGATCGAGGAAAAGTAAGTGTTGGGGATGAAATCGAAATTGTCGGAATCAAACCTGATACACAAAAAGCTGTAGTGACAGGTATTGAAATGTTCCGCAAAACACTAGACTACGGTGAAGCAGGAGATAATGTAGGAGTATTACTAAGAGGAATTACTCGTGATGAAATTGAACGTGGGCAAGTAATCGCCAAACCAGGTTCAATTACACCTCATACTAAATTTATTGCTGAAGTTTATGTTTTAACAAAAGAAGAAGGTGGAAGACATACACCATTCTTTACGAACTACCGACCACAATTTTATTTCCGGACGACTGATGTAACTGGAGTTGTTGCGTTACCTGATGGCGTTGAAATGGTTATGCCAGGAGACAATGTTACGATCGATGTTGAATTGATTCACCCAATTGCGGTGGAACAAGGAACGACATTTTCAATTCGTGAAGGCGGACGGACTGTCGGATCAGGCATTGTGACTGAAATAGAAAAATAACAAAAATAGGTTGGAGCAGAAGTGTTTAATCTCGAGAACCAAGTAGGTACTGCGCAACATCAACTCATTCCTCGTTGTGTTTTACAGCAATTTCAGCTTATTTCAGATAAGATTGCTTCTGCTCCCACCGTTTATATGGATTCCACGTGAGTGAGATATGACTCGAAGAGTTATGTCTCACTCATTTTTTATTTTCAAAAATCGAAATTCAGTTTATGTTATACTATTTGTTAAAAAGAAGGGGAGTTAGAAAAAATGAAATGTACCGTTTTAAGAGTAGATGCCTTTACTACAGTTGTTGGACAAGGGAATCCAGCAGGCGTTGTTCTAGGTGGAGATCAGTATACTACAGATGAAATGCAAACTATTGCAAAGCAAGTTGGCTTCAACGAAACCGTTTTCGTTTGTTCAAGTGATAGAGCTACAATTAAATTAAGGTATTTTACCCCAGGGCACGAAACACCACTTTGTGGACATGCCACGATCGGAGCGATTTATGCACTGTATAATGGAAAAGGAAATCAACAGCTGCAGATTGAAACGGGGGCAGGAATACTACAAATTGCGTATGATGATAAGCATCAAAGGGTTACTATGGAGCAGGCGGAGCCTAAGTTCATTGATTTTGACGGGGATCGACTAGCTCTTGGCCAAAGCTTAGGAATTGAACTAGAAGATCTTCATAAAGATTATCCTATTCAATATGGAAATACGGGATCATGGACACTGCTCGTACCCGTGATCAATACAACGGTTTTAGATAAAATGACAGCAACACAGGAAGCTTTTCCAGATATTTTAAAGGAAATACCGAGATCATCGATTCATCCTTTTGCAATCGTTAATGAACGAACGGGTTCTTTTTCAGCGAGACATTTTTCTTCACCGTTTTCCGGAACAACGGAAGATTCAGTGACTGGAACAGCATCTGGTGTAATGGGAGCATATGCATTAAACCAAATTTATATTGACGAAAAAAGCAAAGAAATCGATATTTCTCAAGGAAAGCATGTTGAGATGGAAGGCTCCGTTTTAGTCAATGTTATAAAAAATAGTAGCGGAGTACACAAAGTTAAAATCTCTGGAACAGCGTGCCTTAACGAAGAATTCGAGGTAAGCATATAAAAAAAGAGACAGACGTATAACTAAAGCGTTATACATCAGTCTCTTTTTGAATTGAATGGTATCAGGGGAAACTAAGTGCTTATGTCCAGTCGCTCTGATACGTTAACGTTGGTATCTATTTCGAAGAATTCGACGAACGCCATGCATCTTCTTTTGCTTTTCGATTGGAGCGTTATCTATGATAAGTAAAGCAATCATCACATAAGCAATGAAACTCTTTCGTGAGTATAACGTATATCTAGATACCCAATCAGCCGCATATTTTTCTTTATAATCGCGTAACCCTTGGAATGAGTAAAATCGTGAGCCAAATTCGTAAACTAGATAAGCGATTCGTTCTTGAATAAAACTTTTTTTAGAGGTTCCTACGTTGGATAAAGGTGCCATCCCTAAGTTAAAGTAAGTAAAACCTTCATCGTTCATATAGTTGAATAGGGAGATAAAGAGGTAATCCATTACACCGGATGGCGCTTGTTTATTATATCTCATCAAGTCGATCGTGCCTTCTTCTTTAGTATACGTTGGCATGATGTTTGCGAAAGCTACAATTTGATCCTCTTGGTTTTTAACGACCGCTATCTTTCCCCGCTGTAAGCAATTCTCAGAAAAAAATCCTAATGAGAAGCCTTTTTCTTTACGACTTCCTAGCCATTCGTCAGAAACTTGTTTTAATTCTTGCATCAATTCTTTTGAAAAAGGAGGGGTTAGTACCTCAAAACAGTAATTTTCCTTTGTAAAACGATTCATAACAGCTCGTTCGCTTTTCATTTTTTTACCTGATAGCGTGAAGTTTGGCAAGTCCACATGAGCCTCTTCGCCCATTTTGATGAAGTCATAGCCAAATTCATGTAGGAACATCACAACGTCTTCTGAAGTTTCGTAAAAGACAGGGAGATATCCCCATTTATCTGCTTCGTTAATGAACTGTTCAACAGCTGCTGGGAAATCTTCTTTTTTACCGGAAGGATCGCCCATTACAATACATTTGTCGTTTAACGTTTTAAATTGTAATAGGACAGTTTCTTCATTATTTTGATCGGTATAGATGTACATCTCTTTGTCTCCAAGAAAAATGAGCTGACTATCTGTATTTCCACCAAATTTAGTTAATAGTGAAAGAACACGATCTTCATCTAATAGGGAGCCCATTTTAACCCGTTTGCCCTCAAGATAACGGATAAATAAATAGCTAAATAACGTTACTAGCAAAATACCGATAAACCCTGAAAACCAAATTTTTTCTGACGGAAAGAAAAAGAATGAGATAAAACGGTTTTTGTGATGGGGAAACGTTGGTAAATTGTATACACCAATCACGATATATAAAAGGGTTAATGCTAGAAAAATAATACCGTCGACCGTGATCATTTCCCACGAATATACCAGCTGCTCTCTGAATAGTTCTCTCTTTGAAAAAACAATGATGACGAGTAGAAGACTAAGAAAAATAATGACACCCCAGCTGAAATCTTTGATAAATGTATAAACGAGTGTAATTAAAATAAGGCCAATTGTTGGTAAATAAGCACGTTTAACCCTAGCAGCTATCCCACGTCCCATGATTAGTAGCAAGAAACCTAATAAAATAGCAGGAAGCTGCGTAATTATATGAAATGAAAGGGGATTGAGTTTTTTTAACCAATTAAGTTGACTAAATGCTTCTGGAATCGTGGCGGAAAGGACAATCATAATCCCTGAAAAATACATTAGAAATACAACAAATTTGTGTGCTAATTCGGTTGATAATTCTCGTGGTATCCCTGAATAACGCGAATTTAAACTATGACTCAGATTTTTTATAAAGAAAATGATCCCAATAATAAAAGGGACAATGTAATAAAATAATCGATACAGTAAGATCCAAGCAATCACAACTTCTCGGTTGATGCCTAAAGCGGATAAACCAACAATCATCATGATATCGAAACTACCTAATTCACCAGGAATCATTGAAACAATTCCAATTACTGAAGCTGCGATGAAAAGCGGAATGATTTGAAGCGGATTTAGTTTAACGCCCATCAACAGACCAATTAAAATAAAACTACCTAAAACGCCTGTCCATTCTAAAAATGAAGTCAAAATAAGGCCTGCACGTGTTTGATTATCGATGTCCCCAATATACTCATCTTTTCTAATCAAACTTGCAATTAGAATGACAGGGAAGTATAAACCGCCGCCAATCAGCCAAATCCAATATTGCTGCAGATAATCATTAGTATGACCAAACATAACAAGGAAAAAGGCAATCAAGCTATAAATAGAGAGACCAGACATTAAGAAAATCAGAATTTTTGAAAGAGCCTGAACGACTTTTTTACCATCTTTTTCTTTTCCATAAAATTCTGAACGTAATCCGATACTGACCAAACCGCCAAATCCCGCAATATTATTGATCGTATTGATCATCCAACTACTTTCTATAAGAAACATTTTTTTAGGTTTTTGTTTCAAAATTTTATTAAGAATGACATCATAGCCAATCATCGGAAATACTGCAACTAGCCCAATCAGAAACATCAAGACGATTTTCCAAAGGGCAAGATCTTGGAAAATATTTCCGAGTTGTTCAAATGAAATGGTTTTGCTGATTGAAAGTAATTCACGGAAAACAATGATTACAACTGAAAAAATAAATATACTTTTAAAATAACTAACATGATCTTTGATCCATTGAAGCATTTTCTTCATTACTAGCACCTACTTTTCTTGTAAGAATGTTAAAATTTCTCGATTGAACGTTTCAGGATCTTTTTTTGCAAAAGAATGCCCTTGTTTTGGAACTAAAATAAATGATGCATGAGGGATTTCTTTTGCTAGATAAATTGAATGTGATTGCTTGATGATATCATATTTACCAACAATCACTAGAGTTTTAGCAGAGAAACGTTGTAAATCTGTTTTAGACACACCGATATCGTGTGTCATTAGATGCACAGTGAGTAATTGTTTCTTTGCTTTCTTAATGAACAATGCAAAAAGTTGCAACAAAACAGCCTCTATCGCTGTAAGCATTCTTATAGGGAATCTAACACCTTGAACTACAGTATTTCCGGCGTTTAAAACTAATCTACGAACCATTTGGGGATATTTTTTTTCGAATACCATCGCAAGATTCGCGCCATCACTAAAACCTAGGATGTTTGCTTGTCTAACATGTTCTTGCTTCATGATCCAGTATAAATCATCTGCCATCTGTTCAAATGTTAATGAGTTGCTATGATTTGTCGAGCGTGCATGACCACGGCTGTCAACTGTAAATACAGTAAAATAGCGACTAAATTCCGGCACTTGCTTTTCAAAATAGGTTCCGCTTCCGCCATTACCATGAAGTAAAAACAAAGGAAATCCTTTACCGGAGACTTCATAATAAATTGAACTATTATCTGCTGTTTTCAGTACTTTTTTTTGTTTATCCATATTGATACCACCTGTCTTTCTTAGTATATCGGTTTTTACTTAGATTTCAAACTGAAATGAGAAAATAGAATTCCAAATTTTTATTAAAGAATAATAAAGAATCAGCCTTTTTTTAGATTTTTTTTGAATAATAAAGTATGATGAAATCTACTCACAAAAAGTTTGGATGATAAGATGGGCAAATTGATGAAAATCGTAAAAAAATTACTGTTCTTGTTTTTTCTACTATTGATTATTGGTTTAGGTTATCTGGGCTACCAGATTCGCCAAAATGTTCAGCAAGTGATGACTTATGAAGATGAAGTAGAACAAGCAGTCAAAGTAAATAATATTCCAGAATACAAAAATTTAGTTTTAGCAATTATTTATACTGAATCAAAGGGTCAAACAGAAGATTTGATGCAAAGTAGTGAAAGTGCCTATGGAAAACGACAAATGATCGGGACGACTAAAGAAAGTATCGATACAGGAGTGGCTTTTTTAGCACAATCAATCACTCAAGCTAATGAAGCAGGGTGTGATATTTGGACCGCTGTTCAAGCATATAATTTCGGATTAGATTATATTCAATTCGTGAAAGAACGCGGTGGGAAAAATTCGATTCGTTTAGCAGAAGAATATTCCAAGGAGATTTTGTCACCACTATTAGGAAATAATGATCAGAAAACCTATCGTTATTATCGACCACAAGCATTAGTCTACAACGGCGGATTTTTGTATAGTAATGGTGGAAACATGTTCTATGCCGATATCGTAAAAATGAACGAACAGTTTATTAAGTGGTTAAAATAATTTTAATATCAACAATACGGATCCTTAAGAATATCGTCTATCAAAAAATTCGAATTCTTAAGGATTTTCTTGAAGTTCTTTCTATTAACAAGTAAACTAAAGAGGATGTATTTTTAACAAGGAGAAAGTAGGGAACCAAGTCCATGACAAATAAGTTTGACCTAAAACAAGGATTGACTCAATCAGAGGTTGAGGAACGAAAAAAACAAGGGGTACAAAACGATTACGAAGAAAATGTGGCTAAATCTACAAAGGATATTATTTATGATAACGTAATGACATTGTTTAACTTTTTAAACTTTGGAATTGCACTTTGTCTACTTTTTGTTGGAGCTTATTCTAACTTAGCATTTTTGGCAATTATATTAGTGAATATGGGAATGGGCATTTATCAAGAAATTCATGCGCGAAACCTTGTACAAAAACTGTCCATCGTAGCCAAAGAAAGCGTTCATGTGATTCGCGATGGTAAGCAGGTTGAGATCGATACAAAAGAATTGGTGATGGATGATATTGTTGTGATTTCTGCTGGTGAACAAGTGCCATCTGATTTGGAAGTTTTAGATGGAAAAGCAGAAGCCAATGAAGCATTGCTGACAGGTGAATCAGATTTGATCGAGAAAACAGAAGGAACTATTTTATTATCTGGTAGTTTTCTAGCGAGTGGTCAAGTATATGGTAAAGTGATTCATGTTGGAGCTGATAATTATGCGGTCAAAATCACTGCTGAAGCGAAAGTTCACAAACCAATTCAGTCTGAATTAGTAAACTCTATTCGTAAAGTATCAAAATTTACGAGTTTAGTCATTATACCTTTGGGGATTATTTTGTTTGTAGAAGGCTTTATGATCCGTAACTCTGGTATAGAAGCATCTGTAGTTGCATCTGCAGCAGCTTTGTTAGGGATGTTACCAAAAGGATTAGTTCTTTTAATCAGTATCACTTTAACAACAGGTGTGGTAAAACTAGCTAAAAAGCGGATTCTTGTTCAAGATATGTACTCCATTGAAACATTAGCTCATGTGGATACACTTTGCTTAGATAAGACTGGAACGATCACTGAAGGAAAAATGAAAGTTCAAAAAGTAGAAGTTTTACATGCAGATTATCATGAGAACTTCCCGCAAATTATCGGCAGCTACTTAGCTGAAAGTACAGATAATAATATCACGATGCAAGCAATTAGAGATTATTTTGAACTTTCCAACCGTTATGGTGCTGTGAAGGCATTACCATTTTCTTCTGAGAGAAAATGGGGGGCTATCGAATTTAACGAATTAGGAACTGTTTATCTTGGGGCACCTGAACGATTATTCGTAGAGAATCGTTTACCTAGAGAAGTGATCGAGGCTCAAGAAAATGGTTATCGCGTATTGATGCTTGGTATTGCAGAAAATACGCCGTTAGATGAAGAAAATATGCCTTATTTAGAACCTTTGGCTATTTTAGAAATCGATGATCCGATTCGTCAGAATGCCAATGAAACATTGGCATATTTGCGTGAAGAAGGAATCGATCTTAAAGTAATTTCAGGAGATAATCCTGTAACGGTTTCTAATATTGCTCGTCGTGCTGGATTATTTGGCTATGAATCTTATGTTGACCTTTCTACCATGGAAACAGAAGAAGAAGTCCGTAAAGCAGTACACGAGTATACTGTATTTGGTCGTGTGTCGCCACAGCAAAAACGCACGATCGTTCGTGAATTAAAAGATAACGATCACGTTGTTGCGATGACGGGTGACGGTGTCAATGATGTGTTAGCTTTAAGAGAAGCCGACTGTAGTATTGCTATGGCGGAAGGCGATGGCGCAACAAGACAGATTTCTAATCTAGTGTTGTTGGATTCAGATTTTACAACATTACCAGATGTGTTGTTTGAAGGTCGACGCGTTGTTAATAATGTAACGAAAGTTGCGAGTGTGTTCTTTATAAAAACGATTTATTCATTTATTTTATCAATGATTTGTGTGTTTACTACAATTGCATTTCCTTTTATCCCAATCCAAATCACGTTGATCGATTTGGCAATAGAAGGGTACCCAGCGTTCTTCTTATCATTTGAAAGTGATAAGCGAAAAGTACAAGGTAAATTCCTGCCGACAGCTTTAAGGAATGCTTCCGTGAATGCTGTGTTGGTAGTACTAAACATTGTCGCAGTATACTTAATGGGTCAAAACCAAGGCTTTACTCAAATGGATACAACGACGTTGATGTATTACTTATTAATCGGTATTAGTTGTATGGCAGTTGTTCGTGCGTGTTTACCGTTTAATCCATTACGCATTTTCCTAGCTGTCACAACAGTCGTGGGAATCTATGTTGCTGCAATGTTGTTCCATAGTATTTTAGAAGTAGGGTTCTTAAACCAACAAACACTACCGATTTTTGCAGTTATGATGCTTATAAATATTGTTGTTCGAATCATGATTGGTCTTTTCCAAATGAAACGAGCAGGTAAAACAATCAAAGATCTATAAAGTGGGGTAAAAAAGTGTGAAAATAAGGAGGGATATTTATGAGTGGAGAATATCAAATGCGCAAGACTATCGGTAAATGTTTTCGGTCCCAAACAGATAATTTTAATGGCGTCATCCGAATCTATGGCAGTCCATACATGTATCGTGTCATAAACGGTATCCCTGAAAAGGGGGCGATGTTGGAGGTCGTGGATTTTTCAAGTACTGAATTATTTGTAACGGTAAACAACTATTTATTCGAAAGTGATGTGAATTATATTGATAATCCTTAATATTCTAATCTTTATTATTGTTCTTGTATTAATTTTGGTACTTATTTCAAAAATGGTCATCATTGTTCAACAAGGTGAAGTCAAAATCGTTGAAAGCTTTGGGAAATATGTCAAAACAATCGATCCAGGCCTTCATTTTTTGATCCCTGTACTGTACAAAGTTAGAGGGCGTGTTTCTTTAAAACAGACGCCTTTAGAAATTGAATCTCAAAGTGTTATCACTCGAGATAATGTAATTGTAGAAGTTGATGAGGCTATCAAATATCATGTAACTGATGTCCGAGCTTTTGTTTATGATAATGAAGACTCAGTTACATCGATGATTCAGGACTGTCAGTCAAATTTACGTGGAATTATCGGAAAAATGGATCTGAATGAAGTTCTTAACGGTACAGAGGAAATCAACGTAAGTTTATTTGAAAGTGTAAAAGACATCACAGCTGGTTATGGTTTATCTATTGACCGAATCAATATTGGTGAAATTTCTGTTTCAGACGAAATTGTGAACTCAATGAATAAACTGATTACTGCAAGTCGTGATAAAGAGTCAACCATCACGATCTCAGAAGGTAGAAAACAATCGATTATTTTAGATTCAGAAGCGAATGCCTCACAAATGCAAATCGACGCGGAAGCTAGAGCGAAACAAACGAAAATAGATGCTGAAGCCCGAGCAGAACGCACAAAAATAGATGCCGATGCCGAAGCAGAACGGATTCGTATAACAACGGAAGCAGAGAGACAACGTATTTTAGCGTTGAATCAAGCAATCAAAGAAAGTGACTTAAATGAACAAGCGTTAGCGTATCTAGGAATAGAAGCATTTAAACAAGTGGTGAGAAGTGAAACAAATACCGTTATCTTGCCAAGTAATATGACTGAACTCGGAAATATTCCAGTAGCAAAAGAGTTATGGTCAGCACAAGATACGAAAAAACAAACTAATCATGAATACGGTGCAGAGTAATTTGCTTGATAAAAAAACAGATAATAATTATCTGTTTTTTTTATCACACGAAAGAGGTTACTATAAATGTATTATGTAAACTAATTTAGTGATTACTATATTTCATGAAAATAAAGGTGCAATTTACTTGAAAATTATGTTTAGTGTGATACAATGAAACATGTGTAATTGTGTCTTTTAAAAATCGCGCTGAAGGTTTCAGTGCTTTTTTACTGACTGATCACATGAATTAGCTTTTGGCTATTTTTTGGAGGTGAGAACAGTGGCACAAAGAATTCCTCAAGAAGTCATCGAGGAAGTAAGACAACGTACGAACATTGTGGATGTTGTTGGACAATATGTTCAATTGAAAAAATCCGGCAAGAATTTTATGGGTCTATGTCCGTTTCATGAAGAACGTTCCCCTTCATTTTCAGTAGCAGAAGACAAACAAATTTTTCATTGTTTTGGCTGCGGAAAAGGCGGAACTGTTTTTAATTTTCTGCAAGAAATCGAAGGAATCAATTTTCCCGAATCTGTGCGCAGAGTTGCTGAACTAGAGCAGATTCCAGTTAATATTGATTGGGTCAATACCTTTGATTCGGATACAACTGAAAACCTGCAAAATCGCAAGCTGATCGAACTGCATAAAAAAGCAGCGGACTTATATCACCATGTTTTGATGAATACCCAAATTGGTGAACCAGCATTGAACTATTTATTAGACCGAGGTTTGACAAAAGAGCTTATCGAAACATTTAAAATCGGATTCGCACCTCAAAAACGTGATTTTTTAAGTCAAGTATTCCAAAACGAAGAGGTCTCAGAGCATTTATCTAAAGAATCTGGGTTGTTTATACAAAGAGACAATGGAGAGTTTTTAGACCGTTTTTACCAACGTGTAATGTTTCCTATCAATGATGATCGAGGAAATGTGATTGCTTTTTCAGGAAGATTACTCAAAACAGAAGATTTTCCAGGCGACGATATGCCAAAATATTTGAATAGCCCGGAAACAGTCTTGTTTAACAAAAGAGAAACATTATTTAACTTTGACAAAGCTCGTAAAGAGATACGCAAAGAAAATACGGTATTTCTATTTGAAGGATTTATGGATGTTATTGCAGCTTGGCAAGCAGGAATCACTAGTGGTGTTGCCTCCATGGGCACAAGTTTGACGAACGAACAGATTCGTAAACTTGAACGAGTAGCAAAAGAACTTGTGGTTTGTTACGATGGAGACACAGCTGGAGTAGAAGCAACAAATCGCGCTATTTCTTTGTTAAGTGAACATAGTCGGTTCCAATTAAGTATTGTCAGCATTCCGGAAAAACTAGATCCAGATGAGTATTTGAGAAAATATGGTAATGAGTCATTTCGTGAATTAGCACTTCATGGTCGTGAAACGGTTTTTAGTTTTAAAATGCAGTATCATCGTTTATCTAGAAACATGAACAACGAGAAAGAGCAATTAGATTATGTGAATGACCTACTGCAAGAATTGATTTTAGTACAGTCACCGTTAGAACGTGATCGCTATTTGAATCAATTGGCACAAGAGTTTCAATTATCTTTTCATTCTCTAGAAGAACAGTTAAAGCAGCTTGAAACACAACAGCGTTCTACCAAAAGAAGAGAGCGGCAACAAGCAATACCCGCGCCTCAGACTTATGACATCGATGACATGTTGGAACCTCCCGAGATGTTTGAAGAACAATCCGTGCCTGTACCTTCTGTTCAAAACAAACTTCCTTTGACTCAAGTGGAAAAAGCGGAGCGTACGTTATTGTATCGTTTGATGAACGAACAAAGTGTTAGAAACCAATTGATGCAGCTACCAGATTTTAGTTTTGCTCACGATCACTATCAGGAATTGTACCTATTGTTAGATAGCTATATGAGTATTCATTCAGAATTTTTACTTGCTGATTTTATCGATTATCTAAAAGAAGAAACAATCAAGAAATTAGCAATCGATATTTCTCTACAGACCATTTCAGAAGAAAGTTCTGAACGGGAAATTGCGGATGTTATTAAAGTAATCGAAAACTCTAGCTTGGATGAACAAATCAGGGAAAAGCAACTGCAAAAAAAAGAAGCTGAACGTCTCGGTAACAAACAGTTAGTCGATGAATTAGCGATTGAACTCGTTAGTTTAGTAAAACAATTGCAAAAAAGTCGTACAGCGTCTTAATAGAAAGATTAGACAGTGTACTTGACTATTATTTATATATTTAGCCGAATGGAAAAATGAAGGGGGCCTTCTTTCATGGAAAAAGAAACAGAAAAAAAATATGCAGCTGCATTGGCAGCCTTTATCAAAGAGAGCAAACCGAAAGGTAATGTTCTTTATGATGATTTAACAAACAAATTAGCAACGCCATTTACGTTGAACGCCGATGAAATGGAAAAATTGATTCAAAAAGTCGAAGATGCTGGAATCAGCGTCGTTGATGAAAATGGTGATCCAAGTGAACATAGTCTTAAAAAGGACGCAAAAGTTGCTGAAAAAGCCCAAATGGAAGATTTATCTGCCCCGACTGGTGTTAAAATCAATGATCCTGTTCGCATGTACTTAAAAGAAATTGGACGTGTTCAATTATTAACTGCAGCAGAAGAAGTAGAATTAGCCCTTAAAATTGAAGAAGGCGACCAAGAAGCAAAACAACGTTTAGCAGAAGCTAATTTACGTTTAGTAGTGTCAATTGCAAAACGTTATGTAGGACGTGGTATGCAATTCCTTGATTTGATTCAAGAAGGTAATATGGGGTTGATGAAAGCTGTTGAGAAATTTGACTATCGTAAAGGTTTTAAGTTTTCAACATATGCAACGTGGTGGATTCGTCAAGCAATCACTCGTGCGATCGCTGACCAAGCTAGAACCATTCGGATTCCTGTACACATGGTTGAAACGATCAATAAATTGATTCGTATTCAACGTCAATTACTGCAAGATTTAGGCAGAGAACCAACGCCAGAAGAAATCGGTGCAGAAATGGACTTGCCAACTGAAAAAGTACGTGAAATCTTGAAGATTGCTCAAGAGCCTGTTTCTTTGGAAACACCGATTGGTGAAGAAGATGACTCTCATCTTGGCGATTTTATTGAAGACCAAGACGCAACAAGCCCTGCTGAACATGCAGCGTATGAATTGTTAAAAGAACAATTAGAAGATGTCTTAGATACATTAACTGACCGCGAAGAAAATGTTTTACGTTTACGCTTTGGGTTAGATGATGGACGTACACGAACATTGGAAGAAGTAGGGAAAGTATTTGGTGTAACACGTGAACGGATTCGTCAAATTGAAGCGAAAGCATTACGTAAACTACGCCATCCTTCACGATCAAAACAACTAAAAGATTTTCTAGAATAAGAAGTTTTTCTTAAAAATTTGAACAGCTCTTTTCGATTTCTTTCGGAAAGAGCTGTTTTTAAACAATCGTAACAAAAAAGTTAGATGGTACATATTGGAAGAAACACGATTTTATGGTAGATTAGATTTACGAATGTGTAGAATGTGAGGCGGAGTGCATGACAAAACAATGTCCGAATTGCGGAACTGAAATAGACAAACAAGAAAATATATGTCCTAATTGTGGTTATTCTTTTAAAGAAAATAAAGAAAAAGAGGATACTATAGAAACCAAAAAAGAACATAATGAAGAAACTGAAGATACTTCTAATTTTTTAAATAAAGAACAAAATGAAAATATCGAGTGGTCTGAATTAAAGGATATGAGCATTGGGCATGTTATGACGATGTTTAATGAACAACAACCGGAAGAAAAAGCAAAAGAACACGAAGAAGATGTAGAAAAAGAGCCGGTGTCAGAAGCACAACCAACAGAAAATAATGAAATAGTATCTGAAAAAGAATTAAGTAAAGAGACAGATGAACTTGTTAATACTGCTGCTTTGAATCAGTACATCAATGAACACAAAAATGACAAACCTATCGTTGAAGAAACAGCTAAACCAGAAACGACTGAAAAAAAACTAGAAACCGAGCAGCAACATGAAGTTTCTAGTGAACAGTCAGAATCTAATGATAAAGGACTAGATGAAGTGAAAACAAACGAATCAGACCATAAGTCACCAGAATCAACGGATAAAGAACAACTACAAGCAAAAGAAAATGGACCAAAAGAAGAAATCACAAAATTCACTAAACCAAAAGACGAGTCAACGCAAGCCAGACCAATCGGTCCTAAAGCCTTGCCTAATAAGGCTTCTGAAATTCCTTCAAAAAGTAAAAAGCCTGAAGAGATCGAAATGGATGATGCACCTATTTTCTTTAAAGATGGGGAAGAGTCTACGACAGCCAAAAATCAATTTGAAAAACCGTCGATTGAGCAGACTCGTCCAAAAGAAATTAAAAATGAGACAATGAGTAACTCAACGGGGAAAAACTATAAAAAAATGTCGATCATTTTAGCTGCAGTGATCGTACTTGCAGGCGGATCATGGTTTGCCTATAGTCAGACACAAAAAAAATCAGCAACCGATGATCAAGTTACACAAAAGCAAGATAAATTAGCAACGCAGACAGAAAAAGAGTTAAACAGTTATTTTGCAGATGCTAAACATCTATTTCTGAAACCAGAAATGGTTAGCGTTAGTCCAAAGACTATCAAAGAAAATTTAGAAGCACTTAAAGATGACCCTAAGTATAAAGAGTTAAACGCTCTTTATAAAAATGTAACAGATAAACAGGCAGCAATCACTAAAGTAAATGAATTATTTGCTCAGCCAATTGTTGATGGAAGTAAATTAAAAGATGTAGCGCTCAAGGCGGATAAAAAGATTGATCTTGCTAGACGTGAAGAAAAAGATGACTTTGATAAATTGCTTAACCAAGCGACTGATCAAGCAATCGGCCAGTACGATCAATTACAAAAAGCTAAAGCGGCAGTTGCTATTTTTTATCAAAATAATGAATTGACTGAAGCGTTAACCAGAGATAATTATACAGCAGCCAAATCTGAAGTTGATAAAGTAAAAAGTGAGCCACTTCGTAAACCATTAACAGAAGCATTAGCTAAAGCTGATAAATCATTAACAGATTCAGAAGCTGCTATTGCGCAACAACAAACAATTGCGAGTCAATCGCAAAGTCAAACATCTGAAGCGGCAACTAACTATCAAAATAACACAGCACAGGCAACTAATGGTGTACAACCAGACGCAAGTACTTTTTCGGCAGCGAATGCTGACGGAATTTATACAGATCCTGTATACTCAGTAGATGCCAATGATGTTAGTGATATGAGCAATCCTGCTTGGAGTTGGGCACCTGGGATTCAAGAAAAAGTGATCGCAACCTGTATTGAGCGTGGCTATATCACTGCGAGTGGTTATTCTTTACAACCAGCCAGAATCATTAATGGCGAGGGTTATTATAATTTATACGGATCAGATAATCAGTATCTAGTAACAATCAATGCAAAAACTGGCTGGTTCAAAGGAAATGCTTCAAGGAATGCCGGAAGATAATTTGTTTTAAAAAAATGAAGGAAAAACTGGGGCAGGGACATAACTCTTCGAGTTACATCCCAGCCTTTTAAAATCCGAATAAAAGGTAGGGATAGAAGCAAACACTTCTTATATCTCGGAGTTAAAGACTTCTGTTCCAAGGTTGTTTTTTTTTTCAAATAACGCAAAATATTATCAATGACGATTGATATTAGTACAAGGAGAACTGTATGGAGAAAAAAGAATATCTAACATTTAGAGAGGGGATAAATGCATGTATTCCAACAATTTTGGGTTACTTGGGCATCGGGATCGCGGCAGGAGTTGTTGGCAAAAATGTCGGGTTGACGATTGTTGAAATTGCCCTGATGTCTGTGTTGATCTACGCTGGCGGAGCTCAATTTATTATTTGTGGTATGTTAGCGATTCATTCACCAATTTCAGCAATTATCTTTACCACATTTTTAGTAAATTTACGACATTTTTTAATGAGCATGTCTGTGGCTTCTTATTTTAAAAAAGAACCTCTGATTACAAGCATTGGGATCGGAACTCTTCTAACAGATGAATCGTATGGTGTGCTTATGACAGCTTTAAATAATGAGCATCGAGTTAGTTCTGCTTGGACTCACGGATTGAACATAACTGCTTATCTAGCATGGATTTTTTCAACTATTTTAGGCGGTTTGCTAGGAACTTTTATTCCGGATCCATACTTATTAGGATTGGATTTTGCCTTAGTAGCAATGTTTGCCGGATTATTTATCTTGCAAGTAGAGATACCTATCAAAAGAAATACCAAAGAAACCTTGATTGTTTTAGCTACAGTTTGTTTGTCACTGTATTTCTTTATGGGCTTTTTTTCACCGGAGATTTCCGTTTTATTTTCTACACTATTAGGCTGTACAGTTGGGTTGGTGAATCATCGTGAGTAGCAATTATGTATTATTGACAATTTTAGGATGTTCGATAGTTACTTGGATTCCGCGGATTTTCCCCTTTTTGATTTCAAAACGAGTTGACTTTCCGAAATGGTTTCTTCGGTTTTTATCCTATATTCCGATTTGTATCTTGACGGCACTCTTATTTCAGAGTATTTTAGAAGTTCAGGCAACGGGCTTTCCTAAAGTAAAGACACTAGAAGCGTTAAGTTGTATTCCTACTTTATTTGTTGCGATTCGTACAAAAGATTTAATGAAAACAGTTGTAGTAGGAATTGTGACCATTGCATTATTACGCATTTTTTTAGGCTAAGCGCCAGAAGGAGAAAATTATGAATGAACTATTAGCACAAGTATTTACTGCATTAGTTATCGATGAAAATGAGAATTACTACTTTTTACAAAAAAACGGGATTACATTGCGATTGGCTAAAGAAGAAGGTCAGCATGAAATTGGTGAAGCAGTAGAAGGCTTTGGGTATATGAACCAAAAGCAAGAACCAGAGATGACGACTAAGATCCCTACAGCTCGAATAGGACAATATGCTTTTGGAACGGTAACCGGCACAAGACGCGATTTAGGGGCTTTTGTAGACATCGGGTTAAAAGATAAGGATGTTGTTGTTTCATTAGACGAACTACCTGTAATGCGTGAATTATGGCCGAAAAAAGACGATCAACTGATGGTTTCCCTGAAGGTCGATAACAAGGAGCGTATTTGGGGAGAATTAGCGGATGAGAAAATTTTTAAAGCGATGGCGAAACCTGGAACCGAAGAATTAAAAAATGAGAATATAAGCGGAATTGTGTATCGTTTGAAAATGATCGGCTCATTTGTTTTGACCGATGATTTCTACATTGCATTTATCCATCCTTCAGAACGCTACCAAGAGCCCCGTTTAGGCGAAAGAGTAAACGGTCGTGTGATTGGTGTAAGACCCGACGGAACATTAAATATCTCATTAAAACCCCGTGGCTACGAAGTAATCAGTGATGATGCAGCAATGATTTTGACCTTTTTAGAAAGATCGGCGGATCATAAAATCCCATTTACTGATAAATCGAACCCAGAAGAAATCAAACAAACTTTCGGTATCAGTAAAGCGCAGTTTAAGCGAGCTATTGGGAATCTATTAAAGCAAGGAAAAATTATACAAGAGGCTGGATTTACTATTTTGAAAGAAGAACAACAAGAAAAATAATTGTTTTTTTCGTTCTAATTGAGAATCACTTGCAAATATATCAGACTTATTTTATACTTATTATAATTTGTTACAGTAATATATCGTTCTAGATTGAAATAATTATAATTAAGGGGCTGCATTTATGGATTCTACTGCTGCTTTAAAGAAAACGAAACAACAATTGCATGAATCTGGTTTTAAACTGACGCCTCAACGAGAAGCAACAGTTTTAGTATTGCTGGAAAATGAAAAAGATCATTTATCGGCTGAAGAAATTTACTTTTTAGTGAAACAAAAAAGTCCAGAGATTGGTTTAGCAACAGTTTATCGTACATTAGAAATTTTAACTGACTTGAAAGTCGTAGATAAGGTAAGTTTCAATGATGGATTAGCACGTTATGACTTACGCAAAGAAGGCGCTAAACATTTCCATCATCATCTTCTTTGTCTAGAATGTGGGAATATCGAAGAAGTGGAAGATGATTTATTAGGTGAAGTAGAGCAAGTGATCGAGCAGCATTATCATTTTTTAGTGAAAGATCATCGCTTAACATTTCATGGCATTTGTCAAGATTGCCAACAAAAGAAGAAAAATCAACCTACAGAAGAGGTTCGGTCTTAATAGTTGGAGTAAATTCAAATTGCCTTATTTAAATTTAGAGAGCAGAAATGCTCTCTATTATTTTTATTCTTAAAAAAGATTGACAATTCTGAAAGAATCTCTTACAATAACTTCAATAAACAATAAAAGTTTTGATAAGAACTAGTAAGATAATGCAGGTGTACAGAAAGTAGCCGGTTGTTGAGAGGCGCACAAACCTAAGATATCTGAATTCCTCTTTGAACTTCACACCGAATCGAGTAGGCTGTGACGGTCAAGCGCACCCGTTATTGTGCCAAGGTATAATTTTGTACCTAACAAGTCAATGAGTGTAAGCTGATTGTAAACAAAGGTGGTAACACGGATCATTCGGTCTCGTCCTTTTCAGAAATGAAAAGGACGGGCCTTTTTTATTTTATTGTTTGATCATAAAAAATGAAGGGAAGTTATCGTATGAGTTTTAAAACATTAAGCCAACCGATCAATTTTGAGCAAGTCAAATCATTATCTAAATTAACACCTGAACAAGGGCAGTTAAAAGCCGCTCGAGATCAAGAATTAAAAGAAATCATCGAAGGGAAAAGTGACAAGATACTATTAGTAATCGGTCCTTGCTCAGCTCATAATGAAGATGCTGTGATGGAGTATGTTACTCGTTTGGCTAAACTACAAGAAAAAGTTCAAGACAAAATTTTCATGGTTCCGCGAGTCTATACAAACAAACCTAGAACGAACGGTGATGGCTATAAAGGCCTACTTCATCAGCAAAATCCTGAAGGTGAAAGTAATTTGATCAAAGGTATTGCCGCTGTTCGTAGTTTGCACAATCGCGTTATTAGCGAAACTGGTTTAACAACAGCAGACGAAATGCTTTATCCCGAGAATCTAGAATTTGTTCAAGATTTAGTTAGCTATATTGCGGTCGGTGCTCGTTCCGTAGAAGATCAACAACATCGTTTTGTTGCCAGTGGAATCGATCAACCAACAGGAATGAAAAATCCAACTAGCGGTAATTTAAAGGTCCTATTTAACTCGTTATATGCAGCGCAGCAAAAACAAGAGTTTATTTTTAATGGCCTTGAAGTGGAATCTAGCTCTAACCCGTTGGCCCACGTTGTATTAAGAGGTGGTTTGAATGAGTATGGAGAAAATATTCCTAATTATCACTATGAAGACCTATTGAAAGTCGTTGAACTTTACAAAGCTGGAAATTACAAAAATCCTTTTATCGTGATTGATACAAATCATGATAATTCAGGAAAACAATACAAAGAACAAATCAGGATCGTCAAAGAAACGTTGATCAATCGTTCATGGAATAGTGAGATGAAAAACTGGGTTCGTGGTTTCATGATTGAAAGCTTCCTCGAAAGCGGCCGTCAAGAAGCAGATGGAAAAGTGTTCGGCCAATCCATTACCGACCCGTGCTTAGGCTGGGATGAGACTGAGCAATTAGTAAACTATATTGCTGAACATGCTTGATTGTATTAATGAAAGTTAGAAATGAATAAAGTAAAACCTCCTATGAATCATTCAAAGGAGGTTTTACGTATTCGATTTAAAAAGAGAGTGGATTTACAAATTTGCAAATTTTTCTAGTAAACGAATCATTTGGCATGTAAACCCATATTCATTATCATACCAAGCGACAGTTTTAACTAGTTGAAACTGACCAGATGTTGTTACTTCAGTTTGGGTTGGGTCAAAAATAGAACCCTCAGTTGTCCCAATTACATCACTAGAAACAATTTCACGATCATCATAACCAAAAGATGGATTATCGACTGTATGTTTTTTCATTGCTTCATTTACTTGGTCAGCAGTAACTGTTGTCTTTAAAATGGATACTAACTCAGTCAATGAACCATCAACAACTGGTACACGTTGTGCATGTCCTTGTAGTTTTCCATTCAATTCTGGAATAACCAAGCCAATTGCTTTAGCTGCACCAGTTGAATGAGGAATCGTGTTGTCAGCAGCAGATCGAGCAGCTCGTAAGTTTCCGCCTTTTACTGGACCATCTAACAGCATTTGAGTGGATGTATAAGCATGAACCGTTGTCATAGTACCCACTTCAATACCAAATTCATTATTCAAGAAATAGGCCATAGGAGCTAAACAGTTTGTTGTACAAGAACCAGCAGAGATAATTCTGTCTTCCGGTGTCAAAGTGTCGTCATTAACATTATAAACGATTGTTTTCATATCGCCAGCTGGAGCAGAGATCACGACGCGTTTTGCCCCGGCATTTAAATGGGCTTGCGCTTTTTCTTCTGAAGTATAAAATCCAGTGCATTCCAAAACGATATCGACACCATTTTCTTCTACCCATTTCAACTTGCTAGCATCCGCTTCTGCATAAACTTTTGTTTTTTCACCATCTACTACAATTGAATCCTCAGTTGCAGTCACGTTCCCTGGGTAAGTGCCATGGGTGGAATCAAATTGCAATAATTGTGCTAACATTGTCGGGCTCGTCAAATCGTTGATTGCAACAACTTCAATATCATCAGAAACTTCTTTAATGCGGCGAAATGCAAGTCGACCAATCCGTCCAAATCCATTAATACCTACTTTTACTGTCATGCTAAATTTCCTCCTTTGATCATTTTAAGCAAGTCAATAAATTTGTCTCTAGTTGATTTAACGACAATAACTAGCATACAAATCTATACGGCTCCGCAACAATTATACAAATAGCGTATCCAATCGCATATTTAAAAAAACGGTCACATACGCTATACTATAAGCATGGACGCTTTAAAAGATTTTGTCAAAAATCTTGTCTTTTAATGAAAAAGGGGTTGGGAAAAATGAATAGAACTCAGGTTGTTGAATTGCTTCAGGTAAATTACCAAGCAATTAAAGAGGGAAAAGGGAAATGGTTTGATAAACGTGTTGCTTATATGATAGCACGCTCATTTGTATCTAAGGATCGACGATTCTCAGATACAGATTATCGCTCTATGGAAGAAACGCTTCAAAGCGAATTAACATTTTTTAATGTCTTAGGACAACCTATGAGAGGGATGTTAGTAGGCATGTTATTAGCAAATGGTAAAACGAAAGAGTTGGATATTCATATTCTGATTGCCGATTATCACCGTTTACGCGATGCTGGTTTTTATCTTTCATCGTATTCTTATTTCTCAGCTTATTTACTGCAATTTGTAGAAACGGCTGAAAAAGAATTCGTTGTACGAAGAGGACGGGAAATTTTTGAGGAATTAAAAAAGCATCACTATTTTCTTACAGGAGCAGAAGATGGCGCTATTGCTATTTCTTTATCTCAACAAACTGAACTTGAACATTTGTCTGCCAAACAAGTTGGTGATTTGGTAGAGTCTTATTATCAAGCTTTAAATAACTATGGTTTCCGAAAGTCGAATCATTTACAGTTTGCGGCTGCTACAGCAGCAATGTTAACGGGCTCTTTCTCACATGATCTACTTGATCGGATAGATTACTTGATCGATTCATTAAAAAGACTAGGTATTCGATCGAAACCAGAATTTTATAATAGCATTGTTACTTTAGCCTTTTTAGATTCATTAAAAGGCGTAGACTTTCTAGCATTAGGAGATTATTTAGATCTTCTTGAAGAAAAAACGAATCTACTTTTTTATAAAGATTTTCGACAATCAATGGCTCTAGGCTTGTTGATCAATGAAGAGATGCATTTTTTACCTTCTGATAACTTAACTGTATCAGCTCTAACTATCACCATGATGATGGCTCAAGAACAAGCTGCAGTCACGGCAGCTATTGCAGCATCAGTATCAGCAGCAAATTCAAGTTCTTAAAAAACGAATTTGGCTAGACAAATCTGCGTTTAACCTTTACAATAAGAAAGGCTTTTAAACAACATTTTCGTTAAGCATAGAATAAATGGTGAGACAAAAGTAGCTGCTTACTAGACTTATAGAAGGCATAATACTTTTGTCCCAACCTTTTTAAGATAGGAGGACACAATATGTCCATGTTTTTAGATCAGGTAACAATCGATGTCAAAGCTGGTAAGGGTGGAGACGGAATGGTTGCCTTTCGTAGAGAAAAATATGTACCAGACGGCGGGCCTGCCGGAGGTGATGGTGGTCAAGGAGGAGATGTAATTCTTGTTGTAGAAGAAGGATTGCGTACCTTGATGGATTTTCGTTTTAACCGTCATTTTAAAGCACAACCAGGTGAAAATGGAATGAGTAAAGGAATGCATGGCCGCGGGTCAGAAAATACATTTGTAAAAGTTCCACCAGGTACAACGGTTCGTGATGCTGAGACAGGTACTTTAATTGGAGATTTGATTGAAAATGGTCAAATGTTGACTGTAGCTAAGGGCGGACGTGGCGGACGCGGCAATATTCGTTTTGCTTCTGCTAAAAATCCAGCTCCTGAAATTGCTGAAAATGGCGAACCTGGTCAAGAAAGAAAAATCGAATTAGAATTAAAAGTTTTAGCTGATGTTGGGTTAGTTGGATTCCCATCTGTTGGAAAATCTACTTTATTATCTGTGATTTCATCCGCTAGACCTAAAATTGGCGCCTACCACTTTACAACATTAGTTCCTAACCTTGGAATGGTGTCAACAAGTGATGGACGAAGCTTTGCCGCAGCAGATTTGCCTGGATTGATCGAAGGAGCCTCTCAAGGGGTGGGACTTGGTACTCAGTTTTTACGTCATATCGAACGAACTAGAGTTATTTTACATGTCATCGATATGAGTGGGATGGAAGGACGCGATCCCTACGAAGACTATCTAGCTATTAACAAAGAGTTAGCGTCTCATAATATGCGTTTAATGGAGAGACCACAAATTATCGTAGCAAATAAAATGGATATGCCAGAAGCAGAAGAGAATTTAAAAAAATTCAAAGAACAAATCGAAAAAGAACGAACAGATGAGTATGCAGATCGTTTACCGATTTTTCCAATCTCTGGGGTTTCACGTAAAGGAATTGAGCCTTTGCTTAATGCAACAGCTGATTTAATCGATGTAACGCCTGAATTCCCATTGTATGAAGAAGAAATCATAGAAGATACTGTTCATTATGGTTTCCAACCAGATGGCCCAGAATTTACAATTGATCGTGATCCAGATGCGACATGGATTCTATCAGGAGAGTCTTTAGAGAGACTATTCCAAATGACTAACTTTGAACATGATGAAAGTGTGATGCGATTTGCACGTCAATTACGTGGTATGGGAATTGATGAAGCACTGCGCGCTCGTGGAGCAAAAGATGGAGATATCGTCCGAATCGGAGAATACGAATTTGAATTTGTAGAGTAATCAAATGAGAGAAGAGCTGATGTATCTATTAGCTCTTTTTTGTGAGTTTCAATAGTGAATTTATTCACAATGAGAAGGCTATTCTTTACAAAGAAGAAAATAGGGCTAATTTACTTGTTCTTATTCATTATCAGCACCCAGATATAAGCGATTTTCTACTGGACTTTCTAGAATAATTGAACTTTTTACATTGGCAAATTGCATCCAATTTGCCAATAAATTTTTCATTTCAGTTGTGTTTGTTACAGTTGCCTTCACTAAATAATTGACTTCACCACTTACAATATGGACTTCATTTACGTAAGGATTATTTTTTAATTGTTTTAAGGTTTTTTCAACAGGTAGAGTCACTTGACTCAATTCTGTAAAAAAAGTAATGGTTTGTTTGATCTGCTCCATTGAGACTTGGATCGTAAAATTGGTGATGATACCTTTTTCCACGAGCTTATCGATTCGTTCTTTTACACTAGGGCGGCTCAGGTTGACTTTTTGGGAAAGCTCTACAATCGAAATTCGAGAATTTTCATGGAGAATCCGCAAAAGTTTGTGGTCAGTTTTATCCAATGGTCTACCTCCTTAAAATGGTTGTATTCAGAACTATTTTGTATGTTTCATTATAGAGGAAAAAAGTAGCCTTTTCCAGAAGAATTTGACTTTACATAAGATTAATTGATCGACTAATCCATTGCATAGATTTCAGATTGTAAAAATAATTGGCATACTTTTACTAAATCGAAAAGAAAACGCTTACTATTCATTCATATTTTTATATACAAAAAAACGAAAAATTCGTTATGATTAACTTATCTTAAGATGACGTGATCATTTACTAGTAGATGCGTTGTTTCTTCAATCTAAAAAGACAGACCGAAAAGGAGCGTTCTTTATGGTAAGAAACAGATGGTTAAAATTTTTGTTATTGTATCTAGGTGGAGTAATTGTCTCTTTAAGTCAATTAAAATTGGTTCCGATCCAAAATGAATTAGGTCAAACTCTAGGTGTAAGTCTTTCTTTAGTATCATGGTTAATGTCGATTTTTACGGTTTCCGGAATTTTTCTAGCAATTCCTGGAGGGACGTTGGTCACGCGATTTGGCCCTAAAAAATTATTAATGGGATTGATGGGTTGTTTAGCGATCGGCAATGTTTGGGGTGCGTTCACTCATGATTTTTGGTCATTATTGATTTCAAGGGCCATTGAAGGGATTTCGTTTTCAATGATCATTATGGTTGGGATCGTCTTAATCAATTTTTGGTTTAAAGAGGGGAATAGCGGGATTGCAACGGGGATTTGGGGAACTTTTTCAGCATTAGGTTCAATGTTAGCGATGAATCTATTTAAACCCTTGTCACAGGCTTACGGCTTACGTTCACTTTGGTTAGTTATCGCAGGAGTATCATTATTATTGTTATGTCTGTATCTCTTCTTATTAGATGAACCAACGAGTCGATCGGTTGCCAAAGAAAAAAAGGGTTCATTCAAAAAAGCGATTGAAAATAAGGCGATTTGGTGGTTAGCGCTCGCTCAAGGTTGTATGGCGTTTATCTTATTCGCTTTTATCAATCTTTATCCACAGATTTATATCCAACAATACGGACTATCAGAAGTACTAGCCAATCGTTATACTGGTTATTTCGGATTATTTGGAATCCCATTTGGTGCTTTAGCGGGTTACTTGATCGATAAAACAAAAAAAGGAAAGATGATTATTTTTTGTTCATTTGTATTGATGTTAGTCGCCACACTATGGATGGGCTTTTTATCCAGTAATTTCACGTTTATAGCACAACTCTTTGCACTTTCAGCTGGAGCGAGTCTAGCTTCTTCTTGTGTGATGATTTTAGCGCCAAAAGTAGTAAAACAAGAGCAATTGATTGGCGCGAGTATTTCTTTTATCAATCTATTTTATTATGTCGGAATTTTTATAGGAACTCCGCTTGTTACAAAAGTGAGTGAATCAAGTGAATCTTGGTCAATGGCTATTTATTTACTTGGTGGTGTAGGACTACTCGCGGTATTCGCAATTTTGGGATTCATTAAAATAAGTAAAAAGAATGAGAATTTGTTGGTGTAATTCAACTTGTAAACAGGGAAGTGTTTTCGTTCTAAGGAAAGACTTCTTTTAAATAAAAAATCAAAACTTGGAAGGTGACGAATGATGGAAAGAAACTTTCGGACAGATTTAGCATTTGCGCAAGAATTAGATGAGAAAGATCCACTTAGAAATATCAGAGATCGCTTTTATGTTCAGCCAGGTGAAATATACATGGATGGTAATTCTCTTGGACTAGCTTCTAAAGATGCTGAAAAAGCCTTACTAAATATGATGGATATTTGGAAAAAGGAAGGTATCAAATTGTGGGATGGTTTGTTTCATTATGCAGGTAAATTAGGAGAGTTATCGGCACCACTGATCAATGCGTACCCAGAAGAAGTTGTGATTACAGGTAGTACAACAATTAATATCCATCAATGTATCAGTACTTTATACAAACCAACGAAAGAACGCTACAAAATTTTAGTTGATGATTTGAATTTTCCGACAGACCGTTATGCGATTGACAGTCAAGTTCGATTAAGAGGATATGATCCTAAAGACGCTGTGAAAGTGGTAAAAAGTGCTGATGGACGTTTGATTGATGAATCTTCGATTATCGAAGCGATGACAGAGGATGTAGCAATTATTTTATTACCAACTGTTTTGTATCGTAGTTCGCAAGTTTTAGATATGAAACGGGTAACAAAAGCAGCGCATCAAAGAGGAATTTTAATAGGTTGGGATTTGTGTCATGCGATTGGCGCAATACCAATGGATTTTAAAGATGTAGATCCTGATTTTGCTGTGTGGTGTACGTATAAATATTTATCTGCTGGTCCTGGATCTATCGCCGGACTTTATATGAATCAGAAGCATTTTAAAGAAGCACCAGGTTTAGCTGGTTGGTGGGGCAATAAGGATGATACTCAGTTTGAACTGAAACATGAATTTGAGCACCAACATGATGCGAGTGGCTGGCAAATTGGTTCTCCGAGCTTCTTGGCAATGGCCCCATTAGAAGGTACACTAGGGATTTTCAATGAAGTAGGGATGGATAAGATTCGTGAAAAATCACTATCGATTACTGCGTATCTAATGTATCTGATCGATGAAAAACTTGCGAAATATGGTTATGCTGTTGGAAATCCTCGTGAAGATAGTAAGCGAGGCGGTCATGTTTGTTTAGAACACGATGAAGCTTATCGAATTTGTAAGGCGTTAAAAGTAGCAAATATCATTCCATATTTCAGAGAACCAAATGTTATTCGTTTAGCGCCTATTGCTTTATATAACACCTATGAAGAAGTATACACATTGGTTGAAACTTTAGAAGACATCGCCATCAATAAAAAATATCAACAGTTCAGTAACGAACGAACATTAGTCGTATAAAATAAATCAGTGAGGTGAAAATCATGCGTATCGGTATTCCAAAAGAAATCAAAAACAATGAAAACAGAGTAGCTATTACACCAGCTGGCGTTGTTAGCTTGATCAACAATGGTCACCAAGTAGTGGTAGAAAGTTCAGCTGGTATTGGTTCAGGTTTTACGGATCAAGAATTTGAAGATGTAGGCGCTGAAATTGAAACGGATGTTGCTGCAGTTTGGCAATCTGATATGGTTATAAAAGTGAAAGAACCATTAAAACAAGAATTTCAGTATTTTCACGATGACTTGATTTTATTCACCTATCTTCATCTAGCACCAGAACCTGAATTGACCGACTCTTTGATCGAAAACAATGTGACTGCTGTTGCTTATGAAACGATGAGTCTCAATCATACCCTGCCGTTGTTGACACCGATGAGCGAAGTTGCAGGTCGAATGTCCGTACAAGTCGGGGCACAGTTTTTAGAAAAGCCGAAAGGTGGAGAAGGCATTTTACTTTTTGGTGTTCCTGGTGTTGAAAGAGGGAAAGTGGTTATTATAGGTGGCGGCGTAGCAGGAACAAATGCCGCCAAAATTGCTATTGGTCTAGGGGCCAAAGTAACAATCTTAGATGTTAATCCTAATCGATTAGCTGAACTAGATGATCTTTTTGGAAATAATGTACAAACATTGATCTCTAATGCCTACCATATTGAGAAAAAAGTAAAAGAAGCGGATGTGGTGATAGGAGCAGTCCTGATCCCAGGAGCCAAAGCACCGAAACTTGTCACTGAAGAAATGGTCAAACAAATGAAACCAGGTGCTGTTATTGTCGATATTGCAATTGATCAAGGTGGAATTTTTGAAACGACAGATCAAATCACCACACATGATAATCCAACTTATGTTAAGCATGGCGTTGTTCATTACGCTGTAGCAAACATGCCTGGAGCAGTTCCTAGAACCTCTACATTTGCCTTGACGAATGCTACGATTCCATATGCTGTTACGATCGCTAACAAAGGGATTGTACGTGCAGCAAAAGAAAATGAAACTGTCTCAACAGGGATCAATACGTATAAAAAGCACTTAACTATGGAGGCTGTAGCAAAAGATCAAAACAAGGAGTATACCCCGGTATTAGAGCTATTAAACTAAATTGAATACGTTCTTCGAGTCATCCTATCACTGAGTGAGTTTGTTATTCAGTAATAGGATGACTTTTTCTTTCTCCCTTTAAGGTTCGTTTATGTTTTCTTTTATATACTGAATTTAGTCAAAGGAGGAGATAGAATGGTTAAACTAAAAAACAGTTTTCAACGAAAAGAAAAAAAATATGCACTGACTAACATCGTGTACCAACAATTAAAGAGAAAATTACAGCCTTACATGGAAGAGGATGAATATGGATTACACACCATTATTTCTATCTATTTTGATACAGAAAATTATGAGATGATTCGAAACTCCATCGCAAAGCCAGTTTATAAAGAAAAATTCCGCATTAGAAGTTATGGTCTTCCAAACGAAGATAGCACTGTTTTTCTTGAAATAAAAAAGAAAGTCAGTGGTGTGGTTTATAAAAGGAGAGTAGCATTGCCTTATCGCACAGCAAAAAAATATCTTAAAAAACCTCATTCATTTCAGTTGAAAACTACAAAAGATCAACAAATCAAACAAGAAATAGATTGGTTGTTCGCTCGAAAAAGATTAGAACCTAAAGTGATGATTGCTTACGATCGAAGAGCGTTATTTGCGTCAGAAAATGAAGATTTTCGGATTACTTTTGATTTTAATATTCGCTACCGAAAAGAACAATTAAGTCATACATTAGATGATCATGGCGATAGAGTAGCACCAGAAATTGACGTTTTAATGGAAGTCAAAGCATTAGGAGCTTATCCAGTATGGTTTTCAGAAATCTTAGGAGAACTTGAGATTTATCCAACATCATTTTCAAAATATGCACAAACATACCAACGTTACCTATATTGTAAGGAGGATTTTCAGCATGTTGTCTAGTCTATTAGTGGAAAGTTCAGTTGATTTGTCAATCAAACAACTTTTAGTTTGTATTATTACTTCAGTTTTATTGGGTTTATTAGTCGCTTTTATTCATATGTACAGAAATGTTTATAGCAAAAACTTTGTCATTACTTTAGCTATTCTACCTATTTTAGTTCAATTGGTAATCATGCTAGTCAACGGGAATTTAGGAACAGGTGTTGCTGTTTTAGGTGCATTTAGCTTAATCAGATTCCGTTCAGTTGCTGGTGGAGCTAGAGAAATCACTAGCATTTTTTGGTCAATGGGGATTGGTCTTGCTACAGGAATGGGCTATGTTAGTTATATTGTATTATTTTCTTTGATTATTGCCATTTTCTTACTGCTTTTAAATACGATTCATTTTGGCGAAAAACAAAAAATTTCTGAAAGGGAAGTAAAGATCACGATTCCCGAGGATTTAGATTACCCAGGTCTATTTGATGACTTATTTCAGCAGTACACTTATTCAGCTAGTCTAGACTCAGTAAAAACAACTAACATGGGTAGTTTATATGAACTTCGATATCGAATCACTCTAAAAGATAATACAAGAGAAAAAGAGCTAATGGATGCTATACGCATAAGAAATGGGAATTTGACGATTGTTTCTGGGAAAGTTTCAACGAATAGAGAAGAATTGTAGGTGGATAAAATGAAAATAAATAAATTTGGTTTAACAGCATTAACAATTTTACTCATTCTATTTACTGGATGTGCTAAAGAAGAAACAAACAGTCTGACAACTGCAAATTCAAGTAAAGAACAAAGTGTGTCAGTTCAAGAGGCTAAAAAAACATCTGAAACAAAATATGGTAAATACGATGACGAAGATTTTGATGAGAGTTATGACGAAAAAACAGCAACCAAAATTGAGCTGATAGATTCCGGCAGCAAAATTGAAGGTTCAGGCGTATCTGAAAAAGATAATACGCTTTCTATCACAGCAGGCGGGACGTATATTTTAACTGGTAGTTACAACGGACAAATAAAAATCGTAGCGAATGACGAAACAGTCCACCTAATATTAAATACTGTTACAATCACCAATGACACATCATCTGCAATTTATGTTCAGCAGGCTAAAAAAGTAATCACAACACTAGCTGAAAATTCGGAAAATAGCCTTTCAGATGGAAATAAATACAATTTCACTTCTACAGAAGAAACAGAACCTGATGCTACTTTTTTCAGTAAAGATGATTTAACAATCAATGGGACTGGAACTCTAGAAGTTTCTGGTAATTATAGTAACGGTATCCGGAGTAAAGATGATCTAGTTATTACAAACGGAACCATCAATGTAACTGCTAAGAATAATGCTATCAAAGGCAAAGACTCTATCTCAATTGCTGACGGGACTTTCTCTTTAAAAACGACTGAAGGTGACGGGATTCAAGCTAATAACAGTACTGAAACTGACAAAGGCTGGATTGCACTTGATGGCGGAACTTTTACGATTTATTCAGGAAATGATGGTGTTCAGGCTGAAACAAATCTATCCATTGCACAAGCGGATCTTAAAATACAGACGGCCGATGGTTATGAAGAGCAATCGATTGACACAACAGCTAGTTTTAAAGGACTGAAAGCTTCTGGAAATATTGTTATAGATGAGGGAAACTTTGATTTTAATACAGCGGATGATGCAATCCATTCAAATGCTGCTATTTCAATCAACAATGGTACGTTTAAATTAGCAAGTGGCGATGACGGGATTCATGCTGATACAGATTTGCTGATCAACAATGGAACAATCAATATAGACCATTCTTATGAGGGATTAGAAGGGGCCTCAGTTATAATCAATGATGGAGATATTACTGTCAATGCTTCAGATGATGGAATCAATGCTGCAGGAGGAAGTTCTGATGAAGCAGATCAAGAAGGGCGGTTTGGTGCAGATTCATTTGGTGAACCAGGCACTGGTACCAGACAACCTGGCGAAGCTTTAGATAGTACTAAATTTATAGAAGTAAATGGTGGGACTATCTATGTAAATGCCGATGGCGACGGAATCGATAGTAATGGTGATGTTCGGATGACTGCTGGAACGTTGATCGTCAATGGACCAACAGACAACGGAAATGCAGCACTAGATTATGATGGAAGCTTTACGATGGATGGTGGTATTCTTGCTGCAAGCGGCAGCTCGGGTATGGCAATGAGTGCTAGTGACATTTCCTCACAAGCGACATTGAGTCTTTACTTTGACGATACTCAAAAAGAAGGAACTTTAGTTAATTTGAGCAATAGAGCAGGAGATACAATTCTTTCATTTGCACCAGAAAAGAGTTTTTCACATATTACTATTAGCTCACCTGAGTTAATAGTAGATGAAACTGTGACTTTATTCACTGGCGGTAAGGACTCTGGCATGGAAAAAAATGGATTGTACAGTGATAGTAACTATTCAAGTGGAACAGAACTTGCCAAAATTTCAATCGAGGATGTGCTGACTTCAGTAGACCAAACCGGTGCAGAAGTTTCCGGCAACCAAATGGGCGGCGGCCCTGGAGGTCAACCACCTAAATAATTGATTTTCATTGCGTTTATAGCTAGTTTATTGATAGAATAAGAGTATCAAATAGAACGAGGTGGTTATATGTCTAAGCGAGTTATTATTATGCATTTTGAAGTAGAGAGTCAAGCTTACCAAGCATTTTCAGAAATAAAGAAATTGTATGTGGAACAAAAAATCAAGGGCGAACAAATGGCGGTAGTAACCCATGTAAACGATGGTGTACACCAATTTAAAATTGATGATTTTATTGACTTTACAGGCAATAACCATACTGCAAAAAATAGTATGATCGGAATGCTGATCGGCATATTAGGAGGACCCTTGGGAATTTTACTTGGTTGGTTTGCAGGAAGTTTATTCGGAGCTTCTCAAGATGCTAAAGAAATCCAAGGCGCTCAGACCGTCTTTGAACACGTAACAAAGCAAATTGGTGACGGAGAAACAGGATTGATCTTGATTGCTGAGGAAGAGGATAATCGTCCGTTAAATCAATTAATCATGAACGAATTAGGCGGAGAAATTACCCGTTTAGATTTTGAAGATGTAGAAAAAGAAATTACAGATGCCAAAGCTGTAGAAAAAGAAACAAAAGATTCAGCTGAAAAATCTTGGCAAGATAAAAAACAAGATTCCGATGATAAAAATGAACATTAGTCGATCATCAGTGGCAAAATAAATAAACTAGAAGACGTGACAGAAACTATTTCTACACGTCTTCTTTTTTGATTATAAGGATGTGAAAGTAAGTGCTGAAACTGTTATTAGTAGAAGATGATGAGATCCTATCAGATAGTATTTTAGAGATTCTATCTGAACTCGGTGAAATTGTTCAAGTTTATGATGGAGAAGAGGCGTTATACGAAGGAGAACGTGGGATCTATGATTTGATCGTTTTGGATTTGATGTTGCCTTCAATGTCTGGTGAACAGATCTTAACAGCTTTAAGAAAGAAAAATATATATACACCTGTTTTGATATTAACTGCTAAAGATGATCTGGAAGATAAAGTTAATGGGTTTAAAAATGGCGGAGATGATTATCTGACCAAACCGTTCCACCGAGAAGAACTATTGTTACGCGTTCAGGCACTTGCACGACGTGCTCTAGGAATGAATGGGAAAAATGAACTAATCGTTAGTAAGTTACGTTTAGATCTTGATAACCGTCAAGCAAGCTTTAATGGCAATGAATTAACACTTCAGGGAAAAGAATTCGATCTATTGCATTATTTGATGCAAAACAAGGGACGAATTATTACGAAAGATCAATTATTTGATCGAATTTGGGGGTTTCAGTCTGACACAACATTAACAGTTGTAGAGGTTTATATGAGTAATCTGAGAAAAAATTTGAAACCATGGGGAATCGATCATTGGATTAGAACTTTACGAAATGTTGGCTATCTCTTTGAAGTACCGGAGGGACAGGACCATGAATAAGCAACTAAGTAAAAAGCAACGAGTTAATTATTTCTTGATGAACTTAATTTCATTTGCAAGTATTTTTTTGATATTAGGTTTGATCGTTTTTCAATTAGTTCAAACGTCTATGTACCAAACTGTGGATCATGATTTGCAACGACTTGCTGATGATCAAAAATTTTTACAACATCAATTAACGAAATCCCAGCAAGTGCAAGACAATTCACGTCCACTAGGCAAGTTAGACACACCACCTCCAAACAATTTTCAACAACAGGTGATTCTTTGGACCAAAGAAGGCAAAATAGCCAACAAAGCTGAGTTAGGCTCTCGTTATTACGATTTTCAAAACTTAACGTTATCAACTAAAAATTTACATAACATTAGTAGTATCCAAACAAATGACAGTAACGGTCGTTCTTTACACTTTCACTCGATCACACTACCTGTAGAAAATCAAGATCAAATAGCCTATATTCAACTTTTAGTGAACACAGATCCAATCAAAGGGACTGTTGAACAGTTTAAGCAAATACTGATCATTTGTATGATTATTTTCGGTTTATTATCGATTGCTTTAAGTTATTTCCTTTCAAAATGGTTTATGAAACCTATATTGACTTCCTGGAAAAAACAACAGGAATTTGTTGAAAATGCTTCTCATGAGTTAAGAACACCGCTAACGATCATTCAAGCGAAGCTGGAACGATTATTTACTAAGCCAAACCATACAATTTTAGAAGAATCAGAAACAATTGCTTTATCACTTGACGAGGTTCAACGTTTAAGCCAATTAACAAGTGATTTGCTCTTACTGGCTCGTTCGGATTCCAATTCATTGACTCTGGAAAAAGAACCTGTGAAAATCAATCCTTTTTTGAATACGGTGCTTATGCCTTATCAAGAATTAGCTGTAGCAGAAGGAAAAGAATTTCTTATTGATTTAGGGGAAGATCAACAACTCGTTTTCGATAAAAAAAGAATGCATCAACTACTGATCATTTTGTTGGATAACGCACTAAAATATACTGTAGCTGGTGAAAAAATAGTCGTTTTTTCAAGTGTAAAAAATAATCAATGGCTCATTAAAATCAGCGACACTGGGATTGGCATTAGTGAAGAGAAAAAAACGGCGGTCTTTGAACGCTTCTATCGTGTAGAAGAATCAAGAAATCGAAAAACAGGCGGTTACGGCATTGGTCTTGCAATTGCAAAATGGATCGTGGATGAACACCAAGGAAAAATCGAATTGAAAGATACAACACCAAAAGGAACAACAGTGGTTCTGCGTTTTCCTATAAAATAAATATTATTTGCTAAAGCGACGACTTTCTTCTAAAATAAAGAAGAAGTTTAAAGAAAGTTAGGTAGCTCATGGAATTACAATTTTTAGGTACAGGAGCTGGGGTTCCAGCAAAGCATCGTAATGTAAGCAGCATTGCTTTAAAATTATTAGATGAAAGAAATGCTGTGTGGTTATTTGATTGTGGTGAAGGAACACAATTACAAATTTTAAAAAGTAATATTCGCCCAAGAAAAATCGAAAAAATTTTTATTACTCACCTTCATGGAGATCATATTTTTGGATTGCCAGGTTTGTTAAGCAGTCGTTCATTCCAAGGTGGAAATGAGAAACTAGAGATTTACGGACCCGTTGGTATTGCTGATTTCGTTCGGACAGCATTAAAAGTCTCGCAAACGCGGCTTTCGTATGAACTTAAGTTTATTGAAATCAAAGAAGGTATCGTATTTTCTGACAAACAATTTACTGTAACATGTAAAGCGCTAGATCATGGAATTGCGAGCTTTGGTTATCGAATCGTAGAAGCTGATCACGAAGGGGAATTACAAGTAGATAAATTAGCTGCTTTAAACATTCCGTCAGGGCCAATATACGGCAAGATCAAACGAGGAGAATCTGTAGAATTACCAGACGGACGAGTAATCAACGGTAAAGATTTTGTTGGTGAAAAAAAACTAGGCAGAATCGTTACAATTTTAGGTGATACAAGAAAAACACAAAATAGTATATTACTTGCAGAAAAGGCGAATGTTTTAGTTCACGAAAGTACATTCAATAAAGACGAAGAAAAAATGGCGAAAGCTTATTATCATTCCACAAGTCACCATGCAGCAGAAGTTGCATCAAAAGCTCAAGTGGAAAAACTAATACTCACTCATATCAGCGCCCGCTATTTAACAGGAGATATTATCCAGTTAGAAAATGAAGCGAAAGAAATTTTTCCTAACACAAAAATCGTTAAGGATATGGAAATTGTAGAGATTCCATTTAAATCTGAGTAAGGGGGAAATAGAATGTTTAAGGGACAGGATTTAACAGATAAAATTGTTGTTGTAACAGGTGGTTCTGCTGGTTTAGGGGAACAAATTTGTTATGAAGCAGCAAAAAAAGGGGCAATTGTGGTGGTGTGTGCTAGACGCATCAATTTGATTGGGAAAGTCAAAGAAACATGTGAAGAGTTAAGTGGAAAACAA
The DNA here is from genome assembly GCF_058216605.1 of Enterococcus sp. AAFC-DPL-5182. Classification (NCBI taxonomy): domain Bacteria; kingdom Bacillati; phylum Bacillota; class Bacilli; order Lactobacillales; family Enterococcaceae; genus Enterococcus; species Enterococcus sp. AAFC-DPL-5182. Next base: position 1,916,425 of record NZ_CM177101.1, read on the forward strand.
GCATTCTCTTTCCAACTAGATATTTCAGATCCTGAGAATGTAGAGAATGTTTTTCATAAAATCGAATCAGAAGTTGGCCCAATCGATATATTAGTGAACAATGCTGGCTTTGGAATTTTTGAAAACTTCATAGATATTGATTTAGCTGTTGCTAGAAATATGTTTGAAGTAAATGTTTTAGGTATGATGGTCTTTACTCAAAAAGCAGCCCTTCAAATGGCTGAAAGAGGAACTGGACATATTATCAACGTGGCCTCAATGGCTGGGAAGATGGCGACAGCAAAGTCGACTGTTTATTCAGCAACTAAATTTGCGGTCCTAGGTTTCTCAAATGCTTTACGTCTAGAACTAAAGCCATTAGGCATTTCCGTGACAACAGTTAATCCAGGTCCTATTCAAACAGAATTTTTCGATAAAGCGGATCCTTCTGGGGACTATTTAGCTTCGGTTGATTTGTTTGTTTTAGAACCAAACAAACTAGCGAAAGAAATTGTTAATGCCATGGGAACCTGTAAGCGTGAAATCAATCGACCAAAAGTGATGGAAGGTGCATATCGTTTGTACACATTATTTCCTCATATAGGCGATCTACTAGCTGGTGGAATATTGAATAAGAAATAATAAACCTCATAGCTTTTCCTATGAACCTCAGTAAAAAATATACTGAAGCTCAAACGAAGAGATAGCGAAGGGAATATTGTTATCTATATACAGAGGAGGAAATAAACTATGAAAAATCAGTGGCGTGTTGTTATCGGTCTTATTTTGGTTCTGATCGTTGTCATTTTTGCTGTATTAAATAATCAGACAGTACCAGTCAACTTTGGCTTTGCTAAAATCTCAGGTCCATTGATCCTCATTATTTTGGGCTCTGCCATTGTTGGTGCACTGATTGGTCTACTGACTTCAACAACTACAATGTGGAAGCAAAAGAAACAAGTAAAAGAATTAAAGAAAGACATTGAACTGTACAAAAACGATGCAGATAAATTAGCGCAAGAAGAAGTTGAAAAAGTAAAGCGGGCATATGAAAATCAACTGGCTGAATTACAAGCAAAATATGATACCGCTGCACCAACACCTATCACGCCAGTCTCAGATGCGGAATCTGTTGGTAGTCGTGTTGATCATTTTACTAAACCAAGAAGTAAGGAAGAAGAGAGTTAAAAACACAAAAAAGCGGAGAGAAAGCAGAAGTGGCTTATCTCTGCTTTTTTTATTTGTTGATTTTCAGGATAGTTTCTTTAGTTTTCTGATTCTATTTGCTATAATTACTTGGTTAGGAGTGACGTCGTGAAAAAAGCAAAATATATGTGGCAATTACGAGAAAAGACAGAATTACCTGAAGAATTTTCAACTATACTAACCAATGAACAAATAAATCCTTTACTAGGGCAACTATTATGGCATCGTGGTATCCAGTCAAAGGAAGCGATAGAAGTATTTTTACGTCCTACAATAGAAAATCTTTATGATCCTTTTTTAATGCATGACATGGAAAAAACTGTTACGAGAATTCAAGAGGCCGTAGCTAAGGGCGAAAAAATCTTAGTTTATGGAGATTATGATGCAGACGGCATTACAAGTACGACAGTGATGAAAGAAGCGATAGAATTGATTGGTGGGGAAGTGGAATACTTCTTGCCAAACCGTTTTATTCATGGATATGGTCCTAATTTAGCTGTATTTAAAGAACAAATCGAAAATGGTGTCCAACTGATCATTACTGTGGATAATGGTGTAGCAGGGCATGAAGCCATCAATTTCGCAACCGAACAGGGGATTGATGTTATTGTGACAGATCATCATGAACTACCGCCAGAGTTACCAAATGCTTTTACAATTGTTCATCCAAAACATCCAGAAGGACACTATCCATTTGGAGATTTAGCTGGGGTAGGGGTGGCTTTTAAGGTTGCAACGGCATTATTAGGTGAATTGCCTGCAGAATTTCTTGATTTAGTTGCGATTGGAACAATTGCAGATCTAGTTTCGCTGACCGATGAAAACAGAGTCCTTGTCAAAATGGGACTGGAAATGATTCAAAACGGTGAAAGAATTGGTTTAGACATCTTGATCCATCTGGCAGAGTTGAAAAAAGAAGCAATCGGTGAAGAGAGTATTGGGTTTACGATCGCACCACGATTGAATGCTTTAGGTAGATTAGGCGATGCAACTCCAGGAGTAGAATTGATGACTACCTTTGACGAAGAAGAAGCAGAACGAATTGCATCTTATATCAATAGTCAAAATGAGACGCGTAAAGAAATCGTAGCTACAATCACTAAAGAAGCTTTTGAACTTATTGATTCGACAGAGCCGATTCATATTGTTGCAAAACAAGGCTGGCACGAAGGTGTTTTAGGTATTGTAGCTGGACGAATCATGCAAGATACAGGAAAACCGACAATTGTACTGACAATTGATGAAAATAACGAAATAGCTAAAGGTTCAGGGCGTAGTGTTTCAGCATTGAATTTGTATGATGCCCTAAATGAAATTCGGGAAGACTTTTCTCATTTCGGGGGTCATCATATGGCTGCTGGTATGACTTTACCTGTAGTAAATATTGATAAAGTAAAAAAACATCTCGCAAATTATCTTGAAGTAAATCAGATCGATCTTTCCCAAGGTCAAGAATTGTTGCTCGATGAATCACTGAAAGTTGAAGAAGCAACAATCCCTTTTATTCAGCAGCTAAAAATTCTGGCTCCTTTTGGAACAGATAATCCCGTTCCAAACTTTTTATTTGAAGATGTCACAGTTGAACAAAGCCGTCAAATTGGCGCTGATAAAAGTCACCTTAAATTCCAATTAAGTCAAATTGGTGCTAAATTAGATGCGATTGCCTTTCAGATGGGCAATCAAATAGATGAATTGGGTCAGGGCACAACCAATATTGTAGGTCAATTATCGATCAATCAATGGAATGGGAATAAAAAGCCCCAGCTGATGGTCACTGATTTTTCTGTTGATGGTGTTCAATTGTTCGATTTACGTGGAAAAAGTGCTCGTCAAAAAGAGATACCCGTTGCAAATACTCTATATATCTATTTTAATGAAAATAGTCAAAAATTGATCGATGACCCTACGAGTGATCAGTTTTTATTCAGTACTATAACTGAAACCGTTGAGAGAATTGAAAAAACGAATAGTCAACAAGTAGTTTTTGTTGATTGCCCAGATGATGTGGATTTATTAAAACAAATCACACAAACTGCTAAAATAGAACGGGTCTATATGATGGGGATTTCTCAAGAAGAAGCCTATTTGAACGGAACCGGAACAAGGGAACAATATGCGCAACTATACAAATTTGTGAGACAACAAGAACAAGTGGATGTTCGTTATAAGTTAAATGTTGTGGCACAACATTTAAAAATACAAGAAAAACTATTAATTTTTATGATTCAGGTGTTTTTTGATCTAGGATTTGTTACAATAGAAAACGGTGTTTTAAGAAAAGTTGAAAGTCCTGAAAATCATCCATTAACGGAAAGTAAGGTCTATCAAACTCGCCTAAAAAAAATCAAAACAGAAGAGTTTTTGTTATACAGCGATCGTGAAACGTTACAACAATGGCTGTGGAATGAGGAGGAAGTTTAGAAAATGGACTTAAAAGATTATATTGCTAGTATTCCGGATTATCCAGAAAAAGGGGTCATCTTTAGAGACATCTCACCATTGATGGCAAATGGTGAGGCATATCGTGAAGCAACAAAACAAATCGTTGATTATGCAAAAGAAAAAAGAATTGATATGGTCGTAGGACCTGAAGCACGCGGTTTTATCGTAGGATGTCCTGTCGCATATGAGCTAGGTGTTGGATTTGCTCCAGTTCGTAAAAAAGGCAAATTGCCCCGTGAAACAATCGAAGTAACTTATGACTTAGAATATGGTACTGATACATTAACTCTTCATAAGGATGCGATCATCCCAGGACAAAGAGTATTGATTTGTGACGATTTATTAGCAACTGGCGGTACGATCAAGGCGACGATTGAATTGATCGAATCTTTAGGTGGCATTGTTGTCGGCTGTGCCTTTTTGATCGAATTGATGGACTTGCATGGACGAGATAAAATTACTGGTTATGAAATTGTTACATTGATGGAATATTAAAAAAAAGATCTTCGTTCTGGAATAACCAGGAACGAAGATCTTTTTTTATATTTTGGAAAAGAGCTTCCTGCTAAAGACTATGGATACTTACGATAAACATAGTGTTGATGTTCATTTTTTTTTCTTGTATGAGTATATCTTTTTTCATCCCATAACATGAACCATATAATAAATAGAGGGCTAACAATAAGTAAAGCGGACTGTAGTCCTAATGTTCCTAAGAAAATACCAATAATCAATACAACAAATAATAACCCGCCACGACGAACTGCTTTCATTCTTAATCACCTCATAATTTTTATCGAACAAACGTTTGTATAGTTATTATACGAATGTTTGTTCGGTTTGTAAAGAGATAAATACAAAAAAAGATACTTCTTTTTTGATTAATCAAAAAGAAGTATCGGAAATCCTTTAAATAAAGGGGTTTTGTATTTTTTTAAGTATAAAGTAAAATTGAAAAGAACATAAATCCAGCTCCCAACATAACGAACAGATGCCAAACTACATGCATAAAGCGAACACTCTTCAAGCTATAAAATGCAGCACCTAAAGTATAAGAAACGCCTCCTGCCACTAGCAGAGCAATACCTGTAGGTCCTAAAGAATCGTATAAAGGTTTTGCCGCAGTTATACAAAGCCACCCCATAATAATATAAATCACTGTAGAAACATTTTTTACCGTTTCTTGTTTATGGAGTGTCAAAGATTTATAGACAACACCACTAATTGCCATTACCCAGATGAGTACAAACAATAACCAACCTAACCAGCCTTTGATACTCAATAAACAAAAAGGGGTATAACTTCCAGCAATCAATAAGAAAATGGAACTATGATCAAAAACTTGAAAGACTTTCTTTGCCCGCGTGAAAATCAGACTGTGAAATAGAGTCGAAGATAGAAAGAGGAGAATCAGTGTCGACCCATAAATAGCATATGAAACAACATGAACAGCCGAACCAAGACGAGCACCTTTAACCAGCAAAATCACTAACCCTGCAATACTTAATCCAGCCCCAATCCCATGAGTTACTGCATTAAGTACTTCATTTAAAATCATATATTTTCTGGAGAATTTTACTTTTTCCAAGAAATCAACTTCCTTCATTTTAATTTGGTGAAAAATAATTCTTTGTCTGTTATAATAAAAACAGACATTCACGCCTCAAAAGTATTTTACCACGAATTGAGGTTGTTTTTAAAGAAAGAGTGATAAAATTATGACAAATGTAAAAATTGTGACTGATTCTTCATGCACAATGCTGAAAAGTGTACGCGATGATTTAGATATTCACATGATGCCTTTATCTGTGATGATCGATGGCGTAGTATATGCTGATGATGATCATTTAGAAGGCGAACATTTTATGGAATTGATGAGTACAGCAAAAGCACTACCCAAGACGAGCCAACCACCTATTGGTGAATTTGTTGAGCTATATGATCGCTTAGGTGCTGATGGCAGTGAAGTGATTTCAATTCACATGACAAAAGGATTGAGCGGTACAGTGGAGGCAGCTAGACAAGCTGGCAATCTCAGTTCTGCAAACGTTACTGTGATCGATAGTGATTTCACTGACCAAGGGTTGTCATTCCAAGTAATCCAAGCAGCTAAACTTGCCCAAAACGGAGCAAGCGTGCCAGAGATTTTAGCTGAAATCAATCATGTTAAAGAAAATACGAAACTCTTTATTGGGATATCTACATTAGACAACCTAGTGAAGGGCGGTCGGATCAGCCGGGCAACTGGACTTTTATCTAGTATTTTCAATATGAAAGTGGTTATGGATTTCGAACATACAGAATTGATTCCTGTTGCTAAAGGACGAGGAATGAAAACTTTTAATAAATGGTTTGACGAGCTAAAAAATGAGTTAAGTCATTTGCCGAATGTACGACAAATCGGTATTTCTCACGCAGATGGACTAGAATTAGCGAATGGATTCAAAGAAGGGCTCCAAGCGTTGTTCCCTGATATGGAAATCCCTGTATTGCACACAAATCCTGTCATTGCAACGCATACAGGTAAAGGTGCTTTCGCTATAATGTACTATACAGACTGAGTTTTGAGCAGATCAAACTGATCTGCTTTTTTTAATAAAAATTTTACTGTACAAACTAACTTAAAATAGAGATAATTTACTTTATAAGAATTAGAAAATCCAAATACTGTAAATCAATAAGTTTTTGAATTTTTTAGGATTTACAGAAAAGGAAGGGAAACAATGAAAGTATTTTTCAAAAAAAATTGGTCCAGTTTTGCTCTTTTTTTCATAACGCTTATCAGTGTTTTTTTATTATTGATTGTAGCACTTCCAAAAGCAGGTCCAATTTTAGGTACTGGTACAAAACAAACGACTAAAGCTCAAACAAAAGAAGTGATTCATTACACTGCCATTGGTGATTCGCTGACAGAAGGAATTGGTGATCTAACAAACTCTGGCGGCTTTGTTCCATTAGTTGCAAGTGATTTACAAGAACGCTATCATTTGAATGGGGTTCAAACAGATAATTTTGGTAAAAATGGGGATCGTAGCGATCAAATTCTTAAAAGAATCAAAAAGAGTCAAGAAATTCAAGATGGCTTAGCATCAGCAGATGTCATTACATTGACTGTAGGCGGGAACGATTTAATGAAAGTAATCAAGGGTGACGTGTTTCGCTTAACAAAAAATTCATTTGAAAAACCATTAAAAAAATATCAAAAAGAGGTAGACAAACTACTAACAGCGATCCGCAAATATAATGGTCATGCACCAATCTACGTTTTAGGGATCTACAATCCTTTTTATCTTTACTTCCCTGATATTACCGAGATGCAGGAGATAGTTGATAGTTGGAACAATGGAACAGAAGAAATCGTCAAAGCAGAGAAAAACGCATACTTCATTCCAATCAATGATTTACTCTATAAAGGTGCAGGTGACGAAGTAGGGATCGTCAGCAGCGAAGACATAGCTTCTGGTATGACCTCCAGTGGTGAGCAGGATATCAAAAATAATGCTCTTTATGAAGAAGATCACTTCCATCCCAATAATTTAGGGTATCAAATCATGGCTAGTACAGTTCGTGATGAAATGGTAAAAACACAAAATGAATGGCTTAAAAAGGGAAGTGAATGATAAAGATGATGAATGAACCAGAGGAAAAAAAAGAAATGAAAAAAGAAAATAAACGAAGAAAAAAAGCGCCTGAAGTGAAAAGTACAATCAACCGTTGGAAAGTAGCATTCATTGTTTTAGTTGCTCTGATTATTGGTAGCTTAGCTTTTGTTTTTGTAAGAATCACACAGGTTCGTGAACCAAACTATAAACCTGTTCCTGAACTAGTAGAAAAAGACGGTACACCCGTTGTAGCAATTCAATCCAAGAAAAAACAGGTAAATGCGTTGATCGATTTTTATCTTAGTGATTTTCAAAAGGGATCAGATATCACCTATAAATTTTATTTAGAAAATGAAGCAATGTTGAATGGCACTTTTAAAGTTTTAGGACACCCTATCCAATTTTACCTTTATTTTGATCCTTATGTGATGGACAATGGCAATGTACAATTAAAAGCAAAAAGCTTATCCATCGGGACATTAGGATTACCGATGAAAGAAATTTTAAAATTTGTCCAAAGAGATTATAAATTACCTAATTGGGTAGAAGTAAATCCAGAAGATAGTACGATTTTATTACGTTTAGATCAATTTAGAATGCAAAACGGTTTATTTATACGCGCAGAAAAAATAAATCTAGTGGATGATGATATTCGTATGAATATATACTTGCCAAAAGATAACAGTGACAAGAAGGAGGAATCGAATTGAGCGAAAAAGCAATCTTTGCTGGCGGGTGTTTTTGGTGCATGATCCAGCCTTTCGACACACAACCTGGTATTCACTCAGTAGTTTCCGGCTATACGGGCGGTCACGTTGCTAATCCAACATATGAGCAAGTACTGAGTCATACTACAGGTCACACAGAAGCTGTTGAGATTGAATTTGACCCACTAGTAATGCCTTATGAAAAACTAGTTGAAATATATTGGCAACAGACAGATCCAACAGATGCTCTAGGTCAATTTGAAGATCGCGGGGATAATTACCGTCCAGTTATCTTTTATACAAATGAAGAGCAGAAAAAAATTGCAGAAAAAAGTCGGCGAGAGCTACAAGAAAGCGGCAAATTTAGCGAGCCGATCGTTACATCGATTGAACCTGCAAGTATCTTTTACCCAGCAGAAGAATATCACCAAGATTTTTACCAAAAAGATCCTAAACGATATGAACAAGCACATCTAAATCGAGCAAACTTTATAGAAGAAAATTGGTGAATATATGAGAAGAAGTTTTTATCACTACTTAATGACACTAAGAGCTCCTAAGAAGACCGAAGAGAGCCAATTCGCAAATGATGCAGCAAAAGATATTCAATTTCCAAAACAGTCTGAAGACTATCATGAGCTATCTAGTTATTTAGAAATGAATGCCGATTATTTAAGTAATATGCACATTTTTGATGACTTATGGGAAAAATATCTAGAAAACAATAAATAAAAAAAGAAGGAAAGGCAAAGAAAGCTTTTCCTTCTTTTTTATTCATGGTAAACTGGAAAACATGCAATGATAATTTTACAGAAAAGAGATGAGCTTATGAAAAATAAAAGACAAGTGCCTTTTCATCAATATATTATTTCAATTGCTTGTGTTGCTTTTTTGGCAGGTGGTTGTAGTTATATTTATTTTGACTATCAATATAAAAAACAAGTTTCTAATAATCCTGCTCAAACAAGTGAGTTAAAAAAAGTTGATGATCTATATAATGAAATCGTTAATAACTATGTAGGAAAAGTCGACGAGAAAAAACTAGTCGATGGTGCGTTAAAAGGCATGACAGAATCCTTAGATGATCCTTACTCCAGTTACTTGAATGAACCAGAAGCAGACGAGCTGGATCAAAGTCTTTCGGGTAGTTTTGAAGGAATCGGTGCAACCATGACAATGACTGATGACTTACCGACTGTAGCTCAAGCGCCGATCGAAGGATCTCCTGCCGCTAAAGCAGGAATCAAAACAAACGATACGATTTTAAAAGTCGACGATGAAGAAACACAAGGAAAAACACTGTCTCAGGTCGTCAGCAAAATTCGTGGAAAAAAGGGGACTGAAGTACGTTTAACAATTAAGCGTGGCGAAGAAACTTTTGAATTAAAACTTACACGAGATACCATTCCACTTGAAACGGTTAAAGGTGAATTAGATAAAAAAGAGCCAACGATCGGATCAATCAAGATTACTTCTTTCGGTGAAAATACCTATAACGAGCTTAAAGAAACAATCAAAACGTTAAGAAAAGAAGGCGCAAAATCTTTTGTGATCGATTTACGCCAAAATCCCGGTGGATTGCTTGACCAGGTGGAACAAATGGCGAGCATGTTCCTTGAAGATGGGAAAACAATTGTAAAATTTGAGGATAAAAACGGAAATACAAGTGAAGATGTTGCTTCTAGCAAATTAGACGGCGGCTTTAAAGTAAAGGAACCAACTGTCGTTCTGGTGGACGAGGGAAGTGCAAGTGCATCTGAAATTTTTGCAGCTGCCCTAAAAGAATCAGGTAATAAAAAGATTATTGGAACAAAAACGTTTGGCAAAGGGACTGTTCAAACCGTTAAAAATTTAAATGATAAGAGTGAAATCAAATTAACCGTTCTAAAATGGTTAACGCCAAAAGGTGAATGGATTCATGAAAAAGGTCTAGAACCTAACGTCAAGGCTGATTATCCTGACTATGCATACTTATCACCAATTTCTAGAGATAAAACTCTAAAATCAGGTGATTCTTCACCAGTTGTCAAAAACGTCAACACCTTACTAAATGCGCTTGGCTACGAAGTTAATGCTGACAGTAGTGATTTTTCAGAACAAACGACAGCTGCTGTTCGAGCACTACAAACGGACAGTGTCCTTCCTGTTACGGGAGAGGTAGACAATGAGACTGCTGCACAAATCGAAATTGAAATAGGAAAAAAAATTAAAAACAACGATCAAGCTTATGACACTGGTATTAAAGAACTTCAAAATATATCTAAAAAAGACTAACAAAAGCAGGTGTGAAGAGGGACTATTACTTGAAAATGCCCTTTTTCACACCTATTTCTTATTTTGCTTACATATAGAATAAATTTTCCTTTAAATTAGTCGCTTTTTCAAGTGTTTTTCCTTTATAATAGAATCAACAAGAAAAAGGGAGAGAACAGAGTGGAAAAACAAAAATCTTATATTGGCTATTTTATTTTTTTCATGAAAATACTCATTCCTTCGTTCGTCTTGTTATTTATATTAAGAGGTTTCATTCTGATCCCTGTCCCAGTTGACGGAAATTCAATGGAAAAAACGCTGAGTCAGGGTGACATGATTGTGATGGAGAAATTTTCCTCAATCAAACGTTTTGATGTTGTAGTGTTTAAATTACCAAATGGAGCCATTTATATTAAACGAGTAATCGGGCTGCCGGGAGAAGCAGTTCGTTACGACAACGATCAACTCTATATAAATGACAAGCCGATTGAAGAATCTTTCCTAGAAAAAAACATCAAAAAAGATCATGAGGCAGTTCCTTACACAACTGATTTTGATTTAAGTAATCTTATTACAGCAGACGTTTTACCTAAAGATAGTTATTTTGTTTTAGGCGACAATCGACGAATGTCAAAGGACAGTCGTTCTTTTGGTGCTGTTGAAAGTAAGTATATTTTAGGAAAAGCTCAGTTTGTATATTATCCAATAACACATATGAAATTCATACCAAGATAGGTGATAAAATGACAATACAATGGTTTCCAGGGCATATGGCCAAAGCTAGAAGAGAAGTATCTGAAAAAATTAAATACGTTGACATCGTTTTTGAGTTGATTGATGCAAGATTACCTCTTTCATCCAGAAATCCGATGATGGATCAGATTGTACAACAAAAGCCGCGCTTGATTTTACTAAACAAGGGAGACTTAGCTGATAAAGAACAAAACCAGAAATGGCAGCAATATTTTCAAGAAAAAGGCTATCATACCTTAGTTATTAATGCACAGCAGAATAAAGGAGTCAATAAAATCATTCCTGAAGCCAAAAAAGCTCTGAAAGAAAAACTTGAACGTGAACGCTTAAAAGGATTGAAACCAAGAGCCATCCGTGCAATGTGTATTGGTATTCCAAATGTTGGAAAGTCAACACTCATGAATCGTTTGGTAGGGAAAAAAATCGCCCAAACAGGTAATAAGCCTGGCGTAACTAAAGGGCAGCAATGGCTTCGTTCAGGGACTGAGCTAGAACTATTGGATACACCAGGAATCCTATGGCCTAAATTTGAAGATCAAGAAATCGGTAAAAAGTTAGCATTAACTGGAGCAATTAAAGATCAACTGCTTCATTTAGATGATTTAGCTATTTACGGACTAGCTTTTTTTTCACGTTTTTATCCAGAGCGTTTGGTTGAACGCTATAAATTAACACAAGAAGAAACTTTTTTACCAGGTGCTGAACTATTGATGTTGATCAGTCAAAAGCGTGGATTTAATGATGATTATGATCGAGCAAGTGAAATGATCATTCAAGAGATCCGCAGCAGCAAATTAGGACCATATACTTTAGATCGTTGGGAAGAATTAGGAGCTACAAAAAATGAAAACTGAGTCAATTCAGCAAATTAAAACAGCCTTAACTACAATTGATAACAGAGAAGACAAAAGAATCCAACAGTGGCAAGCAGATGAGCGTAGTGGTGTTCAACAAGCACTAGTCCAGTGGGATAGAAGACTAAAACGACATGAAAAAGAGTTGGCATTATTTGAAGAAATGCAATCGTTTGAGAAAAATGCACGAGCAAAAGGACATCGCCTTATTGTAGGAATAGATGAAGTTGGACGAGGTCCACTTGCAGGACCTGTTGTTGCAGCAGCAGTTATTCTACCTGAGAACTTTCAACTTCTTGGTGTAAATGATTCAAAAAAATTATCTGCGAAAAAAAGAGATGAGCTTTATGATGAAATTCAAAATCAAGCTATTTCAATTGGGATAGGTATGGTGGACCATAATAAAATTGATGAAATCAATATCTATCAGGCTTCAAAAATGGCTATGGGAATCGCTTTGGAAGATCTTTGTTTTATTCCAGATTATTTATTGATCGACGCTATGACATTAGATGTCAAAATTCCTCAAGAAAATATTATCAAAGGGGATGCTCGCTCGATTTCAATCGCTGCGGCAAGTATTGTAGCAAAAGTCATTCGCGATCGTTTAATGGAAGACTATGCCAAAATGTATCCAGGATATGGATTTGAAAATAATGCAGGTTATGGTACAAAAGAACATTTACTAGGAATACAGCAGCAAGGAATCTGTACGATTCACAGAAAGACTTTTGCACCAATCAAAGATATGTGTTAAAAAATAAAAAAACCTTTTTTTTGCGAATACTTATTACAACAAGTATTTGTGAAAGAAGGTTTTTTTTATGGAAGAACAACAACGAGATTTACTCTTTAAGTTAGCTGTTTGTCATGGCATTGGCAACATAGGTATGCTGAAAGTGTTAGATTTTTCAATGAAGTATAATAACAGTACGGATTTTTCAAAAGAAGAAATTATACAAATTGCTGGAATCACAACGTATCAAAAGCTATTTTCTGAATCTTGGGATCGCTGGACAGCTGATTCAGACGAATTGAACGTGTATCAAGAGTCGCATACCTTTATCACGATCCTAGATGCAATCTATCCCTACTATTTAAAACAAATTTACAACTGTCCAGTACTATTGTTCTATAAAGGGAATCCAAAACTCTTAGAAAAAAATTGCTTGTCTTTCATTGGGGCCAGAGCGGCTTCTGTATATGGAATCAATGTTGTACGCCAATTGATCCCTGAGATGATCAGCAATGATTTGACGATTGTTAGCGGATTGGCAAAAGGTATCGATAGTGTTAGCCATCAGGTGACAATGCAACATGGTGGAAATACCATAGGTGTGATAGGAACTGGTCTTGATATTTGCTACCCAAAGGAAACAGCTCACATTCAACGGAAAATGATGACCGAGCAATTAGTCATAAGTGAATACCCCAATGGTACAGGACCGAGAAAATATCATTTTCCTATGAGAAATCGAATCATTGCTGGCCTAAGTTTAGGTACATGTGTAATCGAAGCACGGAAAAAAAGTGGATCCTTAATTACTGCACAAGCAGCTTTAGAGTACGGGCGTGAAGTATTTGCGGTACCAGGCAATCTATTTAATTCTCAATCAGATGGCTGTCACGGTCTTATTCAGGAAGGCGCTAAATGTACAATTTGTCCTCAAGATATTTTAGATGAAATTCAGTTTTTTTCGATTTAGCTGTATCAATCCTTGACAAACCTTTGATGAATAGATATGATGAAGTACGATTTGTGAGTTCTCTACATTTTGATATATATAATAGAAGAAACACAAAAACCGAAAGGAGCCACACGTTGAATGGCGTATAAATATCTAGTTATTGTAGAATCACCAGCTAAAGCCAAAACGATTGAAAAATATTTAGGAAAAAACTATAAGGTTGTTGCCAGTGTTGGGCATATTCGAGATTTACCCAAAAGTAAAATGGGCGTTGATACTGAAAATAATTATGAACCGCACTATATCTCAATTCGGGGTAAGGGCGATGTAATCAAAAGTTTAAAAGCCGCTGCTAAAAAAGCCGAAAAAGTTTATCTCGCAGCCGATCCGGACCGAGAGGGAGAGGCGATTGCTTGGCATCTGTCTTTCCTTCTTGGCTTGGATTTAAATGATAAAAATCGTGTTGTATTTAATGAAATTACAAAAGAAGCGGTAAAAGCTGCTTTTAAAGAACCACGTACAATCAATTTAGATTTGGTTGACGCGCAACAAGCCCGTCGGATTTTAGACCGACTAGTTGGCTATTCACTCAGCCCAATATTATGGAGAAAAGTCAAAAAAGGACTAAGTGCTGGACGTGTACAATCGGTAGCTCTTAAAATCATAATTGATCGTGAGAATGACATCCGTAAGTTTATTCCCGAAGAATACTGGAGTATTGATGGCAATTTCCAAAAAGCGAAAAAGAAATTCAAAGCGAATTTCTGGGGCTTAGATGGTAAAAAGAAAAAATTACCAAACGCTGAAGCCGTCAAAGAAGTCACTACACGAATCAAAGGAAAAGAGTACGATGTAACAAAAGTTGAGAAAAAAGAACGTAAGAGAAATCCTGCGCTACCTTTTACAACGAGTAGCCTACAGCAAGAAGCAGCTAGAAAATTAAACTTCAGAACCCGAAAAACCATGATGGTCGCTCAACAATTATATGAGGGAATTGCTCTAGGGAAACAGGGAACAGTGGGGTTGATTACCTATATGCGTACTGATTCTACCAGAATAGCAGATTCAGCTAAAGTAGAAGTAGCTGAGTATATTGAAAAAACATATGGAAGTGAGTTTTCAGCTCACGGCGGACGCAAAGTGAAGAATGCTCAAGGTGCTCAAGACGCTCATGAAGCCATTCGTCCATCAAGCGTAATGCGTACACCAAATGAAATCAAACAATACCTAGACAAAGATCAGTTAAAACTTTATACTTTAATTTGGTCGCGTTTAGTTGCTAGTCAAATGACACCTGCTGTATTAGATACAATGAAAGTAACATTAGAACAAAACGGCGTGATTTTCATCGCCAATGGGGCTAAGGTGAAATTCAAAGGGTTCATGCAAGTTTATGTTGAAGGTCGTGATGACGGTAAAGAGGATAAAGAAAATATCCTTCCCGATTTGGCTGAGGGTGACAAAGTGAATGCCCTTGATATCGAACCAAAACAGCATTTCACACAACCACCAGCAAGATTTAGTGAAGCAACCTTGATTCGTGCCCTAGAAGAAAATGGTGTAGGTCGTCCTTCTACTTATGCCCCCACTTTAGAAACGATTCAAAGACGTTATTATGTTAAATTGACGAATAAGCGGTTTGAGCCAACTGAATTAGGCGAAATTGTCAACTCGTTGATTGTTGAATTCTTCCCGCAAATTGTGGATGTCCACTTTACAGCTTCAATGGAAGGCGATTTAGACAAAATCGGGATTGGTCAAGAAAAATGGGTAGAAGTCGTCGATCGTTTCTACCAACCATTTGAAAAAGAGTTGACGAATGCAGAAGAAAAAATCGAAAAAATACAGATCAAAGATGAGCCAGCAGGTTTTGATTGTGATCTTTGCGGTCACCCAATGGTAATCAAGCTAGGACGTTACGGCAAGTTCTTTGCATGTAGTAACTTTCCAGAATGTCGAAACACTAAAGCGATCGTTAAAGAAATCGGCGTGACTTGTCCAGTCTGTAATGAAGGTCAAGTCATTGAACGCAAATCTAAAAAGAATCGATTATTCTATGGTTGCAGTCGTTATCCAGAGTGTGAGTTTACTTCTTGGGACAAACCAATCGGTCGTCCATGTCCAAAATGTGGACAGTATCTCGTCGAAAAGAAAGTTAAAGGCGGGAAACAAGTCGTTTGTATCAATGGTGATTACGAAGAAAATGTTCAAAAATAAGAAAGTTAAAAACCAGCGGAAAATCCCGTTGGTTTTTTGAAGAAAAGAGGAAATATATGTCTACTTCTGTAACAGTTATCGGTGCTGGTTTGGCTGGCAGTGAAGCCGCTTGGCAAGTTGCAAATGCTGGTGTCCCAGTAACCCTTTATGAAATGCGTCCAGTTAAAAAGACGCCTGCCCATCAAACAGAAAATTTTGCTGAGTTAGTTTGTTCCAATTCACTACGAGGAAACAACTTAACAAATGCTGTGGGTGTGTTAAAAGAGGAAATGCGTCGCTTAGATTCAATCATTATTAGTAGTGCAGACAAAACAGCAGTACCCGCTGGTGGTGCTTTAGCAGTTGATCGTGATACATTCTCACAAGAAATTACAGCGAAAATCAAAAATCATCCGTTGATTACTGTAAAAAATGAAGAAATCACTGCAATACCCGAAGGAATAGTGATTGTTGCAACTGGACCGTTAACTTCAGAATCATTAGCAGAGCAAATCAAAGAGTTTAATGGATCAGATGGTTTCTATTTCTATGATGCAGCTGCTCCAATCGTTGATAAATCAACGATCGATATGGATAAAGTATACCTGAAATCCCGCTACGATAAAGGTGAAGCCGCTTATCTAAACTGCCCAATGACAGAAGAAGAATTCAAAGCATTTTATGAAGCCTTGATTTCAGCTGAAGTTGTCCCGTTAAAAACCTTTGAAAAAGAGAAGTTCTTTGAAGGTTGTATGCCAATCGAGGTAATGGCTAAACGTGGCATCAAAACTATGTTATTCGGTCCGTTAAAACCAGTTGGATTGGAAGATCCTAAGACAGGTAAACGCCCATATGCTGTTATTCAATTGCGCCAGGATAATGCAGCCGCTTCTTTATACAATCTAGTTGGTTTCCAAACACATCTAAAGTGGGGGGAACAAAAACGTGTTTTCCAAATGATTCCAGGTTTAGAAAATGCTGAATTTGTTCGTTATGGTGTGATGCACCGGAATAGTTTTATGAATTCACCAGAATTATTGAAGCCAACATACCAATCTCAAAAAAGAGAAAATCTGTTCTTCGCTGGACAAATGACGGGCGTTGAAGGTTATGTCGAAAGTGCAGCTAGTGGTTTACTTGCTGGAATGAACGCTGCTCGTTTAGCAAAAGGGGAAGAACCTGTAGTCTTTCCAAGAGAAACAGCTCTAGGAAGTATGGCGTATTATATTACCCATGCAGAAGGCAAACATTTCCAACCTATGAATGCTAATTTTGGGCTATTCCCAGAAATGCCAGAAAGAATCAAAGATAAAAAAGAACGCTATGAAGCAATCGCAGACAGAGCATTGACGACGTTAGCCAAAGTGACACAAGACCTAAATCTTGTGGAACAAACTAAATAATCAAAAGACCAAGACAAACTATTCAATTTGTCTTGGTCTTTTGATTATTGATTGACAAGCGAACAAAAAATTAAATTACACTTATAATTTATGAGCATTTAAAGTAAAATATGAATAAATTGTTACCAAATTTGAAAATATTGATTAAATTCTGACAATTCGTTTGTTTTTTCAAAATGGTTATGCTAAAGTTACTTTGTAATTTATTGGGGGAAGTGTCTATGCAGAAAAAAAAATGGCCAGAATTATTTTTAGATTATTTAATTGTTGAACGTGGGTATTCTGAAAAGACTAAAATCGCTTATGAAGAAGACATTATGAACTTTTTTGATTTTTTAAAGAATTCTGGAGAGCCAGAGTACTTGAAGGTGGATCATTTAGATATTCGAACCTATCTTAGTTTTCTCTACGACAAAGAATACAGTCGAAATTCTATAAGTAGAAAAATTGCCAGTTTACGATCTTTTTATCAATTTTTACTTAAAAATGAAGCAATCAAGGAAAATCCCTTTTCCTATGTCCATATGAAGAAAAAACAATTACGCCTTCCTCGCTTCTTCTATGAAAAAGAAATGGATGCTTTATTCGAAAGTGCTAAAGGAACGAAACCGTTAGATTTGAGAAATCAAGCATTGTTAGAAATTCTTTATGGAACTGGTATCCGTGTAAGTGAATGTACAAACTTAACTTTACAATCAATTGATTTTTCTGCAAATGTATTGTTGATTCACGGAAAAGGGAATAAAGACCGTTATGTGCCTTTTGGCTCTTTCGCTGAAGATGCATTAAAAGACTACTTAGAAAACGGACGGGCCGTCTTGATGGACAACCATCAGCAAGAACATGCCTTTGTCTTTGTAAATCATCACGGGGCACAAATCACGCCAACAGGAGTTGAATACATTTTAAATCAACTTATTAAAAAAAGTACATTAAATAGCGATATTCATCCTCACATGTTGCGCCATACATTTGCAACCCATTTATTAAACAACGGTGCTGACATGCGAACAGTTCAAGAACTATTGGGACACTCTGATTTATCTACTACGCAGATTTATGCCCATGTAACAAAAGAAAGCTTACAAAAAAATTATCGAACATTTCATCCTCGTGCATAATGAGGAAATTTTTGACAAACTCATAGGCTAACTCTTCGAAAAAAATACAATATGATTGGGGCAAAAAATACCACTCTTATATTTCTCTATTTTCTATCAAGGGTAAATAAGCCTACTACGTTTTTAAATTTAGGAGGAAGTATAATGGTTGAATCACAATTTCATTCAACAACGATTTGTGCTGTTGAAAAAGACGGAAAATTTGCAATGGCTGGTGATGGCCAAGTAACAATGGGCGAATCTGTTGTTATGAAAGGAACTGCTAAAAAAGTCCGCAGAATCTACAATGATGAAGTTGTTGTCGGATTTGCTGGAAGTGTAGCAGATGCTTTTACATTAGAAGAAAAATTTGAAGGTAAGTTAAACGAATACAATGGAAATCTAACTCGTGCTGCAGTTGAGTTGGCTCAAGAATGGCGGACTCAGCAATCTATGCAAAAATTAGAAGCGATGTTGATCGTTATGAACGACAAAGAAATGCTGTTAGTTTCGGGCACGGGAGAAGTAATCACTCCAGACGATGGCATTTTAGCAATCGGTTCTGGCGGTAACTTTGCATTATCTGCAGCACGTGCTATGAAACATTACGGAGACAAAGAAATGTCTGCAAAAGAAATCGCTAAAAATGCATTAAACATTGCCGCAGATATCTGCGTCTTTACAAATCACAACATTATTGTAGAAGAATTGTAAATGGGGGACAATGACCATGAATGAATTGAATAAAACACCGAGAGAAATTGTGAAAGAATTAGATGAATATATTATTGGACAAGAAACAGCTAAAAAATCAGTTGCAGTCGCTTTAAGAAATAGATATCGTCGCTTGCAACTTGAAGAAAAAATGCAGCAAGATGTAACACCTAAAAATATGCTGATGATCGGACCCACGGGTGTAGGAAAGACAGAGATTGCTAGACGTTTAGCGAAAATTGTGAATGCACCTTTTATAAAAGTTGAAGCAACTAAGTTTACAGAAGTCGGCTATGTTGGTCGAGATGTGGAATCCATGGTTCGTGACTTAGTTGAACAGGCTATACAAATCGTGGAAAAACAGCAATACAGCCGCGTTTACTCACAAGCTTTAAAAAAAGCAAATAATCGATTGGTAAAAGTGCTAGTACCAGGAATTAAAAAAGAGCAAAAACAAACATCAAACAATCAGTTTGAACAAATGATGCAAATGTTCAACAGTACACAACAACCTCAAGAAACACAAGAAGAAGTAACTGAGGAGATCAAAGTTAACCGTAAGACGATTCTTGAGCAACTCGAAAAAGGGTTATTAAATAATCGTGAAGTCACTATCGAAATCGAAGAACCTAAAAAAACAATGCCTGCTATGAATGCTGGTATGGAACAGATGGGAATAGATCTAAACGAAACTTTAGGAGCTCTATCTCCTAAGAAAAAAGTGGAGCGAACTGTCACAGTGAAAGAAGCTCAAGAATTATTAGTAAAAGAAGAATCTGCAAAAATCGTCAAAGATGCCGATATTCATAGTGAGGCAATTCGTTTAGCCGAAAGTAGCGGAATTATTTTCATAGATGAGTTTGATAAAATCACTTCCAAAAGCCAACAAAATTCGGGTGAAGTTTCTCGTGAAGGAGTCCAACGTGATATTTTACCTATTGTTGAAGGTTCACAAGTCAATACAAAATACGGTCCAATTCAAACGGATCACATATTATTTATCGCATCAGGAGCATTTCATTTATCTAAACCAAGTGACTTGATCCCTGAATTACAAGGTCGATTTCCAATTCGTGTTGAATTAGACGATCTAACAGCTGAAGATTTTGTAAGAATCTTAACAGAACCGAATAACGCCTTGATCAAGCAATATATTGCTTTGATCGGTACTGAGAATGTCACAGTAATCTTTACGAAAGAAGCCATCGAGCGAATCGCCAATATTGCGTTTAACGTTAACCGTGACACTGATAATATCGGAGCTCGTCGTCTGCATACGATTCTAGAACGTTTGTTGGAAGATTTGCTGTTTGAAGCTCCTGATATGCAAATGGGTGAAATTACAATAACAGAAGCTTATGTAAATGAAAAATTAAATAGTATTGTTCAAAATGAAGATTTGAGCCGCTACATTCTTTAGTATTATTTAGCTTTGCTGGCTTGTTCCTCTAAAAAAGAAAAATGAAGAGTACGCTTCATTTTTCTTGCTTTACTTTCATAGCAGGAAGAGTCCGCTCAGCTTTTAAATTAGGAGGAGTAAAAATGACTACTTTATTAGAAAAAACCCGTCAAATCAATAAACTGTTACAACAAAAAAATACGTTTGATCAAAAAGCAGAATTACCATACGACAAAATGGCGGTGATTTTAGGCGATGTCTTAGATAGCAATGCCTACATTATCAGTAACGAAGGCGTTTTGTTAGGGTATAACGAAAAGTTAGATGTGAATAATGCCCGCGTTAAACACATGTTCGAAGAAAAACGATTTCCGCAAAGCTATACAGATGCTGCTGACAACTTAGTCAAAACAGAAGCGAATATTTCAATCACCAGTGACTTAACTGCCTTTCCTGTTGAACTACGTGAGAAATATCCTTTTGGTCTAACAACGATCGTTCCAATGTTTGGAGCAGGTGAACGTTTAGGAACAATTATTTTAGCTAGAGTAGAACAATCGTTTGATGAAGATGATTTAGTTTTAGCCGAATATAGCGCAACTGTTGTTGGGATGCAGATCCTATACCAACAATCAAGAAACATCGAGGCAAATGTTCGGAGTGCAACTGCTGTACAAATGGCAATCAATACATTATCTTACAGTGAATTAAAAGCAGTCCAAGCGATTTTCAAAGCTTTAGATGGTGAAGAGGGTAGACTAACTGCCTCTAGTATTGCAGATGAAATCGGAATCACTCGTTCTGTGATTGTGAACGCATTAAGAAAATTAGAATCTGCCGGAATCATTGAATCACGATCTCTAGGTATGAAAGGAACGTATCTGAAAGTCTTAAACAAACAATTTATTAAAGAATTGGAAAAAGATAACAAGTAGGAGGTCGTAGAAATGACTGTACAAATTGAAAATGAATTTTTGATCGCCACGATTGCTGAAGATGGTGCTGAGCTAGTTAGCTTGAAATCAAAGAAAAATAATATAGAATACATTTGGCAAGCAGATCCAGCTTTTTGGGGTCGTCATGCGCCCGTATTATTTCCAGTCGTTGGTCGCCTAAAAGATGATCGATACACATATGAAAATCAAACATACCCTATGAGTCAGCACGGATTTGCTAGAGATAGTCTTTTTGAAGTGATCGAACACGGTTCCGAGTTAGTTTCACTATCATTAAAAAGCAATAAAGAGACAAAAAAAGTGTATCCATTTGATTTTGAGTTGATTCTATCTTATGCCTTAGAAGCAGATAACTTAGTGGTTAATTATCAAGTTGAGAATACAGGAAACAGTGAAATGTATTTTTCAATCGGCGGTCATCCTGCTTTTAACGTTCCTTTAGAACAAGGTTTGACGTTTGATGATTATTATTTGAGTTTTTCACCTAAGAAATCACGTACTCAGATTCCTTTAGCAGGACCTTTCGCAGATTTCGAGCATAAAACATTAGGGCAGACAAATACAAGTCTGGATATTCGTAGAGAACTTTTCAAAAATGACGCTATTATCTTTGAGACTAAAGGAGTCAATACGTTTACGATTGAAACAGACGAAGGGCCTCACAGTATTAGTTTAAGCTACTCTGACATGCCTTATGTGGGAATTTGGTCTCCTTATCCACAAGAAGCACCATTCGTTTGTATAGAGCCGTGGTGCGGCATTGCGGATGAAGTAAATGCTACCGGAAACCTTGTTGACAAAAAGGGGATCAATAAATTAGCCACAGCAGAAGTCTTTAAAACACAATACACTCTTACAGCTAAATAAGACTGAAATAAAAAACTAGGATACAAAGTCTATAATACTTTGTATCCTAGTTTTTAGTTTTCTTTTTTTGCGCCCAACCCAAAAGGTACGCGACTTTCAGTACCGTCCTTTATTCGTTTAATATTATCTTTGTGACGAATAAAAATAAAAATTGTTAAAGCAAAAGCAATCATCGTCAACAACCAATCAAATTGAGGCAAGATAGCAGGGATCGCAACTGGCAATATAATGGTTGAAAGAGTAATCAATACAGCACTAATCATACTAGTCAAACTTACCATGCTAGTAATGTATAACATAATAATAAAAATTAAGGCAGAATAAACAAAAAATGCTGGATTGTAAGCCAAAATCATCCCTGCACTTGTCGCGACAGCTTTTCCTCCTTTGAAATTTGCAAAGATTGGAAATGTATGACCTAAAACTGCTGCAACACCAAAAACCAACGGGTTAACATTCAAAGAAAATAGTAGCGGTAAACTAGTTGCTAACGTTCCTTTTAAAATGTCCATTAGTAAAACAGCTATACCAGCTTTTTTCCCTAAAACCCTAAACGTATTCGTCGTTCCCGTATTGCCGCTGCCAAATTGGCGAAGATCTTTTTTAAAAAAAAGTTTTCCAACCCAAACACCCGAAGGGATAGAACCAAGTAGATAAGCTATAATCAATAGCACAAAGAATTTCATTGAGCAACCTCTTTCCGTTCAAACTAGCATTTATTTTATCATGAATAGAAACAGCTAACAATAATTAAATATTCGTTGTATAATGAAATGAAGAGAAATTTGAAAGGATGAGCAAAATGCCTGTAGAAAACCCCTCGCAAGAAGAAATTTTTAATTACCTAAAACAAGCGAAACGAATTGCTATCGTTGGATTAAGCGGAAAAGAAGATCGAACAAGCTACAAAATAGCCAAATTACTGCAAGAATATGGTTATGAAATCATTCCTGTAAACCCCATATTAGCTGGACAAAAAATTCTTGGTGAACACGTGTACGAGAGATTACAAGATGTACCAGGTCAAATCGACATTGTCGATATTTTCCGGCGTAGTGAATTTTTGCCAGAAGTTGCTCAAGATTTTATAGAAACAAATGCCAAAGTTTTCTGGGCTCAATTGGGTCTTGAAAGTCAAGAAGCTGCGGAACTGTTGAAAAAAGCAGGTAGAAATGCTATTATAATGAATCGTTGCATTAAAATTGAATTAGCTGAAATGCCGAAATAGATGCACATGATCTTAAGAAAGAGTGGCCGTTTAGGAAAGCTCTTTTTTTTTGAGAGCTTTTAGAGTATTATTGTAATGATGTGGCCTCGCGCCCTATAATTCAAGAATAAGGAGTTTTTTCTTTGGCGAAAAAAGTAAACAATGAATACAATGACGCCTCCATCCAAGTTTTAGAAGGATTGGAAGCTGTACGAAAAAGACCAGGAATGTATATCGGCTCCACAGACAGCCGTGGATTACATCATTTAGTCTATGAAATCGTTGATAACGCAGTTGATGAAGCATTATCTGGTTACGGTAATGAAATCAGTGTGACGATCCAAAAAGATAATAGCATCAAAATAACTGACTCAGGTCGGGGAATGCCAGTTGGAATGCACGCGTCTGGAATCCCAACTGTAGAAGTAATCTTCACCGTACTTCACGCAGGAGGAAAATTTGGTCAAGGCGGCTATAAAACCTCTGGCGGATTGCATGGTGTGGGTGCCAGTGTTGTTAATGCGTTGTCTAGCTGGTTAGAAGTTAGAATCGTTCGTGATGGTGTAGAATACATGGAACGTTTTGAGAATGGCGGAAAACCTGTAGGTACGCTAAAAAAAGTTGGAAAAACGAATAAAAAGAATGGAACATCTGTCATATTCCTACCAGATGATACTATTTTTTCCACTATTCATTTTTCATACGATACATTAGCAGAGCGTTTAAGAGAATCTGCCTTCTTATTAAAAGGCGTAAAAATCTCCCTAACAGACCTCAGAGGTGAAGAGCCTAAAGAAGAAATTTTTCATTATGAAGAAGGTATTAAAGAATTCGTTGCCTATCTTAATGAAGAAAAAGATACC
Source organism: Enterococcus sp. AAFC-DPL-5182 (assembly GCF_058216605.1). Classification (NCBI taxonomy): domain Bacteria; kingdom Bacillati; phylum Bacillota; class Bacilli; order Lactobacillales; family Enterococcaceae; genus Enterococcus; species Enterococcus sp. AAFC-DPL-5182. Next base: position 1,940,614 of record NZ_CM177101.1, read on the forward strand.
TTGACACCCGTTGTTTATTTTTCAGGTGAAAAGGACGGAATCGAAGTTGAACTTTCCTATCAATACAATGACGGCTATTCAGAAAATGTTCTTTCCTTTGTAAATAATGTCCGCACAAAAGATGGTGGAACCCATGAAGTCGGGATGAAGTCATCAATGACGAAAGCATACAATGAATATGCTAGAAAAGTCGGATTATTAAAAGAAAAAGACAAAAATCTTGAGGGGAGTGACTTCCGTGAAGGATTAGCTGCTGTTTTATCAATCCGTGTTCCTGAAAATTTATTGCAATTTGAAGGTCAAACCAAAGAAAAATTAGGAACCCCAATGGCTCGAAATGCGGTAGATAACGTTGTCGGAGAACAGATGGGTTTTTATCTACAAGAAAACAGTGAAATGAGCCAACAATTGATTCGAAAAGCAATCAAAGCTCGTGAAGCTCGTGAAGCAGCTCGTAAAGCTCGTGAAGAAAGTCGAAATGGCAAAAAACGGAAAAAAGGGGAATCTCTTTTATCTGGAAAACTAACACCAGCGCAATCACGTAATCCCAAACGAAATGAATTATACTTAGTCGAAGGAGATTCTGCCGGGGGTTCAGCTAAACAAGGTCGGGATAGAAAGTTCCAAGCGATCTTACCGTTGCGTGGTAAAGTTCTAAATACTGAAAAAGCAAAAATGCAGGATATTTTGAAAAACGAAGAAATCAACACAATGATTTATACGATCGGAGCAGGTGTTGGACCAGAATTTTCAATTGAAGACTGTAATTATGATAAAGTTATTATCATGACCGATGCGGATACCGATGGTGCTCACATCCAAGTCTTATTACTAACATTCTTTTATCGTTATATGAAACCGCTGATTGAAGCAGGTAAAATTTACATTGCGTTGCCGCCTCTATATAAGGTATCAAAAGGGATCGGTAAAAAGGCAGTAACTGAGTATGCTTGGACAGACGAAGAATTATCTAACGTAACAGAACAAGTCGGTAAAGGCTATATGCTACAACGATACAAAGGTCTAGGGGAAATGAACGCAGATCAGCTGTGGGAGACCACAATGGACCCTGAGACACGTACTTTGATCCGTGTAAGAATAGATGATGCTGCGCAAGCAGAACGCCGTGTAACGACTCTTATGGGCGATAAAGTCGAACCAAGAAGAAAATGGATCGAGCGCCATGTACAATTTACTTTAGAAGAAGATGGCAGCATCTTAGATAGAAAAGATGGCGAGACGGAGATTTCACCATCCATTTCAAATGAAGTACTAGATGAAGAAAAAAAAGAAGAAACTGAACGTATAAATGCAGAGGCCGAAGCGGCAGAAGAAATCAGTTTATTTGATTTAGAGTAGGGAGTGACAAATTTGGAAAAACGCCAAGATATTCAAGAATTAACGCTTGAAGAAGTAATGGGCGATCGTTTTGGAAGATATTCCAAATATATCATTCAAGAACGGGCCCTACCTGATATTCGTGACGGGTTAAAACCTGTACAACGTAGAATTTTATTCTCCATGAACAAAGATGGAAATACCTTTGAAAAAAGTTTTAGAAAATCCGCAAAATCAGTCGGAAATATCATGGGGAATTACCATCCCCACGGTGACAGCAGTATCTATGAAGCAATGGTTCGTTTAAGCCAAGATTGGAAACTTCGTGAAGTTCTAATCGAAATGCACGGGAATAACGGAAGTATGGACGGTGATCCGCCAGCTGCAATGCGTTATACCGAGGCTCGTTTATCTGAATTAAGTGGAGAACTTTTAAAAGATATCGAAAAAGAAACAGTGGATTTTGTTTGGAACTTTGATGATACTGAAAAAGAGCCGACTGTTTTACCTGCAAAATATCCTAACTTATTAGTGAATGGTTCAACTGGGATTTCAGCGGGTTATGCTACAGAAATTCCTACACACAATCTAGCTGAGATCATTGATGGTACGATTTATCTGATCGACCACCCAAATGCGACATTAGATAAACTGATGGAATTTATTCCAGGACCGGATTTCCCGACAGGTGGAATTCTACAAGGGAAAGAAGAAATCAAAAAAGCCTATGAAACAGGTCGTGGCAAAGTAATCCTTCGCTCTAAAACAAGAATTGAACCTTTAAAAGGCGGCAAACAGCAAATTATTGTCACCGAAATTCCTTATGAAGTCAATAAAGCGACTTTAGTTAAGAAGATGGATGAAGTCCGCTTAAACAAAAAAATCGACGGAATTGCCGAAGTTCGTGATGAAAGTGACCGAACAGGCTTACAAATCGCGATCGAATTAAAAAAAGATACAAATGCTGAAGGCATTTTGAATTATCTTTTCAAGAATACTGAGTTACAAATCAACTATAACTTCAACATGGTTGCTATTGATAATATGACACCACAACAAGTGGGTCTAAAACGTATTTTAGATAGTTATATTGCGCACCGTAAACAAGTGATCACTAACCGCAGTCAATATGAATTGAATAAGGCAAAAAAACGCCAACACATCGTCGCCGGTCTAATCAAAGCCTTATCGATCTTAGATAAAGTGATCGAAACGATCCGTGGTAGTAAAGATAAAAAAGATGCTAAAATGAATTTAGTCAAAGCCTATGCCTTTACTGAAGAACAAGCAGAAGCGATTGTGACGTTACAATTGTATCGTTTAACCAATACAGATATTACACAACTTGAAAAAGAAGCGGAAGAGTTAAACCAGCTTGTTACTGAGTTGACAAAAATTCTAAGTGATGAAAAAGAATTATTCAACGTGATGAAAAAAGAATTACGTGAAGTCAAAAAACAATATGGTAATCCACGCCTGACACAAATCGAAGATGAAATTCAAGAAATCAAGATTGATACAAAGGTTCTGATTGCTCAAGAAGATGTAGTTGTTACGGTTACCCATGAAGGGTACATCAAGCGCAGCAGTTTACGCTCTTACAGCGCATCGAAACCAGAAGAAGTGGGAATGAAAGACGGGGACTTCCTGCTTTACACAGGAGAAGTCAATACATTAGATCACATCTTGCTGATTACAAATAAAGCTAATGTGATTTATCGACCAGTCCACGAACTTCCAGACTTGAGATGGAAGGAAATAGGTGAACATATTTCACAAGCTATTTTAAATCTCTCAATCGACGAATCGATTATAGCTGTTTATACCTATAAAGAACTATCTCCAACCAAAACATTTGTCTTTATGACAAAAGAAGGTATGATCAAACAAAGTAAAATGACCGATTTCGAACCTTGGAGGACCTATAAGAGTCGTCCAACAAACTGTATGAAACTAAAATCTGAAACAGATGAAATCGTAAATGTCTATTTGACAAATGAACAAAAAATCTTAGATGTCTTTTTAGTTAGCCATCGTGGCTTTGGTTTACGCTATCCACTAGAAGAAGTACCTGTAGTAGGTGCCAAAGCTGCCGGTGTTAAAGCCATGAACTTGAAAGAGCAAGATTATGTAGTGAATGGTTTATTAGTTCATGAAGACGGCGATACCCCGATCGTGATGTTAACACAGCGAGGAAGCATTAAACGAATGCTGGCTCAAGAATTACCTCAACTGGGACGTGCCAAACGAGGATTGATGGTTCTTAGAGAATTGAAAAAAAATCCACATCGTGTAACCTTTATGTCGGAAAGCAGCCCATTAGAACTATTAGTTACAACACAAAACGGTAAGCAGTATACGATTGACTCTGAAAAGTATCCAATTAATGATCGAACATCAAACGGTTCCTTTATGCTTGATGAAAAACAAGATGGTGAAATTCTTGAAGTACATGAAATGCATACAGCTGAACTAGAAGCAAAAGAAGAAGAAAATCCTAAATAATTCATATAACTGTTCTATATAATTAGCAAAAAGAGGTTTCTGTACTAGTACAGAAACCTCTTTTTGTATAACAGATTTCTTACTTTCACTATCAACAAAAAACAACTTAGTTAATTTTATCACAAACACAAAACGTTGTTATATAAGCTTTTCAAGTTGAAATAGGTCGTAAAAACAGTGATTAGTTCGAAATATAGTAAGGAAAGGCTTGCATAAAATCCGCGATGTGTTATACTAATCACATAAAGCTGTTACAGTAGATTTCAGCATACTAAGGAGGCCCACAATGGAGCAATGGAAAGGCTTTAAAGGCGACAAATGGAAAACATCAGTAGACACACGTGACTTTATTCAAAGAAACTACACTGAATACACAGGTGATGATTCTTTCCTAGAACCAATCGCGCCAAGCACAGACAAATTATGGACAAAATTACAGGAATTATTTGAAGTACAACATGAAAAAAATGGTGTATACGACATGGACAGCAACATTCCTGCAACAATTACATCACACGAACCTGGATATTTGATCAAAGAAGAAGAAACAATCGTTGGTTTACAAACGGATGTTCCATTAAAACAAGCATTTATGCCATTTGGCGGTATCAATATGGCAAACAACTCTTTAACATCAAATGGATATGAAGTAGACTCTGAAATGTCTAAAATATTCACAGAGTGGAGAAAAACACACAACCAAGGTGTTTTCGATGCTTATACACCAGAAATGAGATCAGCACGGAAAAACAAAATCATCACAGGTCTTCCAGATGCTTATGGACGTGGTCGCATCATCGGTGACTACCGTCGTATTGCATTATACGGTATGGACTTCTTAATAGCTGAAAAGAAAAAAGATTTAAGCAATACTGGTAACAAAGTAATGACAGACGATGTTATTCGTTTAAGAGAAGAAATCTCTGAACAAATCAGAGCAATGGCTGATCTTAAAGAAATGGCTTCAACTTATGGTTTTGATATTTCTAAACCTGCTGAAAATGCCAAAGAAGCAATCCAATGGTTATACTTCGGTTACCTAGGAGCAATCAAATCACAAAATGGTGCTGCAATGTCTATCGGACGTATCTCAGCATTCTTAGATATCTATATCCAACGTGATTTAGAAGCTGGATTGATCACTGAATTTGAAGCACAAGAAATGATCGATCACTTAATCATGAAATTACGTATGGTTAAATTCGCTCGTACTCCAGAATATAACCAATTATTCTCTGGTTACCCAATTTGGGCAACATTATCAATCGCTGGTATGGGCTTAGATGGCCGTTCATTAGTGACGAAGAGTGATTTCCGTATCTTACACACATTAACAAACATGGGACCATCTCCAGAACCAAACTTAACTGTGTTATATTCTTCACATTTACCAGTTGGATTTAGAACATTTGCTTCTAAAATTGCGAAACAAAGTTCTTCTATCCAATTTGAAAATGATGACTTATTACGCGCTAACTGGGGATCAGATGACTGTGCAATTGCATGTTGTGTGTCTGCAACAGTTATGGGTAAAGATATGCAATTCTTCGGTGCTCGTGCCAACTTAGCGAAAGCTGTCCTTTATGCAATCAATGGTGGGGTAGACGAAAAAACGAAGATGCAAGTAGCTCCTAAATTCCGTCCAATGACTGGCGATACTTTAGACTACAACGAATTTATCGATCGTTATAAAGATATTATGGATTGGTTAGCTGAATTATATGTAAATACTTTAAATGTTATCCACTATATGCATGATAAATATTCTTATGAAGCAGCACAATTAGCCTTCATGGAAAGCAACTTAAACCGTACTTTCGCAACAGGGATTGCAGGGATTTCACATGCTGCAGACTCAGTAATGGCGATCAAACATGGTAATGTACAAGTAATCCGTGATGAAGATGGATTAGCAATTGACTATGTTCCTCAAAATGAGTTCCCAACTTATGGTAACGATAATGAAGAAGCAGATGCAATGGCTAACTGGATCCTTGAATACTTCATGACTCAAATCAGACGTCAACATACGTACCGTAATGCAAAACCAACAACGTCACTATTAACAATCACTTCAAACGTTGTTTATGGTAAAGCAACTGGTAACACACCAGATGGTCGTCGTGCGGGTAAACCATTAGCACCTGGTGCTAACCCAAGTTACCAAGATGGTAAATTCTTAGGTGAGAAAAATGGTCTTTTAGCATCACTTAACTCAACTGCTAGATTAGAATATACAAGTGCATTAGATGGAATTTCTAATACACAAACAATCAACCCTAACGGTTTAGGTAAAGATGATGACACAAGAATCGACAACTTACGTAACGTAATGGACGGCTACTTTGATAAAGGCGGTTACCACTTGAACGTTAACGTATTCACAAATGAATTATTATTAGATGCGCAAGCTCATCCAGAAAAATACCCTAACTTAACAATTCGTGTATCTGGATATGCCGTGAAATTCCGTGACTTAACTCCTGAGCAACAAGCAGACGTTATCTCTAGAACTTCTCACGACAGACTATAATAAACAAACAATTGAAGGGTTGACCTCGTGTCAGCCCTTTTTTTAAAAGAAATGAGGAACAAGAAATGACAACTCCTGTTATCGGTAGAATCCACTCTACAGAAAATTTTGGGACCGTTGATGGACCCGGCGTTCGTTTTATTGTCTTTACACAAGGTTGCCGCATGCGTTGTCAATTTTGTCATAACCCAGACACTTGGAAAATTGGTTCTGGTGGACGCGAAGTTACAACAGATGAAGTTTTGGATGAAGCAATCAAGTATCGTTCTTATTGGGGCGATAAAGGCGGCATCACTGTCAGCGGTGGCGAACCGTTACTTCAATTAGAATTTTTAACTGACTTATTTAAAAAAGCGAAAGAAAAAGGAATACATACAACGATCGATACTTGTGGCAAACCATTCACGAGAGAAGAACCTTTCTTTAGCCAATTTCAAGAACTGATGAATTATACTGATTTATTATTATTTGATATCAAACACATTGATAATGAACAGCACAAATTACTGACTTCATTAGGAAATGAAAATATTTTAGAAATGGCCCAATATCTTTCTGAAATTGGTAAACCGGTTTGGATTCGTCACGTTTTAGTTCCAGAGCGTAGTGACTACGATGAGTATTTAATCCGTTTAGATACTTTTATTAAAACATTAAAAAACGTCGATAAAGTTGAAGTATTGCCGTATCATACAATGGGCAAATATAAATGGGATGAATTAGGCCTAGAATATCCACTTAATGGTATCGAGCCGCCTAAAGAAGACCGTGTAGAAAATGCTAAAAAACTACTTCATGTCGATGACTATCAAGGTTTTGCGACAAGATAGTTTATAAAAATAGAAAAGAGCGGCAATTATTGTTGTTTCTTTTCTATTTTTTGTTATTATTAGTAATGAAGAAAAAAGAAGGAGTGAACTATTTTTATGTCAAAAATTCTTGTTTTTGGACACCAAAATCCTGATACAGATGCAATTGGAGCTGCAATCAGCTTTGCATACTTACAAAAAGAACTAGGTAAAGATACAGAAGCTGTAGCATTAGGTGCACCAAGCGAAGAAACTCAATATGCACTAGATTACTTCAATGTAGATGCACCAAGAATCGTAGAAAGCGCTGCTAATGAAACAAAACAAGTCATGCTTGTAGATCACAACGAATTCCAACAAAGTATTGCTGATATTGCAGATCTAACTATCCTTGCTGTAGTCGATCACCACCGTATCGCTAACTTTGAGACAGCTGATCCATTATACTACCGTGCAGAACCCGTAGGCTGTACAAGTACAATCGTTTTAAAGATGTTTAAAGAAAACAATGTCACTATCCCTAAACAAATTGCTGGGATGATGGTGTCAGCGATCATTTCAGATACGTTGTTATTCAAATCACCAACATGTACACAAGAAGATATCGATGCAGCAAATGAATTAGCAGATATCGCAGAAATCAACTTAGACGGCTATGGTTTAGATATGTTAAAAGCTGGTACAAATTTAAGTGATAAATCTGCTGAAACGTTATTAGATTTAGATGCTAAAAGTTTCCCAATGGGAGATAAAAACGTTCGTATCGCACAAGTCAATACAGTTGATCTAAATGAAGTACTAGACCGTCAAGTAGAGCTAGAAGCGGCAATGAATAACGCAAACTCAGCGAATGGGTATGACTTATTCGTCTTGATCATCACAAATATTTTAAATAGTGATTCTGAATTATTAGTGATTGGAGATTCATTAGATAAAGTAGAAGCAGCATTTAAGGTGAAATTAGATAATAACCGTGCATTTTTAAATGGAGTTGTTTCTCGTAAAAAGCAAGTTGTTCCTCAATTAACAGAAGCATTTAGTTAAAAACTATACATCTGATTTAGCAACTTAATAAACTACAGGTGGTGTTTTAATGACTCCACCTGTAGTTTTTATTTTTTATCTAGGTTAAAGAAAGAGTGATCTTATCGTGAAAAATACAACCTACTATTTTACAACAGACAAAAATGAAACAGAGTTAAATAACTTGATTTTTGATCCATTATTCAAAAAAATAGTGGATTATCTTTCTAACCACAACGAGCAAGATGTGATATTACGTCAAATAAAAGCCAATATTCCAACAGATAGTAATTTAGAATTATATTTGGATAAGTTAATCAAATATGGCCTTCTTGAGCGAAAAAACAGAAGATATCATTTAACCTTTCCAATATATTCCACCCAAAAAAACGTACAAATTCCTGAAACAATAACCAGTCTATTAAGAAATATTGTTCAAAAGAATTCATCACAAGTCAATTTCTTTATATTTGGGGAATGGCTGTGGTCCTTGCTTTTTGAAGAAGAGGAGGAGGGTTACTTTTTTGGTATCGAATCTTCTCCAGAGTCATTCTCTTTACCATTCTATCGCAAAAGAGAGGAGGGGAATGATACATTACGATTTGTGTCTGTTTATCAAGAAAATCAGATTCCGTTTGACTTGGCCAATTATTTCAATTTACTTTCGAGAAGGGTAGAGCTACCTGAACATTTCAAACCCTTACAAGACATAATTGGTGATGTGGACATCCATTATTTTATAGCCCAAATTCAAAAAGTAATTCGTTCTGCTAAGCGAAATCCTTCAAGAGTAAGAAAACCAAATATTTTTGAAGAGGCTTTGATAACTACAAAAGACTTAATCAGAAATACTGAAGGAGAATTATTCCTCGAAGCAACTTATCTAGAGGATGATAAACTTTCAGAAGAAAACCAACTTACTCTAGATAAACTAGAAACAGAATTCAGGTTGTTATGGAAGACCATTGACGATCAGAACCAACGTATATTCTATAAGATGCAAGTATATAGCATTTTGTTTAGTACATGTTTTCCAAATCAAAACCAAATTCGTTACTTCAAACACTAAGTTACCATAATTATATTATGTAAACTTGCATATGAATCAAACAACGTCCTTCATTTTTAATAAATCAAGAGACGTTGTTTGATCATTTATTTCTTTTGCGTACTTTCTTTGTCCAAAAACCACCGGAGATAAACTTAGGTTCATACGAAATGATAAATGCTCTAGGTTCTTTTTCGTTGATTAGTTTATAAAGGCTACGTTCATTTTTACGTGGAGATAAAATTTCTAAAATCATTCGTTCACCTTCACGACCAGCGCCAAAACTTTGTGTAACACCATAACCGTGATCTCTTAGGATTTCTGGTAGATTGAGCTGCTCTGTGGAAGAAGGTAGGATAGCTGTTACCATAATGTATCCCAGCGCTAAATAATCTTCGATTTTGATTCCAACACTGATACCCACTGCATAACCCAGCGCATACACAATTAGATTTAGTGGATTATCTAAGCGGTTGAGTACCATGCTAAGGCCTAACACGTAGATCGTTATCTCTGCCATACTTACTAAAGGCGCGATCAAGCGATAGCCTTTCATAGTTAGCATAAAACGAATCGTATTCAATGTAATATAAGAAAAATTAACCACAAAGATAGTTACTAACATTTTGATGTCCATTTTAATATTTCCTCTTTTCAATTAACAATATCAGCATATTATAGTACAACATTATGAGAATTAAAATAGTAAAAATCCAAATATAAAAATAATTTTGATTTAGGCCATGCACACAACGAATCTTTTTTTAAGAGATGTTATTTGTTGGATGAATCTATGGTTTTTGCTATAATCAATATATTACGTATTTTAAGGGAGACATGAAATCGGATGAGAATTTTTATCATCATACTTTTGGTATTATTGTTATTAAATACCACTGCAGCACTTATTACTGTTTTTAGAAAACCACGTAGCATTTCAAGTGTTTTAGCTTGGATCATGACGTTATTATTTTTACCAGGAATCGGCTTTATTATTTATCTTTTTTGTGGCAGAGGCATCAATGGGCAAAAAGTGTTCAATCTGACTGCTTATGATAAAGAAAAAATTACTGAAATCAAGAACATGGTCGATGAAGACAATCTAAAGTCAGATGGAAAATTGGATATTAATTTATTAACTGACGCACGTGTGTTGAATAAATACTTTAGAAATATGGATTCTTCACCATTAAGTAAACGGAATAGTCTAAAAATATATACAGATGGAAAAGAAAAATTCGATGCCCTATTTGATGATATTCGTCAGGCTAAAGAAACAGTCCATGTTGAATATTATTCCTTTTTTAACGATCATATCGGGAATCAGTTTTTAGATTTATTAGGGGAGAAAGTAAAAGAAGGGGTATCGGTTCATTTGATTTATGATCCTTGGGGCTCTCCTGGAGCAAATAAAAAGTTTTTTGCTGCACTCGTTGCCTTAGGAGGGAAGGTTGCACCTTTTATTACGTCAAAAAACATGATTAGCAAGACTCGTTTAAACTATCACCTACATCGTAAAATCGTCGTAATAGACGGGAAGATTGGGTGGACTGGTGGATTTAATGTTGGCGATCAATATTTAGGAGAAAGTAAGAAATTTGGTTACTGGAGAGATACACATATCCGTTTAGTTGGCACTTCCGTATTCTCCCTACAGGAGATTTTTATTATGGATTGGAACGCTTCTGTACAACATGAATCACAAAAAATGGATTATTTAGAAAACTATTTCCAAATTGCTGAAGACAACGAACTTGGAAATTTAGCCTTACAGGTGGTGTCTGATGGACCGGACTCTGAAGAAGAAATCTTAAAAAGCGGTTTTATCAAAATGATTTTATCTGCTGAAAAATCGGTTTGGATTCAAACACCTTATTTAATACCAGATGACAGTATGATCAATGCATTGTTGATTGCAGTTCGATCTGGTATTGATGTGCGCATCATGATTCCGTGTATGCCAGACCATCCATTTATTTATCGTGCAACTCAGTATTATGCCAATTACCTACACAAAAGAGGGATTAAGATCTATATGTATCAAAATGGCTTCTTGCATGCTAAAACGATGATTATCGATAATGAAATCTGTATGGTCGGTACCACAAATCAGGATATTAGAAGTTACGCATTGAATTTTGAAGTAAGTACATTTATCTATGATACCAGAATCGCATGGAAACTAACTCAAATATTTGAATCCGATATGGATAACAGTCTTTTATTAACGGACGAAATTATTCGCAATCAATCTCATTGGTTACGATTTAAGCAAAACTTTTCACGATTGTTATCACCGATACTATAATAAAAAAGGAACAAACTCGATATCTTACGAATTTGTTCCTTTTTTTATATACAGATAAGAAGAGTAAGATGGAAGACTCCGATGTAATAATTGCAATCCGCTTTTTCGATTTCATATTCTAGTTAACATAATATACATTATACAAAGTAGTTTCTGAACTGTAAAATATGGATAGATTTATATGTTTTATCCTTATACTTAATAAACTCTATTGTAATTCTAAAAATGTACTAATTTCGTTCGTTACTTTTTCACGTTCATCTAGTTAAAAATTATGTCCAGCATTTTCTAACAGAATCAAAACCCCTTTCGAAAAGTCTTTTTGATTTTCGAGCATGTATTTATAGCCGACAACTTCATCTTGTCCACCTAAAATAATTAAAGCTGCACAATTGATAACTTCACCAAAAAGACTTTCTTCGAAATCGAATGAATAGCCATTTTTTCGAAAAGACTTTTGGAATTCGCGGTCTCCTACAGAAAGTCCTGAATGGATTTCTGAAACATAGTTTTCATATCCTTTTTTAGTGATATTAACAGCATTGTTTTTGTATTCTTCGAAAAGGGTTTTATCTTCAATTTCAAAATATGCCGCTCCTCCTTCGAGTCTTTTCGGCAAACGCCTTTGACCAAAAAGCGCCTTCACTACAGGTACTAATAAGATTAACTTTTCTACTCTATCAGGTATCGCTTTTATTATTCCTAATGCTAGGTATCCCCCATATGAATAACCTAAAAGAGAAAAAGATTCTTTACCAATGATATCATTTATAAATTCAATTAAAACGGTCAATAATTCATTAGCGTTAATCATTTTTCTTGGTGCGGCCGATCTTCCCATACCAGGTAAATCAATATAAATCCGTTTATACTCTTTATTCTGAAGAGACTCTTCGACAATCCCTTTAACACTTCTGTGGTCAATAGAAAAGCCGTGGATAATTAGTAACGGATCCCCTTGACCAACAATTGTATAATATATTTTTGCAATCTCATTAGAGTATTACATCTATCCCTCCCCTCTCTCGTTAACGTTGAAAAAACTTTTTTATTTCTGAGGTCTAGTGAAGTATCCTTTTATATCATCTAACATAAAATTTTCGATTAAATTCACTTGATGTATATCAGCACCTTGTTTTAGAATTTCTTTGCACTTAATAAATGACCAATTTGGTAAAGTTCCTCTAAATCTGGGGTCATTAGCATACACAACCCCATCAAGACCACTCCAGATGATGGCAGATGAGCATAACGGACAAGGTTCGAATGTTGAATATAACCAATAACCAGTTGGTAAAATATCGGTTTTTAAAAACTTACATGCTGCTCTGATTGCATTGACTTCAGCATGTGCTGTTGGATCATTATTTTCTTGAACAGTCGTTTGACCAATAGTAACGATTTCCATTTCTTTATTTACAATTGCGGCATAAATAGAGTGTGTACTCCACTGCTTTCGGATTAACTCTGACATGATTCTAGTTCTTGGATGCTGGTTCATCATCTGATTGTCCCTCTTTCACTTCAATTATTTGTTTAGTTAACTAACAGTCCTTTTTTCACGAACTAATTGTTTTTCCGAGCTCAGCTAATTGTGAAAGAATTGGAAATAAAAGTTGCGTTTTTTCTGTCGTATAATATTCCACATGAGGAGGAACAGTTTTTTTGTCGATTCGTTTGATAAATTTATGCTCAGCTAAACTTTTTAAACATCTGATTAAAGCGACATTTGTGACGCCTGGTATGTTTCGCTTCAGCTGGTTAAATCGGATACCTTCATCATTCAATATTTGCCACAGTATTTCTAGTTTCCATTTCCCACCTAAAATATTCATTATGTTACTTATAGCACAGTTTTTTTCTTCGTTCATAAATTCAAAAACTCCTTTTTAAATCAAAAATATCTAGGTAACAAAAATGTTAGTACTAGTATCTTTGTTTCCATTATTATAATATCAATACATATCAAATAAAAGCATAAATTTGATACAAAAAACTCGACGAAGGAAGTGCAATATATGTCAACAACATTTCGTAATTTACAAATAGGAATAAATCCTGTTAACTTTGAAAAAAGTAAAACATTTTATGAAGAGATTCTTGAGTTACCCTACATTGGTGTTTTAGAGACAAATGGTATCTCGCTTCACCGATTCTCTATTGATGGTTCGATTTTGAAACTCTTGGAAGCTGGAATCGGCAGTGTAGAAAAGAATCCTTTGGGAGGACCAACAGCAGCGACTGGTTTACGCTGGTTAACTGTAACTGTTAGCGATTTAGATAGGCTGTTTGAAAAAGTTTCAAACGCTGGAATTCCTGTTGTTGCTCCAATTTCTAGTGATGAAAATGGAGTTCGGTTTGCTATAGTAGAAGATCCAGATGGTATTTGGGTCGAACTTCTTGATCGCTAAAATAAAAAAACCAATTGCTAAAAAATATTTAGCAATTGGTTTTTTACTATAAAATTATTGTTCATTCTTCATAGCTGCTAGTGCAGCTGTGTTGATAATATTCCAAGGTTTATCAAACGATGGTTGGAAGAAGAAATCAGCATAGGCTAAATCTTCGATTGTCATTTTCGCTTTGATTGCTAAAGAAATAGCGTTGATGTTTGCAGTTAAGTCTGCTTTTGACATCAACTGTGCCCCTAATATTTGTGTTGTTTCGGGATCATATACAAGTTTGAACCAAGCTTTTTGTTTGTCTGGATTGAAATCCATTAAATAATCTTCCACAACTAAGGCTGATTTCGTTGTTTTATTTAATTTTTTGGCCATTTCTTCATTGATACCAGTAGAGGCGAATTTGTAGTCGAAAACGGCTAAACCTGATGAACCTTGAATACCTGGGAATGGTTTTACAGGACCATTTAAATTTTTCACTGCAAAACGACCTTGTTTTCTTGCGTTTGTTGCTAACGCAATGTTGACTTCTGTTTCACCTGGATTATATTTGATCATTGTCGCATCTCCTACAGCAAAAACGTCTGGAGCACTTGTTTGCATGTACTCATCCGTTTTAATCAGCCCATTAGGATGTAACTCTAATGTATCTTTTAACCAACCCGTATTAGGACGAACACCGACTGCCACAACGACTAGATCAGCATCATATTCTGCTTTATCTGTTACAACTTTTTGAACATGTCCTTCACCTTTATAACTTTGAACGGTTTCATTAGTTACTACGTTGATATTGTTAGCTTCCATTTCTTCTGTCAAAACATCTGTGAATTCTTTATCTAAATACACGCCTAAAGGTCGATCTAAAATATCGATCACTGTTACTTTTTTACCAGCTTTAGCAAATGATTCTGCTGCTTCTATACCAATATAGCCGCTTCCAATTACGACAACATTGTTCACTTCAGGATCAACCGTTTTTGCCTTTAATTTGATAGCCCATTTTCTGCCACGCATCAAATAAATGTTTTCTAAATCTTTTCCTGGGACATTTAATTCAAACGGAACCGCTCCTGGACTGATGATCAGTTTATCATAAGCTTCGATGCGTTCATCACCTGACAATAAATCTTTAACTATTACTTGATGACTCTCAGGTTTGATTTCAGTGATTTCAGTATTCGAGAAGACATTGACTCCTTTACTCTCCATCTTTTCACCTGTCATATATCGAACGGAATTGACATCTTTTACCTTACCTTCTAAATAAAGTTGCATGCCACATGATAAGAAAGAAATAAAATCTCCTTTTTCATACCACTGAATTTCTGCTTCTGGATGTAAATTTAATAATTCCTCAACTGCTTCGTAACCTCCGTGCGATGAACCTAAAACTATTACTTTCATTTCACATTCCTCCTATATTCTTTATTATATAATAAAGAGTATCATATAATCATAGGTTATTACAAGTTTTTCCACTTTTTTATTCTCAATTAAGTTAAATAATTGAGAATTACAAGTATTTTTTTATTTGTATTCTTTACATATTGTTTTCATATCAGTATATTCATTTGAATTTATCATATCTATTGCATACTCACCTTTTTGGTTAAAGTGATAATCGTTCCTAACTATAGTTTACATAAATAAATTATAGAAAACTAGTTTGATTAGACATAATAAAAAGCCAACTATAAACAGTTAAATACGTTCATAGTTGGCTATAAAATCAGATTATTTAAAAATAGTCACTTCTTTTTTTACTTCGACAGTGATTTTGCCATTCTTAATGACATAATTTCTTTCAGGGATATCAATGATCGCATCAGCTTTTACTTTCGTGTCTAACAAAACAAGGTCCGCATTATCCCCTACTTGAAGACCATAATGTTGAAGCCCTAGTGCTTTAGCCGGATTGTCTGTAATCATAGGTAAAACAGTCGGTAAATCATCTGCTCCGCCTAAATGTCCCACAGGAATCGCTAACATGGCAATCTGCATTAAATCACCATTCCCATAAGGAGTAAACGCATTGCGAATATTATTGGTAGCTAAGCAAACATTCACGCCAGCATCACGAAGTTTTCTGATTGGTGTTACCGCTCTTCTCACATTATATAGATCATTTCTAGCGCCTAAATGTAAATCTGTAGCAGGTAAAGCCATAACGCTGATTTGTGCTTCAGCCATCAAGGTAATAATTTCATTTAGTCGTTCAGGTTCTAATGCATGAAGCGCAGTCAAATGCCCAACAGAAACTCTGCCATGATAATTTTCTGCAATCGTCTTTTTACACAAATACTCAATCGAAATATCTGTAGCTTCATCACTGAAATCTTGATGAAGATCAATGTCTTTATCATATTTTTTAGCAATTTCAAAAACTAAATCGATATGTTTATCAGCTGGTGCATCATTGTAAGGAATCCCCCCGACAACATCTGCACCCATTTCCATTGCTTCGTACATCATTTTTTCAGTCCCCGGAGCTTTAAAAATCCCTTCTTGAGGAAACGCAACGATTTGCATATCGATTAAATCTCGATATTCTTCTTTTAATTTCATAATTGTTTTAAAACCCGAAAAACCTTGTGCAGGATCAAATTCCGCATGGGTTCTAACTGCTGTCACACCGTGAGAAATAATCATTTCCAAGGCTCTTTTTGCCCGTGTGTAAATGTCCTCTTCTGTAAATGTGGGTTTCAATTCAGCTGTAACACTAATAGCTTCTTGTAAAGTTCCAGACTTATTTGGTTTTCTATCTGCAATCAGTGCTTTATCTAAGTGAATATGACTTTCTACTAATCCGGGAATCAATACCCGACCTTGAGCCTCGATCACAGTAACCGAATTCTCAGTTATACTTTCTGAAATTGCAACGATTTTCCCATCTTTAATTCCAACATCCTGCAACGCTTCTCCATCACTTAATCTTGCTTGTTTAATTAAAATATCCATTTTTGAACACCCTTTCTATTTTAAATAAAGAATCCAATTGCAATCAATACAACTGAAGCTAAACTGATCCATTTTACATTGCCTTTTACCACATCTAAAATCGGAATTTGGAATCCAGATGATAAAGCTTGCATCGTGATATTAACAAAACTCATTTGGCTTCCTAGCCCTACTCCAACTGCAACTAATCCAAGCTCGATAGATGAAAAACCTAATGACACAGCTACAGGGAGAACAAGTGTTAACACGGAACCTACATAAGCACCCGCAGGAACACCGATTAAAATTCCCGTTAAAATCGCAACTGGAACCATGATCAACGTAGGCGCAGCACTTGCAATACCCGCAATAACAGCAAAGGTACCAGTTTGAGCAATGATATTAATAAATGCTAGGAAAATACCTACTTGGAACAATCGAGTCAAAATATACGTAGAACCATCCACCATAGCTTCCACAGACTGATTCAACGTGAAATCTGAACAAATAAAAATCAAAGCCAATGTCAAAACCATATAGACTAGCGGCGTCAATAATGGGAATCCTACAAGATCATTAACTACAGGACCGAAAATTACGGCAAACAATAAAAAGATTGCAGGTAAAGTCAATTTAAATAATGCTTTATTACTCATTTGCGCGTATTCATCATCACTATTTTCTTTAAAACCAATATTTCGACGTTTTGTTCCCCAAAAAGCTAGAATAATAGCTAACGCACAAAAAAGTAACCAAATCGGACGCATATCTGAAACATATTTTGCTACACTGAAATCGCCTAATTTAGAAACGATACTAGACTCCAATGAAGCTGGTGAAGTCGTAAACGAAACAGCTGCCGCAAGTGACATCGCCGCAATCAGCTCAGGAACGGCCCCGACCGCTACAAATGCTAATGGTGCGATAACCATTGCGCTTCCGCCGCCAATGCCTGACATATATGTCGCTGCTGCTAACAAAATAACAATAAATGCTGAAACATATTCGACTTTGCCTTTTGTCCCACGTTTGGCAAGTGTTAATGCTGCTGAATAACCGCCTGACTTAAACACGGCCATTGCAACTGCAGAATTGATGATTGGCACAGTAATTCCGAGCATCATTGGGATAGTTTCTAATAATTGCTTATTGGCTTGTTCTAATCCAATTCCACCAATAATCATCGCTAGAACACCGCCGACAAAACCAGCAATGATCATATCGACTTTCATAAATAATAAAACTAAAACTAAAATCAATGGAATGATTACGATAACCGCTTTTATTCCCGTAGGTGCTGTAATTGCATCAATCTCTTGTGCAAATGCAGGCACAAATGAAAAAAGAAACAGTATTGAAAGTAGTAGTCCACTCAAAAATCTTTTAGGTATTTTCATCATTATTCCTCCAACTTTGGCTAATTAAAACCTCTTTTTTTAACAAGTAATCATTGCATTTTTTTAATTACTGAATTTTATACCCTTTGAAATATTCCAATAGGATACAAAATTATGGGTATGTCCATTTTTAGTTCTTCAACTTGATTAAGTTATTTATTCTCAAATAGAAAATAGGATAAATAACTATTTATGTGATTGAAATAATCTTGTTTACTTGTTTCAATTCAGCTACCGCAACCTCCTTCCTCCATCTTATAATACGTTTATTTTCTAAAAAAAGGAACAAGAATGCACCAATAAGTTGTAAGAATTAGAAAAGAACGGTAACGCTTGCATTTTTATGTATGCAGTATTTGTAAAAAAACAGCATATGCAAATCGAAGTACACAATTTGTTTATGCTGTTTGTCTTTACTATTCTTTTTCTTTAAGCAATTCAGTTAAATCATACGGTGTATTTTGATAAACCGCATAGTTTAACCAATTAGAAAATAACAATGAAGCTGCCATATGCCATCTTAGTTGAGGTCGTTCCTTCATGTTATCATTTGGAAAGTAATTTTTAGGTAGTTTAGGATGAATCCCTTTTAATTGATCTCGCTCGAATTCTTGTTCAAGCGTTTCCCGATCATATTCTAAATGTCCGGTTGCATAGAATGCTCGATTATTTTTATTTCCAACTAAAAAAACCCCAGCCTCTTTTGATTCAACCAAAACCTCTAACTCTGCCACATTCTCGACATCACTTCTTTTAATGCCAGTATAACGTGAATGAGGAGCAAAAAATAAATCGTCAAATCCTTTTAAAATACTCCACGTTGGCGCCAGTACATCATGATCATAAATCCCTGTTAATTTTTGGTCTAATAGGTACTTATCGATTTTATGATGGTAATAAAGCCCTGCTTGCGCTCCCCAGCAAATGTGAAACGTTGAAAACACGTGTGATTTGCTCCATTCGAAAATCCCTTGTAATTCTTCCCAATAATCAACATCTTCAAATGGTAATTGTTCAACTGGTGCGCCTGTAATAATCAAACCATCGTAAAATTTCTCCCGAACTTCTTTGAATTGATAATAAAAGCGGTTTAGATGTTCACTTGATGTATTTTTTGCCTCGTGACTACACATATGCAAGAAGTCAACATTTATTTGCAATGGCGTATTACTGAGTAGTCTTAACAGTTGAACTTCTGTTTCATCTTTTTTAGGCATTAAATTTAAGATTAAAATTTCTAAAGGTCGAATGTCTTGGTGCATAGCACGATCTTCGTCCATTACAAAAATTTTCTCTTTCTCTAATACTTTAATAGCTGGTAATTCTTTTGGAACACGAATCGGCATACCCATATCCTCCCTTTCTATTTGTCTAATTTCATTTTACGATAAAACGCGGGAGAAAGGAAGTTTCTTTCTGAGAAAACGCTAAGCAAACTTCTAATTTTGATTTTCATCAAAAAAACACGAGGCAGGATATTAGTCCCACCTCATGTTTTCCCTTATAGAAAGTAAACTTGTTAATGCCTTAGATTATTCTTCTTCTTTGTTTTTGCGTTTGAAGGTGAAGAAGGCAAAGACACCTAATAGTAACGCTCCTACTACTCCCCAATTGCTGACAATTTCACCGTTATTAGGAAGATTTTTTTGTCCGCCGCTTAGGTTTTTCAAGCCAGAACCGCTATTATTACCTAAGTTGCCGCCGTTACCAGTTCCATTACCGTTGCCATTGCCGTCACTTGGATCGGCTGGCAGTTTAAAGCTAGCTGGTTCACTTTGATTACCATCGCTATCTTTGGCAATTGCTAAAATCAGCTCTTTTGGTTCAGCAAAGCCGATTGGGATTTCAATAACAAATCCACCGTTATCGCCTGCCGTCGCCGTACCTAGAACTTCTCCAGCTGCATTTTGAAGTTCTACATCATTTCCTGGTGTTGCAATTCCTTTGATTGTATAACCTGTCATTGAATTACCGGTTACACTGTTAATGATTGGAGTAGCAACATAAACTGTTGGATCAGCTGGTGTCATAAATGGTGTCGCTGTACTAACATCTCCACTGCTATTTTCAGCAATTGCTGTTAGTGGTTCATTTTCAGTAGCAGCTCCTATTGGTAAAGCGATAGCAAACTCACCGTCTAGTGCAAGTGGAGCTCCACCTGAAATTGTTCCATTCAAATCAGCTACACCTGATCCGATAACTCTTCCTGCCGCATTGCGGATTTTCACTTTATTTCCAGCCGTTGCTCTACCTGTTACAATGTAACCTGTTTTAGATGTCCCTGTCACGTTATCGATAGCAGGTGCCTCGACATTTGATGAAGGATCAGCTGGAATTGTAAATAATGTTGGTAAGCTTGAGTTAAGCGCATCATCGATTGCGACTGCATTTAATTGTTGTAATGGGTCTACATCTTGAGAAGTCAATTCAATTGAGAAGTTGCCCGTTCCGTCGACTTCTCCAGCTCCTACCTCAGTTCCCGAAAGAGTTCTAAGTGATACTGTATTGCCTGCAGTTGCTGTCCCTGTCACTGTATAGCCCGTTTGGGAGTTCCCTACTACACTTGTTATGATTGGTGCTGCAACTACTACTGGATCTGCTGGCGTTGTAAATGATGTCGCTGGACTTTGATTACCTGCCCCGTCAGAATCTATTGCTCTCAATTGTTCAAGTTGACTAGCTGAGCCTGCTGGAAGCACTACTGAGTAATTTCCACTACCATCTACTTGAGCTGAACCAATTACAGTTCCATTTAATTTCTTGATTGAAACAGTATCTCCTGCAACTGCTGTTCCAACTACTGTATATCCAGTTGCTGAAGTTCCAGTTACACTAGTAACCACTGGTGCTTGGATTGACACTGGATCTGCTGGTGTTGTAAAGACTGTACCAGGACTTGTGTTTCCGTCCGCGTCTTTAGCAGTTGCTGTTAATTGTTCGTTTGGTGATGCTGAGCCTGCTGGAATCGTAACTGTGTAATTGCCACTACCATCTGCTACTCCTGTTCCAATCACCGTTCCGCCTGTATTTTTAATTTCTACAGTGCTTCCTGCTGGTGCTGTACCTGTCACTGTATAACCTGTTGTTGAATTACCTGTCACACTATCAACTGTTGGTGCTGTGACAACCACTGGATCTGCTGGCGTAGTGAATGGTGTTGCTGGGCTTTGGTTTCCATCAGCGTCTTTAGCAGTTGCGGTTAATTGTTGACTTGGTGTTGCTGAACCGATTGGAATCACAATTGAAAAGTTTCCACTTGGATCTGCAACTGCTGTTCCAAGAATCGTGCCACCTGTATTTTTGATTTCTACAGTATTACCAGCTGTCGCTGTACCTGTTACTGTATAACCGGTAGCTGAGGTACCTGTTACTGTATTCACTGTTGGTGCTGCAACTACTACCGGATCTGCTGGTGTTGTAAATGGTGTTGCCGGACTTTGATTGCCATCAGCGTCTTTGGCTGTTGCGGTTAATTGTTGACTTGGTGTTGCTTGCCCAGCTGGAATCGTAACGGTGTAGTTGCCGCTTGGATCTGCAATCGCTGTTCCGATTACTGTCCCACCTGTGTTTTTGATTTCTATAGTATTTCCAGCCGTTGCGGTTCCCGTTACGGTATAACCTGTTGCAGCTGTACCTGTTACAGTATCTACTGTCGGTGCTGTGACTACTACTGGATCTGCTGGCGTTGTAAATGATGTTCCAGGGCTTGTGTTACCATCCGCATCTTTTGCTGTTGCGGTTAATTGTTCATTTGGTGATGCTGAGCCAGCCGGAATCGTAACTGTGTAATTGCCACTTGGATCTGCAACTGCTGTTCCAATAACTGTGCCACCTGTGTTTTTAATTTCTACAGTACTCCCAGCTGGTGCCGTACCTGTTACGGTATAACCTGTTGATGAGGTACCCGTTACACTGTCTACTGTTGGTGCTGTGACTACTACTGGATCTGCTGGTGTTGTGAATGGTGTTGCTGGACTTTGATTGCCATCCGCATCTTTTGCTACTGCAGATAATTGTTGACTTGGTGTTGCTGAGCCTGCAGGAATCACAACTGTGTAGTTGCCACTTGGATCTGCAATCGCTGTTCCAATTACCGTTCCGCCTGTATTTTTAACTTCTACAGTATTACCAGCTGTCGCTGTACCTGTTACTGTATAACCTGTTGCTGAAGTACCCGTTACGCTATCCACTGTTGGTGCTGTAACAACGACTGGATCCACTGGTGTTGTAAATGCTGTTGCTGGACTTTGATTGCCATCCGCATCTTTTGCTACTGCAGATAATTGTTGGTTTGGTGTTGCTAGACCAACTGGGATCGTAACAGTATAGTTGCCACTTGGATCTGCAATTGCTGTTCCGATTACCGTTCCACCTGTATTTTTGATCTCCACTGTATTACCAGCTGTGGCTGTACCTGTTACGGTATACCCTGTTGCTGAAGTACCCGTTACACTATCCACGGTTGGTGCTGCAACTACTACCGGATCTGCTGGTGTTGTAAATGCTGTTGCTGGACTTTGATTGCCGTCAGCGTCTTTGGCTACTGCAGATAATTGTTGACTCGGTGTTGCTGAACCTGCTGGAAGCACTACTGAGTAATTGCCACTTGGATCTGCGATCGCTGTTCCAATGACTGTTCCTCCTGTATTTCTAATTTCAACTGTGTCTCCAGCTGTCGCTGTACCTGTCACAGTGTAACCTGTTGCTCCAGTACCTGTTACAGTATCAACTGTTGGCGCTGTGACAACGACTGGATCTGCTGGTGTGGCGAACGCTGTTGCTGGACTTTGATTACCATCAGCGTCTTTTGCTATTGCAGATAATTGTTCGTTTGGTGTTGCTGAACCTGCTGGAATAGTCACTGTATAGTTCCCGCTAGGGTCCACAACAGCCGTCCCAATTATCGTGCCACCTGTGTTTTTAATGTCAATAGTATTTCCAGCTGTCGCTGTACCTGTTACTGTATAGCCAGCTGTGGATGTGCCTGTTACATTGTCAACGGTTGGTGCTGCGATAACCACTGGATCTGCTGGCGTCGTAAACGGTGTAGGCGTACTTTCAGTTACGCCAGATTTGGCAACTGCAGTTAAAGACTCGCTTGCTGTTGCTTGACCTTGCGAAATCGGGATACTAAAATTACCGCTGCCGTCCGCTGTACCTGTTCCGATTACAGTTCCACCCACATTGCGAATTTCAACAGTATTTCCAGCTGTCGCTGTACCTGTTACTGTATAACCTGTTGCTGAGGTACCTGTTGTATTTGTTACTACTGGCGGTGCCACTACAATTGGATCAGCAGGTGTTGTAAATGCGGTTGGTGTACTCTCGTCTGAACCAGATTTTGCAACTGCATTTAAAGATTCGTTGGCTGTTGCTTGACCTTGCGGAATTGAAATACTGAAATTACCGCTACCATCCGCTGTACCCGTTCCAATTACCGTTCCACCTGTATTACGAATTTCAACAGTATTTCCAGCTGTCGCTGTACCTGTTACTGTATAACCCGTCGTTGAGGTACCTGTTGTATTTGTTACTACTGGCGGTGCCACTACTACTGCATCTGCAGGCGTGGTAAATGATGTTGGCGTACTTTCATCCGATCCAGATTTGGCAACTGCAGTTAATGGCTCATTAGCTGTTGCTTGGCCTTGTGGAATAGTAATACTGAAGTTACCACTTCCATCTGCTGTACCTGTTCCGATTACAGTTCCACCCACATTGCGAATTTCAACAGTATTTCCAGCTGTCGCTGTACCTGTTACTGTATAACCCGTTGCTGAGGTACCTGTTGTATTCGTTACTACTGGCGGTGCTACTACTACTGTATCTGCTGGTGTAGTAAATGGTGTTGGTGTACTTTCGTCTGATCCAGATTTGGCAACTGCAGTTAATGACTCATTAGCTGTTGCTTGACCTTGTGGAATAGTAATACTGAAGTTTCCACTACCATCCGCTGTACCCGTTCCAATTACCGTTCC
The DNA here is from genome assembly GCF_058216605.1 of Enterococcus sp. AAFC-DPL-5182. Classification (NCBI taxonomy): domain Bacteria; kingdom Bacillati; phylum Bacillota; class Bacilli; order Lactobacillales; family Enterococcaceae; genus Enterococcus; species Enterococcus sp. AAFC-DPL-5182. Next base: position 1,964,895 of record NZ_CM177101.1, read on the forward strand.
ACCCGTATTGCGAATTTCAACAGTATTTCCAGCTGTCGCTGTACCTGTTACTGTATAACCCGTTGCTGAGGTACCTGTTGTATTTGTTACTACTGGAGGCGCTACCACTACTGCGTTACCAGCGTAATAGATATCAGAAACCCCATTAGCCGTATTGATCAAACTAACATCAATAGTATCAGCTTTTATAACAGTACCAACAAATCTAGCATCTAAGTTTTGAGATAAGCTTGTTGGACTAACAACAGTTGTTGGGATATTGATTGTTGTAGATCCTAATACAGAAGCATCAGCCAGTTGGTTGACCCCCGCTCCGCCAAGACCGACTAACGGTAATGCCACGTTAATAGCTGTATTCACTGTGCCTTTAACTGGAAGTAGCGCAGCGTTAATGGCTGCAGCAACTATATTACTACCAATTCCGCTACCATCTGCCTCTAAAGCGGTAACGGCAGCTTGCAAATCTTGTAAAAGTGTTGAAACATTCTGAGCTAAAACTAAACCTAATCCATCATCAATATTGGCTTGAATATATTTACCGTCAGGAGAAAGAACAGCAGTAGAACTAAATTGCGCACTACCAAAATTTTCAAGGTTATTTAACGCATCGATTTTTTGATTAACTTCAGTTAAATTCAATGTAACACCAGTTAAACTACCTAAGGAACCATCAACAATATCAGTTAACAAATTAGATAGTGTGTTAACAGCATCTAATGTTCCCGTTAAAAATGTTAGGTCCCCTACAGTTAAAGTAATATTTGTATCAATCTGAGCCGGTCCATTTGTAGAAACACGTCCATTTAATTCGGTTGGAATGGATAAAACTGCTTGCTTTGTGCCGCTTGCGATAACAGAACCACCAACTAGCTCACTTCCAGAAATTGAAAAATTGACATTCTTTGTAGCACCATCTGCAGCAAAACGATTGGCAGTAGTAGTTCCACTATCGTTTGAACTTGTTATATTAGATAGGATTTCAGCATCTAATATAGCAGCGGAAGCAGTAATTCCTCCTGGCAAATAAAATGTCAAGGGAACAGTCAATGGTGCAATAACTAGACTACTTGTTAACACTAATGATAATGCGCGATATTTATTCTGTTTTTTTGATTTATTAGTGCTTTTCTTTTTTTGCTTATCATCTTTCATAATTATCCTCCTCTTGCAATCAAACTGATACCACATAACGAACAACTAGAAGCTTTTAAAAAAATTGACACTCTCCTTTCTTAAATCGTGAGCAACATAACTTAATTAAGCTTCTACCTACAGATTTTATAACCTTTATAATATTTTTGGAAATGATATGTATTGAAAATGCTTATTATTTTTTTATATACTTATAATAATTAAATGAAACCGGCAAGAAAAACAAGCGGAAAAGCTTATTTAACAACGTATAAACGATTTTTATTTATTAATTATTTTATAATAAAAAAAAGGCGTTGCATCCACAATCTATTATTCAATTAATATCTCATTTTGATTTAAAATAACAGAAAGCGCTTCCTTTTTATTCTAGAGTTACTCTTTGCCAACGAATAAAAGTAAATAAAAAACAAAGAAAATGAATAATCTTTGTTTTTTATTATTGATTAATTTAACCGTCAAATCACAGTTTTTCTTTTACACTTTTTTCAATGATTGGTTCACTGACTTTTTTATTCCAAAAATCAATTAGAGGACCAGTGAAAAATGCATTAATCACAGTTCCTAGACCAACTGGTCCCCCAAAAATAAAAGCTAAAATCACGAAAAAGATATCTTGTATGATCCTTACTATACGATATTGAGCTTTAGTACGTTCTACGATAATAGGGGCAATGGCATCATATGGAGCATTGCCAATTTTGGCTGACATGTAAAACGATGCACCAAAAGTAAATATCAATACACCTAAAATAAGCAGCAGTCCTTGAGTAAATAGATTGATTTTTATTGTGACAAAGGTTGAATATAGCCATGTATAAAAATCAATAAAAAAACCAGTTAGAACCATATTAATCACTGTTCCAAGACCAATATATTTTCTTCCGAAAACAAAAACTAACCCCAAAATAACTATATTGATGATTAGTTGATACACCCCTAAAGATAAGCCTAAACTCTCCCCTATTCCGATATTCGCTGCTGTGTAGGGGTCTAATCCTACTTGGCCAATCCGTAACGTTGCTGCTCCAAAAGATAAAATTGCTACACCTATCAACGCGTACAACGAGCGAATCAACCACTCACTTTTCTGTTTTTTCTTCATTTTCTAACACCTCATTTAATTTAACCCATTAAGCATCTCAAAAATCAAATTAAAAGGCAAGATTAACGATTGAGTACTGAAAAAAACTAGAAGTGAACCTGCATTCACCTCTAGTTTTTCTAATCAATTAATTATGAGCAATATCTTTTAATGCAGCTTGTGCTAACAAGTTTAAATAGTTCCAAGGACGATCAAAATGCGGTTGGAAGAAGAAATCTGATAAGGCAAGATCTTCAACTGTCATTTCATTTTGAACAGCTAATGATAGAGTATTAGCTGATTGAGTAATATCATATTTAGACATCAATTGTCCCCCGACGATACGATTTGTCCCTTTTTCATAGACTAATTCCATCATGACATTTTCAGTCGTTGGCATGAATTCCGGACGATAGTTGTCTTCAAATTGTGTTGCACTAACATCTAAGTTGTTCATTTTTGCACTTTCTAAAGTAACACCCGTCGATCCAATTTTCCAACCAAACAAGTATAGCCCAGAAGTCCCTTGCGTTCCGCGGTAAGCTAATTTTTGTTCTGTTAAGTTATAACCAACTAACATTCCTTGGCGAACAGCATTTGTCGCTAGCGGAATATAATTCGTCGTATTACTTGGATTATAGTGTACAACTGCACTATCACCTGCGGCAAGAATATCAGGGTTGCTTGATCTCATATATTTATCTACAACGATAGCTCCGTTTGGTAGCATATCTACTTTATCTTTAAGCAATGTTGTATTAGGACTGAATCCAACACACATGATGACCATATCCGCTTCAAATTCTTGGCTAGGTGTAATTACTTTATTCACATGTCCGCTTGCATCAGCTTTGAATTCTTGAACATTCTCACCTAGTGCTAACGTTACGCCACGATCCACAAGTTCTTTTTCCAAAACATCTGTAAAGGGCTTGTCTAAATATTTGTTTAAAATACGGTCTAATCCATCGATCAGTGTAACATCTTTTCCTGACTCTACAAAAGCTTCAACTAACTCGATACCAATATATCCGCCACCTACAACGACAACTTTTTTCGCATCTTTTGCACGTTCGATAATGACATTCGCTTGGTTAAAGTTTTTACATAATAAAATATTTTCTGCTTCAATTCCTTTAATTGGCGGAATGATTGGCCAAGAACCTGTTGTCATAACTAATTTATCGTATGACACCGTTTCTTCAACACCAGTGTGTAAATCTTTTGCAGTTACTGTTTTATGATCAACATCGATTGTTTCGACTTCATGTTCCATTTTAACTGTAGCACCAAGAGACGCTAGTTCTTCAGGACTTGAATAGAATAAGCTGCTAGCCTCCTTCACTACTCCTCCAACGTATAAAGCAATCCCGCATGATAGAAACGATACATTATCATTTCGTTCATAAACGGTTACCTCCGCATTTGGGTGATTTGTTAAAATACTTTTGACTGCAGCTGTTCCTGCATGCGTACATCCTACGACTACGACTTTCATTTTGTAAATCCCTTCTTTCAAGTTAAATTTTTCACCAACGAACTCATTATGAATCTATTGGTATACTAAAAATATAACAAAATAGAAAGCCATATTCGAGTTCTTTGCTTGTGAATCGAAAACTTATTTTTTCACAAACTCGTCTATTTTTAACCTTATTTTCATCAAATTAACTATATAAACACTTCTAAACACTGTCTTTTCAACAAAAAAAGCCGAGAAATGTTAATTTCTCAGCTTGTGAAAATAAGTTGCTATTGATTTATTGAAGCTATAATTTCTATTTCAACAAGAACATCTTTAGGTAAACGGGCTACTTCTACAGCAGAACGCGCAGGTAATTGATTGGTAAAGGCTTTTGCATAAACTTCATTGAATGCTACAAAATCGTTCATATTCTTTAAAAAACATGTGGTTTTGACAACATGATCAAAGTCACTACCTGCTTCTTCTAAAATCGCAGCAATATTTTTAAGAACTTGTTCAGCTTGTTCTTCAATCGTAGTACCAACAACTTCGCCAGTTTCAGGACTTAATGGAACTTGACCTGAGGCAAATAACAAGCCATTCACAATGTTCCCCTGTACATAAGGACCAATTGCTTTTGGCGCTTTATCTGTATTGATTGATTTCATTTTACCCCTCATTTCATTCTTTTTTTGCTTTTTGACAGTCTGGACACAGACCATATAATTCTAATCTATGTTCATTAATTTCAAAGCCAGTCAATTTACTCGCCGCCATTTCAACATCTTCCAAACCTGGATAATGAAAATCGACGATTTTACCACAATTCTGACAGATGGCATGGTAATGTTTTTTAGAGCTGAAATCAAAGCGACTAGACGCATCACCATAATTCATCTCTTGAACAAAACCAATGTCAGTAAACAAACGTAAATTATTATAAACAGTTGCAACACTCATATTCGGAAAACGATCTTCTAGTGAACGATAAATTTCATCGGCTGTTGGATGGCTATGATTCTCAATTAGATATTCCAAAATTGCATACCTTTGAGGAGTAATACGAATATTGGCTTCTTTTAACTCTTCAAGTGCATTTTTTACCAATACATTGTCCATTTGTTTCCCCTCCCAGTCTTCTTTCCTAAATGATACTATTTCTAATCTATATTGACAAGAATAATTACGTAAATACCCTAGGAAATATCAGGTTTAACACCAATTTTTAAAAATAATATAATTATTACACACTTTTTGGTTGATTATATATACAAAAAAAGGAAACCGTAATTTCACGCTTCCCTTTTACAATCTTATTATTCTGGAAAATTATAAAACGCTGTTGACAAGTAACGTTCACCATTGTCAGGAATAACAGTCAATACTTTTTTACCTGGTCCTAATTTTTTCGCGACTTGAATAGCGGCATGTACCGCAGCTCCAGCTGATATCCCAACGAGCAGCCCTTCTTGCATTGCTAATTGACGAGCAGTTTCCATTGCATCTTCACTAGCCACTGCAATGACCTCTCCATAGATATCTGTGTCTAATACTTTGGGTATGAAACCTGCGCCGATTCCTTGTATTTTATGCGGACCCGGAGTTCCACCTTCTAAAACAGGTGACTCAGTCGGTTCAACTGCAACTATTGAAATTTTCGGATAAACTCGTTTCAGTTCTTTTCCAACTCCAGTAATCGTTCCACCAGTTCCCACTCCAGCTACAAACGCTTCTAACCCTGCTGGTCCAAAAACATCTTGTATTTCTTTCCCAGTTGTTTTTTCATGAGCTTCTGGATTAGCTGGATTATCAAATTGCATCGGCATAAAGTAGCCGTCTTTTTCTGATAATTCGGATGCTTTAGCGATTGCACCTTTCATGCCATCAGAACCTGGAGTAAGCAATAACTCAGCGCCGTATGCCTGCATTAATTTTCTACGTTCAACACTCATCGTATCCGGCATAACAATAATTACCTTATACCCTTTGGCAGCTCCGACCATTGCTAAACCGATACCAGTGTTTCCACTAGTTGGTTCCACGATGGTATCGCCCGCTTTAAGTTGACCGGTCTTTTCAGCTTTCTCGATCATACTTAATGCAATTCGATCTTTTACACTTCCGCCCGGATTAAAAAATTCCAGTTTCACAAAAATATCAGCGGCTCCATCAGGGACAATGTGTCCTAACTTTACAATAGGAGTCTTCCCTATTAATTCGGTAACAGAATTAAAAATTTGAGTCATGATCCATTCCTCCATTTTGTTATTCGAATACGTAAAAACTTTCTTGTATTTATAATAGCTCATATGATCTTATCTGGCTATCATTTTGCTACTATTCCCTACTTGGACTATACTCTTTAAACAAATTTAACAAAAATAGTGTATAGTAGAGAAGACTTAAAAATCGTAAATAGGAGTATATTCCCTTATGAAAATTAAAAATATTAGTCCCCGTGGCTATTGTTACGGAGTTGTTGATGCAATGGTTATTGCTAGAAACGCGTCTCTTGATGAAAGCTTACCACGTCCAATCTATATTTTAGGTATGATCGTTCACAATAAACACGTAACAGACGCCTTTGAAAGCATCGGAATCCATACATTAGATGGTAATAACCGTGAAGAGATTCTATCCCAAGTCGATCAGGGAACCGTTATTTTCACAGCGCATGGCACTTCACCAAAAGTAAAAGAGTTAGCTATCGAAAAAGGTTTGACTGTTATTGATGCAACGTGTCCTGATGTGATGATTACACACGAATTAATCGCTGAAAAAGTTGCAGAAGGTTATGAAATCATTTATATTGGAAAAAAAAATCACCCGGAACCTGAAGGCGCGATTGGTGTTTCACCCGAACATGTTCATTTAGTTGCTAATTTACCTGATATTGCGAATTTACAGCTGGATGCTGATAAAATCTTTGTGACCAATCAAACAACTATGAGCCAATGGGATGTTAGTGACTTGATGGATTCCATTCAGGAGAAATACCCTCATGTGGTGATTCACAAAGATATTTGTAAAGCGACCCAGGTTCGTCAAGAAGCGATCGTTGAACAAGCTCAAGGTTGTGATTTAACAATTGTTGTTGGTGATCCGAAAAGCAATAACAGTAATCGATTAGCGCAAGTTTCTATTGAACAAGCTGGAGTTCCAGCGCACAGAATCTCTGATGTTTCACAAATAGACCCTAACTGGTTGGCTGATGTTGAGCAAATCGCTGTAACGGCAGGCGCTTCTACTCCCACTCAAATTGTTCGTGAAGTTATTGATTATTTAACTCATTTTGATATTGATGATTCCAACACTCACATAAGGAATTCAAGAACAATGCCTGAAGACATTTTACCTAGACCAAGAATAAAAGATCTTACGAAAAATCGTCAACGGCGTTTAGAAGAATTGCGATCAGGTAAACGATAAAAAATAAAGCTAACAACAAAAAGTCATTGAGATGACAAAATGTTGCTAGCTTTATTTTATACGACTTGTAATACTTGCCCAACAGTAATTAATTCAGCAGTTATGCCGTTTGATGCCATAAGTTGATCCACAGAAATGCCAAACTTTTCAGCAATCCCCCATAGAGTATCTCCAGAGGCTACAGTGTAAGATTGAGCAGTGGTAGTTGTGCTACTTTGACCAATCGTTGATTGGTCCGTCGTTGAATTATCATTTGTCACAAATGATCCAGTGCTTCCACTGTCATAAGCTGTTAAACCATAAGCAGAAATTAACCAATTCAATTTGCTTGCATAATTAGGATCCGTTGCATAACGTCCAGCTAGTGCTGCTGTAGCATCCATATAACTAGACGTATTACTTTTCCACACGCCTGAATAATGGTAATTACCGCTGGAGGCTATGGTTGTTCTTAGGACATTCGCATGATCCTGAAATGATTCAGTATATGATGGATAACTTCTAAAAGGTTCAGTCACTGTCACCCATTCGCCATTTAAATACTCTGATGTAGGCATATAAACTGTTTGACCACCGTAACTGCCCTTCACACCAAATAAATTGTAATTAGGCGCCGCTGCTAGGCCTGACGTACCGTAACTGCTTTCTAACAATGCTTGTGCAATCATAACAGAGGCATATAAGTCATTGGCATCAGCTACGGAAGAAGCCGAATATCCAATAGAATCAATAAATGCTTGTTGAGAAACTTCGTTTTGCGTTTCAACTTCAGTTGCTTGAACTCCTAGTGGTAATAAATTACCTGCAATTGGAAGAAATACTAATGAAGTCCCTACCATAGAGGTCAGACGCATACGTCTATTTTTATGCTCTTTTTGCTGGTGTCTACTACTTCTTGTTTTAATCTCGTCCATTCATTTGTTCCTCCTCAATTAGAACATCGTACCATCATTCTACTCGGGGTCTTTCTTATAAACAATTATTTACTCTTGAAATTTGAAGTTTTAAAACAGGCGTAACCCAGTTGAAATTTTTGTTTTATTGACCAATCCTATATTTGTTTTATACAGTTTACTTAGTGTCTATTATTCGGACGTTTTTTTTTAGATAAATACCTTTGTCCCGCAATTATTAAGTTTTTTTAAATGCCTATAAAACGATTGCAATACTTTCTTTTCATGTTACAATTATTACGTAATGATTACAAAAAAACTTTAAATGGAGTGAATAAAATGAAAAAAATGGCAATATGGTTGGGTATAAGCACATTATTAGTCGGTTTAACAGTATTACCTACTATCAGTTTGGGAGAAACAATTACAAGTTCTGAAGAAAATTCCAGTAATATTCCTGTAACATCTGAAGCAGTATCTGAAGAGCAATCAACTTCTTCTGCAGAGTCTAAAACGAAAAAAACTGAAAATTCGACTGAGAGTTCACGCGAAAATAGAAATTCAGCCGATTCTAGTTTGACTATTTCAAGTTTATCCTATGATTTTGTATCTAAAACTATTTCAGGTAAAACCGCTCCAAGAGCTACAGTTTACGCTACAATTGTTTATGATTCAAACGGAATTGCGGAACCAAGTGCGACAGCGGAAGCTGACAATAATGGACATTTTTCCATTAATCACCTTTTTGATACAGGAAGAAAAATAAGCCTTACCGCACAACTAAATGACGTACTTAGTGAACCGACTACTTTTATTATTCCGAATGATCCTTCGTTAACAATTTCAAATTTATCTTATGATTTTGCAACTAAAACTGTTTCAGGTAAAACTGCTCCTGGTGCTGAAATTTATGCTACTCTTTCTACTAATAAAAGTCCAAAAGTAGATGACTTAACAACAACAGATAAGAATGGGAACTTTTCGTTTGTAGGTCAATTTTCTTCTGGTCAGGAAGTCATGTTTATTGCTTATTTAAACGGGGCTTCTGGTGAAGAGATCAGTTATACAATCCCGACGAAAGCTGCCACCTTAACAATCAGTGATTTATCTTATGATCATGACACAGGAACCCTTAGTGGAAAAACTGCTCCTCATGCAGCTGTTGGACTTACGATGCCAACTACTATGGGACAAGCACGTGTAATGAGTGATGAAAACGGCTATTTTTCATATAAAGAAGCCCCCCTTGCTCCAGGCACTGTGCTAACTATCACTGCCTATCTTGGGGATGATTACAGTGAAACCGTCTCATTTACTATTCCAGAAAAAACAGCTTCTTCTCATACTACGATAAGTACCAAACCAATTGGTAAAACAACAAAAAATCTTCCTAAAACAGGAGAAAATAAAAATTTCAAATTGGTCATTCTAGGTTTTCTTACCATTTTATCAATACCTTTTATCTATAAAAAGATAATATAAAATTCTTAATTTAAAAAATAAAAAAACAGAAAGTCACAACTCGTGAATTTCTGTTTTTTATTTTTATAGACTATTATATTTTGAAACTACATTATCCACGGTAAAACCAAATTCTTTCAAGACTAGATCTCCAGGAGCAGAAGCACCAAAGTGATCAATCGTTACAGTTGTGCCTTCAGTTCCAACATACCGTTCCCAGCCAAATGGTGAAGCAGCTTCAATTGCTACTCGTTTGGTCACAGCTTTAGGTAAAACTGACTCTTTGTATTCCGCCGATTGTTTTTCAAACAAATCAAAACTAGGCATTGAAACAACCGAAACATCTTTTCCTTGTTCTGCTAAAGCTTTTTGGGTTTCAATCGCTAAATTAACTTCTGAACCAGTTGCAATTAAGATACCTTCTGGTTTTTCGCCTTTTTGCTTCGAAATTACATAAGCGCCTTTTTGGACAAGTTCTCCTGCATGTTCTTTTGTTCCTTCAATAACAGGTAAGTTTTGACGACTTAGAACTAACACTGTTGGAGCATTTTTTGTTGTCATAGCAATCTTCCATGCTGCAACTGTTTCGTTACCGTCGGCTGGACGAATCACTTGGACACCTGGCATACAACGAATACTTGCTAATTGTTCAACAGGCTCGTGCGTTGGTCCATCTTCACCTACAGCGACAGAATCATGTGTTAGCACATAGGTTACAGGCGTATTTTGGATCGCTGCTAAGCGGACTGCAGGACGTAAGTAGTCTGTAAAAACAAAGAATGTTCCGCCATAAACACGGCTTCCTCCATGTAATTGAATGCCATTCATTGCTGCCGCCATTGCAAATTCACGGACACCAAACCAAATATTGCGGCCTTCATATTGTCCCGGCTCAAAATCTTTTTCAGCTGCGACCATTGTATTATTTGAAGCAGATAAATCAGCAGAACCGCCCCAGAAACCTGGTACAGCCTTAGAAATTGCTTGAATTGTTTCTTTGCTCGTTACTCGACTAGCTGCGCTTGAACCTACTTCATAAGTTGGTAGTTCACTATCCCAATTTTCAGGAAGCTCATCAGAGAAGGCTTGTTTGAATTGTTTAGCCAATTCAGGATGCTCTCTTGTGTAATTGGCAAACATTTCATTCCACTTGTCTTCGGCTTTTCCGCCTTCGTCTACCATTGTTTCTTTAAAACGAGCAGCAACTTCTTCTGGAACTGTAAAATCAGGATATTCCCAACCATAAACGGCTTTAGCAGCAGTAATTCCTTCTGCTCCGATTGGTGCGCCATGAACAGAAGATGTTCCTTCTTTTGGAGCGCCATAACCGATAACTGTTTTGACCTCTATCAATGTTGGTTTATCGGATTCAGCTTTTGCTGCTTCGATTGCTTTTGAAATTTCTTCTAAATCATTACCATCTTTCACTAAGATATGTTGCCAACCATATGCTTCGTAGCGAGCCCCAACATTTTCTGTAAATGCTTTTGATGTTGGTCCATCTAATGAGATATCATTTGAATCATATAACACGATCAGCTTACCTAGCTTCATATGTCCGGCCATTGAACTAGCTTCTTGCGAAACACCTTCCATCAGATCACCGTCACCACATAGTGCATAAGTATAGTGATCGATTACTGGAAAGCTATCACGATTATAAGTCGCAGCAGTATGCGCTTCAGCCATTGCCATACCAACAGCCATTGCAATGCCTTGTCCTAAAGGACCAGTCGTTGCTTCAACACCATCTGTATGATGAACTTCAGGATGTCCGGGTGTTTTGCTATCCCATTGACGGAAACTTTTCAGATCATCCATCGATACACCGTATCCTGCTAAATGAAGCAGACTATACAACATTGCAGAACCATGACCAGCAGATAGAATGAAGCGGTCTCTATCTACCCAATTTCTTGATGTTTTTGGATTTACTTTTAAATGCTTTGTCCAAAGCGCATAGGCCATAGGTGCAGCACCCATTGGTAATCCAGGATGTCCTGAATTTGCTTTTTGTACTGCTTCGATACTTAGTGTGCGAATTGTATTGACGCCTAACTGATCAGTGTTGTCGAACAAAAAAATCATCTCCTATTTAGGTTTTTTTTACCTTTATTAACTATATTTTATCGTATTTCGTTTATGAAAGCAATTACTTTTAGTAAAAAAAACTAAAATTATTTCCTATTGTGCAATCCTTTAGCTTTCTGGATCTCTTTCAATTTTTCTGGCGTTACATCATTTCCTTTAGGATCAACCACTTTCATTCCCTCGATATGATGACGCATACCACCGCGAAAAGCAGCTAAATATTCTTGACGAAGTACTTTTTGTTCTGCTTTTTCTTTCTCAGTCAATTCACCTTCTTTTGCCTTTTTAGCAAGTTCATTGATTCGGTTCATTTTTTCAGACGATAACATAGTCATACCTCCTTATTTTAAAAACTAGATAGGCTCGCTCAGCGCTCAGATAAAAATAGTTCTGTAATACTTTTTCGCAGTCATATTCTATTTTTATAAAAAATCGAGCTTATTGCTATCCCATATAGCTAGACAAGTTTACATTCCATGTCTATCTTATAAGATGCACACAAAAAATACAACTATATTCTTAGATAAAAAAGAAACAAAACCGCCTATTCTATACAAAAATTGCCCTAACAGTACTTATTTCAAAAAAATACGAACGCCTGTTTGATTCCTATATAAAACTATGGTACACTAAAATTATAAATTGAAAGAAGGTGCGGGTTTTGGTGAAACGTACAGACACAAGGCAAGTCGAGGTTTTAAAATATATATACGAACAAGTCGAACTGAAAGGCTATCCCCCGACCGTTAGAGAAATTGGTAAGGCGGTTGATCTTTCTTCAACATCTACTGTTCATGGACACTTAGCCCGTTTAGAAAAAAAAGGGTTGATTTTACGTGATCCCACTAAACCAAGAGCAATTGAATTAACAGCGGACGGCCTGGATAAAATTGGTGTTAAACCAACAGTTATCCCGATGCTCGGAGTTGTTACCGCTGGGGAACCTATCTTAGCTGTAGAAGAAGCTTCTGATTTCTTCCCTCTTCCTCCTGATTTAAAAGCAGAAGAAAATGCTCTGTTTATGCTGACTATCAGAGGTGAAAGTATGATCAACGCAGGGATTTTGGATGGTGATCAAGTAATTGTCCGTAAACAAAGCTCTGCATCAAATGGTGACATCGTCATTGCCATGACTGATGAAGATGAAGCTACTTGCAAACGATTTTTTAAAGAGATAGATCATATTCGTTTACAACCTGAAAATGATGCGCTAGATCCAATTATTTTAAGTAATGTGAGTATTTTAGGTAAAGTTGTTGGTTTATACCGCAATCATATTTAAATAACAAAAAAAACATACTAGCAATAGTATGTTTTTTTTGTTATTCCTCCGAATAAGCCTCATTAACGTTTTAATCAGCTGCTACTTTACGCTGATATGTCTCGAACTGATACTCATAACTATTTTTTTCGTCCTTAGATCCTTCACTTAAATTGATTAATGTCCAATCATCCCAAGCAACAGTTGGAAATTTCGTATCACCATCAAATATATGATGAATCACTGTACGATACAGCACATCACAATAAGGTAAAAAGTCCTCATACACTGCTGAACCACCTGCAATAAATGTAATCCCAGCAAAAGTTTTAGCGTAATCTAGAACTTCATCAATCGTATGAAATACAATGACCCCTTTTGCACGGTATCCTTTGTCTCTTGTCAGGACGATCGTCTGACGATTCGGCAGTGGGCGGCTTCCCATTCCCTCAAAAGTTTTTCTTCCCATAACAATCGTGTTGTCTTCAGTCATTTGCTTAAAAAATTTCAGATCATTTGGCAAATGCCAAGGTAATCGATTTTCTTTACCGATCGTCCCTTTTTCATCTTGTGCCCATATGGCTGCTAGCATCAGGAAACTCCTTTCAAATTAAACGGCAATCGGTGCCTTGATTGCTGGATGCGGATCATATCCTTCTATAACAATATCTTCCATATCAAAATCAAAAACAGATTTTTTTTCTTGATTCAATTTTATCGTAGGAAAAGATCGAATCTCTCGAGTAAGTTGTTCATTCATTTGATCAACATGGTTGGTATATAAATGTGCATCTCCTAATGTATGCACGAAATCGCCTACTTCTAAACCTGTTTCATGAGCAATTAAATGCGTTAATAAAGCATAACTGGCAATGTTGAAAGGAACACCTAAAAAAACGTCTCCACTGCGTTGATACAGCTGGCAACTTAGTTTACCATCATTCACATAAAATTGAAACATTGTATGACACGGCGGCAAAGCCATTGATGGAACATCTTCTGGATTCCAAGCAGACACGATCAGACGTCTTGAATCAGGCGCTTTTTTTATCATTTCAATAACATTTTTTAGTTGATCGATGAAACTACCGTCTTTGGTTTCCCAATGGCGCCACTGAGCTCCATAAATATTGCCTAGTTCACCATGTTTCTCAGCAAAAATATCATCCGATAAAATTTTATTACAGAATTCTTTATGTTCTTTTTCATAGCTTTTCTTAAATTCTTCATCAACAAGAACACGACGACCAAAGTCTGTCATATCAGGACCTTGGTATTCATCACTTTTGATATAACGTTCAAAAGCCCATTCATCCCATATGTGATTGTTATGTTGCAGGAGATAGCGGATGTTCGTATCACCATTTAAAAACCATAAAAGCTCGCTTTTAATTAAACCAAACGGCACTCGCTTAGTCGTTAACAAAGGAAATCCTTTTGTCAGATCAAAACGCATTTGATGTCCAAAAATACTTTTTGTACCTGTTCCAGTGCGATCTTCTTTCAAATGACCTTCCTCTAAAATCTTACGGCCTAATGCTAAATATGCTTCTTCCATAGTTACTGCCTCCTAATTTTCTGCAAATTCACTCAAATATTCCCAACGTTCCATTTTTTCTTCAAGTTCTTGTTCCACTATGGACAAGCTTGACTGAAGCTCTTGTAATTTTGTGAAGTCATCTCCTTGATGATTCATCTCTTGTGTAAGTTGATCTGAACGTTCTTCAAGTTTTGCTATGTCATCTTCAATTGATGCCCACTCTTTTTGTTCCATGTAGGTTAATTTGGTCTTTGCTTTTTTTTCAGTTTCTTTAAGTGGTGTTGTTTCAGTTTTAACTAACTTTTTCGATTTCTCTTTATTTGTAGTAAGATACTCACTCATTGAACCAAAATAGGTTGTGATTTGACCTTCTCCTTGAAAAACTAATAACTTATCCATTGTTTTATCAAGAAAATAACGGTCATGAGAAACAGCGATCACAGCCCCTTTAAATGTTTGAATATAATCTTCTAATATTGTTAAAGTATCAATATCTAAATCATTTGTCGGTTCGTCCAATAATAACACATTTGGTTGACCAATCAATAGTTTTAACAAGTATAAGCGGCGTTTTTCACCACCAGAAAGTTTGCCGATGATCGTACCATGCATAAACCGTGGAAACAGAAATCGTTCCAGTAGCTCGGCAACCCCGATACTTGTTCCATCTGTTCTTTGCACTTGTTCTGCTGCATCTTGTAAATATGAAATCATGCGTTGAGTCGGATCCATTGCTTCATTTTGCTGTGTATAGTATGCAAGATTAACTGTTTCTCCAATCGAATACATCCCACTATCCAAAGGTAAACGCCCAGCTAAAATATTTAATAGTGTCGATTTTCCAGCACCATTCTTCCCAGTAATACCAATGCGATCTTTTGCTTGAACAAGTAAGTCAAATTCTTTTAAAAGTGTTTTTTGCTCGATTCCGTAACTTCCATCTTTGATTTCTAAAACTTTTTTACCCAATCTTTGTGTCGCAACATCTATTTCCAATTGCCCTTTTTGATTGACTTGATGGAGGTTTTCTTTAAGATCATGGAAGCGGTCTTGTCTCGCTTGTTGTTTAGTCCCACGTGCTTTTACGCCAGCACGCATCCACTCTAGTTCTTGTTTGTAAAGTTGTTTTCTTTTTTCTTCTTGTTCAACACCAACACGCTCACGTTCTGCTTTAGCAATAATATAAGCTTCATAATTCCCTTTATATTCATATAACTTCCCAAAAGACAATTCAAAAATTCGGTTTGTTACTCGATCTAAGAAATAACGGTCATGAGTTACCATTAAAATTGCCCCGCGATAACCATTTAAAAAGCTTTCAAGCCAACTGATTGCTTCGTAATCTAAGTGGTTGGTCGGTTCATCAAGTAATAGTAGATCTGGTGATTCTATCAATACTTGAGCTAAACTAACACGTTTCTTTTGCCCACCGGATAACTCACCAATTTTTTTATGTAACGTTTCTATGCCTAATTTTTGTAAAATAATTTTGGCATCAGTATCAGCAGTCCAAGCATCTTCTTTATTCATACGTTCTTCTGCTTGTGCATATTGTTTTTGTGCAACTTCGCTAAGACCATCTTCAGCCAAAGCAAGTAACGCCAATTCGTAGTTTTTTACCGCTTGAATAATAGGTGTATCTCCCTGAAAAACAGCTTCTACCACGGTTAAATCAGGGTCAAACTCCTGATCTTGAGAAAGGTAGCCTATTTGATAATCATTCGCTTGTTGAATGGATTCAATATCCCCATCACCGCTATCCTTACCTGCCAAAATATTTAATAAGCTCGTTTTCCCCGTTCCATTTGTACCGATTAAACCAATCCGGTCTTTATCATGAATATGGAAAGAAATATGATCAAATAATGTCTTCTCTCCATATGTTTTGGTCAATTCATTTACTTTTAACTCATTCATATGCTCACGCCCTTTTCATCCTGCCTATTGTAACAAATAAAAGTAAAAAAAAGAAGCTAGTTTTCTTGGTCTGCTTCTTTTTTTAATTCTCTTGTCAATTTTCTCAATGGAATGGTACTGGAAACATCATTGATTGAATATGATTCTAATAAATTAACATTTTTACGGTATTCATTTGCTTCAAAAGAAGATATTTTTTCAGAAAGCTCATATTCATCGATCATTCTTCGTTCTTCTTGATATCCAATCAAAAGTTCCTTAACATAGTTGGACTGAGAACGTACGATAAATGAATCAATAAAAGTTCCATCTTCTAATCTATGAGCAAATTGTAAACGCCCCTCAATAAAGAATTGTATGATTTCATCATCATAAACACCTTTTAAATTATCTAAACTTTTTAAAATAACTTCTGTATTTTGTAAAAAGACTTGTCGAACATTTTCTAATTCTTCTTTTTGATATTCTCGTCGATTCTCTTCATCTTTTTTGGCAAACAATAAATTAGGATGAACAAAAAATGCAATGATTTGACGAACAAAGAGCAACCAAAAACCAATAATAGACAAAAGCTGCCTTGCAATAGAACGTTCCATCCTTGAAATCAGGCGTTCATAAAGTCGATAACCTTCGATCCCAATTTCTTTTTGGCGGAAGCTTTCTTCTAAACCGTCACGCTCAATCGAAACAATCAGTGCCCTTAATTCCTGTACCTCTTGTCTCTGATCCGAAGGCAATTGCTCTGTATATAATTCTTTCACACGGTCTTGGTAATTCTCAATGACAACATTCATTTCGACATGAGGATCTTCATGATTTATCTTTTTAAGTCTCTCCATAACTTCTTGCAACAAAGTAATACCTTGAATATTGGTACTTTCTACCTCATCAGACTCAGTTAAAAATGGCAAAACAAGAATGCCGCCAACTAATGTAACTAAGATTACACACGCTGTAATAAATAAAAGCAAGGATCGTTCAGGAAAATCTTGCCCATTGATAGTTAAAGGCAAGATGAAAATCGTCGCTAAACTAACTGTTCCTTTGACTCCGCCAAATGTTAGAATCAACATTTCGTTCATTGACTGCCAAACATTTTTCAAACCATTCTTTACACTATAGATCAATACGATCGAGAAAAAACGTGCAACAAATAGTGTAACGCTTAAAATCAGAACAACTACCATTAAGAAACTATTTGAATACGTTTCACTATTCCAAATCGGTGAAAAAACTTGTGATAACTCTATTCCTAAAAAAAGAAAGACTAATGCATTCAACATAAATGTAATAGTACCCCAAGTGCTTTCAGAAACGTTTGAAAGTTCTGCCTCGAATAATGAGACCTTTTTAAAACTAGCGGCTTGCATAACCCCTGCCACAACGGCAGCAATAATTCCAGAAACATGAAAAAGTTCAGCAACCATATATGCCAAAAAAGGCAACAATAACTCTAATAATAAATAACCAGTTACATCTCTTGCAGAAGCTTTTTCTAAAATCATCACGACTTGCCGCTTGATCATGACCAAAGCAGCACCTACAATGGCACCACCGATGCTGGAAACAATCAACGTAATTCCCGCATCTGTAGCGGAGAAGCTGCCTGTCAGCAATGCTGCAAGCGCAAATTGAAAGGCAGTAACACCAGATGCGTCGTTTATCAGGCCTTCGCCTTCTAAAATATGCATCGCTTTAGGTGGTATCTGGATTTTTCCAGATAAAGAACCTACAGCGACTGCATCTGTAGGTCCAAGTGCTGCACCCAAAGCAAAACAAGCTGCAATCGGCAAAGCAGGAATAACCATATGTAAAGCCCATCCCACACTTACAAGTGTGATCAAAACGCCAATGAAAGCTAAAAATAAAATAACACTAAAATTTTTCATAGTAGCAGAAATATCGTTTCGTTCTCCTTCACGGAACAACAATGGCGCTATGATCATCACTAAAAATATTTCTGGTTCAAATGTTATCTCCCGACCAATATCTGTCAAACCAATTAAAACTCCAACGATTATTTGTACGATTGGTAAAGGAATGATTGGAACGATTCGATTGAAGACATTTGAGAATGTTATCGCAAAAGCAAAAACAATAATTAAATAAACAAACTCCATCTCGTATCCCCCTTATTCATTATTGATTAAGCTGTTTCCCTAAATACCGTAATAATTTTTCTTTTTTACAGGTAATTTTTTTCTCTATTAATCCAAGCTCTTTCTCTTTATCACACAGTTCTAATTGAGCACGGCGCGCTTCTAAACGAAGTAACTCAGATTTGATTAATTCAATTTTTTTATAGTTCAAAAAATTTCTCTTTTTTATATGACGCTCCCATTCAGCTTTTTTCTCTGGGGGCAATTCTTTATATTTTTCACGTAATTCAGCGATTCGTTGTTCTATTTCTTTATTCACAACAATACTTCCTTTCAGAATTTCTCTGCACATTATAGCAAACAGTTAAAGAAATACCTACTAAAATTAACTATTATTTAAAAAAATCTTTTCAAATTGACTACCTGTTTCCACAACTTTGATAAACACTGAAAAAAACATATTGTTTTCTCCTCTTTTGCTCGTTTATTTCTCTTCATCCACTAAAATACTGATTTCAGTCTCTTCATTTAAACGCTCAGAGAGAAACGCTAATAAATCCTCTAAGGGAATTGAAAATGTCATCATTGGACCACGCCGGCCATTTTTAAAATAATTTAAACGGATTTCTTCTTTCTTAAGTAATAAAGCCATTTTCTCGATATCTTGATACATGACGCCATTCTTATCAAATGGACCTAAAATAAGTCGATCATCTGAAAGACCCTTTGTATCCAGTAAAAAACTCAAAACAAGCAAAATTGAAAGGAAACTACGAATTCTTTGATCGACCGTTTGTTCGCTGATCAAAGAGAGGATCAAGATAAACAAACTGAATCCAATCACTACACCAAAAATAAATTTTCTTTTAACATTTTTGATCAAAACACTTCTTCTTACCAAACCCAAGTAACTATACATAACCACAACAAAAGCTGCGAGTAATACTGTAAAAAAATCTATTGCCAAAATATACTCCTTTATAAATGGATTTTACTATTTAATTACCTAAATGAATGTAAGTAGACACACCCGAAAACTAGTTAGCCATTTTTATTTAATTCTGTTAATTGCTGATTTATTTTTTTTATTTTATCTTTGCAAGCTAATATATCTCGAATCATCTGATCTCTCTTATCACCAAGAGGTAAACGATTGACCACTTGGTAATATGCTGCGAGTAGTTGAACTTGTTTCATTTTTTCTTTTTGCAAACGTTCTTCTATTAGATTCATCCACTCGCCCTCCTTTTTTCTTTAAGTATACCTTATTTTTAAAGGAAAATGACTATTGAATCGTTATTTTTTATCGATAATCGATTAAAATAGCATGATTTATTTTTTATTGTAACACACTATTTCTTTTTAGTTGAACGATACAGATACAGTTGTTAACTCAATAAATCTGTATCATAAATGGTGTAATCACAGCGATAAATAAATAAATACTTTCCATCTATCAATAACCCAGTACTCTTAGGGACATCCGTTTGATACATTGAGACTTTATCCCCTGCATAAGTTGCTAATGGCGTACCATTTTGACTGCGAATCAAGATAACTTTTTTCTTACCAGTAAACGAGTTTTTTAAGTCATTGACCATACTATTAATGAAAGGGACACCTCGATCAAAGTTTTCAACATCTATCGTCTTCGCATACTTTTCAAAGACATTATCCAATCCAGTTTCACTGATAATCATTGAAGAACCTACATGATGCATCTCGTGTTTTCCGATGGTGATTTGAATGACATCGCCTTGTTTTTCATTTTCCCCTTCCTGAATGTCAAATGTCTCATCTCGTTCAATTTTCACTGATTTGCCGACAACTTGATCAACCAGCTGACTTTGTTCATCATATGTTTGGATCGACATCTCTAATCCTTTAAAATTTTCTTCAAACCCTTTAAAAAACATTCTAATATTTTGACAACCACTTAATACAGCCAACATGCTACACATTAAAAAAACAAAAGCTGTAGCCTTTTTAACCCGACATTTTTTCATTTACTTCTCCTCCTTCTTTTAATCATAACAAATATTGTCATCAAAAGGTATCCATCTAAAGTACGAAACAAAAAAATAAGGATAAAATAAAACTGGCTAACAGCTTTATTTCACCCTTAAATTCTATACTTTAGTTACTGAGCTGAGATACATAGTGCAATAGCTTTTTCACCTAAATGAGTTCCGATAACCGGATTAAAATGACCAATTTCAATAATTGCATTTGGGTATTTTTCTTGGAGCTTTGCTTTCTCTTCTTCGGCAACTTCTAAATTGTTTGCATGAATCACATATAATTTCACAGGTCTACCGATTTCTTCATCTCGTTTACCAATGATTTGCTCAGCACGAGCAAATGCTTTTTTCGTTGAACGAATTTTTTCAAAGAGGACGATCTTTCCATCTTCAAAAGTCAAAATAGGTTTGATTTTCAATAATCCAGCAATCAATGCCGCACCATTGGTTAAACGACCGCCGCGCACTAGATTATTCAAATCATCAACAATCAAATAAGCATACGTATTATCTCTAATGATGTCTAATTTTGCAAAGATCTCTTCCAAACTCGCATTTTCTTTCACTAAATCCAAGGCTGCTTCAACCATATGTCCCATTGGTACACTCGTTATTTTAGAGTCGTAAGGATAAAGCGTGACGCCCTCGATCGAATCGGTTAACGTAAATAACGTATTAACAAATCCTGAAATTCCAGATGAGAGATGGATACTAATAATTGTATCATATCCTTTAGCAGCAATTTTTTTGTACAGTTCAATCACTTCACCTAATGCAGGTTGAGAAGTTGTCGGAAATTCTTTACTACTATTCAACAAGCTGTAATATTCATCAGCTTCGATATCAATTCCTTCATTATAAATCTTCCCATCCAGAATTACAGGTATAGGAATAACAAACAGATCAGGAGAGTTCTTGATTCGCTCAGGTAAATAAGCCGTACTATCTGTCACAATAGCAATTTTCATTTTGTAACCTCGTTTCACTAATTTTACACGGTACTATAAATATAGCATAAATCAGGTCATAATTAAATAAAATACTTATTGACCCAGAAAACTTTGAACGGCTGATTTATTTGTGCCCAAGTCAATTTGAAGAACACTACCCGCGTAATCAATATCTAGGTTACTCCAAGATCCCTCAACTGGAATTGTTAAGCGCTCAATCCCACTGCCCCCTTTTAACATTAAGGATGGGCCGTTTTTCAGCATAAATGTTGTAGGAACATCCGTTGACATGTAGCCAACTAGACGACCTAGAGATTCTGGAGTACGGAGTAACGCTAAAGGATTTTTTAATTGTCCCATAACAGCTGTCATCACTTGTTGTTGCCGGCGAACACGACCGAAATCGCCTTCCTCATCTTTTCTAAAGCGTGAATACTGCAACAGTGTGTGTCCATCCATCTTCTGGCTACCTTTGGCAATGTCCACCCCATCTAAGTTTAAATCTTTTTCAGCATCAATTTTGACACCGCTTGGAAACATTGAATCAATAATTTTTTCAAATGATTGAAAATCGACTTTCGCATAGTATTTAGTTTGAATATTGAAGTTCTCAGCTAACGTTTGACGAACTAGATCTGCTCCACCTAATGCATAAGCCGCATTGATCTTATTGTCATCATAACCTGGAATATCAACAAAGGTATCCCGCATGAATGAAATCAATTTAGGTTTTTTAGAAGGTCCATCTAGTTGAAGCACCATAATAGTGTCTGCACGTCCAGCATCTTCGCCCCTTGTATCACTACCTAAAATCAAGATATTATTCGCACCATTCGCACTTTTCACCCCATTAAAGGTTTCTATTGCTTCTTTAGGTAACGAATTATCATTTTCAGCATAAGATTTCCCTTTGAAAAAGAATCCCACTGCTAAGACTATCAGCAACACAAAAAATAAAACGATTCTTTTGGGCCAACTAAACCGTCTTTTTCTTTTTGGTTTCTTCGGTTTTTTTTCTTTCTTCGTAAAGCCTTTTGCTTTTTCAGTGCTATTTGTTGGTTCAACATTTTGATTTTGCTCATTTAGTGGTTCTTGTTCCTGATTATAGCTATCTCTAGGTACTTCTGTATGATTTTTTTCTTTTCTAGGATTAAAACCGTTTTTTTCTTCTATTGGTTTTGATTTATCATGTATGTGTTTATAGCGATCTACACGGCTCATCATTTCCACCTCACTTTAATTAACAACAGTTATAAGCATACCTTATTTCACTAAAAATTCCTATTAGATAGCTAAAATTTAACAAAAAATAAAAAGACCTTTTCAGATCTTTATACTCCGTTGATTGGATGAATCGCATAATTCCCGAATATTTTTACTGATCCACCCATTAAACGTATTTCTTCTAGAGCATTATCTAGTAACTGCTGCGGTTTTTGAACATTGATATCAATTAAAAAGAAGTATTCTCCTAAAGTTGTTTTCAGAGGTCGTGATTCAATTTTACTTAAATCAATTTCTCGCCAACTAAAAACAGATAATGCTTTGTGTAAAGCTCCTGGCATATTATTTGGCATCGTCAATGCAATGGTTAATTTTTTGTCAGTTGCTTTGATCGGTAACTCGACTTTTTCAGATCCGATCACCCAGAATCTGGTTTGATTAATCGCCACATCCTGAATGTCTTTGCCAACAATTTTAAGATCATATTTCTCAGCAGAAAGTTTGGGTGCAATTGCTGCAATTTTTTGATCTGGATGGCTCGCAACAAAATTTGCAGCATAAGCGGTGGACGGCGTTGCTTCAAGATCAGCCATTGGAAAATAGGTGCGAATAAATTCTTGTGATTGCGCCAATGCTTGAGGATGCGATAAAATTTTAGTTGTTTCCTGCCAGATATCTTTGTTGTTTTTTGCGACCATCAATTGTTGATAAATTGGTAAGACGATTTCTGCTCCTACAGGAATCGTGGTTTGATGAAAAAGATAATCTACTGTTGTGTTGACAGATCCTTCAATCGTATTTTCAATCGGCACAACACCTAAGTCGACTTCTCCAAACTCAACACCTTTTATACAAGCCGGAATCGAATGATAAGAGATCAACTCATCATCAGGAAAAGCAGTTTTCGTTGCATTATGAGTAAAAGAAGCTTCTGGACCTAAAAATCCGACTTTCATTGGCTCACCTACTTATATCTTCTCTAATATTTCGTGTACAATTTCTTCTGGTGTTCGATCATCTGTCGCAACAACTAAGCTGGCACTTTCCTCATAGAATGGAATTCTTGGTTCAAAAACCTCTCTGATTTCTTCTGGAGATTTTGACACAACTAAAGGTCTGACAGTTGTATGATCGTGTTTCAAGCGTGGGATAAAAACTTCCGGTTTCGTTTGTAAATAAACAACAGGAGCCATTTGTTTTAGAAGCTCCCGATTCTCCGGTCTCATAACGATCCCGCCTCCAGTTGATACAACTTGATTGTGGTTTAGGTATCGCTTTAAGACATTCGTTTCTCTTTCTCTGAATGCTTCTTCCCCATGTAAATCAAAATATTCTTGAATCGTCATACCAATTTCTTCAACGATTTTATCGTCGAAATCGATATGCTCCATACCTGTTTTTTCTGACAGTAGTTTCCCAACTGTTGTCTTACCTGCTCCCATAAAACCAATTAAAATAATTCCCTTCATACTTTGCTCCTCCGTTTATCGATATAATTTAGTTAAATCATCAAAAAATCTGGGGTAAGAAACAGAAATTGCTTCAGCTTTTTCTAATTCCACCATTCCTTCTTTTACTAAAAGAGCGGCGATTTGCAACATCATACCAATACGGTGATCGCCGTAGCTAGTAACTTTTGCCCCATGCAGCTTCGTCTTACCGTGGATAATCAGCCCATCATCTGTGGGTTCTATATTAGCACCCATTTTGTTTAATTCATTGGCCACAGCATCGATTCGATTGGTTTCTTTCACTTTTAACTCTTCAGCATCTCGAATGATCGTAGTCCCTTTTGCTTGTGTTGCCAACAAGGCGATGATCGGTAGTTCGTCAATCAATCTTGGAATAATTTCGCCACTGATTTCGATTCCGTTTAACTCACTCGTTTCAACAATCAATGTCCCCGCTTTATTCACGTCACTCATTGTCTCTTCGATCATTAGTTTCCCACCCATTTGCTGAATAACATCAATAATTCCAGTACGGGTAGGATTTAAGCCTACATTATTTAGGACAATTCGACTATCTGGAATAATCAAACCCGCTGTAAGGAAAAAGGCGGCGGAAGAAATATCACCTGGTACAGTAACTTCTTGTCCTACTAATTTTTGTGGTCCTTCAATCCGAATTTCCTTTCCTGAAACAGCAATGTTACCACCGAATTGACGAATCATGTCTTCTGTATGATCTCGTGTTTTTTCTTTTTCTACAATAACGGATTCTCCGTGTGCTTGTAAAGCCGCAAATAAAATTGCAGACTTGACTTGTGCACTGGCGACCGGCATTTGATAATTAATCGGCTTAAGATTTTCTGTCCCTTTTACAGTTAGCGGCGGAAATTCTGTTCCATCATGACCTGTACATTCAGCCCCCATCTGATTGATCGGCATCATTACACGGTTCATCGGTCGTTTGGCAATGGAATGATCACCAAAGAGCTCTGTAGTAAAATTCGTTCCTGCTAAAATTCCCATGATCAAACGAATCGTAGTCCCTGAGTTTCCAACATCGATTGCCTGCTTAGCTTGTGTTAATCCCGAAAAACCTGTTCCGTGAACTGTAATTGTTTCGCCATCATCTTCAATGTTAACGCCTAAATCCTGAAAAGCTTTTAAAGTACTTAAACAGTCATCGCCACGCAAGAAATTTTTGATTGTCGTTTTCCCTTGTGCGATTGCGCCAAACATAATACTTCGATGCGAAATTGATTTATCGCTAGGAATATCGATCATTCCATTCAAGCCAACTTTGTTGATTACTAAATCCAAAATATCCCTCCTAATTTTAAAAGCGGAACAAATCCTAGCATCTTGTAGAAGGTATTGATGTGTATCTTTTCCTAAAGATTGATTTGCACAGCAACGTATCTAAAATCATAACAGTTCCTCTAAAAAAAAGTCCATATTAATTATTTTTCATAACACAAATAATCTGTTTCTTTTTCTATTGTTTGTTTTGCTCTTTTTAAATCTTCTTGGCGTTTAAACGTCAATTGCAAAATACCATAGATATCTTCACGAGTTTCAAGAATTTTCAAATTAATTAATGAAAGTTGAGCTCTCCCCAATAAAGCAGTAATCTCAGCAATCACGCCTGGTACATCGGGTACATCTACAAATAAATCATGGAATGCCGGAATGGCACCTTCCTTGTGCACAGGCATTTGGTTACGAGTTTCCTTTGCTTCATAAAAAAATTGAAAAATAGCTTCTTTATTTTCAGTTTGAATCCAAGTGGAAACTTGTTCCATTTCATTTTGCCATGAACTTATTAACGCTAATAATGCCTTTTTGTTGCTTAACAAAATATCCGTCCACATCTGCGGGTCAGAAGAAGCAATTCGTGTAATATCCCGAAAGCCGCCAGCCGCTAATTGTTGAGAACGCGGATGTTCCTCATTGAAAACCTTACTTTGATTCACTAAACCTGCGGCAATAATATGAGGCAGATGACTGAGCATTCCTGTAATTTGATCATGTTCTTCAGCTGTAAGAACTACAAATTTTGCTCGTGTCCCGTGTAGTAATTCTTGTAGTTCTCGAATTTGACTTTGCTTCTCTACTTCCGAGGAAGTTAAAATATAATACGCATTCTCAAATAAATTTTCATCTGCAGCCGTTACACCTGATTTGTGTGATCCAGCCATTGGATGTCCGCCGATAAAGGTATGCAAGCCTGCTTTTTTAGCTGTTTCAATAATTTCTAGCTTCGTGCTTCCGACATCGGAAATAATCACATTTTGTTTTAACGGCAAAGTTCCCAATAATGTTAATTGCTTCAGCATGCTTTTAACCGGAGTACATAGAAAAATGATATCTGCTTTCACCGCTGCTTCTTCAAAAGAAGTTGCTTTTTGATCGATAATTTTTCGCTTCAAAGCAAATTCTTCCGAGTTTACTTGATTATCCATTCCAATAATTTCTACAGATGGATGCTCTTTTTTGATACATAATGCTAATGAACTGCCAATCAAACCTAGACCGACAATCAGAACCTTTTTATTCATTTCGCTTCACTCTCCATGTTTAATTTTGATTAAAACGTCTGAGTATAGCGACGGTAGGATTCAACTTCTCCTTTCATTTGTTCAAAAGCATCACTACCAAATTTTTCCAACATGGCTTGCGCTATTTCAGTGGCAACTACAGCTTCACAAACAACACTTGCTGCAGGAACAGCTGTACTGTCAGATCGCTCTACGCTTGCTTTATAAGGTTCTTTTGTATCGATGTTAACACTTTGCAATGGTTTATATAAAGTCGGAATAGGTTTCATAACGCCTCTAACCACGATAGGCATCCCATTTGTCATCCCGCCTTCAAAACCGCCTAGATTATTGGACGTTCTTGTGTAACCCGTGTCTTTATTCCAAACGATTTCATCCATGACTTGGCTGCCGGGTTTAAAGCCCATTTCAAAGCCAATCCCGAATTCAACACCTTTAAAGGCGTTAATACTTGTCACAGCTTGAGCAATTTTTGCATCTAGTTTGCGATCCCATTGAACATAACTGCCTAACCCGATTGGAACACCGCCAACAACGACTTCTACAACACCGCCAATTGTATCACCATTTTTCTTTGTTCTATCAATCAAGTCACGAATTTCTTGTTCAACAGACGGATCAAGCACACGAACGTCTGAATTCTCCGAGCGTTCTTGAATTTCCTTAACTGTTAAATTATCAGGAATTTCAGCTTTGATTCCGCCTAAGATGGCAACATGACCAGCTACTTCAATATCCAATTCCTTTAGTAACTTTTTAGCAACTGCACCAATCGCAACTCGCATCGTTGTTTCACGCGCTGAAGAACGTTCTAAGACATTTCTGAGATCATCATGTTGGTATTTGATACCGCCGACAAGATCTGCATGGCCTGGGCGTGGTTTATTTACCCGACGGATCTTTTTCTCTTTTTCAGAAACTTCCTCTATCGACATTACTGAAGTCCAATTTTTCCAATCTTTATTTTCAACGACAAGTGTCACTGGAGAACCTAATGTTTTGCCATGACGAATACCAGAAGTGATTCTTACTTGATCCTTTTCGATCAACATTCTCCCTCCACGGCCATATCCGCCTTGTCTTCTTGCTAATTCCAGATTGATATCCTCTGGTGATAACGGCATACCTGCCGGTAGGCCTTCGATAATTGCTGTTAATTCTGGTCCATGTGATTCTCCCGCAGTAATAAAACGCATGTGTTTTCCTCCTAGTCTAAATAACTCTTCATTTCTTCTATTGGGATACGAACAATTTTGGCTTTTCCAATAGATTCTAATAAAATAATATTGATTTTCCCGCCTCGTGTTTTCTTATCATGAGTCAGTGCCGTGTATAACTGTTCATGATCCCATTGATCTGATGTAGTTGGCAAATTGAATTTTCGAATCATTTTATTTAATTGCTCGGTCGTACCAACCGGTGTCAAATTTTTACTTTCGGCTACTCTTGTGATTTGGCTCATCCCGATTGCTACACCTTCACCATGAGTTAAATTACCATAGCCAGCAGTATTTTCTAATGCATGACCAATTGTATGACCAAAGTTTAAAAGCAAACGAACGCCATTATCTAATTCGTCTTCTTCGACAACTTTCCGTTTGATTTTACAGCATGCAGAAATAATTTCAGTTGCATGTACAATCAAATCATGTTCGTCTACTAGTAAGTCTAGCTTGTGCCATAAATCTTCGTCGGCAATAGCAGCAGATTTGATGATTTCAGCAATCCCTTCTTGAATCCGTCTGATTTCCAACGTACTCAAAGTATCTGGATCAATTAAAACACCATCAGGCTGAGCAAATGTACCGACTAAGTTTTTAGCTTTTTTTGTATTAACTGCTGTTTTCCCACCAATACTACTATCTACTTGAGCCAATAATGTCGTTGGAACTTGTAAAAAATGAAGACCACGCATATAGGTTGAGGCAACAAAACCAGCCAAATCTCCCACAACACCGCCACCTAAAGCGATGATCCCATCGCTTCTAGTCAATCCTTCATCTGCCAAAAAATCATAAATATCAGCGGCTACAGACAAGCTCTTACTTTGCTCTCCTGCTTCGATCATAAAAGTTGAAGGTTCAAATCCTGCGTCTCTCAAGCTTTTGTAAACTTGATCTCCATATAAAGGTTGAACATTCGTATCCGTTATGATCACAATCTTTTGTGGCGACCACAGTTTCTTTGTCCAAGGACCAATGTCTTTTAACAAGCCTTTTTCGATAGTCAGATCATACGAATGATTGGGTAAATTTACTGTTAGTTTCAAATGTTTCAACTCCTTTTTTAATGAGAAAATAATAACCTTCAGTTGTTCTTTGTTTTACTTATTTATCCTAAAGCATTGATTTCTTTCATTGCTTTTTCAATAATATGAACTTCTTTCATCATACGCATGTAAGTTTTTTCGTTTAGTGATTGTGGACCATCAGACCATGCATTAATTGGATCTGGGTGAATTTCAACAATCAAACCATCTGCCCCTGCTGCAACCCCAGCTCGTGCCATCGAAGGAACTAGATCCCAAATTCCTACCCCGTGGCTTGGATCAACAATGATTGGAAAATGACTTAATTTTTTAATTAACGGAACAGCACTTAAATCAAGTGTATTACGTGTTGCCGTTTCGTAGGTACGAATGCCACGTTCAATGAAAATTACATTGAAATTTCCTTGAGCGGCGATGTATTCAGCTGCATTTAGCCACTCATCAATTGTACCAGAAATACCACGTTTTAAGCCAATTGGTTTACCCGTTTTCCCAACAGCTTGTAATAATTTGAAGTTTTGCATGTTTCTAGCACCGATTTGTAAAATATCACTGTATTCAGCAATCATATCGATATGTGCTTCGTCCATCACTTCTGTAATAACTTTCATGTCAAATTCATCGGCTGCTTGGCGAATGTATTTTAACCCTTCTTCTTCTAAGCCTTGGAAAGCGTAAGGAGATGTTCTTGGTTTAAATGCACCACCACGTAAAATCGTTGCGCCTCCTGCTTTTGCGATTCTGGCACATTCACGGATTTGATCTAAACTTTCGATTGAACAAGGTCCTGCCATCATCGTCATACTTCCATCGCCTATCTTAACGCCATCAACATTCACAACTGTGTTTTCTGGATGAAATTCCCGACTTGTTAATTTGTATGTTAAGGAAATTCTTACTGCGTTTTCAACACCATCGTAACTATTGAATGCTACATCTTGCATTTTTCTTGTGTCACCAACCAAACCAATGATGGTCTGCTCTTTGCCTTCACTTAAATGAACTTCTAGTCCCTCTTTTTTTACTCGTTCGATCACCGATTTGATTTGTGCCTTTGTTGCTTCTGATTTCATAATTACGATCATGTATATTCTCTCCTTCAGTCAATTCTAATTTAGTTGTTTTCAATAATTGGTTTTACGATTTCTATTGGCATTTCTTGTCCTGTCCATTTTTCAAATGCTGCAGCTCCTTGATATAGTAACATTCCTAAACCATTGTTGGTTTTAGCGCCACGTAAACGAGCTTGTTTTAGGAATTCTGTTTCTCTAGGGGTGTAGATGACATCGCACACCGCTAAATCTGGACGAATGATAGAGAAATCCTGAATCGGCGTTTGGTTTTCTAGTGGTTTCATTCCGACACCTGTTGCATTTAATAATAGTGCACTTTCAGCTACATCTTTAGCCAAACTGTGTTCATCAGATAAATCGTTTAACGTAATAATGCAATTTGTATTTTCTGAAATATAAGCTAATTTTTCTTTGATTTTTTCGTAGAACTCATCTTTGCGGTTATAAACAGTGATTTCTTTAACCCCATCTAACGCGGCTTGTACAATAATTGCTGTGGCAGCACCACCTGCACCGATGATCGTCATTTTTTTCCCAATGATCGCAACATCAATATCGTCTAAGCTTCTCATAAAACCAGTACCATCAGTATTATGTCCTGTCAGCTTACCATGATCATTAGTAATAGTATTGACTGCACCAATCAGGCGAGCGGCTTCACTTAGCTCATCCATATACTCAACGGCTAAGATTTTATTAGGCATTGATAAGTTTGCACCAATCATGTCTAAGTTTTTGATTGAATCGATGGCTTGTTTCAATCCATCTGTTCCCACTTCAAAAGCAAGATATACCGCGTCTATTCCTAATGTTTGAAAAGCTGTATTATGGATCATTGGTGATACACTGTGACGGATCGGTGTAGCAAATAATGCAGCCAGTCTAGTGTGGCCTGTAATCTTATTTTCCATCTTAATTCCTCCTAAAAAATGATTTTTTTCAAACAAAAAAGGTATTCACGTAAATTTTTAGAAAAATCTACAGTGAACACCTCACAAAAAATAGGTAATATAAAAGCCACTATAGATTTTCTCATCTACGCGGCTGAAAGTCATCTCAAAATTCCCTAGCCATCATAGATACAAACTTGCTAGTCTGCATCCATAATGTTTATGAATACAAACTCATCTAAAATAGCTAAAGTAATAATTATTCAGTTGTGATTGGTTATGCTTCATGGTTGTCATATGAATCACTCCGTAACTGATTTATTTAAGAATTGTTCTCAGTATATACCTAGGAAAACTAAGTGTCAACCTATTTTTCTTTTTGTTCTGAATTTTTTTGTCTTTTTAAATTAAAAACCTTTAATTGCCGAGGTTTTGACTGCTTTTTTTACTTTTATTTTCTTTTAGAAGATGTTTTACAGCTAAAACTGGATGATAAAGCAACATTCTTGGTCCAGAATATCTCATCACTTGTTTCATTTGCTCTTTATAATCCGGTCGATAACAATGTACAGGACACTGCTTACACGTTGGCTTTTCTTCTCCAAAACGACAGACATCCAATCGAAGATGTGAATAAGACAATAACATTTGTTTATTGATCTTAGTTGCTTCGTGATTTTTATAATAGATATCGATCATTGCTCGAATAGTACGTTTTTCTTCTTGTATTTTTGGTCCAGTATTCTTTTTTACCATTTCCATCTCTCACTTTTCAGTCATTGATTTTTAAAATGATTTTCCCTTTATTTTTATTGCTTCGCATATATTGATGTGCGTTTTCTACATCTTCAAGTGAAAAAACCGTATCTACAACTGGTTTTAAGTATCCAGTTTCAAAAAGTGAAGTTGTCTTATCCGAAAATTCTTTAGTCAGTTTTGCTTTATAGGAGTCACTTCTGGGTGTGAGTAAAGTTCCTTTGATAGCTATTCTTTTTTCTAATAGATCCATTAAATTTAGCTCTTTTATAATTGTACCACCTAAAATGCCAATAAGAATCAAGCGACCATCGTAAGCAATACTAGCTAGATTTTTTTCCCAATAAGAGGCACCAATAAAATCTAAAATAACATCCACTCCTTGTCCAGCAGTCTCAGTCAGAACTCTTTTACTAAAATCTTCATCATGATAATTAATCACAACATCTGCTCCTAATGATCGACATAATTCAAGTTTATCAGCTGAGCCAGCGGTGACAAAGATTTTCGCAGAAGTCAGTTGTTTGACTAGCTGAATTGCGGCACTTCCCACACCACTAGCACCAGCATGTATCAAAACAGATTGATTTGGACCTAATTCGCCCAGCCAAAATAATGTTTGATATGCTGTCAAAAATACTTCTGGAATTGCCGCTCCTTCAACAAACGTTAATTGATCAGATAAAAGCATTGCATTACCAAGGCTCATCACAGCATACTCTGCATATCCACCGCCGTTTACAAGCCCCATCACACGGCTTCCACAAGGGAATGCATCAGAGTCACTTTCTACTACTGTTCCTGAAACTTCAACGCCTAAAATTGTGTTCCCTTTTGGTAGTTTTCCTGTATCTATTGCCACTAAATCGGTACGATTGATGGCTGCGGCTTCAACTTTGATCAATAACTGGTTAGAAGTTCGTTCAGGTAATGCTGCATCTTTAGTCAGGTCTAAGATTGGTTGATTTTCCTTATAAGATAACTCGATAGCTCTCATTTTTACACCTCGCGATTTTAACGAAAAAACCGTAGAATCTTTAAAAGAAATCTACGGTCAAATCAATTATTTATTAAAGTTCTTCACCATAAACGTCATCAACGGTTTGTTTTGGATCGATCACGATATATAAACTTTTTGTTTTTTCGCTGACTTTAGTAGATTGGTATACATTGTCTAAACCTTCGTCAGTTTTATCTTTGTATGGGAAGTATACTAAATCTGGTGTACCAGTTTTGTATAAAATTTCCATGCGCTCAATATCTTCATATTTTAACGCACGAGCGAACATACCTAGTTCTAATCCACCAAGGTTGATATCATGTGTTTGAACGTGATCACCTTCTTGGAAAATTTCGATTTTAAATCCTTCACATGGATGGATTTCCATAAATTCACTTCCGTGGATACGGCCAAAGCTAGTTGAGATTTGTTTGATCCATAAATCTCCGATAAAACGACGACCGATCGTCCATGTTTCACCATTTCTAAAATAAAACTTTAATCCAGTCATTTCTCTACTCATAATTTAAGTCCCCTTATCTAAAATAATTTCTACAAAGTTAAGTTTAGCATAACTTTCAAGCTAGGTCACACTATTCGCTTCATTACTTACGAAGTGCCAATTTATCCAAAAAAACATCCGTTAAGATAACAGCCCGTTGATGGATTCCCGTTGCCACTATCTCCTCCTCATCAAAAACATCAAAAGAAAAATTTATTTTAGACGTTTCTTGAGACTCAACTTTTACTTTGACAGTAATAGTTGCACCAACTTTAGAAGGACGTAGGTGTTTAGCATTGATCAATGTGCCAACGCTCGTTTCTTCTGATGCTAATTCTTTATGCAAATATTCTTTGGTCGTATTTTCGACCATCGCTAGCATTGCTGGGGTGGCTAATACATCTAGATCACCAGAACCGATTTCTTTTGCAGTATCTTTAGAACCAACAACGAACTTTTTAGAAAACTCTTTCATGCCTATCACTCCTTATCAATCTTATCCTTCGCAAATGTAATCAGCACTTCTTTATTATTTGCTATTTCCCCATTTACAACAGCTGCTTCAATCGCTTCAATCATCTCACCCAACCATTTTCCTGGTTTTTTATCAAAATAAGTGAGTAAATCATTACCTGTGATTGCAAGTTGTTTTCTGTCATGAATAGGCAAACATAAATAACGTTCTCTTACTTCTTCAAGTTTACTATTTTGCCCATAATAAAACAATAGTTTTTCCACAGATAAAGCCGCATTCAACCCTAAATTAAATAAATCCATGACTTGCCAGTTATCTAAAAGTCGTTGGTTCAATCCATAAATTAGTTGTTGCACTTCATGAATCATTTGGTTCGATTGTTTCCAAGACTTCAAAAAGCTGCGAATTTCATTATCTTTTAGATTTAATGTATTGATCAATAAAGCCCAAGCTTGACTATCCGTTTCAATCTGTTTATTTGGCAGATCCAAAAAGTTAAACAATGCTTCGCCATATTTATTTAATTCGGGGCAATATAGATAACATTCGGTCTCGATAAAAGGCTGAAAAGCATTTTTTCTATTTTTTCCTAATAAAAGTTTGATGAACTCCACAGCAATTCGTTCTACAGAAATTTTTCCTAAAAGTGGATGAAATTCTTCAATAGCCGCTAATGTATTTGGCTCAATCGTAAAGTCCAATTGACTGGCAAAGCGTAACCCTCTCATCATTCGCAGAGCATCTTCGTGAAATCGTTCCTTAGGATTTCCAACCGCTCGAATAATCCGTTTCTCTAAATCATTCATGCCATCAAATAAATCAATGATCGTCCCTTCAACATTCATTGCTAAAGCATTGATCGTAAAATCTCGACGCTTTAAATCTTCTCTTAAAGAACGAACAAAGGTTACTGTATCAGGTCGCCTAAAATCTTGATACGTTGACTCCGTTCTAAAAGTAGTGATTTCATATTGTTCTTCACCAACCAAGACAAGAACTGTTCCATGATCGATACCCACATCAACTGTTCGAGGAAAAATTTGCTTGATTTCTTCTGGATATGCGCTAGTAGCGATATCAACATCATGGATCGGTTGTCTCAATAGTGCATCGCGAACACTTCCGCCAACAAAATAAGCTTCAAATCCGTGAGCCTGGATATCTTTCAGCACACTCGCAGCTTTAGTGAATTCATCTGGTATTCTCTCAAGCTTCATAATAGATTTTCCAACCCATACACTAATGTATCTAAGTGAACGACTTTTTGACAACCTAAAGCGACTCCTGTCATAAATGAACTGCGATCATAGGAATCATGTCTAATTGTCAAACCTTCTCCAACACCACCGAATTGCACTTGTTGGTGTGCGATCATGCCAGGTAAACGAACGCTATGAATCTTCATCCCTTCAAAATCCGCGCCACGTGCACCTTCTATCAATTCTTTTTCTTCTGGATGACCTTGGCTTTTTTTTGAACGAACTTCACTCATCATTTCAGCCGTTTTTATTGCCGTCCCACTTGGAGCATCTAATTTATTATCATGATGTAATTCTATGATTTCCACATCTGGAAAATAGGCAGCAGCTTTTTGCGCAAATTGCATCATCAAAACAGCGCCAACTGCAAAATTTGGTGCTATCAATCCACCGACCTTTAAAGTTTCTGAACGATCTGTCAACTCAACTAATTGTGTTTCTGTTAAACCTGTTGTACCGACAACTGGTGAGATTTTGTGCTCAATCGCAAAGCGCGTATTTTCGTATGCAACTGCTGGAATTGTAAAATCGATCCAAACATCTGGATGAACAGAAAGAACGTCTTCTTTCGTTTTGAAAATCGGTACATCGACTGACGAATATTCTACTAACTCATTAAGATTTGTCTTTTCTTCAAATGGGTCCAACACACCTACCAATTCAAATTGTTCATGATTTAAAACCATTTTTGTTGCGGTTGCCCCCATTTTCCCTTTAAAACCTGCGACTAAAATTTTAATCATTCGTTTGTCCATCCTTTCGTTCAAAACGATATTTATCCCGTTGATTGAATTTTTCCATATTCTTTTGAAATGCCTCAGTTAAATCTATATCTAATGAATTCGCCATAATCATCGTGACAAATAATACATCACCTAATTCTTCAGAAACAGTTTTTGGTTTTTCATCTAGCTTCTTAGGCTTTTCACCATAATAATGATTGATTTCTCTGGCTAGCTCCCCTACTTCTTCCGTTAATCGTGCCATTTGGCTTAATGGAGAAAAATAACCCGTTTTAAATTGCTGGATATAAGCATCCACTTCTGCTTGCATCGAAAGCAGAGATTGATTTTCGTCTTTCATTTTACCCCAACCTTTCTATTACACATCTTATCAAAAACTACGCAATCTGAAAAGGTTCTACTTGTTGTTTTATAATGAGAATGATAAAGTGAGTACTGGATAAGGGTTCTTTGGTACAAAGACGGATACCTTTGGCCAATACGTTTTAGGAGTGAACACGATGATTGAAGAAAAAAAGTTTTATGTTAAAGATGTCTTGCTGATCTTAGCGGGGACCTGTCTTTATGCATTTGGGTTAGTAACATTCAATATTGCAAATGATTTAGCAGAAGGTGGCGTAACAGGTATTACCTTGATTTTACGTGCGCTTTTTTATATCGATCCAGCTTATTCAACCTTGATTATCAATATCCCACTGATCTTGATTGGCGGGAAAGTTTTAGGGAAGCATTCATTTTATTATACGATCTTAGGAACCGTCTCTTTATCCGTCTTTTTATGGTTATGGCAACGATTTCCAATAGAAATCAATTTAGATCATGATTTGCTGATTGCGTCATTATTGGCTGGACTTGCAGCTGGTATTGGCAGCGGCTTAGTGTATCGCGTAGGTGGCACAACTGGTGGAACCGATGTGGTAGCGCGAATTCTAGAAAAAAATTATGGTGTCAGTATGGGCCGTTCATTGCTGATTTTTGATATTTTAGTATTGATTTTGTCTTTGAGTTATATTGATGTCAAACGAATGATGTATACGTTGATTGTCTCATTTGTTTTCAGTAAGGTAGTTGATTCTGTCTTGGATGGAGCTTATGCAGCAAAAGGAATTCTGGTCATTTCAGATCATTCTGAAGA
Organism: Enterococcus sp. AAFC-DPL-5182; assembly: GCF_058216605.1. Lineage (NCBI taxonomy): Bacteria > Bacillati > Bacillota > Bacilli > Lactobacillales > Enterococcaceae > Enterococcus > Enterococcus sp. AAFC-DPL-5182. The sequence continues at coordinate 2,001,590 of NZ_CM177101.1, forward strand.
TATAGGTGAAGTGATCATGGCATTATTAGAGCGCGGCGTAACCTATTTAGATGGTCAAGGAGGTTATTCTCAAATTGATAAAAAGGTCCTCTATGTAGTAGTTAGTCCAAGTGAAATCATGGAGATCAAGCGAATTGTTCACGAACTTGATAGCAAAGCGTTTATCTCTGTTATCAACGTCCACGAAGCCATTGGAGAAGGCTTTACTTATGCTAGACCTACTAAAATGTTATTTAAAAGAAAAAAACAACTGAATTAAAACACTTAAAAAGGTAAAGTAGACAGGAATAACACCACTCTACTTTACCTTTTTTACTTGTTCAAACGATTTAATTCATCTGTTAATTCTAAAAATGCTTCATAATTATTATCTTCCAACGCTAAATCAATTTGGCTATACAACAAATTTAACTTCGCTTGTTTTTCTTCTTGCGCAAAGAAATCATTAATACTTTCGATCACATCTTCACTGACCTGTTCATTCCAACGAGCGTATGGATTATCCTCCAATATAGATAGATACTGGCTATTTTGCCACGAACCTTCAAATACACACTCTATATATAGCGCTTCTTTCCAATTCATGCGGATTTCATGAAAAATCTGGTCAGTATCAGTAAATTCTTTTCCAGATAAAAATAATCGAATCGGCTCATCTTCCATTTCTCTTGCTGTCACTTTTATTCCACGAACAGCTTTATCTGCTTTCTCTATAAAATGTACATTATTCAAAATAGCTTCATGGTTGATCAAATAATTTAAAATCCACAAAACTTCCCTTTGACTAAACGAAATATTATTGACTAACCAAACTAAAAATTCCTTTTTATCTGCGACATTGACAAACATTTTATCACCTATCTTTCTTCAATATCTTCTAACAGTGATTCTGCTTCATTATCACCAGGTTCGTGTTGAAGATAGTGTTGTAATAATTCCTTTGCTTTCTCTAGATCTCCTTCTTCACGAAGGAATACCGCATATTCTTTTAGAAATTCTGGTTCGTGAGAAAGTTCTTGATATGCTTGTTCATAATGAACTTTTGCTAAATCAAATTCTTCCAATTCATTATAAGCATGTGCTAGATTCCATTCCCCATAAGGATGACCTTGCTCTTCCATTTTCTGTACAACTTCAATTACTTCATCAAAGCGATTTTCATTCAAGTACAAGTTACTTAATGTAAGTCTAGTTTCGTCGGTCTTTTCTCCCAGTTCTAAAGCTTGTAACAACAACGATTCAGCTTTTTCTGTATCGTGCAATCGGTAAGCATTCTCAGATGCTAATTGGTATAAGTCTACTTGGAAAGGATTCTCTTTGATTCCTTCTGCTAAAACAGTGCGCGCTTCTTCTAATTGTTCTTCTTCTTGCAGTGCTTCGCCTAGTGATAAATACAGCGATTGATAATGTGGATTTAATACTCTTAATTGCTGTAATAGAGCAATTGCTTTTTGGTTTTCATGTAATTGTAGGTATGTGAAAGCTAATTGGAATAAACGATCATCTGTCTGACCTTCTTCTAATGCTTTTTCTAAAAATGGGATCGCTTCTTCAAAATCGCCTGACATGCTATGAGTGCTTCCTAAACGTTCATTGATAGAAACACTCGATATTTCTGTAACTTGCGCCTCAAGCAGCTCTTGGTAAGCAGCTGACGCTTCTTGGAACTGTCCATTAGAAAAATACAGTTCTCCTAAAGCAAATAAAATCAATGGTTCATCCGGCATTAATCGTTGGGCTTCTTTTAATTTTGCTTCACTAACTTCTGGTATGCCAATCACTTGATACAAGTCAGCTGTCACAAGTAGACTTTGAACATAACTATCGCTATCTTTTCCCACTTTTTCCAAGTAAACAAACGCATCATCGATTAAATCATTTTCAATTGCAATCTCTGCTAAAGGAATATTTAAGCCCTCTGCTTCTGGAAAAATAGACAATAAATGCTCAAAAACTAATTTTGCTTCTTCTAAAAATCCTAAGGATAATAATTCCTCGCCTAAATCAGCAAGTGTATCGTCATCATCTTTTCTAATTGCTTCAGCTAGCATTAGTTGTACTTGTGCTAAATCTTCTTCATGTAATGCTTGCAACATTTTTTCACTGTAAGTTGTCATATTTTATCCTCTAATTTCTTTTAAAATAGTTTTATATTTTTCTACCGTTGCTAATAGATCTTCTGTTTTAGGTTGTTGCACAGAATCAAATACACCGACTTCTTTCAATAAGGTTGCTGCTTCGCCACGATGTACGCATTTTAGAACACCTTCCACGTAATCGCTAACTAATATTTGATCAGGAAAATCAACGGGAAATCCTAAACGAATCAACCAAATGATGAAGTTTTTATAATGAAATGAAAACCCATTGAGCTCTTGCGCCCAAAGCAACTGCAACAAACAGCCTAAAAATCGTTTCATATGGCTAGACAGTAAGTGTCCATTTGGTGTTTCTAAAAAGCCTTGTTCAAATAGTTGTCCAAATTGATCAATTATTTGCGCGTCTGTCTCATAATAACGTATCATTTCATCTAGCATGCCAGTAAAAGAGTGTTGATTTAAACGAGTTGCATCACTGTAATTTTTAAAAAGCATCCGTAAAAAATCGTGGCTGCAAACCAAGCCGCAGCGAATAAAAACAAGAAAATCAACTAATTTCCCATCACCATGATCTGTTGTTAGCGTCCGATCATAGAGTATTCTATCTGCTAATATACGACTCTGCAAAACAGGATGATTCTTTAGTTCTATTTGAACTTCACCGATCAAACTTTTACTTAGCGACTGAATCGATAATGGTAAGAGCCAGCATTCAGACGTTAATACAGATGTTTCATGTAAAAAATTGGTTAACTGAACAACCCCTTCATTACCAACACCTAGAAAAAGAAATTCCTGTTGTTGATCAAAATCTGCTAAAAAACGTAATAGCGCCTCCAACTCATTCATATTATTACAATAAGCGTCATTCTTACAAATATACCAATCTAATTCTAATTTGTCATCAAAAAGCTGAATCAGTTTCTCAGAAAATAGATCATAATACCGCTGATTAGTAATTAGAAAAAGATGTTTCGAGCCAAGTGAGATCGATTTAAGTTGTGAAGCAAATGTTTCTCCATAAACGATCGTTGTACGTAACTGATTTTTTTCGTATACTATTTCCATCGATAACACCCCTCTTCCTTATTTTACCATTAGTTGTTGTAAAACCAAAAGAAGGATGTTTTTATTGAAACACACCATTTAAAATTAAATCTTCTTTGAGTTTTCAACTAAAGACAATTGTTCTTTTATTTTTCTTAAAGAACAGGCATTATTGATTCACTATTTCTTTATATATATTCATATCTTTCTATGTAGAAAAAACTTAATTATTCGATATACTAAAATTGTTTCAAGAACCTACAACTTTTAAGAACTATAGCGCACTTCTTAAAAAAATACAGATTCTTAGAAACAGAGTGATTCAGTCTAATTTGAATAATTAGCACTTTCCAAAATTCATAGTAAGGCTATACGTTTTTTAACATAGCTAATTATTCATGATCTCTAGAGCCAATCTGAAAAGATTGGCTCTTTCAGTTTTTAACCATTTAATTGCCCTATTAATTGAACTTGTGCTATACTCGTTGCAAATATAGGAGGTAAATCAAATGAAAAAAGTGTTCTATGCTGGCTTAATTGCAGCATTAGCCCTCTCTGCTTCTGGCATGATTATGGGTATTGCTATGTCTGACGTATGTTGTAAAGATTAGTGATCATTTGTTAGCCTTTTTTACGCTAATCTATTTTTACCCTAGCCTTGGAAATGCTTCATATCTATAAAAAAAGAAAGAACCCTTGAATAATCAAGGGTTCTAAGAACTGTCTTATTTAACAGCATCTTTCAACGCTTTACCTGGTTTGAACGCAGGTACTTTACTTGCAGCGATTTGAATTTCTTTACCAGTTTGTGGGTTACGTCCTTTACGAGCCGCACGTTCGCGAACTTCAAAGTTACCAAAACCGATTAATTGAACTTTTTCACCTTTAGCAAGAGATTCTTGGATTGTTGAAAATACAGCATCCACTGCTGCAGTTGCGTCTTTTTTAGTTAAACCAGTTGAAGATGCAACGTTTTCGATTAATTCTGCTTTATTTGCCATGGATTATTTCACCTCCTCCACAAGGGATAGGATATCTAAAAGATATCTAATTTACGTTTATTTTTGAGTGGTCCAAAAATGACGTACAAATATTGAATTGGATCAATATTCTGTTATCACGATATCATAGGAAGCTTGTAATAGCAAGGTTTTTGATGCGTTTTAACCAGTTTTTTCTAAAACTATCATTTTTTTTTATAACTCAATGAATTTATTTGTACATTTGAAAAAAGTGTGGTAAAATGCGCTACTTCCGTCTTCTTGGAATAATTTTGATTGGTGTTCCTTCAAAAGTGAAAGCTTTACGAATTTGATTTTCTAAGAATCGTGCATACGAAAAATGCATTAATTCTTCTTCATTTACAAAAATAACAAAAGTTGGCGGCTTGATTGCCACTTGTGTTCCATAAAAGACTTTCAAACGTTTTCCTTTATCCGTTGGTGTTGGATTGATGGCAATAGCATCCATCACTACATCATTCAACAAGGCTGATGGAATACGTAGATTTTGATTCATGCTGACCAGTTCGATCAACTCTGGTAATTTATTCAAACGTTGTTTTGTCAAGGCTGAAACAAAGATGATCGGTGCATAATCAAGATATCGAAACTCTTCGCGGATCTCTTCTTCAAAATCACGCATTGTATTTGTTTCTTTTTCGACTGTATCCCACTTATTCACAACGATGATGATCCCTCGCCCTGCTTCATGAGCGTATCCAGCAACTTTCTTATCTTGCTCCCGAATTCCTTCTTCCGCATTTAAAACCATTAAAACAATATCAGAACGCTCAATGGCGCGCATGGCACGCATCACACTGTATTTTTCTGTTGATTCATAAACTTTGCCTCGTTTGCGCATACCAGCTGTATCGATCATCAAGAATTTTTGCCCATCTTCTGATTCAAAATGCGTATCGATTGCATCACGAGTTGTTCCTTCTATTTCTGAAACGATCACACGGTCTTCACCAAGAATCGCATTGATCAATGAAGATTTACCCACGTTTGGACGCCCAATCAAACTAAATTTGATCGTATCTTCATCTTCTTCTTCAATTTCAGTTGAAAAATGTTTAACAGCTTCGTCTAAAACATCTCCAATACCCAAACCATGACTTCCAGAAATAGGAAATGGATCGCCTAGTCCTAAAGAATAAAATTCGTAGATATCATTTCTCATTTCAGGGTTATCAACTTTATTGACAGCTAAAATAATGGGTTTGTTGCTGCGATACAAAATTCTTGCAACTAATTCATCTGCATCTGTAACCCCTTCTCTGCCGCTTGCGACAAAAATAATCACATCTGCTTCTTCAATAGCAATTTCTGCTTGATGCTTGATTTGATCCATAAACGGTTCGTCACTTAGATCGATACCACCTGTATCAATAATACTAAACTCACGTCCTAACCACTCTCCTGTGGCATAAATACGGTCTCTTGTTACACCTGGTGTATCTTCTACGATAGAAATTCTCTCACCAGCTATACGGTTAAAAATTGTCGACTTCCCTACGTTGGGACGACCGACAATTGCAATTGTTGGATTTGCCATTCAAATTACCTCCTTGACAAGTTTTCAATCTTTACTAGTTTACCTAAAGCTTGTCTAAGATGCAAGAAAAACTAGTGAATTAAGTGAATTAACCTTCTTGATGCAAAAAAATAACCTGTAATTGCGAATCTTCAAAACTGCAATTACAGGTTATTTTATTTTAATTCTTTTATTTACTCTTATTCAATACCATAAGCGATGCGTTTAACATTCATCAAATGATGAGCTGTTACATTATCAGTCGTACTGCTGCCGCCCATCGCACCGCAGCCTAATGTCATCGAAGGCGCTAATTTAGTTGTAGCTCCGATTGCTCCTAATGCTCCTAATGTATTCACTAAGATACGTGATGCTCTCATTTCTAAGCCAAACGTCTCTGCGTTTGCATCAGTTGTAGTATGAATCACTGCTGTATGACCTGTTCCTTCATTTGCAAGTAAAGCCTTACATGTTTCTACCCCATCTTCAAATGAATCAACTGTGAATAGTCCCAAAATCGGTGTTAATTTCTCTCTTGAATAAGGATTGTGATGACCGATTTCTGATTGCTCTGAAATTAGAATAGTTGTATCTTCCGGTACAGAGATACCTACCAATTTCGCAACATCTGGAGCACTTTTTCCGACGATTTCTGGATTCAATGTTCCTGTCTCTCTTAAAATAAATTGACTGACTTTCGCTGATTCTTCTTCATTCATGAAGTAAGCTTTTTTCGCTTTTAATTGTTCAATAACATCAGATTTCACAGTTTTATCAACTACAAGAGCTTGCTCTGAAGCACAAATGATTCCATTATCAAATGTTTTACTGCTGACTACGCAATCAATCGCGTGAGCAATATCAGCTGTTGCATCGATTAATACTGGAACATTTCCAGGACCTACCCCAATTGCTGGGTTACCAGAGCTATATGCTGCTTGAACCATTGCTTTACCACCTGTGGCAAGAATCAAGGAAACATCGGTATGCTTCATTAAAGCACTTGTAGCATCTAAGGTAGGATTTTGGATCACTTGAACTAAGCCAGCTGGTGCACCTGCTTCAACCGCTGCTTGCTCAATGATTTCCACCGCCATCAAAATTGATTTTAACGCCTTAGGATGTGGTGAAAAAACAATCGCATTTCTAGTTTTTAAAGCAATCAGTGACTTGAAAATAACTGTTGCAGTCGGATTTGTTGAAGGAATCAAACCTGCGACAACACCTAAAGGAATTCCAATTTCAATTATTTTTTCTTCTTTACGGCGATTGATTATTCCTACTGTTGGCAGATCTTTGATACTTTCATATACTTGTTCACTTGCAAAGGTATTTTTGATCACTTTATCAGAAACTTTTCCAAAGCCAGTTTCTTCATTTGCTGAAATAGCTAATTTTTCGGCATTATCAAGTGTTTTTTGATAGACATTTTTCACGATAGCATCTACTTGCTCTTGTGTATAATTTTCATACACGGCTTGTGCTTTCTTTGCTGTTTCGACTAGTGTTTCAATTTCTTCTACTTTAATTATTTCAGTCATATTTGAACACTCCTTCTTTTTTAAACGCTTACAAATTGATTTTAATCTATTTTATGCAATTTGTTAGGGAATATTTTAAGAAGATTATGGACAAAATTTACCTATTTGCGTAATTTTTTCACAAAGAATTGCACTTGAAAGCTTTATTTATTCAAGGTATTATAGAGTAGTAAAGAAATTTTCACAAACAGAAGAACTATTATCTCATCAAAGAAAAGAGGGTTTACTTATGTGCCGATTATTGATTGTCAGTAATGACGCCAAAGAACAACAAACACTTCAACAAACGATCAACGACTCATTCATGAATATAAAAGTGTTACCTCCAGCTGAAACAGAGCAAGAAGCTTTAGCCATTGCTGAAAAGTTACTTCCTGAAATTCTTTTGATTGCGATAGATCATTTAGACGTTGATGGTTTTATCGTAAAACGCAAAATAGTTCAACAACTACCAAATATCAAAGTAATCATATTAACAGAACGAGATAATTTTCAAAGTATCCACCAAGCGTTGCGCTGTGGTGTGATCGATTACTTATTGACCCCTATTGACTTCAACGAGTTAAAATTTGCCATTGATCGGAGTGTTAAATCACTCAATCAAGTTTCTTTAATGGATGTATTGAATAATAAGCCGACGGTCTTAGCAAAAGAACAAATCAACACTATTTTAGATTATATTCATGATCATTATGATGAAGAAATCAACTTAACGACGTTAGCAGATATCATGCATTTAAATCGACACTATGTAAGTCGATTCTTTAAAGAGGCTGTTGGAATGAATTTTATTGATTACTTAACTGCCTACCGCATAGAAAAAGCCAAACAATTATTAATGAAAACGGAAGAATCGATCACAGAAATTTCTGGTACAGTTGGCTATATTGATTCAACGTATTTTAGTAAATTATTCAAGAAAAAAGTTGGACAATCTCCTTACCAATTTCGTAAACAATATCGGGGTGAACATACACCCGCAGATTTGCGAGTTATTTATAATTAGTATCTAAACAAAAAAAAACACCCACTATCTTATTTTAGTGGGTGTTTTTTAGACGAAAAAAGCGAAGGTCTCCCTTCGCTCTATTGATAAAATTATTCTGAATCAGAATCTTGTGCTTTTAAAGCATCCCCTAAGATATCACCCATTGTGAAACCAGTATTTTCTTCTGGTAACTCATATTCTTGAACATCTTTTGGTTCTTCTTGAGATTCAGGTTTTGCTTCTAATGCTTTGATACTTAATGCAATTCGGTGTTCCTCTGGATTGACTTCTAAAACTTTCACTTGAACTGCTTGACCTTCCTGTAAGACTTCGTGAGGTGTTGCAATGTGTTTGTGTGAAATTTGAGAAATATGCACTAAACCTTCAACTCCTGGGAACACTTCAACGAATGCCCCAAAGCTTGTTAAACGTTTAACAGTTCCATCAAGAACAGAACCGACAGCAGCTTTATTTTCGATATCTTCCCAAGGTCCAGCTAATGTTTCTTTAATTGATAGTGAAACACGTTCTTCATCTGGATTGATTGAAAGAATTTTAACTTTTACATCATCACCAACCGTTAGTACATCACTTGGTTTGCCAACATGTTGATGAGCAATTTCAGAAACATGAACTAAGCCATCAATCCCGCCTAAATCAATAAACGCTCCAAAATCAGTTAAACGAGCAACTTTTCCTTCAACGATATCGCCATCATGAAGTGTTGCTAAAATATCTTTTTTCTTAGAATTCTTCTCAGCCGCAACAACTGCCTTATGAGATAAAATCAAACGATTTTCAGAAGGTTCGATCTCGATGATTTTAAATGTCAGTGTTTGACCTTTGTATTCTGAAAAATCAGCAACAAAATGGTCTTCCACCATTGACGCTGGAACAAAGCCACGAACGCCGACATCCACTACTAAACCACCTTTTACAACATTTGTAACGGGTGCTTCGATGATTTTGCCTGCTTTAAAGTCTTGTTCGATTTCTTCCCAAACTTTTTTAGCATCCAAACGACGTTTAGACAGTAAGTAACTGCCATTTTCTTTGTCTTTACCAATTGATGTGATGACAACCAAATCTAAAATGTCACCAACTTTTACTAATTCATTGATATCTTCTACTTGTGTTGTAGATAATTCTTTTGCAGGTACTACACCTTCGACGCCAGCACCTTCAATACCAACGACAACTTGTTTGTCCTCGACTGCAAGTACTTCACCTTTAACGATGTCACCTACATTTACTTCTTGGACACTGTTCATTGCATCTTCCATTGTTTCATTGTTGATTTCCACTTTTTTGTCTTCTGTCATGAATACTTATCCTCCTATGCCACCAAAAAATTCGTAAAAAACTGACCTACTCCTTTAATAGTACGGGATTTTGCTGAAAAAATAAAGCGATTTCTCTCATTTTCTTCTTTTTCTTTGAAATAAGAAGACATTTTCTTGCTTAAAGGCAAAGAAAGTATAACTTTTACTTAATCATACTTTCTTTTCAGCCAATTTAGCTCAACTATTAATACTTATCTTTTTGCTAAGATGACCCCTTCGATAGCTTCCACGACTTCTTCTATGTTCATCCCAGTTGTATCGATTTTCACCGCATCTTTTGCTTGTTTTAAAGGAGAGACTTCCCTAGTTGAATCAAGGAAATCTCGATGCTCAATTTCGTTTTTTAATGTAGCGAAATCCGTCATGATTCCTTTTTCTTGATTTTCTTTATAACGCCTTTCAGCTCGTTCTTCAACACTAGCAACGAGGAAAATCTTAACTTCCGCATCAGGTAATACTGCAGTCCCAATATCTCGTCCGTCCATGACAACTCCGCCAGCACGCCCGATGATTTGTTGCAACTCTACCATTTTTTCTCGAACTGCTCCATGTTTTGCCACGATCGAAACAGCATTTGTGACATCAGGTTGTCTGATTTCTTCAGTTACTTCGATTCCATCGACAAAAACCAATTGCTCTTTATCTGTCTGTTTAAACGAAATCTCATGATTGAGACAAAGATCGACTAAGCCTTGTTCATTCTCAAAATCAATGTTCTTTTCCATTGCTAAATAGGTCAAAGCTCGATACATTGCACCAGTATCACAATAAATGTAATTCAGTTTTTTTGCTAAAATTTTAGCTACCGTACTTTTCCCAGAAGATGCTGGTCCGTCAATGGCAATACTTATTTTTTTCATAATGCGCTCCTTTGTTTATCACATAGTAAAAGAGTCTGGTACAAAACATCGATTGTTTTGTTTCAGACCCTTAATAAGCGGGAAAAGGGATTATATCTTTTCTCCCGATTTTTGTTATTTAACGCGTAAAGATTGCTCCGGTTGTAAAACAGTATCTAAAGAAATACCATTTAACTGTAATAACTCTTCTACAGAAATACCATTTCTTCGAGCCACCTGATTTGGCCCTTCTCCATCACGAACTTGATCGTATACAGCCGCTTCACTTGTCGGAGTAGTTTCTTGCGGTACACTGCTTTGCGCGCCATCAGTCACGGCATCTGAAGACGATGCTGGTGTCTCTTGTGATGCATTAGCACTTGAAGACGATGACTGTGTTGAACTATTTTTTGTCGACGATTGAACAACCACTGATGAAGAAGGTTGGCTCGCTTGTTTATTGTCATTCGGTTTATCCCGCATCACATATAGATAAGTACCTACTGGTAAAGCAATGATCAAAAGTAAAAGAATAACTAAAATTGTTAGAAAGACCGTATTCCCTTTTTTTTGTTGACGTTTCTCTGAGCGAGAGCCCCCAGTATTTTTATCAGTATCATAAATCGACTGCTCCCAAGGTTCACGTGCACCTGATGGTTTTTTACTATCTTTTTTACTCACGTATCGTTCCTCCTAAAATTCTTTCGTTTGTTATTATACCACAGCTTTTCCTCAACTGCAGTCTAAAAAAAGATTATTTTCATTCTTTAAATAATCTTATTAAAATGTCCTCCCACTGTTCAGAGATTTCGTTTTCTTCTGGTGATTGTACTATTTGCCCTTTGTAGTTGTCAAAGGATAAGCCGCACTGATCGCAACAATTTTCTTGTGATTTTTTCTTGATTTCTTCTGAAAAATAATGCTGAATGAACGCACGACGGCATTTTTCTTCCTTGATATAGTTTAACATAATGCTTAACTGCTGTTGCCGCTCTTTCTCTTTTCTTAATAATCTTTGTTCTAGTTCTTCTATCGTATAGTCATTTTCTAAATATCCTTGTAACCACTTTTGTTGAATTTCATTTAATGCAGGCAGACTATTTCCTTGCTTTTCTGATTGATATCCTGCTAATTCATTTAAAAGCTCACGATCAAGGCGACTTTCCGACTGGAAATAATAATGAATAAATTCGTCTCCTTTTTGATAGAGTAAAATCGCAACACTACTTTGACCATCGCGGCCAGCCCTGCCAATCTCTTGAACATAGTTTTCTAAACTATCAGGGCAATCATAATGAATCACGAAGCGAACATCTGGTTTGTCGATCCCCATACCAAAAGCATTCGTCGCACACAAAACATCGATTTGATTGGAAACAAATTGTTGCTGGAGTAAACTACGCTCATTCGCTGTCAAACCACCATGATAAAATGCAGACTTCAAATTCGTTTCTTCATTGATCAGTCGATTGATTTTTTCAGACGATTTTCTAGTTGCACAATAAATGATTCCTTTATTTCTTAACTGCAAAAGATAAGCAAGTAATACATCATTTTTTTCTGTTGTTTGGTTGACGATCAACCCAATATTAGGGCGGTTCACCGAGAAAATCACCTCAGAAATCGTTTTACGGTGGGCAAATACTTGGCTGATAATCTCATTCTTTACAGATGGAGTCGCTGTTGCTGTTAAGGCTAACGTCAATGGATAATGACATTCCGCTTGGATTTTTGCTAGCTGAGTATATTCTGGCCTGAAATCAACGCCCCACTGGGAAACACAATGGGCTTCATCAACTACAAACAAGGCAATCTTTAACGCAGCAATTTTCGTTCGAACCTCTTTTTGCATCAACGTTTCAGGACTAATCAGAATGAATTTGTACTCACTTAAATGATTCAATACATATTGCTTTTCAAAAAAAGATAAACTACTATTTAAGGCAATAACACTTGCTTCTCCTTTTTTTTGCAACTGGATTACTTGATCCTCCATTAAAGATAACAACGGAGAAACAATCAATACTGTTCCTTCGACCAATTGTCCGACTAGCTGATAACATAAGGATTTTCCAGTACCTGTTGGCAAAACAGCTAATGTATCTTGTTTGTTTAACAGTTGCTCAATGACTTCTTTTTGTCCTGGTTTAAATGTATTGAATCCAAATTTCTTTTGTAATATTTCCTCTAAAATAATTGTCATTTGCTTAATTCTCTTTCTTCTCTAAGTTTTTGAATTTGATATAAACGAAACTCAAAGTAGTCGAGTTTTGGACTTATTTGTTTTACTGTACGGTATACCCAGTCCTGATATGGTTTGGGATAGTTCATTAAATGATGAGAAGTTTCACTGGATACAAATTGTTCAAACGGAAACTCCTTTGTTAAAGCAAGCTCCATCAGATGGTCTTTTATCGTACTTATTTTAACGTTTCTTTGCTGAGCTAACGCCTCGATTGAAAGCTGCTTTTTTAAATAATAGCTTGTTTCACTCATACTTTTATTTTCATTTTGTTGAACTAATTGAAGAATCAACTTCTTCAAAAAACTTCCTTCTGGCATCAAACAGATTGTAGTTAACAAATGATGAAGTTTTTCTTTTTTTAGCAGATACCGTTCAAATGCTTTAGGTTGATTTCCCAATAATTGAAAAGAGGTTTTACCAATTTGCTGATAACCTGACAATTGACGGGCGAAAAAATCCGCTTCATCTTTAGGGAGTTTGGAAAAAATTTCGGTCCATTCTGTTTTAACGGTTTGAATTAATTGTGCTTTGGGCATTGATTTTATATACATTTTTACTTGTTTTTGATACAATGGCGATTGTTCAAGTGGAACATAATTTTTGTTAGCATAAGATAAATTTGAAACAACTTGTACCGTAAATTGTAATAATCGCCAAATAATATCATCGGTTTTACCAAAACGATAATTATCGATTTGAGTTAAGCGATTACGATCACGGTCTATTAATTCCATTCCTTTACTTGATATCTGAACCTCACCTTCTATATCTTGGTATAATAACTTTTGTTGGATCAAGTTATCTAGTATGTCGTTAAACTGTTTTTCAGATAATTCTGGGCATAATTGGAAAAAACGTAAATTTTCATATATAAAACCATAAAGCAACACAGAACTTGTCCGCTTGCCTTTTAAAAGATGATACAAAGTCGAAGTTCGCGCCTTGTATCCATGTTGAAATAACGCTAAAATAAAAGAAGGTTCCATATTACCACCTCTTTCAATGATAGAATAGGATGTGCTTATATGTTATGTAAAATAATTCCTGAAAAATGCATTGCTTGTGGCTTATGCCAAGTGTATGCACCAGAAACGTTCGATTATAATGATGATGGAATCGTCATTTTAAAAAATGATAATAAGGCAACGCAAGAATTTGTTCCCGAAAACGAAAGGGACAATGTCTTAACAGCGTACCGTAAATGCCCTGTTCGTGCAATAGAGATCATAGAAAAATAATAAAAATCAGAGCATTTATTTAAGCAATTACAAAAAGCCCAGGGCAAAACTAAAAAACAGTTTTGTTTTGGGCTTTAAATCTGAATAAACAGCGAGAAAAAAGTAACTCCTTCTTAATTCTCAGAGCTAAACTCTTTTATTGTTTATTTTATCGTGTTTAACCAGTCGATCAACTGACCAGCAACGGCTTCTTGCTGTTCATCATTATTGATCAAAGTTGGTTTATCGCCTTTTTGTTCACCATAGCTACCAAAGCCAGCATGATTTCCACCCTTGATTTCTTCAAAAATAGTCTGGTTAGGCAAATATTTTTTCGACTGATTGTATGCTTGCCAATTCAAAACACCATCTTCAGAACCCGTCAATGAAAGTACTTGACCATTAAATGTTGCGAGACTACCTTTCTCATCAGGATAACTTGCTAGGAAAAACACACCTTTTAACGCATTATGACCCTCTTGCTCAGCAGCAAAACGGCTAGCCATAACGCCACCTAATGAATGCCCGCCAATCACATAATTGCTTAAATGATTTGCCTCGATGATTTGTTCCGCTTTATTTTGCCCTAACACAGCTAGATTAAAGGGTTCTTTTACAAGATAAACTGAAAAGCCGGCTTCTGCTACTTTTTCAGCCCAAATACTATAACTAGCATTTTCAACCAGTGCACCTTGATAAAAAATCACTGTTGTTTTTTCTTTGTTTCCCTTGAAAAATAGTGTGCCATTTTCATCTATTGCTTGTTCAGAGGATTCTAAGGCGATCGTCGTAGGTGTATATGTAATGGTTTTTATATAAAATAAACCAACTAAGATCAATACCACTAGTATTCCGCCGAACCAAAGTAAGCGTTTCTGCCATTTTTTCATTTTATTACTCCTCCTGTTCTTACTTTAACTATTTTATCAGAAAATATTCAATATCTAGAATATTTAGTCCTGACTACCAAAAAAACATAGAGGGAACTTAATGGTTCCTCTCCATGCTTCAACTATTTATAATAAAGACTTATTTCATTATCGTTTTTTTATCGCCCAACTGATATTGTTTTCTAGACAACCATGGTAAAAGTTTTGCATGAAGCACTAAGAAAGCAGTACTCACAATTGCGCCTTTAATCAAATTGAATGGAATAATCCCAATCATAACATATTTCGCTAGTGACATGCCTAAAAATTGCCCAGCGGATACGCCGAATAATTTCAAATAAAGCGGTGTGATGACGAAATAGTTTGCGATGCTCATGAAGACGGTTAACGCAATTATTCCTGTAGAAATTCCTAAAACTTTATTTGAAAGCTTATCGCTTCCCTGTTTGAAAAAATAATACATCGGTAAAGTGAAAACAGTTGTCGCAAAAAAAACAGTGACATCCCCGACTAAATTTTGTGGCGATGCACCCGTTGTAAACAGATGTAATACAGACCTTATAAAAGCTGTACTAATTCCAGCTAATGGACCAAATAAAAACATACTGATCATGACTGGAATATCGCTAAAATCAACTTTCAAGAAACTGAGCGCAGGTATGGGCATGATCGGAAATGCTACAAACTGCAAAACCACCCCTATTGCTGCTAACATTGCTACACTTACCATTTTTTGTACCTTGTTGTTTCGCATATGAAATCCTCCTGTTAAGGACCCATCTTCAAACGAACTTTTCTAAATTGATTCTTTTCAGTGATTACTCTTGATTTGCTGTGAAATCTTGCTTGATCAAACAATTAGACTACTATAACAAACTACTATTGAGGTAAAACAGTATTTAGTTATACAAAGAATTCACTCATATTTAGTTTTTGATTAAGTATGGTATTTCCGTACGAAAGTGACTTCTATCACTTCGTTCGCCAAGTGCTGTTCATCATCTACTCTGCCCCTTGGCCAATCGTTGGCCTTCAATTCTTAGAGACTTAGCTCTTAGTGATTCACAACAAAAACTCTATTTTCCAACAGGGAAAATAGAGTAGAGTTATCTTATCTGAAAAATGCCAATTCAAATAAGCCCTATCTTCTTTATCCAGACTTTACTGTCGGTATTGGAATTACACCAATTCAGCCACTTCAAATGAAGTAGGTCGTGGACTATAACCACCGGTCGGGAATTGCACCCTGCCCCTGAAGACGAACCTTTATTAAATTTTTGTACAATTACAGTATACAACCTTTTTAGAAAAAAGCAATATTTATGTTCAATAGGTCACATATTTAGTTGACTATGAAGAATTATCACTATGAAAAATGAGCCCGAACTACACTCAGTTCAGACTCCTCCTTCTAAAAAAATTATTTTGATTGATTCATTAAGACACTAATTTCTTTTTTATTTAAATTACGGTATTCACCTGGACGAAGTCCTTTTAAGGTCAAATCTCCATACTTTTCTCTTTTTAATTTCTGTACTGGGTATCCGACTGCTTGAAGCATTTTTTTAACTTGATGATTGCGACCTTCATGAATGGTTAATTCTACTATGCTAGTATTTGTCTTTAGGTCAACAGATATAATCTCAAAAGCGGCAGGAGCTGTTTTGTACCCTTCGATTTTAATCCCTTTTGTTAATGGAAGCAGATCATGTTTTTTGGCTAGGCCTTTTACTTTCGCTACATACACTTTGTCGATTTCATGGCTTGGATGGGTTAATTTTTGAGAAAACTCTCCATCATTTGTTAATAGCAATAAACCTGAAGTATCGTAGTCTAATCTTCCTACAGGGTAAATGCGTTCTTTAATGTGTGAGAAAAAATCAGTGACAACTTTTCTACCTTTATCATCGGAAACAGCAGAAATTACCCCTTTTGGTTTGTAGAACAGATAATAACCATATTCTTCTTTATAAATCGGTACATCATCCACTTCTACCTTGTCGTTTTTACCGACTTGTGTCCCTAGTTCTCGAGTGATTTTTCCATTTACTTTGACACGTCCATTGACGATATATTCTTCTGCTTTTCTGCGAGATGCAATCCCTGCATGCGCGATTACTTTTTGAAGTCTTTCCATTTAGTTTTCTTCCTCCGATTCGTTTATCTCCATTGTTGCTTCTTCTTCATTTAACTCTTTGTAACGATCGAAAAAGAGGTCTAAAGGTAACTCTTCTGCGATTTCTTCTTCCATTTGTTGGATATCTGGTAGCTCTTCTAGAGATCTTAAACCAAAATAATCCATGAAATAAGCAGTGGTTCCATATAAAATAGCTCGACCAGGACCGTCGACTCGGCCTTTTTCTTCAATCAACTGGCGAGCAACTAATTTTTGCATTGAACCTGCTGACTGCACACCTCTAATTTCATCTACTTCTACCCTTGAAATAGGCTGTTTATACGCAACGATCGATAATGTCTCGAGAGCTGCTTGAGACAAAGAATTCGAAATAGGCGATTGTGCATATTTTTTTAATAAAGGCGCAAAAGCCTTCTTAGTTGATAGAATAAAATGATTTCCGACTTCTAGGATATTTAAAGCTGCGTCTTTATCTGATTCATAGCGTTCTTTTAAAGCGGTCAGCGCTTCGTATGTTTTAGCAGTAGAAAGCCCCAATAAATAGGACAATTCTTCTAAACCAATTCCTTCTTCCCCAACAACAAATAGAATCGCTTCGACTTGACTAACTGTGGTCACATTGTTTCCTCCGTACTTGATTCAATCTCTTCAGAGGTGTTATATAGTAAAATAGTACTATAATTGTCCTCTTGTTCTACATAAACAATCCCTTTTTTCATTAATTCCAACAAAGCCATAAAGGTAGTAACTACTTCTTGTTTAGAATATGAGGCGAAAAAGGATTCAAAATTGACCGGTGTATCCCGATCAATTTGGCACATTTTTTGAGTGATGGTCGCAATTTTTTCTTCAATTGATACATCATCTCCAGCGACAGTCGTTTCCACTGGCTGTCGACTTTTTTTCTTTTCTAACATTGCGTGGAAAGCTAAAAACAAATCAATCGTGTTCAGTTGATTTGGTGATAACAAAGGATTGTCTTCTTTATATTCATCAACATCCATCGGTTCTTTCGTATAATAGAGGCTTCTTTCTGATTCCTTTTCATGCAAAAGACCTGCTGCATATTTAAATTTACGATACTCCAATAATTGAGCAACCAAAGCATCCCGTGGATCTTCACCATCAAGGATTTCATCATCTTCAGTCAGTTCCAATTCTTGTTTAGGCAAAAGCATCTTACTTTTGATTGCCATCAATGTCGCTGCCATCACCAAATATTCTCCAGCAATTTCTAATTCCAACGTCTTCATTGTATGGATATAGTTCATATACTGTTCCGTTACTGCAGCAATTGGAATATCATAAATATCGATTTCCAATTTTTGGATTAAATGTAATAAAAGATCTAACGGTCCTTCAAATACATCCAATTTCACATTAATTTCCTGCAAGATCATCCAACTTTCTTTTTCAGCTCTTTAGTTTACCATAAAATTCAAGCGTTGTGTTCTTTCCACTTAGATAAATAAGCAGATGTGGCTAATGTTCCATAAATTTTCATTTCAGGATAAAGCTCTACCATTTCATTTAGCAAGTCAAACCCTAACTTTTCACCTCTAAAAGAAGGATTGATTGATATATCATGTAAAATCATCGCATCAGATGTTTCTATCTCGATTCCGACAACCCCCTGAATATTTTGTTCTCCATCTGGTATCCAAAAAAGTAAGTGCAGATTCTCGTCAGTTTCATACATATCAATTTCTTTTAGTAGGGAATGATATTCAGTTAGTTTTTGGTGGAAACTCAATAGTCCCATCGCTATTTTTCGTTGCTCTTTTCGATAATAAGTTAACATGATTTTCACCTTCTTTCCTTTTTTAATTAGTTAAGCTCGTGGAAAATGTTGTTTGTAAACATCGGCCATTCTTTGTTTGGTAATATGGGTATAAATTTGCGTCGTAGAAATATCTGCATGACCTAAAAGTTCTTGGACAATTCTTAGATCTGCTCCATTCTCTAATAAATGCGTTGCAAAACTATGCCGTAATGTATGTGGGGTAATGTTTTTGTTGATCCCAGCTTCTTGTACAATTTGTTTTAGATTTTTCCAAACTCCTTGGCGTGACAATGGTTTCCCATGATGATTTACAAATAAGTGTGTTTCATTTTGGTTTTTTTTGATTAAAGTCGGCCGGGCTTCTTCTAGATATTTTTCAATCCATTGAATCGCATAATCCCCCAAAGGGATAATTCTCTCTTTATCGCCTTTACCAATAGTCTGCAATAAACCAATCGATAAGTGTAGATCGCCGATTTTTAGATCTACTAACTCAGTCACTCGCAATCCAGTTGCGTACATGACCTCTAAAATCGTTCGATTTCTTATCCCTAAAGGTTTCGTTGTATCTGGTGTTTCTATCAATGAAGTAACTTCCCCAACTGATAATGTGCTAGGAAGTTTTTGTGCTTTTTTAGGTGAATCGATATGTTGCATTGGATCATGATCTGTGAATCGTTCTTGTCTTAAAAACTGATGAAAGCCTCTTAAACTTGAAATCATTCGAATGATCGTTGCAGAGGAGTTGTTCTCATTATGCAGCGTTTGTAAATATTCCATAATTATGTAACGGTCGATCAACTGCCATTTCTCTACCTTTTGATCTTGTAGAAACACTAAATACTTATGTAAGTCGCGTTCATAGCTTTTTCTTGTATTCAGAGAAAGTCCTCGTTCTATTTGTAAGTAATGCAGATAGTCAATAATTTGTTCTTCCATCTATTTTACCTCATTTCTTTTTATTATCATATCAAAGAATTCTAGCAGATGTATAGTAAAATTAGTAAGGATAATTTTTTTATGACATTTATATAACCAAATGACGTTTTTCTACTTCAAAAAATCGTCACCAATTTTTTCAAACTGGATGACGATAATCATTAATCTACATATTTTGTTAAAAAACTTTCAACTTTCGCCTTGTACGCTTTAGGGTCAACTGTGTAAGCTTTAGCATGTCCAGCACCTGACACCACAAATTTTTCTTTTGGTACATCTGTTGCATTATATACTTCATCCAACATTTCAAATGGCACAAATTTATCTGCATCACCGTGGATAAACAACATTGGTACTTTATTTTTCTTCAATTGTGCAACTGAACTTGCTTCACCAAAGAAATAACCAGCACGAATTTTGGTGATCAAACTTGTTACTGGAACTAATGGGAACGCTGGTAAATTAAACATATCTTTTAATTGATAGGCTAATTCTTCATTTACCGTGGAATAACCACAATCTTCAACGATTGCTTTAACATTTTTCGGTAAATTTTCCCCGCTGGTCATCATGACTGTTGCTCCACCCATACTAATGCCGTATAAAGTGATTTGAGCATCCTTGCCATTTTCAGCGATCATTTTATCGATCCACTGAAGATAATCTTTTCGCTCTGGCCAGCCAAAACCAATATAATCCCCTTCACTTTCACCATGACCTCGAGCATCTGGCACTAAAACATTATAGCCCCAGTCATGATACATTTTAGCAAAACTAGCCATTGTCTCAGCACTTCCCATGTAACCATGCGCCATGATAACATTTTTATCTGTTTTCCCCTCAGCAGGTAAATAAATTGCTTTTAACTTTAAACCATCTTTAGAAGTCAGTTCCCAGTATGAACGGCTCTTTTCATCTTTAAACCATTTTTCTTCTGGCGTTTTTACCTCGACATCTGTCCCTGGTGTATCTCCAGCTAGAAAATCCTTCTCTGATGGAACAACAGCATAATTATAGAAATACATCCCAGCTCCTGTTAGTACGATTACAACTAAAACGACTATAACAATCAAAATTTTTACTATGCGATTCATCCGATTACTCCCCATTAAACGTATCATTCACAACACTGTCTTTTTCTTAGAATAAAAACCAAATGATACTAATTTTTTCAAATTCTTAAATAGTATAATGTTTTATTGGCGTTTTCGCAATATTAATCACAGATCATGATATTTTTTTCATTTTGGTAATCAGCAAAAATCATTTCAAAATTATCGATGATGTTTCGTTGTTTAGAAAGTTTAAGTAAATAAATTTCTGGTAGCGAAAAATAACCAACGTCATTTGTCTCAATTCCTGTTTTTAATTCCCCATCCTCAGCGACACAGTGAATAAAAAACTTATAGACATAAGTCAATGAAGGTGGAAAATCATGTTTTGACATGTCTATCACAGCAATCAAACGCTTAGCTGTAACGGGTATTCCGGCTTCTTCCATCGTTTCTTTTTCAGCAATTTCTTTTGGTGAATAGCCAATATCTGCCCAACCTCCAGGCAAAGACCAACAATGATCACTTTTTTCTTTTACTAGCAATAATTTCCCTTCTTGATTAAAAATGACTGCTCGAATATCAACTTTCGGCGTTGCATAGCCTTCATCTTTATCAACAAGAATCGTTAACTCTTGATCAGATAAACTAGGGTAAAGTGTTTCCATTAACTTTTTTGTTACTTTAGAAAGCTCTTCATAACGCTCTCGATCAAAAATATCTTTCCCATATTTTTTTCCCGTTTGAGCAATCCCTTGAAGTTTAGCTAATAAAATACTTAGTTCTTTTTCCATGAATTTCACCTCGTTACTTTCTATTTTATCGAAATCACCCTCGTATTAAACCCATTTATGAAGAATCTTAATAAAAAAATGAGATCAAACAAAAGTTGTACGTTACTTTCGTCTGATCTCTTCTCTATTTTATTATTTATTTTCAATTAATTTAAAGCTAGACCATGGTTTTAAGAAATCTAATAAGAATAACTCATCTTCAGAAATACGTCCAACAACATTGACACGTCCGTCATTTTTCATTTCTTTCAATGCGATTTGTGTTTCACCTTTATATTGACCATACCCAACATTGTCGATCAAGACATCACCTTTTGTCATATCTTTCGTGTTATGAGCTGGAAACGCACGATCTTTAAAATGAATCCGTGTCATAGTAGAGCGTAAAATATATTCGGAGCGATCTCCGCGATAGCTGTGAAGACTTGTAAACAGTACTTCTCTCTCATCATCCGAAATATCTTTTGCTACATCAACTTTGACAGAAGGATATTCTGCATTAAATGCATCCGCCATTGCTTTAAGTTCTGCTTCTGATGCATAGGCATTTCCGACCAAAATATCGTCGATCAAACCTGTTAATACTAAATGTTTTACTTGTGTAGCGATTTCTAAATCACGATGATCTTCCAAAGAACATAATCCATCTTGCGTTGGCCACGGACCAAATGTTGCGTCATGTGAGTTCACAAATGCCATTGTATTTAAATTATATTTTCTGAATTTTTCAGAACAAAAAACAAAATGATCATACCCCAAACCAGAATAACGATGTGGATAGAAATTATGTGATCCTAACAAATTATCTGTATTTGGTGAGTAGCTCATAATATTGTCTACATAACTCGTTCCTGTACTCATATTAATTTCGATTTTGATGCCATAAGGATTACGCGTCATTTTAGCTTCTTCAGCCCCTGTAAACCCAACATCTAAGCGCACACCATAAGCACCCATCTCGTCGAAAAATGATAAATCATCATAAGAAATTTCTAATTGTTCAAATAAGGCAGGATTAATGTCAACCATAACTTCCATTCCAAGACTGTTAGCATAATCAACGACTTTTTTAAACTCTCCTAATACCTTTTCTTTGTCTTCTGTGATTTGAAGTAAACTTGTAAAAACGCGTTTAAATCCATATTTATGTGCTAAGTCTAGATAAGCTTTGTCCTTTTCAAAAGTTGAACGTTCTGGATAAATAGAAATACCTAATTTTCCCATTATTACTGCCTCCTAAGATTTGTATTGATTATAATGTATCCATTTTCATTATAGCAGAATAAAAAAAAGTGGTCTACACCTTTTGGAAATCTTAAAAAAATTCCATTTTGACTAGCGGTTCTAAAGAGGATTTGTTATGATGAGATGTAAACCTATTTTTGAAAGGAAGACTTAACTTTATGAAAACAAAAAAATTCATTGTTGCGACAACACTTTTAACATCATTAGTATTATTCGCAGCTTGTGGACCTAAAAATGAGAAAAAAACGGCAGATTCTTCTGCTACTTCTTCGAGTGAAACTAAAACATCTGAATCCGTTGATTTAAATTCACTAGAATTACCTCAATTATCAGACAAAGTCAGCGAAGATGAAGATTTGGTAGAAATGGTCACAACAGAAGGATCAATCGAAATCAAATTATTTCCAAAACAAGCTCCAAAAACAGTTGAAAACTTCATAACACATGCAAAAAATGGTTATTACGATAATGTTATTTTCCATCGTGTTATTGAGAACTTTATGATTCAAGGCGGCGATCCTAAAGGTGACGGCACTGGCGGAGAAAGCATTTGGAATGGTTCTTTTGATGATGAAATCTCTAATCAGCTTTATAACATCCGCGGAGCATTATCAATGGCCAATGCTGGTAAAGATGAAAAAGGAAATGGTACGAATGGTAGTCAATTCTTTATCGTTCAAAATACGGATGATATGTCGGACGGCTTACTAAAAGATGATAAACCAGAAAAAATCATCGATGCATACAAAAAAGGTGGCACACCTCACTTAGATGGTAAGCACACTGTTTTTGGTCAAGTAACGAAAGGTATGGATGTTGTAGATAAAATTGCTGCTGCTGAAACTGGTGAACAGGACAAACCAAAGAAAGATATCCGAATCGAAAAAATAAACATTTTACAAGAAGCGAAAAAATAAATAAAAAAAGAATGGTGCCTCATTGCCATTCTTTTTTTATTTAGATGGGAGCCTAAATATGAAAAAAATCATGATTGCTGGACCTGTTGGGAGCGGAAAGACAACTTTTGCCAAAAAATTATCCGCTAAGAAAAAGATTCCTTATTATGAATTGGACAATCTGATTTGGAATCGTCAACCTTCTGGAGATATACCATACTCTGAAGAAGAATCTACACATCAACTACAAGCTATTTTAGCAAAAGAAACTTGGATCATTGAAGGTACCACAACTAAAAACTGGATCAAACTCGCAGTAAATGATGCAGACATCATCTTAGTATTGCTACCCCCTTACCCTATTCGCGTTTATCGTATTTTTAGTCGTTTCATCAAGCAAATCACTAATCAAGAAACCGCTAATTATAAACCAACTTTCCAATTACTGAAAATGATGTTTATTTGGAATCATCATTATGAAAAAAAGAATATACTTGAACTACAAAAAATAGCAGACTCCTTAAACAAAAAACTAACGATACTGAAAACCCGTCATACTGATTTTTTCCATAATGAGGGTTGATGTCAGCGAAATTGTGAAAAAAATTCTTTCCATATCCTCATTTAGTAACAAATTACTATTCAATTTAAGTTTAAAATGGTACTGTTGATAAAAGAGGTGAAAGCGAATGACGTTTAATCCACAGATCGAAACGCTCATACTTGAGGCTTCCAATAGGAAATCTCCTCATTTTGTAGCAAACGTGATCAATTTCCAGCAATTTGACCAAGAAGACGTAAAAGACACTGCACAAAAATTGATCGAAGATGGACAGATTCAAGCAACTCTCCATTTTCATTATAACGATTTATGTACAATTGACTTTATACCTCAGGCTGTTTGAACAAATTGATTACTCCAAAAAAGACTGCTGAATACATACTCTATACTACCTTGGAACAAAAGTAATTGTTTTTCTTTTGTTTAACTCACGTTAGTTAGATTATGTTATTGTTGCAGTCTTTTTTATTATTGTATCTTTTGTTCAATATCTTCGAATGCTGTCATCAATTGTGCTCTTGTCTGGTTCACTATTCCTGAAATACTCAATGAAGCCATGCCAATAGTAACGATCAATAAATTCATGTGTAACTTCTTAAGTTTTTCATTAGAAAACGTTGCATAATATTTATCTTCTTTAATAGAATGTTGAAATGAGTCAAAGGATAATTGTTGTAATTCTTGTCCATATGAATGTTGCTCTATGTATAACGATATATACAATTTACTATTTGTTTTAGCAAAATCAAGGTAATTTAATCCAAAATTTACTACATTATTTGACGTTTGTTTTTTAGAGAAAAATTCAGTTTCTAAAATATCATACGTTGTTTTTAACAAAGTCAACTTCAACTCTTCCATATTTTTAAATTCAAGATAGATGGGTTGAGTTGAAATCCCCATATACTCAGCCACATTTCTTGCTGTTATAGATGAAAAACCTTTTTCTGCTAATAGTTCTCTTGCCGCTACTAAAATATGTTGTTTTTTATAAACTTTTTTCCTAACCAAAAAAATCCCTCCTCCAGATATAAAAGTTGAACTAGCTCGAATAGCGTTCAATGTAAAATAGGAAAAATTAAAGATGATCTTTTTAGTGTTTTCCATTTTTCTATTCTCCGTTAAACTCTCTCATATAACTAGATAACTATTTTCTATTTATCATTATTTATTTTTTTAATGTTTATTCTTTTATTTTACACTCTTTTGGCAGCTCATTTTCTCAATAATTATAGTTATATCCAAAAAACGTGATAATTTACTCGACTTTCCTAAAATATGATTGACCGATGAATGTTTTACAAGCTATAGTTAAGTTATTGACAGACAATGGAGGTATTTTTTATGGCTAAAGAAAACAGCCAAGCACTTTTTTTACATACTGATAAAACAAATTTGGATAAGACGCATAAAAATAAACACTATTATCTTTTAATTGGGTATTGCTTCATCTTAATCATTATCGGTCTTTTTAGTGAACCTATCACTCTTTTATGGGCAGGAATGGCGCGTATTTTAACCTCTCCCAGTAATC
This sequence comes from Enterococcus sp. AAFC-DPL-5182, assembly GCF_058216605.1. Taxonomy (NCBI): domain Bacteria; kingdom Bacillati; phylum Bacillota; class Bacilli; order Lactobacillales; family Enterococcaceae; genus Enterococcus; species Enterococcus sp. AAFC-DPL-5182. The sequence continues at coordinate 2,027,279 of NZ_CM177101.1, forward strand.
TATTAACTGATTATATTGAACTTGGTACTTTCGGCAGTGCTTTTGTTAATAGCGGCTTACTTACCTTAATCAGTGTACTGCTCGCTAAAAAAGAAAAAATCCCCATCAACGGTCCTATGATCGCAGCTTTGTTTACCGTATCAGGTTGCTCCTTTTTTGGAAAAAATTTATATAATTCAATTCCAATTATTATTGGTGGACTCTGCTATGCAAAAATTGTAAAAAAACCTTTTTCACAATTTATTGTTGTTAGCTTATTTGGTAGTGCTCTTTCTCCGATCATCAGCTACCTTACATTTGGAATTTCCTTACCATTACAGTTCTCAATCCCTTTAGGATGCTTAGTGGGTATTTTCATCGGGTTGATTTTACCTCCTTTAGCTTCTCACATACTTACCTTTCATCAAGGCTTTTCTTTATATAATGTCGGTTTTACTTCTGGACTTATTGCTATGATGTTTACAGGTATTTTGAGGATGTTTGGCTGGAAGATTGAAGGAAAAAATTTAGTTTCAACTGAATATCATACTAAACTTCTATTTTTTCTATTATTTTTATTTTTTATGATGTTTTTAGTTGGATTCATAGTCAATCATTTTTCTTTGAAAGGGCTAAAAGCAATCAGTAAAACATCTGGGAAATTGATTACTGATTTTATTTCTATTTCAGGCGTTGGTGCCACGATGATGAATATGTCTCTAATGGGATTATTATTGGTCGGATACACTCAAGTTAGTCACTCTACACTTAACGGACCGATTGTTGGTGCAATTTTATCTGCGGTTGGTTTTAGCGCTTTTGGTAACCATATTCTGAATAGTTTACCTTTGCTCATCAGCGTTTTTTTGACTGCACAGCTCTCTTCGGTTTTTGAAGTAAATCAAACGACTGTGGTTCTTGCGGGTATTTTCGGTACTGGTTTAGCACCGATTGCAGGATATTATGGCATTACTTTTGGCTTGATTGCAGGATTTTTACATATGTCCTTAGTTACAAATGTCAGCTACCTCCATGGCGGATTGAATCTTTATAATAATGGGTTTTCTACTGGTTTTGTTGCGGCTGTCATGGTACCATTACTAGATAATATTTTACAGATCAGAAAGGTGAAACAACATGCAAGAAAGAGACAAAGCTAAACGAATTGTAGATGAATTATTGACTTACTTTTTTTCAAATGGTATTGAAAAGATTCGGATTGACGTAGATTTTACTTCGGAAGGTTTTTACATCAACATACATGGCAAAACTGAGAAAGAACCAAACAATGTCCTGCATTTATTAGAGTTATTAAATACACCTAGAGATTTAAGCATTGAAAGTTATTATGATGAATTACTCGGCATTACTCACCATGAAGAAGAAGACTATCATCTACTAGGGTTAATGATTGATGAAGCAGAAATTAGTTTTGTTTCACCCGACTTTGAAATTAAAGTATTTAGAAAAAAATAACTACTCAAAAAAGAGGATGAGAGCCCTATGGTTTAAGGGGGATCTCATCCTCGCTTTTTATTCATAAACCGCACGAATTCCTCCTATTAATTTTGGACGCGTACGTAAGTAAGTGACATGTGCTCCTCCGATTTCTTTGATCGATGTACGCACAGGAACTTGAACATGCTGGATATGCATACCAATCGATGTATCACCAATATCTATGCCGCCTTGCGCCGTTATCTTTTCCACCACTACTGGATTTTGGAATAATTTAAAGGCAGCCACCGCAGCAGCTCCTCCAGCATGAAGTGCTGGTACGACTGAAACAATTTCAAACTGTTGGTACTTAGCAACTTCTTTTTCAATAACGAGTGAACGATTGATATGCTCGCATCCTTGTACAGCAAGATGAATCTTTTTTTGGACTAAAGTATCTTTGATTGTTGAAACGATCATTTCTCCTATTTCCAAATTAGAACATTTGCCAATGACTCCCCCAGCAACTTCACTACTGCTACAGCCGAGTACAAAAATATCCCCTGCTTCTAATTCAGCTTGTACAATATATTCATCAAGTGCTTGCAATAGTTGTTCTTGATAACTTTTCAAGTCCTCCATTGATTTCTCCTCCATTTATATCTCTTTTTGTTTATAGTAGCGGATATCAAACAATTCGTCAAAATACACAAAAAAAGCACTCAAAAATTGAGTGCTCTACTTCGTGCTATTTACCATCTACGATATTCAAACGAACTTTTTTGGGTCCATCCAAACGTACACTGTAAACAATGGTCCGAATTGCTTTAGCAACACGTCCTTGCTTTCCGATGATACGTCCAATATCTTCAGGCGATACAGTCAAATTATATTCTAGAAAAACATCAGATTCTTCTATTTCTAACTTGACTAGCTCAGGTTGACTGACTAATGGGCGAACGATAGTTAAGACTAACTCTTTCACATCTGTCATAATCGGTCACCTTATTTCTTTTCAAGTTTAGCTTCGTGGTGTTTTTTCATAACGCCTTCTTTTGAAAGGATGTTACGAACAGTATCTGAAGGCTGAGCGCCTTTAGACAACCAGTCTAAAACTAAATCTTCTTTTAAAACTACTTCTGCTGGATCTTTTAAAGGATTGTATGTTCCAACAGTTTCGATGAAACGTCCATCACGAGGAGAACGAGAATCTGCGACTACAATACGGTAAAAAGGACTCTTTTTAGAACCCATGCGTTTTAAACGAATTTTTACTGACATTTTATATATTACACCTCCATTAACTTAATCACAAATGTTAGTTTACCAGATTTTTAATAAGCTGTAAAGAGTTTTTTCTTGACACCTTAAAAAAAGCTTTAAAACGTTGCTTTTCAGCTCCTTTAGCTCTATACTTAATCTACCTTGGCAGGGGCAATCAATTGTTGCTTAACGAAAATAAGCGGTGAACCAAAGAAGACATTTCTTTAGTTCATCGCTTATTTTTTATCTATTTAATGTATAGATGTAATAGTCAAACAACGTCTGTTCTTCAAAGCCTATCGAATGATATAAATGGCGGGCCGCTTCATTCGTAGAATCAACCTCTAAATAAATTTTCGCTGCTTGTTTATCGATCAATTGCTGAACAAGCTGACAGATTATTTTTCTACCAATACCCTGACCACGATAATCTGGTCTTACGACAAATCCGTATATACCATAAGAATTATCTTCGTTTTCCAATCGAATACTTGCGATTACTTGTCCATTTTCTCTTAAAACAAGTGTTTTTTTCAGATCCTCTTGATCTATGGGTACAATTTCATCTGTTGATTTTCCATCTTCTAATGCAGCAATTGCCTTCGCTTCTTCCATCCTTGCAGGTTCTATAGCGTAATCTGAAGGAGTCAAAACAAATTGATCTGTAGCCAAAATCATCGCATATTCTGAAAAACTATATTTATAACCACTTACTTCTTTAACGTACGAATTTAGAAAGTGATCTTTTCGATCAATGATCCACAAAATTTCCTTGATCATACGTTGACGAGAAAAGCTTATTATAGCCTCTTGTATCTTATCGATAATTTTTTTGTTTGGTTGGGCGATGATAGTTACTTCCAACTCTTCAGGGTCAAAATTACTTAGGGCTGCATAACCAACTAAGACCTCTTCCTCCCAACACAGCAAATGATTCACTTTTTCATTTGCTTTTTTGAAGAAGCTTAAATCCAATTTGTATTCAATCGAATAGACTTTTTTATTGATTTCTTTTAAGACTTGGACATCCTTAATTTCTTGTGGTTCTAAGTGCTTTTGAATTGTTTGTTTTAGAATCATTTATTCTCCTTTGTATCTAATTTAGGTTGAGTATATCGAAGAGTTTAGAATAATGCAATCTACTAATCGTTAATTATTATCAAACGTTCTTTCTGCTAAATATCATTCCACATGCAATGACAGATAATAAAATCCCAATAATCAGTAAAACGAGTGAGCTAGTTTCACCAGTATTTAGTAAACGCTGCTGATTTTTGTTGCTGTTTTCGTCGTAATTCCTACCATCATCAACCATGAAATAACTAAAAACAGGCTTAATTTACCTAGTCGCCTTATTCTATACATCATTTTAGCCTCCATTTTTTAGCCAATTTTTATTATATAGAGATTATTTATCTATGAACATTGATTTGCTTGTGACAATCACATGACTCGATTTCTTGCAAAAACGAAAACTTCAGCTTAAAATAAAATAATAAACGTTATTTACCAAATGGAGGAATAATAGTATGAAGAAAAAAATTGGTTTTTTTGTCGGAAGTTTAAGAAAAAACTCTTACAGTAAGACAGTCGCAACTGCTATTTCAAGTTTATTCCCAGAAGAATATGAACCTGTTTTCATCAACTTGCAAGAACTGCAAATGTATAACCAAGATTTGGATGACGAAGGAACTCCAACTGCCGCTTGGACAGCATTTAGAGAGGAAGTTAAACAGCTTTCTGGTCTTGTATTTGTCACACCAGAATATAATCGCTCTGTCCCAGGTGTTTTGAAAAATGCTTTAGATGTTGGCTCCCGTCCCTATGGTCAAAATGTTTGGGATGGAAAACCAGGATTAGTTGTGAGCGTATCACCTGGCGCATTAAGTGCTTTTGGTGCAAATCATCATCTGCGTCAATCGCTTGTTTTTCTTAATGTCCCTACTTTACAACAGCCCGAAGCCTATATCGGTAATGTCGTAAATTTAATCAATGATGATGGCACTATTGCTGAGAATACTATGAATTTTTTCAAAACAATCGTTGATTCTTACCTTATCTTTTTAGAAAAAAATAGTTAATTCCATTTAAATAGTCTAAACCAAAACTGAAAAATAGTTTGGTCTAGACTATTTTCTTACTTTAATTCTTCGTAACGAAAACATGTTGTCACATGATCATTGATCACTCCAACAGCTTCTAGAAATGCATAAATAATCGTACTACCGACAAACTTAAACCCTCTTTTTTTCAAATCTTTCGTTATTCTATCAGATAATTCATTTGTTGTAGGAATTTCTAGTTGATCTTGATAAGAATTTTTCAAAACTTTATGAGAGTTGAAAGCCCATAAATAACTAGAAAATGAGCCAAACTCATTTTGGATCTCTATAACTTTTTGGGCATTATGGATTGCAGCCTCAATTTTTCTACGATTACGGATAATTCCTGGATCACTCAATAATTCTTCAATTTTTTTTTCGTCATAGTAAGCGACTTTCTGTATATCAAAATCATCAAAAGCAGCGTCAAAATGTTCTGCTTTATTCAAAATAGTTTGCCAATTTAACCCAGCTTGGTTGATATCTAAGATTAATTTTCGAAATAATTTCTGATCATCATGTAAAGGGACACCCCAAATCGTATCATGATAGTTTTCCATTTTTTCATTCCCCTTCGCCCAAGAACACCTCTGTTTCATTTACTTTTTCCTCCAATCGCTAAATCTTAATTTTTTTATAACATATCTTCATTCTAGCAAAAGTTAGAAAAAAATGTTTACAAACCAAACTGTACTATGTATACTAGTACACAACAAACACCTTTTTTTGAAAGGAGAAATTTATGGTTTCTATTAATAAAGCTAGTAGTAAACCTTATTACGAGCAACTAATGCTAGGAATCAAAGAAGATATCTTAAGCGGTTTACTACAATCTGGTGACCGTCTTCCTTCCGTTAGAGAAATGGCCCGACAGCTTACGATGAATCCTAATACAGTCAGTAAGGCTTACAAACTATTAGAAGCACAAGAAGTCATCATAACCGTTAAAGGGAAAGGCACCTATGTAAAAAAAATTGATACAGATCTTCGAGACGAATATCAGATCGAAAAAATCAAAAAAAAGTTTACTGATTTAGTTATTGAAGCAAATTATTTAAACGTTCCTAAAAATGAAATGACTCAATGGTTAGATGAAAGTTATCAAGAATTGAAGGGAGAGTAAACATGAAAATAGAAAATTTAGAAAAAAAGATCGATCGACAAGTTATTCTAAAGGATATAAACTTGACATTCAACCAAGGGGAAATCACAGGGTTGATTGGACGAAATGGTTCTGGTAAAACAACCTTTTTCAGATCAATTGCCGGTCACTATGAGTTAGATCAAGGTCAGATCCTCATCGATCAAGAAGATCTTCAAAAAAATAAATTACTCAAGCAAAAAATCTTTTATATTGATGAACAATATAATTTTCTTTCAGGCTATACATTAAAGAAAATCCTCACTTTCTACCAAAATGCATATGCAGGTTTTAACAAAGAAAAATATTTAGCCTTAACAAAGAAAAACAATCTAAACCCCCGTTTCAACTATCGTTCGATGTCAAAAGGTATGCAGGGGCTTTATAAAATGATTTTAGCTATTTGTTCTAATGCTGATTATGTTTTATTGGATGAACCTCTAGATGGATTAGATATCATTGTCAAAAAGAACGTATTAGGAATTCTTTTAGATGACGTCAGTGAAAATAGTCGCTCAATTATCATCTCTTCTCACAATTTAAATGAACTAGAGAGTATTATCGATCGAGCATTGATTTTGAAAAAGAATCAAATTCAGCTTGATTATCACTTGGAATCGCTAAGAGAAAGTGCTCGAAAAATCCAAATGGTTTTTAAAACGAAGAAAGTCCCTCAATTCGTTAAAGAAAACAGTAGATCACTTCACTTTCAAGGGCGTGTTGTTACAGCTATTTTTGAAGATTATACAGAAGAATTGAGAACGTTGATTCAAGCAGAGGAGCCTATTTTATTTGAAGAACTACCACTAACATTAGAAGATGTCTTTGAAGTAAACCTTGCAAATGAAAAAACAAATGACTCTTTACAAGGAGAAACGTTATGAATAAACAGTTAATGACTATTTTGAAAAAGCGATACGGACTTACATTGATTGTAGCCAGTCTATCTATTATATTGTTTTATAGCTATTTAGGTATTAGCGATGTCAATCGTTGGAAAGATATGAACAATTATTACAGCTCTGAGGAATATATCACAAATTTAAAAGAAATGTCCGAAGAAGATAATCCTAGTTTTAAAGGATTGTCACTTGAAGAACGACAAAAATTAGATAAAAAAGAAGGATTGCGCTTGTTTTATCAAACGAAAGAATATGATGAACAGGGAAATTTGATTACCTCCGTCTCCGTTGACCAACCATACTATACTATGTATTTCAATGAAAATCCGCTCCTATTGATCGCAGCTATTACAATAATCGGATTCTTTCTCTTTTTCGTTGATTTAAAAACATCATTCAATGAATTTTTATTTTCATTAGGTGTTTCTAAACGGAAAATTTACTATTCAAAATTTATACTGATTTCTTTCCCTATTTTAATCAGTGTACTTCTGGCTAAAATTCTATTCGTTAGCATTATTACAACTGGAATCCCAACTGAGTATGTCAATATAAGTATGACAGATTTAACTGTAAATGTTTTAGCTAGTTGGGCAACTTGTATCGGCTATTTCTTTATTTCAGCTTTTATTGGTTTAGTAACTGGAAATATTATTTTAGGACCGCTAACTGTATTTGGGTTCTGCGCCTCTTTAGAATTTTTTATCACTGGCCTCACAAATGCATGGTACTATTTTACGAATACAACAACAGATATTGTTGTAATGAATAAATTTTTCGTGTACACCGTAACAAAAGATCCTGTTTCTACAGTCCCCATTATAGTCTCTCTTGTATTGTCGGTGTTTTTAATCATTTTTGGTTCTTTCTTATTTCCCACGCTTAGTTTGGAAAAGAAAGGAAACTATCTTTTATTTGATAGACTTAAAATCCCTGTCGTCATTGCTATGATCGTATACATTCCAATAGTTCTTGTATTTAGTGGCGGTTTGTATCTCGGTGGAACAGATAGCTCCCCGATCCCTAGCTTACTTTTCTATGGGACAATCACCGCTTTGATTGGAATTTATCTTGTTTTTAGAAAAGAAATTCATGAATGGATCAACAATAAAAGACAATTAAAAAATGATTTTCGTATTGAATCATAATTTTTCTTATATGCAAATGAAGCTACCTAAAGGTTTAATGACTTTAGGTAGCTTCATTTTTTTATTTTTTCTTCTTTTTCTTCTTCTTACTTTTCTTCACCATACGATTCATAGCCATTTTTCCTAATTTACCTTTGATACCTCCACCAAGCATTTGATCCATGCCCGGGATATCCATATTGCCTTTAGACATTTGCTGCATCATTTTTTTAGATTCTTTGAATTGTTTGATCATTCGGTTAACTTCAACGACGTTATTACCAGAACCCGCAGCAATTCTCCGACGGCGACTTGGATTTAGTAAGTCCGGGTTTTCTCGTTCAGCTGGTGTCATTGAAAGTACCATGGCTTTTTTACGTGCTACGTCTTTTGGATCGACTTTGACGTTTTCTAGCCCTGGCATATTATTCATTCCAGGAATCATTTTCAGTAGATCTTCAATTGGTCCCATCCCCATTACTTGATCTAACTGCTCAATAAAATCATTAAAATCAAAGCTATTTTCCTTCATTTTTACTGCAAGTTCTTCAGCTTTTTTCTCATCATAATCTTGTTGGGCTTTTTCGATCAGGGTCAGCATATCCCCCATACCTAAAATACGGCTGGACATACGATCTGGATGGAAAATTTCTAAGTCCGTTAGTTTTTCACCAGAACCGATGAATTTGATTGGTGCGCCAGTGACAGAACGAATAGAAAGTGCCGCACCACCACGCGTATCACCATCAAGTTTTGTGATTACAACTCCTGTGATTCCTAATTGCTGATTGAAACTATCTGCAACATTGACCGCATCTTGCCCTGTCATTGCATCGACAACAAGTAAAATATCATCGGGTTGTGCTACTTCTTTGATTTGTTTTAATTCATCCATCAACGCCTCATCGACATGCAGACGACCTGCCGTATCGATCAAAACATAATCGTTTTTCTTTTCTTTGGCTAAATCCATACCTTGACGAACAATTTCAACAGGACTAACATCTGTTCCCATATCAAAAACAGGTACATCTAATTGTTGTCCTAATACCTTTAACTGATCGATCGCGGCTGGACGATATACATCGGCTGCAATCATCAATGGACGGGCATTTTCATTTTTGATTAAGTGATTTGCCAATTTACCACCAAACGTTGTTTTACCAGCTCCTTGTAACCCAACCATCATGATTACAGTTGGAATACGTTCTGACTTGTTCAAGCCAACCGTTTCGGTTCCAAGTGTAGCGGTTAATTCTTCATCAACGATTTTAACGATTTGTTGCGCTGGCGACAAACTTTCAAGAACTTCCACACCAACTGCACGTTCACGGACACGTTTGGTAAAATCTTTGACCACTTGTAAATTTACATCGGCTTCCAGCAATGCCAAGCGTATCTCTCTCATCATTTCTTTTACGTCTGCTTCAGATACTTTCCCTTTACGACGTAATTTGCTCATTGCCTGTTGTAGGCGATCTGTTAAACTTTCAAAAGCCATAATCTCATTCCTCTACTTCTTGTATTTGTTCTATATAATGGGCTATCGTTGTATCTTTCGGATAGGTTTCGTTTACATAGTTTTTTAGTGTTTCTAGTAATTCTCCACGAACGACATAATCAGAAAATAAATGAAGTTTTTTTTCATATTCTTCTAAAATTTTTTCCGTCCGCTTGATATTGTCATAAACTGCTTGACGGCTGATATCGTATTCCTCAGCTATTTCACCTAAGGAGAAATCATCCGCATAGTACATCTCCATATAATTCATTTGTTTTTCTGTCAACAAAGTGGAGTAAAATTCAAATAATGCGTTCATTCGATTGGTTTTTTCAATTTCCATAGTTTTTTTACTCCTATCTTCAATCCCTTTTAGGTTACCGATTTCAGAGTGATTAGTCAATAGTTCTTATTTGATTTTCACGTTTTTTTCAAATGATTTAATCAATTGATCATAATAACTTTGCGGATTTACACAAAAATCCTTTTTAGATAAGCAGTATTCTATGCTTTCTTGTTGATCATTATTCTGACGATAACTAGGAATAAGATAGTTCATCCCTATAACCTTTCAGATGGATTTCTTGCATTTTTTGTCTTTTATTCATCAAATAATGTTAGTACTCCATTTTCCGTCATTGATATTCCTCACCATTGATGACTGTTTGCCACTCATTCTCTGAAACTACATCCAAGCCTTTGGATATGAAGTAAGCTGTTGCAACACCTGGCCCGTTGCGACGATCACCAGAAAATGTACCATCATAAATGTTACTGCCTCCGCACGATGGGCTATTTTCTTTCAAAATAATCGTTGTAACACCTTTTTCAACTAACTTTTGGTAGGCGATAATTGCACCTTGTTTAAATAAAGCTGTCATATCTTCTCCTGTTTTAGTAAGAACTTTGGCTTTGGCATTCCAAACGTCAAAACCATCTCCTCCACTAATTTCAGCAGGTTCCCGAGGTATTGGTAAGCCACCTAAAACTTCTGGACAAACAAGTATTGCTTGACCATTCTCTACTAATTTCTTTAAAGCCGTGATTTCTTTTGACTGACCATCATAGCGGCAGCAAATACCACCAAGGCATGCGCTAATTCCAATCATTTGCTTCCCTCTTTTCAATCTTTATTATTATACCATTTCTTTGACGTTGAAAGTAGTTTTACAAATATTCCATAAAGTTTTTGATAGCTAGGAATCTGTGATAAAATAACTTTGTGATTATTTCGCATTCAAAGGAGCCCAACAGATGAAAAAAGTACTAGTTGTCGATGACGAACCTTCTATTGTAACGTTGTTGACATTTAATTTAGAAAAAGACGGTTATAAGGTGACAACAGCTGTCGATGGTGCAGTTGGATATGAGTTAGCTCTTTCCAATCAATTTGATTTTATTATTTTAGATGTTATGTTGCCGCACATGGATGGTTTGGAAATTACAAAATCATTACGTAGAGAAAAAATCGATACACCGATTTTGATATTGACAGCTAAAGATGATCAAGTTGATAAAATCATTGGATTGGAAATTGGTGCAGATGACTATCTAACTAAGCCTTTTAGCCCTAGAGAAGTTTTAGCCAGGATGAAAGCAATCTTCCGCCGCTTAAAACCCGCGCCAACTAAATCAGAAGATTTTAATGAAGCAGCTAAAGCGCCTTTGACATTAGGAGAAATCCTTGTGGATGAGCAGAATTATGAAGTGAGCGTGCGTGGTGAAAAAATTGAGTTGACCCCAAAAGAGTTTGAGCTTCTTGTTTACTTTATGAAACGTAAAGATCGAGTGATCGATCGTGATACTTTACTGGACCGAATTTGGAACTATGATTTCGCTGGTCAAAGCCGTATCGTCGATGTACATGTTAGCCATTTGAGAGATAAAATTGAAATCGATCCAAAACGGCCTGCCTATCTAGTCACAGTTAGAGGATTCGGCTATCGTTTTCAGGAGCCTAAAAAATGAGAAAACGTCAGCGTCTTGAATATTGGTTAGTTGGGATCGTGATGCTTGCCTTATTTGTAGGCAGTATTTTTTTAACAAACTCATTTTTTAAAAAAGAGTTATTATCTCAACAAGAAGAATACTTACAAAAAAAAGGAACTCTGATTCTCGATCAACTCTCTCCTAATTTATTTTTGACTCAAAAGTTTTCAGATCAGGAAAAAAAAATCATTGAACATTATGCAACAGACAAAAATGAACGACTGACTTTGATGACTGCCAAAGGAGATATTTTTTACGACAGTGTAGATTCGACGCTTCATGAATCCAGAAGTACTCGTCCCGAAGTAAAAGCTATTCTTTCAGGTGCTGATTTTGGTTCTGCATTAAGAAAAAGCACTACTTTAAAAGAAGAATTACTTTATTTAGCTTTACCCGTCGATAAAGAGGGTGAGCGAATAGGTATCCTTCGCATGTCAGAAGAAACAACACAATTTTCTAATAGTATACAATCATTTAAACGGTATATTTTACTCACATTGGGGCTATTATTTTTGATTATTACGGCATTTGTTTTTTTGTTATTACATCAAAAAAATGAACCACTAGTGACTGTTTTACCTGTGTTGAAAAAAATCGTGAAATACCCAGATGAAGCTCGTTCAATCATTCAAGATTCTCCTGAATGGAATGAACTGTATCAAACAGTCAACCTTTTGAGCCAACAAATGAGTCAAACTTATTTAGCCTATACATCTACTGAAGAGCAATTTCATGCTTTATTAGACGAATTGATGATTGGTGTGTTTATGATTGATGTTGATGGAAAATTACAGCTGATCAATCCTAAAATGCTGGATATTTTAATGATTGCTGAAAAAGATACAGGGAAAGATTACTTTGAAGTAATCAACGAACCTGCTCTGATTCATTTAATACATCAAGTTATTACAGAAAAAAGCTCAATACATCAAGAAATCAAGCTAACCGAATCATTGAATGAAAAAATTCTGGATATCTCTTTAAGATTTATAGAAGAAGATGGCAATAATTACCAAGTGCTAGGAATTGCTTATGATTTAACACGTGTTAGACAATTAGAAAAAATCCAAAAAGACTTTGTTAGTAATGTCTCACACGAATTAAAAACCCCTGTTACGTCCCTTTTAGGCTTTACTGAAACTCTATTGGATGGTGCTAAAGATGATCCTGAAACCTTATCACAATTTTTAGAGATTATGCAAAAAGATACGTTGCGTCTGCAACAATTGATTCAAGAAATTCTACAGCTTTCTCGTGATGGAAAGAATATTTCATATGATGACCAAGAAGTTTCCTTATTCTCTTTTACTCAAGAAATTCTACGCTCCTATCGAAAAGCAATCAAAGAAAAGAATCTAACGATTGAAATACTTGGTAACGAGACAATAACCTATACAACAAAGTATGAACTTTTCTATCCGATCGTGAAAAATTTGATTGAAAATGCGATTCAGTATTCCCAATCAAATGGAACGATTACAATTGATTTTGGTTTTTCAGATACATTCTTTTATATAGTGAAAGATATGGGGATCGGTATTAGTTTAGAGGATCAAGAGCGAATCTTTGAACGGTTTTACCGAGTCGACAAAGCACGCAGTCGCCATTCTGGCGGAACTGGATTAGGCTTGTCGATCGTGCATAATTATACTGAATTATTAGGTGGTACAGTTACGATCGACAGTCACTTGGGACTAGGATCAACCTTTATAATAAATCTACCTAAAAATAAATAAAATAAAACAGCAGCTGGTCGTAAAACGAATCTCAGCTGCTGTTTTATTTTTGGGGAAGAATTTATTTTTTGGTGATTGTTCCTGATACATCTCGTTCAACTTTCATCGAAGTCATTGGTAAGTAGCCCAACTCTTTCACAACACCTTCTTGAACATCATCTGTCAACATAAAGTCTAAGAAAGGTTTTACATCAGTATCTGGCTCGCCTTTTGTATACATATGTTCGTAAGACCAGATTTTCCAAGAATTATCCGCTACATTTTCTTCTGTTGGTTTTACATCGTCAATACTCAATGCTAACGTTGAGTCATCCATATAAGAAAAAGCAAGATAACTGATTGCACCTGGTGTTTGTGCAACGATTTGACGAACTGTTCCTGAAGAGTCTTGTTCTTGTGACTGAACAGCCGTTGCGCCGTCAAGTCCCCACTTTTCAAAAGTTGCCCGCGTACCACTGCCACTTGGACGATTGATAACAGCGATTTCTTGATCCTTCCCGCCTAGGTCTTTCCAATTTTTAGTTTTTCCAGTAAAAATATCGATCAATTCTTGCTTGCTGATATTCTTGACACCAACTTCTTTATTGACTACAGGCCCCATGCCAACAACTGCTACGCGATGATCAACAAGTTTCGACGCATCAACACCTGATTTTTCTTCGGCAAAAACATCTGAATTTCCAATTGTTACAGCGCCATCAGAGACTTGAGATAGTCCTGTTCCACTACCTCCTCCTTGGACTGAAATCGTATAATTAGGATGTTCAGATATGAACTGATCTTTTGCCGCATCTACTAGAGGCTGCAAAGCGGTTGAACCAACTGCTACAATTTTAACGGGTTGATTACTATTACTGCTCTCTTTAGATTTATTAGTACTCTCGCTAGTCGTAGCTCCTTGATTGCCACACCCTGCGATTAAAAGCCCTACACTTAATACAACTGCCGATAATAAACGTTTCTTCATTCTTACACGTCCTTTTCAATTAGTTACAAGCTTAGTTTAACAAGGTAGTGTTAATTCTGTTTCAACGTTTTGTAAATAACGAGTAAAGGAATGTAAAGGTTTTGTTTAGGCAAAAAAACAGTTAGGCGATTGCTCGCTTAACTGTTCGTTTTAATATATGTTCCTATTCTTCTCATTGCTTCTTTTAAGGTAGCCATATCAGCTGCATAGCTAATTCGAACGTACCCTTGTGCTTCTTTACCAAATGCAACTCCTGGAATAATTGCTACTGCTTGTTGCTGAGCTAAATCCACACAAAATTTCATCGAATCTTGTTCGTACCCAGAAGGAATTTTAGCAAAAATGTAAAATGCTCCATTAGGTCGAGCAACTTCAAAACCAAAAGAAGTCATTTGTTCGTAAACAAAATCTCGACGTTCACGGTATTCTTCTTTCATCACTGCAGCATCGTTCATCCCTTCAACTAATGCTCTGACCGCAGCTTTTTGAGAAATGGTAGACGCAGCTGTAACCAAATATTGATGTACTTTGATTATTTCAGCAATTAATTTCTCTGGACCAAAAATAAAGCCAATCCTCCAACCAGTCATTGCATGTGACTTTGATAAACCATTAATCAAAATCGTTTGTTCAGGAATAAACTCAGCGATTGATACATGTTGATCTTCGTATGTCAATTCACTGTATATCTCATCACTGATTACGAAAATCGGATACTTTTTCAATACAGTTGCAATTGCTTGAACTTCTTCACGGTTGTACGTTACGCCAGTTGGGTTACTTGGATAGTTTAAAATAATTGCCTTGACTTGATCACCATGCTCTAACATCGCTGCTTCAATCATTGCAGGTGTCAACACAAAATGGTTTGAGGTCGTATCAATATAAATAGGTTCTGCTTGAGCCAATGTAATTACAGGTTCGTATCCAGGGTAGATTGGGGCAGGCATCAAGACTTTATCACCAGGTTCCAAAATAGATAATAAACTAGCTGAAATCGCCTCAGTGGCTCCTACTGTTACCAAAACTTCAGAAGCTGGTTGATAGCTGACACCATATTTTTCTTTCATAAAAAATGTAGCTGCTTCACGGACATCCGTCAATCCTGCCATGCCTGAATAATGCGAAAAGTTAGCATTGATCGCATCATGGGCAGCTGTTTTTACATGTTCAGGGGTATTAAAATCTGGTTCTCCTAAAGTAAGTTTTATGATCCCTTCGATATCTGTCACCTGCTCATCAAATTGGCGAATCATCGAAACAGCGATTTTTCCTACTTGCTTGTTAAATCTTTTTGTTAAATCCATCAAACCATCCCCTCTTATCTAATCGCCAAATCGACGATAATTAAAATAGTTGTGCTCTCATTTTGTATTTTTCTTAATGGAACTATCATAGCACAAGTCAGCCTAAAATGAAATTTGTATTTCAATTTTAGATTTTTTCTCCCCAAATTCACATTTTCCTCTTGCGAAACTTTCTTCTCTTCTTTATAGTTAAGTGAAATGAAGGGAGAGAACCAGATGAAAGGCATTAGAAAAATCACACCCTATGTTCCGGGAGAACAACCGAATTATTCTGATATGATCAAGTTAAACACCAATGAAAATCCCTATCCACCTTCTCCAAAAGTAGCAGAGAGTTTAAAAAATTTCGATGTTGAACGATTGAAACGATATAGTTCCATTGATAACCTCTCTTTAAAAAAGGCTTTAAGTGCGAAACATAATCTATCTCCTGATCACTTTTTAATTGGTAATGGTTCAGATGAAGTCTTAGCTTTTTGCTTTCTCGCTTTTTTCAATAGCTCTGATCCTATTTTGTTTCCAGATATTACTTATGGCTTTTATAAAGTTTGGGCTGATTTATTTCAAATTCCATTCAAAGAGGTGCCGCTAAACAATAATTTTGAGCTAGTCGAGGAAGACTATACACAACTAAACGGCGGTATCATCATAGCCAATCCAAATGCACCTACAGGTTTGTTCAAACCTCTTGAAGAAATCGAACATTTATTAAAGGACAATCAAGACGTTATCGTGATCATCGATGAAGCGTACATTGACTTTGCTGGTCAGTCTGCCCTCTCACTTTTAGATAGATACCCAAATCTGATTATTATTCGAACCTTTTCAAAAGCAAATTCTTTAGCAGGGTTACGAGTTGGTTATGCCATTGGCAATCCAGCGTATATTCAAATTGCAGAAAGTATCAAGTCATCATTTAATCCCTATTCTGTTGATATGTTAGCGGAAGATCTAGCTACTGCTGCTGTCGAAGATGAAGCGTATTATGCAGGAATAACTAAAGACATTTGTGAAACGAGAGATTGGTTTTCGAAAAATATTGAAAAATCAGGCTTTTCCTCATTGGCTTCCAAAACAAATTTTGTGCTGATAACGCATCCTGATTTGATAATAAAGGAGCTTTATCTTTACTTGGAAGCACACGATATCTTTGTTCGTTACTTTCCAAAAATAAAACGGCTGAACAATTATTTACGCATTTCGATTGGTACGCAAAATGAAATGGAAGCCGTGAATCAGTTACTAAATCGTTTTGTTAAAGATACAAAGAATAACTGAAAGAACGGAGGTTGGGATGTAACTCTAAAAGTCACACCCCAACCTCCTTCTTATATAACAATAGGATTAATTTGTTACATCTTTTATAGAATCCAACATATTTTCCAACTCTTTACCATATTTTTTCTTTTTGCTGTTCATTGTCCAAGCCATTCTCTGAGCATAATGTCCTGCATCTGATTCTACTAGATCATACACATAGTAGAATCTAAGGCCATCCATCTTAGCGGTCATTAAACGACGAGTTCCTTTCCAGCCGTTAAGATCAATCGGTTTTTCTGTCTCTTCTTCGACCTCTACCGGAAATTCTGTCACTTCTTTAAATCCTTCAAAACCATCGTAGTCTTCTTTTGATTCACTTAAAACAGCAACATACATCATTTTGTCTTCATGTTCTAACCCAACATCTGCATCATCGTTTAATTCCGTTGGGTCTATTTCTACCCAGCCATCAGGCAAGGAAACAGAAAAAGTACCATTTTCAGTCTCAATGATTTCTTCAGTCTCATCCTCACTACTAGCTTTAGTGGATGATTCATTTTTTGATTTTGCAGGGGCTTTTTTCTGTTCAGTTTTTTCTGTATTTGTCACTTGTTTACTATTTTTTTCAACTGTAGCACAACTTGTTAAGAGAAGACCTAACCCTAAAATAATGAAAGTTTTCCCAACTTTATTCCTTTTCACTTGATGCTCTCCTTTTTCTGATCTCTTTATTGTCCTTATAAAACACTATCGTTCTCTTATTCACTCAACTTAGAAGGTTGTAAGCTACTCTCTATGCTTAGACAAAATCTTTGTGTATTTCAAAACAGCTGTTTTAATTCTTTCATAAAAAATTGACCAATTGTACTGATGGTACGATTTTTTTGATAAAGGACACAGATTTTATTATTCGTACTTTCTGCTAAAGGGACTAACCTAATTTCTTTTTTCGTAAATCCAGTCACTACACCCGATCCTGATGCATACGCATCTGTCTCTACAAGTAAATTCATCAACGTCCCTCGATCATTTGTATAGATCACTGTTTCTTGCTCCTGATTTTCAATTAAATCTTCTGAAAAATAAGCAAAATTACTCCCTTCTTGTGTAAATCGAACTTGAGGATAGCAGCATAGTTGTTCTAACTCTATCTCCTTTTGTTTCGCTAAAGGGTGGTTTTTGCCAAGAAAAATATGGGTTTTAAAGCTTCCAACAACCTCGTATGTTAAATTTGCTTGTTCTAAATATCGTTCGATTCCAGATTGATTTTGACTATTTAAATAAATGATTCCCAGTTCACTGTGATAACTTTTTACATCTTCGATCACTTTTAGAGTTGTTGTTTCAAAAACCCGAAAGTTTTTATACTGGTCTTTGAATTGCTGGATGACTTTGCCCATTACTTCTCCTAAGAAATCATAATGCTGAGATGAAATCGAAAAACGTTCACTCTTCGTCACTTCTTGATAACGATTTTCAATTATGTCCATTTGGGTCAAAATTTTTTCCGCATGTTCTAAAAAGGTCAACCCCTCTTCAGTCAATGAAGCACCTTTATTGGTACGAATAAATAAAGTTACACCGATTTCTTCTTCCAATTCACGAATACCGTTAGAAAGACTTGGTTGTGTGATAAAAAGTTTTTTTGCAGCTTCTCTAAAACTACCATTATTTGCAACAGCTACAACGTATTTCATCTGTTGAATATTCATAGATGCCCTCCGTCTTATTCAGAAAAATAGATTTTACGTCCATTCAACGCTTGGACTGGGCGATTATTAAATGGCAGCATGCCTTCATCGATCCGCTCAAAAAAATCTTGATCCATTTTCTGAATAGAATCGAAAACAAACCAATGGACAGGTCCTTTTGTTGGTGGTGTCGTTAATGAACCTAAATAATGAAAATGTGATTTTTGTTCTGGTAAAAAGATCGAAGGATCAAACCATTGTTGATGGGTTTCAGAATTCCATTCCAGTGTGGTTTGTTTTTTTGAAAACCTATTGTCATCTTTCGTAATCGTAAATAAGCAACCCACAACTAAATTATCACCAGAATTATTCATGTGAACAAGATGGAATTCCAGTGGAGCATGTTCTCCATCAAATGTATGCTCACTTGGTGTGTGAAAGTGAATGTCTGTTAAATAATATTTTTCATCTTCAAAAACCACATAGCTCTCTGTATTTGGTGGAATGAAATGAAACGTGTTTTTAAATTCTTTTTCAGTAAATTCTTCTGTTTTATAAAAAAAATCAATCTCTCTATTCGTAGAGTCTCCATTGATTAAGTTTTTTGACAAATTGATTGGCGATTGATAAGGATATTTCGCGCCGGTTGAAAACCAATCACAAAGCGTGTGCCAATGTTCAGGACCAAGCTCACCTTCATATCCCCATTCTACGTCCATATTTCGAATATTTTTCATCAAACCCCACCTTTTGATTTTATTGTTTAAATAACTTTATACTAATTACTATAAACAGTCAATTTTCAACCGCTGCTTTGTATTTTATCAAAGTATAACACACCTGAATACAGCCATCTATCAATAAAAAAGTATAACTTTTGATTCTTATCAAAAATTACACTTTTATATTTTTAACTATTTATTTAACCAATTTTCAGGATCTTGTTTCCAGTTTTTTAATAGTGTAACATCATTGTCCTCGATATAATTCGATTCCAAAGCAGCTTCAATCAAAGTTGAATAATTCGTTAATGTAAGTAAGTCCATCTTTTGCTCTGCAAATTTTTCTTTGCCTTTCGGTAATTCATAGGTAAATATTGCAGCGACACCCAAAACGTCTGCTCCTTCACGTTTTGCCGCGTCTGTTGCTTCAAGGACACTACCGCCAGTTGAAATCAGATCTTCGATCACAACCATTTTTTGCCCCTTAAAAATTCGACCTTCGATTTGATTTCCTTTTCCATGTTCTTTAGCTTTGCTTCTGATGTAAACCATTGGCAGATCTAAAATATCCGCAACCCAAGCTGCATGAGGAATTCCCGCAGTTGCTGTTCCCGCAATAACTTGCACATCTGGATATGTTTCTTTGATTTTTTCTGCTAATCCTTTAGCGATATCTTTACGCACAACTGGATAACTCATTGTGATACGGTTATCACAGTAAATCGGACTTTTAAGGCCGCTAGCCCAAGTAAAAGGCTCATTTGGACTTAAAAATACTGCTTCAATTTCTAGTAAATCCTTGGCAATTTTTTTAGCTAATTCGGTCATTTATTTTCTCCATTCCACTCATTTTTTATTGATAGATATGCTTCATATGGCTTTTTTGCTTGAGTTATTGGTCGTCCTACTACAATATATGTCGAACCAATTTTTCTTGCATCTGTCGGTGTCACTACACGTTGTTGATCTCCTACCTCGCTGCCGCTTGAGCGTATACCAGGTGTTAAACAAACAAAAGACTCACTCGTTGCTTGATGGATGTCTTGGGCTTCTAATGCAGAACAAACAACCCCATCTAGCCCCGCTGTCTCTGTACACTTAGCATAATGAATCACACTATCTTTTAATGGAACTTCAATCAATTGATCGTGCTGCATTTCTTGTTCACTTGTTGAAGTAAGTTGTGTTACAGCAATCAAAATCGGAATCTTCGCACCATTTCTCGTCCCTTTTTTTAGTCCTGCCATAGCCGCTTTCATCATTTTGATCCCGCCAGCTGCATGTACATTGGTGATATCGACACCAAGTTTTGCAAGACCAACCATTGATTTTTCAACAGTATTAGGAATGTCATGTAATTTCAAATCAAGAAAAACAGAATGCCCCAATGCTTTTAACCAACGAACTATTTCTGGTCCTTCTTGATAAAATAGTTCCATTCCAACTTTTACAAATAATGACTCTTCCTTAGGAAACTTGTCTAAAAAGGTTTCTACTTCAATTTTTGAAGGAAAATCTAAAGCGATGATCGGTCGTTGACTCATTGATTTTTTCCCTCCCTAACATCTTTGATTAGTTGCTCTAATGATTCAATACCAAGTTCAGCCATTCTTTTAGGCAAAGCATCGATCAATTTAGGACAAATATAAGGATCTGTAAAATTAGCCGTTCCTACTCCTACAGCACTTGCTCCTGCCATAAACATTTCTAATACATCATCTACCGTTTGTACACCACCCATACCAATGATCGGCAGATTGGATACTTGAGAAACTTGATGAATCAATCGAATAGCAACAGGCTTGATTGCAGGACCTGATAACCCTCCTGTTTGATTGGCTAGGACTGGACGGCGAGTTTTTAAATCGATTCGCATTCCTAGTAGTGTATTGATCATCGAAAAGCCATCAGCACCTCCTGCTTCGATTGCTTGTGCAACTGGCACAATATCTGTCACATTGGGAGAAAGTTTCACATAAATCGGAACTTTGGCCACTTTTTTTACAGCTTGTGTTAATTGAAACGCAACATCCGGATCAGTCCCAAAGGCAATACCGCCATGTTTTACATTTGGACACGAAATATTTAATTCGATTGCTTTAACATTAGGAGCATCACCAATTTTACTACAAACTTCTACGTAATCTTCTTCACAGGCCCCAGCAACATTGGCAATAATTGGTAAATCATAGGCCTCTAAAGCTGGAAGTTTAGTCTGCATCACTACATCTAAACCTGGATTCTGTAAACCAATTGCATTTAGCATACCGCTAGGTGTTTCTGCCACTCTTGGGGTTGCATTTCCAAAGCGCGCCTTGGGTGTTGTTGCTTTGACCATGATTGAACCTAATTTACTAAGATCATAATATTTAGCATATTCCTCACCAAACCCAAAACAACCACTAGCTGGGATGATTGGGTTTTTTAATTCTAAACCAGGAATACTGATCGCTAACGAATTTTGCATCATAAAACCACCTCACTGGCTCTAAAAATCGGCCCTTCATCACAAACTTTGACACTTTTCGTTCCAGTTTCATCATCTGGTACATGACATACACAAGCGTAACAGGCGCCCATTCCGCAAGCCATCCGTTGTTCTAAAGAAAGAAAAACGTTCGGATTTTCAGAAAAAACTTGGGCAACCATTTTCAACATGCCATTAGCACCGCAAGCATACACTGCGTCAGGTTGCTCTTCTTTAATAGCTTCTAGTATCAGGTTACCGACATTTCCTTCTACGCCAAAAGAACCATCATCTGTTGCAAATCGTGTGTCACTTAAAGCCATAAATTCTTCTTGAAAATACGCAACTTCTTTTGACGCATAACCGAGAAAATGGACAACTTCAATGCCTTTTTGCTTCAATTGTTTCGATAATTCATACAGTGGCGGAATGCCGATCCCACCGCCAATGACATACGCTTTTTGACCGCTAGACAGACAATCAACATCAAATCCATTTCCTAAAGGTCCTAGCACATCTAAAGTATCTCCAGCAGAAAGTTCCGAGAAGATTTTAGTCCCATCTCCTTCTGTGCGATAAATGATTGTACAGGTTTTGTCTTCTTTATTAATTTGATTGATGCTGACCGGTCTTCTTAAAAGCATATCCGCTCGTGGAACTTTGATATGAAGAAACTGACCTGGTTTTTCCATTTCATTGACTAACTCACCCGTTAACGTCAATTGGAAAATTCTAGGTGCTAATTGTTGTTGAGACGTAATCGTCATTATTTCCTGTTTCATGTATTCCGCTCCTTTGCAACTTTTATTGTAGTAAAAGAGGGTGGACGGAAGTGTCTAACTCCGAAAAATATGAGGGAATTCACGAAAATGACAAGAAACACGGATTTTTTAATTCTGATGTTGAATGGTTCCTAATCGGTGCTTTTCAATTTTTTTGAATTCTCTCTTACTTTTAACAGGAGTTGCTTCTGCTTCCACCGTTTATTGCGATTCCTTGAGTCAAGCATATAACTCGTAGTGTTATGCCTCTAGCACTTTAGTTTAAATCGACTGAGTTGAAAAAGCTCGTGATTCTAAAACTTTTAAGATAGCTTCGGCTGTGTCTAATGAAGTGAATAATGGAACGCCATGTTCTACTGCTTCTCGACGAATCAAAAATCCATCTTGAGTTAGGTCAGAACGATTTTTATCCATCGTATTCACAACAACCTGAGCTTCACCACTTCGGATCAAATCAAGTACAGTTTCTCCACCTTGGTTGATTTTAAGCACTGTTTTAACCAACAAACCATTGTCTGTTAAAAATTTTGCAGTACCTTGTGTCGCAATCAAGCTATAACCGATTTCATTGAACCGTTTTGCTAAAGCCAGCGCTTCTTCTTTTGTTTCATCTGCAATTGTAAACAAGACAGCTCCGAAACTTGGTAAATGAAGTCCAGAAGCTTCAAAAGCCTTATATAATGCTTTTTCTAAACTATAGTCTGAACCCATCACTTCACCAGTTGATTTCATTTCAGGCCCCAAGTACGTATCTACTTTTTGAAGTTTAGTGAAAGAGAACACTGGTGCTTTGATGTGTACTTGCTGACTCTCAGGATATAGACCATTTTGATAGCCTAAATCCGTTAATTTTTCACCAAGAATAGCTTTCGTTGCTATTTGAGCCATTGGAATTCCTGTGATTTTGCTTAAAAAAGGGACTGTTCGACTAGCTCGTGGATTGACTTCAATCACATAAACTTTCTCTTCATGGATTACAAATTGGATATTCATCATACCAATACAATTTAATCCAATTGCAAGTTTTTTAGTATAATCTGCAATTATCTGTTGAATGTCGTTTGACAAAGTTTGCGGAGGATAAACAGCCATCGAATCTCCCGAATGAACACCAGCACGTTCAATATGTTCCATGATGCCTGGTATCAAGACCGTTTGACCGTCACAAATCGCATCAACTTCACACTCTTTCCCCAAGAGATAGCGATCAACTAACACTGGATGTTCTGGTGAAGCTTTTACCGCGTTGCGCATGTAATCTTCTAAATCTCTTTGATTTTCCACAATTTCCATCGCTCGTCCACCTAGTACATAGCTTGGGCGAACCAATACTGGATAACCAATTTTATTTGCCACAGCTACAGCTTCTTCAGCACTCGTAGCAGTATCTCCTGGTGGTTGCGGAATATCTAAGGCCTGTAGGGCTTGTTCAAATAAGTCTCGATTTTCAGCTCGATCTAAATCCTCGATCGACGTTCCCAAAATCTTGACACCTTGTTTTACTAATGGCTCAGCTAAATTGATTGCTGTTTGACCGCCGAATTGAACAATAACGCCTGTTGGTTTTTCAAATTCGATCACATTCATGACATCTTCTAAGGTTAAAGGTTCAAAATAAAGTTTATCTGAAATTGAAAAATCTGTTGAAACAGTTTCAGGATTACTGTTCATAATAATTGCTTCAAAACCCGCTTCTTGAATTGCTTTGACTGAATGAACTGTTGCATAGTCAAACTCGACCCCTTGACCGATTCTGATTGGACCTGAACCTAAAACTAATACTGATGGTTTTTCAGAGCGAATACTCTCATTTTCAAACTCATAGGTGCTATAAAAATAAGGTGTTTGAGACTCAAATTCGGCCGCACAAGTGTCTACCATTTTATAGACTGGCAGAATCATTTGCTCATGGCGGTAATCAGCAACCTCTTGTTCACTCATATGCCATAACTCAGCAATTTTTTTATCGGTAAAGCCATTCTGTTTCGCTTCTTTCAATGTCTCAACATCCTTGATATTTTGCTCTAAGGACGTTTCCAACTCAACGATATGAAGCAATTTATCAAGAAAGAATAAATCGATTTTAGTCAACATAGCTAAATCTTCAATCGTAAACCCTCTTCGAATAGCCTCTGATAGGTAAAATAAACGATCATCTTGAGCTTTTACAATTTTTTCAGTCAATAATTCATCACTAACGTCTTGTATTTCCTTCAACTCATTATGATAAGCGCCAATTTCAAGTGAACGGACAGCTTTTAATAAGGACTCTTCAATGTTTCGACCAATCGCCATAACTTCCCCTGTCGCTTTCATTTGAGTTCCTAAACGGCGTTCACCTTTTTCAAATTTATCAAAAGGCCAACGGGGAATTTTAGCTACAACATAATCTAAGGCGGGTTCAAATTCCGCATAGGTTGTTTCTGTGACTGGATTTTTCATTTCATCTAAGGTAAGTCCCACAGCGATTTTGGCTGCGAGCTTAGCAATTGGATACCCTGTAGCTTTGCTCGCCAACGCTGACGAACGGGAAACACGTGGATTGACTTCTATTACATAATAATTGAAACTATGAGGATCTAAAGCCAATTGAACATTACAGCCGCCTTCTATTTTCAATGCTCTAATGATTTTAAGAGAGGCATCACGCAACATTTGGTATTCATGATCGGATAATGTCTGGCTGGGTGCAAAAACAATCGAGTCACCTGTATGAATTCCCACAGGATCAAAATTTTCCATATTACAAACAACGATTGCATTATCAGCAGAATCACGCATCACTTCATATTCTATTTCTTTAAAACCCGCAATGCTTTTTTCAATCAGACATTGAGTCACTGGTGATAACTTCAACCCATTTTCAGCAATAATACGTAGTTCTTCTTCATTATCGCACATTCCACCGCCTGTTCCGCCTAAGGTGAATGCTGGACGAACAATGATTGGGTACCCAATTGTATTCGCAAACGCTACTGCTTGTTCGACGGTGTTAACAATTTCACTTTCAGGAATTGGTTGCTCTAATTCTTCCATCAATTGCTTAAATAAATCGCGGTCTTCAGCTTGGTCGATGGCATTTAATTTTGTCCCCAATAACTCTACATTCAATTCATCCAAAATACCTGACGCTGCAAGATCCATCGCCATATTCAGCCCTGTTTGTCCGCCTAAAGTCGGAAGTAACGCATCAGGACGCTCTTTTCGTACAATGCGAGAAACAAATTCTAGTGTAATTGGCTCGATGTACACTTGATCTGCAATTTCTTTATCTGTCATGATCGTTGCAGGGTTTGAGTTGACCAAAACAACTTCATAGCCTTCTTCTTTCAAAGCAAGACAAGCCTGAGTACCGGCGTAATCAAATTCAGCAGCTTGACCAATGATGATCGGTCCTGAACCGATGACCATGATTTTCTTTATATCTGTTCTTTTTGGCATTAGTCTTGCTCCTTCCATGCATCCATTAATTCCATAAACTCATCAAACAAATGAAGTCCATCATGCGGACCAGGAGCAGCATCCGGATGATACTGAACTGTGAAGGCTGGATATTGACGATGTCTCACCCCTTCAACTGAACCGTCATTTACTTCCACATGAGTGACCATCAATTTCTCAGGATCGACAGTTTTTTCATCTACTGCATATCCATGATTTTGTGAAGTAAAATCGATTTTTCCAGTTGCGATTTCTCGAACTGGATGATTCAAGCCTCTATGACCAAATTTCATTTTGTACGTGTCCGCTCCATTTGCTAAAGCAAACAATTGATGCCCTAAGCAAATGCCGAAAATCGGTACTTTTCCTTGGATTTCTTGAATCATTTTAATTGCTTCTGGCACATCTTTAGGATCTCCAGGTCCGTTTGTCAACATCACGCCATCAGGAGAAAGTTCTAAAATTGTTTCAGCACTTGTGTTGTATGGTAATACAGTCAAGTTACAATGACGTTTCGACAATTCTCTTAAAATACTATGTTTTAAGCCAAAGTCGACCACTACTACATTGCGCCCAATTCCAGGACTCGGATATGGCTTAGTCGTGGAAACTTGTGCTACTTGATTTTTAGGCAAAACAGTTGCTTTCAATTGATCAAATTCGTGCGTCAAATCATCATCAGCATCAATGAATCCAGCTTTCATCGTTCCGACAGACCGAAGTTTTCTTGTTAATGCCCGAGTATCAATGCCAGAAATTCCAGGTATCCCTTTTCTTTTTAAAAATTCGTCCAACGTCATTTGCGCACGCCAATTCGAAGCAAGTCGAGCATGCTCTTTTACTACTACACCCTTACAAGTTGGGGAGATTGATTCATAATCATCACGATTGACACCATAATTCCCAACCATTGGATAGGTAAATGTAATGATTTGACCATTGAAACTTTGGTCAGTGATCGTTTCTTGATAGCCTGTCATACTTGTTGTAAACACGATTTCTCCAACAACATTGACCTCTGCACCAAATGCTTTTCCTTCAAAAACGGTTCCGTCTTCTAGTATCAATAGTCGCTTCAAATTTATGCATCTCCCTTAGACCACGCTGATTGCCCATCAACAAAAGTCATTAATGTATTTCCTTTAACTTTCCAGCCGACAAATGGTGTATTTACACCCATCGACTCAAAGTCTTTATCATCAATAGCTTCTTCCAACTCTAAGTCAAAAACTGCTATATCAGCTGGCGCTCCAATTGTAAGAGTACCGGCATCTATTCCAAAAATTTCAGCTGGTTTTGTAGCCATCCAATCGATGACTTGCTCCAGAGTAAATTTACCTGTTTCAACAAAATTTGTATAAATCAGCTGGAATGCAGTTTCACTTCCCACGATTCCAAAGGGCGCTTTTAAGAATGTTTGATCTTTTTCTTCTAAGCCATGTGGTGCATGATCGGTTGCTATACAATCGATCGTACCATCAAGTAATCCTTCAATCAGTGCATCACGATCAGCTGTTGCTCTAAGCGGGGGATTCATTTTCCAAAAACCATTATCTTCCGGAATATCCTCATCAATCAAAATCAAGTGGTGGGGAGCAACTTCTGCCGTTACATGAATGCCTGCCCGTTTTGCATCACGAATCACCCGAACACTTTCTTTCGTTGAAACGTGGCAAACATGATAGTGAACGCCAGTTTCACCAGCTAAAACGACATCTCGAGCAATTTGTGAGGCTTCTGTCGAATTTAAAATTCCTGGTAGTCCTAATTTTTTAGAAATTTGTCCTTCGTGCATCACTCCGCCAAAAAGCAGTGACTCATCTTCTGTGTGAGCCACGATCGCCATGCCAAGCGCAGCTGCTTCTTTCATCGCAAGATACATTGTTCCAGCCGTTTGTACCCCTACACCGTCATTGGTGAATGCGAAAGCGCCAACTTCTTTTAACGCTTTCTGATCTGTTAACGTTTCGCTGCGCAACTCTTCTGTAATAGGTGCATATTGTAGTACTTTTACCACCGCATTTTTTTTGATGATCTCGTAAACTTCTTTTAATTTTTCGGCAGTATCTGGAACTGGATTCAAGTTAGGCATAGCACATACTGTTGTATATCCGCCTCTAGCAGCAGATTTACTCCCTGTTTCAATCGTTTCTTTATACGTAAATCCAGGTTCTCTTAAATGAACATGAACATCTACTAATCCCGGTGTGATCAGCTGGCCTTTTGCATCGTATACTTTTTCAAAAGTCGTTTCATCAAACATTTCACCAATTGCTCTGATCTTACCATCTTCGATCCAAATTTCAGCTGGAATTAATTGATTATCTTTTTTAATGATTTTTCCATTTTTGATAAGTGTTTTCATTTTGTTCACCTATGCCTTTCCATGTAATACTGCTTCTAAAATTGCCATCCTCATATAAACACCATTGCTCATCTGTTGAATGATTCTGGATTGAATCCCTTCGACTAGAGAATCCGCCAGTTCCACATCACGATTGACAGGGGCTGGATGCATGATGACAGCATGTTTTTGAAGTCGTTTAGCCCGCTCAACAGTCAAACCATATTCCTGATGATACTCTTCTTTTGAAAATAGTTCTGACCCATCATGCCGTTCATGCTGAACTCTAAGCAACATTATCACGTCTACCGTTTCAACTACTTCATCTAAAGGCATGTAATGCCCATAAGCTTCAAATTGTTTGTCGTACCATTCTTCTGGTCCTGAGAAAAAAATCGTTGCACCAAGCCGTTTTAGCATTTGCATATTTGATTTTGCAACTCTAGAATGCGTGATATCTCCAACAATTGCTATTTTCAACCCCTCAAAGTGTTTAAATTCCTCGTATATAGTCATCAAATCCAACAAGCACTGAGTGGGATGTTGTCCACTGCCGTCTCCACCGTTAATAATGGAACATTGGATCGTTTTACTTTGGATCAGTTCATCATAATAATTTTCTTCTCCATGACGAATAACTGCCACATCAACTCCGATTGCCGACATTGTCAGCACTGTATCATAAAGTGTCTCACCTTTTTTCACTGAGCTCATACTTTCTTCAAACTCAATCACTTCGATTCCTAACTTTTTCTCAGCAACATCAAAGCTCTTATGCGTTCGTGTGCTATTTTCAAAGAATAAGTTTGTTGCAAAGTATTGTTTTTTTTCAGGCTGCCAAGTGGCTCCTTGTTTAAATTCTTGTGCACGATGGATCAAGCCCATAACTTCTTGATCACTCAATACTTCTACTGTTAAAAGATGTTTTAAACTGATACGTTCAGATGTGATGATCATGCATTCATTCCTCCTTGTTTTAAAAGCTGTAAGAGCTCGTACAGAAAAATATGACTGAGGTGCTCTTAACCTCATTTATAATCTATCTTTTTTCCTTGAGACTAGCTCTTAAAGCTAGATAACGATAGTAACAACGTTCCGTTTCACTAGTTAGACTTCTCTTCACTGCGTGCTGTTTCAGGTAAAATCAAGTTTAGAATAATTCCTAAGACTGTCGCGAGTGCCATTGATGATAATTCAAAGGTATCAAGTTTAAAGACTAAACCGCCGATACCGATAACTAAGATCACTGATGCAATCAATAAATTCTTTTTCTTATCAAAATTGATTTGATTATCAATCAATATTTTCAATCCACTCGCTGCAATTACTCCGAATAAGACAAAGCTGATACCAGAGATAACTGGGCCAGGTATGCTCAAAATAACTGCACTTAATTTCCCTACAAACCCAAGTCCTACAGCAAAGACCGCGGCACCTGCAATCACAAATACACTGTGTACCCGTGTAATGGCTAAAACTCCGATGTTTTCACCATAACTTGTGACAGGAGGCCCACCGACCAAACCTGCTACGATTTGCGCAGCACCATCACCCATTAATGTTTTGGATAAACCTGGGTCTTGGAAGAAGTTTCGTTTCGTTAATTTATTTAAAACCATCAAGTGTCCGATATGCTCTGTCATTGTGACAAATGCGATTGGGGCCATCGTTGTAATTGCATTTAGATGTAGTTTCGGTTGATATTGAACAAAAGGAATTTCAAAATTCGGCATAGCAAACCAAGCCGCATTTTTGATTGGTTCAATATCGACGATACCGAATAACAATGCAACTAAATATCCACTGACGATGCCCAACAAAATTGGAATCAAGCCTAGAAAACCTTTGAAAAACATGTTATAAAAAATGGTTAATCCAAGTGTAATAAGTGCAACTGTAATGAATTTGAAATCGTATTCTCCATTGTTGAACATGGCATTATTTGCTGCGTTAGAAGCCAATCCTAATCCAATTACCATCACCACAGGTCCTACTACGATCGGCGGTAAAATTTTATCTAACCAATCCGAACCGATTTTACTGATGATGATGGAAACAATCAAGTAAACCAGTCCTGTCGTTATGGCACCTTGTGCGATTGCTGGGTAGCCGTCACTTTTCATCAACATCTGCATAGCAGCGATAAAGGCAAAACTACTTCCTAGATATGCTGGAATTTTCCCTTTCGTTACGAATAAATAGACGATTGTTCCAAGCCCCGAACTAACTAAGGCAATTCCTGGATCGATTCCTACTAGAATCGGAACTAACACTGTTGCGCCAAACATTGTGAATAAATGCTGTAAACTTAAACCGATCCAATGTGCCGCCTTTGGTTTATCGTGAATATCTAAAACTGCTTCTTCATTGCGAAATTCTTTTTCTGTCATCTCAACCTATCCTATCTTTGCTATTGTATTTGTTTATTCTTTAGTGCTAGCAATCAAAATCCGATCTGCACCATCTTTTTCTTCCACTTCAACAATGATTTCTTCTGCCATGGAAGTAGGGATATTTTTCCCAACATAATCCGCTCGGATCGGAAGTTCTCTGTGTCCTCTATCGACTAAAACTGCTAATGAGATCTTTCTTGGTCGTCCTAAATCCATCACAGCATCCATTGCTGCTCGAATCGTTCGTCCTGTAAATAACACATCATCAATCAAGATCACTTCTTTGCCTTCCAATGAAACTGGAATATTGGATGAATGAAGTTCAGGTTCTTCTAATGAACGTTCTTTCATTGATTGTCCGTCCATATCATCGCGGTACAAAGTGATGTCCAGTTCACCGACTGGAACCTCAATGTGTTCCAATTGATTTAATCGTTCAGCGATTCTTTGAGCAATGTAAATACCACGGGTTTTGATACCCACTAAAACGATATCTTGAATTCCTTTATTTCTTTCGATAATCTCATAAGTGATTCTAGTAAGCGCGCGTTTCATTGTTACTGCATCAACGACTTCTTTTCCTTGCATTTTTTTGCTCCTCCTAAAAAATGTTTTTCATTTGCCTCATGAGCTTCCTGTTTCAGCGTTTAAGGCGGAACGCTTGCTCTTTTTCACGTGATAGTGTGACTTTTCCAATTTTAAGTAGTTGAGTTTTTGGGAGTAGCTTCGCTCACTTCGTTCGCCAAGTACTGTTCATCATCGAATCACTTTGTTCTTCGTGATTCACAGCAATTCGCAGCAAACAAAAAATCCTCCCACCCGTGTTCGGATAGGAGGATTGAATTTATCTTTTATCTATACAAAGATACCATTCAGTTCACACAGATTTTTTCTAGGCGCACCTAGATATTGTTCTGCATGTTTCCTTCTTAGCCTCACGGGACTACTCTTAAAGGATTACTTATTTAATTTTCTTTCTAAAACAGTGTACCTTTTCTTTTGAAATAAATCAATCATTATTTCTTAATTGGTCTAAAGTTTTTTCAAAAAGATCAGGTAACGGTGCTTCAAAGACCATCATTTGACCAGTTGTAGGATGTTTAAAGCCCAGTACTTCGGCATGTAAAAACTGACCATTACCTTTTAACGTTTTTCTTGGTCCGTAAAGTGGATCGCCTGCAACTGGAAATCCAATATATTTCATATGGACACGAATTTGATGAGTACGTCCTGTCTCCAATTGCAATTGAACCAAAGTATATCCTTCAAATCGTTCTAAGACTTCAAAGTGTGTGACAGCTGGTTTTCCGCCTTCGATCACGGCTTGCATCTTACGATCATTTTTAGACCGTCCAATGGGTGCATTGATTTCACCTTTATCATGTGAGATTTCACCATGGACTAAGGCAACGTACTTTCTGAGCGAAGTTTTATCTTTTAATTGTTCTGCTAATGCAATATGCGCTTTGTCATTTTTGGCAACCATTAACAAGCCAGAGGTATCTTTGTCGATACGGTGCACAATTCCTGGACGAATAATCCCATTGATCGAAGACAAATCTTTAATATGGTACAACAAAGCATTTACTAATGTTCCATGTTGATGTCCAGCAGATGGATGAACGACCATCCCTTGGGGTTTATTAACGACCAATACATCATCGTCTTCATAAACGATTTCGATTGGAATATCTTCAGCCAAAACATCTAGTTCTTCTGGTTCTGGCACATTGATACTGATTTCATCATTTTCTTTAACTTTATAATTTGGGCGAGTAATTTCACCGTTCACTGTGATATTTTGGTCTTTTAGCCATTGCTGAATTTGTGAACGGGAATGATCTTTTAATAAATCACTTAAAACTTTATCGATCCGTCCTTTTTCTTGTTTTATCTTTACATTAATTTGGTCCATTTTTTCCATCCTTCGCTGCTTTTTCGTCTAAAATCAAATAAATAAAAATACAAACTACACCAATTACTAACACTGAGTCAGCAACATTGAATATAGGAAAGTTAATAAATTCTGTTTGGAACATATCAACAACATACCCTAGACGCAAGCGATCGATAAAATTGCCAATTGCTCCAGCTAAGACTAAACTCAAACCGACTGTAAACCATTTGCTTCCATTAATATTTTTAACTAAAATATACAGAACCACGGCTACCACAATTACCGTAACAATATAGAAGAACCACATTTTCCCTTCTAACAGGCTCCAAGCCGCTCCCGTATTACGAAGATACGTAAACGATAAGAATCCAGGAATAAACTCTTTCGTTTCTCCTAATTGGATATTTGTTACTGTTAAATATTTCACCCATTGATCTAAACCGATCAAAACGGCACTGATTATTAAATAGACTGCTAACAACGGCTTTCATTCCTTCTCTAAATTATTATATAAATCTCTCGGACGGATAATCCCAAGCAAACTGCCATTGGGATCGCCATCTTTTGTAATCAATATCGCTTCTAGTCTGACTTGTGTTGCAAACATTTCCTCCACTTGAAACACCGTGGTCTCTTTACTGACGAACTGGAAGTTACTGCCTTTATAATTACTTACCAAAAGCTCAGAAGCCCGTCTTCCTTCTAACTGAATATCACCTTTAGAACTTTCTACAGCTAACCAAATACCCAAACCTCTGACTGTAATCAAACCTTTAAATACGCCATTATCATAAATTGGAAATTGTGAATACTGCTTACGAGCGACAATGGATAGGATTTCTTTGATTGAAATATTTATGTCAAATCCAGTCACTTTTTTAGCAAAACGTGGTAGAACTTTTTCAGGACTGATCAAGGCTTCTTCAATTTCATGCATGCGATTGACTGCCCACTCATTCGGTTCAGCAATGATGAAATCAGTTGATATTTGTTCGTGTACGATTGCATTTCTCAATTGAGCCATTTGCAGTAAATCATCCTGAAACAAAGGGATGTGGCTATCCTTTTTTCTTGATAGTCTCCGAACCATTTCACTAAATCCCATATTTGTAGGATTATTTAATTGCTCGCGAAACCACTTTTCGATACGGTTAAAACTACTTAAAAACTCTTCTGCTCTTTCACCCATCAGTTTTTCTCCTTGATCACATATGCTTTACTTAACATGGAAAATACAAAAATAAAATAGATTATTAATAGTAATAAAATTCCTATTACGTTCAAATGCAGCACAGGAATTAAAAACATGCCAACAAATAGTATAACATAAACGAAAATCAACGTTGGATTCATCGTAATTTCTAAATCAATTATATGTCCCTGATCAATCACTTTAAAAGGGACACTTTTTAAAAAGAAAAATTTGGCTTGGATTGTACATTCTGCTGCTTCAACTTCAACTTGTTTGGTTTGATTCTGACTTAAATAAAACCATTTTTCATCGTCTTTTTTAATCTCGATTGGACTACCCATTCCATAAAATCCGGTATTTCTAGTACAACGAATCTTCATGTTGATCCCTCCTCGAGCTTTAGTTTAAAGTATATAACAAAAAGCTACAGACTGGAAGAAAGAAGTTAGTTTTTTGATGATTAAATAGTTGTATTTATAAATAACAATCTATCGAACAAGAATGCCTATTTTTTTGAATAACCGACTTTAATATGAATCCTAGAAAGATCGTTTTAAGAAATACGCACCCTCAAAAAATGCTCAGTAGACATCGCGTTAAAGTATTTCTATTTCCGTCCTTACTTAGTCTTCCTTTATTCTTATCCAAAATGCTCTTTAAGATAGCCTTTCGTTCAGCTCTTTTCTATCTGAAAATCAACTTTTTTTCAAAAGATTGACGGGGTGCTTTTTTCACTTTATAATGATGCTAGACTTTAGAAAATAAAGGAGCGTGATTTGAATGGAAAAAGGGTTCGTCAAGTGGTTCGATAATAGAAAAGGTTACGGCTTTATTGGTTACAATGAGGACGAAGAAATCTTTGTTCATTTCACAGCAATTGAAGAAGATGGCTTTAAATCTTTGGAAGAAAATCAAGCTGTCGAATTTGAAGTAATGGAAGGTACACGTGGTTTACAAGCTGCACATGTGAAAAAAATATAAAAAATTTAGCGTTTTTGTGTAACAAAGAGAAGAGCTGAGCGAAACATCTATGTTTCGTTCAGCTCTTCTCTTTTTAATAATGTTTACTAATGGTCAAGTCAGGATCATCAATAACTGTTGCTGTAAACAATGGTTTTTCCTTGATTGACTCTAAAAATGCTGTCTTATTTTTCTTGGTCATAATAAACATTTGCGTGCCTTCTTTAAATTCAGAAGATTTTATTTCAATGCATTTAGGCCCCACCCGAATCATTTCGATAGTAGATAATGTTATTTTTTTTCGTCTTACTGGTAATAATGCATGAACGATTAAATACTCATCGTCAATCATAAAATAACGATTACACCCTAATAAAGCAAAGAAAAAGAAAATGACTAAAACGATATTACTAATCAAATAAGGACGAGTATGCTCCAATGTCAATATCAAACTAAAAAATAAAATGCCAAATGTACAAGACCAATAAATTATCGCTGTCGATAATTCTGGTTGCCAATGATAGACTTTTTTCTTCATGTAGCGACCCCTTAATAAAAATTCAGTGTGTTATAATAGTAACATACTTCAACTTTGAACGAAAAGAAAATAAGGAGATATTTATGTTACGAATATATGTCGACGCTGCAACAAAAGGAAATCCTGGTCCAAGTGGCGGTGGTATCGTTCTCGTAGGAGACTCACTTCACGAACAAATCCATGTGCCACTGGGCGAGTGTTCCAATCACGAAGCAGAATTTAAAGTTTTTATTAAAGCATTGCAACTAGTCGTTGAAAAAGAGTTAAACAATCAAACTGTGTTGATTCATTCTGATAGTAAAATCGTTGTCCAAACAATCGAGAAACAGCATGCTAAAAACCCTTTATTTCAACCATACTTGCATGACTTTCTGCAATTAGAAAGCCATTTTTCTTTATTATTGGTAAAATGGCTGCCTGAAAGCCAAAACAAAGGTGCTGATACTTTAGCACGACAAGCATTGCAAAAATACCAGTAACCTTATATCAAAAGAATTTGCTTTTACATTGTCAAGTCTACCATTTTACCCTTCGTTATTTTAAGGATCGAGGTTGGCGGCAACTCGATCTGCATTCCCCTTTTGCCAGCTGAAATGATAATACTATCAAACTTATTTGCCTCCAATGCAATAAAGGTTGGAAATAGTTTTTTCATTCCGATCGGAGAACAACCGCCCCTGATGTAACCTGTTGTTTCTTCTAAATCTTTCAAATGAAGCATATCAACTTTTTTATTGCCGCTTGCACTAGCTAATTTTTTTAAATCTAATTCTTTATCTCCTGGAATTACAGCAACAACAGGTCCTGTCTTATTTCCTATAGTTACTAAGGTTTTAAAAATTTTCCCATCTTCGATTCCTATCTTTTGAGCAACACTCTCTGCGCTTAAATGATCCTCACTCCATTCAAATTCATATTCTTTATAAGCAATTTTATGTTGTTCAACGATTCTCATTGCATTTGTTTTTTGTATTTTCTTTTTCTTAACCAATTGAATTCACCTCACAGTTCAGTTTATCAAAGAAATGGATCGATGCAAGAAAAATAGACTAGCTAGAAACAAGTTACCACTCATTTCTAACTAGCCTATTTTTTAAAATGCCAGAGTTTGAAGAATCTCACGTAGTTCATTTACAGGTACTTGTCCAGGTGCGGAAGCTTTTTTCGCTGCACCAAAAGTCATCGCTGAACCAAAAACTTCGCCACACATCCGGCTAACCATACCTAATTGTCCCATTGACATCGTTACAATTGGGCGATCTGCGTGCACTTTTTTCATTTCATTGGTTGCTTCTAAAAGTGTCAACACATCATCTGAGCATTGCGGCATAACAGCAATCTTACAGATATCCGCATGTTTCTTCTGCATACTACATAATCTAGAAACGATTTCTTCTTTAGCAGGAGTTTTATCGAAATCATGGTTACACATCACAATTTTGATTTCTTTTTCATGAGCGGCTTCAATAGTTTGTTGAACAAGCTCTTCATCCATGAACAACTCCACATCTAATAAATCAATTGCGCCATTTTCGATGACAGTTTTGTATAATCCAAAATATTGTTCATCTGAAAACGGAATTTCGCCTCCTTCTTGTTTCGTACGGAAAGTGAACAGAACAGGTTTATCTGTTAAAATCGCTGCAATTTTTTTGGACATCTCAGCAGCCGCTTGAAAATCAGCAACTCGGTCAAAAAAATCAACACGCCATTCAACTAAATCACAATCGATCGTCAATAAGTGTTTGGCTTCTTCTATTAATTCTATTTCATTTTTTCCTACCAAAGGAACAATAATTTTAGGACTCCCACTTCCAAGAGTCACATTTTTAACGGTGACTGTATTCATTTTTGCATCCTCCTTATTTGGATGTATCGATCGTTTGACGATAGCGAATAAAAATAATAACGGCTAAAACAAAACCGATTCCTGCAATAATAGCATCTAATAACATAATACCGTGTGGATTACTACTAGCGATTTTACCAGAAACTACAGGAATAGCAAAGGAAGCAATACTTCCGAATGTGTAAAAGATACCCGTAATAGTTCCTTTACCAGCTGGGAACATTTCTCCCATCACAGTTAAGCCTAATTGCATAACCCCACCTGCTGCAAAAAAACCGACTAAGACAGCACCAATTGTTAAGACTATTGGTGTCGGGAATAACCACATCGCAGTGATTGCCAAGAATGAAGCAAAAGTATATGGTAACACTAGGTTAACTGGGCGGATTTTAGCGGCAACAACTGCCGTTACCCCCACACAAACCAATGACCCTGTAGAATAATATGAAACAAGTAATTTGGCTGCATTTTCAGACATAGAAGCGACTTCTTGTCCATAGACGGCAATATATTGACTAATCAAATAAAACGTTGCTTGAGAAATAAATCCGTAAATCACAAATGCAACGCCTTCAATATGCATTTTAGGTTTACTTTTGAATTTTGTAACGGGCGCGGCTTCAACTTCAACACCCTCTTTTTCTGCCGCTTTGTTATCTGAGTCTGGGAATGGTAATTTTAATAAGAACAGACCATTAGCGCATAATAAAACTAAACAGACAATAAACGACCAACCAAACCATAGACCACTACTAGCCAAAAATGCAATTAGAAATGGCAAAGCAAATTGACCGATCTGGACAGCTGCTTTAATCAGTACACTAGCTGTACCCGCTGTCTTAGGAAATGACTCCATTAGCGCTGGATATGTTCCAGAATCAAGACAAGAATTGGCAATTCCTGCAATCACACCGAATGCCATCGCAACTGGGACACTTGGACTAAACAAAATTCCAACAAAAAATAGTGCATAAATCAGCATTCCAAGATAAACAAATGGTTTACGGCCAAATTTATCAGACAGCCAACCTGAAATTAAAATTGCAACTAGTCTTCCAATTCCAAGCATTGCAACAACCCCTGAGACTCCCTCTATGTTGGTATGCCATTGTGCTGCTAAAGCGTCTTTATTTTGCATAATGATCAAAACGCCCATCCCATGAACAATATAATTGATATACAGCCCTAACGCTGTTGGTACATACTTGTTTTTCATTTATTTCTCTCCTGTAAATAAGATTCTTTTTAGTCTTTAAATAGTAGCTCTTTGATATAGTCGACAGGCATATCTTCATCAGTGAAGTGTTTAAATGCTTCTGCACCTTGATAAAGCATCATGCCAAGTCCATTAATCGTTTTCTTTGCACCATGTTCGCGGGCAAATTTCAGCAGTTTTGTTTCTTTAGGAATATATACAACATCAAAAACGACTAAATCTGGACGAATAACCTCTGGGTCATTGATCAAACTTTCCTCTTGTAAAGGTTTCATACCTACACCTGTAGCATCTATATAAATACTACTCTCACCAATGGACTGTTTAAAAGCTGCTTGATTCGATAAATCAGTTAGCGTTGCTGTACATTCTGTATTTTCGTTGATTTTTTTGACTGTTTCTTCAGCATTTTTGTAGTGTTGGTCATTGATATTGAAAATCCGCAATTCTTTGACGCCATCTAATGCCGCTTGAATCGCAATGGCTGTTCCTGCACCACCTGCACCCGTCATTGTCACGATTTGATCTTTGACGTTTACGCCTTCTTCTTTCAATGCTCGCATCGCGCCAGTACCATCTGTCACATGTCCAACTAAATGACCTTTTCCATCTTTGTTCGTTACAGTATTGACCGCACCCACTAATTTTGCAGCAGGTGAAAGTTCATCTAAATAAGGAATAATTGCTTGTTTGTTCGGCATAGATACATTAGAGCCGCGAATTCCTAACGCGCGAATTCCTTGAACTGCATCTTTCAACTCTTCATTTCCCACTTCAAACGCCATATAGGCATAATCCAACCCTAATTTAGCAAATGCTTCATTGTGCATTGTTGGTGATAAACTGTGGCGAATCGGTGTTGCAATTAAACTGATTAATAATGTGTGTCCATCAATTCTTTCTGTCATATTAATTCCCTCACTTTATTTAATTTATGTTGCTTGAAGACTTTTCGCTTGCTCAAATAACATTTTTTGAGTTCGAGTATTTTCTAGAACTTCAATCGTTTTTAAAATATCTCGTGCTTCTCTTGTGCCTTCCATGATTCTTCTAGCCACTTTGCTGTCTCCCATATTTAAAAGAACGGCACCATTACGTCTAGCATAATTATCAAGTTCACGGATCATTGGTGCTTCTGCACGCATTCCAAGACATACGAACCCTAAATCAAACGGTAACTCAATCATTTCTCCATCTTTTTCAACTAAGAAACTATTTTCTCTAACTTCTGTTAATTTCGTTTCTACATGAACTTCCACATCGAATTTTTCGACGATTTCCATCATTGCAAGTTTTGTAATTAAATCTAGATCTTTCCCGATTTCACCTTGCATTTCCACGATGCTCACTTTTTTAGCACCACGTTCAGCGTAGTATTCTACAACATCTAAACCGACAGCACCTCCACCGATTACAACGACTTCTTTCCCTTCAAATTCTTGAAATTTTGACATATCCTCTAAAATATCAAAAATAGAGAAGATTTTTCTATCTGGATTTTCTAGTTGCTCTTTTAACCCATTGATTGGTGGAAGTAATGGTTTTGCTCCAGTCGCATTAACGATGATATCTGGTCCAATTGCTTCAATATCTGCTAATGATGCTGCATGATTTAAATGAATTGCTAAATTATCCAATTCTTTACAGCGATTAATTTCGTAGGTAATAAAATCATCGATTCTTTTCTTATCTGGGAAACGAGCAATTTCATGACCTAAGCCGCCTAAATAGCCTTTTTGTTCAAATAACTCCACACTTACGCCAACTTCCGCTGCAGTCGCTGCTGCTTCAAGTCCTGTTGTCCCACCACCGATCACAACCATTTTCGTCGGGTGTAAAATTGGTTTCATCTTATAATCGTCTTCATAATGTAAATCTGGATTGACTGTACAACGCATTGGACGAGCTTTAGCAATTCGGTGATCTGCACAACCAATGTTACACGAAATACATTTTCTAAGCAGATCTTCTTGTCCATTGGCAACTTTGTTGACCCAGTTAGGCTCAGCAATCAAGCCGCGGCCCATCGCCAGTAAGTCTGCATCTCCTGATTCGAGAATTTCAGTTGCTCTTTTAGGACTGCGAATATTCCCAGAAGTTACGGTCACTTTATCAGGAAAACGTTCTTTCACTGCTTTTGACATGTAAGCACGCCAACCATCTTCCAAGTTCATTTTATCGATTTGATATTGTAAGCTGTCATTCAATGCGGCAGAAACATTTAAGATATCTACTTCATCGGCAAAATAACTCAAAATTTCAATCGTATCTTCCAATGTATTGCCACCTTCTAATAATTCATCCGCACTAAAACGAAGAGAAATTGGGAAAAACGGCCCCACAGCTTTTCTAACAGCCTCAACCACTAATTTAGTCAGCCGAGCACGATTTTCTGGACTTCCGCCAAATTTATCTGTTCGTTTATTATATAAAGGAGATAAAAATTGACTTAAAAGATACGAATGTCCTGCGTGAATTTCTACACAATCAAATCCAGCTCTTTGCGCTCTTAAAGCGCCATCCGCATAACGGTCAACAATGCCATAAATTTCCTCTTCTGTTAATGGACGCGGTATAGGGTTCCCTTTTTTTGATGGAATATTAGAAGCTGAAACTGGTTGTTCTCCTTCTAAACGTAAACCATACGCTGAAGCCCCCGCATGATTGATTTGAACAGAAGTACACGCACCATATGCATGCATTTTTTCGTTAAAATGCCATAATCCCGAAATATATTGATCATTGTCCATTCTTAATTGACGGGCGCCATTGGTCCCCATAGGGTAATCAATGCAAACATTTTCTAAGGTGATTAGACCTGTTCCTCCCTTAGCACGTTGTTCATAATACGAAACATGCTGCATACTGAATGTCCCATCCATATTGGCGAAATTAGTCCCCATAGGCGGCATGACGACACGATTTTTCAATGTCATACGTTTCACAGTTAATGGTTCAAAGATTGCTTGATAATTATTCATGATTGCCTCCTCGATTTAAAAGCAGCACAACTCTATCGATCCTTTATAAATTGACAATGAAATTTTTGTGTATTATTCACAATTTATCTACTTGATTCAGGATTGACTTGTACAGCTCGATAACAAATAAAGTATAGTAAACCTCGTCAGTTCTTAGTGAAATTGTTACATCACTTTTATCTCATTCATATCTGAAGAACTGGTCATGTAACTAGTAACACCAAAGCTAAAACAAACTCAATCTACCTAGCTTTTTCATTGTTACTCTTTTCACAATTGGTATGAACTTATTTTAATTCAACATATTGATAAATTCCAATGAATGTTTTTTATACTTTTGATAAATACAATTTATACATTAGAAATGAAACGATTTTATGTTTTTTGGTGCATCTTCCTTTGATTATTGATAAACTGTGCTTATAAATTAATGAACGACAAGGAGTTTTTACACATGAATTTACGACAATTGGAATTTTTTAGAATGTTGGCAGATACCCAGCATATGACGCATGCTGCAAAATTATTAAATACAACGCAACCTAATTTAAGCCATTCCATGTCTGAATTGGAAAAAGAATTAGAGGCTCAATTATTTGAAAAAAAAGGACGAAATATTCAACTGACAAAATATGGCAAATTTTTCTATACATATGTGTCAACGGCTCTAGAAGAATTAGCAAAAGGCGAACGAGCACTAAAAGAATTAGTGAGCCCAGAGAAAGGACTTATTGATTTTGGTTTTATTTACACTGCAGGTTCTTTATTAGCACCCAAGTTGATGAAAGAATTTTCTGCCTACCCTGGTAACGAGCAGATTCGGTTCAATTTATTTCAAGGAAATTCTTCTGATATGACTGATTTGCTCTTAAAAGAAGAAGTGGATATTGCAATTACTTCAAAATTAAAAGAAGATGTACAGCTCCATTACGAGATTCTAACAGAACAAGAGATTGTTTTGGTTGTTCCTTTTGATCATCCTTTAGCGATTTATGACAGCATTTCATTGAAAGAAA
Source organism: Enterococcus sp. AAFC-DPL-5182 (assembly GCF_058216605.1). Taxonomy (NCBI): domain Bacteria; kingdom Bacillati; phylum Bacillota; class Bacilli; order Lactobacillales; family Enterococcaceae; genus Enterococcus; species Enterococcus sp. AAFC-DPL-5182. The sequence continues at coordinate 2,069,479 of NZ_CM177101.1, forward strand.
CGAGTGATTATCCTTTTGTTTACTTCAATGAAAGAAGTGGCCTGCGTCCCTACCTAGATAAAATGCTAGCCGCTGTAGCCATCACACCTGAGATTGCTTGCGAAGTGGAAGAAGATCATACCATGTTAGGCTTTGTTGCTCATGATTATGGTATTGCATTGATGCCGAAAATCCCATCGATTTCAGCTTATAACGTCAAGTCTATTTCCCTTGAAGACAATTTTTTCCCCCGCTATATTTATTTAGCAACAAAAAAGGATCATTTTCTTTCACCTGCCGCGTTGCGTTTCAAAGAATTTATTGTGTCCTATGCTCAAAATATGTTTTATCAATAAAATCTGCTTCTGATAAAAACCCTTTATAAGCTTGAGTGATTCGATAAAAAATGAGTGGGACATGACTCTTTATGTCATACCCCACTCACATAGAATTCAGTCCCAAACTCATTTTTTTACACTATTTATCCGAGTTTTATCACTATACTTTTTTGCTATTTTTTTATCTCAATAAAAAATACTTTTAGATAGTTACCTTCTTCAAAGTATTGATTTGTTTTAAAATCATCAGGTAATTGATAGGTTTCTTTAAATTGATAACGTACATGCTTTTCTTCCAAAGCTTGGATAATCATTTTTTTATATTTCTCCAACGAAATGTTGGCTGCATTTGTGGAAGCAATCAAAAAACCGTCTTTCTTTAAGATATCAATGGAATCCTTTACCAAGTCTCCATAATTTTTTGCTACTGAAAAAACTTTTTTCTTATTCCTAGCAAAACTTGGCGGATCAAGAATGATAACGTCGTAGCTGAGTTGCTTGCGGTTAGCATATTTAAAATATTCAAAAACATCCATTACAATGATTTTTTGGTCATCTACTGCTAAATGATTGACTTCAAATTGTTCTTTTGTCTTTGGCAAACTTCGTTTAGCTAAATCCACACTTGTAGTTGTGCTAGATCCTCCCATCGCACTCGCAACTGAGAAAGCACCAGTATAACTAAACATGTTCAAAACAGTTTTTCCAGCAGCAAGCCCTTCAACTAAACGGCCTCTTACTTCTTTTTGATCCAGAAAAATCCCGGTCATTAAACCATCATTCAAATACGTTGCATAGGTTACCCCATTTTCACAAACTAAAAGTGGTTCAGGCGCATCAGAACCAAATAATTTTTGAGATTCCGGCAGTGAAGTTGTAGAAAAACGAATTTTTTCATACGCACCTTTGATTTCTGGAACACTATTTCTAAAGGCTTGAACGATTTCGTCCTTTTTTTGATATAAGGTTGCATTATACCAAGAAAAAACAGCATAATCATCATAACGGTCAATAATCAACCCGCCAAGTCCGTCTCCTTCTCCATTAAACAAGCGGTAAGCAGATGTTGATTCATCTTGTTCATATTTAACTCGATGCGTTTTAGCTTCTGAAAATAATTTTTCTAAAAAGAAAGGATCTATCCTTCCATCCCAATTTACTAACCAACCGATTCCCTTGTTCTGTTCACCAAGATAGCCTGTCGCAATAAATTGACCTTTACTGTCAACAAATGTAACCCACTCATCCGAAAAATCATTAGGGACGCTTAGTAAATCCTCTTTCTGCACGAGAGGATATCCTCCTTTGAATTTTTTTTCTGATTTTTTTGTTACTATTATATTCATATATAACGACATCCTTTATCCAAATTTAATTTCTTAAAGCCGCTACTCAGCCGCTTGATTTCTCGTCATTCGCTAGTATATCAAATAATGTGCCATCTGTCGTTAGTGCTCTTATTTATAGATGAATGTTCTATTATCTTAAGAAAAGTAAAATTTTGTTAACTTTTACTCGTTCTAGCCTGATTTAAATTGACATAGATTTGCAGAGAGAGTAGAATTATAAGGGTATATGAAAAGCACTTGAACTATTTTCATTTGCTTTCTTTTAGATCTGATTTTAGAAAGGATACGTTTACTTTGAATATTATAAAAAAACTGCATATGCCTAAGTTTTTAGACACTCGATTAGGACTTTTCGGGGTAGTTGCGGTGTTGATTTGGCTGAAAAATATTTTTGCTTATACTGTCGATTTTCATTTGCGAATTGAAAATGCTTTTGAATATTTCATTCTTTTCATCAATCCAATTGCCTCTACCTTTTTCTTATTGGCAGTTGCGCTGTATGTAAGGAGAAAGAAAGCTTCATACATTACCATGATGGTGATTTACTTCTTAATGTCATTACTTTTATTCTCAAATGTTGTTTATTATAGAGAATTTACTGACTTTATCACTGTTAACACTATGCTTGGTGCTGGAAAAGTTGCTAGTGGTCTTGGTGAAAGTGCCTTACGTCTATTTAGACCCTATGATGTGATTTATTGGATTGATTTTATTATTGTTGGTATTTTATTGCTGACTAAAAAAATCAAGATGGATGAACGTCCCGTTAGAGCTCGTGTTGCTGTATCGATCAGCATGTTATCTGCTTTATTTTTTGTAGCAAACTTAACATTAGCTGAAACAGCTCGCCCGCAATTATTAGGACGCCAATTCTCCCGTGATTATATCGTTAAGTTTTTAGGTTTAAATGCGTTTACTGTCTATGATGGTGTGACAACCTATCAAACAAACCAAGTTCGAGCTGAAGCCAGTGAAAATGATATGGACGCTGTTTCCGATTATGTAAAAGGACACTACGCAGCTCCAAACCCTGATACTTTCGGGATGGCTAAAGGAAAAAATGTTATCTATATTCACTTAGAAAGCTTCCAACAATTTTTGATCGATTATAAATTAAAAGATGAAAAAGGCGTTGAACACGTCGTTACTCCTTTTATTAATAGCTTGTATCACAGCAACAGTACGTATAGTTTTGATAACTTCTTCCACCAAGTGGGACAAGGAAAAACAAGTGATGCGGAAACAATGTTTGAAAATTCATTATTCGGATTAGATCAAGGTTCTTTATTCACTCAAGTCGGTGGTAAAAATACCTTTGAAGCAGCTCCTGCTATTTTGGGTCAAGAAGCTGGTTATACGAGTGCTGTTTTCCACGGAAATGCTGGTAATTTCTGGAATCGTAATGAAACTTACAAACATTTAGGTTATAACTACTTCTTTGATGCTAACTACTATGATGTCAATGAAGATAATTCATTCCAATATGGCTTGCATGACAAACCATTTTTCCAACAGTCTGCACAATATTTGGAACGACTACAACAACCTTTTTATTCTAAATTTATTGCTGTTTCAAATCACTATCCGTATTCTCAATTTACAAATGATGAAGCTGGATTCCCGATTGCTCAAACGTCTGATGAAACAATCAATGGCTATTTCGCTACAGCAAACTATCTTGACAAATCAGTCGAAGAGTTCTTTAACTATCTAAAAGCTAGTGGTTTATATGACAACTCTGTCATCGTCCTATATGGCGATCATTATGGTATTTCTACTTCTAGAAATGATAACTTAGCTGAATTACTTGGTAAAACAAAATCAACTTGGAACGACTTTGATAACTCAACAATGCAGCGTGTTCCTTACATGATTCATGTTCCGGGTCAAACAAACGGCGGTATCAACCATACTTATGGTGGTCAAATTGATGCTTTACCTACCTTATTACACTTAATGGGGATCGATACAAAGAATTATATTCAAATGGGACAAGACTTATTCTCTAAAGAAAATTCACAATTAGTTGCTTTTAGAAATGGCAATTATGTGTCACCTAAATACACTATGTTAGGTTCTAGTATCTATGAAACGGCAACTGGTCGTTTGCTAGAAGAACCTACTGAACAAGAAAAACAAGAAGCCAAAGAACTAAAAGATAAAGCGAACTTACAGCTTCAAATGTCAGACCAAACAACAAATGGTGACCTATTACGCTTCTATACAAACAGTGGCTTAACACCAGTAAATCCAGATGATTATAATTACAAGGATCAATTAAAACAATTGGAAAAAATCGAAGATGACAAAGGTAAAAAATCAACGAGTGTTTATAGTAAAAATAATAATACCTCAACTGTTGATAAATACCATACTGAGTCTTATCAAGATTATCTAAAATCTGCAAAATAACACAAAATAATCATGAAAGCTTGAGTAAATTACTCAAGCTTTTTTATATCTTATTCATAATTAATTCATATTCTTCTTTTATACTTGAATTAGTGAGGTGAACATATTTGAAAAACTTACGTTACGCTTTTGCCAGCGTTTCTTATCATAAAAAAATTTCATTTAGTATTGGTGTTTGCTCAGTTTTTTTTCTATTTTTATTAACGAGTATTATGAATCTTAGAGATATAGAAAAATCGTTTTATGATCAAATGAGTTCTATGATCCACAATACTGAGTACCACATGAATTATCGAAAAATCATGCAAATGTATTCTTCTATGTACTTCACAACCTTATTGATTTGGATAATACTGATTACAACCATGGTATTTATCGCATTAAAAATAAAAAATCAGGACATGATAAAATGGAGGATTATGGGTTTTTCTAATCGCTTCGTTATCAAGCAATCTATTATAGAAAGTATCATTCCCGTAATAGCAGGTGTTATTATCACGGCTTTATTTCTGATCATTTGTCAGCATACATATGAATATATTTTACTCCACATTAGGCCACTCCTTGCAAATGGCATGGGCATTAAACGGATTCCGTTATTCTCTTCCCAGGTACTTATTGAGAGTACTCCCAATCAAGTAATCAATACTACTGGGGATACACATTTTGTATCTCTGAGAATAAGTAGTTTAACATCTTCAACAATTTTCAAAGCTTTTTCAAAAAATTGTCTTCTATTATTATCCATTACGACAGGAATTACCTTGTTATCAACCTATTTTCTTTCAAAGAAAATGAAAAACGTATTTAGGATGTGAGTAAATGAATTTTCCTTTAGCAAAAAACTGGACTGAAGAAAGCTTCCAAGAACTATTCCAACAACAACATATGACGGTTGTTTTGGAAGATCAGAGCAGTATTCAAGCCGATTTTTATTTCCTTATTGATAAAACATTTGATATGAAACAATCTATGGCCATTGGTTTTATTCTCTCTGAAAATATCTTTTTACCTTACCTTTCAATCAGAGATAATCTATTTGTTGGTTCCTCGATCAAAGAAAAAGAGAAAAAGAAGATACTTAATGCTCTCTTTGACTATGTCGGACTTACCGCAAGTATCTTAAACAAGTCTAAAGATGAATTAAGCGCCTTTGAACTAGTCAAACTTCAATTAGTTCAACTCTTATTAATCAAAAAAGATATCATCATTATTGACGATATTTTCCAAGAGCTATCCATTAGTCAAAGACAAGAATTATTGCCCTTACTTCAAAAAATAGCAAAAGAAAAACAGAAAGCCATTTTAGTTTTGACTAATGATATTCAAATTGCTGAAAGCCCATATATGGATAAAATCATCAAAATAGCATAAAAAAATACCAGTTGAGCAAAATCTGCTTAACTGGTATTTTTTTATGCACCATCTTCTATTTCGACATCAGGGAATGAAATAGTGAAACTAGTTCCTTTGTTTTCCTGACTTTCCACACTAATTTTCCCTTTGTGTAAGCGAACCAACTGCTGAACGATTGATAGACCTAATCCTGATTCACCATATTTTGTATTTTTCCTCGACGGATCAACCTTATAGTAACGATCCCAGATATTTTGGACTTGCTCTTCTGTCATCCCAATACCCGTATCAGAAATCGTAATGATCGTCTCTAGGTATCCTTTTTGCAAATGGACCCGAATCTCTCCATCCTGAGTAAATTGTATCGCATTTTGAATAATGTTGACCATAATTTGAACAAAGCGATCATAGTCAGCATAAACATCAATTGCTTCATCAGCTTCTAATATAAGCTTGTCATTGGCTGATTCTGCTTTTCCTTCTAACTGAGTAAGAATGTCTTTCAGCGTTTCAGTTGCATTAAATTTCTTCACTACAATACTGATTTGATTGGTTCTGATTTTTTCGTAATCTAAATTTTCATTTACAAGCCTGATTAAACGAGATGTTTCATTTTGCATAAGTTTAATCGCATTCTCTCTTTGCCCTTCTGGAATCGCGTTATATTGCAATCCTTCCAGCAAACCATTGATCGTTGTCAACGGTGTTCTCATCTCATGAGAAGCATCTGCCATGAATTGACGACGACGATCCTCCTGACGATCGATCTCTTCTCTAGATTCTTTCAGTGACTCCGCCATTTTATTAAAGTCTTCAGCTAGATCATCAAATTCATCTTTATCATGGGTAACCAGTTTTACATCAAAATTACCGCTTGTTATCTCTTTTGTAGCCTTTCTCATGCGATTGATCCGCTTCACTTGGAAGCTGGCAAAGAAATAACTTAAAATCAAGCCTACGATACTCGAGATGATAAATCCCTTAAATAAATTTGCTGTGATTGCATCCACGCTATCAGAAACGTTTTTGGCTGGCTGGGTAATAACTAATGCACCGATGATTATATTTTCATTCTGGGCATTCGTCGTACTAACTGGCATCATCACATAAGACGACATGTTTTTATTTCCATAGATGTCTTTGTTGATTGTTGCGTATTCTTGCTGGCCTTCCATCAAAGCGTCCCAATTTTCTTTTATAACGGAATTATCTAGTTTGTGTTGTGTATTTAAAGGATATTGAACTTGCATATTTCTGTCATAAAAAACAAATTGAACATCCTGATTACTTAAAAAACCTTCAAATAAACTGAATGATGTATTCCAGATATCCTGATCAGTCATTCCAGGGAGTCGAGTGATTGAATCCTTTGTCTTCCATGCCGATATAGCATACCCTCGAAGTTGCTCATAATTATTATCCTGCAGCGTTTTTTTAGTCAATTGAGTAAAAGAAGTTCCAACGATCAAAATAATTAGAATGATCACTCCCCAAAAAGCAAGTAATTGTTGATATAAATATTTCATCTAAGCTACTCCAGAATCATCAAATTTATACCCTACACCCCAAACAGTCTGAATCACTTGTGGTCCAACTTTTTCAATTTTTTGACGCAATTTTTTAATATGTGCATCTACGGTACGTTCGTCACCAAAATATTGATAGTCCCAAACCATTTCAAGTAATTGTTCTCGTGAAAAAACCTGTCTTGGCTTTTTAGCTAAAGTATAAAGTAAATCGAATTCTTTAGGTGTTAGACCATCAATTAATTTATTGTCTAAATAAGCCTCTCTGGTTTTTGTATTCATCTTGAAGTGATCTGTTTCCACATCGAATTTATCATCCGAACTAGTTGTACCATCAGGAGCATGTTCTCCAATCTCTGAGCGACGGTGCAATGCTTTGATCCGAGCAATCAAGGTTAATGGACTAAACGGTTTCGTCACATAATCATCTGCGCCCATTTCTAATCCGATTACTTGATCACTTTCCGAATCTCTAGCTGTTAACATAATGATCGGAACAGTATTTGACACTTTTCGGACTTCTCGGCAAACAGCCATTCCATCCATCGTTGGTAAGTTCAAATCTAGTGTGATCATATCCCATTTTTCTGGATTTTCTAAAAAGGCATCCAGCCCTTCTTTACCATCGTATTTAAAAGTAGCCTCCCATCCTTCATTTAAGAAAAACATTTGCATCATTTCTGAAACTGATTCATTATCTTCTATCATCAATACATTCATTATTTACTCTCCTCTTCCCTTCAAGTTTAACGTCATTTATATTATACTCTAAAAACCTGTCAGCACCAATAACTTCTACCTTTCTTCAAAAAAGCTTTGTCTTTTATTCAATTTTTGATAAGATTAAGGATGAAAGGACGTTGAAAATTCATGGAAAATATACAAGCAGTTGCTTTTTTTGATTTAGATGGAACATTATTGAATGAGAAGTCACAAATTACTACAGAAATAACCGATGCGATCAGTGCCTTAAAAGCCAACAATGTCTTACCGTTGATTGCAACAGGTCGAACAATTGTAGAGATTGAACATATCATGAAAGGTAGCGGAATTGATTCTGCCATCGTTATGAATGGTCAGTTTATTCAAGTAGAAGGAAAGAAAGTTTATTCAGATGAGTTCACCTTTGAAGAGTGTTTAAAAATGTATGAGCATGTTAAAAGTTTAGGTCACGAAATCTCCTATTACAATGATCAGCAAATTTGGTGTTCTGGTCACAATGAGATTGTTCAAAGTGCCTATGCTTTTATCCATTCAGATGTTCCTGTAATCGATCGTTCTAGCTTAGATGGAAAAACAGTTAATATGATGCTCGTTTTATCTGAAGATGGCGATGAGCATTATTTAGAACATTTTCCCGAAATGACCTTTTATCGAAATGGTCCCTATTCAATAGATACGGTTAGAAAAGGAGTTTCTAAAGGAAGTGGCGTCCAAAACCTTTTTAAAACATTGAATTTACCAAATGTGCCCACTTTTGCCTTCGGTGATGGTATCAATGACCTTGCATTATTTGAGGCTTGCGATAACAAAATCGCTATGGGAAATGCCCGTAATGAATTAAAAGAGCGTTCTAGTTTTATCACTAAGAAAAATACTGAAGGCGGCATTGTTCACGCTTTAAAACACTTTGATTTGATTTAATCTTTAGTTTAAAAATAGAACTAAAAAATCCCACTTCTTATTTAGAAGATGGGATTTCTTTTTTATGTCTTTTTTGATGAACACAGATAACGGTTCCTGTCACTTGAATCAGTAAGAGAAAAAGTAAAATTGCACTTAACCCTAAATGTCCTTGATCGAATGTTCTTTTTAACAATACAAGTAAAATCAGACTACTTACTGAATAAAGTGACCATTGTTTATCCATAATATCTAGACCCCTTTGGTTTGTTACCTATAAGGATAGGACTTTTAATTAGAAAAAGCAAGGATCTTTTGGTTATCTGTGAAGTTTCCTACAATTTTTTAGTGTTTCTTTATAATTCTAAGGAAACTCTAAATATTGCACATTCAATTTTTTAGTGTTTTTTTCTTGTAAATCACGCTATCCATTTCAAACAGCGAAAAAAAATGATACACTGATTTTACTGCAAATTTTTTATTGTAAGGAGTTTTTGATTCATGGATGAAAAGAAACAATCAAATATACAACTTATTTTAGATACTTGTTTGATGGCTGGCAAAATAATGACTGAAAGTGGTTCTGAAGTTTATCGAGTTGAAGATACGATGAATCGAATCGCCGAAAATGCTGGGCAAAAAGAAAGTGTTAGTTATGTTACCGCCACTGGTTTGTTTATGGGATTTCGTTCCAGTAATTACACCCAATTAGAAAATGTCACAGAACGCAGTATTAATTTAGAAAAAGTAGCAATCGTCAACAATCTTTCAAGAAAATTTGCCAATAAAGAAATTTCATTGGAAGAACTTAATCTAAAACTTACTAATATCAATCATGAAGCGCCAACTTATTCTGTTCCTTTGCAAATTTTAGCAGCAGGAATCGTCAGCTGTACGCTGATGTATATCTTTGGTGGAAATTGGAATGATTTTTTAGCTACCTTTTTCATTGGAATGATTGGATTTACGGTTGCTTATTTTACCAAGGAATGGCTGAACATCAAATTTTTAGATGATTTTCTTTCTGCTTTCACAATTGGTCTGTTAGCTTATCTAGCAGTAAGGTTCCACTTAGCTGGAAATATCGATAATATTATTATTGGTGCTGTCATGCCGCTGGTGCCTGGTGTCGCGATTACAAATTCATTCAGAGACATCTTAGCAGGACACTTATTAAGTGGGACAGCACGTGCTACTGAGGCAATCTTTGTTGCGGGTTCCATTGGTATCGGTATCGCAATTGTTTTTAAATTATTTATGTAAGGAGAAATGACTGTGGAAGTAGTTATTCATTGTATATTTAGTTACCTAAGTACAGTAACTTTCGGAATTGTTACAAATGTACCTCGAAAAGTTTTAAATGCTTGTGGTATCACTGGTGCTGTAGGCTGGATGATCTATTGGTCTACTGAAAATCTAGAAGCAGGTGGCATTTTTGCTAACTTTCTGGGTGCAATTGGTATTGGATTGTTAAGTATTTACTTCTCACGCAGAAAAAAAATGCCCATGACAATTTTCAATATTCCTAGTCTTGTTCCACTAGTTCCTGGAGGACCTGCTTATCAAGCTGTTAGAAATATTGTTTTAGGCGATTATGTCAACGGTGTCCATTCTATCATCAAGGTAATCATGACTGCTGGTGCGATTGCTGCTGGCTTTATGGTCACTGGAATCGTTGAACGTCTGTTAAAAAATTTATTGGATAAAAATAAAACGCCAATGAAAAATTCTTGATAAAAATAGAAAGTGTAACTTGGGAAAACCGTACAATGCATAAACGCATTGTGCGGTTTTCCCTCAGTTACACTTTGTTCCCTATTCAATTGAAATCTCTTCTGCTTCTTCTTCAAAGAATAACAGTAAATCCTGTAAGGTTAGTTTTTCTTTTTCTTCCTTGTTTAAATCTTTGATAATTTGACCTTTTTGTAATACGATCAATCGATTTCCGTAATGTAAAGCATCTTCCATACGATGAGTGATCATCAAACAAGTCAACTCCCCCTCTTTGATCCGTTGTTCTGTCAACTGCATCAACTGCTTGGATGTTTTTGGATCAAGTGCTGCTGTATGTTCATCTAAAAGGAGCAACTCAGGTTTAGTCAAAGTTGCCATTAATAAACTCAACGCCTGTCTTTGACCTCCAGAAAGGTTTCCTGTCGGTGTGTCTAGATGATTTTCTAATCCATTTCCGACCTCACTACAAATTTTTGTAAACAGTGCTCTCTCTTCATTTATTTTTCGTAACTTCAACCCTCTTCTTTTCCCTCGATGTAATGCTAATAATAAATTCTCGGCAACAGTCATTCTTGGCGCTGTGCCCATCTTAGGATCTTGGAAAACACGAGATAAATATGAGGCACGCTTTTCTTCAGAATAGGCAGTAATATTTTGTTCATTGATAAACAAATCGCCCTCACTTAGTGCTACTGTTCCAGCAATACTGTTAAATAACGTACTTTTACCCGCACCATTACCGCCCAATACAGTGACAAATTCGCCTTGATTGATTTTTAGATTCACATGATTTAATATCACTTTTCTTTCGTTCAAACCATTATCGATATACTTTGTTGCATTTTTAAGTTCTAAAACTGTACTCATTTTTCTCCCTCCTTTTGTGGTAGAAAGTGAAGATTCAATGCTTTTTTTAGTTGTGGAATCATTAAACAGGCTGCTAAGATCACCGCTGAGAAGATTTTTAAGTAAGTTGTATCAAACCCAAGTTTGATAACAGCTAGAATAAGTAGTTGATAAATAATACTTCCAACCACGATTGCCACCAAGCGTTCTGCAAACGTCAATTCTCCAAACAACACTTCTCCTATAATAATCGATGCCAATCCGATGACAATGACCCCGGTGCCTTTATTGACATCCGCGTATCCATCATTTTGAGCAATCAATGCCCCTGATAAAGCAATCACGCCATTTGATAAGGTTAAACCGAGTATTTTCATTGAATCTGTTTTGATTCCAATTGAACGCGCCATATGCTCATTATCACCAGTTGCAATATAAGCTTGTCCTAAATTCGTATTAAAGAAAAACAATAACAAACTAATAATGATTACAAGAAAAATCACACCTAAAAATACAATATCATAATAATTAGGTAAATTAAGTTGTAAAAAGAAATCTTGGATTTTTGGTTTATTCAACAATGATAAATTGGGTGTTTGCATGACATAAAGAATCACCGAGTTCAAACCCGACATCACCAGAATCCCCGCCAATATCACAGGGATCTTTCCTTTAGTAAACAATAAGCCTGTTACAAGTCCGGCGCACATCCCTGCCAAAACACCTAGTAAAGTCGCTAAAACCGGATGGATTCCAGCAGTAATTGCCGTAACACAAACCGCTCCTCCTAACGGAAATGACCCTTCCGTCGTCATATCTGGAAAATTTAAAATACGATAAGTCATAAAAATTCCTAATCCTAATATTGCCCATAACATTCCTTGTCCAATTGCCGATACTATCATGTTATCCTCTCCCTATGTTTATTCTATAATTTTTGCTTCTGATTTGATCTTTTCGGGTATGGATATCCCTAGTTTTTCTGCTTGCTTTTGATTAATAATAATATCACCCGTTTTAAAGGTATAAATTGGTGTTGTTGCAGGCTTGCTTTTACCTGACAAAATATCTGCTGTCATCTTTCCAGTTTGAACACCTAGATCAAACTGATTGATTCCCACCGTAGCCAGTCCACCTTGTTCAACCATTGTATCGACCGATGGAATAATTGGCGTTTTTGATTTATTGGCTTCATTGACTACAGTTTGCATCGCATTGGCAATGGTATTATCAGTAGGAATATAAATAACATCCACTTCACTTGTCATTACTTGAACCGTTTGCGCAATTTCGTTACTGGAAGGAACCGCAAAGCTTTTTACAGATAAGCCTTTTTTCTCAGCAACTTTTTTTGCTTCTTCAACTTGATACTTTGAGTTTTCCTCAGAAGATGCATAGAGGATTCCGACTTTTTTACTTTTCGGCAATAATTCCGTTACTAATTTAAATTGAGCATCAACTGGTGATTTATCACTTACACCCGTGATATTACCTCCTGGTTGTTGATTATCTTTTACTAATCCTGCGCTGACAGGATCCGTGATCGCTCCCAAAACAATCGGTATTTCTGATGTTGTATTAGCAAGTGCTTGAGCTGCTGGTGTGGCAATTCCAACTAGAACATCTGATTTTTTTTCTTGGACTAATTGTTGGCTCATCGTGGTCAACTTACTTTGATCAGCTTGTCCATTTTGAAAAACAATTGTCATATTTTTACCGTCTTCATAGCCTTTTTCTTTCAATCCAGCTTGAATCCCTTTGTAAATTTGATCTAAAGCAGGATGACTAACAAATTGTAGTACACCAACTGTTGGTAGCTTTTGCTTGGCTGTTTCTTTCTTCTCTACAAAAAATGATCCAATTAAAAAAATAACGATAATAACGACAACGACTGATAAACGATTCTTTCTCATCTATTTTCCTCCTAATTTAAAAACTGAATGGATTGATTCTGTCTTAACAAAAAAAAGCAATCAATGGCAGTGTTTTTTCTAAAAGCCAGATAATACTTAATGAAACAAACTCAATAGCAGTAAATAAAAAAACAACGACAAATCCTAATAAAGGAGTGGTCGTTGTTTTATAAACAAAAACCACATAGATTACTTATCTATGCGGTCAAAAATTCATCTTGAAAAAGCCGACATAGATACAAAATTTAGAATTTGTCTTCTAAAGTTGTATCTATGAGAGTATCATATATACAACTATCTACGCCAGTTTTGCCATGAACTATTCAATTCTTTGATTGGTTTTGATAGTCGATTCATATAATCACTCCTATAGTTTTCTAATACAGTCAGTTTACACTAAAGAGAAATTGTTCGTCAAGTCTAAAAAAGGGCTAAACTAAGAATATTTTGACTTTTGAGTTTTTTTCAATCGTTTACGATAACTCCAACTATCCTTATTTTCTTGGAAAGGATAAAACCCCAAGCGTGTAAACATTTTTTGAGACGCTTTATTCCAATTAAATATTTCACTAACAGTAATAAAATTTCGTCCCAACCTTTTAGCTTTATAAATGAAATACTTCGTGACTGTTCGACCAATATGGCGATTTCTAAAAGATCGATCTATTACAATCGCATAGTCATCTTCCGCCAGCCAAACATCTCCTATTATTTGAGAACGATCATTACTTATATACTCAATATAATAAAGTAAGCCATGTTCATTTTGCCATTCATACATTTGATTGATTTGTTCTTTCGTATATGTGATTTTTATTCCGACAATGTTACGCATACTGTCTGGATCTTGATACCATTTTAAAGACTCTTTGCGGAGTTTATCAAAAGGAATCAAACGAATATTTTCATTTAATCGAATTTTTTTGGATGTAGTACGATTGAAAGAGGACTCAGTATTAGGCTGAGTCCTCTTTTTTAATAAATCTGTTGCCAAAGTCCGCCATTTAGCGTTTGTCACGTCGTTCACTTCTTACATATACACGCTGTAATCTAGGTTTCAATATCAAAAGTCCTAATAAACTGAATAGAATAAATTCTCTCATATCAAGCCCTTCTTTCTAAAATTGGTTTATTGCGCTACTGAATCAGCTTCAACAGATTGATCTACTGTCTGTTCTACCGGCTGTTCTTCTTCACCAGTTGATTGTTCTTCTTCTATTGTTTGAGTCGTGTCAGTTGTTGCTTCTGTTGAAGTTGAAGAGGCTGGCGGTTGAATATTTTTTTCTACACTTGGTAGTGGCAACTGATTTAAACTTGGAATCAACATTGTTTTTATGTCGAGACTTTCATCAATAAGAACTCTATTTTTCTCTTTGCCATTTTCAAAAAAGACAATCGTCACATCATCCTTCTTAATTTTATAATTATTTTCAATCTTCTGTGCATCATAAACGATTGGGTAGATATAAATGCTATGATTAAATTCTTTCATTTGCTTAGAACTTTTTAGCACATCGATGATTTCTCCGTAAGTTTTTCCACTTGGTACTGAAAACAAAACAGTCATTGCCGTCTTTTCACTGATTTCTTTATCTGCAGTTTTAGCATTTAAAAAATTTGCTTTTTTTGTCAGTTTATCTTGATTCACTAAAGAGTTGATCTCTGAAGCACGAATATTTGCTTGTACTTTAGGCACTACTATAAACAAACTTATAATAAATAGAACAATCACAGCTAAAATAATGGCAGTAAGTTTTTTCTGTCTATTTATAGAAGCCACAAAATCATCTTTAACATCAATAAAATTTTTCTTCATGTGTTCTCTCCTCTACTACTTATATCCCTATTATACTAGTAGTTCATTCCTTTGCCTAGTATAACAAATAATGCTCCCGTTATTTTTAGCAAAAAATAGAATATTTTCTTTTAAAACATATATAAATATTAAAAAACAACAATAATAAAATCACCTGTTGACAAAATACGACCCCTAGCCTATACTTTCCTTAATGATGAATAAATTAAAATACGATGAAAAGAAGAGTACTATTTTTATAAAATTGATGAGAGAGTCTCGGCAGCTGAAAAGAGATAATTTTTGAAAATAGGAAGATGGTCTTTGAGTAGTTTATTGGGAACGCCCATTACAGCGTCATGGTATCGATGAATATCATCCGTACCTATTGAGGAAAATCTTGTAAGAGATTTTTGAATTAAAGGTGGTAACACGATCAGTCGTCCTTTACTTTTGCGAAAAAGTATTGGGCTTTTTTTGTATTTTTATAAGTCTGATAAAATAATGGAGGAACAATTATGACAAAAAACAAGCAAACCATCCCTTTTCGTTATGATACCGTAGGGAGTTTTCTACGACCAGAACCCCTAAAAACTGCACGAGCAGCATTTGTTAATGGGGATATTTCTAAAGAGGAATTGACCCAAGTCGAAGATCAAGCGATTATCGACTTGATTGAAAAGCAGAAAAAAATTGGCTTACACGCTGTTACTGATGGTGAATTCAGACGTCGTTGGTGGCATTTAGACTTTATTGCAGGGTTAAAGGGTATCACTGTTTATGATTTTCAAACGACCGCTTTTGGTATCACAACTGATGCTCAAGGGACTTATGTCAGTGGTCCTTTGTCTTTTTCAAACGATCATCCTTTTCTAGACCACTTTCGTTTTACTCAAAAACATGCAGCACCAATTCTAGCTAAACAAACGATCCCTGGTCCTAATATGATCTTTTTAGATTCACTGATTTTGTCAAAACAATACAATGAAAATCCAATTTATGAGTCTTTAGAGGTATTCAAAAAAGACTTAATCAAAACATATCAAGACGCGATTCAAGCTTTCTATGATGCTGGATGTCGCTATTTACAACTGGATGATACAAGTTGGGGCGGATTATTTGATGAACGTTTCCGTAAAATGATCAAAGATAATGGTCTGGATGCTGATCAATTATTAAGTGATTTCCAAGAAGTAACTGAAAAATCTTTAGAAAATAAACCAGCTGATTTAGCTGTTACCTTCCATTTTTGTAAAGGAAATTTCCAGTCCCATTGGCTTTATAACGGCTCATACGAAAAAATCGCAAAAAATTTATTTTCCATCGAAGCATTTGACGGTTTCTTCTTAGAATATGACGATGAACGGTCTGGCGGGTTTGAACCACTTAAAGAATTAAAACAGCAACGAATCGTGTTAGGCTTAATCACAACCAAAAATGGTCAGTTAGAGGAGTCTTCTACTATTATTAAACGAATCAACGAAGCCAGTCAATTTGTTCCTTTAGATCAAATTTGTCTATCACCACAATGTGGATTTGCGTCCACTCATGAGGGGAACCATTTGACTGAAGAAGACCAATGGAAAAAAATTGAACTTGTAAAAAATATTGCTAAAACTATCTGGCAAGACGCTTAAAAAAAGGAGGAAACAAAATGACAAACATTAAAGAAATTCCATTTCGTTACGATCAGGTAGGAAGTTTTTTACGACCTCATGCATTGAAAACAGCAAGAGAACAGTTTTTAGATAAAACTATATCTGCTGAAGATTTAAAAAAGATCGAAGATCAAGCTATCATTGAACTAATTGATAATCAAATTAAAAATGGTTTAAAAGCCGTAACTGATGGTGAATTTCGCCGTAGTTGGTGGCATTTAGATTTTCTTTGGGGCCTAAACGGCGTTGAACAAACAACACCCGAACATGGTTATCAATTTAATGAAGTAGAAACAAGAGCCGCTTCTTATCAAATTTCAGATAAAGTCACATTCAATCCAAATCATCCATTTTTTGAAGCCTTTACTTTTTTAAACGAACATACACCAGAAGGGATCATCGCGAAAGCAACGATTCCTTCCCCAACACTACTTTTCAACCGTAAAAGTGATACATTCACCTATGCAAGTTACACCGACGAAAAAGTTTTTATTGATGACTTGGCCGAGGCTTATCATCAAACGATTCTGAAATTTTACAATTTAGGTTGCCGTTATCTCCAATTAGATGATACTTCTTGGGGAATGTACACAGGCTTTATCGAAAATGCTAAAACTGAAGAAGAGATCAAACATTGGCAACAACAATGTGAAGCCGGCGTTTCTGTAGTCAATCAATTGCTGGAAGATTTACCTGAGGATTTAACAATCACAATGCATGTTTGCCGAGGCAATTACAAATCCGACTGGGCTATTGCAGGTCCTTATGATCATGTCGCTACTTATTTAGCACGTTTAAATATTGACGGCTATTTCTTAGAATATGACGATGAGCGCTCTGGAGGATTTGAGCCGTTAGCACAAATCTATAAAAACGGTCCTGCAAAAAAGGTAGTCCTTGGTTTAGTCACTTCTAAGTTTCCTACATTAGAATCAGAAGACAATTTACGCAAACGAATTTCTGAAGCTGCAACTTACATCCCGCTAACTAATCTTTGTCTCTCTCCCCAATGCGGATTTGCCTCTACTGAGGAAGGGAACCATCTGACTGAAGATGAACAATGGGCGAAAGTACGATTAGTTGTTGATACTGCTAAATCTGTCTGGAATGACGCTTAAAAAACAGGTTAAGCCAAAAGTCGCTTAGGTTCGAGCAATACAAAAAGCGAACAATACGCTTTTTGTATTGCTCGCTTTTTTACGAAATTACCGAAGATTCTGACTTTTGGCCACCGTTTATCAAGTTTTAGAGTGAGTAACATTTTTTTGTTACTCACTCTTTTTATTTATCGATTCACCGAACGAGCCATCCGATTGATCGTATGACGCATTCCACGAATCGCAACAGACATTTCATAAATATTTTCAACTGGAGC
The DNA here is from genome assembly GCF_058216605.1 of Enterococcus sp. AAFC-DPL-5182. NCBI lineage: Bacteria > Bacillati > Bacillota > Bacilli > Lactobacillales > Enterococcaceae > Enterococcus > Enterococcus sp. AAFC-DPL-5182. The sequence goes on from NZ_CM177101.1 coordinate 2,087,383, forward strand.
TAATCCACCATAGCCAGCATCGCCAATGTGTTGAATGTCTACTCCACATATTTTATTCGTCAATGCAATTTGACGAATCGTTTCTTTATTTGCACTTTCTTGACTCGTTCCGATTGCTGACATTGTCAATAGATCATATTTTTTAGCAATTGCTACCGCTGCTTTCATATCTTCTTCTGTAAAACCTTGAACTGTCCCAACAGCAGGCAATAATAAAATATCTGCTCCAGCCTTTGCATAAGCTTCGACAGCTTCCGTCGATACAACTGGCTCATCAGAACCTGCACTATGCATTTTTCCAGCAATAATCAATCCTGAGAAGTTTTCTTTTGCGATTTTTACCGCTTTAGCAATCTCTAAATTCGTTACTCCAGTGCCGGGATTTCCAGTTAAACAAATAAAATCAATCCCCATTTTTTCGGCTTTTTGAATCGTTTCTTTTGAACTTGTACGACCATTACTAATTGTGAGTTTATCACTAAACATTGCAGATGAGTCATCAACCGGCTCCAAATTCACACCGATTGGACGTCCTACCAATTCTTTTAAAATAGGAATTGGGTTAATTTTATTTTTTTCTGGATTTTGCCAATAGTTCATAACCTCTTCCATAGACATACCAGGAATTCCTTGTACGATCGGGTTAAAACAATCGAAAACATTTAACAGAATCAAATCTGCTCCAAATGCTGCCGCAACTTCGGCATTACTAATATCACCAGCTTGCGGGGACGCTATAACGACATTTTCAGACAAAATCGTCCGTCCTTCACTCGCTTTAATCGACTGCTTTAACTCTTCTGCTGTCATTTTTGCGACTTCACTGTAACTTGCACTGATCAATCTTTTTACCATATTTGTTCCTCCTAATTTGAAAGTGTAGCAGACTCGTTCAGCTCTGACCGAAAAATAAAAAAATCTGTTTATGATGCTTTATGTTACAGGCAGATTTTATCTTTTTTCCGAAGAGCTAGCCCTTGTAGCTAGATAAATAACTTTACCCTTATTATACTAAAAAACAAAAGAAAGCGCAGTCAATTACTAGATAGATTCATCAATTTCACATTCTTAGGCTTTTATTCTCCCCTTCCTTTATAAATAAAAAGAACTCCGTTATAATAGTATTATTATGTATATAGAATTGAGGGATGTTTATGTCATTTGATGGCGTATTTACTCATGCAATGGTCTCCGAATTATCCGAGACTTTAGCCACAGGCCGAATTTCAAAAATTCATCAGCCTTATGAAAATGAAATTATTTTAGTTATCCGCACTAAAGGGAAAAATCATAAATTACTTTTATCAGCTCACCCAAGTTATGCACGGGTCCAACTGACTGAAATCGCTTATGCTAATCCTGACACACCGCCAAATTTTGTGATGATGTTGCGTAAGTTTCTTGAAGGTGCCATTTTAGAACAGATTCATCAAGTCGATAATGATCGGGTGATCCATTTTACTTTCGCAAAAAGAGATGAGCTAGGTGATTTACAAAACATTGTCCTGATCGTCGAATTGATGGGCAGACACAGTACAGTTGTTTTGATAAACAAAGAAAACGGTAAGATTCTCGATGCGATTAAACACATCGGTAGTTCTCAAAATAGTTACCGCTCTTTACTTCCAGGCATGGAATATATCGATCCGCCAAAACAAGATCAACCAAATCCATTTTTAGTAAGTAAAGAAAAAGTCTTTGAAATTCTTTCAATGACAAGTGAAATCAATGGAAAATATTTACAAAGTCAATTCCAAGGTTTAGGTAGAGACACTGCTGATGAATTAGCTTTGCGTTTAAATGAACGTCCTAACGAGAAGATGCTTGTATGGCAATCATTTTGGTCTTCACTTACAAGTGACATTTCTCCTACTTTAACCTTCACTGAGAAAAAAGAATACTTTACACCTCTTCCTTTTAACTCTCTAGTTGGAAAACAACAAAATTTTGAGAATCTAAGTGAATTACTGGATGCATTTTATGGTGGAAAAGCTGAAAAAGACCGCGTTAAACAACAAGGTGGCGAATTGATCCATAAAATTGAAAATGAATTGAAACGAAACCAAAGTAAAGTGGTGAAACTTAAGCAAACATTAGCAGATACAGAACATGCCGAAAATTATCGTCGTGATGGTGAATTGTTAACCACATTTATGACTCAAGTTCCAAAAGGTGCTGAATTTGTTGAACTGCCGAATTATTATGAAGAGGATCAGTTATTGAAAATTAAATTAAACCCAGCCCTTACCCCAAATCAAAATGCACAAAAGTATTTCCAAAAATATCAAAAGCTCAAAAATGCCGTTAAAGTTGTTCATGGTCAAATTGAGCAGGCAAATCAAGAAATAAGCTACCTAGAATCCGTTCTATCGCAATTGGAAATTGCTGGGCCAATGGATATCGAAATGATTCGTGAAGAATTGATTGAACAAGGATACGTCAAAAAACGTGGTGTAAAAAAACACAAACAACTCAAAAAAAGTAAACCAGAAGAATTTTATTCAAGCGATGGCAGCTTGATTCTTGTCGGTCGTAATAATCTTCAAAATGATCAGCTTACACTTAGAACAGCTAAAAAAACTGACATTTGGCTACATGCTAAAGATATTCCTGGTTCCCATGTAATCATCAAAGATCCTGAGCCTTCTGAGAAAACTCTTTTGGAAGCAGCGAATCTTGCGGCTTATTATTCGAAATATCGCCTCTCAGCTCAAGTCCCAGTTGATTATGTTCAGGTCAAACATGTTCATAAACCAAACGGTGCTAAACCAGGCTATGTTATTTATGAGAATCAAAAAACACTCTATGTTACACCAGATGAACAATTACTCGAAATATTAAAAACGAACAAACCTTATTAAATGGTTTGTTCGTTTTTCTTTAACTATTGGCGATTATTGCCCGTTCTACTAATTTATTTGCTACATCAGCGATAATAGTGTTAGCAGAAACACCTTGTAATAAAGGTTTTTTAATAGTCATATAAAATATATACTTAGGATTTTCGGTCGGTGTGATCGTAACGACAGAGTGTAAATATTCTTGTTTTTGATACTTACCATTCTCAAAGAATTCTGCCGTCCCAGTCTTTGCAGAGACATTCAGTCCATCTATTGCGTATTCTTTCCCCATTCCATACTTAGGATCTGTGGTAACGTCTTTCATATATTCTAAGACTTTCCCAGCAGTTTCGCTTGAAATTGGAGTCCCCACGGTTTCTGGTTCAATAACTGTTTCTTTTCCATTTGAAGAAACTACTTTACTTATAATGTTCGGTTTCAGCATTTTTCCACCATTAGCAATTGCAGTATACGCCTGAAGCATTTGTAAGTGAGTAACGGAGATTCCTTGACCATAAGATGTCATTGCTCTATCTACTGTTGTCTTGTTCTGAATTTCTCCCGCAGCTTCACCTGCTAGACCGAAATTTGTACTTTGACCAAAACCAAATTTTTTAAGATACTCTTGCCATAAATCAGGCATCCGCTCTTGAAGTGTCACCATTCCGACATTACTTGACCATGCTAGACCTTGTCTAAACGTCATCGGTCCATCACCTACACCGCTATTCCAGTCATTGATTGTTGTATCATCAACTTTGATATTTCCTGAATTAAACTGTTCAGTTTCGTTAAATTTATTTTCTTCGATCGCACTTGCAATCATCATGCTTTTCATCGTTGATCCTGGTTCATAAACATCTTCTACTAAAATATTACTCCAACGAGCACTATTAGGATCTTCTAAGCCTTTTCTTGTATCTAATTCAAATGATGGTCGTTGAGAAGTTGCTACTATATTTCCAGTTTTCGCTTCCATCAAAGTTGCCGTGATATGCTCTGGTTGATACTTCTGCGCAGCATCATCTAGAAGCTCCTCCAAATAAAACTGTAGATTTGTATCCAATGTGGTGTAGATATCACTCCCATCAACTCGTTTCTTCTCTTTCACACTTCCAGGCTTTACATCGCCTAACGCAGAGTTTTTTTCGTAACTTCTAGAGCCATTTTTACCAGATAGCTTATCGTCGTATGCCTCTTCAATTCCCATGACACCCTGTTCGTTTCCTTTTTTATCTTGTTGAGTGTAACCCACAAAATAGGAAGCAAAATTTCCGACTTGATACGCACGTTTTTTCTCTTCTTTAAAGTAAATACCTGAAATTTTTTTCTTATCTAGTTCAGTTTGGATCGTTCTTTTCGTTTCAAAATTCAAATTTTTACCGTTCGTTCCAAACTCAACAGTTGTGACAGTTTCTCCTTCATCATTGACACTAGGTTTTAATTGTTTTAAGGTTATCTCTTTATCTATTTTTACATATTTTTCAAAAATTTCAGCGATTGTCTCCCAATCTTTTTCTTGAACATACAATTTTTTACCGTCTAAATCTGTATAGTTTTGATCTAAAATAGCGTATAGTGAAAACGCACTAGAATCTTCCACCAATACATTGCCATCTTTATCGAAAATCGATCCTCGTTTAGCCTCTAGAATCTCATGAACTTCATAAAGATCTTTGGTTTTTTCAGAAAGATTGGTTCCAGCCACTTTACCTGTAAGTAAAATATAGGAAAAGCGAATTGTAAATAGTAAGAAAAGTAAGCTGGTTAAAAATAGAATAATGACACCAACTCGTTTTCGGTTTTTAGTGGTTGAAAGATTGCGTTTTTTAAGTATTTCTTTTATTTTTTTCATTCAAGCATATCTCCAAATTTTTTTAGGCTGATTTTTCTACAGATATTTATTGGCAGATTTTCAGCGAATAGTGTTCTTTCATTGTACCTCTTTTGCTTCCCCTCTTTTTGTTTACGATTCCCTTCTTAAACAAAAATTAGAGTATTGTAACAAAAAAAACACATTTAATTTTTTCAGTTTACGATTTCTGTAGTCGGTCCAAATAATTCTTCTTAAATAACTAAAAAAACGAGTATATGCTTCAATCCATATTTGAAGTATATACTCGTTTTAATTATTTCTTTCTTGCTACATGTACTTTTAATTGTTTGCCTTTGATTGTTCTTTCTTTCATCGCTTGAATCACAAGTTGACCTTTGCCATTTAGAATATCAACGTACGTCACGTTTTCTTGAATGGTAATAATACCGATGTCTTCTGATGTGATTCCTTCAATTTTTGAAATAGTTCCTACAAAATCAAGTGCGCGTAATTTCTTTTTCTTACCACCGTTGAAATAAACTTTTGTGATTTCTTCATTTACACGTTTGGCTTTTTGTTGTTTAGGCTTTTGTTTTGTTGTTATTTTCTTTTCAAAAGCTGATTTACTTTTGGCGACTAACTTAGCATTAGGTAACGTGATCGGTGTCATTGTTAATTCACCAAAGGATTCAATTTCTTTTTTCAACGTCTCTTCTTTAGGCGTCACGAATGTCAGCGCAAAGCCTTCTTTTCCTGCACGTCCTGTTCGTCCTACCCGATGAATATAACTTTCTTTTTCAAAAGGAACATCGAGATTGATGACGTGAGTGATATTTTCAATATCAATGCCTCGAGCTGCCACATCTGTCGCCACAAGATAACGAAACTTGCTTTTTCTAAAGGCATCCATCACTTCAAAACGATCTTCTTGTATCATACCACCATGCAATTTCCCAACAGGATAACCTGCGTCAACTAAGAAATCGTATGTGTCATTAACTCTTTCTTGTGTATTGCCAAAAATGATACAAGTATCCGGATTTTCAACTATCGTCACCGCTTCTAATGCTGCCAATTTGCTTTCCTCAGATACATTTAAAAAAGCATGTTGAATTTTAGGCGTTGTTTTCTCTGTCGCTTCTATTTTTACGATAATAGGGTTATGTAGATATGAACTACTCATCTGTTCAATTGTTTTTGGCATTGTTGCAGAAAATAATAGCGTATTTTTTGCTTCTGGTAAGGCTGCGATTATTTCTTTCACTTGTTCGATGAATCCCATATTTAGCATCTCGTCTGCTTCATCGATCACTAAACAATTGATTTTTTCAAGAGGAAGTGTCCCTTTTAAGATATGGTCTAATACTCGACCAGGGGTTCCAACAACGATATGACTTTTTTGTTTTAATTCTGATTTTTGCTTAACATATGAAGCTTTTCCATAAACTGCAGTAGCTTTTATCCGTTTGTAACGTCCAATATTGATAAGATCTTCTTGCACTTGCTGCGCTAACTCTCTTGTTGGTTCTAGAACAAGTACTTGCGGTTTATTTTCCACCCAGTCGACTTTTTCGCAAAGCGGGATACCGAAACTAGCAGTTTTTCCACTTCCGGTCTGTGACTGGACTAGAACATCTCTTCCATCCAGCACTGCTGGCATGACTGCTTGTTGAACTGGTGTTGGTGTTTGGTAACCTAAATCTGAAATTGCTTTTACGATTACGTCACTTAGCGGATAATCGTTGAAATTTATTCTATTCATTGTTTCACCATTCTTCTCTTGTATTGATCAAAATATTTTACACACGTTAGAATTCCTTTAGTGTGACCTTATTTATCATCTTAGTAGTCCAAATATTTTTTTAGACTCAGTTCCTTATTATCCATGAAAAACCATTGAACTGCAAGGGGGTAGATTCCTCTTGTTCTTCTGCGTAAATCAGAAGCTAGTGGTTAAATCATTTTTTTCTTAAACGAACAAGTTGTGCTGAGTATTATGATGGCTTGATTTGCACTTGGAGATTGTTTTATTATAGCACTTTTTGATCGTTCAACTAATCTATCTAAAATAGATATTGAATCAATTGTGCATGATTACTTATCAGGAATAGGATTTATCGCACTTCTTATCGCTACCTTTATTTTGATGAAACTCTACGGTTTAGAAAAAAATTATTTATTTGTACAAAAACTTAGGATTATCTTTATCATTCTAAGAAAAAATAAAAAACAATCACGATGATAGTTCGAAACTAAATCGTGATTGTTTTTTTAGTACTTTTCCATTCAAGACTTTTCTTTTTAGAATTATAAAAAAACTGATTCTATTTGATCCACATAGTTGATATCATACTTCAAAAAACTCATCTCCAACAGACAAACCGACCACTTAAACAAAAAGTCTTTTCGCTTTTAAAAAAAATGCTCCACCATCGAAAAAGTCTTTTGCGAATTCACCTTTTCGCCCTTGTTTCCAAAAGACTTTTCATCAACATCCCTTGATTTACTAAGATCTTGTACACTTTTTTCTTCAACCAATAGCTATCGCACAAATGCCTTCATCGTTTTAATTGTTTTACCCAAACTAGCTCCATAAGGTTCAATATCATATACTTCGATAGTTGCAGGAATAATAAACGTCTGCGCATATTGAATGCGATAAGGTGCAAACTCATCTTTAGGACTAGTCACTAATGCTTCTTCCCCTTCAACCAAATTCAAGACATTTACACTCCCATGATTTTCATGGTGTACTTTTTGATTAAATGTATGTCGTCTTGTTTCGATAAACTCTGTTTCGTGAAGTCCTGTTTTTTCTTCCAACCAGCCTTCACCTTGTGCGATTACTATAAATGGATTGATCAATTCTTTCTCAACCCACTTTTCATCTTTGTATATGTCAATATTAGGTTCTCCATGGTCAATATTGACTGGTCTAGGTAAGCCATCGAAATCTACTCGATCCCAATCCCAAAGCTTAAAAGTAAAACGATTTGGTGTCGCACTAATTTCTAAAATGACCGAATCTTTCCCACTAGAGTGAATCGTACCAGAAGGGATAGAGTAATGATCGTGCTTTTTCATCACATGGCGGTAAATATATTTTTCATCGTCAAAACTTACTTGCCCTGTTTCTGCCTCTTTTAACGCATTGATCAACTCTTCTTTTTCAATACCTTCATTTACACCTAAGTAAACAACTGCATCATTTTTGGCTTCTAACACATAATAACTTTCATCTTGAGTATAAGGAACGCCGAATTTTTCTTGTGCATAGTCTACTTTAGGATGAACTTGTAAGCTTAAATTTTGACCATCCATCGTATCTAAAAAATTGAAGCGGATAGGAAATTCATGCCCAAATCGGCCAAATGCCCTGTTACCTAAAAGTTCTTCCCCAAAGTTAAAAATCAAGTTGTTCGCTGGAATCTCAATACATGTTCCTGAAAAATTTAACAGTAAACTATTTTCTTCTGGTACCCCATTAAAACTCCACGCTAAATTCTTTTCTTCGTGTCCGATGTCAAATGTTTTCTGCATCCATGTTCCGCCCCAAATTCCTGGATCAAAAAAGGGAACTAATGAAAAGGGCTGAGAAACAACTTCTTTCAAACCATTTAAGTAATCCTTATAGGCAATCATTTTCGGTTGTTTTTCATCATGAATGTCTATTAAATAATCTATTTTTCCAGCAATTTTTTTCTTATGACGATCCGCTATTGGCCATTCAAAAAAATAGCCGCGTTTGATCATTCGTAAGGCATCTTCTCCTGCGTTATTTCCAAACCAATTACTATATTCTCCAGAACGGTAGCGTTTTTGGATCTCCCAACGTGCCAAATCGACATAAATCAGTATATCTACATTATCGACAAGAGAAGCCCCTACACCGTATATAACTGAAAGTTCTTGTGTAGCTCTTACTTCATTCAATTTATCTGCTACGATCTTAAATTTTGCTTCATCGACAAAATCCTCAAAAATATGATGACTCATCAAACCAAAGATTCGGTCATCCGTTAAATTATCTTGGATTTTTTTATTTAATTCAGATGACTCTATGAATAGTTCAGTGGCATTGATAATCATAGCTGATTTTAACGGACAAATGATTTTTTCTAACAAAAGAGTTTCATTTGAAACTGGATAACACTCGATTGCGATCGTTAAAGCGTGATTCTTATTTTTTTGTTCTAGTAACGTTTTGACAATTTCTTCATAAGATGTAATAACTGTTGCCTGATTTTGCATTCTTATCTCAGGTCGTACAATGGATGACTTCAAATTTTCCCTCTCCTTTTTTAAATACTCTGACTGGAAAATAGCAGTTTACGTAATCATGTCCTGATTCTGTTGACCAGCATGCACCGACTGATAGTTTTTCAGTACCGATATTGATCAAACGATGGCTTGTCCTTCCAGGAATATAATGAATTGAACCTGTGGAAACCTTCTCAAGTTCATAAGTGCCATTCTCATAAACTAAAAGTAGCAGACCACATCCTTTTAATCCCCAATAATATTCGCCTGTATCTTTTTTTTGATGCAAATGACCTTTCGTCATATAAAATTCCTCACCTACAGTGCCAGGCATTACATGTGAGATCCCAAGAAACAAGCCTCCTTTTTGCCCCTCTTGTAATCCATTGTCATGATATTCAACTTCATAGATGACTTTAGAAAGGTCAAAATTTTGATTGTTTTCTTGATAATACTCTAGGTAACTTTCAAGCTTAGTTTGATTGGTTTTAATAGCCTTTCCTTCCAGACAAGGTATCTTTTCATTAAGACGAATTAGCGCTTTCGCCATTTTCCAGCTCCTTTCTACGGTTGAAACGCTGCCCATATTCTTTGATATTTCAATGGATCCGTCACAAATTCAAATCGCGACATTTTTTCTTCGTATTGTGTATATAAATTCTTTTTGGATAAGCCAAACTCAGGATACTCTCTGGCTTGTTTTATTTCTAAGCCTTCATGTATATAATGAGAATTGTTTAGCCATTTTACTACACCTTTTTCAACGATTGGATAATAAGCTAAACCTTGACGTTTTCTAATTTCTTTATATTCAAACGCATAGTCCCGAACGCACCAAGCGCCAAAGAACATTTTTTTATTTTGAGAAGCATTTACAGTATAATGGGCCCAATTTGGTGGTACGATAACAATCTCTCCTGCTTTAGCTAAAATCGCTACACATCGTCCTGGTAAATCCTTAACGAACTCCTGCATATAAATATATGCTTCTCCTTGCCATATTTCATATACTTCTGGTGTAGAAGACTGACATGAAGCTGATACTGCATGGATATGTCCTTGACTACGGACCAGTTCATTGCCAATCAAACCAGCATTATATGCAACGATTCCATATAATAAATTACGTTTTCTCAAATCTTCAAAATGATCCTTTTTCCCAACATCCATTGCAATTGAATATAGAATGTCTGGTCCTTTTGCCTCTCTATCTAGCAAGCTAGCACGAATATCTTTCAAGTATCTTTTTTCTACTTTTTCAGGATGAAAAATACCTGAGCCAAATTGAAAGGACAAGTCTGCTTCTTCCAACTGAACATCAAGCACCCTCTCAAAAGTCATCCTCAGACTCTCCATCTGAAAGAATTGTATAATCTTGAATCGCTTCTTTAGCCGCACTTATTACTTCGGGAATTAATTGTTCAACTGGTTTGACTGCACTTGATAGAATCAAATCCAGCACTAGCGGAAGATTCATACCACTTAACAACCTCACATTACCAGTTTCCGCAAAAAAACTATACGCCGTAGCTCCTGGTGAACCTGAAGGAATATCGCTTACAATAATTGTATGATCTACCTTATTTTCATTTTCTAAAAAGCGCAACTTTTCTTTAAAATGCTCGATTCCTTGTTCATCTAGTTCTACGGCATAAAGCTGTGATTGCTCACCGATAATAAACTCAACGGCTTTTTTTATCCCAGTTGCCAAACCGAGATGACTTACTAAAATGATTCGATTATTCATTTATATCCTATCTCCTTTTGTCATTAGTTAAAAATCCTAAATCACATTTGAATAGTTGTGTTTATAGTATCCAATTGTTTTTAAAATAGATAAGCTAGACCAACGCCAGCAAATGCGACGATAAAATAAATCATAATCAGTTTCACTGGAGAAACATTTTTCTTCGCCATCAAATACCAAGAAAAGAAAATCACTAAAAGCGGTGCTAGTTTAGGAAAAATACCATCTAGTATTGCTTGAACATCAATTTCTGTTCCTGTTAAAGCAAATTTTGCGGGTATCTCAAGTTTTACATAAGAAGCTGCTACACCTCCAATAACTGTCATTCCTAAAACAGTAATCGCCTTTGTTATTTGCTGTGCTTTTTCTCCAGTAAATACATCCACAGATTCAGCACCAAGTTCATATCCTTTAAAAAAGAGATAACGAGAGCCAAAATACATAATGCAGTTATACGCAACAATATAGAAAAGAACGCCTAGAATGCTGCCATTTGAAGATAAGCCCATCCCGATTGAAAGTAAAATCGGAATCAACATTCCTGGTACCATTGAGTCGCCAATACCAGCTAAAGGGCCCATTAAACCAATCTTCAAACTATTGATCAACTCACCTGTAATGCCAGAATTCCCTAAAGCTTTTTGTTCTTCAAGTCCAGCTGAGATTCCATTGATCAATGCTCCAACTTGAGGTTCCGTATTATAAAACGCAGTATGGCGCTCCATCATCTCTTTTTTCTTTTCAGGTTCTTCACTGTATAATTTATCAGCTATTGGTTCCATTGACAGCGCAAATCCCATCGCTTCTAAAAACTCAAAGCTCATGGCAACCAAGTTATACATCATCCATTTGTGGTATGACTTTGTTAAGGTTTTTTTATCTAATAATTTTTCTGTCATTATTAAAACTCCTCCTCATCCTCTTCGTCAACTACACCATTTGGAGTAACTACTCCTTTTTTACTCGAACCTGTATAGTACAGATACGCGATGACAGCTGCTACGATTGTTAGCGCAATCATATTTAAATTTAAAAAGACAATACAAACAAATCCTAATAAGAAGAAAAGAAACAGTGAATTCTCTTTAACCACTGCTGTAAGTAACATTGCAATCCCAATCGCTGGCAAAACACCACCTAAATAACTCATAACATCGATCAAATATTGAGGCATAGAATCCAACATTGTTTTAGCAAAGCCTGAACCAAAATACACAACTAAGAATGAAGGCAAGAAACGAGAAATAAAGTTTGTTGCTTGAGGCCCTGCAATGGCATTTAAGCGAAATTTCCGATAATCGCCTTCTTGAATAGCTGCTACCGCTCGATGATTCCAAAATGAGTTGACTACTTGATATAAGTTAAACACGATCGTACCTAGAACGCCAATGGTCGTAGCCAAGGTTACAGCGACTTCAGTACTTGCATTTGATAACATCGCTAAAGCAATAGCTGGAAAAGCCACAAAGTTTAGATCTGCCGGCATCTGTCCTCCAGGTGTAACCATTGCAATATAGACTGTTTGAATCGCAACACCAATCAAAATTCCCTGTTTCAGATCACCTAAAATTAACCCAACGATCATTCCTGATACTAATGGGCGCGTAATTGTATACCATCCACCTGTCAAACCCAGTAGCCATGGTGTCGATAAAGCACCAAGATAACAGAAGATCGACACCGCAACTGCTTGAAATAATAAGGTTCCATTCATTATTACTCTCCTCCTTCAGCTTTCAGTTCAGTCCAAGTTTTCTTTTTGGAATCGGGTACCAATTGAAATGAAATGGTCATCCCATTTTTTTGCAATGTATCAAAAGCCGTTTCTTCAGTTCGAATCATACTTAAGTTTTTACCGTATTTTTTTGCCCCTTCCCTAACACTCATCGGTCCAACATTTAACTCTTGATGCTCAGAAATAAAATCGACACCGCTTTCAAAAATTCTAACAAGTGTTTCTGGTGAACGTGCAATTAGAAAATATTGTCTCTTGCTTTCAACAATCTTAGGCCATTTTTGTATTAATTCTGCTTCTGTTAACACAAAACCTTTTAACGGCGAGGGAACTGCTGACTTCAACATTTTAGCAAGTACCGGATTATTTGCTGATGGATCATCTACCGCTACGACCCCATCACATTTTCTTTCACTCATCCAACGTGTAACCACTTGTCCATGAATAATTCGATCGTCAATTCTAATAAATGAAATTGCCATATTTCTTCCTCCTCATATTGACATATTGTCATTACATTATATTATAAAGAAAATATATTTCTGTTTTCAGAAATACACTTTCATTTAATTAAGTTTAGCCTTCTACATAGTAGCGATACTCACTACCTATATAAAAACACTCTGAGTACTCGTGAAAATCTTTCCCTAATTGTTGAGTGATTCTTACTCGTTTTAAAATCGGCGTATGTTCATTGATTTCAAGAGCTTGTACTAATTGTTCACTTGGTTCGATTGCTTCAACATATTCTTTAATTGAATCTACAACAATATCAAATTTTTTCAAATATTCATAAAAAGAACCGTAATAGTCTTGGCTATCTATTGAAAAACGTTGATCAAAGGTAAAGTAGGTATCAAAAAAAGCAAATGCTAGATCGTCCGTTCCAAAAACCCGTTGAAGATTTAAAACAGGCTCACCTTCTTTGATATTTAAAAAGTTCGCAATTTTAGCTGACGCAGTCTTTTTTTCTATTTTAGCTTGTAGAGTATGGACTTTTCTTCCAAGATCATTCATTTCTTGCGTAAAGCTTTTTACAATCGTTTCCTTGATTTCTGGCTCTTTGGATTGTACAAATGTTCCTACAGCTCGTTTACGATACAAGAGTCCTTCATTAACTAATTGATCAATCGCTTTACGAATCGTAATCCGACTGACATCATAGATATTGCATAGTTCAAACTCCGTAGGAATTTGATCTTCAACCTCCCATTCGCCTGAATGAATCTTGAATTTTAAGTCGCTGGCAATTTGAATATACAAGGGTAATCTATTGTCATTCATTGTCTCACCTTCCGTTCACATCTTATTGTCATAACAATAGCACACGGTTGTGTTTATTGCAAGTTTATTTTTTATGTATGTAACGTTAAATGCAGCAGAAACTATGAATATCGCTTTATTTTATTACATCTTTTATGTATTTTCCAGATAGAACATTCATACAATTGTTCTATACATTTTGATATTGATTAGCAATAATTTTAATCTGTTTATATCTTTTTTGTGCTTATGACAAAAATGTGATCGGGACATAACTCTTTACGTTATGTCCCGATCACGTGAAATCTGTCTAAAGTCTTAATTTAAAAGAAACAACCCTTTTCTCCTAAATCTTTATAACATTTTATTCACCTAAAATCATCAACTGACATTTTCTATTTCGTTTTCGGTTTTGGTCAAAATCTATAAAGTAAATATACCCAACTGAACCTATTTGAAGTCCTGCATCTTTCACAATAAAGGTTTCACTAGCACCGAATAAAGAAGCTCGTATATGGGCATCTCCATTTAAGATTGTTCCCGGATCACAGGGATAGTTTGGATCATCCAAACTCATTAGGAATTCAAGATGTTTGGGACCTGGATAACGATAATTGGTTTCTTCTGACAACTCTCTAGGAATGATTTCATCTAGAATACGATTAAGATCCACTTGTAAAAATTCGTCTCCATTAAAATCTAAATCGTGAACATATTCTTCAAAAATCACTGAACAAGTCGTATGCGGCGATTGAACAACACATATCCCATTTTGAAGCTCACTCTCTTTTACGGCTTGTTTCACTTCTTCTGTAATATTATGATAACTTACACGTTGTCCATTAGACGTCAAAATTAAATCTTTTGTATATATTTTCATTTCTTATGACTCCTTTAACTCTGCTCTGACTTTAACAACTTCTTCTACCATATCTTGCAACGTTTGAACTGGGTCTTTTGCACACACAATACCACTCGTCCCACCTGTTCCATCCGCTCCCGATTCTAGCGCTTGACGAACATCCTCAATCGTACTGATCCCTGCAGCTTGAAGCACAAGCGTGTTGGGTGAAACTGATTTTACAGCTTGATTTGTTTGTTTCATATACGAACTATCGCTGGTCTTCCCAGTCCCGATCAACTCTGTCGGTTCACAAACCATAACATCAGGTTTAAGTGTAGCAATTGCATGCGCTTCAGCAATTGAATCTGCACACGCAATAACCAAAATCCCTTGCTCCTGCGCTCTTTTCATAATCGTTACTAATTGATTGATCCCAACAGGATGCTCCGCATGATTCAAAAATGTTGCTTGCACGCCTGCCTCTACAAGTCCTTCTGGTAAAATATAACCCATACCTGGTCCGACTGTTAAGCCATCCATATGTTGTACGGTAAGAATCAAATGCTTTGTTGCTTGAGAAATTCTATATGCATCCACATACTGAACCGTGAAAAAAATATCGATATCATACTTACCAGCAAGTTCATCTGCTTTTTCCGCTAATTTTAGAGCATCATCCCCATATAAATATGCTTTTGGATTCACACAGAAAAATGGTGCTCGAACCGTCCTTTTCTTCAATTTGATCACCTCTTTTATTTAGTTGCAAATAGTGTATAATAATGCTCCAACGTATTTCCCATCGCTTGATTGGCTAGTTTTTTTAGTCGAACATAATCTGTTGGAGATTCTCGTTCGATGGTTTTCATCGCAGCCGTAATAAAATCAGTAAAAATATTGATTTTACTAATTCCCTCTGTTGCACATCGATGTAAATTTTCGTCACCTGATGAAGAACCTCCGTGTAATACAAGGGGTGTTTTTACAGCTTCTCGAAGTTCGGCTAAACGGTCAAAACTTATTTTAGGTGTTCCCTTGTAAAAACCGTGAGCTGTTCCGATGGAAACGGCTAAAGAATCTACGTTTGTCTCTTCAACAAAACGCACCGCATCTGTTACCTCCGTATATATGGAATCACTGTGATCATGATTTTCATAATTCAAACCAGAACCGACAAAACCAATTTCAGCTTCAACAACTACTCCTCTTTCATGAGCATAGTCTGAAATTGCTTTAGACCGCCGAACAT
Organism: Enterococcus sp. AAFC-DPL-5182; assembly: GCF_058216605.1. Taxonomy (NCBI): domain Bacteria; kingdom Bacillati; phylum Bacillota; class Bacilli; order Lactobacillales; family Enterococcaceae; genus Enterococcus; species Enterococcus sp. AAFC-DPL-5182. The sequence continues at coordinate 2,103,137 of NZ_CM177101.1, forward strand.
TCTCTGCAAATGAATCAAGAGACGCATCGATCATGACAGATGAAAAGCCTAATTCTATTGCTTGTTTAATAATCTTTTCATCTTGTCCATGATCTAAATGCAAGACCACTGGCACTTGCGCTTTTTTTGCTAAATAATTTCCGATCAAGGCTGCTTCTTCCAGCGACATCATATCCATATGTGCTTGTGCAAAAGCTAAAATCAACGGTTTATTCATTCGTTCAGCCGCGTTTACGTAAGATCGTGCTGAATCTAAGTCAAAGAAATTAGCAGCAGGAATAGCAAATTGTTCTTTTTGCGCCCTATTAAATAATTCTTTAGATGTAACTAACAAAGCAATTCCTCCTATTCTTTGATTTTAGCTTCGATTTCTTGATACATTTCCTCAGTTCCCATTCCCGTCAATAACGGTAACCCCATGATTATTTTATCCTTGATTTTATCTGGTACGACTGTTGTACTAACGATGATGTCATAATCATCAATTCTGTTCATCTCATCTGCGACTTTTGATTGGTATAATTTCACATCGTTTTCATAACCCTTTTCTTTCAACCAATCTTTCACTTTGTTTGTTACGATTGTAGAAGTAGCTACACCTGTCCCACACATAATCAACATTTTTTTCATTATCCATACTTCCTCTCTTTTCGTTTATTTAATTGCTTGTCTTTTGGGTAAAATTTTATTCACATAGATCATTCCGCATAAAACAACTACGCCTATGATGGCTAACCCACCCCAGCTCAATAGTTTTGTCAAGCCAACATACATCCATGTCGTCCATAAACCACCTTCAGCTAGTGCTGTAATACTTGAATTTCCTTGTAAGTCAAAGTTTGCAGCCTTGGCTGACATCGTCACTAATGGTGCGACCCAAGAAGTAATATAAAGAATGCTGACCATATAAATTGAACCTGCGATAACTGTTCGAACGATATTTCCAGCAAAAACTGCGGCCATTAAACAAACTAAGAAAGGAATCGTTGCAAGATCTCCAAACGGTAAGGTTGTATTTCCTGGTAAAATAACAGCTAATAAAATTGTAATTGGAACTAATAATAGAGAAGATGATAGAACGGCTGGATGTCCTACTGATAATGCTGCATCCATCCCAATATATAATTCTCTTCCAGGAAAACGTTTCTTCACAAATTCATTCGCTGCTTCTGAAATTGGTGTCAATCCTTCCATTAAAAGTGCAACCATCTTTGGCATCAAAACCATTACTGCGCCAGTTTTCACTGCTAATTGACCAACGCCTGCAACATCATATCCTGCAAAGAGCCCAATCACTAACCCAATCAGAAAGCCCATCACAGTTGAATCACCGAAAATACCAAAGCGTTTTTGGATTGTTTCAGGATCTGCTTTCCAATTTTTTATTCCAGGAATACGGTCAAACAGCCAATTCATTGGTATTGCAAAAATGAAGCCGGGAGCCGCAGTCCCATGAGGAAATGTAATATTAGGGAAACCATAGAATTTTTTCACGATTGGTCCCAAGATATCACCAAACAACAAAATCATCATCATGTAAACCACAGTTGCTGCGATTCCAATCGCAAAATTACCAGTTAAAGCATAGACTAACGACGCAATAAACGCACCATGCCAGAAATTCCAAATATCCACGTTTAAGGTCTTCGTTAACCCTAAAATAATCAAGGCTACGTTTAGTAACACGCCGATTGGAATTGCTAAACTTCCTAAGACCGTTCCGTACGAAATTGCCGCAGCCGCTGGCCATCCTACGTCGATTGTCGTTAAATTCAAACCAAAGCGCTCAACCATTGCCTGCGCTGCTGGTCCTAAACTACTACTCAATAAATCAATCACTAAATTTAACCCTACAAACCCAACGCCGACCGTCAAAGCAGATGTAAAGGCTTTAGCCGGTTTGGTCCCGAGAATCATACCAAATACAAAAATCAAGATCGGTAAAACGACGATGGCACCCAAGTCAACAAACCACTGTAATGCATCTAACATGTTATTTCCCCCATTTCTTTAAGCTAAGCCAACATGATGAATAATTTCAATAAATTCTGATTTCGTTTGGCAATGATATAAATTTTCCATTGTTTCTGGATTTTGAATCATCTCAATCAGCTTCTGCAACATTTCCAATTGTTCATGTGGTTCTTTCAATGCCAGCATAAAAATCATATGAACAGCTACTGGCTTATCTGAGGTTCCCATTTCAAAAAATGTGATCGGTTCTTTTAAAGACATAAAGGCAATTTGTGATTTTTTTACATACTCACTATCCGTGTGCGGAATTGCGACGCCAATATTCGTAACAGGAAGTCCTGTAGGAAAACGTTCTTCTCTTTCAATAATATGTTCGAGAAAGCTATCTGTGATAAACTGTTCTTCTCTTAATTGTTTCGTTAACCGTCGAAATGCTTCATTTCTATCTTTAACTTCTACCTGAAATTCAGCAATCTCACTATTAAAATACATCTTCAACATTCCCTCCTTTTTAAACAAGTCATTAGTTCTTCCACACTTTGACTTTGAATGATCTGATCCACGCACTCTTTTGAATCAATTCTGTCATATAAAGCTGAAACCAAATCTTTGGCTATGACCATATCCTTTTCTGCAATTGCGATGGTCACGATCAGTCGAACCTGATTTATTCCCCACTGAATAGGTTGTTTTGTTGTCATAAAAGATAATTTGGTTTCTTTAACTGTATCTGGTGCACTGTGCGGGATCGCTACACCACTGACAATACTAGTATTCCCTAGTTCTTCCCTTTGAATTATCGACTCTTCGAAACCTTCATTGACCAATCCTAGCGTTTGATATCGCTGAATTAAATAAGCCAAAACTTCTTCTTTTCGATAAAAACTCTGTTCTAAGAAAATTAATTCTTTTTGAATAAATGGAATCAAAGAAATTGTGCTATTTTCTTTTGAATAGGTGAACGTTTTTTCATTTTCACTAATATTGGATAAATAAGTTGCAATCATTGCCACTTCTTCTGCAGTAGGTAAAGCAGAAACATGAAGAACTGGAATTTTCTCTATTTCGAGTGGAATTGCTGCAATGATCAAGTCAATATCATCTACTGGATTTTCTAGTAGCTGTTTTTCTGTCACAATTTCAACAATAACGCTTGCAGGTAGATTTTGCTTGATACGATTAAAAATCAATTCGGATGTTGCTAATCCGTTACCACATACAATCAAAACATGTTTCGTTGATTGAATTTTTTCAAACGCTACTTGAAAATGAATCGTCAAAAAGGATACTTCATCTTCATTTAAAAAAAGTAAATAGTATTTTTCAAATACGGCAGAAGCAAATTGTGTCAATGTAAACATTGTAGTATATTGCTTCTTGATACTTTCTTTAAGCGGATTCCTTACATAAATATCGTTTTTTAATCTATGAAGCATTGGCATGATATGAGCAATCAATGACTGAAATAGTTGTTCATCTTGATCGACTTTTATATCAAGTAAGTGTGTCATTTCATTGATCAAGGCATTTGTGACAGCACTCATTTTTTGATCAACTGGTAAGTCTGATATTCCTGGTACAACACTGTGAGCGAATAACAATGAACAAACATATTGGATATCATTCTTAGAAAAAAGACAATTTAACTCTTGATTGATTTCATCTGAAAAATTTAGAGCAACCATATAAAGTTGCATTTTCTGTAAATCCTTAAAGACAAATTCATTTTGCTTTTCCACATGATGCCCTGCTTTAAGTCTTGTTAGAAAAATAATCAGTGACAATTTTAAAGAGTAAACAAAATAATCATTTAGTATTTTACCGGTATGAATCATTATTTTCTCAATGAAATCATTCACTATTTCAAGAATTTTTGGTTCAATAATTTCAGCAAGAAAATTCAAACTACCTCTGGGACTCTTTTCAACATGTGGATGATATTTTTTACTGTAGCGTACTAAATATTTCTTATAGACCTTTTGAATCGCAGTTTCTTTTTCTAAAGCATTGATTCTACGCTCATTCAATTCAAGAAGTTCTGTCTTTTTTAAGTAATGCAACACTTCATCCATATCTTTTTTGATCGATTGTTTACTGACTAAAAATTGCTTTGCATAATCGTCGTATGTTATTTTTTCACCGTACAGTAAAATCGATGAAATCATGATCAATTGTCGATAAGCAGGTGAATATTCCTCATCCTCTAGGACAAGGACACGATCTTGTTGGATCATACTTTTTAAACGTTCCTTCATTTCTTTGCTTCCAATTAAATAAATTCCTTTTCTTGGAACGCGATCGATCGTTACCCCATTTTCATTAAGATAAGTCTCAATATTCTTTAAGTCAGTATACGTCGTCTTATTTGATACAGAGAGCTTCTCACTGAAATAGTTTGTTGCTTGGTATTCATTTTGATGCAGCAGTAAACGAATCAACTCATTTTCTCGTTTTGTTCGTTTTTCCATTTATCACACCTCCGGAAAGCGCTTTCCATAAGTAGAGTATACGAATATTTGAATAGATAGTAAATCATCTTCTATTTCCACATTAATGTGGAAATCGTTAGCACGGTCGTTATTTTATTCATTAAGAAAGAAAAAATAAAAAAACAGTATCAGGAAATAATTTCCCTACACTGTTTAGTGACTCGTTTCGCTATTATTTTAAAATCAGACGTAAAATAAATGATAACCCAAACCACCCTATCAAACTGATACCGATTGCAATCACCCAACCTAAAATATTATGTTCCAATGGTAAAGGCATATTCATTCCGAAAAAACCTGTTACGATCGTTGGAATCGTCAATAAAATAGAAAGCACCGTCAAAATTTTCATTGTGTCATTTAAATTATTATTTAAGATATTATTATACGTACCTGATAATTGCTGTAAAACCTGAGAAGTCAATTGAGCCATCTCTACCAATTGTCTGGCTTCAATCAAAGTATCTTCCCATTGCTCTTTCTCAACTTCGTTTAGTGACTGAAAAATCGCATTTGTTTTAATTTGTTCTAGTAAAACAGCATTTTGTTTTGTAGCAGAGATAAAGTAGGCAACGCCGGTCTCAACATCTGACAACGCTAATAAATTCTTTTTAGTCGTTTTCTCTTTTAACATATCATTAATATGATTTCGTTCTCTGTTCATTTCTTCTATCACAGGAAAAAATTTATCGGTAATCATAAATAAACTTGAAAATAAAAATTTAAATACTGAAATATCCAAATTATTTTGTAAGTATTTTCCCATATATTGAATAATATAGGTGTTTTCACTATTTGTTATTGTTAATAATTGGTTGTTTTTAATGAGAAATGTCATTGGGACAGCTTCATAATGATTGTCGTTTTTTTTAGCTTGTGGAACATTATATATCAAAATGAACGCATCCAGTTCACTGTCATACTCGATACGGGCTCGCTCATTTCTATCTAATGCATACGAAATGATTTCACTATCAATACCATATTGCTTATATAAATCAGAATCAATCGCAATCTGATCAGAATTGATATTGATCCAAATATTTTCTTTATTTCCAAACTTTTTTTCTGTGATCATAAAAAAACCTCCTAATTTTCAAAAAACTTCATTTCAACTTTAGTAAGATTCAGTTGAAACATGTCTTGTTCTTCTTGCGTTAATCCATTACAAATTTTTTCATCTAGCTCTTTAAAAATCAGACTTACTTGATGTGCTACTTGCTCACCATCAGTCGTAAGAAAGATATTTTTCTGTCGCTCATTGTTTTTGGGGATTTTACGATAGACTACATTTCGTTTTTCTAACCCTTTTAAGATATTCGTAACTGTTGCCTGCTTTTTACCTAAATACTCTGCTAACTCTCGTTGCATTGATCCTTGATGATGAAATATATAGCTGATACTACGCGCTTGTAAACTATTTAATTGTAATTCTTTGAATCTTTGAAGTACATAATTTTGTTGCAAAATACTTATCTGATAAATTTTTTCTGCTAGGCTCTCCTGATTAGACATTCTATCATCACCTCTTCTTAAATAGTTTAAATCAAAACACTTTAATTTACAACTATCTAAAAATAAACTAAAAAAGAGCGGGACAAAAACTAATTATCTGTTTTTGTCCTACTCTTAACTGATTGTTCTACTATGCATATTACGTCACTCATTGCGATCAGAAAATGAGTCTCCTTCTATATAACTTGTATAAATATGATCATCTTCTGTTTCTTCTCCCGCAATCAACTGAATAATTTTTTCAGCTGCCAGCATCCCCCAACGATGTTTAGAGTAAGAAATCGTTGCTAATCGCGGCTGAACAAAGGCACTGATATCAATGTTATCAAAACCAATCACACGAACATCTCTCCCAATTTCGTATGATGTTTCTTTAAAATATTTGTAAATACCAATAGCCATTTCATCATTCAGTGCAAAGATATCTATAGGAAAACGTTGTTCTTTTTCCATGATTTCTTTTGCTGCACGATAGCCTGAAGGTTCTGTAAAGTCACCTGAAATAATCTCATACTCAATGCCAAATCGCTCTAGTTCTTTCATACTAGCATTTAGCCGCTCCTGGCCGTCATAACTCTTTTCAGGACCTGATACTAAAAATAATTTCTTCGTATCACAGGCAACTGCCTTCTCAATCGCTAACGTAGCACCGCCTTTATTATCTAACAAAACTTTTCGAACATTTTTATGGGTGATCAAACGATCTAAAATGACAAGAAAATGCCCTCGATCCGCATATTGTTCGATTTCTTTATTTTTAAATGTCCAATCTAACACAATTGCACCATCGATCATTCGTTCTGGAATGAACAAGTGTGATTTATTCCCGCTGCAGACGATCATTTCATAGTTCTGGGCTTCTAACCCTTTTTTGATTCCATCTAATAATTCACCATAAAAGCTGCCTCCATAATCAGCAAGGTATACACCGATTATATTGGTTTGCTGTCTTTTTAAGGTACGAGCAGCCATGTTAGGAACATAGTCCAGTTCCTCTGCAATCGCTTGAATTCTTGCTCGAGTTGCTTCAGTAACTTTGGAACTGCCATTTAACGCATAAGAAACAGTTGAAATCGATACCCCTGCTTTTTTTGCAATTTCTTTGATCCCTACCATGTACGCTCATCTCCTAACAAAAAATATCTATTTGGTTCTCTTGCTTATCTAATAATGTCGTAAAGTCAGCCAATGGAACGACCAATCCGCCTTGGCGATATGGATTTTGCTCTCTCTTGGTCAAAAGCTCTGTGCCATTTACCAAAATGAACTCTTTTTGACCAGTCAAATGAAATACGATTTGTACATCTTTTCCTGCTAACTGATAGGTCATTTTCAAACCATTTAAACTATCCGGCAATACTGGATCAAAAATCACATTCTCCCTATCTTCACGAATACCTAATACATTTGTCAACAACTGGTTCATATAAATCCCCGGTCCGCTGGAATAAATTCGCCAACCACCTTTGACACCAACTTGCCCTGTTTTTAGTTTGCCAAAATTTTCTTGCGCATCATAGCGAGTCTTAAAATCTCCATCAGAACTACTAAAATAGGCATTTGCTTGTCGAATTTCCGCATTTTTCACGTGATTTTTTAGTTGAATCGGATTGATTCGATTCAATGCTTGCCATGTTTCATCTGTCTTCCCTAACTTTGCCATTGCTTCAGTGAAACGAATATGAGCATGGACATACTGTAACCCAATTTCACGACCAAAGTTAGCTGATTGTTCTGCACGCTTAAAGTTTGTACTTACACCGCCTCGATAAACAGCAGGCCGATTCATCAAACGAACGCCATCGGGAAATTCTAAATGCTCTTTAATAATAGCATAATGATGCTCAACTTGTTCAGTTGTTAACAGCTCAGCTATCATACTCCGTGTCATAGGTAGTAAACGATACTGGATCCCCGTTTTTTTGTCGGTTGGATGAATCATAAATTCTACATGCTCTGTATCTTCCATATAGACAAACCCAGGAATCGTCTCAGAAGATAAAATATAGGTTTCAAAATCCTTTTTGATATTTAGAGCTAGTTCATATAAATGCTCGCCATATTCAACATCAACTTCTTTTAATAGATCTGCTAATTTTTTCACTACTTGATACGTCAAAGCAACCGTCCAACTACTTGCCATATATTTTTTCAACTTATTATCATATGGTTGTAAAGTATCATCCCAATCACCATCACTATAACAAGAAAGATACGTTCCTTCTAAAAAATTGTCCTCAATAAATTGAACTTCTTTTTTTACATGGTCGAATAGACGATACCGGTCTTTTGTTTTTAAAAATGTTGAACGATCTGTATAAGGAATTTCTTCATCCAAAATCCCAAAGTCTTTTGTCTTAGCTAAATAATCTGCAACAATTTTCATCGGCCAAACAATCACATCCCCGTGACTTTCATCAGCTTTTTGTTTTTCATAGCGGTCAAACATGAACCATTGCGGCCAGTTTCCATCATTTTCAAACTGATTCGCATAGACGTTTTGAATGATCGAACGCACAACTTCTGGGCGATTGACCGCAAAGAAAAATTCTGTTGGTCCTTGTGAAACATCCCTTGTGCCCCAAGCAGCGCCCCCATATTGCTCCAATCCATGTGGTGAAAGATAATGGACTAGCATATTATGAGTATACCAGCGAGCTAAGACATTCATTGTTTCGACTTCTTCCGTTGCATGGGCTAACTTGAAATGATTCAATAAATCATTTACAAAAGTTAAGAATTGGTCGTTTTCTGATTGATACGTAGTGTCTACCACGTCGTAAGCTTCGCCTGTCAAGGTTCCTTGAATATGCATAGAAAACGCTGATTGCTCTTCAATCACAAATACAGCCAATCGTTCCGATGATTCATTAGGTAAAAACAAACTTTCATCCGTCAATTCAAAAGATTTATCCAAAGAAAAGTAGTAGGTTAATTCTGGGTATTCTTGATGGATAACAGAATCCGTTGACGCTTTTACTGTCACCAAATCCTTTACTTTGTTTATCGTATAAGCTGGCTCTTCTTCATCGGCATTCATCACCAAGTGATTCGTTACAGCGAAGGTGTAATGTCTCTTTTGCTGACTCTTTATTTCCGTAATGACTTCTCTTGTATCACACAACGTAAACGTTCTCACGGTAATTATATCATTCTCTAATTTATAATACCATGTGGCAGAGTTTAATCCCATTTCAAAAGCAGATGCCATTGTTAACAGTCGCCAAAGATCTCCTTGTTTGATGTAGATCCTTTGCCCTGATTGTTTTATAGCATTTAATGAATTACGGCTATTACTCATTAGCTTATTCATTGAGGTATTGCCTAAAACGATCTGAGAATTAAATATGCCGTACATATAGACTGTTGTACTAAGCACTGGATGCTTCACATCAAGTTCCGTTCCACTCAGTAAAATGTGCCCATGTGCTCTCTCCATAGCAACTTCTTTTTCTTTCAAAACAACATGATGATACTCGTCAGTAAAGAAAGAAGCGATTTGCCCATCGACTGTTTCAATTAGGTTTTGAGTAGGAAATAATTGGTTTCGCTCTTTTTCTGAAAATGTCTCACCTGTGATAGTATCACCGATGTTTTTCTCACTAACCTTTCCTTGTCCAGCATTATTTTCTATTTTTAATGAGTCATAATTTTCCTTGATAACTTCTTTAGAAATAAGTGGTTGTTGAATGACCGATTGCTGATTTGCTATTGGCGCTCCATAAAATACGACTATCATCTCTTGATCCATCATTTCAAAGCGTTCCGTTTGTAACGCAATATAAGCAAACTCATATTGATACACTTCATTCGCTAGCATTTTTTGTGTCAATGCAACAGCTTGATTTGTTTCTTTATAATCACGTCCAAAAAATTGATACCCATCTGTTGAAAAAGCGACTAGTGGATTCAGGCTTCCTTGTTCGACTACTGGGAAGTTTCCTTCTTGCGGTTGATTTTGTCGAGACGATATCGTAATAGTGTCATTTTCTTTTGTAACATGGTGATCTACATATTGTGACATGTAGGCTTCATTTGATTGAACAGCTCCTTTAGTCGCGTTACCAATGTCTTGTCCATAGATGACATCGATTGTTTGTCCAGATCCATGCACTGTCACCTGCCAAAACCAAATGCCTGATTTAGCAATTTGGAAATCGACGCGATAAGAAACATCTAAAAATGTGCCGCTCCATGAAGCTTGTTCTTTTGATATTTGAAATTTACTCTTTGAGTTAGACCCGATCATTGGCACTGACTGAATACTAGCTCCATTATAAACTCTAAGATAAATCTGGTTACAGCTACCATCCAATGGATTTCCGTTCAGTTGATTGACCATAATATTTCCATGCATTATTTCGTAAAGATCTCCAGTTTCTAAAAACGAAACCGTTGTTCCACCATTTTCAATCGTTCGTTTTTGATACGCCATCTCAATCTTCCTATCTATTTCAATAATTTAAAGGTTTTTGTTGCTACATCTCTACTATTTGCACCAACCATTACATCAAAGATCCCAGCATCGCTGACAAATGTTTGATCACCATGCACATAGCGCAAAAGTTCTTCGGTAATGTCAAATTGAACTGTCTTTTTCTCATGAGCTTGAAGCGTTATCTTTTTAAAGCCTTTTAATTCTTGTACCGGACGAACGACTTCACCGATTTTGTCGCGTACGTACAATTGGACAGTCTCTTGTCCTGATATTTCTGACTGATTCTCCACAGTAACGGATACAGTAATTGTTTCATCTGGCTTCATTTCATCCGAGCTTAAATGAAAGTCAGTATAGGTAAATTCACTATAGCTCAAGCCAAAACCAAAAGGATATTTGGCAAAGTTTGAAACATCTAAATATTTGGATACATATTTTTCATCACCTGGTTTATATGGTCTACCTGTATTGTCGTAATTATAATACACAGGAACTTGTCCCACTGTTTCAGGGAATGACATGCTTAGACGAGCACTTGGATTATACTCCCCATAAAGAATATCAGCTAATGCGGCACCACCTTCTGTTCCTGGGAACCAAGCTTCAACGATGGCTTTTGCTGAATCAATTCCTTTTAAATCAAGTGGACGGCCATTGTAAAGGGTAACAATAATATTGTCGTTTACAGCCTGAATAGCATTGAATAAATCTAGTTGAGCTTGTGGTAAACGAATATCGCTACGACTTGACGCTTCACCACTCATCCAGTCTTCTTCTCCAAGCGCTAAAACTACTTTGTCTGCTCCTTTAGCTAAGGAAACGGCTTCATCGATTGCAGCCTGACTTGGTTTAAAATAATCAAAGGCTTCTTTTCCAATCCGATAATCTGCATTTAATTGCGCCACTCCTTGCCCTAAAGAAATTGCTTCTTCTTTTTTCCCTTGCCAAGACCATACGCCAATAACATCATTAGAAGCAGCAGCAGGTCCTACAATGGCAACTTTATCCTGTTTAGATAACGGTAAAATCCCCTCATTTTTTAGTAAAACAATCGATTTTCTTGCAACATCCTTCGCAATCTCCCGATGTTCTTTCGACAAAACCAGCTCTTTTTCTAAGGCTTCATCTGCGCCACGATAAGGATTTTCAAATAAACCTAAATCATTTTTCAATGTCAGAATTCTTAAAACTGCTTCGTCAAGAATTGCTTCATCAACGATCTTTTCTTCAATCAATTCTTTTAAGTTTTCGGTATAGCAAGTCGTCATCATTTCAATATCAACACCTGCTTTGATCGCAAGTTCTGCTGCTTGTTTTTTATCTGCTGCTACACCATGAGGAATCAACTCGATCACAGCTCCCCAGTCAGAAATCACCACACCATCAAATCCGAATTCTTTTCTCAATACGTCTCTAAATAGCCATTTATTCCCAGTTGCAGGAACACCGTCTACCGTATTAAATGACGTCATCACTAACTTAGCGCCTGCATCAAGTGCTGCTTTATAACCTGGTAAATAACTGTCTCGTAATTGTCTTTCAGACATGTTGACCGTATTATAATCACGTCCACCAATTGCTGCTCCATATGCTGCAAAATGCTTAACACATGCAGCTACACGGAAGAAATCATTTTGTAAGTCCTCACCTTGATACCCTTTAACAAAGGCTTCTGCAAAGCGGCTATTTAAAAAAGGATCTTCTCCAGTTGATTCCATGACACGCCCCCAACGAGGATCACGAACTAAATCTACCATTGGCGAAAATGTCACATGTAACCCCGAGACAGCGGCTTCTTTCGCTGAAACTTCTGCAACTTTTTCAGCAACATCCACATCCCATGAACTACCTAACCCCAACGGAATTGGAAAAATCGTACGGAATCCATGAATAATATCGGCCATCAAAATAGTGGGAATTCCCAGTCGATTGTTTTCCATATAGGCCTTTTGTACACGAATCGCTTCTTTCGCTCCTGAGATGCCTAGTGTTGTTCCAGCATTGTTGATATCTTCATGCGTCAAACCGAGATCCGTCATAGGCCCTGTTTTTTCTTCAGCTTTTTCTGAGTAAAATTCTGCTGCTAATTGAAGTAATTGACCTACTTTTTCTTCTAGGGTCATTTGCTTCAATAACTCTATTAGTTGCTTTTGCTCCATATTTATTCACCTTATCCTTTATATTATCCTTTGTTACTTCATTCCTGATACATTAAATCCTTGTAAAATATACTTTTGGAAAATCGAAAAAACGATTAAAATCGGAATCACCATAAATGTTGCTCCTGCCATTTGTAAGGCATAATTTGAGCCATGTTGTCCTTGTAATAATTGTAAGCCCACCGATAACGTATAATACTTTTCATCATTGGCGATGATCAACGGCCATAAAAATGAATTCCAGCCGCCAATAAAGGTTAAGATCCCTTGAACAGCCAAAATCGGACGACTTACAGGTAAGATGATTTTGAAAAAGATGTACCATTCGCTCGCTCCATCCAATCGAGCTGCTTCAAGCATTTCATTAGATATATTGTTCATAAACTGTCGGAAAAGAAAAATCCCGAAAGCTCCCGCTAATCCAGGTAACACAATCCCAATCAAGGTATTCGTTAAACCAACTGAGTTTAAAAGTAAATACACAGGAATCATTGTTACTTGCCCTGGTATCATCATAGTTGCTAACACCATTAGAAAAAGTGAATTTTTCCCTTTAAAATCAAACTTGGCAAAACCATATCCCGCCATCGCGTTTAGTAATAACCCTACGAATGAACAAGCTGTTATGATCAGAGTATTTTTAAGATAGGTTCCAAAATTAAGCCTGATAAAAAGCTCTTTAAAATTATCGAAAGTCGCATTTTTTGGAAATAGACTAGGAACGATCTGATTGATTTCCGCATTCGTTTTAAAAGAAGAAAAAATCATCCAAAGAAATGGGAAAAAGGTCATAATACCTAGAACGCCTAGAAGGATACCTATAAAAAGCTTGAAACTCATTTGTGCATTTTTATGTGAATTCATAACGTTCTCTCCTTTTATCCTTCATTTTCTTTTTGTTTCGTTTGGATTTTCATTTGAATACTGGTCACAATAATGATCGCAATGAATAAAATCACGGAGCCTGCTGCTGCATACCCGAATTTGTTGTATTGGAAACCTCTTTGATAGATAAACAAGGCAACAGATAAGGTACTGTCAAGTGGCCCTCCTTTAGTCATAACAAAGGGTTCATCGAAGAATTGGAACCAACCGATCAATGTCGTTACGGTCACAAAGAAAATAGAAAATTTTAAAAGCGGAATAGTGATTTTTAAAATTTGCTGCCATTTATTAGCACCATCAATTTCTGCCGCTTCATAATATTCTTTTGGAATTCCTTGGATTGCTGCTAAGAAAATCAACATATTCAAGCCGATTGCTTTCCAAACAGCTATAATAATCAGAGAAAACTTCGATGTACTCGGATCTGTTAGCCACATAATCGGACCAACATTTATATACGCTAATAAATGATTTAGTAAGCCAATCGTTGGATTGTATAAATACATCCAGACAACGGATACTGCAACCGTATTAGTGATCGATGGGCTATAAAACACTAAACGCATAAAAGAGAAAAATTTATTTTCACCAAAATTGATCATAATGGCTAATGCTAATGCAGAAATAATAACTAAAGGTACACCTATGACGACATAATAAGCTGTATTGAACATGGCTTGCCCAAAAACCTTGTCACTAAATATATTCAAATAATTATCAAAACCAACAAAATTGATTCGTGAAAAATCAGCCAAGCCAGCTAAACTCATATCTGTAAAACTGATTGTTACGGCAATAAAAATCGGAATGATTGAAAAAATAAGCAATAATGCAACGGCTGGAGCTATAAAAAAATATGGCGATTTTGACTTCTTCATCGCTTTGTTCCTCCTTACCAAATCAACTAAAGGAACAAAAGATAGTTTTTGCCTCTACACTTTAGTAAGTAATAGATAACATATTCTAGGCTTTTGTTCCTCCTTCTCCTTTAGACTATTTAATCAAGCTTTCCGTTTGTTCGTTCAGTTCATCCATTGCTTCTTGAAGATTCTTTCCACTTACAACAACTTGCTCCCATTGCTTCATAAAGTTTTGAGAAATTTCATCCCATTGTTTTAATAACGGCATTGGTTGCGATTCATTCAATTGTTTCCCAAAAACAGAAATTAACGGATCGCTCTTGAACACATCAGAATTCCAAGATTCTTTATTGGTTGGAAGTGAATTTGTACTTTCAAAGAATTTTGTTTGATTTTCAGGTTTAGATAGATATTCGATCAATTTTATTGCATCCTCTTTTTTCTTAGAACTATTGAAAACTGCTAAGTTGGCCCCACCTGTCACAGACGTATTATTCACAGGACCTTTTGGTAATTCAGCAACTCCCCATTTCCCTTCGATATCAGGTGCTGAATCTTTAATACTATTGATCATCCACGGGCCACTGATAAACATTGGGACAACGCCTTCACCACCAAAACTTTGACCAATTTCTAAACCAAGATCTGTTTTAGGCGCTGAACCATCTTGAACTAACTTATCTAAAAATTTTAAAGCATCAACCATTTCTGGTTGATTGAATAAAGGTTTATCGTCTTTATCAAATAATTTCGAGCCATTTTGACGAGCAAACATAAAGCCGAAGGTTGGTTCTTTCAATTCAACACCAAAACCATATTTATTATCACCGCGTGCTGCCAATTTTTTCGCTGCATCCGCTAACTCATCCCACGTTTTAGGTGCTTCTTTGTAACCAACACTTTCTAACAAATCTTTTCGATAATACAATCCGCGAGTTTCGGTATACCAAGGCACTGCGTATGTTTGTCCATTAAATTCTGTCGTAGCCACTGAACCGTCAAAGAAATTATCTGATTTCATCACATCATTTTTTTTCACATCATCTGTTATATCCATCAAAGCGCCCGCATCAACGAATTCACTCATGTAAGTGGTCCCCATTTGCACAACATCTGGACCTTCTTTAGAAGCCACCGCAGTTAATAATTTATCTCTGGAAGTAGACCACGGAATACTTTGGATTTTGACTTTGATCCCTGATTCCTTTGTAAACTCATCAACGATTGGTTTGATACCTTGATCTCCATCACCCATATACCAAAATGTCAGTTCATCTGAAGCGCTTTCTTTATTCCCCGAAGAACAGGCTGCCATTACACCTACAGTTACCAATAAAGTTGTTCCAAGTAAGCAAAGCTTTTTCCATGATTTCATACTTCCACTCCTCAATATTATTTAGTGAAACGTTTCTACAAAAATGATTATATTCCTTATCCCAATTAAAAGCAAGCGTTTTCTTTTCTTGTTTTTTATAAAAAAGAGCAAAACCATCCTTTTATTCTGGAAACGAAATAAAAACGTTTCACCAAAACGTTTTACTGAACTAATATCTCGTAAAGTATAAAAAACCTCAATAGCCCTGTTCGCCCATGAGATTTTTAAATAATGAAATGATATGTATCACAGTCACATATTTATTGAGTAATAAAGGTTTTAATATCTTCAACAGCCTGATTTTTATTTTCGCCTAAAAATAACTGGTGTCGTCCATTCTCGTACATTTTCAACGATACTTTTGCATTACTAGCTTTCGCAAGGTAATAGGCACTTTTATAATATGTCGTTTCATCTTGCCTATTTTGTAAAATGAGCATCTTTTTATTTTTCTTAGTTAATCTATTCTTTTTCATTTTTTTCTTTGTTTTTTGAAGTAAGGACAAAAACTGAATACATGGACGAATCGACACTGTTTTTGCTGAACCGAGGTAATAGTTCAATGTTTCTTGCTTTTTGAAGAATACCCCTTTGACGATGTCTTGTGCAATTACATTAACATTGTAAAGATAAATCGGTGTACTACACAAAACTATTTGATCTACTGATTCTCTCTCTGAAACTTGAATCGTCAATAATCCTCCCATTGAAAAACCAATGCAAGTAATATGTGTATAATTTTCTTCAAGTTTATCTAATTTCTTTTCAACATCTGCTACCCATTGATTGGCAGTTCCTTTTGAAAAGTTTTGTTTATTTCCATCATGTCCAGTCAATTGAATCCAAAATGAATCAAGATCACTTTGTTTTAAGTATTCATGTAAAAACAAAATTTCTTTCTCATTACCGCCGAAGCCATGAATAATCAATATTGCTCTTTTTTTCATTTTGTCCCCTCTTCCTTTTAGATGAATGAATTTTGCATAGAAGCAATTATTTTATAGTTCACTTTACCATTTTACCTTATTTAAGCCTACTTATTTTTCATTTCTTGATTAAACTTAATGAAAATTTAGCATAAAAAAGTGGAACGCTAGATGATACATGCGTTCCACTTTTTTAATAAGTAAAAGCCATTCTATTCGCCAAAAACTTCTTTTGCAAGAGCAAATGCTGACCATGCTTTTGGCCATCCCGTATAAAAAGCTAAATGAGTGATCAATTCCACCATTTCTTCTTTAGTTACACCATTTTGTTTCGCCATTTCCATATGTGGTTTTAACTGCGGCACTCCTTGGGTTAATAAGCTTGAACAAGTAATTAAACTACGTTCACGTGGTGATAATTCCTCTTCTCTTGACCAAATTTCTCCAAATAATACATCGTCATTTAATTCTGCAAATTTCGGTGCAAATGCTCCTAGTTGGTCTCTATCAGCTGTTTGTTTTTTCATTAAGTAGGACTCCCATCTTTTATTCATTTTTTAGCGCATCATACACTTCATCCGCAACAGGTTCTAACCATTCTGGTGTTCCAGCAGTAACCGCTAAGTGTTCAAACCAGCTATCTTTTACAGCACCGTGCCAATGTTTTACGCCATCATGAGTGACAACAACATCGCCAGCTGTTAAAAACCGAGCAGGTTTGCCCTCTTCTTGATACCAGCCTTCACCACCTGTAACAAGCAGCAGTTGAAACCCATTATGATGGATATGCCAATTATTACGACAACCAGGTTCAAAAGTAACATTCCCTACGCCCACATTAATGTTAGGATCTGCAACTAAGTTTTTTAGATAACTTTGACCAACAAAATATTGAGCATACGTCTCATTTTTTTCTCCTACTGGAAAAATCACACCATTTTGTACTTCTTCAAATTTAGCCATTTCCTATTCCTCCAACTACTAACCTTTTATCCCCTTTTAATTATGTCCAACAATAACATGTGGAACATAAGGTTCTTCCAAAAATAACACTTCAGCTTCAGTTAACACTAAATCCAATGCTGGAATCGCATTCGTTAAATGACTTTCTTTAGTAGCACCAATGATTGGCGCTACAACTGGTCCTTTTTGAAGTAACCATGCTAAAGCAATTTGTACTCGTTCAACGCCACGTTTCTCTGCAATTTCAGCAACTCGCTCAACAATAATACGATCTTGCTCAGCTGTAGTATCATATTTTGACATCGCTGTTTTATCCGTTTCAAAACGCTTTGTTTGAGCACTCCAATCGCGTGTCAAACGTCCTGACGCCAATGGACTATATGGTGTAACAGCAATTTTTTGATCTTCGCACAACGGTAGCATTTCTCTTTCCTCTTCACGATATAACAAATTCAGGTGATTTTGCATCGAAACAAATTTTGTCCAACCATTTTTGTCAGCTACTGCTTGCGCTTTTGCAAATTGCCAAGCAAACATGGCCGAAGCGCCGATATAGCGAACTTTTCCAGATTTCACTACATCATGTAGTGCCTCCATCGTCTCTTCAATAGGTGTATTGTAATCCCAACGGTGAATAATATATAAATCAACATAGTCCATACCTAATCGCTCTAAACTAGCATCAATTTGATGGAATATTTCTTTCCTTGAAAGCCCACCGCTATTTGGAACATTCTTTTTCATCGTGGTAAATAATTTCGTTGCCACAACGATTTCATCCCGATTGGCATACTCATTTAGCGCTTTTCCAAGAATTCGTTCACTAGCACCATAGGAATAAACATTCGCTGTATCAAAGAAATTAATGCCTAAATCCAATGCTTTTTTAATCACCTTTTTGCTCTCTACTTCCTCTAATACCCACTCATGAAACCCACTATTTGGATCACCAAAGCCCATTGCACCTAAACAAATTCTTGAAACATCCATTCCTGTGTTGCCAAATTTAACATAGTCCATTAAAATTCCTCCTTATAGTAGTTCATTTTTCTTCCTGATAAATACAGTTTACTTCTTAAAGTGAACTCTAAGTCAAGTGATTTATTTACTAAATTAAAAAAAACTCCAAACAAAGATGTTTAGAAGTTTTTTATTGTTTGTTCTTTATTTTGATTAAAATCTCTTAACGCATTTTCTGCTGGAATCATATGTTCCTCATAATTATCAAACTTAAACTCCAACCGTTCAATTGCTGTGTTTAATTCTGATGCTTTTTTCTTTAATTCCTTGATTTGGTCGGCAATGATTTCTTTACGCGCAGGAACGGTTTCATTTCCTACTTGAAATAAAGTTAAATACTCCACTAAGGATTCAATAGATAACCCAGCGTTTCTCATCTGTCTACTAAAAACGATCCAGCGTAAATCTTCCTCATCAAAATCACGAATTCCATTAGCACTACGCTTCACAGGCGGAATCAACCCAATACGTTCATAATATCTGATCGTATCAGCAGAAACACCACTTAACTCACTAACTTTCTTTATATTCAAGTCTTATTCCTCCCCTTTGCACTGCTCTTAGGTCTTTTACTATTTTATTATAGTACAATTTTCTAATCTTTTACAAACTCTCTTATTAATTTGAAAAACATCTCATACGATAAATAACGTCTTTATTGTGCATCATCGGGCAATTTCTTTTGGGATCTGCTTCAAAAATAATAATATATCATCAGATAAAACTTTCAATTTGATGATAACTAAAAAGTAGCAACTCTAGCAACTAACTCACTAATTTTACCGGTAAACAAACAATCCCCCATTGCTATATTCATGTAATCGACAGGTCTTATTAATTCCGCTGGCTTTGGCAACACAACAGCCTGACTCTTTTCTAATATTTCAGCCACAAATTGAGAACAAAAATAATATTTTTTTCTTTGATATGGAATCGAAAACTTGCAGCATACTAGCCCAATGATACTATAACGATATTGTCCTTTTTCTGTTATCATTCGTTGAACTTCTTTCATGGCGTGCGCAAAGACCGATTTTGGCACTTTCAATTCATACAAGGCACACGGCATATCTTTGTGATAGCCAAAAAAACAATTGGTCAAGCTTTCTTGAACTAACCCTGCTGGTAAAGGAAAATGGGTATGTTTACGACCAAAACTATAGAATTGGGTCAACGTTTTGTCAAAAGAAATAGAAACATGTGTGTAATCATCTGACGTAGCCAAATGAATCAGTCGTGAAATATACGTTTTAGAACGAGTTAATAAAATATAAATAGTTTTCATCATTGTCTCCTTTTATCAGTTCATCTCTCGATCACTGTATCACTTATCTGATACAGTGATGATAACTTTATTCTATTCACTTTCGTTTTTTAATGTTATATCAAGGGTATAATTTAGCAGGGATAGCTATAAAATTACAGAAATACAAAATACTTCTTGCTGCATTCAGTTTGATTGAATGCAACAAGAAGTATTTAAACTGTCTGTCTTAAAGAAAAGCTTCATTTTTCCTTGTAAGTTCTAACCGTATTTGAGATGGAAGCGATGCTGTAAAGAAGTGAGTCTTCGTAGTTACTGTCTATATCCGCATCTAAAACATCATTAAACATTGCTTCATATTCAGCGATAGATAATCTTTTTCGTTCTACTAATTGTTTTTGATGGATATCTGCAAGTAATTGTTGTTGGTATCCCTCAACTAACTTTCCACTAAAGAATTCCGCTACAGTACCAGATCCATAACTGAATAATCCAATTTGTTCACCCGCATTCAATTGACCATTTTCTAATAATGAAATCAACCCAAGGTACAATGAACCTGTATATAAATTGCCGACTTGCCGACTGTACACAATACTTGCTTCATATTTAGCTAAAATTCGTTCTTGTTCTTCTGGTGACTCATCTTCTAAAGCTGCTAACAATGCTTTTTTTCCCATTTTTGTATATGGAATATGAAAAGCTAGTGCATCAAAATCAGCGATTGTCTTTTTATGACGGCTCTGATATTCCTCCCAAATTTTTTGAAAAGCTTGAATATAAGTTTCATTAGATAATTGTCCATCCACCATTGGATAATCATGTCCAACGGGCCGCCAAAAATCATAAATATCTTGTGTCAGTGCCACACTATCATCATTTAACTGTAAAATTCTTGGATCAGCGGAAACAAGCATTGCCACCGCTCCTGCTCCTTGTGTCGGTTCTCCTCCAGAAGCTAAGCCGTATTTTGCAATATCAGAGGCAACGACTAGCACTTTACTTTTCGGATGACTTTTAATATGCGCAACAGCATACTGCAAAGCTGCCGTTCCAGCATAACAAGCTTCTTTCATTTCAAAAGCACGCGCAAATGGTTGGATCCCTAACAAGCGATGCAAAACAACTGCAGAAGCTTTTGACTCATCAATGCCAGATTCTGTACCGACGATCACCATATCGATTTGTTCTTTATCTTCATCCGCTAAAATATTTTTTGCAGCATTTGCCGCAAAAGTCACAATATCTTGTGTTTTTTTATTTACTGCCATTTTGTCTTGTCCAATACCAATATGGAATTTATTTGGATCTACCTCTCTCGCTAAAGCTAAATCGGTCATATCTACGTAGTATGGTGGGACAAAAAAACTAATTTTATCTATGCCAACGTTCATTGTATATCTCCTTTGTCGTTATTCTCAATTCATTACATAGTATAATTTATCATAAATTCGAGTAAGATTGGTAGAAATAAGAACAATTTAAAATTTGTTAAAGAATTTCAGAAGTTTTTTTATTATGGTTTATAGAGTATTCTTTTTTCACAAAGCATGGTATATTTCATAGTGGAGGTGACGTCGTGGAAATCGTAATTATCGACGCCTTGAGAACGCCTATCGGCAAGTACCGAGGACAATTAAAATCATTATCTGCAGTTGAACTAGGAACAGCTGTTACAAAAGAGTTACTTATAAGGAATACAAAAGCCGCAGAACATATAAAACAAGTCATTTTTGGAAACGTATTACAGGCCGGAAATGGACAAAACCCTGCAAGACAAATTGCACTCAACAGTGGATTAGGCTTTGATGTCCCTGCCTTTACTGTAAATGAAGTGTGCGGATCTGGCATGAAAGCAATCAGCTTAGCCAAACAAGCTATTCAATTAGGTCAAGCTGACGTTATTTTGGCTGGTGGAACAGAAAGCATGACAACTGCTCCTGCTATCACGTACAAAGAAGAAGACACTTATTCAAAACCTGCTCCAACTATGATGGTAGATGGCTTAACCGATGCTTTTAGCGGTAAAGCAATGGGCTTGACGGCGGAAAATGTTGCTGAACAGTTTAACATCACACGAGAAATGCAGGATCGTTTTGCTGCACATTCCCAAATAAAGGCAGCTAAAGCACAATCAGAAGGAAAGTTTGTGAAAGAAATAGTTCCTTTGACGATCAATGACGTTATTTTTGATTACGACGAAGGTATTCGAAAAGATACAACTTTAGAAAAACTAAGTACGTTAAAAACGGTATTTAAAGAAAACGGTTCTGTCACAGCAGGAAATGCCTCAACAATCAACGATGCATCTTCAGCAATGATCTTGGCTTCTAAATCGTTTGCAGAAAAACATCAGATTCCTTATATTGCTATTGTCAAAGATGTTACTGAGGTTGGTATTGATCCAAGTATAATGGGCATCTCACCAATTAAGGCTGTTCAAACCTTATTAGAACGCAACAATTTAAAAGTTCCAGATATCGATTTATTTGAAATCAATGAAGCGTTCGCCGCTTCTTCTATTGTTGTTCAAAATGAACTAAAGATACCTGAAGAAAAACTCAACATTTGGGGCGGTGGCATTAGCTTAGGTCATCCGATTGGTGCTTCTGGAACGCGCATCGTAGCAACTTTAGCTCACCAATTAGAAGACATCAATGGTCGCTATGGAGTGGCTTCGCTGTGTGTTGGAGGAGGCCTTGGGCTTGCTATGTTGATTGAGCGTCCTCAACAAACCAAAACAGATAAAAAGTTTTATCAACTATCCAAAGAGGAACGATTAACATTTTTACAAACAACAGGTCATCTTTCTATAGAAAGCAAGCAAGAATTAGAAAATATATCATTAGATGAAGATACCGCTAATCATTTGATTGAAAATCAAATCAGTGAATTGGCCGTACCAATGGGTATTGTTCCGGATATTTTAGTAAATAATAAAAGCTATCAAGTCCCTATGGCAACAGAAGAACCATCTGTCATTGCAGCCTGTAGTAACGGAGCAAAAATGATTCAACAATCTAGCAGCATTCAAAGTGAATTGGCAGAAGGACTTTTACGCGGTCAAATTGTTTTTATGAATGTTACAGATTCAGCACCAATAGAAGAAAAAATCAACCAGTTCTCGGCAGAAATTTTCGCCCAAGCTGAAAAAAGCTACCCTTCTATCGTGAAACGAGGCGGCGGCTTAAAAAGAATCCAAATCCGTCATTTCCTAGAGAATAGCAGCTATTTATCAATAGATTTACTTGTTGATACTAAAGACGCAATGGGAGCCAATATCCTTAATTCCATTTTAGAAGGTGTCACTGATTTATTCCGTCAATGGTTTGATGCTGATATATTATTTAGCATTTTAAGCAACTATGCAACTGAATCGATAGTAACCGCTACTTGTGATGTTTCATTTACTAGTTTAAGTAAAACAGGTGATTTAGAAGCTGGAAAATTAGTTGCGAAGAAAATTGCAGCAGCTTCGCAACTTGCTCAAATAGATCCTTATCGTGCGGCCACACACAATAAAGGCATTATGAATGGCATCGAAGCTGTAGTCTTAGCAACTGGGAATGATACTCGTGCAGTGGCTGCCGCAGCTCATGCCTATGCTGCTACAGGCAGCTATCATGGTTTAAGCCGCTGGGAACTTACTGAATATGGTTTAAAAGGTACAATTGAGTTACCATTGGCGATTGGAACCGTTGGCGGTGCCATTAATGTTTTACCTAAAGCCCAGGCTGCTTTAGAGATTTTAAACGTAACAACTGCAAAAGAATTGGCGGAAGTAATTGCCGCCGTCGGTTTAGCACAGAATTTAGCTGCTTTACGGGCACTAGTCTCAGAAGGTATTCAACAAGGTCATATGTCCTTACAAGCTCGCTCTCTAGCAATGTCTGTTGGTGCAAAAGGCACAGAAATCGACATCATCGCTGAAAAACTAAAAACTGGTTTGATGAACCAAGACAAAGCCTTAGCGTTTTTATTAGAACTGAGACAATAATCATTTATGTAGACATAACAAACAAAAATAAACTAAGCCTGTAGATGCTCTTCATTAGCTACTTGCTTAGTTTTTTCATATTGACTTTTCGCTCGCCAAAATTGTTATAGCTGAATTTGGATGTCGCTCTCACTACAACTAATTTTGTTTTTTAAGTAAAAATTCGTTTATTGAGAATCCTTTATTTTTCTAATTTTTATTTCAAGCTGTTACAATTCATTTTGAGGTGAAAATAATGGTTTTATCGATCATTTTCTTTGTTTTAGGTATTTTATCATTATTTAAGTACAGAGCAACAAAAGAGAAACTATTTATATATATTGCATTATCTTATTTTACTTTTTCATTCATTATAGGTTTTATTCTTCATTATCTTTTTGTTTAGCTGCTTTACAAATCTTATCATTTAACTGAGCACCGTAAAAAATAAATGAGCAATAAAATAAAAAAATAAAACCCCTTGATCATCAAGGGGTTCATTGTTAATTAATAACAAGTTTTTAACGACGGATTTCTTTAATACGAGCTGCTTTACCATGTAATGCACGTAAGTAATAAAGTTTCGCACGACGAACTTTACCATAGCGTACTACTTCGATTTGAGCAACACGTGGAGTGTGTAATGGGAATGTACGTTCCACACCAACACCGTTAGAAATTTTACGTACTGTATAAGTTTCGCTGATACCAGTGCCGCGGCGTCCGATAACAACTCCTTCAAATAATTGGATACGTTCGCGAGTTCCTTCGACTACTTTCGCATGAACGCGAACAGTGTCTCCAGGACGAAACGCAGGAATATCCGTACGTAGTTGTTCTTGTGTTAATTCTTGAATTAATGGATTCATTCTTTTTTCTCCTCATTCCAAACATTCTTATGACTCTTGTCACAGCGGAATATCGTAATAGTTGAGCGCTTTGCACTCACTGAAATAGTTTAACATAGCTATTCATTGCTGTAAAGGGATTTTTCTTTAAAGAGGCCTTATTTTCTATTCCTCTGCTGACTTCTCTTCTTCAATGATCTCTGCAAGAAATTTTTTCATTTCAGTATCAAGCTCCATGGTTTCCAACATATCTGGACGTCTTAAGTAGGTTCTCCGCAATGATTCTTTCAACTGCCATTCGGCTATCAATTTATGATTTCCATTTGTCAAAACTTCTGGTACACTCATTCCATTGAATTCAGCTGGACGTGTATATTGCGGATGCTCTAGTAAGCCAGTTGAATGTGAATCGGTTTGTGCAGAAAGCTTATTCCCTAAAACATCAGGAAGTAAACGGACTGTTGCATCGATCATGACCATCGCGCCTAATTCTCCACCAGTTAATACGTAATCTCCTAATGAAACTTCATCAGTGACTAAAGAACGAATACGCTCATCATATCCCTCATAGTGACCACAAATAAAAACTAAATGCTCTTCCTCAGAAAATTCTTCCGCCATTTTTTGGTCAAACTGTTTACCCGCTGGATCTAGTAAAATCACACGTTTTTTAGTTTCCGGCGATGCTTCTTCAATCCTTCGTAAGTTCTCATAAATCGGCTGAACTTTCAGCAACATTCCAGCTCCACCACCATATGGATAATCATCGACCGACTGATGCTTATTATCTGAATGATCACGGAAATTAGACACATCGATTTCAAGTAAATTTTTCTCTACAGCTTTTCCAATGATCGATTCTCCCATCGGACCTTCAAACATTCTTGGAAAAAGCGTCAATACATCAATTTTCATCGTCAATCAAACCTTCTGGAATTTCTACACGAACAATTCCTTCTTCTAAATCGATCGACTTAACAACAGATTCGATATAAGGAATCAAAGCATCTTTTTTCTTTGGTCTTTGAACAACCCAGACATCATTTGCGCCTGGCGAAAGAATTTCTTTGATTTTCCCTAATTCTTTTTCGTTTTCGTCAATAACAGTCAATCCAATGATTTCGTGATAATAAAACTCATCGCCTGGTAAATCAGCTAAATCATCTTTTGATACTTTTAAAATCCCATCACGGTATTTCTCAACATCATTAATAGAAAAATGATCTTCAAACGTTACAATATCAAAATTTTTATGTTTTCGGTGAGTCTTGATCGTTAACTCGATCGGCTCTTTTTTTTCTTGAAATAATGTCAAAACTGATCCTTTTTTATAACGCAACTCTGGAAAATCTGTTTGAGAAATTATTCGTACTTCACCCTTTAAGCCTTGAGTATTGACGATCTTTCCAACATTTAAATATTCAGTCACTTAAAACCCTCATTTCAAAATTTTAGTCTTTCTCATTCTACCATTTCTATAGCACGAATTCTATTATATATACATAAAAAGAAAGCCATTCAATCAAGAATCGCTTTCTTTTTTATTACGCATTCACGCCAGTTAAAGTTCCATATATCAAGAATAGATTCAGTGCTGTCAATACAATTGCGATGATCCACGCTAAAACTTTCACCCACATTGGATTAGCGAAACGACCCATGATTTTTTTATCACTCGTATACATCGTTAAAGGAATGATCGAAATTGGCAACGCAATACTTAAAAATACTTGGGTGTACAATAATAAATCTTCAACTGCCGATTCTCTGCCGCCATAAATAATCACACAAATAATAACGGGTACGATCGCAATCAAACGCGTTACCACTCTACGCATCCACAATGGCATTTTTAAGTGAATGAACCCTTCCATAACGATTTGACCCGAAAGTGTTCCGGTGATCGTAGAATTTTGACCTGAGGCTAGCAATGCGATTGCAAATAAAATACTTAAAACAGGACTAGCAATATGCCCAACGATATCAGGATTTTTCAATGCATCAAACAAATCTACAAACTTACCTAAGTCACTATTTGTTCCATAAAACAAAGCTCCACCTAGTATCAGCAATAGACAGTTAACAATAAATGCCACCGTCAATTGTATGTTTGAATCCCAAATCGTGAAACGAATTGCTTTTGCTTTCTCTTCATCATCATTGCGATCAAATTTTCGTGCTTGAGCAATTGAAGAGTGTAGGTATAAATTGTGAGGCATAACAGTTGCCCCGACAATTCCTAAAGCTAAAAACAGCATTGATTTGTCAGTAGCAATTTTCGGATCTGGAATAAATCCACGAAGTACTTCACCAATAGTTGGATCAGCTAGCGCTACTTCGTATGCAAAAACAAAAAAGATAACTGCTATTAAACAGGCAACAATTGCCTCGATTTTTCTAAATCCTAATTTTGTTAATAGTAATAACAATAGGACATCAAACGTTGTAATCAATACACCAATCAATAACGGAAAACCAAATAGTAATTGTAAAGCAACAGCCCCACCAATTACCTCAGCAATATCCGTCGCCATAATTGCAAGCTCAGTAATGATCCATAAAACAAAACCTGTTTTTTTGCTTGTATGTTCCCTAGTTGCCTGTGCTAAATCTCTCCCTGTCACGATACCTAGTTTAGCTGCCATACTTTGAAGTAACATCGCAATCAAGCTTGATAGTAAAATAACACTTAGTAATGCATATTTATATTCTGCCCCTCCAGCAATTGAAGTGATCCAATTACCTGGGTCCATATAGCCAACTGCTACAAGTGCTCCCGGTCCACTATAAGCCAACAATGTACGCAAAAAGCTAGCATTTTTAGGAACATCAACTGTATTGTTGATTTCTTCCAAACTAGGACCATTGGCATATTCCAACAACTTCTCCGCTTCACTTTTCTCTTCTTTCATCTTTTATCCTTCTTCCAACTATAAATCATAAGGTTTATATTATTATATTTTTAGGCACGCCATAATCCTTAAAACAATTATAATCCTCTCATTGTTTCTTGTAAATAGGAAACTCTCGGTTATTTTTTATTTTAGGGCTAAAGTAGGATGTTTTTGGAAAAATTTCTTTGTATAATAATCGTAACAAGTTGATTCTTACAACTTTGTTCGTGAAATTTGATAAATAACAATGGTAAAATAATACAAAGACTTTTATACTAAGGATAGTTACTTTATCTAGCTTCATAGCTAGTTTCAAGGGAAATAATAAAATATCGTGTATGATAAAAAGCGTCACAAACATATTTTTATTATGAGACCAAATGAGTCCTAAATTAAGGAGATGATAAACATGAGCATCGCGCTTTCAAGAAAAATTATTAACTGCATTTCAATCGTAGGAATCATAGCAACGATTGCTATGACGATTTATTTTATACGATTAGGTGTTTTTAAAGATATCAATGCTTTGAGAGGATTAGTCGGTGACTCAGTTATCATGGGACCTATTCTATTTATGTTGATCCAAATCATTCAAGTAGTGATCCCAATTATCCCAGGAGGCATCAGTTGTGCCGCTGGCGTTCTGATATTCGGTCCAGTTGCTGGATTTATCTATAATTATGTTGGAATCGCAATCGGTTCTGTTATCATTTTTCTATTGGGTCGCCAATATGGTAAACCTTTTATTCTAAGTTTAGTTAGCGATAAGACCTATGATAAATATATTGGTTGGTTGGATAATGAAAAACGGTTTGAACGTCTCTTCGCATTAGCAATTTTTCTTCCAATCGCACCAGATGACACTCTTTGTCTGATGGCTGGTTTAACAAAAATGTCTTTAAAGAAATTTACGTTGATTATCATTTTAGCAAAACCCGTTTCAATCTTCTTGTATAGTTTAGCCTTGATCTACGGCGGTACATTCTTAAACGGTTTACTAGGCGTTTAACGCTTAAAACTATATAATAGAAACAAGTGCAGGATAGGATGCCACAGTATCCTATCCTCTTTTATTTTAAGTGTGTAGGGGTGGATTAAATAATGAAATACTTTAAAAATAGTTTTAAAAATATCATTGATTTCTTTTCAGGTACATCGTCTTATTTTCGAGATGTTTTATTGATGCATGGCTTTATGCTTTTTGTACTGCTTCCTCTTTTGGCAAGCTCGACACGTTTTATATTAAAACAAGGAAACATCAATTATCTGTCTTATGATACAATTCCAATTATCTTCTCTAAGCATCCTGGAGTTCTGATCGCCTTAATTATTGTACTGTTAGCAACAGTGATTGCGGTCTTTTTTGAATTTACTTTTTTACTTTTAAGTGTTTTTTTTATAAAGAAAAAAGAACCAATCTCTCTAACAAGTTTGTTAAAAGGAACGGTTCTTCAACTTAAAAAAATTCGCTTTAGTACTGTACTTTTTTTCTTATTTTATTTTTTCTTAGTTTTACCGCTTAGTGGCTTAGGGTTTAATTCAGATTTATTGGCGAAAATAAAAATACCTGCATTTATCATGGATTTTATCTTTGCTAACCGAGTAACAATCATTGCTTTAGTCATTCTAGGTTACTTACTTTTCTTCTATCTTTCTATTCGCTTGATTTTTGCATTGCCAGAAATGATTTTAAGAGATGTTCCGTTTCGCCAAGCCGTTAAAGAAAGCTGGAGATCCACGAAGCATCATTTTTTCAGGATTCTAGGACAATTTATTGTGATCGGCGGCAGTATTCTTTTAGTTTTCGTATTTAGCTATACAGTAATACTAAGCGCTCAAGCGATTATTGAAACTGCATTTCCAAGTTACGCTTTAGCTAGTGCTGTAATCGCAATGACTCTTTTACAATTTATTTTGCTCCTGAATATTATTTTTTCAACTGTCGGCATTTTTTATATCACGATCGACTATATGGATGATGAAGGATTTTTGCCAGAACTTCCGCAGTGGTTTTTTGATCAACCAAAACAGCCTAGAAAAAAATGGACAGCTGTTAAAATCGGCTTATTTTCTCTTACCTCTGCCCTATTCGGTATTGGTGTCGGTGCATATAATACCACTTATCTAAGTAACCCATCACTATCAGAACCCTTAACGATATCTCACAGAGGTGTCGATGCAGCAAATGGTGTTCAAAATACATTACCTGCACTTGAAAAAACTAGTTTAGAGCACCCTACTTACGTAGAAATGGATATACAAGAAACGAAAGACAAACAATTTGTTGTCATGCATGATTTCAATTTGAAAAAGCTTACGGGTGTCAACAAAAGACCTAATGAACTTACTTTAGCAGAACTTGTCAAATTGACTGCTAAAGAAAATGGCATGGAAGCCAACGTCTGTTCCTTTGATGAATACCTTGAAAAAGCAAAAGAGTTGGGGCAAAAATTATTGATTGAGATTAAAACAACACCGCAAGATAGCCCCGATTTGGTTGAACGTTTTACTCGAAAGTATCGTCAGATCATTTTATCAGAAAAACATATTCTGCATACATTGACCTTTGATACAGCTACTCAGTTAAAAGAACAAGAACCTGACTTTTATGTTGGTTACATCCTTCCTTTTAACATTGTTGGGCCTCCTATTTCAAATGTAGATTTCTTTACGATGGAATATACTACTTTAAATCAAAACTTTATCAATGCAGCTCATAATGATGGTAAAAAAGTCTACGCTTGGACTGTTAATGATGAAGATACGATGACACGGATGATGTTTTATGGAGTGGATGGTATTGTTACTGACGAATTAAGGCTACTCAATAAAACCATCAAAACAGATTTAGATGAGCTTACGTATTCAGACAAATTATTGCATTTTGTTATCGGGATTGGTTAAATAATACACATCATAGAGAGTATAAAAATAATTATATAGGCTTGAATAGTTGTCCTAAAAAACCGCACAATGCGCTTTACGCATTGTGCGGTTTTCTGTAAATTGACGAAGTTTCTAAATTTCCCGTACTATTCTTTCGAATTTCCGCTGATATGAATAAAAATCAAAGCGTATTGACTTCGTCACAATTGTGTTCTTTATTTAGTATTCATTCTCGTTTTACCTTCTTGGCACATATGCAAAAGTGGACAAATATCACATTTAGGATTTCGAGCTAAACAATGATAACGTCCGAAAAAAATCATCGTATGATGGGTTTTTACCCATAATTCTTTCGGGATTTTTCTCATCAAGGTTTGTTCAACTTCCATTACACTTGCATCTAGTTTACATATACGTAAACGCTTGGATACCCGTTCAACATGGGTATCAACTGCTATAGCAGGTTCACCAAAAGCATCCCCCATCACCACATTAGCTGTTTTACGGCCAACTCCTGGTAAAGAAACGAGTTCTTCACGAGTTTCAGGTACTTTTCCATCAAACTGGTCTAATAATTGAGCGGCACATGCTTTAATGTTTTTCGCCTTATTTCGGTACAAACCAATTGTTTTAATCTTTTGAATGATATCTTCTATAGGAGCTGCTGCCAGTGCTTCAGGTGTTGGATATGCGGCAAATAAAGCTGGTGTTGCTTTATTCACAGAGACATCTGTCGCTTGGGCACTTAAAATAACTGCAATCAGTAATTGAAATGGGCTCTTGTGTGTAAGCTCGCACGCAGCTTCTGGGAACATATCATACATGATCTGAATTGCTTCCATTGTTTTCTCTTTAGAAAGCATTTACCTACCTCCTACTCACTGTCTTCTGGATTAAGCCAATTATGCAGAGTAACCTTTGGAATCGGCTCATTTTGGGCACCTTGTTGTTCAATTTCTTTTTGGATCAAGGCTTGCTTTCTTCGTTTTTGGTCTTCAGCCACTTGCTCTTTCGTCGTGATGTTTTTACGTTCCCAGGCAAGTAAGATTCGATCGATATACTTTAAGCTATAAGCTTGATTCAATACTGCTTCTCTTAGTGCCAGTCTAATAAGCTCAGGTTGATAATGATCTGTTTCTAACCATTGACCAATCATTTCTAATTCAATTGGTGATAATTGACGACCGAATTCTTTTTCAAACCCTTGGTAAAGTTGCTTGATTGTTTCTTCTGATGAAAGTTCTCGTTGTTTTTGAAATTGTTTTTCTTGCAAAAGAGCAATTTTCTCAAAAATCGGCAATAAATCATACGTATCCATCATTTGACCTTGTTCGTTTTGCTTGGTTTCAATAATTAGAAAACCTCGTGAAACAAGTTGATTCATTAGTTTATAAATAACATCAATCGGTTTTCCCATCATTGAACTGATTTCAGCCAAATCCGGAAATAAATCTCCCTTTGCTTGAGATCGGAACAACTGTAACCAAAATAAAAATTCTTCATCTGTTAAACCAATTTTCTGATAGTTCTCAATGACCAAGTTGGAGACAGTCGTTTCACCGGCTTTTAAATACTCATTAATTGATAACATAACTGCTCCCTCATTTCTGTTGCTCGATAAAAATAATTATTCTTTGATTTTATAGACATCATAATAAATTGATTTCATATAGTCGATCAAATATTGCGGATTCAATGACTCACCTGTTGCATCTAAAATCAATTGATTTGGTTTTCTAGATGCTCCATATTGGTGAATATGCTCAGTTAGCCAATTTTTAATGATAGAATAGTCATCACTAGCTAAAATACCATCTACATCGATTTCTTTCCCCATCGCATGACGTAATTGCGCTGCATACATATACCCTAAAGCGTATGAAGGGAAATAACCAAAACTACCACCAGACCAGTGTACATCTTGCACAATACCTTCTAAGTCATTTTCTGGTCGAATTCCCAAGTATTCTTCATACTTATCATTCCAAATCTGTGGTAGATCATCGATCGAAACCTCTTCATTAAAAATCATTTTCTCAATTTCATAACGAATAATGATATGAAGCGGGTACGTTAAACTGTCTGCTTCAATACGAACCAAACTTGCCTTGGTTTCTTTTAATGAGTCATAAAACGTATCAAAATCAATATCGTCAAAAGTTCCCTCTGTACACTCTTTAAAAAATGGAAATTGCTTTTTCCAAAATTGTTTATTACTACCAATAATGATTTCATTAAATAACGACTGCGATTCATGAATCCCCATAGAAGCACCTGTAGCAAGTGGTGTATAATCATATTTAGGGTCAATGCTTTGCTCATAAATTCCATGACCCGCTTCATGGATCACACCAAACGTTGCCATTGAAAAATTCGTTTCATCCCAACGTGTCGTGATGCGTGCATCGTTACGATTTAACGCTAGCATAAACGGATGAACCGTATCATCTAAACGGCCTCTTGAAAAATCATAACCAAGTTGCTCTGCAATCCCCATCACAAATGTTCTTTGCTGTTCTTTTGTCACTCGTCTAGATAAAAAGTCAGTCCGCGGAACTGTTCCTTCTTTTACAACAGCATCTCTTATACTCATAATTCCAGTTTTAAGTTGGTCAAAAATTTGATCCAGTTTTTCAACAGTCAAACCAGGTTCGTATTGATTTAGCAGCACGTCATAGTTTGTTGTCTCATCTTTTTTCCAATAAGGAATAAACTCTTTTAAAAAATCAATGATTGTTTGAATTTCTTGTTTCATTTCAGTAAAATCTTTAGATTTTCTGGCCTGAAGCCAAGCAGTATGAGCATTTGTTAATGCAGTATTATAAGCCTGCATACGCTCAGCTGGGATACTGTGATTTAGTTCATATTCTTTTTTGACTTCCTTATAAACGGACAAGCCCACTTCTGACAATTCAACAGAATGAGTATCAAAATATGCCAAAGCTTCTTGAATTTTAGGGCCTACACTTCGTTCAAATGCCATCCCATATAAATACCCTGCAGCCTCTCCACGGAATTCACTACTCGCTTCCGGCATTCCAGTTTGGCTATCCCATTCTAATAAACCTAAAGCTTGTTGTAGTAATTGGATTTCTTTTACCTCTTGTAGAAATTCTTGTTCTTTCATACTGGATTCACCTACTCTTCTCTCGGTTTTCTTGGTGGTCGCTCTCCCCAATATTGGAACAAATCAGTGCGTAAAGCACCGTTATATAGCTTGCGCTTCTTAGTCGCTCTTGCTCCATAATATTGTTCAAAAGTTAAATCACTCGTTAAAATATATTTACTCCATGTTTTTAACGGACGGAAAACTTCTCCCATCTCTTTATATAATTTGCGCACAGATTCTTCTTCGCCTAAACGTTCTCCGTAAGGCGGATTTGCGACCATCACGCCATATTCTTTATCTGTTGTAAAATCACGTAACGCTAATTGTTTGAAAGTAATTGAATCACCTAATCCGATTTCTTCCGCATTTGCTTTGGCAATTTCGATCATTTTTCCATTGATATCTGACCCCATAATATCTAGTTCAATATCATAATCCGCTTTCTCATCTGCTTCTTTACGAACTTTTTCAAATACAGCCGTATCAAACCAGTCCCATGTTTCACAGACAAACTCGCGATTGAATCCTGGTGCAATATTGTGTCCAATCAAGGCTGCTTCAATACAAATCGTCCCTGATCCGCAAACTGGATCATAAAACGGACGATCTTTACGCCAATTTGTCAGCGCAACTAAAGCCGCCGCCATGTTCTCTTTTAATGGAGCGCCACCTTTTTCAATACGGTAGCCGCGTTTAAACAAACTTGGACCAGTTGTATCGATTGTTACAGTGACATGATCTTTTAAAAGAGCAACTTCTAATTGGAAAAAAGCGCCTGTTTCAGCTAAAGGTACAGTTGCCGGGCGATGATAGACTTCTCTTAAACGATTGACGATGGCTTTCTTTGTAATCGACTGACAATCAGGTGTGCTGTATAATTTAGATTTGATCGACTTTCCAGCAACCGGAAATTCTGCGTCCATCGGTAAATAATCTTCCCACGGCAACGCTTTAACTTTTTCAAACAATTCATCAAAGCTAAAGGCATCAAATTCACCAACTATAATTTTGATGCGATCCGCTGTACGCAACCATAAATTAGCTGTAGCAATCGTCTCCATCGTCCCTTCGAATAGTGCTTTACCATTCTCTACTTCACAAGGAATCCCCAAGTCTCGTAATTCTTTTCCTACTAGTGCTTCTAATCCACTTGCAGCAGTTGCCACTAGTTTAAATGTTTTTTCTTTTGTCATTATGTCTCCTCTTGTTCTCATTTTTATTAAGAACGGATTGATTATCTGTCTAAAAACTATTTTATCCCTTACTTTAAAAAAAGCCTTCACAACAAAGTTGGAAGGTCATCCTGAATAATTGTAATTTTCTGTAAGCCATGTTCTGTATCGAATGCCTCTCAGGGAAAGACACTCGATGGTCATCATCTATCTGCAGAAATGAATCTGCCTCTTCTACTCGTTCATTTCCTTTAGAAGAGCGCCCCTACCATTGTTTGGGTTGCTCGCTCGAGGGGTTTACCGCGTTCCACCAATTCCGTTTCCAAAATTGCTTCGTCACTGTGGCACTTTCAAGGGTACTTTGACATAGCCGAAACCTTAGTCATTTTTCCTGCCGTTACTCTATTACTAGAATACCTTAGCTTATGATTTCGCTAAGCACGAACACTACAGACATCTCAGCCTGTGCGAGCATGGACTTTCCTCAGCTTGAATAAATTCAAACCGCGATCACCCGAAAATTACAAAATGTTTGATTTGATCAATTAAAATTGACGTGTTTCTGAGTTATCTATTTCACGTTCATATGAATTGTGATGCATGTTGCTTTCATATGGGTTAGAGTGGCTCATACCTGAAATAGGGTTTGAAGCAGGAGTATCATCTAATTTTTTACCGAAAACTTCACGTTCTAAATTAGAAAGACGCTTCAGAATGTCAAAGTTTGTAACTGCAGCGCTCTTCGGCATTTCTTGTCCGCCACGTGGTGGCATTGCTTGTTGTACTTTAGATGCTTGATCTAATTTAGCTAAAAGACGGTTATTTTCTTCTTGTAACGTCAAAAGCTCTTTGTTATACGCTTCATAATCTTTGATTACGTTATCTAAAAATTCATCAACTTCAACTGGATCATAACCACGCATTTTTGTTTTAAATTCTTTTTGTAAAATATCTTTTGGACTGTATACTAAATTTGCCATACTTACACCTCATTGTTTTCTTTGATTAGGATAAAAGTTCATAGTTCAACAGCATTATTGTATCGGAAAATCGTCAGAAAATCAAACAGATTATCACGATTCCATCGAGTTTTGTAAATCATCCATTGTTATTAGGCGAATTTCGTAAGGAAATTTCTCAGAAAAAAGTTCAGCGTCTTTCAAAAAATACTCTGTTTTTCCTGGATATTCTTTATCATACACTAACAAGCTGGCACCTGAATGCTCCAATAAAAAGCGGGTATGCATTTTTAATTGTGCTGGTGATTTATAAGGTTGATGACTCACAGAATCAACAAAATCTGCTAAAAGTTCAATTTTCTCTAAATTTGTTCGATTTTTTTCATTCCAGTTACTACCAAAATCTTTAAATGGATAGATCAGACCTAATTTTAATTCTGGGTAATCATTTTTCAATTCAGCGACTACTTCTGCTGCCCAAATCTCAGTTCCAAGATTGCCGGAAACCAAAACCCACTCCAATCCTGTGTCTAAATAGCCCATAATTTCTTTTTTTAATACATTTTTAATAACTGTAATTTTAGGGTCATTGTCTTGAAAAGCCCCGATTTCAAAGCTTTTATAACCAGTCACATAAAGTGTTTTTACGTTTTCCATAGACATTCCTTTTCTTTCATAAAGATTTTTTGTTATAATGTTGGCTAGGAGTGTGATAGAAATGGCTTTTCATTATCCTAATGGTACTCCCTATAACAATCATGAAGCACCGAAATCAAAAAAACAAGTAAAAAACCAAAAATCAATTCAATTTGGGAAACGAGGAATGGATTTCGAAGAAGAGATCAATAAGAGCAATGCTTTTTATTTATCACGCAATATAGCTGTCGTTCACAAAAAGCCCACCCCCGTTCAAATTGTCAAAGTTGATTACCCCAGCCGTAGTGCTGCTGTAATCAAAGAAGCTTACTTTCGACAAGCTTCTACAACTGATTATAATGGTGTCTACAACGGATATTATCTTGATTTTGAAGCAAAGGAAACGAAGAATAAAACGTCATTTCCTTTAAAAAACTTCCATCAACACCAAATCGATCATATCCAGCAATGTTTGACACAAAACGGTATTTGCTTTGTTCTATTGTGGTTTTCTTCATTGAATAGATGTTTCTTTTTTAGCGGAGAAGAATTAGTAACCCATTGGTCAGAACAAGAAAATACTGGAAAAAAATCGTTGCCATTATCTATTATTGAAAGAAAAGGAATAGAGATTCAAATTGGAATTGCACCTAGGGTTCCATACTTGGATGCAGTTTGGCAACATATTCAATCAAATAAAGGAGTTGCGTTTAATGACAACTGATGAAATAGGGTCACGTGCTGCACGACATGGACATACTCCTATATCGAACAGCACTGAAAACACACCGTCTGGCGGTGGCAAAAAACCAAAGAAAAAACGGATCCTGCTAAAAATATTTTTAGGATTGATTCTGCTTG
Organism: Enterococcus sp. AAFC-DPL-5182; assembly: GCF_058216605.1. Lineage (NCBI taxonomy): Bacteria > Bacillati > Bacillota > Bacilli > Lactobacillales > Enterococcaceae > Enterococcus > Enterococcus sp. AAFC-DPL-5182. Next base: position 2,140,346 of record NZ_CM177101.1, read on the forward strand.
GAATCTTGGGTCTTTTAGCTGGTGTAGGACTATTCTGGTCATATGCTAAAGATGCTCCTAAACTCGAAGACGACAAACTTAGTGCTACGGTTTCTTCAAAATTATACGATGCAAATAATGAAGTTTTTGAAGAACTAGGTGCTGAAAAACGTGAAATGATCAAACCGACAGATGTACCGCAATTACTTAAAGATGCAGTTGTATCCGTCGAGGACAAACGTTTTTACAAACACAGCGGTGTTGATCCAATCCGAATTCTGGGGTCTGCATTTTCAAACTTTAAAACAGGTGGTCTTCAAGGTGGTAGTACGCTAACACAACAATTGATTAAGCTCTCTTACTTCTCAACAAAAGAGAAAGACCAAAACCTTAAGCGAAAAGCCCAGGAAGCTTGGCTTGCAATGCAGTTAGAAAAAGAAAAATCAAAAGAAGAGATTTTAACGTATTATATCAATAAGGTTTATATGGCAAATGGTTTATATGGTATGGAAACTGCTGCTCAATCCTATTTTGGAAAACCGCTATCTGAGCTGAATCTACCACAAACGGCTTTACTTGCTGGCATGCCGCAAGCGCCGAATGACTATGATCCTTATGTAAAACCAGATGTTGCTAAAGAGCGACGTGATGTTGTTTTATTTACGATGAAAGAAAATGATAAAATCACGCAAAAAGAGTATGATGAAGCTAAAGCCACTCCTATCGATGATGGTTTACAGCCTTTAAAACAATCAAATGAAAACCGCAAAATCGTTGATAACTATATTAGAGAAGTTATTGCTGAAGTAGAAAGCATGGGCAAAAACCCTTATACAGATGGTTTAGATATCCATACAAATCTTGATATGAACGCACAAAAACGTCTTTATGACATTATCAATAGCGATACTTATGTTCAATATCCTGACCAAGATTTTCAAGTAGCTTCAACTGTGATCGATGTAAAAACAGGTCAAGTCAAAGCCCAAATCGGTGGCCGAAATATTCCTGACGATGTTCAATTAGGGACTAACTCAGCCATTGAAACCGATCGTGATGTTGGTTCAACAATGAAACCCATCGCAGATTATGGTCCTGCTATCGAGAACTTGAACTATTCTACCGGACGAATCATGATGGATAAACCTACTACGTATGAAGGAACCAATATTCCTGTCACAAATGCAGACATGCAGTATTATGGTGCTCTTACGATGCGAAAAGCAATTATGTATTCTCGAAATACAACTGCTATTCAAACATTTGATGCTGTCGGAAGTGATAAATCAGCGGCTTTCCTTAAAGACTTAGGAATCGAATTCAAAGATTTCGTTGCTGCCAACGCAATCTCTAGTAACACTAGTGATTTAGGTGGCAACAAATACGGTGTTTCATCCTTAAAACTAGCTGCTGCTTATGCGGCATTTGCAAATATGGGTGTCTACAATAAGCCTTATTATGTTAACAAAGTAGTTTATCAAGATGGCTCCGAAGATGTCACTGAAACTGAAAGTAAGCGTGCTATGAAGGATTCAACTGCATATATGATGACTGATATGCTTAAAGATGTTATCAACGGAGGAACAGCCTTTAACGCTGCTGTTCCAGGCTTGATTCAAGCTGGAAAAACTGGTACTGCCAATTACACGGAAGACGACCTTGTAAAAATGGGCGCTTCTGAATCATCTAGTATTGCGCCGGATAGTACATTTGTTGGTTACACACCTCATTACGCTGTTTCAGTCTGGACAGGTTACAAGCAACGCTTAACTCCTATCCCATTTGAATATTGGGCAACAGCATCTGAAGTTTACAGAGAAATGATGACTTACCTTTCTGAAGGTACCGCTACTGATGATTGGGAAATGCCCGACTCCGTCATACGCTCTGGCAGTGAATTATATGTTAAAGGTGCTTATGAAGAACAATTATTACCTTCAAACTCTGGCTATGAAAGCTCTTCATCTTGGGAAAGTCCGATAAGTTCTGAGTCAACAATAAGCAGTTCGACCACTCCTTCGCAAACAGAATCATCGTCTGCTCAGGTTAGTGAACCACCAGTTTCGTCTACACAACAAACAGAACCGCCAATATCAACTACACCAACGGAAATTCCACAAAGCAGTGAGCAACCAGTAGAACCTTCAACAACGCCTCCTGTACAAAATAATGCAGTCAGAAGACGATCACCTTCTGGCTGACATATAAATAATGAAAGAAGCAGGGATGCGGCTCTTTTGAGTCACATCCCTGCTTCTTTCATTTAATTGACAATATAGACTTGTACTATTGATTATTTAAAGCTGCTTCAACAAAGCCTTTGATCAAATGTTGCGGTCTGTTTGGTCTAGAGATCAATTCTGGATGGAATTGGCAAGCAACAAAGAATTTTTTCTCTGGCAATTCAACAATTTCAACTAAGCGATTGTCTGGTGAAACACCTGAAAAGACTAAGCCGTTTTCTTCAAATAATTGACGGTATTTATTGTTGAACTCATAACGGTGACGATGACGTTCTTGAACTACCTCTTGTCCTTCATAAGCTGCCGCTGTAACACTACCCTTTTTAAGTTTACATGGATATAAACCTAAACGTAATGTTCCACCAAGATTTTCTACATTTTCTTGATCTGCCATCAAATCGATAATATTGTTAAGGATTTCCGGATTATTTTCAGCAGATCCAGCATCTTCCAATTTTACCACATTACGGGCAAACTCAACACAGGCCATTTGCATCCCTAGACAAATTCCTAAGAATGGTACATCATTTTCACGAGCAAAACGAATCGCTTCAATCTTTCCTTCTACTCCGCGATCACCAAACCCACCAGGTACCAAGATTCCGTCAGCATCTTTTAAAACATCTGCGACGTTTTCTTCAGTCAATGCTTGTGAATCAACCCAATCGATCATAATATCTGAATCAAAAGCAAACCCAGCATGCTTTAATGCTTCAACTACTGAAAGATAGGCATCAGGAAGCTCCACATACTTACCTACTAAAGCAATTCTGGTTGTTTTCTTCAATCCTAATACTTTTTCTTCTAACGCACGCCATTCTGTCATATCAGCAACTGGCACATCTAATTTTAGATGATCGCAAACAATTTGATCCATGTTTTGCGCCTGTAATGCTAACGGAATTGAGTAAAGCGTTTCTACGTCACGTGACTCGATAACTGCTTCTGGTGCTACATCACAAAACTGAGCCAATTTATTTTTTGTTCCTTGAGAAACTGGTAATTCTGTACGAACCACTAAAATATTTGGCTGGATACCTAAACTACGTAATTCTTTGACACTGTGTTGTGTGGGTTTAGTTTTCATTTCGCCCGCTGCTTTTAAATACGGAATCAGTGTTGTATGGATATACATCACATTGTCACTACCAACGTCGGCTTTCATTTGACGTAACGCTTCTAAAAACGGTAATGATTCAATATCCCCAACTGTTCCGCCAACTTCTGTAATAATGATATCCGCATCTGTCATAGTCGCCGCACGCATGATTTTATCTTTGATTTCATTGGTAATATGAGGTATCACTTGTACAGTTGCACCTAAGTACTCACCTTTGCGTTCTTTTCTCAATACTTCTGAATAAATCTTCCCTGTTGTTACATTGGAATATTTATTTAAGTTGATATCGATAAAACGTTCATAGTGACCTAAATCCAAGTCTGTTTCGGCACCATCATCTGTGACAAAAACTTCTCCATGTTGGTAAGGACTCATTGTTCCTGGATCCACGTTGATATATGGATCAAATTTTTGAATCGTTACTTTCAAGCCGCGATTTTTCAATAAACGCCCTAAAGATGCTGCAACAATACCCTTCCCAATCGAAGAAACTACGCCGCCTGTAACAAAGATATATTTTGTCATAATATAAAAAAACCCTTTCTGAAAATAGATTTGTAGAGATAAGTAAACAGCAAATCGTGCTTTTTATACTCATAAAAAACAAAAGCTCCCTATCCAAAATGAATAGGGAGCTGGAATTTGTTGTAAACTTCTGACCTTCTCAAAGGTGCCCAAGTAGTATAATACAAGCAAATCAATTTGAGGTCAAGTGTTTCTATTAGATGACTTTTGTTTTTTTAGTAAAGTTTTAACGCTTCGCTCATTTACTCTTTTATATAAGCGTTTTTATAAGTGCTAGTTGCACCAAAGTTATGGTATTCAATGCCTTTGACTCCTGGGCGAACCAACTGTCCTCTTGCTTGTTGGTACAGTGGAATCAGCGCAGCATCTTCTTCTACTAAAACTTTTTCAGCTGCAATCAATGCTTCCCAACGTTTTTCAGGTTCATTGGCATACTTGTTTGATGCATCATCGATCAACTGATCATACTTTTCACTACGGTAACTTGTTTTATTTTTTGAGCTTACTGAACTTTCTAAGAAAGTCATTGGGTCTTGATAATCTGGTCCCCACATGCTGACAGAAAGTTCATAATCGCCTTTTTTCATTAATTCAATTGAATTGTTCAAAGGAACTGTTTTGACATTGATTTTTAAACCAGGTAATGTTTTTTCCAATTGCCCTTGAATGAATTCAGCTACTTTCTTATCTCCATCACCATCTTTAGATAGTAATTCGATCGTTACGTCGCCATTCAATTCTTTTTTCGCTTTGTCCAAATACTCATTCGCTAGTTTTTCGTCTGTTTTGACTAGATCTCCAGCTTCTTTTCTGAAATCTTCTCCTGTTTCTGGATTGGCAACAAAGTCTTTAGGAATATAACCGTAAATATCTTTCGAACCATCTGACAAGATATTTTCTACTAAGCTTTTCTTATCAAGAGCATAAGCAACCGCTTTACGAACATTTTCATTTGCAAAGATCGATGGTTTGTCATTTCTTTTTTGATTCATTCTTAAAGAATATACTTTTGAACGTTGGATTGCTTCATAATCTGGATTGTCTTTGTTTTGTTTTGCAAAGTCGCCTGTTAAAATCGCAACGTCTAATTCACCAGATTCATAAAGATTGAATACAGTATTTGTTTCTTTTAATACTTCAAAATGGATTTTTTCCGATTTTACTTTATCAGCATCATAATAATTTGGATTTTGAACTAAATCCCATGACATTGAAGATTGATCCCAGTTTTCCATTAAGAATGGACCATTAGAGACGATGTTTTCACTAGACGTACCATATTCTTTCCCTTTTTCTGTCACAAATTTTTCATTTTGCGGGAAGAAAGGTGAAAATGCTAATAACGACGTGAAATAGGTCACGGGTTTAGCCATTTTTATCTCAAGTGTATAGTCATCTAGAGCTTTAACACCTAGTTCGTCTGCTGATTTTTCTTCATTGACGATCTCTGTCCCGTTTAAAATCGTGCCATCCATCAAGAAAAAGTAATTAGCTTGGTTTTTAGGATCTACCATCTTTTTCCATGCAAAGACAAAATCATTTGCTGTGACCTTGTCTCCGTTTGACCATTTTGCATCTTCTCTCAACTTGATCGTATATGTCTTACCATCTTCTGAAATTTCCGGCATTTCTTTTGCAACAGCCGGAATGACATTATCTTTTTCATCTAGTTGATACAATCCTTCAAAAACATTCGATTGGGCATTTACACTAGGTTCATCTTGTGTAAAAATTGTGTCCATAGACCCCACTTCTGAAGCTTCCATTAAATTCAAGACCCTTGATGATTTTTGATTAGTTGAGACTTTAGCATCTGTGCTGTCTGCTGATTTATCGCTTGTATTTCCCCCGCAAGCTGAAAGCAGTAGCATCGTTGTGATCAATGTGATGCTTTGTTTTAACCCTTTTTTCATACGTTCCACCTTTTCCTTCTCTTTTTTATTTATTACACAAGTTCCTCCATTGAAACTAACTCTTGTTTCACATCTAAGTAAGCATAAGGAAGCCCTTGGTTTTCATACTCGAATTCTCCACGCTGATTATCGATTGGATCTGCACGTAAAAATTGTTTTGGCGGATTGAAATCTGTTTGGATTTCACTATTTGCCGGCATCCTGAAAATATCGAGATTACCAAAGTAATAATTCCAACGATCTAAATCACCATTTCTACGGGCGCCCCCTCCAAATGACAAGTCAGCAAAAACCCATCCATAAGGTGATACATAAAATTGCGCCCAATCATGGCAACCTGTGTAGTATTGCGACACATATAGCCCTGATTGCCATTTTGCCGGGATATTAGCCATTCGGCATAAAGTGATAAACAAAATTGCTTGAACGCCACAGTCCCCCTTTAAATTGACAGCAGCATACTCTGAGATATTATCAATCGTAAAATATTCCCGCATAAATGAATAATTGACTTTAGTTGTAATAAAATCATAGATCTTTCGTGCTTTTTTAATTGGGTTCGTCTCGCCAGACAAAATTTCTTCAAGTAATTGTTCCAAATAAGGGGTAAAACGAATGTGCGGTAATTCTTCACTTAACTCAAATTCTGGTTGTAGTTCTGATACTTTTTCTGGATCTAGCTCTACATAATCAACTTGATTCGTATAGCTGTATTCCACTGAAAAGACTTGATCTTCTTCTAAAACCGTTTCAAAGTAAACCGTGCGTTGCGCTTGTGTTTCTGGCGCGATAAAAGTAGCTTCTGGTGTGGTTTTTATGATTTGAATGTCTGATACTTGTTTGCATTCTTTTGGTATTGGCAAGTATACTTTGACCGTTTCGCCTGGACGCTCGTATTCTTTTTTTACTTGAATACTAGTTCTCAGGTGAATCTTGACTTTTCTTCTCCCTTGTTCTTTCATTATTTGAACATTTTGGGTTAGTTCTTGTTTTCTCAAAAGATCGATTTCATTGTCTTCTTTAACAAGCAGTCTTGCTTCATAATCTGCTTGTGTCTTGATCAAATTCATTAAGAAACGTCGTTGAAAATGAACCTTACCATCAATATACAGCCAGTCTACTTTTCCGGTTTCTTTTAGTGTTATTAGTTCTTGCTCTTGATAGTCTTTAAACGTTTCTTTCATCATTTTATTTGCTTCGCTAAAATCAAACGGATACTCGTTGATTCCAACGATTCGGATAATATCTTGTTCGATTTCTAATCGTTTTCTCAATGCGTGGGGCAGTTCGTTAGACAATAAATGTTCAATCAACTTACCTGCACCCTCAAAATCACCATAATTTTTTAATTTAATTACATCTTCCGGTAACGGCACACTCATATACTTTAAATCATAATACATTTGACACGCACCTCTCTTATTTACTTAAACCCAAACCAGCTTTACCTGATAACTGAATTTCACTAGTTGCCTCTAATCCAACACCGCCAGGAATTGCGACTTCATTCAAGCCAAAAGTCGCATCTAAGTCTGCTCTTGTGATATTTTTAGTTGCTGCGGCCAAATGCGCTGCAGCAGTCACACCGATATTCGTTTCTTCCACCATACAGCCAATCATACATTCAACACCCGCTGCTTCACAAATACTATTGATTTTCAGTGCCTCATGGATACCACCGCACTTCATTAACTTGATATTCACAAAGTCAACTGCCCGCGCTTTAATCAAACGAAGAGCATCCTTTGAATTAAAACAACTCTCATCTGACATGATTGGTGTCCCAACATTAGTTGTAACATATGTCAGTCCTTCAATATCATGATATGCAACTGGCTGTTCTACTAATTCAATGCCGTATTGCGCTAAATGGTTGATCGTATTCACAGCTTCTTTCGGATTCCAGCCTTGATTGGCATCTAGACGGATGTTTATTTCACTGCCAACGGCTTCTCTGATTGTTTTGATGCGGGCAGTATCTGCAGCAAAACCTGTTCCGACTTTAACTTTTAGTGTATCAAAACCTTGTGCAACGGCTGTTTTTGCTTTTTCAGCCATTATTTCAGATGTATCGATTCCAATCGTCATATCTGTCTTAACACACGAATCAAAACCACCTAAAAGTTTATACACTGGCAGATTTGCTTTTTTTCCAAACAAATCATAACAAGCAATATCAATCGCAGTCTTCGCAGAGGGTGCTAATGCCGCTGTTGCATTCATTATGCTGTGGATTTTCTCAATGTCTAAAGGATCGACACCAATTAGTTGCTTTTCAAATAATTGAATGCACTCTGTCGTCCCTTTTAACGTTTCACCTGTAATTAAGATACCTGGTGATCCTTCGCCATATCCGTTAATTCCTTCGTCAGTTTCAATTTCGACGATTGCACTCATAGAATGCTCAATCGTTCCAAGAGAAATTGTGATCGGTTCCTTTAATCTTGCTGATTTAGGCGCCACATTTATTTTTGTTATCTTCAATTCATTTCCTCCAATGGTCATCTCTTTAATTCAACACTCATTTTCATACTACTTTCTAATCTTAATCAAAAAAATTAAATATATCCAAAGGAAATAATAACTACTCTTTTTTTAATTTTGAATTAAATTTTAGTACAATTTTTGAATTATTGGTTACAATTTTAAGTTTACTCTATGTAAATGTCAATATATTTATGAGATTATGATGTGGTTTTTTTAATTAAAATTCTAGTGCTTGTAATTTTGTAACGAATCCGAGATAATATGAATGAAAAAAGGACTATATGCAAAGGACGGCTGTAGATGGAATTTAGAAAAATCAAGAATTTACGAAAAGAAAAAAAGATTACGTTAACTGAACTAGGTGAAAAAACTGGTTATTCCGCAAGTTTCTTATCACAAATCGAACGTGGTACTAATCGTCCCTCTCTTGAAGCGTTGCGAAAAATCGCAGATTCTTTAGGTGTCACTGTTGCTTATCTTTTAGCAAATGAGGCTCCACAAGTAATACAGGATGAGGAAACGTCTGAACATGGCTATAAAGTGATTCGCAACTCTTCTGGTACGATCTATAATCCGTGGCAGACAAACTCTACTTATTATGATACGTTGTTCAATCTACCTGTACATACAAACAATATGGTCATCTCGAAAATTTATATCGATGCTCAATCATCATCCAGTGGTAAAAAAATTGCTCATAATCTTTGTGAAATCAATTACGTTCTAAAAGGTGAAGCAACGGTTGAATTGAACGACGAGGTACTTATTCTGCAAGAAGGTGATGCAATTTTTTTAGAAGCATTCACTCAACATAATATTCTCAACGCTACAGAGAATGAATTGATGCTTTTTACTCTTCAATTTTAGCTTAGCCCTTGACGCCATTGAATCACTAAGCTTGCAAACTTCGCTTTATTGAAAAAGATTCTCATTTACAAAGCATTTAAAAAAAGGTATTATATGGAAAGAACGAACTGTAAAGGAGTGCCTTTATTTCGATATATTGATTCAATTTAGGCACAGTGAACGACTAAGAAAAAGGAGTAGATACAATGACTGAAACAAATCAAGAATGGTCTGCTGAAGAGATTGAAGATATCAAGGAACAGATTCTAACTGCTCTAGAAACCGTGATCGATCCTGAACTTGGGATTGATATTGTTAATTTAGGATTGATTTACGAAGTGGAGTTTGCCCAAAATGGCGATACGGTCATCAAAATGACCTTAACAACTATGGGCTGTCCACTAGCTGATGTTCTTACTGAGCAAATTCATGAAGCCTTAAAAGAAATTCCAGAAGTAAAAAATCCAGAAGTAAAACTTGTCTGGTACCCAGCGTGGACAACTGATAAAATGTCTCGCTATGCTCGCATTGCTTTAGGGATTCGTTAAATCTGATATAACAACGCTTCTGTAGTAAAAATTAACAGTAGTTTTATAATGAAAACATAAAGCCTTCTAACTGTACCTCAGTAATCACAGTTAGAAGGCTTTTTTGTATGGCTGAAAAAAGCCCTTTATAGGAGCTTTTACCAAAGTTTAGTTTTTAGTAAAGCTAGAGGGCTTTCAGATTAAAATAATTCATGTTGTGAGCCAACACTTCTTCCCCCATATCCTTCTAGATTTGTACTTTTACTCAGGTGAATGCAAAACTAATTATAGTCATCATCTACCCCTTTAAAATGATTTCAGCTTATCACTTTGATTTTTCAGGGTTTCTTTTACTTGCTTTCCAAATTTGCCTTTAATCGAGCTACCTAAATCTCCAGTAATACTTGTCATTCCATCTTTGGTTGCAGTAAGAAATTCCTTTGCAGAGCTTTTCGCTTTTTCGCGGTTGGCATAACTTTTCTGATTTAGAGCGTTACAAACACGAATGCGGATCATCATTTTTTGCGCATTCTTCTTTAAATCTTTTAATACTTTATCTAGCATTCAATTTCTCCTTCCTTTGTCTCGTTTTCCTGCTCAATTAACTGTTGTTGCTGTTTGTGGTAATTTATTTCAAGTTGTTCTAACGATTCCTCTATTTGCGTTTGATCTGCTTTGAATACTTGTACAATTTCTTCTTTCATTTCTTCCAATACGTATAAACTTTGATTTCTAGCAGTTCTATCCTCTTCAAGATTTCTCAAATAGTAATCTGTAGATTCTGCTATTTCTTCTAGCATCTGAATCCCTTTATCTCTTTGATGATATAACTCTTCTTCTTGCTCTTCATATTGCTTTCTATTCTTTCTATATTCTATTTCTAAGTGTTCTTGCTTCACGATGTTTCTCCCGTCTTTACAGCTGAAGTTGTCTAGCCAACTCTTGATCACTTGCAATTAATTGGTTAATACTTTCTTTAATTTCATCAATTAAATGATCATAGCTCTCATTCATTTGTTTTGCTTCAGCTATTTTCTCTTCATAATAGTTTATGGGTTCATTTACAATACTTGCCTTGGGAGAACCACTTTCCACAGTTTCCATTACCTCAGAGGGGTTCAAATCCTCGCCAACGGATTCAGCTGTTTGTACACCGGTTTTCCAAAGTTCTTCTGCTTCTGAAATGGAGTCTTTCCAAACCTTGATTGTCCCTTGTAAACCAATATACATTGTTTGAGAGGCCGCTTCTAACACAATCAGTGCTTCCGAGTTATCTAAGAAAATCTCTTCATTTGAAGACAATCCACCACCGCTTGCTCTTAATTTATTAGCCAAACCAGATAAAGCTAATAACAAGATTGCCGCATTATTTTTTATTTGATTGTTTCGCACAGTTACTTTTTCTCTTGTATCACCGTTAACAATTAGCCGCCCATCACCATCAAAATCCCAATCATAAATATTATGACTAGAACCTTTTACCCATACAATAGTGCCTAGATCTTTTACTGACTTTGAATTTCGGTCATTTAACATGGTGATCCAATCACTTGCATGACGGTAATTAAGGAATAATCCAGGATTATCTCTGATAAATTTCCGTTCATCATCATTCAGTGACGTATATTGGAACCAACCGTTAAAGACTGTGGCAGGGATCTTTAGCTTTGCCCCTGCTTTTAGCATAAAAGCAGATTGAGAGTATCCTGTTAATTGTGATACTGTACAGTTTTTTGGTAGATTTTTTATGAAGTCTAATGCTGCATCATATTGGTGCGAACCTGATTCTGTGGTGCCACTTAAAGCGCCATGTAGATCTTTAGGATCACTGCTTTCTGTTGCTGCTGCGACGACTGTTACTTGGTTGTAGTCAGGTTTTCCGTTGACTATTGGCGCTACTGCCATTCCTTGGAAGCCTGTGTTGTCATCATCTTTTATTGCAACTATATATACTCTTTTACCATTTTTCATTCTAAGATTAGTATTTACTTTAGGTAGCTCAAGTTTTTCATTTACATGTTTTTCATTATCCACATTATAAACATATTGATTTAATAGATTAAAATCTTCTTCAGTAAGACTCACTTATTTACTCTCCTCCCAATTATAAATAATTTCAGCATTTGGACTCCCTTCTTTTGACTTTGTAACGCCTTGATTCCGCAATTCTTTTTGCATTATTGCTTTGGATGGGTCATTTTCTTCAATTTCTAAAACTTCAAAGTTACCATCTGTATATCCTCTAATCCATTCAGTATGACCTGCACTATAAGAAAAAATTCCATCTTTGTTATTGTTGATTGTCATAGAAGTATCAACTGAATTGGGTTTAGTAATAGCCCAACCACGCCACTCAATTTTCTTAATCCCAACATAGTTCTCTATAATATACTTTGAAGCTTCTTCTTGTACATTCTTTATTGCCATATTTCTTTCTTCCCTAATTTTCTCTTGCTCATCCATATACAATTTCCCTCCAAGCCCTAAAATTACCACTATAACTACTAAACTAATTGCTTTGATTTTCATTTTTGACAAGTTTATCTCCACCTAACCATAAGTAAATTATACATAACCAAAGAGCATGTGTAAACGTCACGAAATAACGTTAGAGTAACAAAAAAATCTATAAAAAAAGAAGTGTTCTAACCACCAGAACACTTCTTTTTCTATAAACCTGAACACGAAACAACATCCTATTTCCATAATAGACTTCCAAATAGATACCCGCAAAATTTTTTTATTGCCCCTTTTCATCTGCTTTCGATGGTACCATTTGCCATTTACCATCTGCTTGAATTTCCAAAATATAATTGTCCGAATCTTTAGGAACTTGAACAACTACTTTTCCAGAATAATTGCCTACTTTATCTACTAAAGTTGCGACAACAGTGCCATTGCTATCTAACATTTTCACAATAAAATTCCCTTGTCCATCATGACTGAGTGTAAAAATCACTGGTCCTTTTTTAAAAGCCAAATTTGTCAAAACCTCGTCACCTGTACCTGTTTTTGCTGCGAGTATACCACTCGTTTTATCATCACCAAGGCTTTCATTACTGTAGCTATTTCCAGTATTCACGCCATAATTATCATCTCTAGCAGTCTGTGGACTATTACATTCTATCTTGCAACCAGATAATGCAAATAAGCAGAAAAACACTGCACCTATCAATTTTTTCATCTTTTTCCTCCTTACATCCGCACAATTACGCATCCTGATAAAAGTAACACCATTACTATGAAAACAAATAAAAGGCTAGTTTTTCTATTCATCTTGATCCCTCCTTTAGACGGTTTATTGTCTTATTTAAGTATATAAGATCGCAATTAGGTCAACCTTTTAAAGGTCTCCCGATTTTTTCTGCATACAAAAAAGTATTATCACAGATGCTCTTTATAAGAACGTCCACAATAATACTTATCCTTGCTGTCTATTTATTTTTTGCTTGCTTTCAACACTGCATTTAACATAATAATTCCTGTTACGATTGTTGTTACTGCTTGTAACAACTTGATTTTATCGATTCCCTTTGACTTAACGGTCATAGTAATCCCTCCTGTTGTTTATAAATTTATTTTACAACTAGAATGCTCTCATTACCAACATCAGGTTTTATTGACTAATAATAAAAACACCAATAATAATCAAAATCACAGCTAAAACTTTTCGAACACTTAGCTTTTCTTTAAAAATAAAATAACTAATAATAACTGTCCAAACATAGGTTAACGACGTCATTGGGAAAGCGATCGAATAATCTAAAAATTTTAATAAAACAATATTAGTTACTGCACTTAAAATATATAAAAACGAACCCAGATAAATCCAACCACTTCGCAATACTCGTTTGAGACTCAATTGTGGTAAGTCATTCATTCCTTTTTTCAACGCTAAAGCACCTGCACTGCCAGAAAAAGTAGTAATGACAAGAATCGTCAAAATTGCTGCATAATCCATCATATGGTTTCCTCGTTTCCTTCAATCCCTAGAAGAATCGAACCAGCAATAATGAATCCTGTTCCTAATAATTTATACCAAGTAATACTTTCATTTAAGAATAGTGCACCTAATACGATCGACAAGGCAAATCCCAAACTCATCATTGGTTGTAAAATCGATACTTCTCCATAACGAAAAGCTGCCATCATAAAAAACATTCCTGCTCCTGCAGCTAAAAAACCGACTGCATAAAGTACAATTGCGTAACTCCCTGTTCCATCAGCGCCAAATTTCCATGCCAATTGACCTAAACTACTCAACGCAGCTGCAATTAAAATCAGTATAACGCCTAAGCTTAACTTTTGTTGTTTATTTTTAGCATCCATATGGTTTCTCCTTTCTAACAATAACGATGGATAAACTCAAACACAGTATCAAAATAATGCTCTGGTTCATAAATAAAAGAAGAGAGATGGGGTGCCTTTTCAACAATCAAGCTTTCTTTGACACCATTGGTAGCTTCCATATTGTCATAAAGCATTTGATGCGGTACAAATTTATCACCCGTTCCGTGAATAAATAAAGTTGGTAAATCATTTTTAGCCAACTGAGCAACAGAAGAAGCTTCTTTAAGTGAGTATCCAACCTTTTTTTTAGCCATTATATTGGCAATAGTCAATATAGGAAAAGCTGGTAACTTAAACGCCGAACGTAACATAGCTCCAAATTCATCATAGACAGATGAATACCCACAATCAACAACCAAACCTTTGATAGATGCTGGTAGTTCCTCACCACTTGTCATCATCACAGTTGCAGCACCCATTGAACCGCCAAATAGAATGATTTCAGCATGTGGTTCGATCTTAACCACTTCTTGAATCCATTTCAATAAATCTAAACGGTCCAACCATCCCATTCCTATCACATTTCCTGTACTTTGGCCATGCGCTCTTAAATCAGGAATCAATATATTATAGTGCTGATTAGAAAATTGAGAAGCAACATAGGCCATGTCACGCTGACCGTAAGAACGATAACCATGGACACAAATCACCCATTTCTTACTTTCAGGGTGCGGAACGATCAAACGGCTATAGAGCTTTTCCCCGTCTGTCTCTAGCCAATGATCCTGAGCAAATTTTGTCTGCCAAAATATATCGCCTTGTTGATTTTGTTGCTCTTCAGTAAGGTCATATTGCGACTGTCCCTTATTAAAATTATCAGGATTCATCATTTTATGGCCCATTTTGTCATACCAATTATTATCTCTAAAAAGCGCTACATTCAAGAAGAAATTTGCCGCATAAACTGACACTGCCACAACCAAAATAAATAAAATAACCAAAATCAACACAATCCACTTCAAACACGACACCTCTATTCTAAGTTTTATTCTCTTAACTAAGTATACTCTTATTTAAGAAAAAAAGTATCGATGTACTCAAACAAGTGTGAGTAAAAAAAGTTAGTGGAATATAACTCTTCGAGTCATATTCCACTAACTTAGAATCTGGATAAACATTTCTGAGCTATCCCCTAATTATTATTACTCACAATCTAATGAAACCAAGTCCTCATAAGTCTCACGACGTATGACTAACTTATCTTGCCCATCTTCCACAAAAACAACTGCTGGTTTTAAATTGCGATTATAGTTATTAGCCATTGAATACCCATATGCACCAGTGCTTGTCATAGCAAATAAATCTTCTGCTTCCATCGGCGGCAACGCGATTTCTTTGATCAAAATATCGCCTGATTCACAATATTTGCCGACAATTCTCATATTCTCAGCTGCATCGTTACTGATTCTATTCGCCAAAAAGCCATCATAAACTGCATCATATAATGCTGGTCGAATATTATCACCCATACCACCATCTACTGAAACATAATGACGAACATCAGGGATTATTTTTTGAGCACCAACTGTATAAATCGTTGTTCCTGCTTCAGCAATAATACTACGCCCTGGTTCGATCCAAATTTCTGGGAACGTATAATCAAGCAATTCACATTGACCTTTTACTGCATTTACAATAGCTTTAACAAATGCTTCTGGCTCTAAAGGATCATCTGCCTCAGTATAGCGCACACCAAAACCGCCGCCCATATTTAAAATGTCCACAGTATAATCAAACGTTTTTTTCCATTCATTCAAAATCAGCAACATTTTTTCAACTGCCGCTAAAAATCCTTCTGCAGAAAATATTTGCGAGCCAATATGGCAATGTACGCCTTTTAACACTAAATAGTCATCAGCCATGATTTTTTCTAGCGCTTGTGTTGCTTGTCCACTATTTACATCAAAACCAAATTTTGAGTCTACTTGCCCGGTTAGAATATACTCATGCGTTTCAGCATCTACCCCAGGCGTAATACGAAACATAACGTTTTGGCTCTTCTTTTTTTCTTTTAAAATAGCACTTAACAAATCGATCTCATAAAAATTATCAATTATGATCGTGCCAACCCCTTGCTCCACTGCATAGGCAAGTTCTTCTTTGGTCTTATTATTTCCATGAAACTCAATATTTGCAGGAGACATACCGCCTTTGATCGCTGTATAAATCTCTCCAGCTGAAACAACATCACAACCTAGCTCTTCTTCTTCTAGCAGTTTATACATTGCTAAACAGCAGAATGCTTTGCTTGCATAGATAACCTTATTTTTTACTCCTAAAGAGTCGAATGTTTGTTTGAAGCCTCTAGCACGTTGACGAATATGTGCAACATCATAAACGAATAATGGTGTTCCGTATTTCTCAGCTAAACGAACCGTATCGCAACCGCCGATTGTTAAATGTTCATTTTCATTAAATTCCGCCGTTCCAAATAAGAGTGGCATCTCTTCACCTTCTTCAATTGATTTATTAAAAATAATAGCACAAAAATGAAAAACTTCCTATCTATTTTTCATTATTTTCACAACAAATGACTTACATTTCTAGTAACTGATCATATAACTCTTCACTTAACGCTCTCATCCCATCATCTGCTGGTTGGTTTGCAAAAAGAATCACTACGTTTTTATTGTCTTGATCGCCATAAATCACAGTATCATAACCACCCAAATTCCCTTCAGAATATTTTAAATCACCAAAATAGACTATGCCTGCCTGGTATCCTTCTTCCTTGGTACCAGCAAGTCGCTCATATTCCGTTTGCTCAAAGAGTTGACCATTGGCTAAGCTTTGAATAAACGACCAAAAATCTTCCGTTGACATATACATATTTCCTGCACCTAACAAGCTAGAGAATAATTTTTCACTTGCTGGAAAAGGATCTGCTTGATAATCTTCCCCCATGTAATAATAAGGACGGGGAATTATGACATCTTTTGGTACGGCATCCCAAAAATAAGTATGCGTCAAAGAGAGTTTATCAATTACCCTTTTTCTGACAACTTCTTCATAAGGTTGACCTGTAAGCTTGGAAATAATTCCCGCTAATAAAGTATAGTTAACATTCGTATAAGTAAACTCTTTATTGCTCGTGACAGACATAGCAGTTAAAGCATTCTCTATCTGACTGTCTTGATCTTTTAATAATAGTTCTGGTTCTTCTTCTGCCATGAAAATACCTGAATTATGATCAAGCAGTTGCTGAATCGTGATTGTTTGGCTTAGATCAATATCTGGGTAAAATGTATCTAATGTAGTGCTTAACTTTACCTTACCTTCTTTTACTAATTCTAAAACAATTGAGCCAGTAATTATTTTTTGTAAAGAAGCAATAGGGAACGGACCGTCTATTTTATTTGGTTGTTTTTCTTGTGCATCTGCATAACCATAGCTTTGTTGATAGAAAATTTGATCTTGGTTCACTAACAATACCGACCCTTGAAAATGAGTCTCATTTATTATCTTATCAATATTCTTTTGTCGATCCGCCTTAGAGAATTTATCCTCTTGATTACTTGCCTGTTTCTGTGATGATCCTCCTCCGAAAAGACTGTTTTCTTCATCAAAAAACCAATTACCTACTAGAATTAAAAGCAAAAAGAATGTGCCAATCAAAATAGACAACTTCCATCGCTTATTCATCTCACTCACTTCTTTCTCAATAGACTTCCTATAAATTATACCATTTACTGAAAAATAATCAGACTACTAAGAAAAAAATAATACAAGAGGCTGAGACATGACTCTATAAGTCACATCACAATCTCTTGTATTTTCATTCTACTGTTCTTGTGCGATCGTCAATATAGCAGATGGGATTCGATATGGGGAACATGAAATATAATCTACACCAATCTTTTTTAGGAATCGAATGGACTGCGGATCTCCACCTACTTCTCCACAAACACCAATTTTAATCGTTGGATCAACGCTTCTGATTTTATCTACCGCAATTTTCATCAACGCACCGACTCCTTCTTCATCGATATGCTGAAACGGATCTTCTTTTAGTAATTGCTTCTCTTGATAGGCACCTATAAATTTCACTGAATCATCTCGAGAAAACCCATAAGTCAGTTGAGTTAAATCATTTGTACCAAAACTAAAAAAGTCAGCAACTGTTGCAATTTTTTCTGCTGTTAAACAAGCTCTAGGAATCTCTAACATCGTCCCTATTTTGTATGGGATCGTTTGCTGTTTTTCGTCAAATATTTTTTGAATTGCTTGAACCAATCGTTCTCGTAGCCAATGCATCTCTTCTTGGCTGCCAATCAAAGGGATCATAATTTCTGGAACGATCCTTAGATTCTTTTCTTTTTGAGCAACTTCTATCGCACTCTCAATTATAGCCGCTACTTGCATTTCATAAATTTCTGGTGTTGTAACTGCCAATCGACATCCTCGATGGCCGAGCATTGGATTTTGTTCATGGAGTTCTTCTATTCGATGCTTGATCTCAGCAACTGTTCTCTGTGTTGCATTGGCCAAATGAATAATTTCTTCTTCCGTTTGCGGCAAAAATTCATGTAGCGGTGGATCTAATAGACGAATCGTACACTCTTTTCCTTTTAACAAGGTAAACATTGTTCGAAAATCATCTTTTTGGAACTCTTTTAACAAACTTAAAGGGGCTATCAGGGATTCTTCATTTTCTGCAAGAATCATCTTGCGCATTTCAAATATCCGTTCTTCCCCAAAAAACATATGCTCAGTTCTTGCCAAACCAATTCCTTGAGCGCCTAATTTCAATGCTGTTTTAATGTCTTTAGGTGTTTCAGCATTGGCTTTGACACCAATACTCGCTTCCTCTTTTGCCCAGTCTGTAATGGTTTCTAATAATTGCCATTCATCTCCCTCAACGTATGGTATACTGCCTAGATAAATAGTTCCTGTAGTTCCATCTACTGAGATGATATCGCCCTGATGCAATGTAATACCGCCTGCCGTTGCCTGTTCTAAAAATTCATCTACATAAATATCTTCACAGCCCGCAACACAACAAACCCCCATACCACGGGCTACCACTGCAGCATGAGAAGTCATACCACCTCTAGAGGTTACGATAGCTTCACTAACTACCATGCCTTCAATATCTTCTGGGGATGTCTCTTGACGGATCAAAATAACTTTCTCTCCTAGTTCACTAGCTTTTTTGGCTTGTTCAGCTGTAAAATAGATTTTCCCACTAGCAGCTCCAGGACTTGCTGGGAGTCCCTTAGCAAAAAGCTCAGCATGATTTAGTTGATCCGGTTCAAAAACAGGGTGAAGTAACTGAGTCACGATAGTTGGATTGATTCGCTGAATCGCTTCTTTCTTAGAAATAATTCCTTCTTCAACTAATTGAATACAAACTTTAAACGCAGATTTGGCTGTTCGTTTGCCATTTCTCGTCTGCAGAAGATATAATTTGCGATTTTCAATCGTAAATTCAATATCTTGCATATCTTTATAATGACTCTCCAACAAATGACTTAAGCGTAAGAACTCTTGGTAAACTTCCGGCATCAAAACATTCAGTTCACTGATTGGCTGCGGTGTTCGTATCCCAGCTACTACATCTTCCCCTTGAGCGTTTAAAAGAAATTCTCCAAAAATCCCTTTGTCACCCGTTGCTGGATTTCTAGTAAAGGCAACACCTGTCCCACTATCAGCCCCAAAATTTCCAAAAACCATCTCTTGAATGTTAACGGCAGTTCCTAATGTATCTGAGATATCATGGAGACGACGATACGTAATTGCTCTACGATTATTCCAAGAACGAAAGACGGCTTCCACTGCCAAAGTCAATTGTTCGTAGGGATCTTGAGGAAAAGCTTGATGGGTCACTTCTAAAAAGATATCTTTATAAACCGCTACCAATTCTTGCCAATCTTCGGCTTGCATTTCTGTATCTACTAAATATTTATTTTTTGATTTGTAAAAATCTAGTTGTTCTTCAAATCGATTTTTATCAATACCGCAAACGACATCGCCAAACATCTGTAATAATCTTCTATAACAATCATAAGCAAAACGATCATCTCCACTTTTTTCTGCTAAGCCGAGAACTGTTTCATCGTTTAGGCCTAAATTTAAAATGGTATCCATCATTCCAGGCATTGAAAATTTTGATCCACTTCTAACCGAAACCAATAAAGGATCCAAAGGGTCCCCAAATATCTTCTTTGTTCTTTTTTCCATACTAAGGACGTGTTCTCGGATTTCTTCATTAAGCTTAGTTGAAACATTTTCTTTCTTTTCAAGATAGTCCAAACAAGCCGTTGTTGTAATCGTAAAACCTGTCGGAACTGGGAGCTTCAATTTTGTCATTTCAGCTAAGTTAGCACCTTTTCCTCCTAATAAATCGCCTTGTTCTTTACTTCCTTCTAAAAAATCAATTACATATGTCACAAGCATAATCTCCTTTTTCTTAATTAGTGTATCACATTTGTCTAAAATTGATTATATTGTGTATCACATTCATTGTCAAGAATAATTAGTGTACCCTTTTTTTATTGTTGCATTATTTTTATAAGAAATATATAATAATTAGTGTGTCACATTTAGAAAGTAGGTCGATAAAATGAAACTTACCTCAAGACAATTAGAGATCATCAAAATCGTTAAGGAAAATGAACCGATCAGCGGGGATAGTATTGCCAAAACTCTTGGTTTAAGCCGTGCGACCTTACGCAGTGATTTAGCTATTTTGACGATGACTGGTTTGCTTGATGCTAGACCAAAAGTTGGCTATTTTTATACTGGTCAAACAATTGAGCCTTTGCTTTACGAAAAACTATACAAGAAAACAGTAGAAGATATTATGCTACCGCCAATCCTTATCCACCAGAGTACAACGGTTTATGATGCCGTAACAAATTTGTTCATGTACGATGTGGGTTCTTTGTATGTAAAAGATGACAATGATGAGTTGAATGGCGTCTTATCTCGTAAAGACTTATTAAGAGCGGCTATCAGCAATCCTAATACAGAAAAAACACCTGTTGCTATGATTATGAGCCGCATGCCAAATATCATCACGATCACTAGCGACCGTACGATTTTGGAGGCTGGGGGCTTATTGATGCAACATAGTATTGATACCTTACCTGTTGTTGAGATTGGTCAGCCAAAAAAAGTGATCGGTAAAGTCACTAAGACTAGAATGATGGCTTATTTTATTAATGCAGGTAATGACATTGAAAAAGAAAATTATTAAAAAATAAAAAGGTCTATTCATAGTTTTTTTCAAAAATTATTTGTAAAGAAACTATAGATTATAACGATCACAATATAGGAGAATGCATTCATGAAAAAAGACAAAATCAAAATTTATTTAGTATCAGATTCAGTTGGTGAAACCGCACAGAAAATCATTTCGGCTGTCTCAGCTCAATACCCAAGTATTGATATGAGCGATATCAAACGTTTCCCATTCATTACAGACGAAGGGCTATTACAGCCAATTTTAAAAGATGCTTTACACGATAAGGCCATTGTCGTTACGACTTTGGTTAATAAAAAACTAGTAAATTTAGTCAAAGAGTTTGCGAATCGAACTGGGTTACAGTATGTGGATTATATGAGCCCTCTAAGTGAAATCGTCGAGGGAACCTTTGGCATTCAGCCTCTACAAGAACCAGGGGCTATCCACAAGTTGAATGAGCAGTATTTTAGCCGTGTTTCAGCGATAGAATTTGCAGTCAGATACGATGACGGTAAGGATTCAAAAGGCTTTTTAGAAGCTGATTACGTATTACTAGGTGTTTCACGGACATCCAAGACACCTTTAAGTATGTATATGGCAAACCGAAATCATAAAGTTGCTAATTTACCTTTGATCCCAGAAGTTTCTTTACCTGCAGAATTAGATCAAATTGATCCAAAAAAAATCATTGGGCTAACAACTAGCATTGAAAGTTTGATGGACATTCGCAAGTCCCGCTTGCATTCACTAGGCCTAAAAGAAGACTCTGCTTATACGAATGCTGATCGTATCCAAGAAGAACTAGATTACGCAAATAGTATTTTTGAAAAATACAATGCACTTGTAATCAATGTTGACAAAAAATCAATTGAAGAAACTACGACGATTATCGAAGATTTAGCCCAAAACAAATAGTCAGGAGTCCTCTAGATGAATAACATTCGATCCAATGAACTGATTGCCGAAATTATAAATTTGGAGGCTATTTTAAATTTACCTAAAGGAACCGAGCATTTTATCAGTGACCTTCATGGAGAATTTGATGCGTTCAATCATATTTTAAGAAATGGCTCAGGAAGCATTCGGGACAAAGTATATACACTTTTCAATCAAAAGCTTTCTGCAGAACAAATGGATGAACTCTGTTTTTTGATTTACTATCCAGAAGAAAAAATTCAAGCATTACAAGAGCAACAGTTGCTATCACAAACTTGGTGGTTTGACACAATTGAACATTTATTGATTATTGTTCGATTTTCTTCAAGTAAATACACCCGCTCCAAAGTTCGGAAAGCCTTACCCGAAACTTATGCCTATATTTTAGAAGAATTAATTTATCAATACGATGAAACGACCGATAAAAAAGCCTACTATCGACAAATCATCAAAAAAATCATCGACCTTGGTGAAGCGGAACGTTTTATAGAAGATTTAGCCTATTTGACTCAACAATTTGTGATCGATCATCTTCATGTCATCGGTGATATTTATGATCGAGGTCCTCATCCTGATAAAATAATCGATAGTTTGATTGATTATCATTCACTTGATATCCAATGGGGAAATCACGACATTATTTGGTTAGGTGCTGTGAGCGGTTCTAAAGCTTGTTTAGCTAATGTTCTGAGAATCTGCGCCCGCTACGGCAACCTTGATCTTTTGGAAAATGCATACGGGATCGATCTAAATTTATTAAAATCATACAGTCGAAAAACTTTTCAGGAGAACCTTCATTTTCTCCCAAAGAAAAATCCGTATAGAAAACTTACGATAACTGAAATAACTGATGCGATGAACATTCAACAAGCGATGGCAATCATTCAAGAAAAATTAGAAGGTCAGCTTATTAAACGGCGACCTGAATTTCAAATGGAGCATCGATTGCTCTTAGATAAAATTCAAAATGACCGTATTACGATTGATAGTCATTCCTATCAATTGATCAACACTTGTTTTCAAACAGTTGATTGGCACGATCCCTATAAGCTATCAAAAGAAGAAGAATTTATCATAAATGATTTACTACAGCAATTCCAACACTCTCAAAAATTAAATCAACATATGGCATTTCTTATAGAAAAAGGTTCACTTTATCTTTCCTATAATCACAACTTGTTGATTCATGGCTGTATTCCTCTTAATGAGGACGGCTCCTTCCAATCTGCATTCTTTAATGGACAAAATTATGCAGGGAGAAGCTTACTCGACTTTTTTGAAACAGCGATTAAACAAGCCTTTGCACAACGATGGCAGTCCGAAGATTTTGCAACTGATGTCGTGTGGTATCTGTGGTGCGGGGAAAGTTCTTCTCTCTTTGGGAAAAAAGCAATGAAAACTTTTGAACGTTATTTTATCCAAGAAACTGAAACGCATATAGAAGAAAAAAATGCTTATTATGAACTGAGGAATAATTCTGAAATCTGTCAGCAAATTTTAAGTGCTTTTGATCTAAATGAAGCAGATGCTCATATTATTAATGGACATACGCCTGTGAAGCAGATCAAAGGGGAATCGCCGATTAAAGCTGATGGTAAAATGATTGTTATTGATGGTGGGTTCTCGCGAGCCTATCAAAAAGTGACTGGAATTGGCGGTTATACGCTTTTATATAATTCTTTTGGCATGCAGTTAGCTGCTCACAAGCCATTTTCGAACAAAGAAACGGCGATTCAAAAAAATGATGATATAATTTCGACAAGACAAATCGTCGATCGACGGCTGAAACGTCTGAAAGTGAAGGATACAACAATTGGTGAGTCGTTGATAAAAGAGACAAAACAGTTAAAACAACAATTAGAAAACCACAATCAACAGCTTTCTAATTTAAAACAAGGGCTTAGACGATTGTAATCAATCGATCTTAGCCCTTATTTTTAATTCATACTATTTTTTCTTTCTCTTTCTGTCTTCTATTTTCTTTGACCCACTTCGGTTATTTGACGATCATTGACTATCAATTGCTCTTCAATTAAATCTCTTATATTATTTCTACACAAAAAATAATTCCACTCCTGTTAGGAACAGACATCACCCTGCTTCACTTATCACAAATCAACATTCTATGATTTTCGTACTTTAACTTACCTTGCAAATCAATAAAAAAAATGATTAAATGAGTATGGTTGTATTTTTAGTTAAACCTTTTATAGAGATTTAATTGGTTTTAATGATTCTTTGATATGATTATTACAATTCTACTTTTTTGAAAGGAACGAAAAGTATTTGGAAAAAAAGAAAATGACTCTATATGGGATGATTTTCTCTATTTGTTTCTTTTTGATTGTATCGTTCTTTTTTTCTACCCATACAGTAGATTACGCAAATGGGACAGAAACAAGCGAACAAATTAGCGTTCCAATAAAAACTGCCTCTGCTTCTGCAGTTAAAAATCCGGAAACAAAAAGAATAAACAGCCCAGAACTGACGAATTTTTATCATAAAATCGAACAAGTGATGACTGATACTGCAAAAACGTTTAAAGGCGATGTGGGCATGACTTATGTCGATCTGACAACTGGAAAACAGATCTCAGTTAATGGAGAAAAGGAATTTTATAGTGCTAGCACAATTAAAGTGCCTTTAGCTATGATGATTGCTGATAAAGTTCAAGCTGGTAGTTTAAAGTGGGATGATCAGCTTACTTTTAATGAAAAAGAAGACTACGAAGATGGTACGGGGATCATTATCAATGATATTCAACCAAAATATTCGTTAAGAACATTGCAAGAATATAGCATCACCTATTCAGATAATATTGCTAAAAATATGTTGTATGATACCTTTGGCGGTGGTGTTGAAGCCAAAAAAGCACTCTACGCTCATTTTTTGCAAAAAGAAACGGATTGGGATGATGCGAAGTTTACTTCTGAAGATGCAGCAAAAATCCTTAAGATTTTATATGATGAAAAATCTTCAAATCAAGAGTATCAAACAATCTATGATTACATGAAAAATACAGTTTTCCATGAACGAATGGATACACCGACAACATCAGGAAAAGTTGCACATAAGATTGGTTCTTATGAAGGTTTTCTGCATGATATCGGCATCTTAGAAACGGAGCATCCTTTTATTTTGACCGTATTTACAAACGGGCAGACTGATGCTGGCATCTCATTTATTTCAACTATTACAGATCAGTTATGGGCAGTACAAAGTCATGAATATCCAAAAAAATGAGGGTAAAACAAAACTAAAAAAATAGTTTTGTTTTACCCTCTAATTCTTAATAAATGACGTAAAAGCACGCTACTTCCTTTATTATAAGTATCAAGCATTGCTTCCCATATTTTTAATTTTAATCAAACGAGTGATCTCACTCCGTTCGTTTTCTTCCAATTTCATCTGAATATAATAAATCGTTTCTTCTAGTTGAGGAATCGTCATGTATTCTAATGCATTCACTCGACGACGAGTTTTTTCAATCTCTTCTGACATCAACTGACAAGTTTTTTCAACTTCCGCTAATTCTAATAATTTGGGTAAAATAGTCGAAATCTTAGCAAACACACCGTCCAGTTCTGCATTAGAATTTAGATAGCCATAATTTAGTGGTGCCTCTGTTACAGTTGCATCATAGTGGAAATTCATGATTGGAACTGTCACACTCATGATATTTTTTTCGATCACATCAAGAGTAATATCATCTGCTGGAATAGCCACCAATTCTTCAATAAAGGCTTCATTTAATGTCGCATTCGCCAATACAAAACTAGCTAACGCATCTGTTAACTCTTCTTCCACATCGATCCGCAGCTGATTATTTTTTTTGACCAGTAAAATAAAACGGCGCATCAGTTCATCTTGCTTATCTTTTAACAATTTATGTCCCCGAGTTGCGGTTCCAAGCTGTTTTTTTAAACGAGAGAGTTCCATTCGAGTAGGATTTACATTTAAACGCACCATAATCGATCACTCTCCTTCGGTCAAGTATTCGTCTAGCATATCGTCTTTGATACGTTTCAATTCAGTTCTTGGTAACATCGATAGCAATTCCCATCCTAGATCCAAGGTTTCATTGATTGAGCGATTTGTATAAAATCCTTGATTGACATATTCTTTTTCAAATCGATCAGCAAATTTCGCATAGATTTTATCGACATCAGATAAAGCCGACTCGCCAAGGACAACTGCTAATTCTTTTGCTTGTTTTCCTTGAGCATAGGCTGCAAACAACTGATTCATTGTAGGCGCATGGTCGATGCGTGTCTTACCTTCACCTGTCCCTTTATCTTTCAAGCGGGATAATGACGGCAAAACGTCGATTGGCGGCTGAATTCCGCTCTTATACAACTCTCTGGATAAAATGATTTGGCCTTCTGTAATATAGCCAGTTAAATCGGGAATTGGATGTGTTTTGTCATCTTCCGGCATCGTTAAAATTGGAATTTGAGTTACTGAGCCTTTTAACCCACGAATACGACCGGCCCGTTCATAAAGAGTAGCTAAATTGGTATACAGATAACCTGGATAGCCGCGACGCCCTGGTACTTCCCGACGCGCTGCTGAAATTTCACGTAACGCTTCACAATAGTTCGTCATATCTGTCATGATCACTAGCACATGCATGCCTTTTTCGTAGGCTAG
Organism: Enterococcus sp. AAFC-DPL-5182; assembly: GCF_058216605.1. NCBI lineage: Bacteria > Bacillati > Bacillota > Bacilli > Lactobacillales > Enterococcaceae > Enterococcus > Enterococcus sp. AAFC-DPL-5182. Next base: position 2,167,108 of record NZ_CM177101.1, read on the forward strand.
ATATTCAGCGGCAGTCAGCGCCATTCTCGGCGTAGCGATTCGTTCGATCGCAGGATCATTCGCTAGATTCATGAACATTACAGAGCGATCGATCGCTCCTGTTTGGCGGAAATCTTCCATGAAAAATTCAGCTTCTTCAAATGTAATTCCGATTGCTGCAAAAACAACGGCAAACTCTTCATCGCTATTTAGAACATTTGCTTGACGTGCAATTTGTGCTGCTAATTCTTTATGTGGCAATCCTGATCCAGAAAATACTGGTAATTTTTGTCCACGAACTAATGTATTCAAGTGATCGATCGCAGAAATTCCTGTTTGAATGAATTCATCTGGATAATCTCTGGCAACTGGATTGATTACTTCTCCATTGATGTCTACCATTTTTTCAGGTAAAATTTCAGGACCATTGTCCTTTGGTCGACCTAAACCATCAAAAATTCGCCCTACCATATCTTCTGATACACCTAATTCTAAAGGATGACCTAAAAAGCGAACTTTTGAATCACGCAGATTGATTCCACTGGTTCCTTCAAAAATCTGAACCATTGCTTTATCCCCATTGATTTCGAGAACTTGTCCACGCCGAATTTCACCATTTTGCATGCGAACTTCAATCAATTCTTCGTATTTAACTCCTTCAACTTTTTCAACGATCATCAAGGGACCGACAACTTCATTGATCGTACGGTACTCTTTAATCATTTGCCATCCCTCCGTCTGCGATAATTTGTTTTAACGTTTGTTTTATTTCATCAGCTAAGCCATCTAATTGATCAATATCTTCTTCTGGTACATATTTACTTCTAGCAATTTGATCTCTTAGACCAATTGTTCCTGCCATAATTTCTGATAAATAAGCCCCTAAACTTAATGCCGCTTGTCCTTCTTTATAAAAAGTTAAAATCAAATGTAGCATCTTATATTGTTTTTCCCTCGAAGTAAACGTATCCACATCATCAAAGGCATTTTGCTGCAGATAATCTTCACGAATCGATTTAGCAACTTCCAAAGTTAAACGGTCTTTATCAGACAATGAATCAATACCAACTAAACGAACGATTTCTTCTAATTGCGACTCTTCTTGTAAAATGCGCATTCCTTCTGTAACCATCTCAGACCACTCAACTTGTAATTGTTGATCTAGATATTTGCCAACCTCAGAATCATACAATGAATAACTTTGCAGCCAGTTGATTGACGGGAAGTGACGTTTTTGTGCCAATGTTGCGTCTAAACCCCAGAACACTTTTACAACACGTAATGTATTTTGCGTAACAGGTTCAGAAATGTCCCCACCAGATGGAGATACCGCGCTAATCGCTGTAATACTACCTTCGCGATGATCTTTTCCTAATGCTACAACTTGACCCGCCCGTTCATAGTATTCTGCTAGACGACTCCCTAAATAGGCAGGATATCCTTCATCCCCCGGCATTTCTTCTAAACGTCCACTCATTTCGCGTAAAGCCTCCGCCCAACGAGAAGTCGAGTCAGCCATAATCGCTACAGAATAGCCCATATCACGGAAGTATTCCGCAATTGTGATTCCTGTATAGATTGATGCTTCACGAGCTGCTACAGGCATATTAGAGGTATTTGCGATCAATACAGTTCGTTCCATCACAGATTCTCCTGTACTTGGATCAATCAGCTCAGGAAATTCATTCAATACATCTGTCATTTCATTACCGCGCTCACCACAGCCTACATAGACCACTAAATCAACATCTGCCCATTTAGCAATTTGATGTTGTACTACTGTTTTACCAGCCCCGAAAGGACCCGGAACTGCAGCCGCTCCACCTTTAGTCACAGGGAAGAAAGTATCGATCACACGCTGTCCTGTAAGTAACGGCACATCTGGATTTAATTTTTCTAAAATCGGACGACTACGGCGGACAGGCCATTTCTGCATCATTGTGAATTCTTTTTCACCCAGCTCTGTTTTAATTACATAAACGACTTCTTCGATCGTGAACTCACCTTGTTTAACATCTACCACTGTTCCGCTGATGCCAAAGGGCACCATAATTTTGTGAGGAATTACTTTTGTCTCTTGAACAAATCCAATAATATCCCCTGCTGATACTTCATCTCCTATGAAAACGGTCGGTTCAAATAGCCATTTTTTGGTTCTATCCAAAGCTGGAATTTGAACACCTCTGCTTAAGAAATTACTTTCTGTTATTTCAGCGAATGTATCTAAAGGACGCTGAATTCCATCAAACATTTCGGAAATCAATCCAGGTGCTAGTTCAACTGACAGTGCTTCACCAGTTGTAACAACTGGTTCACCAGGTCCAATCCCTGTTGTTTCTTCATATACTTGAATCGATGCAACATCTCCGCGCATCTCAATGATTTCTCCTATTACACCTAGTTCCCCGACATGACAAATATCCTGAATACTTGCATCAGACATATTTTCCGCCATAACTAAAGGACCAGATACTTTAATAATTTTACCAGTTTGCAAACTCATTCCTCCTATTCAGAAAAGCTGAACGTGCCCGTATATTTATTGAACAAATCATGAAAATCATTCAATGATGTTCTTTATCACTACCTAATTTTATCTATTTGCCGAAAAAAACTGGCTCGTGAAGCTAGACCAACTATAAAGCTGAACAACAGTCTAACGTCCTACAAAATATTCTGTCCAACCGCTCTTTCCACATTATCCTGAATTTCTTTCAGTCCAATACCTTTTGTTCCGTTATGACTTGGAATCAAAATTATTGCTGGTGTAACTTCACTTTTATATCGTTCAATCGTTTCAATTGCTAATTCAGAAGCATCTTCTGTGATAAAAATAACACCGAAATTATTTTTCGCCATTGATTCAATCGTCTCTCTAACTTGTTTGGATGAAACGGCATAAACTACCTCAAAGCCAAAAAGTTTAAATGGCATAACAGAATCTCTGTCGCCGATTACGCCTATACTATACGTCATCTGTTATCCGCATCCTTTCTCTCACAACTTCTATAGGAAAGTTACTTCGTTTGCTAACTAGAATCAAACGCAGATTCTTCCATTCCACTTCCTTAGCATTTAAAAAAGCAAGCAGCGGTAATGGACCAAAAGCCATGATCTTCGCTTTGTCATAAAGACTAGTCAAATAATCATCTTTTACCTTTTCAAAAGCAACTAAATCTATTTCCTTCGTTTCCCCAGAGACGATTGGCGCTAACATCCCACCATAGGTCGTGCTCAAAACAAAATCAGTAAAGGAAATTAATGATTGCTCTGTATAGTTTAAAAATACCGCTTTAGGAATACTTCCTGAACTAGATAGAACTGTTGATAAAAAATTTTCATGCTGACCTTGTATGATTCCTCTGGCCATGGTAGAAATATTCGTCAAGTCAATAAAAGCGCTAACTTCAGCTAGTATATCTTTATCTCCTAATTTTTCAGCTAATTGTCGTTGAAATGTTAAAAAATTTCGGTCATAAATGATATCGATTGCCTGAAGAGTGTTCGATTCTTGAAAATAATCTAGCACTTCAAGAATTGCGTTCATCAACGCTTGCGGCAATTCATTTGAAACACGGGTACGAATCGCACTTTTCAGCGTTTCTATCGAATATCGTCCATCGTCAATAAATAGATAGTCTAAATCTTGACCTGTCAGCTCAGCTTTTGTCAAAACTTTCAAGTTATGAAATGTTGCTCTGGAAGTATATATTGTGATCACTTCTGGCTCTGGAGCCATTTCATATAACCATTCATAAAGTTTGCCTTTTTCTTTTGAATAAATATATTCAAAACGCTCAGAAAAATCTTCCGTCATATATGTTCCATAAACAGTATTTTTTAATAACTCTTTTAGTTCATCAGTGTTTTTTGCATTTAATAGTTGTTCATATTGAGCACTACTCAAAAGTTCTGTTTCTTTAAGACGAATCAAAGGGTTGATTTGATTATATGCAGTTTCTTTCATTCGTTATGATCCTCCCATCATATAAGGTGGAGCAACTTGTTTTATTGAAACAGCATTTCTGCTATTTTAAAACTTTCCATTTTTTTAATTTCTTGAATTAGACTGGAAAATAAAAAATTATATTCGATACCATCTTTTGCTACAATAAACCCGCCATCATTTGGAACTTCTTCTTTTTCCAGTATCAACGTCAAAATTTCATTAGAATGTTCAACTATCCACTGCTCAGACAACTTTCCTTTTGAAAACGAACCTAATTTTAAGTAAGCCTTGCCCTCTATTGGTAGCTGATTAATGATTTGCTCTGCAAATGTTTGAAATTCACTTTCTGTCCAATGATTCATTCGTTCAACGGCTTCTGTAAAAAGCTGCTCCAGATATCCTTGCTTTTGATTCAAGATCGATTGCTTGATTTCCAGTTGCTGACGATTTTCTTTTTGTTTAAAAGCTTTATTCGTTTGTTCTTGATTTTTTTCAATCAGTTTACTTTCTTGTAAAAATAACGCTTCTTCCTGTTCCTGATACTCTTGATTGATACGATCTAGTTCAATTTTCTTTCGTTCTGAAACTTCTTTTTGACCTTTTTCTAGAATTTGTTCGACAATTTTTTCGATTGCATCCATTTTTTTCCTCCTACTACTTCACATTTAGGACAAGTAAGAATGAGATAACAAACCCAAGAATGGCATATGTTTCAACCATAGCAGCATATATGATCCCTTTTGTTGCATGTTCAGGTTTTTTCGCTAAAATTTGTATCCCAGCTGCTGCTACTCGACCTTGGGCGATTCCAGAAAATAAACCTGCAAAGGCGATTGGTAAGGATGCTACAAAATAATCCAGACCTTGAACCATCGTCATATCATTGTTTAAATTGATAAAAATCAAAAATGCGATAACGAAACCATATAATCCTTGTGTACCAGGTAATAATTGTAAAATTAATGCTTGTCCAAATTTTTCAGGCTGCTCAGTTGTTAAGGCTGCGGCCGCCTCTCCTGTAAAACCAACACCTTTCGCTGAACCAATCCCTGCTAAAATCGTTGCCATCGCCATTCCTAATACTGCAAAAAGAATTCCACCATTATTATTAATTAAGTAATCTATCATGTTTTTATTCCTCCACTATTCTTTTACTTTTGATTTTTTTTCAATATTCATATATTTCTCTTCTGTCTTTAGCGGTTTAAAGGCTCGACCGCCGCCTGTATAAAATTTTCCGAAAAACTCTACATATTGTAGACGTGCACCATGAACATAAGCACTTAACAAGCTTAAAAATAGATTCAACGCGTGTAATGCGATGATCAATAAAATTCCCACCGTAAATCGTGCAGCTGGCGGCATAAAGGCTACTAACATATTAAAGGCAGCGGCAATGCTTCCTCCCGAGATTCCCAAAGCCATCAGTCGAGTATAACTGACTAAATCCCCAATATAACCGGTCAAACCATATAATCCATAGAGACCTTTAGCTAGTCCTTTGACCTTTGACTTCGTTTGAATAATTGGTACGATCACGATTGACAAAGCAGAAATGACCGCCACAATTATTCCAGCCGTAACCAAACCATCATTTTGAAATAGCAACATACCTAAGACTACAATCAAAATTCCTATCAATAAACCTTGCCAAGCAAAACTTTCACCAATACTGTCCAAGTAACGTTTTCGCTTCGTTAGTTCGATGCCATTAACCATCAGACCTGTCAACAATTGAATAAATCCAAAAATAACAGATAAGATCAAAATCGTATTCACATCTTCAGTCGTTGATAAAATTGGAAACGGCAACTGAACGCCAAATAGTATTTTGGGTAAAGCAGCGCCAAAAAAAGAGCCGTAAATAAAACCCCAAATAATCGTTGGAAACGATAAAATCAGGAAAAAGTCTGCAAAGCGCTTCATTCCTCGAGGTAAGACCATTAACTTCAACGCAAGGAATGCACCTACAAGCATCAGTAATCCGTAGCCAATATCTGCCACCATCATGCCAAAAAATACCATATAAAACGGCGTCATGATCGGCGTTGGATCTATTTCGTCATATTTGGGTAAGCTATACATTTCAGTAAGCATCTCAAATGGTGCTACTATAGAATTATTCTTTAGTTTCACTGGAATATCTTCTCGAATCTCATCAGCTGATGGCGCATCAAAAGAAATATACACTTCATCTTTCGGTAATGCATCCTCTAATACAGTAGCTAACTCTCGTTTCTCCTCAATAGGAATCCAGCCTTGCATAATAAAAAAGTAAGAAGTATTCAATAAATGTTTTTTTGCGTCTTCACGATGGATATACGCATAGGTCATTTCTTCTGCTAAATATAATTCTTCTAAGTGGTCTCGATAAGAAGTTAAATCATTTTTTAATTGCTTCTCCTCCTTAACAAGTGCAGCCATTGCTTCTTTATTCTGTTGATATGCCTCTTTTGGTAAAATATCGTATGGATAATCAAATTGATTAAAACTATATCGAGCTGTGATTTCATCAACGTCAGAAGACTGATCCTTGAGATAAATCAAGCTATAGTAGACATGATTTTGGCTATGATAGATTTCTTCTACATAAATCGAAGAAACTTTTTTTAAATCTGACAGAAAGTCCATCCGATTGGCAGAATTGATTGATCCTAGCAAGATATTACTACTTTCTAGAACACTATTTTTCGGAATAATGTCTAAATACTGCCAACGGGCTAACCAGTTTTCTTTTGATAGTAAATCCTTTCTGATCGTCTCGATCTTTGTCAGCCTATTTTTGAATGAGGTTATTTCTTTTAAATATCTGTTGATTTTAAACACATCAAAGTCTTTTTCTAAAGAACTTAATGTACGAATTTGTCTTTTAAAGGATTTCTTCTTTGAAGTATTTTCGGAGAATCGCTCAATAAACGTTAGTGAATCCTGGATCTCAGTCAACATTGTCTGGAACTGTTTCTTTTGAGTTTCGTCTCCTTCTACCAATGTTGCCGAAAAATGTTTTTCTATATAAGAGCTATCTACACTTGAATGAAAAAAATCTTTGATTTCGATTGCCTGCATCCCTTGAATGGCCTGAAGAATCGCTTCTTCTTTTTCGGCTGCAGCTATAATCGTCATTTTTTCCATTTTATTGACTGCCATAGATTTTTTTCACCCTTTCTATTACGTGATCAATGATAGATTCTTTGTTCTTTTCATATTTTTCTCTAAAATCTTGATTTTGGATTTTTGCTTCACTTAGCAAAATGTCCTTTTCTTTTTGTAGTTGTTCATTTTTTTGTGTTTCTAACTCGCGAAGTAACATCTTGACTTTTTCTTGGCTTTCTTCTTGTTTTTTCTTGAAGTCATCGGCTTTTTTTTGCTCATAAACATTAAGTTCATCTTTTGCATTTTGTCTCATTTTTTCAACGTTATCTTCTGCGTCACGAATTTTATCTAATGCTTCTAAAACCATTTTTTCACCCCTATCATTTGACTACTTATTCTTCAACCTTATTATTGAACGTATCCCTTTTTATTACAATCAAAAAGGGCATAATTTGTGCTTCTATTTACTAAAAACACAACTTATTCCCTCATTTAATCGGAAAATGAAAAAAAGGGCGTAAGTTCAAAAAACCATTCTTCTCACCCCTTGAAGAACCTGATCCTTGAAGCTTGCGCCCAACCATTTTTATTCATATGCACTAATCTTAGCAAAAAAAAACGAAAATTACAACTGATTTTAGAGTGAACTTTTTCTGACGAAAAAAAGAATCCCATCTTCAATGGAAGATGGGAGAAGGAGTTTTACTCATGAGAGTAAATGAAAAAAAGTTTAATGTTAGGATAGATTTATATTACTATCCTATTTTTACTTTTACAAATGATATGCACTATGATTTTTCTTTTCCACTCTTTAAAAAAAGAAAGCTTCTAAATCATAAGAAGAACGGCTAATTCGTTCAACGATTGTTTCTTTCCAAACATCTGTAAACCAATCATATTGAATTTGGTTGATAATACTTTTTTTTAACTCCATGATCATCGTCTCACTATCGATTTCGTATTCATAGAACGAACCTAACATGGCTAGCATTTTTGTATTATTATGTTGTTGGAATCGATAGATACGTCCTTTTTCTATGTAATAAAACCAGTGATTGATAATAACTGCAAATCGGTCTTCTTTATTTTCTAGTAGTGTGATAAACAGGTTAGTTGTAATTTTTTTCATGTCCTTAACTCCTTTGCTTTATTCAATCTTTTCATCATACCAAAAGATTGTTAGTGAGACAAATCAGCCGTGAAATCCCTATCGTCAAAAATTCGATTATAACGTTTCTAGACAAAATTTTGATATAGACTGTTCTTTCCAACTATAATCAATCTTAACAGACTACTTTCGAACTTAATGTTTGAAATTTTCTACCATTTGATATAATAGAACAGTACACTAATTAATGACTTAACTGGAGGAGAAAAATAATGGAACAACATTTAATTAAAATAAGGACAACTTTTCACAATACATGGTTGATCAACTTGAAAAAAGATTCATTTTCTGAAGAAAACAATATCCTATTTGGAGATACAGTGAGACTTTCTATCTCTAAAAACGACTCTTATTATTTTTCAGAAGCTATCGCATTGACATACGACAAAGAAATTTTATCAAGAGAACAGCCAACTACAACTGAAATAGACTTTTTTAATTATATGAAAGTAGTTCAAGAAAGAATGTTTTCAAAAGCTCTTGCAACTAAATATGGTATAGAACACTATATCATTCCAACAGCGCCCATCGATGATTTAGAAAAAGACAGTTAAAAATAAATAACAGCCTCTGATTTACTTCATTCAACAGGAAAAGTAAATCAGAAGCTATTATTTGCACTTTTTTTGGTACGCACTTTTTACTTATACATTTTTAGTTTTTTTTAGTTAAATTGCTTGTTTGCAAAATTGGTTTTCTTGATAACTTAAACATGAGATAGTTACATACGTTTTAGACGCCTCCTGTAATTACATATACAGAAATAACGCTTGCTACAACAGCTACTAATGAAATCATCCATACACCTCCACTCATTTTTTTAGAAATCAACGTCTGCAAACAAATAATTCTCCTTAGGTAAAGAATAACAAACAAGACCTAGAAAATAAAGCAGGAAAATTCAAAAGTGCGAAATTGGCATAAAATTCCAATAAAATATAAAATTTTTTATTAAAAATCGGAATATTTTGTTCATTCCATGCTATAATCGCATAAGAAGGGAGAGAAATGCTTGAATATCATAGAAACTTTACGTTTTTTCAGACTTAAATTGAAGTTACCCCAAAGAGAAATGATGTCTGAATATACTGATCCCTCCACCTATTCAAAAATTGAAAGTGGTAAACGTTCTCTTAAGGTAAATGAATTGGAAGAAATTTTAAATCAAACATCTATTAGTGTTGATGAATTTTTTAGTTTCACAACATTCGATAAGAAACAACAGGATTTCAGAGAAACCTTTTATTACTGCGGTGCGCACTTGGAAAATAAGAGTACAAAGCAAAAATTACTTACCTATTATTTTTCTTTAAAAGATAAAGACCAGAAGACATTACGAGAATTATCAAATTATATTGGTATCAAAAATTTTTTCAATGCACACTGGGAAGAAGTTGATCCCGTAACTTATGAAGAAATAACTGATATTTTTAATGATTTAATGAATAAGTCCTTCTATCTTCAATATGACTATATTATTACTGCAAATTTGACTCGTTTTTTTAATACAAAACAAGCTGATTTGTTACTTGCAAGAATGTTCCCAATAAAATATGAACTCCAACGTGATTTTACGACTAAAAAATTTGCCTATAATATTCTTATCAATTTAATTTCAAAACGATTATATGAGAAGGACTATGAAAGTGCAGAAAAATATATAAAGCTCGCAAAAAAACAAGACAAACAAAATGAAAACTATAGCTTTAAATTGAACCTACAATATCTAACCAACCTTTTAAACTATATTATTGAAGGCGAACCCGTTTACATGGAGCGTGTCTACGACTTTATACATTTACTAGAAAATGCTGGCGATACTTTACAAGCAGAGCAAGTAAAAAAAGAAGTAAAGTTGTTAATACACGAAAGAGATAGTGAAAAAGTGATAAATAGCTACGCTGTTGGATTAATAAAAGAGTCTTGAGTTAAACCAGAATATCCCACCTCTTTCAAGGTGGGATAAGGAGTATTACTCGGATTGAGTAAAATGAAAATACTGTTAGGGTACATTTATAATACTACATCATGTTATGAATTTCAACCCTAAAGTACTTAAAAATCTTTTATTTGACTATTTCTTGAAGATTTTATTAAAACAAACCAGACTTATTGTCTGATAAGTTCACTAATCTATTGATTAAGTGAGCTTTTTATCTATTCTAAAGTCCCCTTTGATCAAAAATAATTTTTCAATGAACATCTTATCTTTAGACAAATATGCCATATCTCTCTATCAATTCTGTTAAAATAAAGAAAAAATATAAAGTAGGCGAATTTACTTGAATATACAATATAGAAAAACAAAAATTACTCTTTTAATCGCATTATTATGGATTAGCATTATCTCTATTTTTCCTTATTTTTTTAATAACTTTATTTTTAGTCAAGATGATCTTTTATTTCATCGAACAAGATTGGAAAACTATTATCAAGCAGTGAAACACTTAGATTTTTTCCCACGAGTTTTTCCTACGATGGGATTAAACTTTGGTTATGGAGCAGATCTATTTTATCCCTCCATTCTATTGTTGCCTTTCGCTATTTTTAGGATTATAGGGATTTCTTTTGTCCCCTCCTATTATTTGTATCAGTTACTACTTAGCTTTTTAACTGCTTCTACGTCCTATTATTTTCTATATTCTGTAAAAAAATCACAGAAATTGGCATTATTATTTTCTTGTTTTTATACTCTTTCCACCTATCGCTTGATAGATCAGTCTGTTCGCGCTGCACTTGGCGAAACATTAGCCTTTATTTTCTTACCTTTATTTATACTTGGTATTTATTCCATTTTTTATAGCAACAGGCACCGCTGGCAGCTGTTAGGAATCGGAATGAGTTTATTGATTGCTAGTCACTTGATTACGGCCTTCTACTCGTTTATTTTTCTTCTTCTCTTCATAGTGATCAACTGGAAAAAATGTAAACAAGCTCAGATAAAAAGTTTGGTTCAAGCCGGGCTATTATCCCTTGGATTATCTGCTTGGTTCCTATTTCCTTATCTGGAACAAATAAGATATTTGAAATTTAATTTTGCCAATACAACATTATGGGCTAGTGGATTAAATTTTAACTTAAGCAATTTATTTATGAATAGCCTTGCAAATATGAGCGCACCATTCACTGAACTAGCTCCTAATATTGGTCTTTTACTTTTAGTTGCTATCGTAACCGCCATTTTTAGTTATCGAAAATTGACGCTTGTCAATAAACGTCTTACACTTGCCACTATTTTTTTTAGTTTAGTGTCTACAACTATTTTTCCATGGGGATTTTTTAAAGTTTCAATTTTAGCGACCATTCAATTTCCTTGGAGATTATTGTTATTTACTTCTTTTTTTGCTAGTTTGCTTGCGGTTTGTTTGATTGAACAATTTCTTATCTTATCAAGAAAAGATGTGCTTATATTAATGGCGTTAGCTAGTTTTTTAACCCTGGGTTTTAATATCAATAATTTGACGCAAAGCAATATTCAAAACAACATAACTGTAACAGATGAAAATTTTACTGATTTTTACGAATCAGAAATCGGCCACGGTAAGGAATATTTAGTAAAAGATACCGATTTCAAAAAGTATTTTGCTTCTCCCGGATTAATTATTGATGGTGTTCCCTCTCTTGATTCATCTCACCACGAAAGAAATCAATACAATGTTGATTATTATTCTGCGCAAATCAACGGTGCTCAGGAAGTTCAGCTGCCTAAATTTTATTACAAAGGCTACGAGGTTCAAGTAAATCAAAAAGTAATTCCTAATTATAATAAAGAGGGATTAGTCACAGTTAAACTTGAACAAGGTGTTCACAATATTCGCATTTCTTATAGAAAAACGACTATTCAAAAAATTTCGGTTATTTTTTCAGTTTTAGTGGTTGGGCTATTAATCTTCTACAACTTTCTAAAAAAGAAAGTAAGTAAATAATAATCACTTTTCTAAAAATAGGTAGAGAATGGGGCTGGAGCGTTTATCCAGATTCCACGCTATGCCTATTTTTTACTCAGATCGAACAACTTCCATTCTTTTAAAATTCCTCTGATGTCTGCCTCTCTCTGTGATACAATTGATTTATTCATAAAAAATTTGATTTCAGTAATGAAATCCTTGACTTATGTATATAGTCATTAAAAAGGAGGAAATGTTAATGCTTTATCCATTAATTTCTATTTTGATTGGCATCATTTTTCTATTTATTTACAAAAAGAAGGGAGAACAACTCTATAAATATATTAGTATAAGTTTTTTTATAGGTGCTGTGATTCTATCTATTTATTTTTATTGGATCTTTTCCATCATTTTCCATTAAGTCCGAGCCAATGTTTTAAATTCAAATTTGTTTTTTAAGCGGTCTAAGTTTCATAGATAAATCATCCCCTATTTGTTATAATAAACGCAAAAGGAGATGTAATTATGACTAAAGATAAAAAATCATTTGTAAATATTGAGGCGATTCCGAAAGAACTGCTTACCAATCTTTTAGGACCTGCTACTGTTGGAATTGGACAAGGTCTAGGTGGTGTTGTAAATTTTATCATGAATCCCTTAAGAAAATTAAATGTAATTACAGAAAAAAATTATAAAGATTTTGTTGAGAAAATTAATGTTGAAACTAACAAAATCCCCGAGAATAACAGAGATTCTTCAAAACTAGGTATTGCATTAAAAATAATGGAAGATGCTCGGTATCAATTGGATGAAGAGGATATGAGAGAGTATTTTTCAAGATTAGTTGCTGGTACGATCGATAACCGTAAAAATTCAAAAATATCACCTCGCTTTTCAAGTATTTTGTCTGAACTTACGACAATAGATGCAAATTTACTAAAACTAATTCATAACAATAACTCAGTAAGACGAGCTGCTTTAGCGAGAGTTAGGATCTTCAATAACGAAACAAAAATATGGCGAGATATCGAAAGCAAGATAATCTTAACTCCTGACAAAATTACTTATCAACCTACTTCCTTTGAGACATTAGTTTCGTTTGGCTTAATCAATTATAATGAAACCGAAGCTGCATCTAGCAAAACATTCCATGATGTCTATGACTCCTTTAAAGAATCTGAATATTATAATAATCTAAAAGAAAGAGCCGTTGAGATCACGAAGAAGTCAACGGCATATCCTCCCTCTAAAACCTCTATTCAATATGCTAAAGGTAGTGTAATATTAACACAAAGCGGCAAGGATTTTTGCTCCCTAATTTTTCCTAGTGAGCTTAAAAAAACAGCTTAGTTCTTTCTCTATTTTGAAATGTAATAACAGATTTAATTGCTTAACTTGTTAATACCACAAATAATATCGATAAAAAAAATTAACTCCTGCCACCCATTAGGGTTGAGTGGGGCAGGAGTTGAACATAACGTTGAATTGATTCGATGTTATGTTCATAGAAGTTCCTTCAAACTAAATCTTCTTATACGTTAACATCCTCCTCAATCTTCCGGACCACTTTAGCTGGACTTCCTACTACAATTACATTATCAGGAACATCCTTTGTTACGGTTGAATCAGCAGCAACAATAGAATTTTCCCCAATTGTAATTCCAGGTAAGACTGTTACATTTGCCCCAAGCCATGCATTCTTCTTAATACAAATCGGTTCTACTTTGATTCCTCGCCTGTTTTTGGGAGAAATTAAATGATTTACTGTGACTAATCTAGTCCCTGGACCAATCAATACTTGATCTTCAATTGTAATTCCTCCTAAATCTACAAATGTCACATTTTGATTAATAAAAATATTTTTTCCAAACGTGATATGTTTACCAAAATCACTGTAAAAAGGCTGGGAAACCGTTACTGACGAATCAATTGTTTGTCCAGTAATTTTCTCTAGATACCGTATAACTTCTTCATTAGGACAATATTGTGCATTCAACATCATGATCAATCGTTCATTATCCTTTTTTATCAAATGGATTTCTTTAAATAAAGACGAATCTTTTAAAATCTCTTTCCTACTAATTTTTTTCAGCAAATCACTAGTTACCATTCCTTTTACCTCCTACGAATTTTTCATTTTCGACTATCCAAAGTATACCTGAATCCGTTATACTTAACTAATACCAATAAAGAATACGCAACTATTCTTTTTAACTATAGGAGGAAGAATAAAATGGAACTTCGTGTATTAACTTACTTTCTCACGGTTGCAAGAGAAAAAACAATTAGCAAAGCTGCTGAGTCCTTAAATCTCTCTCAACCAACCCTTTCAAAACAATTAAAAGAGTTAGAAGAAGAGCTAGGCGTTACACTATTTATTCGCGGAAATCGATTTATCACATTAACAGAAGATGGCATTTATTTGATGAAAAGAGGTCAAGAAATTCTTTCTTTAGTTGAGTCAACAACAACAAACCTCAGCAAAAGTGAAATAATTAGTGGCCAACTAACAATTGGCGGTGGAGAAACGCAGGCTTTTGAATTTCTTGGAAGTATTTTACATGAGCTAAGAGATAACTATCCAGAGATCAATATACACCTTTATAGTGGGAATGCCGATGATGTATTGGAAAAAATTGATAAAGGACTTATAGATTTCGGGCTAGTGATTGACCCTGTTGAAAAACAAAAATACGAATATATCCGCCTACCTTTAGTTGATCATTGGGGAATTTTAGTCAATACATCACATCGTCTTGCCAATAAAAAAACAATTCAACCAAAAGACCTTCAACAAACACCATTACTTATTTCAAATCAATCATTGGTTGATAATCAACTTTCTGAATGGCTTGGAGGAAACCTCGAACATTTTAACGTTATCGGTACGTATAACCTACTCTATAATGCCTCATTATTGGTAAAAGAAGGTGTTGCAAGTGTCCTTTGTATTGATAATATTGTAAATACTGCAAATACAAATCTAATTTTTATTCCCTTTTCACCACCATTAACTGCAAACATCAACATTGTTTGGAAAAAAAATCTAACCCTTTCAAGTGTAGCAAAAGAATTTTTACGTCTACTGAAGTCGGTATAGTTCACTTTATTTGTTCTATTTCCAAATCCAGTCTTTTTAATTTTTGAATTAAAAAGACTGGATTTCAAAATGTATAATCATGATTTTGTAAAATTACTTAGAATACAAATTAAATGTGTAAAATCTATATTTTCATATTTTTAGATATAGAATGATTACGCTTGATTTTTGATAATAAAAAAGAACATCTATAAATACTGTTAAATCAGTATGTATGGATGTTCGTTCGTATGGATACGATGGGATTTAAAGGTACGAGGTTCATCCACTATAAATCAGTACACTTTTGATACTATTAATTGAAACAGCCTCCATAGCATTTCAAACAATTGAATGTGAATCGTATTCAAACTCGTATTCACTAATTCTCATTAGCGTGGGGCGCTATACATAATTTGTGATTGTTGGGGGAAAAGTAGACAATATATCAATAAGATCATTTTCCGTGATAATTACATAATGATCTACATCAGCACAAAAACCAGCACTCTCTTTTTTTATCCACTCAACATATTCTGATTGTTCTACTTTATATAAAGGATTGCCAATGAAATTTTCCCTATACTTTTGAATGCTTTCAATTTCATTATATGTTTGTATCCGTCTTCCTTCATCAGTAATTCGTAAAGAATCAACAAAACCGAAAGTGATGTTCATATTATTTTTTTCTCCCATTAGCTTTATAACCGTTCCTTCAGAATTTTGTACTACTTCAGAAACTTCATAAGTATCTTTTGGTACATCAGTTTGATTATATTCACGCCACTTTTCTAACATATTCATACACCTTCATTCCCATTTTCATTAAGTATACTAACATTACACAAAATATGAATACTTAACATCATATATGTAAAAACCAGAAATCTTGTTAATTTAAGATTTCTGGTTTTTACTATTTAAATTCTGTACTATTTTTATTGGCAAAACTGTTGATAAAGGTTAATTAAGATCAATAATTTCTACTCGCTCAGCCAAAACCCATCCATTCATTCCATACGAAGAATATAAAACCTGATAGGTCAAATGATCTTTTCTTATTTCTTCTTCTAGTTCTTCCAATGAATCATACCGCATTGGCCATACATTTTTTTTCCCTTGAATCAATAATTCTTTATTTTCAATAAAAAATTTATCTAAAGCTCTTTCTTCCAGATCTAAAATAATACTGTAAGGCATTTCATCATAAAATTTGTAACATAAAAAGTTATGGAATATAATTTGTTTTTCTTTCTCATCATCAGAAATATTAATAGCTATATCCTTATTTTCAAAATTTACAAAATAGCTTTTTATTTCATAGTCATGTACCATATTCATTTTTACCATTCTCCTTTTTGTCTAGGTGGTCTTTTATTCCAATCCCACTGATGCCTATGGGGAAATTCATGTGTTCCGTCATCAGGGTGATTGTAGTCTATATCTTCAATTGGCAGACCATCTGGTCCATAGTATCTCCTTTGTTTAACTGAACCATCATCATTTAATAAGTCAGCAGATGAGTTTGGCTCACCTTCTTTATCCAGATTCCTTTTCTCTGAATCAAAGACTTTATGTTTCTTAGCAGGTTTACCTTCTTCACGACTCTTATCTAATTCCAAAGTCTCATCTACTGCATTGATAGTAGGTGCATTATTTATTTGATCCATAATAGATTGTCCTACTTTTACTACTCCAGTCCCTTTTTTAATAGCATCCGCTATTTTTCCAGCATTTCCTAGATTTCCTAATATACCGCCAAATCCAGGAGCAAGCGGCATTTCATTTTTCATCACTTTTAATTCTTCAACTTTGTACTGATCTTTATTTAAATAATCTTTACACGTTTCTAATTGTTCATATAGTTCTGGGTATTTATCCGGAGAAACAATTTTGCCATCTTTCATTAGATACCAATGACCTAATTCAGTTTTGATTATTTCATACCCATCCAACTTACCAATTGCTTGTTTTACTTGTGCATCTTTCACTTGTTGCTTCATTTTCTCACGCTGCTTCCAACGTGTTTGGATAGGTTTTGCCCACGTCATGTCTAAACGTTTCAAATCAAAAGTCCCTGTTGCTGGATTCCATGCTTTAGAATTAGCAACTTGTGCCAATCCTGTATTAAACTCTTGTTGACTTGCTTCATATTCTGAAAAGAAACTTGCTGATTGACCATCGTAGGCATGAAACTTTTCTAATTTTTCTCGACGTTTATCAATACTTTCACAGGCATTGATATATCTCCGTTCTAAGTCTGGTCGTGGTGTTTTAGCCGTACTCATTTGCTGATCTAAACGCTGCTTCAACTGCTCAAACTGGTTAATCTCTTCTAAAATCAGATCTTCATCCGTATCAATTCCACTAACAGTTCCTTGATATTCACTAAGAAATTTTTTATGCGCACTTTCCAGCGCTTCACCTGTCATTATAGCAGATTGACATAAAGGTGTATAAGCGACCATAAAATAATTTTTCGCTGAATCATAGGCTTTACTAGAAAGTGGTGCGGATAAGAACAGTCGAATACTTGCTTGTAACGATGTGATTGCCTGATTTGCTTGATTGGTCAATTGAGAAGCTTGCGATGATCGTGCCTGTGCTTCACTCACATAAAATTTAAGCCCCATTTTCTTTTTCCTCTGGTTTCTTCCAAAAAGCTTGTTGCTCGGCCTTTAGATTTTCTTCTTGATCAAACAACATCCGTTCATCTTTTTTTAGCTGAAGGAGTTGTTCATCAAATTCTCGTTGGGCTTTTTTAGCAAGATGAAGGCTCTCATCTCCTCTTTCTTCAAAAAAGGCTCGTTCTTCTGCTTCGCAGTTTCCTAAGACAAAATCATACGCGGCCTGTTCTTGTTGCTGTAACTGGAAAAATTCTTCTTGTTGCTCTTCTATGTAGTGTTGCTCTTTTCTAATCGCTAATTGATCCTCTTGAAGTTGTTCCAAGCGAATCCTAAACTGATAATTTTTTTGTTCAATTTCTTGTTGTTTCTGGATTTCACTCATGAAAAACCTCCTGGAAGGTTAAATTTTGTTAATTGCGCAATATTCTGATCGATTCGTTCAAACTCTTTCGCAACGGAATGAATGTTATCACCAGCTGAAACAACACTGGTAGATAATGCTGCTAATCCCTGTTGATAGTTATTGAGCGATTGTACAGCTGGAGCATTTCCTGAAACATTGGTGCTAGAAGCCGATACAGAAACACTTATACTATTTAATGCGCTAGCAGACTGACTAAAAGAAGCCGAAATACCACCGGCAATACTTGAATTACTATTAATAGCCATTTAGTTATTTGTTTTCACCATATTGTCTAATTTAGTTTATCATATACTAGATAAATTATAAATATGATAAATGGATTAAAAAGGAACTATAAGTGAATACTTATATAAATAAAGAAATTATGACTAATCATGCACATAACATATTAAATGAGTGAAAACACAGACCCTTTCATTTAAAATACTACTTTTATATAAATTGAATTAAGTTCATTTACTAGAGAAATCTAGTTTTTCAATTTAAAGATATAGTAATAAACTTAGATAGTTTTATTTACACATACAGACAAATGCACAGACAAAACCACCATGCCAATAGATAGGTTGATAATAAAATTACTTACCTGTTTTTGCACGATCCCACTCTATTTTTAAATAAATTCTTATAATTTGGCTCATCATACTACATACCTCTAAGCACTCATCTTGTAGTTGCTTGTAGATAATCTCAAGACTATTCTCTATGTCTTCAAACATTTCGACTTTTTGATAATTAATATCATAATTTTTTTCACCTTCATCTAATTCTTCAAGATCCGTTACACTATATGCTTTAGTCATTAGAACTAATTCATAATCCTCTTTATTTGACAAATTCTGCTCCCGTTCTAAATCCGCAATTCCTAATTCTAATAGTTGTTTAAAAATTTCAAGCCTTTTATCAAGTAAGTCATTTTTGTTCTTAACAAATTCATCTTTATTATAAAATAAAAATTCCTGTACAGTTTCTAAATATTGTACGATATAATCATTTTTATTGTCATTGTTTTCAATCTTTACAAGACTTTTTTTCGATTTATCTGATAAAATAACTTTCCTATTTTTATAACAGATTTCGTTTTTTATAATCTCAGGATTGTTTGGACCAAACTGCAAAATTAGAAGGTTCAACTGCGTGTAAGCTTTTTTCCAAGATGGGCTGCCTTCCGACTCTATTAAATCCATTATAGAAGCTATAGAATTAGCAGTTATTTCTTTTACACTCTGAATCCATCCAATTCTTGCTTGAGCAGTTAGATTGGCATCTATTTCTTTCTTTTTCCATTTAGCATTTGATCTTAAATTAATAACAGAAATTATTGCAGTTATCAATACTCCTATGAAAGTTAAAATATTAGCGATATTCCAACTACTTGATTTTGTAACATCCTCAAATAATACTTTTATTGTACTCAATTTCAACACTCCTTTTTACTCAATCATACCAATAGTAATCATTTTATTTGCACTAATTTTCAAAGGTTAAGTACTTACTTTTTATATTTTGAGCATAATTCCAACCTTTTTCTAATAATTCATCCTTATCTATCTGGCTTAAGATCTCTCCACAGCCATTTTTAGAAGAAAACTTTAATAACTTATCTTTAAAAGTACTTCCAGCAACTATTTCAGCCTCTGTAAATTTTAAAATATTCACCCTTACCGGCTTGAATATAATTGAATCTATTGGTTCATTTTTTTTCAGTTTTATTTTCGATCCTAATGGTTCTGTAGTATCGATAGTCATTTGCAAAATGAAAGTATCAATAGCTATTAGATTATTGGGTTCAATATATATCACAAACAGACTTTCATATAATTTATCTTTATTAATATCAATCCATACTTGATTATAAACATTGTTAGTGATAGTTCGTTCTTCCCCAATACCTTCGCTAGAAATAAAGATACCCTTTACAGTTCCGGTTGCAATAAACGGATTAATTGTAATTAGACATCTATACCCTACAGGAGTAGTTTCTTTTAAGTCACCTTCTCCCTCTTTTACATCAATAGTCAATCTTGGAATTTTTGTTGAATTCCATATTACAAATGTGTGATAACCTAAAATAGAATTTTTTTCATTTATTTCAAGATTTTTATCTGAATTCATTAAACTTTTTTCAGAAATTCTAAGTGCTTTTTCTGATATTATCCTAGCTTTGTTTCCAGATCTTATTCCATAAACTCCTCCTATTATTCCTACCATACCTCCTAATATCCCTACTACCTTCCCGATTGTTTCGATCAAACCATTCAAATCTAACATTGTACAATCCCCTTTACAAAAATATACAAATAAATTCCACGTCAATTATCCTTATCTTTCAGCCTCTAACAGCGTTTTAAAATCCAATACAAACGATAAAGAGTTAAGTTTTATCTCACATAGAGAATGTGTTTAAATATTATACAGAAAAAGACCACTCCAAGAGTGATCAAAGATTTACCTACTATTAAATTACCCCTGTAGTAATTGCTACAGTTACTGACCTGAGTTCATCAAAATCTTTATCGATTGTCTGAAAAGCCATAAAATCCGGGTCAGCTATATATAATTCAATATTGTTCAAATCTAGTTTTTTTGATTGACACATTGTTGTTAGATATAAAGCACTGCTGTTTGATTTAACGTAATTATTAATTATCATTAAACTCTCCGTCAATCCCTCAACTATATTTTGCTGATTATCATTGAGAAAAAACTCTTCTGGTAAAACAAAAGTTAGATTAACATCCGACAATTCAGCTTTTATTTCCGCTTTAACCCTATCTGTATCCGTAATATTAATAGATTTTATTTCTGCAGTAGTTCTCAGATTTTTCCAGCTATCTTTTTCAGATAAATTCTGAGGAAATTTTTCTATAAATCTAGGCTCTCTTATTGCTTTTCCCTCTAACTCATTTGATTTATTTACGCTTTTTTTCTTCGAACTATATCCAATATAAGAAGCATTAGCTATTTCTAATCCATCTACAAAAGTTTGATACGCTACATGACTACGTTTCTTGATTGGGTTTATAAGGTCTCTAAATGCTTTCATAGCATCTTTTTTTCTTCTACTTTTTCCAGAATTTGAAAGTTTACTCATATTTAAATTTATTTCGTTAGAACCTTCAAGTTCATCATCTTGATTTATATCTTCTGTAAAAATAGCATTATAGTTCATTTTATCAATAGTTTGAATTGACGTATCTTCATTGTTGTAAATTTCCGGAAAAAAATCAGTATAAGTTTTTTCCAGTGATTTCATCTCTCTACCAGTTACATAATCATGTTCTATATATAGCTGTTCTTCTGGTAGCCATTCTTCATAGCTTTCTCCCAGGTTTGACTCGGCTTCTTGAATGCTTTTTACCTCGTAATTCTCCCCATCTATGAACAAGACAAACAATTGATTATTTTTAATTAAATCATCTAAAAAGTTCCTAGTAGTACCACCATCAAATAGTAATGTTAAAGTTTTGCGATTAATTTCACTAACAAAAAAGATATCATCATCAATTAAATAAAATAAATAACTTTTCAAATTACTTTCGTCTCTAGATATAAAAAATAATGGCATATCAAAATAGTCGAAAATAAAAACAGGGATTAAATCAGAAATGTTAATTTTTTTCATTTGATCCTACCCCCGCATTGTCTTCTTTAATCGTTTCATAGATATTTACATCTCGGTATTCCCATAAATTCAAGTGACCATTTTTTACAATGCCTATTCCAAACTCATTTTGAATTTCAACAGGAACTACACTATATCCAGTAAATTTCCGTTTGAATTTCTTCTTCATTTTATCTGCTTGCTCCGCGCTACAAAAAAAAGACAACGCCATTGCTTCACACCTTTTTGCTGGCGGAAAGTACAAACCTTGTTCAACATGTGTTACAAAATCACATGCAGCTGGTACAATTTCTTTACACAATCTAAAATACTGACCATTCAATTCAACAGCATTTATAGGTGGACAACTTTCCGGATAATCATCATATTTGAACAATACTCTAGATCTCCTTTGTAATTAATATCTGCTATTTTGATTAAAACAGAAATAGGGACTAAAAACAAGCATTTACTAAAATTTCTTTTTAAAAACTATAATTAGAACGCGTTAAAATCAAGTACGGCACTTTTCTTTTATAGTACTAGCATTTACTATCATGAATTACCATCAATGAATAATGACCATAGTTCCTATGTAGATTAACAATTGCAAGCATTCTTTGAGTAAATAACCTTTGTTGCATCTACTTTTTGAATCCGGTGCAACAATTAAAGAGGTTCAGGATCGTTTAGGACATTCAGATGTTCAAACTACAATGAACATCTATGCTCATGTAACACAAGACAATAAAGAAAAGACTGCTAAATTATTTGCTAATTATGCCGGAATCTAGTTCAATCGTATTCAATGCAAAAAAAATAGACAGTAGAAACGCTGTACAAACCTCTGTACATCAACGTTTCTACTGTCTGTCTCCATAAAATAAATGGAGACGGCGGGAGTCGAACCCGCGTCCAAACACATTGCCACTTAAACTTCTACGTTCATAGTCATACTATTTTAAGGCTTCGCTGAAGTTCATGCCGCATAACAGGCCCAAACTCTCGCTAGTCTGATGATCTCTTCTAAATTTTACAGACGGAAAAATTTAGCGTATCCCACTTAATTTGAGACCCTTACCCGAGAACATGGGCGATGCCGGGAGGATCTTCACCCGCTGTTTTTACGCAGCTAGAGCGAAAGTATTGTTTTCGTTTTTAGCAGTTATATTTAACTGTAACGTTTTTACGTAGACGTAACCTACGAAACGCGATTCAAGCTCAACTATGCCTGTCGAATCCGTAACGTCCCCGTTAAGATTAAATAGCATAATATACGCTTTGATTAGTATAACATATTTATCTTGTTTTTTAAAGGATCAGGTACCAATTATTCAGCTTTCTAATTACAACTGGATAACACTTATAAAAAGTGTTCACAATCAAATAATTAGTGCCCTGTTCCAAATGTATTCACTAAGATCGTGCCAATCACAATAAAACCAATTCCAATTACTGTTGGTGTATTGATCTGCTCTTTCCAATAAACCACTGAAAAAATCGTGATCAAGATAATCCCAACCGCTCCCCAAAGTGCATATGCGACATTTAACGGCATGTACTTAATTGCTTTAGATAGGCTATAAAAACAAACAACATATGCAATCAAACACTCGACTGATGGCAATAATTTGCTAAATCCGTCTGTTGCTTTTAACAAATTGGTAGCGATGACCTCACTTATAATGGCAATAAAAAGATAGATGTATCCTATCACAAACTTCTCCTCCTCATATAATTCCTAAATCATTATATCAAAATTTCAACAAATTTAAACGTAGATTTTTCTTAATATACTCTCAGCGTTTTTTAGATACAAAAAATCATCAACAGATTTACTTATTTCTAATCCATTGATGATCTCCTATTCATTTTAGTTAGATACGTTCAAAATTAAGGTTCAACGAAATAATTAAGCATCCAGTTGATGCCAAATTTATCAACAACCATGCCATATTTTTTAGACCAGAATGTTTCTCCTAGCGGCATCGTTACTTTACCACCTTCAGCTAAACGACTAAAAATCCGATCAATTTTGGCTTCGTCTTCTGTATTAATTACAAGAGAAACATTGTTTCCTTCAATAAAGGTCAAACCCATTCCATCTGGCACATCAGAAAACATAACAGGTACCCCTTCAATTGTCATGGTTGCATTGATAATCAAATCTTTCCAAGCATCAGGCGTTGGATTTTCAGGGTCTTGAGGTGCATCTGCAAAAGTCATAACACCTTCACTTTTAACATCAAAGACTGATTCGTAAAAAGTAATTGCATCGGCCGCTTCATCCTTAAAATTTAAGTATACTTCTAACATGCTCATCTTCCTCTCACTCTATTTTTGCTAATTATCTCATGCAAAAATAAATTAAGCGAAGGAGAAGCTCATATTTTACTAAAAGTCTGTCTCTTTTAAAAGTACCGATACCAATTGTTCTAAATACTGCTGATCCATTTCATCATAGCCATGCGTTACTGAGCTATCTAGATCTAAAACACCAAGTAATTTTCCATCCTTGACCATTGGTACAACAATCTCAGAGCGCGCAGCAGAATCGCAAGAGATGTAATTCTGATGATTTTTTACATCATCAACAATCAATGTTTCGCGCTTTTCAGCCGATTCCCCACAAACACCTTTTCCCATCTTGATTCGTGTACAAGAAACCTTACCTTGAAAAGGTCCCAAGACTAATTCTTCTCCATCAAATAAGTAATAGCCAGCAAACACTGTATTAGGTAATGCATCTGCCAATAATGCAGAAGAATTGGCAAGATTAGCAATTTTATCATGTTCGATTTCAATAATTGCAGCTTGTTGTTGTACTAATAATTTGTAAACAGCTGACTTTTCTTCTGGTGATTTCCACATTGTTCATTCACTCTCTTCTCTATAAATAAAATCAGAAATAGTTCCATTGTTTTCTTATTATATCATAGAGTAGTCTTAACGAATTGAGTGCACATATTCATTATTATAAACGGATTGCCTCAAACCACTTGCCTATTTACCTACTTCTTGTTTGCGATATTCATGCGGTGTCATGTTCAAATACTTCGTAAAAACTCTAGTGAAATAGGAAGAATCCGCAAATCCTACTTCTGTTGCGATTCGATATAATGGTAAATCCGTTTCATGCAAAAGACGACATGATTCTTCTATTTTCAAAATATTGATATAATCATTCACACTAATACCTAACTCTTTGCGAAATAAACGTCCAAAATACTGAGGATTTAAATACACTTGATTAGCAATATCGTCAATAGTTATTTTCTGTTTAAAACTTTTCTTGATGTACTGGATCGCTTTATTGATTCCTTCGCTAAATTGTTTATTGTATTGGCTAGAGAGTGTATATTTCTTCTTACGGGTCATAAACTTATCCAAATGCTGCATCATTTGAGCTTTTGAATATGGCTTTAACAAATAACCGCGAACATTATAGGATAATCCTTGACTCAACATATCAAAATTAGAATAAATCGATGTCCAAATCGTATAAATCGTTGGCTTAATTTGTAATATTTCTTTTTGTAATTCTAGTCCATTCATACCCGCTACCTCAATATCCATCACCACTAATTCAGGCTGAAATACTCTAGCTTTATTTAGTGCCTCTGTTCCGTTTTGAACCTCAACTATATTTATATTTTCTCGCTGATAATTCTCTTTGATAATGTCTTTTATAAATTGACGTTCTAATTCATCCTCTTCTACAATCATTATATTTTTCATCTACTTCATCCTCTAGTCATACTATTAATCCTTTTGAAGCTGGAAGCATTATCTCAACAACTAACTTATTTACCGATTCTACCATTCGAACATGTGCCTGATCACCTAATAATTCAACCAATCTCGTGTTACTTTTAGCAACGGCAGATAGAAACTCTTCTTCTACAGCTAATTCTCTCTTTCTATCTAAGTGAATCTTCTCTTGAATGGTAATAATGATATTTCCACTCACTTTTTCTACTGTAAATAATAGAGAAAAATCATTTCCATACTTAGGCAGTCTGATTTCTAGTAAATTTTCCACAATTGGAATCAAGGTCATTACAGGTATACGATATTCAGTCAAATCTTGGGGAAGATCAACTTGATACGTTAATCGCTTCAGCGATCTAGTCGTACTAAGTTCTAAGTAATTGCTTAAATAGCTAAATGCTTCTTCTAAAGAAATGCAATGATTTTGTGATTGGTAATTGTAGCGGATAACACTGGATAACTTATAGACAGCTTCTTCTAAATCAGGGTTCTCATTAAAATGGGCCAATCTTGCTAAAGTCGTCAGTGAATTAAACACAAAATAAGGTGTCAACCCTTTACTGTTGTCCTGATTTTCTATATGTTTAATTTTTTGAGAGAGGATCTTTAAGTTATTTTCAGTCTTCTGCTTTTCTTTTTCCAATTTTTCCATCGTTAAAGTTTGCGATAAAAACGCTGCAAAGACGGAAGCGAAGTTTTCAACCTTTTCTAGTTCATTCTCTTCAAAAAGGTTTAAGATATTCATTTTTTCATTTGCACCAGCTTCATCAATATCAGATACGATCAATAAGTTGATATCCGTTTCATCTTTAAAAAAAGGGCCGAAAATCAACAAGCCTCGTTCTTTTCCGCAATATTGAAACGGATAGATAAATTTACTTAATCCATAACTGCAGCGATGGCAGTAAGAAGCGATCTTCTTCTTTCTAAAAATACCGCTACTTGATGGACAAGAAGAACAATCCGTTGCACGTTTACAGAAGCTTTGGTTTGCTTCATCAATCGTTGAGCTCACTTTGTTTAAAATCTGAAAATACGGACGTACCTTGAACGGAAATCTTTTCAGTAGTTCTTGAGATTGCTCGATTGTTTGTTGGGAAAGCTCTGAACTGGTGTAGATAGTTAGATAAACATTTTCCACACTAATTGCTCCTTTTAACACAATTTCACTGTACATACAGTATAACATAAATAACATTTTATACAATTTCAGCTTTGGAATTCCCATCACTAATGATTCAAATTTGGAACAAGTAAACGAATATGATCAACTATTGCATTTATCGCAGCAATCTTATAACTTACACAGTTCTTTCCTATCTATTACAACTAGATGGTTTAACTTTATAATAGTTAAATTAACGTTCTTTTCATTTGTTCAATGTTTCACTACTCTGACTGGTAATTCAAATTGAGACAGATAATCTCTGATTTTTTCAAGTTCATCATCAGTATAAGACATATCGATATCTTTTAATGGATATGTTTGATCTAATTGTTCATATTTAGCTACCCCTAATTTATGATAAGGTAAAATATCGATACTTTTCAACTGTCCGTTTGTTTGAATTTCTTTAATGTACAAAATAGTTGCTTTCAGCGTTTCTAAAGAGTCATTTAATCCTTTGATTAACGGCATTCTAACTGAAATAGTTGCTCCTGCTTGAAATAGTTGTTCCAAATTTGCCATAATGCGGTCATTTCGTGCGCCGACTAATTCACGATGTTTTTCAGGATCAAAATGCTTCACATCAAACAAAAATAAATCCGTCACATCAACAAATTTTTTCATCGTTTCCCATTTTGTGTACCCGCAAGTTTCAATCGCCGTGTGAATACCATTTTCTTTACATTCAGCTAAAAGTTCAACAGCGAAATCTCCTTGATAAGTCACTTCACCCCCACCAAGTGTGACCCCTCCATTTGAACTCATATAAAATAACATATCTTGCAAAATTACTTCCATTACTTCTGGAACAGTCATATCTTGCCCCATTACAGTCAAAGCATTTTTAGGACATTTTTCTTCGCAAATTCGACAACCGCTACAAGAAATTTTTCGATCGATATAGTGCTCTTGCTTGTCATCCATCGTTGTACGCATTTTGTGAATGTTTTTAGGACAGACTTCCGCACAAATTCCACAATCGTCACATAAATTTTGTTGTTTCATCACTTGAAATCCAGGCTCTACACTCTCAGGATTTGAACACCATTTACACCGTAACGGACAGCCTTTAAAGAAGACTAACGTACGAATCCCATCTCCATCATAAATAGAATATTTCTGAATATTAAAGATCCGGGCCGTTTTTTTTGCTGGTATCATCTTCTCTCACTACTTTCCATTATTTTTTCGGTAAATATTTTCTCAGCATCTCTTTTCCAGCATCATTTATTTGATAAGTCGTTAACAATTGGTTTTTCTCATTGATATAGGCATCTGCTTCTTCTAACAAGCCGTTTTCTTTTAACGCGAGTACATGATCTAAAAATGCCGCTTCATTAAATTGCTTCTCCGTACCATATTCAGGATGCAAACAAGTCATCAACTCTTGAAAATGCATTTTTTTATCTTTTAGTTCTTTTAACACACGAAAACGTAGCGGTAATAAGGTTTCTGCCATTATGCTACCTCCTTTTTAAAGAATGAAAGTGGATTAACTGATACCATGATGGCACCAAAGGTAATCAATAATGCACCTACAATAACCATTGGCGTAATAGCCGAAAAATCTTGGGAAACAACAGCTGAAAAAATAATTCCCCACATCACATACGTACTATTTAAAGCCATCCCTTTTGCCACACCACACATGCTGTTGGCGTTATACCACTGTAAAAATGAGACCGCAGCAACTAACGCTGCTAACGCTAAAATGACTAAAGTTTTTGGCGATTGGAACACTTGTTGAAAAACACCCAATCCATTGACTAAAGGCATCACAATCAAGAAAAATGTCAATCCAGATGTAATATCGCGAATCGTAATCGTTACTTTAGGATCAAGTACAGAACCACCAAAAGCTGAAAGAACTCCTTCAAGACCCCATCCTAAGGCTGCAACCGCCGCACAAATAATCCCTAAATAAAAATTCTCTACATTTCCCGCTGGCGGCGTGTATGAAATTACAACGGCACCAACAACACAAATTGCCATACCAGCCCACACACGCTGGGTTATTTTTTCCTTTAAGAAAACTGCAGAAAGTAAAGCGCCAACCACTGGACACAATGCTGAAATTGGTACAGCATAAGTTGGTCCGGCAAAAGCAATCCCTAATAGATAGGCTCCTTGAGCCACTGGACCGCCCATTAAAGCTGCTAAACATGTCATTTTCCCTGGAAATAGTTTTAAGCTTCTAAAAATCTCTTTTAACCTGCCTTGATGAGCATTATAAATAATCAACCAAATCGCAGCTAAAAAATCATTAAAACCTGCAAAAACTAACGGTAAAGCATAGGCATTAGGTTCGTCTGAAAAGAGAAATAACGAAATCGCTAAAGCTAGTAATGCGCTATTCAATCCAAAAAGTAACCCAGAAGACAAACCATTTAAAAGACCTTTACGCTCAAAACTACTTGCTTGTTTTATTTTTGCTTGTTCTATATTAGAATTGCTTAAGTCATTTACATTATTCATTCTTTTTCCCCCATCTGTAAAATGAATTTAAGATAAAAGTTGTTTAATCATCCCAGTGTTTGGAATGGACTAAACAACTTTTTCTCACCATTCTTGACCGTTTTAACTACTGAGAAAGAATAAGTGTCCTTTCAATATAAATTAGAAATGCTCAATCATTGTCCGACTGATGATTTCATCTTGTACTTCTTTACACAATTCAACAAAGTAAGCACTGTACCCCGCTACACGAATAATCAAATCACGGTGTTTTTCAGGCTGCTTTTGCGCTTTCAACAACAAATCATTATCGATATAACTAAATTGCATCTGACCATTGCCTAATATCGATGCTGTACGTAAAAGGTTAATCAAACCGTTTTCCCCTTCGGATGTCTCTAAAATCCCTTTAAGTAGTTTGAAATTATGCACCATACCGATCGTCATACTCTCAACCCCTAATTTGCTGACAGACTTGATGATTGCTGTTGGGCCAAATTTATCCGCTCCTTGACTCGGAGAGATTCCATCAGAAAGCGGCACCCAAGCATTACGACCATTTGGTGTTGCAGCAGTCATTTCTCCAAATGGTGTATTATTGGAAATTGACAATGTTCCATGGCTCATTTTCGAATACAGCATGTCATACTGCTGATGTTCTCTCTCTGTCCAGTTAATGATTTCTGCTGCAATCGAGTCAGCATAATCATCATCATTCCCGTATTTAGGAGCACTTAAACAATCACGTTTGATTTGGTCATATCCAACAAAATCTGCATCTAAAGCTTCTTTGAGTTGCTTTAATGTATACTTTTGTTCTTCAAAAACTAATTTTTTGATTACAACCATTGAGTCAACGTAAGTACCTAAACCAGACCAAACTAATCCTGGCCCATTATTAACAACTGCTCCACCATGCGTGACATCTTTTCCTGTCTCCATACACCCTTCTACCATCAATGACATCAATGGTTTAGGTGCAACATCTGCATGGACACGCTGGCTAATTACGGTGCCGACTGCTGATAAATTAACAATCCTTCTCAACTGCTCTTTAACCGCTTCATCGAATTGTTCAAATGTTTTAAATTGATCTAAATCACCTGTATCGATTCCTTGTTTTGTACCATGCCATTTCATAACACCGCGATTTAATACGAACTCAATTGCAATTGGCCATTGTGTATATCCTGTTGAAGTCCATTGGTAAATTCTGCCGGATTTTTGTGGCTCTACACATCCCATCAAACAATAATCGCGTGCATCTTCGATCCCAAAACCTTTAGCTAGCATCATTTTGATATGAGAATCATCGAAATGACAAGCTGGAAAGCCCATTCCTGCTTTTACAACTTCAACAATTTTTTTCAAGTATTTTTGCGGTGATTGGTTATGGATACGACACGCTAATGAAGGCTGATAAACTTTTGTCATCCGAATAGCTTCCATAATCGCATAGGTCAATTCATTCGTAGCATCTCCACCTGTGCGTTTTACTCCGCCAACCGTACAATTAATGAAGGGTTGATAGCCAGCGAAAAATTTAGCTCCGCCTTCACTAGACAGCCACATATATTCAGAACATTTGATAAAGAAACAGCCCAGTAACTCAATTGCTTCATGTTCAGTCATTCGTCCTGCTTCAAGATCAGCTTTATACATTGGGTAGATATATTGATCTAGACGTCCTAATGAAATTCCCGTTTGATTTTCTTCTATTACAAACAATGATTCCATTGTCCAGATTGATTGCAATGCCTCTTTAAATGTTTTTGGCGGATTTGCTGGAACAGCTAACAGAATTTCTGCTGTTTCTAAAAGTTCTGCTTTTCGAACTGGATCATTTTCTACAGCCGCTAGTTCTTTGGCATGGTCAGATAAACGTTTAGAATAATTTAAAATACCTTCACAAGTTTCAATTTCAGCTTTATAAAAATAAATTTTTTCGATATCTTCTGGATTGCTCATCAACAATTCAGAAAGTTTCGTTTCCGCTTCCTCTTTTATTTTGTTAATTCCCTTTTTAATCAACAAAATATCATATCCTGGGCATGTATCACCGCCGCCATTGATTTGGTGATAGGATAGGTCACTAACAAATGCTTCTCCAGAAAATTCCCAAAGACCTGCCTCTTCATATTGTGACTGACAGACTTCATCTAATGAACGCGTTTCCCAAAATGGGAAGATGTCTTCTCGAAGCGTTCTTTTCGTTTCTTCACTAATTTCAAATGGATCTTGCGGTCTTGAATCGATCGTATCGAGTTCATCTAATACCCAACGCCATGCGATATCTGGAGCAACAGCTCCAGCCCGAGGACGTCCACAAGCATGACCTACGATCAATTCGTTATCTTGAATCAACAACGGTGCTGTTTCACATGCATGTTTAAACGCTTTTGCTCGTAAGATAATTTTTGGCATACCCCAATGTTTTTTTGCAATTTCAGTCACTGCTTTTGCTCTATGAGCCGTTACAGAAGGACGAATTGTTAAATAATGGTCCTTTAATTTTTTTAATCGAGGACTAAATCGACTTAATTCATCTCCTGGAAAAGTAGAAATATTCGATACCACCACTGGATCATCTTCTTTTAATTCTTGAATAACACCTGAAAATACTTTGACTAGCTCTTGTGATTCCGTACCAGATAGATTTTTTGTTGCATCGATTAATTGTTTTTCTAAAAGTTCATTGTTCATTTGTTTTTCCTCCCTTTTGGCTTTAACTATGTCGCATCAAATTTGTTCACGCTTACATTCTTATCATTTGACTGAACTCTAATACGTCCCTTCAATATAATTTTTGTTTACATGCATTAGTTTAACTTGTAAAATTCATAGATTTTTTTAAAATAAAGACCTTATATTGTAAAAAAAAGACGTTATGCCCTATTTCCTTATCAAGCCTTTGTTTTTTTATTATCAAAGATATTCATACTCTTCATAACAACTTCAAACGAATTCACACTTTTTTCAAGCTTTTTTATGTTTGATTTAATCTATTAAGGTTATAGTTTAATCATAGTAAACAACCAATAACTTTGTGGATGAACGTGGTGTTAAAACTCTTTGAGGACTAACGGATGTTTATTCTCGACCTGATGAGGTGTAGGTTCGAATCCTACCGTCCACGTACGTGCATTTGTTGCACTTAAACATAGATTCAGCTATAACGAAAGGAATGATGCCTATGAAAAAAATATTCGTTACAGGAGCAACAATATCTGCTCTTACAATTGCCGCCTATTCATTTTTGAAGCATGCACCCAAGCATCAACATAACTATGGAAAATTATAGTAAAAAAGTTGTCCTGAACGATTTATGTTCAAGGCAACTTTTTTTATTATAATTATTGATGTATTTCATATGGTCTTTCCAACTCTCTTCTTCCCGACTTTAAGAACAATAACAAAAAAAGCACAACTACTTTCATAGCTGTGCTTTCTGTTAATGTTCTACTTTATATTTTATTCACTTTAAACACAATTTATCGTTAAGAAATAAATCTTAGTTCGTTAAATCTTCCCCATTTGTCGCAATGACTTTTTTATACCAATCAAACGATTTTTTCTTCGAACGTTTCAACGTACCATTGCCTTCGTTATCACGATCGACATAGATAAAGCCATAACGTTTCTTCATTTCACCTGTTCCAGCAGAGACTAAATCGATACAGCCCCATGTTGTATAACCTAGTAAATCAACTCCGTCTAGCTCTACCGCATCTTTCATCGCTTGGATATGTGCTGCCAGGTATTCAATACGATAATCATCGATCACATTGCCGTTTTCATCTGGTGTATCTACTGCTCCTAAGCCGTTTTCAACGATAAATAATGGTTTTTGGTAACGATCATATAAGTCATTCATTGTTGTACGCAAGCCTAGCGGATCGATCTGCCAGCCCCATTCACTTGCTTCCAAGTATGGGTTTTTCACTGAGGCAAAAATATTACCAGCTGTTTTTTCGTTGATTGCTGGATCCGTCGATTGTACACGTGATGAGTAATACGAGAATGAAATAAAATCGACTGTGTGTTCTTTTAGTAGTTCTAGATCTCCGTCCTCAATCGGTAATTCAATGCCTTCGCGTTCTAATTCTTTAAGAGCGTAGGCTGGATATTCTCCGCGAGATTGGACATCGATAAAGAAGAAATTCTCACGGTCTGCTTTACGCGCTGCCCAAACATCTTCTGGTTTACACGTATACGCATAGTTTGTCCCAGCCGCTAACATACAGCCGACTTGGTTTTCTGGATCGACTTCATGAGCGATTTTCGTTGCGATCGCACTTGCTAATAATTCGTGGTGAGCTGCTTGGTATTTGACTTGTTCTTTGTTTTCGCCTTCTTCAAAATAAAGACCAGCCCCCATAAATGGTGCGTGTAAAATCATATTGATTTCGTTGAATGTTAACCAATATTTTACTAAGCCTTTATAACGATTGAAAATCACATTACATAGATTTTCGTAAAAGCCAACCATTTCACGACTGCGCCATGCACCATATTTTTCCACTAAGTGCATAGGACAATCAAAGTGAGTGATGGTTACAAGGGGTTCTATATTGTGTTTGCGGCATTCTTTGAACAAATCTTCATAGAACTTCAACCCTTCCTCATTCGGCTCTGTTTCGTCTCCTAGAGGGAAAATACGGCTCCAAGCGATCGATAAACGGTAGGTTTTAAAGCCCATTTCGCCAAACAACGCGATATCTTCTTTATAGCGATGGTACATGTCGATTGCATTTTGGGCTGGATAAAAATGTTCGTCATCAAAAGCAAACATTTTCTTTTCACCAGTGATTACTGGGAAACGATCTGGTCCAACAGGAGCAAGATCTACGTTCGCTAACCCACGTCCGCCTTCGTTATAACCACCTTCACATTGATTGGCAGCTGTTGCGCCGCCCCATAAAAAGTCTTTTCTAAATGCCATTCAAATCATCCTCCAATTTATTAGAATAAAGGGATTCTTCTTATCGAATAACCTTCATTACTTGTTCACCTGGTTCAGACAAGGCTTTGGTCAACGTAATAATATCACCAAAGTCTGTTGAATTTGTTACCACAACGGGTGTAATTATATTATAGCCTTTTTCAGTAATTTTTTCTAAGTCAAATTCAATTAATTTATCACCAATTTCAATATTTTGACCTTTTTCAACAAAGTATTCATACCCATCCCCATTTAATTGGACCGTGTCAATACCAATGTGGATCAATAACTCCACTCCTGAATCACTAGTTAAGCCAATTGCATGTTTAGTATCAAAAATGGCTGTTACAGTTCCTGAAACTGGTGCGTAAACTACGCCTTCTACTGGTTTAACAGCAAATCCTTTACCTAAAATTTCTTCTGAAAACATACCGTCTTCGACTGAACTCAAAGCAACTATTTCACCCTTAATCGGTGTAGCAACTTCTGTAATAGAACTTATGTCAGAAGAGGAAGTATCTTCACTTTTATTGGGTATTACTTTTGTTGTTTCAACTACTGGATCTTTATATAAAATATAAGAAATCACAAAAGAGATCACAATACTAATAGCCGCTCCGATACAAGCCATATATAAATGACTTAACGTATCATCACCAATGTAACTTGGGAGTGTCAACAAACCTGGTGAACCACCAGTAAAGTTTTTCACTCGAGTGATTCCCATAAATAAACCACCGATTCCACCACCGATCATTGCCGCATATAAAGGTGTTTTATATTTCAAGTTAACCCCGTATAGAGCAGGCTCAGTAATCCCAAACAAACCAGTTAAACCAGCTGAAGCAGCTACTTGTTTGATTGAAGAATCTTTACTTTTCACACCAACCGCTAATGAAGCAGCTCCTTGACCAAGGTTTGACGCCAACATACCTGGATAGATCACACTGTCATATCCTGTTGTCATTCGATTGTTAATCCCAATCGGTACTAAGCCATAGTGAGTTCCTGTAGCTACAAACAATGGTGTCAACGCACCAATAATGGTTGGAACTAACCACGGGCTGAAGTTTTCTAATGCTTTGATTCCATTTGAAATACCATCGCTAATGAAATAACCAACAGGTCCAATAACGACTAATGATACCGTTCCAACAATCGCAATTGTAAGCAATGGTTTACTGAAAAACTTAATTGCTTTAGGTGACACTTTATCAGCAATTGGTTCAACATAGGACATAAACCAAACCGCCAAAATAATCGGAATAACAGATGATCCATACGTTACTGCAGATATTGGTAATCCAAATAAATGAATACCACCTTCTCCAGCTTCTTTGATTGCATTAACCATTCCAACGAAGTTTGGATGCAGTAAAATTCCTCCTACCATCATCGCTAGATACATATTGGTTTTAAATTTTTGTGCAGACGATGCTGCTAGTAAAATAGGTAAAAAGTAAAAAGCCGAATCTGCCATAAAATCAATAATAATGTACGTTTGTCCCGTTTTGTCGATTGCATTAAAAACAACTAATAGTGACAAAACAGCTTTTAACATCCCTGCTGCTGTAATTGCTGGTAAAATCGGTGTGAAAATACCTGTAATCGTGTCGATAATTTTCGAAGCAGTCCCACGATCATCCTTCTCATCAGATTCAGTTGGTTCTCCATCTAAAGAAGGTACTTCCTTTAAAATTTCTTTATAGACACTACCAACATCACTACCAATGATGACTTGATATTGTCCGCCCTTTGAAACAACACCCATTACGCCAGCTGTATCTTTTATCTCCTCTGTTTGCGCATTTTTCTCATCTTTCAAATTGAAACGTAGTCTTGTAGCGCAGTGAGTTAGTCCCGTAATATTTTGTTTGCCACCGATTTTTTCAATAATCGTTTGTGCTAATTCTTGATAATTCATTATTCATCCCCCAAATTTTAAATATTAAATCGTGTAAATTAGTAACATAAAAAAATACCTAAGAAACCTCTTATTCCAAAGAGATTTTTCTTAGGTATAGCCTGCTTTAATGCAGTAACAATCCTTTAATTGTTGGTAATTCTTCTGATATGAATAGTGAGATAAATCATCTCATCTTCTTGTAAATCACGACCAAATTCTTTGCTGATATATTCACGGATCTTCAATGCACAAAGGTATTCTTCTTGGTATTTTTCCTTTAACATAAACAAGAATCCTTCGTCTTTATCTTTGTCTAACTCTATACCGCTAAATAAACGCTGTACAAAAAACTTTAAATGCGTAATAAACCGCTCATAATTTAATGTGTATTCATCTAAATCAGTTTTATAATGATACTTAACAATATTGATGATTTTTTGAATGACTTTTGTCATTTCAGAGACTTGGCTGACCTGGGATAAATCAAGTTCTGCATTAACAATATGCAATGCAATAAAACCTGCTTCATCTTCAGGCAACACAATTCCCAGACGATTGGAAATCATATTCAACGCTTCTTTTCCTATCAAGTATTCATGATTGTAAAAACGTTTGATTTCCCAAAGAAGTGCATTTCTAACAGGTAAGCCGCTACTGTGACGCTCAATCGCATAATCGATATGATCTGTCAGCGTCAGGTAGATATTTTCGTTCAACTTTTTGCCTAAGGAAACTTTAGCAAAACCAATAATTTCATTTGCCACCTGTAGATGCTCTAAACGAACGTTTGCTAATAGCTGAGTAAGCTTATTTGTATTTAAATCGGCATTGCTTGTATACACTTTTTCTATAAGAGTATCATCAATGACATCACCGATATTTTTCTTAAAGCCAATCCCTTTACCCATCACTAGCACTTCAAGCCCGTCAGCATCAAGAGACTTTATAATATTATTATTGATTACTTTTTTTACTTCCATATTGTCCCCTCAATGAGATTAGATCAGCTAGCTAATTAAATGTTGATAAAAAGAAATGAAGTATAGCCTGAAAATTCAGTAACAATCTTAATTTCTCTTGTTATTAAAACATGAAAGTAAAGCGTTGTCAACATAGGAAAAAACAACGTTTAGTTTTTAGGATGAACTAAATTTGTAAATCAACTATTTTGTTACTTATCGCAAACAAATAGCGAGACAGATTACTGATTCCATCTCACTATTTTGACTTTTCATAATTTTATCTATTCGATTGGATACAAGTATCTAGTTCTTAAAATCTCCAATTGTGTAGCATCTATCTCTAATACTTCCTTTAAATAATGCTCTATCGTACCATAACCTTCTTCTACCGTTGTATACGCCCCATCAAGATAGTCTCTTCTGGTTTGCTGAAGTGAGGCTAAAAAAGCTAAAACATCTTCATTGTCAGTATATTTTTTGTAGATAGCCATTCTTTTAGCATTTCTCGGGGCATTCATCTTATCCGTCAGTAGGTAATCTTCATAGATTTGTTCCTTTCCAACGCCTAGTGCACCTAAATACAATGCTGCAGCCCAGCCAGTCCGATCTTTTCCACCTTGACAGTGGAATATCAATGGTGTGACAGAATCTTGTAATAGTATTTCGAAAAAATGTTTATATGCTTCAATAGCATTTTCTCCTAATACTAATTGTTCCATCTGTTTAATCATGATGTTACGGTTTTTGATTAACTGAGCTCGACCTGCCTCAGTCTTCACCATTTTTTCTAATTGAATGATTTTATCTTCATCTTTCTTAGAAACTGATTGCGTACTAGCTTGTTGGGCAACATCGGCATGGGGATTGAAATTGAACATCTCACTGGTTAAAATCGCTTTATTTGGGTCTTTTGCAATCTCTTCTGGTGAACGAAAGTCAATAATTCGTTTAACGCCCATACGTTCGATATAGGCTTGTCCTGCCCCATCGATTTGATGAAGTGCATCTGAACGAAAGACTTTTCCCCAGCTTGTTAAACGACCATCTTTCGTTAGATAACCTCCCATATCACGACAGTTATACAAGTTTCTTAACGGTAAGCGTCGTTCAGCTCCGATAAAGGTTTCTGAATTTATGTTTAATTTAAAGTAATTTCGCTCTTTAGAATTAGGATCAATCACTTTTTGCCAACCTTTTTCAGTGAATTCTATATAATTAGACTCGGTTTTTCCTGAACTATCAGCTCCATAGTAAACATTTACAGGAAGCTCAGCTATTTCAGGAATATAGATTGCTAACTCATCTTCTTCTCTTTTCACTTGAAGTGTTTGCATTATTTCACGCTCCTAATTATTTTCAAGAGTTGCGGCTTCATCAGCAACACCTTGACTATCTAATTTTTTCATAAATGGCAGATACAATAATAATACCACAACAAATTGAATCAGCTGAACGACTAATCCTTGCCAACCAGCGGCCATAAAACCAGATAAGAAGGTCGGCAGATTTTTAGGAACATTCACGCTAATAACTGGTAGAAACCCAATAATCGTTGCCAAATAAGCAATTCCTACACAAACAGCTGCCGAAAGAGTTAAAGGAATAAAAATGACCGCATTCATGATCATCGGAATACCAAATTTCATTGGTTCAGTAATCCCAAAAATACTAGGCACTAAAGAGATCTTACCAATCGACTTGAACTTTTCGCTTCTACTCATCCATACTAAAATCACAGCTAATGCTAAAGCTCTAGGGCCTTTAAAAGCATCTAAGAAGAATGAATTGATAATATTTGTCGCTACTTCTCCAGCCGCTACTGCTTCCATATTAGCATATGCTTGAGTTGTAAATAAAACAGCGATAACAGAACCTACAACCATACTTCCATGAATACCAAAAAACCATAGCAATTCTGATAAGAACATAATAAATAGTGCAGACCATATTGAACCACCTAAAGATTCCAGTGGTGTTTGAAGATTCGTATAAATAAAATCATGAACATTTCCAAATTTCGTCTCAGCGAATGCTGTACTTATTAGAATAACAACAATAAAAATAATTGCAGCAGGAACAATTGCTTCAAATGTTTTAGCGATTGCTGTAGGAACACTCTCTGGCATTCTAAACGTGATACGCTTTTCGACCATCTTAGCAAACACCCACGTTACAACCAATGCAACGATCATTCCAACAAAAATCCCTTTTGAGCCTAGGTAGGTTAATTCAAAAGCCATCGCCGGTTTCTCTTTACCAATATCAAATGCAGTTATTGGTGTTAAAACGAAGAACGACGCTAACGCTAAGATAATCGAAGAAATCATATCACCTTTTTTCTCTTTGGCCATTGCACTTGAAATACCAATAATCACATAAATCGTAATTAAATTACTTGAAATTGATGTGCCAAGCGAACAAGCCTTCACAACGATTTCTGGCAAACCTGGAATCATGCCGATTATTGTTGTCAAACTTCCCACAATGGTAATCGGCAGCGTCATCATCATACCATTCGCAATACTTTTAACAAACGTATTATTTGAAAACTTATTGACAAATACGTTCAACCCATTAGTAAATGAACTTTTTTTCGTTTCTGACATTTGTACTCCTCCTTTAACTAACCCTAATTAGATGCAATAACTTCTTGAGCATTCTTAAAGACTTTTTCCCCATTCATCATGCCATAATCCATCATTTCAATCACAAGTACTGGAATAGTTGGATATTCTTTTTTCACATCGTCCAATTGATAACCAACTTGAGGTCCTAACAAGATAATATCCGAACCTGTTACTCGTTCTTCTAATTCACTAAGTCCGCAGGCTGAAATATCTGCTTCGATTCCTTGGGATTTCGCATATTCTTCCATTTTCTTAACTAACATTCCTGTTGACATTCCACCTGCACACGCTAATGTAATTTTCATCCTAATCACCTTTTCCTTTTATTTTATGCATTCTGTTTAATTAAAATACGCATTTCTTGTATCTCTTCATGTAAATCGATACATTCTTTTGAAAAATCTGTTGCTGTGATAGCGGCCATCATATGATCTTGTGCATGAGTCAAAAACATATTTGCTGGTTCTTCTGGATTGTTCGCAAATTTCTGTAAAATATCTGTATGATGCTGGTGTGCAATTTTCAGATTGCTCTTGCTTTCCTCCAACATTTTTTTGGCACCCTCTATTTCTCCACCTTTTGCTTCCTTGATTGCATTCATTGCCAGTGACTTGGCATTGCCAGCATACACAATAATTTGCATTACATCTGTCTCTGAAATCATTTGACATTCTCCTTTCAAACACTCGTTACGTTGTCATATTTATATAAGCAATAAACGTGCCAAACGATTAGAAAGGCTATGAAACAAGGTTCTCATCAAATGTGTTTCATATTTCCTAAAAAAAAACACATTCCAACCCAGCGATAAAACACATTGTCAAGAATAAAACACATGACTTTGACTATTTCATTTCACACCAGTATACTTAATCCATAGAACACAAAAACACATATTTATCAAAGGTCGGGGAAAAATGAAAAGAATCGATAAAGTGGCAGAATTACTACGCCAATATTCTGAAAAAACACCAGTCACAGCAAGTGAAATCGCAGAACAATTAAACATTACACGAGCAAATGTTAGTAGTGACTTAAATCAATTAGTTAAATTAGGCAAAGCAGAAAAAAATGGAACGAAGCCTGTTTTTTTCTTTTCAACTAATCCAAAAGAAAAAGCTGAAACGAATATCTTAGATGACTTCATCAAAAAAAGCCCCAGTTTGTTTCACTGTGGTGAACAGGCTAAAGCTGCTGTCTTATACCCGCCAAATGGCATGCATATTTTATTAACTGGCGAAACAGGTGTCGGAAAAAGTATGTTCGCCGAATTGATTTATACTTATGCAGTCTCTCAAAACAAAGTGAAAGCGGATTCTAACTTTGTTACCTTCAATTGTGCTGACTATGCCAACAACCCTCAATTATTGGTCGGCTCTATTTTTGGTGTTCTCAAGGGTGCTTATACAGGTGCAGAAAGTGATCGAACTGGCTTATTAGAAAAAGCCAATGGGGGTATCCTATTTCTTGATGAAATTCACCGCCTTCCTCCTGAAGGACAAGAAATGTTGTTTACTTTTATTGACCGCGGCGTTTATCGAAGACTTGGTGAGACCAGTAGTGAAAGACAGGCACAAGTACTACTCGTTTGTGCAACAACGGAAGATACCTCTTCCTCTTTACTACAAACCTTTATTCGTAGAATTCCAATGAGAATCGAAATCCCAAGCTTAATTGAACGAGGACTAGAAGAACGACTAGGCTTGATTGCAACTTTTTTCCAAATGGAGACTAAAAAATTAGGGAC
This sequence comes from Enterococcus sp. AAFC-DPL-5182, assembly GCF_058216605.1. Taxonomy (NCBI): domain Bacteria; kingdom Bacillati; phylum Bacillota; class Bacilli; order Lactobacillales; family Enterococcaceae; genus Enterococcus; species Enterococcus sp. AAFC-DPL-5182. Next base: position 2,208,495 of record NZ_CM177101.1, read on the forward strand.
AGCGATAGAAGTTTCCACCAATACGATTCGAGCATTATTAGGCTATCATTGTCCAAATAATGTAGGTCAACTAAAAGCAGATATTCAGTTGCTTTGTGCAAAAGCTTATGCGCAATTTATTGCTCGACAAGAAGGAACTATTAAAATAGGTAGTTATGAATTACCACATTATATCCGTGAAGGTCTTTACAACAATGAAGACCGAAAAAAAATATGGTTACTTTTACCAAATATGAATGCTCGATTTTTTCTTTTTAATGAAGAAGAAACCACTCTTTTTTTACCTAAAGATACGCCGAACGGAAATGATATCTACCAAATCATTGAACAAAAAATGAATGATATGGAACGAATCGGTCTTGATTTTTCCCAAACTTCTGAGATTATCGATACCACGATCACTAATTACTATCGTTCATATGATAATGATTCAACAATCGATTTAACTAATTTAGAACAGATAGTCGGATCAGAAATTGTGGCAACTGCTAATAAAGTCTGTGAAAAAGCCTCTCGATTATTGAATGTTTATCTACCTGATAATGTTCGTTATGGACTCTCTCTTCATCTATATAACACGATTCAGAGAATAAAAAGAGGTCAGACTATCATTAACCCAAGAATCTCTGAGATAAAAAAAGAATATCCTAGACATTTTGAAACAGCACAGCATTGTCTTTCGGTTATTGAGACTGATTTTAGTATTCAACTACCTGAAGATGAAGTTGCCTTTCTTGCATTATTTTTTACAACCGATGAAAATAAAAGTAAAAAAAGAGCGAAGGTCGAAGTCATTGTTGTGGCTCATGGGGAATCCACGGCAACCAGTATGGCGACAGTTGTTAATAAGCTTTTGGGTGAACAAATAGCTGTAGGTTTTGATATGAGTCTTGACGAGAAACCGATTACCGCTTTGACCAATATACAAAATTATCTTTCTTCAAAAGAGCAGTTAAAAGACGTTCTTTTACTAGTAGACATGGGCTCTTTGATTAATTTCAGTGATGAATTAGAGAAAAAATTAAATATTCAAATCCGTTGTATTGAATTAGTTAGTACACTTCATGTCTTAGAAGCGAGTAGAAAAGCCTCTCTTGGCTATGGGCTAAATGAAATATTTGAAGCAACTATAAATATCAGAGGACTTTCTACTTATAAAAAACATTCAGAAGAAAAAAGTCCGTCGAAATTATATATACTCACTTTATGCACTACTGGAGAAGGATCGGCTCAAATGATCAAAAAAATGCTAAGTAGCCGTTTGAATTTGAGAGGTGCTGCTTGTGAAATTGTATCTTTACAAATCACAGATCAAAAATTACTTGAACGAACTGTCGCAAACTTAAGCCAATCTGGAAAAATAATCTGTACGATCGGTACGTTTCAATATCCTTTCACTGCACCGCATTTCTCAATTACTGATGCACTAGACGAAACAAAAACAGAAAAAATCCAATCACTTATCGATTATGAAATCGCCTTTGAAGGCATGCGTCTAAATATTGCAACTATGTTGGAATATAAAGATGGTGAGAATTTGATTCTATCGATTCGAGAATGGGTGGAAACGATGGCGGCAGAAATCAATCCTGCTATCTCTTATGAAATAAAAATTGGATTGTCTTGTCATATCGTTTGTATGATCGATCGTTTAAAACAAGGAAAAAATGTCAGTACTTTCCCGCAAACTTTAACATTTAAGGAAAAATATTCAAATGAAATTTCTATTGTTCAAAAAAATAGTCAATTTTTAGAAGCTTATTATGCCATTTCTATTCCTAAAGATGAAATCTTTTATATCACTGCTTTTTTTATGAGCGAATCGTTTATTTGATTTCCAGCTACAAAAACTATTACTATAACGATAGTAGATCGTTCGTTTGTATATTGAATTTATTAAATACCTAAAAATGTAATACTAATATTAGTAAAAACGCAGCATCTTCGAAGTTCTCAGAGATGCTGCGTTTTTTAAATTCTTCTATTCATACTCTTCTTCTGTAGCAAAATATTGATTATGAACGACCACAAATACAAGACCTATTAGAACCATAAAGGCAGCAAAATAAAAGGGTATACTTGTATTCCAAATTTCCGCTAGCTTACCAGCAATAAATGGCGCAATCGCTCCGCCAAAAAAACGAATAAAACTATAAGAAGATGATGCTACACTTCTTTCGATCTCAGGTATCTCCATAGCAATAGTTGTCAAAAGTGTATTGATCAGACCTTGGAAAAAGCCTGCCATGATAACACCTGCTGCAACCAATCCAGGTTTTTGGGCGCTGAAGCCAATAAAGAACAAACACGCAAAGAATAAAAATAATGCAAGTAAAATCGTACGATACGTATTGATCTGTTTTTCTAAAATAGGTGCAATGAATACCGATGCAATAGCTAATAATGCGCCCCAACCAAAAAAGACAAATCCAATTTGCATTTCAGAAAATCCTTCCAGTAAAAATGGTGCATATGCTAATAAGGTAAAGAAACCAAAATTATATAGTAGTGCAATAATGCCAACTGAACGTAATTTATGATTACCTAAAGCTTTGATCCCTGCCCAAAGAGTAACTTTTTTCTTTGGTTTAGCGATAGGAGTCAATAAAAGACCAATCGCAAAGCTTGCAATAAGCATCAAAGTAGCTACACCAAAAAATGGCATACGCCAAGACATGCTTCCTAATACACCACCAAGCAACGGACCAATAGCCATTCCAAGTCCCATAGATGCTTCGTACATGATAATTGCTTTCTCTGTTTGCCCGGCTAACACACCCACAATAGCTGATAAAGCAGTTGAAATAAATAAAGCATTTCCTAAACCCCAGCCCGCACGTAAATAAATCAGTCCTTCAATTGTTTCAGAAAAACCAGCTAAACATGAAAATCCTATAATGATAATAAGTCCAAAAATCAATGTTTTCTTTGCACCTATTCGACTGGAAATAAAACCAGTAAACAACATCATGACTCCTGTCACCAACATGTAGCTCGTAAACAATAAAGTTGTTTGAGCTGGCGTTGCATCTAATTGTCTAGCAATTGTTTTCAAAATAGGATCAACTAAACCAATTCCCATAAATGCAATCATACATGTAAATGCCACTGCATATGCCGATCGCAACCCCACCTTAGTTTCTATCTTCACTTGTTCCTCTAAAATACCTGTTTCTTCCATTTATTTCCCTTCTTTCTATAAAAAGATACTACAAAAAAATAAACATGTCAATATTTACATGTTTATTAATACACATATTTTTATGGTATAATAAAGAAAAAAATAAAAGGAGACTGGCTTCAATGAATACTCTTAGTTATATTTTACTTTGTATGTTAGTTAGAAAACCTTGTACTGGTTATGAATTAAAGCAATACCTTGCTCTTTTTTGGGAAGCCCATCACAGTCAAATTTACACTTCTCTGGCGAAACTTTTAAAAGACGAATATGTATCGGTAGAAACTGATGACACACATACACAAAAAAAGATTTATCATTTGACCAAAAAAGGAGAAGAAGTTGTTAATCTCTGGATTCAAGAAGAAACCAAGGAGCCCTCTCAAAAAGACGAATTTCTAGCTAAAATCTATGTTGCTTCTATTCTAGATAAACACACAGTCAAAGGGCTACTTTTTGAAAGAAGACAGCATCAGCTGAAAATTTTAAAGCAAAACCAAGAAAAGCAAGAACAAATAGAACAGTTGAGTGATCCTGTTGAACAGAACAGAAACTTTGGGCGTTTCCTTGTCATCCAAAGAAGAATACGTATTTGTGAAGAAGAACTGAGGTGGTGTCAGTGGGCTGAAGAACAGGTGGAACAACTATTCTCAAAAAAGCTTAGTATCTGATACTATTTGTGCACCAAAAAAGAGGAAAAACAACTCAGTGCCTTTCCTCTTTTTTACGTTTTCTTACGCATTATAAAACTTTTCTTCTTATTTTCAACATGATAACAGATAACATAGAAATAAATAGACCGAATACTATAGGCAACATATGGACTTGCTCGCCTGTTTTAGGAAGTACATGATTAGTATTCTTTTTAGTACTATTTTCATTTTTTAAATTGTTATCCATTTTATCTCCGAAGTTATCCTTATCAATACTGCTCTCATCGTTATTTTCCTCAACAAACACAAAAATGGTCATCGAAACTTGATCATAAGCATATGTTATTTCATACTTACCTGCTTTTGAGGTATCGACTTTTCCAGTAACGGTTATATCTTTGAAACTTAGCTGATCCCCCGCCTTATCTGTTGCCCCTTTGAAATTGTCTTCTGCATGCCAATTGTCACCAACATGAATAGTTGAGTCGTTAGCCTGAATACTAGCTAGGTTATCTTTGACAGTGACCGTTATTTTAATTGTAGCTTCACCATTGGTATAATCAACATTATATATCCCTGGTACTTTAGTATCTACTTCTCCAGATAGCATGGAATCATTATAAGATAATTCATTTCCATCCTTATCAGTTGCTGATACAAAACTGTCATACCCTTCCCAGTTATCTCCAACATAAATAAGAGAATCTTTAGCATAAATACTTTCTTTATTTTCTTTTACAATCACTTCAATTGTTTTTGATGATCTTCCATTTTTATAAGTTACAGGATACGTTCCAGGAATAGTAGTATTCACAGTATCTGCAGTCATATTAGCATTAAACTCAATACTCTCTCCATCTCTATTAGTAGCTGAGAGAAAACTATCTTTTGCTTCCCACCTATCATTAACATAAATGATAGTATCTTCAGCCTCGATCGTTTCTAGATTTTTTTTTACAGTCACTATGATTGTTTTAGACACGCTGTTATTTGTATACGTAACTTCATAGGTTCCTGGGAACTCAGTATTTACAGTATCAGTAGTCATAGCTGGATCAAATGAAAGGATATTCCCCTCTTCATCAGCAGCTGAAATAAAATTATCTCGTGGATTCCATTCGTCTCCCGTATAAATTGTAGAGTCCCTGACTTCTAACTTGGGCTGTTTTTCTGCCCAATAATAATTTCCCTTCATTGTTAAACCATCATATTGATTTGCTAATTCTTCTGATGTATAGACTATTCCTTCATGATCTCGTTGCCACTTTCCATAATAAGGTAAAATATTACTTGGAGAAGGTAATGTTACTCCATCTTTAAATTGAAAATTTTCGCCAAGATTAATATGTTTAAGTTCACTCATACGTGCAAACATTTCATACATATAAACTACCATACTTGTATCAAAATTAGATATATCGATACTATTTATTTGGCTACCACTAAACATATTATTCATATTTTTCACATTATTTATATAAAAACTGGATAAGTCTACACTATCTATTTGAGTCCCTGTAAACATTTCATCCATGTTTTTGACTTGAGCTGTTTCAAAGCTAGAAACATTTAAGTTCGTTATTTGACTCCAGCCAAACATAGCTGCCATGTTTGTCACTTGGCTTGTATCAAAATGAGATAGATCTAAACCATCCAAATCAAGACCACTAAACATACCACTCATGTCTGTTGCATTACTTGTATCAAAACGACTGATATCGAGGTTTTTTACTCCACTTCTCATAAACATACCACTCATATCTTCTACATGACCTGTGTCAAAGTTTGATAAATCTAAATGATCTATATTTTGCGTCCCAAAGAACATACTTCTCATATAAACTACATTGCTTGTATTAAAACTTGATAAATTTAAGTTTGTTAAACTGCTTGCGTAAGAAAACATGAATCCCATATCAATTACTCGGCTTGTATCAAAATGAGATAAATCCAAACTTACTAAGCTACTTGTATTTGAAAACATATCTCGCATTAGAGTAACATTACTTGTATCAAGCTCACCAAGATTCTCAACTTCGACAACTCGATCTAAATTTGAAAAAAGATTGGAAGAATTACTGCTAGCTTTGACAGGTCCATCAAAAACTATTTTATTAATTTGATTTCTATATGGAAACCAAGGTGAACTATTTCTAGTATTTATAAAGTCACCACTACCTATATGTAAAGCTCCAGAATTATCTATTTGCCATTTACTCGTTCCGAACATTCCTGAGGCAACAATTACTTTCCCACTTTTTTCTTCTTTTATTTCATTAGATACTTCAGGCACACTTCTTGAAGTATCTAATGTACTCTCTTTCTGAGGCATAACTTCTTCTGCTTCATTATCGTATGTACTGAATTTTTCTGAACTGTTTTCTATGTGTTGTTCTGCAGATTCATCTAGTTTATGCTCGTTGATCTCTTCGGCGCTTACAATGATTGGACTAATATAGCCAACTAGCAAGATAAATAAACAATAAACTCTTATTTTCCTCATAATAACCTCCTTTTAACCAATGTATTAAAATATTAAAAAACAAGCCAACGTTTCACCAACGTTGGCTTATCTTTTATACCGGCGGCCGGGGTCGAACCGGCACGCCCTCGCGGGCACTGGATTTTGAGTCCAGCGCGTCTGCCAATTCCGCCACGCCGGCATGAAATAAATTTGCAAGGCGGTAACCGGATTTGAACCGGTGATGAAGGTTTTGCAGACCTCTGCCTTACCACTTGGCTATACCGCCATATTATAAATGAAACATTCTCTATTAGAGAAAACTGGGGTAGCTGGATTCGAACCAACGCATGACAGGATCAAAACCTGTTGCCTTACCGCTTGGCTATACCCCAATATTAGAACTAAGGGCGACTGATGGGAATCGAACCCACGCGTGGCGGAACCACAATCCGCTGTGTTAACCACTTCACCACAATCGCCATAAAGCATATGATAATTTTAAAAGCTAAGGGCGACTGATGGGGATCGAACCCACGCATGGCGGAACCACAATCCGCTGTGTTAACCACTTCACCACAATCGCCATAAACTATTAACAGGGATAGTAGGAATCGAACCCACAATGACGGTTTTGGAGACCGTAGTTATACCGTTTAACTATATCCCTACTATGTAATGGAGGAAAGTGGATTCGAACCACTGAACCCTAAGGAACGGATTTACAGTCCGTCGCGTTTAGCCACTTCGCTATTCCTCCAAATGGCGCAAGACAGAATCGAACTGCCGACACACGGAGCTTCAATCCGTTGCTCTACCAACTGAGCTACTGCGCCAAAAATTAATAAAACGGTCTGGACGGGACTCGAACCCGCGACCTCCTGCGTGACAGGCAGGCATTCTAACCAGCTGAACTACCAAACCGTAATTTAATGGAGGTTGACGGGATCGAACCGCCGACCCCCTGCTTGTAAGGCAGGTGCTCTCCCAGCTGAGCTAAACCTCCAATAAATATAAATGACCCGTACGGGAATCGAACCCGTGATACCGCCGTGAAAGGGCGGTGTCTTAACCGCTTGACCAACGGGCCAATAAAAACTTAATACGGAGAGTAAGGGATTCGAACCCTTGAGACAGCGTTCACCGTCTACATGATTTCCAATCATGCTCCTTCGGCCTCTCGGACAACTCTCCAGAGTTAAAAGAAGCAAAATATTACTCATAAATCCTATATTAAGGAACTCCGGCAGTAGGACTCGAACCTACGACATCATGATTAACAGTCATGCGCTACTACCAACTGAGCTATGCCGGAATAATTAGCGTGGCGACGTCCTACTCTCACAAAGGGAAACCCTTCACTACAATCGGCGCTAAGAAGCTTAACTTCTGTGTTCGGCATGGGAACAGGTGTATCCTTCTCGCTATCGCCACCACACTGGGTGTTGTTGCTATTAAGTTGAGTGATTATTCACTCAAAACTGGATTGAAGTAGTAATCAAACATTCCGAAAAAACTTTTTTATTTCGTTTCTTTGGTTAAGTCCTCGACCGATTAGTATTGGTCCGCTCCGTACATCACTGCACTTCCACTTCCAACCTATCTACCTGATCATCTCTCAGGGGTCTTACTTTCTTAAAGAAATGGGAAATCTCATCTTGAGGTGGGCTTCACACTTAGATGCTTTCAGCGTTTATCCCTTCCCTACATAGCTACCCAGCAATGCCCTTGGCAGAACAACTGGTACACCAGCGGTAAGTCCATCCCGGTCCTCTCGTACTAAGGACAGCTCCTCTCAAATTTCCAACGCCCGCGACGGATAGGGACCGAACTGTCTCACGACGTTCTGAACCCAGCTCGCGTGCCGCTTTAATGGGCGAACAGCCCAACCCTTGGGACCGACTACAGCCCCAGGATGCGACGAGCCGACATCGAGGTGCCAAACCTCCCCGTCGATGTGGACTCTTGGGGGAGATAAGCCTGTTATCCCCAGGGTAGCTTTTATCCGTTGAGCGATGGCCCTTCCATGCGGAACCACCGGATCACTAAGCCCGACTTTCGTCCCTGCTCGACTTGTAAGTCTCGCAGTCAAGCTCCCTTCTGCCTTTACACTCTGCGAATGATTTCCAACCATTCTGAGGGAACCTTTGGGCGCCTCCGTTACTCTTTAGGAGGCGACCGCCCCAGTCAAACTGCCCACCTGACACTGTCTCCCACCACGATAAGTGGTGCGGGTTAGAGGGTTCATAACACAAGGGTAGTATCCCACCAGCGCCTCCACCGAAACTAGCGTTCCGGGTTCATCGGCTCCTACCTATCCTGTACATGTGGTACAAACACTCAATATCAAGCTACAGTAAAGCTCCATGGGGTCTTTCCGTCCTGTCGCGGGTAACCTGCATCTTCACAGGTACTAAAATTTCACCGAGTCTCTCGTTGAGACAGTGCCCAAATCGTTACGCCTTTCGTGCGGGTCGGAACTTACCCGACAAGGAATTTCGCTACCTTAGGACCGTTATAGTTACGGCCGCCGTTTACTGGGGCTTCAATTCTGAGCTTCGCCGAAGCTAACCCATCCTCTTAACCTTCCAGCACCGGGCAGGCGTCAGCCCCTATACTTCATCTTTCGATTTTGCAGAGACCTGTGTTTTTGATAAACAGTCGCTTGGGCCTATTCACTGCGGCTGACCGAAGTCAGCACCCCTTCTCCCGAAGTTACGGGGTCATTTTGCCGAGTTCCTTAACGAGAGTTCGCTCGCTCACCTTAGGATACTCTCCTCGACTACCTGTGTCGGTTTACGGTACGGGCAGTTGTTTTCTCACTAGAAGCTTTTCTTGACAGTGTGACATCAGGAACTTCGGTACTATTATTTCCCTCCCCATCACAGCTTGTCCGTATAGAGTAAAGCATTTGACTCTACTCAAGACTTACTGCTTGGACATGCACTTCCAGTCGCATGCATTCCTTAGCCTCCTGCGTCCCTCCATTGCTCAAACAAAAACAACTGGTACAGGAATATCAACCTGTTGTCCATCGCCTACGCCTATCGGCCTCGGCTTAGGTCCCGACTAACCCTGGGCGGACGAGCCTTCCCCAGGAAACCTTAGTCATACGGTGGACGGGATTCTCACCCGTCTTTCGCTACTCATACCGGCATTCTCACTTCTAAGCGCTCCAGCCGTCCTCACGATCGACCTTCAACGCCCTTAGAACGCTCTCCTACCATCACACCAGAGGTGTGATCCACAGCTTCGGTAATATGTTTAGCCCCGGTACATTTTCGGCGCAGGGTCACTCGACTAGTGAGCTATTACGCACTCTTTAAATGGTGGCTGCTTCTGAGCCAACATCCTAGTTGTCTGTGCAACCCCACATCCTTTTCCACTTAACATATATTTTGGGACCTTAGCTGGTGGTCTGGGCTGTTTCCCTTTCGACTACGGATCTTATCACTCGCAGTCTGACTGCCGAATATGAATGAATGGCATTCGGAGTTTATCTGAATTCGGTAACCCGAGATGGGCCCCTAGTCCAAACAGTGCTCTACCTCCATCATTCTTAACTTCGACGCTAGCCCTAAAGCTATTTCGGAGAGAACCAGCTATCTCCAAGTTCGTTTGGAATTTCTCCGCTACCCACAGCTCATCCCCGCACTTTTCAACGTACGTGGGTTCGGTCCTCCAGTGCGTTTTACCACACCTTCAACCTGGCCATGGGTAGATCACATGGTTTCGGGTCTACGACTACATACTCATTCGCCCTATTCAGACTCGCTTTCGCTGCGGCTCCGGCTCTTCACCTTAACCTCGCATGCAATCGTAACTCGCCGGTTCATTCTACAAAAGGCACGCCATTACCCATTAACGGGCTTTGACTTGTTGTAGGCACACGGTTTCAGGATCTATTTCACTCCCCTTCCGGGGTGCTTTTCACCTTTCCCTCACGGTACTGGTTCACTATCGGTCATTAGGGAGTATTTAGCCTTGCGGGATGGTCCCCGCGGATTCCGACGGAATTTCTCGTGTTCCGCCGTACTCAGGATCCTCCTAGGTGTTGCCAACATTTCGTCTACGGGGCTATTACCCACTTTGGCGAACCTTTCCAGATTCTTCGACTATCTTGACAGACTACCACAACGGAGTCCTACAACCCCAACAAGCAAGCTTGTTGGTTTGGGCTCTTCCCGTTTCGCTCGCCGCTACTCAGGGAATCGAATTTTCTTTCTCTTCCTGCAGGTACTAAGATGTTTCAGTTCTCTGCGTCTACCTCTAACCAGCTATGTATTCACTGGCAAGTAACATCCTATAAAAGATGTTGGGTTTCCCCATTCGGAAATCTCTGGATCATAGCTCACTTACAGCTCCCCAAAGCATATCGGTGTTAGTCCCGTCCTTCATCGGCTCCTAATGCCAAGGCATCCACCGTGCGCCCTTATTCACTTAACCTTATGACCTTACGGTCAGTTTGTTTGGTTCGTTTCTCTAGCGATAGAGGCGTCACCAATAAAATAAGCATTCGAACTATTTTAATTAAAAAACTCATTCAACGCGGTGTTCTCGGTTTGTTTTGATTACTTTTTTACTTCAATATCCAGTTTTCAATGAACAATTCTAGTAACCCATTGGTTACTAATGGAGCCTAGCGGGATCGAACCGCTGACCTCCTGCGTGCAAAGCAGGCGCTCTCCCAGCTGAGCTAAGGCCCCGTGGTACTTATTAATTTGAGAGTAAACCTCTCAAAACTGAACAAAGTGTCGACGAATGTGTAAGTTTCCGTAATATTCCTTAGAAAGGAGGTGATCCAGCCGCACCTTCCGATACGGCTACCTTGTTACGACTTCACCCCAATCATCTATCCCACCTTAGGCGGCTGGCTCCACAAGGGTTACCTCACCGACTTCGGGTGTTACAAACTTTCGTGGTGTGACGGGCGGTGTGTACAAGGCCCGGGAACGTATTCACCGCGGCGTGCTGATCCGCGATTACTAGCGATTCCGGCTTCATGTAGGCGAGTTGCAGCCTACAATCCGAACTGAGAGAAGCTTTAAGAGATTTGCATGACCTCGCGGCCTAGCGACTCGTTGTACTTCCCATTGTAGCACGTGTGTAGCCCAGGTCATAAGGGGCATGATGATTTGACGTCATCCCCACCTTCCTCCGGTTTGTCACCGGCAGTCTCGCTAGAGTGCCCAACTGAATGATGGCAACTAACAATAAGGGTTGCGCTCGTTGCGGGACTTAACCCAACATCTCACGACACGAGCTGACGACAACCATGCACCACCTGTCACTTTGTCCCCGAAGGGAAAGCTCTATCTCTAGAGTGGTCAAAGGATGTCAAGACCTGGTAAGGTTCTTCGCGTTGCTTCGAATTAAACCACATGCTCCACCGCTTGTGCGGGCCCCCGTCAATTCCTTTGAGTTTCAACCTTGCGGTCGTACTCCCCAGGCGGAGTGCTTAATGCGTTAGCTGCAGCACTGAAGGGCGGAAACCCTCCAACACTTAGCACTCATCGTTTACGGCGTGGACTACCAGGGTATCTAATCCTGTTTGCTCCCCACGCTTTCGAGCCTCAGCGTCAGTTACAGACCAGAGAGTCGCCTTCGCCACTGGTGTTCCTCCATATATCTACGCATTTCACCGCTACACATGGAATTCCACTCTCCTCTTCTGCACTCAAGTCTCCCAGTTTCCAATGACCCTCCCCGGTTGAGCCGGGGGCTTTCACATCAGACTTAAGAAACCGCCTGCGCTCGCTTTACGCCCAATAAATCCGGACAACGCTTGCCACCTACGTATTACCGCGGCTGCTGGCACGTAGTTAGCCGTGGCTTTCTGGTTAGATACCGTCAAGGTAAGAGCAGTTACTCTCCTACTTGTTCTTCTCTAACAACAGAGTTTTACGATCCGAAAACCTTCTTCACTCACGCGGCGTTGCTCGGTCAGACTTTCGTCCATTGCCGAAGATTCCCTACTGCTGCCTCCCGTAGGAGTCTGGGCCGTGTCTCAGTCCCAGTGTGGCCGATCACCCTCTCAGGTCGGCTATGCATCATGGCCTTGGTGAGCCGTTACCTCACCAACTAGCTAATGCACCGCGGGTCCATCCATCAGTGACACCCGAAAGCGTCTTTCAAATCAACACCATGTGGTGTCGACTGTTATGCGGTATTAGCACCTGTTTCCAAGTGTTATCCCCCTCTGATGGGTAGGTTACCCACGTGTTACTCACCCGTCCGCCACTCCTCTTTTCAAATGAGTGCAAGCACTCGGTAGAAAAGAAGCGTTCGACTTGCATGTATTAGGCACGCCGCCAGCGTTCGTCCTGAGCCAGGATCAAACTCTCATAATAAAAGTTGAACACAATCCGAAGATTGTTAAGCTCATTTGTTTGCTAGCATATTGCTTCGCTTTGTTAAAAATTGTTGTTTGTTTTTACCGTTGTAAAAACAACCTACACATTTGGTTCGTCTTACTTTGTTCAGTTTTCAAAGGTCTACTGTGTTACCTCGCAGCAACTTTTACATCATATCAAATCTTCGATTTGATGTCAACACTTTTTTTTAAAAAAAGTTTCAAAGTTTTTTCTGCTTGATGTTATCGAATGTTTCGCGACAACTTCATTAGTTTATCAGGTTGTTTGTTATTTGTCAACAACTTTATTCCTGAATTTTCAAGTTTCTTTAGCTGTTTTATTTCAACAACTTTGTTATTCTATCATGATTGTATCTCACTCGTCAAGAGGAAAAAAAACATTTTTTTCTCTCTTATATTTATAAAGTGCAATCACAAGAACATGTATAAATATAACAAGTCTTATCGCAAAAAGCAACTAGAAAATGCCTATTTTTTATTCTTTTTTTCTTTAGCGAACAAATCTCTTCAACTTCATCTAAGCATTCGCTTTTTCCGCTATGTTGCAAATCATAACAGTTAGATTATTCGCTTAAAGAAAAAAGCAGGAGCTTACCTGCTCCTACTCTACTATTTCACCTTTATCTACTATCGGAATATAAATTCGGAATATCGTGCCTTGATGGACAACACTTTCGGCATCTATTCTTCCTTTGTAGTTCTCTACTAGTTGCTTGGCGATCGACAGCCCTAGGCCATTCCCACCTTTATTACGAGCGCGCGCTTTGTCAACGCGATAAAAGCGATTGAATATTTTCTCCAAGTCTTCTTCTGGTATCCCTTCACCAAAATCTTGAATAGCAATTTCAAACTCATTCAACGTTTTCGAAATAGAAATATGGACTTCTTTCCGTGTTGTTGAATATTTCACCGCATTATCTAAAATGATAATCAGCAGTTGTTCAAAATGATTACGATAAATACCTAAAGTTACTTCGTGCAATAAGTCATCATCTAAAGTGATAACAAAATCTGGATATAGTATTTTAAAGTTATTGAACACTTGGTACACTACTTGCTTCGCATTTGATGTGTGGTTTGAATACTGAACGTCTACTTGTTCCGCCCGGGATAGGTCCAACATTTCTTGAACTAAGCTCTTCATACGAACTATTTCTTGCAAACTGGCTTCTAAAGATTCATCCAAAACTTCTGGGTCTTCTTTCCCCCAACGATTCAGCAAACTCAAATGACCTTCAATAATTGCAACTGGTGTACGCAATTCATGAGATACATCTTCTACAAACTGCTCTTGTTGTTCAATATAGCGCCTCATCCGATCTAACATTTCATTAAAGATTTCTGCAAGATCAGCTAACTCATCATTTGAATGGATATCTGGCATATGAATATCTGATTGAGGATCTCTTCTAATAGTATCCATTGTGTCCCTTAACACTTTCAATGGTTTTAAAAAGTATGATGATAGGATAAAACCTAGAATACTGCTTAAAATCAATGAGATTATTTCTAGTACAAACAATGTCAACAATAAACGATTTCTAATATCGTAAAAAGAAGATAACTCATAAAATGCTTGGATATACCCGACGATCTCTCTATTATCTTTTGAACGAACAGGCTGAATCATCAAAAAACCCGTCTTATCCCCCATTGTTTTAATCTCAGCAGATTGTTTTTCTTTTTTTAGCAACTGATTTTGCACTTTCTGTGTTTCAAATATCAGTGTTCCTTTCGTATCATAGACCGAAAGGAATAAGGCAGGTTGCCCTAATTCAGAAATCATGCTATCCATTTCCATCAATGATCCTTCTACAGAAAGTTTTTTGCTGTCCAGGTCATTCTCATTAACACTTGGGGTCTTTAATTTTTCATAAACATCTGAGATCGTCAAATTTTCTGCTGCATTAGCTAATCGGTTGCCTACTTCAGCGACCGTTCTTTCTACATTTTCACGTTCTTTTTCAACAATCAAATTAACGGATGATTTATAAGTAATCACAGCGAATATAGTGAATACAACAAATATGAAGAAAGAACTTGCAGAAGCCCACTTGATTGTCAAAGAAGGCCCCTTCAGTTCTTTTTTTGTTGCTTTTTTCATTTTTATTGATTTCACGAGCGCATCACATAACCTGTTCCACGAACAGTTTGAATGTAACTCTCCTCGCCTGGAACATCAATTTTATTACGTAGATAACGGATATAGACATCGACAACGTTTGTTTCGACTTCTGTTTCGTAACCCCAGACTTTATTTAATAGTACATCACGGGCTAGGACAACATTTACATTTTCCATTAAAGTTAGAAGTAATTCATATTCGCGTTTTGTCAATTCGATCATCTCTGAATTGCGGCGCACAACGCGGTTTTCTTTTTCGATTGTTAAATCACGATATGTGATCGTTGTTTGCTTCGCTACATTTTTGTCACCTTCGATATCGATTCGGCGAAGCAATGCGCGTAAACGCGCTAATAATTCTTCAATAGCAAATGGTTTAACAATGTAGTCGTCTGCTCCATGATCTAAGCCAGAGACACGATCAATCACAGAATCACGCGCAGTCATCATAATAATTGGTGTGTTTTTCACTTGGCGTACACGGCGACAAACTTCAAGTCCATTCAATTCAGGCAACATCAAATCTAAAAGGATAGCATCCCAATCATTATTTAAAGCCGCTTCTAAACCAGTACGTCCATTGTAGTGAACCTCTGTCGTGTAACCCTCATGTTTCAGCTCCAACTCTACAAAACGCGCTAAGTTCTTTTCATCTTCAATAATTAGAATATTACTCATTGGTTATTTGTCCTTTCTCTTTAAAAGCTATCTTAAAGCCTACCTATTATACCCACTTTTAACTCAAAAAGCTAGTAACAACCTGTTTTCTCCTTAATAACAGACAGAAAACCATGAGAAATCTTTGGATCCCATGGTTTTCCAACTTATTATTCTTCGTTATACCAACTATAGTGGTAAGTGCCTTCTTTATCAGTACGTTGATACGTATGAGCACCAAAATAATCTCTTTGAGCTTGAATCAAGTTTGCTGGCAAACGCTCTGAACGATAAGAGTCATAATAAGCAATCGCTGAAGCGAATGTTGGAACTGGTACACCGGCTTGAACAGCGATCGATACCACATCACGAACAGACTGTTGATATTTTTTCGTAATATCAATAAAGTACTCATCTAATAATAAGTTTTCGATTGTCGGATTTTTATCGTATGCATCTGTGATTTTTTGTAAAAATTGAGCACGGATGATACAACCTGCGCGCCAGATTTTAGCGATCTGACCGAACGGTAAATCCCATTCGTAATCTTCAGATGCAACACGTAATTGCGCAAAACCTTGCGCGTAACTCATGATTTTACTAAAATAAAGAGCTTCACGAATTTTTTCGATCAATTCCTTTTTATCGCCTTGATAAGCAGGAGCTTCAGGTTTTGCCAGTACTTTACTTGCTTTTACACGTTCCTCTTTATATGCAGATATGAAACGAGCAAATACAGATTCTGTAATCAGTGGTAATGGGACACCTAAATCTAATGCACTTTGACTTGTCCATTTACCAGTTCCTTTATTACCAGCTGCATCCATAATCACGTCAACGATTGGTTTGCCAGTTCCTTCATCATCTTTGCGTGTTAAAATATCTGCTGTGATTTCTACAAGGTAACTATCTAATTCGCCTTGGTTCCATTCATTGAAAATCTCAGCCATCTCATCAACGGAAACACCAAGGATATTTTTCATTAAGTCATAAGACTCAGCAATCAGCTGCATATCACCGTATTCGATTCCATTGTGTACCATTTTAACATAATGCCCCGCACCATTTGGACCAATGTAAGTAACGCAAGGTTCACCATCTTCAGCTTTCGCTGAAATTTTTTCTAAAATTGGCGCTACTAATTCATACGCTTCTTTTTGACCACCCGGCATGATTGAAGGTCCTTTAAGCGCACCTTCTTCACCGCCTGAAACACCCGTTCCGATAAAATTGATTCCTGAATTAGCTAATTCTTCATTTCTACGAATTGTATCTTTAAAGAATGTATTCCCGCCGTCGATCAAAATATCCCCTTTATCTAAATGAGGCAATAATTCTTGAATCGTCGCATCTGTTGCAAAACCAGCTTGAACCATCAACATAATACGGCGAGGTTTCTCAATAGAGTCTACAAACTCTTCAATTGTATAAGTCGCTTTAAAATTTTTATTTGGATGTTCTTCAACGACATCCGTTGTTTTTGAACCTGTACGATTAAATAGAGCAACTGAATATCCTCTACTCTCGATATTTAGGGCTAAATTTTTCCCCATTACGGCCATTCCGACTACGCCAAATTGTTGTTTTGTCATCTTGTATCCTCCCACTATCTTAGAAAAGAACTTCATTAGAACTTTCTTATAATCTACATCATTATAACGTAGAATGCTTGATATGAAAACAAAATAGTTCGAATAATTCCATTTATTCTAGTTTATTTTTTATAATTTGGACAATTACAGAGAAATGTCAATCAAAATACTTCTCACTAAATTAAAATAAATCCCCTAGGCTCCATGGTTAGCCTAGGGGATTTTAACATTTTCTAAAAAATGTTTTATGCTTCTTTAGAGATTACGTCTTTTCCATCGTAATGACCACATGCTGGACATACGTGATGGCTTTTTCTCATTTCACCACAGTTTGAACATGCATTCAAACCTTTGATAGTTAATTTGTAATGAGTACGGCGTTTGCCCTTTTTAGCTTTTGAAGTTCTTCTAGCTGGTACTGCCATTGGTGTTCCACCTCCTTGTAAAGATGTGTGCATAAAATGCACGGTATATTCCAATCTTACTAGTTATCGTCATCTTCAGTTGTTTCATTGAATAATTCGGATAATTTAGCAAGACGAGGATCCATTGTTTGTTGTGCTTCAACTTGTCTTTTCTGTTCGTACGCTTCTTCTAATAGAACTTCCCAGTCATTGCCTTTTGGCATATCTTGACTTGTTTGTTCTTCTTCTGACAACACTTGAATTGGAATAGACAAAAGAATGTTATCTTCGACGGATTCATCTAAATCAATTGTTGGTTTTTCCAACAAAATAATTTCTTCATCTGCCAAACGTTCATCTCTTTGCTGATATTGTTCAGGAGTCATAAAGACTTCATCCACATCAATTGCGAAAGTAAGAGGAACAGGTGTTAAAGAACGTGAAGATGGAACTGTTACAATAACATCAATTCTATAGTGAAGCAGATACTCTTCTTTTCCTACTGTTAATATCCCGGTTGCTTTAACAGGACTAACATCTAGAATTAGATTGTCTCTTTTCATCAAAGACGCTTTTAAATCTAGTGTCTCTGAAAAATCACATGGTTTGTCTTTGTATTTATTTAGTTCTAGTAAAGACCATTTCATATTCATCACCTCATAACGCAACAAAAGCAATTATACAAGGGTTTGAAAGCTTTGTCAATGAAATTTTCTTGACAGTGTTTTCTTCTTTCATCTTTTTTCAAGCTCCCCTATTCTATTCTTGATTTTTAATGGTAAAATAAGACAAAGGAGGAGCTAGTATGAAAGCTTTTGAGTTTAAAAACGTCTCTTTTATTCGGGATAAAAAGACATTGTTAAATAACGTGAACTGGTCTGTTGACACTTCTGAAAACTGGGCTATTCTTGGATTGAATGGTGCAGGCAAAACACTTCTTTTACAACTGATTTGCGGCTACTTATGGCCGTCTAAGGGGCGTTTAGAAGTGTTGGACCAAGTATTTGGTCATGCTTCAATACCAGAGTTACAGCGCCGGATTGGTTGGGTTAGTACTGCTTTGCAGTATCGAATGAAAAATCACGAGACCGCCGAAAAGATTGTTCTTTCAGGTAAATTTGCTAGTATTGGCATTTATCAGAACTATACCGAAAAAGAATTAGAGCAAGCCAAAAACATTTTAAGAAATGCTGGCGGTGAGTCGCTCCTCGGTAAAAAGTATGAAGTATTATCTCAAGGAGAACGTCAACTTGTCTTGATTTCCAGAGCTTTAATGACTGATCCGGAATTATTGATTTTAGATGAACCTTGTAATGGTTTGGATTTATTTGCTAGAGAAAAGCTCTTATCTCAAATCCAACAGATCGCTGAGCAAAAAAATCATCCAACCTTGCTTTATGTCACCCATCATACTGAAGAAATTCTGCCATGTTTTAATCATTTGATGCTGCTAAAAGATGGAGAAATCTTTGCCAAGGGAACACAAGCAGAACTATTTAACGAAGAAATATTCGCAGACTTTTATGCTGAACCAATCCAAATCATTCCGTTGAAAGAACAACGCTTTGCTGTTTATCCTATATAAAAGGAGCTAGTCAAACAAAAAAGTTAGAGCGAGGCTCTAACTTTTTTTGTTCGTCAGTACTAAGACTTACTGGATACTGTCGCCTTTTACTTCTGTTTGTTTGAACGTTTCAATTGCTGTTAGGAATTTTTCTCCGTATTTATCTAGTTTATTTTGCCCTACACCTTTTACTTGTAGTAACTGAATCGAATTTTTAGGTAGTTTTTCACACATTTCTTTCAAAGTGCTATCTGAAAAAATCAAATATGGCGGCACACCTGCTTCCTGCGCCAAATCCATCCGTAACTCTCTTAATGTTTCAAACAGTCCATCATTGACCACAACTTTCCGAACACGCTGATCTTCTTTTCTAAATACCGTCTGTTCCCCTAAAAGCACCTGAACTCCAGTTGGTGAAACGGATAGCAACGGATATTGCCCATCAGATGGATTTAAATATCTTTCAGCTGTCAGATAGTCAATCAATTGATTGACTTCTTTCTGCGTTCGATCTTTCATTAATCCATAAGTAGGTAAGCGATTAAAATGCCATTGATCGATTTTTTGGTCTTTTGAACCAGTCAATACTTTTCCGACTAAACCTTTACCAAATTTTTCGCCCATTCGTTTTACACACGACAGCACTTTTTGAACATCAACAGTAATATCCACTAATTCCCGCTCGTCTAAACAATTAGAGCAGCGCCCACAATCATGACCTTTTTCTCCAAAATAGCGTAAAATAAATTTTTGCAGACACATCTGAGCATTAGCATATTGGGACATCTCTCTTAATTTCATGTATTCTTTTTGTTTATAATCAATCGTCATTTCTGATTGATCAATAAAAAATTGCTGGATTTGTAAATCTTGTGGCGCATACAATAAGACTGCGTCACTTGGCAGACCATCTCGACCAGCCCGACCTGCTTCTTGGTAATAAGATTCAATATTACCTGGTATCTGCGCATGAATAACAAAGCGGACATTACTTTTATTGATTCCCATACCAAACGCATTCGTTGCCACCATAACTTGCAATTTATCGAATAAAAACTCTTCTTGATTATGATTACGTTCCTTCTCATTCATTCCACCATGATACATTCCTACTGCTATCTTTTTACTTTGAAGTAAATGATAAATTCGTTCCACTTCTTTTCTAGTACTAGCATAAACTATACCAGATTGGCCTTGATTCAATTTCAAGTATTCTAGCAGAAAAACATCGCGGTTTTGATCTTTTACAACTTGGAATGATAGATTCTCTCGGGCAAACCCCGTTTGCACTTGATTTTCTTTGGGAATATGTAATTGTTTAAGGATATCTTCTGCTACTTGAGGTGTTGCTGTAGCAGTTAAGGCAATCACTGTTGGCTGCTGTTGGAACTGTTCAATAATCTCCGCTAAGCGCAGATAGCTTGGACGAAAATCATGTCCCCATTGCGAAATACAATGCGCTTCATCCACTGCCAACAAATCAATTGGAACATGTAATAACAATTGCTGAAAATCAAACGATTCTAAACGTTCAGGCGCTACATACAAAAGCTTTACTTCACGATTAACTGCCATTTGGACACGTTTATTCATTTCTTGTTGCGAAATTGTACTATTGATGAATGTCGCTGGAATTCCCATCATATTTAGCGCATCAACTTGATCCTTCATTAAAGAGATCAATGGCGATATCACTAGCGTTAAATTTTCCAACATCAGAGCAGGTAATTGATAACAAATTGACTTCCCGCCACCAGTCGGCATAATTCCTAAAACATTTTCTTTATGCAAAACATGATTGATGATATCTTCTTGCCCTTGACGAAATTCATCATATCCAAATTTTTCTTTTAGTAAACCTTTGCTATCAATCATGAAATTCTCTCCGTTCTTTGCGTCTGGTTGTTATTTTAGCATGCGTTATAGTGCAATTCAAGGGAGGATTCACTCCGCCGTGAAACAATATTCCCCATGTGAAACATATTGCCACGTTCGTTAAAATTCAAAACCTTTATTTATCAAGGTTTCTATATTAAGATACGCATTTTTCCCCTTATCCATTAAAAGTTATCCACAAAAAAAGAGACAAGACTTTTTAAAGTCTTGTCTCATCTGCTAGCTTAGATGAAGAGCCAAACCAGATTATTCAGCTACTTTTTTCTTTTTACTTGCTTTTTCACGTTCGTTTTTATTAAGAATTTGTTTTCTCAAACGAATGCTTTCAGGTGTTACTTCACAATATTCATCTTCATTCAAGAATTCTAGTGATTCTTCTAATGTAAGGATTTTTGCTTTTTTGATAACTGACGTTTGGTCTTTATTGGCAGAACGAACGTTGGTCATTTGTTTTGCTCTTGTGATGTTTACAGTTAAGTCATTATCACGGTTGTTTTCACCGATGATCATACCTTCATAAACATCAGTCGTAGGTTCTACAAAGACTGTTCCACGTTCTTCAATACTCATAATACTGTAAGTAGTTGCTTTACCAGTATCGATCGAAACCAAAGCACCTTGATGACGTCCGCCAATTGTTCCTTGAATCATTGGTAGATATTGATCAAAGGTATGGTGCATAATACCGTATCCACGAGTCATTGACAAGAATTCAGTTGTATAACCGATCAAACCACGAGCTGGTGCTAAGAAAATCAAACGAATTTGACCGTTACCAGTGTGGATCATATCTTGCATTTCACCTTTACGTAGGCTTAATGATTCAATAACACTACCCATATATTCTTCAGGAGTATCGATTTGAACACGCTCAAACGGTTCGCATTTTACGCCTTCAATTTCACGCTCAATAACTTCTGGACGAGAAACTTGTAATTCGTATCCTTCACGACGCATATTTTCAATCAAGATTGATAAATGCAATTCACCACGACCAGATACTGTCCAAGAGTCAGGACCGATTGGTTCTACACGTAACGACACATCTGTTTGTAATTCTGACATTAAGCGTTCTTCGATTTTACGAGAAGTGACATATTTACCTTCACGACCAGCAAATGGAGAGTTGTTTACTAAGAATGTCATTTGCAATGTTGGTTCATCAATGTGTAAAATCGGTAAAGCTTCTTGATGCGCCACGTCAGCAACTGTTTCACCAACGAAGATGTCTTCCATCCCAGAAACGGCAATCAAATCGCCTGCTTTTGCTTCATTGATCTCAACACGTTGTAAGCCAAAGAAACCAAATATTTTAGTAACACGGAAGTTTTTCACGCTGCCATCTAATTTCATCAAAGCAACTTGATCTCCGACTTTCATTGTTCCACGGAACACACGACCAATCCCAATACGTCCTACGTAATCATTATAGTCTAATAATGATACTTGGAATTGTAATGGTTCATCTGAGTTATCAACTGGCGCTGGTACGTGTTCAATGATTTGGTCAAAAATCGGTGCCATTGTTGGCTCTTGATCTTCAGGTTTATCAGAATCACTTGAAGTTCCATTTAAAGCAGATGCATAAATAACTGGGAAGTCCAATTGATCATCATCCGCGCCTAATTCGATAAATAATTCTAAGACTTCGTCAACAACGTGCTCAGGACGTGCTGAAGGTTTATCAATTTTATTTACAACAACGATAGGTGTTACTTTTTGTTCCAATGCTTTTTTCAATACGAAACGAGTTTGAGGCATTGTTCCCTCGTATGCATCGACAACTAAAACTACGCCGTCTACCATTTTCATGATACGTTCTACTTCACCACCGAAGTCCGCGTGTCCAGGAGTGTCTAAAATGTTGATACGAGTGCCTTTGTAATCAACTGCCGTATTTTTAGCTAAAATCGTGATTCCACGTTCGCTTTCAATCGCATTTGAATCCATCGCACGTTCTTGTAATTGCGTGTGTCCATCTAAAGTATCTGATTGTTTTAAAAGTTCATCTACTAATGTTGTTTTACCATGATCGACGTGGGCGATGATGGCCACGTTTCTAATATCTTCTCTGTATTTCAATGTAATTGCTCCTTATCCTTTTGCCTTACGTCACTTGTTCATTAAATCCGACTGTTTATTATACCAAATTTTTTTCATGAAATATAGTCTAAAGCTTTCAAAAGTTATGAAAACTTCATGTTTTATTGCCTTTTTTTGAAAAAATAACATATTTACTGAAAAAAAGCAATGTTTTCTATCAAGATTGTCCTACTTTTTTATCAAACAGTTCGTTTTTCTTTCGTGTATATCAGAAGCTATGTTTCTATTTTTAAATAAAGTTTTCCAGAATTTCTGCGTAAGCTGTAGGCGTTGCAGCTAAAAAATATTCACGCTTAGTAAATGTTAATGGATTTCCTTCTATATTAGAGTACTTAAATCCAAACTCATCCAACAAGACCAATCCAGCCGCATAATCCCAAGGGCTAAGATTTGAAATGTAGCCGATATGATTCCCTTTAAGCATTGCGATCAGTTCCACTCCAGCACATCCACTGACTCTGATTCCCATGCTCGCATGGCCAATTTCTCCAGCTGAATGAATATTTTTCCCATACATATAAGCATTCATCCCCAATAAGCCTTTTGATAAAGAAACATCACTTGGTTGTACTAGCTTTTGCTCATTCAGAAATACTCCGCGGTTCTTCCCACCCC
Organism: Enterococcus sp. AAFC-DPL-5182; assembly: GCF_058216605.1. NCBI lineage: Bacteria > Bacillati > Bacillota > Bacilli > Lactobacillales > Enterococcaceae > Enterococcus > Enterococcus sp. AAFC-DPL-5182. The sequence goes on from NZ_CM177101.1 coordinate 2,232,115, forward strand.
AGTACAACTCATCTTTCATTACATCGTAAATGAAACCTAATTGTCCAATGCCTTCTTCAAAAACAGCAATCATAATACAAAAGTTTTCCTGTTCCATCACAAAATTCATCGTACCATCAATTGGGTCGATGATCCAGACACGACCAGTTAGAGAATCAATTGTATCATACCCTTTTTCTTCAGCTAAAATGCGATCATTAGGATAATATTGGTTTATTTTTTTAATAAAGAATGATTGTGTTTCTTCATCGATGTTTGTAACTAAGTCCGTTCTGCCCGACTTTTGAGAAACCGTCAGTTCATTGGTCAAGCTCACGCGAATGTATCCTGCGGCTTCCATCAACCATTTTTTGATTTCAATGATCATTTTTTCCGTTGTCATTTTAATCAGCTCCTAGTTTCAATTTACCTGACTCTTGTTTCTTTGCTTGTTGGAGTGTTCGGTATAAAGAATAACCAGACGCTTTTTGAAATTCATTTCCTAAACGTTTTTCTTCCCCAATACTTTTAACTACCGTTTTAAATTCTTTATACGTACTTAAAAAAGCTTTGGTGTCGATTCCTGTTTCATTTGCTTGTTCTACCGCTGACCAAAGATTGGTCACAATCACCATCTCATCTGTTGTCCAGTCCAGATCTAAAGGATATTGATAATCTTTCATGTCTTCACCTCATCTTTTAGTTTATCACAGGCTAAGAAAAATTTTCTATAGTCTGTTAGTTAGTTCTTCTTATTATTTTGCCAGTTGGTCAAAATCGGTAAAAATAAAACACCTTTTTCTATTTCTACTTTTTGAGCTGAATATATCCCTGTATTTCCTGAACACATATAGCTGATCAAACAAATCATAAAGAAAAATAATGCAGCCTCACTTCCAAATAGTTCGATTCCCATGATGAAACAAGCAATTGGCGTGTTTGTTGCTCCTGAAAAAACACCAATAAATCCTAATCCAGCTAAAAATGGAATGGATAAATGAAGGATCAGTGCTAAGCTACTACCTAATGTCGCACCAATTTCAAATAATGGTGTCACCTCACCACCTTGGTAGCCTGCACCTAATGACAATGCCGTGAAAAAAAGTTTTCCAAGAAAATCAAACCAGTGATTCTCTCCACTAAACGCCTCTTTGAGTAAAGGTAAACTTAGTCCTAAATAACGTTGCGTTTGCAACATAAAAACAGCAACTACTACCACCGTTCCCCCAACAAAGTTTCGTATCACAACATTTTCAAACCAGTTAGCGTACATTTTTTTGATCCACACGACTGAACGACTAAACAGCCAACCGACTAAACCAAAACACACACCTGCAATCACTATTTTAATAAACAATATCAATGACCAATCGGGTATTGACCCCATACCATAGTGTGTATGTGTTATACCAAATGATTCAGTAACAAAATTGGCAAAAAATGCAGCAAAAAAACTAGGGAAAAGTCCATCAGATCGCAAACGTCCAATTACCAGGACTTCTAACCCGAAAATCGTACCTGCCAGAGGCGTTCCAAAAACAGAACTAAACCCCGCGCTGATGCCACTAATAATAACAATTTCGCGTTCAACCTTATCTAGTCGAAAAAGACGCCCCACTGCATTTGCTACTGTCCCTCCCATCTGAACAGCAGTCCCTTCTCTGCCAACTGAGCCACCGAATAAATGCGTTGTAATAGTCCCAAACAAAGTAAGAGGAATAAGACGTAACGGAATGTTTTCTTTTTCACCATTTGCTTGATCAATCACAAGATTATTTCCTCGAACCGCATTATCACCATATCTTTTATAGAGAAAAGCAAAAATGGCACCACTTATTGGTAAAAAAAATAGTAGCCAAGGATTGTCCAATCTAATTTGAGTCACTACGTCTAAACTTTTCAAAAAAAAAGCCGACAGTGCTCCCATTATCAAACCAATCAATAAACTGATCGTCAACCATTTGACCATATACAGGCTAATTTTTATCGGCATATTTAATTCACTTTTCATTTGGACATCTCCTTATCAATACATCAACTACTCTATGATACCACTTCTTAAATCTGCGCTGTTCAATTATAGCAATTTTTATCCAAAGAAACGAGAAATAAATAAGTGATTTCTTGTCACTGATCAATTTAATCAAAATAAAAATAGCCTCACACTAAAAAGCACTTGCAAATGCTTGTTAATGTGGTACTATAAGCAGGAAATTTTCAATTCCTCTACTCTCTTTGTCCCTTTAACTTGATCGTTTATTTAATTAAAACTGTAAAGAGAATCTCCCAACCGATTATTCTCACATAATGAAAGGATGTTTTCATTGAAAGAATTAACACATGGCAATCCTGCAAAACTAATCTTTTTCTTTACGATCCCGCTATTGATCGGCAATATTTTCCAACAATTCTATAATATGGCTGATATGATCATCGTTGGACAAACCTTAGGTAAAGATGCTTTAGCCGCGGTTGGTTCAACCGGAAGTATTACTTTTTTGATTATTGGTTTTGCTCAAGGGTTGACAGCTGGGCTGTCCATCTTAACATCGCAACGTTTTGGCGCACAAGATTATCGGGGTGTGAAAAAAAGCTTTGCTATCGGAATTATCATCAGCACCATCGTAACAGTTATTTTGACTGCGTTGAGTCTGTTTTTTGTTCGTCCTATGCTGCAATTAATGCAAACTCCACCAGAAATCATAGAGGATGCTCAAACGTTTATTTCTATTATATTTATCGGAATCTTTGCAGCAATGGCCTTCAATTTATTATCGAATGTGATTAGAGCTTTAGGAGATAGTCGAACCCCTCTGTTATTTTTAATAATTGCTAGTGTTATCAATGTTGGGCTAGACTTGACTTTGATACTTAATTTCCACATGGGCGTTGCGGGAGCTGGTATTGCAACTGTTACAGCTCAAGTTATCTCCAGTCTTTTATGTGTGGTCTATATTCGGTGGAAAATCCCTAATCTTCAATTGCGTAAAAAGGATTTTGTCATCGATAAACGTGAGTTTCGGGCACATTTAGCTATTGCATTGCCTATGGCGTTTCAATCATCTATAATTGCAATCGGTGCTATTATCTTGCAAGCTGCGTTAAATAGTTTAGGAACAGACGTTGTGGCGGCTCAAGCAGCTGCAGGAAAAATTGAACAGTTTGCGACTCAACCAATGATGTCATTTGGTATCGCCATGGCGACATTTGCCGCTCAAAATTATGGTGCGAAAAAATACAAACGAATTTTACAAGGCGTCAATCAATGCCTTGTAATGAGTATTGGCTTTAGTCTTTTGGCTGGCGGAATTGTTCTATTCTATGGTCAAAATCTAGTGACCCTTTTTATCAGCGGGAAAGAAACAGAAGTACTCAACCTTTCTCAGATTTACTTTAATATCAACGGCAGTATGTATTGGTTGTTAGCAATCTTGTTTATTATCCGTTATACGTTACAAGGACTTGGACAAAGTGTGATTCCGACTATAGCAGGAATTATGGAACTGATCATGCGTTCTTTCGCTGCCATTATCTTAACTGCATCACTCGGCTTTGTCGGTGCTGCTTTAGCCTCTCCATTGGCTTGGGCAGGCTCTGTCGTTGTGTTGCTAGCGTCTTATTTCAAGGCAATCAAACGTTTAAAAAAATTAGAGCATGAACAATTAATGGATACACATTAATTTATGCACTTGATCAAAATAGAAAAGTCGACTGATTCTCAAAATGAAAATCAGTCGACTTTTTTTATTAAATAGATTGTTTTCTTGGGAAAAATTGGCGCCATTTTGCTTTTACTGAGTTCGTCATCGGCTCAGATGCTTCTTTGACTGCGCAATATTTGTCAACCATAGTAACGATATAACTCTCTTTATACTTCGGTGGAGCAATTGTAGCACCCCACATATGTTTGATGATGATATCACGTTCTAAATCTGAAAGTTCGGTTAACTTTTCAGCATTTTTAACTGCAATTCTTGGATGCATATATGCATGAGATCCTTCATCGAACTTCGTCGTACGCCAATCATAGTAAAACAAATCATGTAAAAGCCCAGCACGAGCTGTCGCTCTAGCATCACCATTCCATTTTTTAGCTAGTTTATAACTATAATAAGAAACGCTGATTGAATGATCTAAACGAGTCGAGTGAACATGCTGCGTGTAATTGCCTAAACGTTGTACTTCTTCCGTTTCCAATAAATCTTCCACATAAGACATATATTCCTGATCTTCACGCCATTTTTCAGTCATTAATTCTGGTTCCACCTTTTTAGAGACTTATAATTTTTATCTTTTCTTACTTAATTTAAGAAATAGTCTTTTTTTAACTTGATGAAAGTATAGCACCTTGATTTTACAAATGCTAGGATTTTTGAATTCCGTAACTAAACTTTAATATTTACTTTATAACTATATAGATACTTCTTAAAAAAAGAATTTTATATCATCAGGCTTTTACCATTCTTATCCCTATTTTTCATTCTGGTTTTTCGCAAATTCAGCTTTGATCTCTATAAAGGATTGAAAGACTCGTAAAAATTGAAAAAGTTGGGCGCGGTTTTCAAACTCTTTTCTAGTTTTCGGTAATTCTTTGTTCCTGTATGCTTCATACACTAAAGCAATTCTATCCAAGATATCTTGTCCATCATTATTTTCAGCAAACGTTTCAGCGGTATATTGCAAAAGTTCTTGAATGTTGCCTACTTGTTCTGGTTCAACTGTGATGTTTTCCAATATTTTCAGCATCTCTTTCAAGCTATTACTTTGTAGACGACGCATCGTAAAATATTCGATATAGTAATGATTTGAAGAAATCAATTGATTCTCAGCATGGTTCTTCGCCCAATTTTCACCAGTTCGGATGAACTGTTTTAAGTCGTTACATTTTTCAAACAAATTTCTTTCTTTTCCGTGCTGATTTAGATACGCTGCCATATTATTCAATATTTTACGAAACATCGTTTCAATAACTTCTTGATCTTCTTTTAAGCGTTTTTCTGTATCCGGCATATACAAGTTCATGAGTAAGGCAAACCCAACCCCTATCGTCATTAATAAAAACTCATTTCCAATGATCGACCAAGATAAATCTTGTTCGACTAAATATTGCGTCACTAAGACTGAACTCACTACAATCCCATCTGAAAGTTTGCAATATACTGCCGCTGGAATAAATAAAAGCAAGTAAACCCCGAAGGCAAGAGCATTGAACCCTAGAATAGAAAAACATAAATAGGCAATAGCAGTAGCTAGCGCTAAAGAAAGTAAACGGTAAAATCCCGTTAATAAAGAGGTTTTCTTTGTGTTTGTCACACTCAATACAGAAATAATCCCCGCTGATGCTGGATATAATAACCCTAAACTCCCTGCAACGATCATTGACAAGGTCGCACTCACTGCGGTCTTGATTGTTCGTAATCCAATTTTCATTTGACTGCTCCTCACAAAATAATTAATCTTTTGTTTTATTACTAGTAATTTTACCTCTATTTCGGTTATCATTAAATAGAAAACTGATTAAATGTTGATTATAGGAGAGAAAGCTCATGGAAGTCGGTCCTTTTCGTTTAGGTATGCGTACATTGAAAACAGCTCTAGCTGTTATGCTCTGTATTATTTTGTTTAAAGTATTCGATCGTGGAGCACCGATGATTGCGGCTCTAGCAGCAGTTTTTTCATTACGACAAGATTTAACCACTAGCCTTACTTTTGGAAAATCGAGAATCCTTGGTAATACTTTAGGTGGAGGGTTGGCGATCGTCTACTTTTTAGTGAAAGATTTATTCTCTAATGATTTTTTAGTTGAACTATTTTTATTGCCTTTTTTAGTGATTGTAGTGATTGTGATTTCTGATGGTATGAACAATAATTCAGGGATTATTTCTGCAATTGCGACGTTGTTATTGATTTCATTAAGTATTCCTCAGGGTGAATCGTTTTATTTTGCATTATCCAGAGTGATTGATACATTTATCGGGACATTTATCGGAATCGGTTTAAATTTCTTCATACGGCCAAAACCAGTAGAAGAAGAACATGAAATCGAAGAAGATCTGGCAGATTTAGCCAAAAAAGAAAAAGAATTAGAAGAACTTAAACAAAAAATCAACTTGAAAAAACAGGAATCTGATAACGCTAAGAAATAGAGATACGGCTTAAGTTTAGGCGATAACACTTTGTGTTGTCCTCAAAACTCAAGCCGTATTTTAGTTACTCATGTACAATTAGGTCCATTGGTTGCGGACCCGCTAAACCAATAAAGACAAAATCTTCATCCCCAGTGTTTTTCATTCCATGTTGTTCACCTGGTAAAGATACGATGATGTCACCTTTAGAAATCTGAACCTCTTCCCCTTCCCCTGGAAAGAATGTTCCGGTTCCTTTTGTAACAAACCAAAGATCATCTGATGTAGTATGCGAATGATTAACTACACTTTGTCCCGGCTTCAAGCACCATACTGCACCAGCAGTCTTTTCTGTTTCATAAAAAATTGTTTTCTTGCCTTCATGATTACAAAAATTGCATACTGCATCTAACTTAATTAATCGTTCGTCCATTCTTGTTTTTGACATCCTACATCTAATCCTTTCTGTTTAAAATCAACTAAATAACTGTACTAATCGAAATAATTGTTGAGCGGTTTCTCTGATTGCTTCAAGTGTATTGTCACGGTCAAGGACTTCTCTTTCAGAGGCGATTTTCCTAATGGTTGGGAAAAAAGCATCGATTCCTTTACTATTACACATTGCTGCATCTTTTGAAACGCCCCCTGATAGTGCAATGACTGGCTTATTGTATTTTTTTGCCATAGACGCAATTGCCACTGGTACTTTTCCCATCATGGATTGAGCATCCAGCATACCTTCTCCTGTTATAACTAAATCATGTTGTTCGATCTGATTCTCTATATCGATGATTCTTGCTATTTCAGCAAACCCTGAAACGATTTCGCTATCAAAGTAAGACAACAGTGCAAAACCTAGACCACCTGCAGCCCCAGCACCTTTTGTGTGTTGATAGATCGTTTTCGTCAATTGATTGGTTAAGTAAGCAAAGTTTTTAAGTATAGTGTCGATTTCATTTTCATCTTCTTTGGTTACCCCTTTTTGCTTGCCAAAAATCAACGTTGCGCCATTTTCTCCATATAGTGGATTTTCTACATCACTTGCTATTCGTATCGAGCATTGTGCTAGTTCATGTAAAACTGAGGAATCATCGATTTTGCTTAAGTGCTTCATATCTTTCAGCAAATGCCCAAGGGATCGTCCCTTAGCATCTAGAAAGTTGTATCCTAAAGCATTTAGAAGTCCGATACCACCATCGTTGGTTGCACTTCCCCCCAGACAAACAATAAATTTACGATACCCTGCCTTGATCCTTCTCTTCATCAATTGACCTAAGCCAAATGAAGTGGCACACCAAGGATCAAGTTCATCTTTTTCAACTAACAGGATCCCTGATGTTTCAGCTACTTCTAAAATGACAGTTTCATGATCAATACCGTATTTTGCATTTACTTCTTGACCTAGTAAAGGTCCTTGAACGGTTTCAGAATAAATAAAGTCAGGTTCGTTGTAAAATAAAGCTTCGATGGTTCCTTCTCCCCCATCTGCGATTGGAAATACATTTACCTCAACCGCTTCGTCCATGTTAAAAGATTCTTTGATTCCTTTTTTAGCGGCTTCCCCAACTTCAACTGATGTTGCACTGCCTTTAAACGAATCCATCGCTACTAGTATTTTCAAACGATCACCTTCCATCATTTATTGCAAACTATCCATTTACCACATTCATTGGTTGCCCGTTGAGATAGGCTCTTACATTTTCCACAGCGATATTCATTAAACGTAAACGTGATTCTTTTGACGCCCAGGCAATATGAGGCGTAATAATTATATTTTTAGCTTTCAACAAAGGATTGTTCGCTTCAATCGGTTCTTTTGAAACAACATCCAAAGCAGCTCCACCTACCTTACCTGACGCCAAAGCATCTGTCAGATCTTGCTCATTGATCAATTGTCCTCTAGAGTCGTTAATGATCAATACACCCGTTTTCATTTTTGACATATTTTCTGTATTAATGAACCCTTCATTTTCTGCAAGTAATGGACAATGTAAGGTAATGACATCCGATTCAGTAAATATCATTTCAAGATCTACTAGGGTCTCTTCATTGGTCGTACTTTCATCTGCCTTGCCATTCGTTGCGATCACATTCATCCCTAAAGCTTGAGCAATCTCTCCAACTTTTTGACCGATTCTGCCATAACCAATAATTCCTAAGGTTTTGCCAGATAGCTCTATTAACGGATAATTCCAATAACACCAATCCTTAGAATTAGTCCAATCACCATTTTTAACACTATCTGAATGCGCTCCGATGTGATGACATAGTTCCAATAATAATGCAATCGTGTATTGAGCCACCGCATCTGTACCATATGTTGGAATATTTGTTACGATAACGCCTTGATCTTTAGCAGCTGTTACATCGACTACATTATAACCTGTTGCTAGAACACCAATGTATTTTAAGTGTGTTGCGGTTTGAATTACTTTTTTTGAAATAGGTGTTTTATTTGTTAAGACAACTTCCGCATCACCGATTCTTTTAATCAGCTCGTCATCCGAAATAAGACTTCGATCATAAACAGTCAAATTACCTAAGGCTTCTAATCCATCCCAGGATAAGTCTCCTGGATTTTCTGTATAGCCATCAAGAACAACAATATTCATCGTTTGTTTCTCCTTTTCTTTTTTAATCTTCCAATAAAGCCCATGCACGATTGATTACTCGTTTAGTTTGCGCAACAATTACGTCTGCATCTTCATTTTCTCGTGGCGTTACTTCAAAAGATAAGATCAGCGGTTCTTCTTTATTAAAGAGTCCTTCTTCTTTACATACTTTGAAAAAGTCTGTTAATTCTGCTGTATCATTTGCACTGTTTGGATAGCCAAACCTTGGATGCTGATCGCCATATGCATCAAACCCCTTTTTAACAACAGCATTTCCAATATGCAAATGCGTAATATACGGTCTAGTTGTTTGAATGACAAATTTGCTTGTTTCATAAGTTGTCGGAAAATGAGATAAATCAACGATCAATCCAAAATTATTGCAACTTTTACGAACGTCAGCCGCAAATTCAGCTGCTAACGGTGCAGGACCAATCAACGATTTTTTATCCATATCATAATCAAATACTTCTAGTTCTACCATCATTCCTTTAGTCCCAGCATATTTACAGACATTTACCGTAGTTTTTAATAACTGATTATACGCCTCTGATTTTGTAGCTTCCTCCCAGTGACCTGATAAAAAGGCAATCCCTTTAGCACCTAAATATTCTGCTTCATCAATCGCTTCAAGCAACGTTTTTTCTGCTAAGATCCGGTCGTCTTCAATCAGTGCATTGGGATTAAGTCCTGGACCTAAAAGTCTAGGCTGAGCCCCATAACCAACTCTTAGTCCTGATTGTTCCAACAATTGCTTCACTTCTAAGCGCGTTTTATCATCTTTGATTTGGGTAATTTCAATGGCTCTAAAATCGGCATCTTTAGCAATTTGTAAAAGAGTTTCTTTTAAATCATACTCTTTTGGCGGATAGCTCATCCATTGAATCAAACCTAAATCAAAATACGTTTCAATTTTTTCTTTCATTTTTATCTTCTCCTTTTGATCCATTTTTTATTTTCTTCCTATACGATCTAGTCTCCAAAGTTTTTGATTTGGTCAAGTGCACCACCCATATCACAAAGCTGTTCAGGTTCACAAATAACATCAATCACATACGTTTTACCTGAATCAACAGCACGTTTAAATGCGTTTGACAAGTCTTCTGGATCGAAAACCCGCTCTCCTAAACAACCAAAACCTTCGGCTACTTTTACATAATCAATCAAACCATCTTGGTTATAGGGCATGTCTACACCGTATTCAAAATCATATGCTGAAATTTGATTTTGACGAATCAATCCTAGATAGGCATTATTCACAATAATCACAATAATTGGTTTTTTAAATGCTGCCGCAACAGCGATTTCTTCTCCCATAAAAGTAAAACCAAAATCTCCTAAGACAGTGACAGATGTTGCACTTGGATCTGCTACTTTCGCACCAAATGCTGCTGGTACTTCAAACCCTAAGGTCCCCGCACCTCCTGATGGTAAATAACGACGAGGACGATCAATATCTTGTAATTGACCACTCCAAATCTGAGTGATACCGCATCCTGCTGTATACATTGTATTTGAATCAAAGAATTGATTCATTTCTCTAAAGACACGGTGGGGTTTGATCGGTTTGTTTTCAAAATCCGTTTTTCTAGCTAATTCCTTTCTAAGCTGAGGAAGTTCACTGATTCCTTTTCTATTTACTTGTGTCATACCGCGTGAATCAATAGCTGTTAGCAAATCATTGATTGCTTCTTTAGCATCTGACACAACTCCAAGATCTGGCGTAAATACTTTTCCAATTTGATTTTTTTCTATATCAATATGGATAAATTTGCGCCCTTGTCTATAAACATCTAAATTTCCTGTATGACGATCAGTAAAGCGATTGCCGATACCGATGACTAAGTCAGAGTCTAGAAAAATTTTATTTCCAATTGGTTGTCCGACTTGAATCCCCGCATGACCCGCGTTTAAAGGATGTTCAATTGGTACTCCACCTTTTGCCATATACGTTTGTATGATCGGAATTTGAAGTCTTTCTGCAAACTGAATCAGTTCTTTTTCTGCTTTCGCTAAAATCACGCCGCCTCCCATAATAATTACGGGAGCTTTCGATGCATTGATCATATCTAATACTTGATTGATTTGAGTAGGCGTAGCTTTTACGGTTTCCACTTTTTTCGGTTCATACTCATTGATATCAAAATCGATTTCAACTTGTTGAATATCCAGAGGCAAATCAAGTAAAACAGGTCCAGGTTTTCCAGAACGCATAATATAAAATGCTTCTCTCAAAATAGCAGGAATTTCTTCGGCATCCATAGGACAATACACTTTCTTACATACAGTTGAAGCAATACTTACCATATCAACACATTGAAAGGCATCTTGTTTCATTTGCCAGCTATTTGCTTGTCCTGTTATGGCAAGCAGTGGGATTGAATCAATATTTGCCGTATACAAGCCCGTAACAAAGTTTGTTGCACCAGGACCTGAAGTACAAATAGCTAATGCAATATCATGTGTGGCACGGTAGTAACCATCTGCCGCATGAACACAAGCTTCTTCATGTCGCATACAATAATGTTCGATCGGTGCTGTTTCCAAATATTTGTAAACCGGATTTATGCCAGCTCCTGGTATACCAAAAGCATCTTTGATTCCTTCTTTGACCATGATTTGAACTATTGCTTCTGCAGCTTTCATTTCATTTCCTTCTTTCTATTTTTCATTTTATTTCACCATGTGGCATTGCGTTTCACTTAACAACATGTTACCATGACTCCATAAAGTGGTCTTTGACTCTTTCAAACGAAAAACAGTTCATCCTTTTGTACAAGATGGACAAATACGCTTCGATGAAAAAAAGCAGGAGGTAACATATGAATGAAAAAAAGGTAAAATTAAATCAATCGGTGATAAAAACATTTACTATTATCGAAAGCTTTACTAGCGCTAAACAAGAAATGTCACTAGTTGAGATTGCACAAGCAGTTGAATTACCCAAATCTACGATTTTACGATTTTTATACACACTTATGACATTAGGCTATATTGAACAAAATCGGGAAAACCAGCAGTATTCATTATCTAAAAAATTTGAGGTCATATCAGCAAATTTAATCTCTTCTGAAAACCTGATTCAGCTGACGCAACCCGTGCTTTATCGATTGTCTTCTTTATTAGCTGAAGCTACTTGTTTATCCGTACGTGCTGGAGATCAACTTGAATACATCAATTCGATTGACAGTCAAGAAAGAATTTTAAGCATTACCCAGAAAATCGGGAAAAGGGCACCTTTATACTGTACAGGCGCAGGAAAATTATTTTTATCGACCTTTCCAAAAGAAGAATTAGAGCGTTACTTTGAAACAGTCGAATTACAACCATTTACACCCAATACAATCACTGATAAACAACAGCTTTTGACTGAAATTCAACAAGTTAAAAAACAACAATTTGCTGTTGATAATGAAGAATGTGAACTAGGTGTTTTTTGCATTGCAACACCTATTTTAAATTCCGCCAATCAAACAATTGCCGCAATCAGTGTATCCATTCCCACCATTAGAATAAGTGAAGAAAAAATTAAAACAGTTTTAAACTTATCAAAACAAGAAATAGCGACTATCAACTAAATTAGAAATAAACATCTCATTGAGAGAGCTATCTTTAACCAAATCAAAAGGAGAGACTATTATGAAAAATCTTAGAGAGGTTTTAAGCATTCCCCGTTTTTCAGACTTAGTAGTTTTAAACCAACAGGCAAATTTAGATGTCCCTTTGCATACAGTCGAGATATCAGAAACACCTGATGTCGCAAATTACCTATCTCCTCATTCCTTACTCTTAACAACTGGTATGGCATATAAAGATGATCCTGATCGATTATGCGAACTGATTGAGCACTTAAACAACCTTCCTAGCGCTGGATTAGCAATCAAGTTAGGTCGCTTCATCCCACAAATAAATAAAAAAGTTCTCGATTTTGCTGATTCACTTAATTTTCCTATCATTCAAATTCCGATGAACCGAACCTTAGGTGCTATTTCTCATAAATTACTGAGTCATGTGTGGAGTGATCAAACAGAAGAAATGTTTTTTTCGCTTGAAATCCAACAAAAATTTGCTGAAATGCTTTTTCGCGGTGCTTCCACACCAACTCTAATCGATCAATTAAGTCACATGATCAAACAGCCAATTATGCTGATCGATTCATTTGGCGAAGTTTCCGCATCTAGTCGCAGTCATAATGTGGCAGATTTTTTAAGCTCTGCAAAAAAAGAACAACTTATAACACACTTAACCTCCAATCAAAAAAAAGCAAAGAAAGAATCTTTCTTATTTGAAATAAATGAACAGGAACAAACTTTAGTAAGTGTTATTCCAGTACCTTCAGATAGTTATATTCCATATCTATTGATCATTTTCAAAGTCGATCAATTAAGCTATCCTTTTTCACAATTTGCAATCGAGCAGTCATTGATCATTTTGGCACTTTCGATTTATAAAGAACAAACAATCAAACATGAAAGTCGTTTAGCAAAACTGCATTTATTCCATCACTTGCTTCACCCTGATAAAAATAGCTATCCATTAGATTTTGCTAAACTCCCATCGATCATCAATTCATTTGAATCAAATTATTTCCGAGTAGTCACAGCTTTAGTCCAAATACCTAAAAATAAACTCTTTCATGAAAAAGAAATTGACTTGTTTATTTATGACTTTGTAGAAAAATATCTATCTGAAAAACATGGTAGTATTTTACTTTTACCTACCGACGAAGATAACCAGTATGCCTTACTATTTAGGAACAAAGAGAATCTGCAATCTATACTTGAAGAGTTACATGATAAAGTTTTTGACTTGCTAGGTGTTACGCTTTATTTTGGCATCGGTGATCCTGTCAACCAATTGAACTTGTTTCATTTTTCGTATAAAGAGGCCAAAAGTACGCTTCAAACAGCCCCTTCACGGACAAATTTCATTTTTTATAATACTGCTCAAGGAATCAATCGAATCGCCGAAAATTTATCAGAAGAAGAAATGAAGCACTTCTGCCAGTCAATATTAAAGTGTCTAGCTTATCCCACAAACCAGACAAATGTGGAACTCAGAAAAACCTTAACGACCTATTTAGACTGTCAATGTAAAATAACTGAGACAGCTGAACAACTTTTTGTCCATCGAAATACAGTAAAGTATCGTATAGAAAAGTGTAATCAATTATTTGGCCAACCAGTAGATGATTCTAAATTATCACTTAAACTACGAGTAGCTTTGTCCCTTTCAGAAAATGAAAGCGCAGTCTGACTTATTGTGAAACACTGAGCATTATTTGATCATAGCTGACTCTAAAAAAATTTGACATACTCAGTTTAAGTATGCCAAATTTTTTTTTGCTCTTGCTTTTGAATCGGACGATTATTACTTGTCCATCCTTTTTCTTTCATTAATTTCAAAATAGTACGACTAAAAAGAGAAGAAACTGTTGAAAACACGATCCAATGAACATCCCCTATGCATGGGGGCGTCGTATACGAACCATAATATGCATAGTAATTCACTAGTTGAGGGATAAAAACTTTAGGATTTAAGCGAAGACTTTTTTTTCTTAGATCCCAATTTATAGTTGTGCAGCTCTCCTCTATTTGTAGCAATTCCTCATTACCAACAATTTTTTTGAACAAGATAGCAATTACTAATGGTTCATTTTCCTGAGAATGATGGACAAAATGAAACTCGATTGGATAAACGGCATTTTCCAGACTATGTTCACTAGGAATATGAAAGTGAATATCATCAAGGTAAAAGTATTTCCCATCAAAATACACTTTATTATTTTTTGATTTTGGAATAAAATGAAACGTATGCTTTGACCACTGTATTTGAAAATCGTCACACTCATACTCTATTTCCAATGCATCTTGGGTCAAATTATTTGTGATTTTACTTTTGGCTAATGCGATTGGTGATTGCATATACTTAGTACATGCTTGATGGTAATCATCACATAAGTTTATCCATGATTCTGGTCCTTTGTTTAAAGAATAATCCCACTCTATTTCTTTTTCCATATTGACGTATCCTTCCCGCAGTTATAAAACGCTTACAATTCTATATTTGAAGATAGTATAATCGATGAACTTATGGTTGTATTTGTCCAAATAGAGCAAAGAAATTTAAAAACATTAGTCAGAATGTACCATGAATTATATTTGATTTCTTATTATGATGTAAAAAAGCGTTTACATTTCTAGTTTCGATCAATACATGTTCTATTAAATTGCTATAGGAGGAAAAAAATGAATAACAGCAGTGAAAAAATTGACACGCATTACTGGAAAAGAATTGTCGTATTACTATGTTTTGGTTGGGTCACTATTTGGGTCTATCGCGCGTCCCTTACACCATTATTTTCAGAAATCCAAGGAACGGTCGGTCTTCACACCAATGCACAAATGGGCTTGATCTCTAGTTGTTATTTTTTAGGGGCAACAAGTATGCAGATTCCAGCTGGGATGCTAGTTGACCGACTCGGAAAGAAAACGGTGATGATTCCTGGATTTATTTTATTTGGTGCAGCAGCATTTATGATCACTCAAGCGCAATCTTTGACACTTATTTATTTCGCTAGTGTTCTAGCCGGCTTAGGTTGTGGTTCATACTATGGCGCAGCTTTCTCACTTTCATCTGAAAGTATCCCTCAAAACAGAAAAGGCCTTTCTACCGCTATTATTAATAGTGGTTCTGCCGTTGGTATGGGGATCGGGATGATTCTTTCCAGTCTTTTAGTCAAACAATTTAATTTTCCATGGCAATCGATGATGTTCCTTTGCTTTGGACTGATTGTTACAATGATCATCGCCTTTACGTTTGGGATAAAAAGTAGTCCAACAAAACAACAAAATGAAACCACTGACACTACAGATACAGTAACTGAAGTACCAACTACAACAGAAAAACCGACCGGACTTTTTTCAGCTAAAATGCTTGTCTCTTACTTGTTATATTTTGGCACTTGTTATGGTTACTATATGGTCGTTACATGGCTCCCCGCATTTTTACAAGATGAACGCGGTTTTAAAGGTGTGGCGATTGGATTTTCATCAGCACTTGTAGCTTTTGCTGCTATTCCAGGTGCTTTGATTTTTAGTCGAATTTCCGATAAATGGCAGTCTAAAAAAATAACGATCATCTTAGCACTAGAATTAGGTGCAGCGGCAATGTTGCTGTTGACTGTCACCGCTAAGACTTCTTCATTACTATTAGTTGCATTGATTCTTTATGGTTTCTTAGGGAAATTAGCCGTTGAGCCGATCATTATTTCATTTATCAGCGACCAGGCAAACCCTTTAATTTTAGGAACTACTCTTGGGATCTCAAACTTTTTCGGCTTAAGCGCCTCTATTTTTGCTCCTACGATTACAGGAGTTATCTCCGATGCGTCTGGAACAAGGGAAATGGGTTTTTACATCTCAATCATTATTATGGTCCTCGCTGCCGTAGCTTTTTTCATCGTGAACAAAGTCCCTGAAAAAGATAGTGCTTATGAACTAGATTAAGTCTTTAACAAAATATACTGGGAATTAAAAACGCCTGCAATACCAATTATTGCCTCAAAAAAAGAAAACAGTGAGCAGAGATTATCTGCTCACTGTTTCTTTTTTGCTTATTGTTCTTCCTTCTCATCACCGTAGAAATTCACATTGCTGTTCGTTCCTTTTTTTGAGAAGTTTTCAATTAATTCTTTGACATCTAAACCTGTTGTTTCTTTTAATGTTTCTTGCGTACCAGCTAATAAATTCGTTGCATAGTTCGTAATCCGATTAGCGCCCGCATTCTCTCCGCCGCCGCCTGTATCAACGACTGAGATTTTATCAATATTGCTAAGTGGTTGAGCCGCTTCTTTCATCAATTGTGGTAACATTTCCATCACCATGCTTAAGACAGCAGCTTCGCCGTATTCCTTAAAGGCATCCGCAATTTTTTGTTTTGCTTCGGCTTCGGCAGCACCACGGGCTAAAATAGATTCCGCTTCCGCTTGACCCGCTAAACGAGTTTGGTTTGCTTCAGCTTCTGCTAATGATTCCACACGGAAACGTTCAGCTTCGGCTTCGGCTACTTCACGGGCTTTTTGAGCTAGTGCTTCTTGTTCTTTCGCATAACGATCAGCATCCGCTTTTTTCTTCACTTCAGAATCGTATTGTTTTTCACGACGAATGATTTCTTTTTCTTCCAACTCGATTTGTTTTTGACGTTCAATAACTTTGACTTCCATCTCTTGGGCAATAACGTCTTGTTGCGCTTTCGCTGTCTCTAAGTTATAAGCTTGGTCAGCTTTGGCTTTAGCAATATCTTGTTCTTCTTTGTAAGTTGCTAATTTCAATTCTTTTTCTTTTGAGGCTTCAGCAATTTCTGTTTGACGTTGTAATTCAGCTTGCTGTGACTCTTTTTCTGCTTCCGCTTTTTTGATTCGTGTTTCTTTCCAAGCTTCTGCTTCAGCGATATCTGCATCACGTTTTACTTGTGCGATTCTTGGTTTTCCTAAGGAATCTAGATACCCATTTTTATCACGAACTTCTTTGATTGTGAATGATACAATGATCAGACCCATCTTGGCCAAATCCACACTCGCAACTTCCTGCACACTTTGACTAAATTTATCACGATTTTGATAAATTTCTTCTACAGTCATTGAACCTAAAATCGAACGTAAATGACCTTCTAAAACTTCACGTGCTTCATTTTCAAGTTCTTCACGTGTTTTACCTAAAAATTGTTCCGCCGCGGTTGCGATTTCTTCAACTGAAGAACCGATTTTGATGATCGAGGTTCCATCACACATTACTGGAACTCCTTGTTCTGTATAAACTTCCGGTGTGGATACATCTAACTTACTTGATAACAAACTAATTCGATTCGAGCGTTGGAATACTGGTAATACAAAGGCACCTCCGCCACGAACGATTTTTATTTTATTGCCACGCTCATCAGCATGAACATTCTTATTACCTAAATAACTCCCACTAATAATCAACGCTTCATCTGGTTTGGCTGTTTGATATTTTGAGATAAAAACAATCAACATCATCAATAAAATAAAAACAACCAGAACAATTGGTCCTAAAATCCCTAATTCCATTTTCTTCTACCCCTTCTTGTTTATAATTGTAAACTACCCTCATAAGGAACGACGTAACACACACGTTCTTTGATTTCAATAATCAGTACTTGCGCCCCTCGTTCGATTGGTTGGTCTTGTGGCGCATAGAATGCCGCTGGTCTACTGATTGACCCAGTGACACTTTTAAATTGAATCTCACCCATACCGCCAACTGGAATCGGCGTAATAACAGTTGCCGTATTGCCTTCCATATCCTTTTCCGAAATCGAAATGGTTGATTCCGCATTTTTCAACGGCATCAACACATAAAAATTTAAGAAAAAAACGAGAATTGACGCAATTGCGCCACTGACGATGAATAACATTAGATGATTCCAACCAAGTAAACGCTCTCCTAAATAACCGAATAATGATGTAAATGCCAACCATGGAATAGCTAACATCGGATCAATAGGTCCGTCAAAATCAAAAATATCTCCGAAAATCACCAGTAAAACCGCAATTCCTGCACAAATAATCAGTGTGTAAAGATAAATTGTTTCAATCGGAATTCCTTGAATCACGTTCTCACTCCTTTCTTGTCTGATTCCCACGCCTTTTTTGTCGTTTTATTATTGAAACGACTTTTTCCATTCTCTCCCGACGTTCTCCCGAAGATACTTATATTTTACCAATATTCTGTACAAAAGGACAGCTAATCTTAAAAAAGTCATCCATCAAAAGTATCTGTTCACACAAAAAGAAAAGGCTAGGACATAACTTTAGAGTTATGTCCTAGCCTTAAGAAATCCAAATAAATAGTGAGCGCAAAAGCGACGCCTTCTTTTTTCGGAGTTAAATGTTTTTGTTCCACTCTAACTTTTTATCCGTTTTATTCATTTGATTTTAAAGCTTCGATCATATCGACTTTTTTCAATTTTCTATGCATGAAAACCATGACCAACAAAGTAAAGAATAAGGTAATCAACGCGGAATAAAGATAGCTAAACCAATGAATAGTCGGAGAAAACATCAACATATCAACTTCTACCGTTGTCAATACATAACCATGAACAAGTTTTCCAAAGAAACAACCGAAGAAAATACCGATCAACGTTAAAATAATATTTTCCCGATAAACATACATCGTCACTTCTTTATCATAAAAACCTAATACTTTGATGGTTGAGAGTTCTCTGATTCGTTCTGAGATATTGATATTCGTCAAGTTATACAACACGATAAATGCCAACAACCCAGAGACTGTAATCAAGACCCATACGACAATATTCAAACTGTGGATCGTATCATCTAGTGCATCACTAGAGATAGATAAGAAGGAAACATTTAAAACATTTTGATTTGCCATCAATTCTTTTCCTATTGAAGCCTCAGTTTGTTCATCTGGCACTTTATCAAAAAGTAAAAACTCCGTGTTATATTTCGGTGCTTTCTTGACTATTTTTTCATAATAGGCTGGTGACATATAGGCAAAGTGACCTGTATAATTTTCGGCAATCGCCTTGATTTTAAATTTGTATTCTTGGTTGTCACTGTTTTTCAAAACAAGTGTATCACCTGTTTTATAGTGGAATAAATTAGCTAATTTTTCATTGATGATGACACCATCATCTGTCAACTCATATTTTTTGCCAGATTGCCGATCATTGAATAGGATAAAATGATCGATTTCTTTTGGTGTTTCAGGAACATAAATTGAAACATCTTGTTTTGCATTCGATTTATTGGTCGTTTTTAAAGACTCGATGTACAAAGGCATCGTTTCCTTTAACCCGTTAACATTATCCAATACCGCTTGATAATTCTCTTGCTCCTTTTTATTCGTTCCATCTTTGAACGTCACAACAGCTTGGTAATGCCAGATTTTATTAAATTGAACTTCTACGATATCTGAAATTGAATCTTTCAACCCAAAGCCTGTAATAATCAATGCCATACACCCTGCAATTCCTAAGACTGTCATTAGCATTCGTTGCTTGTATCGGAACAAATTCCGTGCTGTTACTTTTTGAATAAAGCTCAATCGATTCCAAATTGGTTTCACTCTTTCTAACCAAATCCGTTGACCAGCTTTAGGTGCTTTGGGGCGTAAAAGGCTTGCGGGAGTGCTAAATAAGTCGATTCGTAAAACAACCATCGCTGCACCGGCTGTACATAGCACAGCCACCAAAATAGCAATCAAACTATAACTCAAATACCAAGGTGTCACAAAATTTGGAATATTATATAATTGGCCATATGCATCAAAGATGATCGTCGGGAATAAATAATACCCAACAAACAATCCTAAAACAGCACCACATAAACTGGCAATTGCTGCATACACTAAAAATTTAAAAGCAATTTCACCGTTTCGATAGCCTAATGCTTTCAAACTACCGATTTCCATCCGCTTTTCCTCAACCATACGAGTCATTGTTGTTAAACTAACTAACGCTGCAATCAAGAAAAAGAAAATTGGAAAAACGGTTGATAGAGACGAAATACGATTCGCATTGTCTTCATATTCTGAATACCCTGGATTATCATCTCTTGTGAAATAGTAATAATCTGCTGCTTTTAAATCAGCTAATTCTTTTTGTTTCTTTTCTAATTGTTTTTTGGCATCCGCCAATTTCGCTAGACTTTCTTCCTTTTCTTTTTGAAAATCGGCTAGTCCTTGATCATAGGCTCTTTGTCCCTCATCAATTTTGGCTTGCGCTTCATCTAATTTTGCTTGTCCGTCAATTTTTGACTGTTCCAATTGCGCTTGTCCCGCTGATAATTGTTCTTTTCCAGAAGCTAATTGCGCTTGTGCTTGTGCTAGTTGAGTTTCTGCTACAGCGATTTGCTGTTGACCTTCCGTGAATTGAGCGATCGATTGATTGATAGTAGCAATGGTTTGATCAAGCGATTGCAAACCTTGTGCAACGTCAGCTTGTTGTGCTGATAAATTTGCTAAAGCACCATTGATGGTTTGCATCACAACCCCTATGTTTCCTCTTTCTGGTTGGGTAATCAGTTGATCGATCGCACTAGTTATTTCAGCTGGCGCTCCTAATGATTGAACTGCTGATTGTAATTGTGGGGCAGCTTCCGCAATACTTTCTGACAATAACGCATCTGGTACACGATCCAAAATAGCAACCGAAGCAGCTAAACTCTGATAACCATTGACTAATTGATTTAACGATTCACTTGATGTCGCTAGTTCATTGCGCTGTTGTTGTAACCCAGGTAAGGCATTTTGACCTTCAGCAACTTGATTTTCTGCTTGAGCTAACTCAGTTCGTTTTGTTTCAAGTAAGTTTTTTTGAGCTGTAAGCTCATTTTCACTGTTGATGATCGTTGTTTGATTTGCTGCAAGTTCATTTTCTGCTGTCGCGATTTGTTGTGTGTAGGTTGCTTGTGCTTGCGCTAGTTCTTGCTTTCCTGACACTAATTCCTGTTCACTTGACTGCAATTTTATTTCAGCATCTTTTAAGGCATTTTCTCCGTCCGTAATCTCTTTTTGCGCTTTTTCAAATGAAGCTTTTGATTCTTCACGGATTTCTTCTACGCGTTGTTTTGGACGTTTCTTCATTGCTTGTTTAACGGATGCAACTGCTGTTTCTCGTTTGTCCTTATACTCAGTTGAATAGCTGTCAATATTGTTAAGACCTTTGAAAGACACTAGTATTTCTGTATAGACTGAAAGATCCATATCTTCTTTTGGAACTACTGCAAAAAAATCTAGTGAACCTTTTCCAATCGTTGTATTCCCTCTTGACGTATTCTCGATATACTCAGGTGATTGAACAAATCCGACGATTTTAAACTGCGTTTTTTTCAATGCTTTGTCTTTGTTGTCTTCTTTTGATAGTGTCAGAGTTTCCCCTAATTTATAGTGTCCTCGTAATTGAGCAAGGTCATCTAGAACGATCTCTCCACTTTTTTTAGGCATTCGACCGTCAACAATTTTATAGTCAGTCAAAGATTGTTTTTCTTTGATGTCGTAGCTGACAAATTTTACCGCAACATTTCGATCGCTAATAGCTAAATCCTTTGTATATCTCGGAAAAACAGTCTCTACATCTTTCACTTGCTTCACTTCATCAATGTCTTTATCTGTTAACCCAAGAGTCGAAACGATTCGGGCGTCTGGTAATTTTTGCTTTTGATAATAGTTTGAAGCTGTTTGAGTCATATCAGGCCCTGTTGCTTTTAAACCAACAAAAACCATCACACCGAGAAAAATAATTCCCATGATCGATATAAATCGCGTTTTAGATTGTTTGATTTCTCGAAAACTTGTTTTAAGTAAGGCTGTTTTTTTCAACACGGCCACCTACCATTCTATCTCGGATACAGGTTTTGGTTCATCGTTGATCGTTACACTTCTAACTTTGGCATCATTAATGCGAATCACGCGATCCGCCATTGGTGCAATCGCAGAATTATGTGTGATGATGATAACAGTCGTACCAGTATTACGAGCAGTTTCTTGTAAAATTGTTAATATTTGTTTTCCCGTTTCATAATCTAAGGCACCTGTAGGTTCGTCGCATAATAACAATTTAGGACGCTTGGCAATGGCTCTAGCAATCGTCACACGCTGTTGCTCACCACCAGATAATTGTGCCGGAAAATTGTCTAATCTAGCGCCCAAACCAACTGATTTCAAGACTTCTTCCGGATTCAATGCATCCGAAACGATTTGAGAAGCTAACTCAACATTTTCTTTTGTGGTTAAATTAGGCACTAAATTATAAAATTGAAAAACAAATCCAACATCATTTCTGCGATATGTTGTTAATTGCTTTTCATTAAATTTGGCAATATCCGTTCCATCGATTACGATCTGCCCCTCATCACAAGAATCCATTCCACCTAAAATATTTAATACAGTTGATTTCCCAGCACCACTTGGACCTAAGATGACAGCTACTTCCCCTTTTTCTACGGAAAAGGTGATCCCATCATTTGCAGCTATTGTGGTATCTCCCATATGATATCTTTTATATTCATTTATTACATCAATATACGCCATGTTTTTTCAATCCCCTCTCAAAAGAATTTTATCATAATAAGACTAACAAGTCCTCTTACAGCACAAAAGGTTTTTGATTTTTTTGTTTTTTTTCGTATAATAGAAGGATGACTTATTATAAATTTTCAACAAAGGTCAGCTTTATTTTCAGTTAGGAGAAAAAACATGGCAAGAAAAAAACAAAAGCCACCGTTCAGTCCAGCAGTTATGCTCGTGGCAGTTTTAAT
Source organism: Enterococcus sp. AAFC-DPL-5182 (assembly GCF_058216605.1). NCBI lineage: Bacteria > Bacillati > Bacillota > Bacilli > Lactobacillales > Enterococcaceae > Enterococcus > Enterococcus sp. AAFC-DPL-5182. Next base: position 2,255,136 of record NZ_CM177101.1, read on the forward strand.
TATTTTAGTTTTAGGCGTATTTGGGGTACAAGTCCCAACCGACATTCAGGAGATGTTCGGAATTCACAAACAGGAACAAACAAAACCAAGTACGACAAAACCTGTAAGTTCGACGAATCCTGGACCTAAGGAACTTGGAGCTGCAACATTTTCAGCCGCTGAGTTAGCTGATAGTAAAAAAGGCTGGATTGATTATCACGCTTTAGATTCACTTGGCCGGGCAACTGGCGCTGATGCTTTATTGAAACCAGCAATGGTCAATACAGGTACATCCGCTAATAAGGATATTCGCCCACCCGGTTTTGTTTCTGGTTTAGAACCAACCTCTCATTCTAGAGGACATTTGATTGGACGGCAGCTTGGCGGTTCAGGTGATGATGCAAGAAATCTCACCACTCTTTATCAAACACCTGTAAATACACCTTTTATGACTAAATACGAAAACCAAATCCGTCAAGCCTTAGATAATGGAGAAACGATCCGTTATCGGGTCACACCAGTTTATGAAGGTACTGAATTATTATGTAAACAAATCGATTTAGAAGCAAAAGGTCTGGGTAAAAATACCACCATTGATTTTCGTGTTACGATATTGAATGAAAAATAGCCTGTTCGGCTTTTAAGTTTAGGAGGAAGGTATATGGATTTTCCAACGATAAAAGACCAGCTTACAGAATCTGATCCACAAAGTTTTTTAACCGCGGTTTTAGAAAATGAACAGGATGAAGAAAGTGCGATTATTTTCAGCCAAACTTTAGAAGAGCAATTTGAGCAAAATGTTCAATACCTTGCTTCTGATGAAACAATTTCCTCGGATGATATTTCAAATTGGAAACAAAAAGAATTTTTAGTTGTAGCACAAACGATTGACGGAGATTATATCGCAGGTACAACCGAACAGAGCTTTGTTATTCCAGTTTCACTTTATAAAGAAGATATCGAGACCTATGATCTATTCTTATCCGATTTTTTTATTGCGTACACTAGTGGTACATTAAACTCTTCTATCTTACCTAAAAATGAATCACTATAAAAAAACAGCTTTCAGCAAAATTGCTGAAAGCTGTTTTTTTATTATGCACGGTAACGTTCTACACCGTCTAAATAGGTTGCATCTAATTCCATATTTGGATTTAACACGATAAAGTCTGCATCGCGACCTTTAGAAATCATACCGCATTTGTCATCGATTTTACAACTAACAGCTGGAACTAATGTTGCCATCATAATCGCTTGTTCTGGTGTAGCGATTTCCCAGTCCACAACGTTTTTGATTGCTTCTTTTAATTTTAAAATACTACCAGCTAAATTGCCCGATTCTAAACGAGCTGTTCCGTCTTTAACAACAACTGGAAACTCGCCTAAAATGTAATCACCTTCTGGCATACCGCCAGCCATCATACAGTCAGTAATCAATGCTACATGATCATGACCCGCTTTTTCCATTAAAATATCTGCTGCATTCGGGTGAACATGGTGTCCATCACAAATCAATTCAGAAAAGACATGTTTCAATGACATTAGTGCGCCGACCATTCCTGGTTCACGATGATTCAATCCACGCATCCCATTATATGCATGAACAAAGACACTAGCACCAGATTCTACTGCATCTGTTGCTTGCTCTAATGTTGCATCACTGTGACCTAACGCCACAACAACACCTTCATCTGTTACAGCTTTTACAAACTCTTTAACACCCTTACGTTCTGGAGCTAATGCGATTTTTTTGATCAAACCGCCAGAAGCTTCCTGCCACTCATTAAATGTCGCTAAATCTGGATCGCCAAAGTAACTTGGATTTTGAGCGCCTTTGTGTTCTTCTGTAAAGAAAGGTCCTTCAAAGTAAATTCCTTGAACTTTCGCTCCTGGAACTTCTTGATAAACATCACCGATCGTTTTGGCAACATCTTTTAAGCGTTCTTTACTTGAAGTCAACGTCGTTGGTAAAAATGATGTTACACCACAAGATAACAATCCTTCTGACATAACTTTCAACCCTTCAGCATCGTTATCCATCACATCATGATTCATATAACCATGAATATGGGTATCAACCAAGCCAGGTGCAATCCATTTGCCTTCTTCTTTGATTACTTTTACATCTTTTTCAGGAACTTCTTTATAAAAATCTCCGAAAAGACCATCTGTGATCTCTAAATAACCTGGTCCTTTTACATCACTTTTTAAAAAGAACTTTTCAGCAAAGATAAACGTTCTCATCTTCATCCTTCTTTCTTTAATTTTCTACTATAAACGTACTCTTAAAATCAGGTAAAGTCAAGAATGGTGTAGACCTTTTCAAAAAATATTTACATAACTTTCCTTAGATTTTAATTGTTTCGATACGGAGAATTTGTTCCGATAAAATTTGATATTCTTCTGCTTGTTCTATTTTTCCTTTAACAAACATCAATTGACTTTTTAATTGAAATAATTCGCTTAGATAGTAATAACTATTTCGATGTCTTGACCAAACAATTCCCTGATCGATATAGATTTGAGCCTCTTCCAAACGTTTTTGATCTGTTAAAAATTTAGAGTAATTATAAAATATCTTTGTTAATTCAGCAGTCACGCGTTCATTTGGTAATTTATGAAAATAATGAATACTTAGTTTCAAATATTTCTCAGCATCCGCAATCTTACCAATACTACTATATGTACTGCCGATACAACTGATCACTTGAATTTCAAAATCAGACAAGTTCACTTTATTTGCTTGATAGGTGTATGAAAGACCTTTTTTCAGGTCAAGGTTCGCTTGTTCGTAATCACTGCAAAGATAAAATTTACAACTACCTAAATAATAATAATAGCGTTGCCAGTCTGTATCCAAATGTAAACGTTCTTCAATTTGAGTATCTTTCATGTACCTCATTATTTTTTTATATTCTTTATGTCGAAAGTAATCCGCTATTTTTTCAAATATTTGTGTAATCAAACGAACTTCATCTGACTTGAACTGCATGATTTGGTCCATTGTTACTCCTAAACGCTGACAAATTTGTTGCATCACTACCACATTAGGTAACTCTTCATTATTTTCGATCCTACTCAATACACTTTGTGAACAAATGTCTTCTGATAACATTTTTTGCGTTAGTTTTCTATTCTTACGAATCTCTTTAATAACTGCTCCAAAAGAATCCATACCTTCACTCCTAAGCCAATTTCAATGATCTATTACTAATAAAAAAAGTTATGTTAATCAAAAAGATTCAAAATATGCGAATTCGCATTATGCATTTATTGTACTTTATTGCATAATATACTGCAAGAACATTACCTAATACTAGACCGAGACGATTTAAAATAATTTTGCTTTGCAAATAAGGGGTGTTACTCATGACACAGGAGAAACGAATTAGCTTCAGTTGGGACAAAAGTAGTTATCAGGGCTATGTCGAAAAAGAATATGAAAATGCTTATTTGGTTGTTGTTTCGGATCCAAGTCCGGATATGGAAGAAAAGTACACAAATCGTATGGTAATTAGTAAAAAAGATTGCAAAACTACAGACTAATTTTGTAGATAGCAATCGAAAAATGAGGGTGACTCAAAACGAAAATCGTTTTGAGTCACTCTTTTTAGTTCTATGTTTTCTTATTATTTTTGCTTGTAGGTACTTAAAAACTCACGCATTTTTTCAGTTGTAAATTTCAAGTCTTCCATTTTAGGAAGATACACAATTCTAAAATGATCTGGTTGAGTCCAGTTAAATCCGCCACCATGCACCAGTAAAATATGGTGTTCATGTAGAAAATCTAGAACAAATTTCTCATCATCATAAATATTAAAACGGGCAGTATCGATTTTGGGGAATATATAAAAAGCTGCTTTGGGTTTCACTGCTGAAAGCCCTGGAATAGCGTTGATCGCATTGTGAATATATTCCCGTTGCTCGTAGATTCTTCCTCCAGGCAATAACAAGTCGTCTACACTTTGATACCCTCCCAACGCCGTTTGAATAATTTGTTGAGATAATACATTTGAACATAAACGCATCGAAGCCAACATGTTCAATCCTTCTATATACCCTTTCACATGTTTTTTATTCCCACTAAGTACCATCCAACCACAACGGAAACCTGCAACTCTATGTGATTTTGATAGTCCATTTAAAGTAACCACAAATAAATCTGGCGCCAATGTTGCGATTGGTATATGCGTTAGTCCGTCCATCACTAAACGATCATAGATTTCGTCTGAGAAGATGATTAAATCATTTTGTCTTGCTATTTCAACGATTTGTTCAAGGATTTCCTTAGGATACAAGGCTCCTGTCGGATTATTTGGATTGATCAATACGATTGCTTTTGTATTAGTCGTAACTTTAGATTTAATATCATCAATATCAGGATTCCATTCTGCTTGTTCATCACAAATATAATGAACAGGATTTCCGCCAGCTAAAGAAACAGAAGCTGTCCATAATGGATAATCCGGCATTGGAACTAACACTTCATCACCATTATTCAATAAGCCTTGCATACACATTGAAATCAGTTCGCTGACGCCATTACCTGTATAGATATCATTGATCGTCACATTAGGGAATCCTTTAACTTGGCAATATTGTTCAATCGCTTTACGTGCTGAAAAAATCCCTTTTGAGTCAGAATAGCCTTCTGAATTACGAACATTCATGATCATGTCGCGGACAACTTCATTTGGCGCATCAAAACCAAAGGGGGCGGGATTACCAGTATTAAGTTTCAAAATACGAATACCTTCTTCATGCATTCTGTCCGCTTCTTCTAAAACCGGACCACGTACATCATAACTTACACCATCAAGTTTGTTAGATTTCTCAAAATTTCTCATACTGTATCCCTCATTTTCAAAATTTATATCTTTAAAGTTACGCCACCTAGAAAAAAAAAGCAATGAAAAATTGAAAATTTTCTAAAAAAATTTCTTATTCCATTTTCCTATCTGCTCTATTTATTTACAAAAATAAGAATCACACCACTCTAACAGCAAAATTTCCTTTTAAATGAATCGTTGAAAAACTCTGACATCTTTCTCTTTAAGTAAAAAAGATGTCAGAGTTTTTATTTATGTTTGTAAACTCTTGCTTCATAAGGAGCAAATAGTGTGTGTTGATGAATCGCGTGATCATTGAGGTTGGATACTACCAAATTCCACTCTTCAATTTGAACATTTTCTGGCAAATCAGCCGATGCAAATTCTTTAGACAAATTAATGATGATCACAAACCGTTCTGTTCCTAAGCGACGACCATAAACAAATAATTGTGGGTGTTTAGGTAAGTACAATTTATACGATCCATAAATCAATGCTTCATTTTGATTTCTTAACTGAATTACTTCTTTGTAAAAGTTTAACACTGAATTTGGATCCATTGATTCATCTAATACATTGATGGACTGCTTATTTGGATTCATAACTATCCAAGGTGTTCTTTTTGAAAAACCAGCATATTCTTCTGCCGTCCACTGCATCGGTGTTCTTGCATTATCTCTAGCTGTTTTTCGAATCACTTCCATTGCTTTTTCCGGTGTCACTCCTGCATGGATCATTTCATAATAAAAATTTTTAGTATCTACTGCATCGATATCATCAATCGAGGCAAATGGCATATTTGTCATTCCTATTTCTTGTCCTTGGTATATAAAAGGCGTTCCTTGTAGTAAAAGAAATGTGAGTGCTAATGCTTTAGCAGATGCCTGCCAGAACACAGTCTCTTCACTACCAAAACTTGAAACAGAACGAGGAATATCATGATTTTCCATATACAAAGCATTCCAACCTTTACCATCCGCCAAAGCTTCTTGCCAAGTAGTGATTGCTTCTTTAAAACGAATGACATCGAGAGTCTCTTGTTCTTCTTTATTCCAAAGTGAAATATGATCAAACTCAAATAGCATATTAAAGTATCCTTCATTTTCTCCTAACCATTGATGCGCTTCTTTGGCACTAACACCATTCGCTTCACCAACCGTTAAAATATCACGTTTTTTAAACACATCTCTCAGCTCTTCTAAGTGCGTTTCAATTCCAGGTACATTTTTAAATGACTCAAAGGGGTCGCTGGTTAAGGGCGTTTCTAAAGGTGCCTTTTTGATGTGAGAGATCGCATCAACACGAAACCCATCAATACCTTTATCTAGCCACCAATCGATCATTGAAAATAATTCTCTTTTAACTCTAGGATTTTCCCAATTCAAATCAGGCTGCTCTTTGGCAAAAACATGGAGGTAATATTGATTGGTTGTTTCATCATATTCCCATGCCGATCCACCAAAAATCGAAACCCAATCGTTGGGCGGACCATCAATCTTCCCATCTGCCCAAATATAATAATCTCTATAATCATCTTTTACGGAAGATCTTGATTCCAAAAACCAAGGATGTTGATTAGAGGTGTGATTGATGACTAAATCCATAATGATCTTGATTCCTAATCCATGTGCTTCTTCCACTAACAAATCGAATTCTTCCATCGTACCAAATGTTCTAAGGATTTTCTGGTAGTCACTGATATCATAACCGTTATCTATATTAGGTGATTCATAGATTGGAGTGATCCAAATAAAGCCAATTCCTAACTCCTTAAGGTAGTCTAACTTTGAGCGAATACCGTTCAAATCACCGATACCATCACCATTAGTATCCATAAAACTTCTTGGGTAGATCTGATAACCAACTGCTTCTTTCCACCAAGTACGTTTGATTGTCATCTGTATCACTCCAATTTGTATTTGTCTTTCATCCATTATATAAGATATGATCAAAAAGCGTATCTAAAATGCATATATTTTTTTGATCTACTCGAAAAGCAAATACATAGAAATTAGGCAATTGCTTTGCTATAGTTAAGTTGTTTGAAAAATAAAATTAGAGGTGAACCATGAAAAAGTTAGTTAGAGTTAGTATGTCGTATATGATTTTTGGATTATTAGCAGGAGTTTTTTATCGTGAATTTACAAAATGGAATGATTTTTCTGGTACAACACAATTGAGTGTTTTACACACACATGTATTGATTTTAGGAATGTTCTTTTTCTTGATTGTTTTAGTGCTAGAAAAGAATTTTCAATTGACTAAAGAGAAAAATTATAAAAAATTCTATATTATTTATAATATTGGCTTAGGTGTTACATTATTAATGATGATCGTTCGAGGTATTTTGCAAGTATTAGGTCATCCTGAATCAGCAGCGATTTCTGGAATGGCTGGATTAGGTCATATTATCATTACAGTGGGATTAGCTTATTTCTTCCAAGTTTTATTTAAAGCAGTTAAAGAATAGACTTCACTGTTTTTAATACAAGGAATGAATCTGGTTGTCTATTCTTTTAATCATTATTAAAATGGTGCGTCTTCTAAATAAATGAAGCGCACTTTTTTTGATGTTCAGCAATTAAAGTGCCATTTCCTATAACACTTAAATGATTCACTATATCCGACTAATTTCTCCCATTCATATGCGAATAATTTTTTTGTCTTATACGTAATAAATGCAAAGAGACAGAGATATAACTCTATGAGTCACATCCCTGTCTCAAGTAATCCGAATAAACAGTGGAAACAGAAAAAATTACTATGTTACTCTTTGATTACATTGCAGTAAATCACGAATAACAAAATACTTCCCTTTATTTTCCAAGTGCTAAAGCACTAAGATTTGAAAGCTTCGTAAATAAACTCTTCCGTCCCAAGTTCTTCATTCCGGTGTTCCTATCAAAGCAATATAGCTATCTATGTTAACGATGCGCATATGTTTTACATCAAATTGCCCTCTACTATTATAGTTTCCTTTTACCTCAATTTTGTATTGGTGCATCGGTAACGACAGTACATACGTGGCAAACGGTCTGTTTTTGATAACACAATTAATACAGACATCATTTTCCCAAATTAACATCCCTGTTATAGCGTATGGCTTTTCTTTAAACACCTTGATATGGGTTAATAATCCTGTGTGGGTTTCCATAGTTTTATAATACACGAAATAACTCTAATGTCCACTCTCACGTTTGTATTTTCTCGAGTATCACGCTAAAATACCGCCGTCTGCGATAAATTCACTACCTGTTGAATAAGAAGAATCATCTGATGCTAAAAACAAGACTAATTTTGAGATTTCTTGTGGATTAGCCATCCTTTTCATCGGAATTGTTTGCTGGAATTGTTCAATTGCAGCTTTTTGTTCTCCCGTTGCTTGGGTGACCATTGGCGTAATAACGCCGCCAGGATGCACAGAATTGACACGGATATTCCTATCTGCAAATTCTAAAGCGGCACATTTAGTTAAGCCTCTAACCGCAAATTTTGAACTGACATAGCCATAACCACCGATACTTCCTTCAAAACCTTCGATAGATGAAATATTAATGATTGAAGCTGATTGACTTTTTTTCATTAATCCGATAGATGTTTTCATCCCTAAAAAGACAGATAGTTGATTGATTTCAATCGTCCTCATAAAATCATCCTGGCTGGTATTTTCTAAACTTTTAAAGACACTAATACCCGCATTATTAACAAGGATATCTAATAAACCTTGCTCTTTAGAAATTTGCTCAATAACAGCTTGCCACTGCTCTTCTTTTGTAACGTCCAAATGAACAAAATGAACATTTTCGCCTAAATCGGCAGTTGCTTTTTTTCCTGAACTATCATCGATATCCGCAATATAAACGATCGCACCTTCCTTAATAAATAAAGCAGCATGCTCTTTCCCCATCCCCATCGATGCTCCAGTAACCAACGCAATTTTTCCTTTTAATCTCATTAATGAGTCCCCCATTCTTACTATATGATAAAACCAAAAACCTTGTAAAACGCTTACATTCATTATAACGCTTTATAGGGTTTTGTAAATGGACGTTACAATCATTGAAAGATAAACCTAAAAAAGCACTTCCTTGAAAAGGAAGATGCTTTGCTCACAATTTTTTCATATCTGTTAAAAAAATTATGCGGCCAAGAAGACTCGAACTTCCACGGGGTTGCCCCCATCAGCCCCTCAAGCTGACGCGTCTGCCATTCCGCCATGACCGCTTTTTATAAAATAATCAATCGACTCTTTGTTGAAATTAAAGTAGATGAGTCACTCTTTCTGCGTAAATCTATCATAGAATATACCTTAGTATTTGTCAATATTCCAAAAAGTACTCCCAGGGACAACTTGAGTTACTTTCTTTTTTGACTAAAACAATTACAATGCTTCATATAGAACAAATCAAGAAAAAGTGGTTAGAATATAACGTTACGAGTCACAGCCTAACCACTTAATTTCTCAGAAAGTTGTTTTTTTGCGATCTCAGATTCTCCATTTTCCTGTCACCGTTTCTGCTTGTATTCAAATCGCTGCAGTAACTTGTCATATGCTAGAGACACATCCTGAGGGATCATTACTTCACCTATATAATCACGGCCTTTAGGACCATAACCGTATTCATCATTCCTTAGTCGTGGAATTTCACCTAAAACTAAAGAAAGAAAATATTCTTTGCTCCATAAACCATTTAGCTTCGGATCTTCAAAACTGATCGTTTCATTGATAGCTGTAACGTAAGGTACTATTGGTACATAGTTTGTAAACACTGTGTCGGTTTCTTGCCATTCTTTTTTAAAAGTTGCTTTGATTCTTCTTTGTAAGATGGGATCTTCTAATAACAAGACTTTTTTGGGTGTGATTCCCATTGATTTTACAGTATTTAATGAAAAAAGGGCATTTTCACCAGAATTAGTTGATGTTGTCTCTGTTAAAAATGAGCTTGTATCGAGAGAATATTTTTCTTTAAAGTACTCTAAATACATTTCAGTTTCACTTGTGTCACTCACGTTTATGCCCATAACTTTAAAATTTTTGCGTAAAAAAGGCGTAGCATGACCAATGCCACCCACAAGTAAACACGCGGATACTTTTTTTTGCTTGTATAAATCGATCAACTCATCTGCAAGATAAGGTAAACTATTTCCAGCTAAAATCGCTAAATCATAAGTGCCTGTCGCTTTTTCTTTCTCGGATAAATAGTCGATAACTGTATTCCATTCCTGAATCATCTGCTCACCTACTCTGTGTTTAATTGATAAAACAATAATACCGCCATTTTCTAAAAAAGAAAAGGCGGTATTATGATTTCTCTAGACCTTTATCAACTTTCCATGGCATTTGCCACAGACAAACTTTTGCGTATTGATTCTACGTTTTCTTAAAATCAATGTTTGACACTTCTCACATTGATACTGATGATAGGATTGAGGCTTTTGTTTAACTAACGGGCGCACATAGCGACTGCCGCCCGTTTGCTTTAATAAAGTCTTGAAATCAGAATCTTTATGTTTGTAGCCTTTTCCTTCAATATGAAGATGATAATGACAAAGTTCATGTTTGATTACTTTGATCAATTCATCTTCACCGTATAATTCGACGACTTTTGGGTTGAAGTCAATATCATGAGAATTTAAATGATAACGCCCACCTGTCGTTTTCAACCGTCGATTGAAAAATGCTTTATGTTTAAACTTTTTTTCAAAAAAAGACAACGAAATTTCTTCTACTAATTTTTGTAACTGATCATCGGTAAATACTGGCTTTGCTGGTTTTTCCTCTGTTGAAAAACGACTCAAAATCAATCTTTCCTTTCAGCTTGCGGCAGCATCGTTAAACTGATACGCCCTTTCTTCGTGTCCACATCTTCCACCCAAACGGTCACAACGTCACCTACGGCAACGATGTCAGTTGGATGTTTCACAAATTTTGTGCTTAGTTTTGAAATATGCACTAAACCATCTTGTTTCACACCGATATCAACGAACGCGCCAAAATCAATCACGTTACGAACCGTTCCCTGCAATTCCATTCCTGATTTTAAATCTTCCATTGATAAAACATCTTTTCTTAAAAGAGGTGCTGGCATTTCATCACGCATATCTCTTCCAGGTTGGACTAAAGCCGCAATGATATCTTTTAAGGTCTCACTGCCGACTGCTAATTCTGCTTCCAATTGAGCTAACGATAATCCCTTGATCTGTTGGGCTGACTCTGAGGTACCCAGTTCAGCTAATTTAACATTGGCTTTTTCAAGAATAGCTTTGGCAACATCATAACTTTCTGGGTGAATACCTGTATTATCCAATATGTTTTTGCCATTTGGAATTCGTAAAAATCCAATCGCTTGTTCATACGCTTTCGGTCCTAAGCGAGGCACTTTTTTGACTTGATTCCGTGCAGTAAACGCCCCATTTTCATCACGATAGGCCATTAAATTTTGTGCAGTCGTTTTATTTAAACCAGATATATGTTGTAATAATTGCGGACTAGCGGTATTTACATTCACACCCACTTGGTTAACTGCTGTCTCTACCACGAAATCCAATTGTTCTGCTAATCGTTTTTGCGATACATCATGTTGGTATTGTCCAACACCAACAGCTTTCGGATCGATTTTTACTAACTCAGCTAATGGATCTTGTAAGCGTCGTGCAATACTGACTGCACTGCGTTCTTCTACTTGCAAGTCTGGAAATTCTGTTCTAGCCACATCACTGGCAGAATAAACAGAAGCTCCTGCTTCATTGACGATCACGTAAAAAACATCTCTTTTGATTTGTTTTAATTGTTCTGCTACAAATAATTCCGATTCACGGCTAGCTGTTCCATTTCCGATTGCAACCATTTCAACTTGATATTCTTCGATCAATTTACTGAAAGCAGGACCTGCTGCTGCGCGTTTTTCTCCAGAAGCTGGTTTGTGAGGATAAATGACTTGAATGGCTAAGACTTTTCCGGTCGCATCAACGATTGCCATTTTACATCCCGTACGATAAGCTGGGTCAAACCCTAAAACAACTTTCCCCTTCAACGGCGGTTGTAATAACAAATTACGTAAGTTCTCACCAAAGATATTGATTGCTTGTTCATCTGCTTTTTCAGTGAGTTCATTGCGGATTTCACGTTCGATTGCAGGACCGATGAATCGCTTGTAGCTGTCTAAATAAGCTGTTTCAACATATGCTGCAGTTGGTGATTGCGTATTTGCACCAATCAGTTGTCTTTCTAAATAAGAAGCAATTTTTTCATCTTCTACTAATAATGCTACTTTTAAAATATCTTCTTTTTCCCCACGATTTGTAGCTAGTACTCTATGAGAAACCATCTTACTTACCGGTTCTGAAAAATCATAATACATTTCATAAACAGATTTCTCGTCTTTCTCTTGATCTTTGACCGTGCTGACGTATTGACCGTGTTTAAAGGTAAAATCACGAATCCATGTACGAAACTTCGGTTCATCAGATACTCGTTCAGCGATGATTTCATGAGCACCAAGCAATGCAGTCTCAGCTGAATCAACTTCTTTTTCAGTATCAATATAGTTTTCCGCTTCTGTCGTTACATTAGCTTGAACGGGGAAACTCATCAGCCAATCCGCTAATGGTTCTAATCCTTTTTCTTTGGCAATTGTCGCTTTCGTGCGGCGTTTTTGTTTATAAGGGCGGTATAAATCTTCTACTTGCTGCATCTTCGTTGCTTTTTGAATGGATTTAGACAATTCTTCTGTCAATTTCCCTTGTTCTTCAATCAGGCGTAGAACTTCTTCTTTACGCTTTTCTAGATTACCTAAATAAGTATAGCGTTCTTCGATTTCACGAATTTGTACTTCATCTAAGCTGCCTGTCATCTCTTTACGGTAACGAGCAATAAAAGGAACAGTGTTGCCTTCACTTAATAAAGTCAGCACTGTCGTTAGTTGTTTTGGACGATAGTCTGTCAATTCTTTCTGAAGTAAATCAACTACTTCTTGGTTATAAGCTTCTGCCATATTTACATACCTCTTTTCATTAACATACCGTTTCATTTTAGCATATTTTCTACTTGAAATATAGGCAGAGCCAAAAGCTTAAAAAAGACCATACTCATTGACGACCAAAAGAGTCGCTTAAAAATCAGGTTGCCAGGGTCCCTTTAAATTTTGATACTCAATATCTTGTACAATTCCTTTTTGATCAAAAATCACACCGTGAACGGAACCGCCAAAAACTGCGCCACCATCAATGCCTATCTTGTTATCAGAAAGCCATAAGTCTGTTGTTTCCATATCTCCATGTAACATGGGTGTAATCGTATGACCAAAAACGATTTTTTTCCCTGTATTGTTTTTACCTTGATGAAATGCGTCCCTGATCCAAATAAAATCATGAGGACTCGTTTCATGCCAATCTTTTTTGCTCAGGTCAACACCAGCATGAACAAAAATGTAGTTCTCCCATTCATAATACAGCGGTCGCTCCATCAAAAAATCGATCAATTCTTTGTAGCGGCTACGAATCATCATACTGATTTCTGTGGGAGAGTATTCTTCTGTAGCTCCTGAATGTAGTAAACTTTCCATCGTTTCTTTGCCACCATTGCGTATATAACTAGTAAACCAATCTTCAGGCTTATTTAAAAACTGCAAGAAATACTCTTCGTGGTTCCCTCTAAGATAAACAGCTCCGTACTTTTCAACTAATTCTTTGCCAAGGAAGAAACTCTCTTTTGTCTTAGGACCACGATCATTTAAATCACCGATCAAAACCAACTGATGTATCGTTGGATCATAATAGTGGATCAATGCTTTAAACAACTCATATTCTCCATGAATATCACTGATTGCGTACACAAATTTTTTCATTGGTTTCGCTCCCTTCAAGCCCTCTTTTTCTCTTAGTATAACGTAAAATGAAGCAGATGATTCAGATTATCCACTGCAACACTGGCGAAATTTAACAATCTTAAAGAATCAGAAATTAATCTTAGACTTTTCATAAAAAAGAGAGTAAACTTACATAAATGACACTATGTCATAAAAATAGCAGAAAAGAGTTGAAATGTATGAAGAAGAAAACTATTTTCGGTATTCTAGCAGTCTTGGTAACTGCAATCGCAATTTTCTTGATTGTTCAAGGAAATTCAAGTAAATCTAAAGCTGTTACGGTGCGAACAGATGAGGTAAAAAAAGAGACCATCGTCGAAAAACTTTCCACATCTGGTACTTTGATCCCAAATCAAACACAATCGCTTATGGGCACGGGAAATGTCGTTGACGTGAATGTCAAAGTTGGTGATAAAGTAGAAAAAGACAACGTTTTAGCGACTTATGACAATGGGTTACAATTAATTGCTGGTTTTGCAGGAACGATCACTCAAGTCAATATCAAAGCAAAACAAGCTGACACAAATGCACAACAAGGGAAACCTGCGATTCAAGTAGATGATCTTTCCACATTAAAAGTTCAACTAGAACTGTCTAATTCTGAAGCATCTGCTGTCGCAATCGACCAAAAAGCAGAAATCTCAAGTGGTAATCAAAAATTCCCTGGTAAAGTATCAGAAAAAGATCCCGTTGCAAAAAGTGCGCAATCAGCAACAGGAACGACGGCAAGCTTAGGCGCGATCTTAACGTTTGATCAAGCACCAGATAACCTATTTGCAGGATTTGATGTGGATGTTGACGTTACAACAAATACAGCAGAAAATGCTTTAGCTCTACCAATCGAAGCTTTAACTTACAATGATAAAAACGAAGCATTTGTTTATGTGGTAAACGATGGTAAAGCAAAAGAAACCAAAATTGAAATTGGCATTCAATCTGATAAAATGATCGAAGTTAAAAATGGACTAAAAGAAGGCGATACGGTCATTCTTTCGCCAAATTCTGATGTTAAAAACAATGCTGAAGTAACCAAAGGATAGAAGGTGAAACGATTGATCGACTTAAAAGATGTAGTAAAAATCTACCGTACTGGTGGAGAAGAATTAATGGCTTTAAAGCATGTCTCCTTGCATATTGCTGAAGGAGAATTCACTTCAATCATGGGGCCAAGCGGTTCTGGTAAATCAACAATGATGAATATTCTCGGCCTATTAGATCGCTTTGATGAAGGAACATATCATTTAAATGGGCAAGATGTGACCAATTTGACGAGTAATGAAAGTGCTCATGTTAGAAATAAAGAAATCGGTTTTGTTTTTCAATCCTTTAATTTAATGCCGCGGATGTCTCTTTTGGACAACGTTGCATTGCCGATGGTTTACTCAGGAATTGCACCGAAAGAACGTAAAGAGCGAGCTTTAGAGGCATTGCGAAAAGTTGGTTTAGCAGATCGTGTAACCCATCGTCCCAATGCCATCTCAGGTGGACAAAAACAACGTGTTGCCATTGCTCGTGCCATTGTCAATGATCCAGCTGTCTTGATGGCTGATGAACCAACTGGAAATTTAGATTCAAAAACAACACTAGAAATCATGAAAATATTCCAAGATTTAAATAATGCTGGTACCACTGTGGTCATGGTGACACACGAACCAGATGTTGCGCAATACACTAAACGGATCGTCTCTTTCAAAGATGGCGAAATCATTGATGATCAACCTGTCAAAGAGCGAAAAACACTATAGAAAGGAGCCGTTTTTATGGGAATCATTGAGAGTTTCAAAATGGCGATCGATAGTATTTTAGCCAATAAAATGCGTTCGTTTTTGACCATGTTAGGAATCATCATCGGAATTGCGGCTGTAATCGCTATTTTAGCAGTCGGTAATGGCGCGACGAGTCAAATTACAGGCACATTTAGCGACTTAGGAGCTTCAACAATTTCAGTTTCTACTAGTCGAGATGCAACGGATAGTCAAAAAATCACAAGTAAAGATATCAAGGCACTAAAAGACGGTATTCCCCAAATCGATCATCTCTCCCCCGTCGTGTCGATCCAAGCGGTTGGAGCAGCTAACGACAAGTCGAAAGCTACTTTGATCATGGCAGGGACACCTGATTTACAGTATACAAATCAAACAATGGATAAAGCTATCGTCTATGGTCGTTATTTCAATACCACTGAATATTCAGAAGGCAGTAAAGTCGCTGTGATCAGTGCAGACACTGCCCGCTATTTTTTCAATGGACGTGAAAATGTCGTTGGGGAAAAAATTAATTTACGCGGACAAAAAGGACAACTCAGTGTTCGGATCATCGGCGTTACCAAAAGTACTGTAGAAAAAATGGTCGGCTCTTTTGATGAAGAAGAAATGATGGGCTATGTCTCCATCCCATTGACTACTGCAAACGCGTTAAATCCCGATGCAACTAAAATCACTAGTTTGACTGTGATAGCAAAATCTAAGGATGATATAGATGCCGTTTCTAAACAGATCGTAAATATTTTATCTGTACGACATAATACGGTCGGCGAAAAAATCTATACTGCAACAAATTTCCTACAAGCATTAGATCAAGTGAACAACGTTTTAGGTTTATTTATTAATTTTATTGCGGCCGTAGCTGCGATTGCCTTACTTGTAGGAGGAATTGGTGTGATGAATATCATGCTCGTCTCCGTTACAGAGCGAACAAGAGAAATCGGGACCAGAAAAGCCTTAGGTGCGACAGATCGGAATATTTTATTCCAGTTTCTAACAGAATCTGTGATTTTATGCTTAATTGGCGGCTTGATTGGGTTGACTTTAGGCGCAATTTTAGCTGTTAGCGTTGCTAGTGCATTAGATATCACGGCCCAGTTCACATTAGGTTCAATAGTCGCTGTATTACTCTTTTCAAGTGCTATTGGGATTTTCTTTGGCGTTTATCCAGCAAGAAAAGCAGCCAAACTTGATCCGATCGAAGCATTGCGTTACGAATAATTTAATAAAAAAAGTAGGATAGAGAAAATAACTTCTCGTCCTACTTTTTTATTCATCCTGCTTTTTTCATCCCAGAGGCAATAAAATCGAACAACTCCTTAGGAATTTGAAAATGCCCAAATCTCAAACGTGATCGATATTCCTGCCATAAGGGAAGATCAGCTAACGCTTGCAGTGGAACGGGCTTAATATTCTCTATAAACTTAATATCTTTTCTAACTGGAATAAAATCCGGAGACATTTCAAATGAATAGGCCATACCTGGCAAAATCTGTCCAATTGCAACGAATTCTTGACAAGGCTCTTTGGTTTTCAAGCTTTGCTTGGGTGCATAATAAATCAGCCAGTCACCTGCTTTCATTTTATTTAAAGGTGCAGATTTGCCATGACACAACTGGCAAAAGCCTCCCGCGACACCTAATGCTACATGGTCCTTAGACGCAACACCGATCCAATAATTCATATTATCCGCTCCTTTTCAATGTTACAGTTTAATCGTTTCTCTACTATCCATTCCCAAAATTACGATCGCTTCTGAGAAGTGGATCTCGTATAACTCAAGCATTGTACCCGCTTGTTTAATGTTTTCATCGTAACTAGGAATTTTTTGAATCCATTGATCTGCGACATCATAGACGGTCAACTCACTCTTTTTTACTTTTGCAAAATGTACCCGAACATGATTCGTTGTTTCTTGTGGGATCGTTGTGAAGGCAACATTGGAATTGTTTTGAAATTCACTGATTTTTTCATTTCCTTTAAAGGTTGAGAAAAAAAGACATTTTTTAACTTCATCATAAAAGAAACTAACGATTCGCACATTTGGCACCTCATTAACACTAGTTGCTAGTGCGATTTCTGTCTGCTCATTCATTATTTTTTGAAATGCTTCTGTTGTTTTCATAAATTAATTGCTCCTTTATTTTTATATTGTCTTACTGACAAGTTCAGTCTAACAAACAAACCCTGACAACTGATTGTCAGGGTTTCTTCAAAAATATTATTAAGAATAATTAACTATGAAAAATTTTGCCATTTCGACGATAGTTGATATCTTCTCTTCCTTCACGAAAGTTAATAAATCGAGCGACTGCATAAAAATAATCAGATAACCGATTTAAGAAAATCAATGCATCTATATTGATTTCTTCTGATTCTTGTACACGGACAACACATCGTTCCGCCCTTCTAGCGACAGTTCTAGCCATATGAAGTAAACTAGCAATTGGACAACCACCTGGTAAAATAAATTCAGTCAACTCTGGAGGAACATCTGCGTATCGATCAATTCGCTCTTCTAGCCAGATCGTCGGTTGGTTGCTCGTTCGATAGCCTTTTGTGCTATTTGGTGTGGCAAGATCGGTGCCGCAATCAAATAACACTTGTTGAATCTCTTCTAGTTCCTTTTTTATTTCTCGATAGTGTTGCATCTGACTGATAATATAGCCGATCATTGAGTTCAATTCGTCGATCGTGCCGTATGCTTCTACGCGCTCGGAACCTTTGCTTCTTTTTTCTCCACCGATAATACTCGTTTGACCTTTATCGCCTGTTTTAGTGTATATTTTCATCTGTCTTCGTCTCCTTTAGGCTCTTGTAAATACGCTCTCAATTCGTCGATTCCTTGATTTTCTACTGTAGAAATCATGAAGAATTTCTTGGATCCAGCTAATGCTAATTGCTTTTTTGTCCGTTCGATATCTTCTTTTTCAGCGAGATCGATTTTAGTGATCACACCAATACAAGGCTTGGCAAATGCTGCTGCAAAAAGTGGTGAAAAAGTTTGTTTCTTTTCCACAGCACTCGCCATCAATACGATCAACTGTGCATCCACTGCCGTTGTTAAAAGAGCACTATAATAATTACGATGTTGGATAAATTCTCCCGGTGTATCAATAATTTGATCATGAAACTCGATTGCTTGCGTTTTATTGTAGGAAATCTCTTCTCCTTTCAGCTTTTGTGAAAGAGTCGTTTTCCCGCAACCAACAGAACCAATAAAGATTGCTTTTTTCATTTATTTCTTCCCTCCAGCTGATACGAATTGTTTTCATAACGATACATAGTATACATCCCTTGCTGATAGTCACATGACCAAAAATCAGTTGAATAGTGATTAAAATAATGATCCAACACTCGTAAAACACCTAAATGTCCTACAATCAAAATATCTGTTTGCGGATTTTCTGCAAGAGTTCCTTCGATTTTTGAAAAACCATGTAGAACTCTGTGCTTAAATTGCTTAAAGGATTCCGCCTCAGGAGGTGACTTCTCAAGTGGCGCATCCAACCATTCTTGCCATTGTGTTTTATAGCTCGCTTCGATTTGATCTGCCGAAAGCCCTTCCCATGCTCCAAAAGACTTTTCATTAAGTTCCGATAAGACATAGTATTGCTCTTTGGGTCTGACTATTTTCGCTGTCTCTAGCGTTCGTTTCAGTTGGCTGACGTAAATGTTCGAAAAAGAAACATCTTTCAATTTTTCAGCAATTTGATGGCTTTGCTTTTTACCTGTCTCATTCAACGAAACATCTAAGCTTCCATAGAATTTTTTTTCCTGATTCAGCAGTGTTTCGCCGTGTCTAATTAAATAAATCATTGATGACACCTCTAATTTCTAAAAAGACTCAAGATAAAAACGATTTGCCCAATACAATGAAACGCACCTAATGTATCACCATTCATTCCATCGATTTTTTGATATACCAAGTATCGATACGCAAAACTGACTAAGAGAACGACTACATAACTAAGACATCCCTTTATTCCCAATAGCGCGTACATCAAACCAAGGGCCATTATCTGACAAAGCCAAATACGCCAAGTCTCAACACCTAAAAATAATCGTCCTAATCCTTCTGTATGTCCTGCATAACGCATCTGTTGAAATAATAAGGCGATCCCTGCTTTTCCCACTACCTGTAACCCAATTAGTAAACGAATCAAGAAGAAAATATCGACCTCCATACTTTTAGTCATAATCGGGATAATCAAAAATAAATAGTAAAAAATCAAGGCCAGAACACCATTACTGCCGACCCGACTATCCTTCATGATTTCGAGCATTCTTTCTTTATTTCTAGAAGAAAAAAGACCATCACACATATCCGCTAAACCATCCATATGAAATGCACCTGTCAACATCACATCAAATAGTAAGGCTGTGATCCAAGCAAGTATCGTAGATTGTAGAAGCCCGTAAAGCCCCCAAAGAACTAGAGCATCAACTAAGCCGATCAGTAATCCCAAAACAGCAAACCAAAGAATTCCTTTTTTAAATCGTTCTTCAGCATGATCGATTTCGATTGGAAGTGGTATTCGTGTAAAAAATTGAAGATATAAAATCAACGTTTTGATCATTTTATTTTTTGCGGAATCCCACAGACGACAAAATATACCTGCTCCGCTTCCCTCGCTAAAAATTGATTGATTTTCCCTAGTAAATCTTGAAACCAGCGTCCTAAACTAGTGACTGGAACAACTCCAGACCCCACTTCATTGGTAACTAAAATCACTTTTGTATTCGTTTCCATTATCGCTTTAGTGATTTTTCCCCACTCATTAAAAATCTGCTCCTCGATTTTTTGACGTTCTTTAGCCGTATAATGGTCAAAAACAGTTTCTATTTCGTTTAAATCAACATCCAACTTTTTAGACATAATATGAAAAAACAAATTTGTCGTCATGATCGTGACACAATCCAAGAGATAGGCATTATAGTCTTTTGAAGTTTCTTTGAGCCATTCATCGATTCCAAGAAAACGTTCTTCTGTATGCCATGCAGTGGGTCTTGTGTTTTGATGATGCTGGATTCGTGAAATCATTTCTTCATCTGGATACTCCATGACACTCGTTGCGATATAGCAAACAGAGCTTTCATTTTTCAGTAAACTTTCTGAGAATGTTGACTTACCGCTTTTGGCGCCACCTGTAACTAATGTATAACTCAACTTGGATCCTCCTCTGTGAAATAGCCGATTTTTTTGATGTGAATGGCTTGATTTGTTAATTGAAGTGATTGATTTTCTTCAATAGCAACAAGTAAAACCGTCGCAGGACCAGCAGAGCGTGAATCCATATACTGAATTTGATCGAAAATCACTTTCAACCCACTTGATTCAGCAAGTTTAGCCGCCTCATAACTCACTCCTTTAGAGCCGACAGGCAATATTTCTAAAACATGAGCCTGCTTTTGAATAGCATAGAAGTCTTGATACGAAAAAATCTCTTGTTCTTGCATCAACACATCACTTCCCATAAATGGCTCGCCCACTTGATACAACCAACTACCAGATAATACTTTGCCATAATTTAGCTCAGCTTTATGAATTGAGCCGATAACGGTCACACCAATAGAGGTCATTTCAGTCAGCATATTCTCTTCGGTACTCCCATTGATCAGAACATTTTCTAAACCAGCTTTTTTTAATTCAGCAGTAAGTCCTTTCAACATTCTTTTACCTGTAGGCTCCATTTCACCACCGATCGTATCGATCACCATGGTCGGTTTACCACCCACTGCTAAAACTTCTAATAACGCCACTCTTAAACAAAAAGCCGCTGTGATTTCAGGATCGACTTTTACTTGATCCGCTTCTTTTAGTCCAATCGCTGCACTGCTATCACAAGCTGTGACAATTCCAATTTCATCTGTAAAAAAGGCAACTGATAGATCACGAATATTTTCTTTCATCTGTTACCCTACTTTCTTTTTAGCGATAAATCGATCCGAAGTCCTCTCTAAAAAATAAAGAACGACTTCAGCTAAGAGTAAATTCAATAAAGAAGCAACACTTAATGGAATAAACAACATATAGACCACATTACCTAGTAAAGGATACAAGAGCAGTAACGATAGTGGTGTATTGATCAAATAAGCGATCAACACCGATAAAAAACGATTGATCGAGTACTTTTTCGTTAACTTCTCTCTAATTAGTCCATAACAAAATAAACAACAACCCATCAAAAAAGCCGTGATTACATGAACTGGGATCGTTAATGGAAATCCTGCAATCGCTGCACTTGTCAAATGCCCAAAACTCCCTAAAAGAAATCCTATACTCGGACCAAGAAAGACCGTTCCCACAAAACCAGGTAGCGAATCCAAAGCGATCGACCCAGTTAGTTTGACCATTGATCCAATGACCGATAATGCTATAAACATTGCGGTTAGTGTCAATCGCTTTGTCATCTACTCACTCCTATAGTTTATTCAACGTCCAAGTCACTGTGTCGCCGTCTTTTAAGAAATACTCAACTGCGCCCACTTCCGGCTGTTTGCCATTTACATCATATAACCAATATTTACTTGTTTTTGCATCTTGCACATGGCCATCAATTCCACTGATAAAATCTTTATCCATGTCTACTTTATAATTTGTTTCCATGACTGTTTGAAGAGATTCATCCTTTTTGACTTTGACTTCTTTTTTATCAAACTCTTTATCATCTTCTTTTAAGATGATC
Source organism: Enterococcus sp. AAFC-DPL-5182 (assembly GCF_058216605.1). Classification (NCBI taxonomy): domain Bacteria; kingdom Bacillati; phylum Bacillota; class Bacilli; order Lactobacillales; family Enterococcaceae; genus Enterococcus; species Enterococcus sp. AAFC-DPL-5182. Next base: position 2,277,263 of record NZ_CM177101.1, read on the forward strand.
GTTACCTTCATTGCGTCTTCTTTTGCTTTTTTCGTGTTACTTGTTTTACCACATGCTCCTAATAGAAAGATAACTGTTAAAACCATTGTTACTTTTACAAATTTTTTCATTATTCATTCCGCCTTTGTCTCTATTATTTTATATCGTATTTCGTTAAAATACGTTGAAGCTTTGTCTGAATTGCCCTAAATAGCAAACACGAAAAAAATGCATTTGCAAAACAGTATGAAACTGTGTAAGGAACAGCTGTCAGTAATAACGCTAAATATCTTTGCCAAGAAAAGGCCCGATCAATTGAAAATACCGTCCAAACATCCATAAAAAAGGAAAAGAATAATCCCGCAAAAATACCATATAACGCCAAAAACCAATAACTTTTTCCAAGAACTTTTTGCATCCACGGTAACCCAGCAACTAATCCGATCATCCCCCAAGAAAACATTTGAAATGGGGTCCACGGCCCTTGACCAAATAACATATTCGATGTGATCGCCGAAAGGGAACCCACCAAAAAACCAATTTCAGACCCTAAGCAAATCCCGCAAATAATAATAATGGCTGTCATCGGAGTAATCGCAGGAACCATATAGAATAGAAATCTACCTAGCACAGCAATTGCTGTAACTACTGCTATCAAAACTAATTCTTTGATATTCAACTGCTTCTTCTCATAGCGATAATAAATCGGAATACAAGCAGCCATCACAAGCAACATGGAAATAACCTGATACTGGCTAGCTTGAAAAAGCGCAATTCCTATAAAAATCAAGAGGCCAGCCAGTATACTTCTGACCACGATCGGGTTTGTTTTCTTATTCATTAGCCACTCCTTTTGCTGCTTTGTAGGCCGCAATCACTTCATCCGTCGTGACCAAATTTGAAAATAAGTCACGTGAAATTCGGCTAGCTGCAGTTGTATAAAAGGTATGATTCCCAAAAAATTGAGTTGGTGTAGCTGTTGTTAATAAATCATTCTGGAAAAACAACCCACAACGATCGGATAATTCTGCAGCAAAATCTAAATCATGTGTCACTACTAAAATCGTTTTTCCTTGCTCAGACAATTGTTTTAATAAGTTGATCAATTGTTTTTTTCCATAGTTGTCGATCCCCTTTGTCGGCTCATCCAGCAATAAAACTTTAGGGTCGGTCAAAAGAAGCTTTCCAAGTGCCGCTCTCTGGCATTCCCCACCGCTTAAATCAAGAGGATGCTGCAACAGTACTTCACCTAGATCAAGCAAGGTCACAATGTGCTCGATTCGACTGCGCTTTTCTGATTCGGCTATATTCTTACTCTCTAAATAATGGTTGTAATCATCTGCTACTGAATCTCTGATAAACATCATTTGAGGTTCTTGAGGCAAGTAGCCAACAACATGCTGATTTTTTTTCAACGATTGATTAAAAAGAGTGATCTTCCCGCGATAACACTCATGAATACCCGCAATAACCTTCAGTAAAGTTGTTTTCCCTGTACCATTCCCTCCAACTAAAGAAAAAATTTCACCTTCAACTAAATCAAGATCTACGCCTGCTAAAATATCTCGACTATTTTTCTCATAACGAAACCAGCAATTGTTTAATTGAAGAATTGGTTTTTCTTGTGTTTTAGTTTGACTTGATAAACTATTCGTTGTGATAAGCGGCTTTTCAGGAAATTGTTGGGCTAAGAATCGTTTTCCTTCTATCACAGTGATTGGGCTCTGTCCTGTTAAACCACTTGCATGGTATATTTGGACTGCACTAGGCAAGCTGACGATAAAACGGCTAAGATCCTGTTGATTATTTTGAATTTCACTGGATATGTTCGCTGGTGCATCTGACAAAATCAATTGCCCTTTATCCAAAAGCACCACCTTATCAGCAAGAGAAAAAACGGATTCCAACCCATGTTCAGCTAACAGTATAGTCAATCCCATTTCTCTATTTAGTCGAACTAACACATCAACAAAGTTCTGAGAAGCGATTGGATCAAGTTGTGTGGTAGGTTCATCTAAAATCAAAACGTCTGGTCGCATGACTAAAACAGAAGCTAAATTCAGCAATTGCTTTTGGCCACCCGATAAATCTTTTGTTTGATAGTCAACTAAATCCTGAATGCCTAAAAAATTGACCATTTCAGCCACACGACTTTTTATTTCAGAAGGCTCAAGTCCAATATTTTCTAATCCAAAGGCTAATTCATGCCAAGCACTGTCTGTTACGATCTGATTTTCCGGATTTTGCATGACATAACCAATTTTACTTGTTGAAAAAACATCTGGAATCGCTGAGATTTTTTCATGATTTAAATAGATTGCTCCAGTTTGTTTCCCAGCTGGTGTCAATTGAGGTTTTAGCATTTTTAACAATGTCGATTTACCACTACCAGAAGCGCCGCATATCAATACGAAGTCTCCTTCTTCTATGGCTAACGACACATTATTTAATACTAATTTTTCACTGCCGGCATAGCTAAAGCTTAGATTCTGGATTTCAAGATAGTCCACACGATCACCTCCCGTATTCGATTTAATGTTGGTAATAAGGCTAAGAACATAATCACTAGATAATCCAACCACCGTTGTTCTAACGCTAAAAATAGATTCTCTTGATAAGGATAAAAGTTAAATTGATAGCCCCCCTGCGTAACAGACAGAATAAACAAACAGGTCAAACTGATGATCATAAACAAAGAAAATGAATCCATCTTCCGCCAACGATAACTCGTTCGACTACTCCTAACCGTCACACCATAACCTCGTGCTTTCATCGAGTCAGCAGTATCCATCGCATTCTCTAAAGCCCATGAAAATAAGTTGCCAAACAAATCTAAGCCATATGAGGCTTTTTCTTTAAACGTTCTTTTTTGTGTTCGCTGAATCGTTTTTTGGACCTGATTCAACTCTTGATAATAGGCTTGAAATAAAGGAATAAAGCGAAAAATCATCGTCAGTATCAATGCCGCCTTAGGAAATCGTTTCCCAAAAAGATAAAAAAATTTTTCAGAATCCACTGCACTTTGAAAATTTTGAAATAAGTAAATGACAGAAGCAATCATCATTCCCATAAAAAGACCATATACAAATGCTTCAAGCGTAATTGGTTTATTTAGAAAAAAGAATAAAATCGTTCCGCCCCTATGTACAAATAACGGATTGGTGATCGTAATCAAGATCAGAAAAAACAAAGGGAAGATAATCGACTGCTTGTTTCCCTTCTTAAAGTGCAGCAAGCGAAAAGTTAAACTTCCCAAAAAACAACAACCAATAATGAGTGGATTTGTGGTGCTCATGGCAATCAACAACATCATCAAATAATAGCAGGAAATGACTAGCGGATGTCTTTGCCTAAAAAAATGTGGATTCATCGCTTGCTCCTCTTCTTAGCTTAAACAATAAAAAAACAGCAGTCACTTTTAGTATAAGTGTGCTGTCTGAATTGACTACTATAACGGAAGGTTATTATGTCAGAACAGCAAACATCTTTGGTACAAAAGATGTCTTTATAAAAAGTATCGATCAAAATAGATAGACTTGTAAGTCTTCCAAACACTTCTTATTTTTTATTTTTGCTATATCTTCATTGACATAATCATCCATCGTTTTAAACAACTTCATTGTTGTTCAACCACTTTCATTATATAAATTTCTCCCTTTAAAGTCAATATCCATTAAACGAATTAGTCTCTTACTCCGCGCTTTTTTTATGCAAAAAAACAGCTCAAAAAATCAGCTGTCAACTAACTTTAAGAACCATTTTTATTCATTCACTGATTACTTTTGCCAATCTGCTGGATACGTCACATAAATAAAACGTGCCGTTCCAGAAACTGAAAACTTGATCTGACTTCCTTTAGGGATCAGAATAATTTCTCCAGGACCTGCTGTAATTGTCCGACCATCGATTAGAACATCTAAGCGACCTTCAATAATATAATCCACTTCATCATATTCTAATAACCAATCAAATGTCGTATCTTCCATGACCATCAAACCACATCCTAGACGCGGACTTTCGCCCAACGTAACTAAATCTTTACAGTATACTTTATGTTCTGGATTCCCAGTATCTAAACGATCTTCTTCTGACACATTTAATAATGGAAGTTTGATCGATAAAACGCCACTTGGATCGACGTTTTTTGTGCTATTTTCTACTGAAGCTAATTGCTCAGATAACACTTCTCGAACAAGAGCACGAATTGTTTCTTCATTCAAATTATTCATGATTCTCACCTACTTCGCTTCTTTTTTCAACATCCGATTCGCCATAAACATTGCCACAACAACAGCCGTAATCCCACCAACTAATTTTCCAACGATCATTGGAAAAATCATCTCTTTGGCAACTCCAGCTGTAAACCCTAAGTGGTCGCCCATTACAAAAGCCGCTGACACAGCAAAAGCAACGTTGATTATTTTACCGCGAGGGTCCATGTCTTTCATCATTTGAAACATTGGAATACTATTCGCTAGTGTAGCTACCATTCCTGCCGCAGCAACTTCATTCATTCCTAAGACTTTTCCAAGTTTCATCAAAGGTTTGTTGAACAGTTTTGTGATAACGAACACGAGACAAAAGGCACCTGCTAATGTTAACGCAATTCCGCCAACCACTTCAATTCCTTCTGTTACAGGCGTAATGCCTTCAATAATCGTGACACCAACTAATAATTGTAAAGCGCCTAAAACTAACCCCGCAATGGCCACGATCACGACAAACTTTCCAAATACCGTAAACCCTTTGATCATAGCATCTGGTTTTAGCCATAATCCGATCATGATCAACACCGCAACAAGTAAAATCGGCACAAGATTTTTTAAGATCATCACCACTGGAAAACCAGCAATCACACCACCCACAAAACAACCAAGAGGAATCGTGATCAAACCAGATAAAACGCCTGTAGCTAAATACTGCTGATCTTCTTTTTCAATAATGCCAAGAGCCACTGGAATCGTGAAAACAATGGTAGGTCCCATCATCGCACCAAGAATCGCTCCTGCGAATAAGCCCGCTTGAGGATCTTGTGCTAATTGCATTGCTAAAGGAAATCCCCCCATATCGTTTGCTAATAGAGTTGTTGCAAACATTGCTGGGTCTGCACCTAAAGCTGTATATAAGGGCACTACAACAGGTTTCAAAATATTCGCTAATACAGGTGCTAGCGTGATGATCCCCACCATGGATAGAGCCAAAGAGCCCATTGCCATAATTCCTTCTTCAAACTGCTCACCTAACCCGAATTTATTCCCTAAGCATTTATCGATTGCCCCCAAAACCATGAAAAAAGCAATAATATACATGATTATTTCATTAATACTCATTCACTTCACATCCTACTTTTTTATTGATCTATCTCCACTGAATCAATGATGCCCACAATCACGGCATCTACTGGAATTTCTGGATTTTCTAATGACATTCTGGCAGCACTACCTGTTGAAACTAAGACTAAATCATCCAATCCAGCACCTGTGTTATCAGCTGCTACCAAAGAATGCTGAGGGCCATTGTATTCATCTAATTCAACAACTAAAAATTTTAAACCACTTAGTTTTTCATCTTTTCTGGTTGCCCATAAACTACCTTTTACACGTCCGATGAACATTGCGTCTCCTCATTTCTCATTAGTCCAGCTAATGTTGATTTTTTTCTCACGAATATATTCTTTTGCATAATCTGTGATACTTGTTTGGTCAGATAGTTCTACTGTATTTTGACAGTCGTTGATTCTGTCAGTAAGATCTTTAACAGTTAAATATTTTTTATGTTTCAACGCTTCATAAGGAGGTACAGTTTTTCTATCTGACACGCTTTGTTTTAATTCAGCTAAAGATATAAATGTGCCGCCATAACGATATAATTGAGCTTCAAAATCAAGAATGGTTTTCTTCAATGCATATCTTCCAGCTGTCACTAACGATAGGTATGTTCTACCATCTTTTATGATCACAAATTCGTTGCCCTCTTTGATTGTTTGAACGATTGTTTGTTCCAGTTCATTTTGTGGATTGAAATTCAGCGTATTCGCCAAATTTTCAAAGGAAAGTTCAGTCACAACAACTAGATCATTCTCTTTATTTCGAGAGACTTTGTGCAAATAATCCATATCTTCCCGTGTCAGCCATTTTTGGTTTGTCCCCAAAAGACAATGAGATTGTATCTTGTGTTGTTCAATTTCCGCTAGTCGTTCCATCACTTTTTTAGTGATTTTTTCAACTAAATTATCAAAATCAGTTGTTTTCATGTTTGATCCCTACTTTACAATATGACCCCGGATTCCCTTTTTAAATGAGCAAGCATTCGCTTCATCGTAATCAATGTGCATTGCTGTCGCAAATTTATCACTGACTCTAATCACAACATCATCAAAAATCAAGGAACGTTGATCACTATTGATTCTAACTTTTACGATCTCTCCTTGAGTCACATTCATTTTTTTAGCATCGTTTGTAGAAACATGGACGTGTCGTTTCGCAATAATCAATCCTTTTTCTAGCGGGACAGTTTTATTCCCATTAACGAGTACGATACCTGGTGTCCCTTCAATATCGCCACTTTCTCTTACAGGAACTTTGACTCCTAGTGTCAAGGCATCCGTGCTAGAAATTTCTACTTGAGACGCAGCTCTAGCTGGACCCAATATCACCACATTATGCAATGCACCCTTCGGTCCTAAAAGTGTGACACGTTCTTTTGAAGCATATTGTCCTGGTTGAGATAAGTAGTTGTTGATCGTTAATTGGTATCCTGTTCCAAATAAAACATCGATATGCTCTTGTGATAAATGGACATGACGTCCGCTAGCTTCTACTAAAAAGCTTCGTTCTTCATTGATTTTTGCTACAACTTGATCTACCAAATTATCTATCAGTTGTTCATTCATGCCGTTTTCACCTCTGTTCAAATTTTTACACTCGTTTGTTTAAAACAAAGGAAAAAGCCTCCTTAGTATAAGAGCAAACAAAGACGAAGGAGACCACCTTTTTCTATAATGCTACCTTTTTACTAAGTTTACTTTTTCCTTTGATTTTTTAGCGAAATGTTTTATTTTACTGGTGGTAAAATAGCGTCAACTTCTGTGTGTGGACGTGGAATCACATGAACAGATAATAAATCGCCTACTCGTTCTGCAGCAGCAGCACCTGCATCAACAGCTGCTTTTACAGCACCAACGTCACCGCGAACCATCACTGTTACTAAACCACCGCCGACTTGTTCTTTGCCGATCAATGTTACGTTTGCTGCTTTAACCATGGCATCTGCTGCTTCAATAGCTCCTACTAATCCTTTTGTTTCGATCATTCCTAATGCATTTGCGTTCATAATATAATTCCTCCTAGAGTTTTTTTAGATTCTTTCCTTAATCCATTTTGAATCAAGGCTAAACAATTTATTTACATAATATTAAACAATATTATTGTAACTTAGCTAAAATACGTTCTACTAAAGTATCGACTAATTGATCTTCATTGATTGAAGTTGAAATAGATGAAGCGTTTGGCTCTTCTCTTAAATCTTCAAGTTCACGAACACCGTAAGCGATTCTACGAATGTTAAATAAATTTTCAGGACTGATGTTATCAGAAGTTGAGCTTCCCCCAACAGCACCACATCCTAAAGTCAAAGCTGGCGCCATATTCGTTGTAGCACCAATACCACCAAGAGCACCTGGCGTATTCACTAAAACTCTTGAAACTGGTTTTTTCAAACCAAAAGCACGAATAATCGCATCGTCTTGTGAGTGGATCATCATAGTATGACCAGCGCCTTCATGATAAAGGATATCCATTGATAACTCGCACGCTTCTTCCCAATTTTCAACTGTGTAGAAAGCTAAAATCGGCGCTAGTTTTTCACGTGAATAAGGGACTTTATGACCGACTTTTGTCTCTTCAGCTATCAAGACTCTTGCGTCTTTTGGAATGGTCAAGTTGGTTAATTGTGCAATTGTTTGAACAGACTTTCCAACGATTTGCGGGTTCATGCTGCCATTTGGTCGCATGATGTATTTTTCCAACTGTGCTGACTCAGTCGGAGATAAGAAGTAAGCACCTTGCTTTTTCAATTCCGCGATGACTGCTGCTTTGTTGCTTGTTTCTACAATAATTGATTGTTCTGAAGCACAGATCGTACCATTATCAAATGTTTTGGAATCCATTATGCGTTTAACTGCTAATGGAATATCCGCACTTTTTTCAATATAAGCGGGACCATTACCTGGTCCGACTCCAATAGCAGGCGTTCCAGATGAATAAGCTGCCTTGACCATTGCAGAACCTCCTGTTGCTAGGATCAGCGATGTATCATCATGTTTCATCAATTCAGCTGTTCCTTGCATTGTGGGTTTGACCATACAACTAATGGCGCCTTTTGGACAACCAGCACTTTCCGCTGCTTTAGAAATAATATTGATTGTTTCTAAAATCGCATTCAAGGCATTCGGATGTGGAGAAAAGACGATTGCATTGCCTGCTTTAATTGCGATTAACGCTTTATAGATGACAGTGGATGTGGGATTAGTTGATGGGATCAAGCCTGCCACAACACCTACAGGTACGGCTACATCGATTACTTTTTTCTCATTATCTTCATTCAGAATACCGACTGTCTTCATGTCTTTGATATAATTCCAGACAAATTTTGATGCAAAACTGTTTTTTACAACTTTGTCCTGCCAGATACCAAATCCTGTTTCTTCGTTGGCCATTTTAGCTAATTTTTCACGCGCATCATATGCCACAGTTGCCATTGCTTCACAAATTTTATCGATTTGTTCTTGCGACATCTTTGCTAGTGTTTGTTGTGCTGACTTTGCAGCACTTAGTAAGTCTCTGACTTCTTGGATAGACGCTAAGTCTTTATCAAGGGTTACCATTTGTCAGCCTCCTTCATTTCTTGTCTTTTTTTGCACTCTTTTTATTGGTTGACTTGTTTACTTTTTTGTTATCTCTCTTTGCATCTTTTAGCGTTGCATCAGCTACAATTTCTTCTTCAAAAATTTCTACTTTCAGCTCTTCTACTTGTGAAACAAGTTGTTCTTCCGTAACCTTATTCTCTGGTGCTGTTCCTTCTTTGACAGTTAATTCATCAAGTAAAAGGCTTTGTGTTGCAGGATCCATTCGCGGAATTACATGACTAGCACGGAAACAACCGAGATTTTCAGCAACGACTTTTCCTGCATCAACTGCCGCAGTAATTGCCGCTACATCACCGATCAATTCTATAGTCGTGATACCACCTTTGACTTTTTCTGATTTCAACAATTTAACATTGGCGGCTTTCAGTGCGGCATCTGCTGCACTAATTGCGCCTAAGTAACCCGTTACTTCGATCATTCCTAAAGCTTCTAACATGGTTGGTTTTCACATCCTTTAATAAGTGGTCGGATTTTCAGCAACCATCGCGATAGCATCCGCAAATGCATCACATGCAGCTTTACAAGCTGATTGACTTCCTGTCAATAAGCCTCCGCCGAAATTCGTTTCAGAAGGGGGTCCAAAAAATGCGGCTACTTCAACATCTGCTGCCTTTAACGCTGCATCAAGTCCATACATTGCTTCTAATGGTGGCGCAATCAAGTAAGCTAACGCAGAACCTTCTTTGATCCCTGCTTCTTTCGATAAATAGGTTCCTGTTCGTGAAACACAATGAGCAAAGTATGGAATCGAGTTCTCTTCATTTGCGCTATAAAAACTTGCACCGTTTTCGATTTCTTGAACCGCAACTGCTAAGCCACTTTTAACTTCTGCCGGACTTGGTCCAGCTAATATCCCAATTACTTCTCCAGCTAATTTGGTTGTTGCGTTATCTGCTCCACCGTAAAAACTTTTAGCATAAACGACTTCTACAGCAGCAGCCTTTGTCGCTTCATCTAATGCGACATAGGTCACATCATCACACGTTGCCGTAATCAGTCCCAAACTACGGTGCTCTGGTTCTAATCCTAAAGCTTGTGCCATTGAAGGCGCGACATTTGAAATGACTTTAACACTTAGTACACTTGCACCTAAACGCTCATTCTTCATTCTTTGAAAACCTCCTTATTCTACTTCTTTCAAATCAATACCTGACTTTTTATGTTCCAGCATTTTATGGATCAATTCGGCAATATAAGCTCCTGCTTCAACAGCTGGTGTTCCACCTTTATGGATATTTGAAATGACTGTTCTTCTAGCTTCCGGCATTCCAACGGTCGGTTTATACGCAATGTATGCACTCATTGATTCCGCTGTAACAAGTCCTGGACGCTCACCAATCAAATAACAGACCACTTCTGCTCCTGTTAACTCGGCGATTTGATCCATTGCAGGAACACGTGCATGTTTAATAAAAACAACAGATTCATCATCAAAATCCAACCCGAACATCTTCAAACCTTGTTTGATCGAAGGTAGAATTTCTTTGATGTTGGCTTCGATAGCCGCTGAACTTAACCCATCTCCGACAATAATTTGAACTTTTTGATTTGGTTTAACGTTCGCCTTGATTTTTGCTGTATTTTCTTCATCAAATTGACGACCCAAGTCTGGACGAGTGACATACTCATCTTTATCTTGGCATTTTGTTGCTACTTCAACAAAGTTCATTTCCTTGATCAACGCCTCTGGTACGTATGAAAAAACAGCATCTTGAGCAGCTGCATGATCCGCGCGAAAACGTAACATTGATTGTGTTTTGTAGCGGGGACCACTTCGCCATAGCCCTAAACGAGCAGGTGTTTTAGCCTTCATTTTTAAATAGCCTTCCCGATCAACTGGGTCAGGTACTAAAAATTGTTTACGAATATCTACTTCTGTAATATCATCGATCAAACCATCTTCTACTTGTGCTTGGCTCGATTCATTAGAGGCATACGGATTTACTTGGGTTGTATTTGATTCAATGATTGTTTTTTTTGTGTCTGTCATTTCTTCTAAAATCGAAACGATCATTGATTTGATTTCATTATTATCCACCATTTATGTTTTCACTCCTTTATTTTTTTAAGAATACAGAAGCATCACCAGCTAAATCGGTCAATTGTCCGTTTGCCATGAAGCCCATTTTTTCCATCCATTCTTCAAATTCTTTAATTGGACGTTTGTTCAACATCGCGCGGATCGTCGCTGTTTCATGGAATCCTGTTGTTTGATAATTCAGCATGACATCATCACCATGAGGAATTCCCATGACAAAATTCACACCAGCAGTTCCTAGTAACGTTAACAAGTTTTCAGCATCATTTTGATCTGCCTTCATATGGTTGGTATAACAAACGTCACAGCCCATAGAAATACCTGATAGTTTACCCATGAAGTGATCCTCTAAACCAGCGCGGATAACTTGTTTTGAGTCATATAAGTATTCAGGTCCAATAAAACCAACCACTGTATTCACCATAAATGGATCAAAACGTTTGGCAAACCCGTAGCATCTTGCTTCCATAGTTACTTGGTCAACGCCATAATGAGCATCAGAAGAAAGCTCAGAACCTTGTCCTGTTTCAAAATACATCACGTTCGGTCCTGCCACTTGCCCTTGTTGTAAAGCAAGGTGTTTAGCTTCTGCTATGTCATTAGCGTTAAATCCAAATGCAGTATTGCCTTTTTCGGAACCTGCAATCGATTGAAAAACTAAACCTGTTGGAGCACCTTGTCTCATTGCTTCCATTTGTGTTTTAACATGAGCTAAGACACATGTTTGAGTTGGAATTTCCCATTCACTTCTGAATTCTTCAAACTTCGTTAAAATTCGTTTCACGCTTTCAGTCGAATCGTCAACAGGATTCAAGCCAATAACAGCATCTCCTATTCCGTAGGATAATCCTTCCATCACACTAGCCATGATGCCATCTACATCATCGGTTGGATGATTTGGTTGTAAGCGAACCGAAAAACGTCCTGCTTCACCGATTGTTGTATTCGCTGTTTTAATGATCTTGATTTTTTGAGCGGCATAGATAAGATCTAAGTTTGACATTAGCTTAGCAACAGCTGCGACCATTTCAGACGTCAAACCACGAGCCACTTGTTTAATATCATAATCCGTCGTTTTAAAATCTAAGATCCACTCTCTTAATTCTTCTACCGTCCAATGTTTGATTCGATTATAAGCACGTTGATTCACATCGTCGATGATGATTCTAGTAACTTCATCTTCCTCATAAGGGACTGCGGGATTATTAAATAAATCCTCCATTGTTAACTGCGCTAAGACAACTTTTGCTGCCACTCGTTGTTCAGAGGAAACGGCTGCAACACCTGCCAAGCGGTCTCCTGATTTTTCTTCATTGGCGCGGGCCATCACATCCATCACAGATTCAAATTGATAGACTTTACCAAATAATTTCGTTTTTAAAATCATGAAATAATAGCCTCCTTTATATAGTTTTATAATTAGAAACGCTGTATTTATTCAAACACTAACGTTTTTACTACCACGGGTAAAACACTGCCATCAATAATCGGCGTACCAATATCAACATAATCACCATTTTCAACTTGAATGCCATCGATACACACAAAAGGATAGTCAGGTGGTAAATAATTGAATAAGGCTTGCCCTAGTGATTTCGCATTATCCTCTTCTAAAATCACGATCAGTGGAAATTGGTAAATGATCTGTTCTTCAAAACCAGCTACGATCGACTGAGCTGTATCGATTATTTCCTGAAACGTTGGACTGCTTTTTCCTGATAAACCTAAGGCAACAGCTTGACGCTCATTGTTGACTGAAAACCAATTCAACTTTTCTTTGATGATAGAAGCAAGCTCCTTTGTTTCACTTTGCTCATCTACTTGAGACATTCTCAGTACAGGAACATTTTTGATAGGCAGACTCTTTTGATCATAGGTAATCGTGCTGCCGCTGACTTTGGTCGTATGTGAACCTGCACCAACGACTGTCGCTCGAATCGTTTCAAGCGAGGGAATCACTTTTTTCTCCAGAAATAGTCGAGAGGTTAAAATTGCTTGCCCTAATAGCACGCCAATGTCTCCGTACTGAAATGGATCGGAATGTTCCGTTTGAATACAATCTGCTACACCGCCTGAAAAAGATAAACAGTCTACTTTAGTATCAAGTTTTAACCCTTTGTTGGTGATCAATCGTTCATAATAAGGATTTAAATCCCCGATTCCTACACTGTTTTCAAGAACTGAAACCAATGTTTGGATGATTGGTTTCAGTAATTCAGCCGAAGCTACCATTCCTTCTTTGATCGACCAATTTTCTTTTTGAATGATTTCTTTCAATTTCGGTGCGATATATTGGATGGTTTTGTTTTTTGGATCTACTCGGATCAAACGCCCTCCAATGTCAAAACAGGCAGTATCTAGTAAATCATCATCTTTGAAAAGAACGAGATTCGTCGTTCCTCCACCAATGTCTAAATTGACAACTGATGTATGGTGTTCTTTCGAATAGGTTTGTGCTCCTGCGCCTTTGCCAGCAATGATGCTTTCAAGGTCAGGTCCTGCCGTAGCTACGACAAAATCTCCAGCATAGCCGCTCATTGCTTGTAAAACAGAGCTTGAATTGTCTTTTCTAGCGGTTTCTCCTGTGATGATCACAGCACCGATTTGGATTTCTTCTTTCTTGATGCCTGACTTTATATATTGTTCGTCTAAAAATGTCTTGATCGCTTCAACATCGATGATTCTATGTTCTTTTAACGGGGTAAAGATGATATCACTGCGGAAGATGACTTCTTTTTTTGTGATTTCAATTCTTGGAATCGTGAAAGCGGAAGCCATATTATTCATTGTCAGTTTAGAAATAACCATTTGAGTTGTAGAGGTTCCTAAATCGATTCCCACACTTAGCATTGATTCAGTCATTATTTCACATCCTTCCTATAAAAAAGACGCTTAAAAAACCTCCAAAAGAGTTTTTTTAAGCGTCTTTGCTTGTCTAGATAAACAACCTTGTTTATCCTTATTCTTATTTTTTAAAATAGAAAAATGTTTTCGTACCATTTTGATCAGAAACGACTTCCAATTTTCCACGTAACTTTTCTTTAACATAACTCGTTACGATTTGTAATCCTAAGTTATTTTGTTCGGTGTTTTCTGTTTTATACCCAATTCCGTCATCTTCAATCGAAATATAAACATACTCGTCTTTTTCATAAACGGTCACTTTGATACTTCCGTGATTTCGATTGATAAAAGCATGATCATAACAGTTTTGAATTAGTTCATTGACTACTAACGCAATGGTTACAACAATATCGCTTCCCAAAATAAGTTGATCATCGATTTCTGCTTCCATTGTGATGTGATAGAGCTCTTCGTAACAGTGATGCATATTTTCTATGACTGAGTCTAAAACAGACTTCAACGAAATATTGTCTTCCAACTGTTTTGACAGTAATTCATGGGTTCTCGCAATCGCCATGATTCGATAAACACTTTCAGTCAAAACTTTTTTAGCTTCATCTGTTGAACAACGTCTTGCTTGAATTCTTAAGATAGAAACCACACTTTGAAGATTGTTTTTTACCCGATGATGGATTTCCTTGATCACAACCGCTTTGTCACTGATTTCTGCTTCTTTTTTTCTAACTTCAGTAACATCATGAATAATCACGATCACCGTACCTTCGGCTTCATCAAAGATATATTTCATCTCAAAGTATAAATTCCCAAACTTGATTTCTTTTTCCATCGAGCCTGGTGCATCATTGCGCGAACGTAAGTAGTTTAACTGTTCAAAGGTTGACATATCCAACGAAAGATTATCATAATGCATCCCGAGAATGTCATCTAAGTAACCAAAACCGTGATAGTAGGATTCTGCCGCTCGATTCATCTGAACTAAGTAGCCTTTTCGATTAAATATCAAGATTCCTTCATCAATATTGTCTGTCACAAATTCTTTAGATGTGATCGATATAGGACTATTCTTATAATTCTCAGCTTCGCTTTGCGCAACTAAAAAATGTTTCATTTTTTCATCGACTGAATCTTCAACGATGACGACACCAATATTTTTTCGCTGATTACGAATCGGATAAACTCGTTGCCGTACCATGACATTTTCTTGTGAGCGAGCAAGTAAGCCAACTGTATTCAAAGAGGTTTCAAATGTTCGATAAACGGCTGCTTCATTTTTTCGTTTTGCCTTTTGTCCCACAATATCTTTTGAGTAAAGTGAATTTTTGGAAAGTGGCGGACGCTGAAATACAACGATCGCATCTCCTGTTAGTTCATTCATTACATCAATAAAAACATCGTTATCAGGATATAGATGCCTTGATAGAATTTTCTCAGCTTGAGAGATCAGTTCCTCGATATCTTCTATAGACAGGTCCGTATATTTAGCGCATAATTGTTTGATCTTTATCGTAAAATCAGTCATCTGCAGCCACAAACATTTCTGCAATATCTGCAATCGGACACCGTTTATTCATACTTAAATCTCTTAGTAACTGATAGGCTTGATCTTCTGACATATTTTGTTCGATCATAATAATTCCTTTAGCTTTTTCAATCAATTTTCGATCAGATAACTTTTTCGTCAGTTTCTCAAGTGAGACTTCATATTCTCTCGTCTTGGTTCCTGTAGCAATCGCCACTTCAACCATAGGCGTTAGTGATTTTTCCATGATTGGTTTAATCAGGTAACCACTAATTCCATATTTTTTAGCCTTCTCAATATTCTCTTTATCACTATAGGCCGTTAATAGAATCACGGCTTTCGCATATTTTTCAGCTAAAATTTTTTTACTTGCTTTCAAACCGTCTAAAAGTGGCATACTGATATCCATAATAACTAGATCGGGTTGATGTTGTTTACAGACTTCGATTGCTTCAATACCGTCTGCTGCTTCTGCTACTACGTTGTAGTTTTCCGCTTCCAACATTCCCCGGATATCCATTCTTGTAATAGGTTCATCGTCTACAATGACAATTCTTCCGTTCATAATGGCTCATCCTTTTCTTTATGTTTTTGTGATGTGGGTCTCATTAAACCCTAAAATAGTGCCTAATCCAACAAGGACTTCCGATAATGCTGATTCTACCGATGAAACATCTCCAGTAATGACCACTGACCCACTGAAACGATCGATAAAACCAATTTTTATATCTCCAGCTTTTGTGGCAATATCAACTGCAATGATTGCCGCTTCACTAGGCGTGATCGTTAAGATCCCGATTGCGTTGGTTTCTACATCGATCAATCCTAGTTTTTCATAAATTTCCGGATTAGGATTCGCAATAATATGTGCCAATGTTATTTGTTTGCCTGGTACATATTCTTGGATCATCCGCTGTTTTTCAGTCAATTGGCTCACCTCTTTTTCTTTGTTAATTTACAGTATCACGATTGAGTTAGTGTCATAACATACCGTTGACTAAACAAACTTTATTTAATATTGTCCAAAATTTGCTCGATTTCTGCTTTTGTAGGCACTCTAGGATTTGTTTTTGTACATCCATCAAGTAAAGCACCTTCAGTAATTTCTTCTTTAAATTGCTCAAACGTCTCCGGACTCACTCCTGCTTGTTTCAAACAACTTGGCATTGCTAGTTGTTTTTTTAACTGTTCGATTGCTCGAATCAAGTGTTTCACACCTATTTTTGGGGTTGATTTCTCATAGCCAAGTAACTTCGCTAAGTAAGCATATTTTTCGGCTGTTCGCTCATCATAAGAGTGATTAAAATGACCACATCCTGCATTATATTGGATCACTTCATTCAACAATAGTGTATTCAATCGTCCATGAGGCACATGTAATTTTGCCCCAGCAGCATGAGCAATACCGTGATTGAGACCAAGAGAGGTTAAATTAAACGCCATCCCTGCCATACAAGAAGCATAGTGCATTTGCTCACGGGCTTTTACATCTTCACCATTTTTGTAGCATTTCACTAAGTTTTCAAATACCAGTACGACAACTTTCTCGCATAATGCATCAGAAAGTACATTTGCTTTAGTAGAAACATAGGCTTCAAGTGCATGGGTCAAAACATCCATCCCAGTATCAGCTGTAATATTTCGCGGTGCACTTATCACTAATTCTGATGCTAAGTATGCTTCATCTGGTTGGATCTCAGCTGTTACTAAGGGATATTTCACCCCTTTATCTTGATTCGTGATAACGGAAAAATTGGTCACCTCAGATCCTGTACCGCTTGTTGTCGGAATAACAATAAAGGTTAAGTCTTTGATTTCTCCCAGTTTCTGTGCAAAAAATTTCATCGCTTTTGCAGCATCGATCGGTGAACCACCGCCGACTGCTAAAAGAATTGTTGGAGCAAAAGCTTTCATCGATTCGATACCACTAATAACGTTTTCAATTGGTGGATCTGGAATAACATTACTGAAAATCTTAAGTTCATTTTTTGGGATAAGATGGGTTGTGATTTGCTCGATTTTATTGGATTGGACCATAAATGGATCTGTTACGATAAAAATCCGCTGATTCACATATGTGTTTAAGCCTTCAAGAACTTGTTCTCCAATATGGAGCTTAGTTGGAAAAGTGATTGTTTCCATGTGATTCTCCTTTCGTTTCTTCAAAAAAAACCGCAAAAAAGACGTCTATCATCTTCTTCGCAGCTTCTTTGCTTGCTAAAAAACACCACTTTGTGCTTTTAATTTATTCAGATTATCTTACTTTTTGGATTTTTGAACACAAAAAATAGGCTTCAACCGTTGCATTGTACTTCATCGTACAGATGCCACATTTTTGCGTATACGATTCAGAAATATTTCATTCTGAAACAGTATGTTCAATGTGCCCTATTGCTTTGCCTCGAAACAATAGTACGGGGTACTAAAATAGAAAGACCTGACTTATAGCATTGCTGCTCATTACAGTGGCGGGACCGTATTGGAATCTAACCAAATTTCCATCTAAATCAATACATATTCAATTTCTACATTTGTATTATATCACAATCAAAAAAAGAAACAAGTTTTTTCTGATAAAATCTCTTTTGATTTTTTCTCCCAACGCTTCAAGATTTTCGTTATAATAGAAGAACTATGCCAAACAAAAAAGAGGTGCTTTTATGAAAACTGAACGACTGCTTGCCATCATTATGATCTTATTAGATAAAAAACAAATCAGTGCTTCTCAATTAGCTGAGACCTTGGAAGTATCCGTTCGAACCATTTATCGAGATATTACATCTCTGAGCGAGGCCGGTATACCAGTAACCACGACTCCGGGCGTAAATGGCGGTATCCAAATCATGGAGAATTATAAAATCGATAAACAATTTTTTACATCAGCCGATATCACTTCCCTCTTGATTGCTTTAGAAAGTATATCGACGAATGTCTCACCTATTCAAATAAGCCAAACATTTGAAAAAATAAAAACACTTGTCCCAGCAGGTTTCATGGAAGAAATTGAGTTCAAAACGAATCAAATTGCGATTGATCTCACTCCATGGACTAGCAATCATACCTTACAGCCATTTTTAGAAGTGATCAAATCTGGTATGGATCAACAACGCTTATTACGTTTTCACTATGAGGACAATAAAGGACGGCAAACAACGCGAATCATCGAGCCTTATCGACTTGTTTTAAAAGAAATAAGTTGGTATTTACAGGCTTATTGCACAGAGAAATTAGATTTTCGTACGTTTAAAATTTCAAGAATGAATGATTTAGAATTATTACCGACAACTTTTACTCCTCGAGAATTTCAACCTCAACCCTTAGGAAAAGAACCGTTTTACGGTAAAGACTTTACGACCATAACGCTTAAAGTAACGCATAAGGTCAAAGAACAACTAATCGATAAATTTGGACAGCTGAACTTTTTTTCTACTGATTCAGATTTATACATGGTTAAGTTTCCATTCATGGAAGATGAATTTGGCTACAACTTACTTTTAGGATTTGGAAATCAGTGCGAATGCCTTGACCCACCACACGTTAGAGCTGAATTAAAAAATCGCATCGAAGAGTTACTCGAACTTTATCAATAATCAGGCTAAAAAAAGCTTCTCACGCTGTACCACTTGAGTACAGGTTGAGAAGCCTTCCTATTTTTATTTCTTTTTCTTGCCGCCAAAAGCGTCTTTCATTTTATCAAAGAAGCCTTCTTCTTGCTGTTCACTTACGGTTTGTCCGCCAGCTTTAGCAAATGTGCGTAATGCTTCTTTTTGTTCATCATTCAAGTTTTTAGGTGTAATGATTTTGACCTTCACATGCTGGTCACCATTAGAGCCACCTCGCAAGCGCGGTGCACCTTTACCTCTTAGACGGAAGTTTGTTTCTGTTTGAGTGCCTGCTGGAATTTTTAACTTCACATCCCCATGAACAGTCGGTACTTTGACTTCATCACCAAGTGCTGCTTGAACAAAACTTAGTGGTAAATCGTAATAAATTTCTGAACCATCACGATCAAAAATATTACTATCCTCTACACTGAATACAACGTACAAATCACCATATGGTCCGCCGTTCATTCCGGCTTCTCCTTGATTTGCCAAACGCATTTGTTGTCCATCTTCTACTCCAGCTGGAACATTGACTTTGACTTTATGCGCTTTTTTCTCATGTCCAGTTCCATGACATGTTGGACAAGGTTCTTTGATTTCTTTACCCGTTCCACGACATACATCACAAGTTTGACGGCTCATCACACGTCCAAGTGGCGTTTGACGTTCAACATTGATTGAACCTGATCCATGACACTTGTGACAAGTTTCTGGATGTGTACCTGGCTTAGCACCGTTCCCACCACATGTACTACAGTTATCTTCACGGTTGTATTTGATTTCTTTCTCTACACCAAAAATGGCTTCCTCAAACTTAAGGTTGACTGTATATTGCAGATCAGCCCCTTGTCTTGGCGCTGTTGGATCTACACTACGAGAACCGCCGCCAAAGAATGAATCGAAAATATCCTCAAAGCCGCCAAAACCGCTACTTGAAAATCCACCGCCGCCAAAGCCGCCGAAACCACCTGCTCCGCCGTAATTTGGATCAGTGCCTGCATGACCATATTGATCATAAGCCGCTTTTTTCTGAGGATCACTCAACACTTCATAGGCTTCAGAAACTTCTTTAAATTTATCTTCTGCATCTGCTTCTTTATTGATATCTGGGTGATATTGCTTGGAAAGCTTTCGGTAAGCTTTTTTTATTTCATCATCTGAAGCACCTTTGGCAAGGCCAAGCACTTCATAATAATCTCTTTTCGTAGCCATTAGTTCCCCTCCAACTATTATTCCATTTATTCTAAAATAGGATCGACGCCAACTTATTTGTATAAAAACATCGTTGTAATCATACCACAAATCACGCAAAAGCAAAATAGCTTCCCTTCATTTGCCAGTATTTATCTACAAATAAAGATAGGCAAAGACCAAAGCGATGACTTTGGTCTTTGCCAGCTTGTTAACGATTATTTATCGTCGCCTTCTACTTCTTCAAAGTCAGCATCTACAACATCATCTGCTCCACCTTGTGCAGCTTCAGGATTTTCTTGCGCTTGTTGTTGCGCTGCTTGTTCATAAAGTTTTACTGTTAAGTTTTGAACGATTTCGTTTAATGAATCACGTTTTTCTTTCATTTGTTCGATATCATTCGCTTCAACAGCTGCTTTTAACTCATCACGAGCATCTTCTGCTTTTTTCACTTCATCAGCGTCTACTTTGCCTTCTAATTCTTTCAATGTTTTATCAACAGTGAACAACAAAGCATCAACATCGTTACGTAGATCAACTTCTTCTTTACGTGCTTTATCTGCTTCAGCATTTGATTCAGCATCTTTCACCATACGTTCGATTTCATCATCTGATAAACCTGAAGAAGATTTGATTGTGATTGTTTGCTCTTTTTGTGTTCCTAAATCTTTCGCACGTACGTTTACGATACCATTTTTATCGATATCAAAACTTACTTCGATTTGAGGCACACCACGAGGAGCTGCTGGAATATCTGTTAATTGGAAACGACCTAATGTTTTGTTATCTGCTGACATTGGGCGTTCACCTTGTAATACATGGATATCTACGGCTGGTTGGTTATCAGCGGCAGTTGAGAATACTTGTGATTTACTTGTTGGGATCGTTGTATTACGATCGATCAATTTAGTAAATACGCCACCCATTGTTTCAATACCTAATGATAATGGTGTTACGTCTAATAATACAACGTCTTTAACATCACCTGTGATAACGCCACCTTGGATCGCAGCACCCATTGCTACTACTTCATCCGGGTTCACTGATTTATTAGGCTCTTTGTTTGTTTCTTTACGAACAGCTTCTACTACAGCTGGGATACGTGTAGATCCACCAACTAAGATTACTTCGTCGATTTCAGAAGGGTTCAAGCCAGCATCTTTCAATGCTTGACGTACAGGTGTTTTTGTACGTTCTACTAAGTCACTTGTTAATTCATCAAATTTAGCACGAGTTAAGTTCATTTCTAAGTGCAATGGACCAGCGTCTCCTGCTGTGATAAACGGTAAGCTAATTTGAGTTGATGTAACACCTGATAAATCTTTTTTCGCTTTTTCAGCAGCATCTTTCAAACGTTGAACAGCCATTTTATCTTTAGATAAATCAACACCGTTTTCTTTTTTGAATTCTGCTACCATGTAGTCGATGATTTTATTATCAAAGTCATCTCCACCTAGTTCGTTATCACCGGCAGTTGATAATACGTCGAACACACCATCACCTAATTCAAGGATTGATACGTCAAATGTACCACCACCAAGGTCAAATACTAAGACTTTTTCGTCTTTATCTGTTTTATCTAAACCGTAAGCTAATGCCGCAGCTGTTGGTTCGTTAACAATACGTTCTACTTCTAAACCAGCGATTTTACCAGCGTCTTTTGTTGCTTGACGTTGCGCATCGTTGAAGTAAGCTGGAACTGTAATAACAGCTTTATCCACTTTTTCACCTAAATATTCTTCTGCAAAGCCTTTTAAGTATTGTAAAATCATCGCAGAAATTTCTTGAGGTGTGTAAGATTTGCCATCAGCTTCAACTTTGTAGCCAGCTTCGCCCATATGACGTTTGATTGATGCAATTGTATGTGGGTTTGTCACTGCTTGACGTTTTGCCACTTCACCAACTTGGATTTCGCCATTTTTAAATGATACTACTGAAGGTGTTGTACGGTTACCTTCTGGGTTTGCAATGATTTTTGCTTCTCCGCCTTCTAATACTGCAACTGCTGAGTTTGTAGTTCCTAAGTCAATACCAATAATTTTACTCATAATTAATGATCTCCTATCTTCTATTTTAATTTTTTCAATTTATATTATGCAAACATTCCTTGTTATTGTGCAACAACAACCATGCTTGCTCGTAAAACGCGGTCATGTAATTTATATCCTTTTTGTAGGACTTCAACGATTGTATCTGCAGGTGTTTCATCACTTGCTGGAATCGTTTGAACTGCTTGATGTAAATTAGGATCGAATACTTCACCCATTGTTGGAATTTCTTCAATACCCTCTTCTTTCAGTGCAGCTTGTACACTTTCAAGAACCATCGAAATACCTTTTTTCAAGCTTGCGCCTTGCTCATCATCGACTTCGATTGCCATCGCACGTTCTAAATTATCAAGCGAAGGCAATAATTTTTTACCTAAGTCTTGCGATCGGTAACGAACAAGCAATTCACGTTCATTTTTAAAACGGTTGCTCATATTGGCAATTTCAGCTCGAGCTCTTAGGAATTTATCTTCCATTTCTGATAGTTCAGCTTGAGCATTTTCTAATTCTGTCATTTCAGCTTCTACTTCTGAAACTCCTGAATCATCGATAGCTTCCATGCGTTCTTCCTGTAATTCTTCATTTGTTTCCTCTTTATTACTCACTCTGGCAACTTCCCTTCTCATTTCCGTAGAATTAATAGAATTCTATATTTAAACTTTTAGCTTATTCATCAAGAAAACGATAATAAGCACCAAGCTTTGTAGCTAGTTCATGGCGAAAAACATCCACTAAACCAAACATTTTTGAATACGGCATACTAGTCGGACCTAATAAAGCAATCGTTCCTTTACCGTGACCGGATACTTCATACGTTGCAGTGATCATACTCATATTATCCAGCAGATCGTTGCCTATTTCCGAACCGATCCGAATCGCTATTTGAGTATCTGTCTTTTCATCTGTCGTCAACAAATGTGTAAGTGCATCTGTATTTTGCATAAAAGAATAGACAGATTTTAATTGATCGATATCTTGTTTCATCCCGAAATCTAAAACATTCATGCGCCCGCTGACAAATACTTTTTCTTCAAAAGCATGACCTAACATTGCATCGAATAAATTCATCATCCCTTCAGGCGTTTGAAAATAACGATGTAAAATCATCGGAATTTCCGTCCTTAATCGATGATAAACAGTCAATAGCGGTTGTCCTACAAGTTTATCATTGATGATTTGGGTCATCTTCTCTAGATCTTGGCTAGATACAGATGACGGAATCGCAAAGACCTGACTTTCCACATTGCCTTTATCTGTAACGATCACAGCAATAATCTGGCGATCATTTAAAGGAACGATACGAAAACCTGTCAATTTCCGTTCTTTCACTTCTGGTCCTAACGAAAATGCTGTATAGCTAGTCAAATCTGAAAGGATCTCAGCCGATTGTTCAATGATATCATTGATTTCATGAAATTCTTTGCCAAAAGAACGACGAATCGTTTCTAACTCATCACGTTCAACTTCAGCCGGCCTTAGTAAATGATCCACGTAATAACGATAACCATCCATTGAAGGAATTCTACCAGACGAAGAATGTGTCTTTAATAATAATCCATGTTCTTCTAAAGCTTTCATATCATTACGAATCGTTGCAGAACTTGATTTAATTCCTTCTTCCATCAATTTCTTTGATCCTACAGGAGTTCCTGTATTTGTGTATCCCTGGATGATAAGTCGCAAAATATTCTTTTGTCTTTCCGTTATCATAGTTACCACCCTTCATTAGCACTCATGGCATCTAAGTGCTAATACAATTATTAATATATCAACATCTTGTATAATTGTCAAGAGAAAAACACACTTTTTTAGCACTCTTTATCATCGAGTGCTAAACGATGATAAAAAAAAAGCACTAGAGGGTTTTTATTCAAAAACAGCTCTGTACTTTTTCTTTTTTATTCTTTGTCGATTAGAAACTCTTCGAAAACATCATTTCCAACAAATAAGCCTTTTTCGGAAAGTTGAATAGACGTATCATCTTCCAATAATAACCCCTTTTCAATCAATTTAGGGATCTTTTCTTTATAAACTTGCTCTAACGTAACACCAAATTTTTCTTTAAATTGCGCTTTAGAGACACCATCTTTTTTGCGCAATCCTAAGAAAAGTTGCTCTTCCATCTGATTATTCAATGTTAGTATCTCTTTTTCAACAGTTGGTAACTGATCATCACGTAAAGGTTTTAGGTAATGCTGAATTGGTCCGTGATTTCGATAGCGAGTATGTCCTAAATAGCCACTTGCTCCAGCGCCAAACCCATAATAGTGTTCATTATCCCAGTAAATCAAATTATGCTGACTTTCTTTGCCTTTTAATGCGAAGTTACTCACTTCATACTGATGTCTGCCGCCTTTTTCCATTGCGATGATCGTTTCTTCAAACATTTGGGCTTCAACTTCTTGATCTGGTAACTGTAGGCGCCCTTGACGAACCCAATTCATAAACATTGTTTTATTTTCTAAAATTAGTGAGTACAATGAATAGTGAGGTAAATCAAGTTCGATCGCACGTTTCAACGTATCCCGGAATCCTTCAAGTGTTTGTCCAGGCAAAGCATAGATCAAATCGATACTTACATTTGAAAAATTTTCTTTTTCCAAAAATTTCATCGTTTCGTACACATCTTCAGCTGTATGTTTTCTTCCAATTTTCTTCAACAATTGATTATCAAAAGTTTGTACGCCCATAGACAAGCGGTTCACACCATATTCTTTCATTACATGTAATTTTTCCTGTGTTAAATCTCCAGGGTTAGCTTCCACTGTAAATTCATTTTTAGGATCAAAAGGGAGTAAGTTTCGTACACCTTCTAATAAAACTGCTAATTGATTCGCCGATAACGATGTAGGTGTTCCCCCTCCAATGTAAATTGTTTTGGTATCATTGCTTGGATAGTGCTCTTTCGTTAATCGGATTTCTTTTAAAAGACTTTGAATATATTCATCTACAGGTTGTCCTTCTAAAAAAACTTTATTGAAGTCACAGTAGTAACAGATATGTTCGCAAAACGGAATATGTATATATGCTGAGGTGCTATTAGAATTGTTTTTCAATTTATTTCTTCCTCCACTTTAGAGTGTCTTGCTATTTTACATCATATAGAAGACGTCTCTTATCTTACCACACTCAATGATAAAATGTTTTAATTTGCTTCATAATTTCCCGCTTTTTCATTCTTCCGCTCCCCTTTTAAAAGTAATGACACTATACAATAAAGACAGACACTTTGATATCTCCCGCGAAATCAAAGTGTCTGATATTTGATAGAATAGCCCAGTTAAAACTCTGTATTTTCTGACTAGAGTAATTCTTGATATTTTCTTATATATATTTTCTTGATCACTGTTACTAAGAGTAAATACGCAATGATTGTTGGAATCAAGTAAAAAAAGTAATTTCCTGGAAGTGGTGCAAAACCAATACTTGCTCCTAAATTCGTAAACGGCAAAATTGTTCCAATTAAAATTCCAACTGAAGTGACGAGCGTCAAGATGCCTGAAGCTCTACTTTGAAGGAATGGTATTTTTGGCGTTCTCAATATATGAAGTACCAACATTTGTGACCATAAAGACTCAATAAACCAACCTGCATGGAAAATAGCGATAAATAAGAGTTTCTGATCGGCTGCTAATGAGAAAAATCCACCGCCTAAGATAGTTGGACAAATAATAAAATACATAAATAGATAAGTAACGATATCAAAAACAGAACTTGTCGGTCCAAACCATTTCATGAATGAACCAATTGATTTGGCTTCCCACTTCTTAGGCTTTTCGACATACTCTTTATCCACGTTATCCCACGGAACCGACATGCAAGATGTATCGTAAATCAAATTCAAAAATAGTGATTGAATCGGCGCAACTGGTAAAAATGGTAAAAAAATACTCGCAGGAATAACAGAAAATACATTCCCGAAATTTGAACTTGCTGTCATTTTGATATACTTCATTGTATTACTAAAGACTTTGCGTCCAGAAATAATCCCCTGTTCTAAAACCATTAAGTCTTTTTGCAGCAAAATCACATCAGCCGATTCTTTTGCAATATCAACTGCCGTATCTACAGAAATTCCAACATCAGAGACTTTCATAGCTCCTGCGTCATTGATTCCATCCCCCATGAAGCCAACTGTTTGTTCATTTTTCTTCAACGCTTTAACAATTTTTGTTTTTTGATCAGGTGTTACTTTTGTAAAAATAGTATATTTATTGACCATCTGTTCTAGTTCTGATTCAGATAATTTAGAAATTGCTGAACCATCGATCATTTTTTCAGTCCCCAGACCAACTTCTTTACAAACTGAACGTGTTACTAATTCATTATCACCTGTTAGAATTTTTACAGAAACTCCGTTACTTTTTAATGCTTGAATAGCAGCAGCAGCCGTTTCTTTAGGAGGATCTAGAAAAGCGAGATACCCTTGTAAAATCAGTTCCTGTTCATCTGCAACAGAATAGTCATCTAATTGATTGTTGACTTTTTTATCTGCGATCGCTAAGACTCTCAGACCATCTTCATTTAATTCCTTCACTGTTTTCAATACTTGTTTTTTTATTTTTGGTGTGATCGGAACAACATCTCCAGCCTGATTGATATGAGAGCATGCTTGTAGCATTTCTTCAACTGCTCCTTTAGTAATCAAAAAGCTTTGATTCGATCTTCTATTTTTAATAACAACACTCATTCTTCTACGATTAAAGTCGAAAGGAATTTCATCAATTTTAAAATAATCTTCTTCATCGATAGATAACTCTTTCGATGATGCTTCAATAATTGCCTTATCGATTAAATTACGCAGACCAGTTTGGAAATAACTATTTAAAAAAGCAGAACGCAATACTTCCCGATCTTCTTGGCATGAGGTATTGTAATGATATTCTAAAATGACCTTGTCTTGTGTCAGGGTGCCAGTTTTATCCGTACATAAAATATCCATGGCACCAAAATTTTGAATCGCGTTGACGTTTTTCATGATCGTTCCTTCTTTTGCCATATCCCTAGAACCTTTGACCAAATTAGTCGTAACGATCATTGGCAGCATTTCTGGTGTAAGCCCTACAGCCGTTGCAATAGCAAACATTAAGGCTTCACCCCAATCGCCTTTTGTGATTCCGTTGATCAAAAATACTGCTGGCGTAATCACCATCATAAAACGAATCAATAACCATGTCGTTTTGTTTACACCTAATTCAAAGCTTGTTTTTTTCTCATCATCTGCAACATCTTGTGCAATTTTTCCAAAGAGTGTATTATCCCCAACCCGAACAGCTACACCAACACCACTGCCGCTAACGACATTGCTGCCTAAAAACAATAAATTATCAAAATCTGTTTGGTTATTATTATTTGTAGAAGTAACATTTTTGACTTTTTTTTCAACTGGAAAACTTTCTCCTGTCATCGCTGATTGTGAAACGAATAAGTCCTTCGCATGAATCAACCGCAAATCTGCAGGAATCATGTCTCCTGCTGCAAGATTAACTAAGTCACCACAAACAACTTCGTCCACAGGTATTTCCATTTCTTTATTTTCTCTGGTAACAGTCGCTGTGATCTGAATCATATTTTGTAATTTACTGACTGCATTACTTGATTTCACTGATTGAACTAAAGTCATAGTGCCGCTTAACAAAACCATGACCACCATAATCAAAACCCCAGTAATGTCTTTCTCACTTGGTTCAGCATACACATATTCAGTAAAAAACGAGATAGTTGCTAGTATCATCAATACAACAGTAAATGGTGTGACATAGGATTTTATCACAGTATAAATAAAGGACTTTTTTTTATTATCTGTAATTTTATTTATACCGAATTTTTCTTTTGAGTGTTGAACTTCTCGGGCTTTCAAGCCATCCCACGAAGAGGAAAAGCTTTCTAAAACTTTATCGATAGATAAATTCGCTATCTTTTGATAAGCTTTTTCATGGATCATGTTCTTCATTTCTTTTTGCATCTAGATTATCCTCTTTTCTTTTAGTTGATCTCTGGCTTATCGAACTATCTTCTGGCACCGTCACCACATCCTTTCCACACAAAAAAGCGCACTGAAAACTCAGCCCGCTTTGCCGTGAGTCTCCATAATCGTTGAGTTTTGGCACTATACAACGTAAAAAGCCCAAGCTTTTAGCTACCTTAAGAAAAGCCTTAATTCGACAGTTCCTGTTCTACCCATTGGCGTCTCTCGACATTTTTGGGCAGTAGCCTGTGTTTGTATAGGAGCCTCGCCTAACAAGAAGAATTACACTGTTATTCTAATGAATTATGCCTTACATTTATAGACAAAAAAAACGATACCTGTATAACTTTTTTTGAATGTAATTTTTTCGCCATCTTCCTTTTTAAATCATTTATAAAAAAGAATACTTCTATGACAAAAAAGAAATAGTTTATTCAGTTCATTTTATTTACTATATTTGTATAAACGAATCTCCCAAGTTCGTTTATGTAACATCCATACTCCTTTTTACAAAGTAAGCTCTGATGGATCCCACTTCGGCTTTCCCCCGTAGTGGGATTTATATTTCCAAAGTTCATTGTTCAAATTTCATAAAAAAGAATAGCACTATAAATAAAACAGAATGGCTCTATTGGCCAAAGAAAATTATACTAAACTAAGAAACAACCTATTCACTAATTGTTCACTATTCCCTATCAGTAAGCTAATACTGATAAAAGTCCTTTTAATTGGTCGGCTATTACCAATTAAAAGGGCTCTTTTCCTTTATAGAAAACAGTCATTATTTCAAAATAAAAAAATACTATTAATTTTTTGTATATTTTTTGAAAAAAATGACTATTTCATCTCAAATTATTTTATCTTGAAGAGAACCAGCATTTATTTTCAACAGAGTAAAGGAGATGAGCAAATGAAATTAAAACAATTAGACTATTTTTTAGCATTATGCAAAAACAAAAGCTTTACAAAAACATCAGAGGAATTAGGTATTTCTCAGCCTTATTTAAGCACACATATTCGAGAATTAGAGCAGGAGCTAAACGCCCAACTGATAACGAGAGATTACGGCAATAACACCTTAACGCCTGAGGGTCTTGTTTTAAAAAAAAGAGGGGAGAAAATTTTTCAAGAATTTGAAATGGCTGTCACAGAAATCAATTTACTTGTCCATACTGGAGAAACAGCAACCATCAAAATCGGAACAAATTTAGCTGACACTGACTATTTGATTGCAAAAATGCTAACAGACTTTCACCGAAAATATCCATTAGCCTCTATTGATTATGGCTATTACGACAACCTTGAAATAGCTCTGGAAAATAAAGAAATCGATATAGCAGTCGGTATTCTATCAGAAGAGAATTCTAAAATAGCAAGTAGTTTGATTTTTTCAGAATCTTACGTTGTTTTCATTAGCAAAAAAAATCAACTATCTTATCTAAACGAATTGTCAGTAGAGCATTTACTGCAAACCCCTTTAATAAATTATTCAAAACAAATCTATGAAAAGAACATAATTAAAACTTGGATAGAAATAAACCATCCTGAACTTAAAGATAATCAATGTTACGAACTACCTTCAACAATCTCAATATTGAATTTAGTCGATCAAGACTTTGGCGTGGCATTTCTTCCTTACTCATTGGCAGATTCCATTCCGAATTATTTAAGTATTACATCAGTCGAGATCATTGATGGACCTTTCAGAAATATTTCTATTGGTTATCATTCAGACCTACCTCTCTCAAAAGCACATAAAGATCTAATCGAACAACTTCAATTTATTTTTTAACAACAAATTGAAAGGAGAAAAGAACATGGAATTAACCCATTTAAACTACTTTTTAACACTCTGCGAACAAAAACAATTCACTAGAGCCAGCAATCATCTCGGCATTTCACAAGCCGCATTAAGTAAGCAAATAAAAAATCTTGAAGATGAAATCGGGGCAGCGCTATTTTTTAGAGCTAAAGAAGAATGTCAACTCACCCCCGCTGGAAAAATACTAGAAAGTCATTGTTGGCGTATCAAACAAGAAATGTTCTATATTTGCGATGAGATCAATGACCTCTCCTTTTCAAAAGAATCTGCATTAACTACGATTAATGTTTCTCTTTTTTTAAACGATCTAGAATTCAAATTAAATGAGACTCTTTCAGCATTGTTTCAAGAATATAAATATTTGAGAATCAATACAATTATTTCAGATAATATCTTTCACTCACTCGAAACATTAGAATCGGATATTGGAATTGGCCCTTCCATAAAAAATGTACCTGATACGATAAATAAAATAGATATTTATTCAAATGAATACAAAATCATCATGCGAAAAGGCCACCCAGTTTTCGACCATGCAACAATTAGTCTAGACTTATTTGATAATTATCCTTTTGTATTCTTTAATCAAACATTTCTTGAAACGAAAACAATTTATGATTGGATGAAAAACAGTCTCCCATCAAGATCTCAAGAAATGGATATTCACGTTGATACCACTGAATTGATTCTTTACATGGTAAAAAACACCGATACTTTTTCTATCGTCCCACAATATTTACAACGTCATTTGGATGATCTAGACATCATTTCTATAAATGATGAAAGCCTCCCACTCAGAGTGATGTCGATCTATTATCTTAAAAATAAATATATTGGAAATCAACTAAAACAAGTATTATCATCTTTTATTGATACTTCTTTTTAATGAATTTCACACACTGATTCTTAAAAAAAATATGAGTGGGGATATAACTCTTTGAGTTATATCCCCACTCACATCCTTACAAACCAACTCAGTCACTACTTTTAAAAATCATTTTGTAGATTCTACATTATCCCCTGTTAAACAGTTTTTTTACTTTTTCTTTTTTACTACGGACTCTGTAGTTTTGTTGCCAACTTCTTTCGATTCCGAAGTTTTTTCGTGCTTATCTTTCTTGCTTGATTCTAGAGAACTGCTACTTTTTTCAATTCTGGAGGACGACGATCCTTCAGATTTATCATTGTTCTTTTCCGCATTTTTACCGCATCCTACTAGAGCAACTGAGCAAAATAAGATTGTTGTTCCTAAAATAATTTTTTTCATGGATTTTATCCTCCTAAAAAATAGTAAGCAATTATTTTTGCTTATCGTCCATTATGACAGAATAAAAAACATGAACCATCCTAAAATTTTTATGAATCTATTCCTTTACAAAAAGGCTTAAATACTCCTTAGTCATAGTCCGTTGTTAAATTATTTATCCCTAATGCCTCCATCTTTTTAAATTCATTTTGAGGCACTCCCCATAAATTAACAGACAATCCTTTACTTTGAGCTTTAGCAATTAAGTCTGGCCTATTCACTACACTATCATATTTGATATCTAGACCAGCTTTCCCACCTAAACTACTCGTTTGAGTAATCATTTGTTCATCTAAAGTTTTAGCTAACAATTGAACCTGAGTGTCTGGAAGACGTTTTTTCATTTCCACTAAATTTGGATAATCAAACGAAATGATCACCGCTGTATTAGACATACCATAGGAAGTAATTAAATTTGCAAGATGATCATAATCGCTCGGTTCAAGATTCTTTGCCTTAACTTCAATAAAAGGAATACTCTGTTTATTATTCATGATCGTTAGAAACTCTTCTAGTGTCGGAACAATTAATTGTTCTTGGGAATAATTTTCTTTATTTGATCCTTGATCGATGCGTAAGGCTTTTATCTGAGCTAATGTCAAATCACTGATTTTCCCTTTACCATTTGTCATTCGGTCAACTGTTCTATCATGCATGATCACCCACTGTTTATCCTTTGTTAGCCAAATATCCGTTTCAATTCCCCAACTATCAGATTGTTGGAAGGACGGGATAGAGTTTTCGGGCGCTGCTTTATGATTTCCACGATGAGCTACATAACGTATATCATCCATCATTTCACTAATTTCAATATTCTCAGCGGAAATATAGCCTTCAGTCGTTCGATAAACTTTTTTTTCAGAATTAAAGACGATCCCTTTCACATAAGCCATACTGTTTGCTGGTAATTGTTTAGCTGTTTTAGACAAGTTTCTATTTTGAAACAACGTTGTTTCTTGCATGATTCGGATACGAACTGGCCGCCTCAACTCAATCTCTGCAGTGCCAGCCTCACACTCAGCCTTTAATCCATTCATTGCAATTAGTTGGGTGCTCGCATGGTACAGGCCATTATTAAAAGCGAAATCTTCGTAATCAACATGAACTTTATAGGTATTATCAGGTTGAAGGGTCCCCTCATATACTTTTTTATCACTTTGATCCTCTTTTGACCACACGGGAACTAGTACTTTTTCAATATCAGCAGTGCTTTTAGTTTGAATATTTACGTCAAACTGCCCTTTTCCAACGTTAGCATTATCCACTGCAGCTTCAATGCTAGGCTGTTCAACTACAAACTCACCAAAGTCCACTAATTCAGTTTTTCCATTTTCTTTCGTAATCAACAGTTTAATCTGATAACGTCCCGCTTCTTGATGATTCTTAACCAGAATATCTGTTTCCCATGTACTACTTTCTGGATGATATTTCGCTGGATAGATTTGTAAATCGTTTGGTCCATTTTCTTCACCAAACGTTGGAAATTCAACTTTTTCAATATGTTTCACACTTGACAGATTTACGCTTGCTTTGTAAACAGTTTGTTTATTGTCCATATCCCACAAACGAAAAACAGGTAGCGTTGCTGGTTGTTTGACTTGCTCATCTTGCGGCCATGGATCGATCAATGGCTCAGTAAATTCAGAATTCACTCGACTTCCTTCCAATAAGGGCTCATCAACTTGGTGAAAATCAACATCTGATACCTCTAAATCTACTTGGGAAACTTGATACCCATCATAGGATGGAGTAGCGTTATCCTGATAATCGAGGTTGTAATAATACCAAAATAAAAAAGCGATTCCGCCCAAAATCAAGAGTATAAATAACGTCGGAAGTCTAAACAGTTTCCTTTTCTTCTTTTCACGTTTCTTTTTTTCCATGTAATGCCCCTTATCGTTAATGACTTCTCCTTTAGTAGTGCAATTATAGTATATCAATTTACTTTGATCCGATGTAGAAAAATTTGTTTTTATATAAACTTTTATATTATTTTTCCTACTTCAAATTTCCACTTCACTGAAACTAAAGTCTGAAAAAAAACAATTAAACTAAATAAGCAACAACCAAACTCATTGCTGCCTTATTCAGTTTATCGAATATGATGAAACTATATTAGTGATTGTTATTCAAAAAATAATCTGCAGTATCTTGTTCGTCTTGTTTTAGCTGTACAATCAAATTTTCCGCTCCATCAAATTTCACTTGGTCACGTAAATAATGGTTCCAACGCACAGTTACATATTCACCATAAATATCTTGATGGAAATCTAAAATATATACCTCCACAGTTAGTTCACGACCATCACCAAAAGTATCATTGTGACCGATCGAGCCCATACCAATATGCCATTTGTTTCCAATTTTAATTTTCACAGCGTAAACACCGATTCTAGGCAAGCGTACTGTACTTTTCACTTTGATATTAGCAGTAGGAAATCCTAATAAACGTCCTCTAGCATCACCATGAACAACGGTGCCATCTGTTTCATAGACATACCCTAGTAATTCAGTAACCTCTTCCATCTTCCCTTGTTCCATCAATTCGCGAATGCGCGTTGAACTGATTTTCGCTCCATCCAACTCTTCTTTGCCTACCGTCACAACTTCAAATCGATCTTTAGCATAGCCAGGTAGGTGGGCGACATCTGCGATATCTTTTGGTCCGTAAGTATAATCAAATCCAGAAACGGCTGCTGCTGCATGTAGTCCAACGATATATTGATCTACAAATTCTTGTGGCGCCAAATGCGCAAATGCCGAAGTAAATTCGATTACATATAACAAATCTACTCCTAACTTTTCCATCAATTGTTCTTTTTGCTCTAAGCTCGTTAAATATTTCATATTCTCAGGCAAAACTTTTTGAAAAACGATGGACGGATGCTGATTAAATGTCATGACGGCTAATTCTAAGCCTTTCTTCTCCGCAATTTTTTTTCCTGTTTCAATGACTTTTTGGTGTCCACGGTGAACACCATCAAAAAATCCTAGTACCATAACAACCTCTTCTGCTGGGATTTGTTCTGGATTATATGGATGTCGAATTGGAATGATCTGCATGTTAAAACTTCTTTCTATTAATTATTTCTTAGCACTTTGCTAGGTTTTAATACATTTGGCTTTGTCGGATGTGCCATATATAAGCTTACGACTTGATTTTGATAAAATAAGGCCACCAAATCCTGCGGCATTTCCTTTAGAGCCAAATCGGTTGGACTTAATCGAACACCATTTTTAACTTTGTTGTAAAGCTCCTCCGTTAAATCAATGCGTTTAAAGCGTTCGATAGCTATTTCAATCGGCAAAAGCGTTTCTGCTATTTTGTTTTGTTTCATTCTTTCTGCGACCTGCGCTAAGGTCAAACTCTGCTCAGCTGTTAGGCCACCGCTTGCCGTACGCGTCAAATCAGACATGTGCGCTGGCACTCCTAAGGCAAGTCCTGTATCAACAGACAACGTTCTCACATAAGTTCCTTTACCACAAACTACTTTAAAGCGCCAACTTTGTGTTCCGTTTTCTAGATTAAATTCAGGCTCACTGGTACGTTCAAAAGAATAAATCATCGCTTCTCTCACTGGTCGCTCAACGTCTTCTCCATTTCGAGCATACTCATAAAGACGTTTCCCGTTGACTTTGACTGCAGAAAACATTGGTGGGATTTGTGTTATAACACCTGTCATCGTCTGCATAGCAGCATCGATTTCTTCGTTTGAAAAAGGTTTAGACAGCGCAACTTTCTCCACTATTTCTCCACTGACATCTTCTGTTGTCGTAGAAAAACCAAGCGTAATTTCTCCTTCATACGTCTTACCTGAATCAACCATATATTCAATTACTTTCGTCCCTTTTCCGATACAAATAGGTAAAACCCCAGACACATCAGGATCTAAAGTACCGCCGTGACCAATTTTTTTTGTATGTAAAATTTTCCTTAGTTTGAAAACACAGTCATGACTAGTCATGCCAGCTTCTTTCCATAAAGGTAAAATACCGTCCATCTAATAGTTCCTCCAAAATTATAGTATCAACTGATATATTATAGCATAGAAGAGAAGAGAAATTCATTTTTTAAAAACGGGTCTTGAGTGATAGAGATAGTTCACATATAAATTATTTTCGGAAGATGCTCACCTTGTTCAACATATCGGTCGATCTAATGAATGTGATTCTTAAAAAAAGCGTAAAACAAAAACGGATGAACCGTTTTGTTTTACGCTTATGGATTTGATTGTTTTATTAAGCAGAATGCCCTACAATCACGTCACCTGCATAACCGAATCCTACACGTGTCATGCTAGGATTCATTTCCCAATCACGATGTCCTGTTCCAGATGGAGATACCATGTTGGTCTCATTATACCAAGCCATAATAACAGAATTTCCTGGAGCAAACATGAAGGCAATTACTTCATCTCCACGATTCCAATGATCTGATGGTATTTGAAAATCTTGCATCATTGCAGCTCTTCCGCTAGCTGCAGCAGCAAGGCCAGCATCCCAACTTACTGGATTCAATCCATTCGCTGTACGTAATGCATTAAGCGCTTGGAAAGTTGCGTCAGCTGAAGTCACTGGCGGCTCTATTGGTTTGTCAGGATTTTCTGGCACTACTGTATTTCCTTGGTTATTCGAATTATTCCCCTCAGGCGTGCTTGGAGCGGTCTCTTTAGGTTCATCCGTCTCTACAGGAGGTGTAGTTGTTGTTTCTTTCGTAGTTTCACTAGTGCTTTCACTTTGTGTAGATTGTTTTTCCGGCTTGTTAGAAGTCTCAGTCTTCTTAGCCTCTTTCTTTTTCGTTTCATTTGCTAGTTGCGCTTTTAGCGCTTCTTGCTGTTCTTTTAAGAGTTTATTTTTTGAATTTTCAGCACCAGAAGTTTCGGAATCAACTTCTGCTTTCAAAACATTCAAATCTGCTTGTTTGGCAACTAGGTTTTCTTTTTCTTTTTCTAATTGAGCTGTTGCTTCTTCTACAGCAGCTAAATTCTTTTGAATATCTGATTTCTTTGTTTCAACGAGTGTTTTGTCTTCTTTTTGTTGTTTAATCAAATCATTATTTGCTGTCATAATTGAAGAAATTGCTTGCACTCGACCGACTGCATCTGTAATTGATTCTGAATTTAAAAGAATATCAAGAATTTGAGTGCCTTGTCCATTCACTTGAACATTGCGCCCTTGCTTTTGGATTGCTTCAGTTCTTTTATTGATGCGTACATCTAGTGCAGCGATATCTTTCTTTAATTGCTCAGATTCTTTTGTTAAATCTGTTTTTTGTTTATTCAAGGCAACACCTTCATCAAAGATCGAAGCTATTTCTTCTTCTAGTGAAGCTATCTGATTGGCTACTCCCTGTTGTTTCTCTTTCAATGCCGAAATTTCTTTATCTTGTTGTTCTATTTTTTTATCAGCTGTTTCTGCCAGCGAACTAATTGGCGCAATTGTTCCTGCAACTGTAATCATACTAACTATTAATAATGACAAATTCTTTTTCTTCACTATTAACCCTCCATTTTCTTCAACGATAAGACTTGTACTTTAAATAATAGCACAAATCCATTTTAGTTAATCGGTAAAAATGTTACAGTTCCTTTCAATATAGTTACAAAAAATAATTCTGTTACAAAAGTACAAAAAAAGACCGAAGAGGATCATTCCTTTTCGGTCTTTTTATTAGGTACATTAACCTATTATTTTAATCACCTTGATTCAATTTACGAATCAATTCATCAATATGATTCCCATATTGCACGGATTCATCTTTTTCAAAAATCAGTTCAGGCGTTTTGTACAATGTTAAACGTTGACCTAATTCTTTACGAATCAATCCTTTGGCTTTATCTAATCCTTGTTGCGCTTTTTGTTGATCAGAAGCTAGATCAGATAACAAACTGTAATAAATCGTCGCTTGTTGTAGATCGCCAGTTACTCGAACATCGGTAATTGTAATATCTTGCACACGAGGATCTCTTACACGTTTTCTCAATATATCATTGATTTCACGCATGATTTCTTGACCCACTCGACGGTCACGATAATTTGCCATACTGTTTCTCCTTCTCTCTACTTTTAGTTATTATTATTGTTTGATTTCTTCCATAACGAAGCCTTCAATTACATCATCCACTTTAAGATCGTTGAAGTTTTCAACCATGGCACCACATTCAAAGCCAAGTTTTACTTCTTTCGCATCATCTTTGAAACGTTTCAAGCTAGCTAGTTTGCCTTCAAAGATCACGATGCCATCACGAATTACACGAACACCACTATCACGACGGATAGAGCCTTCTGTTACGTAACAACCTGCAATCGTTCCAACTTTAGATACTTTATAAAGTTCACGAACAGTCATTTGACCCGTAATTTTCTCTTCAAATTCAGGATCTAGCATCCCTTTCATCGCTGTTTCGATTTCTTCGATTGCTTTGTAGATGATACGGTGTAAACGAATATCCACTTCTTCTTGTTCTGCTTGTTGTTTCGCTTGTGGTGTCGGACGAACGTTAAAGCCAATAATGATCGCATTACTTGCTGCAGCAAGTGTCACGTCACTTTCATTGATAGCTCCAACAGCCGAGTGAACGATTTTCACACGAACGCCTGCAACTTCGATTTTTTGTAAGCTTGCGGCTAAGGCTTCTGCTGTACCTTGTACATCAGCTTTGATAATCACGTTAACATCTTTCAATTCGCCTTCTTTTAGACTTTCGAATAAGTTATCTAATGTTACACGGTTATTTGATGACCGTTGTTCCAGAACGGCACGTTTGCCACGTTCTTCACCTGCTTGACGAGCTGTTTTTTCATCTTCAAAGACTACAAAACGATCTCCTGCTTGCGGCACATCATTCAATCCTGTGATTTCAACTGGTGTTGCTGGACCTACTGCTTTGTCACGACGACCAAGGTCGTTGGTCATAACACGGACACGTCCAAATGTATTTCCGACAACGATTGGATCTCCAACTCGCAATGAACCTTGTTGAACAAGTAATGTAGCAACAGGTCCTTTGCCTTTATCTAAACGAGCTTCGATTACTGTACCGATCGCACGTTGTGTTGGGTCTGCTTTCAAATCTTCTACTTCAGCAATTAAAAGAATATTTTCTAATAATTCTTCAATATTTTGGTTGAATTTCGCTGAAATATTTACGAAGATTGTATCTCCGCCCCATTCTTCTGGAATTAAGCCATGTTCACTTAATTCTTGTTTTACATGATCAGGGTTAGCACCTGGTTTATCGACTTTGTTGACTGCCACGATAATTGGCACTTCTGCTGCTTTCGCATGGTTGATCGCTTCGACCGTTTGCGGCATTACACCATCATCTGCCGCGACAACCAAGATCGTAATATCTGTGATACCAGCTCCACGAGCACGCATACTTGTAAATGCAGCATGTCCTGGTGTATCTAAGAAAGTAATTGGTTTGCCATCGATGTCGATTTGGTATGCACCGATATGTTGTGTGATACCACCTGCTTCACCTGAAGTTACACGTGAATTACGCAATGTATCAAGCAATGTTGTTTTACCATGGTCAACGTGACCCATAATTGTTACAACTGGTGGACGTGTGACAAGATTTTCTTCAACTAAAGCTTCTGGTTCAAAGAATTTATCGATATCAGCAACATCTACTTGAATTTTTTCTTGTGGTTCCATACCATAATCAACTGCTAATAGTTCAATCGTTTCTTTATCTAATGATTGGTTTTGGTTGACCATAACACCCATCATAAATAGTTTTTTGATGATCTCAGCTGGTTCGCGGTGAATTTTTTTCGCAATATCTGCTACGTTCATACCTTCTGTATATTCTAATACATCTGGTAATTCACGGAATTTACGTGCTGGCACTGCTGGTTTTGTTGATTCTTGGTATTTGCCTTTTTTACCTTTTTTGTTAAATCTGTTGCGGTTTTGGTTGTTGTAGCCATTACGGTTACGATTTTGACCACCGCCTCCGCCGAAACTATTGTTACGGTTTCCAGAATTTGTATTGTTACGGTTTTGATTTCCTTGTGAATTGTTGCTAGTTTGTCCTTGTTGTGGGCGGTTTTGCTGTCCTGTTTGCGTCGCTGGACGGTTTTGATTTGTGTTTTGTGTGTTGCTTTGTGCCGGACGATTTTGATTATTGTTACGGTTTTGGTTATTTTGTTGTCCTGATTGTGCTGGACGGTTTTGATTTTGGTTGTTTTGTTGCGGACGGTTTTGTTGTCCTTGATTTGAACGGTTTTGAGTCATATTTTGGCTGCTTCCTTGCATGTTTCGATTTTGGTTGTTACGGTTTTGATTCGTTTGTTGTCCTGATTGTGCTGGACGATTTTGATTTTGGTTACTTTGTTGCGGACGGTTTTGTTGTCCAGTTGGTTGTTGTGCTTTATGTTGATTTTGGTTTGGTCTATTTCCATTTTGGTTAGCTGGTTTTGGATTTGCTGGTTTTGTTTGCGCTTGACCACTTTGAGTTGCTTGTGGTTTCGCTGCTGGTTTTTGTTGCGTACTTGCAGGCTTGCTTCCTCCAAATGAATGACGAAGTTTTGATTCTTCTTCAGAAGAAATTGCGCCCATGTGATTTTTCACATCCATACCTAATGCATGTGCTTTTTCGACAACATCTTTACTCGATTGATTGATTTCTTTTGCTAATTCATAAATTCTTTTTTTACCCATGCAATCACCTTCCTAACCTTTGATTAGTTCCTTGAACTTCATCGCAAAGCCTTGGTCATTGATTCCGATCACCATACGTGTTCTGCCAATCGCATGACTTAACTCCGAATGTAAAAACGAATCATCACAAGGAACGTTGTAATAAGAACTTTTGTCCTTTATTTTCTTTCTTGTATTCTCACTAGCATCAGAAGCAACAAAAACGAATTTCGCTTTATTACTACGGATATCACCGATGGTCAATTCCTCACCCGTTACTAGTTTTCCAGCTCTCATAGCCAAACCTAATAAATTTAATACTTTTTCTTTATCCATTGCCGAACAACTCTTTACGTGCTTTTTGATGTTCAACGTAGTCTAATAATTCTTGGTAAAAAGCATCTGTCAAGGTAGTCTCCAACACACGATCTAAAATATGTTTGTCCCATGCTTCTTGGACTTCTTTGGGCTCAAGTGAAACATATGCACCTCGTCCTGGCATTTTACCAGTCGGATCGATTGCCACTTCGCCTTCTTTTGAGCGTGTGATTCGCACTAATTCTTTTTTGGGTTTCATTTCACCTGAAACAACAGATTTACGCATCGGGATTTTTCTTTTTTTCATTGTATTCCCTCCAGATCGTTAGACTTGTTCTTCGTCTTCTGCAGTTTTTTCTTCAAACTCGACGTTTTCGTAATCATCAGCAGTCATATCAGATGCTACGATTGCTTCATCATGTGCTTCTTCTTCGGGTGTTTCTTGGTTTTCTGCAAGTTCTGCGTAATAAGCTTCCATTTCAGACTCTGGTTTGATATCGATTTTAAAGCCAGTCAATTTAGCCGCTAAACGAGCATTTTGACCTCTTTTACCGATAGCAAGTGATAACTGATAATCTGGAACAACTACAGTACAAGCTTTATTGTTATTCGGATCGAAAATAACATCCACGACTTGAGCTGGATTCAATGCGTTACTGATGAAAACAGCAGGATCTTCACTCCACTCAACAATATCCATATTCTCGCCTTTTAATTCATTCACGATTGCTTGAACTCGTTGACCTTTTGGTCCTACACACGTTCCGACAGGATCGATGTTAGGGTCAGTTGAACGAACTGAAACTTTTGAACGATCTCCAGCTTCACGAGCGATGCTGACAATCTCTACTATTCCATCATACACTTCTGGAATTTCTTGTTCAAATAATCGCTTCAGTAAATCTGGATGACTACGGCTTACGAATACTTGCGGACCTTTAGAAGTATTTTCAACTCTTGAAACATATACTTTGATACGATCATGAGGTTGATAAAACTCATTTGGCATTTGGTCTTGCTTAGAAAGGACAGCTTCGATCTTTCCTAAGTTTACATAAATATAACGACGGTCTTGTCTTTCAACGATCCCTTGCATGATGTCATTTTCATACGCGCTAAATTCGTTATAGATAATATTTCTCTCTGCTTCACGAACACGCTGTAAAATAACTTGTTTAGCCGTTTGTGCTGCAATGCGACCGAAATCTTTTGGCGTTACTTCAAAACGAATTTTATCGCCCATCTCGTATGCTTTATTAACTTCCATCGCTTCTTTTAATGACACTTCTAATTGTGAATCAAATACTTCTTCTGTTACTTCTTTAACGGCATAAACATGGATATTGCCTTTTTTACCGTCAAATTCTACTTCAACATTTTGGGCTTGCCCATAATGTCTTTTATATGCGGAAACTAATGCTGCTTCCAGTGCATCAATCACAATCTCTTTAGAAATACCTTTTTCAGCTTCTAATGCATCAAGTGCATTTAACATTTCTTTGCTCATTTTTTTATCATTTCCTCCTACTGTCTAAATGAAAGGTGAACGGAGCTGATCGACTTTTATATGCCGATTCTTGCATCTCGTGATAAGTCAAAACTAAAACGTTCTGCTTGATAGTTTACTTAATTAAAACTGAATTGCTAAACGAGCTTTTGCAATGTTTTTTCTTTCGAATGTATAGTCTTTGACTCTTGTTTTGATTTTGACTGTCAAGGTCAACTGATCTTTATCAAGTGTTTTTAAAATACCTTCAAATTGTTTTTCACCATCGATCGTTTGGTAAAGTGAAATATGAATGTATTCTCCAACTGCTTTTTCATAGTCGCTTTCTTTCTTCAACGGACGTTCTGCTCCCGGAGAGGATACTTCCAGAAAGTAAGCTTGAGGAATCGGATCGGGATCCATAGCGTCAAGCTTTTCATCTAGCTGCTCACTAACAAGTGCACAGTCTAAGATATCGATACCGCCTTCTTTATCAATAAAGACACGGAGAAACCAGTCTCTTCCTTCCTTGACAAACTCTACTTCTACAAGTTCAAAATTTTGTTTTTCTAAGATTGGTGTGACTAACTCGGTAACAGTTTCCACAACACTACTCAAAATTTTCGCCTCCTTCGAGATTTATGTAACGCACTAGTTTTTAGAAACGACGCTTCATACAGTTAAATCATAGAAAAGCAAGACAAATCAACGTTTCATCTTGCTTTCCTCTTAAGTTACCCCATTAAAAAGAGTGAGCAGAAATCCGCTCACTCAAACTAGTATCATTACTTATAATGTATTCTACCATAGTTTTTCTGAAAACTCAAATTTGCTTTATTGAAACCCATTTATT
Source organism: Enterococcus sp. AAFC-DPL-5182 (assembly GCF_058216605.1). Taxonomy (NCBI): domain Bacteria; kingdom Bacillati; phylum Bacillota; class Bacilli; order Lactobacillales; family Enterococcaceae; genus Enterococcus; species Enterococcus sp. AAFC-DPL-5182. Next base: position 2,319,837 of record NZ_CM177101.1, read on the forward strand.
CTCAGTGGTTGAACTCTATTTTTCAACTTAATTACTTGCTGAACGCATTTAAAAAACTGGTATATTGGTATAATTTGTTTAATCCTCTTCAGCTGCTCCCGCAGTAACATCAGTCCTAGTACCCCACTTATTTACTTTAAGTGTTGCCAATGCGATGATTCGTACAATATGAATCGTAAAAAAATGGAATAATCCATACATAGGAGCCAGCAAATAACAAAATGGATGCTTAAGAATATAGTGCACGTTTCTAGCATACGCAGAAAGACAAGCAAGAAGTAGATAAAATAACCAATCTTGCCAAGTTAACTTCCCAAAATACCAAACTATATTATAAAATATGGCGATTAAAAAAATAACCCAAAGAACAATCTCAGTCATTGACCATAAAAAAACGATTGGCTTTTTACGAATCAATTTTAGGGAAATGAATGTTTCTCTAAAAAAAGATTTACTCCATCTTGTTTGCTGCTTCAAAAAAACACTTACTTTTTCTGGCACATCAGTTATACATTTTGCCGTTTCCTGATACACTGTTTTTCCTCTTTCAATTGCATAATTGGTAAGACATCGGTCATCACCAACATGGGCTGGAACTCCAAAGACAGTTTGACTTAAATAACGATCCAGGTTATCCATAACAATATTACGTCGGTAGCAACTAATCGGACCTGAACAAACTAAAATATTCCCAGTAACTGATTGAGAAGCACGCTCTACACGAAACGCATTATCATACCTCATATCAAGTAAATATGAAAGCAACGAATTTTTACGATTTCTAGCGTTAATGTGTCCAGTAACTGCTTGTACGTTGTCATCACTGAAAGGGCGCATTAACTCATACAATGTATCCGGAAAGATTTCTCCATCAGAATCCATCGTAAAAAATATATCTCCTACACTATTTTCAAAGGCATAAGCTTGTGCAAAACGCTTGCCTTGGTTATAAGGCAATTTATGAATATACATCTTGTTTGTAAATTCTATCGGTAATGTTTCAGTCGCTCGTTTCATTACTTGATCTAAAACATAGTTTGTGCTGCCATCGTCCACAATAAAAACTTCCTCAACTGGATATTTCTGTGCGGCTAAACCTTCAAGCAGTGTTAAAATTGCTTCTTTGGACTCGTTGTAAACTGGTATCACGACTGTCACTTTCAAATTGGGAGGAACACTTTCATCTGGTTTATAGAACATTGAAAGACTTGTTTTGATTACTAAGTATAAAATCATACACCAACCATAAATACTAAAAGCTGTTGATATATAGCCTGTTCGCCAAAAACCGATCAAACCGATCAACAATGCACAGAGAATAAATGTAATACAAGATAACATCAAATGCGTACTTCGTTTGAACTTACTTTCCATCACACTCTCTCCTCAACCTCAACAAGATTACTTACTGAGGCCATACCTGCACGACCACCACCAATTTTAAAAACTTTTTCATGCGTTTCTTTGAAAATATGACACATATCAACAATCGTATGACTTTCTTTCAGTAATCGTTCATAATCTATCACACTGTGCTTAGTCAAAATAACCACGCAGTCATAGACCGCATAATTACAAAAATCATTTTGAACAACGGCCACCTCTGATCCATATTTATCGACAAACGATGGTACATAAGGATCTAGAATCGTTAATTCTGTATGATTCTCTTTTAAAATTTCATAAATAGACAATGTCGGAGACTCACGAACATCATTAATATCTGGTTTATACGCTAGGCCCACTAATAAAACCTGAGATTTTTTTAATGATCTCCCTTGAGCATTTAAAGCATCTCGAATTTTTTCTACAACACGATAAGGCATGTTCATATTGATTTCTTGTGATGTTTCAATAAACTTGTTGAAAAATCGATTTTGTTTTCCTTTCCAGTGTAAGTACATTGGGTCAAGCGGGATGCAATGTCCCCCAACACCTGGTCCTGGGTAAAACGGCATAAATCCAAAAGGTTTTGTTGCGGCAGCATCAATGGTCTCCCAAATATCAAGATCCATCCTTTCACACATCAAAGCCATTTCATTGATAAAAGCAATGTTGACACTTCGGAATGTATTTTCAAGTAATTTACTCATCTCAGCTGTCTCAGGTGAACTCACTACAATGACTTCATCCAGTATAGCGCTGTACAAGGCTTCTCCTAGTTCTGAACTTATATTCGTCATTCCACCAATTACCTTAGGTATATTCTTAGTCTGAAACTTGGTATTACCTGGATCAACTCGTTCTGGAGAAAAGCAAAGAAAATAATCTTTATCTAAGCGTTTTTTGGCTGCTTCAAAACGTTCAGCAAATAGTTCTCGTGTCGTCCCTGGATAGGTTGTGCTTTCCAACGATATAATTAGTGGTGTTTTCATATAAAGTTCTAGTTTTTCGGCTGTAAACGTTAAAAAGCTCGTATCAGGCTCTTGATTTTCATTAAGTGGTGTTGGTACACAAACACTCACAGCATCCAATGATGAAATAACGCTAAAATCTGTCGTTGCTCGAAAACTTCCTTGTTCTATTCCTTCTATTAAAATGGAAGCTGAAACATCTAAAATATGTGACTTTCCATTATTTAAGCTAGAAACTTTGTCTGGATCAATATCAATTCCTATAACCTCAAACCCCGCAGCTACAAATTCCATCGCAAGTGGTAAACCTACATAGCCTAATCCAACAACGCCAACTTTTGCTTTCCTTTTTTTAATTTTTCCTAACAGTGAATTCTTCACCGTATCATTTGAATTTCCCATAAAAACAACCCCATTCATTCCTATTTTAATAAATATTCTCCTTTGAAATAAAAAATAACTTTGTTCTAATCTATATCTCCCTTCTTATCTAACTCCACCCTTAAATAAACTTTTTATAAATAAACACAGACATTATATATTTATTTCATTTTTATTATACTTTATTTATAACAAATGTACATATGTTATATACAAAAAATATTATTTTGTTTTTCCAATTAGAATATATAGTTATAGAGAACTTGATTTTTCTATCACTTAATTGTCTACTGTTATAGTCAAAAAAATCGAAAAGAAAATAAGCGATAAAAAACTATCCGCTCCTCACTTCACTTTTCCATTCTTTTGTTTTACTATAGATAAGAAGATTCGAAAGGAGCACCACCATGTCTCAAATACAAGTAATCAAAGTGACCAAAGAGAATATAAAAAAAATGAAGTCCTTTTACGAGAGAAATCTTTTGAATAGGAATGTACCTTATTCTGAATTCGTTGCGAAAGTTGGCAATACAACGATCACGGCCTACACTTCTGGTAAAGTCATGTTTCAAGGGCCTGATGCGCAAAACGCTGCTGCTAAATGGGGAAACCCGACCCAGAGCAAAGGAACAAACTCTACCACTTCAAAGAAGGCAAACACACTTCCAGCTAATTTCAGCCAACTTTCTGTCTTAGGCAGCGATGAAGTCGGCAATGGTAGTTATTTCGGTCCAGTGACAGTTTGCGCAGCCTATGTTGATAAAACAATGGTCACAAAATTGAAAGCTCTTGGTGTAAGAGATTCGAAGGAACTTACCGATCCTCAAATCATAGAACTTTCAAAAGTCATCAAAGAACTGATTCCATATAGATTACTAATTGTTGAACCAGAAAAATACAATCAGATTCAACCCAAGTACAATGCTGTTCATATGAAAGTCGCACTTCATAATCAAGCAATCCATTTACTATTAAATGAGATCGCACCAATCAAACCCGAAGCGATTTTAATCGATCAGTTTACACCTGAAGCAAACTACAGAAAATATGTACGAAGTGAGCAAAATCAGGTCAGTGAAAAGTTGTACTTTATCACGAAAGGTGAACAATACCACGTAGCAGTTGCTGCAGCTTCAATTATTAGTCGCGCGGCCTTTTTGGAAGAATTAGATAAAGAGTCTAAAGAATTAGGCATGAAGGTCCCTTCTGGGGCTGGAACTGTTTCCGATAAAATTGCTGCTAAAGTTTTAGCTAAAGGTGGAATGGAATTATTAAGTAAATACGTAAAACTTCATTTTGCAAATACGGAAAAAGCAAAAAAAATAGCCGCTAAATAGAAACACGCCTAAGACAAATTGAGATACTGTCTTAGGCGTTTTGCTATTCTGCTTCTTGAATTTCTTTGTCTAGATCAGCGTAGTCAATCGCTGTGTGAATAAACGTTTCATCATTTTTAGGAAAATGCTGCAACAAGGAATCCATTGGTTCAATTTCAACTATCCCGGACTCCAACTCAAAATCCATTAAATGTCCACCAAAAGTCTGCTCATCATCAATAAAATGTAAATGAAAATCTGCCGCTGCAACACCTTGAAATAATTCAGGTGTAAAAAAGCCCACAACAGTTCCTGCCAAATCTTCTTTAATAAATTCAGGTTGTTCTTTGGACACTTCAACTAAACGTTTATAAGGTTTTTCTTGCTTAGGCATCGCGCGAATATGGACTTTTTTGAACTGACCATGAATTTTGATTGCATGAAAAAGATTTTCACTCTTCAAATGCTCACGGACCAATCTATTGATATCAAAATTAGTTATAATCTTGTTCACCGAAAAAGTAATGATCGGTTTAAAAGTAGTTACGGCAGCATACGGCGTTTCCTGTTGCTCATCTATCACAATCAGTGCGCCATCTTCTCGGCCTTGATAGGCTTTCCCATTTAAAATAATCAATTCGCCATCTAGACCAGATAATGTGCCAATGCCAAAATCGCCTCTTTTCAAAATATTAGCAATTGTTTCAGTACCATCCATCAAGCCTGCCATTAAAGCTCCTAATGTCCCGTGCTGATATAAGACTGCTTCTTTTGTCATTATTCTCACCCTTCTAATAAAACTGATCTGGCAAAATTGTTTCACCAAGTTTTTCATTGTCTTGATAATCAATTGGAATATCAATAACTACCGGACCTTCCGTTTTGATTCCATTTAAAATAGCTGCCCTCAACTCTTCTACATTCTTGACTCTTACCCCTGTTGCACCAAATGCTTCAGCGTATTTCACAAAATCAACCGGTCCAAAATCAACACCAGAAACTCTATGATATTTTAGCTGTTCTTGAAATTCGACCATGTTGTAACGTCCATCATTCCAAATCAAATGAATGATATTCAACTTTTTACGCACAGCTGTTTCAAGATCTTGAGCTGAAAACAAGAATCCACCATCACCAGAAACTGATACTATTTGTGTATTTGGACGAACCAGTGCCGCTGAAACAGCCCAAGGCAGCGCCACCCCTAGTGTTTGCATACCATTGCTAAAAAGTAAATGTCGTGGTTGATAACTTCTAAAATGACGCGCCATCCAAATATAGTGGCTGCCCACGTCAACAGTGACCGTCATTTCATCAGTGACAATACTTTGCAGTGTTTCAATGACCTCCAAAGGGTGCAGCAAACCATTGTCTACTCGTTCTTTCACATCATCTCGTTCCACTAATCTTTCATGTAATGTATTTAAATAATCGATCGCTTTCTCTGATACTATTTTAGCTTCAATACTAGGCAAAAGCACTGTTAATGTTTCTGCAATATCCCCAATCAACTCTCGTTCGGGCTGGAAGTATTGGTCGATTTCAGCTGGAGTATCATCGATCACGATGATTTTTGCCTCTCCTTCAGCATTCCAATTTCTAGCCTCATACTCAATTGGATCATATCCCACAGCAATGACTAAGTCACTACGTTTTAACAACATGTCACCTGGTTGGTTACGGAATAATCCGATTCGTCCAAAGAAATGGTCCTCTAATTCTCTAGAAATCACCCCCGCTGCTTGAAACGTTTCAACAACTGGGATTTTGGTCTTCTCAACGATTGCACGGATCGCTTTAGCTTCTTTATCTGTAGAGGCTCTCATCCCAATAAGCAATACAGGCAACTCTGCTGCTTGAATTAATTTTGAAAGATATTGAATATCCTCTGATGAAGCTGAACCAATTTTTGGATCACTCAAAGGTTTGATGCCTACGGATTTTACTGCGCCATCGACAACATCTTGAGGAATACTGATAAAACTAGCTCCTTTTTTCGAAGACTTTGCCAATCGGTAAGCATTTGCTAGAACTTCCGAAATAGTCTCTGGATCTTGAATTTCCGCACTGTACTTAGTGATCGGTTCAAATAAAGCAGCATTATTCATACTTTGATGCGTTAATTTTAGTAAATCTCTACGTTTCACTTGACCGCCTATTGCCAATACCGGATCACCTTCTGCCGTAGCCGTAACTAATCCAGTTGCTAAATTACTTGCACCTGGACCACTTGTCGCAACTACTACTCCTGGATTTCCAGTCAATCGTCCCACCGCTGCCGCCATAAAGGCAGCATTTTGCTCATGACGCGTTACTATCAATTCAGGTCCATCATCGACTAAAGCATCAAACAAACCGTCAATTTTTGCTCCTGGAATCCCAAATACATAATCGACACGATGATTTTTTAAACTTTCTACAATCACTTCAGCACCATTTCTACTTTTTCCCACCATCTGTTACACTACCTTTCAAATAATGTTACATAATTTCAAAATCACTTATACAAAAGGGTGAATATTAAAAAAAAATACAAAATCGTTCATCACAATAGTACAGTTAATCAACCTGTATCACTTCGTTATTATAGCATGCGATCTTTTATTTGTTTAATGATTTGTTTGCTAAAACAAAACTGTAATCAATTTTTTATATTCCTTGTTTACTTATTCTCCATATCAATATAAGTTTAAGAAAAAATAAAGAAAATATTTAGGCTAAACGTATAAATGGACGAGTTTTCCAACGCTTGTTTCCCTACTAGTTCAACGATAGATCAAAAATCGTTACTCTATCCAGGACTAGACTTATTATGAAAAACTTAATACTTATCTAGTTGACTTTACTAGTGATATTCACTATATTTAGAGCGATCTGAATAACTTGTTAGGTGAGGCTCCTATGGAAACACAGGCTACTGCTCAAAAATGTCGAAAGACAGTAATGGGTAGGACAGGAATTGTCGAATTAAGGCTTTTCACAAAGTAGCTAAAAGCTCTGCTTTTTACGTTTCATAGTGCTAAAACTCAACGATGAGAATGATGAAAAGCTCTATTTGTGCTGAAATCAATCCCCCTTCGCTGAGTTATTCTAAGCGGAGGTTTTTTGTTTTGATAAATAATGTTGACAGAATTCTTAATTTTTTGGAGGTGGATATACAAATCGAAGAAGAAAATGTCTCTTCATAATGACATGGTATAGAGATTCTTCTTTTATTTCGAATTTACTGTGATTCATTATTTTTAGTAAATAGACTTTTTTATCCCCCATCTAAATCAATTCCTAAAGCCAAACTTTATTTGATGATCAATTAAAATGATTAGCGAGGAATAAAAAATGAAAACAGGAATGAAATTTTTAATTTGTATGATTCTTTTTGTTCTCTTGATTTTTACAGGAATCGGGAGTTACACGGCAATCAATTTTCATAACGGGAAAAAAATAGCTCAATCTCAAGTGAACAAGAGCAAAAATACTAATTTTTCTGGTGATCAACAGACAAATATGAAAGAAATCACGATTATGTTAATTGGTGATGATGGTCGTGAAGATGATGAAGATGGCGGACGCGCAGATACTTTGATGGTCGCCCACTATAATAGTGAAACTAAACAACCAAAATTAGTCTCAATCATGAGAGATTCTTATGTATCAATACCTGGTCATGGATTAGAAAAAATCAATGCAGCTTATGCCTATGGTGGAGCAGAATTAACTAGAAAAGTCCTTAATGACTCTTTTGGATTACCAATCAATTATTATATTTCAGCTGATTTTAATAATTTTATTCGGTTGATCAATGAGCTTTATCCAAAAGGGATTGAGATCGATGCGGAAAAAGATATCAATTTAGACAATGTCGACATCAAAAAAGGCAAACAAACCATGGATGGTAATACATTGTTACAGTATGCTCGTTTTAGAATGGACGAAGAAGGTGACTTTGGTCGTGTAAGAAGACAACAACAGGTCATGGACGCCCTGGCAAAACAATCTAAAGATGCCGTTTCCTTCTTACAACTTCCAAAAATTGCTGGTGAAGCTGTCGGTTACTTAGATACAAATATTCCTACTGACCTTCTAGTAGACTTGGCAAAAGATTTTCTAACAGGGAACGTAAAAAGTCTTGAAACATTATCTGTACCAGTTAAAGGGAGCTGGTCATTTAACGATTACACTGATGCAGGCAGTGTATTAGAAATAGACGAGAAACAAAACCAAGAAGCCATTCATAGCTTCTTGAGTGATGGAGCTGCAAAATGAAACAAATGAAGAGATTCTCAAAGATGCATTATTTAGACTTTTATATTCTGATCCCTTATTTTATCTTATGCGTCATTGGCATTCTAATGGTCTATAGTTCAAGTTCTTATCAACTATTAGATAGTGATCTTGGAACTTCTAGTAAAGCAATCAAGCAAACCATGTATTTTCTTTTTAGTATCGTTTGTATGAGTTTTGTTTATCGAATTAACTTGGCGGTTCTTCGTAAACCTAAAATGATGTATTTTATTTTGACCATGACCTTCCTATCCATTATCGCTTTACCGTTTATAGGGACCAGTGTTGGCGGCGCCAAGCGTTGGATAAACTTGGGGGTGCTTTTGTTTCAACCATCTGAGTTAGTTCCTTTAGTAATCGTTCTTTATTTGGCTTCCAATTTAGCTAAAACGGACACACTTGTCCCATTTAGATTCAAGGATCATAAACGCTCACTGCTAGTCGCTATTTTCTTTATGTTTTTTGTGGCTTTGCAGCCGAATATCGCTGGAGCATCAATGATTTTCATTCTTGTTTTAGTCTTGTTTTTATCTAGTGGACTTTCTCCTTGGTTTATGTCGATAGCTTTAATTGGTTTTGTTGCGATAAAACGGTTAGGAACAGTTCTTTTATTGTCGATTCCAACAAATTGGATGCCACAAAAATTCGGGTATTTAGTGACACGTTTTGAAGTGATGCAAAACCCTTTTATCGATCCAACTGGTAAAGGATTTCAAACGTCAAATGCCTACTATGCTATGCATAATGGCGGTTTTTGGGGATTAGGATTAGGCAATAGTATTCAGAAAAAAGGCTTCCTTCCAGCTCCTGATACAGATTTTATTTTTGCTATTTGTATCGAAGAGTTGGGCTTGATTTTTTCTTTAGGGATTTTATTTTTAGTATTTTTTATGGTTGCTCACTTATTCTTACTTGCAATAAGATCAAAAAATCTTTATTACTCTTATCTTTATATTGGTTGCGGAATGTTGCTTTTACTTCAAGTCGCTGTAAATGTAGGTAGTTTGTTAGGTTTTATTCCAATGACTGGATTGACCTTCCCCTTCATCAGTTATGGTGGATCTAGCTTACTGATACTGAGTATTACGCTTGGCATCGCTTTGAATGCCCGCGCTACAGAGATTAGAGAAACCACTAGGCAACAGGGAGGTATGGCATGAGAAAAATGTTAAATACCAAAAACGAACCAGTGAATTACGCCCTTCTCTTGCCTGTCTTTCTTTTGATATTAGTCGGTTTCATTGCTCAGTACGGTGCATTCCATGCAGACCCTTCTGTTGAATCAGTTGCACCTTTATTGAGGAAACAACTTTTATGGACTATTTTAGGTATTGTCACAATGTTTGCTACAATGTTCATTCCGATAAAATATTTATGGAAATTTACTCCTGCCCTTTACGCTTTATCGTTATTTGTAATGAGTTTACTTATAAAATTTCATGACCCAATAATGGCAGCCGCAACAGGTACCAAACGTTGGATTCGTATAGGACCAATTTCCTTTCAGCCATCAGAATTCATGAAATTAGGCTATATTTTGATGTTGGCCTATATTGTTACGAGAAGAAGACAAAAATCGTCGAATCCTTCAACTTTAAAAGAAGATTTTCGCTTATTAGGTGAATTATCACTTGTCAGCCTCCCTGTTTTTGCTTTAATGTTTTATCAAAAAGATTTTGGGACAAGTTTAGTTTTTATTTCTATTTTTCTTGGTATGGTACTTGTTTCTGGTTGCTCTTGGAAGATTTTAACAGTCGGTTTTGGGATTTTAGGTGTAATTGGCGTCAGTGGTATTTTGTTGGTTTTAACTGAGCGAGGACAAACAATCCTTTCCTATCTTCATTTTCAGCCATATCAGTTTAATCGGATCCATGCTTGGCTCAATCCTTTTGAATATGCGGATTCAATTTCATTTCAGCAAGCTCGCGGTCTGACTGCTATTGGGTCTGGAGAGATGTTGGGGAAAGGTCTGTCGAATTTACAAATCTACGTTCCTGTTAGAGAATCTGATATGATTTTCACTGTAATTGGTGAGGCTTATGGTTTTGTCGGTACTTGTGCGTTGATCCTGTTATTCTTTTATCTAATTTATCAAATGCTGATCTGTACGCTAAATGCAAAACGTGAATTTTATGCGTATATTACGACGGGTGTGATTATGTATTTCTTGTTTCACATTCTTGAAAATATCGGGTCTAATATTGGTTTGCTACCTTTAACGGGGATTCCTTTGCCTTTTATTAGTCAGGGCGGTACAGCTTATTTGGCTAATTTTATTGGGGTTGGGTTGATTCTTTCGATGTATTATCAGAAGGAGAAGATTTAGCTAGGGACTGTTTATTTGAATTAAAAAATAAAACGATGAAGTGAGCTTTTAAAAAGTTGCTTCATCGTTTTATTATATATTACCGGCTATCTCCTTTTCTTTCCAATTTATTCTAACTCCGTTATCCACTAGTAAAACACTTGATTTTTTAACAGATGGTATTCACTAAACAAAAGAAAAAGCTGAACCCTCTTATATCGAGGATTCAGCTCTCATTAAATTTCTATTCTTCTTCTTCCGCCATGAACGTATTGAAAACTTCTTCAATCATATCCCATTCAGCATCTGTTTCGATTTGTTGTAATTCGCCTTCTGTTCCTTCGTTGTTTTCGATGTATGCATAAGCTTGCAACTCAACATCTTCTTCTTCTGGAACACCTGCAGGATAAAGAAGTACGTAATTTTTACCGAATTCTTCTTGTCCGTCAACTGTTAATAAAATCTCATATAACGTTTCGTTTCCTTGTTCATCAACTAACGTAATATGTTCATGCCCTTCGTGATCGTGATCATGGTTATGTTCTTCTGCCATTTGTCTTGCTCTCCTTTTATCTTATACTTGTTGTTTAACAAGTTAGTTTAAATTTTATTGCCAGCGCCATCTAAATAATTTTGTAAAATCATGACAGCAGCTACTTTATCGATTACTTTTTTTCTTTTCGCTCTAGACGTGTTCGCTTGTTCGACTAACATACGTTCTGCCTGAACGGTGGTCAAACGTTCATCTTGATACGTAACAGGGAGTTGAAACATGTCTTCGATTTTTTTTCCATAAGCCATCGACGCTTCAGCTCTTGGTCCAATCGAGTTATTCATATTCTTTGGTAATCCAACAACAAAACGAGTCACTTCATATTCTTTGACTAATTCTGCCAAACGTTCAAAGCCAAATTCTTCCTGTTCTTCATTGATTCGAATGATCTCTACACCTTGTGCCGTCCAGCCAAATGGATCACTTACCGCGATTCCTACTGTCTTAGAGCCGACGTCAAGTCCCATTACTCTCATCGAATAGTGATTCCGTGATCGGATAAGTAATATTTAACCAGCTCTTCCATGATCTCATCCCGTTCGTGACGACGAATCAAATTTCGAGCGTCTTGATAACGAGGAATGTAGGCCGGGTCTCCAGAAAGCAAATAGCCCACAATCTGATTGATCGGATTATATCCTTTTTCCTCTAAAGCCTTGTATACAGTAGCTAGAGTCTCACTTACTTCCTTCTTACGACTGTCATCAAAATCAAAACGTACAGTTTCATCTGTAAAACCCATTTATCTACACCTCACTTTTATTCTATTCATACACATTCATTCTACTAAAAACAAGGCGAAACTACAAACAAAACTTAACATTTTCTGCTATATATTAAAGATTTCCTTTAATTTTATCAGAATCAGAAGATTATCAGCCAAATAAATTGGTTTTAGTCTCAAAATGAAGATGACTTACTCACTATTTTTACTACGAGTTGTTTTTTTATTGTATACTAGTTTAAAATGCTTGGATACAAATTAAGGGGTTTTTTTATGTTTGTTTGGATTATCGGTAGTATTATTGTGTTATTGATCAGTTTGTTTCGGATTTTATTAAAACAATCAAAAAAACCGACAGGATTACTCGGCACATGGATGATGCGTCTTTGGAATGGTGTGTATCTCCCTTTAGTGAAATGGACAATGACCAATCTCAACTTGAATGATCAGATAAATATTTTAGATATTGGTGTTGGCAATGGCGCTTCTAGTGCTTATCAGTTACAGCAGGCAAACTTATTATCAGTAACAGGTATCGACTTTTCTGAGGACGCTATCATACAAGCAAAAAAGAAGTATCCAAACGAAAGGCTTCACTTTGAAACAATGGATGTTCATACAATGACTTTTCAGCCTGAAACATTTGATCTTGTAACAGCATTTCAAACTCACTTTCATTGGGATGATCTAGACAAAGCTTCGCGTGAAATCCATCGTATTCTTAAACAAAACGGCCTTGTTGTATTTGCCTGTGAAACAGCAAAAATCAACTATTTTTTACCAAAATTCAAAAAGACAGACTCATTTCAAACTTACATGTCTGATCGAGGATTTTTACCTTACGATCACCATAAAACAACTCAATGGTCTATGTATGTTTTTCAAAAAGTAAAATGATGTGAAACGATCGCTTCACATCATTTTACTTTTTATAGATTAGTTAGCACCTTGACCATCAGTGCTTTTTGAGCATGAAGACGATTACCAGCTTCTTCATAAATAACAGAATGTACACCATCAATAATGTCAGCTGCGACCTCTTCTCCCCTATGTGCAGGTAGACAATGTAAGAATAGATAATCTTTTTTCGCCTGAGCAGCTATTTGATCATTGACTTGAAATGATTTGAATACTTTTTCTCGTTCTTTTTGTTCTGATTCATCTCCCATACTTGCCCATACGTCTGTTACTAAAACGTCAGCATTTTTCCCTGCTTGATCTGGTTCGTTCGAGATTTCAATGGTACTGCCACTTACTTTTGCGTTTTCTTTGGCAAGCTTCACAAACTCTTCTTTCGGTTCATATCCTTTTGGTGTTGCGATGCTTACATCCATTCCAACCAAACTTCCGCCAATCAAAAATGAATGCGCCATATTGTTTCCATCACCGATATAGGTTAATTTGACTCCTTCTAGTTTCCCTTTTTGTTCATAAATCGTTTGAAAATCTGCTAGTATCTGGCATGGATGATGATTGTCTGTTAGACCATTGATCACAGGAATGGATGCTTCAGCCGCTAACTCGGCCACCATCTGGTCTGAATAGGTACGAATCATGATCGCATCCACATAGTTAGACATGACTTTAGCCGTATCCTTCACAGGTTCTCCCCGTCCCATTTGAGTACTCTTGGAATCTAATACGATCGCTTGCCCTCCAAGTTGAATGATTCCTGCCTCAAAAGAGACACGTGTTCGAGTGCTGTTTTTTTCAAAGATCATTGCTAATATTTTCCCGGCTAGTACGCCACGATACTCTTCAGGATTTGCTTTGATTGCAACAGCTAACTCAATGATCCCCATAAATTCATCTTTTGTTAACTCAGTTAAGTTTAAAACACTTTTGCCATACATAGAATTTATCATTTATTTTTCTCCTTATTTATGTAATCTAAACGAGCTTGTCCCTCCTTGAAAGAAAAATTAGCTGCGTCACTTTGTATTTTACTCTATTTTTCGTTATTCAGCGTTGCCCTGTAATGTCCTATTACTTAAAACCTTACTTATTATCGCTAAAGCTTGTTTGATTTCTTCTACTTCAATCGTTAATGGTGGTAAAAGCCGCAAAACATTTTGTCCAGCCTTTAAAGTCAGCAACCCTTCTGCTTCCAATAAGTCCATCACTTGATTTAATGTATTGGTGTCAGAAAACTCAATACCAAGCATAAGGCCTTTACCACGGATAGCTTTGATCACCTTATTTTTTTCTGCTATCTGTGTTAAACCAGCTGCTAACAGCTGCCCTTTTTTCTGAACTTCCAACAAAAATTCCGTCTGATTGATTCGCTCAACTACTCTAGATGCTACGCACATCGCCAACTTATTTCCGCCAAAAGTAGAGCCATGACTGCCAGGTCCAAACGCTTCCGCCAAGTTCTTCTTCCCAAGCATTGCACCTACAGGAATTCCATTGCCTAAACCTTTAGCCAGTGTAAATATATCTGGCTCGATTTGATATCCTTCATAAGCATAAAAAGTGCCCGTTCGTCCAATTCCTGTTTGAATTTCATCGATGATCAATAAAGCACCAAACTCATGGCATAGTGATTGAACCGCTTGAATCCATTCCTCATCTGCTGGTACAACACCACCTTCGCCTTGAATCAGCTCCAACATGACAGCTGCTGTTTGCTGATTGATTTCAGCCTTCAAAGGCTCCAACTCATTAAAGGGTAAATAAATAAAATCTGGTACTAACGGAGCAAATCCTTGATGAATACTATTTTGTCCAGTGGCACTCATTGCACCATACGTTCGACCATGAAAAGAATTCGTAAATGTAATTATTTTACTTTTGCCTGTTGCTTTGCGGGCCAGCTTGATTGCAGCTTCATTTGCTTCTGCTCCACTGTTGCAAAAATAGCTGATATACTCTTTCTCATTTGCTAATTTTTCAGCGACTTGTTCTTGTAATTGATTTTCATATAAATTAGGCGTATGCCATAAAAGAGTAGACTGCTCTAGCAATACTTGATTCAATTCAGGATCATTATACCCTAAATTCATTACGCCAATGCCACTAGTAAAATCAAGGTAGTTGTTCCCTGTTTGATCTGTCAGTACATTTTTAGCCCCTTTGATCAATTCCAACTCTTTTCTTTGATAATTTGGAAATAAATAACTCATACAAAGACCCCCTTGGATTTAATGATGGTTCCAGCGTGTTGAATTTGATTGGTGATATGAACTTCCTTTACGCCACCTTTGATAGCTGCTACAGCACTTTCTAATTTAGGCAGCATCCCACCTTTGATAATTTTTTCTCTCTTTAGTTTAGGCACTTCACTAGTGGAGAGTTCTTTTAACCACTGATTTTCCTTTTTTACTCCTGGAACATCCGTTAGTAGATAGAGCTTTTCAGCTTGTAATTCTTCCGCAACTTTACATGCAACGTGATCAGCGTTGATGTTCAGCCATTCACCTGTTTTTGTCAAACCTAGTGGAGCAATGATCGGGATATGCTTCGTTTTAAGTAAGTGTTCTAATAATTCTGTATCCACTTGCTCGACCTCTCCAACTGCCCCTAATGTATGTTCATCAACAAATGATCCCGTAATGATTTGACCACAAGATGCATTTAGTCCTACAACTGAGAAACCTTCCTGTTGAAAATGAGCTGTGATCATCGGTTGCACTTGACCGATCAAAACCATTTGAGTGATCTTTAATGTTTCAGCGGTAGTTACACGTAGTCCATCTTGAATCACCACAGGTACATTTAAACGCTGCATCATTTCAGAAATATAATGTCCGCCTCCGTGAACAATAACGACTTGTTTCCCTTCTTTTTGCCAACGATCGACTTGTTCAAAAAATGCTTTTGTTAAGTTATCACTGGCTACTCCACCCATTTTAATAACAATGACCTTCTTCATACTTGTCGCTCCCTTTATGTTTTAAACGTTCTGTTTTGTATTTTATTTGATTGTTCCTTTTTTTATGGATAAATCGGTAACTGATCTAATCCACATCGTTCATCAAATCCTGCAAAAATATTTAAATTTTGAATTGCTTGCCCTGCAGCACCTTTCCCCAAATTATCAATGACTGTAACAATCGTGACCATATTTGTCTGTGTATTATAGGCAAGTCCGATATCACAATAATTTGAGCCAATCACCTGTTTAAGTACAGGATAATGCCCAACTTCTTGAACTCTTATAAAGGGATTATGTTCAAAATGTGCTTGATAGAGTTGAACCAATTCCTCGTCAGAAATCGGTTGTGTCAATTTAGCATAAGCTGTTAGAAAAATCCCTCTAGTCACTGGAATCAATGATGTTGAAAATTGAATTGCTGTAAGAGCAGGCGCCCATTTTTTTAATTGTTGCACGATTTCAGGAATATGTTGGTGGCTATTCATTTTGTACAAGGTCATATTATCATGTGTTTCTGAAAAATGAGTTGCTTGAGATAACCCTTTACCTGCACCTGAAATACCTGATTTAGCATCGATTACGATAGAATCTAAGCTTAGTTTACCTTCTTTTAGTAATGGAGCTAAAGATAACTCCGCAGCCGTAGCGTAGCACCCAGGGTTAGCGATCCATTTTGAGTGTGGCACTTCTCGATACTCTGCTAAGCCATAATCAAACTTTTGGATCAAAGGCATCGGAGCTGCACTAGAGCCATACCAAGTTTCATACGCTCCAAGCTCCTTTAACCGAAAATCACCAGATAAATCAATCACAGGAAAATCAGCTTCAACGAAAGACTTTGCCAACTCTTTTGAAATACCCGACGGAGTCGCAAAAAAAACTAAATCACTTTTTTTCATTATTTCTTCTGGATCGATTTTTTCTAAAGGTAAGGTAATGAGTTGCTGTAAATGTGGATAGACTTCATCTATTGATTTTTTATTCATTGAATGACCATGGATCGAAACGACTTCGACAAGTGGATGCTGTCTAAGATAGCGTAAAAGCTCCAATCCACTATAGCCTGTTACACCAACAATCGAGACCTTCATCAGCTTCACTTCTTTTCTTTTTTATTTTACCAAGCTATGTGTTGTTTTTCATATTATACGTTTTCTCACGAGACAAGTCAACGGTTTTTTATTAATTTATACAAATAAAATAAATATTTATGCAAAAAAAACAACCAGAATATTCATCTTGTTTTGAATAAAAATAGGTCAGTGGAAAAGCATTATGAGCTTTTCTACTGACCTTGATCAATTTTTCTTCTACTTAAAATTCCAAGAACTATACAGAAAGATAAATCACAATCGTTCCATCTTCCTTGTAATGTTCCACATCCGTCAGATAAGTACGTTTTGCTTCCAGCACTTCGTCTTTCCAAATTTTTTGCCAAGCTTCACCTACACCTTCGGGGCTAGCAACGGCTACTGGGATCTCCACATAATCACCAGCAAGAATAACTGAATTCTCATGAAAATCTGCCTTTTCATTTCCCACTAATAAGTCATAATCTCCCTTAAAGTTGCTTTCATAGTTTGAATAAACAGCGAAGACTTCGCCTTCTAAGTTCATTTTCGCAACGTTACTCCACAACGCAATAATTTCATCTAAATGGTTATTGTTCGTGCGAATTTTCTTTCCTTTAATTATTTTTTCAGTCACTCTAATTGTCATTTTATTCACTCCTCTACATTTCTAAAGATGAGCTTATCATAAAAATAATGACAGCTGTCTGTCATCATTTAACTTAATTTTGTCTATTCATTATAAATAAAACTGTACCAGAACAATACTAATCAAAATAAGAATACCAGGCAGAAAATTAGATACTCTGATTTTGCTGATTCCCATTATATTCAACCCAATACCTAAAATCATCAAACCACCGATTGCACTTATTTCCATCATCAATACATCCAACAGTTCTTTAGGAATATAACGCATCAGAATGCTGGCAAGGAAAGCAATGATACC
Organism: Enterococcus sp. AAFC-DPL-5182; assembly: GCF_058216605.1. Taxonomy (NCBI): domain Bacteria; kingdom Bacillati; phylum Bacillota; class Bacilli; order Lactobacillales; family Enterococcaceae; genus Enterococcus; species Enterococcus sp. AAFC-DPL-5182. Next base: position 2,337,647 of record NZ_CM177101.1, read on the forward strand.
TTGATAAAGAAAAACGGGTACTGCAGAAAAAAGGACACCAACGCCTAATGTCGCTGTCAACATAATTGACAAAAAACCATCCATAACAGCTTTTGTAAACAACGTTTGATGATTATTCGCTACGCCACTTTCTATAGCACCAATAATTCCCATTGATCCAATCATAAAAATCAATGACGCAGTTACAAACCCTTCGGCAAAATTACTACCTGGTTTTGCGAAACGCTTTTCCAGCTTCAAGCCAAGATCGTTCATTTTGTCTTCAATCCCAAGCAGTTCTCCTAGCATTGCCCCTAAACATAAACTAATCAAAATCACAATAAATGATGAAGTTTTAAAAGCCATTTGAACCCCTAATACCACAACGCCCAGTCCAATGCCTTTCGTTACAGTATCTTTCATTTGTTCAGATATATTACGCAAAACAGCGCCAAGTAAACTCCCAAAAATAATTGCTAATCCATTAACCAATGAACCCAATAATATCATTTTTTTCCTCCCAAACCTTAGATATTTTCATACTTTTTCTTATTATACGATAAGAAATGCGAAAGAGATATTTTAAGCTCTAGAAAAATCTATAAGGACCAAAAAATCATGATTTGTGCATAATGATTGGTTCTTATGTTTATTTTTGTTGTTCCATGCTATTTTTTCCAACCATAATCAACTATACTAATCATAGATAAGATGATAGAACCTAAAAGTGAGGAAAATAAATGACAACAATAGATATAGAAAAAGTTTTGGAGACTTGTTTATTGGCTGGAAAAATCATGTTGGAAAGCGATGCTGAGATGTATCGAGTAGAGGATACCATGAGTCGAATTGCTTTAGCTTCGGGAGATTATCGCCTAGTCAGTTACGTTACGCAAACCGGTCTTTTCGTTGGTCTAGATGGGACATCAACGATTCGCATGGTCCAAATTTTAAATCGCTCGATCAATTTAGAAAAAGTTTCCAGAATCAATCAGCTGTCCAGAGAATATGTGACTGGACGTTACACCTTGGATGAGCTTTTAGATGAACTAAAAACATTAGAGCAAGAACGGAAATTTTTTCCTTTATGGCTAAGATTCATCAGCGCTGCTGTTGTGAGCGGAACGATCATGATTTTATTTGGTGGTGTTTGGGATGACCTGCTTTTGACCTGTTTGATCGGAGGGGGCGGTTATATTCTGTATTATTCCAGTTTAAAAGTCTTACGAATCAAATTTCTCTCCGAGTTTTTAGCTGCTTTCTTTATTGGGTGTGCGGCTCTTTTGAGCAGTAAAATCGGGTTAGGCATCAATCAGGATATGATTATTATAGGATGTGTCATGCCCTTAGTTCCTGGAGTTCAAATGACGAATGCCTTACGCGACTTGCTTGCTGGACATTATCTTTCAGGTGTTTCCAGAGGTACTGAGGCAATGATGACTGCCTCTATGATCGGCTTTGCAATTGCTTTTGTTTTTCAATTATTTTATTAGACATGATCGTTATGCATTTTTAAGAATTTGGAGGTTCTCAAATGACCACTTTACTGATTCAGTTTTCTTTTAGTTTTTTATCATCGGCCGCATATGCTATCATTACAAATGTTCCCAGACGATCATTGATTGCCTGTGGCTTATCTGGTGCATCTGGCTGGATGTTTTATTGGTTTGTGATTCAATTAGGTGGTAACGCCGCTTTAGGCTCCCTACTGGGTGCATTAAGTGTTGCCGCAGTTAGCTTTATCTGTTCACGAAAATTAAAATTACCTGTCACTATTTTTAATATCCCCGGCATGGTTCCTTTGGTTCCAGGTGGCTTAGCCTATCAAGCGGTACGAAATTTAGTCATTGGTAATTACGAAACAGCTATTTACTCTACCGTCCAAGCCATCATGATCGCTGGAGCCATTGCTTTAGGCCTCGTTTTATCAGAGGTCTTAAATCATAACATCAGAAACTTTAGAGAAAAGCGTGAAATCGTTAGTTTGATTAGAAAGAAACAGGAAAAGTAATCATAAATTTTAACTGAAATAGTCAAGAGGTGAGTTGATGAGTGTAATCACTTTTCTTTCAAGAACTAACTTAAGAAAGGAACAGAAACATGATTAAAAAAATCGATGTCTTAACATCATTTGAATTAGATGAAATAGTACAAATTTGGCTAACAGCCAATTGTGAGGCCCATCCTTTTATCCCAGAAAGCTATTGGCAAAAAAACGTTGAATTTGTAAAAGAAGAATTACCCAAAGCCGATCTCTATATTTATTGTGAGAAAAATAAAATAATTGGCTTTTTGGGCATGAATGATACTTATATCGCTGGAATTTTTGTCCTGAATGGCTATCGAAATCTAGGAATCGGTCAAAAGCTTTTAGACGAAGCAAAACAGGTCCATGATGAGTTGACCCTTTCTGTTTATGCTAAAAATCAGAAGGCTGTGAATTTTTATAAAAAACAAGGATTTCAACAAATCAATGAACAAACCGATAATACTGGCGAGATAGAATATCAGCTTCTTTGGAAAAAATAATAAAAGTACCAGCCGAAAAAATCGGCTGGTACTTTTTTATTAAAACGAACGATACACATATTGATTCTTCGGTTCTTCCACTTGTTTGACTTTTGTAACATCAACTGCTGGAATCTCCCGTTTAAAAGGTGTATAGTATTCAGAACGAATCGTCCCTTTTAACTCCACCCAGTCATTGTTGCTGAATGTTTGACCTTCTGGCATATTCGTCAACAATCCAAACACTCCAGAATCTGCCACACAATGAATGATTCCAAATCGGAAAACAAATGTTCCTGGTTGTTCCTTTCGTTTAGAATTAAAGATAAACCCCTTATAAGAAATGGTCTTACCAGCAAATTCACTAGGATAGTTATAAATCAATTCCATCACTTCTAAATAATTTTCATCGGTGATCGTCACGTGATTGTCTTTTACATATTTTTTCAACGCTTGTTTCATTTGTTCATTGTAATCCGTTTTATCAAAATAAATACTTGTATCTGGTTTTAAGAATTGAGTCTCTACATCGGGATCCCCCACAGACTCTTTACTTAACGGAAAGTTAAAGCCTTTCGCTTCAACGATCGACGTATCCAAACTAATCGTCGGAAACATAAAGCCTACAACTAATGGCAACGCTAATAATAAATACGCAATCCCACGTTGATACGGTTTGGTCAAACCATGATCATGTCCTTCGTGGTTATGATGATTTTCAGACTTTTTATCCTCTTCTTTGTTCCAAAGAATCAGCTGAACAATCGCTAACACAAAAGAAAGTGCCATCGACAAAATCGCCAAATAGCTGTAATGAACATTTATATATTGATTCAGTCTGCCAGATACCTGCAAATACATCATCAACATCGTATAGCCAATCAAAATCAAAAAACGAATCATCTACTCTTCCCTCCTTAAATAGCTAGTGCATAAAGACTAACAACAACTGTCACGATTCCAACAAATTTCAACATAAATGATGTTTTAAAATAACGTTTCATCATCAATAAATTCTTGATATCCACCATTGGTCCAAAAACAAGAAATCCTACAACTGGTCCACTGCCAAATAAACTCAATAATGAAGAACCAATAAAGGCATCGGCTTCCGAACATAATGACAACGTCGCTGCTAAGATAAGCATCACTAAAATCGCTAAAATTTTGGTATGACCTAATTGTAAAATAGCCCCTGTTGGCAAATAAGTCTGCATAGCAGCAGCTAACAAGGAACCAAAAATCAAATAGCGACCTGAATCAAAAAACTCATCGATGCCATGTGTCAATACAGACCATCCTTTATGCCAAGCTGTTTCTTTCTCATGATGATGGGCTTCTATTTGGCATGCCTGATCGAGTTCTGTTTGAGTTAGAATCGGTTCTTTGTTGATGTAAGCTAACCAAACACCGACGACCAAGGCTACTAACATACTCCCAACAACCCGCCAAACAACAAACTTTATTGAATTACTAAAAGCGATGTAAGTAGAAAATAGTACGATGGGATTAATGATAGGAGCTGTAATCATAAAGGCAAACGCCGTATAAGTGGGAACTTCCTTTTTAACAAACTGATGAACAATCGGCACAATACCGCATTCACAAGATGGAAAAAAGAACCCTAGCAAACTTCCGACAACAATCGATAAAAATTTATTTTTTGGCAGTATTTTTTTGACTCTCTCTGGTGTTAAAAACACTTGTAAAGCACCTGAGATCACGCAACCAAGCATCACAAACGGTAAAGCTTCGATCACGATAGACAAGAAAATAGTACCCATTTGTAAAACTGAATGGGGTAAAAACTGAAACATCTAATTCCTCCTACTGCTAAAAATAACACCAGTAATCGCATATGGTACGGATACTTTTTTAACATTCAAAAATATAATTAACTATACTGCACCTCTAACAAAAATACAAGATAAGCTCGAATATATTAAAACATCTATAAGATTTTCATTTCATAACAAAAAGAGTAAACCAAAACGAAAAAAGACTGTTGGTTTACTCTTAATTGGTCAAATCGCAAATAATTCTGATGCTGATTCAGGGTCTGTATCGTAGACGTTAAAATCAAAATTAACCCCTAGCCCTTTTTCAGCTAAAATCGATTCCATCGCCATTCTAGCATGTTCTTTGGTATTATTTTCCTTACTTAAATGCCCTAAATAAATCCGTTTCGTATGATCCCCGATCACATCAGCCATCGTCAAAGCCCCATCATCATTTGATAAGTGACCTTTGTCTCCTAAAATTCTCTGTTTTAAGCTCCAAGGATACGGACCCATCCGTAAAATCTCTAATTCATGATTGCTTTCAATTAAATAAGCATCTGCATCTTTGATTATACCACGTACGTGGTCACTGCAATATCCTGTATCTGTCAGCATGACAAACGAACGGTTATCCTTAAAGAAACGGTAGAATTGCGGAGCTGCTGCATCATGGGAAACACCAAAACTTTCGATATCCATATCACCAAACGTTAATACTTTTCCCATATCAAAGACATGCTTTTGCTCAAGCGCAACATTTCCGATCAATGGATCCATTGCTGCCCACGTTTTTTCATTCGCATAGACGTCTAATTTATATTTTCTAGCAAGGACACCGACACCATGAATATGATCACGATGTTCATGTGTTACTAAAATAGCATCCAAGTCTTCTGGTTTACGGCCGACTTCTGCTAGTAATGAAGTGATTTTTTTCCCACTCAAGCCTGCATCAATAAGCAGCTTCTTCTTCTCTGTTTCAATAAAAAGGGAATTACCGGTACTGCCACTGGCAAGAATGCTGATGTTAAAAGCTTTTTCTTGACTCATTTTTTCTATTCGCTTCCCTTCTTTAGTCTACAGCTACTTATTATACAACCATCACTACTGATTTTCCACCTTTGGCACAGTATTATTTGTAATGATCGTATTGCTCATGGCATTCACCTGTTCTATCTGTAAATTACTACCACTAGACTTGATTCCAACAAACCATACAGGTACATACACATTTTTCTCACGAATTTTATAAATTCTTGTATAAGCTAGCTCTCTAAACGTAATCTTCGCGTTGCTAGGAATCTTATTATTGATATACAACGTTTCAATAGCATCACGTTCAGAAGATAAATCCATCTTATCCCTCAACTCTTCGATTCCTTGAATATGAGTTTGTGTATACTTATAAATTTTGTGTAGGCCATCTGACTCATCTGACTTTTCCAACTTTAATGAAATTTGAGCCGTATCATCTTTAAAAGGAATATTTTTATAACTTTGAGAAACAATGACTTCTGGAAATTCACCATCTAATGTAGAAAATTCAGGTAAATAAAGGTACTGATTGCCAAACAAAACGCTATCTTTATCGTTTAAAAATGCTTCTAAAGACTTTTTAACATTCTTCTCATCAATAAAGTAACTCGTTTGAGTGTAATTCATTTGAGGATACGCAGTTAATGAATTATCGATCAGTTCGATTCCATTTTTAAAAAAATTACGGTCTCTCGTTTCTCGTTCATTTTGAATTGCATCATAAAAGTTCGTTTGTTCACCACTCAAATAATATCCTTCTTTTTTTCCACCAGAAAGTACACCTTTATACGAAATGCCATCCTTTCCCAACCTCTTTTCAATACTGTCTGTCTGCTCAGAAAAAGAAACATTGCTCTCTTCTTTTACCCCTTCTTGATAAATACCAAAAAGAAACAGATTTAAGCCTAAAAAGGCAAGGAAAAAAATCCACTCAATTCGTTTAAAGTCCATTATTCCACCTCCAAATTCGCCAATTGTTCCACTAATTCGCGCTCTGGATACCATTTATTATCATAGCGAATATACCATTCTGGAGTCAGGTCGACTACTTGGGTTATTTCCTCGATTTTATGCCAAGTATAACCGATCATCATTGAATTGATTTTTTCAGTATCTACGCCATTTGCTATCAACTGCTCTAATAAGTTTTCTGTACTTTTCAAGGTAACTTCTTCTTCTGATGGAATCGGCACTTGAATCGTATCCACGCTTGTTTCGATGACCACACTTGATTTTTCGGCTTTATCATTGCCGATCGTAATCCGAACTTGACCTTTATCATTCTCACTAAAGACTGGAAATCCCTCTACGAATGTTCGATAATTGATCTCTGCCTCTGTTCGATCAAAATAACGAATATTCCCCATATTTGTTCCTAGTTTTTTTATATACTTGAAACTATCAGAGTAAATATTATCTTTGACTGTTCTAGCCTCTAAATCGCCATTGAAGTGGATTGTTCCTAGTTTTTCATCTGCAGTTAGCCGTTCACTACCGCTTGTATAAGATAAATCCTTGCTATCTTCGTTTGTTTGAATATCGTCTGTATTCGAGAAAAAAGCATTTCGAAACTTCGTCACTGGCTGAGAGGCTAAAATATAACTATATTTTTTCATTTTTAGATCTTCTGACAAGTAATAATGTTTCCCATCAAGTGCTTGTTGCTCAGAAATTTGGTTATATTGCACACCAACTTTATTCATTAAATTCAAGACTTTTTCGTTGTTTATAGTAATTGGTGCTTCGTAAACATCTTTACGGTTAAAATCTAAAAAACGAATTTTGTTTTGTGCTAGATCGACCTGAATACAAGTAAAATAAATTTCATCAGCATCGATATCTGTTAGATTTAACTCTAAATTATAGACGGACACATATTCTCTTAATAGAAATGGTCCTTCATAAAGTAATTCAAAACCTTGCCCCATTGCCAGGTAGTTTTCAAATTGTTCTAAGTCTCCACTAACAGTTTGAGCAATTTTCCCAAACGAACTGTGCTTGATTTCATTTTGGATATTCGTGATCAAGTTCTCACTAGTATTCATTTCTGATTTTCCATCTTGCATACGAACTAAACGCAACGGTAAAAATACGTCTGTGTCTATCCGCTCATTGACAACTGCACTTGTCAATTGAGAATCATTTTTTATAGGCTGTTCTTTTTTTGCAGAACTGATCCAAATACTAAAAGAAAAGTACAAACTTAGGAGTACTAACAAAACCAAACCGATTCTTACGATTTTTTCTGTTATTTTCATTCCCACCAGTCCTCCTCATAAGGTTCATAAGGCAAGGAGATATAAAAGGTAGACCCTTGACCTTCCTGACTTTCCACCCAAATCGCCCCATTATGAGCCTTAACCACTTCTCTTGAAATCGCCAAACCAAGACCTGTTCCACCCTGCTCTCTCGCACGGGCTTTGTCTACACGATAGAAACGTTCAAAGACTTTATTGACATCTTTTTTGGGGATACCTAGACCTTGATCAGTTACACTAAACACAACATTATTATGTGTTTCAAGCAAACGACAGGTGATTTCTCCGCCATCGGGTGAGTATTTGATAGCATTATTTAAAATATTATCCAATACTTGAATCACTTTATCTGTATCTAACTCCACCCAAAGATCCCGTTTTGTAAACTCACGATGAATCGTATAGTTTTTATCATTCGCTTCAACCATCATATCAAAACGATCTAAAACGAAATTAATCAATTCATTAAAATTGACGTATTCTAATTGTAATTCTCCGTTGCCAGAATCCATTCTTGAAAGATTCAATAAATCATTGATCATGCGGATCATGCGGTCTGTTTCTTCTAGCGTAACTTTTAAGAAATTAGGGGCAATTTCTGGATTTTCCCAAGCTCCTTCACTTAAAGCTTCAATATAACTTCTCATACTAGTTAAAGGTGTCCGCAATTCATGAGAAACATTAGAAACAAACTCTCGACGCTCCCGTTCATTCTTTTCTTGCTCCGTTACGTCATGTAACACACAAACAAGTCCAGTAATAAATCCAGATTCTCGACGAATCATTGCAAAATCAACACGAATGATCATTTGATCTTCTTCCCTTGAAGACAAAGAACGATCGATCAAAATTTCTTCTGGTTCTTCTAATAATTTCCTCAATGTATAATCCGTTTCAATATCTAATAATTCTAGTAAAGAAGAACCGATCACATCTTCATCCTTCACATTCAATAAAGAAAGTGCCATTTCATTGATCGTAATGACCTTCCCTCGTCTATCTGTTGCAATAACACCGTCAGTCATATGTGCTAGCACGCTATCTAAACGATTCCGCTCTGCTTCCATCGTTTCTTGTGCTTCTTCAATTCGTTCAGAGAGTTGATTGAACGTTTCTGCTAGCTGACCTAATTCATCTTTTCCATAAACTTTTACTTTTCCAGTGTAATCACCTTTAGCAATTCGTAAGGCTTGTTCCCGCATCTCACCAATCGGCTGAGTAATCGATCTGGCAATCAAAAGAGTCACAATGATTGAAATCGCTCCAGCTATAATAGATGCCGTAAAGAAGATACGAGCTGTGTCTGTGATCTCCTGGTACTTGCCTTCGGTATTACTTTTAACATAAAGAACCCCGATGACAGTGTCGCCAGTCGGGGATTGAATAGGCTGAACATTGATATATACACGATTCTCATTATCCATCGCAGGATATTTTTTGGCACTAAAATCGTTCAAGTCACGATAATCATTTTTCTTTCCAACGATTCCTTGTCGATTTAAATCACTTGTTGCCCTTACGATTCCTTTATCATCAACAACGCGAGCTTCGATCGTTTCCGATCCAGAGAAATCACTCAAGGTCTTTTTCAAATCGGCGTCGACCTCTGTTCGCTCTCGATCTTTTTCACCTAATTTTGCACTAAGTGTGCTTGCCAACTGAGTCACTTGTCGATCAACATTTTGCTTATAATCATTGATCGTTGTCGATTCCAGCTCACGGATAAAATAGCCACCGATAATTTGAATCGCAATCAATAGTAACAAAATAAATGATAATGCAATCTTAAAATTTACCGATTGAAAAAAGTGAACTTTTTTCTTCATAAATCACTACTCCTGTTCAGGGTTTCGAAGATAATAGCCGACACCACGACGAGTGACTAAGTAAGTTGGATGACTTGGGCTATCTTCGATCTTCTCTCTTAAACGACGTACAGTCACGTCAACCGTACGAACATCTCCAAAATAATCATAACCCCAAACCGTTTGAAGTAAATGTTCGCGCGTCATCACTTGTCCGATATGTTTCGCTAAATAATAAAGCAATTCAAATTCACGATGAGTCAATTCGATTTTACTGCCTCGTTTTGATACCATATAAGCATCAGGATGAATCGTTAAGTCTCCTATAGAAAGTTCTGATTGTGTTGTTGATTCTGCTTCTTTAGCACTTGTAGCGCCACGACGCAAGTTCGCTTTGACACGGGCAACAAGTTCACGATTAGAAAACGGTTTGGTCACATAATCATCTGCCCCTAATTCTAATCCTAAAACCTTATCGATCTCAGAATCTTTGGCCGTCACCATAATGATCGGCATATCATAGGTTTTGCGAACTTCTCTGGCAACTTCCAGACCATCCATTTTTGGTAACATCAAATCTAAGATAATTAAATCTGGTTCTACTTCTTTCACTTTTTCAACAGCTTCTTCACCATCGTAAGCCGTGAAAACTTCATATCCTTCTTTTGTAAGGTTGTACTTCACAATTTCTGAAATCGGCTTTTCATCATCTACAACTAATATTTTTTTCATATAAGAGGCACCTCTTTTTTCTTTTGTCTTTTCATAGTCTAAACATATTCTCCCTCATTATACCTTATTTTGTCCACTGTTTCATCTTTGATAAAAGAGTCCTTACTCTTTCTTATCTATATCTTGCAAAAAAAAAGGTTTTCTGACTATAATTAGGAATAAGTTTTTTTAAAGGAAGCGATAAAATGAAAGCACCAAGATTACAAGCTGGTGATGAAATTCGAGTCATTGCGCCATCCAGCAGTTTTTCACGTTTAACAGATTTAGGAATTAAATCCGCTGAAAAAAAATTAACAGATTTAGGTTTTCACGTCACCTTTTCTGAACATACAAATGAACAAGATGTGTTAGGCTCTTCTTCGATCATGAGTCGAGTCAAAGATTTGCATGAAGCTTTTTCAGATGACAACGTCAAAGGGATTCTAACGGCCATCGGCGGATTCAACAGCAACGAACTACTGCCTTACCTTGATTTTGAATTGATCAAACGCCACCCTAAAATTTTTTGCGGCTACAGTGATATTACTGCTTTATGTAATGCAATCACAGCTAAAACAAAGTTACTCACCTATGTGGGTCCCCATTTTTCCAGTTTTCAAATGGATGAGCTACAGGACTATCAAACCGAAACATTTTTACACGCAACAACTGATGAAAAAGCTTTTCATGTGACGGCCTCTGAGTCTTGGAGCCAAGACGAATGGTATTTACCCGAGCCTAAGCGAGTATTACATGAGAATAAATGGAAAGTCTATAGTCATTCGAAATCCGTTACCGGAAGATGTTACGGTGGGAATTTAGGTACGTTCCAACTACTGTTTGGTACACGCTTTTTACCAGACCTTGAACGCTCTATTTTATTTGTTGAAAATGCTGAAGAAGATGACTATCATGATTTCGCTCGTGGTTTAGCTGCTTTGCTGCAAGTCGTAAGACATCCTCAGGCCTTATTGATCGGACGTTTTCCAAAAGAAACAGAAATGACTGAAGAACGACTATTAGCTATTTTAGCAAAATATCCTTTATTACGAGAAATTCCTGTGATTTATGATATGAACTTCGGTCATACGCAGCCGATTTTTACGATTCCGATCGGTGATCAAGCGACTGTCGATACTTCACAGAAAAAAATCACCTTTTTTTAAACAGAAAGCCTCTAATAGAGACTTCACAAATAAGTGAAGCAAACATTAGAGACTTTCTTTTTTATATTCTTTTTCCAATTGTTCGTACAATGTAATTTTATTATCCAGTAATTCTAAATGACTTTTGGCTTTTTCATATTCAGCTATAATATTTATTCGATGGTTTAATAATAAATTTTTACGTTGAGTAATCGTTGAATCACCAAGGTTTCTCAGTTGGGTATATCGTTTGATTTCTTTTAAGGAGATACCCGTCTTTTTTAATTTATTCACGAATTTCGCCCACTCAAGATCTTCCTCTCCATAAACACGATAATTATGTTCATCTCTAGATGGTTTAATCAATCCCTCTTTTTCATAATAGCGCAGTGTATGTTCGCTGATGTCAATCTTTTTTGCAAATTCACTAATCGTGTAAATTTTTTCCACATCCTTTTTAAATTTCTCCTTGCGTTAGAGTAAACTCTAAACCTTATACTTCGATTGTACCATCAAGCTTCGTTTTTATCATTAGTTCATTTTATGAGGAAACAAGTTTATTGTAGGTTGAATTATTTAGCTTTAAAACCATTGAATAATAGGAGGAATCAGTATGAAGTACACAGTAATCACAGGGGCAAGTTCAGGAATCGGTTTGGAAACGGCAAAAGAATTCGGGAACCTCGGGAAAAATTTGATTTTAGTTGCCCGTAGAGAAGATCGACTAGATCGCTTAAAAGAGGAAATTCTGTCTAAGCATCCAACACTTGAGATTCTGACTAAAACAGTTGATCTGTCCCAAAGCAAAAACGTATTGGCTCTTTACAGCTCTCTAAAAGGATATGATATTGAAACATGGATCAATAATGCTGGTTTTGGCTACTATCATTCAGTAGCTGATCAAGATTTAACGAAAGTTAGCCAAATGCTACATTTAAATATTGAAGCTTTGACATTATTATCCTCTCTTTATGTCACAGACTATAAAGACAAAGAAAATACGCAGTTGATCAATATTTCTTCTGCTGGTGGATATAAAAATGTTGCCAATGCTGCTACGTATTGCGCTACAAAATTTTATGTAAGTGCCTTTACTGAAGCTATCGCTTTAGAATTGCAAGCAAAAAAAGCCCAACTTAAAGCAAAGGTCTTAGCTCCAGCTGCAACTGAAACAGAATTTGCTCAAGTTGCGAATGGGTCAAAAACTTACGATTATACCAAAGGTTTTACCACATTTCACACAGCAAAAGAAATGGCGCAACTTCTTATTGATCTCTATCAAAGTCAAGAAGTTGTTGGGCTAGTTGACCGCGATACATTTGAGTTCAATTTATCAGGACCTATTTTTGACCATTACCAAACTGGAATTATCAATTTGTAGTGTTGTCAAAAATAAATTGAGACAGGGACATAACTCTAAAAGTCACATCCCTGCCTCAATTTAATTTTAAAATTTACAAGTCTACTCTTCAGTATCCAATAAGTATCTGCTAACAATAGCTGCAAGTACGCCACCTATCAGCGGAGCTACGATAAATACCCAAACCTGAGATAAAGCTTCTCCACCGGCAAAAATTGCTGGCCCTAAGCTTCTCGCTGGGTTGACAGATGTGCCAGTTAATGGAATTCCCACCAAATGGATCATTGTTAACGTCAAACCAATCACGATTCCTGCAAGTTTTGCGTTTCCTTTTTTAGCACTTGTGACCGTCATGATAACCAAAACAAAAATAAATGTTAAAATAATTTCTACTGTTAAGGCACCCATTGCGCTAAAATCACCAAAGCCATTCTGACCCAAGTTTGTTGTTTCTCTTCCTGAAGCATTTAAAATTGACAGTAAAGTAAAAGAAGCGATCAAACCACCAACAACTTGTCCAATGATATAGTAAATCAAATCCATTGTTGAAATCCGTTTATTGACCCACATTCCCAAAGAAACTGCTGGATTCAAATGCGCACCAGAAATCGTACCAATACTATAAGCCGCTGCTATGATCGTCAAGCCAAAAGCCAAAGCGATCCCTGTTGTGCCAATACCTTCTATCCCGCCTCCTAAAACAGCTGTCGCCGTACCAAAGAAAACCAAGATAAATGTTCCAAGACATTCTGCAATTGCTTTTTTCATACATTTCCCTCCCTTCTCCATGTTCTTACCTAGATTATCACAATCATGAAAATTTTCTTGATACTTTCAACTAAAATTGAGAGAAAATTTAATGAGTAATATCTCAATATGATTGATAAATATAATCATATGAGGAAAATCAAAAAAATACCAACAAAAAGCATTTAAATAATGCTCCTTTGTTGGTATTCAAAATCAATCTAAAAGTTGGATACCGATTCCTATAAGCCCCGGTCCAGTATGAACGACTAGCGCAGGGCTGATCGTACCAAAATAAATTTTTTCTGCTTGAGGAAACTGTTCTTTCAATTTTTCGTAGAAAGTTTCTGCTTCTGCTACCGCCTGTCCTTGCGCAACAGCCAAAACAAATTTTTTATGGTCTCCAACGAAGGCTTTCACTAATTCAAAGGTTTTATCCAGACTTTTTTTTCTACCTCGTGCTTTGGCAACCGTGTGATAAACACCATCTCCATTACATGAAATAATTGGATTCAATTTTAAAGCATTTCCTAAAATGGAAGCAACTAACCCAATTCTTCCACCTTTTTGTAAATATTCAAGCGTTGCAACATTGAAAAAGACTTTAGATTTTGCCACATTAGTCGTTAATGTCATTTTGATTTCATCCCATGAGCGGCCTTCTTCAATTATTTTAGCAGCTTCAATAGCTTGAAGACCACTACCAATTCCAATATTTTTAGTATCTAAAACAAATGTTTCCAATCCATCAAATTCTTCTGCTATCAAACGAACAACATTAAATGTTCCGCTCAACCCACTAGAAATCGTAACAGCTAATACTTTTTCATAGCCATCTGCTTTGATTTTTTCAAAAATTTTCGTGATCGTCTCACCGTCAGGTAACGAAGTGCTAGGAATTTCTATAGGCAAGCGTTCATAAACTTCCTCTGGTGTGATATCGACTTTATCTGTATAAATACGGTCTTTATAAATGATCTGCAACGGAATCATATACATCCCATATTGTTCAACTAATTCTTGAGGCACGTCTGTCCCTGAATCTACTAAAAGAGCAATTTTTTCTTTATTCATTTTCTTGTTCTCCATTTTCTTCTAAGTTTTTTTGTGCCAATTCAATGACTTTTTCAGTAAACAATTTTGTTGCAAACGATAACGTTGCGCTTTTTACAATCAAAAATTCTACGGGTATCGGTTGATCAAATGCCGCAACTGGTTCCTTGTCTAACGCTTGTGCAACAACAACTGCTATAGCTGCTTCTTGCTCGTCGCAAAACAAATTATAAGCTTCACGAATCCCAACCGCTGCTCCTTGATAAAGAATACCTTGCTTGATTTCTGGTATTGTTAAAACTTGTTTTAATAACGTAATTGCGATTAAAAAAGCGAGATGTTTTTGATTATACCTTTTTTTAATAGGTGCTGGAATCAGTCCTAATTTCACATAGTTGTTGACCATTGATGAGGTGAGTAATGTATGTTTTTCTTTTAAAATAACTGGTGACAAGTAGCGTTCAACAAGTGTGATCACTTGATCCATATATAATTCTAATTCGGGTAATTCATGCCATCTTGGTAAATGGACATCTTCCAATTCTTTTCCCCAAATTTGTAAAGAGGCTTTTAATTCATTCACAAGATCCCTCCTTCTATTTACTAAAACAGTTTAACATTATTTTGAAAAACATTCAATCTAGTTTTGATAACCAGATTGAAAAATTAATAAAAAAACGAGTGAAACATAACTCTACGAGTCATATCCCACTCACATGAAATCCGAATAAAAAGTGAATTCTCTTTTTATTCCTAATAATCAAGAAACTCTATTGCCTTCTCTAGGCTTAAAAATCATTAAACCCATCATCCTCTTCATCGCTGCGTTTAAATGGGTCAAAGTCAAATTTTCCCCTATTCGGAAAATCAGGTACTCCAAATAAATCACGGGGATCCATTTTTCCAGGTCCTCGACCAAAACCATGACTTCTATGTCTGCCGTGTTTATGTGCTCCTCTAAAATCACGCTCTTCTTCTGGAATTTCATCTTCTAAAGCTTCCAGTAATTTGTTCATAATATTTTTGAACGATTCTTGTTCTGATTCTGACAGTACATCAAAAAGTGTTTCTTCTTCTTGCTTGTTATTATCAGCTGCTGCTCTTCCCGCCTCTGTCAATCGAATCACCATCACGCGACGATCACTTTCCAACGGTTCGCGGTTAATATATCCATTTCTCTCTAACTTACCTAATAATTCTCCTAGTGATTGAGGTCTCATATCCAGCAAATAAGATAGCTCTTTTTGAGTTGTTTCAGGTTTAAGTTTTAATAAATTCAGCACTCTTCCTTGCCCTCTATGAGGATTACCAAAAGGTCCATGTTCTCTACGACGTTTCATAAAATATTTTTGCATCATTGCTTGTAATCGTAAAAATTGTTCAATCAATGTTTGTTCTTCCATAATTTAGTCCTCCATTATTGATTATAATTCAGGTACCTGATTTATATTATAAAGGTACCTGTTGTTTTTGTCAATATTGAATAAAAAAAGCAATTTATATAGGCTAAAAAATTTAAAAAGCTACCTTTATAATAAAAAAAGGCACGATACTTTCTGATGTTGGTGAGGAATCACCAATATCTTTTTTAATACAAAAAATAGAAAAGACACCCTGAAACCCTTTAGAATTAAGTCGTCTAAAACCATTCAAAAAGGAGGAAATCAAGATGTCCTATATAACATTTTATCAAAAATGCCTTAGATACTCTAGGCTTAAACATTACTTTTAACGAAAATTGCTTAAAAGTATTTTGGCACCATTCTTTTTCAAGAAAACAAAAAACCTAGAGAGAAGTTCCTCTAGGAATCATATTTATTGATTTAATTCTTTGGATTTTCTTCACCAACATTAGTTGGCAAAGAGCCGTTATATCTATGCTACTTTTTCAGTTTTCTAAACTTGTTATTCACTGTTATTTAAACATTATCCAACCAATAACCTCTAGAACGAACTGTTTTAATCACTTTGGGTTGTTTGATGTCTTGTTCGATTTTACTTCGTAGGTGAAAAATGATATTACTGACTCGATATAGATTAGACTCTTCTCCGTCTTGTTGCCATATCTCTTCCCAGATTTCCTCATACGTTACTACTTGTCCCACATTTCGATATAATAAGTCCAATACTTGGTATTCTAATCGGGTTAACCGTATCGCTTTTTGATCTCCGATCTTTACTGTGCTATTTCTTCCGTTAAGCAAGATCTCTCCTGCTGGTGCTTTCACAAAAGGCTCTTCCTCTCGGGGCGTTCCTTTCGTCTTAAAACGATTTAAATGATTCGTCAATGTCAGTAACCACTCTTCTACCGTCAATTGATCCGTCACTACTCCATCGACTCCCAAACTTCGGTAAACTTTTCGGGTACTTTCGCTTTCTAACGTTGTCCAAACCCATAATAAGGCATTGGTCACTTTTCTTGTATGCAATATATATTCGCAAATCTTCGCAATCTGTTCCATCGATTGTTCATAAAAAAGAAGTAAATCATACGTATTTTTTTCTAACGGTTCTTGTGTGTCAATGACTCCCACTTGCCACTCGTTTGGCCATTGTACGTCATTCAGGTTCTCTTCTCCAAACGTCACTATTCCTACTCTGTACATCTTATTCTCCTCTCCACCTCTCTTATTACCGACTTGTATTCACCACACCAATAATCTCTTCTTTTTTTATCACACTGTACTCTCGACTATCCGTTGAATACAAGCGGTTATCTCCCATCACAAAATAGGTATCTTTTGGGATGGTTTCAACTCCAGTTAATTCATAGAAACTAAAATCTTTCGTGTAGACAAAGCCATTCTCAAACGCCGCTTTTTTTTCCGAAGCGATAAACGGTTCTGCTCGTTCTTCTTCATTTATGAACAGTTGGTCATTTTGATAGGCTATTTTTTCTGTGGGCAACCCAATAATACGTCTTAACTCTGATTTCTGTGCACTTTTGCGTTTAATCAACACGATCGCTTGACGCTGAATGGGGGCTTGTTTTTCAATCAAGACATACTCCCCCAGTTTCAAGGTGGGACTCATTGCGTAGCTGTCGACTTTCGCTAAACTGAAGAAGAAATAAGATTGTGCATATATCAATAAAATAAGGAGGCCCATACCACAGATTACTTCTATAAACAGTCTATTCCGCTTTTTACGACGAACTAGTTTGTTTAGTGCCTGCTTGTTCTTCTTCGTTCGCTGAATGGATTGACTATTTCTAGATCGTTTGTTCTTCGGTTTACCTGTTTGTTTTTTTGCGCTCATGATCCGATCCTACTCAAGAATTGCTTTTGGCTTTTTTTAGGGCTGCTTCATCGACTTTGTACAATTCAAAGACTTTCTTTTGGTACCCACGTATTCGGTTGATATCTTCTTGATACCCTGCGATCACTTCTTCATTCCCATAAAAACCATCCGTCATGCGCATCGCATTCGTGCCAAGATCCAACATCGCCTTATAGTAACGATTCAAGATCAACTGACCTTCTTCTGTGTTCAAATCACTCGCTCGATTCGCACCATAACTCGTAATAGCGCTCGCTAAGTAGCGGATATTTCCATCTAGTTTTTCCTTACGTTCACTTTCTGTTTTCGCCTTTTCCAACTGCTCATCAAAATCATTCAATAAAAAGTAACTTTTTACAACGGACTCTTCATCTTCATGACTTAGGCTCATTGATTGGTAATAGGCTACCAATTGACTTCCCCCAAAAAATAGAAACGTGACGACCAAAAAAAGGAGTGTTCGACGCTTGTTTTTCTTCTTTTGTCCTTGTAAGTGTTTCCGTTTTCGAGCAAGTTGTCGTTTTCGTTTGGCCCCTTTTCCTCGTTTTTTTGCCAGTTGTTTGGCTTCTTTGGTTAGTTTGACAGAAATCAATACGCACAGAAGGAAAAGCAATCCGCTCAGTATCGTCAATGTTAGAAGGACGAGTATGGTTATTTCCAATACAGTCATTTCTTTACCCTACCTTACTTCGGTCTATTTCTTTCTGTTTTTTCTTTCTGTTTTCTTCTTTTTGGTATTCACGAAACGGATTCCGCCAATAAGACCAATGACGATCACAAATATTCCTACCGCTACCCCTATGATCAAGGGCCAATTCACGCCTTTTTCCCGCACTAAATCGACATCATCTTGGTTAAATTTATCTGCTTGTTCGTCTGTAATGGTGAAGTCTTCCTGCCATGTCCATTTTTGATCCCCAGCTTTCGCAAGGATATTCGCTGTATAGGTTCCTGGCACCATCTTTTCCCCATTCATCGTAACGGGGAAATGCAAAAAGGTGTTGGGGGCGATATTAATGCTTGATTTCTTGGTTTCGTATAGCACTTCCGCTTTGCCTTTTGGCGTTATTTGGACTTCCATTGATAATTTTCGTAAAAATGCTGCCTGAGTATTGGAGACATCCACAAAAATCGTATTACGATAATTGAATTGGCCTACTTCTACTTTGTTCAAGGCTAGTTCTGGTTTGACTTCTTTGTCTGTTTCTTGTAACACCATCGCAATGACATAGGCATATTTATTGGCGATATTCGCCCCTTCTTTT
The DNA here is from genome assembly GCF_058216605.1 of Enterococcus sp. AAFC-DPL-5182. NCBI lineage: Bacteria > Bacillati > Bacillota > Bacilli > Lactobacillales > Enterococcaceae > Enterococcus > Enterococcus sp. AAFC-DPL-5182. Next base: position 2,356,573 of record NZ_CM177101.1, read on the forward strand.
GCGGGTTTTTCTTCTTGGTTCTCCCCTTCAATCGTTTTTAATTGAATTCCGCCAACAATAATCCCATCATATGACGTTTCCGGCATTGTAATCGTAATCGGGACCGTTTTCTCTTCTTTAGGCGCTAAGGTGACTGTTTCAGGGGCGTTCACTAAATCCACAAAATCAAATTTTAACGACGCATCTTTTTCAATTTGGCTAGGGCCATATTCAATCACACCACTAGAGTTCGTTCTTGTACCATTCAAGCTGATACCGATCGTTAACTCTTTCTCCCCTAAATTTTTCATCAAGAGGCTGACTTCTTGTTTTTGTCCTGGTGTCATCTTCAAATCAAAGTACCCATTTTCTTCTTTCTGATTCTCTGGATAATTGAGTTCATAATAAAAACCTGTTGCCCCTTGTGCATCTTGTGCGGAGGGTTCGTTGGCATATGTATAGTGATTGGTACTGATGATGCTTATCATTGCCATCATCAAAAATAACATGTATGTTCGTTTTAATTTCATTCGATCTTCTTCCTTTACTTATAAGATAAACAAGGGCTGACAGTTAGAAACTGCCAACCGCTTGTACGCCTCAGTACTAAACTGAGTAGTTCACCTAGTTTCGTATCACGAATTAAGGTGCTGGTGTGTATTCAATTGACCATGTGATATCTGCTTCGTAAGTGCCTAATTCAATGGTTTGAGCTGGTACGTTTAAGGAAACTGAACTAGCAGATTTACCAACACCTGCAGTAGAAGCACCTGGACGTATAATCCCCGCTGCAGTAAAGTCAGCGGATTGTCCGAATTCCGCAGAATACGTTCCTAAACCAACAGCTCCTGTAGACGCTGTGTTATCAAAGACCAACTGTTTGCCGGCACCTGGATTGGTTGCGCCATTTCCTAATGTGAAGTTTGTTGGTTCTCCTGCTGGCCAATAGTTAATATTTTCTTGTGTTGAATTTAATAAGCCATTTGTGTAAGCAATCGTTGCTTTATCTAGTGATTTCGTTGTTTTTGTTGTGTGTGTAAATTGTTTTGTCATTTCAGCTTTGATAGAATACGTGTGGTCATCTCCAGCACGTTTGTCTGTCCATTGTACGTATGGTCCACGTACTTTTCCTGCTGTTTCTGTCCCATCTGGAGCCACTTCTGTTACTGGAATTTCTGCGGCTGTGTATGTTTCTGTTTTTGTCGATACTTTTTGTTGCCCAAAATTCAACACCGCTACACGGTCAATCGTAATTGGACCAAAGACTGGGTTTTTATCTACAGTGTTTGGATCTTCTGGCTTGATTGTCCCTGGTTTCTCTGGATCGATGTCTTCATTGTCCCCATTGTCTTCAATGATTTCAATGATTCCTTTTCCTTTTAATGAGTGCTCATCCGCAAAAGCTGTTGCGCTCCCTGCTAGTGATGCTGAAACGATGGCTGCTAAAGCAACGGTACATAGTGTTCTTGTTTTCATTGTGTTTTCCTCCTAAAGATATATGTGTGTTTTATATATAGTTACTTGCTTGCACAAGTGAACTCCAATTAAGTTGGCAAGGCTGCCAAGATCCAGGTCAATTCTGTTTCATATTGCACTGGTTTGATTTCTGTTCTCTCTGGAACAGATAAGAAAATAGCGGTGTTTCCATAAACTGGTTGATTCTCAAAATCTGGGTCTACGATGGCATCACCAGATGGGGTCGTTTTTGGAAATAGAGTATTTTTTTGTTGGTTTTTATTCGTTTCCGATGCGCCAAATTCAATCGTCCATTGACCTTTCCCACTGCCTATTTCGGCAATCGCAATGTTTTGCGTCATGGCCAACTCTGAAATTTCAATGGTATCTTTCGTCACGATCGGCGGGGTTTCCCACGTATAGACACTATTGGCCCAACCGTGGTCTAAAGACAAGGTCGCTCCTTTTAATTCTTGGGCTTCTTTTTCTTGAATGATCGTATTTCTAAATTGATATTCTTGGCGTACTTGTAAGGTCCACCCTTTTTTATCCGAACGCTCATCCGTAATTTGGATATAACTCCCTCTGGGCGTTGTCCCGTCGTGAAACAATTGGGCATTCGCGTAAAACTGTCGGTTTTTTTCCTCGATTTTATTATGTCCAAAGTGGAATGATGACACAAAATCGATGCGTAATGGACCGTCTGTTGACGGGCTTGGCCCCGGATCAACGGGGATTTCTGGGTTTTCTGGATCGATCGGCTGTTTCAGGATGCCCCCTGTCATTTCGATGTTTCCAGTCCCTGTTACATCACTGCTTTCGGCATAACTAGTAAGGGGTGAGCCTAGCGCTAAGAGAGCCAAGCAGGAAAGAGGAATAATTGTTTTTAAATCACTCATTGATTCCCCTCCTTCGCTGACCGATTTTTCTTCGCTCGTCGAAACAAGATCAAGGCTCCGACAGCCAACAACACGCCCACCCATGTATACGGACTTTGAATGAGCTCACCGGTACTCGGCAAGCGGCCTTTCGGTTTTGTAATGGGCAACTCTTTAGAAGAACTGGTTGCCGTTGACGGTTCACTGGTACTAGACTGTGTCGGTTCAGTACTTGATTCTTCATAGAAACCAACTACACCATTGGTCGTGACTTGGCCACCCTCGGCCAAGGCCTTTTGGGTATTCGCCGCTCCAATTCCTACAAGAAGTAACAGAGCGAAAAATAGTCGTTTATAGCTTTTTTTCATATCTCTCCTCCTTCTCTTACGGATCCGGCGTCGCTGCGAGTTCCCATAGAATTTCTCCTTGGTAGCTGCCTAATTTTTTAACATCGCCTGGGTCAACTTCTAACTTGAAGCCGTCGCCTGCTTTGGTGCCATTCCATGTGGTACTAATGTTATAGAGTTCTTTCTCTGCCTCATTTGTATGAACCATGATCGGCTGAGCACCCTTGTCTAAGATGATTTCTTTCCCTTCATATACATAACGAATCGCATTTTTTAAGACACTGTCTTTATGAGCAGGATCTATATGGGTCATTTCAGCTGTTAACTTCGCCGTTAAGGTCCATTTATCTTTGACAGAACGGCCATCTTTGACCACCAAATCTTGGTCGTATGCCGGGGCGTTCACCCTTGTGGTTTTCCCATCATATTTGTGGGTACTGAAATTAATTCTATTGGGTGCAGAATAAAGCAGAAGTTTTCCATCAAATACATAGGTCACTTCATTGACTCCGTCAATAATTTCAACAGAGGCTTCATTCGCGGGGCGCTCAACGAGTTTAAATTGGTTCGCTTCGACCGCTTTGATCGCATTGTAAAGAGCTGAACCGACAGTCTCTGCCTCTTCTTTCAACTTGACAATCGAACCAATCGTTTCACTTCGGATAATCGGCTCCGCAATTTTTTCACCGGCCTTATTTACAAAGTGGATAGTGAGGTCTTTGGTCAAAGGTTTTTTGGGAAATACTGGAATCGCCACTTGAGCCTCTGCTTTTTTGGTCGAATCACTCACTGTATAAGCTGTAACTTTATTGGTAATCGTCGTTCCTTCACCAGAGATGATTTTTGCTTTATATCTTAGGGTTATTTTTTTCCCTGGTTGTACCTCTAGTGGTGTATCACTTACTGTAAATGAAGGAAGTGATGCATGAAAAATAGGTGTAACTTTCTTTTCTACGCCTTTGTCATCTACTAAGACGAAGGACTCTTTATCTAATTCTAATTCTGCTGGATACTCATCTTTCCAGCCCACTTCTTGCCAAGAGGCTTCTCCTGTATTTGATGCACTTAATTCGAAAGTAAGACTGTCATCAATTCGATCTTTTCCGTCCGTTGACGTGTTATTGGTGTATGTTTTAGCCGCTTCTGGTTTGGCGGGTTCTCCTTTCACTAGAATACTAAGTTCGGCTTCATCTTCATCGTTTTTGTCATTGTATGCTTTAAAACGATTGATGATCATTGTTTGCGCACCACCCACGATTTTTGCTTTATACTTAATAGCTATTGATTTTTTCGCTTCAATATCATATTTGCCAATTGCAAAAGTGTGTGTGCCTGGATCATAAATAGAGGCAGGTAACGATGTCTCTATTCCATTTACATCAACCATTACAAGTGAACGAGTATCTAGTTCTAATTCTGGTGGTAATTTATCTTCTAAAGTCACTTGTGGCCAAGGGTTCATGTCTCCATCATTTGAAGCTATAACTTCAAAATCAAGAATATCTCCAACCATGTTCTCTCCATTGAGTGATGTCGTGTTCTTGTATGACTTCTCTGCAGTAGGTTTCAAGAGTTCTGGTTCTTCGATTGACATATCTAAAGTTGCGGTTCCGACGCTATCATTTGGAACGGTTATCTTTGGCCACCTCATCATGAAAACAGGGTGTTTTAAAACGTATTCCTCATGCATCGGTAGGTAGTTATTGGACCAAGGACGATATGGTTCATCCTGACTTCCAGCCTTTTCAACAAAGCTAGTTCCTATCATAAACTTAAAGTAGCCTACTTTGTTTAGATTGCCACCTAGATCCCCCCACAGATATTCTGTTGGCATATTACTACCTTCTGGATAACCAATATTTGTATAAAAATAAATACGAGCTGGAATCCCATCTGCGATTGTCTTATCGGGTTCATTGAAATACAACCCCCCTGTCCCATATGAAAATAACCTAGAAGACCTATGGTTCCCACCAACATCCATATGGGAAGAGTGAGTCACTCCAAAGCTTGTCTGTTGGCCACGTTGATTATAAAAACTAACATCATAACGAACTCTACCCTTTTTAAAATTAGCTACATAGCCATGAACTCTTACTGGTAAATATTCATATTTCGGCGGATAAGTGTTTCTAACCTCTTGCATAAAATAGCCATATGAAACAATTTCATTCTCTTTCACATATTGTTCAGTAATGTACTCACGTGCGGCGGTAGATTCTGATGGCTTATATACTAACCCTGATGCAGATATTTTTCCTGTTAAATCATCTAACACACCAATATCAAAGCTACTATTAGAAGCCCCATATCCTCCATTAACATAATCATAATCATAGCCAAATACTTGTTGCTTCCCACTTGTTCCTTTTTTCACACCAATCATAGCTGGACCTGTTAATGCTAAAGTCCGTTTATCTGTCATATCTATTTCCGTATAGAAATATGTCCCTTCGAACTTACCAGTATCATGGTTGAATACCTCTCCTCTAGAAGGATGACCGAAATACATGTAATAATCTCTCTGAGTAGTGGAGAAGGCTCCACCCGTTAATTTAACAGGGGTATTCACATCTACTTTTTGAAACGTTGACAAATCTATATCGTCTGTATCTAACAATCGCCAATTAAAATCTGGTAGTTTATTCCACCTTGCCCTTGTTCCAGGAGACAACGCTAGTTTATCGTTGCTCAATGAATCCATAACTTTATTTGTTAATTGTGCTGAGTCATTCTCCCCATCACTTGTTTCATGCGCTAACACATTTTTTCCTAAGAAGAATATTCCCACTATAGCCATAAGCGCAATCATAGAGAAAGTGATTTTTTGAGTATTTTTATTTTTTTTCACATTTCTCCTCCTTTCATAGTAAATAATAGTATATATTTCATTTTTTATAGCAGCCTACATTTAAAGGAAACCTTGCCGATCATACAAGAGTTACTTCCTTATATGTTTTAGCTTCTTTTAAACGATGGTTGGTATAAAAATTGAAAACTAAGAGTAGTTGTATTCGAAATATTTTTCTATTTTTCTGGTTTATAGTATTATTAAATTAGTCACTTCTCACGAATTTTCTACAAAAATTATTTTATCCCAAACTTTTATATGCTTACATTATCAAATTTATTTTTTCAATTTTAAAAAGATGCTTTTTCATTTCCTGTTTTTCTATAAAACAGGAAAGAGCACTGAAAAAGCCTTATATAAAACTATTTACCTTTCTCGTTTGACGACTAATTTGACGGCGGATTGCAAAAAAATAACCTTACTCAGATGAGTAAAGTTAATCATAAGAATATTATCCCAATAAAAAAACATTGGTTATTTAAAAAACACAAAAATATAATGTATTTGAGATAAAATTTAAAAAAACAGATTAAATAAGCGATAATTTTTTTATTGCAGCTCGTTGTTCTTCTAAAAATGAGTTGGTATAGGTATCTAATGTTAACTTTATAGATGAGTGACCTAATAATGAACTAATGGCTGCTATATTTACTCCTAATTCTACACAACGTGTGGCAAAGGTATGGCGAAGAGCATGAAATGGCATGTTAAATAAACCCAGCTTTTGTTTAATTTTTTCAAAGCGATAACTAACTGTACGAGGCTCTATTGAGCGATTATCACTAGTCACGACATACTCAGCTGAAGAATGACCTTTCCAATACAATAGTACTTTTTTTATTTTTGTCGTTAAGGGAATAACTCTAGTCGAATTTGCTGTTTTTGGCGCTGTTTCCACAATTTTTGACCGTTGCCCAGTAGTACTATTGGGTAAACAAATTCGTTGCTTTGTCCGTTCAACTCTTAATAAAGAGGACTCAAAATCGATATCCGTCCATTTCAATGCACAGATTTCACCAATGCGCATCCCAGTTTCTAATGCTAATAAAATAGGTAACCCCTTTTCATCCATTAAACTCTCTGCTTCTACAGCTTTCTGTTGAGCACGAGTCAAAGCTTGTATATTTTTTTTTGAATTTTTAGGTAAAGCTGTGTTCTCACAAGGATTCAAATAAATAAATCCTCGTTCTTTTGCCGCTTCAAAACAACTTTTGACGATCCGAAATACAATTCTGATCGAACTTGATCCCAATGACTTCGCTAACGATTGAACGAATTGATTGATCGTTAATGAAGTAATTTTTTTTAGCGGATAGCTTTCTAAAAAGGGTAAAATATGTAATTGAAGTTTATTGTTATAGCTAGCATATGTGCTTTCTTTGATTTTTTTCGCCATTATCTCTGTCAGCCAAAGGTGCGCCCAGTGACCAAAAGTTCCTTGAAATTCTTTTGAATGCCCTTCATAAGATACAATTGCCTGTGCTTTTTTCTCAATCATCTGTTCTTTGACGGTTCGATAAGAGCGTGCATAGATATAGCCATAATAAATAGAACCATCTGCTTTTCTAGCCTTTGGATAACGTCCTTCCCACCGTCCATCTTTTCGCTTATAAATATTTTCACCTTTAATCAAAATAATCAAATCCTTTCTATTGTATTGACGGCGGAACTGACGGCGGAAAAAAACGAACCGCCTCTTGTACACTTCGATACTGATTTTCTAAATAAAGTCACTATCAAATTTCATCTACTGAAAAAAATTAGACCAGATTTCTACTTTTTTCTCTCAAAAAAAACGATATAATTATATAAATTCTCATTTTTTTGCATATTTAATAAAAAAATTGGAAATAATTATGAGATATTTTTCGATTAGCTACTTGATTTTTATCAAATACTCTAATAGAATTAATTGTGTTGTTAAACTAGTTACTTTAAAAATCAAATCAAAAACGTTTCCTGTTTTATAGAAAAACAGGAAACGTTTTTGATTTAAATAAAGTATACAATAAACATGTCAAAGTAAAATTTCAATTTTTACTAGAAATACAGTATTTTTCTTTATACTAATTTCATTTACCGTACCAACATTAGTTGACAAAGAGACTAAAAAAATCACTGAAGCAACTCAGTGAGTCTGCTTACAGTGACTTATATTCTTCTCTTTACAGTTTTTTCAGTTGTCGTTTGCCTAAAATAATTCCGATTAAGAAGAACAACTCCAATAAAACAAAAAATAAAATAAAGCTATGCATAAAGAATTCTTCTGGTAAAACATTTATGATCGGATCGGTAACTGGATCGAACAACCAATCATCATTATTGAAAAAGACTCCATGAAATGCCACAAAAAACTGATCAAATCCGATTGCCATTAAAAACCCGAAAAATACTGGGATGATCATTCCCCATTGGAACGGACGAATCAATCGCCACATTCGCTTTGATTTGAACAGATGGAAAACAAACAGAGTGCTTGGAACCACCGTCACGATCAGCACACCATAACATAGTAAAAATAGACGCTTTACTTCATAAAAATGAAATGCCCCGCTTGTTGATACAGGAAAATCGGATAATTGCAGTGTGTGACGAAATGGGTTATTTAAATAATTCATCAACTCACCAAAGTTTTTTAGTAATGTGGATTTATCCATGTCAACATAGTTCAAAATCTTCAAAGAATCAATATCAACGATATAAAGCGGGCGAAAATTAATAGTGATTGTAATACTCAGCGATAAGATAGTCAAAATCAAGCATACAATTCCTAGTCGTTCTCGCCAAATCCAATTTTTTTCTTTGTTTTCCACACTCTTCATATCAAAAAGTCCAGTCATCTAGTGAATCAACAATATAAGTCGGCTGTTCAGGCAAATCTGCAACTGCTGACTTTGCTGTAAAACCAGATAAAACCAGTAAACTATCAATACCATTTTGAAGACCAGACTGAATATCCGTTTCGTAGTTATCTCCAACCATGATTACATCTTCTTTGCTCAGATCCATCACTTTTAGCGCTTCATTCATAATAACTGCATTTGGTTTCCCAATCATGATCGGCTCTGTCTGCGTCGCTGTTTGGACTAAAGAAATAAATGAGCCTGCACCAGGTAGCAGCCCACGTTCTGTCGGAATGCTTTTATCAGGATTTGTCCCAATAAAAGTTGCGCCATTTCTGATACAAAGTGAAGCTGTTGCAAATTTTTCATAGCTGATATCTGTATCTAAACCAACAACGACATAATCTGGTGATTCTTCCTCCCATTGAAAACCAGCAGACAAAATCAAATCAACCAGCCCGGATTCTCCGATCACATAGACCCGATTGCCTTTTTCTTGTTCTTTCATATAATCGATTGTTGCAAGACTTGCTGTATAAACAGTTTTAGCTGATACATGAATATCGAATTCTTGTGCTAATCGATCTGAAACAGCCTCTGGTGTTTTTGTTGTATTGTTCGTCACGAAAAGAAAAGGCAAATTCAACTCCTGAAGACGTTCAACAAACCTTTTCCCTGCTGGAATGACTTCTTTGCCTAAATAAATCGTACCATCTAAATCAATCAAATATCCTTGATAATGCTTTTTCACAAATCATTACTCCTCACGTTGACGAATAGTAAATGAGCGGCCTTGGCCAGCACCATTATTTTGTTTTCCAACAACTGGTTTTTTCGGTTCATTTTCTTTGCGATTTTTAATCACAGGTTTTGTTTTATTTGTTACAGGCACACGTTTTTCATCTGTATGCGCTTGGTTGTAATTCGTTGGTTTTTTGTTTGGTTTTTTGCGGCGTGTTTGTTGTTTCTCACGTTTCCCACCAACTCGCTCGATCACAAAATACGCACAGCCAAAGTTACAATACTCATACAAATAATCCTCTAGCGTATCGATTCTCTGTTCAGGTGCAGCTTTGCGATTTGATTCGTTGAAAAAGCCTTTCAATCGAAGCTGATCATAACCCCAGTCACCAACAATATAATCATATCTTGAAAGAACATCGCTAAAACGTTCTCCTAATCTCTCTGCATCAAAAGCTTCCCGATGATTTTTTACTAAAAGATACTCGCGCGTACCGATCGTCACATGTTTATCATCAACAAGTGTTACGACTTCACCTTTTTTCTTTTCTTTGACAGGTTCTTCTTTTATCTCTTCAAGGACAGCAGTGATTTCTTCTGTTAACGTCGCTGTTGTCTCTTCTTTTTGTATAAATGGTTTAGCTGATTTGGATGTTTTTTTTACTTTTTCTGTCATTTTTTCACCGCCTAGACTTTATTATACCTTGTTTTTATTGGATTGGGTAGTGCATGTTCAAGTAGTCACCTAAAACTGTTCTAATAAATTCCGGAAATAAAAATTCAACGTCACCTGCAAGTTCGATCGTTGGAAAAAAAGGAATGAACATAAAGTGATCGACTGTAGTAAACGTATAGTTCTGCTTAAAATCGATGGGTTGATTTTTCCATAGAACTTGTTTTTTTTCTTTATCATACGTGATTCCGTCATAATACAATTCACCAAAGACTTTACCACGAAACCCCATTCCTGTAATTGGAAACTTTCGTAAATAGTGTCGATTTTTTTCCATTTCCTTAAGCATACGAATCAGTTCTGCTCCAGATAAGGTCACACGAATCAAATGCATCGGGTGAGGTAATGTTTCGTGAAGCTGATCTGCATCAATGATTCCTCTTGGTAGATCTGATAAAAACAACCCATTATTTAAAATCGCTGCATCTGTCTGGCCTTTTTCTTTTAAAGATTTTAATGCTGTCACGATCAAAGGATGATCAGCCGTCAGCTCGATTAAAAGAGGGTGATCGATCTTCGCGATTTTTTTTGCCTTCAACAACTGATGGCCTAAAGCTAAGTAATCGTCACTTTCTCTTTGATCTTCAGCTAACATTTCCTGTTCAGCCATTGATACTGCCTTTGCTTCACTATGAATAATTTTTCCATTATCGATTGTTAAATGAACTTCTCCAAGATAATGACCAAATTTCCCAGCAGCAGACAGTTGTGTATCATTGATTTTTTCTCCTTCTTTAAACAGATGATGCGTATGAGAACCTAATAATACATTGATTTCAGGAAATTCGTTTGCTATTTTAATATCTTCGTCAATGCCCAAATGACTCATTAAGACTATAACATCACATTTTGCTTGAATTTCTCTAAGCAATGATGGCAATATCTCTTTGGTCGAACGTATATCCCACCCATTTGGATTATAGGTTAACGGAAATGGGGCGGTTAAAGCAATCAAACCGATCTTAGCTTTATCTTTTGTTTCTATAATCTTATAGGAACTCGCCCAATCAGGCGCCTGACCAGAGTTTAAATCAAATAAATTACCTAATATAACATCAAAATTTCGATGATCATATAAATGATTCAATTGCTCTTTAGAATTACCGACACCTTCATTATTACCGATGGTTGCTGCATCATAATCGATAGCATTCATCAGTTCAATATTGGCTTGACCATCGGTTGCTTCTGTCAATGGATGCCAACGATCAGCAAAATCTCCCAAGTCGACAGTTATTACGGTTTTACCTAATTTCTCATATTCTTCTTTATGACTGATCAGATACCGCCTGATTTTGGGCCAATTTTCTAAATGTGAATGCAAATCATTCGTGTGAAAGATGACGATTTCTTCCATAAACAGGCCTCCAAATTTCAGTATATAAAAGTATAGTACCATACTTCTAGATGAAGTATAATAAAGTAACCATAAAATTAAAGGAGATCAAAATGAAAATCACTGCACCTTTTGGAACGATATGGCTAGATGCCGATCATAAAGGCTTGACCTTAGTCTCATTTTTTGAGCTCAAAAACCATCAAACAAATTCTTTTACAGAACAAGCCGCAAAAGAACTGATAGACTATTTTTCTGGTGAACGAACGCATTTTACTGTCCCGTTATCCATCCAAAGCGGCACTGAATTTCAAAGAAAAGTTTGGGCCGCTCTTTCTCAAATCCCTTATGGAAAAACCTGCAGTTACCTAGAAATCGCTCAAGCTATTGGTTCACCAAAAGCAGTTCGAGCAATCGGTCAGGCAAACAGCAAAAATCCGCTTCCGATCATTGTTCCTTGTCATCGAGTGATTGGCAAAAATGGGCAATTAACAGGCTATTTAGGTAGTTCTGAACATGACGGGCTCAGCATCAAAAAGTTCTTGTTACAAGTGGAAAATGGATCACTGGATTAGGTTCCGTTTTAAACTATTCGAAGCATCAAAAATAACGAGAAACAAAACTTTCTTCGTTCTGTTTCTCGTTATTTTTTTCTGTATAAATAAAACGGCTATCTCTTAAAAAAGATTAGTTGCTACCCTCATTGTCATTGCTCTCTTTGCCTCGATATTTTTCTAGGTATTGCTCTTTTGTCATAACATCATCCACACTCATATTAAATTCAATCAGCTCTAAACCAGTCATATGAGCAATCGCTTCTTTTACTAGTTCAACAGTTTGATCAAAGACAGTTGAAATATTAACATCGTATTTGCAAATCACGGATACATCTACCGCTACTTGTTTTGTTCCGACTTCCACTCCAATGCCTTTTGTCACATCTTCGTTATCTCTAAATCGGTCAGCAAAATCGGTAAAAAGATTGCCGCTCAATCCTAAGATCCCATCAATATCAGAAATAACCACACCTACGATTTTTTTGATCACAACATCACCGAACGTCAATTTTGCTTTTAATCCACTTGTATTGTTCTCTACTGCCTCTGCCATTTGCATTCACTCCTTCAATATAATTTTAAATTCCTATCATAGATCTAACTGAATCTATCAAGGAATAGATATCTAAATCTTCATCCCGCATTTTTCCGATAATAAAACCAACGGCTGCGAAAATTAGTAAGACCAATGTTTTTCCAAAGCCAATCAGTAATAACAAGAGAGCTAATAGGAAAAACAAGGTTGTCCAAATAATCCGAAAACGATACGGTCTAAGCTGCTTGAGCCAGTGTTCTTTTTTCTCTTGATCCATGACGTTTCCCTCCTATATCACTCGTGATTGTTTTTTACCAAAAGCTGTAGATTCTGTCGGTTCTTTTTCTCTTAATTGAACCGTTACGCGGCTATCAATTGATTCCAGGGCTGTATCTAATGCTCCTTGTACCGCTTCTTTGATTTCTTCTCCTAAAGGTTGATAACGCTCTTTGCTTCGAACATCAACTTTCAATTTAATGGCTACTTTTTCTTTACCCATGATTCTAACTGTCATTTTCGTTTTATCTGGATGGATGATGGTGCTGTAAGCATCTTTCACAATTTGTTCTACAGTGCTTTTAGGTACTTCGATCCGATTCTTACCGTCCTTTATGACTAGACGTTTTCTTCGTCCAGAAACTGAAAGTACTGCCACCAAACTAAGCAGTAAAAGACCTCCTAAGATAAGTAAAGTCCATTCAAAAAAACTGAATAACCAAGGATAATTGTAAAGAAGCCCATCTACTTGGTAAGACAGCCAAGGAATATCGACCAACTGACTAAGTGAGCCCAGTGTTCCGATAAACAGTATGAGTATGATAAATAAAAAAATAATTTTCAGCAAACGTTTCATATACTTCCCTCCTTTGAGATTAGTCCTTTCGTTTCTGATTAAATTGTAACGCCTAAAAAAAAGTATTACAAAAGATACGAATTTCTTTTTTTCTCCAGACATTTTATTTTGCTCAGATTATATAAAAAAAACGATTGAATTTATAAGATTCAGCAAATCATTTGCTGGATGCACAAGTTCAATCGTCTTTTTTAATTATTCATCTAAATATTCTTCTTTAGAAAATTCAGTGTCTTCATATTCTCCACTATCTCCATAAAATTGATTGTAACGTTGTTTAAATTTACGGAAAATATAGGTAACTAGCACCTTGGCAATAGCATAAATAGGAATTCCAAAAATCAAGCCGAACATCCCTAGTAAATCCCCCATCACCAATAATACGATCACAATCGTCAATGGATGCACGACTAGTCGTTTTCCCATCACTTGAGGTGCAATCAAATGTCCATTCAACATTTGGACAAGCATCCAAACTAGGCTCATTTTAATAAACATACCAAATGACACCATCAATGCGACAATTGCAGCTGGAATGAATGCTATGACAGGTCCTATATAAGGAATCACGGCAGTAATCCCAACAATAATCGATAACGTTCCTGAGTAAGGTACTTTAACAAGCCAAAAACCAATGAATGTTAAGATACCAATAGCGATCGACACCAAAATTTGCCCTTTTAAATAGGCACCAACTTGGCTACTCATTGTTGCCCCAATTTCTTTCGCATCGTTTCTAAAACGTGGGGGTATAATGTTCAAAATAAAAGAGAAAAACTTACGATCATCTTTCAATAAGAAAAAAGTAATGATTGGAGCCGTTACCATCACAAGTGCAAAACCAGTCAAGGTAGAAAAGACCGTCGAAGCTCCCTCCACAGCTTTACTAAAATAACTTCCTATGCCATCTGAAACGTTATCAAACCATCTTTGAATACCATCTAAAGCATTGGCTAAAGGTTTTTCTAATGCAGAATTATGGAAAAAATCTGTGACCATTTTATTTAGATCGTCCATATATTGTGGAAAACTTTTGACTAATCCGTCCACCTGTTTTTGCAGAATCGGAACAACTAAAATAATACCGATAACGATCAATGCAATCAAAATAATAAAAATAGCCGAAACACCATACACTCGTTTCACTTTATGTTTTTCTAACCAGTTGACGACTGGATTGAATAAATAATACAAAATCAACGCTAAAATTGTTGGTCCAATAATTGTTTTGAACACAACACCGATCGGACCAAAAATAAAACCAACCTGATGAAAAATAAAAATCACTGCACCTAACAACAATAAAGCAACAAGTGTGAATAATAGATTTTTTCCACCAAGAAATTTGATCCAACGAGTTTCTTGTTTCTTTTCCATTTGATCCCTCCTTAAAATAAAAGTGTAATGGGCTTGATAAGGGGCGTTGAAAAATAGGATAGTGATGCTTTTTGTCACTAACAGATTTTATCTTTTTTCATAGAGCCTAGCCCATAGAACTAGACAATTTAAAAGTGTAATGGGCTTGTTAAGGGGCGTTGAAAAATAGGATAGTGATGCTTTTTATCACTAACATATTTTATCTTTTTTTCAAGAGACAAATCCCACTAGGCAAGATAGCTTTACTTCTTTATTGTAACGAAAAAAATGGAATCTGTAAAAAAATTGTCCCTTCATTATTCTGCTTTTCAAATAGAAAATCACTCAGTCGTTAAATAACTAACTGAGTGATTTTATTGGTTAATTTGCTGATTTGCGTCCTTTACGTTGCGTTGCTTCCATAATAACAGGAAGAATCACTGGACGACGTTTGGTTTGTTCAAATAAGTAGCGACTCAGTTGCTCACGAATATCTTGCTTTAACTTGCTCCATTCAAAATCGCTGCTCTCAAGATGCTTTTCAACAATCTCGGTTACGATACTGCTACTTTCTTTCATCAAGTCTTTGCTTGTTTTCACATAGACAAAACCTCTTGATGTGATTTTAGCAGGTGAAACAATTCTTTTTTCGCGACGATTGATTGTGACAACTGCTACAAAAATACCATCTTCAGATAATATTCTACGATCACGAAGCACGATATTTCCGATATCTCCCACACCAATTCCATCAATCATGATGTTATCAGCAGTTGTACTGCCAGCAACATTCATTTTTTGTTTACTGTATTCAAGGATATCCCCTCGACCAGTAATGAAAATATTTTTGTATGGAATGCCTAATTCATGGGCTAAATCTGCATGGGCTGCCAATTGACGATATTCACCTTGGATCGGAACAAAATATTTTGGTTTCATTAAATTTAGCATCAACTGTAAATCATTTGGACTTGCATGACCTGAAACACGCAGATTATCAGAGATTTGTTTCACTACACCACCTGCACGGTATACAATGTCTTCTGTCTTAGCAACAGCCGTTTCCATCGCAGTCGTTGGCGTTGTGGTGATATAAACTAAATCCCCTTCTTTGATTTTAATGACACGATGTGTACCATTAGCCATTTTTTGTAATGACTTGATTGGTTCCCCCATCGTTCCTGTCTCTAAAATCACTAATTGATCAGATTGATATTTTTTCATATCTTTCACACTGATGATTAAATCTTCACTAGGTAATTTTAATTTGTCCAATTTGATGGCAGTGTTGATGATTCGTTGGAAATCCTGCCCAGTTAAAACAATTTTACGGTCGGATTTGTGGGCAGCATCTAAAACTTGCTGTACACGTTGTAAATTACTCGCCACACAAGCTACGATAATGCGGCCTTCCCAATAACGGATTGTATCAAAAACTTCATCTGCAATCTGAAGTTCAGAAACGATTTGAGTTGGGTTTTCTGCATTAGAAGAGTCACTCAGCAACGCTAAAACTCCTTCATTGCCGATTTCAGCTAAACGACCAAAATCTGTTTGATACATTGGAATCGCACTTTGGTCAAACTTGAAATCTCCTGTGTAGACGATGTTACCTTCTTTAGTTTTTAAATTGATTCCAATAGAATCTGGAATCGTGTGTGTTGTTCGGAAGAAGCTGATTGTTGCATGTGCAAAATCAATTTCTGTATGGGCATCAACCACATGGAAATCATTAAAATCTTTAGAATCTGCATGATCTCCTACGTTTAATTTTGCTAACTCAACGGTTAATTCCGTTCCGAATACTGGTACATGAACTTTAGATAAAAGATATGGTAACGCTCCGATTGCATCGGCATGACCATGTGTTAAGAAAATCCCTGCGACACGATCGATATTTTCCACCAAATACGTAAAATCGGGAATGACCACATCAATTCCTAATAGCTCATTTTCTGGATATTTTAATCCACAATCCAGTACAAAAATTTCATCTTCCACTTCTGCGATGTACATATTTTTACCATTTTCACGAACGCCGCCTAATGGAACGATTTTTATTGTACTCACTCATTTCACCTCTCTATATTCTCATACTGAATCAAAGATCCAGTATGCTTAAAATTTTCGCCTTTTCTTCAGAAGTACATGGTACAAGAGGTAAACGTAAATCACCAACGGAAATACCCATTTGATTCAATACAGCTTTTACGGGAGCCGGAGATGGCACTGAGAACAATGCATTCATCTTAGGTAATAACTGACGCTGGATGCTTGCAGCTTTTTTAATTTCTCCTTGATCCAACGCTTGAAACATGTCATACATTTCCGTTCCAAAAACATGGCTGGCAACTGACATTACACCTTGTCCGCCCAAAGCTTTGTTTGAAAAAGCTAAGGAGTCTTCCCCAGTATACACTAAAAAGTCTTTTGGCGCCTTTTCTATCAACTCGGTCAATGCATCTAAACCGAAACATTCTTTGACTGCAATGATATTATCCAATTCTGCTAAGCGCAAAGTCGTTGCTACATCAAGACTTGCCACCGTTCTCCCTGGAACGTTATATAAAATGATGGGCAAATCACTCGCCTCAGCAATTGCTTTAAAATGTTGATATAATCCTTCTTGGTTTGGTTTATTATAATACGGAACGACAGCCAAACCAGCATCAATACCTCTAATTGCAGATATTTCTTGCACAAATTCAACAGAATCCCGTGTATCATTGGTTCCCACACCACAAATGATTGGAACTCGACCATCAACCAAACGAATTACTTCATTAAACAAATCGATTTCTTCATCATGTGTTAACGTTGGTGATTCCCCTGTTGTTCCTGCTAAAATAATACCTTCTGTATGGTGATCAAGCAAGTGATTCACTAATTGGGGCAGCTTAGCAAAATCAATTGCCCCACTTTCGTCAAAAGGTGTAACCATTGCTGTAATGATTGTTGCATTTTTTAAATTCATACTTACTACCTCCTAATTTAAAAGCGTAGTAGGCTCGTTTAGACTCGTAGAAAAAGTTGCTTATGGTTTTTTTACCACAAGCAGATTTTATCTTTTTCATAGAGTCTACTAGCCTACAAAGCTAAACAAACATTTAAACTCTTACCAAATCCATCTCATGTAATGTTTCCGCAATTTGAACTGAATTCCAGGCAGCACCTTTTAATAGATTATCCGAAACAACCCACATATGGTAGCCTTTCTCAATATCAATATCTTGACGAATTCTTCCAACAAATGTTTCTTTACGATCAATACTTGTTAAAGCTTGCGGGTAAAGTTGCTTACTTGGATCGTCTTGTAAAACAACACCTGGCGCATTAGCAATCAATTCTTTGATTTTGCTCACATCAGAACCTTCTTCTTTAACTTCGATATAAATCGATTCAGAATGACCAGATAAAACAGGAATCCGAACACAGGTTGCAACCACTTTGATGCTGTCATCTTCCATGATTTTCTTCGTTTCGTTGATCATCTTCCATTCCTCATAAGTATAATCAGCGTCCGCAAAGACATCGATCTGAGGTAATGCGTTGAATGCGATTGGATAGTGTTTTTTATCGCCACCAGCTGGTAAAATAGCCGCTTCTAATTGATCCGCAGGCGTACCATTGATATACGCTAATGCTTGTGATTTTAGCTCCTCCATTGCATTGATCCCTGCTCCACTAACTGCCTGATAAGTTGAAACAATCAAACGGTCTAAACCATATGCCTGTCTGATAGGTTCAAGTGCTACCATCATTTGAATCGTCGAACAATTCGGATTGGCAATGATTCCTTTATGACGTTTTAACGCTTTCGGATTGACTTCTGGCACTACTAAAGGTACTTCTGGATCCATTCTGTAGTGACTTGTATTATCAACAACGACAGCTCCGCGTTTCACTGCTTCTGGTGCAAATTGTTTTGAGATATTGCCTCCTGCACTAAATAATGCAATATCCACGTCTGTAAATGATTCAGGTACTAACTCTTCGATTACAAGGGTTTGCCCCTTAAACGTTACTTCTTTTCCCGCAGAACGTTTTGAAGCTAAAAGTTTTACCTGATTCATCGGTAATGATGATTCTTCCAACATTTGGATCATTTTGGTACCCACAGCACCAGTTGCGCCTACCACGGCAACATTGTACATTTTTTTCATACTTATTGATCTCCTCTCAAATTCCTGAAGAAAGTTGCTTTTTCTATTTTACCATAATATTGACTTTTACTACATAGGAAGTAAAATGATTTTGCTTTAATTTTGTCAAAAAAGAAAAAGAAAATTCGGAATACTAACCGTTCAAATCATTTTTTAATGACGTTCTTATGATTCGTGCAACATAGTCGACTAATTATTTTTGCAGATTTATACTGTTTTAGCACCACATTTTTGAGAGGATGATTAGATGTATACTGTAGCGGATTATTTATTAGACCGTTTAAAAGAATTGGGTATCGATGAAATATTCGGCGTTCCTGGTGATTATAACCTACAATTTTTAGACCACATAACCGCAAGACAAGATCTTGAATGGATCGGCAATGCGAATGAGTTGAATGCAGCTTATATGGCAGATGGCTATGCTAGAACAAAAGGGATTTCAGCGTTTGTCACAACGTTTGGGGTTGGCGAATTAAGTGCTATCAATGGTTTAGCAGGAAGCTTTGCAGAAAATGTGCCTGTTGTTGAAATTGTGGGTTCACCAACAACGACCGTTCAGAATGATAAGAAACTTGTCCACCACACATTAGGCGACGGCAACTTTCTACACTTTGAAAAAATGCATAAAGAAGTAACAGCGGCTATTGCTCATCTAACAGCAGAAAATGCTTTAACTGAAATCGATCGTGTACTCACTATTGCTATGATTGAAAAACGTCCTGTTTATATTAATTTACCGATTGATGTTGCAGATTTCAAAGTGACTCCTCCTCTAAGCCCGTTGAGTCAATCAGTGGAAAAACTAACGGATGTTGAAACAGCTATTTTAGATAAAGTCGAAAAAGCATTATCTCAAGCAAAAAATCCAGTTGTGATTGCTGGTCATGAGATTTTAAGTTACCATATTGAACATCAATTGGATGAATTTATCCAAAAATTTAATCTGCCAATCACAACTTTACCGCTTGGAAAAAGCGCATTTAATGAAGAAGACCCACATTATTTAGGCACTTACTCAGGTTCCACAACGGAAGAACCACTAAAAAATCGTGTTGATACAGCAGATTTGGTTTTACTATTAGGTGCTAAGTTGACAGATTCTGCTACGTCTGGCTTTAGTTTTGGCTTTACAGATCAACAAATTATTTCGATTGGCAGCACTGAAGTTTTGTTTTATGGCGAAACATTTGAAGCAGTACAATTAGATCGTTTTGTTTCGGCTTTGACAACTCTTTCTTTTTGTAGGTATGAAGATGAAATACAACCAGTAACTCGAATCTCAAGTCAAGCAATCAAAGATGAGAAACTATCACAAAAACAATTTTGGGAAATGGTAGAAACATTCCTTATTCCAGGCGATACTGTCATTGGCGAACAAGGCACCTCTTTCTTTGGCTTAACAAATGTTGCGTTAAAAAGAAATATGCATTTTATCGGCCAGCCTTTATGGGGCTCGATTGGCTACACATTCCCTTCTGCATTAGGGAGTCAACTTGCCAATCAAGCGAGTCGGCATCTTTTGTTTATTGGAGATGGATCCTTGCAACTGACTGTGCAGGAATTAGGGACTGCTTTAAGAGAAAAACTGACCCCAATTGTTTTTGTTATCAACAATAATGGTTATACAGTAGAACGAGAAATCCATGGCGCAACAGAACAATACAATGATATTCCGATGTGGGATTATCAAAACTTACCCTTAGTATTTGGTGGAAATGACCAAACCGTTGCAACCTACAAAGTCACTACAACAATCGAGTTAGATGAAGTCATGAAGACAGCTAGAAAAGATACAAAACGATTACAATGGATCGAAGTTGTAATGGACCAAGAAGATGCACCTGAGTTATTGAAAAAACTAGCGAAAATTTTTGCAAAACAAAATTCTTAGAACAACCGTTGATAAGACGGAATCTATTGACTTTCTATACTATTTTGTTATAGTTAAAAGCGACATTTACTTAATTTGAAGGAGTGAATAATATGGCACGTGTTGAAAGTTTTGAATTAGATCATAATACAGTTAAAGCCCCTTATGTTCGTTTAGCGGGTACTGAAAAAAATGGTGAGGCCCTGATCGAAAAATACGATCTACGTTTTTTACAACCAAATGAAGACGAATTACCAACAGCAGCAGTTCATACATTGGAACATTTATTAGCAGTGAATTTGCGCGATCACTTAGAAGGCATCATCGATATCTCTCCAATGGGTTGTCGAACTGGTTTTTACATGATTATGTGGAATGAACATTCTCCAAAAGAAATTCGCGATGCTTTGGTTAAAGTATTGAACTTTATCGCTGAGACAGATTTCGTTCCTGCTGTTTCTGCTAAAGAGTGTGGAAACTATAAAGACCATTCTTTATTTTCTGCACAAGAATATGCGAAGATTGTTTTAGAAAAAGGAATCAGTTTAGATCCTTTTGAGCGCGTTTTATAAAATATTAAAAAGGTCAACCCCGTATCATTCAGGTTTGACCTTTTTCTTTATCCTAAAGCTACATCTAAAATCATCATAATAATAAAACCTAGCATCACACCGAATACCGCAAAATGACGCTTACTCGTCACTGTTTGTTGCGCTTCTGGAATCAATTCTTCAACGACTACATAAATCATTGCTCCAGCTGCAAATGCTAACGCATACGGCAATAATAACGTTACTTTCGTTACTAAAACCGCGCCAATGATTCCTGCAATTGGTTCCACAATTCCCGAAGCTTGACCATAAATAAACGCTTTCTTACGACTCAAATTTTCTTGTCTCAACGGTATCGAAACCGCCGCACCTTCTGGAAAGTTTTGAATACCGATTCCCAATGCCACTGAAATTGCTGCTAACACCGCTTTTTTAGGATCATCTGCCGAATTAGCTGCCCCAAATGCCACACCTACAGCCAATCCCTCTGGAATATTATGCAACGTAATCGAAAATACTAATAAAATCGTCCGCTTTAAATGACTAGGCAGCCCCTCTTTTTCATGATTCGGACCAAAATGCATATGCGGTAACGTTTTATCTGCGATATACAAAAATAATCCACCCAAGCCAAATCCAAAACTAACCACAAGCCAAGCAATACTACCATTTTCTTCTGCCTGCTTGATCGCTGGATCTAACAATGACCAAAAACTTGCAGCAATCATCACACCAGCAGCAAAGCCTAACATCATATTCAAAATATCTTTTTTGATTTCCTTAAAAAAGAAGACCAAGCCCGCGCCCAAAGCTGTCATAAAATATGTGAATCCTGTCCCCACTAATGCTTGTTGCCAAGCCTCTAAAGATAACAGCCAATCAATTATTATGAACACCCCATCTTTCCCGTTTTTTTTTCTTAACTTAACTTTATCATATCACCGATTTTATGACCACGCTAAAAATGAAAAATGCTTTCATTTGGTACAAAAATCTAGAAAGAGTATACTTTAGATAGACATAAACAAAGAAATGGAGTGAGCAAAATGTCCGAAACAATCAATGCTGCTGTTGCAATGATCAAAGTCTTAGAAAGTTGGGACATCGATCATATCTACGGAATCCCAGGAGGTTCCTTCAACTCCACAATGGATGCCTTATACCAAGAAAAAGATAGGATCCATTACATTCAAGTCCGCCATGAAGAAGTTGGGGCATTAGCTGCCGCCGCAGATGCTAAATTGACTGGAAAAATTGGGGTGGCTTTTGGTTCTGCAGGACCTGGTGCTACTCATTTGATCAACGGGTTATACGATGCGCAGATGGATCATGTCCCTGTTTTAGCGCTTTTAGGTCAAGTCGCTTCAAGCTCTATGAATTACAATTCCTTCCAAGAATTAAATGAAAACCCTATGTTTGCAGATGTCAGCGTGTATAATCGAACTGTTATGACCCCAGAAAGTTTGCCTCATGTTGTGGATGAAGCCATTAAAGCCGCATATAAGCATAATGGCGTTGCCGTTGTAACGATTCCTGTTGATTTTGGTACCAAAGAAATTCCTGTTCAAGAGGTTTCAACCGCAAAAAATCATCGAACAGCTTTAGTTATGCCACACTATAATGACTTAAAAAAGGCTGTTTCTTTGATCGAAGCTGCTGAAAAGCCCGTTCTTTATATTGGACAAGGAACTCGTGGTGCTTGGCCAGAAATCAGCGCTTTTTCTGAACACTTTTCAATGCCGATCATTTCGGCTGTCTTAGGTAAAGGCATTGTTCCAGATGTGTATGAAAACTTCCTCGGTTTTGCTGCTCGTGTGGCGACTAAACCTGCAAACGAAGCATTAGCTGAAACAGATTTGATTGTATTTGCCGGTAGTGATTTCCCTTTTGCTGCTTATTTCTTTAACCCTGATGCTAAATTTATCCAAATCGACATTGATTCAACAAAATTAGGGCGACGACATAAAACAGATATTGCGATTTTAGGTGATGCCGGGGAAGCATTAAAACGAATGGTTGAACTAGGTGAATCACGCCCAGGAGATCGCTGGCTAAAAGCCAATCAAAAAAACAAAGAAAACTGGGTTGCTTGGTTAAGAAGTTTCGATGATAAGTCAGATAAACCACTTCGTGTCGAGCCTGTTTTTAAAGAAATCCGTCGAATCGCTGATGAGGAAGCAATTTTTGTCACAGATGTTGGGAATACAACCATTCATGCGATTCGTCTGTTGGACATGAACGGCAAACAAAAATTCACGACTTCTGGTTGGTTTGCTACCATGGGCAATGCTGTTCCCGGTGGTATTGCAGCTCAGCTAAGTTATCCTGATCGGCAAGTCTTTACCTTAAGTGGCGACGGTGCTTTTGCTATGGTCATGCAAGATATCATTACCCAAGTGAAATGCAAATTACCGATCATCAATGTTGTTTTTTCAAACGACTCTTTTGGCTTCATTGAAGCAGAACAAGAAGACAGTGAGCAAAAGAAATTCGGTGTCTTTTTACAAGGAGCTGATTTCGGAAAAGTTGGTGAAGCTCTTGGTGCCAAAGGTTTTACAATTACAGAATATAGTCAATTAAAACCCGCTTTTGAAGCAGCTAAACATAGTGAACGTCCTGTAGTGATCGATGTGAAAATTAGAAATACACGTCCTTTGCCTGTTGAGGAATTGGTTTTAGACCCTGAAAAATTCAGTGAAAACGAAATCCATGAATTTAAAGAAAAATATGAAGTTCATGATATGCCTGTACTGAAAGAGTTACTGAAAAACTAAAAAAACAGCAGGTGCGATTTTTACGCATCTGCTGTTTTCATATTTTATTTATCATGTTTATGGAATTTTTCTTTGATATCTTCAAAGCCTTCTTTGATTTTGTCGCCTAATTTTTCAGCGCCTTCTTTGATATCATCACCGGCATCACGAGCTTTATCTTTTACATCGCCAAAAGCTGATTGTGCTTTGCCTTCAAGTTCTTTGCCTTTATCATCTGTTACTTTACCTTGAACTTCTTTAGCTGTTCCTTCAACTTTGTCTTTTGCATCATTTATGCGTCCATTTAAATCTGCCATGTGAAAATCCCTCCTAGTTAATTTATAGTACATAACTAGCATAGCATCCTTTTTAACTTGCTACAAACGATTCGCATTGTTTTTTATAAGATGCTTATTCAGCATCACTCAACCATTGTTTGGCCTGATTGATTTCGTCCATCGTGATTTGATGACCTGAATGAGTTTTTGTAATTGTAACTGCCGCTTGACGATTTTCTAATTGTTGAATCAGCTGATTTGAAGCTTCCTTTGAAACAATAGGATCATTTTCACTCGCAGACAACCATAGTCCCTTATCAGAAAGCGGGAAATTTTGGGTATCGACACCTAAAGACATTGGATGAAACAAAATAGCATGCTTGATAGCGATCTTACGTTCCAATAACATGTGTGCCGCAATATTAGCACCATTCGAATACCCAACAACGACCCACTCTTCTAACGGTATGCCCTTTTCTTCGCTAACCGATGTAATCGATTGGAGCAGGCGGTCACTTTCTTCTTCTAGACTAACTAGATCAAATTGATTCAACCCATTTCGCTTAAAAAAGCGATTCATCCCAGATTCTTGAATTGTTCCGCGAAACGAAAGTAACGTAGCCTCTTCGTCCAAGAAACGAGCGATGTCGAGCAATGATGTTTCGTCTCCTCCAGTACCATGAAGTAATAGTAATTTTTTGCCCTGCGGCTTCCCTTTTTCAAATATGTAATGCATATTTCAGCACAACCTTTCACTTTTTAAGATAATGAATCACTCAACAACTTACTTTTAGTAAGTTTGTTTCATTCTAACATTTCTTCTTTTATTTGTCATCTGCTCAAGATTTTATAATCGATCCCAAAAATCAGCAAGTTCATACGCTTTTTTCGAAACAGATTCTTTTAGCTGAATCGGTTCTATCTTCAAAATCGCTTGTCCAAAACGAAGTAAGTAATTGGCAATAAATTCTTCTTCATTAAAATGATAGCTCCCCGTAATAACATAATCGTTTTCACTTGCTTCAATCTTCATTGATGGATAGTTTTCTTTAAAAAATAGATCTTTGCCTTTTTCGGTCACTTTGATAGAAAACAAAAGTAAATCCTCACCTTGATAAAATGTTTCTGTTTTTTGCAGTAACAGTTCCAGAGACAGAGATTCTTCATCGTTTTCTTCTTCTAAAGCTTTGATTTTATCACAACGAATCACTCGGATTTTTTTAGTTTCAACATTCCAAATTCTAGCATACCATTGCCCAAATTTAGATGAAAGTTGTACAAATTGAGCTTTGATCGATAATTTTTCTTGATTTTTCATGTAGCCAATAATAAAGACTTTTTCCAGAAGAATTCCCTGAACGATTTCTTTTAAATGCAGACTAACATTGCTATGGTTGACTTCTTCAAGTGTAATGATCTTCCTCATGATTGAAAGTTGTTGCTGCAGCTTCTCGGGTAATACGTGATTGTATTTTAATTCTAGGGTACTACTTTCCATGTTGAATGGCGTAGATCGATAGCCTTTAAGCGTCAACAAAGCAAAATAAAGTGCATAAATTTCACCTTCTGTAAATAAACTAGGAGCGACTATCCGTGTATCCAATAATTGATATTTTCCATATCTTCCAAGTTCCGAATAAAGTGGCAAACCAATCTCTTCAAGGGACTGTATATCCCGCAACGCTGTGCTTTTTGAGATGTTGTATCGTTCCATCAATTCTTTTAAATTAAAGCTACTTTTATCTGCTAAAAAAAGAATCATATCGTTAATGCGTTCTGCTTTTTTCATAAGCCCTCCTAAAAGTATCATGTTTCGACACCTTTAAGCAGTATACTAAACTTGTTAAAAGAATAAAAGAAAAGAGGAATTTGTATGACTTTAGAAATTGCTATATTTTTATCAATGAGTGGACGTGCTGGGGAAGCTCTAGCTTTTTATAAGAAGCATCTAGGTGCTGAAGAATTACTCGTGGTGACGTATGAGGATATGGCCAAAAGAGATAACAGTTTTCAATTAACTGAAGACAATAAACAGTTTATCTCCCATTCTGTTTTACAAATTGGTAAGACTAAACTAATGATTGCAGAAGATTCAATGGACCCTAGTCAAACATTCAGTATAGGGAATAACTTCTCTTTATGTATTCAGAGTGCCGATCTAGCTGAAATCCAAACGTTCTATTCTAATCTAACGTCAGACGATCGTGTGAGAATTATTGTCCCGTTGGAGCAAAATGTGTTTAGCGGCGCTTATGGAATTATTGAAGATCCTTTTGGTGTACAAATTCAGTTGATGTATGATCCGCGTTTAAAATAGATCTTGACTTTATTTTCTAATTATAAACAAGTTTAATTAGCTATACGTATCTGAAACTAAATAGAGCCCGGGACAAAACTAAAAATCAGTTTTGTTTCGGGCATTAAATACGAATAAACGGCGAGAAAAAAGTAACTCCTTCGGAAATAAGCTTTTATCTCGACCTCCTATTTTTAAGAATATTTTAGTTCTTTTTTAGCTAATGCCAGACAACCAATTGTTCCTGGGTCATCTTCTAATTCAGGTGTCACAATATACTGCTCTAATGGTGGTGTTTGTACATAACCATTGATCAGTTTATTAAATTCATGATGGACTTTTGCTAGCATATGGCGCTGTTTCATCACACCACCACCCAAAATAATGACATCTGGCGAAAGCATTAATGTCGTGTTATATGCTGCTTGCGCAATATAATATGCTTCAACCGGCCAAAAAGGATCTTCTTCTGTTAATTCCTGTCCCTTTTTCCCAGCTCTTTTTTCAATTGCAGGACCTGCCGCCATTCCTTCTAAACAATCACTATGAAACGGACAACTTCCTTCAAATTGGTCATCCTGGTGACGTTTCACGATCATATGCCCCATTTCTGGATGACTAAATCCTTCGATAAAATGTCCATCTTGGATAGCTCCTGCACCGACACCTGTGCCAATCGTATAATAAACACAACTAGATAAATCTTTCCCACTGCCAGCAACATATTCTCCATATGCCGCAGCATTGACATCTGTTGTAAAAGCGATTGGAAGGTCAAATTCCTTTTTCATCGTTCCTACAAAATCAAAATTCTGCCAAGCCAATTTTGGTGTAGAGGTGATGTATCCGTATGTCCCTGAGTCTTTCTGAATATCAATTGGTCCAAACGAGCCAATTCCAATTGCTTTTAGATTATACTTCTTAAAAAAATCGATGACTAACGCCATTGTTTCTTCAGGTGTTGTCGTCGGAAAACTAACTCTTTCAATAATTTCCAGCTTGTCATTTCCAACACCACATACAAATTTTGTCCCGCCTGCTTCAATACTGCCTAAAAATTTTTCTGTCATCGTTGTCACTCCTCAGCTTATTTTCTCCATCAATCCATGAGTTCTATGATTGGTTATTTAATTTTGTAGATTGTTCGACTATGATATGGCGTCTCTGGATATAAAACAATATCACCAAACCCTTCAAATTCAACAGCTCCAGGACTGACTTGTGTTTCCAATGTAAGAGCGCCATGATTAACCATTTTTTTCCCCCGTACTTCTGGGCCTTCCTCACCAAACTGCGCTGTAAAAATCACCACTGCTGGACGATCCGTGTACATCTCTACTGAAAGATCTTTTTCTGGTGCTACAATGATTGCTTGAGGTGTATCAAAACCAACTTGGTTCAAAATAAATGGATGATCCAATCCATTTACCAATTTATTTTGCTCATAACTTGCCTCAAATACTTGATTCACACTCTTAGGTTGGCTAAAATCAAAAGGTGTCTCCACAACTGAGCGTAATTCACCAGTAACTGTTGTGTCATTATCAACTACAGCAAATCGGTCAGCATCAACAAACAACTCATGTTTTCCAACTGATTGAGTTACATCTCCTGTCAAATTAAAATAAACATGATTCGTTGGATTGTATAGTGTTGGTTGATCTGTTTCCGCTTGGTAATCGATGATCCATTCATTTGTATTTGTTAACGAATAGATGACACGTGCTTTTAATTCTCCTGGAAAACCATTTTCCCCATCAGGGCTCACATAAGAAAACGCTACAGAAACTTGACCACTTTTTTCTTCTATCTCTGCTTCCCAGATCTTTGCTTCAAAACTTTTTGCCCCGCCATGCAACGTATGTCCATTTTCAGAAGCAACTGGCAATTGATGATTCTTGCCGTCTATTGAAAATAAACCTTGTTTAATTCTACCAGCAACACGTCCAATCGTTGCGCCAAAATACATATCTTTAGCTAGATATTCTTCTGCAGAATCAAAACCTAAAACAATATTCCGCTCTTCGCCTTTAACAGGTACGATCAAATCAACAATTCTAGCACCTAAATTTGTGACATTCATCGTTAAACCATTATCGTTAGTAAGCGAATACAAAATAGCGGATTCTCCAAATTTTTGTTTACTGATTTTCAATACTTTCATCTCTCTTCCATTTGAAATCGATTGTTCAACTGAGGTAACTAAAGCTATTCTATCATCTTTCTTAGCATTTTTTTCTCCAAATTTCATTTTAAACCACTTTTGTTTATAGTTACAACTTTTTTGTCAAGTTGCACTTAAAGTAAACAAGTCTCTCCGAAATTCCCTACGATGCAAACGGCTTTCAGAACATACAAAAATAAGACCCAACTCATAAATGAGCTGGGTCTTATTATAACCATTGCTGTTTGAATTAAGCTTCTGGGTTGGCGTTGGCATCTTTGATACCATACTTTTTGTTGAAACGGTCCACACGTCCGTCTGCTTGTGTAAATTTTTGACGTCCAGTGTAAAATGGATGAGAGTCAGATGTAACTTCGACACGAATCACAGGATAAGTGTTTCCGTCTTCCCATTCAACTGTTTCGTCAGAGTGCTTAGTAGAACCTGACAAGAATTTAAAACCAGTTGTTGAGTCCATAAAAATAACTGGGTGATATTCTGGATGGATATCTTGTTTCATAGTCTTTTCGCTCCTTTGCCCTGATCCATTTGCTGTATCAGAGTTTATTTGTCGGTATACAACAGTACTATAATAGCATGATTCGTTTATCGATGCAATTATCTTTTAATATTTTTTTTCGCTTGTTTGCCAAAAGAGACATCGTGGAATTCTTCAAAGAATTTCTGATTGTTTTTCGTTTTACGTAAAAATTTAACGAATTGTTCTGTATACTCTAAAGAATCCCCTGTCATATGATTACGCAGCTTCCATGTTTCTTCTAGCTGTTCGCTTGACATTAATAAGTCTTCTTTACGAGTACCTGATTTCTTGATATCGATCGCAGGGAAAATACGACGATCTGCCAAATCACGAGATAAGTGTAGTTCCATATTCCCAGTTCCTTTGAATTCTTCAAAGATAACATCGTCCATTCGACTACCTGTATCTACTAAAGCCGTGGCAAGAATCGTCAAACTGCCGCCCTCTTCAATATTTCGAGCAGCACCAAAGAAACGTTTTGGCTTATAAAATGCTGCAGGATCGATCCCACCACTCAATGTCCGTCCACTTGCTGGAATCACTAGGTTATAAGCACGAGCTAAACGTGTAATACTGTCCATTAAAATAACGACATCGCGCTTATCTTCAACTAAACGCATCGCGCGTTCTAAGACTAATTCAGAAACACGTGTATGATTTTGCGGCTGTTGATCGAATGTTGAAGAAACGACATCGCCTTTAACACTTCGTTCTAAATCGGTAACTTCTTCTGGTCGTTCATCGATCAAGAGCAAAATCAATTCCACATCTGGATAGTTTTCTGAGATTCCGTTAGCAATTTCTTTTAATACACTTGTCTTCCCTGCTTTAGGAGGTGCAACGATTAAGCCTCGTTGACCAAAACCAACAGGAGAAAAGATATCGATCATGCGTGTTGACATTCTACCAGGAGTTGTTTCTAATTTGATTTGTTTTTCGGGGTAAAGCGGTGTTAATGCTGGAAAATGAGGACGTTCTTTTGCTTCTTCCGGATCTTTCCCGTTGACACTTTCAACATGCATCAAACCGTAATAACGTTCTGACTCTTTAGGAGGGCGCGCTTTTCCAGCAACTTTATCGCCGTTTCTTAAGCCAAATCGACGGATTTGTGAAGAAGAGATATAAATATCTTCAGCGCTAGGTCCATAATTGATTGGACGTAAAAAACCATAACCGTCTTGAGAAACAATATCTAAAATTCCTTCCATGAAGAAAAATCCTTGTTTCTCTGCTTGTGCTCTGATAACAGCTAAAGATAACTCTTTTTTATTCATTTGACTATAATAAGGGATCTTGAACTCTTTAGCATAAGAATAAATATCCTTTAATGTACTATTTTCAAGCTCCGCCATTGTTAAATAGTCACTCATTTAGCCACCTCGATTTCTTCTTCGGTCTCAATCATTTGGATATCAGCACCAAGTGCCGTTAATTTTTCAATAATGTGATCATAACCACGTAAAATGTATTCTACGTTATAAATTGTTGTGGTACCTGTTGCCATCAACCCTGCTATCACTAAACAAGCACCTGCTCGAAGGTCTGATGCTACAACTTCGGCACCATGTAACTGCGTAGGTCCATTGATTACGATCATATTGCCTTCAATCGAAGCGTCTGCACCCATTCGCACTAATTCTGGAATATGTTTAGTCCGTTGTGCGTAGATACTGTCAATAACCTCACCTGTCCCTTTGGCTTTTAACATCAAAGGTGTAATCGGTTGTTGCAAATCAGTCGCAAAGCCTGGGTATGGATATGTTTTAACAGTGGTCATTTTTAAATCATGAGAAGGATGAACTTCGATCATATCTTCTTCGATCGTCATTTTCACGCCCATCTCTTGTAATTTGGCAATGAAGCTTTCTAGGTGTTCATAAATCACATTACGAACTTTCACTCCTTCACCCATCGCAGCAGCTAAAGCCAGATATGTCCCTGCTTCGATTCGATCAGGAATGATTGAATGACGGCAACCATGTAATTTTTCAACGCCTTCGATTCTAATAATATCCGTTCCTGCACCACGAATATTTGCGCCCATATTATTTAATAGCGTGGCAACATCGATGATTTCTGGTTCACGAGCAGCATTTTCAATAATCGTTTTACCCTCTGCTTTAACAGCGGCTAACATCACATTGATCGTCGCCCCAATCGAAACCATATCCATAAATATTCTCGTTCCGTGAAGACCATCTTCAGTTCTTAAATACATTGCACCATGTTCATTGGTTACTTTAGCACCAAGCGCTTCAAAACCTTTGATATGAAGATCGATAGGACGAGGACCTAAATAACAGCCCCCAGGGAGTCCAACGACACCTTCTCCAAACTTCCCTAATAATGAACCCATAAAATAGTAGGATGCGCGCAAGCTATTGATTTTGCCTTTAGGCATTGGAACAGAAACAATTTCTGTTGGATCTATGACTAGTGTATTGTCAGTAAAGGTTGTTTTAGCACCCATGATTTCCAAAATTTCAATTAATGAATGGACATCTTGAATATCAGGGACACCATCTAAAGTTACTGGTGAATCCGCTAAAATAGCTGCTGGAATCAGTGCAACTGCACTATTTTTAGCCCCGCTGATCGATACTTCTCCTGTTAATGGACGATTACCATTGATTACGATTTTTTTCATTTATTATTCTCACCTATCTATGTAAAACAAATAGTTTTATTTTTTTTTATAATATACCCAAACTATTCTAACACATTAAAGAGCAATAAAAAAGCCAACAGCCATTCCCTTTCGCTATTTTTCGTCATTTAGTTGATTTTTGCTCAGTTTTAAACAAAATTTTTATACAATGGCTCTTTTTAAAAATAAAAAAACTGAGACTACAGCAAATCTGTAATCTCAGTTTTTACTTGATATAAAAATCAATTATGCTTTGTTAGCAGAACCGAACCATTCGATACGTTGTTCAACTAATTCAGTAACAGCTTTTGTTCCTGGTGCTAATAATTTACGAGGGTCAAAACCTTTACCTTCAAGATCTTTACCTTCTTCAATGTATTTACGAGTTGCTGCTGCAAATACTTCTTGACACTCAGTATTAACGTTGATTTTAGAAACACCCATAGAGATTGCTTTTTGAACTTGCTCTAAAGGAATACCTGAACCACCGTGTAATACTAATGGAATGTCACCAACAGCGTCAGCAATTTCTTGTAAGTGGTCAAATGCTAAACCAGTCCAGTTTTCTGGGTATGAACCGTGGATGTTACCGATTCCGCATGCTAGGTAATCAATACCTGTAGCAACCATTTGTACACATTCTTGTACGTCAGCTAACTCGCCAGAACCGATGATTCCGTCTTCTTCGCCGCCGATTGAACCAACTTCACATTCTACAGAAACGCCTTTAGCGTGTGCTTTGGCAACAACATCTTTTGCTTTTTCGATGTTTTCTTCAAATGGTAAGTGAGATCCGTCAAACATAACTGAAGTATAACCAATTTCGATACATTCTAATGCATCTTCATATTCACCGTGATCTAAGTGAAGAGCAACTGGTACAGTAATGCCCATTGAATCGATCAAGTCTTTAACTAAATCGTAACATACTTGGTATCCGCCCATGTATTTAGCCGCACCCATAGAAGTTTGGATCAAAACTGGCGCTTTTTTAGCTTCTGCAGCTTCAAGAATCGCTTTTGTCCATTCTAGGTTGTTTGTGTTGAATCCTCCGACACCGTAGCCGCCTTTGCGTGCTGCTTTAAGAAATTCAGTTCCTGATACTAATGGCATAATAAAATTCCTCCTAAGTTTTAAAAAAACTTTATTTGTTAAGGCTATCCTTAACCAACAGTTATATTTTAGCAGACTTTTTAGTACTTTTCTACTAAAATTGCCTTTTTCAGAAAACTTTTGTCCAGACTTTCACAAAACTGTAGACACTTGCTGCTTTTTGTCCAAAAAAAGAGCGAAACAGTACTAGATACTGGCTTCACTCTACTAAACATTATAATGATAAACGAATCAAAACAACCAAAATAGTTATGATGCTGATAAATCCCATTAAGCTAAACGCTGTCCATTTCATTTGCTTTGACAACTCAGCTTTTTCCTTCCCAACTAATAAACTACGATAAAAAAATAAACAAAATAGAAATCCAGGAATATTCAATGTCAATAATTGCTGAACCATATTGAATTTCAAATAGAAACCTAACAAAGAATTTCGATATTCGCACGAATCACCAACGATGTATAAGCCAAAGAGCTGAAAAATCATTAACAAAACGACAATGCTTGTTAACGCCAAACTCGGAATACTCGTAAAAATAGTAATAAGTGAAATCTGTTTAACTGTTGCTAAAATCAAACTATAGCAACCAAACAGCAACGGAACAGCCAACCAATAACCAAACAATATTCGCTTCATTTTAACTGGATGCAAAAATAGTGTCATTAAATGCCCTCCTCAAATTCTTTATTTAAATAAGTAACATATTTTCGATAAATCAAGTCCATCAATACACTTAATCCTACTAGTGATTGTGCTATATGCTCTTTTCCAGAAACTGTAAATGGTGTTGAGTAATAAAAGTATGCATATTGAGCATGTTCTGCAAAAAAATTATGTGAAAAAGCTGTAATTGCTGCAATAGGAATTTTTCGAGCATTTAAAGATAGGATATTTTCTTTGACATCATCCGTTTCTCCACTTAAAGATACAAATAAAACGATATCTTCTTTTGTGATCATTGACATGCTGATATCCAATTCTGTTTTTACTGGAATTATAATGGAGCGTTTGTCGCAAACCATCAGCATTTTAGAAAACTCTTCGATTACTTTTCTTTGTGAGTAGCCAGTCGCATAGCAGTAAACAGTATTGGCTTGTTGGAGCGCTTTACTCAATGACGTAAAATCTGTTTGTTGTGCCAATTTGACTGTGTTTTCAATATCTTTTGTTTGTAGAGAGATTAAATCTGTTCCTGTTGTTCCAATGTTGTTTTGCTTAGATTGTCGCATAAAGTACTTAAATTCTGAATAACCAGAAAAACCCAACTTTTTAGTTAAACGTAAAATAGAGGATTTTGAGCTGTGGACTTTTTCACCCAACTCAACGATACTTAGACGCATACTCTCTTGTTCATTTTCTAAAATGTAGCCCAGAATAGCCCAGTCCATTTCACTTAATTGTTTTTGGTGTTTGTGCATCAATGTTTCTAAATTCATATTCGATCCCTCTTTTCCTTAGTTTTACTCCCTTAGTATAAAGGATGAAAAATCAAAACGATACTAAGGGAATTTTCTAAGGAAAACGACACTGAATCATGCCTATGACAGCTTAGGCCAAAACTCTTTATTGGCTTCTACTAAATCATCTAGAATTTCTTGTGCGATCCGAGCATTTGGAACAATTCTTGACAACATTAGTGCTTGCCATAATTTTTGGTATGAACCTTCTGTCCACGCTTCAACTACCAATTTTTCAACAGCAACTTGTTGTTCCATCAGTCCTTTTTGGAAACGAGGGATTTTCCCTTGAACAATGGGTTCTGGTCCGTTACTGCCAACAATACAAGGAACTTCCACCATTGCCGTTTCATCAAAATTGACTATGGCTCCTTGATTTTCAACGATCAACAACATTCTTTCGTGCGTATTATAGGCGATAGCTCTGGCTAGATCTACAATATAAGATGCATGCTCATCCACTTCTAAGGTTGTTCCTTCAGCGGTCCCAGCTTGGGTAATGCGATTGCATTCACCAAAAACATGTTTTTCACGGCCAGCCATTACTTCATTAGCCCTTGTGTATTCTGGATTGGCATGTGCTACTTCGTCTTGGGGATAGAAATAATATTTTAAATACGTATTTGGCAATGTAGTCGGGTCAACGGCATAGACTTCTTTAGCCTTAGCAAAAGTATGCATCCAACTGGCATCGGTATGTTGAGATTCTTCTACTTCTTCTTTCAATGAATAGCCATACTCTTTTACATGTTCTTTGATTTTCGGCATTAGATCATTGCCCTCTTTATCTCGAATATCAGTCCACCAACCAAAGTGATTCAACCCATAATAGCGAACAACCATCTCTTTTCTTGAAGTTAAACCGATTGATTTCGCCATTCTTTCTTCAATCCCAACTGGCATGTCACAAATGTTGATGATTTTACTTTCAGGTCGTAACTTTCGAGTTGCTTCAGCTACGATTGCAGCTGGATTAGAATAGTTTAGCATCCAAGCTTCGGGTGAGTATTTTTCCATATAATCGATCAATTCCAACACGCCGCCAATCGAGCGCATCCCATAAGCTATTCCGCCAGGTCCACAAGTTTCTTGACCGATAACACCATATTTTAAAGGGATTTTCTCATCTTTTTCTCGCATTGCATAAAGCCCGACACGAATGTGAGCCATCACAAAGTCAACATCTGTAAAAGCAGTTTTTGGATCTGTTGTTGCGAGAAATTCAATTTCTGGTGCTTGTTCTTTAATGATGATTTCACAAGCATCCGCAATTTGTTTTTGCCTCTGCAGATTATTATCATAAAATTTGATTTGTCTAATTGGTAATTTTTCTAGATTATCTAATAACATCAAAACGATTCCTGGGGTAAACGTACTTCCTCCCCCTGCAATTACGATTGAAAATTTCTTCATTTCTTCCAGCTCCTTGTCTTCTATTCGTTTGGTTGTGTTTCATTTCCTAACGCTAATAAGTTTTCAAATTGCTCCCTCACCTGAGGAACATCTAAACCGACGATCACTTGAAATGCTGTACCGCTTCTAACTACACCATGAGCTCCACCTTCTTTAAAGACACTATCAGGTAAAACTATGCCTTCATCCTTCACAGTAATCCTCAAGCGAGTGGCGCAATTATTCACTTTTTCAATGTTATCACTACCGCCAAAAGCTTCTAAATAAATAGCAGCTTGTTCTGTATACTGATTCGCACCAGCAATAGCAACATCACCCAAAGTTCCTGCTTTTTTCGCTTCTTTATACTCTTTTTTACTATATAATTTAACTTCTTGCTCTTCTTCTCTTCCAGGCGTAGCAAAATTAAATTTCAAAATCAATGCCCGAAAAACGATAAAATAAATCAAGGTAAATGATAGACCTATCAGCAATTGGGTAAAAATCATCCCTTTATGATTAGCAAACAACGGAATCCAGTTCTTCGCTAATAAATCGATAAACCCGCCTCCCATATCTCCAACTACGCCGAAGAAAAACATCGTTGCAGCCATTGTTGCAGCTAACACAGCATGTAAAACAAATAACGGTGGTGCTACAAATAGGAAGGTAAATTCTAATGGTTCCGTTATACCAGCCAACACAGCTGTTAAGGTCACAGGGATCAAAATCGCTAATACTTTTTTCCGCTTATCAGGTTTTGCTGTGAAGTAAAAGGCTGCTGCAATTCCTGGTGAGGCAAAGATTTTCGAATTACCGTGTAACGCAAAACCGCCTTGTGGGAATAATTGTTTGAGTGGTGTTGTGGTTTGCGCATATTCATTCAAGTGAGCCATCCAGTATTTGGTAATACCATTTTCAACAACAGCTGGACCAAAGACAAACGGCGTATAAATGAAATGATGTAGTCCTGTAGGAATCAAAATTCTTTCTAAAAAAGTATATAACCAAACGCCAAAAGTTCCCGCACTTGCCAAGAAAGTCTGCATCGATCCGATTCCCATTTGAATTTTCGGCCAAATGAGACAAATTAGAAAAGCAATCGGCAACATTGCGAAAAATCCTAAAATC
This sequence comes from Enterococcus sp. AAFC-DPL-5182, assembly GCF_058216605.1. NCBI lineage: Bacteria > Bacillati > Bacillota > Bacilli > Lactobacillales > Enterococcaceae > Enterococcus > Enterococcus sp. AAFC-DPL-5182. The sequence goes on from NZ_CM177101.1 coordinate 2,393,397, forward strand.
GCAATCAATGAAGAACCTTGAAAAATCCCTAAGAAATCTGGCAATTTGGTATCAAAGTAACGATTATGCAACCAAACTACGATTGCCGAAATAAAAATCGCTCCAATAATTCCAGTATCCAATGTTTTGATACCAGCGATCATTTTCATGCCGCTATCTCCGCCGACTTCTTGGGTAAAATCAACACCAAAGAATGAACCAAAATAGTCCAACATGCTGCTAATAAAATAATTACACGTCAGATAAATGACAAATGCTTCCATTGCTGCTCGAGCATTGGCTTTTTTAGCCAAACCAATCGGTAAACCAATAACAAATAATAATTCCATTTGATTGAATACCGTCCAAGCCCCACTTTCTAAAACAGACCAAATCCCATACCAAACGGTTCCTTCATTTGCAATACTTCCGACGATCATCGGATTTTTGAAAATGATCGCCAGCGCTACCATAATACCCGAAAAAGAAAATAATAATACCGGAGTGAACATTGCTCCTCCAAACCGCTGCACTTTTTCCATCACTAGTGAAACACCCTCCTTCTGTGTATTTGTTTTACACGTTATTTATACCACCCCGAGAATGCGCTTTCAATCCTTATCAAACCTTTTGGGAAGCTAGTTAGTAACAAGAGAAAAAGTGTCAACCAGTGGGAAAATTACCAAAAAAAAACAAAAATGATCACACAACAAAAAAAGTTTCATAAAACGTCTGACAAATACTAGACATCTTATGAAACTTGATATACGTTTACTTTCTCTTATGCTTTTTCAATTCAGGAAAACTTCCTGTACTTTTAAAAATCCGTTGTTCATCTTCATTGGCAAATCGGCCCAATACAGAGTGTGTAGGGATAATATTCATAAAGGCATTCTCATCTACGGCATAAACGATTTGCTCCAAATCATACAATTCATAGCGTGTGATCACCATCATGATCATTCGTCCTTCAACACCAGAATAACCTCCCATTGACGGAAGCAACGTCATTCCTCGAATCATCTGTTTTGAAATTGCTTGTGTCACAATTTCTGGTTGAACTGTTACGATCATCGCCGTTATCTTTTGATGGCTTGTATGAATCGTATCAACCACTTGGGTCATACAGTAAATTGAAATAATCGTATATAGCGCACTTTCCCAATCAAACACAAATCCTGCGATTGCCACAATGATACCATTTAACATAAACATATAATTGCCAACCGTTTTACCAGTTGTTTTCGATAACACCAATGAAATAACATCCATTCCACCAGTAGTAAATCCCATTTTAAGTGACAATCCCGCACCGATTCCAATCAATACACCACCAGCGATTGCATTCATCAAAGGATTGGTTGTAATGACTTCGATCGGAATCAAAATCGTCGTTAAGGAAACCCAAGCTACATTTAAAAAGCTGTAAATCGTTGATTCTTTCCCAAGCTTCATAAAACCTAAAACAAAAATCGGAATATTTAGTAACAAAATAAAAAGACCCGTATCTATCGTGATCCCTAGATGTGTATGCAATAACGTTGCGATAATTTGCGCAACTCCATTCATTCCAGCAGAAAAAACTTTTGCAGGAATCAAAAAAAAGTTCAAGCTGATTGCTACTAAAATTCCGGTAACAAAAATCACAGCAAACTTTTTCAATGTCTCACTTTTTTTATATGAAATAACCCACTTACTCATCCAAAACCTCCCAATCTTCTGAAAAGCTATAGCTATTCTTTCCAGACTTATGCTTTAATTTCTAACATAAGATCCCACGCATTAGAATAACAGGTTGCTCAATAAAAGAAAAGAAAAAAAGATGAAAATGAGGATTATTTTATTCTTGCGAACGTCTCCTTTAGTCCGCCTATAGCTCTTGACTTACCTCTCTTGTCAAAAATGCTTTTTATACTTGTTTCTTCCCCATTTAATGGTACTATAAAAGTAAGAAATAATGAGAGGAGATACGCAAATGGCGGCAAAAGAAGCAAGTTTTGATGTAACATCAGAAATGAATATGGAAGAAGTCAAAAACTCGATCCAAATCGCAATGAAAGAAATCAAAAATCGTTTTGACTTTAAAGGATCGATCGCAGATATAAAGTTAGAAAACAATAAATTAGTTGTGGTCGCAGAAGATGATTATAAAATCGAGCAAGTAAAAGACGTCTTGTTCAGTAAGTTAGTCAAACGCGCAGTACCTATCAAAAATATTCACTTTTCAACAAGTGAAAAAGCTCTTGGAGGAGCTTCACGTCAATACGGTGATTTGATTAGCGGAATCGACAAAGACAATGCTAAAAAGATCAATGTTGCAATCAAAAATTCTGGTATTAAAGTCAAATCACAGATTCAAGAAGATCAAATCAGAGTCACTGGCAAAAGTCGAGATGACTTGCAAAAAGTAATTGCTTTGCTTAGAAATTTAGACTTACCTGTAGAGTTGCAATTTACAAATTTCCGTTAATACAAAAGCATAATGGGCCGAAAGAAACTCTTTTCCTAGCTCATTATGCTTTTTACTTTCGTTTATTCACTCAAAAAATCAGACAATAACTGAGCGTTTTTTCCACTATTCAGACCAACGATCAATCTAATTCGCGCTTTAGGTCCATTAAGTCCTCTAGAAAAAATGATTCCCATTTTCTTTAAGTTAACGCCGCCACCCTCGTAATCATAAATATCTTCGGCGATTCCATTGGAGCAGCGGGAAACTAAAACAATCGGGATTTTTCTAGCTAAAAGCCTTTTTAGCGCAGGCAATGTTTCAGGCGGAAGATTACCTGCACCTAAAGCCTCTATCACAATACCATCTGTTTGATCATTATCTACTAGATCAAACAAACTTCCATCCATGCCAGCATAAGCTTTGATCACGTAGACTTCTCCACTGACATTTTGAATATCACAAACTTCTTGCGGGCGCACTTCACTAGCGAAAAAAGTACGTTCTTTAGAAACCATACCGATAGGACCAAATGTCGGTGTCCGAAATGTCGCAACATTTGTCGTATGAGTTTTTGTCACATAGCGCGCTGTATGAATTTCATCATTCATCACAACAAGCACACCTCTCCCATATGATTCATCTGAACTGGCTGTCCAAACTGCACTGATGAAATTGTATAAGCCATCTGTCCCAATTTCATTACTTGAACGCATAGCTCCTGTTAATACAACAGGAATTTTATGTTCCAATGTAATATCTAAAAAATAAGCCGTTTCTTCTAATGTATCTGTTCCATGAGTGATCACCACACCATCGATTTTTTCAGTATATGCTTTTTGGATGCGTTGTTTCAGCTCCAGCATTCTTTCTAAAGTCATGTGAGGAGACGGAATATTAAAAATCGGCTCTACAACTAAATTGACTTTTCCAGCTAACAACTCTTCTTGGTTAAGTAATGGATTCGTATGATTCGTTGTCACATTACCATCTGCTTCTTTTGACATCGATATTGTGCCGCCTGTATGTAATACTAAGATTGTTTTCATTTTTAGTCTCCCTATCATTTCATTTATTTAGATAACTCTTCGCTCAAAAAAGAGCCGATAATTGCTGCTTCGGCTTTTTATAGTTTCTCAAATTAATTGTCCACTTGTTGCTATACTAATACTTGTTTTAGTATAACAGCAAGTGACATTTTTTCCTATCATCAGTTGTTTAAGTCATTGCCAGAAATCTTGCATCAGCTGTTTTGTCCGCTCATGAGAAAAAGATGTTTGGACCTGATTCCAATGAGGTGGAAAGAGACGTTGAACAGGCGGTGTTGAAAACCGCTGATCCAAAAGTAATACGACTCCTTTATCATCAGTATCTCTGATAACTCGACCTGCCGCTTGCAAAACTTTATTCATCCCAGGTATCTGGTACGCAAATTGAAAGCCTTGATTTTTTTCCTGATCATAATACCCTTTGATCAGCTCTTGTTCATGATTGATTTGCGGCAGCCCAACTCCCACGATTGCCGTACCGATCAAGCGGCTTCCTTTTAAATCAATCCCTTCTGAAAAAATTCCTCCTAAAACACAAAAACCAACTAAAGTTTCTGTTGGATCCAACTCAAAATCAGCTAAATATGCTTCCCGTTCTGCTTCATTCATCATACTTGCCTGAATTTTGGTTTTGACCTGAGGATTTTTTTGCTGGAATAATTCATAAATGCTATCCATATAGGAATACGATGGAAAGAACACGAAGTAATTTCCCGTTTTTTGCTGGATCATATTCGTCAGACTATCTACAATCTTTTCATGATTATCCGCGCGTTCTTTGTATGTAGTCTGAATGTACTTTTCAATCACTAATAACTGATTTTCTTTTGGAAAAGGACTTGGGATTCGATAACGCAAACTGTCTTCCCCACCACCTAAAATCTCTTGATAGTAATCTAGCGGTGTTAGACTTGCCGAAAATAAAATGCTGGCTTTCCCTTTATCTAGTTTTTGTTGTAATAAATAGTTTGGATCAATACAAAATTGTTTCACGATGATGTCATGATTCTGACAATTTACATACGTACAATAATGATCATCATATCCTTCGCTGATTTTAGTATAATTCAACAATTCAAAATAAACAGATAAGACTTGATTCAGCTCAATATGATCTTGATTTTCCGGAAGCCACTCTTTGATTTTTTCAGCTAATGAATAAGCCGCTTTAACTAGAGAATCAATTGGTCCATGTTGATGTAGAAATTCTTTTCCTTCTTCCTCACAGATCTGTTTGATTTTATCAAATTCTTTTTCGATTTTGCTAAGTGCCCGAACCAGTTTGGTCTGTTTTTTATCAAGTGTTTGTTTCAATGCGGATAGCTTATTTTTAGATAGCTCCGCTGAATACATTTCCCGTGAACGATTGACTAAGTTATGCACTTCATCTACCAAAAAAATATTCTCTTTGACTTCAGTCTGGTCCTCAAAAAAACGTCTTAAATAGACAACTGGATCAAATAAATAATTGTAATCACAGATCACTAAATCGCACCACAGACTAACATCTAACGATAATTCAAATGGACATAACGTATGCTTTCGTGCGTAAAATTCAATAACTTCACGGGTAAATTGATGTTCATTATTTAATAAATCCCAGAGTCCTTCATTCAAACGATCATAATAACCATTCGCAAAAGGACAAGCTTCTGGCGTACAATTCCGCTCACTCAAAAAACAAATCTTATCTTTAGCTGTTAGCGTCACACTTTTTAATTTCATATCCTTTTGTTTCATTGCTTCTACTGCATCTTCTGCCACTTGGCGCGTAATCGTTTTAGCAGTTAAATAAAAAACTCTTTCGGCTTGTTCTTCACCGATTGCCTTTAAGGTTGGAAATAAGGTTGAAATGGTCTTACCTGTTCCAGTCGGTGCTTCAACAAAAAGCTTTTTATCACTTAAAATTGTTTTATAGACTGCTACTGCTAATTCTCTTTGTCCTGCTCGGTAGTCTCCATAAGGAAAAGATAAATTCTGTAAAGACTGATTCCGAATTTTACGCCAATTTGCCCTAAAGATCAACCATTGTTCGTATTTTTTGGTCAAGTCATCAAAGAATTCTTCTAGTTCTTCTTTGCTAAATTCTTTTTCTTGGCGAGTAATATCGTCCGTTGTTGTTTGATAATAGGTCAACTGTAATGTAATTGACTCCAAGTCCTCTTGCTGACAATAAATATGTCCATAACACATCACTTGATACCAATACATGTCTATTTGTTCTTCTAACAAATCAGAAAATGCTGGTTCCGATGTTTTGATCTCGTCAATCACTGTCCGTTTTTTATCATCAATAAAAATACCGTCCGCTCGACCTTCAATTATGTATGCTTGATGATTCAATTCTATGTTAATGGCTAATTTAACTTCTTTTTGATAATTTTCACCAGCTTTCTTTTGAAGCTTCCGGTGAATCTTAGCACCTTCTAATGCGGTGTGTTCACTTGTATGCCGAGCATCGATACTGCCTCTGCGTAAAATAAACTCCACTAATCTGCGGACTGCGATTCTTTGCGTATTCTGCATGTTCAACTCCACCTATCCTGCTTTTATTATAGAACATACATTCGCAAAATGAAAGAGGAGAGAACAAAATACAACTACTTTGTCCTCTCCTTATGAAAACTCCTTGTTTCATTTAGTTAAAAGATCACCAATTCACAACATATATCAAGTGGAATAATCACTATTTATTTTGACATATTCATAACTTAAATCACAGCCAATCACTTCAAAATTTTCTACTCCTTGATGTAAATCTACCGTTAAATAGATATCTTCATTTTGTTCGATGTACTCTGTGATTTGATCGATATTTTGTGTTTTTTCCTTGTTATTTGAAAAAATCGGGTATGTTCCATAAAAAATTTCAACTTTATTCTGGTCAAACATCAAGCCGTCGGTTTTACCAAGGGCCATTGCAATTCGACCCCAGTTAGGATCGTTACCAAATAATGCAGTTTTCACTAAAGGAGAGTTGATGATTGATTTCCCAGCATTTTTTGCCTGCTCCTTGGTTTCAGCATTTTTCACTGTGACAAACATTGTCTTCGTAGCACCCTCAGCGTCTTTTACCACATCTAAAGCTAATTCCTTACAAATTTGATTCAACGCCTTTTGTAATTCGCTCGTTTTGATTTCATAATGGCCACTGGCTAAAAGCGCTACAGTGTCACTAGTGCTTGTATCTGTATCGATGCTGATCGTGTTGAAAGATTGGTCAACAGCTACTTTCAACATAGAATGAATCTCTTCTTTCTCAATTTTTGCATCTGTTACAATATAGGCTAACATCGTTGCCATATTGGGTTCAATCATTCCTGAGCCTTTGACAATGCCTAAAATAGTTGCAGCACCAATTTTTAAGCTACGAACTTTGATTCGTTGATCTGTGGTCAAAATAGCATGGGCGAAATCTTCATAGTCTTCTTTGAGGTCGATCGATTCTGTTTCTAAAAAGTCCTCAATAACATCGATTGGTAATTGAGGTCCAATCATCCCTGTAGAGGAAGGCAGAATATTCTCTTTTTTAATCATTAGCTTATCTGATAAGCAGTCTAAAATTTTGTATTCATTTTCTCTCCCTATTATCCCAGTTGCAACATTGGCGATACCACTCGTCACTACAACTGCTTGTAATTCAGCATTTTTCACATGGTCTTTCCCGATAGGTATACATTCGCCACAAAATGTATTCTTTGTAAAAACTGCTGCAGCGTGACAAACATCATCAGCCACGATCAACCCAAAATCTTTTCTTTTTTTCTTGATTCCAACATGCGTTCCATAAAACCTAAATCCCTTTGGTACGTTTTCAAAATTCCCCATCAATAACACCTTCCCGTACATGATCAACTTATATTCAATATAGAACTTTGTTTCTCAATTTTATAAAAGTATAAATCAAAGAGCGGTAATAGTCAATGGATTTTATATCAAAAAATACCAATATAAAGGTTTTTTATGCAAAATAAACACTCGTTTTCGCATAAAATTGTATTCCCAGATCATTTTTATACAAAAAAAGCATCCAGATTTATCTGGATGCTTCATAGTTATCACTTTATTAATTATTTTTACCAAAGATACGCAAGAATGCTATGAATAAATTGATGAAGTCAAGATATAATTGTAACGCCATGAATACAGCGATACCCGTTCCTGGTTGTCCACCAGTTTGCGTATATAAAGTACGAATTTTTTGGTTATCGTATGCTGTGATTCCAGCAAAGATAATGACCATCAAAATTGAAATCAAATAGTCAACGGGTTCACTCTTTAAAACAAAAGCATTTAGGAAAATGGCGATGATCAAACCGATCAAAGCGCTGTATGCTGCGTGTCCCATTGCTGAAAGATCTCGTTTAGTAAAAATACCGATCAACGACATACCGCCAAATGTAGCAGCTGCACTAACAAAGGCCGTTACAATCGTGCCTTCTGTATACATCGCTAAAGTAACTGCTAATGTAATACCATTTAACACAGAGTAAAGGATGAAACCACTGATTGCTAAAGTTGGATTCTTTATAGCTTTAACACCTAAAAAGAGCACTAAAAGCAATTCAGCGATCCAAATACCATAAAAAGCAAAGGGATATTTGGCTAAAAACATCACGATTTCCATAAAAAATACATTTAAAACTAAATAAGATACTACCGCACTGATCCCGATTCCCATCGCTAAAAATGCGTAAATTTTTGAATAGAATTTATTCAAGCCAACATTGGCTACTGCTCCATTATTCATCTATATTTCCTTCTTTCTCCTCTAAATCCGCTAATGTCACTTGAGGTGGCTGAACCATTACGACCGCATCAAGTACTCGATCTTCTTCTTCATTGACCGCTTCAATCGAAATCGTCACAACATCTTTCATCTTATCTACCTTGATCACTTCAAATTGAAATGTCAGTGTCTCATAATGAAAAACTGGTTCTACGAAGTTCACTGAAAAATTGACCACATGAGAGCCAGGACCAGGTAAATGTTTTGAAATTGCACTGGTAATGATTCCCATCAACATAATCGATGGAACGATTGGTTTGCCATATTCTGTTTTTTGGGCATAATCATGTTGGATATATAAGGGATTGGCATCGTTGGTTAAGCCCAAATAAAGAAGCAAGTCTTTATCTTCGATCGATTCGGTTAAAGACAGCGAATCGCCTTCCTCAATATCTTCGATGGTTTTGCCTAATTTTCTCGGTTTTCCGATATTCAAATTAGTACACCTCCACTAATGATAAGATAATTGTACCAAAATGACGACAAAAGGCAAGTTAAAAAGAAGAGGCTTCAACAAATCGTAAAATACGTTTGCTGAAACTTCTTCTTCAAGTTTATTTTTATAGAACACTTCTAGTTGTGTTGCTTAATAGCGTTTCATAAGCCTGTTCAAATTTTTGAACATCTCCAGCTCCCATGAAGACCATCACAGCATTTTCATGGTCTAAAAGCGGAGACACATTATCTTCTTTTATAACTTGGCCGCCTTTTTGAATTTTATTTCCTAAATCCTCGATTTTCACATCGCCCTGTTGTTCTCTAGCAGATCCAAAAATATCACAAAGATAAACAGCATCGGCTAAATCCAACGCCTCAGCAAATTCATCCATCAATGCAATCGTACGAGTGAATGTGTGCGGTTGAAAAACGGCAATGATTTCTTTATCAGGATACTTTTGACGAGCACCATCGATCGTTGCAATAATTTCAGTTGGATGATGTGCATAATCATCAACAATGATCATGTCAGAAACTTTTTTCTCTGTAAAACGACGTTTGACACCTTCAAATGTCAGCATTTCCTCAGCCACTTTTTTCATATCTAACTTTTCAAAATAAGCTACAGCAATCACACCTAATGTATTCATGATATTATGTTGCCCAAAAGCAGGTAAGACAAAGTGCCCAACAAATGTGTCATGGTGATAAACATCAAAAGAAGATCCTTGTGTTGTCCGCTCAATGTTCTTAGCTTGAATATCATCATCCTGTGCTAATCCATAATAATAAACTGGGACATCCGTTTTTAATTGACGTAAATATTTATCATCACCATAAGCAAAAATCCCTTTTTTTACTTGTTCAGCCATAGTCTGAAAAGCCGAGAATACATCTTCAATACTCTTAAAATAATCAGGATGATCAAAATCAATATTCGTCATGATTGCGTAATCTGGTGAATATGCTAGAAAATGACGGCGATACTCGCACGCTTCAAAAGCAAAAAATTCAGCATTTGGATCACCATGACCCGTTCCATCACCGATCAAATAACTTGTTGGTGCAATCCCTGTCAACACATGGGAAAGTAACCCAGTTGTGCTTGTTTTCCCATGAGAACCCGTTACAGCAACACTTGTATAAGGTTGAATAAAACGGCCAATAAAATCGTGATAACGAATAATTTCGGCTCCTAATTCTTTTGCACGTACCAATTCTTCATGAGTGTCAGGAAATGCATTTCCTGCAATAACAGTCATATCTTTTGTAATATTATCAGCATTAAACGGTAAAATAGTAATACCAGCTTTTTCCAAATCACGTTGTGTGAAGAAATATTCATCTACATCGGATCCTTGCACTTGATAGCCTTTTTCAAACAATACGAGTGCCAATGAACTCATTCCAGATCCTTTGATCCCAACAAAATGATGTAATTTATTTTCTTGATTGCTCATCTTAATCCTCTTCTCTTAAAGTCTATATAAAACGTAGCTTTTTTAAACAGTTTTCAATCGTACGCAATCCATTATCGTATATAATTGTGAAATAATCAACTAAAAAAAACGCCTAATCGTTTATTTTACAACAATAAAAAGGCTTCTAGCAGCATTTTTACTGGGTCAAGTTCTGTCTAGCCGATTATAAAGAATCACAGTAAAAAGCTGAGACAAAACCTATTTGGCTTTGTCTCAGATCTTTTTCACTTAAAATACTTACTATTCTCTAATTCCATACTTGAATCTTTAATAATACCACTCAAGGACTTATCTAAAATACCCTTTTTTTTCTCATGTTCTGCTTCTGCTACTTTTTGACCGTATGCAGTTTGGCTTTTAGCATTTTCTTTCGCCGTCTTCAGCTCTTTTCTAGAACGCGGCAACGTGTGACTAATATCTTCTTCTTTTCCAAATCGTTCCATATCAGGTTTGATTTGTTGGTATTGACGTCTTGTTACAGGAATTTCAGGTGAGTCTTTTGGAATGTTAAATTTTTGAACAGTCGGATCTTCATTCCCCTTCACTTGAAATGCCGCTGGTTCATCGTCAAAAAGCAAGTACGAATTTTGATCTTTTTTCATTGCTTCTGCCAATTCTTGCTCAGTCAAAGCTGGTGCTTTTTCTTCTGGAATGACAGACGCTGGAATATACTTTGGTACAAAATAAGAACGAGTATCATAAGTAAAATCCTTTGAAAAAGCTGCTTTGTTTTTATTAGAAGATTGTTGAGAACCAAAACCGTAAGAATTTCTTTTTGGCATATTACCAAATAGATTATTTTTTTGCTTTGGTGACGTTGTTTTATTATGAGTCATCATATAATTCGGCAGATTGGATTTGTGACGTGCCAATTCTGCAACTTGTTCCTGACTATGAGAAACATGTTGATTATTTGTTTGTGTTGGTTGTTTGTGCAACATTGGTTGGACGTTTATCGGATCTATTACTGGTGTACTTTGTTGAGATTGTGTTGGTGTTTTAGAGAGCATTGGTTCTTCTTGAAACAATGTTCGTTTATTTTCAGAAACTAATTTCACGCCTAATTCATCGTCATAAGCTGGAAAACGAAAATGTTTTCTTTTGATTTGAGTTGGGTTTTCCATTCGAGTCATTCCTTTATTCTACTTTCTGTCAATTCTACCATAAAAAAGCGGAATTCTAAACAATTTACCTTACTTTTTCTTTTTTATTATTGTAATTTTATTTGAACCTTTTAATTTCCATAAAAAGTAGTCGCTGAAACAAAGCATAATGCTTCGTTCAACGACTAACTGAATGTTTATTTCTATGGGTAAATACGGTTCAACAAACGTGGGAATGGACTTGCTTCACGAACATGTTCAATGCCTGCCAACCATGTAACGGTACGCTCTAATCCTAGTCCAAAGCCTGAGTGTGGAACGGAACCGTAACGACGTAAATCTAAATACCAAGAATATTCTTTTTCATCTAGATTGTGGTTACGAATTTGTTCCAATAAGTAATCATGGTCAATAGCTCTTTCAGAACCGCCGATGATTTCGCCGTAGCCTTCTGGTGCGATCATATCCGCACAAATCACAACATCATCACGAGTTGGATGTGGTTTCATATAGAAAGCTTTGATCGCTTTTGGATAGTTCAAAATGAAAACTGGTCGGTCAAATGAGTTGGCGATAAATGTTTCATGCGGGGAACCAAAATCATCGCCCCATTCAATATCATCAAATCCATTTTTCTTCAATAATTCAACTGCTTCATCATATGAAATACGCGGGAATGGTAATTGCGTATATTTTTTCAAGACTTCTCTATCACGTTCTAACACGTCTAATGCGTGATCACAATTGTCCAATACACTTTGAACTAAGAACGCTACGTATTGTTCTTGGACTTCTAAACTTTCTTCTTGATGCATGAAGGCCATTTCTGGTTCAATCATCCAGAACTCGATCAAGTGACGACGCGTTTTTGATTTTTCCGCTCTAAATGTTGGTCCAAATGAGAACACTTTACCAAACGCTAAGGCTGCTGCCTCCATGTATAATTGTCCACTTTGAGATAAATAGGCTTTTTGATCAAAATAATTTGTTTCAAATAGATCAGTTGTACCTTCTGCTGTACTGGCAGTTAAAATAGGTGGATCGATTTTAACAAAATTATTGTTATTGAAAAATTCATAGGTTGCACGAATAATTTCATTACGAATTTGCATGATTGCATGCTGACGTGAAGAACGCAACCATAAATGACGATGATCCATTAAAAAGTCTGTGCCATGCTCTTTAGGTGTAATCGGGTACTCATGACTTTCACCAATTACTTCAATCCCTGTAACACCAATTTCATAACCAAATTTTGAGCGGCTGTCTTCTCTGATTTCACCAGTAATCCAAACTGATGTTTCTTGTGTTAAGCTTTTCGCTAATTGAAAGACTTCCTCTGGGACTTCACTTTTTACTACAATCCCTTGAAAATAAGCTGTTCCATCACGTAATTGTAAAAACGCAATTTTTCCACTTGAACGTTTGTTAGCGATCCAAGCTCCTATTTTTACTGTTTCCCCTACATGATTTTTTGAATCAATAATTTGAATTTGTTCCACAATCGTCTCTCCATTCATTTATTCTTTTACCTATCCCGAATTAAGTAATTTACTTCGTTGATTTTTTTTCGATGAATGCTGCAATTCGTTTAACTGCTTCTTTTAATGTATCTAAATCCGTTGCATAACTGATCCTAACATTTTCTGGAGCGCCAAACCCTGCACCTGTTACAAGTGCAACTTGTGCTTCTGCTAATAAATCATCCACCCATTTAGTGACATCCGTATAGCCGCACATCGTTAATGTTTCTTTGATATTTGGAAATAGGTAAAATGCACCGTGAGGTTTTTCCAATTTGAATCCAGGTAACGCTGCAAACAACGGATAAATCTCATTTAATCGTGCTTCAAAAGCTTTTCTCATGGTTTCAACCGTGTCTTGCTCGCCAACTAAAGCTTCGATTGCCGCATATTGGCTAACAGCTGTTGGATTACTTGTTGATTGTGATGCGATATCATTCATTGCCGAAATGATCGTTTCATCCCCCACCGCATAACCGATACGCCAGCCTGTCATGGCATAGCTTTTAGAAACTCCGTTGATAATGATCGTTTGTTTTTTGATTGCTTCAGACACTGTCGCAATCGGTGTAAAGGTAGCACCATTATAAACAAGTCTACCATAAATATCATCTGATACGATCAAGACATCATTTAGTACCGCCCATTCACCAATTTTACGCAATTCAGCTTCAGAATAAATCATTCCTGTAGGATTGGAAGGAGAATTTAAAATCAATAATTTCGTCTTATCCGTTCTAGCTTCTTCTAATTGTTCTACAGTCACTTTAAATTCTTTTTCCTGAGCACATGAGATAAAAACAGGTACACCTTCAGCTAACTTAACTTGTTCCCCATAGCTTACCCAGTAAGGGACTGGAATGATCACTTCGTCATTTGGATTTAATACCGCTTGAAAAAGGAGATATAACGCAAATTTGGCGCCATCTGTCACGATCACATTATTTGCTTGATAATCCAGTTGATAATATGTTTTGATATGTTTTACTACAGCTTCACGTAACTCTTTGATACCTGCTGATGGCGTATAATAGCTAGCTTTTCCACTTTCGATCGCTTGAATTGCCGCTTTCTGTATATTTTTAGGTGTAGTAAAATCCGGTTCACCAACTGTTAAACTTAAAACATCTTTGCCGGAAGCTTTTAACGCATTGGCTTTAGCGGCAGCAGCTAGCGTAACAGAGGGTTCTAATTTTTGTGCTCGATTCGATATTTCCATAGTATCGCTCCATTCATTTTTTATCAACAAGAAGGATGAACCAATTCGATCTATAAAGTCAAATCCGAATTGAGTGTTGCTTTGCCACTCTTCATCCAATCGCTTCTATAAACTGTCTCGTCAGACATTTTTAATGACCATGATCTCTTCAGCTTTTTCAAATGATAATAAATAGTAATTTAATGATCCATCATCATTTTTTGTAATGACTTCCCACGTAGGTTTATCATTATACAGTCCTAAACTGATTTTTTGGATATCTTTTTCTTTATAATCTGTTTCAATGATCTGGCGGATATGTCCTTCTTCTACGCCGTCTTTTTGATTTAGGACAGTGACTTTTTCTCCTGATTTAGGAATGATTACGGCCAGTGATTCTCCTTTATCGTCTTTACCTGTCACACTAAAATAGGTTTCTTTTCTAGTAAACCAGTAAAAATTATCGACGGTTTCCAAATGTGCATATTCTTTCGCAATTTCTGTTGCTTCTCTTTTCGCCTGTGTTCGTGGATGTGTTGAACGAATATAAAAAATAGTTATCATCACAATAATCACTAATAAAAACGCAATGACACTTATTAGGATCTTGGTTTTCCTTGATTCACGTTGATCTTCTTGTTCTTGCAATCGCCTCGCCCTTTCCAAACTTACTGGCTACCATTATAGCAGAAAATCAGTTTGATTTAATAGATAGCAGATAAATTTATTTATTTAAAAATTCTTTTAGCTCTGACGTTATTTCCTCTAATGTTTCTTCTTTTACTGTTAAATCTTTTGGCAATGCTTTTAACATGCGCTTACCGTATTTTGCCGTCACCAAACGTCTGTCCAAAACAACTAATGCTCCTTTGTCACCATCAGAGCGAATCAAACGTCCTAAAGCTTGACGCAACCGTAGTGCTGCTTTTGGTAAAGCCTCATGAGTAAAAGGATTGATTCCTTTTTCTTCAAGGTAGTCATAACGTGCTTTGACGAAAGGTCGTTTAGGATTTTCAAATGGTAATCGTGTCACAATCAACAGTGATAATGCTTCTCCAGGCAAATCGACGCCTTCCCAAAAACTGTCAGCGCCCAATAACACACTATTTTTTGAATGAGCAAAACGTTTCAAGATTTTTTCTCGGCTACCACTGATTCCTTGTGCTAAAAGATCTCTCCCCGCATTTAAAAAATGAGGATGCAAACGATAATAAACGCTAGATAAAATCTCATGTGATGTAAATAGTACCAGTACAGAACGATCTTGCTCTTGTGATAATTCTTGGATCACAGAGGCAATATATGCGGAAAATTCTGCAGGATTGGCTTGGCTGATCGTAATAGCTTCTGAAGGAATATACAAGCGAGCATTTTGCTCATAATCATAAGGATCAGGCAATGTTTTAAACAAAACATCTGTCAAACCCAATTTATTTGGCAAATACTTCTTATCATTGCCAAATTTTAACGTTCCACCCGTGTATAAAATCCGTTGATACCGATCATACCAAGTTGTTTCAGGCAAAATACTTGCTTCTAAATCATTGATTGCAAGTAACCCATAGCCTTGAGGTGTCGAGCTGTATTCTTTGATCCAGCGCGGATGCCATTCATTGACATAAATATCAAAACATTCATACAAAAATACGATGCGTTCAAAAAATTGCAATAGACTGACAAATATAATCCGCTCAGACGCTGTATACTTTTCTAGTTGTTCAACAATCGACTGCTGCAATCTAGTTTGAATTTCCTGCATTTCAGTTAAAAGAACTTCGATTTTTTGAATTGACGTTTCTCCATTTAAAGACAAATGATCGAACAATGGTTTCGTTAACAAAACGGCCTCTAAACTGGGTTGCTTTTCATTTTGAAACAGCTGGTTTAGTTCATAGAATAAATCACTAAATTCTTCTACTAAATCATTTAACGCTTTAGAGTAAATACGTAATAGTCGCTGTTCTTGTGTTTCTGATTTAAAAATTTGATTGACTTGATCAAACAACTGGTCTTCTTCCAGATAAAGATTTGCCTGTTTTTTAAATGAAACATAGTTAAACTGACGATTCGCAATTTTCCCAGCAATATCTGGTAAATGGTGTGCTTCATCAATGATCAAATACGAACTTTTAGGTAACAGCGGGATTTCTCTAAGGGTTTCTTGTGCCAAAAATGCATGATTAACGATCAGTACATTACTTTGTCGAACTTTTTTATAAAGAAAACGCACAAAATCCTCTTGGTACAGCGAATCCTGATCAGATAAAAAATCAATCCCGCGATGTGCGACATCACGCCAAAAAACATGATTAAAATTTGTCAGTTGTAATTCATCAAGATCGCCAGTCTCAGTGTCTACCAGCCAAACTAAAACCCCCATCTGATACAAAGCATATTGTTTTTGCTGTACAGGGTTCTTCAGTGTGGCTTTAAACCGCTGCAAATCGATATAATGACGATGGCTTTTGATAATCACTGCTTTGATCGGTTTAGGGCAAATTTGATTGGCTAACGGAATATCTTTTTCAGTCAATTGATTTTGTAAAACAATCGAAACAGTACTAATAATAACTGGATTTTCTGGTGTTGCTAAATAACTTAGCGGGAATAAATAGCCTAATGTTTTTCCTGTTCCAGTAGCTGCTTCAATAAATAAATTTTTAGTTTCATCCTTTGTAAAATGATCATATACTAAGTTCATCATGCGGCTTTGTTCTGAGCGATAGCCGATTACATTTGAAAAAACTTTTTCTTTGGCCTTTTTCTTTTGCGGAAAAATAGGCTTTCCGTATAATTTTTCTTCAAATAGTGGCACTTCTTTTCTTCTTAATGCAATTCCAGAAACTACATGTTGTTCTTTTGCTAAAGGTTGAATAGTTTGTTTCATTTCTTCATAGATATGATGAATATAAGAGCTAGTATCCATACCTGTTTGTTGACTCAAGCGGTCAATTGCTTCCATTGTGATCAGCGGCAAGCGACGCATTTTGGCTTCGATCAAAAGTAAAAGTTCTGCCGTTACTTGGGCATCGCTATCTGCTTGGTGAGGATTATCATGGATCAAGCCTAAGCTTTCAGACAAGTCACCTAAACGGAAACTTTTTTCTGTCGGTAAAAAAATCTGAGCCAGCTCAACTGTATCTATTCCGGGAATTTTTAGTTTTGGCGTACCACAACGGATCAATTCCTGTGTTAAAAAAGAATAATCAAAATAGATATTATGAGCAACAAATACAGTATCAGCCAGCAAGTTGTAAATCGTTAATGCGACATCTTCAAAATAAGGTGCTTTTTGAACACGGGCATTGCTGATGCCAGTAAGTTGTTGAATCTGTTTAGAAATGGCCTGATTTGGATTGATGTCTGTCGCAAAACGGGAAATGATTTCTCCATCTTGGATCAATACACAGCCGAATTGAATAATCCGGTCAACCATTGGATCGGTCCCAGTTGTTTCTAGATCAACTACTGCATATGTCTGTTTTTTCCTCATGGGCTTCCCGCCTTTCCTCTATCCTTGAAAATTATACTACAAAACGGAAGTTTTTTTTAGTGTTAGTTTAAAAGGTTGTAGAATAAGGACTTTTTAGTTGTTTTTTTGCATGCTTTGGTTCTGTTTCTTTTAGAGAATTGACTATCTTTTCTACTCCATAAAAACATATTAGACAAAGACTCCTCTTTGAGTCGACTATCATATAACACTTTAAAGTTATTTCTATCTCCATTTAAGTTGTACTATTTTCTTGATTTTGTTTTTGTCCTAAGAAACAACTTCTAACAGTTCCTTTTCCAGCATCTATTCTAGAGATACATATAATTCAAAAAAAGCTTCTAAATCAAAATAGAAACCCTAATAAATCAAGGTTTCTGTTTGCTTCGTTTTATTAAGTAGTTTTATCGGAAAAGTGTGTTATTAAAATTTATCTAAATTTTCACATTGTTTTTTGAAAGACTCTTTTACTTTTTTCCCGAATTGTCCTTTGATCGAATTCCCCATGCTTTCGGAAACACTTGCCATATTTGTTTTAACTGAAGATAGCTTCACTTCTCCATTTTGTTTCGCTTTTTGTTGATTTGTTTGTTTTTTCTGTTTCATGGAATGACCAATTGCTGACGCGATTGAGTCTTTCTGCGCCTTCTTTTTAAGGTCTTTGGTTACATCATCTAACATTAAAAATCACTCTCTTTCTTCTCTAATTCCTGATCATATAATGTACGAACAGCATGATAATAAGTCTCATCTAACTCCTCTATTTATCACTCAATTTTCTTTCGGTCATGTTGTGCTGCTTCATAGACTTCTTCTTTCAGCCTATCTAACTTATGTACAGCTTGTATAATAAAACCTTGATCTAAAACGTAGTCTTTTAAATAATAATGTGTCATATCTGCAACTTCTTCTACATCACGTATTCCTTGATCTCTTTGAAAAAGAATATCCTCTTCATTCTCTTCCAACTGACGTTTTTTTTTTAGATAATCTGTTTTTAATACTTCTTGTTGATCCATATGAACACCTCATTCTAGAAAAGTTGACTAGCTAAATTTTTATCACTTTGAACAAGTTTATCAATCCCTGATTTAATTTCTGAAACGAGACTGTCAAAACTCTCACCCAATTGTATGGCTTTAGTGATCTGTTCTTTATAAAAAATTATAGGTTCGGTTACAATACTGGCTTCTGTTGCTCCGACTGAAGCCAAGGCATCAATAATTTCAGATTCATTTAACTCTGTTCCGATTGAACGAGCATGCTGAAGCCCTTCTACCCAAACTTCTTTAGCTTCTGTAATCGCATCTTGATAGATTGTGATCACATCAATTAGTCCGTCTTTCATCGTCTGAGAGGCAGTCGTTACAACTAATAAAGCTTCACTGTTATCCAAATAGATTTCTTCATTCTTCGATAAGCCACCGCCACTAGATTTTAGTTTTTTTCTCAATTTTTTGAGTTCAGAAAGATCTGCTATCCGATAAGATCCATATAATTTTAAATACTCTTTTACACGCGCTTTCGCTTCCTCATCGTCACCTGTCCAAAATTTGCCATCACCATTTTTTTTGGCCCAATTTTTGGCAGCCAGCTCTACTTGCGCTTTTGTCATACCATGGGCAAAGATACCATCCTTGGCTAAACGATCTAAATTTAGCGTATCCCCGTCAAAGTATTTAGCAAGGGTATTATGTTCATTGAATCCTATTCCTTCAATACGTGACACAGTTCCATACGTATGATCACGACCAGAAAAATTCGCCCAAGAATCGTTTTGATATCGTTTCAACATTTCGGGATTACTTTTCAACCATTTCAGTTGATCATCTGTGAGCGTTCCAAACTGATCTCGTCCCCAGTCATCAAAACTTGTTGTTTGAAAGCCCATTTCTTTACCATATTCTGCGGCCATTTTCATCATGTAACCACCAGATTGACTAAAACCAGCAACGTCAGTAATCGACCCGTTCTGTTTGGCTATTTTATCTTGTGTTTCGTTTAAAAAAGCTTGTGCACCTTCATATTCCCCTGAAAGGCCGCCTGTCAAAGCACCACCTGCAGTACCAAAACCGTTGGCTCCAGTATCATTATGCATATTGGTTCCAGCGTACACAACAGCTACATTGTTATAGTCAGGTTTCCCATTGACGATAGGGGCGATAGCCATTGCATTTAGTTGGCTGTCTTCATCGCTGGCTGCTTTGTTTAGGATTTGGTAGTCTACATTTTTTCCTTGAATATTCAATTTAACTTTATTTGTGTCAGTCTGAACAGTTTCTTTTGTGGTATCAATTGCTTTAGCCAAGACCTCTGTTGTGATTTCGTTACTCATCTGTTTTCCACCGTCCTTAATAAGTCAACTTATGAATTTCTAAATTATAAATAATCTCCGCATTGGTGCTACCTGGAGAAGCTTTTTTGATTCTTTCAAATGCTCGCTTTTCTTTTTCGTTTACCTTTAAATTTTTTACATCAGGGTCATCACTATATGCATAAATAGCATTGTGTATTCCAGTTGCAACTGAAATATCAATATTACTGGGATTCAACACAGAGATTCCATCGTATTCATATAAAACATATTTTTTTAAGTCATCATCATATTCTGTTTCATCAGATAGGCGAAACTCCATTGTAAAATAACTATCTTTTGAAATATATACGTGAACATTGCTATTTACATAGTTCCCCAAAATAGAAGCGCCAAAAACAGGAGAACTTCGCCATTCTACACCAATCCCTTGCCACTCGATTTTTTCAATGCCTTCATAATTTTTAACCAAATAATCTGTTACATAGTTTTGGATAAGTTCAATCCCATCTTGATAACTTTTTTCTACTGCTTTTTTATCCATATATTTTTTCCCTCCTAATAAAATAATAATTACGATCATTCCTAATAATATTGCTAAAATCCACTTCTTTTTCACCGCTTCACCACCTAATTCAATACTCCGTTATTCAAGAGTAACAATATAGAAGACATATAGCAATATTTTTTTTACTACTATTTTCATGGCTATCTATGTATCTTACTTTCTTCTATACTATGATTCTAAATTGGTTTTCTTCTGTACCTTATGTATTTGGTTCTATGATAATTTAATGAAATCTCCAACTATCGGCACTATATCCTTTTATCAGATTCAGTTATCATCTGTATAAAGAAAGGGTTTACAAAATATTTTTTCTGTAAATTCTGGTAAGAAGACTGAAACAAAGCCACAAACCGCGTACTCTTCATCCTAAGAAGAAACATCTTTATATACATCACCATTTTTATAAAGATATTCACCCATTTTATGGTTTTGACACATTTTCTACATTCTTTTTGGGAAAATTATTATTTAAACATACTGTTATATTGAAGCTATAGCCAGAACAATCTATAAATTTTAATGGCACTATTTTCTTCTTGCTTAAATTTTTAGTTTCTATTTCTTTACAACTTCAATAGGTACTTCAAATTCAATATAGTCAAACGGGCCTGCTCCACCTCCATTAACCTCTATATCATAATCATACCGTATAATCACACTATCTCCTATTTCAATAAGTTCACCAATAGTAAGAGCCGCTGTAGCATGACCTTGAGTTCCTAAAGTTGCTTCAGTAGACTCCATTCCATTTGCCCCGTGTTTAATTGCTTGTCCTTTCATTGTAAATAGCTCCACACCAGAGAAACTTATTTCAAATGCTTTAGGATAATCAATATTTTTATAATTCATCTCTACCTCAATAGAATCATATTTATTTACTGAATTGGGATACAATTGTCCTTTTGCTTTTTTCACAGAAATTTCAATTACAGGTTTTGTATTTTCATAAATGACTGCTGTCTCATTTATTTTATGTCTTCTCTTTTTTACAGTATATTTAATCTCACGTCCAACCTCTTGTATTCCACTCATAAAGGTTAATCCATCTTCCAATAATTCTCTTGCTTCTGATTCTCTGGTTTCATTTTCTACATTAGAACAAGACGTAAGCATTAACAGCGTGACACAAAAACATAGCATAATTACTTTTCTCATATATCCTCCATATTTTAATAGACATTCTATTTTATCTTATTTCGTGATTTTTTCTCCAGAATTTATTTCTTGTTGGAATAATTATCTTTTCTTATTATTAGACAGAGCAAATGCTATAGAACTGAAAAAATCTGCAATTGCTGTGAAAAACTCTTCCATATAGTTCATCAATCCTTATTTTTATCCTTTTTGAGAGTTTATTAAAATTATAATTAAGATACCTTATAAATAAGTGAGCGTACTTTTTGCGTCAAGTCTCTGTAAGTTTCTTCATCAATTATTGTATTTTCATAGTCCAAGCGAAGCGTATCAATTTTTTTATTTGCTGTAGATAGAAGTGCTTTTTTTACCATCTTTTTATATCCGACAGCTACAAAAATGAGCCACGGAAATAGCCCCATCATTCCTCCATCTTCATTATTTATATACAAAAATAAGTAAATAATGTAACCAGCTATTGTTAAAAAGATAGCTATTATTTCATTGATCCTTTTCAAGACTTTCTTCAAATTAACCTACGCTTTCACTCTATACTTATACCACATGTATAATATAATCATAATGAATGAAAAAGGAATTGTTACTATCAATCCTGTAATGCCACATACTATAAAAAGCAACGGATACGCCCCTAGTCCATTTTCAAATGACTTTAAATTGGGAAATAGAGAAAAAATAACTAACAAAATAGACGTTGGAATAATGAGTATAAATAAATTAATCGCTAGTAAAACTTGGCTTACAATAAAAATTTTTTTCATTTACTCTCCTTCCTGATTCTTTCTGGAATCATCGATATTTTTTTACCTTTTAGTTGCCCGTATCTGTTAACGAGCCTTTTTGCCATTTAAGTTGGGATTTCTATACTATTAATTTCAGGCTAAATAAATCAGAGCATCTTTTCGATCAATCATTTATTATAACATTTAATCTATAACTATCTACATTAATTAGTAAAATGCGATTAGAATCGCTCTCTGATCATTATATTTTTTTCCTGATACCTATAGAGTGTTGAAGAAGAAATACCAGTCATTTCATGAATTTCTTACCCCAAATATTATTTTGTATCCTGTTAAACTAACAGCTTGTTGAATCTTTTTCTCCGATACTTTAAGACGATCACCGATAACGCCGTTTTTTCCTTGCCCTTTTATGACCTTCTCTAGTACGTTCAACTAACAAGTTCCTCTCAAACTATGTGAAACATTGAACAAAAACTAACATCACCTTACCTTTTGACGTGATCGACTTGTTTTTGTCCCACTAATTTTCCCATTAACATGGGAATGAAAATGGAAAATATTAAAGTGGCTAGGACATCACTTGCCGAGTGATGTCCTAGCCACAAGGAATCCAAATAGGCGATGGAAACAGAAGTAACACCTTCGGAAATAAGTTCAACTTCTATATTCGCCCACTCATTGGATGTTGGTCATTAAACTGTACTAAATCCCATAAATTACCATATAGATCTTTAAAAACAGCCACAATTCCATAGTCAGCTTCTTTAGGTTTTCTAACAAATTCGATTCCATTTGCGACCATGTCCTTGTAATCTCTATAAAAATCGTCGGTACCTAAAAATAAAAATACTCGTCCGCCTGCTTGATTTCCAATAAAATCACGCTGAATTGGTTTCGACGCTTTTGCTAATAAAATTGTCGTTCCTTTTGAATTGGGAGGAGAGACTACTACCCATCTCTTGTCTTGTTCTGGCTGATATGTGTCTTCTATTAAAGTGAAATGAAGTTTTTGAGTGTAAAACGCTATTGCTTGGTCATAATCTTCGATAACTAATGCAATGTGTACGATCGATTGTTTCATAAATAAAAGCTCCTTTTTAAATCTAGAAATTCTGATTCATCATTCTTTCTCTTTTGAGGTTAAGACCCACGACCGCTTCTTATGATGATGTTTAGCTTTATCATTACATCCATTCTTAATTTTCTAGTAAGTATTATTTTGTTTTTTTACTAGAATTTTGTACAGCTTTTAACAATGTTTGAAATTGACCTTTAAATGTCATCGTTTGCTCAAAAATATCTTCGCCGTCATTTAACATTTTGACAGTCACCCATCCTAGTGTTTCTGTAATTGTACTTGCAACAGTCGCATTAATTGCAGCCCCCGCTACAGTTCCTACTGCAGGAATAAATTTTATTATATTACCAACGGCACTTTTACCCAAACCAACAACGACAATTTCCTTACCCAAGCTTTTCCCCATGCTCTCAGACCATGATTGCCCAAATATTTTATGTAGACGAGCCATCATTGTTAATTGAACTGGAACTAGTAATAATGCATCGGAAAAAGGAATCGGTGAGCACCCTATAATCGCCGCTGTTAAGGAAGCAGCATGAATCGTTGTATGACACTTTTTACGGGTTTCCGCGTCCACTCCTTTTAAAAACTCATCGAAGATACTATCAAATTGACTTTTACTTTTAGTTAAAATTTTCTCAGCTTGCTCTTTTGATTTTCCATAACTTGCGATGATAATTGATGATGTTTTTTCAGGAAATTTTTTTATCACCTCAGAGAAAAAAGAATCAAACTCTTTCTCATCTGCTTTATTTTCCAAATGAGCAATTTTTTTCTCTTGTTGCTTTTCATGCCCTAATGATTTTTTTAAACGTGAATTTTTGCTCTCTGTAGACTTTTTCTTAAAAATTTTCTTCATCTCTATTCCCTCCATTATATTTAAACAATATAAGCTACATAACTACTGCCAATGATTCTCTTAACACCTCATTCTAATCATACAGTAGAGATCGTATTTCACCAATCAACAACACTTTTGACTTAGCCTTTTACATACGACTTATATTGATATCTATAAAAAAAATGAGGCAAGGACATCACTCTAAGAGTCACATCCCTACCTCAAGCAGTTCGAATAAACGGTAGGACTAAAAGTAATTTCTGTCCAACCTCATTCTAAAAATATCACTATTTTCTATCTTACAAATTATTTGTCAACTGGCATCAAGCTTAGATGTTGCATATATTGATCCATTAAAATGTATCCTTCCAAGCGACGCAATAAATCCACTGAACAGCGGACTTTTTTACCGAATAAAGAACGGCTATATGCAATTTCCCGCATTTCTTGTAAAAAACCATCTAAAGAAGACACTAAACCGCCACAGCTCAGTCGACCACAAATCAGAACATCTTCTTTTCGTTGTCTTAACACTTGCCCCCAAGAGTAGTTTAAGTACTCTGCTTGATTAATTTGGGCCAGCAAATCTGATCGTAAAATGCTCTTTTTTTGAGTTGCATTTTTCTTTGTTCCTAAGCGCATTCGCTTATTCATGAAGCATAAGTAAATTTCATCTTCCAAATTTTCCATCTCACTCTTAGAGAAATTAGGAATTTTCGCTGGAGCTGCAATCGTTTTACTAGCTTTCATTAGCTTAGAAAAGCGCGGCCAGTTACTTGGTGTCGCTTTCTTTGTATTTCTTTTCTTAAACACTAACAAACCAAGATCTAATGGTTTTGATTTTACCATAGTTTCTTTTGTATCAAGTTCAACTATTTCTTGAGCTTTTTCGTTTTCCATTTGTTTGCGTTTCAATTTGATTGACGTGTGTTGCGTCTTTGGTTGTTCCTTATTTTCTGGTTCTTGGGTTAACGAAGCTGTATGTTTTTCTTCTATTTGGGAATCTTCTTGAATTGGTTTTTCCACCAATTCGTTCTCCAACTTTTTTTCTGCTTCTTCTCCTACTACTTCCTCGATAGCTTCGGCTTGCTCAACTGGTTCTGCAATTTCCACTTCTTTAGCAGTATCATCCACAAGTTCGACTTCTACATCTACGGACTCATTCGCAGCAGAGTTTTCTATTTTTTCAGCCTTGTCATCTTCAATCACCAAAGGCTGCGCTCTTTTCAGATGAATCGTTTGAATACTTCTAGAGATGATTGGATCATGTTTAGCTGTATGCATCTCGATTTTCCCTTGATTGATCGTATCTGTCAAATCCGTGATCATTTTGCGTAGACGGAAAATCTCGTTTGAAGTTTCAAGCATTTGCTTCATCATTCCCTGCATCTCTCCAGAGTCTAATGCTGTGTTTCCTTTATATACTAGAGACCGATCCTTCTTCTCAAGAGTGATTTCTTCAAACCATTGTCTTATATTCATCCGAAGTTCTCTTCTAGTTGGCTCAAAACTTCCCATCAGTAATGTATAATACATGATCTCAGTCTCAACATACATATAGATTTTTTTGACTACTAACTCTTCAAACGCTTCTGTTTCATCCCAACTATCGCAGATTGCATCAAAAAAAGCTTCGCCTTCAGCTAAATTTTGATAATCTTTTGCTAGATTCAACTTTCGAACTAAATAAAATGAATAAGGGGTATCTACATTATCGGCATATATCTCACGGCCAAGATAATCGGGATCAACTTCTTTACAAAGGTAGGTTGATCTTTCTTCTTTTTCTGATTGACGTTGTCGCTTACTAATCGTTCTCACTTCCTCAATTTTTTTCCTGTATAAATCGTATCATTTTTTTAGAAAAAAGAACAGACTTCCCTTCTATTATACCGATAAAAAGGAAAAATTGTTCTCATTTTTTTACAAATATATGAAATTAAAAGAAAAACTAGAAGGAAAATCACTATTTAATAAGAAAAACAATGGTTAAAACCAGTATTAAAACAAACTCTTCAGAGGTACGCATTAATTTTAACAGTGGTAATAATGTAGCTGTAAAAATATATGGCTGTTCGATTGTTTCTCATATAAATTTTTATTTTTCTCTATGCTGCAAATCACCATATGACTTTTAACTTCATCACATCCTTTTTAGATACAAATAAAAAGAGAGAAAGATACTCTCACTGAGTCTCTTTCTCTCTTTCTACTAATTGATTTGTGCTTTCTTTTTATCACGACGAGCCAAAGCTGGTAGAATCATCCCTAATAAAATCAATACAACTGGTGTAATGATATTAGAAGCTAATTGGAAGAACCACGCTTTTGGATCTGCTGCAAAATCAACTTTTGGTACCATACCTAAAATACAAGCAAAGGCTGTAAACAAGAAACACCATAACCCGAAGGCAAAAGCGATTTTAGGATTTTTAATAAATTTGTATTCAGACGTATAATTTTTATACGCCTTATTCAACATCATATAGGCAAAGAATACCCATAGATAACGCATTGGCATTACAACAGAATTTAAGTTAGTCAACCATTTCACTAACTCTTTGATATTGTCGATACCAAACATCGGTAAGACAATAATAATACTGACTAAAACACCTGTTAACAAATAGCCATTAATTAATGTTCCCTTTTTACTTCTCTTACGTAACGCTGCCGGTACGTAATCTGGATCTGCATCAGCTAAAAGAATTTGTAGTGGCGCATCGATCGAGAAGGCCAATGCTGAAATTTGTCCGATACCGTTTGTGATCGCATAGATGATCATCAGTAAGTTACCGACACCATAATACTCACCTAACAGTTGGAAGGCCGTATAAGCACCATTTGCCATTAAATCTTCTGGAATATTGTTACTTGCAAACAACATACCCATCGCAAATGAACCTAAAACAGCTGATACCCCAACCATTGCTGCTAAGAAAATCATTCCCTTTGGAAATTCTTTAGCTGGATTTCTCATTGAGTTTACATAAGGTGAAATTTTCTCCGCTCCACCAACTGCAAACACGAGCATGGAGACCGTCGTAAAATAACTAAAATCGAATTTAGGAATATACGTACTGATTTTATCCATATGAGGTGTAGCAAATTCAACAGTTGAATTCATCATTGGTGCACCAACTGCTAATAGGATAAATAGCATAGACATTACAAAAATTGCTGTTCCAGCCATTCCACCAATGACTTTTAAAGTCATTAGACCTTTTGTCGATAATAGTAAAAATATTAAGAAAATAGCTAAAGAAATTAATGTAATCCCAACGACTGAAAAATTATTAACAATATCACCATTTCCCTGAATCGCCCAACCAAAAGCGATCAACACTAATTGGGGTTTTTGAGCTAAATAAGGGATATGTACAACCCAATACGTCCAAGCCGCATAATAAGCTAAACGTTTTGTACTTGTATTTTGAACCCACGAACTAACTCCACCGCTACTATCTTTGAAAGTTGAGCCAAGTTGTCCCACAATCAACGCATAGGGAATAAAATATAAGACCAAAATTAAAATCCATGATGTCACAACAGAAATTCCTTGTTGTGCATAGTTATTCACGACATTACCTAAGCCCCAAACCATGTTGAAAGCGATCAGACCAACGGTAAACCATCGCAATTGCTTTTGTTCCATCAAAACACTCCTAATCATAATTAAGTATAAAATATCTTTTTAATCATAATCATTTTTAAGCGTTTAAACAAGCTTTCACATGCATAAATATTGATTTTATCAGCAATTTATTAGATAAAAAAAGAAAACATACATTTTCTCTAATAAACAATGTTTTCTCATATAGAAATAAAGACCGAAACTTTGATTTTACAAAGTTTCAGCCTTTATCTCTTTTTTTATCCTTTTTATCTTTCTCTCATTTTATCTTAAAATCTGCCAATGAAATCTAGCTCAACGAAACATCCCGCTTCTTAAATAAGAACTGCATTACTAGATAATTGGATGAATCAACAAAAATTTGATTGTCCCACAACAAATAAATTTAGCAATGAAGTCATTTCAGTCAAACTTGCAAATAAATCATTTGCTTTCATCATAACTTCACCACTTTGGGACTCAGCAGTTAATCTTACCAATAAATGTAATTGCGGTCATGACAACTAATATAAGCCACATGATCCAAGAGGATTTCTTCTTGATTAGCTTTTCCCATTCATTCTTTATCAATACACTAATACTATAATCCTCCATCTTTTGTCCAACGTAAGAAGTTTTCTTCTAGTGAATCCACGTGAACTTTTAACTCTTTGATCCCAACGCCTGCATCCACTAATTGTTTAGTCAAAGTAGATCTAATATCTTCAGATAATTCAACTTTTAGATACTTTCCATTATTCAAATAAAAAAATCCGAACGAAACTTTATCTGTTTCGTTCGAATCTGCTTCATTATAGAAAAAGTGAATGCTTCTTCCTTTTATTCATCCGTTACTTCTTTTTTCTCTTCTCTAACCGCATGGAGTTCTAATTTTATCTCTCGTCTTTTTTGAATCAAAACATAAACAAACCCAATCAAAAATGGTAAAACAAAGCTGCCAAAGCGGTACAACAATAAAGATGATACTGCATCAACAGTTCCCACTAAAGGTTTAAAGAGCAAAAGATAAACAAACTCAAACGGACCAATTCCTGCCGGTGTCGGAAATACACCGGACAAAATAACTGAAAAACTGGTAAAAGAAAGAACCAAAAGAAAATCGATAGTTGGATGGTTCTCAACCAACACCACATAAGGAATCACATACCAAAAAAGTAACTTCGCTACGTTCCAACCAAAAATCCGAAGCATCGCCGAACGGTCTTTTGTGATCGTTTGGACAGTTTCCCTCAAAGAATAAATCTGTAGGTTACATTTATCTACCCAATCTCGCAATCTTTTACGTTTAAAATGCTTATTTGTCCATTTGATTAAGATTACTTGGAGTTTGATGCTACTCGAAAGAATCAACAATGAAAAAATAATCAGAAACGTTAATCCAACGCCCACTAAGATAAAAGGAATCATTTTTGGCGCTCGTTCATAAAATAAAGAAAATTGAAAAATCAACCCAAGTATTGATAGAAAAATAACAGCGACTTTATACATAATCATATGCAACGCTGTCACACCAACCCCTTGAGAAACAGCCATTCCTTTTTTCTTATAAAAATAAATTTCAGAAAGCAACGTTCCCGTTCCAAATGAAATCACACGATAAAAGGCAACATAACATGACGTAAAAAAACCATCTTTTGTCGTGAAGTCTCTCTGAAAATAGGAAGCAATTTCTTTAATTGAGCGGCCCTCTACAACTTGATAGATGACACCTAACAAAATGACTAAGCCAACAACGATCCAACTCGTTTTCATTAATTGAGCAAATATATCACTAAGTGAATTATCCATCACATAGATGATTACTCCAATAAAAATTGCTAATAAACCAATATTCAGAAAAACTTTTGTTTTAGAATTGCTTTTCATGGTTTCTCCCCACTAAATTTATATTCACGATTATTTTTGATAACTAAAACAAATAATTGCAATAGTCACAAGTGTACCAAAAATAAAGCAAAAATAAAAGCGTAATTTTCTCGTTTTATGATGAAATAATTGCTGTGCTAGTAAACCACCAACTCCCCCGCCAATCACTCCTATAAAAAGCAGCTTGGATTCTGGTATCCGCCATTTTCTTCTTCTGGCCCGTTGTTTGTCTATATACATTGCAAAAAATTCAATCACATTTAGACTAAGTAAATACACCCACGGTAAATGCCTCAACAACTCTGTCATACTTTTTCCTCCAATATCATTCTCTTATTAGAATACCCTTAAAGAACAAGAACTGTAAAGGAAATTTAACAATCCAACAAAAAATCAGATCGAAGATTCTGGTACAAAAACTGTAAGGCCATGTTTGACGACTTTCATTTGAACTGGCAAATCTTCGCTTGGATCCCCATCAACGCGTGTTCCTACTTTTTTTTCGGATGTATTTTTAATACTTATTTCAGCTGCTGTCATGTATTTTAATCCGGGAATTTCATAAACCTTGCCTAAAATAATTTTTGGTAGATAAAAGGCTAATTTGAAAAAGTTTAATTTTGGTAAGATCGTCAAATGAAACAATCCATCATCTGGTGAAGCTGAATCATCAAAATTGGTATACCCTCCAACAGAATTCGTCATCGTCACGGTTACTAATTGTGTTTTCCCTTGCCATTGCTCTTTATCGATTTTGATCTCTAAACGATAACGTTTTTTCTTAGCGAGTAATTTGAAAAAATTCTTCACAAAAATAAGTTTTCCATATTTTTGTTTATCTTCTTGGCTGATTCTTGCAGCAGTATCTGCTAAAATACCAATTGTCATTGTACTAATGATGACTTTTTTATTGATCATTCCATAATCGATTTTTCTTGTAACACCACCTAAAATTATATCAGCAGCATCCTCAAACTTCATAGGAATTCCTAAGACTTTAGCCATATTATTCACTGTGCCGCCAGGCAATAAGCCTACTTTTAAGTGTGGTAATTCTTCTTTGAAATCTTCTACATTATGATTGATCGTTCCATCACCACCGATGAAAATCAAGGTATCAACATTTTCAGTTTTCGCTTTTTTAAGCGTTTTGCCACTATCGCAATCAGGACCAACTTGTTCTAGTAAAAAATTCGTGGATGTTTGACCATGATTTTTTGCATACTCTACAAACTGTTCCGCTAATTCTTTTCCCTTATCTTTACCTGATGTTTCATTAAAGAGAATCATTACATTTTCCATTTACGTTCCTCCTTATATAATGTATCAACGTTCCATCTTGTATTTCTCGACATCCATTGATTTTATTGACTCTGCTTCAAAATAAACTGAGTAGAACTCATCTGATTTTAACAGAAAAACAGGAAGTAAGTCACTACTGTAACTTTACTCCCTCTTTTTAAATTTTACTATTATTAACACTAACTGCTAGTTTTATTTAGCATTCGATTCTGCAATTTTAACAATGACATCCGTCGCTTTTTCCATTGATTGCAAGGAAACAAATTCAAAACGTCCATGCATATTTTCACCACCAGCAAAAATATTCGGCGTTGGAATCCCTAGATAAGAAATTTTAGAACCATCTGTTCCGCCACGAACAGGTTCGATCAGAGGTTCGATATCTAGCTCGATCATCGCATTTTTAGCTAATTCTATAATGCTCATATCTTTTTCAATCACTTCACCCATATTATAATATTGATCAAATAAATCGATTTGAACCCGCTCTTGATCAAATGGCTGATTGATTATTTCTTGAACTTTAAGAATCAGGGCTTTTCTAGCTTCAAATTTTTCGCGATCATGGTCACGGATGATATAAGTCATCTGAGCTTCTTCTGGTGTTCCACTCATTTGAGCTAAGTGGAAAAACCCTTCATAACCGTCTGTTTTCTCTGGTACTTCGTTTTGTGGTAATTGATTATGAAAATCGATCGCCAACTGTAATGCATTGATCATTGTATTTTTTGCTGTTCCAGGATGAACATTTTTTCCTTGGATCGTAACCTCTGCTTGGGCTGCGTTGAATGTTTCAAATTGTAATTCGCCAACTGGGCCGCCATCCATCGTATAAGCAAAATCAACGTTAAATTGCTCTACATCAAATTTATCAGCGCCTACACCGATTTCTTCATCAGGACCAAATGCAACACGAATCGTTCCATGTTTGATCGATGGGTTTTTGATCAGAATTTCCATTGCTGTCATGATTTCAGCGATTCCAGACTTATCATCCGCACCTAAAAGTGTTGTGCCGTCAGTTGTGATCAAGGTTTGATTTGCATAGTTTTTTAGATTAGGAAAATCTGTTGTATTTAATGTGAATTTTCCTTCTTTGTCTAATTTGATCGTTGATTCACCATCATAGTTTTCGATGATTTGCGGATTGACATCTACTGCATTAAAATCTGCTGTATCCATATGAGCAATAAATCCGATTGAGCGAACTTCTTTGTCTACATTACTTGGCAAAGTAGCAATCACAAAACCATTTGTTTCGTTATAAACCACATCACTCATACCGATTTCTTCCAATTCTTTTTTCAACGTTTGCGCAAAATCAACTTGGGTTTGAGTTGAAGGAGTTGTTTCACTTTTCGGGTTAGAGCGAGTTTCTGTTTTTACGTAGCGTAAAAAACGTGGTAATAAATTTTCATACATAGTTAAGTTCCTTCTTTCCACTTTATCTAAATTTAAACGGATTCGTATTTACTTCTGATTCGATAAACGTTATATCCCAATTATAATCTTTTTTCCATTGATTGAATAGTTCCACCAACTTCGGTTTGCATAATTGCTCGATATAATGACCAGGATCAATCACGGACAACCCCTCCGTCAGCATATCATGTCCTGTATGATAATAAACGTCTCCTGTGATATAAACATCTGCCTGTTTTTTGATGGCATCACGGAAAAATTTCTCACCACTACCGCCACAGATTGCAACACGCTGAATCAGTTTATTCTCATCTTCTGCTATGATTCTTAAACCATCTAAATCAAATGTCTCTTTGATGGTAGACACGAAATCGTTTAAAGAAACTGCTTTTTCTAAATGACCCACTCGCCCTAAACCATATTCTCTAGTGATGTTTTCGATCTGATATACATCATAAGCTGGTTCTTCATAGGGATGTGCTTCTAACATTGCTTGAATGACTTTTGCTTCGATTGTCTCTGGAAAAATCACTTCGATTTTTGCCTCTTGAACAGCTTCTTCTTTACCGATTGTACCAAGTGTTGGATTAGCACCAGCACCCGGCGTAAATCTTCCTGTCCCAATCAAAGAGTAACTTGTATTTGAATAATCACCTTGAAGGCCCGCACCTGCTTGTCCTAATACTTGACGCATATTCGCCGCACAATCGACAGGAACGAAAACAGCTAATTTTTTATAGCCAACCGTATGGGTTTTGGTTAAGTACGTCGTATCTTGAATTTCTAAAAGTTCACAAAACCAATCGTTTAAACCATTTTCAATAATATCCATATTCGTATGTGCTGCAAAAACAGCAATATCGTGCTTTAATAAATCCGCATACATCTTAGTTTGTAAATCATCTGTATCTAAACGTTTTACTGGTCTAAAAATAGGTGGGTGTTTTGCGATGATCAAGTCCACTTGTTTCTCGATCGCTTCTGCAACTACTTCTGGTCTAACATCTAATGTGACTAACACTCGATCTAATTTTTTATTCAGTGTACCGATGTGTAATCCTACAGGATCGCCCGCTTCAGCCAACCATTGAGGACAATAGGCTTCAAAATGTTCAATAAATGTTGTACCCTCAAGACTCATTTGATAAAACCTCCTGAATTTCAATGATTTCTTTTTCTATTTGTTGCATTCTTACTTGCTGATCACCTGATGCTTTGGCTAATTGTGCTAAAATAGCCTCACGTTGTTTTACTTCCCCATGCCATTTTTTGTGAAAAATAGGGGACTGTTTTTTTAGCAAAATCGGTCCGAAAAGACGTTCTTTTTCTGAATAGGCAACTCTTGTCCCTTGTCTAGCAGCCACGATGATTTCATAGATTTTATTATTTTCTTCTAAGATATCTTCTTCAATAATTGTATAACCGTGAACAGTCAACCAATCACGTAACGGCTTTTCGCCAATATTTGGCTGTAAAACGAGGCGTTCATTTCCTTGAAGTCGTTGATTTGTCCAACCAGCGTCCAAAATATCACGGATCAAAACACCACCCATACCACAAATCGTGACTGCTGTGATTTTGTCGGTTTCCTCTATCGCATCTAAGCCATCTGCTAAACGGACCGTGATTTGATCAGTTAAACCATTTTTTCGCACTTGTTTTTGGGCCGCTTCATAAGGTCCTTTGACTACTTCACCTGCCACCGCAAAATCAAGTTTCTTTTGTAAAACTAATGCTACTGGTAAATACGCATGGTCAGAACCGATATCTGCTAAACGGCTTTGTTCAGGGACTAATTCTCCCACACGAGCTAAACGTTTTGATAATTGATTTTCATTCATTCGTCATATTCCTCCGAAGTTATTATACCATTGAAAAATAGGGTTGAAAACTTTGAAAGAAGGAAATTATATGCAAGACTTTTTAATCAACTAAAATAACAAGGACATAAAAAAGCAGAACGATACGCTGTTTTTATGTCCTTGTAGTTACGCCACATTTCAGAATATCTTAGTGATGATTATTTTTTGATTGTCTTTCCTGCATTTCTTTTCTTAATTTTTTATGTGCCTTCTTTGATCCTCTTTCAAGATCTCGAATTTTCTTGCGGTCATGGTAATCTTCAAATAACGAATCTAGATCATAATTTGGCGGATATAATTCTTTTGCACTACGGTCTAGTTTTAATTGACGGTTATGCACTTTCACTTTTTTATTCTCCACAAAAATGATCACATCATCTGTCATTTCCATCGATTCATAGACCAAAGCAATTTGCTTTTTCTCCGTCCAAAATACTCTATCCCCTTTTTCATAGGTTGTAGAGCAGGTTTGCTCTTTTTGTTTTTTGAGTTTTGGTAGAGTTGTCTCTTTTTTTGTTGAATAGTTGCGGTTGTGTAAATAGTTTTGAGCACGAATAACGACTTGTTTATCTAAATTCATCTTATTGGCGATCCAAAACGCATTGCTTTCTCCAGTTTCCCCTAAGATCAGTTGATATTTTGGCGTTAAGTGTTCTGAATCAAAAGCCATTGCAGCAGTTAAAAAGTCGTCGTGTTGTTCAGAAAATCGTTTAATTTCACCATAATGAGTTGTCGTAATAATGATACTGCCTTTTTTATAGAAAGCTTCCATGATTGCAATTGCCAAGGCCGCTCCTTCATTCGGCTCAGTCCCACTGCCGATTTCATCTAGCAAAATCAAACTATTCTGTTTTGTTTTCGCTAAAATTTCAGAAATATTATGCATATGACCTGAAAAGGTGCTTAAGGCATTCTCAATACTTTGCTGATCTCCGATGTCAACGAAAATCTGATCGAAAATAGCAATGTTTGTACCTGCATCTGCAACGATTTGTACACCAAGCATCGTTTGCAGACAAATCAGACCCACTGTTTTTAATACCACTGTCTTTCCACCAGCATTTGGTCCAGTTATAGTCAAACCACGATAGTCTTTTCCTAGCGATAGATTTAAAGGAACAGCAGCTTCACCCAATAAAGTATGCTTCACATTGACAAATTCAAGGATTCCCTCCTGATTGATTTCAGGCTCGATACCATTGATTTCTCTGCTGTATTTCGCTTTCGCAAAGATCATATCAAATTGCGCAACCACTTCTAAGTTTGATTGAATCAAACTCATTTGTTCTGCAATCAGCCCTGTTAATGTAGATAAAATTTGATAGACTTCTGTCGCTTCTTCCATCTTCAATTGATATAATTTATCATTTAACTTCGTTACTGTTACAGGTTCAATAAAAACGGTTGTTCCTTTAGAAGAAGCTTCCACGATCGTTCCTGAAATTTGGTTTTTATACGTTGCTTTGATCGGCACTGTATAGCGATCATTTTTCTTAACGATAACTGCTTCTTGTATTTTAGGCTTATTTTGGGTATTTCGAAGAAATGAATTCAATTTTGATTCGATTTCTTTTTCGCATTCTTGAATGGCTCTACGAATTTTACGAAGCTCACGACTAGCATCATTCTCTACTTTATTATGACGAATGACCTGATAAATTTCGTCTTCAATGTTGGAAAACAGCTGTAACGATTCACTATATCTAGCTAAAAGCGGCGCAATAAATTCATTTTTTTTCATAAATGATTGAATTAAGCGGCTACTTCTAAGAAAGTCTGCATAGCTGACTAATTCACTCGGCTCTAAAACAAATCCTTTTTCCACTTGATTTGTCAGATGCTCTATGTTGTTTAGCCCCATAAAAGGAACATGCAAATTGGCTAAGAGCAGAGCTTTTGCTTCTGCTGTTTCTTGCAGGCGTTTTTTCACTATATCCAACTGACTGCTTGGACGCATATTCTTGATAAGTTCTTTTCCGTAAAAACTGATAGCATACGTCATTAGCTTTTCTTTGATTGTCGTAAATTGGGTTTTATTATAAGTATCTTGATTCATACGTATCTCCTTTTCATTTAAGAGATACCTATCTTTTTTGAATGGTCAAAGAGTTTTATAGCAAAACGATAACAAAAAAGGATGAAGTCTTCCCTTCATCCCTCAATAATCGATAAATAAAGATAGATATACATGATCTATCAGCTATTTTTTATGAGTTAAGATAGGTATCAACATAGGTATACTAAAGAAGCCCTCTAAAAAATGGACATTAATTCTTCAGCTATTCATTTCCTCTAGTTAGATACTTACACTCACAAAAACACCTCTATGGCTTTCTTTGATTCATTCATTTCTCGCTAAAAGTATACCTTGGTTTTTCGATATCGTCAATCAAAAGTTTCCATTTCGCCTGAAATAAAGACATGATCATAGGGGGCGATTTTCAGTTCTTCCAACATATTGCCGACTCTTTCCTCACTTAGTGGGCATTGTTTTGTAAAAATAAATTCAGATACATTGATTTGTTTTAGGTAATTCGTTGGATTTAAAATATAAAGTGCATACTCTTTTGCTGTCGTCCGCAAAATTCCAAACAAGTCCTTTGTATAAAAGGGATACACGTTACCGTACTTCAAAGCTGCGCTTTTTTTACGGATATCGATCCATTTTTTTATTTGCGTTTGGATGACCAACTCTTCACTTCCCCATGGAAAATATTTCCGATTTTCCGGATCTTTCCCTCCAGTCAGTCCCGCTTCATCTCCATAATAAAGACAAGGGATGCCTGGTAAAACAATCATTAGTGAAAAAGCGCTCAACATTTTTGTTATATTTTCGTTCATCATCGTCAGCAGACGCTCAGTATCATGAGTCCCTAAATTATTCAGGTTATTCATAAAAATGTCTGATGGGTAATTTTCTTCAAGAATAGTCAGGTTTTTAGCACTTATTTCTGTTGTAGTTTCTTCTCTTAACAGCGATAAGATAATTGTGCGAAGGGGATAATTCATCACACCATGCAATACGTCACCTAATATATATTGACGTCTTTGATTGTAAGCAATTTTATTCGAGGCATCTTCCCACACTTCGCCAAGTAAAATTTTTTCAGTGTACTGCTCTAAATTTTGCCGTATACCTTGAATAAAAAAATCAGGCAGTTCGTCAGCAACATCCAATCGCCAACCATCTATACCAAAGCTATTCCATTTTGCTAAGACACTATTTGTTTTACCATAAATAAATTCTTGAAACTCTCGATTTTCCTTATTTACCTGCGGCAAATCAGCGATCCCCCACCATGATTCATATGACTTAGGATAATCTATAAAAGTAAACCAAGAATAATACAGACTCTCCGAATTTCTATACGCACCAGTTTTGGTACCGTAACTACCATCGTAATTAAAGTAACGACTATTTTTTCCTACATGATTAAAAACACCATCTAAAATTAGATACATATCATGTTCATGCAGCGTATCCACCAATTGCTTAAAGATAACTTCATCTCCTAACATACCATCGATCATTAAATAATCGACGGTATCATAGCGGTGATTACTAACAGATTCAAAAATAGGATTTAAATAGATCGCATTCACTCCTAATTCCTTTAAATAAGGAATTTTTTGGATAATCCCTAAAAAGTTTCCACCTTGAAAATCCCAACGAGCGATTTCTCCAACCTCGTTTTTTACATACATCGGTTCATCACTATGATTGCCATAGATAAAAGAGTTCTTCTTTGGCTGACTAATTTGTCCATGAGGATTTCCATTATGAAAACGATCAGGAAAAATTTGGTAAAATACAGCCTCACGATACCACGTCGGTGCTTTTTCTGCTGTTGAAAAACAAGTCAGTTGATACGGAATCAACTGCATATCTTCTCTGTATACTTGACCGATACCACCATGTTCTTTTGTTGCCCCATAAAAAAAGGTTTCAAGCTGATTCTCATCATTTCTCGTTTGAACCCTAAAATGATAATAATAAAGACCCTTTCCTTGGCTAAGCAAATAAGAACAGTGATAACGTCCATTCTGGTCCGATTCCATCAAATATTGCTCTACTCCTTGAACGCCATCTTCTTTACGAATAACAAAATAAAGAGCAGCGATTTTCATATTAGGACAATCAATGAAAATTTCGACAGATTTTCCTGCTTTGATTGCTCCAAATGGCCGTTTATATTGTTCCAACCACGAATTATAATAAAACTCAGTCATATGATTCTCCTATTCAGGATCTAGATTTTTAATAAGCTTGATTTACCATCTTGTTTGATCAACGTACGCCATATTGATTTTCTTTTGTTCGTTTCATATAATCTGATCGTCTTTGGTGTTCTATCGTGAGTATAAAATCACTACTATCCCACTTATTTGCAGGAATAGTAGTGATTTTCATTATGCTAAAACATTCATATAGCACTCGCTTTTTTATATAAATCTAAATAAAGCTGACTTGATTTTTCCCAACTAAAATCCTTTTCCATCGCCGTTTTCATTAATTGCTTCCATGTCTGCTGGTCATTCCAATAAAGGTCAATAGCATTTAGTGTACTATACATCAAGTAATACGAGTTAAACTCAGAAAAGCCAAAACCTGTACCTGTTTTTGTGATTGGATTATACGGCTTTACTGTATCTTTCAACCCGCCGATTTCATGAACGATCGGCAATGTGCCGTAACGCATTGCGATCATTTGAGATAAGCCGCAAGGTTCAGTCGCAGAGGGCATCAAAAACAAATCAGCTCCGGCATATATTAGTTGGGCTAGAGCAACATCAAACGTGATATTGGCACTAAATTTATCTGGATAGCGACTAGCAAAATAACGGAAAGAATTTTCAATTCCTGTATCCCCTGTTCCTAACAGGACCAATTGTACATCCTTTTCCAATAAATGCGCTAATTCATCCAAAATCAAATGAAAACCTTTTTGAAATGTCAAACGACTTACAATTCCTATCAAGGGCACATCTGATTTAACTGGCAAGTTCATTTTTCTTTGTAACGCTTGTTTGTTTCGTTCTTTTCCAGACAATTCTTTTACAGAAAAATGTGCTGGAATCAACTTATCCGTTTCTGGATCATTTGAATCATAATCGATCCCATTTAAAATCCCGCTCAGTTTGCCTTGCTCTAAACGTAATATTCCATCCAAGCCAAAACCAAATTCCGGTGTTTTAATTTCTTTCGCGTATGTAGGACTTACAGTATTCACTTGATCGGCATACATGATTCCTGCTTTTAAATAGTTGATGCCATCACGGAACCGAGCAGCGCCATCGTTAAAGCGCTCAAATCCCATACCGAATAAATCTGGTAATAGATCCTCACTATACGCTCCTTGAAACTCAATATTATGGATGGTCAATACTGTTTTGATCGAACGATACATTTTGATCCATTGATATTTTTCTTTTAATAAAAAGGGAATCATCGCCGTATGAAAATCGTTGACGTGCATCACATCAGGTATAAAATCAATTTTTTCCAACATCTCTATTATAGCCAAAGAAAAGAAGGCAAAACGTTCGCCGTCATCGTAATAGCCATACAGTTTATCTCGGTCAAAATAATACAAGTTATCGATAAAGTAATACGTAACTCCCTGTCTGATCAACCGTTTGATGCCACAGTATTGGTGACGCCAACCAACATCGACATAGAAATCGACGACATCCTCACATTGTTCCTTGTAAGTATCCGGCATCTTTGTAAAATAAGGCAATACGACAGAAATCTCGATTCCTTTTTTAGCCAGCTCCTTGGGTAATGCGCCTGCCACGTCTCCTAAACCACCTGTTTTAAAAAATGGGGCACACTCTGCAGATGCAAATAATACTTTCATCACTCATTTCCTCCATTTATCAGTTGAAACTACTTGATTTTTTTCAATTACAATTGGATGCTCAGGAGTCCCAATGATTTTGACTCCTGCTTCAACTGTTACATTTTTATCTAATATCGCATATTCGATCACTACGTTTTCAGCAATTTTTGCATTTGACATCACGATTGAATGTTTGATTATCGCTCCATTCTTAACAATTGATCGTCTTGAAATCAAACTGTTCTCAAGGCTCCCCTCAATGATACAACCTGTAGCACATTGACTATTTTTCACTAACGAATTTTCTGAGTAATAAGTTGGTACTTCATTTTTTAATTTGGTGTAGATTTTTTGTTTAGAATACATCAATGAGTTGAATTTGTTTGAATCCAACATATCCATATTGGCTTTATAGTAAGAAGTAACATCGTGAATATTACTTAAATAGCCAGTATATTCATAGGCAGCAGTGGATTCTTCTGCTATTTTATTTTCTAGAAAAATGTGAATACTTGGTGAATGGTCATTCTTTTGGCCGATGTTCAATTGTTCGATCAACCACTTCGTTTGAACAATGTAGATCCCCATACAAAGATTGAACTGTTCCTCTTTTTCACTTTCCTTGAACTTTTGAATACTCACGGCATTTCCTTCCGAATTCACGTCAATGATACTATCATTTAAAGAAATTTCTTCACGTTTCATTCGTTTATAAACGACTGTCATCTGTTTTTTTTGATTTCGATGACTCTTCAACACTGCTCGTAAATCAATGTTACATAACATATTGCTTCCAGTAAGCACAGTATATTCTGATTCTGATTTTTCAAGATAGTCGATCACAGAATCAAAATACGGAAGCCCTTGCTCTTTTTGTTTGAGAAAATCTTGGTAAAAATAAACAAAATAACGATTTTGTAACGAGTCTAGATTCCACTCTTTCCCCCCACCGATATGATCGAAGACTGAACGTGTTTCCCCGTCGTTAAAGACCATAAAAATTGAATTGATATTTGCATTTGCAATACTTGAAAGAGGAAAGTCGATCAGACGATACTTACAATCAAACGGCAAAGTGTCTAAAGGACGATTTTCAGTCAATGGTAATAACTCATGGAATTTTGATACATTACCTAAAATAGCACACATTTTTTTAGTCTTCATCGCTTTGCACCCCAATCACTTCTGAATAACCAACTACTTCGATATCGTTTTCTTTATAAACCACTGCATTATCACCAATGATCGCATTTTCTCCAATAATCGCATTTTTGATTTTAGCATTTTTACCAATCGTAGCGCCTGGCATGATTACACTGTTTTCAATCGTTGAACCTATTTTTATTTGAACGTCAGTTGATAAAATACTATTCTTGACGCTTCCAGCCACATAACAACCATCAACGACCAGTGAATTTTTAACAGAGGCTGTTTCTGTAATAAAATGTGGTGGTGAAATAGTATTTTTTGAAAACATGCGCCAGCTCTTATTACGCATGTCCAACTCGTTTTCTAAACGGATAAATTCCATGTTCGCTCCCCACAAAGAGTCAATTGTACCAACATCTTTCCAATAACCGTCAAAGTGGTAAGCATAGACATTTTCACCTGCTTCTAAATAAGAAGGAATCACATGTTTTCCAAAATCGAGCATCTGACCATCCTTTGAATAGCTATTTAACAAAACATTGCGTAAACGTCCCCAGTTAAAAATATAGATACCCATCGAAGCTAAATTACTCTTAGGTTCCGCTGGTTTTTCATCAAACTCAATGATACGGTCATTTTCATCCGTATTCATAATACCAAAGCGCGATGCTTCTTCTATAGGTACTTCAATCACTGCCACAGTCAACGAAGCATTATTTGCAATATGCTCTTCCAACATCGTTTCATAATTCATTTTATAAATATGATCACCTGATAATATCAAGACATATTGAGGGTCCATCTGATCAATATAAGAAATATTTTGATAAATCGCATGAGCTGTTCCTTCAAACCACTTTTCACCATCAGAACTTGAATAAGGCTGTAAAATCGTTACACCAGAATTGATGCCGTCCAATCCCCAGCTTGCGCCATTTCCAATGTGATTGTTTAATGCTAGTGGTTGATATTGTGTTACGACTCCAACATTTTTTATTCCTGAGTTGATACAATTACTTAGCGTAAAATCAATAATTCGGTATCTGCCGCCAAAAGGGACAGCGGGTTTGGCGATATTTTTTGTTAGCTTTCCTAGACGAGTTCCTTGTCCTCCAGCTAAAATCATTGCAAGCATTTCTGTTTTCATACACTTTGGGTGAACAGTTCACCCTACCCCCTTTCAAAAAATCGCATTTTTTCGATTAAAACTAAGATTGTTATTTTTTCTATTTCACTTTGCACTGTGTTCATTCATTTTTTTGATTCGTATATTGATTTCTTTAGGTTTTAAAATAATTGCGCCTAGTGAAGGTACAATGGTTTGGATTTGATAATCAAAATGTTTGTAAGGCTCTTGACTTGTTTTACTGATTTGATTCGGTTCGATCCATGTACCGCCAAATTCTTTCATTTCAGTATTCAGCACTTC
This sequence comes from Enterococcus sp. AAFC-DPL-5182, assembly GCF_058216605.1. Classification (NCBI taxonomy): domain Bacteria; kingdom Bacillati; phylum Bacillota; class Bacilli; order Lactobacillales; family Enterococcaceae; genus Enterococcus; species Enterococcus sp. AAFC-DPL-5182. The sequence goes on from NZ_CM177101.1 coordinate 2,436,108, forward strand.
TTCATAACTACCTGGAAAAGGCACTCCTACTTTAAAATTTTGTCTTTCAATCGGCGAAAAATTCAAGATAACAATCAAGAAATCTTTTTTGGCTTTTCCTTTGCGAATAAAGCTCAGTACGGTCTGCTCACTATTATCTGCGTCAATAATTTCAATTGTTTCAGCCGTATGATCCAATTCCCACAAGGATTTTTCATTTTGATAAAACGCATTAAGTCTCTTTGTAAAATGTTGCATACTGCCATTCATTTCATCTTCAAGATCGACCCACTCCAACGCCTGATCAGATTTCCATTCTAGAAATTGTCCCCACTCACTTCCCATAAATAATAATTTTTTGCCAGGGTGAGTGATTAAATACACGTACAAATTACGAAGTTGAGCAAATTGTTTATACCGATCTCCCCACATTTTATGCATCAAACTTCTTTTTCCATGCACAACTTCATCGTGTGATAGTGGTAAAATATAATTTTCATTCATCATATACATGAAAGAAAATGTAAGTAAATGAAAATGATATTTCCGAAATGCAGCGTCCATTTCATAAAAACATAACGTGTCATTCATCCAGCCTAAATTCCATTTATAATCAAACCCCAAAGCTCCATTTTCGATCGTACCAGTAATTTTAGTTTCCGAAGAACTCTCCTCAGCAATCATGATCACATTAGGATGAGCCAGTTTAATCACTGCATTTAGCTTTTGTAAAAAGTAAAACCCATCCCAATTTCGATTGTCACTCGCTTGCTTGATTACTGTAGGTCCATCATCGTAATCAAGATAGAGCATATTAGAAACAGCATCTACACGGATGCCATCAATATGAAACATTTCGATCCAATACAAGGCGCTGGAAATCAAAAAACTTTGAATCTGAGGTTTGCTTAAATCAAAATTTAGCGAACCCCAACGCACATTTTTTGCTCGAATTGGATCATTATATTCAAATTGAGGGGTTCCATCATAATAAGCTAATGCATCATCATTAATACAAAAATGACCTGGCACCCAATCAATCAACACACCAATATTATTCAAATGACATTCTTCCACAAAATCTTGAAACTCTTCTGGAGTTCCATAATAAGAACTTAGTGCGAAATAGCCAATTAATTGATACCCCCACGACTCGCCTAAAGGATGCTCCATCAATGGCATGAACTCGATATGAGAAAAACCCATTTCTTTGACATAGGGAATGAGTGTCTCTTTTAATTTTTCAAAACTATAAGGCGTGCCATCTTCATTGGATTTCCATGAACCTGCATGGACTTCGTAAATATTCATAGGACGCTTAAAATAATTAGAATGCTTTGTCCGCCCACGCCAAAGTCCATCTCGCCATTTTTTTTCTGGTATAGTATGGATGACAGCTGCATCATGGGGGCGTTTTTCAAAATATGTTGCAAAGGGATCAATTTTATAAACAATTCTTCCGTTCTCTTGTTTGACTAAATATTTATAAAATTCGCCTCTTTTTGGCTTCGTTGTAAAAATTTCCCATACGTCAGATTGCGCTTCTTTTTTCATCGGCAAAGAATAGTCCCAATCATTGAAATCACCAACTAACCAAATTTGTTGGGCATTTGGCGCCCACACTCTAAAAACAAAGCCTTCTTGCCCCTTATAGTCAGCTTGATGAAATCCAAAATAATGGTGGCTATAGAAATTCTCACCTGATTCAAAACGTGCTATTGGACTTTTCTCGTTAGGCATCTGTTTTCCCCTCACTCTCTTAAATCAACTCTAGATTCTTTTGCTAGTTAAACGACTGACAATCGTGAGCTTTTTTTAGAATAGATAAAAAGTTTCAGAAATTATTCTTTTCTTTCTGAATTTTTCAAAAGAAAACACAATACAATTTCTGAAACTATCATTGATGTTAAACTGTTGTTTCATAAAAACGATGAAACAAATGAAAATAAATTGATCCTCTGATATTCTCGCTTTAGAATAATTTAATTTAGTAAGCGTCCTTTTATTAGAGTTCTTTAAGTAATGTTATCTTAAATCTAACAACAAAATGAAAAAAAAGAAAGAAATATCCCTCTAAAATGTCAAAAAAATAAGCAGACAAAACCAAGAACTTAGTGGTTTTATCTGCTTTTCGTCTTATTTTTCTAGCCAGCTTGCTACTTCATTTAGCGCATCGTTGATTCCAGCTGGATTTTTACCGCCAGCTTGAGCCATATCTGGACGACCGCCGCCACCGCCACCAACTTTTGGTGCGATTGTTTTGATCAAGTCACCCGCTTTTAAGCCTTTTTCATTTGCTTGTTTTGTCATAGCTGCTAATAAGCTAACTTTTTCATCTTGTGCTGTAGCTAAAACTAGAACATCTGATAATTCTTTTTGTTTCCATTGATCTGCTAATTGACGTAATTGATTCATATCTTTTACGTTTACTTGTGCCGCAATGTATGTTGTGTGATTGACTTCTTTAATGTCTTTGAAAATGTCTCCTGCTTGTTGATTTGCTAATTTTCCAGCAAGTTGTTCATTCTCTTTTTGTAAATCACGTAATTGTTGTTGTAATTGTTCTGTTTTTGAGACAACTTCTTTCAATTGAGGTGATTTAACAATTCCTGCAATGGCTTTTAATTGTTTTTCTTCTTCATTCATTAGCTCATATGCCTCTTTACTTGTCACAGCTTCGATTCTTCGCACGCCTGCTCCGATTCCTGACTCTGATACGATTTTGAAAATACCGATATCTTCTGTATTCGTCACATGCGTTCCACCACAAAGCTCGATTGAATAGCCGCCGATATTTACAACACGGACTTCTTTCCCGTATTTTTCACCGAATAAAGCCATAGCGCCCATATTTTTAGCTGTATCGATATCCGTTTCGACTGTTTCAACTGGGATAGCTTCCCATATTTTTTCATTGACGATTGCTTCCATTTGAACTAACTCTTCTGGAGTGACTTGACCAAAATGAGTAAAGTCAAAACGTAAGTGTCCTGGAGCAACTAATGAACCAGCTTGATTCGCGTGGTCGCCTAAAATATCTTTCAACGCACGGTGTAGTAAATGCGTTGCAGTATGATTTTTCAAGATGCGGTTGCGCATTTTTTCATCTACATGCAGTTCGTATATTGCGCCTTCAACTAATTTACCAGTCACTTGAACGGTGTGTAAAAATTGACCATTTGGCGCTTTTAAAACATTTTCTACGTGGGCTACGATCGTACCATTTTGATCTTTGATCGTTCCGTGATCCGCTACTTGTCCACCCATTTCTGCATAGAATGGTGTTTCAGCAAAGATCAATTGCGCTGTTCCATCAGAAAGTTCGCTAAGGATTTCTTCATCTTTTAAAATGATTAACAGTTTGCTTGTTGTTTCTAGATTACTATAGCCGACAAATTTACTTTCAACTTTGATATCAGTCAATACGGCCGATTGTACACCCATTGACGTTTCTTTACTACGGGCAGAACGAGCACGTTCTCTTTGCGCTTCCATTTCTTTTTCAAAGCCTGCATGATCGACTTTTAAATCCGCATCTTCTGCAACTTCTTCTGTTAATTCAACAGGGAAGCCATACGTATCGTATAATTTAAAAATATCTTTACCGTTCAGCGTATCTTCGTTGGCTGCTTTTACCTTCGTAATTAATTCATTTAAAATATCTAATCCTTCATTGATCGTTTCATGGAAACGTTCTTCTTCAGTACGCACAACTTTTTCGATAAATTCTTTTTGTTGTAGTACTTCTGGATAATAACTTACCATCACTTCACCAACAACAGGAACTAGTTTATATAAGAAAGCTTCGTTGATTCCTAGCTTTTTCCCATGCATAACCGCACGACGTAATAAACGACGCAACACATAGCCGCGACCTTCATTTGAAGGTAGCGCACCATCACCGATTGCAAAAGATAATGCACGAATATGATCCGCGATCACTTTAAATGAAATATCTGTTTGCGGTGATTGACCATATGTTACTTGTCCGCTCAATTTTTCCACAGCATGAATGATCGGCATAAATAAATCTGTCTCAAAGTTAGTCGGTGCATTTTGAACGATAGAAACTACACGTTCTAAGCCCATGCCCGTATCAATGTTCTTATGTGGTAATGGCTCATAGGAGTCATCCGCTTGATGATTAAACTCAGAAAATACTAAGTTCCAAATTTCTAAATAACGTTCATTTTCGCCACCAGGATAGTTTTCTGGATCATCTTCTGCTACATCATTAAATGATTCACCGCGATCATAGAAAATTTCAGAATCTGGTCCACATGGTCCTGCACCGATATCCCAAAAATTATCTTCGATATCAATAATGTGATCCATTGTTAAGCCAACTTCTTCATGCCAAATACGTTTAGCTTCTGTATCTTTTGGATAAACAGTGACATATAACTTCTCTGGATCAAACGCCATCCAATCTGGAGATGTTAAAAATTCCCACGCCCAGTGGATCGCTTCTTTTTTGAAATAATCACCAATTGAAAAATTTCCTAACATTTCAAACATAGTATGGTGACGTGCTGTTTTCCCAACATTTTCAATATCATTGGTGCGGATCGATTTTTGAGCGTTGGTGATTCTTGGATTTTCCGGCACTACTGAACCATCGAAATATTTTTTTAGTGTAGCAACACCAGAGTTGATCCATAATAAGGTTGGATCATTGACTGGAACTAATGAAGCGCTTGGCTCCACAGAGTGTCCTTTAGATTTGAAAAAGTCTAAATACATTTGACGAACTTGACTACTTGATAATTGTTTCATTGATCGATTCCTACTTTCTACAATAATTAATTGACGTACCCATTTTGTGCAACAAAAAAAGCGGTCTTCACTGCAACACAAGGACGAAAAATCGCGGTACCACCTTGTTTGCAATGAAGTCGCTTTGACATACATTACCTCTTAAACTCTATAACGCAGAGTCGCGTTGATATTTCTATCAAAGTGATTAAAAGGGAGCAATTACGTTTTTGCGCTATTCTTCTTTCAGCAACGAAGAACTTTCTGTAAACACTAAAAAAACGAATCATATCCTTTAGTTTCTCCACAAATTATAAGGAAAGATTAAAAAAAAGTCAATGTTTTCTATTAACTTTCAATTTTAATTACCTTTCGATAGAGATAGTCTTGCGGATTTAATTTTTGTTCCATTGAAATCTTGTGAGAAGAATAAAAATAGGTGGACAACGGTAACATATTTTCAATCAAAGTATCTTTTGCTACGAGTTGCTTAATCAATTTACTTTTAGCCAAATCATCTGTCAATTCAAAATGATTTTGCTGTGTATCGATCACTAAGCCAAACATATTCGCACCATCCATCTTACTTTTGATTTGGCATCCAGACTCATTATTTTGAATCAATAATTCATTGCCCCAACGAAATAGCCGACGAGTTCCACCGCCTACCGCATATTCCCATTGATCTTCAGACAATAAGTCAAATCCCTGCCTTTTTGTCGCGAGTTTTAATTCTTCATGTGTAAAATCACTATGGCTATAGACAAAATAATAATCCGATTCAGGTAAAAACTCTAAATAAAACTCATTTTTGACCAACAACGATTGCGGAAATGACCAAGTGAGGCTTTCTTGCGCTGTTAATTTAGGAAAAAGCTTTTGACAAATACTCTTTTCATACGGGAAAAATCTTTCTACTTCTCCTTCAAAGGTCCCAGTGATCGTGTCAAATATTCCTAAAAATTCAGTACCAGCAGGCAATGCATATTTTTGAACAAACATAGCTGGAATCGCTACTTTTCTTAAATCCGTCGTATGATCATTTATGTAATCAGCAATCCCTTCTAACGAATGTAAATCATAATTTGTTTCTTCTTCTACCCATTCAGAGGCTGGTAAAATTGCATCGTTCGTCAATGATGTTTTGAATGTATTTTTTTCTAAACTCTCCACGTCAAATCCTAATAATTCATGTGAGCGCAATCCTTCTGCACCCAAATCCCAACCAAGGATCGCTTCACTATTGCCTGGGATAAACACAAATAATTCACCATCAAACTCCAATTCAAACGTTCGACATTTAATTCCATAAAGTTCAAAATTTACTAATTGGATCGTATTGACTTCCACAGTTGGTGGAACAAAATACATTAACAATTGATGTAAGAGCGATTCTTTTTCATGATCTTTCAAATTTTTCCAATTTGCCCATTCAACTTGTTCAAATAGATCCACACTATTCCCTCCTCGTACGTTTCAAAAATATCTGTTATGATTAAGTATACCACTGAATGATTCTTTCATTAAGAAAATTAGCTGGAGGTTCGTATGCATATACATTTTGGAAATGAGCGGTGGAATCAAGCCGCGGCTTTTGCTTTGCGTTATGAGGTTTTCGTCATTGAACAAGGTATTTCAGTGCAAGACGAGTTTGATGACCTGGACACCATAGATCGGTCTTATTTTGTTGTTTATGAAGGAGCACTTCCCATCGCAACGATTCGTTACCAAAATAAAGACGATCACACGATTCAGCCTGATCGCTTCTGTGTCCGTAAAGACTTTCGAGGCAAAGGGATCGGGAAGAATCTACTTTTATTATTAGAACAAAAAGCACTAGATGCAGGTTATTCCTTTAGTGTTCTTTCAGCAGAAAAAACCGCTGTAGACTTTTATACCTCACTAAACTATACCATCCATTCACAAGAATATTTTGAAGATGGCATTCTTTGTGTGGAAATGATAAAAAATTTAAAGGAGTCCTTGAGATAGCTCTTAGACTCCTTTAGCATAAAAATTGTCGTAATAGTCTTAATATAACGTGGCTTTATCCTTACCAAAAAGAATACTCGCTTGTTCTGGAATCAACTTTCCAGTATTCTCATCACGTCCTTGAAGCAAATAGTTTTGATCTGTACTTTGTTTCTCTGTAGCTTTTTTGTATAGTTCACCTATATCACCTGATTTATTTCGATTAAAAATCAGGCCTACCTTCATATCATCAAAGTCAGTCAACATCGCTACATCTCCAGCGCTATCCCCTGCAACTAAGATTGGACCATTATTGTTATGCTTTTCAGCAATATATTTTTTGATTGTTTTTGTTTTGCCGTCGCCTTGCGTTTGATTGTAGGCTGTATCAAATTTAGTTTGGATCACGTCATTCTCTTTTACAAGTCGCATCGCATAGATATGATCGGCTGGTACTTGATAACCATACTTTTCTTCGGTAGCAAAAGGAATGATAACATCAATGTATGATGCAGAACAAACATATACATCTATCCCATTTTCCATCAACGTTTTGTATAAATTTTGCATTTCAGCAAGTGTTCGAATCCCTTTTTGTACATTCACTTCAACTTGCCCTGCTTCATTTTTTAATGATTCAGGACTTTTTAGTGTCACCATTTCTATAGGGAGTTCAAGTGAATGATCGATCGCTTCACGAGTCAACGCTTGTACTTCATCTGTCGTCATACCAGTAAACAGATATGTCACCCACGGATAACTAATATCTGAGCTAAACGTATCCCCTATTGCATCATACAGATAACGGATTTTCGTTGAAAAATCTTTGTATTCATCTGTTTCTTTTATTTCCGTAAGCTTTTTCTGCCCATTCATTCCTTCATATGATTGTTCTATTATTTTGTAGTCATTGACAATATCTCTTGTAGCTTTGTCAATATTAACAGCATTACCATCAGAATTGTTCCATTCATCTTTGAAATTGTCTTTTGGAATGTTCATTTTTAACGCATTCTCTAATTCATCTGGCGTCATTTTAAATCTTAAATTCTCGAATTGAAACATAAAAGTTGCTTCACCGATGTCGTTAAAAATCGTGGTATTATCCCAATCAAAAACAGCATAAGGCTTGTTCTTTGCATCATACGCCTTACTATCGACTCCATTTTCTTTGATTAAGTTGTTCAACGTTTGATAATTTTCATCAAACCAACTATTTGCTTTTAAAGCAGAGTGCTCTGCTTCTTTGCTTGAAGAGACTTTAGTGACAGAGTTGCTAGATTCCTTTGTTGTTTCCTTAGAATTTGTGCTACATGCTGATAATGAGCCTAGTAAAGTTGTTGTAACGATTAAAAAAATTGTTTTTTTCAAAATAAATTTCCTCCCATTTATAATTAATGTTCAAAAATTCACCGTTGAATACTACTGAGCTTCATTGATCAGTTTAATAGATATCTATTAAAACAGTATAATGTATCCGCTTTATTTTTTCAATAGCTAAAAATAACAATACGGTAAGACTTGTTTATTTAATAATCTAAATGAACTCCTTTTAGTTGCTTATATGGTACAAAAAATACGATAGTTTTAAACCAATAAATGATTGGTCTAAAACTATCGTTTGAAAGTAACCTATTATCCAAGCTTGTCTATCAGCTTTACGATTATTTATAGCTATTCTTTTTCGCTTTTTTAGCTGTTCGTGTTTGCTGACGGCGTTCAACTTTACGTTTTTGTTTATTGCTAGCTGATATTGCCCATTCGATTTTCTTTTTGTAGCCAGGTTTGATTTTTTTCTTTTTCTTTTTCACCAAACCAATTAAAGTTGGATCTTCTAAAGCATCTTTTGATTTTTCACGTTTTGTTCGGCGATTCCGATCATACGTATCGATCAATTCACCATTTTTGATTTCTTTTGGATGAAACTCGATGCCTAATTGCTCCACTTCAGATATTGCTTCTTCGTCTGCGGGTGAATAAAGCGTGATCGCTGTTCCATCTAAGCCATTTCGTCCTGTTCTACCGACACGGTGAATAAAGAAATCTAAATCACTTGGTACCTCTGCATTGATTACATGTGAAACTCCCTCAATATCAATGCCTCGGGCGGCTAAATCAGTTGCAACCACATATTGAAATTCAAGATCTTGGACTTGTCTCATCACACGTTTACGTTCACGTGGAGAAATATCGCCATGGATTTTTGCCACTTTTAAACCTTGATCTTTTAAATAGTCCGTAATTTCGTCTACTCGTTGTTTCGTATTGGCAAAGACAATCACTAGATACGGATGACCAATCGTCAATAATTGGTAAATCAGACGATTTTTGTCTTTTCCTTTTGTTGAAATCAACCAATTATCAATTGTTTCTGAGATAATATTTTTAGGTTTGATATGTTCAATGATCGGATTTTCCATATACTTTTTCAAGAATGGTTTTAATTTTTCTGGGATTGTCGCTGAGAAAACGAGCATTTGCAGCTTATCTGGCAAACGTCCAGCAATTTGGTCAACTTCTTCTAAAAAGCCCATGTCTAATGTCATATCTGCTTCATCCACAACAAAAGCAAACGCTGTATGTGCTTTTAATGCTTGTTCATTCATCAAATCTAAAATACGACCTGGTGTCCCAATAACCACATGAGGCTGTTGGTGTTTTAGTTTAGCGATTTGACGCTGTTTATCGGTACCACCGACAAAGTTTGTCACACGCATTTCCGGTTGACTGAATTTTGCGATCTGAGCCGCTTCTTGATAAATTTGATTCGCTAATTCTCGACTCGGTGCCGTGATCAGAATCTGTACTTCATCCAATTGAGGATTTACTTTATTCATCAATGGTAATAAAAATGTATGCGTCTTTCCACTTCCTGTTTGGGATTGACCGATTACACTTTTGCCTTTTTTAATCACTGGGATCAATTTTTCTTGTACTTCTGTTGGTTGTTCAAATCCTTTATCCGCTAAAGCTTCCATGATAAAATCGTTGAATTGAAATTGTTTAAATGAACTCATTTACCTCACCTCTTTCAAACTTGTTGTGTAAGTCCTCATGCATTATACCACAGAAACCACAAATTCTTATTCATTTTCTCTATTTTTCTGATCTTTTATCGTGCTGATCGTATAGGTATGACTCGCTTTTTCATAAAACAAACGACGATTCTTTCTAACCAATACATACAGAACATTAATGAAAAATAGTAATAATAGAAACGAACAAAATAGAAACAATATAAAACTTACTAACTGCAACATTCGATTATTAGAATTGAGTAGATCAGCTGAACTAGTCATATAAGAACTGATCAAACCATAAACAAAATACAAATAACCATAACGAATAAATAAAGCGTTAAAACGAATTTTTTCATGACCTTCTTCTACAACTTGAATACGCACGACTTTCTTGCCGATTGTTTTCCCATTCGTAAGTTTAGGCAGCAACATAAACACTATAAATACCATAGCGAAAAACCAAACTCGTCCTTCTAATGCAGGATACCCAACAAACCATTGTTTGTATTCTGGGATTAAATTAAGCATAAACATCCCAAGCGCTTGCACGATCGAAATCACAAACCAATCGATCAAAAAAGCCACAAAACGCCGAAATAAACTAACAGATTGCCCTTTTTCATAGGCGGCTTCATCCAGCTCGTCTCTTGTTGGAAATAAAAAGGTCAACATCGGTGTAATCGCATAACCAACCATCCCGCCAAACGTATTGTTGATCAAATCATTCACATCAGCTAATCGGTATGGCCTAGGATAAATAAAATACAAACCGCTCAACTGTGTCAATTCAAAAAATAGCGACAAAAGAAAACTAGCTAAAACCACTTTTCTAAATGAAAATTTGTAATAATAACGTAAATACACCCCAAAAGGAACTAATAACAAGATATTGAAGACAGGTTCCAACACGACGCCTTGTCTTAACGCAGGGACAAATGTGCTTGGATCATGAATATTCAGTACGGTATCTTGTAAAAAACGACTGACAAAATAAAAGGGTCGTAATTCTAAATATTGACTGGTATATTGCGCAACCTCTGCTTTTGGCGGTAATGGCAAAATAACTAAAAAATAAGCACATAGTAAATAGAAAACAAATGAATACAGTATCAGTGCTCTTCTAAATAAAAAAGTGCCATATTTCCGGTATTCACGAATAATAAGCACAAATGAAATCGCAAATGCCAAAAAAGGAAAAACGATCATTGCTGTTTTGATTGGTGCAGCATATGCTGACATCTAAACACACTCCTTCCTCTTTAGTGTAGTAGAAAATAAAACGTTTGTCATTTCTAATAACTAGAGCTTTAACAAAAAATATATTTTGCAAATTGGAAAAATTGCAGTATGATTGATTTATAGCGTGAGAGACATTACTACACTAATTCATTAGATGATTCAATTTTTCTATACGGAGGCTTTTTTATGTTAAATCCATACTTTGCATTTGGCGTTCCTATCTTTTTACTTTTTTTATACATTGTATTTGCTATTATTAGAAAAAAAAGCAAACTGCACTATATCGGATTCGTTCTTTTACTGATTGCAACCTTTATGATGGCCTTTAGTTTTCAGGTTTTGCAAGGATTGTGGACTTTAGAGGATAATAATTCTACAGAGCAACTAAATACGTTGCGTTACTCGCCAGAATTATTGTGGATTCCACTTATTTTAGGTGGCGTGTTAGCGGTTCTCAATCTTTGGCGTGGGGTGAAAAGAGTGCAGTCTTTTCGGGAAGATTCAAATTAGAGACACAAAACGATGGAAAGAAGGCAATTCTTCTTTCCATCGTTTTTAGTTATATGGGATAGCTATTCTTTTTCATAAAATCCAGAAGTGGGGAAGGCACTTCGAATCCTGCTAATACTATAGCGAACGTTTTCTTTTCAGTTGCTGTTTCTGGTCGAGCTTTTATAATTGATTGTGACTTTTTGATACTATGCCCCCAAAAGCAATGACTACAATATCAATATCGTGATCAGATATGACACTTTATTGGTCGAAATTCTCTCCCTGGTCTTAATCTTCTGGTTCTTCTCCTTAATTTCTTTAGAGTCAGTTGGAGATCTAATAAGAACCTGCCGCACATACGAAACCCCTCCTGTCTGTAGAATAACTTATCATCATTCTTCAAGCAAAAGGGGAAATAGGCTAAAATATTGATTTACTAAAAGAACTCTACATCAAGGACAAAGCCTATATTTTTTTTGGTATACGAAATGAGTCGATAATGCAATGATTTATCAGTTTGATTTGTTGTGTAAAATGTTGCGTTAGGATACTCTAAAAAAAAGACAAGCTTCATAAACAGTTGTTGTATAGCCTCTTTTTCAAGTTCATTTGTGGAAACCTTTAGAATAAAGATTTCATTCTCTCTATCAAAAGACAGGTTTGATTCTTTTATATCTTCTCCCTGATATTCCACAAAAGATCTGATTTCTGCTCCTATTCCTGGTTCATATTCATGATTTATTTCATCTGCTACCTTCTCAAAAAAGTCTTCCATATTTCTCCCACTTTCTATTTTGGTATATACTTCCCTTTTGGGGCAGAAGAATGTACCGAGACAATTCCTCCTCGATCATTCGTTACTACCTTATTTCCTCTCAAGTCAATATATTCCCATGTTTTTCTTCCCAGTTCATCAATTTTTGACTTTCTTGTTTTCATATTGTTATCAATAATGGCATCAATTCTTTCCGGAGTAAACCCTCTCTCATTTGTTCTTTCTGCGCCATGTTTTGACATTGATCGCCCACCCGGAGTTACATCACCGGTATCTAAGTCATATCCATTTCCAAAACTGTTAAAGGCATTCCAGACTGTACCAGTCCCATGTACCATTGCAGCTGTTCCACTAGCAGTCACTGCTGGGCTTAAAGTTGCACTAGCTCCACCAGTAAATGGTGTTCCTACAAATGATAGAGCATTCCCACCAATCAACCAGGAAAAACCACCAAGAAATTCTGCTGCTCCACCTGCAACTGATAGAAGATCTCCAGCAAATTGGGCAACTGCATATGGTTTCGTTCCAACAGAGTCAGCATCTAAAGTACGTTCGCCCATTAAAGCACTCAATCCAAAGTTTTCATAAATTTTATCTGCAATTCCTACACCAAAAGCCTTCAGTGCATTCCAGTTATTTGTAGCGATTGCTTCTTGAACCGCTAAAGTCATCTTAGGATTAAACGCACCATCTACATAGACACCTGTCACATTACCAAATTCGTCGAACGTATAAGTAATTTCTTGATTTTCTATGCGATGTGCTTCAACCTTTGCATCAATCTTTTTCTGTCTCTTGTCCCACTCACGTCCAATTGGTTTTGTCCACGCTAGATTTACCTGACTTATATCAAACGTTCCTGAAGAAGCATTCCACGCTGCACCTTTTTCAACTTCTGCTAGTCCAGCATCAAAGTTGGCCAGTTGTGTTTCAAAATCCGCAAATAGATCAGGAGAACTGGCATTAAAATCGTACAGTTTCTGCAGCTTTTCTTCGTTTTTTTGGATTGCTGCTTGAACGTGCATATAGCGCTGTTCCAGACCTTGATTGGGTTCTTTTTCTTTATCTAGCCGTTGTGCCATACTTTGAAGTGTTGTTTGCCCTTGAGAAATAACAGCTTTCAGTTGGTCTTCTATGACATCACAAGTATCCACTTGTGATTGAAACTCTTCTGGAAACTTGCTATGCGCTTCAATTAACGATTCACATACCAAGATAAAACCACTTGCCAACGTAGGGTACACTGCAGAAAAATATTGTTTTGCAGAATCATAAGTCTTGCCAGACAAAGGTGCATTCATAAAGTGATTCACACTATCTTTTAGTACACCACTAAATTGAATATACTCGTTTGCCATTTGTTTGGCTACTGCACTTTGGGCGCTCACTTCTCCTACAAAAAAATCTAATCCCATGCACTGTCACCACCTTCTCGGCTAAACAGTTGCTTGCGCTCAACGTATAATTGTTCTTCTTTGTCAGTAAAAAATCTTTTTTGTTCTGATAGAAAATCTGATTGCTCCTGCAGTTCCCGAATCTGTTTTTGTTGTAACTCTCTAGATTCAAGTTCTAACTCTGAAAAGTGATTTATCAGGGTTGATCCTTGACTTGCTTCTATTAATTCTTGATAAAAGCGTTGTTCTAAATTTGAAATATAAAAATATTCTTGCTCTGCTTCTTCTAATTGACGTATCTCCCGCTGATTACTCTCTTGCTCTAGCGATAGCTGTTGTAACTCCATCTGTATGATTGATTCCCTACCAACCTCATTTTTCATAACTTTAATACCCCATTTGGGGTCAATCCATCAAAGCCACTTTTAACTTTCTGATCAATGGCCGCAAACTCTTTTGCAACCGAGTGAATGTTATTGCCATCTCTTGCTATTGCATTTGATAGCCGTTGACCTCTACTATGTACGCTAGTAAGACTGTTCTTAGCGTTCTCATTACCACTTACCTTTGTTCTGTTTGCCATAGCTGTAGGCTGATTTACTGAAGTAAAACTACTAGCTGCTTTACTTAGTTGAGAAGAAACACCACCTGCTACAGTTAAACTACTATTAACTCCCATAATAAACTCCTTTAAATAGACTTACAATATAGTTTAACACAAACATATATGTATTTTATTCACATTGTTAATTAAAATTTTCTTTTGATTTGATTAATCATCTTTATGACATTTTTAGACAACTTTGATTAAGAGTATTATTTTTCTTAAAGAATATTTTAGTTTTTAACACCTTTTCTTTAAAGACAAAAAATAATCTAGTTACCGTCTTAAACGGCTCTGTCGAAGAGGTTATGTTAGCACATAGCCTCTTTACGAATTCATTGGAACAAAAAACAAAGTAAGTTTATAGGGGAATCTTCTTGATTGGTTCAAACAAAAAACGAGTGTCAGAGATAAACTCCTAACACTCGACAATCATAAACAGCTTGATTATTGATCCTTTAATTCTTCTTCACAAACTCAGATTTAAGTTTCATCGGACCAAATCCTTCAACTTTACAATCAATATTATGGCCATCTGCCGCATCAACCACTAAACGAATGCCTTTAACCTTCGTTCCCTGTTTGATCGCACCACTTGCCCCTTTGACTTTTAAATCTTTGATAACTGTTACATTATCACCGTCAGCTAAGACATTTCCATTTGAATCTTTGATGACAGTTGCTGTATCTTCAGCTGCATCCGCTGGTGACCATTCGTGTGCGCACTCAGGACAAATCATCATGCCACGATCCTCGTAAGTGTATGTTGAGCCACATTCAGGGCAACTTGGTAAATTTTCCATTTAGCTTAAACTCTCCTTCATTCTATCGTTCTCTCTTAAAGTGTTATCACTTCATTCTATCGCACTTCTAAACGAAAGAAAAGAATTATTATATTTACAAATAGTAAAGTAAATCAGTTCTATTTACTTTCTTTTCCTTTTTCTACATAAGAAAGATCGTTTACGCTATCGATCGTATATTTACCATTTTTATACGTTACTTTTGACACACTAGCATTTTTTAATCCGCCATCCGGCAAGTCTGCATTTGCATCTAATTCACCTAACAATGTAATAATGCTCATCCCATGAGACACAACTAACACATTGTTCGCGCCTTCTTTTTCAGCATCTTTCACAATATCATCCAAGCCAGCTGTTAAGCGAGCAACAATCGTTTTACTATCTTCTGCCGGCCAGTTCACGCCTTCTTCAACATTTTTCTTATCTAAGTCAGATAATACATCAGCAAATTCGATGATTCCTTTATAGAAACCAACTTCTTTCATCCACTCATTGTACTCTTCATATGTTTTTCCTTGTTCTTTTGCCACTGCTGTCAGCATTTCTTCATTCATCAAGCCTTCATACGTACCAAAATTATATTCTCTTAGGCGTTTGTCTTTCGTCATTTCCTTTGTTAACGTTTCTTGTCCATTATTTTTCAAAACTAATTCAGCTGTTTCAATTGCACGTCCACTGTCACTCGTTACTACCTTATCAAATTTAACATCTGACAGCCCTTTACCTAACTGTTCTGCTACTTCAACGCCAGCTGGTGTCAGCGGTGCATCGATCCATCCTTGAGAGCGATCGACTGTATTCAACATCGTTTTACCATGGCGAGCAAGGTAGATCACTACTTCTGAATTTTCTTTTTCCTTTGTATCAGCTTTCTTTTCTTCCTTAGCAGTACCATTGCTGCACCCGACTAAAACCATTGACAATAACGCGATACCAACAACCATCTTTTTCAATTTCATAACACTTTCTCCTCCGTACTATTCCTTTTTTTGTTAAATATTTTAGGATATCTTTGTCTAACAGAAAAAGAAAAAACCCAACTATACCAAATAAAGTTATTTGGCACAATCAGGTTTAGCTTGTCTAAGACAATCACTATCCGCTATTTAACTAGCTTTAGTATAACGGATGTCTTTCTAAATGTAAATGCTTTCAGTTGTTATTTTTTATATTCATTACATAATTGCTGAATCTCACTGTAGATTTCATCAATTTCTAGTTGATCCTTAGCATTGGCACCGCTAGCTAAAGGATGTCCTCCACCATGATGTTTCTTTGCCAACTCATTGATCACAGGTCCTTTTGAGCGTAAACGAACGCGGTAATAGCCTTCTGGTTGCTCTACAAAAATCCCCCATGCTAGAACCTCATCGATCACACCAGGTAACGATACGATTGCAGCTGTTTCTGAATCAACAATGCCATACTCATCAAGTAAAGATTGAGGTAACATCACCATAGCTGCACCATACTCGTCTACTTTAATATTTTGATACACATAACCAGCTAATTTTGCGACACTCATCGGTATTTGTTCTAGTTCACGATTGAGCTCAGCAGCATTGAATTCATACGTCATCAGTTCAGCCGCTACCTCTAAGGTATGCGGTGTAGTTGATGGGTATAAGAACCTGCCAGTATCGCCAATGATCCCAGCATAGAGCAATCGGGCCGCATTATTATTCATGATTAGTTCATCTTGATGAAGATGATAAAAATCAGCGATGATTTCACTACAACTGCTCGCTTTTGGATTGACCCAGACTAAATCTCCATAAGGATCATCATTGGGATGATGATCGATTTTGATTAGTTCAGTACCTAGTTGATAGCGATCGTCACTGATTCTAGGTGAATTCGCTGTGTCAGTAACAATCACTAAAGCATTTTGGTACGTCTCATCAGACACTTCATCCATTTCCGCTAAAAACTCCAACCCTTCAACAGGGCCACCTGCCTGATAGATTTTTTTATCTGGAAAACTCGCTCTCAATATTTCCGCTAACCCAACTTGTGACCCGATTGCATCTGGATCAGGTCGTTGGTGGCGATGAATAATAATTGTTTGATAGGCTTTGATTTTCGCTAAAATTTCATTTACAACATCCATGCTCGATTTCCTCCTAAGTACGCTCCATTACTTGGCAAACAACAATTGCTTTTGCCACAAGTGCATTTTCCAAATACACTTCGATATCTAATTTTGCTGAACGGCGTCCAATTTCTAAGACTCTCGGACGGATA
The DNA here is from genome assembly GCF_058216605.1 of Enterococcus sp. AAFC-DPL-5182. NCBI lineage: Bacteria > Bacillati > Bacillota > Bacilli > Lactobacillales > Enterococcaceae > Enterococcus > Enterococcus sp. AAFC-DPL-5182. The sequence goes on from NZ_CM177101.1 coordinate 2,453,387, forward strand.
TCCAGCTCACTTTCTAATTGTATCAAACGTAAATAATGTAAACTCATTTGCTCGATCAAGACATTTCTTCTTTGATTGGTAATCATCGTCCGTTGGGTCACGTTTGCAATGATTTCACTTAGCACGCCAAAAGAAATCGTCCCTACACTATTGACCATTTGAGGGGCAACTGAAAATTTAAACTGCGGCTCACCCGCTTTATTGCCTTCTTCCACAGGCATCACTTCACCAGAAATTTGATCAGAAATCGTATCTGCAATCTGTGGTTGTCGCTGTACCAACTGCATTGCTTTCATCACATCTTGTCTCGAAACAAAACCGACTAATGACAAATCATCTTCAACAACAGGCATTACTTCCAACCCATCCCAAATCATTTGATGACTAACACTTGCCACACTCATCATTTTTTTCACAACGATCGGATCTTTGGTCATGACTTTATCCATGGATAGCGTTTCTGCCTTGCCTAGAACATCTTTTGCTGTCACGATCCCGACTAAACGCAAGCTTTTATTGACTACAGGAAAACGTGAATGATGGGTTTTCTCTGAAAGTTTTTGATAATCAGCGATCGTATTCGTTGAAAATAAGTAATTTGTTTTTTCTAACGTCGTATAAATATCGCTGACTAACATGATATCCTTTTTAATCAATTGGTCGCTCAATGCCCTGTTGATCATTGTTGCCACAGTAAAGGTATCATAGGTCGTTCTCAGTACAGGCATTTCTAATTCATCCGCTAACTCAGCAATTTCATTTTCTGTATCAAAACCACCAGTAATCAAAACAGCTGCCCCATTTTCTAAGGCTAATTTTTGAACCCCTTGGCGATTCCCCACGATCATCAGCGAGCCTGGCGTAATATATCTTGTCATGGCTTTTTCAGTCATCGCACCAATCACAAACTTATTCAACACTTTATCCAGACCAGAAGATCCGCCCAAAACATCACCTTCAATGATTCGAACCACTTCACCAAAAGTCAATTTTTCAATATGTTTTTTTAATTTACGCTCGATTCGAATTGTTCCCACACGCTGAATCGTTGAAACTAATCCGATATTTTCAGCATCTTTGATTGCTCGATAAGCAGTTCCTTCACTAACACCAAGATTTTTTGCAATACTTCTAACAGAAATACGATCACCGATCGGCAATCCTTCAATGTACTTCAATATTTGATCATGTTTCGTAGCCATAATATCCTCCTCGTTTTAAAGTTGAGTGAACAAGTTTAGAACTTTATGATCTAAAACTTCCCTCGATTGTTCTACTACACTCCTTATAAATCAGAATCTTTCTTTTTATAAAAGGAATCTGTTTTAATTCTTTCTTCATCCATATTGAAACAGCTATAACTTCCATAGTAATTGACTTCACTTAAAAAGTATAACAAAAAAAACTACATTTTAGTACAGTTATTCTCTTTTTATTGTAACAGAAGTGAAAAATAAACAAACGTAATTCTACTTCTTTTTAGGAATACGCTAAAAAATGTCTGTAAACAGATTCGGCTAATACTGTTTGAAGTAAAAAATAAGTTCTTTCCAATTATTTTCATTATTTTTTCACTGACATTTTTCCCAAAAAAGGAGTATGATAAGAACGGATTACTTAGATTTTTTAGGAGATGGATAAATGGAATCAGTAAATAGTTTTCAAGAAAATACAGAAGTACAAAAGAATCGCTGGTGGATTTTGGTTTCAGTAGCAATGTTTACATTTATGTCTACGTTAGATGCCAGCATCGTCAATATAGCACTGCCGACAATTTCTAAAGATATGAATGTACCGATGAATCAGTCAGAATGGATCGTTTCGATTTACTTGATGATTGTCTGCGCCTGCTTGTTACTTTTTGGCAAAATCGGCGATAGCTTTGGCAAAATCAAAGTTTATCGGATCGGAACGGTCATTTTTACAATTGGTTCACTATTATGTGGATTCAATCAGTCCTTGACGTTTCTTTTATTTGCACGAATCGTTCAAGGGATTGGTTCTAGTATGACGATGGCAACAAATTCTGGGATCATCACTGAAGTATTTCCATTTAAAGAACGGGGGCGCGCATTGGGCTCGATCGGTGCTTTCGTTTCTCTAGGTTCAATTGCAGGACCTGGAATTGGCGGATTGATTCTTTCACAATTTTCATGGCCTTACATTTTTTGGATCAATGTCCCTGTTGGCATCATCACGATTTTGATCGGTGAGAAATTTTTACCGAAAGATATTATCAAAAGTGGAAAAAAAGTCGATATGCTTGGCTTTAGTTTATTTGCAGTATTTATTATGACCTTTTTTGGCGGTATTTTTATTGGGCAAGAGATTGGCTTTAACGCTGCTTTATCTGTCGTATTATTCACTCTCGCATTTCTTTCATTCATCATTTTCATTCGAGTAGAAAAACGTGTTAGCCAACCGCTGATTACTTTTTCTATTTTCAAAAATAAAATCTTTACGATGAGCTTGATCACAGCGGTTTTAATCTTCTCTTCTAATTTCTTTGTTAATGTTGTGATCCCATTTTATTTACAAAATTCACGCGGGTTACCTGCCAGTAAAGCGGGATTGTTGATGATGGTCTTTCCACTACTGATGGTAGTCGGCTCTCCTATTAGTGGATTTTTGACAGATAAAATCGGTACGAAACTTTTAACGTTTTCTGGATTGATTCTGCTTTCGATCACTTCTTTGATGTATATGTTTTTAAATCAAGGAACTCCACTTCGGTATTATATTTTGGCGACGGGTATCATGGGCTTAGGCAATGCGCTTTTTCAATCACCTAATAATACAACTGTTATGAGTAGTGTTTCTAAAGAAGATTTAGGTGTGGCTGGAAGTATGAACTCTTTTGCACGTAATTTAGGGATGGTTTTAGGAATTGCTTTAGCCACAACGATTTTGTATAACGCCATGAGTGCTGTGTATGGTCAACGTGTAACGACTTATATCAGTGAGCGACCTGATATTTTTATTATAGGAATGAGAATTACTTTTTTAGGCTCGTTTATTTTATGCTTAACAGCTTTAGGTCTGACTTTGTTCCGTTCGATAAAAGCTAGAAATAAGTAAAAAAAATGAAACTGTAGCAGTTGCATCTGCCTTCAGTTTCATTTTTTTCTTAGATAGACAACAAAATAGTTTGTTGCTACTCATCTTCTTTGCCATTCTTGATATTCTTGATAAAATTTTCAAACAGTTCTGTTCCAATCCCCATTTTTTTATAATTTTCAAGAATCGATTTTAATTCCATTAATAAATAACCGACATATAAGACATAAATCAGCCCTACACCAGCGCCTCCTGGAATCAAAGGAGCCAAAGGAATAAAAAACATTAACAGCACCATACTTGCTACTTTTCGTAAAATTCCATTGATTCCTACTTTACTTAAAAAGTTAATTGTTGGATTGATTTTTGCAGCCAGACTGCCGCTTAAAAAATCGATGATCATCGCTACACAAATCAAGGTTAAAACATAAATTGCTTTGTGATCAGCATCCACTAAGAAACGATCTAAAAACTCGAACATCTTCATAATTACCACCTTTTTCATTATTTACGTCAACTGATTATTGCTCAATAAATTTATCTGACTAGTTAAAACTAAATGTCTTATCTCATCATGGTGAACACTTTTTAACTAGCGGTATAAGAATAGTTTACTCGATTTCTTAATAATAAAACTGGCGTTTTCCTCCCACTATAATGTCATTTTTCCATCAATAGTTTCCCACTCTCATAAGCCTCGGCAAACCGAATCATTGCTTTATCCAGTTCACGATAAAATTTACTTTCGCTCATGTGGTGCTTCATGTAAATTGCGATATTTGTAGTAAAATTTCGATCCATATATTTATCATATAATAACTGTCTGTCATACTCGTCTAACTGATTCATCGCTTCTGTGATTTTCACTAGTTCAACTTCAGCTAAATATTTTCGATCGACCAGCTGTCCACTTTTTTGTGAGAATTCTCCATCCATTTTTCTCATTTCAAATGTGTAGGTAGTCGTTACTTTGGGCGAATGTTTCTCTCCAGCGATTCGCACTAACGTTCGATATTTATTTAACAAACCATGAACCCTTTTCTTCGTTTTTTTTCGATCGATTTCGGGAAATAGCAGCATCATTTATCCTCTCCTTTTCTTTAGCAGTTATGTTTGATACGTTTCACCCTCATGTCACATTGTTATTCTTTCTCAACTGGTTTTAATTTCAACTCCCTTTTCATTTTAGTTAATTAGCTAATATAGGATAAAACAATTGACTTAAATTAGCATTTGCGCTATTATATAAGTATAGTTAAATAAGCTCTATTCTAATTTCTTTGCTTTCTTTTTTAGAAATCAACTGTTAGAATGGCTTGCCTAACTATTTACTGATAAATTAGCTTACAAGAACATTATAATAGCTTAAATGCTAATTGTCAATTAAAAATAGCTTAAAAGCTAATATTTTTTTCATTTAAGCTTATGAAAGGTTGAAAAACATGAGTTTAACTTACAGAATCAAAGAACTCGCGGATAAGAAAAAAGTTACCTTTGCCGAAATTGAACGCAATACAGGCATCTCTAACGGACAAATTCGTCGCTGGGATACCTCTTCGCCTAAGATAGAGAATATCCAAAAAGTTGCGGATTATTTTGATGTATCTACGGACTATCTATTAGGAAGATCAGAAATACCTTCTATTAAAGAAGCAGATCAAGAAGAACATCTTTCTTCTCAAATCATGTTTCGGATGAATACTGAAGGCTTATCTGAAAATGAAGTAGATGAATTAAAGGATGAAGTGAATCGATTTCTGCGTTTTAGACGATCAGAAATCGAGCGAGAACGAGAACTAAAACAAGACGACAAGGCGTGATTGGATGACAGAGCAAATTGATGAATATCTTAGTTTTTCGGATAAAATAAACGATTATATCTCGGCTTTGATGGTCGCAAATAATATCGGTTATGAAAATTACGATTGTTCCTATCTTTGGGATTTCGTAAAGTCTAAGGGAGTTTCAATGCGCAGTTTTCCATTCGACGGCGTCGCAAGAGATCGTATTTCGGGTATGATCGTTAAAGACTCTTTAGAGACAACGATTGGCTATAATCAAAACATGAGTGAAAAAAGAAAGAATTTTACAATCAGTCATGAGATTACGCATTATTTATTTCATATGACTGAAAGCGATACAATTTTTACTGATACAGAACGGAGTTTGCACTATTCTTACAACGAAGTGCTTCATGAATTTCAAGCAAACATTGGTGCTTCTGCAATTCTAGTGCCCGATGTTGTATTTTTCCGCTTTTTAAAAGAAGGCTGGAATTTGTCTCAACTATCGAATCATTTTGGCATATCAGAAAGTGCTCTTTATGTTCGATTGATTCATACAATGCAGGCAAATTTTGGTGTTTCTTATATTGCTGCTAAAACAAATGCGGATGCTATTCGGTATAAATTTAGTGGAAAAGGCCAACATGCGGCGGTTGAATTAGGGACTAATTTGGAAACGCGTTTGTTTCGAACCAATCGGTTTATTGAAGCGTTGTGAACTCAAAAAAAATAGTATGAGAATAAGTGTTTAAGTTTCCTATAGCTGAGATTTTCTTCGTGAAATTCTATTTTAGTTACATTATTATAAAAAAATGACACTATTTATTTAAATAGTGTCATTTTCTCTAAAAATATTGGTATTAAGAGTGGGCATTAGCACAGAATCTTGTGAATCTAAAGCAGAAATCACTGATATATTACTTCTGATATAAGGATAAAGAATTGCTGTACCATTAACCTTCACAAATTGTTTAATTTGTTCTTCTGTTAAGCTACTATCTTCAACGTTAAATGCACCTTCTAAAATCACTTCATACTTCGCTTCGTTTATATATAATTTAGTCTCCAACTTTAAAAATGCTAATTGATTATTCTCAACTAATTTATAAGCTACTTTCATATTAAAAGGTTTCTCTTCTTTATCTAATTTGTCCGTTTTTTCGATTCGTTCCCTTAATAGTTTTATTATTTTATACCCCTGCAACGTAATAACTGGTTTCATTTTTCTCTCCTATGCTGCTTTTGGTTGTAATAACTTTTCAAAATCATAATCAATATAAATTTCTTCACTTAAAAAATCCACTTCAAAATCAATAAGATATTTTTTGTTAAATTTTGAATTATTCAGCTTTCCATTGGATATCTGTTTACCATCAATAGACGCGCAAATTTCGTCATTATTGATTTCACGAGCACCTTGTTGTTGAATTTCTTTTTCAAATTCTTCAATATAAATAGACAATTCTAGCATTTCACGTTTTTGTTTCATCAAAGAGATTGCTTTCTTTAGTTGATCATTCGAAAGCTTATTTTTTTTAACTCTATTTTCAAAAAAAGTTTGAGCCATATTTTCTTTAGTCATGAATAATAGCCTCCTTAAAAAACTCAATTAACACTTACTTAGGTTAGTTATAACACTTATTTCTTTTATTGTAACATAATTAGCTTCTCTTTTAGGAAATTTAAAAAAAATAATATCATATATTTTCTCATAACTAAGTAGATCTAATGATAAACCTAAAGAAAAAGGAACACCATCTTTATCTCCTTTTAACAATTTAGTAATATTGTATGATATTATTTCTGCAAAATAACCATATATAAGTTGCTCACTTTCCTCTTCTAAATTAGAGATATAGTTGACCATATGGATTTCAAATTTTTTTTTGAGTGTTTCCATTTCTTCAGTCTTATTCAAATCCAATTTCGAAATAGTATTCTTCACTTCTATTTTTAAAAGTACTGGTTTTTCCTCATCATACCTTTTTGCAACGCATTTATCAATTTCTTCAAAGCAATAAACTCCGCTGCCTAAATACTTATAAGAACATCCAGGAAAAAAATTAAAATCTTGTTTCTCTAAAAAACTATCCCAAGCGTCCATTAAAATGACATTTTGAAGCCTATCAAAAAAAACATTTAAAAAAGAATAAATATCCGTTTCACTAGGATTGATACACTGAGACTTTACTATTCTATTACAACAAAATTCATTAGTAGCATGAATAAAATTCATTTTAGACTCCCCACAAAGTAAACAATTCTAAAGTTCAAAAACATTCCCAAACAAATCGTTTTGTCATTTATTTCAATCTTATTATAATATGATTATATAGTATAATGCTCACAATGTCATCATTTTTATTCTCTAGTCTATTTATTCTATTATTAACTATGTTTAAACCTTTGTACTATCTATTTTCCCTCAAGATTCTCCCAGGAACTTCTCTAAATATTAGTAGAAAAATGATTAGACTACCTTACTAATATTGGAGTAAAAACAAAAAACCACCACGACCGTCGTCTGTGGTGGAAATGAAGGTTGTTATTTACTCTTGGTAGGAGTAAGTATGAAAAACCAATTCGGGATAATTGGCATGAAGACATATTAGCATCTCTATTTAAAATAGAGATGAACAGCTATTTTGTATTCCATAAAAAAATCATGAGGAATTACTCATAGAACAACTTTTTACATTTCCCTTTAGATAGTATTTTCCAAACCTTATTAGTTCCAACATTTTTATGCCTGTGCTACACTTTTATTAGTAGCAATGAAATGTTTCATTATAGGAGGAATGTATTATGTTAGATCAAGAAAAAGACAATTTATCTGTTCTATTCTCTGACGAAGTTCAAGGTCCCTTTGTAACATTTATTCTAAATACTCATGTCGCTCATCAAGATGTCGAAAAAGATTCTTTAGCACTTAAAAATTTCGCTAAAGCCGCAAAAGTCCGCTTTGAGAAAAAATATACTGAACTTTCTTGGCTGCCATTCCAAGACAAAATCGACGCTTTGCTGGCTGACGCTTCATTTTGGCGTAATGCTACTAAGAGTGTGTCGATTATTATTAGTGAGAAAGACATTTTTATTCACCGATTAAATGTATCTGTTGACAATCAATACTACGTTGACGACCGACCTTATCTCCTAGGCATCATTAAAAATAATCAATTTAACTATCGTTATTATCTAATGGCTTTAAATCGAGACGCTATGCAGCTTTATTTAGTTGAAAATAATCAAGTTAAAACCGTTGATTTGCCTGCTGATGCACCAACTGATCTTGTTGGCGCTTTAGGTGATGAGTTAACTGGCGGTAGTATGAACTACTCCATTCAAGGTGGCACTGGCTATAACGGCTCTTCTAAAGAAGGCGTTGCTTATCACGGTGTCAATACCAAAGATGAAGAAGTAAAAATCGATTGGACTAATTACTATCAAGCAATTGATAATTACTTAAAGGATACATTTGTAAACTCTGATAACTTACCCATTCGTTTATACGCTTTACCAGAAAATCAAACATTATTTAAAAAAATTGCGAAAAATCCTTATTTAGTAACAGATGCTTCTGTCGCACTTTCTCCAGCTCAAGTTTCTTTTCAAGATATTGAAAAAGGCGCCTATAAAATCAATCAAGAATTAGAGTCTATCGAAACAGCTTCGTATAATCAGTTGCTAGACAAGAAATTTGTCGATCAATTAGTCGATATCGTTCCTGCATCTGATGAAGGAAAAGTGTCACATTTCTTCATCTCTACTGCTAATTTTGTCAATGAAACAACTGAGATGACAACGGAAGAATTCGATCGACGAAAAGTTTTGAATAAAGTAACAGATAATGTTCTTAGAACAGGTGGAAAAGTTTTTGTCCTTGATCAAAAAGCTGCGCCAGATGAAAAGACGTTAGTTGCTATCTTGCGCTATTAATCATTTAATGGACAAGAGCCACTCAACAGATACGTTGAGTGGCTCTTTAATTAAGTTGATTAAATATTTTGTTAGCTATAAAACCATGTAAAAACTATCTATTAGTAAGGATAACCTTATTCTCATCTAAACAATCTGAACCCTTCCTACTTTCAAATCTATGCAGCTCCAAGGCTGCGCCTTCGGAATAGATTTCTACGACATAAATCTATCATTACTTTCATATTTAACGCTCAATACTCCTATACTATAACAGAAATAAGTTTTTTTTGACAATTAATCTCTATTTCTTAACAAATTTTTATTTTAAGAAGAGATATCACTAGCCAAAGAGTGCTAAATATGCTATATTAAGAGTGTAGTTTTTGTTCGGTAATATATGTGTAGCTGTTTCAAATAAACATCTTCCACATTTTCACCTTTCAAGTAATTGCAAAATATGTGTCTATCACAAGGAGGATTTTTATTATGGAAACAGGTACAGTAAAATGGTTTAACTCAGACAAAGGTTTTGGATTTATCACTGCAGAAAACGGTAACGATGTATTCGTACATTTCTCAGCTATCCAAGGCGACGGATTCAAAACTTTAGAAGAAGGTCAAGCAGTGACTTTCGACGTTGAAGAAGGCCAACGTGGTCCTCAAGCTACTAACGTTAACAAAGCATAATCAACTTAACATTAGTAAATTCAAAACCTGACGACTAGTCGTCAGGTTTTTTTAGTTCCCCATAAAAAAATAAGTGCGGGACAAAACTAAAACTCAGTTTTGTTACGCACTTTAAAACTTACTAAACGGTGGCCAAAAGTCAGGTTCTTCAGCAATTGCTCGAACCTAAGCGACTTTTGTCTCACCCTCCATTTTTAATTCTCTTTAATCAGACGGACTAACTCTTCTCCAAAATCAGAACAGCTTAATAAAGTCGCACCTTCCATCTGATCTGCAAAATCTTTTGTTACTGTTTTATTCACTAAAGCTTCTTCAATACTTTTTGTAATCAAGAAACTTACCTCATCCCAGCCTAAGTAATCAAACATCAATACACCTGATAGCAGTAAAGACGATGGATTCAACTGATTCAAGCCAGCAAATTCCGGTGCCGTTCCATGTGTTGCTTCAAAAATACCATGACCTGTTTCCAAGTTTAAATTGGCTCCTGGTGCAATTCCAATACCGCCAACTTGAGCTGCTAAGGCATCAGAAATGTAATCCCCATTTAGATTTAAGGTTGCAATCACATCAAAATTTTCAGGGTGCAGTAAAATATCCTGTAGGAAAATATCGGCAATCCGGTCTTTTACAATCAGTTTTCCTGCTTTTTCTGCTTCTTCCAACTGTTGATCTGCTACAGTCTTTCCTGCATCACTTTTTATTTCTAAGTATTGTTCCCACGTAAAAACTTTATCTCCAAATTCTCTTGTAGCTAATTCATAACCCCAATTTTTAAAGCCGCCTTCTGTAAATTTCATGATATTCCCTTTATGAACTAAGGTGACTGATTTGCGATTATTTTTTAATGCATGTTCAATGGCTCCCCGAACCAATCGTTCTGTCCCTTCTTTAGAAACTGGTTTGATGCCGATTGCCGATGATTCTGGAAAACGAATTTTATTAACACCAAATTCTGTTTTTAAATACATGATTAATTTTTCTGCTTCTGGACTTTCAGCTGGAAATTCAATTCCTGCATAAATATCCTCTGTATTCTCCCTAAAAATCATCATATCTGTCTTTTCCGGATGTTTTAGTGGTGAAGGCACACCTTCAAAATAACGAACTGGTCGATAGCAAATGTATAAATCTAGTTCCTGCCTCAAGGCTACATTTAATGATCGGAAACCACCACCGATTGGTGTTGTCAACGGACCTTTGATGGCTACAAGATGATTTTTAATCATCTCTAATGTTTCATCAGGCAGCCAACTCCCTGTTTTATTAAAGGCTTTTTCACCAGCCAAAACTTCTTGCCAAACAACTTTTCGTTTACCAGCATAGGCTTTCTCTACAGCTGCCTCAAACACCTTCTTAGCTACCTGCCAAATTTCTGGACCAATTCCGTCACCTTCGATAAAAGGGATAATTGGAGCGTCGGGGACAACTAGTTTCCCCGCTTCAAAAACAACTGGCTTCCCATCTATCATGCTTCCATTCCTCCTGGGTGTAATGTTGTACTCACATCACTATATTTTAACAACTTAGGACCAACATAATGAGAACGCGGTCGAATTAAACAGTCTTCTTTTTTCTGCTCCTCTATATGACCTAACCAACCAGAAACGCGGCTCATCGCAAAAATCAAGGTAAACAGATCACTATCAATATCTAAACAATGGTAAACTGTAGCAGAATAGAAATCAACATTTGGAATCAATCCCTTTGTCTCTTTTAAATAATACTCAACTTGGCAAGATAAAAAATACCACTGTTCTTTCTGCGTGATCGTCGTTAACTCTTTTGCTAATTTTTTCAGATGTTTTTTTCTTGGGTCTTCGGTTTTATATACCCGATGACCAAAGCCCATGACTTTTTCTTTGCGATTCAGTTTTTGATTTAAGTAGTCTTCTACATTTAGATTATCTGAATCGATTTCTTTCAGCATATCAAAAACTTTTTCATTCGCACCACCATGGAGTGGTCCTTTTAGTGAACCGATTGCAGCTGTTATACAAGAATAGACATCTGACAGTGTGGATGCGCAAACTCTGGCTGTAAATGTACTTGCATTTAAATCATGATCTGCATGTAGTACCAAAGCTTGGTTCATTGCATTGACCTGTACTTGAGTCGCTTCAACACCTGTCAGCATATAAAGAAAATTAGCAGCAAATGATAAATCGCTTCTAGGAGGTATTGGATCTAATCCTTTTCTTAGACGTGCATAAGCAGCTATAATTGTTGGCATTTTTGCCTGTAAAGCAATACTTTGCTGATACGCTGATTGATCATCTGTTGCTTCTGCGTTGGGATCAAACACGCCTAATAATGAAATCGTCGAACGTAAAACACTCATTGGATGAAGGTTCTGACGCGTTTGGATTTTTAAACACGTAATAATCGTATCAGATATTGGCATTTGTAAAGATAGATCTTGTTTAAATTGCTTCAATTCTTGATTTGTCGGGATTTTTAAATACCAAAGTAGATAAATCACTTCTTCAAATTGAACATTTTCAGCGACTAAATCATCTATATTAAATCCAGCAAACAATAGCTGATTTTCTACGATTGAACTAATTTTTGTTTCTGAAACAACGACTCCCTCTAAGCCCTTATGAATCTCCATCCAAGTCCCTCCTTAATTTAAAAGCTGAACGAGCTCATAAAGCATCGAATGAAAAATAGGAAAAATTGATTGAGACGTTTTTTGTCTCACTCCATTTTTATCTTTTTTCCGAGATGCTAGCTCGTAAAGCTAGACCATTTAAAAGCTGAACGAGCTCGTAAAGCATCGAATGAAAAATAGGAAAAATTGATTGAAACGTTTTTTTGTCTCACTTTATTTTTATCTTTTTCCAAGATGCTAGCCCATACAGCTAGATAACATAGAGTAACAACCTTCCTGTCACTTTATCTCATGTTTTTTGCTTATCTCAAACTAACTTTGAAGCTTTTTACGAATCACCATTGGTAAAATCCCGCCATGTTGGTAATAGGTGATATCAACTGCTGAATCAAAACGAAGAATCGTGTCGAATTTGATTGCTTCTCCATTTGGTTTACTTGCAGTGACCGTTACAGTATCTAAAATTCCTTTTGTCTCATCGATATCAATATCCAATAACTCAGTTCCTGTTAAACCTAAGCTATCAGCATCTTCACCTGGTTTGAATTGTAAAGGTAAGACACCCATCATCACTAAGTTTGAGCGATGGATTCGTTCATAACTTTTGGCAATCACGGCTTCTACACCAAGTAACTGTACTCCTTTAGCGGCCCAGTCTCTTGACGAACCCATCCCATAATCATCCCCTGCTAAAATGACTAGCTTCGTTCCTTGTTTCTGGTAATTCATCGCAGCATCATAGATGGCCATTTTTTCTTGTGTTGGTGTAAAAATGGTATAACCACCCTCAATGTCTGGAACAAGTTGATTGCGAATCCGAATATTAGCCAACGTTCCTCTCATCATCACTTCATGGTGACCACGTCTGGCCCCATAAGAATTGAATTCACGAATTGGCACTCCCCGATCAACTAAATACTGCCCTGCCGGACTATTTTTTTGGATACTTCCAGCTGGCGAAATATGATCCGTTGTAATTGAATCACCGAATTTAGCCAATACGGCTAATTGCCTTAATGGTTTTCTTGCGGTTCTTTCTTTGCTCATTCCTGTAAAGTAAGGTGGATTAGCAATATACGTTGATTCTTCTTCCCAACCGTATAATGCTTCATCGTTTGTTTCAATGCGATTCCATTCTTCATTATCACTAAATACTCGCTCGTATTCTTGTTGGTAAAGTTCTGGTGTAACACATTCATCGATCAATGCTTGAATTTCATCTCTAGTAGGCCATAAATCATTAAAGTAAATTGGAATACCATTTTCGCCGATCCCAATCGGCTCTTTAAATACATCAATATCGACCGTTCCAGCTAGTGCATATAAAACAACTAATGGCGGTGAAGCTAAATAATTCGCTTTGACTAAAGGATGAATACGCCCTTCAAAGTTTCGATTTCCACTAAGAACACCTGCCATTAGCAAATCATTTTCTTTAATCACTTCTTCTACTTCTGGTTTCAATGCTCCAGAATTACCAATACACGTTGTACACCCATAACCAACAAGATGGAAGCCTAATTGTTCTAAGTAGGGTAGTAACCCCGCTTTTTCTAAATAGGCTGTAACAACTTTTGACCCTGGCGCTAACGACGTTTTTACATAATTAGGTACATTTAAACCAAGTAGTGCAGCTTTTTTAGCTACCAATCCTGCACTTAACATCACAAATGGATTCGACGTATTCGTACATGAAGTGATTGCTGCAATGGCTACTGCTCCTGGTTTTAATTGATGTTGCACCCCTTCTAAATCTAATGTAACGCTTTCTGTCTGTTGTTTCTCTGAAAGTCCAAAACCTTGTAGACCAGCTGGGGCTCTCACCGCTTGTTCAAAGGTTGTTTTCATTTCTGATAAGGGAACTAGATCTTGTGGTCGTTTTGGTCCTGCTAAGTTCGCTTCGATTTTACTTAAATCGATTTCGATCACGTTTGTATAATGAGGTTCTGGATCATTTACTGGATCATAGAATAATTGGTTTTCTTTTAAATAGCGCTCAGCAACTGCTACTGTCTGCTCTTTTCTTCCTGTTAATTTCAAGTAACGGATCGTTTCATCATCGACAGGGAAAAATCCGCATGTAGCACCATATTCAGGCGCCATATTGGCAACCGTTGCTCTATCAGCCAAACTTAAACTAATGAATCCAGAACCAAAAAATTCAACAAATTTTCCTACAACTTTTTGTTCTCTCAATACCTGCGTAACTTTTAAAGCTAAATCTGTGGCTGTGGCTCCTTGAGACAATTCATTGACTAAACGAACACCCACGACTTCTGGGATTGGAAAATAAGATGGCTCGCCAAGCATACTTGCTTCTGCTTCGATTCCACCAACTCCCCAACCTAAAACGCCTAATGCATTGACCATAGTCGTATGTGAATCCGTTCCAACTAAGGTATCTGGATAAAGAAGGATCGTATCATCTTCTAGTTGTTTTTGTGTTACGACAGTCGCTAAATATTCAATGTTCACTTGATGGACGATTCCTGTTGCAGGAGGAACCACACGATAATTATCAAAGACTTTTTGCGCCCAACTTAAAAAACGGTAACGCTCTTGATTTCGTTGAAATTCCATTTTCATATTTAATTGAAGAGCTTGTTTTACTCCAGCAACATCGACTTGGACAGAATGATCGACCACCAGATCAACAGGAACTTCTGGATTGATTTTAGTCGGATCACCACCAAAATCAGCAATTGTTTTTCGCAAAGAGGCTAGATCAACCACAGCTGGAACACCTGTAAAATCTTGTAAGATCACTCGGGCTGGTTTAAAAGGAACTTCCCCTTTATTCGCCTGTGTCGATGACCAATTAGCTAAATTTTCAATATGCTCTCGGGTAATCCCGATACCATTTTCCTGACGTAATAAAGATTCCAATAGTACTCGAATACTAAACGGCAATGTTGAGACAAACTGATGTTGTTCAGTCTCTAATGAAGCAAGTGAATAGTACTGATACTTCTGATTCTTCATTTCAAAAAAAGTTTCTGACGATTGTTTGTTGGTAATCAAAAACATCCCTCCTAATTTAAAAGCGTTGCGAGTTCATTCAGCTTCGAATGAAAAATAGGAAAATATATCTTAAATTCTTTCTCCCTCATTCATTTTAATCATTTAGCTTGTATAAAAATGATTCAATTCATATCTCTATATAGTGCAAAATATGCCCTCTCTATACACGACTTGATTTCAGCTATTATAACGGCATTATAAATAAATGTAAACCTTTATAACGATGAGAAAAGTTACATTAAGTAACTTCATAACGTAACATTCATGTCAGGTTCTAAATCCTTTATATATAAACAAATAATAAGATGAAACACAACTTCCCCCTAGCTAAAATTAGCCACTTGACATATTTTACACATTATTTTTTAATCGAAATTCCATAATAAAAAAACTAAAATCCCCCTTAAAACAACTGACACTTGCTAAGCTATATTTCACCTATTTCTCATGATTTTTACCGCTTTCATGTAAGACAAAATTTTTTTTTAAACAACGTAAAAGAGTTGCAAAATCTGCTGACTTTGCAACTCTTTCTTTTATATGTCTAATATAACCTTTACTTCTTGAACTGGAACATCATAAAACCGATCTTCTCTTCTTCCTAAAAAATCTTTTCCTTGTTGTGGGAACAATGCATACATCAACACATCTTCTGTTGATTTTGCGTATTCTTCAATTTCTTTTTTGTATTCTTGAAGTTCAGGACTTAATAAATCCGCTGGTCTAACGGTGATTACTTCTTCTTCACCGATGATCAATTTCGTCATCTCTTTTGAAATTGCAACGGGTGGTTTGCCGTACAGTCCTTTAACATAATCTTTGATTTCTTTTGGAATCATTTTATAGCGTTCGCCGCTGATTACATTCATTACTGCTTGGGTTCCTACCATTTGAGATAGTGGTGTTACAAGTGGCGGATAGCCTAGATCTGCACGAACTTTGGGTACTTCTCTTAGGACTTCTTCGTATTTATCTGCTAGACCTTGCTCTGTCAATTGGCTTAACAAATTCGATAACATTCCGCCAGGAACTTTATAAATCAACGTTTTCGGTTCTGTATCTTTTACTTTAGGATTCAATACGCCTTCTTCTCTAAATTTATCACGGATCGGATTAAAATAGTCGGCGGCTTCTGCTACTTTCTTCATATCTAAATGTGTATTGTAGCCTAAATTCTCTAATGCTAACGCCATTGATTCTGTGGCTGGTTGACTCGTTCCACCAGAAAATGAAGAAATCGCTGTATCAATAATATCCGCGCCTGCTTCGATAGCTTTCAAATAAGTCATCTCGGAAATACCGCTTGTGGCATGCGTATGAACTTCTAACGGTACTTGAATTTTATTTTTGATTTCTGTGACTAAACGGTACGCATCATCTGGTGTTAGAATTCCTGCCATATCTTTAATACAGATAGAATCCGCACCCATTTTTTCTAATTCTGCCGTCAATCCGACAAAGTAATCAATCGTATGGAAATCACTAGTCGTGTAAGAAATCGCCGGCTGACAATGTCCGCCAAATTTTTTTGTTGCTTCAATTGAAGTTTGTAAATTTCTTGTGTCATTTAACGCATCAAAAACACGGATAATATCGATTCCGTTTTCAATTGATTTTTGCACGAACGCTTCTACGACATCATCGGCATAGTTTTTATAACCAAGTAAATTTTGACCTCTTAAAAGCATTTGCAATTTTGTATGTTTAACTGCTTTTCGAATCGCTCTTAAACGCTCCCAAGGGTCTTCATTTAAGAAGCGAATACAGGCATCAAACGTTGCTCCGCCCCACATTTCTAAGGCGTGATAGCCTGCTTCATCTAATGTTTGAATGATTGGCAGCATATCACTTGTTGGCATTCGTGTAGCGATTTGGCTTTGTTGTCCGTCTCGTAAGACCGTTTCTGTAAAAAGGATTTCCTTTGTCATTTCATCTTTCCTTTCTCAATGAGTTGACTGATTGTTTGTTGCATTTCTGCTACGCTATGGCGTCTTTGTCTGCCGCAGATTTTGGCTTCTTCTTCACAAATAAAGCAACGTCTAGGCTGGTGATTTAATTCAGTGCGACTGACTGAATACAATGTCTGTCCTTTTAAACACACCACATCTAAGTCCATTAAGCGTCCATAATCATGGGTTTCTTCAACATCAATTAGTTTTCTTTTTAGTTCTTCTGGTATTTCATCAAGGACTAGATAACATTCAGAACCTGTTTTCAACTCGCGGTGTTTACGAGCAACTATTTGTTCAGGAGGAAATAGGGTATTGAGCTTTTTAATGACAGTTAAAAAGGCATTTCGTAGCTGCTCATTCGTTTTTACAGGTCCTGGAATATTCATCGTAGCGCTTAATAAGGTACATGTCGGATGTTTTTGTAAAAGTTCTTGCTGAATTTCTACTCGTTTTTCTCGGGTATTCAGCATTTCTATTAAAGTAATTGTTTCTCCTTTTAAATGGAACTTAGACATTTCTGACCACATCGATAATTGAACCATCGCGATATTCAATCAATGCAACAATTTTATCGCCATATTCGATGGCATCTGGTCTATCTACGATACTATAAGCTTTTTCTTGAAGTTCTTTCATCGTTAATTGCGGCACATCCAGTGCTTTAAAATGTTCGACTAAGTCTTGACGTTCTGGATTGATTGCAATACCAACTTCTGTCACCACGACATCAATGCTGCTGCCAGGTGTTACGACTGTATTAACTTCTTCGACAATTGTCGGAATGCGCCCTCTGATCAAGGGTGCGATCACTAAGCTCATTTTACAAGCCGCACTGGTATCAGAATGTCCACCGGATGCGCCACGAATGACGCCATCTGAACCGGTAATAACATTCACATTGAAATTCGTATCAATTTCAAGTGCAGAAAGAATCGCCGTATCCAATTGATTGATCACTGAACCTTTGCTTAGTGGAGATGCGTACATATTTGCATCGATTTCATAGTGATTGTCATGTTTACCTAAAGAAACAGCGGATGGATGATCGAAATCTTGGACATCGATAATTTTTTCAACTAGTCCTTCCTCTAATAGTTCGACCATGGCATTAGTGATGCCACCTAAGGCAAAACTTGCTGTAATACCATCTTTGACCATCGCTTCTTTTAAAAATCTTGAAACTGCTAAAGCGGCACCACCAGTTCCTGTTTGGAACGAAAAACCATTTTTATAATAAGGCGAATGCGTGATTACCTTAGCTGCATATTCTGCAATCAATAGTTCTTTCGGATTTTTAGTAAAACGGGTTGCACCCTTGGCAATGCCATTAGGGTCACCGATTGCATCAACTTCTACAACAAAATCCACATCTGTTTGCGGAATACTGATTGGGGTGTTTGGATAAGGCATCAAACTGTCTGTAATGATCACCACTTGATCGGCATACTTAGCATCGATCATCGCATACCCTAAAGATCCGCAGGTTGCTTTACCTTTTGTGCCGTTCACATTGCCATAAGCATCCGAACTTGGCGCACCAAGAAAAGCCACATCGATATGGATATCTCCTGCAGCAATTGCTCTAGCACGTCCACCATGAGAACGGATTACAACTGGATTTTCCATGATTCCTTCAGAAATCGCAGCCCCGACCTTATCACGTAATCCGCTAGAGGTAATATTTGTCACCACACCATTTTTAATGTGTTCGATCAACGGTTCATGAACATTTGCGATCGAGCTAGGGGCAATCGATAGATTTTTGATTCCTAATGCTGCAATCTCATCTAACACCATGTTCATCACAAAATCACCTTCACGAAAATGATGGTGGAAAGAAATCGTCATGCCGTCTTTTAGTCCTGTTTTTTCGATAGCTTCTCTTAAACTACCTAATAATTTTGTATCCCTTGGTCTGACAGGATTGATTGTACGGCTAGCTTCTTTATATTCATCAATATTCGCTAATTCTCCTTTAAATAAACCGTATTTTTCAGCATAATTATCTGGAATTTCTTTGCCTACATTATTTTTCATTTTAGACTTCCTCCTCAGAAATTAATTTTGCTGCAATCGCCAGAGCAATCACTCGTTCTGCTCGTTCAACGATCGGTTTATCCACCATTTTACCATTGACTGAAATCACACCTGAGCCTTTCGCTTCGGCTTCACGAATACCCCAGATCACTTCTTTTGCATTTTGGATTTCTTTTTCAGTCGGCTCATATACACTATTTACTAAAGGAATTTGACGTGGATTGATCACTGATTTACCGTCAAATCCTAGTTGTTTGATTAACTCGACTTCTGCTAAGAAACCTTCTGTATTCTCTACATTTGAGTACACCGTATCAATGGCCGCAATTCCAGCCGCTCTAGCTGAATGCAATATAAAACTGCGGGCAAAAAACAATTCTTGTCCATCTGGATAGCGATGTGTTTTCATATTTGTTACATAGTCTTCTGCACCAAGAGCGATTCCAATCAAGCGATCACTTGCCTGAGCAATTTCTCGAGCATTCAAAACACCTTCGGCAGATTCGATTGCTGCCATCATTTTAGTTCTCCCAACACTGATGCCATATTTTGTTTCCATTTCAGTGATCACAGCTGCTACATCGACAATATCTTGAGCTGTTTCTGTTTTTGGTAGACGAATCACGTCAACACCTGCTAAAACCATCGCTTCAACATCTTGACGTCCTACTGTATCTAACCCATTGATTCGAACCACCGTTTCAACCATTGAGTAATCAAAGGTCCGTAAGGCATGATAAACGAGTAAACGGGCACTATCTTTTTCTTTTAAAGAAACAGCATCTTCTAAGTCAAACATCAGTGAATCAGCGCCGTATAAGGTTGCATCTCTTAGCATTGAAGCATTTGCTCCTGGTACAAACATCATTGTTCGTCTTAAGCGTTCCATGACTGAATCACCTGCCAATCAATGTTTTCTTCACCAGCCGCACGATAAACTGCTGCAATCGTGCGTGCTTCGATCGTACAATCTAATGCTCCTTTATCTACTGCACTGACTTTCACATTCGTTACCGCTAACTTTTCTAAGGTTTCTTGTATTTTAGCTCGAATCTGACGACCAAATTGTTTTTCAACACTACTATCTAAATCGATTTGAATCCCCTTTGCGTCATTTTGAGCGAGCGTGATCAAAATATCGCTTGATTCCGTTGTACCAGCGGATGCGTTTTGCTTAATTTCCAAAATGGACACCTCTTATTCTTTTTTTTGGTTCATGATTTCTTTGAATGTACTATTAGGAACAAGCGATTTTATTTCTTCATAGGCTTGTTCTTTCATTAAAGCTCGGACTCTTGAAGCACTAATTACTTCATCATCCACTTTTTTTCTAGGTAAAATAATCAGGTTCAATGCAGAAGAAAACACATTTTCCATTGCTTGATTATAGATGCTTGTCACAGGTGACAACGGCTCTTCCCCGACGAATCTTTTCGTGATATTTAAAACGGGTGCAATTTTCTCTTTAAATAAAGTTGCATCTAGTTCTGCTTGGACTTTCGCAATATTTTCCTTTGCTTGATTTTTTAGAAAATAGGAAGGAAATGTTGCACTTGAAACCATATATTCTCTTGTTGGTAAAACGACAACATTCGATAAGTGCTTGACGCCTTCTTTCACCAGTTTAAAACGCGTCTTTGCATCAAATAAGGAGCGTTCCTCAGACAAAACAAAGAGATAAACAGTCTGCGCACATTTTGCCGCTTCTGTCACTAAATATAAATGACCATTTGTAAATGGATTAGCATTCATCACAATTGCTGCATTTTGTTTTGTCATTTGCTGATGCTTTTTAAGTTCCGCTAAATAGTCTTCAAAATCAGGAAAGCCCTGCTCCATAAAAACCAGTTCAGCTGTTGCCGCAATTTCAGTAAAACCTAAAGAGCGAAACAACTTACTAGTTTTTGGTTTTGTATATAAGAAATAATGCTGATATCCTATTTCCTGTAATCTTTCTCGTAAAGCTTGAACAATTTGAGAAAGCAGATTTTCATTTTGATAGGAAGAATCAATGGCAATACATTTTAAAATGTTCCTAAAAATCGATCCTGTTCCAATCAGTTTTTCCTGATCATAGATACCAATCGTATAGTCTAACTGGTTATCTGGTATAAGGTCGGCGTTAATCAAAAAATCTGACCACTGCTGTTTTCCTGCCAAATCTCGATCAAGCCAAATTCTTCTGATATTCATTGTTTAACACTTCCTAGCTTTTCGGTGGGAATAATTTATTTAACATAAACGACGCAAAGTAAATCACGAAAATGACAACAAACACGCCACCCCAACCAAAAACCAATAGCTCTAATGATTTTAATAAATCAGCTGACATAAACAAGCTCCTTTCCTTTTCTTCTAGTCAAAACGCTACGCAAGCAAGGCTAATAATAAGCCGCCCGCAATAACTGAAGCAATCTGTCCAGATACATTTGCACCTGCTGCATGCATTAAAATAAAGTTCTGTGGATCTTCGTCTGTTGCCATTTTTTGAATCACTCGACTAGACATTGGGAATGCTGAAATTCCTGCTGCACCAATCATCGGATTGATTTTTTCTTTTCTAAATAGATTCAATAATTTGGCAAACAAGACACCACCAACTGAATCCATTACAAAGGCAACTAACCCCAAACCAATAACCATTAACGTATCAATTTGTAGAAATTCTTCGTATTGCATTTTTACTGAAATTGCCAATCCTAGTACAATACTGATGATGTTTACTAGCTCATTTTGCGCTGTCACAGATAAACGATCTAAGACACCACACTCACGCAGTAAATTCCCAAACATTAAGAACCCAACGAGTGGAAGAGAAACTGGTGCTACCAATCCTGCAACAACCGTAATTACGATTGGAAATAAAATTTTCGCTGTTTGTGATACTTCACCAGCACGGTAAGTCATGCGGATTTTGCGTTCTTTTTTCGTTGTAACGGCTTTAATCGCCACTGGTTGAATAATCGGGACCAAGGCCATATAAGAATAAGCTGCCACCATAATCGCACCCATATATTTCGAATTCAACGTGTTTGCAACAAAGATTGATGTTGGACCATCCGCTGCTCCGATAATTCCGATAGATGCCGCATCATTTAAATCAAATCCTAATAAAACTGCTGCAATAATCGTAAAGAAAATCCCAAATTGCGCAGCGGCACCGAATAACAATAAAAATGGATTTTGTAATAATGGCCCAAAATCGATCATAGCGCCAATTCCGATAAATAGTAACAGCGGAAATAACTCAGTCGAAATTCCTATATCAAACAACACTTGAAACGGACCAGCTTCTCCGCCAGCACTTAGTACACCAGAATTAGGAAAATTGACTAAAATCGTCCCTAATCCCATCGGTACAAGTAAGGTAGGTTCATACTCTTTTTTGATTCCCAAGTACATCAGGATGCCTCCGATGACCATCATTACAATACGTCCCGGCTCCTGCCCCATTCCTACTACACCTTCAATTAATGTTTCCACAAACGTCACTTCCTCTTTTATAATTGAACTACTTTTTTCTTATTTAACCGATTGTAACTAATGGTTCTCCTGGATTAACCATATCACCTTGTTGAACATGAATCTCTGTGACCGTACCTGCTTTACCAGCTACAATTTCATTTTCCATTTTCATGGCTTCAAGAATCATTAATGGTTGATTTTCCTGAACCGTGTCTCCAACATTTACTAAAATCTTCAAGATTGTTCCAGGCATAGGTGATGGCATTGCATCACTTCCAGCCGGCGTGCTCGCTATAGGAGCTGTTGTATCCGCTTGTGCAGGCGTTGGTGCCGCTTCTGCCACAGGAGCTACTGGTGCAACGGGTGCTGCGATTGGTGCTTGTGGCACGCCACCAATTTCTTCCATTTCTACTAAATACTCTTTTCCATCAATTGAGATTTTGAACTTACGTAACATTTTTTCTCCTCCTAAAATTTAATCTGTAACAACGTTCCACTTCGCTTCACCCTGTACTTTTCAGCATCAGTTCATTTCATTCACTGTGATTCAAAGCAAAGCGTAATGGGCTCGTTCAGGTTCGACTGAAAAATAGGAAATTATGACTGAAGCACTTTTTGCCTCTTTCATAATTTGTCTTTTCTCAGAAAATCTGACCGACACCATCAAGTAATCAAAAAACTAATTCGTTCTTTTTTCTTTGATTGATCGAATAACAAAATGACTCTGCGTATCATCAGCCGATGCAATACTGGTAGCAATCGCAGAAACCAGTTGTGCTTCTGGATTTCTTTTTGAAATGCGTTTAATAGTAAACTCACTTTCTGGTCGATCACCAGCCGCAACTGCTGTCGCAATCAATGAAACAAATTGATATTCCTCATTCTCTACTGGAATATATCCAGCAATTTCCTGCCACTCATTTTCTTCTTTTACTATAGGAGAAAGTGGTTGTTTATCTGATTTCATTTCTACTTTTTCTTTATTAAACAGCCGTTCAAATAGCCCCATGAACTCACATCCTTTCTGTTTATGAATTCATTATAGGTAAAAACGATTACAATAAAATGAAATCATCAAGCCTAAATTGTTCTTTCGCTGTTCCTCTTCGTTGCAATTCTTCAAAAATGCTTAGAAACATTAATATACCAACGTTTCTAAGCATTTAAGGTTTTATTAACATCTTATTAACATCTCTTTAAGAAAACGCTGTCATCTGTGTTTTTTTGGTGTTCTTTTTCTTCTTATCGCCTATTTATCTAAACTTTCTTAGATTAAACTAAGCATTGTTAAACGAAACAAGAAAGGGCTTTCCAAAATCATCTTACTGTTATTTTTCTGTTGATCCAACACGATAAAAGAAACGCCAAATTGTTTCGGAAAACGAATTTAGTGTTGAAGGAGAGAAAAAAATGTTATTAACTGTTTTGTCTTATGTGATGATCATCGTCTTTATGTTTGTCATCATGAAAAAGAAAATGTCACCGTTTACAGCTTTAGTTTTGATTCCACTTATTTTTGCTTTGATCGCAATGTTTGCGGGTGTTTCTAAGAAAGGCTCTATTGGAGACTTTGTTATGGAAGGGATTAAAACGACATCCACTACTGGTATCATGTTATTGTTTGCCATTCTTTATTTTTCAATCATGTTGGATGCTGGGTTATTTGACCCAATCACGAAAAAAATGATCCATATTGCTAAAGGCGATCCGATGAAAGTACTGATCGCTACAGCTGTTGTTGCAGCAGCCGTTTCTCTTAATGGAGATGGAACGACTACAACCTTGATTTGCTGTTCTGCTTTTATTCCTATTTATAAAAAATTGGATATGAAATTAATGAACTTAGCGGTCATTGTTATTTTGCAAAATACGATCATGAACTTACTTCCTTGGGGTGGACCAACAGCTCGCGCAATGAGTGTGTTGAATGTTGGGGCTGAAATTTTAGCTTATCTAATTCCTGGAATGATCATTGCCTTGCTTTATGTCATTTTCATCGTAGCGCCTTCTATGGGTAGAAAAGAACGTGCTCGTCTTGGAATCAAACAACTGACAGACGAAGAAATCGATGCTATGACAACTGTTACAGATGAAGAAACATTAGCGATCCGCCGACCTAAAATTTGGTTATTCAATGCGATCTTAACGATTTCATTGATTGCCTTGTTAGTAACAGACTCATTTGTAGGTCTTGGATTACCTCCGTTGTTCTTATTCTTAACAGGTACAGTGATTGCTTTGATGGTCAACTATCCTGTCTTAAAAGACCAATCTTCTCGTATCGGTGCAAATGGCGGCGATGCTGTGCAAGTTGTTATCTTAGTGTTTGCTGCTGGTGTCTTCATGGGGCTTTTCCAAGGGACTGGTATGGCAGATGCATTAGCTCAAAGTTTCACAAAAATCATTCCAAATCAATTGGCTGGTTTCTGGGGCTTAGTCATTGCGTTGATTTCAGCTCCTGGTACTTTCTTTATTTCAAATGATGGATTCTACTTTGGTGTCTTACCTGTCTTAGCCGAAGCGGGTCGCGCTTATGGTTTTACCGATATGCAAATGGCTTTAGCTTCCTTGATGGGACAAGCATTCCACTTGTTAAGTCCATTGGTTGCCTTCATTTATCTATTACTTCGATTAACAGGTTTAGATATGGGGCAATGGCAAAAAGAATCAGCTAAATGGGCACTGGGCATCTTCATCATTTTTGTTGTAACAATCATCTTGACTGGTCATATGCCGCTTTATATCCCACAATAATTAGTCTTGTTCATTGAAAATCGCACAATTCATAAAAAGATTTGTGTGATTTTCTTATCTTTTTCTTAGCAATACAGAATTAAAATATTCATTTATTTTTCCTACTATTAATTAATCACAAGAGGAGTAATCAGATGAGTAAAATATCAGAAGCAGTTGGAAAAAATTTAGATTTAAGTCTTAATGAACCATTGAAAGAACTCGTTTATAAAGCATTTCGTAAAACAATTATTCTTGGTGAGATCCCTGCTGGACAACGGATCAATGAAAAAGAATTTTCTGAGGTAATGAATATTAGCCGCACACCGATTCGCTATGCTTTACAAAAATTAGTTGAAGAAGGATTAGTCGATCACGTTAAAGGAGTTGGGATCATTGTTCGAGGAATTTCACTCAATGATGCGCATGAAATTTATGCGATTCGAAAATCTTTGGATGTTTTAGCTACAATCACAGCAATGAAGGAAATGACCTCTGACGATTTTGATGAATTAAAAGCATTATTAGAAGAAACTGAACAGTTAAATGAAGAGAACGAAATCGATCAAGTCTTACAACGTTTTTCAGATTTTAATGAACTGATTTATGAAAAAAGTAAGATGTTACGCTTAAAATCGATTGTCATGAAATTACGTGAGTACCTCGTCTATTTCCGAGACATTTCGATCCGTTCTAAAGATCGAAGAGACAAAGCGTTGAATGAACATTGGTTGATTTATAAATGCATGCTTAATCAAGAAGAAACGCAATTAGAATTGTTGATTACTGAACATTTAGATTATTCTCAGTCCTTTATTCTCAAAGAAATGGAAAAGCATTTAAATGAAACAGATAAATAACAACGCGATCCAAAAACAAATCAGTGCATTTGCGTTAGAAGCATTACTATACGAAGCAGGTCTTTATCCTAAACCCGGTCTAGTTGATCCGAAAAGCAACGGCGCACATTCAGACATGAATTATTTTACTTTTATTGATAGCAGTGCAGCTCTTGCTCCATATCTTACGAAATACGTTGATGTAGGTTTTTCTCATGAAGGTAGTCCGTTTGATCTATTTAAAAAAGTTCGGGTAATCGGACGCCAAGCAGAGTACGCAATGTTACGTGAAACAAATGGCATCAATACTCATAAAGGTGCAAATTTCTCTTTAGCATTACTTTTAAGTGCGACAGGAAAAATAATAAGTGAGCAACAACTTGCTATTCCCTTTTCTGAACAAGACACATCTACAGTTTTTGACTATGTCAAGCAGATGACAAAAGGCTTACTTGAAAATGATTTTATTGGTCTAGCTCAAAAGAAACAATTGAGCCATGGAGAAAAACTTTATTTAGAATATGGTATCGTTGGGATTCGAGGCGAAGCAGAATTAGGTTATCCTGCACTCCACAACATTGCGTTGCCGTTTTTAAGACAACACCAGACAAGTGAGCAACGAACACTATTTTTACTATTGCTGTTGCAGTTAATGGCTACGATCGAAGATTCTAATTTAATCAATCGCGGCGGTATTTCGGCTTGGCAAAATGTCCAAAAGCAATCGGCTGACCTTTTAAACCATTTTTCATTCAGTTCTTCAGAAACAGAACTAGAAAAAGCGTTGATTCTTTTTGATCAGCAACTGATTCAAGAAAATCTTAGCCCAGGCGGTTCAGCTGATTTATTAGCCCTAAGTTTCTTTTTTGGTCGATTAGAAGGTCTATTTTAAGTTTTACATAATCAATCGGATAAAAACAGGTGATGACCATGATCGATTACCACCTGTTTTTTATTTAAACACTAGCTCCTGCCTCTTTGCCTTCTGGATTAAACAGATAGCCAATCCCCCAAACTGTTTGTAAATATTTCGGCTTTTTGGGGTCATCTTCGATTTTGTTTCTTAAATAATTGATATAGACTGTGATCAGATTTTTGTCCATATCTCCATCACTCCAGACACTTGCATAGATCTGCTCTTTACTAAATACTTGATACGGATTTTCCATAAAAAATAAAATCATCATGATTTCTTTAGATGTCATATTTACGATTTCGCCATTTTTACTAAATTGATATTGATTTTTATCAAACGAAAATATACCCTCTTTTAGTGTAGTTTCTTCACGTTTTTGATTTAGTGTTAGTAATTGCTCAGTTCGATTTAATGTACTGAGAACTTGTGCTCGTAAAACATTTGGTGCAAAGGGTTTAGAAAGATAAACATCGCCTCCTGATTCTAGACCACTGACGATATCTTGCTCGCTTTTTTTCCCACTGACAAATATAATTGGCGTCAAAGGTTGCTGTTCACGAATCAATTGAGCCAAATGGTAACCATCATTTTCATGCTCTAAACTTACATCTAAAAGAAATAATTGAAACTCGACTCGATTCATGATATCTACTGTTTTTTCGATCGTGTCACTTTGGTACACCAACAACCCAGTTGATTGAAGCGACTTCCAAATCAATCGGCGAATTGCAGGATCGTCATCTACCACTAAAATTTTTTCATTTCGCAACATGTACACCTCATTATTCTTTTTACATTATCTATACAATAGCGGAATTATCTTTAAATTTCAACATGAACTTGTTATGATATCAACAGACTTTCAAAAGGAGCTAGACCAATGAAACGAACAAATAGAATTGTGAACATCATGATTGCCGCAATGATTACTTTTATTGTTGTATCTGTTTTTTTTGCAATTCGGGGGTTCTCCGTTATTCGCAAAACAACTACTGCTAGCGGACAAGATTTTTTGCTGCAGTCAACAGAATATGTTGGCAAAGTGATTCAACTTTCTATGAAAAACCGCCATCAAGCTCTTAATTATCTAGCGATTGATGGTAATTTGAAAAACAGTGATGATCCAGCAACATACTTAAAAAACAGCGCTTCTTCTCTAAATACATTTTTTGATTCTCTAAATAATGAAGCAGATGCACTTTTTTATATAGAGCCTGACGGTACACCATTATATGCCTTTCATTGGGATGCTAAGAAAAAACAGGTCTCCATTGCCGATATCCAAACGATTCGTCCTTTTATCAGTCATGACCTCTCACTTAAACAGCTACTAGATAAACCAACTGCTCAAAACGGTGATTCGTACTTTATCGACAAAAAAGCCTATGTTAATTTCTATCAAGAAATTAAAACAAGTTCTGGAACGCTTGATGGTTATTTGATTTTACCATTAAAATTAGAAGCTTTTTATAAAAATTTTCTACAGGATTTTGAATTAGACTATAAAGGCTATCCAATGATCAAGGATCGTTCGATGACTGTTGTCATGCACCCTGTTAAACAACAAGTGGGTTTGGATATCATCAATGGGCGGGAAGAACTTTATCCTGACTTCGACTATTCTGATTTAAAAAGACTGGAAAAATATCAGCTAAACCATGATTCTGGAAAGCTGACTTATAAATCCTACTGGTGGGATGAAGATACACCGACTGAAGTCTTAAAAATAAGTGCATTTGAATGGATCGATGTAGGTCTTGCTCACTGGGTCGTTGCACTTAATGCGGATTATAATGAACGAAACGATGATATCATTAATTTTGTGATCGTTTTATCTTTCCTTTTAGTTTTATTATTGCTATTGATCATTATCTGCTCACTCTTTATTCATAATTTTAGAAAAAAAGAAACGATCGAAGCAGAAAATCGACAGTTGATCGAAAAACAAAAACGACAAAAAATGCAGCATCAGCTTGAACTAGAACTTTATCAACGAAATAAAATGGAAACAGTTGGTCTATTAACGACCTCAATCGTCCATGATATGAATAATTTTTTAACACCAATTATCGGCAACACACAATTGCTATTGGAAGAACATCAGGATGATTCTGTATTAAAAGCAGATTTAGAGGAAATTCTCCATTCTGCTCAAAAAGGAAAACAACTATCATCCAATGTATTACGTTTTTCTAAGCCGCAAAAAAGCGTTCAGGAATGGATGGACATCTCTGCAGCTATCGGAGTAGCCACACACCTGATTGGAGAAATCATTCCTAAAAAAGTGCAGCTTACGCTAGCCATTCAAGAAAATCTAGGAACAACTAAATTAGAAGAAACAGATTTACAAAATTTAATCTATAACTTGATTACAAATGCTTATCAAGCAACAAAAGACAATACAAATAAACCTCAGAAGATTCAAGTAACTGTTGCTCCTGCCACAAAAGAACTAACAGATCTATTAAAAACGGACAGTCACCGAATGAGTCATATTGACAGTTTTGTGACATTGGAAATCTCTGATAACGGTTCAGGAATTCCACCTGCATTAAAAGAAAAAATATTTGAACCTTTTTTTACAACGAAATCTGCCGATGAAGGGACTGGTCTGGGCTTATTCGCAGTGACCTCGATCGTTGCAAAGTATGAATGGCATCTTTCACTAGAATCTACAGAAGGTCATGGTACAAGCTTCTTAATAACATTTCCGGTCCATTCATCTAAATAACATTAAAATGGACAAGATTGAAACAGAAGTGTTTATCCAAATTTCACATGGTCGAGACAAAAGCGTTCAACTCCAAGTACTAAGCCGAAGGAGTTGCTTTTTTCTCGCCATTTCTTTGGATTTAAGGTCCGAAACAAAACCGATTTTTAGTTTTTGTCTCACTCACGTCTATTTTTTACGGCAACAATCAAGATATCTAATTAGGCCTTATAGTATTTTTTTCTCTCATTTTTCGTTATACTAAGATGGAAATCATTTATTGAAGGAGTTCTATTATGGGGAATTATTTTAGTATTTTTATTGGTATTATTTATCTTATCGGCGTATTCATGATCCCGAAATGGCGCCAAAAAAAGGTAAACCAAGATTGGAAATTTTATGAGTTGCTTTGGTTTTCAATTTGTTTTATTGTCTATGTCATTCATTTAGAAGTACGGCTTCATACGTACTACTTTTTGATTCCGTCATTTTTTCTACTACTTTTTCTTTTTTGTTATTTTAAAGAAAAACGCAGATTGGTAAATGGGTTAGTATTTAATTTATTTCTAGTTATTGGTATGACCTATTTGGGTTCTTTACTGGTTAGAACAACAGATCCAGTATTGCTCATTTTAGCAGGGATCACTGGTATTTTCTTGTTGTTGCTTCTATTTATCGGACTTTATGCCTTAGTTGTTTTCTTGTATTGGAATGCTATCGTTGTGATGCGTAAAGAAGGTCATTCTTTAGCCAACCTATTGACTTTGCTTTTAGCGATTGGCTTGACAGTCTTTTTGATCGTTAATTATTATTCCTCTCGAGTTTTACCATCTTGGGCATCTTTATTATTTGGTATTTTACCTTTATCTATGTTCTATTTTTCCGTTGTTTTTTACAATTTTTTAACGATTTCGATGATTTATCAGTTTAATCAGCCAAAATATGAGCAAGATTTTATTATTGTTTTAGGCTCTGGTTTAATTGATGGGAAAACAGTCCCGCCACTTTTAGGAAAACGGATCGAAAAGGCAATTCAATTTTATAAAGCCCAAACCCGGGCTACTTTGAATTCACCTAAAATCCTTATGTCCGGCGGAAAAGGTGATGATGAACATATTGCAGAAAGTCTTGCCATGAAACATTATGCCATTGAAAAAGGTATTCCTGAAGAGGATATTTTAGTTGAAACAAATTCAAAAAATACTTTAGAAAATATGAAATTCTCTAAAGAAATCATGGAAGCAACTTTTGGCGGGACAGACTTTCATGCGATTTTTACTACTAATAATTTTCACTTATTTCGTGCGGGTCTTTTTGCCAAAATGGCTAATCTGAAAGCAGATGGTATTGGAGCCAAAACTGCTCTTTATTTCTTGCCAAATGCTTTTTTAAGAGAGTTTATCGCGATCGTAATGATGCACAAACGACGTCACATGATTATATGTGGGTTGATTGCTTTGATGATGATTCTCTTAGCATTAGCTGAGTTTTTCCTAGTTCCTACTACCTAAAATCAAAAAACGGTGGAAAAAAAGCAGCTCCTTCGGAAATAAGCCGAAATTCACAAAATTTGAAGAATAATTTTCGTGAATTCCTTCTTATTTCTGGGAGCTAGGTGCTTTTGCCTCAACCTCGTTTTTCTTTAATGAAGCTGTACGTGACGAATCTCATCATAACCAATCTTATGACCATCTACATAAATTCCTAATTCATCATGTCCCTGAATCTTTCCAATAATATCCGCTCCGTAATTCCCTTCACTATCCAATTCTTCTTTTTGAATGTTCACTTCAACTTGATTTTGAAAAGCTAGAGCTAATACTTCATCAATCTCCAGCCAACTCATTTGACTCTTTTTTTCAGCTGGCTGTCTTTTTTTCTCTTGTTCAATGATTGCCGTATGTTCAGATAAATAAAAGCCTGCCCATTTCTTCATTTTTCGATCTTGGTACTGTTCAAAATAGTAATCCCGTTCCTTGCTCATTGCAAGCCCTCCATTCCCCCAGCGTGTCCACCAACTAATGATGCTCTTGAAATTGCTGTACCGCCAGATGAAACTGAACTTGCATGAACCAGCGAAACATAGCCAAAACGTTGACGAATCTCATCAATCAGCTGATCTAACTTTAGTTCTTTTAATTGTTCATCCGGCTCATGAAATAAATCCAGTTGTACATAAGTATTATAATTCAGTTTGGAATAAGTAATCCCAATATGTCGTACTTCCTCACCGTGCCAGTGCTGTCTAAATATCATTAGACAGTATTCAATCAATACTTTACTGCTATTCGTCAGCGGGACTTTCATTTGCCTTGAAAATCCTGTGCCCCCTGCCTTACTAGCTCTTGAAAATCCGATAGATAAATGAACACATTCAGTCTGACAATGCGCTTTCCTCAGTCTAGCTGCCACTTGCTCTGCCATTTCCCGGATCACAACTTCAATCTCATCTTGTCTCAAGTAATCTCGCATCAAAATCTGAGAATTATTGTATGATCGTTCTTCTGGGATATATTTTTCGGATAAGCGGCTTCGATCGATGCCGTGCGCATGAGCATACAACTGTTCTCCGATGATTCCTAGGTTTCTTTTAAGACTATTCAAATCAGCATGAGCCAAATCGTAAATGGAACGAATCCCCAGATTATTTAAGCGTTTCGCCAGTCGCTGACCTATTCCCCACATTTCAGTCATGGGATCGATTGTCCAAACTTTTTCAGAAACATTCTCATAATGCCATTCAGCTACTCGTTGCTCATTGTGCTTAGCTTCAATATCCATAGCTAATTTGGCTAACAAAGGATTATCACCAATCCCGATCGTAATCGACAAGCCAGTTTCTTTTTTGATTCTTTGCTGGATGATTTGTGCTAGTGCCATGGGTGTTTGTCCAAACAATCTCCAACTAGCTGTCACATCTAAAAACGATTCATCGATCGAATAAATATGTAAGTCTTCTTCTGCTACATATTCCTTATAAATTGCATTGATTTTCATGTTTTCCTTGATATACTCATTCATTCGTGGCGGGACAATCACTAGATCTGGGTGATTTGGTACATCATATTTGCGTGTTACATTCGTGATGCCAAGGACTTCTTTGGCTTTCGGAGAAGAAGCTAAAACTAAGCCACCAGTATTTTCAGCATGACTCATCACGACCAACATTTTTTCCATCGGATCGTACTCTCTAGCGACACACTCAACTGAAGCATAGAAGGATTTTACATCAATACAAAAAATCACTCTTCTAGGTTCTTTTTCATAATCAAAAAACATAGTAACCCTCTCCTTGGTTTATTT
Organism: Enterococcus sp. AAFC-DPL-5182; assembly: GCF_058216605.1. Taxonomy (NCBI): domain Bacteria; kingdom Bacillati; phylum Bacillota; class Bacilli; order Lactobacillales; family Enterococcaceae; genus Enterococcus; species Enterococcus sp. AAFC-DPL-5182. The sequence goes on from NZ_CM177101.1 coordinate 2,486,423, forward strand.
CATAACCAATTATACGAACATACGTTCCTTTTGTAAAGGGGAACAACTTTTTAAATTTTTGACTGATAAAAAATAATTTTTTTAGAATTATAAAGGAAACTGCTATCTTAATATGCAAAAAAGCATTATAGTTATCTTAATATGTACTATTATTAAGAGTATAAGGTGAGTCTTTGCTCTTATTGATTTGTTCCCTTATATGTAAAGGATACAAATCATTCATTACAAGGAGTGAAAGCCATGTCGATTTATGAAAAGTTTATTCAAAATGAGCGATTAAGACGTTTTTTCGTTTTAGCTGTTGTTATCTTTATTTTATTTTTAGCTAGAAGCATGATCACAATGATTTTATTAACTTTTATTTTTACGTTTTTAGCACTTCATTTCGTAAAATTTGTTCAGCGTTTTTTAAAAATACCGTCGCTCATACTTGTTTTAGCAACCTATTCTTTGATTGTCTTTTTAGTTTATCTGGCTATAACAAAATATGTGCCAGTTCTGATTCATCAAACAGTCCAAACGTATAATTCTGTTGTACATTTTTATCAAAATCCAACTGATAGTCACAATCAATTATTGATGATAATTAATGAATATATAGAAAAATCTAACTTGATGACCCAAATTCAAAATGGTGCAAGTACGCTCTTACGTTATATTCAAGATATCGGTTCTATTGGACTTTCCTTTGTCCTCTCTTTTATTTTAAGTTTCTTTTTTATGATCGAGAAAAAACAAATGGCAGAATTTTCTAAGTTATTTTTAAAGAGTGATTTTGACTGGTTCTTTCAAGATATTTACTTCTTTGCAGATAAGTTTGTGAATACCTTTGGCGTCGTGATGGAAGCTCAATTTTTTATTGCTGTTGTTAATACTGGTATTACAACGGTTTGTCTGGCTTTGATCGGTTTTACTCAATTACCAAGTTTAGCAATCATGATTTTTATTTTGAGTTTGATTCCCGTTGCAGGTGTGATCATTTCTTGTATTCCACTAAGTTTTATTGCTTATTCTGAAGGCGGCATCAATGATGTTATCTATATTTTAGTCGTCATTATTGTTGTCCATTTACTCGAGTCTTATGTATTGAACCCTAAATTTATGTCTAGTAAAACAGATTTACCGATTTTTTATACCTTCGTCATTTTATTGATCAGCGAGCGACTATTCGGTGTTTGGGGATTGATTGTCGGCATTCCAATTTTCACTTTCTTTTTAGATATCTTAAAAGTTAAACCAATCCATTCCGACATCGATAAACTCCCTAATTCGTCAAATGAATAAAAAAAGAAAGTGAACGACTGGAGATAATCCAGACGTTCACTTTCTTGTGGCTTTGGCTGTTTTCGTATTTGGAAAATCAGTCAGGCAGCAAAGACTAATTGATTTCGGACCAAATAACTCTATCTTAACTAGCTACCTGTTCCAATAAACCCAATACACGGCCATATATAAGGAATATTATCCAATTCCTTTGCTCCCTTTGAAGCTAAAAACTAGTCATTTTCTACTGAGAAAAATGCTAGCTGAACCACCTTTGTTCAACCCTTTTGAAGATTTCAAATTACTGTAAGATAAACTCTTTTGTCAATTTCACTTTATCACTGAATAATTTCGTTGCTTCAACCGATACTGGTGTTGTCATGTCCGTTAACTTATAAGGAACTTTTAAATTCAGTGTTGCTCCTGGTTGAATCTCAGTCATTGAATCTACATACCCAGATTCTGACATAATTGCTAACTGCAACGCAATACCATTTTGAAAAGCCTTCGTTGTGATCGACGTTAAAAACATTGCATTTTTATCGCTGTTATTCGTAAATTCATAATCGATCACACCTACGTCTTCTCCGTTGTAATCTTTTGCAAACGATAGTTCCTTGATAGCAACGTGATAATCTCCTAAATCACCAGCATCTGTTTCAGCAGGAACTTCTGATTCTTGTTTTTTAGTAACCTTACTTGTCGTTGCCTCTTTTTTTTTCGTTGTATCTTCTTTAGAATCAGAACCCATATTAGCTAGAACACCACCTACTACTAAAACACCGACACCGATCAAAATAATTTTCTTCACGTTCATTTTTTTGTCTCCTTTGTTATTTAGTCCGTTAGTACACATTTATACTACTGAATAATCAAAGAAGAATCTTATGCATTTTGCATAGTGATAAGTAGATAGTCGGTCAACTACCTTTTCGCTCCACCATTGGTCACTAGAAGATATAACCAAAAAAAAATCAGCCAGCCAACAGCTAATAAACCATAACCAAGTCCTCGCAAAATCAGTTTTTTTGAATGAAGCAAAGGTATTTTTTCATGAAAGTTCATAAAGTTAGTAAGTAACAACACAGGCAAAACAAATATAGTAAAGCCTTCGATTGTCCGTAATAATTTTTCAGTCATTGAAGTTGCCTCATAGACCATTCCTGGTAGTCCCATTAACATAAGAACATAATAAATAATCGCCAATGTCATCTTCCACGGCTGGTCTGTACGAAATCCTGGTACATATTTTTTTAAGAATGACCTAATAGGCGTTTTAACGTTATTTAGTTCATCCATATCAGTCTTCTCATTCTTGTTTTCTCGGTTATCCAAAACAAGCCTGTCTTCATTATGATGCGTTTCATTTACCCATTGCTTCCATTTTTCTCTAACCACTGTTTTCATTTCTACTGCTGACTGATAACGATCTTTAGGATCAAACCGTGTCGCCTTCAAAATAATTTCGCGTAGAAAAGGATCCGAACTTAGCTTATTTTTAGGATATTCTTTGACCGAACAAATATTGATTACTACCCCTACCGAATAAAGATCACTTCTTGCATCTGATTCAGCAAATCCAAATTGTTCAGGTGAAGCAAATCCAACTGTTCCTAGCTGAATCGTATCCGTGTCTTTCGCGCCATCAAATACCCGCACCGCATCAAAATCGATCAATTTTAGCATACCGTCATTGGTCAACATAATATTCCCGGGTTTCACATCACGATGAACTAATCCTTTATCATGAAGAGCTATTAAGGCATCTAATAACGAAAGTGTCATCTTTAAAATTGTTTCTGTTTCTATCACTTCTGAAGAGCTAATGACTTCTGTCAATGTTTTACCGTGAATAAATTCTTCGTATAGATAAAGTTGATCCCCTTCAATCAGAACTTCCTGAACTTTAGGTAAATTAGTTTGCTTGATTTGTTGTAGTGTGGTCAAGTTATCCGCTAAATAAAGCGGATAACATTTTTTTACAAAAAACTCCTTTGTATCATTTTTCCTTACAAGGAGCGGCCCATTGGCTTTATCTGTTAGCGGTTCAATTTCTTTATACGAAAATGGACCTGAATTATTTATGTTTCCCATTTTTACACTCCAATTTTTGTTTACTTTTTTAATTATAACAAATAAATCAATAAAATACGTCCGCTCTTAATGAAAAACCATGTATAATAGCAATAGGATATTTTAAATATAGGAGACCTTGGCATGCAAGAAAAAGATACAGATACATTACTTCACTCATTAAAAAAAGCTGAAAATTTTCAAACTGCTCTGTCTGAAACTCAGGATTATACAATTGACAAAACCTTGAAAGATTACTTAAATCGGTTGCTGATCGATAAGCAGTTGACAAAAAGTACGGTATTAAAAAAAGCTGGAATTACTGAAGCGACAGGCTATCAGTATTTCGACGGGAAAAGAAATCCTTCTAGAGAAAAAATGGTTGCTTTAGCAATCGGCTTAAATTTGGACTTAGAGGAAACCAATGATTTGATGAAAAAAACCAGCTATGCCCAACTCTACCCTAAACACCCTTGGGATGCTGTAGTGATTTATGGTATCACTCATGGCTTGACGATTTCAGAGATCGACGATTACTTATATGATCAAGGACTGAAAACTTTTGGTGAGTAGCCAACAATTAAACAAAAAAATACAACCTATTCTCGTAAAAGAATAATGTTGTATTTTTTATTTAGCCTTTTATTGATTTCTTTTTGCTACTCAACGTAACTAAAAATGACAAGATCGGTAAAACATAACAAAATACCGCATAAGGCAGATAATTGATTGTTGCAATACCTAACGTTCCTGAAATAAACACACCGCTCACACCCCACGGAATCAATGGATTCACCACTGAACCTGCATCATTCAAGCCTCTAGATAACTGGGTCAACGGAACGTTCTTTTCTTTGAATTTATTGATAAAGGATTTTCCAGGTAAAATGATCGAAAGATACTGTTCACCGATCAATACATTGATTCCGATAGAGCTCATCATTGTAAGAAAAATCAATTTGTGTCGAGAATTGATTACTGATTCAAAACGTTGAAGCAAACAGTCGATAATTTCCATTTTCACTAATAATCCGCCTAAAGCTAGGGCCAAAATAATCAACGATACTGACCACATCATACTTTGAATCCCACCTCTAGAAAGTAGCTCATCTACTTGTGCGTTACCAGTGTGAGAAACAAAACCATTTTGGATCATATCGGCTGTTTCTACGAATGAAAAGTGTGCATTCGTAAAAAACATCAACATGAGTGAGGCACAGATACTCAACAGTAATGTAGGAATGGCTGGAATTTTTTTCCAAGCACAGACAAACAAAATTGCCAACGGAATCAGTTCAATCAAAGAAATCGTAAAATTGTTATTTAAAGTATTGACGATATCGTGAATACTTGTGCTATCTAAGGCACCACCATAGCGCAATCCCATAACTAAAAAGTAGCCAAACGAAAGTACCGCTGCTGGAATTGCTGTTTTATATGTATTTTTCAAATGTTCAAATAAATCAACTTCTGAAATCGCTGCGGCTAAATTTACTGTATCTGAAAGTGGTGAAATCGTGTTGCCCAAAAAAGCCCCCGAAACGATTGCACCTGTTGTCAGTGCAGGGTCGATCCCAATTAAACTACCCATTCCTAAAAAAGCAATCCCAATCGTTGAAATCGTTGTAAAAGAGCTACCAACAGCGCCGCCTACTATCCCACAAACCATAAAAACAGTCGGAATAAAAAATTTCACTGATAAGAATGAAAAACCTAAAACCATGATCGTTGGAATCGTTCCTGCTGCAATCCAAACACTGATCAACGCACCAATCAAAATAAAAATCAACATTGGAATAATACCAGAAGAAACACCATCAATCAGAGCGTCATGGATGAAATCCCAAGAAAATTTCTTATACACCGCAAACAAAAGTAAATAACCAATCGCAATCAAGATCGCAACATGAGCCGGAATACCAAAACCAATAATACTAATACCGATCATCAACAGCAATGTTACTAATAAGAAAACAGCTTCATTAAAATTCACTTGATATTTTTTCATACATTGTTCCTCACATTTTTCGTAGAAAGTCGATGAATGTTCTTATTCATTTTCTTTCATTTATTTTTTATAGAAAAGCTGCAGCTGTGACAAAGCAAATTTTTCGCTTTGTCACACCCACAGTGGTCAATTTACAATCGTTTATTCAGCGTAGATTGCTTCTAATTTTTCTTGGATCGCTGTTTTGATTTTTTCTGCATATTCGTCAAACACTTCTTTATCATTCATGTATGGTGACATACCAGCAGCACGTAAGATCGTTACTTTGTCCGCACGTTCCCATTCAGCACGAGAGAATCCTAAGCTGTTTACAAATTCAAATGGGCTGTGGCCGTATTCTTCGATAGCAAAATCTGTATGAGATGTAATGAATTCGTTGTTATATAATCCACCTTTTGCGTATGAAGCATAGTCATAGAAATCGTGGTTTAATTTGTTCATTTTCACAAGATCAGTATTGCCTTTTTCATTGAATACATAGTCCACCATATTAAAATCTGGTTTTGTTAAAGCATGGATTTCGATTGTTTTATCGCCGACTTTGAATTCTAATCCGTCGATAAAGTGATAGAAATGATATGCTCCTTCAATACTTGCGCCCATCAATTTACCGTAACCTGTTACGTTAAGCGGCAAGACTTTATGTGCTGTCCAAACAGCTGCAGCCGTTGCACCAGCTTTAGAGCCTTCAAGAATATATGCGCCAAGTAAAGCTGGAATATCTGCGCCTTTTTCAAATACATAAGTTGCAAAATAAGAAATCACGTCACGCATACGGATGTCTTTGATGACAACACCACCAGCTGAATAAGGGATATAGCCCATTTTATGTGGATCGATCGTGACAGATTCAGCTTGTTCGATTGCTTTGAAAGAGTCATAAACTTCTCTTGTCAACCAATCATTTTTCTCTTGGAAGATGTTATGTTTGGCATAAACTTCTTCGATTTTATCCCATTCGATAAATTGATCGTTTTCGTCTAAGAAGATTGAACGTCCGTAACCACCGTATGCTGCATCAACGTGTACGTAGAAATAGATGCCTTCTTTGGCTAATTTATCACGTAGCGCAATGATTTGATCGATACGATCGACTTGTCCTTCTTCTGTTGAACCAACCACACCAACGACTCCAAGAGTCGGAATTCCTTGTGCAGCTAAATCACGGATTTGTACTTCTAATTTATCAATATCCATACGATATTCACTGTTTACTTCACCAGCGATAACTTGATCTAAACCAATCCCAATGATGTCAGCAGCTTTCAACCATGAATAATGTTTTGTTTGAGGAACGATCCATTTACCTAATTTGTCTAAGTTCTTACCACTACGGGCTGATTGAGCTTTGATTTCGTCAAAGTGGTCTTGTACTTGATCTAAAATATCTAAGACTTCTGTTGTTGACATATTCAATAATTCCCAATCTGATTTCCCAGCAACCATTTCTGGTACTACAGCTTGGATAGCAAATGGTAAAGATTTCATATTGCGGGCATACCATAGACCTTCTAAGTTTGCGATCGAACCATCAGCCGCAATATGACCCCAGCCATCTTCATAACCCATCAATGTAGCAAATTCTAACCCAACTTCTTCTTCCATTTGTGACGTTGCAGGTGATGACTCATACGCCACGTTATTACCGTTCCAAAGCATTGCAGTTGTATAGGCGATAATTGATGGCATTAATGTTTCAGCGTTCATATGCCCCCAGAAACGACCTGCTGAGTGCCATGGAAGTGATTCGGTACGTAAACGAGAAGATAATACATTGAAAACACTTCTCATGTTGTCTGCTGTTTCTTGGAAACTTTTAGAACTTCTATCTTGTGGTGAAATCACTGGTAAATCTTGCGGCATGTAATTTTGTCTCCAGCCCACATGTTCATCGATCATTTTATTTAATAGCTCTTTGAATAAATCAACGTTTTCACCTTTGTCGCCTATAAATAATGCTTTTAAATTTGTATCATCAGTATTGAAATTTTTCATGATATTTTCCTCCAATAGTTTCATAATTGATCATGCTAAAAAGTTTAGTTTTAATCGTTCTTTCTTATTTATCTGTTTTCTTCCATTCTGGTTTCTTTCTCTTATAAATGAACAATGCAATACCGATCATAATAACAGTTGCCGCCACTTGGAAAATAATATAAGCTACATGTCCACTTTGAGGAACTGAAGTTGGTGGAATCAAGCTGACTAGAATCGTAACAACCACACTCACGATCGCTAGTACTGAAACAAACCACATCAAACCATTGCCTTTACTTCCTAATCGAAATGGACGTTTCACAGTTGGCATACTGTAACGTAATTTGATCGCTGAAAGTGAAATCAGTAGATATACGACACAATAAAGGATCGTTGTTGTGATCGTGATGATCAAAAATGCCGCACTGATATCTGGTACAACAACATATAAGAACGATACAAGTGAAATGACGATCGCTTGGATCATAACAAACACAATTGGAATTCCTTTTGCATTACGTTTTTGGAAGAATGGTGGTAAGTTTCCTTCTTCTGCTACTTTGATCATTGATTTACTTGGACCTAAAACCCACGCACTCAATTGAACTAATACACCCACTAAAATCATCAAAGAAATGATATTATTGAAAATCGCTGGAATCCCAAGATCTTGTGTCATGATCACAAATGGTTGCGTGATATTGGCAAGTTCCATTTTTCCGGCTGGTACACTATCTGCTACACTTAAACCAGCTGCTAAGTTAAACACAACTAATAGTAAAACAGAAGCAATCACAGCAATTGGATAATTCCGTTTTGGATTATCGATATTGTTTGCATGAACAGATGAAATTTCTACTCCAGCAAAAATGAAGATAATTCCTGTCAAAGTTGGTAAACTACCTAAATCGCTAAAGTCAGGTAATAATTTACTTGCTTCAAAATGACCTAAGTAACTCTCTTGGTTGATGCCGTGTTTTGCCATGTACATCATTCCTAAAACAACTAGAGCAACAAAAGGAATATAAACACCGATCACAGCACCCCAGTCACCTGCAATTTTGACCATATCAAATTTCAAGTTCAATAGTGTAATGCCCCAATAAGAAATCAAGATCATGATAAAAATGAATAAATTATTATGTCCAAGGTCTGGACGGTCGATTACGTAACCAAGTAGTACACCTACAGTTGAAGCAACCATTACCATTCCGAAAAACATTTGTACCCATAATAACCAAGACGTAACAAAACCCCATTTTTCACCAAACGCATTACGAACCCAGACTTGCGGTCCGCCCTCTTCTGGCCAGCCAGTTGAAAGTTCTGCTGAAATCAAAGCAATTGGTAAGGCAAAGCAGCAAGCTGCGATCAACATATAAAAAATTTGCGCCCATCCCGTTGACGCTAATGTTGGAACACTACGAACCGTTCCAAAAAAGGCCATGGTAATTCCGATTAATCCAAATAATGACAATTTCTTATTCATGTTTCTATTTGACCTCCTGATTAAATTTATTTTTTGTTTCCCACATGTGAAATCACTCCCAAAGTATAGGTAGCTTTTAGCCCCAAGTCAAAAAGAGTAGAATTAAAAAAAAAGCCCGTTATTTAAGATTTATGCACTCTATACAGCGCGTCAGCACTGCGCTACGCTAAAGCATTTATGTGAAAAAAATCGCATAAAACAGCTTTTTGTAAAAAGGTCGTTCGCAATTGTCAGAAATCCTATTTGACCCTTCCGTCTTTCGAAAAACCTAGATTAAAGTGAAGTCCGATTATATGAGAAAGAGCTCATTTAAAAATAATAAAAGAAAAAAAGAAGTATTTGACAAGTTGGTTTATTTGTCGTAAAATTGCTACAAAATCACATATCAAACTTTAATAAAGCGAAGTAGCAAGAATGTCCCTATTTCAGAGAGTCAACATATAGTGAGAGTTGGCATATACATTTTTTGTGAATTACACTTTTAGTTTCCTACCGTAAGTAGGCGTCTATCTACGATACAGATTTGAGAGGTATATGAGTTTTTCGTATACAATTTGGGTGGTAACACGGCGAAGTTCGTCCCATAGGCATTGAGCCTATGGGGCGTTTTTTATTTTATTTAGGAGAGGAAGAAGAGACATGACAAACATTATTGATGAATTAGAGTGGCGTGGCGCCATCAACCAACAAACAGATAGCGAAGGTTTGCGTGAATACGTTGAAACCAATAGCATTTCACTATATTGCGGTGTGGACCCTACAGGAGACAGTATGCATATCGGGCATTTGATTCCGTTTATGATGTTAAAAAGATTCCAAGCATTTGGACACCATCCATTTATTTTGATTGGTGGGGCTACTGGTACAATTGGTGATCCGAGTGGACGTACAACAGAACGTCAATTACAAACAATGGAAACTGTTCAGCACAATGTTGATTCTTTAACAAGACAAATGGAAAAATTATTTGCAGTGGACACAGATAACACACTAACTTTAGTGAACAACTACGATTGGACACACAACCTTACTTTGTTGGATTTCTTAAGAGATTACGGTAAGTTCTTCAACATCAATACAATGCTTGCCAAAGATATCGTAGCAAGCCGTTTAGAAACAGGGATTTCATTTACAGAGTTCACGTACCAAATTCTACAATCAATGGACTTTTTACACTTATTCCAACACAACGACGTTCGCATGCAAATCGGTGGCGCTGATCAGTGGGGCAATATCACAGCAGGTCTTGACTTGATTCGTAAAAAAGAAGGTGCTGATGCAAAAGCCTTTGGTTTAACGATTCCATTGATGCTAAAAGCGGATGGAACAAAATTTGGGAAAACAGCTGGCGGTGCCGTTTGGTTAGATCCTGAAAAAACAACACCTTACGAGTTCTACCAATTCTGGGTAAACCAAGATGACCGTGACGTAATCAAATACTTGAAATTCTTTACCTTCTTAACAAAAGAAGAAATCGATGCATTAGAAGTTAAAGTAGAAACTGAACCACATTTACGTGAAGCACAACGCGTACTAGCCGCAGAAATGACTAAATTTGTTCATAGTGAAGAAGATTTAAATGATGCTTTAGCAATCTCAGAAGCATTATTCTCAGGTAACGTAAAAAATCTAACTTCCAAACAAATTGAAGAAGGCTTTAAAAACATGCCTACTGTTGAAACAGAAACCCTTGATCAAAACCTTGTTGATTGGTTGATCGAACTTGGCATTGAACCATCTAAACGCCAAGCGAGAGAAGACATCTCAAACGGTGCGATTTCGATCAATGGTGATCGTATTAAAGAGTTGGACTTTGTTGTTACAGCAGAGCACAGTTTTGACGGAAAATTCATTATTGTTCGCAAAGGGAAAAAACAATACACTTTAGTGAAACTACTTTCTAAGTAAAAAATAGTTAGTCTATTTCTAAAGGGTGAAGTAAAACTGAAAATCAGTTTTACTTCACCCTTTTACATTTATTTATTCAATTTACTGGACAAAATACAAAAAAGTTTTATAATAAAAAATGCTTGCTACGAAACACATTGAATACTATGAACTAATGTTGAAAAGTACAAGGTGTAGTGACGCGAAACGTTGTTACTATCTAGCTGTATGAGCCAGTCTCTTGAGAAAAAGATAAAACCTGAATGAGGCAAAAAGCAACTCAGTCATGTTTTCCTATTTTCTAGTCGAGACTAAACGGGCTCATTCCGCTTTTGCTGAGAATCACAACGAAAGAATTTAAGTTGATGATGAACAGTACAAGACTTTCATAAGAAAGTGTTGATCATTTGTATTAGATAGCTGCACAAATCGATCCTTAGGAAAATAGATAAATTGGCAGTGAGACAACTTGCGTCTCAAAGTCAATTTCCTAATTTTCTACAGAATCAAACGATTTGTTCCGCTTTTAAATTTAGGAGGAACTTATGAAAATCGACAAGATACAAGACGGCCACGGCGATGAGTTTTTCCGCTCTCTATTAGCTTTAGAAACATTGGAGGATTGTTACAATTATTTTGATGACTTAATGACATTAAAAGAATTGGATTCTATGATACAGAGATTTGAAGTTGCAAAGTTACTATTGTTGAATAAAACCTATAGTGATATTGCGGAAGCTACTGGCAGCAGCACTACAACGATTTCTAGAGTGAAACGAATTATTGATGAAGGTAATGGCGGATTACTTGAAATGGTCCATAGGATCGATGAACAAGATGGCGAAGAATTGCATCATTAGAATAATAGTATTATTTTACAAAATAATTAGAAGTTCTAAACGTTAGGCTCATTCCTTAACGTTTAGAACTTCTTTTATATATAAAGTTTCCTAATAGCTCTGATTGTCTTATAATAGAATAAATAGTGATAAATCATAAAAAATAGTTAATCTTAATATATCATTAGATAAACAGAAATAATTCAACATATCAGGAGATTATACATGAAAAAAACAATAGTTTCACTCTTACACTACCTATTCATCTGCTCAATTCTTTACACATTGTACGGTGCACTTAGAAGTAGCCTGTTAGATATCTCAAATATAAATGATAAAATCTGGGTATTCTTGTTATGCCTACTTTTTATTAGTGCTATTATCTTTTGTTCAGAAAGTAGCCGTTTATATTTAAATAAAAAAAGCAAGCAATGTTTCGAGTTTTTCAAAAAAAATATAGAACTAATTACAAAGATGCTCTTTATTTTGACGATTTTTTTACAAGTAATCATCTTATATTATATTCATGTACCACTTGATTGGGATGTAGATGGGATCCACGCAAGCGTAACGGAGCTGATTAAAAATTCCCCAGATTCAATTGCCAGCATCTATTTATCAGGTAATCCCAATAATAGCTTGTTTTTCTTTTTAATGTATTTTATAAGTCAAATAGGGAATTTTTTTCATCAATCTTTAGGTTATTCTTGGATGTTTTGGCAACTGGTAAACACCATTTTTATGGATATCGGCTTTATTTTTATTTTTCTAGCAGCTAAAAATCTATTCAATAAAAAAGTAGCCTACCTTTCATTTTATCTAGCATTTATACCATTAGCTTTGTCACCTTGGATGTTAGTTATTTATACAGATATTATTATGTTGCCAGTCATTAGTATTATTTTTTGGCTCTATTCTCTAGTTATCAAAAATCACAAAAAACATTTAATTGTTGTTTTAGGTATTTTGACTGCCGTCTCTTATCTACTAAAACCTTCTTCTATTGTTTTTTTAATCGCATACATCCTAGTTTCGCTGATTACATTAATAACAGAACATAGAAAAATTAAATTAAAAAAAGGAATATTGATTACACTGCTTTTTTTCCTGCCTTTTGCTGGAACACTCAAACTGTTTCATACATTTGAGAATCATCAAAAACTTGTGATCATTGATAAAAGTAAAGCTAAACCTTGGCAGCACTTTGTAATGATGGGGGTGAGAGGCTCTGGTGGCTATAGTGTTGAAGATACTGATACTATAAATTCACTCCCTTCAAAACAAGATAAAATCAACTACGCAAATAAAGAAATTGTTGCACGCTTAAAAAATCATGGGTTTATCGGATATACAAAATTTTTAATGAAAAAGCATCTCAACAATACAGATCGTGGTGACTTTGGTTGGGGCAGAGACGGAAATCCCCAAGTATATGTCAAATCGAATGATCCTATACAAATTTTCCTAAGAGATACTTATTATCAGCAAGGAGAAAAGGTTAAAACAGTACGCATTTTTATGCACTTAATGTGGATTGTCACTCTACTAGGTCTACTATTCGCCACAAAAAAAGAAGAAAAAAATGAAGATACTGATTATTTACTAGCTATTTTCAAATTAACTATCTTAGGCGCTTTTTTGTATCTTCTTCTATTTGAAGGTGGTCGATCCAGATATTTGATTCAATATCTTCCAACTATATATATATTGTCTGCTTATGGTTTTTACAGTAAACTTTCAACAATTGAACAAAATATAAAAAAGTTATAGTAAAAAAACACCTGCCAAGTAGTTGAATCACAACTTGGCGGGTGTTTTTCACTCTAACAAAAGACCGAGCTTGGCTAGCTCGGTCTTTCTTTGTGTGACAAATATGCTATTTAAATATGAATTGGCAAACCTAAAGCCAACTCAGAAGCATCCATAGTAATTTCCCCTAAAGATGGGTGTGGATGGATCGTTAATGCGATATCTTCAGCATTCATGCCAGATTCAACTGCTAATGATAATTCAGAAATCATATCACTTGCGCCAACTCCGCCGATTTGTGCTCCGATGATCACATTGTCTTCATTTGTTGTTACTAAGCGCACGAAGCCTTCAGTTTTACCTAAAGAGATAGCACGGCCGTTACCAGCGAATGGGAATTTGTAAGCAGTTGCTTCTAATCCCGCTTCTTTCGCTTCAGCAATTGTCATACCAACGCTTGCTAATTCTGGATCAGTAAAGGCTACAGCAGGCATTGCTTTGTAGTCTACTTCTACTTTTTTACCAGAAATTGCTTCTGCTGCAATTTTGGCTTCATAGCTTGCTTTATGAGCAAGAGCAGCGCCTGGTACGATATCACCAATGGCGAAGATGTTTGATACGCTTGTTCTACCTTGTTTGTCCACTTTAACTAAACCACGTTCACCAACTTCAACACCTGCTTGTTCTAAACCAAGATCATCAGTGTTTGGACGACGTCCAACTGTTACCATTACATAGTCAGCAGTGACTGATTCTTCTTTACCGTCTACTTCATATTTTACAGTTACGCTGTCGCCGTTGTCGATTGCTTCTTTAGCCATCGCTTTGGTTACAACTGTTACATTTTTCTTCTTGAAGTCATCTGTAACTAGTTTAACCATGTCTTTTTCATACGTTGGTAAGATTGAAGGACTGCCTTCTAAAATCGTTACTTCAGAACCAAGGTTAGCATAAGCGCCACCTAATTCTGCACCGATAACACCGCCACCGATGATAACAAATTTCTTAGGTACTTCTTTCAAGTTCAAACCGCCAGTAGAATCTAAGACACGTCCGCCAAATTTAAATCCTGGGATTTCGATTGGACGAGAACCTGTTGCTACGATTGCATTATTGAATGAGTAAGTTTGAGCTGAATCTGGGTGGATCACACGTAATGTGTTTTCATCAACGAAGAACGCTTCTCCTTCAATAACTTCGATTTTATGTTTTTTCATAAGGAAGCTAACGCCAGTTGTTAATGAATTAACAACTTGGTTATCTTTCCAATCTTGAGTTTTTGTAAAATCTAATTCTACACCTTTAGTTGTTACACCAAACATTGTTGAATCTAGTGATTCTTGATAGTGATGTCCTGCTGCGATCAATGCTTTAGAAGGAATACATCCAACGTTTAAACATACACCGCCGATAAACTCACGTTCAATGATCGCAACTTTTTGACCCATTTCAGCAGCACGAATTGCTGCAACGTATCCTCCAGGGCCTGAACCAATTACGACTGTATCTAATTCAATGGCGAAATCTCCTACTACCATGTGATAATCATCCTTCCATTAATAATAATTCTGGATCAGCTAATAAACGCTTGATGTTGTTCATTGCTTTTTGAGCAGTTGCTCCGTCAACAATACGGTGGTCAAAACTCATTGAAAGTTTCATTACACGACCAACAACGATCTCTCCATCTGCATTTACAACTGGTTGAGTAGCAATCGTACCAACGCCTAAAATCGCAACTTCAGGGTAGTTGATAACTGGTGTGAACCAGCCGCCGCCAACTGAACCAATATTACTGATTGTGATAGAACCATCACGCATATCCGCACCAGTTAATTTGCCTTCAATTGCAAGAGCTGCTTTTTCGTTGATTTCATCAGCGATAGCAAACATGCTCTTAGTGTTCGCATTTTTAACGTTTGGTACATATAAACCATGATCAGTATCTGTTGCGATACCAATGTTATAGTAGTTTTTATAAACGATTTCTTGTGCTGCATCATCAATTGATGCATTCAAGATTGGGAATTTTTGAACTGTTGCTGTCAATGCTTTCACAACGTATGGTAAGAATGTTAATTTTGTACCATTTGCTGCTGCAACATCTTTAAATTTCTTACGGTGATCCCATAATTTAGATACTTCAACTTCGTCATGCAATGTAACGTGTGGTGCAGTATGTTTGCTGTTAACCATCGCTTTAGCAATTGCTTTACGAGTTGGCGTCATTTTCTCACGAGTTTCAGCTTCACCTAAGTCAGAAACAAACGGTTTAGCAGGAGCTTTTGGTGCTGCTGATTCAGTTGTAGCTGTTGCTTGTGGTGTTGCTGCAGTTTGTTCAGCTTGCGCTGGTGCTGCTGCTTGTCCGCCACCTGAAATAAATGCTTCGATGTCTGCTTTTGTAACACGTCCACCTTTTCCAGTTGGTGCAACTTGTGTGATGTCTACATCTTTTTCACGAGCAAATTGACGTACTGATGGCATAGCCAAGACACGTTTGTTTGGATCAGCCGCTGCTACTACGCCAGTTGACGCTGCAGGTGCTGGTGCTGCTTGTTCTGTTTGAGCAGGAGCACTTGCTGCTGGTACTGAACTTGGTGCAGAGTTATGTCCTGGTGCATCGATTTCGATCAATACATCTCCAACGTTTGCTACTGTACCTTCTGGAACAACGATGTTTTTAACTGTTCCTGTAACTGGTGAAGGGATTTCTTCAACAGATTTGTCGTTTTGAACTTCTAATAAAGTATCATCTTCGTTGATTGTATCGCCTGATTTAACGAACCATTTTACGATTTCGCCTTCTGCAATACCTTCACCGATATCTGGTAATTTAAATTGGAATACTCCACCGCCATTATCAGCTGCTGGTGCTTCTGGAGTAGCTGCTGGTTGAGCAGGCGTTTGTTCTTGAGCAGGAGCAGCTGGTGCTGCATCATTTTCAGGATGTCCTGGTGCATCGATTTCGATCAATACATCTCCAACATTTGCTACTGTGCCTTCTGGTACTACGATTGATTTAACTGTTCCTGTAACTGGAGATGGAATCTCTTCTACAGATTTATCGTTTTGAACTTCTAATAATGTATCATCTTCATTGATGGTATCTCCTGCTTTAACGAACCATTTTACGATTTCGCCTTCTGCAATACCTTCACCAATATCTGGTAATTTAAATTGATAAGCCATTTTTTAAGCCTTCCCTTCCTTTATCGTATCTGTCTAACTCGCAAATTACTGAAAACAACAGCTCTAAATTTCCACATGAAAAAATATCACGTGAAAATTCAGGCATGCCGTTTAAAGCAAATTTATTCAGTTTTTAATTAAAATTCTGCGATTTCTCTAGCTTTCGCTTCGATATCTTTAGCATTTGGCAACCAAATGTTTTCTGCTTGTCCAAATGGGAAGATTGTATCTGGAGCAGATACTCGGCCAATTGGCGCTTCTAATGATAATACTGCACGTTCAGAAATTTCAGAAACAACCATAGCACCAACGCCAGCTTGTTTTTGTGCTTCTTGAACAACAACTACGCGACCAGTTTTTTCAACTGATTTAATGATTGTTTCAACATCTAAAGGAGCGACAGTACGTAAGTCAATGATTTCAGCAGAAATATTGTCTTTCGCTAAGTTGTCAGCAGCTTTGATTGCTTCACGAACCATTGCACCGTAAGTGATGATAGAAACATCCGTACCCTCACGAGTAACAGCCGCTTTATCTAAAGGCACTTCGTATGCTTCATCCGGCACTTCCTCACGGAATGAGCGGTATAGTTTCATGTGTTCTAAATAAACAACTGGGTCATTACTTCTAATAGAAGAAATTAATAATCCTTTTGCATCATATGGATTTGATGGGATAACAACACGGATACCAGGAGATTGAGCAATCAATCCTTCTAAGTTATCTGAGTGAAGTTCTGGTGTGTGTACACCACCACCAAATGGCGCACGAACAGTAATAGGCATGTTGCGTGTTCCACCCATACGGTAACGAGTACGAGCCATTTGACCAACGATTTCGTCAAAGACTTCGAATACGAATCCAAAGAATTGGATTTCAGGAACTGGACGGTAACCTTCTAAAGCTAAACCGAAAGCTAAACCACCGATTCCAGATTCTGCTAAAGGAGTATCGAAGACACGGTCTTCGCCAAATTTTTCTTGTAAGCCTTCAGTTGCACGGAAAACTCCGCCGTTTTTACCAACGTCTTCACCGAAGATCAGTACGTTTTCGTCTTTCTCTAATTCAAGAGCTAAGGCATCTGTGATTGCTTGGATCATTGTTTTTTGTGCCATGATTATTTCGACTCCTTCGCTTCGTAGAATGCAATTTGTTCTTTAATGTTTTGAGGTTGAACTTCAAACATGTTTTTCAAGAAATCAGATACTTTTTGTTTTGGAACTTTATCTGCTTCTGCAATTGCTACTTTGATTTCTTCTTTTGTTTTTTCGATTACTTCATTTTCTTTTTCTTCAGACCATAAACCTTTGTCTTCTAGATATTTACGGAAACGAACTAATGGATCTTTTTGTACCCATTCGTCATCCATGTCTTTTGAACGGTAACGAGTTGGATCGTCACCTGATAATGTATGTGGACCATAACGGTAAGTTAATGTTTCGATCAATACAGGACCGTTTCCGTTTGCAGACCATTCGCGTGCTTCTTTTGCAATTGCATACACTGCTAATGGATCCATTCCGTCAACGACGATCCCTGGAATCCCTGCTGCTACTGCTTTTTGTGCTAATGTTTTAGCTGCTGTTTGTTTTTCACGAGGTGTTGAAATCGCAAAACCATTGTTTTGGATGATGAACACGCCGTTTGCATGATATGCTCCTGCAAAGTTGATAGCTTCATAGAAATCACCTTGTGAAGAACCGCCATCACCTGTATAAGTGAAGACAACGTTTTTCTTGCCGCGTTTTTTCATTCCTAAAGCAACACCAGCTGCTTGGATGTATTGCGCACCAATGATGATTTGTGGTGGTAGAGCATTTAATTCTGGTGCATAGTGGTTACCTGCTACATGTCCACGAGACCAAAGAAAAGCTTCTGTTAATGGTAGGCCGTGTTGAACTAATTGAGGTACATCACGGTAACCTGGTAATAAGTAATCTTCTTTTTCCATAGCAAATTGACTTGCTAATTGGCTTGCTTCTTGTCCAGCAGTTGGTGCGAAGAAGCCTAGACGACCTTGACGGTTCAAAGCAGTTGAACGTTGGTCTAATACACGTGACCAAACCATACGAGTCATTAATTCTACTAATTCGTCATCTGATAAATCCGGTACAGCGTCTTTGTTTACGATTTTCCCATCTTTATCTAAAATTTGAAATGTTGGGAAATCAGCGTCGACTTTTTCCATAAGTGCTTTAAAGTCAATAGGTTTTTGTTTCTTTGCCTTTGCCATTTTGTCACACAATCCTCTCTGTTACGTTTCTTTTTTTCGTAAAAAGTAAAACAGTGTCAAAAACTGTATTACTTTTTATCGACTACACTTACAAATTATCACTAAACAGATAAAAGAGCAAGTAAAAAGTGAGCATTTCTTTAAATTTGATTAAAATACCTGAAACCTTTCGTACCAAAGGTTAGTGATTAAAATCACAAACAAGAAACCGTTTTACAAATAGCCTTCCTAATCATATCTTTTGACAACAGACTGTTATAGTTACTCGGTTCATTGTTATGCTACAGCAAAATCACAAGTTAGAAATTGTTTGCTAAAAAATGAACAGACTTTTCCAAAACATAAAAAATAGAACAAAGACAAAAATTGGGGTATTTTGTCTTTGTTCCATAAAAAACGAATATTAATAATTAAAAAATAATTTTTCTTCATTCTTTACGAATAACAACTTCAATCACAAAGAAATTTTTCGGTATTTACACATGAACAATTTTTTTAAATAAACGAATCAAAATCTTGATTTCCCCAAAATTACTCTTTAAAAAAATGAAATTCGTTTTTTTCTAAATTAAATCCACTCTTTGGTGATATGGATATAAAGTCGTTTCGCAACTTCTACTGTAATCAAATATAGTACAATGATCAAAATAAACCAGCCCCAATAATTAGCAGGAAGTTTCACAAAGTCGAAAACCTCCCTAATTGGTGTCAAGACAATCAATAATCCTAACCCTACTGCACCTATACTAGAAAGAATCACTGCAGGTGATGCAATACTTTGGATAAATGGAAGCTTTCTAGTTCGAACCATCTGAACCACTAATGTTTGACTGACTAATCCAACAACGAACCAACCTGTTTGGAATAAGTGTTGACTACCGACCGTGTTTGCGCTGAATACAAACCACATTACTGCATACGTCATAATATCAAAAATACTACTTACAGGTCCAATGCATAGCGTGAATTTCATCAAGCCATTCGTTTCCCAGCGGACAGGTTTTAATAAATCTTCTTCATCCACATTATCCCAAGGAATTGCTAACTGAGCGATATCATAAATTAAATTTTGAATCAATAATTGAATAGACAGCATTGGTAAAAAGGGTAAGAAGGCACTTGCAATCAAAATTGAAAAGACATTCCCAAAGTTTGAACTGATTGTGATTTTAATATATTTCATCATATTACTAAAAACTTTTCGACCTTCGATCACACCATCTTCCAAAACGTTCAGACTTTTCTCTAATAGAATGATTGAACTGGCATCTTTGGTAATATCAGCGGCGGTATCAACCGAAATACCAACATCTGCTTTCCGAAGAGCCGGTGCGTCATTGATACCATCTCCCATAAATCCTACAGTATGTCCGTTCCCTTGAAGCGTTTCGATGATTCGTGATTTTTGCATAGGGTTTAATTTTGCAAACAAATTTGTCTTCTCTACTTCTTCTTTCAGTTGTTCATCAGAAAAATTATCGATCTCAGAGCCAAGCACTACGTGAGATACTTCAATTCCAACATCACTACACACTTTTTTAGCAACAATATCATTGTCACCTGTCAACACTTTTACGTTGACGCCATGCTCATGTAATGACTTGATCGCAGTGATCGCTGATTTTTTAGCTGGATCTAAAAAGCCCATAAAACCAATCAATGTCATTCCTTGCTCATCTTCTATACTATAGATTGCTTCGCTGTGAACATCTTTTTTTACCGCAACAGCTAATGCACGCATACCTTGTTCATTCATCCGAATGTTTACTTCGCGCATTCTTTTTTGTAATTCTGGTGTCAACAGAACGATTTCACCATTGATTTCTGCATGTGTACAAACAGCTTCCATTTCTTCAACAGCCCCTTTAGTGATCATAAATTGATGACCATCTGCATTGACTACAACAGTTAGACGGCGACGAGAAAAATCAAAAGGAATTTCATCTAACTTTGTGACAGAGTGATAAGGACTTTGATTTTTGTTTTCCTCATAAAAATTAATCACAGCAATATCCATTAAGTTTTTCCAACCTGTTTGATAATGGGAGTTCAAAAAAGCCATATCTAAAACTTGATCATTGACTTCACCTAATGGATCTAAATGTTGCACTAAAACCACTCTGTCTTCTGTAATGGTCCCTGTCTTATCTGTACAAAGAATATCCATGCTACCTAAATTTTGAATAGATGGTAATTCTTTCACGATCACTTTATGTTTAGATAAGCTTAAGGCACCTTTTGCTAAGTTGCTTGTTACGATCATCGGCAGCATTTCAGGAGTTAAGCCAACTGCTACAGCAATTGCGAAGAAAAATGCTTCTCCCCACTCACCTTTGGTAAGTCCATTGATCAAAAATACGATTGGAAATAAGATCATGACCATCCGAAGTAAAAATTTACTGACCTTTGACAAGCCAATATCAAAAGAAGTTTTTCCACGTTGTGTGGTTGCATTTTTAGCGATATCTCCAAAGAAGGTATTTTGACCTGTCTTTAAAATAATTGCTTTTCCTTGTCCACTTAATACGTCCGTTCCCATGAAAATCAAGTCCTGCATATCTAACGCTGCTACAGATTCTGAATTTTTATCAATTCCTGCTTCAACAAATTTTTCTACTGGCATTGATTCTCCTGTTAGAGACGATTGATTGATAAACAAATCCTTTGTCCAAATCAACACAGCATCAGCGGGAATCATGTCTCCTGTTGCAAGAGTTACAATGTCTCCTGGCACAACTTCATCCATCGGGATTTCTTTGGTTTGTCCAGCACGAGTCACAGCTGTTGTGTTTTCAATAAGTTCTTTTAAATTCAAACTAGCTTTTTGAGAACGGTATTCTTGAATAAATGCAATAATAACACTAGCTAAAATCATGATCCCCATGACAAGTGCTGCTTCAAAATCTTTTGTTACAGCTGAAACGACCATCAGCAAAGCTAATACATAAACAAAGGGATCTTTGAAAGCTTCTAAAAACATAATAATTGCAGGTGTTGGTTTTTGTGCGGACACTTCATTTGGACCATATTCTTCTAAACGATTTTTGGCATCTTCTTCAGATAATCCTTTTTCTGATGTACGGAGCTCCATCATCAATTCACGTTCAGAAAGCATTGCTAATTTTCTTAATTCTTGATCTTTTGTTGTTTTCTTCATATCTGCTATTTTTTTGTTCATCATTTTCTTTTCCTCCTAGTTCTAGCTCACTTCATCTTATCTAGAATAGAAAAAGAAACATTCTCTCAATTCCATCGTTTCTAAGATGAAGGCTACATTTAATTTTCTCGAATGACTGGGGTCTTCCATGTAATTCTTCCTCTCTTTGCTTTATTTTAAAACGATGGATTTTTTAGTAATTATTAGGGGGTAACTTTCCAAAAAAATATTACTCTGTTTGAACTTCTGATACGGTTCAGCCTCGGCTCTGGTGAAGACAGTCGCATTATTATAAGTCTCGGAGCTTCGCCTTTCTAGCTTAGACTTTCCTTCTTGCTGCTTCTTCTTTTTTGCGGAACTTCGCTCCCTTTGGTCGCCAAGTACTGTTCATCATCAGCTCTGGCGGAGCCAGTCGCATTATTACAAGTCTCGGAGCTTCGCCTTTCCAGCTTAGGCTTTCCTTCTTGCTACTTGTTCTTTTTTGCGGAACTTCGCTCTCTTTGGTCGCCAAGTACTGTTCATCATCAGCTCTGGCGGAGCCAGTCGCATTACTATCAGTCTCGGAACTTGAGGTTTCTGACCTAGGCTTTCCTTCTTGCTGCTTGTTCTTTTTTGCGGAACTTCGCTCCCTTTGGTCGCCAAGTACTGTTCATCATCAGCTCTGGCGGAGCCAGTCGCATTACTATCAGTCTCGGAACTTGAGGTTTCTGACCTAGGCTTTCCTTCTTGCTGCTTGTTCTTTTTTGCGGAACTTCGCTCCCTTTGGTCGCCAAGTACTGTTCATCATCAGCTCTGGCGGAGCCAGTCGCTGTGATTCACAGCAAAAACGCACACTCAACAATAGAGTGTGCGTGAAATAGCAACGTAAATAAAAGTTTCTCTATCGTTGAGCTTTAGCACTATAGGGCGTAGATAATTTCTTATCAGCTACGTTATGAATGACCTTCACGATCATTCCTGTTCAACCAACTAAGAGTCTCTCGATTCTTTCGCGGCAGCAGCATGTGTCCAAATAGGAGCCTCACCTAACAATTATTCAGTTATGAATCCTTACTCATCATAGTCCATATCTTTACAATTGTCAAAAGAAAAAAAATAAACAAAAAAACAGGCATTTTTAGTTACATTATTTCTCCCAAATCAGCTCTTCCTTGACGGATTTCTTCTCTTGAAAAGTTTGCCTCTTTTAATTCTTCATCCGATAAATTGTTCACCCTATCATAAAACCAATGACCTAAGTCACAAAACTGTTCGTCTGTCATTTTTTTCGATTCTAAAAATAAAATATTTTCAGCTTGGTTTATTTTTAATATCAAAATCAGTTCTGAAAGATAACTTTGGATTGGGACCGAATAGTTTTCTCCAGTTCCTTCATCGGTCACCTGAATCATTGGCATGATTTGAACTTCTGACGCTTTTTTAAAAGGGTTAAACACAGCAGCTTTCACTTGTCTCATAAACCAATCTTTTTCATATTCCATCATTATTATTTCACTCCTTTTTTAATAATAATTAAAAATACTAAGTTTATTTTTGCTCATCATTTTCTACTCTCATCTTTAATTTTACCATTAAAAATAGGAATTAACAGGAAATACTTCAATAATAGATATACACTCACGACAACTGTCTAGATAATTTTTTAAACTTGCGGAATTGGTTCACTTAAAAGAATGTCCCCGCCTTGACCAAAATAATCCACCTTCATAGCCAATAAATCTGTACGCCAAAAGGCTACTCCTGCAAATCCAGCAAGCTCTGTAAATTTTTCAAATGTAATCTCACCAGCTTGTGCTTTTAAAACTGCTTGTTTTATTTCTGCCAAAGACTCTGTCTCAGCAACAGTTTTAGGTTTACCATTCAGTTGGATTTCAATATATGACGTTTCATCATAGTAGCGATATACGCCCACTTCTACCAAATAATCATATTTTTCAATGCCGATCTTTTTAAAGTCGCGAATCAACTCAGAAAATCCACCTGCATTTTTTTCATTATTGACGATTTCTTCAATTGCGTTTAAATCAAGACTCATCACACATCCACTCCTATTAAATAATATAAAAAAGATCTAAGTCAAAACGTATCAAGCTTCGACCTAGATCTTGATCAATCAAAAGTATAGCGGTACTTAAAGAAAATGATTGATTATTTAACTTCTTCTACTTCTGCCATATCTTCAATATATTTATAGACTTGTTGTCCTGCAATTCCGCCTTCGCCAACAGCTGTTGTGATTTGACGTAATGTTTTTTCACGAACATCACCAATAGCAAAAACACCTGGTATACTTGTTTTCATATCAAGATCTGTTTCGATCCAACCTTCTGCATTTGTTAATCCAGATTTTTTGAACGGTTCTGTTAAAGGATCTAGACCGACATAGATAAAGACACCGTCCGCTTCGATTTCTTTGACTTCATCAGTTAATGTATTTCTTAATTGACCACCTGTTACGACCATATCATTCCCAACGATTTCTTCCAAAACAGTATTCCATTCAAAAGAAATTTTTTCATTAGCAAACGCACGATCTTGAATGATTTTTTGTGCACGTAATTCGTCACGACGATGTACGATCACAACTTCTGAAGCAAATTGTGTTAGGTAAATAGCTTCTTCAACGGCTGAATCACCACCGCCAATCACTAAAAGTTTTTTGTTACGGAAAAAGGCGCCATCACAAACTGCGCAGTAAGAAACACCACGGCCAGCAAATTCTTCTTCACCTTTCACACCTAATTTACGGTGTTCGCAACCTGTTGCAATAATTACCGTTTTTGCTTGATACGTTTTGTCATCACAAATGACTTCTTTATAAGAACCTTGATCTTTGATGTCCATCACAATGCCATATGCATTTTCGGTCCCAAATTTTTCAACATTTTCATACATTTTATAAGCCAACTCAGGTCCCATGATCGAGTCAAAACCTGGATAATTTTCTACTTCAGCAGTGTTATTCATTTGCCCACCTGGAGCTCCGCGTTCAATCATCAACACTGAAAGATTAGAACGTGACGCATATAGCGCAGCAGTCATTCCCGCAGGTCCTGCTCCTATTATAATTACATCATACATCATTTTTTCACCCTCCGAATTTTTCAAGTACATTTACTTTACAACTTAAAAGAGTGATTGTCTATATTTCTGCCCAAATTTTCCTTTGAAGAATTGATTTTCGATTTTGTTTTGATTTGTACATTAAACTATCGCTTTTACATCAGGAAAAAGAAAAGCCAGGACATAACTCTACGAGTCAAATCCCAGCCTCAAAGAATCTGAATAAACGGTTAGTTTAGGACCTTTGGATCTGTCTAACCTCTTTCTAAAACAAAATAAATAATCATATGAATTGGTACTTTCAAAATAACAATGTTAAATACCATGTGAAGTGGTGGAGCCAAGTAATGTTTATCTTCTATCTTAATAATGATGCACTAGTATTGAAACATTTTACTTCCCCGATATCTTTAAAATATTTCAATCAATTTTATATTAGAAAAAATAATGTTACTTCAAATGTTTTGAAATGAAATCATAATTGCGTTCTGATAATTTAGCAGCACTAGTTTGAACGCCTTTTGAAAATTTTTCAAACGTACGAATACCAATTAAATTACCACGTTGGTCAAAAATTGGAGCGCCGTAATTTCCATCTTTACTTGCTTGGTTAACCCAAAAGTTAGAAGCAATGTTGTAACTGATTGTTGCTTGGCTTTCCCACATTTCGCCTTTTTTGTCAGCGTCATAGCCTGGCATTGTTACAGAACCACAAACTAAAATAGTTGGATTTTTTGTAACTGGAACAACAGAAACGACCTCTCCAATATTTTGTCCTTGTTCGTTTGATTTTAGTGTCAAAATGGCGATATTTTTCCATGAGTCTTCAAAGTCGACTGACTCAACTTGGAATGAGCCAAAAGGAGCGTTTTCTCCATTTTTAGCAGGTGTTACAGAGGCATTTTCTAGGTTTTCACTATTTTTTAAGTTTTCAACTACATTATATGAAGTGATTACTTTATTTTTAGCGATAACAGTACCTGTCCCTGTTACGCCATTAGCATCAATAAATGCGATACTTTGGAAGCGTCCTTTTGTTGTATCATTGACTTTTGATTTATTTTCGGTTAATTTTTCTCTCACAGGATGAGCTGCTTGCGCTTGTGGTGCTACTGCAACCACTGCAGTCGATAATACTGCACTACAAAGTAATGCTGTTACTAAATTTGAAATTTTCATTGATTTACCATCCTTCATTTTTTACTTTATTTAAATCCCTCAAAGACTTTTCAGTCATTTTTTGGCTCCACCACTTCACATGGTATTCAACAAGTCACTTCAAAAGCGCCATTATGATTTATAGTTGAATCGTTTAATTACTTGAATTCAGTTAAATTTTTTCCCATACCGTTGCTTTTCCTGGCTCTTCTCCTCGAGTCCACCATTTAGCTTTGTATTTTGCTCCATTGTACGAAACCACGTTACCTCCAGAATAAGCTAATTTTGATTGCCATTCCTCAATAACTCCTGTGCTTAGTTTTTCCCATACATCAGAACTTCCTGGTTTATTTCCTTGCGTCCACCATTTTGCCTTGTATTCAATTCCGTTGTAGAAAACTTTGTCACCAGCTACATACGTTTTTGATTGAACCCATGTTGTTTGATTTTCTGTTGGTTTTTCTGGTTCTTTTTCAGTCTGTAAAATATAATTAGCCGATAAAACCGAACGATTCCCCGCTTTATCTACTGCTGCAATTGATACAGCGTAGGCTGTATTCGCTGATAAATTATTCATTTGGAAATTGGTTACTTGGCTTTCACCTATTTTTGAACCATTGCGGTACACTTCGTATTTAGTGACACCAACATTGTCCGTCGCAGGATTCCACAAAACTTGAGCTGAATTACTTGTTACATTGTTTGCTCTTACACCTGTTACTTGACTTGGTGCTTGCGTATCCACTACGATTTCTTTTTCTGTCTGAACAGTTAGTCCTGTTGACATAACAGAGCGATTTCCTGCTTTATCTACAGCTATAATTGAAAAAGTATAAGTCGTATCTGGTATCAAAGCATTGACTGCAAACGTAGTGGTTTTACTTTCACCTACTTTTGAGCCATTGCGATATACTTCATACTTATCAACTCCAACATTATCTGTTGAAGGATTCCAATTAAGCTGAGCCGAATTGGTTGTAACATTAGATGATCTTAAACCAGTTACTTGGCTAGGTGCTTGTGTATCAACTTCTTTTTGCTCTAAATGCTTAGCAATAAATTCATAATTAGAGCCCGTAATTTTTGATCCACCGTTTTTGAATGCCACATTTCCCATACGATATTCAGATGTATGAACAGCAATCAATTGATTATTTTCATTGTAAACAGGAGAGCCAGAAGTTCCTCCAACAGAGTCCATATCGTAGTATAATCGCTCAGCTGTTTGCGAAATAATGGAACCTCTACCTTCCCATAATTCTCCGTATTTATCTTGGCTGTATCCTGGCAACTTTCCTTTCGTACCGACTGGTATATTTGGTACGTTAGTTACAGGAATGATTGGTACGACCTCTCCAATGTTTTTACCATTACTATTTGGTTTTAGCGTAACAACCGCAACATCGTGATCACGATTGTTTTGAACGGTCCAGCCAGTATGCATATCAATAGATTCTATTTTAAAAGAACCATACGGATAGTAATAACCATTGCGGGCTGGGCTTACGTTTGCTCGGCTAATATCCGAACTTGTTTTCAAACTCGTCACCACGTGAGCTGCCGTCAGTACTTTATTCTTTCCAATGACAGTACCTGAACCAAAACCTCCATCTGCTTTTGAAATATAAACAATACTAGAATAAGGTGCTTTGGTTGTATCCATCACCTTTGTACGAGTATCTTCTCCAAGGATCGCTCTTTTTTCCGGTACTTTTGTTTCTGCATAACTATGCTCAGTCAATGTAATCATTGATAAGGTCATACCACAAAGTAAGAATGTCATCATTTTTTTCAATTTCACTGTTTCTTCCTCCTAAAATTTTTCTTTCTTGGTCTATCATTTTATACGAACTGTTAAACATCTAAAGTTCAGAAATCGAAAAAAATTAGAAAAAAATGAGCAGATGACATAACAATTATTTTTTTCTATAATGAAATTCAATAAATACTCTATAATTTTTATAAATATTTTTAATTTATTTTTTTATGCACTTGACAAAAAAGCTTTATTCAGCAAGAAAAAACGATTCAAGGCGAACTACATGTTTTCGCCTTGAATCGTTTTTATTTTAACCATCACTATTTTGTAACTTATACATATCTGCGTATAGACCATTTTTAGACAATAAATTCTCATGATTGCCACGTTCAGCGATTCGTCCTTTATCTAATACTAAGATCAGATCTGCATCACGAATTGTAGACAATCTGTGTGCAATGGCAATTGTTGTTCTACCTTGACGCATATTGGCCAAGCCTTCTTGGATCAAGCCTTCTGTTTCTGTATCAATATTTGCGGTCGCTTCATCCAACACAAGAATTTTGGGATCTGTTACGATAGTTCTAGCAAATGAAATCAGCTGACGTTGACCACTCGAATAACTGGCTCCTCTTTCAATCACTTTTGCGTGGTATTTTTTAGGTAATGTTTCGATAAACTTATCCGCCTGAACAAATTCAGCTGCTGCTTTGATCTGCTCATCCGTGATCTCTGGATTCAACATCCGAATATTTCCAGCG
Source organism: Enterococcus sp. AAFC-DPL-5182 (assembly GCF_058216605.1). Lineage (NCBI taxonomy): Bacteria > Bacillati > Bacillota > Bacilli > Lactobacillales > Enterococcaceae > Enterococcus > Enterococcus sp. AAFC-DPL-5182. Next base: position 2,515,028 of record NZ_CM177101.1, read on the forward strand.
ATATCACCATAAAACATAAATGCATCTTGTAAAACTAATCCTAATTTTTTCCTTAATTCTGACAATGGAAAATCACGAATATCGCGATCATCAATCAAAATTTCGCCTTCATAAAATTCATAAAAGCGCATCAAGACATTGATGATTGAACTTTTACCACTTCCTGTATGACCGATCAATGCAACAGTTTCACCAGGATTAGCAATAAAGCTAATATTCTTCAAAACTTTATTCTTTCCATCGTAAGAGAAACTAACATTACGAAATTCAATTTTTCCACGAAGAATTTCTGCATTAGCACCAACATTTTGTTGTGGTGTCAACTCTTCGTTATCGAAAATTTTCAAAATTCGGCTACCTGCAACCATCCCATCTGTAAAGACACTTAGAAAATCCATCATCTGTGTCATTGGATTAAAAAATGCCTGTACATACGTCACAAATGCATAAATCAAGCCAACTTCTACAGGAGAATGCAACGCATCATAGCCAAATAAAGTCAACGTTAAACCAATTGCAAGTGTATAAAGAAAGTTAATGATTGGGCCTAGCAGCAATGAATTCGTTCTAATCATTGAAAAGCGTGTCCGTAAATAATCGTTATTGGTTTCCTCAAACTCTTTTTCCAAACGATGCTCTTGTCTAAATTGCTGAATAATTTGCATCCCAGAAATATATTCATTCAGCTTTGTATTCAATTGACTTAGTTTTTCCCGCATACTTCTATAAATTCTTGAACTGAATTTTTGATAGTACCAAATCACAATCAGTAAAATCGGCAAGAAAATCAAGTTATATAACGCTATTTTCCCACTGATCTGAAACATCGCAATAAATGAAGAAACTACGGCAAAAATCCCCGTCAACACCATCAAAAATACATACCAAAACTCAAATAATGTTTCCGTATCATTCGTCACTCGAGACACAATCGAACCTGCCGGAGTTTGATCAAAATAACGCATTCCTAAAGTCTGTAGTTTTTCAAACAACTTCACGCGAATATACTGATAGGTTTTCAGTGAAGCAGTTGAATATAAAAACCATTGGAAAAACCAAACAATACTTTTAACGATCACACCAAATAAATATAATCCAGCAAAAAAGAGAATCACTTGAGTAGTAGCCGTTTTAGGCGTTAAATAGTCATCCATAAACGTTTGAATGATTCTTGGCAAGATGATATTGATAATAGCCAGTACCAATGCAAATAAAATCGCTGTTAAAAACGTATGACGAAACGGCCGTGCAAATTTAAGTAATCGCTTAACGATTGAGACTTGTTCTTTTAATGGTACTGATTTTGTCCATTCTGATTCATATTTTTCTTCCATTATGCTTCACTCCCTTCGATTTTCGCTTCTAATTGTTGTTTATCCCACATTCGTTTATACCATCCAGCTAATCTTAACAATTCTTGATGGGTACCACGCTCAACAATTTTTCCTTCATCTAAAACAATGATTTCCTTTGCATGCATCACACTACTCAATCGATGCGCTGCAATGATCGTCGTTTTTGCTTTTCTTGCTTCTTTTAAGTTAGAAAGAATGGCTTCTTCCGTTTTCGCATCGACTGCTGATAAAGCATCATCTAAAATCAACAATTCAGGATCAACGATCAACGCTCTAGCAATTGAAATTCGTTGTTTTTGACCGCCAGACAACGAAACACCACGTTCCCCAACTAAGGTATCATAGCCTTTAGGAAACGCCTTGATTTCATTATTGATAAAGGCCATTTCAGCAGCTTGTTCCACTTCTTGCTCAGTAAAATCAGGATTAGCAAAACGAATATTATCCCGTACCGTCATTGAAAATAGAAAATGATCTTGAGGAACATACCCCATTGAGGTCATCAAAGCATCCAACGAATAATCTTTAATATCATGACCGCCAAATGTCACACGACCTTTATAATGATCAAATTCACGCATCAATAATTTTAAAATCGTCGTTTTCCCAGCGCCAGTTTTCCCCACAATCCCTAACGTTTCTCCAACACCCACTGTAAATTTGATTTGTTCCAAGGTCGTATGGTCATCTTTAGGATAGGTGAACTGAGCAATTTCCATTGATAACTGACCTTTGGCAGGTGTTTGGATCGCATCTTTTTTCTCAATGATATGCGTTTTTTCATGTAACAGTTCATTCACACGATCATAACTTGCATTACCTCGCTCCAATACATTAAACAAACGACCTATCGCAAACATCGGCCAAACAAGCATCCCAATATAACTTATAAATGAAATCAACTGACCGATCGTGATCGTGCCTTCCATGATAAAACGTCCGCCCATAATGATTGTCAGAACATAAGAAATGCCAATAATCAATGTAATAAACGGATCAAATAATGCATCAAGAAAGTTTACTCGTTTATTTTTAACAATGGCGTCATCGATCTTTTCTGTAAAATCTTGAATATCTTCTTTTTCCTGACCAAACGTTTTGATCACTTTCATCCCAGTAATGCTCTCTTGTGTTTTATCATTGATCGTTGAAAACGCCGCTTGTGAATCTCGGAAAGCATCGTGTAACTTTGAGCCTAAAACTCTTGATGTCACTGCTAATAATGGTAATGGAATCAATGCAATCAACGTCAAACGCCAATCAACAAATAAAATCATAGCAATGATCGTAGCGCCACCTGTGATCAATGAATCTGCAAAGGTTAAAATCCCCGCTCCCGCAACATTTTGAATTGCATTCAAATCATTGGTTGCGTGTGCCATCAAATCACCTGTTCGATACTTCTGATAAAAAACACTATCCATTCTGGTGAAGTGATGGAATAATTGTCGTCTTAAATCCTTTTCCAGCATTGCAGCGCTCCCCCAGATATAGATTCGCCAAATATAACGAAAAATATATTGCGCTAAAGCTGCCGCTAACAGCACACCCACCCAAAATAAGATAGGTTTGATCGTCAGATCTTTTGCAGCGATTTTGTCAACAACGATTCCAATCACTTTTGGCGGAACTAGTTGAACAAGTGCCACCATCACTAGTGAAAAGACCCCAATTATATAACTTTTTTTCTCTTGTTTGAAAAACCACCCTAATTTTTTAAATATAGACATCTATCATTCTCCTCTTCTAATTTGACTAGTGTGCGCTCACATCTTTCATTTGTTGTTTTGCCATTTTAATACAACTCCTTTCATTTATTGAAAAATAAGTGCAAAAAAAACGGACCAAAAATCGGCCCGTTGTGCTCTTGAATTCTGAATAGCAATCAAAAAACCTATTTGTCTCCTTGGTTCTTCATTTGCTGCATCATTTGACGAATCTTCTTCTCAGAAGGTTTTTGTCCCATAGACATCATCATCATTCGTAACATTTCCTCATTAACGGGAGGATTCTTTTTAAAATAGTCTTGCATATATTTGCGCGCAAGGAAAAATCCACCTGCTGCACCTGCTAATAAAGCGATAATCGCGATCAATACTACTAAACCTGTTGACATTTAAATCTCTCCTTTCTACTAGAAAAGTTGTATAAGAACTTCTGCGGGTTTGTTATGCAGTCACTATTCTTATCAACTTACCACTGTTCATTTTTAATGGGACTATTTATCCCGTTTTATTAAATTGCTCTCAAGAAATCATTTTACTAGAAACAGACCAAAAAGAAAAGGTCTTTTGTCATTTTCCTCACAAGAAATTTACGAAAGACCATTTCTCCTTATTTTCTCTAACTTTACGAGCTAGCCTTTTGAGAAAAGGACAAGCTATAGCAAAACGAAACGGTATTACCTGTATTATTATTGCCCTTCAATTTTGTCCAATAAATCTGGATCGAATTTTTGTGATTTTAACATAGCAATTTCATAACCGTATGGTGCTTTACTTGTCTTTTTATCAGCACCCACATAAGGTGTTTCTAAAATTTTTGGTAGTTCTTTTAATTTTTCATGGTGAACGACTTTATTTAGTGCATCAAATCCAATTGTTCCAAACCCGATATTTGCATGGCGATCTTTGTGAGAGCCCATCGGATTTTTAGAATCATTGACATGAACTACTTTCAAACGATCTAATCCAATGATTTTATCGAATTCTTCTAAAACACCATCAAAATCATCTTTCACGTTATAAGCAGCATCATTGATATGACAAGTATCCATTGTAACAGATAATTTTTCATTCAACTTAACCCCTTCAATGATCGTTGCTAACTCCTCAAACGTCCGACCTAACTCGGTTCCTTTACCTGCCATTGTTTCAAGTGCAATTTGCGGCACTTGTTCTTTCCATAAGACTTCATCAAGACCTTTGATGATTTGTTTCAAACCAGCATCCACACCTGCTCCTACATGGGCTCCAGGGTGAAGGGTGATTTGCGTTGCGCCTAATGCATGGGCACGCTCAATTTCCTGACGTAAAAATGACGTTGCAAAACCAAAATTCTCTAATTTGATTGTATTACCTAAATTAATAATATAAGGCGCATGAACAACGATATTACTTAAATCATGCTCAGCCATAAATTGTTGACCTGCTTCAATGTTCATCTCTTCAATTGGTTTACGGCGTGTATTTTGCGGCGCGCCTGTATAGATCATAAAAGTCGTTGAACCATAACTAGCAGCCTCTTCCGCTGACCCTAATAACATTTTTTTACCACTCATACTAACATGTGAACCTAATAACATAATGATCCTCCTAAGTTTAAAAGCTGAACGAGCTCGTTCAGTCTCAATCATTTTTTATCTTTTTCCCGAGAGACTAGCTCGTGAAGCTAGATAATTTTAAAAAGCGTAGCAGGCTCGTCCAACTCCGAATGAAAAATAGGAAAATCAGAGGGTGGCGCTTTTCGCCACAATCGGATTTTATCTTTTTTCCGAGGAGTTAGCCTGCGTAGCTAGATAACATACGGTAACAACGTTCTGCCCCGAATGAAAATAAGAGAATCTTTTCTCCAAAGCACTATCCTATTTTCAGTTAAAATTCTACAAACTACACTATTTCTCATCCTTTAAAAGAGTACGTGAAACCATCAGAAAAAACAATCTTTTTGCTTCTTCTATAAAACACAATCTACTTCTTATCTTTCTCTGTAAAACGAGTATAACTAGCAACCCATTCTTCCATTGAAATTTTACTAACTAATTCCCCAATCAACTCATAAGGAATATTTTTTGGGTTACTGAAACGAATACAACTTTTACCCATATTCAATTTTGTTGGAACCACTTTTTGGTATTCTTCCTGAAACCAAGCCAGTAATTTTTTATTTCCCATAATCCCCATATGATACAAAGATAGATGCTTTTTTTGAGAAGCTAAGCTGATAAATGGTAGTGGCTCATCTTTCCTACCTAAATATCCTTCTGGAAAAACACTTAAAGGAACTACATATGTCGGTATTCCATATTGCAAGCGTAAGACAAATCCTTCAGGTATATTTTCTGCGATGACTGTCGCCAATCGTTGATAAGAATCTTGCCATTTTTCATCGATGTTTTCTACATATTTTTGTACATCATCCATAGTATCCCCTCCTTCATTTTGCTAAATATTGACGATATAACTCCTTTGATTTAAACCCTTTTGTCAGAATATCGATCATTTCATTTTTTCGTTTTTCTTGCGTCACTTCTTGTTTAGCACTATAAACATATCTGGCCCAATCTTTTTTATAACCAGGAGTTAATTGATCAAACAACATTTTTGCTTCTTTGTGCTGTTCAATAAACGCTTCTATTTCTGGTATAAACTGAATGTAATCATCTACACGAGCGCTACTGCTAGCTTTATTTTTGGCTTTTCGCTCGATATTTTTCATGCCAGTTACTGTAAATGTCTCATCTAAACTTACCATTCGATTAAATTTTAACGTACTATTTGCTACATAGCCATCACTATCATCCACTTGAAGTGCGGGAAAAATCTCATCGCGATGAACAAATGTTGAATACTTTTTATTCCCTTTTTTAGGATAAGCAACAAAAAGTGCCCCATTTTTATTAAGCAATTGCTTTTCGATCACTTCTGAAACAACTTGTTTAAACTCCCCCATCGTCTCTACAAAAATAAAGAGTAAATCTACCGATTTTGTAGGCAGTTGCTTTTGCGATTCAAGTATTTCCGATAAATACTCTTTCGTTGGTCGATTGACTACTGCTTTAGTTGAATAATTCATTAAGTTCAATTTTTCAACAATTGATTTTGCCATTATTTTCAGCCTTTCATCCTGTTCTACGACGCACTGATAGTGTACCATAAAACGGTTACTTCTTTCACACTCTATGTTTTTCTGAATTAAAATAACACCTACACGCTTTACAGCATGGTATACTAAACATATTATCCAATCAGAAAGTAGGGAACGATTACTATGACAATCATTGAAGACTATATCTCAACTATCCCAGAAGATCGCCAAGCAAAATTGCAACAACTCTATACAACAATCAAACAACTTGTCCCACAAGCTACAGAAAAAATATCTTATGGAATGCCTACCTTCTATTTGAATGGTAATTTAGTTCACTTTGCTAATGCTAAAAGTCATATTGGCTTTTATCCTACTCCAAGTGCTATTGAAGCTTTTAAAAATGAACTAAAGGACTTTAAAACAAGTAAAGGTGCGATTCAAATTCCTTTGGATCGTGAATTACCCGTTGACTTAATCAAAAAGATCGTACTATTTAGAGTAGAAGAAAATATAGAAAAATAAGGAAATCACTATACGTACATCCTTCATTTTATACAAATAAGCCAAAATATGAACTAGCTTTCTCTACCCATTTTTATTAAGTTTTTTTGATTAAGAACTTATAAAGACCTGAACAACTGTTCATTATAGAGTTTTTTTGCTATAATATCACGGAATGTAACATTATATTGAGGTGAAGCGTTTGGACAATCAGAATAATTCCCGTAACACGGAACAACATTCTAATAAAGTACCAGAAAAGAAAAAGATTTTTTTGATTATAAATGTAGTGATTCGTGTACTGCAATCCTTATTTGTTTTTGCAGTGGTTATTCTACTATTAGGTGGTGCTTTGGGTCTTGGGATCGGGATGGGCTATTTTGCTTTTCTAGTTGAAGATACACAACCGCCAACAAAAGAAGAACTACAGACAGAAATCAGTGATATCACTGAAGTTTCCCGTATGACTTATGCGGATGGTACAAATATTGCGATGATCAAGTCAGACTTGGTTAGAACAAGAGTTGATAGTGAACACATCTCTCCTCTCTTGAAAAAAGCTATTATTTCTACTGAGGATGAATACTTTGAAGAACACAAAGGTGTGGTTCCAAAAGCTGTGATTCGTGCCCTTGTTTCTGATGCCACAGGCATGGGTGGTTCATCTGGGGGTTCAACACTCACACAACAATTGGTCAAGCAACAAATTTTAACCGATGAAACAACTTTTAAGCGAAAAGCGAACGAGATTTTACTCGCTTATCGTATTGAAAAGTATTTTTCAAAAGATGAGATTGTGACTACTTATCTAAATGTTTCACCTTTCGGTCGTAATAACAAAGGAGAAAATATTGCAGGTGTTGAAGAAGCAGCAAAAGGTCTATTTGGTAAAAATGCTAACGACCTAACACTTCCTCAAGCAGCATTTATTGCAGGCTTGCCGCAAAGTCCCATCATCTACACACCCTATAGCAACACAGGTGCTTTAAAAGATGACGAAAACATGGCTTATGGAATGAAACGAAAAGATTTTGTTCTATTCAGTATGTATCGGGAAAAAGCTATTACAAAAGAAGAATATGAAGCCGCCAAAAGCTATGACTTAAAGCAAGATTTCCAACCACAGCAAGAGTCCAATCAAAATACTGAAGGCTACTTATATAATGCTGTTTTAGAACAAGCGACTAATGTCGTTATGGATATCAATATAGAAAAAGCTGGGATCAAAAAAGAAACACTGGATGACCTGGGACTTTCTCAATACAAGGATCAAGCCCGAAATGAAATTCAAAATCGTGGTTATACGATTCAATCAACAATCGACCAAACCGTTTACGATACCATGCAAAATGCTGTCGCAGCCTATGGTTATATGTTAGATGATGGTTATGGTGCTGGACTTGTTGAGACTGGGAATGTGTTGATGGACAACAAAACAGGTAAAATCATCGGCTTTGTTGCGGGTCGTGACTTTAATGTCAGCCAAAGTAATCATGCGCTAGATACAGTCCGACAAGTTGGTTCTACGATTAAACCGATTTCCGTCTATGGACCAGCTATCGATCAAGGTTTGATCGGTTCAGAAAGTCGCCTAGCCAATTATCCTACCACATACAGTAGTAGCGGCAAGGAACTTGCTAATGCAACAAATTCTGGAACAAATACATTTGATACTGTCCGTCATTCATTAGAGTGGTCATACAATATCCCTGTCTACCATTTAAATGAAGCCATGAAAACTCAAATGGGAGACGACAATTTTTCTTATAATAATTATCTAAGTAAAATGAATTACCCAGCTAGTGACGCTTGGGCTTATCAATCTGCTCCTCTAGGGTCCGTTGAAACAACCGTTCTAACACAAACCAATGGATTTCAAGCTCTTGCTAATAAAGGACAATATCAAAAAGGTTATATGATTGATAAGATCACAGACAATAGCGGAAAAGTTATCTATGAACATAAAGATGCACCGGTTCAAGTCTATTCTGAAGCCACAGCTTCGATCATGAATGACATGATGCGTTCTGTCTTAGATTCAAAAATAACCACTCCGTTCAAAAATATGATCAATGGTCTTAATCCTGCTTTTGGAAATGTGGATTGGGTTGGTAAAACAGGAACAACCGATTTGTATAAAGATGCTTGGTTAGTTGTTTCGACACCGACTATTACCTTAGGTTCTTGGACAGGTTATGATATCCCTACTGCAATGAGCCCTAATAGCGGTGATCAAAATAGTGCCTACTTAGCAAATCTGGCAAATGCCATCTATTCCGTTAGACCTGATTTATTCGGTGCTGGTGAAAAATTCACACTTTCAAAAGATGTGATCAAATCAAAAGTATCAAGTTTTACAGGAGAAAAACCTGGTACTTTCACCTATAACGGTGGAACGTATACTGCTCCTGGACCAAATGTTGAATCCTTTTATGCAAAAGACGGTGCGCCAAAAAGCCAATACAAATTTGGCTATGGTGGATCAGATGCAAACTACAGTGCGTATTGGGGACGCTATGCAACAACGCCACCTTCTTCAAGTGCAGGTTCGACAACGACACCTTCGTCTGAGAAAAAAGAAGATAAGAAAAAAGAAAATTCAACCCCTTCTTCAAGCGAAAAAAATAATAACTAATCTATTTAAGTTAAATTTAAAGCCTCACACAAAACTTGTTGTCGTTTTGTGTGAGGCTCTTCTATATTATTTTGTACTATTTAAACGGTATACATCTTCTAAATCTTCTGCTAAAAAAGGTCGATCTTTATAATAAAATGCACGATCTCTCTCATTGATTTCGCGGATTACTTTACAAGGATTTCCTACCGCAACCGAATTTTTGGGAATATCTTTTGTCACAACACTGCCGGCACCTATAACACTATTTTCACCAATCGTTACACCAGGACAAATCGTCGTATTCGCTCCGATCCAACAATTATCCTCAATCGTTACGGGATCACCATACATCAAACGTCTGTAATCAGGATGTATGGGATGCCCTACAGTTGCGATTGTCACTCCTGGACCAAAAGCTACTTTATTTCCAATCTTAATCTTGGCGTCATCAATAAAACTACACCCCATATTTATGTAACATTCTTCTCCAAGTTCAATATTGCTACCATAACAAAAATAAAATGGCGGTTCAATCCACGCATTTACTTTTGTTCCAAAGATTTCATCCAAGAGCTGAAATCTTCGTCCTACTTCATCAGGAGCGGTTTGATTAAAAGCCATCATTCTTTTTTTGGCCTGCAAGCGCTTTTCTGGCAAGCCCTCACAATTATCTAAAAATAATTTACCCGCAATGATTCTTTCTCTCATATTCATTGAAACTACCCCTTCCTTATTTCATTTATACAATTTGATAGTATCGGAATGTTTCCCAATATTTTTACCTTTTAAGCATCAGCATTTTTTTCAAACAAAAAAACACTCCCATAATCTAAGTATACTAGCTTTGAGCTCTAGTTTCTACTTTATAGGGAGTGTCACTGATAATCGATAAGGTTTACAGTTATACTATATTATTTAGTTGAACCTTTTTGATCCATACCATATGGTAAGATAACTGTTTTATCTTCGATTTCTTCTTTGTTCATTAATTTTGTTAATAGACGCATTGCTACCGCACCAATATCATATAACGGCTGTGTAACGCTTGAAAGACGCGGACGAGAAACTTCTGTTAATAATGAGTTATTGCTTGTGATGATTTCAAATTCTTCTGGTACTTTCACACCAGCATCGATCATACCATCCAATAAGCCGATTGCTAACTCATCATCTGTTACATAAGCTGCTGTCGCACCACTGTTGCGGATTCGTTCAGCTAATGAGATACCAGCTTTAAATTTATATTCAGCTTCAAAAATCAAGCCTTCATTATAAGATAAGCCATTGTCAGCTAGAGCTTCTTTGTAGCCTTTAATACGATTTTGACCATTGATAGGATCGATCAATGCACCACTAACAAAGGCAATCTTTTTATTGCCATTTTTAGCTAATAAGTTTGTAGCATCTTTAGTTGCTTCTGCATAATCGATATTTACACTGCCGACTTGCTCATCAGGATCGATCGAGCCTGCCAAAACAACAGGTGTTTTAGAGCGAGAAAATTCGCCACGAATCTCATCCGTAATGTGATGGCCCATAAAGATGATTCCATCAACTTGCTTAGCTAAAAGATTATTCAGTACATTGACTTCTTTTTGATCATTGCTGTCTGAGTTTGCCAAAATAATATTGTATTTATACATTGTCGCAACATCATCGATTCCTCGTGCTAGCGAAGCAAAAAAGATATTACTAACATCAGGGATAATAACTCCTACAGTCGTTGTTTTTTTACTTGCTAAGCCGCGGGCTACAGCATTGGGACGATAGTCTAAGCGGTCAATTACTTCTAACACTTTTTTTCGCGTAGCAGGTTTTACGTTAGGGTTACCATTAACTACACGAGATACAGTCGCCATGGACACATTTGCTTCACGAGCAACATCATAAATGGTAATTGTTTGTTTTTCCATGTTTATTCTCCTAAATATTTATAGTTTTTTTCATTTTCTGAAAACGCTGTTTACATTTCTCACTAAGAATAGCAGAGTTTTTTTATTTTTGCAACCGTTTTATCCTATTTTCATGAAAATTTACTCTATATTTCAAAAAGCGCTTTACGTCATTTCATGGTATGATAAAGATGCGTTTTAAAGTAAGGAATGCTAAAAGAAAGAAGGATATCTATGAATCAAGAAAAAATGAATGAACTAAAAAAATGGATGACCAGCGAAAATATCGACCTCACTTATATTAGTGATCCTGGTCATATTGCCTATTTTTCCGGCTATAAAAGCGATCCGCACGAGCGGGTTTTAGCTTTATTTATCTCATTAAATCATGACCCTTTTTTATTTACCCCAGCTTTAGAAGTGGAAGATGCTGAAAAAAGTACTTGGAGCTATCCAGTTTATGGCTATCTTGACAGCGAAAATCCTTGGGAAAAAATTGCCCAGTTGATTAAAAAAAATGGTACTCCAAATAAAATTGCGACTGAGAAAGAAGCTTTAACTATTGCTCGTTTTGATATTTTAAATAGTTATTTTCCAACTAGTGATTTCTCAGGCAATGTCACACCAGTCATTGAAAAATTACAACTACTCAAAACTCCTTCTGAAGTTGAAAAACTTATGGAGGCAGGAAATTGGGCGGATGTTGCTTTTGAGATCGGGTTTAAAGCAATCAAAGAAGGTGCTAAAGAACAAGAGATCTTAGCTGAAATTGAATATCAACTAAAACGACAAGGAATTCGTTCAATGAGCTTTGATACTTTAGTTTTAACTGGAAAAAATGCCGCTAGCCCTCATGGAAATCCTGGTGGTACAACCGTTGCTAAACAAGATTTGGTTTTATTTGACCTTGGTGTTGTTTATAACGGTTACTGCAGTGATGCTACGCGAACAGTTGCTTATAAAGAACCAACTGATTTCCAAAAAGAAATCTATTCAATCGTTTTAGAAGCGCAGTTAAAAGCGATGGATGCAGTAAAACCAGGTATTACTGCTGGAGAATTAGATGAAGTTGCGCGTGGTGTTATCAGCAGCTATGGTTATGGTGAATATTTTAATCACCGTTTAGGACATGGAATTGGGACTACTGTTCATGAATATCCCTCTCTAGTAACTGGAAATGACCTAGTGATTGAAGAAGGCATGTGTTTTTCTATCGAACCAGGTATTTATATTCCAAACCAAGTGGGTGTGCGTATCGAGGATTGTTTACATGTGACTAAAACAGGTTGTGAAGCTTTTACAAAAACATCAAAAGAATTAATGATTATTGATTAAAACAATAAAAAGACCATCAGCATTCTCTTTAACATGCTGATGGTCTTTTTGTTATTCTATTTCCCTTTAAGTTCTTCTACTGTCTCTTCAGCTGCTTGCTTTGTTTCTTTTTTTGCTTCTTCTACTTTTTCTGGAACATCTTTCGTTACTTCTTTTGCTTCAGCAACACCTTCTGAAACTGTTGCTTTTGCTTTTTTTGCAGATTCTTTAACATCAATAAAGATATCATCTGAAGCATCTTCTGCGATGTCGCCTAATTCATCAACTTGATCATTTACATCTTGAGCAGTCTTTTTAAAGCGATCAGATAAATCGTCCGTTTGTTTTTTAAATGACTCTAAAACTGTATCTGAAACGCCTTGTGCTTTATCTAATGAATCTTTCGTCTTATCTTTGACATTACCAGCTAAATCACTTGCTTGTTCACCTAGCACGCTTGCTTTTTCTTTCGCAATCGATGATAATTCAGAACCTTTTTGCATAGCGTAATCTGTATAGTCCGTTGCTCTATCTTTAAAATCATCTGCTTGGTTTGACAAATCTTCACGTAATTCTTTACCTGATTTTGGTGCTAATAAAAGAGCCGCAACTGCCGCTGCTGTTCCACCGATAATTGCTCCTAAAAAAAATCCACCTTTTTTCGCCATGTTTATTCCTCCGTTATCTTTTATTATTTAGTAGCTTCGCTCGTTTTAGATGTTTTCTTTGGACGAAATGCTCTAAAAGCTGCTCCGCCAACTTTGCTGACCACACCTGCTTTAGCAGTTGTCTTCCCAACTGATCCGACTTTTCCAAGTAAATTTCTGCTAGAGTAATTCAATTCAGAAACACTCTCGCTTAAATCTGCAACCGCCGCAAATAATGGATCGATTGTTGCTACTTTTTTGTTTACATCATCTAACAACTCATTACTTTTCACTAAAAGACCTTCCACTTGTCTTGATAAAATGTCTACATCTTTTGTTACGACCTCAATCGTTTTGTTTGCTTCATCTACTGTAGTAGTCACTCTCTCTACTGTTTTACCGATTTTTATCAATACCAAAACAATAAATACTACTAATACAGCAAACGCTACTGCAGCAATGATCGCTGCAACCTCTCCACCTGTCATATTCTTGCTCCTTCCATCAATTATTCCATGTTCTTAGAATAACACCAACTGCCCTTTTTCACAAATTATTCAGTTGATTTTGTTATCTTGATTATACCAATTTATAGTGTATGTCTCCACAACGATTTAATAGAAAAAAGACAGAACTTACTTGTTCTGTCTTTACTTATTACTCTTTTTATACTATTTTTCTTTTGGTGCACCTTCTTTTGCTAATTCAGCACCCAACTCAATGATATAATCACGTAAATTATCTTTCACTTCTGGGTGAACTAACCCATATTCAATACTGGTTTTCATGAATCCAAACTTATCACCGACATCATAACGTTTACCTGTGAATTCTCTAGCAAATACACGTTGGGTTTTATTCAATGTATCGATCGCATCCGTTAATTGAATTTCACCACCAGCACCTGGTTCTTGTGACTCTAATACATGGAAAATCTCTGGTGTGAGTAAGTAACGTCCGATAATCGCTAAATCACTCGGCGCTTCTTCTGGTGTCGGTTTTTCAACAAAATTATTCACATTATACAAGCCTTTGGAAACTTCAGCTTCTGGATTGATGATACCATATTTTGAAGTTTCTTCATGAGGAACTTTCATTACAGCAATCGTTGATGCATGAGTTTCATCATAATCATTCATCAATTGTTTAGACAACGGAATTTTGTCTTCCATGATATCGTCGCCAAGCATTACAACGAATGGTTCATTTCCAACAAATGCTTTTGCTTGTAAAACCGCATGTCCTAACCCTTTAGGATGAGATTGACGAATAAAGTGAAGATTGACATCTGTTGTTTCTTCTACTAATTTCAATAAATCTGTTTTATTTTTCTCACGAAGATTACTTTCTAGTTCAAAATTTGCATCGAAATGGTCTTCGATCGGACGCTTTGCTTTTCCTGTAACGATCAAAATATCTTCGATCCCAGATGCCAACGCTTCTTCCACAATAAATTGAATCGTTGGTTTATCCACGATTGGCAGCATTTCTTTTGCCATTGCTTTTGTCGCTGGTAAAAATCTTGTTCCTAATCCAGCTGCTGGTATAACCGCTTTTTTTACTTTCATGCCAAATGGCCTCCTAAAAATTATATTGAAAATTCGTTTTCCATCTTACCATCACGCAGCATAATCTCTTTTGCTGCTTGTCTTACATCTTGACCTTCATACAACACCTTATAAATAGCTTCTGTAATCGGCATGTCAACATTCAGCTGTTGAGACAATTCGTAGGCTGCTTTTGTGGTTGAAACACCCTCAACAATCATGCCCATGTTTTCAAGAACTTCATCTAGACTATGTCCTTTTCCAAGAAGATTTCCAGCACGCCAATTACGTGAGTGAACACTGGTACAAGTAACAATCAAGTCACCAACTCCGCTCAATCCAATAAACGTTAAAGGATTTGCGCCCATCGCCACACCTAAGCGACTGATCTCAGCTAAACCACGTGTCATGATTGCAGCTTTTGCGTCATCACCAAATCCCAACCCATGAATCGCACCAGCACCTAGAGCAATAATATTTTTCAAGGCTGCGCCTGTTTCTACACCAATCACATCATCATTTGTATAAATTCTAAAATAATCATTCATAAATAGCTTTTGAACATACGTTGCTTCTACTAGATTCTCACTTGCAGCAGTAATCGTTGTAATATCATGAACCGCTACTTCTTCTGCATGACTTGGACCAGATAATACAACTACACCTCGTCTTTTTTCAGCTGGAATTTCTTCCATTAAAACTTCTGATATACGTTTATGACTCCCCTGTTCCAAGCCTTTACTAGCATGAATGATCAATGGCTGATTCCTACATTTAGCTGTAAACTCTTGTGCAACCGTCCGAATCGCTTTTGTTGGAACAACAAACAAGACCGCATCTGCGTCTGCAATACATTCCTCCAGCGACATCTTCCCTTGAATGGATTCTGGAATGACTAAATCAGGAAGATAGTGATGATTCGTATGGTGCGTGTTGATTTCATCAATTTGTGCTTTATTATGTCCCCAAATGCGAACCTCATGACCATTTTCTGCTAAAACTTGTGCCAATGCGGTTCCCCATGAACCAGGACCTAAAACAGCAACTTTTTGTTTCATTGGTGAAAATCTCCTTTCAAAATAAGAAAAGCTGAATACATCGTCTCGCTTTTTTGCAAATTTATACTCATCATTCAGATTCCTATTTCTTTAACTAACCAAAATAAATTACTAATTTTATAACTTTCATACCCACTTAACATTCTACCATAGCTTAAGGGGAATAGGCAGTTCTAAACTGCCTTTTTTGCGGTTCCTTTTTCACGATTATAAAACTCTACTGATCCTTTTTTACGGCGAATAACCACCAGTGCAATCGCACCGAAAAATAACACCAGAGAAACTAATTGTGAGACCCGAATACTTCCAAATGCGTATAAACTATCTGTACGCATGCCTTCAATAAAGAATCGGCCGAAAGCATACCAGATAATATAGCCTAAAAAGACTTCGCCTTCTTTTAAGAAATTTTTCTTTTTTCTTAAAGTAATCAATACGATAAAACCTAAGACATTCCAGATTGATTCATATAAGAAAGTCGGTTGATGATATGTTCCATCAATATTCATATTATCAATAATGAATTTAGGTAAATGTAAACCTTCTAAAAAGGCTCGTGTAGTTGCTGGACCATACGCTTCATGGTTCATAAAATTCCCCCAACGTCCGATCCCTTGCGCTAAAATCACACTTGGAGCTGCAATATCTAAAAAAGTCCAAGTTGAAATAAAACGATGCCTTGTAAAGAAAAATAATGCCAGACCCCCACCGATCAAACCACCATAAATCGCTAGTCCACCATTTCTAGTCAAAATAATTTCGATTGGATTATCCACATAATCTTGCCACTGAAAAATCACATAATACAAACGAGCACCAATAATGGCACTTGGTAAGCCCCATAACATAAAATCAATCACATCATCTTCTTTTAAACCGACACGAACTGCTTCTCTACTACTTAGCCAAACAGCTAGTACGATTCCGGAAACAATAATAATTGCATACCAGTACACAGCGATTCCAAAAAGATTTAGTGCAACTGGATTTACTTGTCCTAACATTTGGCTTCCTCCTAATTTAAAAGCGAAGCGGGCTCGCTCAGCTCTGACAGAAAAATAGGAAATTATGATTGAGGTGTTCTTTACCTCTGTCATCATTTATCTTTTTTCCGAATTGCTAGCCCGCGTAGCTAGATATTATTACAAACAGAATGGGCTCGCTCAGCTCCGACAGAAAAATAGAAAACTATGACTGAAGTGTTCTTTACCTCTGTCATCATTTATCTTTTTTCCGAAGTGCCAGCCCGCGTAGCTAGATATTCCCTGAATTTTCCTCAATCAAACGAGTCAAACGTTCTTCAAATGATTTTGTTGCATCATATCCCATAGTTTTCGCACGGAAATTCATGGCTGCCACTTCAATGATAATCGCAACATTTCGTCCTGTTTTCACAGGAATACGAATTTGAGGAACATCAACACTAGCAATTTCTACCATTGCATCATCCGAACCTAAACGATCATATTTCTTATCTTTTTCCCATGCTTCTAAGTAAACCACAAGTTGTACTTGCATAAAACCACGCACAGCACTTGCTCCAAATAAATTCATTACATCTATGATTCCGATTCCGCGAATTTCGATCAAATGCTGTAAAATCTTCGGTGGTTCACCCACAACAGTCAATTCATCTTGCTGATAAACATCTACACGATCATCCGCAATCAATCGATGCCCACGCTTGATCAACTCTAATGCTGTCTCGCTTTTACCGATACCACTATCACCTTGAATCAAGACGCCAAGCCCATAAACATCGACTAAAACGCCATGTACACTTGTTCTTGCTGCCAAGCGACTATCCAGATAACTGGATAACTCTCCTAACAATCTCGATGTAGAAATCGGTGAACGCAACACTGCTAACCCTTTTTCTTTCGCTGCTTGTACCATCTCTTCAGGCGCTTCTAGCCCTCTAGAAATGATAAAAGCTGGTGTGTCCTTCTCACATAAACGACGCATCACCATCAAACGTTCCTCAGGTATCATCCGTTCAGAAAATGTGATCTCTTTACTACCAAATAACTGCAACCGATTGTGAGGATAATAATTAAAGTACCCAGTCAATTCCAGTCCAGGACGGGAAATATCTCCTGTTGTGATTTCTCTATTTAAACTTTCTTCATCGCCATAAACGACTTCTAAAGAAAGCTTCTCTACCAGTTGATGAATTTTTACAACTTCTTCCATATTGATCATCCATTCCTTTCAGTTCTCTACTCGTTCCATTTTATCATTTCAGGTGAGAACTTTCTAGCTATTAAGAAGATTGTCCATGTTTTGTCCCATCAAATTTTATTCCTTTCTTATCTTATCCAGTATCAAACAGCATCTCGTTGAGTCGTAACGAATGATTGACTATCTCTCATTAATTTGTATACTTAGTTTGTATCACTTATCCAGTCAAAAACAATCAATTGGATGTGTTTCTTATGAAAAATAATTTAAAAGAACAAGCAAGAAATTTACCTTTAACTCCAGGCGTCTATCTAATGAAAGATAAACATGAAACAATTATTTACGTAGGGAAAGCAAAAAAACTGCGTGAACGGGTCGGAAGCTACTTTGTCAAAAACAAACAGCATTCTAGTAAAACCCTAAGACTGATTCAACAACTAACTGATTTTGATGTTATTGAAGTAGACTCTGAGCTTGATGCACTTTTATTAGAATGCCAACTGATTCAAGAATACAGACCCATCTATAATCGTCAAATGAATTCTTTTGAGAAATATAAATATATTGAAATTCATACTGAAAATAACGATCTAACCATTAATATACGCTCTATCCCAACAACAGAAAATTGTTTTGGTCCTTTTCCGATCAACCGAAAACTTTCAGAATTAAAACTGATTTTGGAAAATTTATATGGACTGAACAAAAAAAATTACTGGCAACAGTCTTTCTCTGAAAATTTCACACCTCCACTAGATCTAAGTGTCATTACGGAAGAATTACTCGGTGCATTTATCTTGAATAATCAACTGCCTCAAAAACGCTTAGAAGCAAAAATGCTTTCGGCTTCTGAAAATTATTCATTTGAAAAAGCAGCGAAACTACGTGAAGATTGGCAATTCCTTATTCGTTTTTTCAATCAAAATAAAAAATTAGTTTTAGCAAACCAAACAAATTGGCAACTGCTATATATTCCGATTGGCTACAAAATTAAATATTATCTAGTCCACCAAGGAATCGTGCTTGCTAGTCGAACACTTACGAAGCAAACCTTTTCTAAATATACACCGAATGAATTAGCTAAAAAAATTCTTCCAAAAAATGAACCTGAAAAAATTCAGCAATTTTCTAAAGAACAAGTTGATTTTATCAATATTTTATCTAGCTATATTAATCAACACAATGAATGTCAATTAGTTGAACTTGCTGATCCATTTGCATAAAGAAAAGGATAAAACCCAACTTATCGTTTGGGTTTTATCCTTATTCTTTGTATTTATCCAGATTACGTTCACTAACAATCATATTAACTACAGACATGATCACTGCCATTAGAATCGCTGCTCCAAAGCTAGAAAATCCAAAATTCATCTCACCAACGAAAGAAGATGTCATCTTCAAAATCGCTGCATTCACAATGAAGCTAAACAAGCCAAATGTAAGTAAAGTAAATGGAAGTGATAAAATCGTCAACACTGGTTTTACTAGCATATTTAATATGGAAAGCACAAATGCTGCAATGATCGCCATCCAGATACTTCTCACATAAATCATATTTGGAAAAATTACTGAGAGTGAAATAAATGTCAACGTATTAACGATCAAACGTTGAAAATAGGTCATTAAAAGTCACTCCAGTCATCATCATTCACTTTTTCTGCTTGTTTTCTTTGTTTTTGTTCATTAGCGTATGGATTTGGATTACGGGTATTTCTATTATATGGATTTTGATGTCCATAACCGTTGTAATTTCTACTTCTACCAGAAGGAATCAACACAGCTAACAGAATATATAGTAAAATCGGACTGCCAATAAAGATAAAACTAGCTATCACATAAATCACACGTACAATCGTAGGATCGATACCTAACCATTCTGCAATTCCCGCTAAGGTTCCTGTTAATACCACGTTATTAGGAGATTTTGTCAATCGTTTTCTCATTTTTTTCACCTCTCATCTCTTAGATTTTACAATAGAATGGATGAAGAATCATCCTTTTTTTCTAATTATTTCTACATTGATAGCTAAGAGGATTTTTCTTAACTATCAACGTAGAGTTGACACGTTTTAAACAATCAAGTTCTACACATCTATTTATCTGTGTCTTTTAAATAAATGTTTCCTGTTGTTGTAGAAGCATTGATTTGAGCCATATCTTCATTATTTAATCGTCTAAATTGTAGTAATTGATTCGTTCTTTCTTTTTTCTCACGAATCACTTCGTAGTCACTTAAACGGCTATTGATACTGCCTAAGCTAGTTTTTACGGTTCCTTCGACACCAAGTTCATTTGGTAATGCGATTTTCACATTTCCGTTAACAGAACTTGCTTCGACTTTACGTAGATTTTTTTCTTTCGCTGTGATACGAACATCACCATTGATCAATGAAACACCGATTGTTTGTGGTGTTGCAGCGATCGTTACAGTACCATTAACTGTTTCAATGATATTGTCTAAGATCTCACCATCTAACACTTTGATATCACCATTCACGCCTTCGATTTCAAGCATCGTTGCATCAATGTGATTAAATGTGATTGAACCATTTGTTGACTTAGTATAAACATCTTTTGCTTTTAATGATTCAACTAATACATTTCCATTTAATAATTTGATTGATACGTGATCAAATGTGCGCTCAGGTAAGTAAAAAATTAGATCTGCACGAACCCGTTTATTTGGAATTTGGAATGAAATGACTTCATCATCTACATCGATTTGGCTTCTTTCCAAGAATGCTTCAAGCGGTGTTTCAGCATCCATTTTACCATAAAGTTTGATTTTACCTTCTACTTTAACATCTGGTTGATCCCATGTTTTAAACACGATATTCCCATTTGCTACTTTAACATCGATCAAACTTGCAAGTGGTGCAGGATAGTTAAATTCATGATCAAATTTCGTTGTAGCAACTCCTGGTACTTTAAAGCTAACATCTTTCCATTCCATATTATCGTTCATGGTTTCTGAGAATGCATTAAATGTTTTCTTCAAGAAAGAACCTAATTGAGAGCCCGCTTCACTCATTTTTTCGCCAACTTGATTGATCGTATCTGTAGCTTGATCTTTCCAATCATCCGGAATATCAAATTTTGAAGTAACACGATCTTTTGTTTCAGACCATTGCTCTTTGCGAATGTTTTTCAGTTCAGCTTCTAAAGCAATTTTTTCTTGGATTCTTTCGTCTAATGAATCTTCTAAAGATTTGATTTCAGCTTCTAATGAAGTTCTCAACTCTAACTCTTCATTTGTTAATTCGCTCAATTCTTCTTTAGTGTTTAGTTCCATCAATTTTTCTTGTGCTTCCTTGATTTCTTCTTTAACGCCTGCAATTTCAGCGTTGATTTCATCCAACTCAACAGATGCGCGATTTGCTTCTGTCGCTAGATTGTCTAGAATTTTTTCTAAACGTTCATGGTCTTGTGCTTCTTTTGCTTTGACGTCTTCATCAGAAATTTCAGGTTCAACGATTTCTTCTTCTTTTTGACTTTCTAACTTATTTAATAAATCTACGACTTTGTCATTTTCTTTTGTGTCAACAGTTGCATTTACTTGGTCGGCAGCTTTTTTGATTTGTTTTTCATCTTTTTCTGTCGCCATATTTTCTAATAAAACTAAAGCTTCCTCTGAAGATAGGATACCTTTTTTAACTAAGTCTAATACTCTTTCTCTTTCTTTCATGGAAATTGCCTCCTTAGCAAATTTTTCACCCGAGGGTGTTTTCCTTATGTACCTATTATGCCTTCTTTTTAGTTATTTGTCATAGGACTTTAGAATGAATTTTTGGTAGTCCTCAAGGGTAACAAATGATTTATTTTGATTTTTAATCCATATAATAGGAAGAAAGTCGTAATTAATCAAAAAAACTAAGACTGAGACATGACTCATAGCGTTATGTCTCAGTCTTAGTTTTTTGAATTAGCGGCTGCAGAACAGCTTCTTTTGCTAGCTCATTCCGTATAATATCTATTGTTCATAAATCATCTCTTTTTCATGGCTTTTGCCTTCCGTGCTAGATCCAAAAGTATAATACACAGTTATTTTGACCTTATTTGAATCAATTTCCGAAAGTTCATTAGTTAAATCATATTCATAAACAGTCTTGCTTGAAACACCACCAGACCACGCAAGGAGACCGGTCGTTCTATCAGCTAAAATCCATTTTTTTTTCTATTGAAAATTTCGTTTCTGATTCAAAAACGGTGAGAACATCTTCTGAGTTGTTCGTGATCAGCAATTTTTTCCCTTCAAATTTAAAATCGGCTTTTTCGCTCTTAGTTTTTTCGAAGCTTATTTCTTCTTGTGTTTTAAGTAAACTCGTCTCAGAACATCCCACAAGTACCAATAAAAACAACGCTATTAATTTCTTCATTCTATTCCGTCCCTCTAGAGGCTAACTACAAATGATCAATTGGTTTCATCGACTTCGTCCAGAAATTCTCAGATATCCCTTGCTCCATTCCCATAATAAATTTTTCTCTAATATCAGGATAGTTTTGAGCTAATCCGCTAACAAGATGTTTGATTTCTTCTCGTTTAGTTTTCTTATCAACTGGACATGGGTTAAAAATGACAGGCAGCTCTTCTCTTTGAACAAACTGAATAATCTGTTTCTCTTCAACATAAAGCAATGGACGGATCAGCGTAATATCTGTTTTTGATAAATAGCTGATCGGGTCAAAACTAGCCATTTGACCGTGAAATAGAAAATTCATAAAGTAAGTTTCAATTGCATCATCCAGATGATGACCCAAAGCTACTTTATTACAGCCGATTTCTTTGGCACGCTTATACAAAATGCCTCGACGCAATTTGGCACAAAGGGAACAAGGCGAGCGTTCTTCTCGAATGTCAAATACAACTTGAGCAATATTTGTTGGCACAACATCTAGTTCATAGCCTAATCCTTCCACAAATTCCTGCAAAGGACTGATGTCCATATCAAACCCCATCGCTAAAGTGATTGGCACGATTTCAAATTCAAAGCCTAGGCGTTTTTGCTTACTGATCATATCTAAAAAATACAATAGACTAGTACTGTCTTTTCCACCACTCATGCCAATCGCTACTTTATCTCCCGGTTGGATCATTTGATGTTGTATGACAGCTCGCCGAATGGGATTATAGTAAATCTGATTGTCTTTCTTTTTAAAACTCATCACGTGTACTCCTCTTTTTATTTAAAAAAATCATTTTTTAAACTATAACGCTCTCCAGAAACAACATCATATTGAATCAAACGATAGTCTTCATACAACTCTTCTTGTTCTTTATTAAGGGCAAGTGTCTTACTCCATTTTTTATCTTTATAATAGAAACTTTTCTCAAAAGCGGGTACTTGTTTTTCTAATTCCGATAGTAGTTGGTAAAAACCAGTCATTTCCATGCCGCTTTGTTCAAATAGTGAAGGAGCAAAGTAAAAGGGACTGGTAACAGCGTCATGGGTATTTTTTTCGCTAAGTTTTCCTTGATTATCATACATTAAAAATTCTGTTTGATGCATGTTCACTTCATCGTTGTCCGCCTTGATTTCATCTGAGTAGATACTAGGCAAATGATCGCCCCAAAAAACAACTAAAGTTCGTCTTTTCAGTTCTTTCAATTCCCTTGTAAATTGCTTCAATGCTTCACTACTATAAGCAACATCTTGCATGTAGCTGTCGATTGCCTTTTTATTTCCTAAACTTTGTGAAGAATAATCTGAGGTCTTATATTTATCGCTGTATGGCATATGGGTTTGCATTGTCACTAAATGAACAAATTGCGGATTTTGCTCTTCTTTTAATAAGTCCAATACTTCTTTATAGGCCGATTCATCAGATATATAAGGATTATTTTCAAGTGTTTCTGTGTAATTCATCGTCTCTTCACTAATAAATTGATTAAATCCCATTGTTTGGTACACATCTTTGCGCTTATACATTGATGTATTGTACGGATGAATGGCTGTTGTTCGATAGTCTTGCTGATTTAAAAGTGAAACGATCGATGGAATTTCTTTCATTTTCGGGATCAACATTGTATAAGGCGTCGTCAGTTGAGGATTGAACAATTCCATAGAAAAACTGGTTAAAGCCTCAAATTCAATATTTGCAGTTCCTCCACCGTAATTTTGCGAGAGCATTTGACCACTATAGGTTGTTTTGGCAATATCGTAATACGCTTTTAATGGATCTTTATTGGCGGTTACACCATTTAAATGTTGCGGATTTGAAAAACTCTCGCTCATCACAAAGATAATATTTGGTTGTTCTTCCAATGAACTTTTTGTCTCTTGAGCTGTTTTTGTGTATTTTGATGTAATGCCTTCGATGGTCTTTTGTGAGTAGTTTTCTGGTTTGTCCATTGCGTCCACTTTTAAGTTATATAAAAAACCACCCATAAAACCGGTATTATAATAATTCATTTTTTGACTATACGGAATCCACAAAGCAGTTTCGTTATAGGCTTTTCTTAATAGATTATTTGGGTTGTTGAAATCACTGACATACACCAATAATGCCATTGTGATCATTAAACCTGAAATGCGAATGATCTGTATTTTTTTTGACAGCAAGCGACTTTTGTAAATGGCTCTTGCGAAAAAGAACAAACCAATCCCTGCAATCAATAAAATAATAATGAAGGGAATCGTTCCGATCATTTCTCTTAATAAGCCAAATTCAGTGATCATTTTTAGATCATCTGGATAGATCGGTTCTGTTCGGTAAAACATTTTTTGATAATCAGCAAAACCTAAAATACCGATCGTAATGGCATAAAGCGCACTTCCAAGAAGCAGCGAACCCGCTAAACTGCATAAAAATAATAAAAATATCAGTAGGACTAGACTGCCTAGAATAAATTTTTCTGTATGCCATGAAAAGGCAAATTTAAACACTAAATCCAATGACAATTCATTTTGGCACCATTGTAAATATAAGTTGCTAATTAAAGCCAGTAACAGTAATCCTATCACGATCAGCGAATACTTAACTGGTTTTTTATTGAGTATTTGTAATTTTTTCTTCACACCATTCTCCCTTTTCTCTTTCGTAAAGCGTCCTTTAATATTTTATGCTTAGACGAAAAAAAAGTAAAGCTCCCTCTTCTAGGAAACTTTACCTTAGACTTATCTATCTTTTCGCAGTTTTAAAAATTTCTTCAATCAGCACCATTACTTGCCGAACTTCTTCATTTTTAACTACAGGTTCGGCCTTTTCTCTTACAACATTGTAAAAGTTTTTATAGAATGTATCGTATTCAGCAGTTGCTTGTGGTAAAGCTTTTGTTTCTGTTGCCTCTTCTGATGGCGGTGCCATCGTTTTCGTTAAGCCCACACCTGCTTGAATTGGTTTTGGTGCTTGAATATCTTGTTTCCCTGATTCGACCACCATTTCACCCGTTAAATCCCAATCGTGAATGATTACCGTGCCTTGGGTTCCTTTTAGATACCAGCGTGGTAGTTTAGTGTAATTGGTTGTGCCCACTTCGACGATTGCTCGGATGCCATTTTCAAAAATAATATAGGTGATAAAACCATCGTCGACTTCATCGCCAAGAATATAGCTTAAATCGGCAGATACTTTTTCGATGCGGCTATCGACTAGAAATAATAGCTGGTCTAATAAGTGAACTCCCCAGTCTAAAAGCATTCCACCACCATGTTTTAATTCATGACGCCAATCTCCAGGAATACCGTTAGCCCCTTGAACTCGGGTTTCGATTTGGAATAATTCTCCGATTTGTTGATTTTTGTATAACTCCCGCGTGATTAGAAAATCTGGGTCCCAACGACGATTTTGATGGACCATAAAGGTTTGGCCTGTTTTTTTGGCAACGTTTAGGATTTCATCTAATTCTGCTACATTCATCGTAACTGGTTTTTCGCAGACGACATGTTTTCCTGATTTTAGTGCTTGAATCGCTAAGTCTTTGTGAGAATCATTGGGTGTCGCAATCAGTACGGCTTCGATTGTTTCATCTGTTAGTACTTCTTCTAACGAGTCATAAATTTTATGATTATGTTGACTGGAGATTTTTTGACGTTCACCAGAAATATCGTAAGTTCCTACGACGTGAATTCGTTCGTTTTCATTAGGTATGATGTTGTGGATATGGTAGGAACCCATACCACCATAGCCGATTACGGCGAAGTTGATTGCTGTCATTTTTTGCGTCCTTTCTATTAATGAAGATGATTGATTTTTGGTCAGCGAAAGAGATAGCGAACAGATGTTGAACAGTACAAGGCGACTATATGGAACGTTGTTTCCTTAATTATACCCACCACATTTGGGCAGGTTGTTCTTTGATCATAATACTTTTCAAATTAGTAATCGCTCTATTCAAGCCTTCTTCTGTGGACATGATCGGGTCTTCATGTTCAATACTTAAAACATAGTCATAACCGTAAATTCTCAACGCACTGATAATATCCGACCAGACGTTTAAATCATGGCCGCAACCTACTGAGCGGAAAGTCCATGCACGAGTTTTAACGTTACCATATGGCTGCATATCCGTTAGTCCATGCATATTGATATTGTCTTGATCTAAATACGTATCTTTCGCATGAAAATGATGAATTGCATCTGCTTCACCTAAAATTTTCACAGCTGCGACTGGATCGATTCCTTGCCACCATAAATGACTTGGATCTAAATTACAGCCGATTGCTTTGCCCGTTGCTTCACGCAATTTTAGCATTGTATAAGGTGTGTGACATAAGAAACCACCATGCAATTCAATCCCAATTTTCACACCAGCAGATTCTGCGATCGTATTGATATTTTTCCAATAAGGAATCAACTTTTTCTCCCATTGATAATTGTAATTATCATCGTACTCCGTCGGCCAAGGTAAAACAGGCCAATTGACTTGGGTATCCGTCGAATTTCCTCCTGAGACACCAGAAAAACCGTTAACAACTGATACATTCATTAATGAAGCAAGTTTGATTGTTTTTTGTACTAATTCATCTGCTTCTTGTGCTGTTTCTTTCAGTGGCGAGATTGGATTATTATGACAACTCAAAGCACTGATCGTTAAGCCTTTGTCAGCAAGTTTTGCTAAATACTCTTTTCTAGCCTCCGAACTCGCTAATAATTTATCAATATCTAAATGAGCATTTCCAGGTGAGCCGCCTGTTCCGATTTCAACAGCTTCTAATCCTGATTTTGCGACTGTATTGATCATTTCTTCAAAGCTTAAATTATTAAATAAGGGAGTAAATACACCTAGTTTCATTGTTCCGTTCCTTTCTTGTTCGTAATGGGTTCTAATGGTTCATGGTGACCGTAATTGGGATAAACATTTTGAGTTGGCTGACACCAACGGACACCATTTTTGATTACTTTTTGCACTTCTTTATTATAGTAAGATGGATAAGTTTCATGCCCTGGTTGGAAATAAAAGATCTTTCCATTCCCGCGATGATACGTACAGCCACTTCGGAAAACTTCGCCACCAGGATACCAACTGATAAAAATCAAGTCATCCGGTGTCGGGATATCAAAATGTTCACCGTACATTTCTTCTTTTTCAAGTTCGATATACTCACCAATACCTTCTACGATTGGATGACTTGGCGCTACTGTCCAGATGCGACAATGTTCTTGCGCTTCCCGCCATTTTAAGTCACAGGATGTGCCCATTAGTTTCATAAAAATTTTTGACATATGTCCTGAATGAAGCACAACTAAACCCATTCCTTCAAGAACACATTGATAGACCCGTTGAACGATTTCATCTGAAACTTCTTGATGAGCCACATGTCCCCACCAAATCAAAACATCGGTATTCGCTAGAACTTCTTCTGCTAGACCATGTTCTGGTTCGTCTAAAGTAGCCGTTCGAACAGAAAAATCATCTTCTTTTAAAAAATTAGCTATCTGTTGATGAATGCCAGCTGGGTAAACTTTTTTTACAGCTTCATCTGTTTTCTCATGACGGAATTCATTCCACACGGTAACTTGGATCATTATTTTTCCATCCTTTCTTTAATTGAAAAATACAGGCTGATTTGTCTCGGATGCTTTGTAGATTGCTTCAAGAATTTCGGTCACAACTAAAGCTTGTTCTGGTTTAACGACAGGTTCTGTATCATTTAAGATCGCATCGATCCAAGATTGTGCTTCTAAAACTTCTGGTTTGTCTCCTGCACCATCGTAAAAATCAACACCACCAGGTTCTAATTCAATCTTCTTCTCAAAAAGTGTGCTGTGGTCTTCTCCGTTGATCGTTAAACCATTGTTCATATCTGCACCACCTTTAGTGCCATGTAAAGTGGTCTTAGCTTCTTTTACATCTAAACTATTCAATGCCCAACTAGATTCCAAAAAGATCGTTGCACCATTTTCCATCATGATAAAACCGAAAGCTGAATCTTCAACAGTGAACTTTTTAGGATCCCAAGAACCCCACGCATTCGCAGCATTTTCTGTCTCAGCTAATTTATGGTACGCTTTCCCTACAACAAATTTAGGCTTGTAATTATTCATCATCCACAACGTCAGATCCAACGCATGCGTCCCAATATCAATCAACGGTCCGCCGCCTTGCGCTGCTTCATCAAGAAAAACGCCCCAAGTTGGCACTGCACGACGACGAATGGCATGTGCTTTGGCAAAGTAAATCTCGCCTAATTCGCCTTCATCACAAATTTCATGCAAGTACGTCGAATCTTTTCGAAAACGATTTTGATACCCGATCGTCAATTTTTTTCCCGTCTTATTGGCTGCTTCGATCATACTACGCGCCTCAGCAGCTGTTTTTGCCATTGGTTTTTCACACATCACATGACAATCAGCTTCCATTGCAGCAATTGATAATTCTGCGTGTGTACTATTTGGTGTACAAACATGAACCACATCTAAATCCATTTCTTCAAGCATCTCTTGATAATTTGTAAATGTTTTAGCGGTCAACGTTCCATAATGCATTTTGGCTTCTTCTGCTCGTTCACTAATCAAATCGCAAAAAGCAACTAGCTCCACTTCTTTCACTTGTGCAAGCGCGGGTAAATGTTTGCCATTAGCAATCCCACCACAACCGATAATTCCGACTTTCAACGTCATTCAAAAACCTCCAGTAATCTACTTATATTATTTTGTGGAAAAATAAAACGGTTCCACGTCTACACTATTACTATACAAAAATTTGAAAGAGCTTTCTTCCTAGATTTCGGTTGGAAAGTTCCTGGATATTGCTGTGAAACACTATGATTGGCTACAAAGTAGACAGAATAGATGTTGAACAGTACAAGGCGACTAAAAGGAGCGTTGTCTCATTACTTGTGAAACACCTCGACTGGCTTTGCCAGAGAAGATGATGAACTGTACTTGGCGACCAAAGGGAGCGAAGTTTCATTACTTGTGAATCACAAAACGGATAATTTCCCTCACATTACTAAAAATTGTAGAAAAGTTCTCTTAATTATGAATCACACTAATAAAAGCGGACTAGCCAAAACAATCGTATAAAATGCAATCTTAATAACTCCACTAAAAACAAAAAAGCCCTTCCCTTCTATAATAAAAAGGAAGAACTTCATTTGTTTATCCGATTCGTGAAATACTCAGCCAACACTACCAGAAGCCATCACTCGATGCCTTTGTTCCCGTTTATACTGCTGAATAATTTTCAATGCTCGTTTTCTTGTTTTTCTATTTTTGCACTTCAATCGTCTGCGTGCACTTGAAAGATCTTGTTTCTCCATCCAATCACCTCTTTGCATCTATTTTTCGATTTCTTTACCAGCTTGCTTTATGAATACCTGGAATTTGTCCTTGATGTGCTAATGTTCTAAAATTGATCCGTGACATGCCAAATTTACGCATATAAGCTCTTGGTCGTCCATCGATCAAATCGCGGTTTTTTAAGCGATTTGGATTGGAATCTTTTGGTAATTTTGCTAACGCTTCATAGTCTTTGTTCGCTTTTAACACAATGCGTTGTTCAGCATATTTTTCAATCAATGCTTGTTGCTGTTTTGCTTTGGCAATTTTTGATTTTTTAGCCATTTTTTCTTTCACCCTTTCTAAATCGTAATGATTACTTTTTAAGAGTGATAAGAATAACATCAAATAAGATAAAATGCAAGGACTCTTTTTTATTTCATGTCCAACATGTATCCTTTTGAACGGACTGTTTTAATAAACCTTGGGTTCATTGGGTTTTGTTCTATTTTATTTCGTAAATGGAAAACGACATTGGCAATACGATAATTTTTTTCTGGTTCATTTTGTTTGGTATCCCACATTTTCTCTTTAAATTCTTCATACGGTATCGCACGACGTGGATTATTGTATAAAAGCTCCATTGCTTGAAACTCTTTTCTAGTCAAAATGATTTCTTCTTCTCCATCGATTACAACACTTAGATTGCTAGGAACTATTTCTAACCCTGCTGATTTCAATGAGTACGTGTTTCTATTTCCTTCCTTTATATGTTTCCCCATTTTATAACGACGCGCCAACAAATTAGTTATCGTATAATAAAATTCTTCTTGATCTATTTCAATTGGAAAACAAGCTTCTACCCCTAGCTGTAAGTAGACAATATTGGAATGTTTCCCTCCACTAGTAGACAATAAATAAATTGGTACCTCGGTTACTTGACGCGTGATTTCCATTAACCACCGGCACGTAACAGGCATTGCTTCTTCTTGAATCACCAATGCGTCAATCTTATCAGCATCTATAGAAAATTCCTGTTCAGTCACTGGTACAATGTCCCAACCTTTATTTGTCAAAAACTCAACATGAGCTGATTTTTTCATGGTTTGTACAGTCAAAAAGCCGATCGTATACATACATATTCCTCCATTTCTTTATTTTCTTGTCTAACTTCTTATGTCTTGGGCTCTGGCTGACATTTACATATATGTATTCTGAAAGATGCTCTTGGCTAATCAAAACCAAGAACATCTTCCTTTAGCCAAGTGAAACTTTTCATAGTCATCTAATTCTTAAAGACCTAACTGTGATGCTTAATTTGGCACATCTTCCAATGTCCATATCACTGTTCCTTGGTACTTCCCAATAAAATTAGACCCATTCATTGTAAATTGTAGCCCTTTTTTATCCGTCCATTGATCTGAAATTGGAATTACTTCATTCTCAGCATCACTTTGTCCTTTTTCAATCGTTACTTTTTGGTCAGAAACGATCCAATGCTCTCCTTTGGAATCAATGTAACTGTAACTCCCTTTAAGATCTTTAGTATCAGATTTTAGCGTGCTTGGCGTCATGCTTAATTGCCAATTGCCTTTATCACGATTATCGAAAACAGAGACTTTTCCAGTTAATTGGACTGGTTTTTTCAAGTCTTTACCCAAAGGAATGGAAAAGGCCATCTCTGAAGGGACACTGTCTAATTTTAGTTCAGGTATTTTCGTTTTGACGATCCATTGATTCTTCGGATTTTGGTCCGCTTGATCCATGATAACGTTGTAGGTCATTCCTCTTTTATAAGGAATCACAGTATTTTTATCTGCTTTTCCTTCATATAAGCTTTCTTTTGTTGTTTCATCGATAATTTTAAACTCATGTTCAGCATAAAGAGGAATCTCATTTTGAGCCTTAGCTGTTAAATCAAAATAACCAGCGTCAGTTGAATCAAAGGGCTTAATCATTGTCGTTGCTGGATCAGTCACTGTAACTTGTTCTTTACCCGTTAAACGCATGTTTCCAATGAACGTTTGGGCATAACTATTTTTACCCGCACTTGTTAAAAAACTTGGGACAGCAGCTGAGTTATAAGTAACCTGATTATCAGTTACCATCAAGATTCTGAAACCATCACTAAAGGTTGGCAACTGTCCAACTAAGTTATTTTTATTCAAATAAAGTGTATGAAGCTTAGGTAAATCAGCTAATTCATTTGGCACCGTACCTGTTAAACCATTTTGATCTAAGATCAAATACTCCAACTCTTTTAAATTTCCTAATTCTTTAGGTATTTCCCCAGTCATCGTGTTGTCAAAGATTCTTAGATTTTTCATTTTTTCTAATTGTCCCAACTCTTTTGGTAAGGTTCCAGACATTTTTGTATTTCTTAAATATAAGAGTTCTAAATTTTTAAAATACTTGATATTTTTAGGAATATATTGCCCTGGAAAGGGTCTTGTGGTATCTGTATTGATTTGTTTGATTTGAGCCAAATCAGATACGTAGACATCTTTTCCAATCTGTTTAGGACTTAGTTGACTGTTAATGTTATTGATAATCCAAGACTGATTTTCAAAAAACTCTTTAGTAACGATATAATCAATAACAGTGATTGGAACTTCTACTATTTTAGTCAATTTACTCAATTGTTGACTTTGAAGTTTTATTCTAACAGAATCTAGTTTTACCTGATCAAAGATTTTTTCTTCTGAGAAACCAACAAATTTTACAGTATCATTGGGAAGAGAACTTTTTATATTCTCCAATAATTTAGTAGGATCTAAATCCGTTGTGGAGCTATTGATCCACACGGTTTGCTCAACAGGTGTGGCTGTAATACTTGGGATAAGCTTAGCATTTCCTGTGTCTGTGTTGGATTGTAGTTCTTGCGTTCCTTTTTTTCTGACATTGTAAGCAGACAAAGGAATATTAAATGTGCCACTCTTTTCATCATAATAGTTCATAATTTTTGAAAGAGGTAAATCATTATAATTGATTTCAATTGTAACAGAATTACTTTTGAGTGCTTCAAGCAATCGAGCTGGGAGTTCGACCGCTATTTTCTTAGTCGTAAGCCGTTGAATCGTCACTTTGTCTGTGATGGAGTCTCCGTTTCGATCAAAGACTTTGATGTTTGGTAGGTTACTCGTAGGAAAAAGACCTTCTTTATCCTCAAGAATGACGGATAGCTTATCTGGATAATATTGACTATATGTTGACGTCACAGGTTGAGTTATTTGATAAACAGGGGCCAATCCTTTTGTTATCTCTTGACCCTTGACCACTGGCGCTGAATAATTTGGCATTCCTGGTGCTTCAATTGAACTTGAAAATATTCGGAATTCTGATGCATAATTATACGCACTGTAGGCACCCATTATAATTGGCTCATTATTATCAGAAACAATAACGTAATTTTGAGGTATTTGAATATCAAACATAGATGACAACTGCATCTGCAACATTTTTGTTTTACCTTCGTAAAAGCTAACTTTCTCAGTTTGATACCCTATATGCGGGACAGCTAAATAAGCTTTTTTCAAGCCTTTTATGCTGATTGTATTCACTGAGGGTTTTTCCGCATCTCTTGGTGATTGTTTAATCTTGAGTACTTGAGGAAACTCCATGTATATATCTTTCACGAATTCTTTATTATCCATATACACTAGTTGATAGGACATCACGCCATCCCTATCTGTGTCTTGACCAGTTATCGTTTGACTTAAAGAACCATCTTCATTGAGCTTCATGACATATTTCCAATCACCTAACCCACCATTTCCACCTGAAACATAAGTAATTTTCAAAGATAGTTTGCGATTATTGTAACTACCAACATTGTTATAATAAACAACATCACCAACTTTGTATAATAACTGCTGCCCAAACTCTTTAAAAATAGGTTGTCCCGATGCGTTTGTGATATCTGTTAACAGATCTTGCCAGTTAGCACCTTGGTATTCAGGTCGAATCATTGGTTTATCTGGTTCAAAAATAGTCCCTCTGCCGTATCTTGGCTCCCCTTGTGCATTTAGCTCAGTAAAGTAATCCCACGGAGAATCTGCTTCAGCTTGTTGAATATCCCATAAAAAGAAACTTACGAAGGAGAAACAAAAAATAACGATTGCTAGTGAAATCTTTTTTTTATTCATCGTTTTCCTCCTTTCTTTTATTTTTAATCTGTCTTGTTTTCACGTTTTGTTTTTTCAGCACGTTTTTTTCGTTGCTGTTTGCGTTTTTTTGCTTGACGTTTTCTTTCTAATTCCTGCTTTTTCTTGCGTTTTTTATATAGTAGTACAATGAAAATAATCATGATCGCAACAGCCAAAATACTGCCAGCAATGATACCGCCGATTGCCCAATAATTTGGTGCTTTTTCAACTTCAATGGCTTCCTCTGTTAATTTTTTAGCTTCTTTGGATGTAATTTCAAACTCTCGTTTGAAAGCCCATTCGTCGTCTTTTGTTGTTGCAACTAGATCTAGCGTATATTTTCCTGGAAGTAACTCTTGATTATCCCAGCTAATTGGAAAATCAAAATTGGAATTAGGCGCCATTGCCATTTCTTCCTTTGTGGTTTGATGGATCACTTCGACTGAATCTTTTTTACTTACTTTTGCTACAACTTTTAAATCATTGACAAACGTTGGCTTAGTATTTTGAAGATTTGCTGTGACGGCTGTTCTGTAATTAATCAAATCAGGTTGAATGGCGTTTAATGTTAGTTCTGCCTTTACAGGCTCATCATCTTCAGTCAATTGTAGACCAACAACCATTGCGTATTTGTTGGTGATTTGGACGCCGCCTTCTGAACTTTTACTCTCTTCATCTGCCTCGTCTTTGTATACATAAAAACCTCCGACGATTTTTCCAGATAATTTTTCTTTTGGCATTTGTAAGTTGAAGGTTACTGTTTTTTTCTCTTTCGGTGCTAATGTGACTTTCTGTTCACCTGATATCAGTTTTGTAATCGGATGTGTCAAACTAGAATCAATTTCTCTATCTTTTTCACTAAAATCGACTACGCCATTTTGATTGGTTGTCGCAATATTTGGAATGATATTTAGCGTGATTTCTTTGTCTCCTGAGTTTGAAACATTCAAGGTCAAATCCTGTTTTTGCTCAGGTTTCATTCTGAGATCAAAGTAAGTTTGAGATTTATCCACTTGATTTTCTGGAATATTGGCACTAACTGAATATTCCATATCCGCCCCATGTACTTGAACTGGGTAGGTCATTAATAATATAAGTAAAAATAAACTGTATAAGCTATTTTTGACGTTTCGCATCGTTTATTTCCTCCAATAATAATGAGATTGGGACAACGTAAACCTTTCAGTCTCCCAACTTTTTAAAACAGATGTTTTAACGTCTATGGGGAATAAATGGACTATCCATGTTTATTTGAGTGATACACAAGAAAATAAGAATTGAATTTTTATCAAAACAATGCCTTATTTTCTTGGTATACAATTACATTTGCCTTACTCTCATTTGTTGTTTTTATTTAC
The DNA here is from genome assembly GCF_058216605.1 of Enterococcus sp. AAFC-DPL-5182. Classification (NCBI taxonomy): domain Bacteria; kingdom Bacillati; phylum Bacillota; class Bacilli; order Lactobacillales; family Enterococcaceae; genus Enterococcus; species Enterococcus sp. AAFC-DPL-5182. The sequence goes on from NZ_CM177101.1 coordinate 2,550,113, forward strand.
CTGGTGCATCTTGTAATTCCCAGTAGATGGTTGTTTTATATTCTGTATTCGCTTTAGCCGTACCTGCTAAGATAGATAATTGAACATTGGTATTTTTTTCGTCAGAGCCATTCTTATTCCACGCTTGTAACCAAGTTCCCTCACCAGAACCTTTAGCAGCTGTCATGATTTTTTGGGCTTTTGGTGATAAAACGAGGTCATTTCCTTTTGGTGGCATGATTGCTTTTCCTGAACTTGATGAAGCAACTGTACTATTTTTTAAGGATAGTGTTGCACCTTTTAGTTTTTCTTGTTTGTCACTAGAAAATTCATCTGCTTTGACATATAATGACCAACCTACAGAAGTTCCCCTAACGTCCGTTACTTGCACATAGGGTGTTTCATTGATCGCAGATTCTACTTGGTCTGATCCACTGATATTGACTTCGCCAAATTTTAAATTAGGAACACGGTCAATCGTTAAAAGTCCTTTATTTCCGGTTCCATCATTTCCCTCATCACCAGGATCTGTTGGTCCTACTGGTGGTCTTTCTTCATTTTCGTCTCCCACGAGCATTTGGATGTTGACTTGTGAATCTGCATCTGATTTTTCGGCGTGGGCGTTCATACTAAAATAGTTGCCAACATAGATTGTCATAGCTAAACTTGCAAGTAGTGTGATGTTCTTTTTCATAGTGTATCTCCCCTTTTAGTGAGTTATTTTACTGGTCCATTGATCAATGACCAAGTTAATTCAGCTTTGTATTGACCGATTTTGGCATAAGCTGGGATAGTTAAGTGAACTGATTTTTCGACCTCGTTGGTTTTATCGTCCATAAAAATGCTTGTATACCTTCCCATCCCTTTATCTTTATCAGCGGTCAAAATAGTAGCATTTGTACTTGCTGAACTAATTTCCACGCTCCTTGAAACTGGAGGGTTTTGCATATCTCCTGCCTTACTCTTAATTTCTCCTTGTGGAATGGACAATTTCCAGCCTTTCACGATTTCATCTTTGTTTCCTTGGACTATTGATGAAAAATTGGTCATTGACACTTGAACGTTCCAACCAGCACCTGTTCCTCGTTCATCAATTACTTCGATCCCTAGCTTTTCCTTGTCTTTTACAGTTGCAATTCCCGTTGCCCCCATTTTGATTTTTCCAAATTCAAAATTTGACACCGCGTTAATTGTAAAATCGCCCGTTCCAGTACCTGGCCCAATTGGCTCCTCTGGGGCTTCTCCCTCACCGATTCCACCTGATTTTAATACGTCAACAGTTGCCGTTGTTTTTTTTTCAGTTGCTATATCTGCATAGGCATTTTGTCCAGCTAATAGTATGATAGCCGTTGCACTTAGTCCGAATAGTATCGTTGTTGTTTTCATCTTGCTCTCCCTTCCTTTCTAAAATTTAGTTATTACCAGTCGGTGTGTTGATCAAAGTCCATGTCACAGTAGCTTGGTAATCTCCCAATAAGTTTCCACCAGGAATCGTTAATTCAACTTGATCCGCCCAATCATTGATCCATGATCCTTTTCCTTGATTTTTTTCTGCACGCAAGATTGGTGTTGCGGCTTTTCCGATGATCGTTCCTGCTGCATTTGCAGCTTTCGGTGGATTCGTTGTATCTCCATTGGCTGTTGTTTTAAAGGTTCCTGCTGGTACTTTGATTGTTGCACCTTTTAAGATTTTTGCTGCTTCTTTTTTATCTTTAAAGTCATCAACCTTTGCTTGAACATTCCATCCAGCACCTGTTCCTCGTTTATCTGTCACTTGAATTCCTAGTGTTTGTCCATCCGAAACTTCTGCCGTTGTTTTTGTTTCACCACCACTGATTTTTGCTGATTTAAACTCAAAGTTCGAGACAGCATCAATTGTTAACAAACCTTTTTGACCTGTTTCTGGTTCAACAGGTTTCTCTTCATCCACCGGATCATTCGGATCAGGATTTTCTGGATCTTCTGTTGTAAATTCAAACGTTGCATCTGTATTGAATGGTGTCGTTGTTTCTGCATTTGCTTCATTGGCTCCTGCTGCTAAAAGTGCTGTTAATAGCAAGGTACTACTTAGTAAAATTGTCTTTTTCATTTTGATCATTCGCTCCTTTTATTTTTTCCCTGGTGTGTCAGACATTGTCCACGTTAGTTCTGCTTGATAGTCACCGATCAATACATCTTGTGGAATCATCAGGCTTACTGCATCTTTACCGAAATTATTCATCCAGTTTCCTGCACCAGTTTTATCTGCTGCTTCAAATACTGTTTGCGGCTTATTATTAAGCGTTAATTCTCTAGCAGTTGGCGCATTGGCTCCTGTTCCACCGTTTGCTGGCTTCACCGTTCCTTTTGGTAAATATAAAGATGCACCTCTGATGATTGTTTTGTCGTCTAATTTGCCATCTTCTTTAACTTTCATAAAATTAGAAATAGCTACTTGAACGGTCCAACCTTTTGCCGTTCCCCGTGAATCCCTGATTTGAATATTTGGTGATTCATTTTTTGCTAGAACTTCTTGGTCTTTCCCTGTCAAATTCACTGATCCAAAATCTAACGGTGATACGTAAGAAATCGCTAAGTTTCCTGGATTGCCAGTTCCCCCACCGGTTTCATCCTCTGGCTCTTCAGGATCTGTTGGTTTTTCATTTTCGTCTCCTGGTTCTAAGGTAACTGAACCTACTGATTTTGCATTTCCTTTGCCATCACCTTCTGACTCATTGGCGAATGTCGTATTTGGTGCTGAGACTGCTCCTAATACGATTGCTGATAATAAGATTGATTTCCATAATTTCATTTTTCTTCCCCCTATAAAATAATAGTAAATACTGATAACAGTGAACAAACCAATGAGGAGTAAACCAACAGTTATTCCAACTATTTTTGTTATCTCACCGGTGTTCGGTAATCTTTTTCCTTGTCCATAACCTAAATCCCCTAAGATTCCCCCTTGTTTTTTGGTTGGCTCTTTGGTCTTTTTAGGTGTGTTGTCATGAACAAAAGTGATACTAGCTTGACTACTTGCCTTACTTGCAGCTTTTTCTTCTTCAGCATTTCCGATGAGCGGCGTTAAAATAAAATAAACAGCTACTATAAATAAAACAAGTAATCGATTCTGTCTCATAGAAATCCTCCTTTACTCTTTATTTGCAGCTAAATCTTTCAACTTTGCTGTACTCCTTTACGAAAAAATGTTCTTAGTTATTTTTTGTATCAGAGCTGTTGCTGTAGTACACTTTAAATAATACAGTTAATTTTTATCTCATAAAACATTTTGAAAGCGTTTTTTCGTTCCTTTCGAACACTTTTATACCTTTTATTTAACAATTACTTCCTTTTATTGCAAAAATAATCTAAAATATACTAAAATAATTTACTTAAACTTTGTTTTTTTCATGGAATACAAGAAAGGAGCCTTCAATGACATTTATATCAAAGGTTTATGTAGTAGAAGATGACCACGAATATAGGAAGAGAATTATTCATGCTTTAAAAAATTATCATTCAAATTTTGTTCGATTCAACATTTCTTCCATTGATAACCATCTATTCTTTATGGAGGAACTTCAAACAATTTCTATTGCTGACACAGATGTTTTTATTTTTGATATCGATTTAAAAACTACGTTTACAGGAATTGATTTAGCTTTAGAAGTACGCAAACATAATCGTAACTGTTCGATTATTTTTCTAACAAGTTTAGAAGATCAAGCAATTCCTATTATCAACAGCAATATTTTACCCATCGGCTATCTTATTAAAAAAACTGTTTCGTCTAAAAAATTAAGTCAATCACTCTATGAACTATTGGATAAAGTTGAGTACAATTTAAATAATAGTTGGAGAGAAGATCCGAATATCGTTCGGATAAAAACAGGGGCTAAAAAAATATATGTTAATGGAAAAGATATTCTATACATAGAATCAATAAAAGGATTGCGTGGAAAAATTTTAATTAAAACATTTCATGAAGATATCATTATTAATGGACAAATCGGCAAAATAAAAAAAATGTTGGATCATCAGCCTTACTTATTTACATCATTACAATCCTATATCATTAATTTGACCGCTATTGCCGTTCTTGATAGAGCAAAAGGGATGGTTGGCTTTTCTAATGGAGATGAACTATTGGTGGGTATCAAAATCATTGATAAATTGAAAAAAGTATTATAGGGGGGCTTAAGTATGGATAAGTCTTTCGTTACTTCCATAATAGCAGTAAATTTTTTACAAATGATTTGGCTGATTACTTATAAAAAACTACTCACATTACGTGAAAGTCTCATTTTGAGTGGCTTTGTATTTATTCAGTTTATATTAGCAATTTTTATCAGTAATTCTTATATTGCTTTTTCCCAATTATTTTTTCTAGCCATACAATTTATGTTTGTCGCAAGAAAACTGAATAACTGGTTTATCCCATCATTATTGATCAGCATTGAAAATTCCTTGATTCTTTTGTCTTGGATTCCTACTTTGGACACTTGGGATATTTTACATATTAATCAGGAAATTTCTGATCAAACTTATGCTAAATATTTATATTTATTTATTATTTTGCAGCAACTTCTCTTATTTTTCTTAATTATTTTAGTTCGTTATTTAAATCGGCGTTTTGCATTATCCAATTCGATCTCCTTACTGCCAAAAAAATATAAATTATTGTCTATAGTAATGCTCCTACTTTTATTCCTACCTACTAGCCTCAAACAATTTAGTGTCCTAAATGGTGACCCAGTTTCCGTTTTATATAGTTCTGGTATTGTGATTGGTTGTACAGTGATCGTCACGCTTAATGTATTACTTGCAACCAAATACAACAATGAAAAACAGTATATCGAATTGCTTTCAGAAACCTACAGACAAGAAAAAGAAAAAGTGACTCTCTCTAATGAATTTCGTCAAGATTATCAAAACTTACTCCTTAGTTTAAACAGCTATTTAGAACAAAAAGAAAAAGAAAAAGCAGTTGCCTTGCTTAATAACATTATCGATTATTCAGATCCTCTGCTGACACCGAACCTATATAAAAAAATTTCCAGTATCAGCAATCCGCCTATTCGAGGATTACTAACTAGCTTTCTGACGAAATGTCTAACAGCTACTATTGACATTGACCTACAAGTTACAGATAATCTAACAGATTTAACTATGAATATCGTAGATTTTATTCGATGTTTTTCGATTTTATTGAATAATGCGTATGAGGCAACGGAACAGACTGAATTTCCTTTTATTGGTGTTTTCATTGAAGGAACACAAGAGTTTTTAGCGATAGAAGTTCGTAACACCTACAATGAAGAAAAAAAAGTTTCCTTTCAAACTTTGCTGCAGAATAATTTTTCTACCAAAGAAGGTCACCAAGGAAAAGGGCTTTATATTTTTATGACGATTTTAGATCAATATCCAGAATGTGATTATACGATCACACAAAAAGAGAACCAATTTATTGCTAATTTTACACTACTGAAAAATACCGATGAGAGGAGATAATTATGAGCTTTCCTTTTTTTGCTGTTTTATTGTCGCTAAACTATCTCCAACTTATTTGGTTTTTAGGTAATAAAAAATATACTACGACAAATCAAACAATCATTCTTTCGTTGATTCTTATTTTTCATTGCCTATTTATTTTCTTGTTTCAAACACCTTTTATTGCATTTCTTTTATTTCTTTTTGTTGTTTTACAGCCGATTTTTATTATTCTCCATTTAAAAAGTTGGTTGTTGATGGCCTTATTTCTTTATTTAGAGAGTTCCTTGATTATTATATCTTGGCTATTTCTTTATGATTTACCCGTCTACTTATTAAGAATTGGACTAGTTTCCGTTGAGCTACACCAGCAGCTCCTTCCTTTTTTATTGGTAGGACAACAATTTTTACTGTTTATTTTTATCTTGTGGGTCAAATGGTTTGATCAAAAATTCAATCTTTTTGATTCTATCGCTCACGTTCAAAAAAATTATAAAGTAACGGTACTTTTGCTTACTATTCTGTTAATTTTTTTATATTTTCTACGTCAATTTGCCGTTTATAACATTTCTTATAGTTCATTTTTATATTTAACAGTAATTTTACTCGGACTTAATAGTGTGTTTCATTTTACTGTTTATGTATATAGTCGATACTACCAAGAGCAACTTCGAAAACTGATTTTGTCTCAACAGTATAATAAAGATTTAGATAAAATTACTTTAGCAGATGAATTTAGACATGATTATCGCAGTATTTTGGTGAGTTTAATGGGCTATATTGAAGAGGATCGATTAGAGGAAGCTTCTGCTTTTATTTTATCTATAACAGATTATTCAAAAAATTTATTAGAAGAGGATAGTTATGATCAATTGAATCGCTTGGCGAGCCCACCGATCCAAGGGTTGCTTTTACGATTTATTGAGCAATGTGAAGAAAAAGGAATTCATCTAATCATCTCTATTCCTCAAAAAATCCACGATGCTGATATTTCGATTCGATTAATTGATTTTATTAGATGTTTATCGGCTCTTTTAGATTTCATCGTAAATAGGCAAAGGCTTTCTTCAGATGAGACCATTTATTTAACTTTGAAAAAAACGCCTCAAGACTTGTTGATTGAAATAAGTAATCTTCCTAAACAGCAATTATCAGAAATTAGGCAGCCAGAATATTTGAGTACAGATAAAAAAATGTTAAAAGCAACTGAATTAACTAATATACCGACAATACTGAAAAACTATAGAAATACTTTCTTTGCTTTTTATTCCAATCAACAAAATTTATCGCTTATACTCTCCCTTCAGTTAAAGTATGTTTCTATAGTTCCAGAAATATAAAAGCAAACAAGTCTAAGAAATAACTCCATGAACCTATAAATAATAGTAATAGAAACGACACTTCTCTCCTGCTTAGTTTTTATGCTGAAACACTAAGATCTGAAACACCCGTAAATAAGCTGAAATTATTGATGACCTTTAACGCTCTCTGCCTTTATCTCCCTGTTTGATGATGAATAAAAAAGATCAGAAGAATAAATCATTTCATGATGATTTTCTCTTCTGATCTTTTTCTGTTTTATTTCAAATTTAACATATATCCTTTAGAACGAACTGTTTTAATAAACCGTGGATTGGTTGTGCTAACTTCTATTTTATTGCGTAAATGAAACATTAGGTTTGCCACTCGATAATTTTTATTTTCACCCTCTATTTCAGAATCCCATAGTTTTTCTTTAAGCTCTTCATAAGAAATGGTTCGACCTGGACTATTATATAGCAATTCCAATGCATTATATTCTTTTTTAGTTAAAGAAACTTCTTGTTTTCCATCAATTAGAACACTTAAATTTCTTGGGATTAGCTCTATTTCTTTTCTTGGAGATGAAGTTGATGTATTCTCTAAAAAATGACTCTGTTTAGTTGAGTAATGAGAAAGTAAATTCGATAATGTGTAATAAAATTCCTCAACTTCCATTTTCATAGAAAAACATGCTTCTGCACCTAACTGTAGATAAACTATATTGGAACGAGATTCATCCACTACAGATAACAAGTAAATTGGGACTTTTACATATTTTTTTAATTCCATCAAGTAACAACACGTCTCCGACATTGTCTCTCCCAAAATAATGATAGCATCTAACTTTTCTGGAAAGTTGGATTGTTCCATTAAGTTAATTTTCGACAAATTCCACCCTTTATCTGCTAAAAAATTTAAATGTGTATTTTCTTCTTGTTTCTTCTCTATTAAGTATCCAATCGTATACATGATTCGTCCTCCCTTTTCTACTAAACTTATATTTTTAGTTTAAAAATTCTAAAACAAAAAAAAGTAATTATGTTTTTTAAATCATTTTTATTTCATTATATGTATATTACACTTATTTTAAGATAAAAAAAACAACTTGAATGCGCTACCAAATAACAATTATGTATTTTTAGAGGAATTTTATTAATAATATACATCATATTAGAAAAGCTCAGAGAAAATCTTTCTCTAAGCTCTTCCTATTTATTTTCGACAACCTCTTTCACATTTGTCATCCTGCTGGAGCATCTACTAATTGCCATTCAATTTTTCCAGTATAGGTATCTTTATAGTTACCATTTGTTGACTGTTTGTAAAATAAACCACTTTTGTCATTCCACTCTTTTGATATGTCTATTGTTCCTGTATTTGGTTTACTTGCTCCACTTTCAATCGTTGTAAACGAACCTCCAGTTAGAATTTCAACCGGTACACCATCATTTGATTTATAAAAGTAACTTCCTGTCATCGTTCGCGTTTGGCTTTTTAGTTCACTTGGCTTAATTTTTAATTGCCATTGACTATTCAAGCGATTATCAAATACACTTAAGCTATCTTTACTTGAAATTTTCACTGGTTGATGCCTAAAATCACCTAATGTTAAATCTAGCGATAATGTTTTAGGCACTTCACTTAACGTATATTCGCGAAGCTTTGCTTCAAATTCGGTAATATTGTTTGGATTTTTCTCAGCATTATCCATCACCACTTGATAGATTGTATCAGAGTCAATTTTAATTTCCGTATTTTTAATTGCTTGCCCATCATACAGTACTTGATTATTCTCTTTATTGATAATTTTGAATGTGTGTCCTGAATACAGTTCAACATCTGTCATATCCTTTTTTTGAGCCCGAAGGTTAAGATAGCCTCCGTCAATCGGATCGAATGGTTTTATGATTGCTCCATCATCTGAAATTAGAAAACTCTTAACCCCTGTCAAAGCTAGGCTATTCTTCCCTACAGCAAATGTTTGTTGATACTAGGTTTCATTACTAATGAAACTTGGACTATTTTTTTCATTATACGTTAACTGAGTGTCTCGTATGCTAAAATTATAAAATGGTCCTAAATTAAATGTAGGTAGAATCCCAACAAGAGCATTTTTATTAATATATACTTGTTTTAGTTTCGTTAATTTTTCAAGTCCTGGAGGAACTGTTCCTGTCAGTTTATTATCATCTAAAGCCAGAAATTCAAGATTTTCTAATTTAGATATTGTTTTTGGAATTTCTCCTGTAAAACTATTCCCGAATATCGATAGTTTCTTCAAGTTGGTTAAATTCCCTAACTCATCTGGCAGACTGCCGCTAAGGTGTTTGTCTTTTAAATCTATTACTTGTAAATTTTGAAGAGCCTCTATATTCTTTGGGATATGTTGGTTAGGAAAATCGGCTCCTGCTCGATTAACAATTGACGTAATATCTAATAGATCTAGCATATAAAGATTTTCATCTATTTTCTTGCCTTTCGTTGAGAACTGGCGATTTATTTCATCAATCAGCCAGGCTTGATTTTCAAAATAATCTGACGTAATGATCGGATTTGGCAAAATAGTTACAGGGACATCGATTTTCACTGTTTTATACTTATTTTTAATTGAAACAACTGCAATCTGATCCCCTTTAAGGCTCGTATCTAACGCCAATCCAGTAATTTCAATGTTACTGCCAATTTCATCTTTTAGATCCGTTACAAAATCACCAGCATTTAACGAATTGATATCCGTGTATTGCTCTATGACTTGAGGTTTAGGTTTTCCAACAGGAGTAGGATATACGATCTGATATTTTAAGGCCACTCTATTGGATTGAAACATTCCATCCCCTCTTGCAGAAAACTCCACAAAGTGTTCTCCATCTCTATAATCGGAAGTATCTACTTGCGCTGAAAAGTTTTGTGTCCCATTCTTTATAGGGATATTTTGCTCAATAAGCTTTGCTGCATCTGTGTCAAATTTGGCATATAAATCAAATTGTTTAAATTCTGAATCCGTGTATCTTCCATTAACCGTTAATTTTTCTCCTGCATAAAACGTAGTACTTTCTCCTGAAACAGTCCCCATTACTTTGATATTATCTATAGTAGGAATTGCTAACTCTTTTTTCTTTTTTAGAATCCACTGCTGTTTTGTACTCTCACTATTTTCTGCTAATTTTATTACCCGACCAATTGTGTCATACGTTTTAACATCTGTAAGTTCATAATATAGACCAGAAGCCCAATTTTTAATTGTCACAACCATATTGCCATTCAAGCTAGTTATTTTCGAAAGTGATAATAAATTTTTATTCGCATACTTTTCATTAAAACCAAGGTTATTTAACATAGTACTTGGTGAGCTTGTGGCATTTTTTTGATCGACAATCAATCGTTTATCTCCAGAATTTGATAGAACATACTGATTATCATTCGGCTTGTATAGTAAAAACCACTCTTGATTTTTTTTGCCCACTCCCCCATAAGGATAACCTATAATGTCCCTATCCTTGTACACACCACCCTCAATATCCCAGACCATATCAGTATACCAGCGGTTTTCAATCGTATAAACGCCTTGCATTGTTTCAAGTTTAAACTTCTGTGAGTTGCTATTATTATTAGCTTTCATGGAAATGGGAAGCATAGATGTTACATTATCAACTGTAATATATAGACCATTTTTTCTATTAGCGATTGAATAAATATTTCCAGAAACTTTTTTTATATCCCATATCACTTCATCTTCTAGGATACTCAAGCTATTAATTACTTTTTCAACCGTTATACTACTTACTTGATTATTTGAACCAAGTGTTAAAATTCTTTGTTCATCTTTAGATAATTGGATAATATATCCATCTTTTTCCGGTCTGTATTTAAAGGAAAGTAACTGGTTTCCTAGTCCATGATATGGATAAGTAATTAATTTACCTGTAGAACCTGAGACATCTAAAACATACCCCTCATCTAAAGTTGAGAAAGAAACATACATATTGTCATTCAACGTTCGTTCTGAATGGGCAACTAATGGACTTCCCCATACAACTAAATATAGGATGAACAAAAATATGATATTAGTCACTTTATTTTTTATCAAATAAGGTCGTTCCCCTCTCTTTAATTCCCACATAGCATTCATCTGTCATCCTGCTGGAGCATCCACGAATTGCCACTCAACTTTGCTAGCATAGTCATCTTTATAATTAGCAGTGCTGTATTGTTTATAAAACAATCCTCGATTATCATCCCACTCTTTAGCTAAATCGATAATTCCTAAATCCGGATTACTCCTTCCACTTTCGATTAAATTGAAAGATCCATTCCCCCCTACTCTTTCAGGTATACCATCAGGTCCTTTGTAATAAAAATCGCCGATCAATCTTCTTGTTTTACTCATTATTGCATCAGTCTTGATTTTTAATTGCCATTGATTGTTTAGACGATTATCAAAAATGCTTAAGCTCTCACCATTTGAAATTTTCACAGGTTGATAACTCAAATCACCGATTTTTAAATCCAACGTCATCATTTTTGGCACTTCAGTCAGCATAGCCGTACGCAGTTGGGGCTGAAACTCAAAAATATTATTTGGATTTTTATCAGCATTATCCATTACGACCCTATAACTGTCTCTATGGTCAAACCCTATTTGAACATTTGGATCAGCTGGACCATCATACGCCAAGATATCTGCCTCTTTATTCGGTTGTAGTAGAAAGATTTTGAAAGTATGTCCTGAATATAGATTTACTTTTGTTCCATCTGCTTTTTGCGCATGAAGATTAAGGTACCCTTCATTAGTTGGATCAAATGGTTTTACTGTTGGTCTAAAGCGAGATAACCATATAACCTCAGCACCTGCTAGTGATAGGTTTTTAGCGCCAGTTACAAATGTGTCTTGATACTGTGTTGATTTAGTGATAAATTTTGGTGGAACTTCATCATTATAGGTCAACTGCGTTTCACTTATATTAAAATTGGAAAAAGGCCCTAAACTAAAGTTCGGTAGGTTCCCTACTAAGGCATTTTTATTAAGGTAAACTTGTTTTAATTCAGGTAATTCTTCTAGTCCAGAAGGAACAGTGCCAGTTAGCTTGTTATCATCTAAAGCTAAGAAAGTTAAATTTTTTAGCTTAGATAACGTTTTAGGAATTCCTCCAGAAAAACTATTACCAAATATTGATAACTTTGTTAGCTTGGTCATATCACCTAACTCATCTGGTAAAGAACCACTAAGTTGCTTATCTTTTAATTCCAATATTTCTAAATTTTCTAATGCAGCAATCGTTTTGGGGATATATTGTCCTTTAAAACTTGCTGTAGTTCGATTTGAAATTGACGTTATTTTTAGTAAATCGGACATATACAAATCTTCGTCTATTTTTTTAGGAGAAAGTTGTCTGTTTATTTCTTCAATAAGCCATGCTTGGTTTTCAAAAAATGATCCGGTAACAGGTTGTGAAATATTGGCTTGAACTATGATCTCTTTTTCTATTCCTAATAGTCCACTTTTCAACATAATAGGGATATTCACATTCCCTACGGTTTTAAACTCGACTTTATTTTTAAACGTTGGAATAACTGTGTCATTTGGAAAATTACTAGACAAATTCTTGATAAACTCAGCTACATTATAATTATCAGTAGAACTTTTAACCGCTACCGTTTTATTAGCAACCCCTTGTGCGGTTAATACTAAAGGAAATGTAACTATTCCATCATTGGTCACTTCCATTTCTGTTTTACTAACAGCGTTTTTTGTGCTGGTACTTTTCAGTGTTAGCGGAAAATTGAATTTCTGCTTGGTTTTGTCGTAATACGATAACATCTGTTTCGTTGAATAATCGATTGCACTTTTGAATTTTATTTGGATATTTTTTCCTGCGTATTTTTGTAAAAAGATCTTTGGAAACGTCACTTTATTATTAATATAATTGTACTCAGTCTCTGGAATTGCCTCATTGCCAAAATAAACTGTTGGTTTTGACAATTTTAAATCGGTTGCTTCTTTAGAATAATCTAGTTCAAGTTTTTCAGGATAATAGGCTGTAACTTCTTGTTCAGGAAGTTCTTGCTCAATTATATAACTTGAATTACCCGCTCCAGTGTCAGTTGATCTAACTGACACTTTATTATAATCTTGAGGGCTGATTATTTTAGCCTCAGAATCAAATAAACTAAAACTGGTACTAAAAAATCCTTCATCCACATACGAGCCTAACGCTATCTCTTTATTCAGACGATGTAGCATGCTCATATCAAATACTTGAGCATTAACCGTCGCTCCTCCTATAGCAATGCTGCTATAATCACCGTTATATTTAGATCTAAGTAATTTTTTTTCTTGGCCTTTATCTGAAACGATTAACGCAATATTTTTTGGGATAACCATAGCTTTTATATAGTTCCTCCATCCTGAGGTTGTCCTGATAGGCATCATGGCGTTAATGTTATCATTTATTACTTGTCCTGATTCCTGATCTACCAAAAAATAACTTATTTCGGGTGTATCTTTCACTTTTGAAGAACTCGAGTTCTGAAAATCCAATAACATACTACTCTTTTCCCTAGAGGATATCATTACAGACAAGGTATCTAAGGACTTAATTCTAATTTCCAAAGCTTTTCCTTTATAGATACCTATATTTTTAAGCCGTAACTCTTGACCTTTAGAAAAAGGAATATATTGGTCTAACTTCGGTACAGAATTTTGAATTCTAGCATCGTCTTCTATATTTTTCCCAAAATAGTTTAAATTAACAACATTCGATGTAAGATCAATTTGTTCTCCTGTCGTCAGATTAGAAGCAATTCCCTGATTATTTAGAATATATTCATTTGATAAATATCCAAACTGGCTCCATCCAGTCACATTAATGTCCGCATAACTTATTTTCGGTAAAATTAATAAACTTGCCGTAAATAAAGCAACATATAAAACCCAACATCTTTTTTTCCCTTGCATTATTTATTCACCACCAATTTTGATTACTCTTACTTTCTACGACGCCACAATAAGAAGAAAATTACTAATAAAAGAATAGAAATTATGCCTATTGTTAGGCTGATGATCCATATCAATTTATTACTCGTTTCATGTTCAAGTTCAACAGCTTCTTCATTCAAACGAGCAGCTTCTTCATCAGAGATTGTAAATTTTTTAGTAAACGTCCATTCATCTTCATTTGAATGTGCCGCAATTTCTAAATCATAGCTTCCTGCGGCTAATTCTTGGTTTTCTAATGAAATTGGAAAATTGAAGTTGGAATTAGGAGCCATTGCCATTTCCGTTTTTTCTGCTTCGTAGAGGACTTTACTTGAACCATTCTTTCTGATTTTTGCTGTGACCGCTAAATCCTTAACAAAATCAGATTTGATGTTCTGAATATTTGCAGTAATTGCGGTTCGGTAATTGAATAAACTTGCTTTAACTGTATTTAGTTTGAGTTCTGGTTTGATTTTATCCAAATTTTCCCGTAATTGGATCCCAATCACAACAGAAAAAACATTCTTTATTTGAACATCATTTTGCTTTGATTTTGACTCATTTGTTGTATCGTTTGCCTCATCGTAAACGTTAAATCCTCCAACTATTTTTCCTTCAAATGATTTTTTGGGCATTTTTAAAGTAAAGGTCACTCTTTTGGTTTCTTTAGGTTTTAGTGTCACTTTTTGCTGCCCTGAGATGAGCCTAGTAATTGGATAAACTAGCGTTGAGTCATTTTTTTCAGGTTCCACACTATATTCTAATTCTCCATTTTGATTGGTTGTGCCTATGTATGGTACTACAGCTAAGTTTAATGTCTCTTCACTAGAACTTTTTATTTCTAACTCTATATTCTGGGTTTGTCCAGGATTCATTTTCAAGTCAAAGTATGTTTTCGATTGATCGATTTGGTTTTCTGGAATGATCGCTTGAACTGAATAGCCCATTCCATCTGCATATGCGCGATCACAAATACTTACGAGTGTCACCATAAAAACTATCGTCAGGCAATACTTTATTGTTTTAAAAAATGTCATTTATTACTCTCCATCTAATTTTCTGCACTTGGAACATCTGCTAATTTCCAAGAAATTGTCGCAGTGTACTCTCTTCCTGCCTTAGCAGTATTAGGCAAGATGTCCAGTTTAATCTTTTTATTTACCCCTTTTTCACTTTTCCATCTTGTTGCCCAAACCCCTTGACCCGCATTTTCATCTGCTGACATCACTTTTTGTAAATCTTTGTTCAATGAAACAGTGTGGCTTTTGGGAGGAGCTGCATACTCAGAGTTGTGTTCCTGAATATCTCCTTTTTGTATTGTTAAATTTGCGCCACTCAATAAGTATCTTTTTTGATCTTTTGATGTGGGTTCGGAAACAAAGTTAGAAATCTTCGCGTAAAGTGACCATCCACCCAAGTTGCCTCTTAAATCTGACACTTGAATATATGGATTAGAATTGATTGCATATTCTTCTTGATACAAACCACTTCTAACGACTTTTCCAAAGCTAAAATTTGGAACTCGATCAATTTTTAACAAGCCAGAACTGTTCGTACCGTTGTTGGTTGGATCTTCTGGATCTTGACCAAACGATGGAGGAACGGGACTCTCTTTCCCTTCGATAATGACTGCATCAATATCTGATTTTAAAGCGTCGCTGGTTTTTGCTAAACAAGTTTCTGCTATAAAAACTGGTGATACAGCTAAACCCACTAAAGCAACTTTTAAATATTTTGATTTCACTATTATCTATCCTCCATTTTTGATTTACCAACAAAAAATCCTTATCTTCGCTTTAATTTGGTGTATTTGTTAATGTCCAGTTCAATTTCCCGATATAGCTTGCTTTACGTGCCGTATTAGGAATTGATAATTGAACACCTGTTGTTCTTGTTGGTTCTTGCTTATCAGCATATCGTTCAAAAATATTTGTATAACGGCCCATTCCTTTGCCTTCATCTGCTTTGAACACTACGCTTGATAGAGTACCTGATATCTTTGCTTCTTTTCCAACTGGTGTGTTTTCAGGACGGATAGATGCACTTTTTGAGGTAACTTCAGCTGTTGGAATTGTTAATTCCCAACCTTTTAAGTCTTCTCCATCATTTACTCCGCCTTTCACTTTGAATGAATCCATCGCTACTTTGACGTTCCAACCAGTGCCGTTTCCCGTTACATCAACGACTTCAATTCCATATGCTTTATCTTTGGCAATGGTTGCAGCTCTTGTTTCTCCTAAAGGAACAGAAGGATAATTAAAGTCTGAGACTGCTTTGATGATAAATTCTCCATCACGAGGTGTTTTGTCTGATATTTCTTCTTCAGCGGGTCCTGCTCCTGTTCCGGCATCAATAGAGACTGTTACATCAGACTTTAACTCATCTGCCTTTCCTGTAACTGGTAAAAGTGCGGTACCAAACGATAGTGATACTATTAAACTAGATATTATTTTTTTTTTCATATAAAATTCCTCCATTACATTTTATTCAACAGCTTACTACGACAACTTCCTTCAAGCTTAAATATTATTTATTGTGTTTTTTTATTGTATTATATGTTCTAATTACTCTACGTCTGCTAAAGACCAGCTAACTGTACCTGTAAATTGTTGACCAGCTATTTTTTCCTTTTGTTTAGAAGTAACAGCTAACTGAACATTTCTAATTTCGGCAGCAAATCCTTTAGATCCAGGTTTTTTCCCAACCATGATATTTTGGCTACCTGAAGCACCAGCTTCAAGAGATACCTTAGTAAAACCAGTTACTTTATCTTCAGCATATTTTGTTAAATCTGGTAGTGTAGCAATAGTACTTGGCAATTTACCAGTCTCTTTATCTCTTTGACTATCTAAATCAAACGTAGAAATATTTGCTGAGTTCAAAGTCAGTGTTGAAAGTAACTTTTTCGATGCATCTGTTGTGCTAACAAGATCTGACATTTTAGCGGACAATTCCCAATTTGTTTGCTGATCTGCCTCACGATCTTCATATACTGCGATGTATTGTTTTTCAGTCAGTTGTTGATAGTATACTGAACTTAGTGCGCTTGCTTCGTTTTCTGTACCAAATTTAAAGGCTGTAGGTTTAGCCATCAAACTTAATGCTTCATCGTACGGTCCAGGAACAATTGTACTTGGATCATCCGTGCTAAATCCAATTCCTACTCCTGTATCTGTTTCTCTTTCTGCTGCTTTGGCAGCTGTTGGCAACAATACTGCCCCAACAGATAAACCTAAAATTAATGTACCTAATACTTTTTTATTCATTTAATTTCTCCTAACATATTCTACCTGCAAGGAAGTTGTCGTAGTAAGCTGTTGAAGCTACTGACATCTATTTAACTTTGATTGAAAATATTGATTTGCTTTTGTATATATATAAAGGCATAAATCATCAAAAGAAAACAGATGATTGAGACGGCTAGTAACAGCCAGTTCACCAATATTTTTGTTTTTTTTAGTTTTAATTTTTTTAATAAAATACTGTCTCGATTCAAGGAGAAGAGGAACATTCCTAAAGAAATTGTGCCGCAGGCTCCTAATATATACAGCCAAAGATAGACTCTCATAAAACATTCTCCTTTCATTCATTTTTAAAATAATGTTTTTTCTTTCAAGTTCATAAATCACTGCTAGCCTTAATTTGTTTATCTAAAACGATCGCAAAACTGATTACGATTAGGATCATGCCACTAACCAAGAAGGTCAGTTGTTTCACTACTTCTCCAGTATTTGGTAAACGAACACGTTTATTGATTGGTTGATCATCATCCGCTGTAGGTGTATTATCATGTGGCGGTGGCGGTGGTACGTCATCTTCTGTTTTTTTAAATGTTATACCCACATCTCCTTCACCTAGTTGATTAGCAGATGCGATTGGTGTAAAAACAGAAGTGAAACCGAAAACGAGTATTATTAGTAGTAATCGTTTCATTGAGATTTTTTTTAGGTCCCAATTCATTTATTTCACTCCCTCATTCGTTTGTTCTTTTTATTCTTTGTTTGTTCAGCCTTCTTTCTTTTTGCTTGTTTCGCTTTTCTTTTTCTCATTCGTTCGCGAATCATTTTTTTCCAACGTTTATTTCTAACAGATAAAACTACTATGACTGCTATAAGTGATCCAATAGCAAGCATAACAACATATGGTAACCAATCAGGTGATTCTAATTTAAACACAGTTTCTTCATTCATTTTCTTTGCGGTTTCACCTGAAACGCTAAAGTCTTTTTCCCATTTCCAATCTTCTTCATCATTTTGTGCATGAACTTTTAATGTATAGTCACCAGATTCAATGGCGTCTACTCCCCAATCTACTGAAAATTCATAGGTACTGTTAGGGGCCATTCGAGCATTTTCTACTGTTTGTTTTTTCAGAATGTTTTTTGAATCTTTTTTAGTAACAGTTGCTTCAATTTTTAGATTTTCAGCAATTTTTGGTTCAGGATTATGTATGACAGCTGCTACTTGTTTACGCCCTAAATGTAATCCTAATTTGGCTGAGGTTAGTTCTAGATTTTTAGCGTTTTTGTATTCTTCTCCTGTTTCAGTCGTGACCAAGCCGATTTTGTATTGATATTTATTAGAAATCGTTTGTTTTTTAGTTTTCTCTTGATCTTCAACCGTTTCAAAGACAACAGCACCTAGCTTAACTCCTTCATAACTTTTTTTGGGAGGTGTCACTACTAGTTCAACTATTTTTTCCTCAAAACTTGCTAACTCTATTTCGGGTTCACTTATTTGAACAATTTCCGTTAAAGGATCTTTTAAACTTGCATCTAGTTCTTTGGTCGGCTCATCATACTCAATTTTCCCAGTTGAACCTGTTGTACCATTTGAAACAAAAACTTTTATTTTAGTTGGCTCATTTTGCGTTGATTTGACTTTTACTTTCAACACTTGGGATTCATCTGGTTTCGTTTCGATAAAGAAATAGGATTTGTTTATTTCAAGTTGTGTATCTGGCCTAATTGCTTGAACGACGAATCCTAATGGGTCAGGTTCTTTCCCAGCAGCTAATGAATGGTTTGGGAAAACAAGCAGTAAGACACTCGCCAGTATGACATATCGACAATAGTTCGTGATTTTTTTTATTTGCGTAATCATTTTAACTTCCTTTCTATGTATAAAAACTCTTTAAGTTCGTTTCGTTACATCTAAAATAGAGTTTGTCGATCACAGCTAGAAATAATCTTCAAAATAAGTTTTTTTGAGATTTACCTTAATGAAATCAACTAACTAAACGAACAGCTCATACATTTTTTGTATAAGGCGTTCATATTTGTTTATCAATGAACTCATTCATAGTACAATTACCTAATAACAAATAAAACAACAAGTAAGCGCTAACAAATTACATTTAATTTTTTTATTTGGAAATTTTATTTTTCTTCAAATTAAAAATATCAAGTAAGCGCTGTCTTGTTACATATACAGCCTTTTTCGTTTTTAATCTATTTAAACCTTTCTTTTTCTATCATTCTATTCTAAAATATATTAAAATTATTTTTTTAAAATATTTATTTTTCTTAGGAGGGGAAATAATGACTGTAAATACAACGATTTATGTAGTTGAAGATGATAATCTTTATAGAAAAAGAATTATTCATTATCTTGAAAACTACCACTCCAATTCTTTTCATTACAAAATATCTCCTTTAGACAATCACTTGCTTTTTATGGAGGATATTCCAACATTGGATATCTCTGATAATGATGTTTTCTTTTTAGATATTGATTTAAAAATGCAGTATTCGGGGATTGATTTAGCCAATAAAATTAGAGAAATCAATTCAAAATGTTCGATTATTTTTCTAACTAGTTTTGAAGATAAGGCGATTTCCATTATCAATAGTGAGATTTTTCCACTTGGATATCTTGTAAAAAATCCAGTTGATTCAACTGAACTGAAAACGACAATTGAAAATGTACTGATGAAAATTGAGAGTCTTACTAAAGCGGCCTGGAGGCAAGATCAAGATATAACGACCTTTATGAATGGATACGAAGCAATTTATCTGAATTGTAAGGATATTTTATATATTGAATCATTAAAGGGGTTAAAAAAACGAGTCTTAATCAAAACTCTTTCAGAAGAATTAATCATTGAAGGTAAAATTGGTAAAATCAAAACGAACTTAAAACAACCCTACCTATTTACATCTCTTCAATCTTATGTGATCAATCTTGAAAATATTTCGTCAATCAATCGCAAAAACGGTACAATTACTTTCACTGGTGACAAAGATCTATTTGTAGGAACTAGGATCATTGATAAAGTCAAAAAAGGGTTGCAGGAGTATCAATATGTTGGATAGACCTTTCTTCATTTCTTTACTATCACTAAATTTACTACAACTTCTTTGGCTATTCGCCTATAAAAAGATATTGTCTTTTCGAGAAACAATGATATTAAGCATTATTTTGATTATCCAGTTTGTTGTAGGTACATTGACCGATGATCATTTTGTGATTTTGCTGTTGATTCCTTTTTTTCTTTTGCAATTTTCATTCCCTGTAAAAAGAGTCCAAAATTGGTTGACACCAGCTCTATTTTTAAGCTTTGAAAATGCAATCGTGCTGCTCTCTTGGCTTTTGACATTAGATTTTTGGGATATTTTATTTATCAAACATTGGATAACAGCTGAAACGCACTCGACATACTTAAAATTTGTTATTTTTTTGCAGCAATTCGTTTTTTATTTACTTGTGATTTTTGCTAACTATTTAAATAAGCGATTTGGTGTAACAACCACTCTTCATCTTTTACCTAAGAAATATCGATTTGTATCTGTTTTACTTCTATTTTTCTTATTTTTTACGATTGGATTACAGCAGCTTAGTGTTTTAGAAGGATTCTCAGCTTCTTTTTTTTATAGTACCTTTATGATTATTTGCTTTACAGCTTTTCTTAGCTGGAATATTTTGCTTGTCGTTAAGCGGCAAAATGAACAACAATATATCAGTATCCTTAAAGAAAAATATGAACAAGAGCGAGAAAAAATCGAACGTTCCAATGAGTTTCGTCATGATTATAAACAGCTTTTGATTGGACTGACTTCGTATCTAGAGACAAACGATACAAAACAAGCTCTTGGTTTGCTTCATTCGATCATTGATTATTCAAACTCACTGCTTACACCTAATCTGTATAAAACAATCGCTGTGATTCATAATCCTCCGATTCAAGGTCTTTTGACCAGCTTTCTTAAAAGATGTTCAGAAATAAATATCCAGCCAAAAATTCAAATAACTGAAAAGCTTACAGATATTGATATGAACATCGTTGATTTTATTCGTTGCTTCTCTATTCTATTAGATAATGCGTATGAAGCAGTTCAAGAATCCGATTTGCAACTAATTGAGATCACTATTACTGGTGATTCGCAGTTTGTAAAGTTAACAGTTAAAAATACGTATAAAAATGATAGTAATATCTCTTTTCAGTCGCTTTTACAAAATAATTTTTCAACCAAAGAAAATCATCAGGGAAAAGGATTATTTATTCTGGCAAAATTGATTGATAAATACAAAAAAGCCAGTTATCAAGTAGCTAAAAAAGACAACTATTTTATCGCCAGTTTTTCAGTTCCCAAACTAAAAAACAATAATTCTTTACTAAAAAAAGAAGATGAAGCAAAAGTGCTGAGCTCTGGAAAATAAGAAGGGATTGTTTTTGATGCTATCGTTTATCCGGATTACAAGAGAGTGTGATATGGCTCGAAGAGTTATGTTACACTCTCTTTTTTTCTTATCTTTATCATCTAAAATTACAAAAAAAGAATATTTTTTCATTATACTAGCTATAAATTGTGCCTTTTAATACTTTTTGATATGATAATACAAAGCTATGTTTTTTCTACTAAAAGGAGCATACAAATTTATGGAAACTTACTTAGCAACAGAATTATATGCTATAAATTATCTTCAAATTGTTTGGGCTCTTCTAAATAAAAAATATATTGATAAAAAACAATCGATTCTATTATCTTGTCTATTGATTTTAGTCATCATTATTAGTTATTTTATTAGAACGCCGTATGTATTTTTACTACTGTTCACTTTTTTTGCCACCTCAGCAATTTTTATTGTACAACTTACAGGCAGTTGGATCTTGATGGCCCTCACTCCTTTTTTGATTAATTCATTAGTCATTATTTCTTGGCTGTTTACCTATAACTTGTTGGATATTATGTTTCAATTACATTATATCGATGCAGTTCAACGACAGTTTTTGGTTCCTTTTTCACTGCTTGCTCAACAAGTATGTCTTTTTTCA
Source organism: Enterococcus sp. AAFC-DPL-5182 (assembly GCF_058216605.1). Lineage (NCBI taxonomy): Bacteria > Bacillati > Bacillota > Bacilli > Lactobacillales > Enterococcaceae > Enterococcus > Enterococcus sp. AAFC-DPL-5182. The sequence goes on from NZ_CM177101.1 coordinate 2,572,113, forward strand.
TTAATCTTAGTGGTTAAAAAGGTCGATAAAAAATATATGATTTCTGATTCTATTTTGCATATTCGCAAAAGCTACAAGATACAATCAATGATTGCATTATTCTTTCTGGCTATTTTTGCTTTACTTAAACAAATTGCCGTTACTCATTTTTTTGTAGAATCTTTTTTTTACCTGACATTTTTATTACTCACTTTAAATCTAATTGTTTATACGACTGCTTATCTATATAGCACGTATTATCAAGAACAATTAAAAAAAGAAGTTTTATTCGAACAGTATAATCAGGAATTGGAAAAAATTACTATTTCAGATGAATTTAGACATGATTATCGTAATATCTTATTAAGTTTGATGGATTATATTGAGCAGGGTGAAAATCAACAAGCACTTAACTATATTGCTTCCATCACTGATTATTCGAAAGATTTGTTAGAAGAAAATTTTTATGATGAGCTTAGTAATATCGATATCCCATCTGTTCAAGGTTTGTTGATTTATCTAATTGAACTATGTGAAAAAGAACATATTCAATTTCACCTTTCCATACCTGATAAGATCCAAGAAACGAACATTTCAATTCGCTTGATCGATTTTTTACACTGTCTATCAGCCTTATCTGAATTCGCTGTAAAAGAAACCACGAACAGTAAAGAAAAAAATTTATATATGATCATAAAAAAAGAAGGCAATGTGCTTTATATTGAATTAACTAATGCAATTCAGCCTGAAAACAAGTTAAAAAAAATAACTGAACCATTAAAAATTCCCCAAAAATACTATAAGGAAAACGGTCTTAATACGGTGGTAAAAATTGTCCACCAGTATAACGAAACCGATTTTTCCCTTCAATCTAGTGAGAATCATTTTTTAGCATTACTTACCCTATAACTCAATAGATCATCAAAAAGTAAACAACCGATAGACTAAATAATCCGTCTATCGGTTGTTTTTATTCTATAATTTTATTTCGATACTTCAGAGGTGAAATCCCCACTTGCTCTTTAAACACATGATGAAACGTTTTTACACTAGCAAAGCCCGATTTTTCAGCCACTTCGATCATTGGAACTTTTTCATTCGCTAGGATAAATTTTGCTTGATTGACTCGATATTCCGTCAAAAAACTCATAAAAGTCGTACCCGTATTGGCTTTGAAAAAACGAGTAAAATAGTAAGTACTAAACCCACTGTACTTTGCGATTTCTTCCAATGTGATCGATTCTTCGTAATGATTTTCAACATAGGCAAAGATGCGATCGAGCTGTTCTAAGTTTTCCTTATACTTTATTGTAGAAGCTTTCGCTCCTTTTTTGACTTCCTTTTGCGTTTGCGGGAGTCTTCTATAAAAGGTTGTGACCAGTTCAAATAGTAAGCTAAAAAGCGCATAATTTTTCCCTATATTTTGATTTTCATATTCTTCAAATAATTTCTGTAACAGCTTCTTCATGTCCATCGCTAATGATTTTGACCACTTTGAACTGTGTTTTTCTCCTGTTTCAAATAATTCAATCAATGAATAATCTTTCACCGATTTTAAGCTTTTCTCATCAAATAGACTTAAGTCAAACTGATAAACGATTCGCTCACTATCAGGAGATGCTAAAAAATAATGGGGTTCACCACTGGCAAAAAAATAAATTTCCCCTTCGGCTACATGGACGATCTCATCACCCACACCAATGTTGACTGTTCCCCGTATTGAATAGATCATTTCAACTTCTTTATGCCAATGTGGGTAAACGATGGTCATCCCATCATTGATAAATGCTCTAAAAAGCAGGTTTTCTTCAAATTCTGGTCGTTCCAAATACACACTCATAGTAGCCTCCAGTTAAACTTACTACTTTCACTTTACCAAATTTTTCTATTTTTACAATAAAAATTGCAGTGTATCGTAGTATTTTTAACTGATTTAGAAACTGGTCAGATCATTCACAGGAAGCAGTCTTAGCTTGATCACACCAATAATATTGCGTGTCGCAATCAAACCATAATGACGACTGTCTGTCGCATAAGGGCGATTATCACCCAAAACGAGACAATAACCTGCGGGAATTTTTGCTCCCTTCAGTTCGCTGTTAAAAAAATTTTCTGTATAGTTTTTCCCATTGTACTGACTTTCATTGATTTCATCGACAATAAACTTTTCATCGACTGGCTCTCCATTGACCAATAGAATGTCATTATCATATTGGATCGTTTCATCAGCTAAGCCTATAACTCGGCGAATTTGCTGTTTTTCACCTATTTTAAAAACGATTAAATCAAAACGTTTAGGTTGTTTTATTTTTTTAGCCACTACTAAATCTCCGTTATGCAACGTAGGCATCATCGCATACCCTTGAACTCTTGTGCCTTTAAACTGAATCAGACTGACAATTAACAGTAGAGAAAACATACAAAAACAGGCAATAAAAAAATCTTTGATGTAAGGAAAACTTATTGTTTTTTTATTTTTTTTCATATGAATCCCTACTTATTCCTCTTTGCTTAATGCAGACTCATTAACTTTATAATAACTAAAAGCAGCTTTTTCATAGGCTTCACTTTTTTTTATATCTTCTAAAAAAGCATCTACTAATTGGGTATTTCCATAAAAATTATTGGTTTGTGTGCTGGCATTCATCCCTAGTTGTTTGACAATATTATAATAGCGATTCAATATCAGTTGCCCTTCTTCTGTATTGATTTTACTAGCTTTTTTTGTTCCTTGGCTAGTCATAGAAGTAGCCAAATAGCGGATGTTTTGCTGAATTTTTGCTTCGTCTTCTTCACCTTCTTTGGCTGTAGCCAATTCCTTTTCAAAATCTCTGATTAAATAATAGCATTTAACAAGTGTATCAGAATCATCTGATGTAAGATTCATTGATTGATAATAGGAGAGATAACTGGCACCACCAAACAATAACATCGCTATAATTAAAGAGATGCTTAAGGAAATAAGTTGTTTTTTTCTAAACTTTTTTAGATAAAGACGTTTTTGAGCAATACGCTTATTTTTCTTTCTATTTTTACTTTTTCTTTTTGGCAGTTTTGTCAGCTTTTTTTGAGTTCTGATCAACTGAAACAAAAAATAACAAGCTAAGAATAATAAGACGATTACAACAGATATTCCTCCAATAAATAGCTGATTTAAAATAGTCATTTTATCAGCTCCTAACGGTCTTTTCGTTTATTCTTGGATTTATTTGACAATTTCTTTCCATTTGGTCTTTTTTTTGATGGATTAATTGAATTTTTTTCTATTTTTCGTTTGCGTATTCTAACGAGGATAATAAAAATTAATGCAATCCCTACTAGCAAACCACCTACAATTAAGGCAATCAGCTGCCAGTCGATTCCTTTCTCTTGAACTAAACCGACATCTCGTTCATTAAATTTATCTGCTTCTTTTCGATCTATTGTAAATTCTTGATCCCAACTCCATTTTTTATCATCAGATGTTACTAGAATCTTTGCTTTATATTTACCCGCAACCATTTTTTCGCCATTCATGCTAACTGGAAAATTGATAAATGTGTTTGGTGCCATGCGCATCGCCGTTTGTTTTCGTTCATAAAGAATCGTTTCTTTGTTTTTTTCCGTTACTTGCACTTCTATGGTCATATTGTTTAAATACGCTGCTTCTACATTTGAAAAATTGACAAAAATAGCGTTACGTGCGTTATCTTGATTGGCTTTCACACTATTTAATTCTAAATTAGGTAATGGAAGTTGCTCATTTTCTTGTAATAATAAGCCAATGACATAAGCATATTGATTGATGATTTGTGAACCGCCTTTTTGATCTGATTCTTCGCCTTGATTTGCCCGCATCAGCTGTATACCACCTGCAATGATTCCCTCATACGCCGTCTCTGGCATTTGGATCGTCAGTTCAAGATCCTTTGTTTCTCCTGGGTTTAGCTCAACTGTTTTCGGTCCAGTTACAATCTCTTTAAAATCAAATTTCAATGAGTCATCATTTTCAATGGCAGAGTCGCCATATTCGATCACACCATTTTGATTGGTTTTTGCGCCATTCAAACCGACATCAACTGTTAATTTTTCTTTTCCAGGATTAGATAAAGCAATTTTAATTAGTTGATGATCATTAGGCGACATTTTCAATTTGTAAAATCCAATATTTTCTTCCATTTGATTTTCAGGGAAAGAAACTTTGTATGTAAAACCGGTTGCACCTCCTGGATCTTTTTCATTTGCATTTACTTGCTGAGTATTTCCCAAAAATATCATAACTATCAAGCTTAGTGTTCCTAAAAATAAGAACCATTTTCTTTTTTTCATAATTCACCTCATAAAATTGTTTCAGTATGTATATGAACGTTCAACATTGAATCGAACATGGTACCTACCCGATCTCCTTCACATTTTTATGATCAAATAGGTACTGTTCTAAATCAGCTCGTACCTTGCCGTGTTTCCAGCAATTTCAGCTTATTTAAGAAAACATTACTTTTTTCCCGCCGTTTATTTGGATTTAGAGAGCTGGACAAAACTGATTTTTCGTTTTGTCCAGCTCTCTACTTTTACAACACACAATTATTCTGCGGCAACAATTTTCCAAGTTACTTTTGCTGTATATGTGTCGATACTCATGTTTGAAGCGGTTGCTGAAGGAACAGTCAATTTCACAGAACTTCCGTCTGTTCCTGGGTTCCCAGCAGGAGCACCTGCGCCTGGTGTATAATCTTTACTTTGACCAAACTCCATTACATATGTTCCTTTCCCTTCTTTTGCAGTTTTATCAGCTGTTACAACTGTTTTAGAACCACCGCCAAATGCTAATTCAAAACCTGTTTTTGTATCTGATGGGACAAGATTTTTATTTTCGTTATCTGGTACAGCCATTCCGTTTAAATAGTCGATTGTAGAAGAATCTAAAGTCGTACTTCCATTTGCTGCGGTACCGGTAAACTGCTGTGTTAATTCAGCTGTTACAGTATAACCATAAACACCATTTGCACGAATATCTGTCCAACCGACGATTGCGCCACGCGTACCTACTCCTGCTGGTGTTGCTTTCGTTAAATCAATTGGTGCCGCGAAGGCCTCAACATCTTTACTTGATGTTTTGATTGTACCAAAGTTTAAATTAGAAACTTGGTCGATCATTAAAGCTCCGCCATCTTTGTTATCTTCGATATCAGGATGATCTGGTAATTTTTCACCTGGTTTTTCTGGGTCAGGCGTTTTACCGGTGCCTGGATCGCCACCTTCAATTACTTCTACTGTTCCTGTTGATGGTAACTCTTTTGGAGCTGCGGACGCTTGTGTTCCTCCTGCTAATGATGTTCCTAAAATGACTGCTACTAATGATACTGTACATAAACTTCTTACTTTCATTTGTTTACTCCCTTTCTTTTTTTGCTATTTATTAAGGCAACTCGGCTAATATCCAAGTTATCTCCGTTTGATATTGTACTGGATAGATTTTTGTCGACTCCGGTACAGTTAAAGTGATGGCTGAATTCGTATAAGCAGGTTTTTGGTACTCCTCATCCATAATTGCTTTGCCATTTTTGTCCACAAGTGGTTTTAGTGTAGCTGGTTGATTACTGCTATTCGTCTCAGAAGCCCCAAACTCGATTGTCCATACGCCTCGTCCTGTGTTAGGAGCCGCTGTTGCAACTTCATAAGCTGTATCAATAGCATTTAAGCCAATCGTTTCTCGCGTCACTGCTGGTGGCATACTCGTACTGCTAGAGTTAGCCCAGCCTTTGTCTAAAGAAAGATATGCACCGACTAACGACTGTTCTTCTTTATTTTGAATCACAGGATTGCTAAACTGCGTGCGCTGCTTGACCTGTAGTGTCCAACCAGTAGCCGCTCCTCTTTGATCAGTGATTTGAACATAACTGCCTCTAGGGGTCGTTTCATCGTAAAATTGTTGCGCTAATGCTTCATATTTACGATTTTTTTTTTGGATTAGTGCTTTGTTGAAATTTAGTGCTGATACATAGTCGATTCTAAGCGGGCCCGTTGTATGCGGACTTTCTCCAGGATCTGTTTGATTTCCCGGATTTTCTGGATCTATGATGTCAGAACGATCACTACCGACAACTCCTACACTACCAAAACCATTCAATGTCTCTTGTGACTCGGCATAATAGTGTTGAGCAAATCCACCTACACTTACAACAATTGCTACAGCACCTATCCAAAAAGACTTTGTTATTCGTCTCATTTCTCTTCCCCCTTTTTACTGTTTCGCAAAAACAGCAGACATAAAAGAAGAAGCAGAATTACTCCGCCTACCCAACCGTACTGTTGGATAAGTTCCCCTGTTTTGGGAAAGCGTCCTGTCGGTTTTTCGACATTTTGAGCGTCAGATGATGAAGGTTTACTGATTTCAGATGTGCTTAGCTCTGTAGAAGAACTTGGTTTTGTTTCTTGCGTTTCATCATAAAATATAATCTTGCCACCTCTAATAACTTGCCCGTCTCCGCCTCCTTCTGAAGCTTGAACAGGTGAGACCATGCCAAATATGCTAACTAATACAGTTAGAAAGAGGGTCAAAATCAAACGTTGTGTATTTTTCATATTTTCCCCCTTCTATGGTTGGCCAGCCATAATCTTCCAAGTAATCGTTCCAATATAATCTCCAGTGTACACAGTATCAGAAGAATTCATTTGAAGCTTTATGCCATCTGTTCCTTGGGCTGTCCCCCATGAATCACTAACCGTAAATTTACCATCTTTCCCTTCGTTATTGGCATAGACAACTTGCGCATTTGTGTCGAGAATCGTTTCTTTTCCTTGTTCTACATATCGAAGAGCATTGACTAATTCTTCACCCTTATTATTTGTCATCGGACTGGTCAGCGTTGCGGTCAAATGCCAGCCTTGAGTTGGATTTGCTCGTGTATCTGAAACGACCAGTTTTTCTTTGAAAACAGGATTTTCTACGCGTTTTGTTTTAGCGTCATAGGTTAGTTTGCCAAAATTCAAAGTTGCTGGAACCGAATCTAATGCTAAATTTCCTTGAAATTTATAGGTAACAGTTCCTGCTGCATAGGGCGTTGCATTTTCGGGTTCAGCATTATCCCAAGACAATTTTGTATAACCTTTCGCCACTAAATCAGAAACAATCGTTTGAACCGATTTATCGATTGTCAGGTCAACTTTATCTAGTGTATTTCCCTCTAATGTAATCGGTACATGCAATTCATTGTTTATTTCTCCGATAAATTTAACAGTCAAGGTTGCACTGATATCAGTGATAATAATAGTCACTTCTTTTTCAACACTAACGCCTTTGGCTGTTGTTAAAATTAGCATTACCTTTTGGGATCCAAGAATAGATGAATCAGGAAGCTTACCATCTTTATAAGTCACAGTGACTGGTTCATCTATCGCATTCTCTGTATCTACACGAAGATTATCAAGATAGGTTGTTTGCTGGTTTATCGTTGAAAAATCGGTGTCTTTCGGGAATGTCAGGTCCTTTTTGGGATCTCCATCTGGAATCCCTTCATACAGTACTTTTGCTAATGAATCCTCTGTAATTTCTGACGCGATATCTTTGTTGTGGACGACCACACCGGTCACACTGTCATTGACCTCATAGTGAATTTTGGTAGATAAGCCTTGTTCAAACAACATATTGCCATCGTCTTTACCACCCGTTTGGTAATTATAGGCAGCTTTATCAAATTTGAATGTGCTGTTTGGTTTTGCTGAAACTTTGATATCGAAGACCTTCCCATTGAATTCATCTGTGGTTGGATCTTTAGCAGTTAGCAGTAACTTACTTGAATTATCTGAATCAACCGAAATTGTAAATAAATTAGTCAAATCATCTGTATTTCCGTATGAACTAACTTTTATTTTTGTTAAGTCAATATCATAATAATCTGGAACAGTTGTTTCGATCACAAATTTATTATTACGATTGACAAGTCGATTATCCGCCACATCTTGAATGATGGTGTAGTTTAGATTTAGATAATCAGGGTCTTTGTGCGTTTGACTATTCGTATTGCCGATGACGACTGGTTTTGCAGGGGCAATTCGAGCTAGTGATTCAGTTTCATACATTACTAGCATTGGTGTACTTCTATTAGCTGAAAATGCAGTCGTATACGTTGTCCCTTGAAACATCTTATCTAATCTGGTATAACTTTTATCAAGAATATTCGCAGCCCCTGAAATATTGATCGTTTCAATAGGTGATGGTCCCAGTTGATAGCCCAGATTTTCGTCAGCATCTGTCGAAACAAAAATTCTACTAAAGTCACCATCAAAGTCTGTCTTGATCCGTTTTGCCATGTTAATATTGTTGTAATTCCAAATTCCTTTAACTGTCAATGGTAGCTTTGTTTCAGAATCATAAAATTCATAATGATAGGAAATTGTATCATCCTTACTATAATATTCTGAAAGATTACTTGACTGTTGATCGTTCATATTAGCGGAACCACTTTTCCCACCCATCATTAAGAAAGCTTTTTCCCAAAGGATTGGGGAACCGCTGGCAGTTAAATAGCTATTGTATAGCTTACGTTCACTAGAATCTAAAGCAAAAAAGTTTGCATCTGGATAGCCGCCACCTGGATAACCAGAGACATATTGAAAATTCAATTTATCAATAACCATCTTGATATCAATATCTCTACCTTTATAGATACCCGCTCTTCTAACCCAAACAGCGCGCTCTGGGTATAGGGCTTCGTCTTTAGGGTTAAAACTAATAACCTGACTTTTTCCTCTGAAGTTATGTTTATCCGAAGAAGTTGGAAATGTGTCTTTGCTTATGATATCTTCAACTTTTGATGCACCTACAGGTTCATAGATGATTTTATCTGATATCCGAAATTTTAATGAATAATCTCCTGAAATCTCAACTTTTGACGTAGCATTGATATCAATTGTATTCACACCAGGAGTTGTGATAAAATCCGAATACCCAATTGGCGGGGCTGCCATTAATTTATCATTTCTATTCATAGTAAAATAAAACAGGCCAATAGCAAGTCCAGTAATCACCGTCGCTATTCCAATTTGAACCTTTCTTTTTCTTCTCATTTTTTTCCTCCTTTCTATTTTAATAATTACTCAAAAATTTTTGCATCCCTCCTTTCAATGAAACAACTATTGGGGAAGATAAAGGAATTGGATGTTTTTTTATATTTTTGTTAATCAATAAGCTCTTTTGGAAATGTTAAAATATATCCTTTTGATCGAACTGTTTTAATCATATCTGCGTATTTTTTGTCAATCGTTTCTATTTTTTGACGAACGTGGAAAATTAAATTGGCTACTCGGTATTTCGGTGCTGATTCTTTTTTTTCCCATAAATAGTTGGCAATTTCCTCATAGGTTCGCACCGTATTTACAGATGTATATAAGTAATCTAGCAACATGAACTCTAATTTTGTCAGTATTATCTTTTTACCATCAATCAAAACGGTAAAACTTGACGAATCTAGGTAAAAAATACGGTTTTTATCTACTTCAGCCTCTTCTTTACACATAGAAAGCAGTCCATTTTTTATCGTCCAAGCGATTTCTTCAAAGGAATCTGTTTCCAATAGAAAACCTGTCACACCTAATTTTAAATAGAGGATCTTTTCAGTCCCTAAGGGCTCACTTGCTAAAATCCAAATTGGTTTTAATGTACTTTCTCTCACTTTAATCAACCACTGAAATAATTTTTCTATTTGAACATGTTCATTTTTTGGAAGAATGATCCCTTGAAGAGAGGTTAGTTCTGCCTTTTCTAAATCATGGACGGTAATATCAAAATCAGTAAGGAATCGTTCTTGTTGCTTTTCTCGTATCATTTGTTTATCTGAAAGTACCCCAATTGCGTACATATCTTTTCACATCCTTTTGTTTTTGCAGTATACTATCAAAGATAATTCCAATAGCTTATATTAATATTTTTTGTACATTTTTATCTTATTATCTGTTATAACAAGACAATGCCGATTAAAACCTTGATACAATCACTTCGTCTATCTCATTTGACGGCGAGATGACGGCTCTAACATATCAGCAGCATGATATGTTAGAGCGAGCTGACAGAATCTATCGCTTTTCTCTTCTCAGTCAAAAAAGAACTAATATATGTATCCAACGTCATTTTTATTGAACTATGCCCTAATAAATCACTGATTGTTGCGACAGTCGCACCATTTTCTAAGCAGCGAGTAGCAAAAGTATGTCTCAAGGCATGAAAATGAACAGGCGGAAGCTGGGCTTTTTGACTGATTTGTTTAAAATGATAATTGATCACTCGAGGTTCTAAGGCTTTTCTTTTCCCAACTACATAATCACTTTGTGCTTCGGTTTGTATTTTTTGAAGCAAATAACACATGTTCTGAGACAAGGGAATAATGCGAACAGAACTACTGCTTTTTGGCGAAAGCTCAACTAACTTTGTTTTTTGTTTTGCTCCTTCGGTAGCCACTCGTTGTAACGTTCGTTTCACTCTGATTACTTGCTCAAAAAAATCGATGTCTTGCCATTTTAAGCCAGCAATCTCTCCAATTCTCATTCCCGTTTCTAAAGCAATCAAAATCGGTAGGCCAGCTTTATGTTGTTTGGCTTCTTTTTCAAGTCTTTTTTGTTCTTGTTTTGTCAAACTTTGTACTGTACTTGATTTTTGTCTAGGCAGCTGAATCTCTGTACAAGGATTTTTCACAAGCAAAGATCGTTTGACTGCATAGTTTAGGCAACTTCTTAAAACTCTATACGTTGCGTGAATTGAGCTGATTGACAATTTATCCCGCAATGAGTTTAACCAAAACTCCACTTGATTTTTTTTGATCTTATCAATCGGTTGATCACCAAGAACAGGTAAAATATGGTGTGTCATCTTGGTAGAATAACTACTATACGTACTAGGCTTAACATCAGCTTTAATTTCTTTTAGCCAATAAGCCGACCATTCACTTAACGTTCCTTCATATTTTTTGATAAAAAGCTCATCAACATTTTGTTGTGTCGACTTTAAATGAATTAAGCGTTGTTTGACTTCTTTATATTTATGCCCATAAATGTAACCATAATGAATAGTGCCATTTTTTTTTCTGCCTTTTGCGTACCTTCCTTCCCAACGTCCATCCTTTCTTTTATAAATATTTTCTCCTCTTCTAGTCATTTAATTTCAATCCTTCCTATTTCAATAATTTGACGGCTAAACTGACGGCTAAAAACCCCTATTACTTGTTATTCTATTAAATAAACCACTCCAAAAACACGTTTATTTTAAAAAAAGATGAAAAATCTTTTTTTTATTCAAAAAAAATCTATTGACACCTTACTATTTAAATAGTAGTATGTGTTTTAGAAAGCTTCGTTATCCTAAAAATGACAAATAAAGCTTCCGATTATAACAGATAATCGGAAGCTTTTATTCGTTTTTTTGTCCTATTTTTAGTTATTTAAAACAAATTCCTTCTTTTTTCATCCTGACTATCTTTCAAAAAAAGCAATTAGATTTCAAAATTTTATTTATCTATAATTTTTATCTTGTTTTGTATAGCTTCTTTTTCCATAATATAATAGAAAAAAACTATTTCATTTTTTCTATTTTAGTCTTGATTTCTTCAGTAGAATAGCGTTTTAGCAATCTTTTTATTTCTCCTTCAACATTAAAGATACTAGCTTTAGTGTACCCTAAATTTTTAAGTGCTACAGTAACATATTGAATAAATTTTTCTTCTTTCAACACGATTCACTCCCGTTTTTAAATTTTCCACCGATGAACATTTTTCTTAAAGCTAAAATAGCCTAGAGATAATAACATCATAGTCCCAACACTTAAAACAAAAAGACCATTTACACTATTGATCTGATCATTATGCAATGTTCGTGGCAAACACCAGTTAGCGTAATACTCTTGATTTTCAATTGCAAATAACTCAAATGAGCGAAAATCGTACCCCACAAATAATCGACTCACGTTCAAATATGTAAAAGGATTAAACTGGGCGATTTTTCTCATAAATTCATTGTTCAACGTACTTAAAGTATAGCCTTCAAATAAAATTAGCAGTGTAACAACTAAGCTAAAACTTGTTTTCTTCAACAAAAGACTGACCAAAAAGTGAAGGGCAAAACAAAATGCTAAAACAAACATAAACATCAAAAATACTTGCCCGATGTATTGAATGATTGGAATCATTGTCATCGACTTTTCTGTAAAAACAATCACTGGATAATCAAACGAACTTCCGCCTGAGAACAGAGTTGCCACCACAAAGCCAAAAACTAATACAATCCCCATCACCAACACTGACTGTAGCCATGCCAAAACGTACTTAGTAAAATAGAAGTGATCTCTCTTTACAGGTTGAGAAAAATAGAAGTACATACTTTGCTCTTCGATCTCCTTAGTTAAGCTGTCACCAAACAGCAATAACAACCAGACTATACCAAAACCACTCGCCAAATAAGACAATAAGATTGCTGTAAAAATCGTATTTCTTACTCCGTAACGCATCGATTGAGGAGGTATTTTATGTTTTACTAACTCGTCGTTTAACACCGTCCGATAAAACGGATACGTTGGTAGAGTTAATTTCCCATCTAATGATTTCCCCTGATCGGCAGCGGTACGAAAGCCATCTTCTTGTGCTTCTATATTTTGATTCGTCTCTTTCAGAAATTGATCGATTTCAGCACTATAACTACTTTGCCCCATAACGTCTGTTTTATTCCCTATCACTGAAGCTATATCATCGTTTTCTTTTTGTCCCAGATAGCCATTAAATACAAATAAAATAACGATCATCAAAAGTCCTAATAGCAAAAATAAATAGGTTTTTCGCGTTTGCCATGTTTTCTTTCCTTCAAACAAAATTAGATTCATCTTTTTTTCTCCCTCCAATTTAGTTGCCAAATCAGAGTTAAAATAAGATTCCAGCTGATTAAAACGACCAATTGAATAGCGTAAGAAGATGAAAAGCTACCAGTTATTTCGACTATTTTAGTATTCGTATCCATATAGAAAAAAGGCAGAATAAGACTGATTGCATGTATTTTGGGAATCAGCTTTTCTAAAATGATTGGAATAAACAGAATAACCAGAAATAATCCAAGTACTTCTAAAGCATTTTTCAACCATTTAGACAACAATAATAAGAAACTGATTGCACATGTGATAAAGAGTAATTGTAAGCTGATCGTTTTAATCAAAAAGTTCCACAGCGGGATCAGCTTAAAAGTTGTTCCTTGATAGACAGCTATCGGATACATCAATGAACCTGTTCCATGTATCAAACTTGCTACGATAAAACCTAAAGCTAGTAACACTAACAAACCACCAACAAAAATACTGACTGCCATAACATATTTGCGCTGGAAAAATCTTTTAGTATTGATTGGTTGTGCTACCATGAATAAATAATTTTTCCGTTCATATTCGCTTGTTAAAAAGTCAAAAAAGCATAAACCGATCATGATCACTATAAAAAAATTCATCCAATGATTCAGCAAATAATAGACAAAATAAAAACCTTGTTGTCCTATCTCTAAGTTTGAAATAGGAATTTTTCGATCAAGAAGCCATCGATTACGAGCCAGCTGTTCAGCAATATTGGTTTCATTGCGCCAAGGTTCTCCACCAAGATCCAGATATTTCTGCTGTAATGTTAAGCGCTCCGTTTGAATCTTGGTTTTTTCAATCCACTTTTTCTCCAACTGAGCAGTGTGTTCATCTTCTAACAAATAAATAATATCGATCAAGATTTTTTGAAGCGCCTGCTCTTTGTTAGAAGGAAACTCCCCGTTCTCATCTAAAAGCAGTAATAATTTGTAATTTTCCTTTGGTCCAGTGTATCCTTGCGGTGGATCGATTTCATCATTAAGTTCTTTTAAGTGGTTAAAAACAGCTTGATCTTCTCCTAGATTCTTATAATAAAGATTCATTAAGGAGACAAAAATCGACAGTGTAGCTAAACCGATTAAAATAATATTTTTAGGATTTTTGATCCATTTTTTCCATTCAAAATTCATAATGAACTCCACTGATTTTTACCATATAAATTAAAATACACAGATTCTAACTGACCATTTGTCGCCTGACAATCAAATAATTCTATTTCCTGCTCTTTGCAAAAAGATTGAAACACATTAAATTGCTGTTTAGAAAATGTTCCGACTAGCTTATACTCAGAGAGTTTGGTGCATACGACTTCGATTCGTGATAAAAAAGAGAGTGCTTTTTCGAGATCTTTTAAAACGATCATATACTCTATGGTATCGATCATAACCTCTTCTTTGCTAATTAATTTCCCTTTATAGAGAAAGAGCACATGGTCTGTCACTTTTTCAATCTCCTCAAGATTATGAGAAGAAATAATCATCGATACACCTTGATTAGCTAATGTTCGAATAATATTTCGTACTTTGATAATACTATCTGGGTCTAAGCCATTTAACGGTTCATCCATCAAAAGTAACTCAGGTTGGTTGATCAAAGATAACGCTAACAGTATGTGTTGCTTCATTCCTAAAGAATAATGTTTGACTTTCTTTTTTAAGTAATCAGCAATTCCCAGCTTTATGACTAATTGCTGAAGTTCTTCTTTTGATTTTCCTTGTTCTTTACGAACAAATTCCAAATGATCCCAGCCAGTTAAATTTCCATATAAAATAGAAGCATCTTGTAAATAAGACATTTTATAAAATAAGCGATAATCTGTATTCGGTTGTTCAAATATCTGAATCGTCCCTGAATTGATTGGATCAATGTTTGCAATGCTATTTAATAACGTTGTTTTCCCTGTGCCATTTGGTGCTACTAAAGCAATGATTTTGGGCTCATCCAACGAAAAATCAAGTTCATCTAAAATTTGCTGTTCACCAAAATATTTGGTTACTCCTTTGATTTCTAAAATCTTCCCCATTTTTATCTTTCTCCTATTATTCTTGATTGCTTTTTCTCTCTACAATCTTCCAATTACTATTTTAGCATTAAGCAATAGATACAGACTTGTCATTTCAATGAACAATATGTGAATAAAGTTAGAAGGCTATTTTCGGCCAAATAGAATAAGCACCCAAATTGTCTGCTGTAATGGCAAACATTTGGGTGCAAATCAACTGAATCTTTACCGAACCAATTTCTCCCTTATTTTAAAACCATGATTGCCTCCGGTGCAAGACTAAATCTGTTGACTTTACTGGCGTCAATCTGCTTACTGCCTTTCCACCAAAGATCGATTTCTTTACAAGTAAACCAAGCGTTTTGTTCAAACGGTGTTTGCTGGCTAGTGACATATTTTACTTCTACCTGATTGACTTCAATCTCATCAAGCAGCAGATCATGTGCTCGAATACCAATATAACGACAATCTATCGGCACTTTTTTAGCAACTGTTAATGGCGTTTCCCACCCACTAACTTGAACGGTATGAGAGTCAATTCGTTTAACAGGGAATATATTTTTACAGCCAGTTAGTCGAGCCGCTTCAATCGTTCGAGGTTGTTTAAATACATCCATTGTTTCGCCTTTGATCAAACCAGTTTCAGTCATGACCACAAGTGATGGACAAAGTCGGTAAAGTTCATCCAAACTATGACTAACGATCAACACGTTACCTTTGAAATCCTTCAGATGCCTTTGTAATTCAAGCTGAAGTTCTTCTTTTAACGATGTATCTAACGCTGAAAATGGTTCGTCCAATAATAACAACTCAGGTTCTGATGCCAACATACGCGCTAAAGCTACTCTTTGCTTTTGTCCACCTGAAAGCTGTCTAGGATAACTGTTTTTTACATTTTCTAAATGAAACATGTGCAACAGCTCTACGATCAATTGCGAATCTTTGGTCACACTCGTTAAATTTTTATAGACTGTTAAGTGAGGAAATAGTGCATATTGTTGAAAAAGTAAACCAACTTTACGTTGTTGCGGTGGTAAATCGATCTTATTTTCCTGATCAAACAACACACGATCGCCTAGCTGAATACGGCCTAAATCTGGGGTTTCAATACCAGCAATACATTTAAGCAGCATGCTTTTCCCACAACCGGATGCCCCTAAAATACCAAGTGTTGTTGCCTCTATTTCAAAGCTTGCAGTCAACAGATGATCTCGTAATTTTTTTTGAATATCAACAAACAGTTTCATGCTTGTGTCCTCCTAGCTTTTCTGCTAAACAGCTCCGTTAAACATAGAATCAACAAACAAATGATCACGATGATTGCAACGTATTTTTGCGCCAAAGCCCAATCACCTGCTGCAACCGCTGAATAAATTGCTAAAGGAAGTGTTCGTGTTTTTCCAGCAATATTTCCTGCTAACATGGTTGTAGCACCAAATTCTCCTAATCCGCGAGCAAAAGCCAACACACCCCCTGCTAAAAGCCCATTGATCGCTAGAGGCAAGGCAATTTTCAAAAATATTTTTCGTTCTGAAAAACCTAATGTTTGAGCTGCAGCAATGATTTCAGGATCGATTTGTTCAAAAGCCGCAATGGCCGAGCGGTACATCAAAGGAAATGACACTGCAACTGCTGCAATCACTGTAGCAGTCCAGGAAAAAACAACTTTTACCGCAAAAAAATCCAATAGAAATCGACCAATCGGCTGCTGAACGCCAAAAATATCCAATAAAAAGAAACCAAAAACCGTTGGTGGCAACACCAGCGGTAAGGTGAATAAACTGTTGAACAAGATTTTCAATCCATGATGCTTGATACGAAAAACCAGATAAGCAATTACCGTTCCACTAAGAAAAGTAAAGATTATCGCCATGATTGCTGTTTGAAACGAAATAATGATCGGACTCAAATCCATCATACCCACCTACTTATTTATAATAAACCCAATATCTTCAAAGTATTTAGTCACTTCTTTACTTTCCAAAAAGGTGAGGAATTTTTCTGCCATTGCTTTTTCTTTTGACTTTTCAACTATACCAACTGGATAAATAATTGGTTCATTTAAGGCATCTTCTGGTAAACCTGCTACGACTTTTACTTTATCATTTGATGCGGCATCTGTAGTATAAACTAGACCAGCTTGCGCACTACCTTGTGCAACCCAATTTAAAACCTCTGTTACATTTGTCCCAAAACTAGCATGCTCCTTGACATACTCCCAATCGCCTAACGCTTTTAACCCTTTTTCAGCGTATTGACCGGCAGGAACACTAGCAGGATCACCTACTGCAATCATTTCTGCTTTCTTCAAATCACTAAAATCCTTCCAATCAGCATCTGAAGAGCTTGGTATGATCATCACTAATTGATTTTGTAGTAAAGGTGTGACGCTATCTTTATCGATCATTTCTTGTGAGACTAACGCATCCATTTGCTTTGTAGCAGCTGAAAAGAAAATATCTGCTTCCAAGCCTTTCTCAATTTGTGACTGTAATTTTCCAGAACTGTCGTAATTCCCTTCAATTATTGTCCCTGGATTTTCTTTAATGAATGCGGGAATAATTTGTTTTTCCATGACCGACTCAAGACTTGCTGCAGCTGCGATCAATAAATGATGCTCCTCAGCTGAGTTACTGGAATTAGTTGAAACAGTTGTTTTTTTCTCATTTGATGTACAACCCGATACAACTAAAAATACCAGTAATAATAACGCCAGAACACTTACTTTCCGATGTTGTTTCATTATTTCTCCTCCTACAATGCTTTTTTATAAAAAGCCACCGTAACCCAAATGAGCGATTTCTTCTTTGGTTATTTTGTCTTGAGCGATTATTTTCGGCAGGAGTAAATCAAAAACGGTCCGCTTGGAAAACATAACTCCCCCAGGTAAGCCCACAATTGTTTTTTCACCTAAGTAGGCAATCAATAGCATTGACCCAGGTAAAACAGGTGTACCGTGGGAAATAATATCAGCCCCTGTTTGCTTGATTGCTAGCGGCGTGCGATCATCTGGATCGACACTCATGCCACCTGTACAAAGAATAACATCCGCTCCTTTATCTATCATTTCTTCAATTGCTTTTGTGATCAGTGCAGGATCGTCACTTACAATTTCATGAAATTTGATTGTAGCACTCGGATAATGAGACAGTTTTTCTTTCACTACTGGTGTAAAAGAATCTTCAATCAATCCATTAAACACTTCACTCCCTGTTGTAACGATCCCAACCGTTACAGGTTTAAACGGAATTAACGATAAAATCTTTTTTTTGCCAACCAAGTGTTCTGCATTCATTAATTTCTCTGACTCAATTTTTAAAGGAATAATCCGTGTCCCAGCCAGTTTTTGGCCAGCAGTTACTTTTTGATTGTTTTTCAACGTCGCAATAGCGATTTTGTCGATTGAATTCAGCTTAAATAAAAGCTCTTTATTTACTTTTAACAATCCATCTAATTCAGCGACCACTTCAATTTTGCCTTCTGTAACAGGTGTCGGTTGCATAAATTCCCCTGAGATTAACTGATATAAAAAATCAGCAGCTTCATTTTCGTGGATCAAATTTGACTCCTCAGATTCTAAAAATAAATGTTCTTTTCCTAGTGAAAGTAATACAGGAATATCCTCTGAGGTCACTTGATGTCCCTTAGAAAAGATAGCCCCCTTATACTCTCCTCTAACGATTTTGGTAATATCTTGACATAAAATCAAGCCTTGTGCATCAATCGTTTTTACAACTTTCATTTGTGTTTCCTCCGCTTAATGCTCTGTTTTTCGATCAGTTAAAATATCCAAAGCATGAGGTAAAATAGGCAATACATAGGTCAAATTTTCACTTACACCTTTAGGGTTTCCAGGCAAATTGATAATCAAGGTTTTCCCTCGCTGCACAGCAACCCCTCGGCTCAGCATAGCAAATGGTGTTTTTTGAATACTGGACATGCGCATTCCTTCACTAATACCCGGAATCGTTTTTTCTGCTACACTTAAGGTTGCTTCTGGTGTAATATCACGAACGCCTAATCCGGTCCCTCCAGTCGTTAAAATCAAATCACACATATTACACCACTCCATTAATAAAGCTTTTAGATCTGCTGCTTCATCTGGCAAAATAGTTTGTCTAACCACCTCAAATTTATCAGCGACCAACTGTTTTATGATTTTACCTGATTCATCTTCCCGAAGACCTTGATAGCCTTTATCACTTAGTGTAATGATCCCTATTTTATACAACTTCAAGTCTATCTCCTTTTTTAATATGACCTGCTTCAACAACAACTGCAAAAATGCCTTCTCTAGGCATGATACAATCACCTACACGCGCGTATATCTGACAATGTTTATGGCATTCCTTCCCAATTTGAGTCACCACTAAAGCTGCTTCACCGATCCGAATCTGGCTACCTACAGGTAATAAACGTAAATCAATACCTGATACAATAATATTTTCACCAAAAGCACCATTACCAACACGTGCTCCTCGTTCATTAAATTCTGTGATTTTCTCAAAGGACAATAAACTGACTTGGCGATGCCAGTTGCCGCCATGAGCGTCATTTTCTAATCCAAACCCTTTTACTAAGTCTACTTCTGGAATCTCTTTTTTCTGTGTACCTCGTCGTTCACTAATATTGATTCCGATAATTTCTCCGACTGCCATAATCCTTTACCCTCCAATTTGTGACATTAACCGAGAATCGCCTTGACTCTCAAGAAAATGATGTTTCTCAGGTTTTTTTTGAATCGCTGAAAGCACTTGTTCGAATAATAATTCTTTGTTTTTCGTCTGTAAGGCTTCTTTCAGTTCACATCCATCATCCATATGTAGACAGGTTTTCAAACAACCATCAGCGGTGACACGAATTCGATCACACTCTGCGCAAAAGCAATGTCCTAAGGCACTGATAAATCCAATTTTCCCTTTAAAGCCTGTTAAAGAAAAATAGCTTGCAGGCCCATTACCTAATTGTTGGTCAAAAGGGTGCAATTCACCATAAGTTGTCTGTAATATCGACATAATCTCTTCTTGCGTTTTGCCTGGGCAACCTTTCCCCAGTCCAATCGGCATCAATTCGATAAAACGAACATGGATTGCATCAGATTTAGCAAGAGAAGCGATTTCACAAATTTCTTCATCAGTCAGTTCTCCTCTAGCAACAGTATTGACTTTAATATTAGGCAAATCCACCTCTATTGCTTTTTTCAAACCCGCCAGCACCCTTTTCAACTCACCTACTCTGGTAATCTCATGAAATTCATCTGGATCAAGCGTATCGATACTGATGTTAATTCCATCTAATTTAGCCTCTTTTAAGGCACTAGCATATCTTGCGAGTTGAATACCATTCGTGGTTAAAGTTACTTTTTCAATCCCTTTGATTGTTTTGATTGCTTTGATCAACGCAACGGTATCTGGTCTAGTCAGTGGTTCGCCACCGGTGATTTTCACTTTTTTGATTCCTAGATCAGCAAGATTCGTGAGTAAAAAAAGAATTTCATCAAAGCTTAACATTTCTGATTTTTTGAGAAAACACATACCTGTAGCCGGCATACAATAAGTACAACGAAGATCGCAACGATCCGTTACAGATAATCGAACATAGTCAATTTCACGATTAAAAGAATCCTTCATTTTAGTTGTGCTCCTTTTGCCTTTTTATTCATCGGTCACATGGCTTTTAGAAATAAAGTGTCCACTTTTTCCACCGGATTTTTCGACTAAACAAACATTTGTGATCTTCATTTCACGATCAAGAGCTTTACACATGTCATAAACCGTTAATAACGCAATATTTGCTCCCATCAGCGCTTCCATTTCCACCCCTGTTTGAGCAACTGTCTTCGTTACACAGTGAACCGTTAAAATTTGATCCGTTTTCCAGTTGAATACTACTTCACACTTGCTTAAAGCTAAGACATGACAAAGCGGAATCAATTCAAACGTCTTCTTTGCTGCCATGATTCCAGCTACTCTTGCTACCTGAAGGACTTCACCTTTTTTTATTGTTTGATTTTTGATACTATCAGCCACTTCTTTGTTCATATGGATTTCTCCATAAGCGGTCGCTATCCGTGTACTCGTTTTCTTTTCAGAAACATCTACCATACGTGCGTTTCCTTGTTCGTTTATGTGAGTAAATTGCAAAGGCTTATTCATTTAAACACTCCTTAAAACGCTTTCATTTACAGATTGTTAACTACGTAACATTCTCTTTAGCTTAAGTTTATCACTATAGCTAAAAAAAAACAATCTGATATAAATAATTTTTTTTAGAAACAAAAAAATTAAAAGAGCTGTGAAACAAAAATGACATTCCCTTTTGTTTCACAGCTTTAATCCTGACTAACTAGTGTAAACAACAATACCTAGTACTTCTCTAAAATTTCCAATAATAAACCATCACGTAATCGCCCTTTTTGAATTCCTTTTTAGCAGGTTGATCAATCAAGCAGTTCGTTTCAAGTGTATTATGAAAAACAGATGAATAATGTAATTTCGAGACTAAAGAAACAACACCGTCTTTTTCATATGCTCGAATAAAACGACGAATCCTTGACGGCTTTAATGCCTCCATCAATTGGACTTCACGTTTCTCCAAGTTTAACTCTGTACACTTCATAAAATGAGCCAATGTTGACCAATAAAATAAATGAAGATTGACCACCGAAGCAAACGGATTTCCTGACAAACTTAAAATAACTCGTTTCTTATACAAGCTTGCCATCACAGGCGTTCCTGGTTTCATATTCACAAAGTGGAACAACTGCTCTCCTCCCAGTTGCTGGATCACTTGGGGAACATAATCTTTTTCTCCGACAGATACACCGCCTGTTGTGATCAACAAATCGACTTCTTCTATTTTTTCATGGATCAAGCGAGAAAGCTCAGCAATAGTATCTGAACAATGCTCTTTGAAAATAATTTGACTACCACTTGATTGGATAAAAGCCGCTAATGTATACAAATTACTGTCATAAATTTTTCCAGAAGTTAGTGGTGTTCCTAAAGAAACCAACTCACTACCTGTAGCTAAAATCCCGATTTTCATTGGAGCTAGAACACGAATTTCCTTTATTCCCTGTGCAGCTAATATGCCAACAGCTCGACTGTTGATCAATTGATATTGAGAAATAACTTTTTGATCAAGCTGAACATCTTCACCCACTGCGCCATAATTATCACCAGCTTTGCTTGTTTGATAGATCTTGACTTGTGTATCACCGTAGTCTGTCCATTCTTGTTTGATAACTGCATCATAGCCAGTTGGGATCGGCGCACCTGTCATGATTTTAACTGCAGTCCTTTGCCTTTTTACAAAATCATGTTCTGAATCACCCGCAAAAATCGAATCAATGACAGTTAAGCAAACTGGTTGCTCCATACTAGCTCCTTGTGTTTCCGATGCTACGACTGCATAACCATCCATCCCAGCTCTTGGAAAATGAGGAACAGCTATTTTTGCTCGAATATCTTCGGCACAGACTCGACCTAAAGCCTCTAAAATAGAAACAGTCTCTACTTTTTTTTGCTGAGTGGATACTTGTTGGATTTTTGCCTTAGCTTCTTCGACTTCAATCATTGGCTCAACTCCCTTTTACTTGATTGGTGAAATATCAACTGCACACACCTTGTATTCAGGAATAATCGCAATATCATCAAATTCAGCATTGGTCAGTTCATTGACATTCCCATCTGGAAAATGAAACGTCATAAATACTTCTTGAGGAAAAACTCGATTGCCTACAGCAGCATACGTTTCAATTGTTCCTCTTCTAGATTTAACTTTTACTTTATCCCCTTCTTCAATGCCTAAACGGTCAGCATCTACCGTGTTGATTTCAATATAAGAACGATTGGCAATTTGATTGATTCCCTCTGTCCGCCCAGTCATTGCTCGCGTATTGTAGTGATACAGCATTCTCCCTGTAGACATTAAATACGGATAACTTTCATCAGGTAATTCTCTAGATTTCTTATACGGAATTGCCATAAACAAGCCTTTGCCGCGAGTGAATTCGCCAACATGCATAATCGGTGTACCAGGATCATCTATGGTTCTACAAGGCCATTGCAGACCACCGGTTTCTTCTAAACGCTCATAGTTGATTCCACCAAATGTAGGTGTCACTGCGGCAATTTCATCCATGATCTCCTTGGCTGAATCATAATGACAAGGATAACCTAAACGAGTCATCACGTCACAGAAAATGTCAAAGTCTTCTCTTGCAGCTCCTTTTGGTTCAACAGCTTTACGTACTCTTTGGACGCGCCTTTCGGTATTTGTAAATGTGCCGTCTTTTTCAGCGTAACTGATACCTGGCAATACCACATCCGCATAGGCCGCAGTTTCCGTCATAAACAATTCTTGAACAACAAAGAACTCTAAATTTTCTAAAGCTTTGCGCACATGATTCGTATCTGGATCTGTCACGATTGGATCTTCACCAAAAATATATAAACCTTTGATCTCGCCTTTTGTCGCAGCAGGCAACACTTGAGTTGACGTCATTCCGACATTTTTATTCAAAGTTACTCCCCATGCTTTTTCAAATTTCTCCATCACTTGCGGGTTTGCAACTTTTTGATAGCCAGGAAAATCATAGGGCATACACCCCATATCACAGGCACCCTGCACATTATTTTGACCACGCAGAGGGTTGACACCGCAACCTGGTTTACCGATTTTCCCTACAAGCATTGCCATATTTGACATGCTCATAACTCCTTCTGTCCCAGTAGAATGCTCAGTCACTCCTAAACAATAGATGATAGGTGCTTTTTCTGCGGTAGCATACAATCTAGCGGCTTTGATTAAATCCTCTGCTTTAATATGACAAATTTCAGCAACTTTTTCAGGCGTATACTCTGCAACTATTCGTTCCAGTGCTTCAAAGCCCTCTGTTTTTTCTTCAATAAAGGCATGATCAGCCAAGCCTTCTTTTAATATCACATGCATCATTCCATTGGCAAAAGCCACATTTGTGCCAGCTTGAATTTGTAAATGAAGCTCGCAATTTTTCGCTAAATCAATTTTACGAGGATCAACTACGATCACTTTAGCTCCACGTTGCATCGCTTGACGAATTTGTGATCCGATGACAGGATGTGCTTCTTCTGGATTTGAGCCAACTAATAGAATTACCTCTACGTCTGTCGTAATATCAGCGATTGGATTGGTCATCGCACCAGATCCAAGTGTATGAGCCAAACCGTGTACAGAAGCAGAATGACAAACTCTGGCGCAATTATCCACATTATTGGTCCCAAAAGCTGCCCGCATCATTTTTTGGAAGACATAATTGTCCTCATTGATCGAACGAGAACAAGAAAAACCTGCCAATGAATCTGGCCCATGATCGCTCTTCAACTGACTAAATTTGTCCGCAACTAAAGTCAACGCTTCATCCCAAGTAGCAGGTTCAAAAACGCCATTACGTTTGATCAACGGTTCCGTCAAGCGATCTCCTGAGCCGACAAATTTATATGAAGCAAACTTTCCTTTGACACAAAGAAGATTTTTATTCGCTGCGCCATTGATTGGCTCAACACCAACAAGCTTATTATTTTTCACTATTAAATTCATCTGACAACCAGTGCCACAATGAGGACAAGTCGTTGGAATTTTTTTCGTTTCCCATTCTCGATAATCTTTGTGGTCCTTGCTGACTAAAGCTCCTGTTGGGCAAGCGGAAACACAATTCCCACAAGACTCACAAAGTGACTGATCAAATGCTGCACCATAACTTGGTGTCATTTTTGTATCAAAGCCACGTTGAGCAATGCTGATCACATCACGTCCTTGGCGTAATTGGCAAACCTTGGAACAACGTCTGCACATGATACATTTTTCTGGATCGTAATCAAAAAACGGGTTACTGGTATCTTCTTGATGACAAGGCATCCTCTTTCCATCCGTAAAACTAGTGTCGTCGATTCCATAATCTAAACAATAATCTTGTAATTTACAGTCACCATTCTTACCGCATGAAAAACACTCTAATTTATGATTACTCAACAAGAGATCCAAGACAAAACGACGAGAATCGTTCACTCTAGGAGATGCTGTATAAACCACCATCCCTTCTTGACAATGAGCTGTACAAGCTGTTGTTAAACCACCTTTTCGTCCGCCTTCGACTTCGATCGTACACATACGGCATGAGCCATCTGGTGCTAACTCTTTCAGGTGACAAAGTGTGGGAATTTCAATGTTCAACATCGTTGCTGCTTCTAAAACAGTTGTCCCTTTTGGAACAGTAATTTCTTGGTCATCGATCGACATGGTGACGGTTGCTGTTTTTATTTTCATGTTCATCTTACCAAAGTCCCCCTTTTACTGACACAGCTGTTTCTCGGACACCTGCTTCAAATTCCTCTGGAAAATAAGCTAAACCACTTTTCATTGGATTGGCAACAGATTGACCTAATCCGCAAGCAGAAAGGTTCGTCACATGCATCAACATTTTTTCAAGCCGTTCAAGATCACCTGTAACTGCTGTTTGAGTATTGAATTTCTTTAGAAGCTCTAAGATGCGTGTCGTTCCTAAACGGCATGGCGTACATTTACCGCAAGATTCATGGGCAAAAAAAGCCGCTACTTGGACTAAATAATCAACAACGCTCACCTGATCATCCATCACAACGATGGCACCCGAACCAACAGATAAATCTTTATCCCACAAGCCTTCATAAGAATAAATACACGCATCAAGATTCTGAACTGCTCCGATTGGCCCAGATTGTCCTCCGAAATGAATAAATTTTAATGGGTGACCCGTGGATGAACCTCCTCCATATTCTTCAGAATAAAGAATTTCCTGCAGTGGTGTTCCAAGGTTTACTTCATATAAGCCACGATTTTTAATATGACCAGATAAACAAATCAACTTCGTTCCACCGCCGTCTTTGGTCCCAAGATCAAGAAAGGCTTGTCCTCCTTCACGTAAAATGACAGGAATTCCTGCAAAAGATTCCACATTGTTCACTAAAGTAGGCTGTAAATACAAACCAACATCTGCTAAATGAGGTGGTTTCACCCTTGGTCTGCCGGTTTTTCCTTCTATGGAATTTAATAAGGCTGAATTCTCTCCACAAACATACGCTCCTGCACCAGAAATAATCGTGATTTTATAATTGAACCCCTTGATTCCTAAAATATTCTCTCCCAAAAAACCAGCTTTTTCAGCATTATCCAATGCTTCTTGAAAAACTTTCTGAATTCGCCGATACTCTCCCCGCATGTAAATATAACCGGCTTTAGCAGAAAATAAGTAGCCTGCAATCACCATTCCTTCGATCACGCTCAATGGATCATGTTCCAACAAAGCTTTATCTTTAAAGGTTCCTGGTTCTCCTTCATCTGCATTACAAACGATATATTTTGTCTCGCCTTTCGCTCCATATAAATGCCGCCATTTTTTTCCAAGTGGAAAGGCTGCTCCGCCACGTCCTCGCAAATGAGCTAAATCCAACTCATCTAAAATCGTTTCTTTATCCATATCGATTGCTTTCAATAACCCTGAAAAACCATTATACTTCTGATATTCTTCAACATCTGTCGCTTGTTTCATTTTATTTATGCGCGCTAGTAGAACTTGTTGATTTCGTTTGATCATTTTTCTTCCCCCTATAGTTCTTGATAACGTCCACTCTGGAGGTCATCGATCAATTGATAGACTTTCGCCTCTGTCAACTTCCCAAAAACAGTATCTTTGATTTTGATCACAGGTCCCTGGTCACAGGCACCAATACAAGGAATGCTGTGGTACATAAACAATCCATCTGGTGTTGGTTGGCCTTCTGGAACTTCTAATATCATTTCTAGCAGCTCAGCTAACCTATCTCCGCCAGTAAATAGACAAGGCGTACTATTACAAATTTTCAATACATATCTCGCTTGTGGTTCCGTTTTCAAAATTGCGTAAAAACTTAAGATCTCATACACACGAGCTTGTGATAAATGCAATCGATCCGCTACTAATTTAGCTGTTTCTTCGTCAATATACCCTTCTTCTGAAGCATATTGAATCGCAATCAACATGTTCAATATACGCTGTGGATCTGAATCATTTTCTAAAATAATTGCTTCTTTTTCTGACAAACTTAATGAACTCATACTTTTTCTCTCCTATCTTCTTTCTTTTTGCGAGAAAATCGAACACCGTTCGTTGTTTTTATAGGATTAAATCTATTTGGCAGCTTCGGATTCTCTAAAATAATATCTGCAAAACCTATCACCTTGGCTGCTGATTTTTTAATACTCTTTTGATTATTCATCATGACAAACAATCCTGGTTTGACCACCTCACGAATTGAATTTGATTCGCAAACGATCAAAGTATCTCTTGGAACAAACTGTAAGAACGTTAAAAAGCCTTCCAACAAATGGTCATGAAATACTTTTAAGAGATATACTTTCTTGCATCCAGCTTTTAACAGCTGCATCGTATCTTTTGATCCACCAGAATTGCTCTCTTCTATCAGCTCATACCCTTCATCAATACTTGTACAAATACCACAGCCGGCTTCTCCACGTTGGCATTTGCCGCGTGCCCCGCTGATTGTAATGATTTTTAAACCATAGATCGCAAAACGTTGATGATTTTCAGTGATTAACTGTTTAGCAATCATTGTCTTACCACTATTTCGCCCAGTTGAACCGATTTGGATCATGTTAGGAATCTCAATACTTTTCGTAAACACCATCTGGCTCACTCGCTTCCTTCTTTCCAGCTGTTACAAACATCAACGGAACAGCTAGAAATAAACTACCTCCTACAGCATTTCCTAAAAAAACAAAGAATGTGTTAATAAGGTACTCTGACCACTGAATATTACTAACGGTCGTAAAAATTGCTGCCGGTACGATAAACGCATTGGCTACCACATGTTGAAAACCGCAAACTACAAACACCATGACTGGAAACCAAAGACCAAACATTTTTCCAAGATATGTTTTACCCATTGCACCAAGATAGACTGCTAAACAAACAAAAATATTACAACCGATTCCTGAAATAAATGCTACCAACGGCGGCTCACTGATCTTGGCTTGCGCAACCGAAAGCGTCTTTTCTAAAAAAGCTCCTTCCGTTAATCCGACAACATGTCCAAAGAAATAAGCTACTAAAAACCCGCCGATACAATTAGTAACCAACACAACCAACCAATTGTAGAGCAAACTTGTACGACTAATCTTTTTTTGCAACACACCTAATGTCATCACCATCATATTTCCAGTTGCTAACTCACCTCCAACAAAAGTAAGCGCTACCAATCCAATTGGAAATAAACAACCACCTAAAAATGTTGAGAACCCTCCCCAGCTTTTAGGCATCGTCCCTGAAATCCTAATAAATGACAAATACCCCAATGCAATAAAAGCTCCAGCCATGATTCCTAATATACTCAATCTAAAAAAAGATAACTGACTTTTTTCCACCGCTTTATTGCCTAAACTTGTCACAACATCTTCGCTACTTTCAAAATCCATCCTAAACTCCTTTCATACAGCTCACTCTCACTGTCTCCATAATGCTAATTCTTTTGGTGAGTTTACATTTTTTAACGAAACACACGATTCCAGAGGTATCACTTTTACTAAAAATCGGTCAAATTCTTTTCTAATACGACGATCATTTGTCTGAAGTTGCTGTTTAAAAACGTGTAAACAAGAACGACGATAAAAAGCAAATAAAGGTTCTAAGCGATCATTTTGTTCATAAATAACGATGTCATGAGCTGCGATAGATTCCGCCATTTTTCTAATCAGATCAATATTCAAGTTAGGAATATCACATGCAAATAGAAATAGATACTCTGTTTCAATTTGCTCTAATGCTGTCACTAATCCACCAAGAGGTCCTTTTTCAAAATAGTGATCTTCAAGGATTTCAACTTGTGAGAAAACAACTGGAAATTTGCCTTTTTTATCTGCCACTAGTACAATTTCCGTAAAAATTTTTTTGAGCTGCTTCACAGTTCTTAAAAGCATAAACTCACCGTCTATCTGCAATAACGACTTATCAAATCCCATCCGTGAACTTTTTCCGCCACATAAAACAACCGCGGTTGTGTTTGCTATCTGATTTATAATGATCACCTCTCATTCAACAACCAGAAAACTAAATATTTATAAAGGCTAAAAAATATTTTTTAGCACCTGCTTTTATTCTATTATAAAACATCCTTCCAACAAGTCAATTATTATTTTTACTATTCCTTACCTTTATTTGACTAATTATAGTATTTTATCGTGCTCAGTTCTTTTTAGAAAAATAAAAAAATTCAGAAGAAAGTCAACTAGATATACGTTATACTAGTAGATGAAATTATAAAGGAGGTTGGGTTAATGGATTACAAAATGACCGAAAATACCGTTTTTCCATTAGTAGAGGTGGATTTAAAAACTGGTGAAAGCATTCAATTAGAAAGTGGCGCAATGGTTTATCATAACAGTGAGATCAATCTTGAAGGAAAAATGAATAGCAATGGAAAATCTGGTTTAGGTGGAGCAATCCGCGCATTAGGCCGTTCAATGTCTAGTGGCGAAAGCTTTTTTATTACAAAAGCAACTGGTTTGACCGACACAGCTAAAGTCGCTTTAGCACCAGCAACACCAGGGGCAATCAAAGAACTCCAAGTGGGAGCAGAACATTGGCGTTTAAATACAGGAGCATTTTTGGCTTGTGATGCCTCTGTTTCTTATAATATGAAGCGCCAAAAACTTAGCGGTGCAATTTTTGGCGGTACTGGCGGCTTATTCGTGATGGAAACAGCAGGTTCAGGTTCATTGTTGATCAATAGCTATGGTGATATCGTAGAAATCCATTTAGATGGAACCAAACCATTTGTTGTTGATAATCAGCATGTTGTCGCTTGGTCAGAATCACTGGACTACTCTATTAAAGTAGCTTCCGGCATTTTCGGGTTTACAACAGGTGAAGGCGTGGTCAATGAATTCCACGGTGTAGGTACAATCATGATCCAAACGAGAAATATCGAAGGACTTGCTGGTTTGATCAGCCCGTTTGTTAGTTCTGGTTCATAAAACAAAAAGAAGTAGGAAAATCTTGAATAAGATTTTCCTACTTCTTTTTCTGCAGTGATTTGCTCAAAGAGTATCACTTCCAGCGAATAGGAATTTGGCCCTCTCCAGAATAAGAGATATTCTGTCCTTTTTCTATCTGCCAGCTAAATTCCAAATATTTTTCGTCCCCTTTTAAATCGTTCCATTCCAACCACTCACTGCTCTCAATTCCTGATGAATACTTCATCGTAGCACCAGAAAATTGTTTTGATGGCACGATTGGATCGAACAATTGGTAAGAAGTGGTTCCCTTTTTCAAAGTGATTGTTGCCATTCTCCCTCTAGCATTAATTCGTAATTCATTTAATTTATCCAAATTGGACAATGCTGAAATGTCGGTCGTTAAAGCTTGTGTATATTCCCGACTACTACGTTCTTCACTATTTTCAAATCCATCGAACCATAATACGATGGTTTCTAGGTTAGTTAATTGTTTAAAACTGTTTAACGTTAGTTGATTGTTTGCTTCCAACATAACTGTTTTCAATTTTTTTAACTCACCTAGTTCTCTAAAGCTATTGAATTTTCCACCTTCACCTTGGACTTGTTCTAAAGCTGCCATCTGCTCAAACCCAGTAAGAGAGGAATATTCGTCAAAATCTGTATCAAAGTGAGTCACTTTTTTTATATCATCTTTCTTCAGCAAACTATAGGTATTAAACAGTGCTTCTCTTTCAAGAAAACTTTTTTCATCCTTTTCATTCAGTTGATCTACTAATTTATCAAATTTATCCCCAGTAATCAACCCGTTCTCATACTCTTCACTCAACTTAGTCAACTCAGCTTGGTAACGATCGGAATAAACTTTTTCAACGCCAGAAAATAAAGAAACTCTTACTCCAATATCATTAAAATAAGAGTAAGCTGGCTCAGTCACAGCTTCCACTTCTTCAGAGGTTCCAATCGACAATCCCAACCCCAGAGCCAATACAATCATTGATGATTTTACTGATTTTTTCATTCTGTAACTCCTCCTTGATTTTAAAAACATACATCTATTTTTTTATAAAAATCCTATGTATACTCATAGTATCGAAAAGTAGGAACCGCGTCCATCTCTTTTACAACTTGATTATTACAATTATGTATGGTGAACTGCTTCCATCTCGGATAATTAATAATTTTGAATGGTTTTTATTTGTTAGTTTCAAATTGTCTCACTCTAAATAGAGTGAGACATGCTAATCCACTCATACGTTCGCCAAGTTTGATATTTCAATCCACTCACTCTAAATAGAGTGAGACCGTGAAAATACAGTATTTCCCAATCAAAACACTATATTTCCACCTAAAAAAAACCGAAAAATGTGATTTCAATGAGAAATCCTGCTAAAACTACTTCTTTCCCATCAAAAACTGGTGCGGGTCTCCCAGTGATTTCATGTGAGCTTAGGACTCGCACCTAACTTACTTTGCCAACTTGCTTACATACCGACCATCAATTTCTTGATTGTATCAGAAAGAAGTGTACTTGCTAAGCTGCTAAAAACATCTGATGTAAACTGGGGCACATGCTTTTTCAAAAATGTCGTTACCTTACCTTCATCCTTTGAAGTCGACTCCGTCAGCAATTCCATACAAGCTTGAAATTCTTCACTATTTTGTGGAAGCGCCATTAACAATGATTTAAGTTCTGCTGAAAACGTATCCCAATCGATATCTTCACTTTTTCCATTCGTGACTTTGTTATTATTTCCTATCACAACTGTTGAATTATGGATGCCGCCAAAATCATTTCCTCTTATTTTCATCTATTCACCTCATTATTATCGCCCGCTACAACTGTACTGTCCTTGATACTTTGGTCAACACTTACGACTCGATTGTCGATCTGGATATTTTCTTGTCTCATATTGATAACTACTTTTTCTTTGCGATGAACATCATTGATGCACCCTTCTATCACTTCTCGCACTTTTTCAGCAAATTCTTTATTTTCACAATGGATCAAATAGGTGAATCCAGAATTCAAATTGAAATAGATATAATAACACTTATTTAAATTGCCCATAATTACTAAAAAGATATAAAAACCAGTAATAATCATTCCTAAAATACCCGAAAAATGACGTTGTGAAAACCAACCTGCAGAAATCATAAATAAAAGCCCTGCTAACCAAGGAATCTTTGAATCTGGCTCTGCTACAAATATTTGGGAGACATTGCTGATTTGAAGTGTGCGATCATCGAGAGCGATGACATTTTTTTCTATTGAAATGTGGTCTAAATCTAGCTTGTTCTTTGAAGTAGAATTTAGATTTAGTTTACTTAACATATCTGTCATTTCCATTTATTTTCCCCTCCTACGATAATTTATTTTTAACAATTACACATAATAATAGCACAAAACGAAAAGGTTTAGAATATCATTCTAGAATTAAAATAAAATAATTTCATTACAAAAAAATAGGAGTGGGACATAACTCTTTGAGTCATATCCCACTCACATGGAATCCAGATAAACGGTGAGAGCAGAAGCAATCCCTTCGAAAATAAGCTGAAACTGTTACACAGTACCTACTTGGTTCTCGGGATTAAACACTCCTGTCCCAACCTCGTTTTCCATCATTCTGGATATTCATTTAGTAAACTTGTATATTCTGGGTATTCAAGTAGATTATTTTTCAGATAATTTTTATTTGTACTTAAGAAATGATGTCTCCTAACGGCATAATAAATCCAGACACCAATCCCAACTAAAACCAGTCCCGCAAGAACTGGACCTGCAGCATCTGAAAAAACATCAAATATATTGATCAAGAAAAATAGTAGACTTGTCAAAAGACCATATCGACCATTTTTCTTCATTCTCCGTTCAACACTTGAATCTTCTTGACTTACTGGTCTATTGCCTTCCATTTCAATTTTGTCTTTCTTGACTGCCGTAGCAATTACGATATAATCAATACCTTCATATTTATATGTGATTTTCCAAAACGGTACATACGTATAATTAGACGTCAATTTATACGTCAATTTTGTTATTTTGGCATTTTTGTTGCTATCACCTGGTAAAATACTTTGCATTTTTTTACCTGCTTCTTTCTCAGTAAAGCCACGAATTGAACGCAGAACTTCAGAAACTCGATCTGATGAAATCTTTAACTGTCTAGTGCCAGCAGTATAATGGTCATCAAACGGTTTTATCTCACTTGAAAAAACCAAATGGCTCACTTTTTCAGCGAACTCCGCAACTGATCCAGTCAACTCATTATTGATCATAAAGCTCTTAAACGCAGTACCAGAAAAAATATCGCTTGAATGATTCCAGTCAACAACTGTGCGTGTTTTTGTGACTGGTTCAGAATATTTATTTCCTTTTTTATCTTCCCTTGTTTCGTACTCCGTATATGTTTGTGATCGATTATATCCAATATCTGCTCCCCAAGCTCCTTCATACGTAACGTTTGCGCCCATATATGGAATATAAACTTGTTCAAGCTGGATTGTATTGATTTTCCCAAAAATATCTAACGGTACATTTACTCCTTTGATCAACCATTCAAGAAATTGCTTCTTCACTAGACCTTCCGGTACTTGAAACGGAATCAAATTATCTGCCTCAAATATCAGATTATCAAGATCATTTTCTGTTTTTGTCGTGAATGTGGAATGACAAAAGTCACAAGCAAATTGTTGTTTTTCAATATTAAAGGTTACCGGTGAGCCACAATTTTGACAAAGCTCGATATTTTTATTTTTTTCGTTGATTGTCTTTTGTACCTTATCCAACAATGTTCCGCAATGCGGACAATTTTTAAAACTTGGATCAGTGATCGCTCCCCCACAAGATGAACACTGATTTTGAACTAATGATTCCCCCAACTTATTCCCCTCCATAATTAAACTTTTTTCAGAATAATTATCTCACTGTTTGGATCGAAGGTAAATAGATGGTATTTTTTCCTGCAAGAAAGCCCGTATTTAAAAATCTCATAGTCATTTATATAGTATATAAATATATTTATTTTTATTAATTAGAAATTTTTATTGACTTTTTAGATAATTATAATAAACTATTAGTGATTATCGAATCACAGAAAGGATAAAAATGAAAAATGAAAAAAATCTTAAAATTTATTGTTGGATTGGTTTTACTCAGTTTTTTAATACCAACTACTGCAGCTGCTAACGAAAATATTCTAATTATCGAGGCTAACAACGAACCCGATAAACATTTGAATTCTGCTAGTAGAAGGATTCTTCAAGAACAACAAAATGACCCTTTTGAAGCGAAAACTCCAGCCGAAAGAGAACAGTTACCACCAAAAGAACAGGAAGTCATTGATCAGATTGAAAAATATCTAACAGAAAATTCTAATCCAAATGCACGTAATTTTGGCCCAGTATTAAATAAATTGATTGCTTCTTTAGCTTTCGATATCACTGTAAAAAGAGAAAACACACTTTTTTCTGAATTATCTGGATTGGATAAAATAGAGATGACAAGCCCTTGGTTTGAAACAGTTGCTGATAAAAGTGAGCGCTATATCACTGTTTTTGATGAACCGACCCAGTCGAATTTAAAACTTCACGCTTATTATGTAGACAATCACTCCAACAAAACAGCTGTGGTCCAGCATGGGTACCGTTCTAATCCAATGCAGATCATGTTAGAAGCGGAATTTCTTTATGAGCTAGGCTACAATGTCATTATTCCAGATGCACGCTCACATGGAAAAAGTGAAGGTAGCTATATCACATTTGGCGCTTATGAAAGAAACGACATAAACGCTTGGATCGATCAAGAACTTGCGGGAAAACCGAATCAAAAATTCTTATTATTCGGTGTTTCCATGGGTGCGGCAACTGTTATGATGTCTCAAGAGAAACCACATCCTAATGTAGAGGCTGTCATTGAAGATTGCGGTTACTACTCAATCGAACAACAAGCACGAGATGTTATGCGTCTACTTACCTCAAAACTGCAATACATTCCTTTGGTTAATAAAATCGATTGGTATAATTGTGAAAATGAATTGATCGATGCTCTGAATAATGAATTTGTAAAACCCATTCTAAAAGTCGATTTATTTTCTATTGCACCTCTTGATGCAGTTTCTAAATCAAACGTACCTAAGCTATTTATTCATGGTACAGCTGATTGGTTTATTCCTCCAGTTGCCAAAGACAAATTATATACAGCCTCTTTAGGGTACAAAGAACAGTTGGCAATTCCAGATGCAGGACATGGCGTGAATTTAAAAGTTGGCGGCACTCTTTACAAAGAAAAAGTCCAGTCCTTTTTAGCTAGCGTTAATGAAATGAAGTCATTACGTCCCCAACTAGCTGAAGATACAAATTTACTCCTTAATACCGAATTTAAGCGCAACGCAGCCCAAACTAGTTTTGATGCTTGGCAACTAAGCAATAATGGAAATACCTTTCATTCGATTACAGAGTCTAATCCTTATGAATTTGTCTTAAAAAAATATAAAAAAGAAATTATCTCCGCTCTTTCTACAGATCAGAATGGCTTAAAATTCTACAAAAAGTGGAAAAACTCAGCAGCTTATGTTCGACAAGAAGTAGACTTGATAAAGGGCCAACCATATGAGCTAAGTTTTGACGCTTATAATCCAAATCCAAAAGAATATAGTCAACAAGTCATAAAATACGGATTTGGGCAACGCTTGACGCAAGAAACGCAAACAGCTAAAAATAAAATCAATAAAAAAATGATCTACACGCCTCAAGCAAACGAATCGCAAAACATCACATTAGGCTCCGAGATGACACACTATAGCCTACTTGGTCGCACAAGTACTGTGATGTATTTATCAAATGTAAAATTAATAAATGCGGATAAAACAGCCCCAGACCTAGTCAAAATAAATGAAGTCACGACTACGCCAAGCGAGACACTTATTAAAGGTCAAGGTGAACCTGAAACGATGATTCAACTTGTTTTTGCTACTCACGAAGTGCTCTTAGAAGTTTCTACAGATCAAAACGGCTACTTTAGTTTAGCCATTCCAAAGCAAGAATCAGGCACCATTTTACACTTGCTAAATAAAGATATTAAAGGAAATACAAGTGCCTCCGTTGTCTTAGTTTCAAATTAAACTAGTTACTCGTAAAAAAGAACCGTCAAAAATTGCCTGTTTTACAGGCAATTTTTGACGGTTCTTTGAGTACACTGATGTATCTCTCAGTTCTGCCTATTTTCCTAACACAATTAAATCAGACAGCTTATGAAAACCATTTTTAAGATAAAAATTAGTGGACTCAAAACTTGCTTCCGTATTTAAGATCAACCCATTCATCCCTAATAAAGAAATATCATTTTCTATCTTAGCTAGGAAAGTACTCCCCAATCCTGATCCTTGTCGCTCTCTTTTAATACAAAATTCATCAATGTAATACTCGATTCCTTTGATCCAAGGCTTTTTCATTCCTAGACATAATCCTATTATTTCTTCATTTTCTAGTGCAATAAAATTCAAATACGTTTCACTAGTCATAAAATTTTGTATGAATTGTTCTACCTCTTCAAAAGAGTCATATTCATCATGCCATGGTTCTCCTGAAAATACAGAAATATAAAGTTCTGTCGCTTGTTTTATGTTCATTTTGTCTAATTGTTTTACAATCATCTATATAACTCTTTTTTGGCAAGCTTTGATGATCATGCAGTAAACATTTTTATTTGCAAGATACCTAAGATTTTTTCTGAAAATCCAAAATATCTCTTAATGCTTTTTCTCCATTCATATTCCCGAATGTCTTCATATCGATATCTGCACAAGGAATATCGATAGTCTTCAGAAGCTTTTGTAAACTTGCTGTTTTATATCGAACTTGGGGGCAAACTAGTACACGATCAACATAGGGTTTAAAAGTTGGTTCAAGTGTTAGCTGATTGATCTCCCCTTCGCCACCGTATGCAATAAGTGTCGGGTATGTTTCAGATAAGTGTTGAAAGTCAGCAATTAAATCATGAAGATGCCCAAAATAAACTTCCTCAGGATTCGCCGCTTTCGCAATTTTTTGACAAAACATACTGGAAGTCATCCCACCAGCACAGCAAATATAAACGAACATGCTCTTCTTCTCCTTCAACAACAAGTCTAAATTATTTTTTGCTAGTTTTAAATTCTTGTTCCGCTTGATTTAATAATGGTCGTAGATAGTGTT
Source organism: Enterococcus sp. AAFC-DPL-5182 (assembly GCF_058216605.1). Classification (NCBI taxonomy): domain Bacteria; kingdom Bacillati; phylum Bacillota; class Bacilli; order Lactobacillales; family Enterococcaceae; genus Enterococcus; species Enterococcus sp. AAFC-DPL-5182. The sequence continues at coordinate 2,609,174 of NZ_CM177101.1, forward strand.
CAACTTTTGGTTCTACATTCATTCGTATCATAAATTGACTTGGCGTTTCAACGAATCCATTGATAAGACTATCCTTATACTCCGTCACTAAAAACTGACTTGTTTCTTTTATGTCTTTCATATCCATTTTCTTTCCTACTTTCTTTTTTGTCTTCGTAAATCCCTCTCTATTGATTATACTCGTTTTTAAGAATAAAAGAATGATAAGTAGACATTATGACGATAAAATAAAAACTGTATAAGCAGCCTTAAGATACTCGGCTACTTACACAGAATCATTTACACTTTCACTTCAGGCTTGTTTTTATAACGATTAGCATAATGTTGCTCTAACCACCCTTGCCCCCAACCGATTGCCACACAAAGCAGCCAATAAATCACTGCCACTAATATATACATCGTCATATAGTCAAACGTTCTCCCTCCGACGATTTTGGCTTTTTGAAAAATATCGGGAATGGTAATCATCGCAGCTAACGATGTTCCCTTTAGCAGATCCATTGCAACATTCCCTAGTGCTGGGATCGAAATCCGAAACGCTTGCGGCAAAATAATTTTACGCATCACTTTCCCAAACGGTAATCCTAAGGCATAAGCTGCATCCCACTGCCCTGCTTCAACGCCTGCGATTGAACCTCGATAAATTTCAGCAATAAAAGCGCTACTCGTCAAGCTAAAACAAATACAGGCTGCAGTCAACGCACTTAATTGATACGGCAAACCAAAATACAAAAGAAACAACAACACCAAACCAGGAACGCCTCGTAAAAAAGAAATATAAAAACGCACAAATCCTTTGATTACTTTTGAAGGCAACATCCCTAAGACAGTCAAAAGAATGCCTAAAACATTCCCCATCAAAAACGTCACCAAGCTGATGCCTAATGTATACGGCAAACCAGTCAAAAGAAAGGGAATAGAATCAATCATTAACTGAAAATCGATTTTTGGTATATACATCTATTCTGCTGAAACACTTTCTGTCACTTTTTCTTTTGGTTCAACTGAAACATCTGTTTGGAAATACTTCTCAGAGATTTTTTTCATTGCCCCATCGTTTTGCATTTCTTTTAGTGTTTCGTCAATTTTTTTACTTAATGCCTTGCTTTCTTTTTTCATTAAAAATCCAGTGAAGTTTGCATTAAAATAGACACCTTCTAAAATTTTCACTGGAATATCCGGCAGTGCACCTACTGACATTTTTTGTAAATAATAATCATTTAAAATAACATCTGTCCGACCATTCGCTACATCAGTCAAATATTGATCGTTTGTCGCATTATCATAAGTTACCAATTTTGCGCCATATTTTTCAGCGATTTTCATATAATTTGTATTTGGCTCACCAGCTGCTTTCTTTCCTTTTAAATCTTCAAGAGAAGCAATCCCAGAGTCATCACTTTTTCTGACGATCATACTGTCAAAAGAATACTTGATCGGCGAAGATAAGATAAACTTTTTCCCTCTATCTCCCAATAAACCTAAATCATTCGCTGCTAAATCTGATTCACCTTTATCTACAGACGTAATCTGACCATCGACATTGTATTCTTTAAATTCAACATCAAGGTCTAATCGTTTGGCAACTTCTGTGATGACATCCACATCATAACCCGTTAATTCATTTTTATCATTATAATAAGAGGATGGGAACAGGGTTCCTGATGTAGCAACCGTTAATTTCTTCACTTCTTCGACTTTTTTCCAACTGTTATCTTTTCCAGCTGTCTCGTCTTTTTTCCCGCCACACGCCACTAACACTAAAATCAATACAACAATACTAAAACTAGCAAATACTTTCTTCATTTGAACCTCCTATGATTCACGATAATAGTTTGGTAATAAGAATTTTTGTTCTTGTTCGAATAACTTGCCGACTTGAAAAAGGATGTCTTCTCTCCCTTTTGACGACATAAATTGAATGCCTAACGGTAACCCTGATTCTGCTACATGAGTAGGTAAACTGATTGCTGGTTGTCCCGTTAGATTTGCAAGTTGAGTAAAGGGGGTGATCGTCAAACTTTTTTCAAACATATCATAGATTAAATCTTTTAATTGTAAAGTCGATAACGAATCTGCTTGTGCTAAATCTTTACGAATTTGATCACTTTGTAACTCCGCATCTATTTTAGGTGCAGTATCCGCTGTGGTTGGCGTTAACAATACATCATATTCTTCAAATAATTGCTCCATTTTATACGCCGCTTGGTCCCACAGTTGCAGAGATCTTGTATAATGACTCGCAGCTATCTGTACCCCATATTGGTAAATGCCCCAAGTCATTAATTCCATATCTGTTTTAGTAACAGGTCGCTGAATGACTTGTTGAATCCCTTCAAACATGGCAGCTGTTTCTGCTCCATTCATCAAATAATAGCTGTCGATCAATTGACGACCATTTACTGGATATGGAATTTCTGTCACTTCATGTCCTTGTTGCGATAAAAACTTCGCAGCATTGTGCGTTGCTTTTATCGCCTCTGTTGAAACAGGTGTTCCAACTGGGGACTCTGTTAAAAAAGCAATCTTCAAGACTTTTTTATCTGCTGCTGATTGATGTTCCCACTCCGCTTTTGGTGCTTGATACGGTGCTGCTTTTTCTGTTCCACGTAAATGATAAAATAGCGTTTCCGTATCGCGCATCGAAACAGTCAACGCAAAATCGATTGAAGCCCCTTGCCAACCACGCCAGCCATCAGGTCCAACTGGCATACTGCCGCGTGTTGGTTTTAGTCCGATCAAACCGCTGAACGATGCAGGAATCCGAATCGAACCGCCGCCATCACTTGCTCCAGCAATCGGAAACAAACCACTAGCAACCGCCGCTGCCGCACCGCCACTAGAACCACCAGGCGAATACTCAAGATTCCACGGATTTCTAGCGGGGCCATAAATCGTTGGATCGGAAATATTTTTAAACCCAAACTCAGGCGCATTGGTTTTCCCTAATGGAATCAAGCCTAATCGCTCTAAGCCTTTTACAAAATTATCCGTAGAACTAGCACGATTTTCTGTGAATAAACGAGAACCAGACGTTGATTTCATGCCTGCTTTATCTTGTCCTAACATCTTCAAAGGAATAGGCAAGCCAAAAAAAGGACCAGTTTCTGCTCCTTTTGTTTCGTATTGTTTTTTCGCTGATTCAACATCCCAATCCACAAATGCATTTAGTTCAGGATTTAGCTTTTTTACTCGTTGCGCTCGCTCATCGATCCATTCTGTTACGCTTAGTTTTTTCTCGCGAAATTGTGTTGCGTAGTACAAGCCGTCTTTCATGATCATCCCCCTTATAAACCGATGATTTTATTATACAGGTTTATGGAAGATTTTTAAGTTATTTTGCTTAGCTAGTTTTCATAGTACGTTTACCTAATAAAAGAGTTCAACTAAAATCTCAAACTATTAAAAATCCGCCCTACATTAATTCTTTCGGGCGGAACTTTTCACATTTCTATTAAGGTGTTTGCTCAACTTGCCATAAAATCGTCGCTCGATAGCTACCTGTTTGTAAAACTTTTCCAGAAGGAACTTCTAACAATAAGCCGGTTTCATTTTTATCCCACTCATTACTAACGTTATACTGTCCTTTGGATTCATGTGTTCTTTTCGCTATTGACTGTGTTGTATTTTCAGATAAGATCACTGTTTCGGTATCACTTACCTTGTAGCGAATCGCTGAAGGTAGAATTTTGCTTGAATCTTCTTGGCTCGTTAATGGTTTTTTTAATGTTGCTGTTAAATTCCATGCACTACCATTTTTGCGATTATCCCAAATAATTAATGGTTTGTCATACTTCGCTTTTTCTACTTTTATAAATGGTATTCCTAAAGACTTACGTCCAAAATTCAGAAAATCCGGGGAAGATTGTATATACAGCATACCTTTAAATTGATATTGCACGGTACTTTCTTCACTTAAAACAGGAATTTGTGTTTCATTATCTGGCTTTTTCACCAATTGATAATTTTTCGCCTGAATCGTTTCAAGTGCTTTTTGAACTTCTTTTTCTTTTGTTAGATCAATCGTTGCACCAACCGTTTTATCAAACGTAATTTTATCATGTAAAGACTCTCCTGCTTCATCTACAAACTCAACATTGACTTTCTGATTGAGATTTTTAATATCTATCGTAATTGTCTTTTTAATTGTTTCTGTATCTCTGGTCGCTTTAATCGTTGCTTTATAACTTCCTGGTGCAGGATTCGAAGGGAGTGTCGTTGATTCAACAGACAGTTTGATTTTATCAGTTGAAGCAGTTTCTGTATCCCAAGCAATTGCTTCTGATTTTTTTAAAATCAAATCATCCCGTTCATTCTCATTCAGATCTTGAAAAATTCCTCCGCTACTGCTAAAGTCATTTGCTAACAGATAAAGCCCATTAGTTGGGGGAGTTCCATCTATTACTTGTATCGGCACTTTGATTAACGTCGTCTTTTCTGGCTGGTTCGTATCTGTCATGCGCACAGTCACACTTGTTATTCCAGTAACAGAAGTGTCCGGCATCTCGCCTTCGTATTTATATGAAGGCTTATGACCTGGTAATATAACTGCATCTCGCACTAATTCGGATGCTTTTTTATTAAAGCTATCTCCCTTTTGAATAATTTGAGGAACTGGTTTTGCTCCAAGATTGTACACTTTGATTTTTACTGAATAGTCTTGCGAAGGTAAGCCGTTATAGTTCCCCTTCGTCTCATTAATCGCTAATAATCCAGTATCATAACTTTTTATTGTACCTGGTTCTTCATTCAGTTGCTTTGGTAATTCAGCTCTTGGAATTGTCAATTTACCATCAAATTCCTTCTTACCATTCGCAGTAAACGGCGTTGTGACTTCTTTCCCATTAGGATATACCGCATAGACAGTCCCATGATCGCCAACAGCGGGAATCTCACTCAATTTATACTTTGTATCCACGTCCATGTTGTGGTCTTCATAAACTGTAAAGACCTCCGGATTCGCTTTCATCTGCATATAAGGAATTTCATCACCAACAAAAATCTCATACCCAGTTTCTAGTGCCTCATTAGGCGCAATATCTTTCCATGGTGCTCCTAATTGATAAGCCGTATCTTTATCCTTTAAAATTACAGCATCTTTATCATAGTTCATACTCTCAGTGGTATCTAACTTAAAATCATTCCCAAAGGAACTAGAAAACGTGTCCCACTGGGGTAGCACCGAATATTTTGTATAATCAGACAACCAACTTCCGTTAAAATCTTTTAATTTAATTGAGAGTCTAGAACCTTCCTGTGGCTCCATATAAAAACCGCTATTATTTTCCAAAGCATATATAGGTACATTATCTGAATAATACTCTGTATCTACACTCTCTATCATTGCAAATTTCTTTTTGGTATTAGATAGATTATACATGTTTAAACGAATACTAAAATTCAAATTTTTATTTAAAGATAAATCATAGACATACACTATACTCTTTTTTTTATCTATTAAAATTTGCTTCAGTTTATTTCCTTTTCGTAGATAATAACTCTTAGTCATTTCTGGAAGAAATTCATCTGCGCCTAGACCAAACCGTGTATCCCATTCATCACCATATAAAACTGTATTATTCACTCCTGGTATATTTGATACTCGCCCTGTACCACTACCACTATAAGAAAATACATAACCAGTATTATTTTTATCTAGGATCATAAAGCCATACTCAGATGTTTCATTTGGCTCCTTAACAGGATTAATTCCCCTTTTCATGAAGCCCATCTTCGATTCATTTAGTGGATTAACAATAACTCCATTAGTAGAATTCAGAGGAAGACTTATCCATCCATCTAAATCACTATCTTCAAATATTGGTATAGTCAAAATATAGATATTAAATTTATATATCAGTTGGACATTATTTAGTGTAATATTTGCTATTACTTCTACCGAACCTGTGCTGAGATCATTAATTGTTGTTTGGGTAATCTGAACGTCTAGTCTTTCTCCTGAAGTTAATTCCCAAGCTTTTGGCGATAAGCCTTTTGTTAATATTTGATTGATTTCTTCAACCGTTTTATTCTTAAATTCATTTGCCATAAATGGTCTATTCGTTTCAAAACTCAGCCCTGCTTTTGATTGTACAATAAAGATTTCTTCGTCCGCTATCACGTTAACCGGTATCGGAATAACTGTTGATATTTCTGGATTAACCTTATCTGTCATTTTAATATAGGCCCACTGAAATCCAGCTTGACTAGTATCCAACACATTACTAGCTGGCTTGCCCTCTTCATCCTTAACCCATTCATAATAGGCAGTATCAGAAGAACTACTTGTTAAGGATTGATATTTTGAGAATACATTGTTAGCATCCTCCCCCATATCGAACTCTTCATCTATCTTCACTTTAACATAATGTGGTGATTTCAAATCCGCACCAAAAACTAAAAAATTTCGATTAGTGGTCCCAACTTCTCCGTTTAATTCTACTGTGATTGTTCCCGTGTAAGTTCCCACTGAATTATTGGGCATAGTCGTTTTAGTAAAAGAAGCCGGAATCATTTCCCCTGTATTCATATTCCATGCACTTAAATGTACTTTCGATTGGACGGCCTCAAGTAACTCATCTTTACTTTTTCCTTTTGTCTCATTCGGATAAAAAACAGTGGTTGCCTTAGCATTGACTATTACTTTGTTTTTTAACAAAGCAGTAGTATCTTCATTCATCACATTTAATGGAACTTTGATAATCGTGGAGACGTTTTCCATGGTTATTTCAGACATTTTTACATATATCCATTTAAAGCCCACAGTGGTAGTATCCACTTCCGTCAAATTACCAGTTTCATCAACAATTTCGTAATCTGCGTTATCAAATTGCTGACCATTAACTGTTTGAAACTTATTACCTGATTGAAGTAGATTGTTAAACAAGTCAAATTCAGTATTTTGTACAGTCGTAAAAGGCTGGAAATTAGCTCCGAAGACGACAACGTTTTTTTGAATAGAAGCTTTCTGCTCCTCTGCACCATGACCCATAGTGATTTCAAAATCAGCTTTGTACGTCCCGACAGAAGTTGTTGAAATGGTCGTTTTGATTACCTCAGTCGAAACCTCTACACCAGTTTCTGTATTCCAAGCACGTACCTTTGACTTCTCCTTTACTAACTGTTGCAACTGTTCTTCCGTCTTATTTTTTGTTTCTTCTGGATATAAGAGAACTTTGCCCTCTGCATGGTCTATTTGAAGGGCAACTTGATTTGTTAATAAGAAGGATGTTCCTATATCTGTTACTGTTACGGGTATAGGTACCAGAACGCTGGTTTGACTATAATTTTCGGTCACCTTTACGTAAATCATTTGAAATCCTACCTGCTCACTATCTGGATTAGCTGGTAAACCTTTAGCATCCACATATTCATACTCCACCCCAAATTCGGGTTTAGGTATGACTTGTTTCGAAAATAGCAACTTACGACCTTCTTCAGTATAAAGATCAGGAAGATAATCATATTGTGCTATTTTCAACACTTTTGGAGTTATTTTCAACCCTGATTCATTTTCTATTGGATCAAGTACCCTTCCTAAATCATTTGCTTGCGTTTCTGTTTGTAGCGATTTCTTTAACGGTGAGACTGAATGTTGATCTCTTTTGTCAAATTCCGATTTTTCTACACTGTTTTCTACCTTAGCGAGCAGAGGAGTTGTTTTAGCAAATAAAATAGTAACAGAAAAAAAACTAAATACAGTTAGACCTACGAGTCCCCAGAGCCTTTTAACGTTCTTTTTTTTGTAATTCACGTTCTTCTCCTTTCTTTCTTATTTTGTTTCTTTTAAATATTCTCTCATCGCAACACCTCCTTTACATTAGTGTCACTTATGCGTCTTTTTATACCTTATTCGTCTATAAATTACTATTAAAATAAAGATTCCTAAGCCTAAAATGAAAAAAAATACTATGAAAAGAGATTCACTAAGCGGTCTCTTTTCTTCATGCTGTACATGAAGTGTGTTCGCTTCTAATGTATTGATCGTAAAATCTTCAGTCCAAGACCAACTACCAGTATTTTTAGAGGAGACATTAATCTGAGCGGTATACTTTCCTGCTGTAAGCCCTTTATCTGCTAAATCAATTGGAAAATTAATGATTGAATTTGGTGCCATTCGCAGTTTTTCTTTACGATACACAAACAAATCTTTCTGCTTATCAGCTTTTCTTACCTGAACTTCAATACTCATATCTTCAATATATATTGGATGGATATTAGAAATATTCGCAAACAAATGACTTTTTCCGTCTGTAAATGCTATGTATAGTTTGTTTAGTTTTAATTCTGGTTTTATTTTACTGACGTCTCCTACTCTTAATAAGACGCCAATTAAAAAAGCAAACTCATTGATAACAGTATCTTTCTTATTTTGATTGTCTACATTATTATCGTTAATCGGTTTTAATTGAATGCCACCAGCAATCAAACTATCAGAAGTATCTTTTGGTAAAGTAATTAAAATTTCTATTGTTTTACTACTGTTTGCAGGAATAACAACTTTTTTTGGTCCTTTGGCTATCTTTACGAAATCATGTGCTAAGGATGAATCTGAGTCTAGATTATTTGGACCGTACTCCACTTTACCAATGCTATTCGTTTTGGCTGTATTGAGTTCTATTTGAATCGTTAATGCTTTAGATAGTGAATTGTACAATTTAAGAGCAATTGTTTGTTCCTGTCCTGGCTCCATTTTTAGATCAAAGTAACCTAACTCCTTATTTTTTTGGTTTTCGGGATATAACACCTCATATGATAATCCATTAATTAAATTAACTGAATCTTGATCAGCAAAACTTTTTACTGGGTTAAAGAAAATTCCAAACCCAATTAATATTAATGCAAATAAATAAAAAGGATTTTTTTTCATTTAATGTGCTACCTTTCTTCAATAAATACATAAATTTAGTCATTTTTCTGTGAACAATTTATAACAGTAACTATCGACCAACCTACTTAAAAATTTTTCTTTTTATTATTTTATTTTTAGTATGTGTTATCTAAACTCCAGTTGACACTACCTTGGAATGCTTTACCAGCAGCGCCTGTACCTGTAGTAACAGTCAATTTTGTATCTGTTATTTTTGTAGCAAAACCACCTTTAACAGCATCTGCTTTTGTTTTGGCAATGATATTCGTTCCAGTTGTATTTCCAGCTTCTAAAGTTACATCTTTGCCAACAACAATGTTGTTAGGGTCCGCAAGAGCCCCTAGGTTTCCTTCAATTGGATTTGGTAAATAGTCATTTGTATCTGGATCAACTTCACCAATATCATAAGATTGAGGAGCGCCTAAAGTAAACGTTAGTTTTGATGGTAATTCTTTAGTAGCATCATCTTTAGAAACTAGTTTAGACATAGTAGCTGTAACTTTCCAAGCAGAGGTTGTTTCAGCTCTTGTTCCACCCTCTGTTGGTGGTTCAGCATCCGTTCCTGTTCTGTCATCATTTACAACAACATATTGATCTCCAACTACAGTATTGCTGTATGTAGCAATATTCGCTGTTGCTGATTGACGACCAAAATCAAATTTAGTTGGCGTATAAACCAATGCTAAGTTATCTTTAAAAGGTCCTTCACCAGGTTTTACAGGACCATCAGCATCAAAACGAATTCCTACATCTGTTTGCTCATTTCCAATTTCTTCTGCATTCGCAGGCTTTGCAAAAATCAGCAATGCTGATGAAGCAAGTAATGTTGTAAATAGTATTTTTTTCAAAATTTAATCACCTTTCTTATTTAACCTAAATAAAATTGGTGACAGCTACTGTTATAAATTGTTCACAGAATAATACATTTCTAGTGTTCCTACCCTATTAATCTTATTTGATCTTTTAGTAAAATAAACAAATAGATAATTAACGATAAACTCACAATAGATAATGCTAATAAACTAAAATTAAACACTAAATCTTTTCTTTTTTTCCTTAATTTTCTGACTAAAAATACATCTCTAGAAAGTGTTCCTAAAAAAAGTAACAACGAAATGGTTGCAGTGCCTCCTAATATATAAACCCATAAATAATCTTTCATATTCTCCTCCTATATATTTATGTCATAAACTTTCCTTAAGCTTATAACACCTAAAAATATGATTAAGCAGGTAACGCCTAGTAATAACAATATAAAAGAAGTCATCATTTGTCCTAAATGAGGCAGAGCTCCGTTTACTGTAAGATCATTGATTGGCTTTGTTTCATAGATAGGCGGATCTGTTTTTTCTTGTTCAACAAACTGGTCGAATGTAATCCCAGCTTCTGTTTTTTCTTGATCGGCAAAAACGACGATTACTTGACTAAATAAAACGAAAAGAGTACATATTCCCATAAGTATCGGCCAAATAAAGTAAGGCTTTTTCATCATTACTTATCCTCTTTTTTATCTTTCTTTTTATTTTTATTTTTTTCCTGTGACTTCCTTTTTTTTCGTTTAGCAATTTTGATTTTCTTCCATTGTTTCTCCCAATTTTTTCTTCTAAGAAGTATTACAAAGCTACTCAAAGCTACAAGCGTTATTAAGACAATTGTTGTTATTTTGATCCAATTTGGTGTTACAATTTTAAATGCCGTTTCTTCATTCATTTTTTTGGCTTGTTGATTAGTGATCGTGAAATCCTTACTTAATTGCCATTCTTGGTAATCATTAGAAGCATCCAAACGTAACGTGTAGGTCCCCGTTGGTAAGGCAGCAATACCCCAATCTATCTCAAAATCAAAAATACTATTTGGTGCCATCGAGTAATTCTCTACTAATTTTCTTTTAACCGTTTCATTTGATCCTTTTTTGGTCATAGTTGCTACAATTTTTAAATTTTCTAATACTTTTGGTTCAGGATTCTGTAAATTAGCTAACACCATTTTTTTCCCACGCTTGATTGATGCTTTTACTGAATTTAATTTTAGTGTTTGAGCATTATTAAATTCATCTCCTGTTTGTGACGTAATCAATCCAACTCGATAGGAAAATTCTGTTGAAACAGCGCTTTTTGTCTCTTCTTTTTGATCTAAAGCAAAAACTAAAGCACCCATTTTTATGCCATCATAACTATTTTTAGGTGGTGTCAACTGGATTTTCACTGTCTTCTCTTCATAATTACCAACAGTAACACTCGCCATTGGGATTTTAATCATGGATGTTACAGGTTCCTTTAAGGTCTTATCGTAATAAGCTTTATCATCACTATATTCGATCGTCCCTCCATCACCTGTAATTGCATTTGTTCCATATATTTTTATTCGAACATTCTCTTTCTTAGTACTTTTGATTCTTACTTCTAATGTTTGAACTTCTCCTGGAGTAGTTTTTACATAAAAATAGCTTTTAGTTAAATCTATCTGGGTGTTCGGCTGCACAAGAGTTACTGTGTAGCCTAAATTGTCCTTTCCACTTGCTGCACTCACTCGATCTGAAAAAAAAAATATTGAAAAGACACAAATCAATGTAGTATATAGTATATTCATTTTTTTCATGAATAAATTTCCTCCTAATTATTCTTAACTCTCTTCTCACTTAATCATTTGCACGCTAATTTCAACATACCATTCATTTTTCTGGTCTTTTTTTATAGTATCTACTAAACAATAACCTTTATTTTCAAAGTCTTCTGCCCAATAATCTAAAAATTTTCTAGTATATTTTTCTGCTTCTTCTTTTGTTTGAAATCCTTCTTCTTTTTTTACCAATTCATTTTCTTCATACGATTCATCTTTCTCTTCGTGCAAATAATTTGTAACAACATAAATAACATAAATGATCACTAGTGAAAAAATAAATAATAGTAAAAACAGTGGCCAAACAATCATTTTAAGAAGCGCTAAAGCATTGATTCCAATAATGATTAAGAACAACATTATTAGATACTTTGATGCTCTTTGATCACTCACCGATTGCTTGCTCTTGATATAAAATGTTAAAATAAGAAGTAAATTTAAGGTCATTAACACAAATGAAACAAATAAGTATAGTAATAAATCTTCCAAGTAGTAATTCACCATAAATATTAGCTGAATAAGTAGCTTGGCTTGTTTATCAATGTAGAATACACTCTCTTCATAAAATCTTGAGAAAAGAATAAAATTAATGACCCACCCAATTAAAAGTAGAATTTCGCAGAAATAATACACTTTATATTTTTCATAATATTTCTTTTTGTTTTTCACAAATATTTCCATCCATTTCTTTACATAATCACTCCGGCTCCACAAATTGTGCATTCTTAAATAGTATCAATAAACATGTCTTTTATAAGAGCATTTCATTAGTATTTTCGATAAACTGTTCCTCATTTTCTGAACATCTGAGAATATATCCTTTTGTTCGAACAATTTCTATTTCAAAATAAGTTTGTTCTTTAAGCTTATTTCTAATACCAAAAATAAAATTTGCTACTCTATACTTTCCAACTGTTCTACCTTCGGAATCACCATAGACTTCTTTATTAATCTCATTATAAGTAACGACATTGCCTATATTTCTATATAATAACGCAATGATTTTGAATTCTTTTCTTGTCAATGGTATGCTTTTATTGTGAACAACGAAGCTTAGTTTAGATGGATCTAGAAAAATTTCCTTCTTATTTTTTTTAAATTCTGTTTTATTTAACAAATATCGTTTATAATTGAGTGCATTTTTTATTGCAATGCTTAACATTTCAACACCGTGACTTGATTGAAAAACTTCTATTACTGAATTCTTACTTAAATGAGGATACAATTTGATTAACTCTGATTCTTCATCTTCACAAAGAATCCAGATAAATAAGGAATGATCTTCTTGCAGGTTAATCAACCATTGAAACACTTCTATAGAAGCAGATGATTGTTCCAAATTAATAATCAAACCATCTAACGAACCAATTTGCTTTTTTTCTGTGATTTCAATCAATGTGTAACTGAGATCGCTAAGAGTACCTTTAATCGAGAGATCAATATTATTTTTTTGCTCAATGTTCGTTCCGATATGTAATATACCAATTATATCTTGCATATACTCGTCCCTCCCATTCTGATTTTTTTATATTTACTTCTTGTTTTATTAACAAATATGAAAAACTTCTTTAAGCTATTGATATCAGTACTTAAAGGACTATCTGACGGCAAAATTGACGGCGTAAATTATATTAATCTTTATATTCTTCATTACACTATTCAACTAAAAAAATAAGTCCCTACCTTTTTCATAAAACCATCGTTATTTGAAAATCACAAAAAAATCTATCTATTTCCAAAACTTGTATTTTTTTGAAAAGTAGATAGACTAACTTATTAATTTAATTGCTTTTCTTTTTTCTGACATAAAGGAACTTAAATAAGTATCTAAGGTCATTTTAGGCGAATGATGCCCTAATAAAGCGCTAATGGTCGCTATGTTTACCCCTTTTTCAAGACATCTAGTAGCAAAACTATGTCTAAGTTGATGAAAGTGAATATTGGTAAATTTCATACTTTGACATATTTTTTTCAACCAAATAGATATCAATCGTGGTTCCGCTGGTTTTGTTCCCCCCAATACATAGCTACCATTATTTTTTAGTTTCTGTTTAATTAAAAGCTTGCTTAAATTTTTAGAAAGCGGTATGGTCCGTTTAGAAGAAAAGCTTTTAGGTGTCCCTTCAATAACTTTCGTTTTTTTATTCCTATCATTGTTCATTTGAATTCTTTGTACTGTGCGTTCTACAGTAATAATGTTTGATGAAAAGTTGATATCTTCCCATTTTAATCCAGAAATTTCTCCAATTCTCATTCCAGTTTCCAAAGCGATTAAGATTGCTAAGCCTTTAGCATGTGTAGCAGCTTGTTTTTTTAATTGCTTTTGTTCATATGAAGTAAGTGCACTAACCTTATTAATTGTTTTTTTAGGCAAAACGACATATTTACACGGATTTTCTTTGATGAGACCTCTCTTTACTGCCCCAATGAAGCAAGATGTCAAAACTTGATGAACAATACGGACAGAGTTGGGCGATAAATCATTCTCTATTTTTTTTATCCAGTCATTCAAAATCGGTGTTGTGATGGATTGTAATAGAATATCTCCTAAAAATGGTAGAACATGTTTTGTCATCTTATTCGTATAACCAGCGAAAGTACTTGGTTTTAAATGTGCTTGTGCTTCATTCAGCCAACAAGTCACCCAATCATTAAGTGTCCCTTTATAGATGATTGTTTTAAATGTATAGTTATTCGAATACAGCGCTTTCATATTCATTAATTTTTCTTTTAAATCTAGGTACTTCTTATTGTAGATATAACCATATATAGCACTTCCATTCTCCTTTCTTCCCTTTATATATCTCCCTTCCCAACGACCATCTTTTCTTTTATAAATATTTTCTCCTTTTCTAACCATGAACATTTCCTCCCTTATTTTGACGGCGATTTGACGGCGTATAAATACCACTTCATAATACCAATAAATAACTAAATACAAAAGAAAATAGATTGATTTAAAAAATACAAAATAAAAAAAATGTTGACAACACGATAATTAGAGTATATTATTGGTTATATCAAATAAGTGTTTTTCATTTTTTACCAAAATTACTTATTTGTTAATATAACAAGAAATAAATTTTAAAAAACATTTAAATTATAAATTATAAATAAAATCATTTGATTTTATTTTTTTTAAAACAAAAAATATATGCGCTATCAAACGGATATAACGAAAGTTATAATAACTAAATGGATTTTGTTTCTATGGTTTATTTCTTTAAATAAAAAATTATTTTTTTTGTATAATTATCCATTCCTGTCTAATGTAGTTGCTTCCTATCTTAGTACTTGTGTTTCATTCTTTTTTATCAAACAACGTATACTCATTCAACTAATTCATTGAGATCAATAAGGAATCATCTATTATCAACATGAAATAGCCTTTCTTTCATCGATAAAATAGAGTATACCATGCTTGTAGTTTCACTTATTATCGTAATCGAACAGCCACTAAAAAGTATCTTCTGTTGTTCTTAGTATATAAAAAAGCTTGAGAAATCTTTCTCAAGCTTTTTAACAGTTCTAGTTTATCTTAGTTCAGCAACTGATTACTCATACGTTTCATTCAAATACTCAAAAGATCAAGATAACTCTTTCTTCATAATTAAATCAATCTGTTCATCCTCTCCCATATAAAAGAATGCCCGCCTATCTGGGTAAAGCCCATCTTATGATAAAATTTCATCACAGCAAAGTTACACTCCCAAACACCTAACCAAATAGAAAACTTGTTTAACTCTTTCGCTCGTTCTATCGCTTTATTATAAAGCATCTTACCAAGACCCAGTCTCTTAAAATTCAAATCGATATAAATCCGTTTGATTTCAAGTGCATCGTTCTCATTTTTTTCAGTTTGCGCATCATCACTATTTATCTTTAAGTATGCAGCAAGTCCTTTATTGAAATAAATTCAGACTCTTTATTTTGAAACCCATCCATCAATTTTTCATCCGTGTGGGCTTGATAAATATATTGTTTTTACGCTTCGCTAAGGTATCAGTAAATGTTTGGATACTTAATACTTTAAACGTTACTAGATATTCTACATTGTTTATTTTGATTTCTAGTCTTACATCACTCAATCAAAATAAACAGTAAACAAACTACTAGACCCAAAGCAACAACAGCAAAATTGATTAATTGTTGCTTCGTTCCGCCAATAAAATCTGGCTTCTCATCTTTATAACTTGGATTTACAGACTTTATATTGTAATCTACAAGTACTACTGAAAAAAACATCTGAGGGAATCATGAAAACAAGCATGATGCCGTAGATAATCGCTGTGATAGCGAAAATTGATAATTTGATCCATATACTTGCAATTGCGCCTAGTATTAAAGGAATTACAATATAAAGGAAGCAAATAAGTAATTGATTTTTTAAGCTTTTGTTTTTCATCTCTGAACCATCTCCTACTGTCTACTTAAATTGTTTTTAAGGGTATTAAAAAGAGTTCAGGTTTTGTTCCTAAACTCTTTTTTATTCTATTTCAACAGTTCTTTATTGAAAATCTACTTCATTTTTCTTGATTGTATTATTTGAAAATTCATAGTAACACGGTTTATTATCATAAAATATTTCTTCAATCAACTTAATATTTTCTTCAGGCAAATCAGAAATGATTGCTGGCGGTACAAAATATTCGTTTGAAGATTTAAATCGATAGAATAAGCTCGTCCCACATTTATTGCAAAAAGCGCGTTCTCCTACCGTAGAAGAATCTAAAATAGATAGGCCATCTGTATCCGTTAAATGAAGACTTTCTCCTGCTTCTAAACTGGCAAAACCTGTAGAACCAGTCAGTTTTCTACACATGGAACAGTGACAAATCGTTAAATCCAAATTTTTTAAGTTCAGTTCAAATTGGACAGCTCCACAAAAACATGCCCCTTTATAACAATCCATATTCTCACGCTCCTTTAATCTAAATTTTAGATG
Source organism: Enterococcus sp. AAFC-DPL-5182 (assembly GCF_058216605.1). Lineage (NCBI taxonomy): Bacteria > Bacillati > Bacillota > Bacilli > Lactobacillales > Enterococcaceae > Enterococcus > Enterococcus sp. AAFC-DPL-5182. The sequence continues at coordinate 2,625,607 of NZ_CM177101.1, forward strand.
ATAGGTTTGAGTTTGACTAGCGAACAGAAAATTAAATTCAATTGAATCTGTTGTTTCTCACTTCTTTTTGCAATTCATCACATGCCACAATGCCATGTCTTAGATAGAGCAATTCTGATAACTCTCTTATTTACTTTTTTGTATACGGACGAACATTCCAACCAATGATCGTTCCATCCTCAAAAAGAAACTGAATCTCTTGAGAAACGTAAGTTCCTTTTGTTCCACGTAATGTAGGTTCTTGAATTACTGTCCCTAAATCTTTTGGTAAACCAAACTTCACTAATTTTTTTATGTCTAAGATATCAACTTTTCTGTCGAAAACGTTTGAATTCTTTCTTGCATAGTAGCCGCTTATTACAAGATGATCCTTGCTTAAAATAAGGAATAGGCAAGCCAAAAAAAGGACCAGTTTCTGCTCCTTTTGTTTCGTATTGTTTTTTCGCTGATTCAGCATCCCAATCCACAACTGCATTTAGTTCAGGATTTAGCTTTTTTACTTGTTGCACTCGCTCATCGATCCATTCTGTTACACTCAGTTTTTTCTCGCGAAATTGTGTTGCGTAGTACAAACCGTCTTTCATGATCATTCCCCTTATAAACCGATAAACTTATTATACAGGTTCATAAGAGATTTTTAGGTTATTTTGCTTATAGTCAGACTAGTCTTACTGATGACTTCTTTTTAAAGAATACGAGCGTTAAAACTGCACATAACGAATGCAATTTTAACGCTCATATCAGATTTTCTCAATATTTTAGTAAAGAATAACTTAAACAAGCTTTACGGCGTATCTCCTACTTGCCATAAAATCGTTGCTCGATACCCTCCAGGCTGAATAACTTTTCCAGTCGGGACTTCTAGTTGGAAACCACTTTTTCCTGCTTTCCACTCATTACTTACATTATATTTATTGGAACCATTACTTGTTTTCTTAGCCAATTCTACTGCATTTCCAGTTAAAAGGGGGAGAGTATCCGTTTCGCTTCTTTTATACTTAATTGCATCAGGCAGCGTATAATTGGGATCTGTTACACTTGTCAGCGGCTTTTCTAATGTCGCACTGATTGTCCAAGAATTACTTTTTTTACGATTATCCCAAATGATTAGCGACTGATCAAAATGTGCTTTTTCCACCCTAATAAATCGATGCCCTTTTCTTAAGGTCTGAAGCCCAAAACTAAGGATATTCGGTTTGGAATAAACAAATAAAGTTCCTTCAAACTGATAGGTTACCGTTGATTCTTTCTCTTGAATTTTGACAGCATTTTCAGGCTCTGGAGTTTGTTTTATTTGATAGTTTTTTCCTACGAGATCTTTGAGGACCTTTTGTACATTTGATTCTTGCGTTAAGTTTAGCTTAGTCCCGATAATTCCTTCAAAGGTGATTGGCTCATGTAAAGCTTCATCTGTCTCATCTACAAATTTAACGGTAACTTTTTGTTTTTGTACTTTCGTGGTAATCTGAATGGTACTATTAGGATTGCTTTCAGCATTGTCCATAATTACTTTGTAAATAATTCCTTTAGAATATGGAATTGATATATTCGGATCCGCTTTGCCTTCATAGTATAGCTTATTTGATACAGCATCTCTTATTGTAAATATGTGTCCTTCCAGGAGTTTCTTGGGCTTATCAACCTCACTAAGTGCTGCACCTGATTTATAAACTTTTGCTCCTAGCTCAAATTTAGAGCGCTCGGATGGATCAAATGGCTTAATTTCAGTCAAATGCTCATTATAGATTTTCACTTCTGGAGATATCAGTTGAAGATAACGATCCCTAGCATTGTAAACAAAACTATCTTTTGTAAGCCCATTTTTTGGTGAAATAAATGCAGGTAAACTATTCGTATTATACGTTAGTTCTGTTTCACTAACATTAAATGAGTCTATCACCGTTGAGAAAGTAGGAAGTTGACCAAAAAAAATATTTTTTGATACATTAAATACAGTCAACTTCTTTAAATTATTTAATTCGTCTGGCAAGGTTCCTTCTAGCTTGTTATCTGATAAATCAAGAATCATTAATTCAGATAGGCGACCCATTTCTTTAGGAATTGTTCCTACCAATCCACTATTCTGAGCGGATTTTCCTGTCAAAGACAGTTCATTTAGATTGATTAATCCACTAATGGATCTCGGTATGTACTGATTTCCCGATATATTCGTTAAATTAATTTTTGTAATTTTCACAAGATCACTGAAATACATGTTTACATCAATTTTTTTTGGTGATAGTTGCTTATTTAGTTCATTAATTATCCATGACTGATTTTCAAAAAAACTTGATGTTACAAGATCATCTACAACGTTCACTTTTATAGTATACGATTTCGTAATTGAAGGTATTTTACTACTTGAAACTTTTACAGCAATCGATTCTGTTCCCACTTTTGTAAATCGTTTTTCAGGGCTATCTAAACTTAGTTTAACTTGATCGTCAGGTATATTACTCACTGGGTCTTTTAATACCTTTGTCAAATCCAAATCGTCTGTTGAACTATTTAAAGAAACTCTTTGATCTACTGCTGTTGCTGATAGTATGACAGGAACAATACTATTGATTGTTGACTTTTTGGACGTACTCTCAAGACCATCTTTTTTATAATAATTGTAGGCAGTTATAGGAAAAACAAATGCATTTTTTGACGCATCATAAGCAGATGATAATTTTGACTTATCATATTCAGAACTTGAATAAATAAATTTAAGCGAATTATTTTTCAAACTACTCAAAACAGAAGTTGGAATATCTACTTTAAATTTATTCTCACTAATTTTAGTATAAGATAACAACTTAGTAATATCTTTATCATCTTTATCTTTGACTACAAAATTATTTGAATCGAAATTAGTAAAATATTTCTTTTCATCCTCAAAGTAAATTGAAAAAACATCTGGGTAAAACGGGTCCATTGCTTCAATGACATCTTGATACACTTCATACTCACTCATAAATTTACCATCTTTTGTCGTACTATCAGTACCATCGGGAGCTAGATAATACGGCAAATGTGGTAAAGAGTAAGAATTATCAAAAAATGTTTGAGACGCTTTCCAGCTAGCTCTGATACCAACAATAGTAGGAACGTTGTTATCTGTAATAACTATTGTTGGAACAGCCTGGAGAACGGTCCCATACTCATCTGGTGGCTCAGAATTAAAGTCTGAGGCACTTGGAGATACAATGAGTTTTTGCTTCGTAGCTGTTTTGTCAAATTCATCTAAACCGATTGATATAGTACTAGTTTTTAAATTTAAATTTCTATATCTAATATATACATGCTCCAAATTATCTAAATTATAGTATATTTTCCTCCACGTTACAGCCTTACCCCAATCGGGAATATCCTTAATCGGAATTTCTAACAAAATATCTTTAACAGGTTCTTTTGTATCATCATAAACTAATTGATATTTAATAGTTTCAGCCGAATCTGTGTAAATTTGCTCCATACGCATTCCCCACGAATCAGTAAGATACGCCTGAAAACCTCCATTTAGGTAAAACGGACGCAATAAAGTTATAGATAAAGTTAACTTTCTACCATTATATACCCCTACATTTGTGTACAGAATAACAGTACCTTTTACATATGGTTTCCTATTAGCCCATCCAAATCCTACAAAATTTGCCCCATTCAAAGTAACATCCTGTAGAATTGTTTCGGAATTACCATTATAAATAGGTCGAATTACTGGTTTATCAGCTCTCCAGGGCTTAGGATTGTCGGCTTTCCCATCAGCAAAAACACCTGTGTATACATCAGAAACAGTTACAGCATAAGAGACATCTGAGTTTGACAAAACTATAAAAAGTAAGCTAACAGAAATATACAAAACAAACTTTATTATTAGCCTCCTATTTATTTTCATTTTTTTTCCTCCTTTTTATGATATACATCCATAAAATTAAAATGAACAGTACTATTGTCCCGCCAATCATGCTCAATAATACGTAGTTAAAACCAACCTCTTTCTCCTTTAGCCGCTCATTAAAATGCTCTACCTCTGATTCGCTCAACGTAAACTCTTGCTCCCAATTCCAAGAACCACCATCTCTGGTTTTAATAGTAGCCTCCATTACGTATTTGCCTACTTCAGTTAATTTATCTTTTATATCAATGGGTAAATTTATTTGCGTATTAGGTGCCATTCTCATACCAGTATTTCTTAACTCAAACTTCGTTTCTCCGTTTTGTTTGCTCTTTACTTCAATATCAACACTCATATCCTCTACAAACACAGGTCTAACGTTTGAAAAATTTAAGATCAACTGATGGAAATCCATTTCATTATCTACATTAATTGAATTAAATAACAATTCACTTTTAGTTTCTATTGTACGTTCTTCACTTAGCAACATTCCAACAAGAAAAGCAAATTTATTTGTAACAACACTTTCATCTACATCTTTATCTACATTTGATTTATCCACTGGCATGATTTGAATGCCTCCAGCAATGTATCCCTTGAATCGCTCCTTTGGCGGGCGAACCATTATACTGATAGTTTTACTGCTTTTCGGTTCGATCGTAATCTTATCCGGTCCGGTAACAATTTCTGCGAAATCGTAAAGTAATGATTGATCTTTCATCAAATTATTTGGACCATATTCAATAACACCGTTACTATTAGTTTTCGCACTATTGTACTTTAATGCTAAAGCCATTGACTTAGACGATACATTATTCAATTTTAACTGGACTATTTCAGATTTTTCTGGCTCAACTAATAAATCATAATAGCCTATATCCTTGTTTTTTTGATTTTTTGGCATGATTACTTCATAGGAGAAATCATTTAAGTTTATTTGATGAGTTGATTCTGCTTGTCCAACAATAGGACTCATCATCAATGTTATATACATTAAAATCAAAAAGCACAGTTTGCCTATTCTCATATTTATCCATCTCTCATTTTTTTGATTCAAATGCAACTCTATGTTTTACTAATTTCTGACTTTTGTGAACAACTTACAACAATAACTGTGAACTATTTATCTACGTTTTTCTAATTATTCTATTTAAAATCCATAATTTTTCTTAATATGTGTTGTTTAAGCTCCAAGATAATGTAGCTGAATAAGATTTTCCAGCTGCTTCTTTAGATGCTGTTACTTTTAGTTTTTGGTCTGTAATCTCTGTTGCAAAACCGCCTTTTAATGGATTGGCTTCTTTTTTGCCTAAGATAGTGACACTTGACTTAGCATCAGCATCCAAGGTTACAGTTTGGGCACTACCGTCTCCAAGTACGATAGAAGGATCAACTGGATTAAAAGCAGTTAATACACCAGATGCGGTAGGATCTTGCGGCGTATAATCATTTAGAGTTTCATCTATAGTTGTCCCGATATCATATTTTTGAACATTACCAAGATTAAAACTTAATGTTGCATTCAGGCCTGTATCATCTCCTGTAGTTTTAAATTCTGATAAAGTTGCACTCGCTTTCCAAGCAGAAACAGAACCATCTTTATCCGGTGTTCTATCATCATTAACAACAAAGTATTGTTTATTATCAGTTGAAGCTGCATTATAGGTTGCAACGTTTCCAGTTGCTTTTTGCTTACCAAAATCAAATCTTGATGGTACCCAAGCAATGGCTAAATTATCTTTAAATGGGCCTTCCCCTGGTTTATTATCACCATTCGTATCAAAACTAATCCCCAAATCTGTTGTATCATTTGAAACCTCATCAGCATTTGCTGGAACAGCAAATAAAGCAACTGCTGCTGATGCTACTAACATAGTTAAAAGAACCTTTTTCATTTCCCATCACCTTTCGTTAAATGTAGATAAATAGTGACAGTTATTGTTGTAAGTTGTTCGCATAACGCTTTATTCTAATAATTTGATTTGATCTTTTAGTAATATAAACAAATAAATGATCAGCGCTAAACTAGCTAACGTCAGAAATAGCAAACAAAAGTTCAGTACTAAATTGGTCTTCTTCAACTTTAATTTTCTAGTTAAAAACACATCTCGTGAAAAAGTAATTAAAAAATAAATCAGTGTTACAGAGGAAATACCCCCAAGAATATATATCCATAAATAATCAGTCATAGTTTACTCCCATACATTATATATAATAAATTTTCCTAAACAGTACGATGCCACAAAAGGCAACTAAACAAGAGACACCCGTCAATAAGAGAATAAATGAGGTGAGCATTTGTCCTAAATGAGGCAAATACCCGCTTTTTCCTTTTGTAGATGGAAGCTCATGATTTGACTTTTTAGGAGGTTTTTTTTTCGTTGACTCCACTATAGGTGACTCAAAAGTGATTCCCACATCGTTTTGTCTTGTACCATCCACTGCCCACACTACTTGAGTAAAATAAAGAAGTAACATAGCGAGCAAGCCAAAAGCAAGCAACACTTTTTTCATACTCCTCACCTTTTTTCTCGTTTATTTTTTTTCTTTTTCTTCCTATTTGCTATTCTTAATTTCCTCCATCTTTTTTCCCATTTTCTTCTTCTTAAAAATAGAATAATAATTAAGACAATACTGATTAGTAGAAAGAAACTACTTGTGATTTTTAGCCAAGTTGGCGTAATGATTTTAAAGGCACTTTCCTCATTGATTTTTTGTGCTTCTTGATTTGTAATCGTAAAATCTTTAGTTAAATCCCAGCTTTCATTATAATTTTTTGCCTTTAGACTTAACGTATAAGATCCTGAAGGTAAATTACTCACGCCCCAGTCAAGTTCAAAGTCAAGAAAACTGTTGGGCGCTAATTTATAATTTTGAACCGTTTTTTGTTTGATTACTTCATTGGATCCTTTTTTTGTCATGGTTGCAACAATATTTAGATCTTCTAACGTTTTAGGTTCAGGGTTTTGTAAATGAGCTAAGACCATTTTTTTCCCACGCGTCATAGAAGCTTTTACAGAATTTAACTTTAACGTTTTACCATTGTTGAATTCATCTCCATTTTCTGCAGTGATCAGCCCAATCTTGTAAGAAAATTCTGTCGAAACCCCTTGCTTTTTCTTCTCACTTTCTAATTGAAAAACGATGGCACCCATTTTAATACCAGAATACTTATCTTTTGCTGGTGTCACCTGAATTTTGACTGTTTTTTCTTCAAAATTCCCAATCGTAATCTCGGGCGTATCAATCTTCACTAAGTCAGTTAGCGGTTGTTGAAGTGATTCATCTTTAGTCGATAAATCATCAGTATATTCAATCGTGCCATTATTCCCAGTGTATGCATTGACTGCATAGACATGTAGTCGGACTTCTTCTTTCTTTGTACTTTGCACTCGGACTTCTAATGTTTGCATTTCGCTTGGTGTTGTTTTTATATAAAAATAACTCTTTTCACTATCCAGCTGTGTTTTAGGCTGGACAGGTGAAACCGTAAAACCTAATGTGTTATCCTCTTTGGCAACTACTGTATTGCTGGGAATCATTAATGTCATAAGACAGCTTATTACGATAAATAAACTATAAATTCTTTTTTTCAAAAAAATTCTCCTATCTAGAATGAATTTAATCATTCTTTTTTTTTATATAAATAGCAATCTTATATGTGCCATTTCCTTCTTGTTTTATTTCTTCTACTACCTGAAAGTCTCTATCATTAAAATACGACGCCCAATATTCATAAAACTCTCGTACACTCTTTCTGGCTTCTTCTTCTGTATGAAACGTACTCGCCTCTTTGATACAGTCACCATCTTTATATTTTATTTGTGAATCTTCATAAAGAAATTTAGTTATAGCATATGTGATATAGACAACTGTGAAAGAGGCAATAAAAATGGCAAAAAAATAGGGCCAAGAAATTGTACATAGTAATACCCCAGACGCAATGATAATGAAACACAGATATATAAATAGAAAATATTTTGTTTTTTTCTGAATATCCTCTTGTTTTTTATTTTTGAAATAGAAGAAAAAAAGAAGATACAAACTGACAAGCATCAAAATAAAATAGATGAATGTATACATTAATAATTCTGGAAGATAAAAATTCGATATAAATATTAACTTAATGAGGTACCTTGCATTATCATCTACCCAATAGATCATTTTTTCATAAAAAGACCCAAAAAAAGTGAAATAAATAATCCACCCAACGAATAGAATTCCACTACCATAGTAGTAGAGTCGATACTTTTGAAAATAGTCATAGCTTTTCTTACTCACATTGTTTACCTTCCATTTCCTGTATATAATCGTTCTTTGTCTCTCCTTAGTTTCCAAATCACTACCAGTCTATTTATAATTATCATTAAATAAATAACCATTTGATCTGACTGTCTTGACAATTTTTGGAGAACTGATATCCTTTTCCAGTTTTGTTCTTAAGTGAAAAATGATATTCGCTATTTTATATTTTTGATTCTCGTAAGGTATCCCCCAAAGCTCTTCGTACATTTTTTTATATGGTACAGCTTTTGGAGAAGAAGAATACAAAATAGAAAGTGCTTTATACTCCATTTTTGTTAAATAGACCGTTTTTCTATTATCCAAAAGTACACAAAGATTTTCACTAATCATTTTGAAATACTTTTCATTTTTTCTTTTAGCCTTTGCAAGATTGTCAGATTCCATGTTTTGTTGCACTAAAACCAGTCCATTATGTATTGCTTTGACTATTTCTTCTTGATCCATTTCATTATGAAACACACTGATTGCACCCAAGTTATATAGTAAAAGTCGATCATTTCTACTACAATTTTCCTTATAAATCCAAACTGGACAAAAAGAATAATTCTCTATTTTCATATAATAATTACAGATATCAGCAAGTTGAGCATCTCCTCCAAGAATAAAGTACGCATCATAATCGTCGGAATCATTAAATTCTTCTCGACAAACCACTTCAATATCAGAATATGTTTGTAATTGATTGCACAATTCTTCGCTTTTACTATTTAATGAAATAAATCCTAATTTAACCATTGTTGCCCTCCTATTTAAATTTTATTGCAAAATTATTTTTTTTTTATATTTACAAACATAGTTTATTCTTTTCAGTAAAAGAAGGAAATGCCATGTAAGCGTTCTATTTTACTAACTGCTGAACTATTTTATCTTTATTTTTTTTATAAATAGTGTTACTATCATTCGTAAATAAATGTACATAGGGAGATAGACATGATTGTATATGTTATTGAAGACGATAATCAGCAGCGAAAACAAATCATTCATTATTTAAATGAATGTAAAAATAATTTTTTTGATTTAAAATTATCAAACGTTTCAAATCATTTAACTTTTATGGAAGAAATTCCTACATTGACAATTACTGATAATGATGTTTTTTTCTTAGATATTGATCTAAAGACTACATATACTGGAATTGATTTAGCCTTAGAAATTCGGAAGTATAATAAAAAATGTTCGATTATTTTTCTAACTAGCTTAGAAGATAAAGCAATAAATGTATTAAATAATAATATTTTCCCTTTGGGTTATCTTGTTAAAAATTTTAAAAATCCCTCTGAAACTGAACAGCTAATCAATGACATGTTAAATAAAAGCCAATTGACTTCAAAAAATTTTTGGCGTTTAAAGCAAGATAAAGTTGAATTTTCTAACGGTTCTGAAACACTTTTTATTAATGCACGGGATATTTGCTATATTGAATCGTTGAAAGGACTAAGTGGACGATTACTAATCAAAACTTTATCTGAAGAAATGATCATTGAAGCCAAAATCGGAAAAATAAAAAAACAATTGAATCAGGACTACATGATGACTTCTTTGCAGTCTTATATTATTAATCTTGGAAATATTATGGCAATTGATAGAAAAAATGAGCACATTTTCTTTGAAGGAAAGCAAGTACTTCCGATTGGAGCAAAGATCATTGATAAAGTAAAAAAGGCTTTGCGGGTATATAATGATGATTGATAATATCTATTTTGTGGCTTTATTATCGCTTAATTATATCCAAGCCATTTGGATGCTTGTTTATAAACAGTTTCTGTCCGTTAGAGAGTCGCTTATTTTAACCAGTTTGCTCTTACTTCAAGGAACTTTTAGTATTTTTCTTCATAATACATACTTTACATTGTTATTGTTTCTTTTTTTTATCACTCAATTTATTTTCATTACTAGAAAATTAAATGATTGGCTGATTTCAGCCCTTTTATTGGTTTTTGAAGATGCGATTATCTTGATTTCGTGGCTACCTACTATTGATTTATGGAATATGCTATTGCTTAATAAAGTTATTTCTCCGCATATATATAGAGGCTATCTTTTTTTATTCGTCATCGCTCAGCAACTTTTACTCGCATTCTTTTTCTTTATCGCCCGTTATTCATTAAAGAAATCGTCGATAATCAATTCGTTAACTTTACTTCCGAAAAAGCATCGAGGACTCTCACTTGCTATTCTTGTTTGTTTATTTGTTTCAATTGGATTGCAGCAATCTGGCGTATTCAGAGGCTATTCTGCTGCTTATTTTTACAGCACATTTATCGTTGTTGGCTTTACTGCATTTTTTTCTTGGAATATTTTTTTACTGACAAAATACTATAAAGAAAAACAATATTCTATCCTCTTATCAGATATGTATGTACGAGAAAAACAAAAGATTGAGCTTGCAACAACCTTTAGACATGCATACAAAAAATTACTTGCTAGCCTAACAAAGGATTTGGAAGCAAATGATTTGGCTCATGCTTCTAAACAACTAAATGATATTATTGATTATTCTGATTCATTTCTTACGCCTAATCTCTATAGAAAAATTGCTATTGTGAATGCACCATCTATTCAAGGTCTTTTGACAAACTTTATTAAGAAGTGTGATAGCTCTTCAATTGACCTAACGATACAAATCACACAAGATCTACGTGCTAGTGCAATGAACCTCGTTGATTTCATTCGCTGTTTTTCAATTCTTTTGGATAACGCTTATGAAGCAGCTCTTACCAGTCAAGAAAAAGAAATTTCTCTTAGCATTGATGGGACTGTTGATTACATAACAATCACTGTCAAAAATACTTATGTGGATAATCCTGAAATCGCCTTGCAAGAGTTTTTCCAAAATAATTTTTCGACTAAGGAAAATCATCAAGGAAAAGGACTACATATCTTTTCCAAAATCGTCGCCGCATACAAAAAAGCAACCTTTAGAATTTCTAAAAAAGATCATTTTTTTATCATCGTTTTCTCTGTACCTAAAATTAAAAATCCAGAGGAGTAAAATCTTCCGAAAAAGTTTTACTCCTCTGGCTAAAAAAGAAGGTGTCTATTATCAATGGAGAGTCAAGTTTATTACTATAGTTTTTTCACATTGAGTTTCTTGCAGCTGACCTGGTTTTTAGGTTATAAAAAATATACTAGTAAGAAACAAACTCTAGTACTTACATTACTTTTAATCATTGAATTTATTTCAAATTTTTTTCAAGTAGGAAATAGTGATTTATTTTTACTACTATTCTTCATACTCCAACCGATTTTAGTCCTTCGCCACCTAAATAGTTGGATTTTGATGGTATTATTTCTTTTTCTAAACAGTTCATTTTTAATTCTTTCTTGGTTATTTACTTACGATTTTTTAAAGTTACTATTTGAAACGAATTATATCAGTTTGCAGCAATTTCAACAGTATACAAATGTGTCGATCCTCTTACAACAATTATTATTGTTTCTTTTTATTCAAGGATTTAACTATTTTGATAAGCGATTTTTAATCTTCGATTCAATTTCTAGGATCAATAAAAAGTACAAAATTCAGTCTATTATAGGAATCATTTTTTTAATTCTTTTAGGGACGGTAAGAAGAATTATGGTAAATGGTTATTTTACAGAATCCTTTTTTTATATCACTGCTGTCTTATTGATTTTAAGTGTCACTGTTCACCTTACTGCTTTTATCTATAGTCAATACGATCAACAAGTGTTAGAAAAAAATATTCTTTCCCGACAATTTAATCAAGAGATGGAGAAAATTACATTATCTGATGAGTTTCGCCATGATTATCGAAATATTTTACTGAGTCTAAATAGCTACATTCAAAATGGAGAATCAAAAGAAGCCTTAGAATTTATTTCTTCCATTGTTAATTATTCTCAACCGCTTTTAGAAGATACACCTTATGAACAATTGGCTTATATAGAAATTCCGTCTATTCAAGGGTTATTGATTCAATTTCTTGATCTTGCTAAAAGGAAGGACGCTACTCTTCATTTATCTATTCCTACTCCTATTCAAGAAACCGATATATCTATCCAAATTGCAGATCTTATTCATTGTCTGTCACATTCACTTTCATATGCTTTGAACGAACAGGATGATATTTTGCTTACACTAAAAAAGGAAAAAAATAACATTTTTATAGAGATAAGCAACCAAGCAACGGATCGCAACGTTGCGGAAAATTTACTCAAAAATCAAAGTGATATGCAGAAGAATATAAAAAAATCTGATTTATATCCTGTCAAAAAAATACTAAATAAATATAAAAATACTTCTTTTCATTTTTATTGCCATTCTCAATATTTCTTACTCCAATTTGATTTTCCGATAAATGAAGCTAACATATCTATGACCAAATAATTCTTTTAGCTTCAATAAAAATACCCAGCAAAATTAACTACGACTACATCAATTTTGTTGAGTATTTTTTTATATTCAAACTAATTCCTGCTTCATCATTAAATCGATATAAATCCGTTCGATTTCAAGTGCATCGTTCTCCATCTTTTCAGATTGAAATAAATAAAATAAAATTCTGATTGTTTATTTTGAAGTTCACTGTTTAGTTTTTCATCTGTAAGTGAATTAGTTCAAAAAAGCAATCAATAAACAAGCCACTAACCCCAAAGCAACCACAGTAAAATTAATTAGTTGATGCTTCGTACTACCAATATAGTCGGATATTTCATGTTTATAACTTGGGTTAACAGATTTTGTGTTGTAATCTAACGTACTACTGAAAAATATGTCTGAAGGAATCATAAAAACGAGCAAGATTGCATAAATGATTGCTGTAATAGTGAAAATCGACATTTTAATCCATATGCTTGCAATTGTGCCTATTAACAGAGGAATTAAAATGTAGCGCAAGCAAACAAGCAATTGTTTTTTTAACCTTTCATTTTTCATATTAATACCTCAACAACTTGTTTTTTATTCAATGCATCGACCATTTGAATTGTTGCGGTAACACTAGGTTCCGGGCATATTCCACTTCTATTTACCATAATCATTTCATTTTCACTTGATTGTAAAGCTTTAGCAAAATGAATACCTAGAGCCCTTGTTCCAAAAATTACATAATTTTTCACCTTCATATTTAGTCCTCCAATTTTTTACTTCTATCCAATAAGCTGAATACTAAATTATTCAACATTGTTTCAATTGTCTCAGTATTTAGATTAAGGTTATTGGTTGATATCATACAGGCAATCCCATGGGAATAAATAAACATGTCAATAAATAAACTCGTTGCTCCTGCTTCATCCATACTAAATAATTGTTTGACTCCATCTTTTATAAATTTCATATTATCGGAATTGATATACTCTTCAATCGTCCTATTTTTAAAATTATTTAAGAGAAATAATACCTCAAAATAATGTTTATATTCTTGCGCAAACTGAATGTACGATAATCCTATATTCAAAAAAAAGTAATCATTAAATGGAACTTTTTTTAAATAGCTAAAAAGAAAATTCTCGGTGGATAAAATGATGTCTTCTCGTAAGTTCGCCATATTTCCATACACACTAAAAATGGGCTGTGTAGAGCATCCGATACGCTTGGCAACACTTCGTGAATTTATCGCACTCATTCCTTTTTCGTTTAGTAGGTCAAGAGCTGCTTTTAAGATAGTCGCTTTGTCAATTCTGACTGATGGCGGCATGTTTATATCTCCTTTGTTTATACTCAAATTAGACTTTATTTTAAATATATCACTTGTTATATATCATATGATATATTTAAATTTTTTCATTGTCAATCAATATTTCTACTGAACAATTGTTTTAATAATGAGACTAGATAAAAAAAGACACTGAAAATAATTCTTCCAGTGTCTCAATCATTTTAAATCGATTTCGATATTTTAGCCTCTTGTTGCTCAGCTTTTATTAAAAACAACAATGTCATTCCTTTACGATACATAGTAAACTTGTAGGTCTAAACTATTTAGCAGGTATTGGCATAGTTTAGGAGTATCTTACATAATTCTCTAATAAGCTGATGTCGATGCAATAACACTACTTTATCACTAATGAAATATGCCAAACTATTTTTTCTGACCTATTTCCTCTTTATTTAAACACCATCTAATTTTTGACTATTGTTTTTAAAACTTTCTTTTGCTTTATTTCCCCAAGATCCTTTTAAAGAACTGGACATGTCCTCCGTTACATTGTTAACACTTTCTTTTGTTACATTCATAGTATCTTTGGTACTCTGCTCTATTTTATTTACTTTTCTTTGCATCTTTGAGAGTGCTGCGCTTGCGATTGATGCTTGAATTATTGCTTTTTCTGCTTGTTTTTGTTTTTCTTTCAATAAAGCATGCGGTAAATTACAGTCACATTGCTCACACTTGCTATTTGTTCTGGCGTTGGGTTATTGGGTAGCTTTGCATCTGTAATGATATAGGCTTGTTCGTCTGTTTCTTTGTTTTTTACTGCTTTTGAAACGTAGCCTATATTTTCTCTATCCTTATCTGTAAGATTACCTGTCATTTAAACGACCTCCTGATAAATAATGATCTAATTCTTTTGTTATATCTACACCTGTAGATTGAACATCACTGTATTCTCCAGTTTCTGACATAACATATTTATTCAAGCCAGTTGAAAATGCTAATTTTTTTTCACCATTAATATATCCTTCAAACATTATTCCTCCCATTGGATTGTGCTTTATCGTAGAATAATCAATGTCGATTTTATGGATCCTATTGGATGTATCTTGCGCTTTTAATTCTTTTTCTACTATGTCTTTATTATCAGTTACAATTTTCAACATCTCATCCTTTAAAGTTTTTCTATCCATATAAATCTTTCCTCCGATTCCGATTCCTATTACCATAATTGTCACTATTACTACTACTAAATATTTTAGCTGCTTACTTTTCATTTTAATAGCTCCTTAACTAAAAATCTTCTATGCCCTCTAACAGTTGACTCAACTTAGGAGAAGCTCCACCCGCTCCATTTCTTAATGTGTTTATTTCATTCTCTTTTTCTAAGAATAACGGCTATGTTTAGAGACTTATTATTATTAATAATTAAATCAAGCATTATTCCTCCCATCGGGTTATGCTCAACACTTTTATAAGAATGAATAATAGCTTCTGTTATAAAGGCTTTTGGATCTCTATTTTTTAAAAAACTTCTTTTGCTTCCTCACTCGTTACAACCTTCCCCATTTCATCATTAAAGGACTTTTCATCAAAATATATTTTGCCACTTTTTTTAGTTCATTTTCTATAAGCGATTCATTTTTTCTAACTATTTCAGTCATATATTTTTTTGAGTCCATATATGCCTTAACACCTATGCCTAATATAATTAATCCTAGCATCATCATTATTATCAATAAACGTTTCAACCGTTTATTTTTCACTCTAATAACCCCTCAACTAACAATTCTTCTACTTTTTATTATTGAATAATTTTGAGACATAGCGGATTACTATGGATCCGCTATCAATCTTTATTGTTTTACCTTCTTCAGATTATTACTTAGCTATCTCGCCCCTTTACTCATCATCTACCTTCTCATTAGTTAACAAGTCATCTAATTCAGAAGATGTACCACCGGTACTATTTTTTAAAATACCTTCATTGTTTTTATCTAAAATTACGTCTATTATCAAATTTTTATTGCCGTTAACAATCAAATCTACCATAATTCCTCCCATCGGATTATGTTTGACAGTATCATAATCAACTTCATAAGATTGAATAACTCCAGCAGTAGTAAAAGCTTTAGGATCATTATTTTTTATAGTTCTCTCATGAACTTTCTTTGCTTCATTACTCTTTACAACCTTCATCATTTCATCGTTAAAGGACTTTTCATCCAGATATGTTTTTCCTCCTATAGCTAAGATTATTATTAAAATTATTGTTATAACTAATAACATTTTATGTTTCTTTTTCATTCTGACTACTCCCCGTATTTTTTTTGGGTGACTAGAGTTCTTCTATTTCTTTGTTGTTCCCCTCGAGTTAATGATATTAGCTACTACTTCTTTAGAATATTCTTGTTCAGCTATTAGAACCATTTCCCTGTTCGAAAAACTAATCATTAGTAGCTTCCCTCTCATTCAATAAATCATCTAGTTCAGAAGAAGGACCTCCAGAACTATTTCGTAATCTTCCATCACTTTCCTTATCTAAAGTCACGTGTATATAAAGATTTTTGTTATTATTAATAATTAAATTAAGCATAATTCCTCCCATCGGATTATGTTTGATCGTATCGTAATCTATTTCATAAGATTGAATAATACCATCTGCTGTAAAAGCTTTAGGATCATTATTTTTAATCGTTTTTTCGTAAACTTTTTTTGCTTCCTCACTCTTTACAACCTTCACCATTTCATCGTTAAAAGACTTTTCATCAAGATATATTTTGCCACCTATCGTTAATATTATTAGTACGATAATTGTTATGACTAACAAAACTCTATGTTTCTTTTTCATTCTAATTTCTACCTTTCTAATTTAATCGAATCGCGGTTTGCTCCGATTGCAGTCTCGGTAAAAGTTCTTATACTTGTTGCGAATTTTCTGTGCATTTTTGTTTGTACGTATTTCTTGTGGGAATAATTGAATTAGATCCCCAACCATTTTTTATCCTTATTGTATAAAATCTATTCCATTTACCAGTCTAACATATGAACATACTTATTTTTATCAATATATTTTTGAAACTCTTGTTTTTTTGAGAACTTTATCTCTAGTATGTTTCCAGTACCAATGTTAGAATTTTCCAATCTAATCTCTATTTTTTTGCATTGATGTTCTCAAGTTGATTTTCTAACAGTGAGCATTTTTTACTCTTCGAATTTTTAAAATGAATAACTTTACTTTTATAGGGTTGTTATTAGAAGATTTTGATATGGTTTCAGAAGATTTTTTTTGTTATTTTTTCTTATATATAGGGGAACGATTTTTAGTGTTATTTAATGGTATGTGTAAGAAAAATTATGTTGCGTGTTCGTATTCTTTTCGGATATACTTAAGAGGTAGAATAGAACGAGGGAAACATCTTCCCTTCGGTCGCCAAGTATTGCGCATCATCAGCTCTTCAAGTAATCGTTGTGATGTGCAACAAAAAAAACAGCTCATAGTGACATGAACTGTTCAAATTAGAATATAAAAATAAATTGGCACTTCAACGTCCGGCAGCAACCAGACTGTTGAAGGCTTGTAAAGACAGTGGTATCTGCCCAAACAAGTTGCCAATAGTGCTAGCAACATGTACTAGCTTCTTTCATTGTACCCAAAGTTTGCCTATTTTTCTATAGGTTTCTTGGATTCTCTTTGGGTTATGCTGAAAAAGTGGTAGGTGATTCTTTGGGACTATTGTGAACGATATTGGGTGATGCTACCTGATATCGTTTTTTCTATTCTACAAATTTAATGAAAGGAGGTTTTGTTCAAAGTAAAGCAAATGATCAATGATAGATATAAGACAAGGAGACAACGTTCACTTCGTTCACCTTGTACTTTGCATTATCCACTCTGTTCTTTGGTCAGTTGTGGTTATGCAAAACAAAAAGGCACTTCATCATCTGACAGCAATCACATGATGAAGCCTTGCATAGACAGTGGTATCTGCCTGTACAAGTTGCCAATTGCTAGCACAAAAGTACTAGCTCTTTTTATTGTACCTAATTTTAGTGGGATTTTCTAGTCTGTCTGGAAAATTTTGGTTGAGGTTTTGTATTTTATGGAGGGTTTGGGCTTTATCTAGAGGATTGATGACGGTATTGGTGGTTCGCAAAAACTACAATAGCGTTTTTTGTTTTGCTTTGAGAAGAAAGTGACTGGAACATCAGCAGGGCTTGGAAAAATCAGACATAAGTCGTTTTTGTCACTGGTTTATTTAAATAGTTGCCTAAGTTAATGTGCAGATAGATGTGTTAAGCATATGAAGCGTTGGATGCTATTGTTCAGCGCTTCGAATTAATTGTTTTAAGAATACTTTTAAAATGGGAGGAAATGGGTTATGAAAAAAGAAGGTCAGAGTTTAAAGGTGATTCCTTATCAGGATATTACGGATTTGCAGCATACGTTGGATCGCTTGCAGTCTTGGGAGGAGCCGCTTGCTGTATTGGATCATTTTTTTCAGTTTCGGAAAGGGTCGATTAATAAGAAACAGGTTGTGAAGGAGTATTATGCTTGTGGGCATTTGTTTCATGCTTTTTTTGAAGAGTTTATCAGGTTGATGGAGATTGAGGAGGAGAAGGTTAGGAAATTGGATGGGGAGAGGAAAGTTTCGGTTGGAGTTTTGAGGAAGTGATGTTGATAAAAAATAAACTAGGTTCACTATGGAAGTGAGCCTAGCTTATAGAACAGATTTAATTGATAATATTATTTTTAGGACTTTAGTTCCAATTGTCGAATAGATTTATTCATTCTTTGCCTAATATTTTTAGGATGATTTTTTATTTGTCTAGTCATTAAATTATTTGTCATGGGTGACAATTCTTCAAAAATTTTCTGCGCTTTTCTAGCGTAAGTTATAAAAGTACCAAATTTTCTCTTTTTGTATTTATATTTAAAATCTGTGCCTTCCCCTAAAAGGTGATAGTTTTGATAAAGTTTTCTTTTGTACGTTAGGCGTGTCTTTTTACCAACATGCCCCTTCTTTTTAGAAATTATTTCTCCTTTTCTTATTAACTTATAGGCTGTTCTATAGAATTTATATATGCTTTTTTCACGCATTTTTACATTTTTCCCATCAAATACAAAACCTAGATAGTCCAACTTTGTATTCTTACCAGAATCCAAAGTTTTCAAATATGTACCATCAAAAATCATAATATTAGTTTTATCAGGATGTATCTTCATCTTAGCTTTTGAAAGTATTTCTTTTTCTATATCTTCACATAATTGATCGAAACTTTTTCTATTTATATTAGGTAAAACCATTATAAAGTCATCAGAATATCTTCTGTATATTCCTCCCAAGACTTCAACTGTTTTAGTTATGTATTCATCAATTTGCAGCATATAAATATTTGAATATATTGCACTTACTGCGGTACCTTGAGGAATCCCTATATTTTTATCATTTACTCTAATAATCTTATCTCCATCATTATAATGAACACTTTTTTTATTTTTAAATTCTCTAAACTCTTGAAAATTTAGAAAATAACTATTTCGTTTCTTTTTATATAACTCCTTATCTTCACCAACAATATGATTGATATCTTTTTTATGGATAAATGAATACTTTGTCAAACTTTTAAAAATTTTATATTGGTAATCTGGCATTCTTTTTTCCTCATATAAAAGATTAATCATATCTTTCAAATAATTATGATCCAAATTATCAAAAAAACCTGTATAATCTCCTACATAAACATAACACATAGGATTTTTAACTATATAGTTAATTACTTCTGCAGCAAAGTAAACATTATTCTTTCCATTTTTATTAGTTCTATAAGCCGTTACTGAATTGTCGAATCCAAATCTACTTACATGCAAATTAAACAACGAGTTTAACTGCATTCCATAATGTTTATATATGTAATTATCAATATGTGATGCATACATAATCGGACGTAATTTTTCTTTAACTGGAGTCTTTTTCCCATTTCTTATCTTATTTTCACTTTTCACATCATTTTTCATATCCCTAAATTTGTCCATAGTGACTTCATTAAAAATTAAAGGCAAAAAACTATGTGTAGGATTTTCTTCAAAATCATACACATAGTTTTCTACCTTTCGATTAAAACTAGTAATTTTATCAAAATGAAGATATGTTTTGGAGGGATACTTATAAGGAGCTTTCATCTATTCCTTCCTCCATTCTAATTTTGATTCGAACAAAAAATAAGCTAAGCCTCGCTACTTAATTGCTCACTTTGTACGCCTGCCTAAAGCGCGACCTCTAAGCTCTACTCTTGTCAAAAGGATACTTGACTATTACCGCGTCTGTAATATGGCGAGGTGAGCCTACGCTCACAGAATACAAATAGTATATAATATAACTAAGAAAGTAGTTCCAACAATTATCTATTGGAGGTGTGTAGAATTGAACATTCTTACCATATCGGTCATTACTCTTAGTATGCTAAACTTAATATTAATATTAAGATTAAGTTTAGTATACGTCAAGCAAGCTTCAACTGTCGAAGTCAAATCACTTTACTTTGTTATACAAAATTCCTACAACTCAACAATATAATAATATTATTAGTTGTAGCAACTTCATAATAACATAAAGTATTAAAAAGATAAAGCCCTATAGTTTTATATTACTACCTTATAAATTGTTTTTTTATTCTAATTGAGTTATATTTATTTCTTTAAAATATCATAAATACCAATTTCATAAATAATTTACAATCCTGTATACTTCTCTTTCTTCCCCTTACTTTTCTCAACTGGATACTTCTTATCATTCAACTCCAACTTCTTCTCAATAATCCGCTCAACATCCAACTCCAAATCAGAGGCCAACATCAAACTATAAATCAACACATCCGCCAATTCCTGTTCAATATTCTCTTGATTCTTCTCTTTCGCTTCTTCACTTGTTTTCCACTGAAAATTCTCCAGTAATTCAGAAGCCTCCAAAGAAATCGAAATTGCTAAATCTTTTGGATTATGAAATTGTCGCCAGTCTCGGTCATCTCTAAATTGATTAACTTTCTTGATTAATTCGTCCATCTTGATTTCTCCTTTTGAATTGTCATTAACTTCTCTCTCAGTTTATCATCACTTGCGTAAATATATAAACCATTGATTCCTCGTTTTAACAAAACATTGATTGAATTCAAAATGATTTGTTCTTTCACTTTGTCGATATTTTCGATTCCTTCACGACTTTTGAATGCTTCTGAATCTTTGTATTTTTCAATATCGATTTTCAACTCATTCTTTTCAGCATCGTAACCAATCGAAGGGCCCAAAATCACACCCACATAGTTTAAATCAAAACCTTGTATTGTATAAATTGAACCAACCTCATTGATCGTTGCTTCTTCCTCTGCCCAGCTTTTTTTGTAATCTGTACGGTTCCATGGAGCAGAAAAATCCCCTTCTTCAACAAGATAGTCTCCGCCATCCTTTTTATGTATATAGTCAAAGGTAGAAACGATTCTACTTAAACCTGATTTCTGATTTCTTGCTTTTATTTCCATTCGCATATCTTCAGCACTAGAGAAAAAACGAAAATCAAACTCTTCATCGCCATATCTTTTTTCTGCTTCCGTTTTTTCTCGTTTTGTCACTTTAGGAAATGGCAAAATTTTTCGATCCACAAATGAATCTACCCAATGAACAATTTCAGGAGCAGCTTTCATTCTAAACTGAGTCGTTAAATGATACTCTTCATGAATTGGATATTTATCTTTTATTTCAACAAGACTATCTACATTCCAATGACTTTTTAGCTTTAGAACTTGTTTTTCATCGAATACAACAATCGTGACTTTACTTCTTTTGATAACCTCTTCTAATTGGTTCTCATATTCAAAACTATTGTATTTGTCTTTCGTAGAAAGTAATAAATGAGATTCATCCACTAACACGATGTCTGCTTGTTTTCGTCTTCCTTTGTCAATATCATTGATAAAACTAGTTGGTTTCATAAAGTTTTTCTTTTTTAAATTAGGCAAACTCTCAGCAATACTTTTATAAGTTTTCAGCATCTCATTATGGTTTACTAGAAGATAATTATTATCCTGATTAAAGTCAGCAAACTCGTTATCTTCTTTCTTTTCAGCTAGATCTTGAATCGTTTTAAATATAGAACTCAAAACAACACTTTTACCTGTTCCTGCTTCTCCTGCAATAAAAAAGACATAGTGTTCATTCTCTTTATCAGTTAAGCTTCGCTTACAAAAATCAATTACTTTTTCTTTTAAATCTTGTTGCTCAGGTGATAATCCACGAAATGGTGATAATTTGAAAGTGTCCTTATTTCTTAAAAAATCCACGCTATGCTCAACAATTTTTTCTTCTTTTAGTCGTGTCCATATTTTTGGAAATAGCACTTCATCATAATATTTTTTGTCATAATAATTATGCGATTCACTTCCTTTGATTTGACTTCTATTTTCAACTTTGTATTTTTCATCAGCGACAAAACAACTGATTAAGTTCGTTTCTATATTTAATGCTGCAGATACATTCAATGTGTCATGACCAATCATGACGATTTTCTTCATCATATTTTTCTTATTACTTTTTAGATGTTCTGACATTCGTCTATCAAAGCGGTGACTTTGTCCAACATATGCTTCTGGCATCTTCTTTTTGTCCGTATTATATAAGATATACAAAATAGGATAATTTGTTTCAAAAGGATCTTTTAACTTTTCAACCTCTTTTTCACAAAAATCATATTCTTTGAGCTGTATTTGTATACTATCATCTTCATAATTCATAATCTACACTCTCCCAAACACATTGTAACAATTATTTTCAAAATAGGGAATCTTTTATGTAAGAAAGTTTTAATTTATAAATAGAAAAATACTAATTTTGCGTAATGAAAAGCATCTTATAATTATTAGACGTAAAATCTAATAATTATAAGATGCTTTTTTGTGTTGCCATCCAAAAAAATTCGAAGTCTTTTTCTACTCAAGTGATCCATTTCTAATCTTCACTATTTATAATAAATTTCATGTATTCTTTTTTCCATTTAAAGTTATCTACAATGTATTTATATAATCTTGGAATATCCTCGATTGCATCTTCACATATCTTTCTATAAGTCTCTTCTGAAAAATATTCTTCTTGTGATGGAAATTCCTCTTTATCAAATTGATCTTTGTAGTATTGATACATTACATTTGGTGATAAACTGTAATTTACTTTCCTTTTTCCAAAGAAGTCTTCTATAATCGTCCACTTCATTTTTCCTGTGAAAGACTCTACGCATCTTTTGAAATCGTCATAAACTTCTGGTGTTAAATAATCTGAAAAGCGAAATACGAGTTCAGGAACTTTATAATATATATCGTCTGAAAAATACATTTTATATTTTAATTGTTCCATCGAAAAATTTTCTTTAAGATATTCTGCAATTATTCTTTCATTGTTCACTTTTTACTTCCTCCTTCTTACCTATTGAATTTTTTTGCTAATGCCAGACGGATTCAAACTCTCTAACATTTTAAAATAGTCATTTTCTAATATTGGTAAATCATTATATCGTGGATCATAGATATATTTCCCATCAGAATATACTGTATGAAAATCAAAATCTTGTATTTTTCCGTACTCTTTGACTTGTAAGTCACCTGGCATACCTGATTTTGGAGTTATTTCAATAATCTTGCCCTTCCCTCCAGCAGCATCTAACAAATCATCAGTAATTTCTGAACAATCAAAACGATCATTCTTTCTATAAAATTCTTTTCGCCTTGTAATCTCTTCCATCACAGCGTTATTATATTTCCTAATATCATTTGCTTTATCAATAGTTTTTGCAGAATCTGTTCCTCTATCCACTATCTTAACCCGTTCACCAGATTTTTCCAAATCCCTTAACATATCCAACTCTTTGACAGTCAACTTCGCTGCCCTAATCAGATCTTTCACCTTATCAGCAGGCGTAATTGCTAAAATAAGAAAAATACTCGACTTTACTTTTTGCCCAGTACTTGATCCATCATCTAGTTGTTCATTTCGATTTTTGATACACGAAAAAACGATATCAGTCGTTAAACTCTCACTAATACCGTTTCAATAACTCACATTTTTCTAGCTAAAACGACTGTACACTTAATAACCGTTCAAAATGATTTAAAAAATCCTTTGCGTTTTTTTAAATAAATACAGCTAGTTTTTGTTAGCTATTGGCAACTTGATTAGTGAGATTCTTTCTTACTAGTCAAGGCTCAGTCACTTGATTATCAGTCTTGTGATTGAGTGCCTTTTTATTTAATAACACTTATAAATCATATATATCATTATTTACTTTAAACTTATCGGCTTCTAAAACTACTAATTTACTCCAAATTTCTAATATAACTTTTCCACAACCATTATATTGTTTCAGCCAGACTTCTTCTTCACAATCCAAAGAAATATTGATTATGCCATTTGATAGATTGATACTTGTTAATTCTAAATAATCATCTTTTTCAGGAGGAAATATCTCTTTTCGCTCATCAGTAGTATTATTTATAAAATAGAATGTGCTAATGTTCATGAATTCTACACTATAATTTGTTATTACCTCATTTTCTAACAATTCTAATTCCAAACTTAACTTATTTTCTAAAATATCCATTGAATAAGATACTATTTTTGATTCAAATAATTCATTCATTCTTTGCTGAATAGACACTTTGATTTACTTCCTTCCCAAATAATTATTTATGATATTAGTAATTTCACCCATTGAGTTCTCGCTAAGGTCAATATGAGTTAACCCTCTATCACTAGAAATTATACCTTCAGGTGTTAATGAACCTTTACCATCTATACTAACTCTATAATATGGTTTACCTCGTCCGCCACTTCCTTCATCCATAATTCGTACAACAATAGGCTTTCTTCCGTTCAAAATTTCAACTTTATAGCCATTCTTTAATGGTGAAGCTTTGCCACCTAAAGAACTTGCTACTTCATCTGACAAAGAATTTAAAGTTGGAATTTTAGTCCCACTTGCTTTCTCCACTATCTTAACCCGTTCACCAGATTTTTCCAAATCCCTTAACATATCCAACTCTTTGGCAGTCAACTTCACACCATCTAATAAGTGATCTCCTCTTTTCAACAACTTCGCTGCCCTAATCAGATCTTTTACCTTATCAGCAGGCGTAATTGCTAAAATAAGAAAAATACTCGACTTTACTTTTTGCCCAGTGCTTGATCCATCATCCAGTAAAACTTCCACATCATCTAAATTGAGCAACATCTTGATGGCCTCAGGTCCAAGCTTCATCAACATTTCCCAATCTTGTTTCCCTAACAACTTATTATAATCAAGCGTTCGTCCTTCATCCAGTTTTCCATTTTTATAAATCGCAAACTGTTTTCCATCATGATCTTCATGAATCACAACGATCTCATAACGGTCTTCTTTATTTTTTTCATTAAATGCTTGAATAGTTTTAAACCAGTCTTGATCTTTCCATGAAATTTTCTTATAACCATTCACACCGCCAATAAAATTTCCAGAGTTTCCAAGTAATGCTAAACCTTGTTCGATAGAAGAAATAATGCTTTGGACTTCTGAAAAATCACTTCCGTGCGTTGCTTCAAAGGCTTGATACTTTTCCAAAATCTCGATTTCTTTCACTTTTCCAAGCATGCTACGTTCCATAAAAAATTTATTGATAAACGGCACATTTTCAAAGGCTTTCGCCGCAGCTTCCATCAACATATCATTCTCGGCTTGCAGGCTTCGTAATTCTGATTTTAATCGTTGCAAATGATCTGTGTCTAACTGATTTTTAGCAGCACCGACTTCTGATGTAAATGCCGAGACATATTCCGTTGTTGCATCATCCACTTCATAGAGAGCGTTAAATATCGCATCTGATACTGTTGTGTATCCTTCAAAGTAATCTCTCGAAGAATCCCAGCCTGTTCCAGATAATTCTTTTGCTCCTTTAAAATGTTGCTGTGCTTGATTGAATGATTTGAACTGGCTGACGATTTTTAATCGTTGTGTGGTGATTTCACTTGATAATTCCGTCCATTCGCTATAATCAATTTTCGGCATCTTTTTCCTCCTCTTCTTTTCGTTGCAGCATGAGGAGGTCATCTTCTAGTTGATCTTGCTTCGTTTGTTCTGATTTTCTTAATATATGTAACGCCTCTTGCCCTTCTTCGAAATGGCGCATGACTGAATGCTGCTCTTGTTCTAAATCTTCTAGATCAATTGTTGCCGAACGTTCTGCATGCGTTCCTTTACTGTAATACAGAATTTCATTTAAGACTTCTCTTTGCCTTTGATGCAAACGAGCAATATCCTGTACCAGATGTGTCGTTTCAGTTTCTTTCTTTTTCAAGTCTCTTACACGATCTTCTACCTCTTCTGCTTGCCATCGTAGTTTTCTTTTCTTGTCTTCAGTCATCCTCTATCCTTTTCCACTTTCAGCTTTTTCAATCGCTTGATGAATCATTGTAAGCTTTTGCACATCACTAGATGCATAGCTTTCAAAATTACTAATACTTGAAGATAAGGAGGATAAACTACTCTTTAATCCCGAAGCAGCAGAACTTTGAGAGAAAGAAAATGATTTTTTTTGTGAAAAGGAAACATCTGATAAACTACTAGTAAATTTATTTGTAATCTCACTAACAATTCCCTGATCTGTACTGATTTTTGTCATTCAAAAACCCCTTCCGACTTTTAGTAATATAATACAATCTTATCATTAACTAAAATAATAAAAAAGAGCGAAATAATACTATTATAGTAAAATTTCATGTTCATATTATAACTTCCCTATAAATTATTTATCCTTAAACTTATTTAAATTTCCACTGAAATCATTAATGATTTCATAACTACACAGCTGAAATCTATCTATATAAATTTCGATAATTTATAATGAAAGCAGATACAATTTTTCTATCAAAATTAAACAAGCTCTCTATGCTCTTAAATCAAGGAGGTACTTCATGAATATTTTAGTCGTCGGAGGAGCTGGCTATATCGGCTCACATATCGTCAAACAGTTAACTGATTCAAACCACAACGTCATCGTTTTAGATAATCTACAAACAGGACACGCTGAAGCTGTGACCAAACCAGCAACGTTTATCAAAGGAAATGTCAAAGACAAAAGCTTACTTAGAAAGATTTTCACTGAAACAACTTTTGATGTCGTGTTTCATTTTGCTGCTAATTCTTCAGTGGAAGAATCCATGAAAGATCCGCTACTTTATTTCGATAATAATGTTTCCGGCTTGATCGCTCTTTTAGAAATCATGAATGAGTTTGCTGTAAAAACAATCATTTTCTCTTCCACCGCAGCAGTTTACGGAGATACTTCAGAAGAGGTAATCACAGAAGATACTGTAACCATCCCTAAAAATCCTTACGGAGAAAGCAAACGCATGATGGAGCAAATCATTCAGTGGTGTCACACTGCCTATAACATCAATTATGTCGTATTGCGTTACTTTAACGTAGCAGGTGCTGATTTAGCTGGAATAATCGGGGAAGATCATCGACCAGAAACCCATTTGATTCCAATTGTATTGCAGGTTCCCTTAGAAAAAAGAGAATTTATTACTATTTTTGGTAATGATTACGATACAAAAGATGGCACAACAGTACGTGACTATGTTCATGTGGTGGATTTAGCTACAGCGCATTTGTTGGCGATGGATTATTTACTTGAGGGAAAAGAAAGTACTGTTTTCAATATCGGCAGTTCAACTGGTTTTTCAACATTGGAGATTATTAATAAAGTCGAAGAATACACGGGGAAAAAAATTCCTGTAAGATATGGCAGCCGTAGAGAAGGTGATCCTCATTCTTTGATTGCTTCAAGTAAAAAAATTGAAGCTGTTCTAGGTTGGAAACCTCACTATACTGATTTAGATGCCATCATCGATAGTGCATGGAAATGGCATATCAATCATCCGGATGGTTATGAAAATGACTGCTAGATAGTTTGAAAGCAAAAGAGAGAGGACATGTAAAATCAACAACTTACATGTCCTCTCTCTTTTTCCTAAGGACAACAATATACTTATTTATAAACTTCCTGTCTATGTCCCCACTTCTAACGCTAGTATCATCCACTGACCATTCTCGATTTTGCAAATTACACGATAATTCCCTCTACTCGATAGCGCCATTTCTCCTGAATAGTTTCCGACCAATGTCTGACCACTATTTTTTGAATTGGTTGTTCCATCAGCACATTTATGTTCATACTATCTTAAACTCTCGCAACTATCTTTTTAATCATTCAAATCCTCTCCTTTTAAAATTTCATCAAGTGAAAAGTCAAAAAAGAAACTTAGCTCAACTAATGTATCTATATTAGGATAAGATTTTTCATTTTCCCAACGTGAGACGGTTTGTCTCGTTACATGAAATTTATCAGCAACTTGCTGCTGTGTTAAATTTTTTTGCTCTCTGCGAATTTTCAGCAATTTTCCAATCTCCATAAAATGTCATCCTACCTTCAAAACGTTTTTTATCTATGACATTCTCTCAAGACTTCATAGATAGAACTACGTAATTATTTTGCTCACTCCTACTCTTACAAGTTGCTCTGTTGAAACATTTCTTTCATCAAAAAAGCATTTCCTCGATAATCATAAAAAAAAGTATTCCTTCATGATTCTTCCTCCTGACCGTGTTATCTTAAATATCACATAATCAGGCGAATTAAAAAAGCAATTTTGATGTTACATTGTTGGATATTCATAGATTATAAGCAATTTTACAGGATTATTTGTCTTATTTTTCTTACTCGATGATTTTTACAGTCAATAGAACACGTGATTGAGAAACGCTTTTTTGAGAAGATTTCTTTTGAATGTTATTTAAGCTATTAGCGATAAAATGACTAAGGGACCTATCATTTTAAACTAGAGGATAGCTAGCTTAAATTGATAGGTCCACTTTATTACGGTTATTTTCTTAGTATCTTCTCCATTGCTTTGCCCTTCGCTAATTCATCAACTAGCTTGTCCATATAGCGAATTTTCTGCATCAATTCATCTTCTATCTCTTCCACACGATAGCCACAGATCATCCCTTTGATTAATGAAACATTAGGATTTAGTTCTGGCGCTTCTGCAAAAAATGTTTCAAAATTAACTTCTTTATCTATTTGTTTTTGTAGACCCGTTTCATCGTAGCCTGTCAGCCAAGTAATGACTTCATCCACTTCTGCCTTAGTCCGACCTTTTCTCTCTACTTTTTTGATATATAACGGGTAGACACTAGCAAAAGACATTGTAAATATTCTTGGTTTTTTCGCTTCCATTTTATCTCATCCTTTATTGGGTATTTTGTCTTATTATAACTTTATTTTGCTAATTGTTACATTTTAATGTTTCAGTTTCATTCTTTACCCCATATTTTTGAACAAATCTAAGCTAGTTGATATTGCGTTTTTCTATTATCATAGTATACCTTTTCTAAAAATAAAAAAGAACCTCAACAGTGATGTTAAAGTTCTTCTTCTACCTTCTAGTCTTGTCCTAAAATATCTAAAATGATTTGTGCATGCATGCCAGATCCGACGGGGAAACATTCTTCCATGATTTTGAATTTTGGATGATGATTCATATAGCCGCAACCTTCAGCCGCTGTTCCGCCACCTAAAATAAAGAATGATCCTGGCTTAACATCTGTATAGGCAGAGAAATCTTCGCCACCCATCATTTTAGGTGCTTCAAACATCCGTTCTTTACCAACAACTTTTTCAGCTGCTGCCACGACGATATCCGTTGCATCACTGTCGTTATTGACCTCACTATAGCCTAATAAGTAATCTAAATCGTAAGTCGCATCATACATCTTACAAATACCATCAATGATTCCTTCAATCCGTTTTTTGATGAACATCCGAACTTCTTTATCATTCGTCCGAACCGTTCCTTGGATTTGCGCCGTATCAGGAATGACATTCGCCGTTTTACCTGCGTTAAATTCACCGATCGAAATAACCGCATTATCGAATGGGCTAATATTTCTTGACACAATATTGTTCAAATTATTGATGATTTCTACTCCGATCATGATTGGATCGACAGAAAGATCCGGTGTAGAACCATGTGAACCTTTCCCTTGGATTTTCAAGGTGAATACATCTGATGCCGCACTAGCAGGGCCTTTTCTTGTTCCTACCATCCCAACGGGAATATTCGGAGCGATATGTAGACCAAAAACCATGTCTACATCATCCATCACACCTGCTTCAACTAATAATTTTGCGCCACCTGGCGGTTCTTCTTCTGCTGGTTGAAAAATAAATTTGACTGTGCCAGCAATTTTATCCTGCATTTCACTCAATACTTTAACTGCTCCCAAAAGCATAGCAGTATGCGTATCATGACCACAAGCATGCATCACACCAGGATTTTCAGATGGGAAATCAACATCTGATTCTTCCACTATCGGCAATGCATCGATATCCGCTCTTAATGCAATAGTTTTTCCTGGTTTAGCGCCTTTTAAAATAGCAATCACACTATTTTCAGTCAACGAGCTAACCTCTAAATTAGGAAAATCAGCTAATACTTTTTGAATATATTTAGCAGTTTCTACTTCATGAAAAGATAATTCCGGATGACGATGTAAATGTCTTCTCCATTTCACCATATCTGCTTGCGGCATTTTTTCTTGAATCGTTGTCATTGTAGTTCCTCCTTTTAGTTTAAAACTATTTTTCTCTATTTTTGTTTAATAAACATGATTGTCCCAGCTGTCAATAAGCCAACAACTAGAAAGAATATAAAGGTCGAAATATACTGTCCATTTGACAGCTCCACTAATTTTCCGATAAGTGTCGGTGAAACAAAGCCACCAAGAATCCCCCCAGTTGCCAGTGTTCCATAACTTGGCGCAAATTTTGCCCCTTCAAAAATTCTCAGTGGAATGCTCATCATTGTAACAAATGAGATGATCAAAAAGAAATTCGCTAAGCCCATCACGATCGATAATAAAACCAGATTACCAATGTAATAAGAACCAAATGCTGATAGTGCACCTAAAATAGCAGTGATCGCAACGACTGCTTTTTCTTTATGTTGGAAAAATTTCCCTACAACATAACTACCGCCAATCGAACCGACCAACATAAATAAACCGCCTACACTACTGATCACAGCTGCACCATTTAGGTCCAAGCCACGCTCACCCGTTAGGAAACTAGGCACCCAGCTTGAAAGTCCGTATAACAAGCAGTTGATGAAAAATGAACTTAGAAATAAAATCCAAACCCGAATATCCGACCAAATCACTAAAATCGAAATCTTATCCGTTTTTGTTGCGACCGCATCTGCTTTTTCTTTCGTTTTTTCATTTCTAGGAATAGCAATAATCAGAAAAATTGCAATTGCAACAGCCACTCCAGTTAAAATCATATAGGCGTTCTTCCAACCAGCATTTGTGATAATTGGTGATAATGCCAACGGTCCAATAAAACCCGCTACCCCAGAAGATGACAGCAAAATACCTTGAGCAAATGTGCGCTTCTCCGGCGGGAAATTCATCGTAACTTCCTTACTCGCTGATGATGCATAACCTGAATGTGCCAACAATCCTGTCAAAAATCGTAACGACATAAACATGATCAATGATGTACCAAAGCCAAATAAGAATGAAAATATGCCCATCCCAATGACTGAACCGATCAATACAATTCGTGAACCTACTTTATTGATGACTAGTCCCATTGGAATCTGCATAATTGCGTATCCTAAGAAAAAAGAACTCATGATCATCCCTTTAGCTGCAGGTTCCAATCCAAATTCTGTCGAAATCGGAATCAGCGAATACCCTACTGAAAGCTTATCGATGTAAACCATTGTGTAACCTAAAAACAGTGCAATTAATAACAACCCAGTTTTCTTTGATCCATTATTTTCCATACGTCCTCCTTAATTTAAAAGCGGAGCAGGCTCATCTAGCCTTGATAGAAAAATAGGAAACTATAACTGAGGTGGTCTTTACCTCATTTATAGTTTATCTTTTTCCGAGATACTGCTCCCCATCAATGACATCAATCCTTTTATCTTATAAACAAAATAAATGCTATTAGTTAAGTATAATCTATAATTCCTTTAAAATGAAGAGATAAATGAGAATATTATGAATTTACAATTAATAAAAAAAGTTATGAAGCTAATGATATGAAATCCCAAACTATTATGCATATTGATCCCAATGCCGTACCCAACACGTTTAGGAATGAAAAAGCGAGACTGCGAAAAATATTTTTCATTTTCCTATTTTACTTTTATTGAAATAATAGAAAATTAGATATAAAAGAAACAAAAAGCTGACTTGATGATAATCGTCAGCTTTTTGTTTCTTTTCAGTTCTTCAAGACTTCTTTTTTATGCAAATACTCTTCTTCCGTGATATTTCCTTTCGCGAATTCTTCATCTAGCACATCAAATGCTGAAGGACGAACTGGTTGATGTGGTACCTCTGGTTGTGTTCTATTGCTTATATTTTCCTGTTGATTCGTTTTATTTCTCATAAAATAAACAGCGCCAATAATCACAATGATTATCAAGATCCACCCAAAAAGTCCCATACCAAACATCCCTCCTCGCATCATGCCACGTCCTCCATTGAAAAAACTTGAACAATAACCCATCTATAATCGCTCCTAACGTATTTTTATTTAGTATAAAATAAAAATATGTCAAAAGTGTGTCGAAAAATTAGCGAATTCTGTTTAAAGTTCAATATGCTGGATCAATTTTTGATAAGAGTCAAATGAAGGATACTTTGCGAGTTCACTGTTTTCAAGCACTAGCTTCTGTTGCTCAATGATTGCTTTAGTCAAACTATCCGCAAAAGAAACAAAATCATCGTTTGTTTCTTCCTTATATTCTAAAGAGAAATACTTTGACTGCCGATAATATTTTTTCAGATTATCTGCCACAATTTTTTCAGGCTGATCTGCAAAATATTCATCATAACGTGCACTGTCGATTTTTCCATCCGTCACAGTCAATTGTATTCTGCCGATTAAGCCATTACCAAAATCTTCAGCGTAGCCGATATATTTCGTTTTTGATGGTTGTTTGATTTCATCTGCTAAATCGGCAGCAATCGCCATTAACCCTTCTCTTGCCGTTGTTGAGGAGCCTTTGACTGTTTCAAAATTCCCTGTTATCCGATTTTCCTCCCGCATTTGTCTTTCTACAAACGTGATTCCGTTAACGACCGTTACTAAAGTAGTATCCGTTCTTGGATTTTGTGCTTGAAAGAAAGCATAATCAGAAAGACGTTTATTAGCTCCTGCATATTTTGAAGCATAATAATTTTCAGCGCCGTATTCGTTAAATTCAACGTTGATGATTTTATGCGTATCATCGGTAACGATCTCAACAATGCCTTTATTGCCAACATCAAAATAGCCATCATTCGTATAATAATTGCCTTCCATCAAGCCTAACGGAGGCTGATTTGACCAAAACATTTTCTCGAGTTTCTCTTCATAAGTATAAAGAGGTTTTGGATTTGAGCCAAAGGTTGTTTGAGTGGCACCGGTCACAACGTCATAATTATAAGAAGTATTCTCAAAAGATAAATCATTCACGCCTTTTTCTTTTGTCTCTTCACTTGATGGAATGGTCTCCGATGAAGAGGAGTTAACCAACGGTGCCCTTAATGGCGTATTGGATTTGTCTGCATCTTTTCTTTGATCTGGTTTACAGGCAGAAAGACCTACGATACTACATAAAATGAAAACAGCAAGTAGATAGCTTTTTTTCATAAATTTTCTCCTTTTAATTTTTCACTAGGTATTGAAGCGATAACCGCTACCCCAAATTGTTTCTATTGGAATTTCTGATAATTTGCCTTTTTTGAGCTTTTCTCTGATGCGCCCAACATGAACAACGACCGTATAGATATCACTATCAAGATCATCCATATCCCAAACTTGACGAAATAATTGCTCTTTCATCCAAACTCGATTTGGATGTTCCATGAAAAATAGGAGTAAATCAAATTCTTTCGTTGTAAAAATGATTTCTTCCCCTAACACAAATACTCTACGGGCACTCTTATCAATCCTAATTTGACCAATTTCTATCGTGTCGTTCACTTGATCTGTTTTAGTCAATAACTGATAACGTTTAATATGTGCTTGGACCCGAGCAACTAATTCACTCGGACTAAAGGGTTTGGTCATATAATCATCCGCACCCAGCCCTAGGCCTCTGACTTTATCGATATCTTCTTTTTTAGCTGAAACGATCATCAGTGGAATATTTTTCTTTTCTCTAATACGACGGCAAATCTCAAAGCCATCCATTGACGGCAACATGATATCGATCACGATCAAATCAAAGGATTCATTTAATGCCCGATTTAGCCCAACCAATCCATCGCTTGCGATCTCTGCTTCTATATGATTGATTTCTAAATAATCCTTTTGTAATTCTGCAATACTTGCATCGTCTTCGATCAATAAAACGCGTGATACTTCGTTTGACATTTGGCTGTCCTCCTCAGGCTTTTTTTAATATAATCGTGACAGTCGTTCCATGATGTAATTGACTTTCAATCTCGACTTGACCGTCATGCATATCGATAATTTGCTTGACGATGGCAAGGCCTAAGCCACTACCGCCAGTATTTGTTGGCCGCGCTTCTTCGCCCCGATAAAAATGATCAAAAACAAACGGTAATTGTTCCGCAGAGATCCCTTGTCCGTTGTCAGATACGCTGACTTTCACTATTCCAGCACTTTCAGAGATGCCGATTTCAATCAAAAGTGGGCGGTTCATTGCTTTAAATTTTAGACTATTTTCGATTAAATTGATAAAAACTCGGTTTAACTGCATTCGATCCGCTAAAACATAACTTGCGGTCGTTTGCTGATTAGATAATTGGAACGAAACTTGGTTATCTTGCAACTGAAATTCTTCAATGATATGTTTCAAGAATTCATTGATATTGATTCGTTCAAAGTGAAAAGGAATGGCTGCTGCATCTAATTTAGAATATAAAAATAGTTCTTCGATCAACTCATTCAATGAAATAGCTTTTGTATGGATCGTTTGCAGATATTTATCCTGTTTCTCAGGAGAGTCAGCTACTCCATCCAGTAAGCCTTCAACGTAGCCAATAATTGAAGTGATCGGCGTTTTTAGATCATGAGAAATGCTTGCAACTAGTTCTTTACGGTTATTTTCAAGTTTTGCTTGTTCTTCAGTTGAGTAGATCAACGCTTCCCGCATTTTTTCAAAATCATCCGTCAACTGCTTTACTTCCATTGCTGTTTGTTTAACAGGTTTTGTCATCGACACTTCTAATTGACCATTGCTTATCGCAGACATTCCTACACCTAGGTTTTCTAAAGGACTAATAATCGTTTTTTTCAATAAATGATTGAGAAAAAGTAAGCCGCTAAGTGCCACAAGTAAAATCGTTACAATAACTAATACGCCCCATTTTGTCATAAACTCTAAAAAATTATTTTCTTTTTTCAAGACCAATAGACTGCCTGGTACTTGATCACTAAAATAAAAATCAAATTTCATATAGCGATACAAACGACCTGCATTATCGATGGTGCCTTTTGTTTCAAGATTATTGTCATCGAATTTAGGAAAATGAACGATCAATGATTTCTCTACCAAATCTTGTGAATAATAGGCAATATTTTCTTGTTTGCGTACAACAACACCTAGAGATTCACTTTCAAATTGACTGATGGTTTTCTTTAATTCTTCCTGTGGTGCAAGTAGCTGATCTGGATCAGTTTTCGCTATTCCACGTAATTTGATATAGGCTAACTCTTCTTCTGGACTCAACGAGCGTTGCTCTGTAAAGGTTTTATATAAAGTACTCGGACTAGGAATTCTTCCTGTTGTCACATAAAACACTATACAAATGATTGAAAAAAGCGAAAGGCACGCAATCGCAATGCCCCCAATATATGAAATGAGAAATCGTTTTTTTATTGTCATTTCGTTCTCCTTTGGTTCATTTATTAGGGGATCAATTGCGTTTAGTCAGAACAGCTTAGAAACTGAATTCAGGTTTAAAGTCACCAGTATAAGGTTCGTGTTCTACAAATACTGTGATATCATTGCCCGCTTGATCTTTCCCCATGCGTTTGTACGTAAATTTTTTGTTATTCAGCTCGGTTAATTCTAACGCTGCTCCGTATTTATTTTGACCAATTGATACATGTGCTCGGATTTTATTATGATTCAATACATCAAAGTAACCAAAATCACCTCGGCTAACGCCTGTTTCTAAGTTGAAAAATTCATATTTATTTGTATCAGCCGCAAATTTAGCTAAACTGATAAAGTTTTTATTAAACTCCGTTACATCATTGCCAGCTTCATCTAATACTTTTGTGCCGTTCCATAAGGTTTGTCCTAAGATTTCAGCACCAGGTTTCTTCGTCTCGATTTTACCTGTTGTTGTATCCAATGGTTTTTCTTTCTCTGTAAAAGCTAACTTAGTTTTATTATACGGGATATGTTCAACAAATACATCTACTTCATTTCCAGCTTTGTCTTTGCCTTTTCTTGTGTAGGTGAATTTTTTATTAGTCAGCTCAGTCAAACCGACAACCGCTTGATAATTCATCGTTTCAGAAATCAAAATCCGTTTTGTTCCATCATTTGTAATG
This sequence comes from Enterococcus sp. AAFC-DPL-5182, assembly GCF_058216605.1. Lineage (NCBI taxonomy): Bacteria > Bacillati > Bacillota > Bacilli > Lactobacillales > Enterococcaceae > Enterococcus > Enterococcus sp. AAFC-DPL-5182. The sequence continues at coordinate 2,662,072 of NZ_CM177101.1, forward strand.
AAAAATGTGCCGCGATCGCCACGGCTCTCACCTGTTTTAGCATCGAAAAACTCATAGCGTCCTGTTTCAGCATCATATTTTGCTAAACCGATAAAATTGGCATTTTCTGCTGTTAAATCATTGTTGTCTTTGTCGTAAACTTTTGTGCCTTGCCAATTAGTTTTACCTAAAGTTTTAGTTAATTTGTCCCCTTTATTTTTGTTCTGACTATTTTTTGATTGTTCCGTTTGCGGTTGACTACTTCCTTTTGCCCCCATAGATTCCTGAGTTCCAACACTACAACCTGCTAATAGTAAAACTAAACTTGAAACGCCTACGATGATTTTTTTATTGTTCATGATTTCTTGCTCCCTCCTATAATTAGGTAAATCTTCTTATTGCTTACCTTTATTATAAAGAGCCAATGTAAACAGGTGCTAACAAGAAAATAAACAAATTATAAACAATTCAATTCGCTCATCATTTTACTTAAATAATTAGTCAGATTAAAAAGCCCGAAACAAAAACGAACAATCCGTTTTGTTTCGGGCTTTTGATTTTTTAAGCAGTTATCGTTTTCGGTAAATTTTCATAGAATGCAGCTTTTGTGGCAGTGATGTATGGTGTTAACCATAGATAACCGATTCCTAACGTTAACATCGCTAAGATATGCCAACCGATAAAACTTAGATCTAATAAAAATAATTGACCTTTATAGCCATTCATAAGCTTTCTGCTGCGAGTGATCGAGTCTAAAAAGCCTGGACGTACACCAGTTTCTTCATAACCATCATAATAAACAAAATATGCTTGTGAATAAGAATAACCTTTGATAATTCCTGGGATAATCAATAGTAATGACCATAGCGTAACAAAGACAAGTGTTAATAAACTAATACAAATCACGCCTAAAATCACAGGTCCAGCAAAACCGCGGAATGCATCTGAAAAGGGATTGATTTCTTTTCTTTTTCCTCTTAAAAGATCTAGAAATGTCCAAGAAATACCGGCACTAAATAACGCACCTATAACACCACCAAAGAAGCCACTTCCGCCACTGCCAGAACTCCCTTCATAGCTTGTAGTACCACTTACAAAATCAGGGTTATTTTGAACAAAAGTAATAGTTGGTAATAATAGTAGAAAAAATACAAGTAGTCCAATTGCAATGGAAATCAATGTTGGTACCAAACACATCAATACACTGTCTTTCCAACGTCCACGTAAAACGTCTTTCGCTTCATTTTTTAATTCAGCTCTTGTTTTCATAAAATTTCCTCCTTTCAATTTGTTACATTCAGTATAACAAATAAATAGTTTTTGAAAAAAACATATGCGTTTATGGAGAACTCTTCAATAAAGGAATCAATTTTATTATTAAACTTGTAACATAAAAAACAAGAGAAGTCTGTCAAATTTCTGTTTATCATGTATAGATGCTATAATTTAACCGCGAACAAAACGCAGTATTCTATGAAGAAAACCACTAAGCAAGGATTGCTTTCCCTTTATTTTAGGCGTGTGCAAGGAATGCTTTCTTGTGATTAACAAGATATCCCTCTATGCTTGAGATACATCAACGAAAGGAATTTATACTATGGAATTTGGAGACAAGATTAAAGAACTACGAACAAAAAATAAACTGACACAGGAAAAATTTGCGATTCGTTTAAATGTAACAAGACAAGCAGTCTCTAACTGGGAAAATAATCGTAATCTTCCAGACCTCGAACTATTGATCCTAATTTCTACTATTTTTCATATTTCGCTTGATGAATTAATTCTAGGGGGAAATAACGTGAACAACATGACCGAAAAATTAATAAAAGATGGTAGTAAAACAAGGCGGGCAAAGCTGAATATGGTTACAACATTGATTGGGGCATTCTTACTGATTTTTGGGTTTGCTTGTATCTTTATCAAAGCAAATTCAGTAGAGTATGTTGATGCATCAGGTACTTTACATGAAAATTTTTATCTTTTGCCGATAGGATTTCTATTTATTTTTGCTGGCATGATTGTCTTTTTAGTTACGGGTATCAAGTTTATTAATGATAGCTTTCGCTCAAAAAAATAGTAACATGAACTTGATTTGTCTAGTGGGAACTTAAGAAAATAGAGAAGAAGCTCATCAATCGATAAGCTTCTTCTCTATTTTTAGCATGTTTTAACGCTACTGAAAACAATTAGGTTACATACTGGACTTGTTTTATAATAGTCGTTTTAACCAATCAAATTTCTTCTGATCATAAGGAGGATAGATCAATTTTGCCATAGTGTCTTTTCTACCATAAACAACTGATTTTTCGTGAGAAAAGGTTTCAATACTATATCTCCCATGATAATTCCCCATCCCGGACGCTCCAACTCCGCCAAAAGGTAAGTCGTCATTGGCTACATGAAGGATCGTTTGATTGATTCCACCACCACCGAAAGATATTTCATGTAAAATCTTTTTTTGAACCTCTCTATCATCGGAAAATAGATACAATGCTAACGGTTTTTCACCGTCTTTAACAAAGTTAATCGCTTCGTCCAAGTGTTGATATGTACAGATTGGCAACAGCGGTCCGAATAATTCTTCTTTCATCAAACTATTCTCTCGGCTTAAGCCAATATCAAAAAGACTAGGCGCTACAAATCTTGTCTCTAAATCATATTCTCCACCATATATCAGAAATTGACGATTTTCGTTGATCAATTGACTAAACTTATTGGTAGCGTCACCTTGAACAATACGACCATAATCAGGATTTTCTTGGATCTCTTTTCCATAAAATTCGCGGATTTTTTCTTTCAACGAGATGATTAGTTGCCCTTTTACTTTTTCATCTACTAAAACATAATCTGTTGCAATGCAAGTTTGCCCCGTATTAAGTAGTTTACTCCAGATAATTCGTTCAGCAGCTAACTCAATATCAGCTTGTTCCGTAACAATAGCAGGGCTCTTACCTCCAAGTTCTAGGACAACCGGCGTTAAATGTTTAGCAGCTGCTTCCATCACAATTCTTCCAACTTTGGTACTTCCTGTAAAAAAAATAAAGTCCATACGCTCTTTTAAAACGGTGGCATTATCAATTGAATTAGGTGAAAGCACTTTGACGTATTCTTCATCGAACGTTTCACCAAGAACAGCACCGATCACTGCAGCTACATTTGGTGTTTTAGATGATGGTTTTACAATTGCACAATTACCAGCTGCAAGTGCGCCAATCAAAGGAACTAAGGTCAATTGAAGTGGATAGTTAAAGGGACCAATAATATAAACCGTTCCATAAGGTTCTAAAAAGACTGTATTCTTGTTTAACAAAGAAGAAATCGCTCTTGGCTTATTTGCGGGCTTCGTCCATCTATCGATATTTTTTAGCATGTCTTTAATTGCCGATAAAACAAGCCCTAATTCGGTTGCATAGACTTCTACTTTAGGTTTTTTAAGGTCTTTTTCAAACGCCCAATAGAAATCTTCTTCGTGTTTTTGTACGTTTATTAATAGTCGTTCAAGTTGCTTTTTTCTGAAGGCTATTAATTTTGTTTGGTTTGTATTGAAAAAAAGATGTTGTTTTTTGATGATGGCTTGGAGATCAGACTGATTCATATTGCATCCTCCTCTTTTTATTTTTAGTATAGCACCGATTTTTTCTTTTGAATAATGGAAGCTTGATTTCATATGTTTTCAATGATTTCCTCTTTCTAGAATCCATGGTGGTGCGCTTCCTTCAGCTCCCTCCCGAGTTGAAGAAGAAGTAAGAAGCATTTTAGTTCCTTCATAATGAGAAAAACTATATCTTATTGTTCTCTCTTTATTTACGTAGATCAACTCAGATCCTCCACTTTCAAAGGTTAGTGGAATTGTTTCAAATTCCTCAGCATCTTCACTTTTCTTGATGATTAAGTCTACCTCATTAGATACAAACGCGGCTCTCACTTGAATGAACCCAGGAAAATCCGACTCTGTCGAGTACCAGTTTCCTAAAATACTTTCTTTAGATAGTATTCGTGTCTTTTTCAACTCAATAGGTGCTAAATCCCCACCTACAGCTAATTCATCTCCACTTTGCTTCACGTCATAACTAGGAAAAACAACAATCTCTTCATCCTTTACTTCAAAAATATAGCGGAACGCTTTATCTTTTTTTTCGTGGGTAAAAATTCTATTGCCCTCAGTATACTCGATTTCCAATGCTATTGAATTGAAGGTCAACGTTTGTTCATCATAACTTATTTGATAGTTTACATGATCATAACTATCTGCTACCCAAGAACCAGTTAATATATGGACCAACGTTTCATCAATCCCTCTATTTAGTTTATTGTTTGTTCCTTTTTTAACAACACAAGAAGCTAAAATGACCACTGTTAAAAAAAAACAATCTTTAGATATTTTTTCATTTATCACACTCTCCTTTAGCTGAATATCCCTGTTTGATTTATTATAGTTGAATAAATTGGTTTATTAAATATCTTAAAAAGATTTGATTTGAAAAAGTCAGCCCTATGTACCGAAAAGCATAGAAATTGAGGAAAATATAGATAAACTATTGACTTGCATCCCAATCTAGAATAAAATGCTTTGGTATTTGTATTTTTTTTAATTTTTTTATTTTAATCAAAAAATTATTTTTTATATCACTAGTAATAGAATTTAGAATGGAGAAAAAAATGAAAAAAGCATTACACACTGCGCTTAAACTAGCTGCTACTATCACTGTTTTTATTCCAAATACACTAACAATGTATGTAAATGCTGAAGAATACAGTAATGAAGAAAAACAGACACAGGTTAAAATACCTGAACAAACAAGTAACTCCACGAGTTACTCAAACTCTATCGATTCACAAATCCCGTCAGAACCGATGGATACAGAAACTACTTCTTTTGACACAAATGAGACGGAAAAACTTGATGAAATACCAAAAGATAAAATTACTTCTCCCCTAGCAAACGTTACACCATCACTGGAAAAACAAGAGCGCCAGATAGTATTAGCAAAAAATATTTCTTTCGATGTATTAACCAGCACTCTAACTGTCCATGGCGGTCTCTTTACACAAACGATTAATATGGATAAATCTCTTGTAAAAAAAATTGTCTTAGAAGAAGGGAGTAGTTTCCCTAACGATTCTAGCTATTTATTTGCAAATTATACAAATTTACTATCTATTGAAGGATTAGAGACGGTCAACACATCAAATGTGACAAACATGAGCTATATGTTTGCTTTAGATAGTTTACTGACCAGTCTTGATGTAACAGCATTTGATACATCAAATGTAACTGATATGAGTGCGATGTTTTCAGATTTACGTAGTTTAACAAGTCTTGATTTAGCGACATTTGATACGTCGATTGTAATAAACATGAGTGCGATGTTCGCATGGATGACTAGTTTAACAAGTCTTGATCTTAGTCACTTTCACACTATTAATGTGACTGACATGAATTCGATGTTTGCTGGGGCAAATAACCTAGTAAATCTCAATATAAGTAACTTTGACACGTCTCATGTGATAACCATGAGTTCAATGTTTGAGCAGTTAGAGAATTTGACCCAACTCGATCTTAGTCATTTTGATACATCACACGTAACTGACATGAATAGTATGTTCCGCCATGCAGATAGTTTATCATATTTAGATCTAAGGAGTTTTAACACTTCCAATGTGACTAATATGAGCTATATGTTTGCATGGAATGACTTACTGACAGATCTTGATCTAACTTCTTTTGATACGTCAAGTGTGTTAGAGATGAACTACATGTTTGCTGGATTAGGTCATTTAATGAGTCTTGATCTAAGTAATTTTAATACCTCAGCTGTCATTGATATGAGTTTCATGTTTAATGATTCCAATATGCTAAAAGAATTAGTCTTAGGTTCACAATTTAAATTTGTTGAAATCAGTTATGATAATATTAACTTTTATAATGCTAAATTAACACAACCAACAATAGATAATGAATACACTGGCAAATGGATAAATATAGGTACAGGAACAGCGACTGATCCTAAAGGCTTCACTATATGGACAGCTGATGAATTTATGAAAAATTATGATGGCAATAAAGATTCAGATACGTATGTTTGGGAAAAACAAACTGGACAGCCCGTAAAAGTTGAATACGTGGACAAGGACGGTCAAGAACTTGCTACTTCAGAACTATTACAAGGAAAGATAGGGGCAGCATATGTAACGGAGCCAAAACAAATTCAAGGATATACCTTGTACTCAACACCAGAAAATGCCTTAGGTCAGTTTACAGATGTCGCGCAAAATGTCGTATATGTTTATGAAAAATTAAACGACAAAGAGACTGGAGATGGCAACTCAAATAATGACAACATATCAGGCAATGATACTACCGATACAAACGAAAATCAGAAAAAAGATGCGTCTGTAATGCATGATACATTAGATACAGTCAGCAAGGATACAACCAATCACAAAGAAAAAGGCGTTCTGACACTTGATAAACAAAAAAAATTACCTAATACTAGTTCGAATTACGTAGAAAATATGTTTTTGCTGATTTTAGGAACTGTATTATTATTTGTTTCAGGTCTATTGAAATACCGATTGAAATAGAAAGAGGAACGCATTCCTCGTTACTATTATTCAACTTCTAACACTAAATATTTTTAAAAGAGTGAACTAACTTAACCGTTAGTTTACTCTTTTTTATGTATCTATAAAAAATATCCTTCTCCCCCACTTCTTCATTTTTTTCCTAAAGGAAATTATAGATCTCTACCTATAGAACAAAAATAGCATCTTTTCTCTCTAATGAAAGAAAAGATGCTATTTAAACATTTATTACTAGATACTGTTCGCATTATCTAAACATTCTATACAGTTAAATTAGAAGAAACTTTAACCAGACAATAGATCAATTTATTTTAATGCCTAACTACTTATCGCTATAATCTTTAGACCCTATCTACTACTATAAGAAAATTCTTATTTGTTTTTTAAGTTGTAGAAAGATTTCAAACCTTTGTATTCAGCAACTTCGCCTAATTGGTCTTCAATTCTTAATAATTGGTTGTATTTAGCAATACGGTCTGTACGGCTTAATGAACCAGTTTTGATTTGACCAGCGTTTGTTGCAACAGCGATATCAGAGATTGTTGAATCTTCTGTTTCACCTGAACGGTGAGATACAACTGCAGTGTAGCCAGCTTCTTTAGCCATTTCGATAGCTTCGAATGTTTCAGTTAAAGTACCGATTTGGTTCACTTTGATAAGGATTGAGTTAGCGATTCCTTTTTCAATACCTTCAGCTAATTTAGTTGTGTTTGTAACGAATAAATCGTCACCAACTAATTGAACTTTGTCGCCTAAAGCAACTGTTAATTTTTTGAAACCATCCCAGTCATTTTCATCTAATCCATCTTCGATTGAGATGATTGGGTATTTCGCACATAATTCTTCGTAGAATGCGATCATTTCTTCAGTAGTTTTTTCGCCTTCGCCTGAATCAGCTAAAACGTAAACGCCTTTTTCTTTGTCGTAGAATTCAGAAGAAGCAGCATCCATAGCAAGAACGATATCTTTACCAGGTACATAGCCAGCTTTTTCGATTGCTTCGATGATTACTTCAAAACCTTCTTCGTTTGAACCAAGGTTAGGAGCGAAACCACCTTCGTCACCTACAGAAGTAGCTAAGCCACGAGCTTTTAAGATTCCAGCTAATGCGTGGAATACTTCAGCACCATAACGTAAAGCTTCTTTGAATGTAGGAGCGCCTACAGGCATGATCATGAATTCTTGGAAGTCGATACTGTTATCAGCATGAGATCCGCCATTGATGATGTTCATCATTGGTGTTGGCAATACTTTTGTATTGAATCCGCCTAAGTAGTGGTATAAAGGTACTTCTAGGTAATCAGCAGCAGCACGAGCTACAGCGATTGAAACACCAAGAATAGCGTTTGCGCCTAATTTACCTTTGTTAGGAGTTCCATCTAAATCGATCATTGCTTTATCAATTGCCATTTGGTCACGTACATCGTAGCCAATGATAGCTTCAGCGATGATGTTATTCACGTTGTCAACTGCTTTAACAACCCCTTTACCTAAGTAACGAGCTTTGTCACCATCACGTAATTCAACGGCTTCGTATTCACCAGTTGAAGCGCCAGATGGAACCATTCCACGACCAAAAGCACCGCTTTCAGTGTATACTTCTACTTCGATTGTTGGGTTACCGCGTGAGTCTAAGACTTCGCGTGCGTAAACATCAGTAATAATTGACATGTTTTGTCTCTCCTTTGAGTTTGTTTTATACTAAGGGGATTCGATTCCCTTAATTATGATTGTAGTGAATAAACGCGTGCTATGCAAACATTTTTTGCATAATTCATAGATTATTCAATGATTTTTCTATTTATTGCGTATATTGTTATAAGCGTGTCTTATTTAACAGCTTCTAACAAGGCTAAGAATGAATCGGCTTCAAGGCTTGCTCCGCCTACTAAAGCTCCATCAACGTTTTCTTTCGCCATATATTCAGCAATGTTTTCTGGTTTTACAGAACCGCCGTATTGGATACGTACAGCTTCTGATACTTCTTTACCGTATAATTTTTCTACAGTTGCACGTACAACGCCGCAGATTTCATCCGCAATGTTTGCATCAGCAGATTTACCGGTTCCGATTGCCCAGATTGGTTCATAAGCAATAACCATTGAAGATACTTGCTCATTTGATAAACCAACTAAACCGTTTGTGATTTGTCCTTCGATCCACTCAGCAGTTTTACCTGCTTCATATGTTTCTAAAGATTCGCCACAACAGAAGATTGGTGTCATATTGTTAGCAAAGATTGCTTTTGCTTTTTTGTTGATGTCTTCGTCTGTTTCGTGGAAATACTCACGACGTTCAGAGTGACCAATAATTACATATTGGATACCTAAATCTGCAATAGCAGCTGGTGAGTTTTCACCTGTAAATGCGCCTGAGTTTTCCCAGTAGCAGTTTTGTGCAGATAATTGAACGTCAGAATCTTTTAGACTCCAAGCAAGTGGTGCTAAGAATAATGCTGGAGATCCGATTACTGAATCAACGACATCTTTTGATGGAACAGCATTTTTTACTGCTTCAGCAAAGCTTTGCGCTTCTGCTAAAGTTTTGTTCATTTTCCAGTTACCAGCGATGATTGGTTTACGCATGGAAAAGCACATCCTTTTCTTATTATGGTATGGATTGGTTAAACGGTGTTCAAAAGACAACCTCTTTATTTATCGTTAATTGCCGCTAATCCTGGTAATTCTTTACCTTCTAGCAATTCTAAGCTTGCGCCTCCACCAGTTGAAATGTGAGTGAATTTGTCAGCAAAGCCTAATTGAATTGCAGCAGCAGCAGAGTCTCCGCCACCGATGATCGTTGTTGCATCTTCTAAGTTAGCGATTGCTTCACATACACCGATTGTACCTTTAGCAAAGTTGCTCATTTCGAATACGCCCATTGGTCCGTTCCAGACAACTGTTTTAGCGCCTGCTAACTCTTTAGAGAATAATTCGATTGATTTAGGTCCAATGTCTAAGCCCATGTAGCCTTCTGGTACAGCTTCACCATCAGTGATAACAGTTTCAACATCATTGCTGAACTCATTAGCACATACTGAATCGATTGGTAATACTAGTTTATCACCAGCTTTTTCGATCAATTCTTTTGCTAAAGCAACTTTATCTTCTTCAACAAGTGAGTTACCGATTTCGATCCCTTTCGCTTTGTAGAATGTGTAAGTCATTCCGCCACCGATAAGGATTTTATCTGCTTTAGAAATCAAGTTTTCAATAACACCGATTTTGTCAGAAACTTTTGCGCCACCTAAGATAGCTACAAAAGGACGTTTTGGTGCAGTTACTGCTTCGCCGACGAATTTGATTTCTTTTTCCATTAAGAATCCAGCAACTGTTGGAATACCAGTTGAAGCAATGCCTACGTTAGAAGCGTGAGCACGGTGAGCCGTACCAAATGCATCATTTACAAATACGTCACCTAAAGAAGCCCAGTATTTACCTAATTCAGCGTCATTTCCGCTTTCTTTTTTACCATCGATATCTTCAAAACGAGTGTTTTCAAACACTAAAACGTCGCCGTCTTTCATGTTGTTAACAGCTGTTTCTAATTCAGTACCGCGAGTTTCAGGAACGAATGTTACTGGTTTACCCAGTAATTCACCCAAACGCTCTGCTACTGGTTTTAATGATTTACCAGCTTTATCTTCTTCTGTTTTAACGCGACCTAAGTGAGAGAATAAAATTGCTTTTCCGCCATTGTCGATCACGTATTTGATTGTTGGAAGTGCTGCTACGATACGGTTATCGTTCGTAATCACGCCATCTTTCAAAGGCACGTTAAAGTCAACACGTACAAGAACTTTTTTGTCTTTTAAGTCTACATCTTTGATAGTCTTTTTAGCCATTAAAAGTTACCCCTATCTATTTTTTTGATTTTGAAAAGAATGATTTTTCTTAAACTTATAAAAAAAGCGGGGAAGCGCGTTGCTTCCCCGCTTATTATTTCACAGTTGTTCAAATTTCACTAATGATAAGAGTTATTCTTATAAGTTAGCGAAGTACTCTAAAGTACGAACTAATTGTGCAGTATAAGACATTTCGTTGTCATACCAAGCAACAGTTTTCACTAATTGTTGATCGCCAACAGTCATTACTTTAGTTTGAGTAGCATCGAATAATGAACCGAAAGTCATACCTACGATATCAGAAGAAACGATTTCGTCTGTGTTATATCCGTAAGATTCGTTAGCAGCTTTAGCCATAACTTCGTTTACTTCTTCAACCGTTACTTTTTTGTCAAGAACTGTTACTAATTCAGTTAATGAACCAGTTGCTACAGGAACACGTTGAGCAGCTCCGTCTAATTTACCATTTAATTCAGGGATAACTAGACCGATTGCTTTAGCAGCACCAGTTGTGTTAGGTACGATGTTTTCTGCTGCAGCGCGTGCACGACGGAAGTCTCCACCTGGGTGAGGTCCATCAAGAGTCATTTGGTCACCTGTGTAAGCGTGGATTGTAGTCATAAGACCTTCAACAACACCAAAGTTGTCTTGTAAAGCTTTAGCCATAGGAGCTAAACAGTTAGTCGTACATGAAGCACCTGAGATAACTGTTTCTTTACCTGTTAAGATATCGTGGTTAGTGTTATAAACGATTGTTGGTACGTCATTTCCGCCTGGAGCAGAGATAACAACACGTTTAGCACCAGCTTTTAAGTGTAATTCAGCTTTTTCTTTTGAAGTGAAGAATCCAGTACATTCAAGAACGATGTCTACACCTAATTCGCCCCATGGTAATTCTTCTGGGTTGCGGTTAGCAAGAACTTTAACTTCTTTACCGTTAACGTTGAAAGATCCATCATGAACTTCAACAGTTCCGTTGAAACGACCTTGAGTTGTGTCATATTTTAACAAGTGAGCCAACATTTTAGCATCTGTTAAATCGTTGATTGCTACTACTTCGATTCCTGCTACATCTTGGATACGACGGAATGCTAAGCGTCCGATACGTCCAAATCCATTAATACCTACTTTAACTGTCATTAAAGATTTCCTCCTTATGAAAATCAAAAATTTTTTTATTTTAAAGGGTTGCCCCTTTTAAAATCTCATTTGCAGCAGCTTCATCTGTGATGAGCCACGTTTGTTTTGGTGCGTTCTTCATATATGCGTGGATTGCTTTAGCTTTTGTCTTACCGCCTGCAATCGCAACGACATTCGGAATTTTTTGTACATCTTTCAACTGAAGTCCGATTCGTGGGATTTTATAAACAACTTCCCCTTCTTCATCAAAGAAATAGCCGAAAGATTCTGCTACAGCATTGTTTTGCTTTAGCATAACCATTTCATCGTCAGACATTTTGCGACGTGCTGCCATGTGTAATGCGCGTCCAATACTATGAACCACACAATTACTTTGCTCGATCAGTGTCAAAACTTCTTGAATCGAGGGTTCTTGCAACAATGAGTTATATGTTTCTAAGCTTAATTGCTCTGGAACATATAATGCTCTATGGTGTCCACCAGTTTTGCTTGCCATTACAGCACTTACTGAATTGGCTTGGACCGTCATTGCTTCACCAATTCCGCCTCTAGCTGGAACAAAAAGATTATGTCTTTTTTCCGTTTCTAAAGTCCCCATATGCTCAGCTGTCATCGCCATTGTCGTACCACCCATAACTGCAATAATATTATTGCCTTCAGGTAAAAGTAAGTCTAGTGAGTCAGTCAAAACATCCCCAAACTCATACAAAACTTTCTCTTGATTGTCACTATTGCCAGCGACAACGATACAACGCTTGATTCCGAAATACTGACTGATTTCTTTTTCGATTTGATGCATGCCAAGTAATTGATTCATCACTGTCTCTAACCCTTGGTAAACGTCTAAACCTTTTTCAGTTAATGTCATTCCACTTTTAGAAGTTTCTATCAGTTGCAGATTTTTCAGAAAGTCAGTCTCTGTTCTCAAGACCCGTTCTGTAATTCCCATACTATCAGATAGACTTCTACGTCCAATAGGCTGCATCCAGTAAATATTACGAAGAATATGAAACCTTTCCTGCATTACATCGAGCAAATCTGGAGCAACTGCTTCAATCATTTTCAATTCATCTAGCATGATGCGCTCCTTCGTTGGTCTAAAAACGTCCAAGTAAGACTTAAAACGACCTATGAACTTTAAAAAAATAGGATTGACGTTCTTCTTTCGCATTGTTAAATTCTATTAACAGTCTTAAAAGCGTCCCTCAATCTTACATACATAGTTTAACAGTTTTCATCTTTCTTTTCAAGAAAAAGAGATTATTTTTTTGAAATTAACAGTCTTTTCTTTGAGATTTATTATTTGTTGTGTCTCATTAAAATCCTTTGTATACTAAAAATTTCATTCAAAGCGACAATCGAATAAAAAAATCCAGACCTAACATCTGGATTTTTCGTGTGTTTCTTATCTTATAAATCCTCTTCATATCTTATAAATCTTCTTCATATCTTATAAATCCTCTTCATAAAAACGTCCAAGAATTTTGACGTTATCTGAAATACTTACAAAAGCAGACGGATCAGATTCTTTCATAGCCGCTTCTAATGATGGTAATTCAAAACGAGTCACAACCGTCAATAATAATGTTTGCTTATCATGACGATAGGCCCCTTCTGCTTCATGAATAATCGTAATTCCCCGTCTCATTTTCTGTTGGATTCCATCGATCACAGCATCTGGATTTTTCGTAATGATCATGACTTGCATCTTCTTTTGTTTTGTATAAACTGCATCCGTCACTTTTCCACTCACAAAAATAGACAAAGCACTGTAAAACATATACTGCCAGCCAAATAAATACCCTGCCACGAAAATAATCAAACCATTAAAATACATGGATATCGATCCAACAGAACGCCCTGTTTTTTTACGGATCGTGATACTAAAAATATCTAGTCCACCTGAAGAAAGACCATTTTTCAAAGCAAAACCAATACCTAAACCCATCACTGCTCCACCAAAAATCGCACAGATAATTGGATCATTAGAAAGACTTGTTTGCGGCACGATCTGCATAAAAATAGAAGTCAGTGTAACAGTCAGAAAAGTAAAGACCGTAAATTTTTTCCCGATTTTACGCCAAGCCACAAAAAACAAGGGAATATTCAAGGCATATAACGTAATCGAAACAGGTACTTTAAACCCTACAACCTTTGTTGATAAGGTCGTTAGAATTTGAGCGAGGCCTGTAATCCCGCTAGAATAAATATTTCCTGGTTGATAAAAGAAGTTCATCGCAACAGATGCCAAGATCGCATAAACGATCGACACTGAAAGTTTTGTCGTGTAATCATGGACAGGTAAACTTTCAAAGAATTTTTTCATGTAGAAGCAGCCTCACTTTACTTGATTCATTTGGTTTCCATTATACGTGCTTTAGAGTAGGAAAAAAAGCACAATCGTTTAAATAGAGGAAAAGTATTTTCTTTTTTTCATTTGTATCTGTGTGTTTCATAATCTTGCAACGTGTTGCACGTTGAAGAAAAACGCTTACAAAAAAAATGTTTTTCCGCTATGATCGACTTATACAAATTTTATTGAAATGAGGAATGATTATGCGCCACACAGAATTAGATCAATTTCCTAAACATTTTTTATGGGGTAGTGCCTCTGCCGCATATCAAGTTGAAGGAGCTTATCAAGAAGCTGGTAAAGGTATTTCTGTTTGGGATACTTTTGTGAAACAACCTGGTACGACCTTCCAAGATACGAATGGAGATGTTGCAGTCGATCACTATCATCGCTTTAAAGAAGATGTCGCTTTAATGGCGGAGATTGGTTTGAAAGCTTATCGTTTTTCCATAGCATGGTCACGTATTTTTCCAAACGGTAAAGGCGAGCCCAATCAAGCAGGTCTTGATTTTTACAATCAGTTGATCGATGAGCTTTTGAAATACAACATTGAACCGATCGTAACAATTTACCACTGGGATCTCCCTCAAGCACTGCAAGATGAGTATGGGGGCTGGGAATCCCGACAAATTATTGAAGATTTTACCAATTATGCCAAGGTATTATTTGATGCCTTTTCTGATCGAGTAAACTATTGGGTAAGTTTGAATGAACAGAATGTTTTTATCACTCATGGTTATTTACTGGGTACTCATCCACCTGCTGTTCGTGATGTTAAACGAATGTTTGCGGCCAATCATATTGCCAATCTTGCTAATGCGTCTGTGATCAAAGCGTTTAAAAACGGTGGTTATAAAGGACAGATCGGCCCAAGTTTCAATTATGGTCCTGCTTATGCTTTTGATAGTAATCCACTGAATGTTTTAGCTAAAATTGATACGGAAGAACTGATGGGATTTTTCTGGCTAGATGTTTATGCAACAGGCAAATATCCAAGAACCGTTATCAAGCAATTAGAAAAATTACAGCTAGCGCCCATTATTACCGAATCCGATCAAGAATTGCTAGCATGCGGTATTCCAGATTTCATCGGTTTAAATTATTATCAAACTGCAACAGTCAAAGCTAGTACCACAGATTCCTTCTCAGGAGAAATTAAAATGAATAACTCTGGTAAAAAAGGAACCAGTACAGAAATGGAAATTCCTAGAGTGAGTAAATTTGTCAAAAATCCTTATCTAGAACAAACAAATTGGGATTGGACGATTGATCCTGTCGGCATTCGAGTGGCCTTAAGAACGATCGAAAGTCGTTATCAGCTACCCGTTCTGATCACAGAAAATGGTTTAGGAGAATACGACAAATTAGAAAACGGCGAAATCCATGATCCTTACCGTATCGAATACTTACAAAAACATTTACATGAGATCCAAGAAGCAATCACAGACGGAGTTCAAGTGTTAGGCTATTGCACTTGGAGTTTTACTGATCTGCTTAGTTGGTTGAATGGCTATCAAAAACGGTATGGTTTTGTTTATATTGATCGGGATGAACGTTCTGAGCGTACTTTAAATCGTTACAAAAAAGAGAGTTTTTATTGGTATCAAAAAGTGATTGAAACAAACGGTGAATACTTAAATGAAATGGGGAACAAATGATGGAAGCTTTAGAAAAATTTCTGAATAAATTTATTGGTCCGATTGCTCAAAAAATGAATGGTAGTAAATTTTTCAGTGCATTAGCCGAAGCATTTATGCGAACAACACCAATTACATTAGGTGTCGCTTTGCTCATGATCATTGGGAATTTCCCAATCCCTCAATGGATCGAATTTTTAGCTAAAACAGGTATGACTGCTCACTTTAATGCCGCATTAGGTGCTACGATCAATTTACTTTCAGTTTACGTGACCTTCAACTTTGCTTATATTTATTCTAAAAAAGAAGGATACGATCCACTGCCTGCTGGACTTTTGGCAATTGGTTCGTTTTTCATCCTAATGCCGCAAATGATCCAAACGTATACACTTGAAAAAGCTGTTACAGAATTCCCAGCTCAAACGGTTGTAACTGCAAGCAATAATGTGGAAGCTTTTGCTAGTCAATATACTGGTGGAACTGGACTTTTCGTAGCTATTATTGTTGGCTACTTCACTGCTGTTTTATATGGATTTTTAATCAGAAAAAATCTAACGATCAAAATGCCTGATACAGTGCCTTCAAATGTTTCAGAATCTTTAAGTCCTGCTATCCTATCTGGCGTGATTCTAGCTTTCTTCTTCATTGTTAGAGTCGTTTTCTCCTTTACACCATTCGGTAGTATTTTCGCATTCATTACTACCTTGATCCAAGCACCATTGCAATCATTGACAGGCTCTCCAATCGCCATCATCCTTATTTTTACGTTAGCAAATATGTTGTGGTTTTTCGGGATTCATCCAAATATGGTTTATGGTGTGGTGATGCCTGTGATGACAGCCAATATGCTGGCAAATATGACTGCGTACCAACAACACCAAGAACTACCGTATCTTGCCATGGCCGTTGTTTCTTATGTTTGCGGAAACTCTTTTGGTGGTCAAGGAAGTACGTATGGCTTAGTAATTTCCATGTTTACTGCAAAATCAGAGCGATACAAATCGTTGTTTAAATTAGCAGGTCCGCCAGTTATCTTTAACGTGAATGAGCCGTTGATTTTCGGTATGCCGTTGATGCTAAACCCATTCTTCTTTGTACCAATGGTCGCTTCTCCTTTATTAATGGGCGGCATTGCTTGGGGTATGTTATCGATTTTAGACTTTTCCAAATACAATCCATTGATCGCTCTACCTTGGACAACACCAGCACCAATTGCGATGGCCTTGAAAGGTGGATTTAATTACCTATTGATCTTCATTGTTTTATTGATCGTGAATGTACTTGTGTGGTATCCATTCTTTAAAATGGCAGATAAAAAAGAGTATCTGTTAGAACAAGAAAACGCAAAAACAGCAGAGGTTTAATCCCCTGCTGTTTTGCCGCTATTAATAAGCGTTAAGTGTATTTAACATTTCAGAATAACCTAAACTTCTAGCATAATCTTCAGCTGTTCGTCCAGTATTGTCTTTCAATGTCTTATCTGCGCCGCCTTCTAACAGAACTTTGACGATTTGTTGATAGATTTCAGATCCGTCTCTTAACGCAACGGCTTCGATCAAAGCGGTATAGCCATAATTATTTTGATGATCGATAGCTGCTCTTCCATCTTTTAACAGCAATTTAACATTTTCAAGATGGCCTTTTTCAGCTGCTGGAATCAAGGCATTCCCGCCAAAGCGATTCACTTTTTGCTGATCTGGTACTTGTTTTTCTAGCATATGAGCCAGAATTTCTGTTTTTCCTTGAGCTCCGGCGTACAAGTATGGACTATCGGAAATGTGATCTTGTAAGTTAATATCGGCTCCTGCATCGATCAACATCTTTGCAATAGCAACGAAGTTTTGATGCGTTGCAACTAAAAGTGGCGTTTCACCTTGAGCGTTGACTTCATCGATCGTATAGTTTTTATCTGCCAATATCGCTTGCACTTTTGCAGCATCATTATCCGTTACTGCTTGAATCAAAGAACCTGCTGGAAAAGGTGGAGTTGATGATTCGGTTGCGTTCATTGCCTGTTCATCTTTCGCTTCACTTGATTGTTTTGTACTACTTTTATCAGTCGTCATCCTTGTACTCTCCTTTATTGGTTGGTTTAGATTCGCTTTTTTAGATTGGCACGCCGAAAAAATAAGGACCAGTGATATCAGTAATGATATCTTTAGCAAATTTTTTTTCCTACGCATAAGCATCCTCCTTTAGTTTTATTTATATTCAGTATAAGACATAAATATAAACAAACTATAAACACACTTTTCCTTAGAAAACGTAAGGATGATTATTGCTTGTTAAAACAAAAAGCCACTAAATATTCAATTAAAGCCACAGTTGGAATCTGAGAGGATAAATCAAAGTTATACGGTAGCCGTTGATTTTCAATGTAGTATGGAATGTTGATCGTAGAAAGCTTGGCTAAGGTATTGTCATGTGTATTTGTAATACTGATAATTTGCCTACTACTTGATTTCAAAAGTTGAACCATCTCAATAATTTCAGCTGTTTCACCTGAACTAGAGAATATAAGGATGACGCTGTTATCTTCTTTCATTTGAGTAGAAAGAAATGGCGCATACGGTTCATTTGAATGCATTGCTTTAAAACCGATCGTGTTAAATTTTCTAGCAGCATAACTAGCCATGATTCCAGATGAACCCATTCCTACACAATAAATGAAACTTGATTGCTTCAAGAGACTACTCACTATTTCTACTTGCTCAATAACATTCTCAGCAAATACTTGATTGACAAAGATTTGCTCAAGTGAAATGGTGTCGGTTATCCCTTTACCTGCAAGTTTACTCACTTCATTTTTAACATAGCGCTGAAAATCGTGGTAAGAATCAAACCCGCATTTTCTTACGAATCGTGTTACAGTGGAAGGAGAACAAGGAATTTGAGTCGCGATTTCACGAGCAGAAAGAGTAAAGATCGTTTCTAAATTTCTAAAAATATAATTTTGCAGCACTTCGTCGGCATCAGATAAATTCTTGACTGCTGAGATTTTTTCTAGCATTGGCTTAACCTACTTACGTTAAAATTTATGTGTACATTATAGTGGAGCCACTGATATAAGTAAAGGAACCAAATTCATATTACGCAAATTTAAAAATGAAGGAGATCGATTCTGATGAAAAAAATTCTTGTTTTGGATATAGGTGGGACATTTATTAAATATGGACTGGTTGTATCTGGTCAATTAGAACAGGTAAAAAAACAAGCGACCCCTAAAACTATGGATGCTTTTAACGTTTGTTTAAATAGGATAAAAAAGGAATTTCCAGAGCCTTTTGACGGTGTTTCAATTTGCATGCCAGGAATTATTGATGCTGAAAATGGTTTTGCTGTTCATGGTGGTTCACTTGAATTTGTTCGACAGATGGATATTCGCACATTTTACGAAACCATTTTTGATTGCACCGTTGCAGTGGAAAATGATGCACGCAGTGGAATCCTCGGGGAAATGAATCAAGGTCAACTAACAGGAATTGAAAATGCCGCTATGATTGTTTTAGGTACAGGTGTTGGTGGAAGCTTGATCGTGAATGGTCAGCTAGTTAAAGGTTTCCATCAAGCAGCTGGAGAGCTCTCCTTAGTTCAAACAGATTCAGCTATGCGCCTTACTGATTTATTCGCTGTAAAAAATAGTGTCTATAGTTTATTAAAACCCTTCGCTAAAATGCTGAATAAACCAGTGGATAAAGTTAGTGGCGAAGCTTTTTTTGAATCAATCAAAAATGAAGAGCCCGCTGCACAAATTATTTTACAAGACTATTGTGATTCATTAGCTGTGCAAATTTGGAATCTACAAGCCATTTTGGATCCAGAAAAAATCGTGATTGGAGGCGGTATCAGTAGTCAAGCGATTCTATTGGATTATATTAAGCAGAGTCTGCAAAAAAACGTGACTAGTCTAAATATTGGCCCACTTGCTAGTATCATTGCTCCAAATGTCGTTTTAAGTTCATTAGGTAATGATGCCAACTTGATTGGCGCTTATTATCATTTCATAAACAAGCATGGAAAATAAAAAAAGTGGGGCTGAGATATAACTCTTCGAGTTATATCTCAGCCCCTTAAAATCCGACTAAACGGTGGTAAAAAACAGATCCTTCTTAAATTATTTGAGCTAGGCGCTTTCTTCCCAACCTCGCTTTACTGTTTCTACTCTCTACTCATCAATCGCTGTTACATCGATGTTCAATTCAAATAATTGTAATGGTGAAACCACACTTGGAGCACTTGTCATTGGGTCGGCTGCTTTCCCATTTTTAGGGAAGGCAATCACTTCGCGGATATTGTTTTCACCAGCTAACAACATCACTAAACGATCTAAACCTAACGCAATTCCGCCATGTGGAGGGAAACCATAATCTAAAGCATCTAATAAGAAACCAAATTGTTCTTGGGCTGACTCTTTAGTGAACCCTAATGTTTCAAACATTTTTTCTTGTAACTCACGTTTGTGGATACGTAATGAACCGCCACCTAATTCATAACCATTTAAAACGATATCGTATGCTTCAGCATAAACTTTCGCTGGGTCTGTTGAAAGTAATTCAATATCAGATTCTTTAGGTTGCGTGAATGGATGGTGAGCAGAAACATAACGACCTGCTTCTTCATCATATTCAAACAATGGCCAGTCAACGACCCACAAGAAGTTGAATTTAGACTCGTCGATCAAGCCTAGTTCTTTCCCTAAACGAGAACGCACGGCACCTAATGCTGCGGCAACGATTTCTGGTTTATCTGCACCAAACATCAAAATGTCACCGACCTCAGCATTCGTTGCTTTGATCAACTCGTCAGAAACCTCTGTTAAGAATTTTGCGATTGGGCCTTTTAGACCATCTTCTTCCACTTTTAACCAAGCTAATCCTTTGGCACCAAATTGGCTTACATAAGTACCTAAGTTATCCATATCTTTTCTTGAATATTTATCTGCAGCACCTTTAGCATTCAAAGCTTTCACGTGTCCGCCATTTTCTAAAGCCATTTGGAAGACTTTGAAATCAACATCTTTTACTACATCAGCGATATCGATCAATTCCATATCAAAACGAGTATCTGGCTTATCACTACCATAACGAGCCATTGCTTCATCATAGCTAATACGTGGGAATGGCAATGTAACTTCGATACCTTTTGTTTCACGCATCACTTTTGCTAGCATCTCTTCAGTCATTGTTTGAATTTCTTCTGGTGACAAGAAGGTTGTTTCTAAGTCCACTTGAGTAAATTCTGGTTGACGGTCCCCACGTAAATCTTCATCACGGAAACAGCGAACGATTTGGTAATAACGATCAAAACCAGCGTTCATCAATAACTGTTTGAAAATTTGCGGTGATTGCGGTAATGCGTAAAAGTGTCCTGCATGCACACGTGAAGGAACTAAATAGTCACGAGCGCCTTCTGGTGTTGATTTACCAAAATAAGGTGTTTCGATATCAATAAAATCAGTGTCATCTAAATAGTGACGAATCGATTTTGTGATTTCGTGACGTAATTTTAGATTTGCTGTCATTTGCGGACGACGTAAATCTAAATAGCGATATTTCATACGAATTTCATCGCCGACATTATTTTCATCTTCAATTAAAAATGGCGGTGTTTTCGCTGTATTTAAAATCGTGATAGCCGTTGCCATCACTTCAAATTCACCGGTTTTCATTTTAGGGTTGATTGCTTCTTTATCACGATAAGTCAACTCTCCAGTAATTTCAATCACATACTCACTACGGCATTTATCCGCAATTTCCCACGCTTCTTTTGAATGTGCCGGGTTGAACACAACTTGTGCGATTCCTTCACGATCACGTAGGTCGATAAAAATAACTCCGCCTAGGTCACGACGTTTTTGGACCCACCCTTTTAATGTGATTACCTGACCTACTAAATCTGCTGAGACTTCCCCGCAGTATACTGTTCTTTTTGTCATTAGCCTTTGCTCCTCTTCATTTTTTGCTTATTATTAATCAAACATCACTGTCATCATTTCATCATAGACTTCATCAAATCTTTCATAAATATCTGAAAGTGGAAATGCTTTTTCATTACGATTAGCCATTGATTTTACATTGACAATGCCTTCTGCTAATTCTGTTTCACCTAAAGTGAGGGCAAGTTTAGCATTTAATTTAGCAGCTGTTTTAAATTGCGCTTTTGCTTTACGATCCATAAAATCACGATCCGCTGAAAAACCAAAGTTACGGATTGCTTGAACCAATTTTAGCGATTCGATATTCGTTTGTTCACCGATTCCAACCACATAAGCATCGATTTCATTGATGACTGGAACGACAACACCTTCTGCTTCCATCGTAATCAAGACACGCTCGATCCCCATTGCAAAACCAAAACCAGGAGTTGCAGGTCCACCTAATTCTTCTACTAAACCATCATAACGTCCACCCGCACAAATCGTAGCTTGAGCGCCCATTCCTGGTGCTTCACTCATGACTTCAAAAATCGTGTTCGTATAATAATCTAATCCACGAACCATATTGCTATCCACTTCAAATGGAATATTCAATTCATTCAACATCGTTTGAACTGTTTCAAAGTGCTCTTTTGACTCAGCACTTAAGTAATCCAAAATCGAGGGTGCATCAGCTACGATTGCTTGATCTTTTTTATCTTTACTATCTAAAACTCGTAAAGGATTTTCATGCAAACGTCGTTTTGAATCTTCACTCAGTTCAGCTGATCTCGGTTCTAAATAATCGATCAAAGCTTGACGATAAGCTGATCTAGTTGCTTTATCTCCTAAAGAATTGATCACTAATCGAATTTGATTGATTCCCAATTGTTTGAAAAAGTCTAGAGCCATTGCCATGCTTTCAACATCCACGGCTGGATTTACACTACCAAAAGCTTCTGCTCCGATTTGGTGAAATTGTCTTAAACGTCCAGCTTGAGGGCGTTCATAACGAAACATCGGTCCCATATAATATGTTTTATACGGTTTTGCAAATTCAGGTCCAAACAATTTGTTTTCAACAAACGAACGAACGATCGGCGCTGTTCCTTCTGGGCGAAGTGTTACGTGACGATCTCCTTTATCGTAAAAATCATACATTTCTTTTGAAACGATATCTGTCGTATCTCCTACACTACGAGAAATGACTTCATAATGTTCAAAAATCGGCGTACGGATTTCTTCATATTGATAATCGCGAAAAATCAAACGAGCTGTTTCTTCAACAAATTGCCACTTTTCTGAAGTTCCTGGTAATAAGTCATTGGTTCCTTTTGGTTTTTGATAACTCATTTTTTTCATCTCCTAATTATTGTTCATTGTTTGTATTCTATTTTGGTAAAGATCGGTTAAGAATTTGATTACTCTATGCTTACTTGAAAGAGTAGGTAGCGCTTTTTAATTGATCGACTCAATGTTTGGTTTGGATTATAACGTTTGGTGATTCTCTAGTACGGTGACTTCTCTCACTTTGAACGCCTTGTATTGTTCATCATCCACTCTGGCGAAGCCAATCGTAGTACTTCAAGACCTAATAAACAACTTAAATAGCTCTCACCGCTTCTTTTTCTGCCTTAAGCGTTGGGTGATTCTCTAGTACGGTGACTTCTCTCACTTTGTTCGCCAAGTATTGTTCATCATCCACTCTGGCGGAGCCAATCGTAGTACTTCAAGACCTAATAAACAACTTAAATAGTCATCACCGCTTCTTATTCTAGCTTAAGCGTTTGGTGATTCTCTAGTACGGGAACTTCTCTCACTTCGTTCGCCAAGTATTGTTCATCATCCACTCTGGCGGAGCCAATCGTGGTACTTCAAGACCTAATAAACAACTTAAATAGTCATCACCGCTTCTTATTCTAGCTTAAGCGTTTGGTGATTCTCTAGTACGGGAACTTCTCTCACTTCGTTCGCCAAGTATTGTTCATCATCCACTCTGGCGGAGCCAATCGTGGTGATTCACAACAAAAACTCGCCCTTGTATAAATACAAGGGCGAGTGAATAGACACACGCGGTACCACCTAAGTTCGAAAGATTGCTCTTTCCTCCAACGATTAACGCTCGCAACGGAACGGCTTTTCCTCCGTTCATCTCCAGAATGTCTTTCGATTTATCTAACGAAGTTGCTTTCAGCCTTGGCAACTTTCTCTTCTACGATCAGTTAAAAATCTACTCGTTCTTTCATCGATTTTTTTATAGTATCTATAAATTACTAGAGATTGTATATAAAGTCAAGCAGAATTTCAGTTTAGTTTACAATAAACAATGTAAAGCAAGTAACAATTATTACTGACTACTCAAGGTTTCCCAAACAGTTAACGCATCCCGCATTCCTTCAACATTGTGAACTCGAACAATTTCTACACCTTTATTGGCAGCAAATAATGAAGCGGAAATTGAACCAAAGTCCCGCTCTAATGGATCTTTTTCATTCGTCAATGCAGCGATCGTTCTTTTTCTAGATACACCATACAACAAGGGATACTCTTTATAGCGAAACACTTCAGGATATTTTAAAATCTCAATATTTTCTTCCTGTGATTTGCCAAAACCAATCCCCGGGTCAAAACAAATCCGTGTCGAATCAATCCCGACCTTTTGACAGAGATCGATTTTTTCTTGATAAAACTGTTGAATATCCGCGACTACTGACAGCTCACTACGTCTTTTACGTGAGTGCATGATCACTAAGCCGCTATCTGGGTATTTTTGCGCAACTTCGATCATTCCTTTTGTATCCAACCCTTTGATGTCATTGATGATACTGGCGCCTTTTGCTAATGCCGCATCTGCAACTTCTGGAAAATACGTATCAATAGAAATAGGTTTGTCTGTTCTTTTTCTGATAGCTTCTACTATTGGCAAGATCCGCTCTTTTTCTTCTTCCGCTGAAATTTCTTGATAGTTCGGACGTGTGGATTGTCCGCCGATATCGATGATGTCAACGCCTGCCTCCAACATTTCTTCACAATGGGCTAGTGCTTTATCTAGCTGATTAAAATACCCGCCATCTGAAAATGAATCTGGTGTCACGTTTAAAATCCCCATGATTTGAGTTGTTTTATTAGTAAAATATCCCTCTTTCATCCTCTTTGTTGCTCCTTTAATGTTTCAATTAATTGTTTTAAAGCCGATACTCTTGGGCTTAAATGATTCCGTTGCACTTTAGGTAGTTGAGCAAGAGTTTTATGTTTTTCCGGTAAATAAAAAATTTTATCAAAACCATAACCCATTTCGCCGACTTCTTTTGTTGTTAGTTCTCCTTTAAGTTCTTGTTCTGAAATAAGATACTCCCCATTTGGCCAAGCATAGACTACTACAGCATGCAGACTGATCCCTCGTGTGAATGATTCGTGTCCTTCAAATAATGTAAACAGCTGGTGGTTCTTTTCTGAATCTGTCATATTCGGTTTAAAAAATCGCGCAGTCTCAACTCCCAAAAGATCAGGAAAAGCTTCAATTTCTAAACCACCATCATCTGCCAATACTGGCTTTCCAAGCATTTTAGCATAAAATTGCGCTTTGATCAGCGCATTATCTGTATATGTTTTGCCTGTTTCTGCTACATCATAGCTTTTTTGTGTGTAGTTCGTGTATGGAACAAATGTGATTTCCTCTTTAGGATAGGCAGATTGTATTTCTTGTAGCTTCCCTTGATTATTTGTGCCGACAATAATATCCATTCCATTCATCCTTTACGCTTCAATCGCTCTTAAAAAGTCATCCTTACACTCTCGATTCGTTTTGAAAACCCCTTGATAATGGAAGGTTTTCGTTAAACTGTGCGGTGATTTTACACCACGCATCGTCATGCACATATGCTCCGCCTCAATTGCAACTGCCACACCTTTAACAGGTACATGTTCGACAAGTTTGTTTGCGATCATTATCGTTAAATCTTCCTGAACACTTGGACGTTTGGCACAATATTCTACCAATCGTGGTAACTTACTTAAGCCTAATACTTTGCTTTCATCAGGAATATAAGCGATATGCGCTTTCCCATAAAATGGTAATAGGTGATGCTCACACATAGAATAAAATTGAATATCTTTGACTAACACCATATCGTCTTCATTCAGACTATCAAATAGAGCATAATCATCAAATTCTGGCGCTCTTAAAGAAGAAAATACTTCGTTATACATTTTGGCTACACGTTTTGGCGTATCTTTAACACCCGCTCGATCGGGGTCTTCGCCGATCGCATTTAGAATTTGTTTAACTGCCTGCTCGATTGCTTCTAGTTGTTTTTCATCCATATTTTTACCAACTTTCTTTACTAAGCCAAACCTCAGCTTGATTCCCTGTACTTGTAATCAGCTCATCAAAAGACTTTCCTTGGAAGGTAGCTTCTGGATAGATATCTTTTAATGGAACTAGCACAAATGACCGCTTAAGCATTTCCTTATGCGGAATAGTCAAACGTTCTGTTGCTACTTGTTCAGCACCCATCAATAAAATATCGATATCCAGCGTTCGCGGCCCCCAATGAATCAAACGCTCTCTACCAAGAGCTTTTTCAATTGCTTGGGTTTTTTCGAGTAATTGAAGAGGTTCACAAGTTGTGCTGATTTGAATCACAGCATTATAATAATTTTCTTGTGGAACGTCTCCATAAGGTAATGTTTCGTAAAGTTTTGATTTCTTCATTACTTGAATATCGTTTTCTTGATCCAGCAATTCAACTGCCTTTTGCAGCGTCTCTAAACGATCTCCCAAATTACTGCCCAAAGCTAAATAACTAATCGTCATATGAAATCTCTTTCCATTTCGATTTCAATATTATCAAATACTCCTGGCATCGGTACACTATATTTTCGAACTCGAACAAGAGCACTTTCCAACTTTTTGCCATGTTCTGTTTCAATATCATCTAAAATAGCTGAAGCCACAGCTTCTATTAAGTTGTAAGAATGAGTTGCTAAACGTTCAGCAATTTGATCATTGACTTCAGCATAACTGACTGTATCATTTACATCGTCGGTTTTACCAGCCTGATCTAAAGCTAACCTTAATTCGACATCAACTTCCAATTGCTGCCCTAAAATTCGTTCTTCTGGTAAGACTCCATTTTTAGTGTAAAACTTCATGTTATTGATTCTAATTTTCCCCAATTTGCTCCCATCCTTTATCCATTTTCTTGCTGAAAAATTCAGTTGCAATCATTATACTATAGAAATGGCTGAAAACTTTAGATTCTTGCTTTTTACGTCATTTTGTTAAAATAAATTCTAGAAGTAAGCGGAAAAACTTTCTTCTTTATCTTTAATCAACTACACTAGTAATAGAAAGTCAGGAGGAATCATAATGACAGAAACGATACAAATTGGAAAAACTGAAGTTTATTCAACCCCTTTAGGTTTAGGGACAAATGCTGTTGGCGGTCATAACTTGTTTCCAAATTTAAATGATGAGATAGGAAAAGAAATCGTCCGAACAGCATTAACTAATGGCATCACCTTACTGGATACAGCTTTTGCTTATGGAATGGGACGTTCTGAAGAATTGATTGGAGAAGTTTTGAAAGATTTTGATCGCAGTAAAGTGGTAATCGCCACAAAAGCTGCTCATGCCCCCGCTAAAGCTGGCTCATATAATAATACACCTGAATTTTTAACTCGTTCTGTTGAGGAAGCGCTAAAACGACTGCAAACAGATTATATCGATATTTTTTATATTCATTTCCCAGATGAAGCAACACCTAAAAATGAAGCAACAGCTGCCTTAAAAAAGTTAAAAGAAGCCGGAAAAATCAGAGCAATCGGCGTTTCTAATTTTAGTTTAGACCAAATTAAAGAAGCAAATCAAGATGGTTATGTAGATATTGTTGAGGATGAATACAGCTTGATTCATCGGGCAGCAGAACATGAACTGCTGCCTTATCTTAGAGAAAATCAGATTTCTTTTGTGCCTTATTTCCCATTAGCATCTGGCTTATTGACTGGTAAATATGAAAGTAGCGTAACTTTTTCACCAGAAGATTTGCGTAGTAAAAAACCAGATTTTCAAGGTGAACGCTTTAAAGCCATTATAGAAAAAGTCAGCCATCTTAAATTGATTGCCGCTGACTATAATGCGAGTGTGGCAGAAATCGTACTCGCTTGGTATATCAAGAACCCTTTTGTCGACGTTGTTATTCCAGGTGCGAAAAAACCAGAACAAGTCATCAACAATGCAAAAGCCTTAGAGGTTCATTTGACCACAGAGGATTATCAACGAATTGACAGACTGTTTAGTTAAGTTAAGTGGAACAGATTCCAAGTGATTGGGAGATAACTCATAGAGTTATCTCCCAATCACTTTTTCTATGTTTACTGATGGTACAACATATCATGAACAATATCAGAACCGAATAAATCACTCTTATAATAAGTTGTTCAATTATCTAATTCTTTCAGTAGAAATATAAAAACTACACATAATGATCGGACACGAAAATCCCCCTACTTATTATGTGCAGTATTATTTTTTTACTAAATGCCTAAAAGGTCAGTTAATGAAATCAGTGCTTCTGAAATTGCTTCAAGTAGTTGAGTTGCGTTATTATCATATGTTGTTTTTACGGAGAGAGTCAAAATTACTTTTTCATCTAGAATACCATAATAAATCCCAAACCCCTCTTTATTGACGGGCCCAAAACTAAATGATTCTATTAACTCATATGGAAGTCCTGTGGTAGAGATAAAATCCTCACCTAATAAGCTAAGTGCTTTCGCTGAAAAGAATTTCGCCCCTTCTTCTGGATTAAGTGCCATTTTTTGTAAGCCAAACAAATGGCGTTCTAATCCTTTACCATTTTGACATTGGACGATCCGATCAGAATGAGCCTCCGCAGCTTCTACGAACAGTTCTCTTAATTTCGCCTTAGACATTGGCTTTGTTTTATTATAAAAGGCTTCTGCAAACTGTTTTTTCTCTTGGCTTACTGAACGTGCTGATTCGGTTCGACCTTCATAATACATCCGCATAGCAACTGGCTCATAAACAGATTTTAATGAGCCAAAAACCTTTTGCTGCGCCATTGTCAACGCAATATGAAAATAAGCATCCGGACTTACTTTTGCTTTTTTCATCCGTTCTTTACCAATTTCTGAAACAACTCGGTGTTTAATAGTATATGAATTATTCTCAGTGTCTACCAGCCGTTTAGCCTCTTCTAAGCTATCGATCATGTGACTATCCAATACCCAGTCAAATTTTTGAACCAAATCAGAAGAACGTTTTTTAATTTCTTCTTGCTTGAAGTCATTAAAAGGTTCAAAAATTTTAGTCAGTAGGTTTAATGTTGGCACACCATCGATTGCGGTATGCTCCATATTAAAACCGATATGACCGTTTTTCGTGATAATTGCTTGTGTCGTTTTTGTTAGAAATTGATGATTTGTATTCAATAAAACATCTGTGATTCGTTCTTCTTTTGATTGATCTTCCCCATCAGAAAAACTCAAAATAAATAATGCTTCTTCGATTTCCTTGAAATTTTGATTGTTCCGTTCCTCTTTTTTGAGCTGTTGATAAAGCAAATTCGACTGTTCTCTTTCAACGCCTGTCAGATATGGAATTAGATGCTCCCCTTGTGTGGGACTAGTGTCTATAGATAATAAATAGTTCAAATTTTCCAGTATTTGCGTCACAGAATAGATTTCTCCTAAATCATTTGTCACATCTAAGCGGAAATAGAGTCCGTTTATAAAAATCACAATGTAGTTTCCAGCAGTTGTTATTTCCCCTCTGTAAAAAGAATCTCGTTCATTTCCAGGTATTCTGCAACTTTTGAAGAAATTCAAATAAAATGACATATCGACATTTCGATTCTTTTTTGTATATTCGATTGGATATGTTCCATTCACTAAACTCAGATAACGATTGGTCATTTGATAAATCAGCTGAGCTGCTCGCATTTCTTTCGATTCAATTTGATCATAATAACTTTCATCAATGATCAAGGCAAAGTTTGAGTCACTTTGTAAATAGCCGCGATTTTCTAAATAGCTCTCTTCCCAAAAGGGTGCTAGCCAGCTTCCAGTTCTATTTTTTGCATGCGCTACCAAATCTTTTTGCAATAATATACCATCCGATACGCTAAATGCTATGGCTCTTTTTTGAAAGTCTTTTAATTCTTCTAATGTAACCAATGGTCTTAGCCACTCACTTAATGCAACAAGGGTTTCGTGTAATTCTGGTACAGGTAATTTCTTTAGTTTTGGTAATAATTCTTCTTTATATTTTTCCATCTTACACCTCAACAATCACTTTACATTTATTATACCAATTATTTGCTCTTCCTATGTGTTTTTTCAGTAACTTATAAAAAAACATCATTCTTACTGCTATACATTGTAAGAATGATGTTTTTGACTATTTATCTTTTGTATCAATAATGATTGTTACTGGACCATCATTGATCAAGGAAACAGCCATATCCGCACCGAATTCCCCAGTTTCTACAGGAATAGCCAGTTCTTTAAGCTGTTCATTGAATTGTTCATATAAAGGGATGGCTACCTCAGGTCTTGCTGCTTCTATAAAACTAGGGCGGTTCCCCTTTTTAGTATCTGCATACAATGTAAATTGAGAAACACTCAAAATGCTTCCTTTAATTTCTTGAATGCTCAGATTCATTTTACCATCACCATCTTCAAATACTCGAAGTTTACTAATTTTACGGACTAAATAGGCAACATCTTCTATACTGTCTGTTTGATGGATTCCTAGTAAAATCATAAATCCTTGCTCTATTTTTCCAACACTTTTTTGGTCGATCTTGACTTCAGCTTGACTGACTCGTTGGATGACTGCTCTCATAACTACCCCTCCTAGCCGTTGGTTCGACGGACATTATAAACGTCCGGTATATTTTTGATTTTATCTACGATTGTTTTTAAATGGGCTAGATTTTGGATTTTTACAGTAACATGAATCATCGCCATTTTATTTTTTGTCGGCTTAGCTTCTACACTGACTAAATTTTTAGTCATAGAACTAATAACTTGCAGGACATCATTCAATAAGCCACTGCGATTATAGCCGTAAATTTCTAAATCAGCATCGTATTCTTTATTTGAATTATCCGTATCTTCCCATTCAACTTCAATCAAACGTTGAGCAAGCTCTTCTTGGTGCTGAACATTAGGACAATCTGCCCTATGAATTGATACACCGCGCCCTTTCGTGATATAACCGACGATTTCATCTCCTGGTACTGGATTACAGCAACGGCTGATACGGACAAGTAAGTTTTCAACGCCTTGAATCACGATTCCGCCTTCATGACGAACTTTCATTTTATCTGATTCTTTTTTGACAGGTTGTGTCATCAATTCTTCTGCTTCTTGTTTTTGGCGTTCAATTTCTTGTTCTTTACGTTCTTTTTCAGTCAGACGATTAAAGACAACTTGAGCACTGATTTCACCATAACCAACAGCTGCATACAAATCATCTTCTGTTTGGAAATTAAAACGATCCAACACTTCAGCCATTTTGGTTTTACCTAAAAATTCCTTTGTTGCAAAACCATGTTCACTCAAATATTTACTAATTGCATCATGGCCTTTGATAATATTGACTTCACGATCTTGAACTTTAAAGAATCGTTTGATTTTATTTCGTGCTTTGCTTGTGGCAACCATTTTCAACCAGTCTCGACTTGGTCCAAAAGAATTTGGTGAAGTCAAAACTTCGATGATATCGCCATTTTTCAGTGTATAATCCAACTGAACCATTTTCCCATTGACTTTAGCCCCAGTTGTTTTATTGCCGATTTCAGTATGCACACTATATGCAAAATCTAGAGGGCCCGAACCTTTAGGTAATTCTGTTACTTCACCAGTCGGAGTGAAAACATACACTTTATCACTGAAAATATCGCCTTTGACGCTTTCCATAAATTCAGAGGCATCATAACTTTCATCTTGTAGTTCAAGTATTTCACGAAACCAGCTTAATTGTTTTGTATCATTATCTTCATCGACTTTTTCTGTCTTACCTTCTTTATATGCCCAGTGAGCAGCAACCCCGAACTCAGCAATTTGATGCATTTCATGCGTTCTAATCTGTACTTCTACTGGATTGCCTTTAGGCCCGATAACAGTCGTATGAATAGACTGATACATATTTGCTTTAGGCATCGCAATGTAATCTTTAAATCGTCCAGGCATCGGTGTCCATTTTGTATGGATCGCACCTAATACAGCATAACAGTCCTTAATAGAATCTACGATCACACGAATAGCCAATAAATCATAAATTTCATTAAATTGTTTTTTTTGATCTTTCATTTTGCGATAGATGGAGTAGATATGTTTAGGACGACCATAAATTTCGGCGTAAATATCTAAATCTTCTGTAGCCAAACGAATGTCTTCAACAGCTTCTTCAACGTATGCTTCTCGCTCATCCCGCTTACTTTGCATCAAATTAACGATTCGATAATACTGATTTGGATTGATATAGCGCAATGCCGTATCTTCCAACTCCCATTTAATGCGGCTAATCCCTAAGCGATGAGCAAGCGGCGCATAAATTTCAATTGTTTCTTGTGCGATTCGTCGCTGTTTATCTTCGCGTAAATGCTTTAAGGTACGCATATTATGCAAACGGTCAGCCAATTTCACCATGATTACACGTAGATCTTGAGCCATTGCTAATAACATTTTACGGTGATTTTCAGCTAGTTGTTCTTCGTGAGATTTATATTTTATTTTTCCAAGCTTTGTCACGCCGTCAACTAACATTGCGACATCCGCACCAAATTCATTTGATAAATCTTCGAGCGTTACATCTGTGTCTTCTACTACATCGTGTAGAAAACCTGTTGCAACTGTATGTGGGTCCATCCGTAATTCAGCTAAAATTCCTGCCACTTGGATCGGATGGATAAAATAGGGCTCACCTGATTGTCTGATTTGACCTTCATGCGCTTTTTCAGCATAATCACATGCTTTTTGAACGAAAGCAACATGTTGAGGCGCCATATATTTTGACACGAGTTTAATAACTCCTGGACCTGTCATGATTTCCTCTTTTGGCATGATTCTCACTCCTTTTACTTATGGGTCTAATTTCCCGCTATTCTTGCTTTAATCGCTTAAAGCCTACAGGAAGTTTCTTATCTTTTTAACTGTTTGTATGGCGTATCGTCAAAATACTTTCCACTTCGTAATTTATGAC
Organism: Enterococcus sp. AAFC-DPL-5182; assembly: GCF_058216605.1. Lineage (NCBI taxonomy): Bacteria > Bacillati > Bacillota > Bacilli > Lactobacillales > Enterococcaceae > Enterococcus > Enterococcus sp. AAFC-DPL-5182. Next base: position 2,694,757 of record NZ_CM177101.1, read on the forward strand.
AATGTCCCTTATGTTTATGTAAATACTTAAATTATTTAAAAAAAGAAAAGCACCACTTGAAACAGTAGCACTTCCAACATCTTTTATTATACTAACATTTTTCTGGATTTTCAATTCCTCAAATTGTTAATTCCATTTCGAAATCAACGGCAAAATTTCTCGACCATTGCTAATCCCAATATACGATGCTCCAGCTTGAAAAAGAAGTTCAATTTCAAGTAAAGTCGGCGCTTTAACATTTACTTGAAAGGTCATTCGTTTTTTTCGACCGCTTCGGAAAATACTCATATCATAAATCGCTTGCTCCATGGTCAAGTTCACTCCTAAGGAAATAGCACTAACATTCAACTCTGCAAGATCCATTGTTAGTATCTGCTTTTGATTCTCTGTTAAATGGCTGCTATCTATAAAGAACCCTAGAGCATTTCTTCCAAACGACAACTGCTCTAATGCCTCATAACTCTGATTTCCATAAAGGTTCAATTGCTCAGGCGCCATAGTCACAAAAACATCTGACGCACCATCTCTATATAACTGTCCTGTCTCAAACGCTTTTTTTGCTAAAGTCCCTCCACCAAGCGGAAAATCAACGAAACTCCCCACTTGGATCATCGTTCCAGTTAATAACTGTTTTGCCCTTGCAACATTATAAGGTAAAACAAAAATTGAACGAATAGGAAATTCTTTTAAAAAAAGAATTTCTTCTGTGAACTGTTGATCTGTAAATGTTGGATCCATCAACATTATTGAAAGTCTTTGTAACTCTAACTCCATAAATAACCCCCTAAACCTTACACTAATTCAAATTGATAACTAATGGCACTCAATACATACAAAGGCGCCGTTTCTGCACGTAAAATACGCGGACCTAATCCACAAATGATACCGTTGTGCTCTTGAAAAACGGCTATTTCATCTGGTGCAAAACCACCTTCTGGACCAAAAATAATCAGAATCGATTCTCCAGCAGTTAACTCTGAAAGTGCTGTTGCAAAGCGGCTGCGTTCCCCAACTTTGGCAGACTCTTCGTATGCGATCAACACTTTGTCATAATTAGAAAAAACATCGATCAACGCTTGTTCTTTCTCTAATAATACAATATCTGGTGCAAACTGACGATGAGATTGCTCAGCAGCTTCTATTGCAATTTTTTTCAATCGCTCCGTCTTTTTCGCCAACTTTTTGCGGTCCCATTTCACAACAGATGATTTAGCCGGAAACCCAATAAATTTATGACTGCCAAGCTCTGTTCCTTTTTGAACGACCCATTCAAATTTATCGCCTTTAGGATAGCCGCAGGCGATGGTGACATTGATTGGTAATTCTTTTTCAGCCAGTTCTTTACTAAGTTCTTTTAAATAAACCGCGTCTTCAGTAATTTCAGTAATTTCAGCAATGATGGCCAATCGATCACTAAAAGCTAAGAAAACTTGCTGTTTCGGTTCCATCCTCATCACCCGTACAATATGATGATAGATTTCTCCTGTGACGATATATTGTTCTTTAGTTTCATAAGGTTCCGTTAAAAAGTAACGTTGCATTTTACTCTTCCTCTGTTTTCTTTAAGATGATCGCATACCAATCTCCTTGTTGGAAAACCTGATCCACAAGAAAACCTGCCTCTGTCATTTTTTCCACGATCATGGCTTTCTTCTCATGAATAATTCCAGAAACAATCAATGTTCCGTCGTTTTTCAATAAACGCCAAGCATCTTCAATCATTAATGTGATAATATCAGCTAAAATATTTGCCACAATGACATCCGCTTCGATTGTTACCCCTTTTAGCAAATCATTTGCAGAAACATGAACCTCACTTGCGATCGGATTCATGTCCATATTTTCTTTAGCCGCACTCACAGCCACTTCATCTAAATCATAAGCATAAACTTCTTTTGCACCTAAATATTTACTGGCAATACTTAGCACACCCGATCCAGTTCCAACATCAAGCAGCGTTTCACCGCCTCGCAAAACAGTTTCCAATGCTTGTAATGTTAAACGTGTTGTAGGATGCGTACCTGTTCCAAAAGCCATTCCTGGATCTAAAGTGATTATTTTTTCAACGGCATCTTGCGCCTCATATTTCTCCCAACTTGGAACGATTGTCAAAAAGCGAGTTACACGAACTGGATGATAATATTTTTTCCATGCAGTCGCCCAATCACTTTCTGCTACTTCACTAACACTTACTTCATTCTTACCAATTTCAAGTCCAAATTCTGGTAAACGAGTGATACTCTCTTCGATGAAAGGAAGTATTTCTGGTAAAAATGTTGTTTCAGGGAAATAAGCCATTACTAAAGCCCCATCTTTGATATGAGTAAATTGTTCTTTATCCAGCAATTCGCCATACAAATCACTTTGAAAATTTTCTACATCTAAAGAATCTTCGATAGCAACACCACTGGCTCCTGCTTCCATCATAATATTTGAGATAGCTTCAACTGCTTCACTGGCTGTTTCAACTTTTACTTCTGTCCACTTCATATGATCACCTCTTCTAATAGCTAGGATAAGCGATATACACGTCGCTATCTACTTTTTGATACTTTTGTACTGCTGCTTCAAAGTCCTCAGTAGACCATTTCAGCTCAAATACTTCTTGTTCTTCATCCGTTAAAAAATCTAATAGATCACTTTGACCTTCTGTTAAAACTTCATTTAAATACTCAACAAAACCATCTAGTACAGATTGCTTGAGGCCTTTTTTTCCTTCATAAGGAATTACAGCCAAATACTCTTCTGTCTCTACACTAGTTTTTTCAGGGTTATAAAATAAAATTCCATCTTCAAATTCAATAATTTCTTCTTCTGAAACAGTCCCTGTAGCATCATCGATTTGTTCGTGAGCCGTATTTTCAGCAAACAAGCGGAAAACGACTTCGATTGAATGGTTTCTTGTGTTCCAATCTAGAGCTACATCGTACTCTGTAATTTTTTTAGTGATTTGTTGATCTAAATAAGTCAGCATTGTTTCTTTTTTCATTTCTATTCTTCCTTCCAGCCAAAGGCCTTTTGATCGATATCACTTCTTCTTTGTTTAGAAATATAAGGATTTCCTGAAACGACATAACGTAATGGTAAGTCTGTCCAGATTCCTTTATTAGGAATTCCAATTCTAGGAAGTGAAATAATTTCCTTAGGTGTTTTTCTTTTTTTAGGAACAATTCGCAATGTACTGTCGAAGATCGATTGTCCGTATAATTCTCTATCAATACCTAACGCCGCTACCAATTTGCCTGGTCCATTAGATAGCTCAATTCCTTTTCGTCCTTTGCGATTTGCTTCCATTTTTTCGATTCCTTCAACAGGTTCAATAGCGCGAATCATGACTCCTTGAGGTTTGCCTTTTTCTTGAGTCACCATATTTAAAATCAGATGAGTATGCATTGTATATAAATAAATCGTTCCCGGTTTCTCATACATCGCTTTTAGTCGTGGTGTGTCTCGTAAGCCAAAACTATGAGCTGCTTCATCTTCTGGTCCTAGATATGCTTCTGTATCCACAATATAACCTGCTAGTATGCCCGACTCCGTTTCATGTTCTAAGTACATGCCTAATAAAAATTGGGCGATTTCTTCTGTTGATTTTGTATTAAAAAACTTTATCGTTTCATTCATTATTTTTCACCACCTTCTATAATACACGATTCTAAGTTCATTATCCATTGAAATAACAAACGATTAGTAAGATAAATACTTGTTGTTTCTTGCTTTTGTTGGGAGGTTATGCAGAAAATACAAACGTACGTTCTTTGTGGTATAATGTATGGATACAGAATTTATTATTCAGCCACGCGGGCTTGCCTTTCGGAAAAAAGATAAAATACGACTGAGGTAAAAAGCACCCCACTCTTATTTTCCTATTTTTCTGTCAAGGCTAAACGAGCACATTTCGCTTTTATATTATCTAGCTACGCGGGCTTGCCTTTCGGAAAAAAGATAAAATACGACTGGGGTAAAAAGCACCCCACTCTTATTTTCCTATTTTTCTGTCAAGGCTAAACGAGGCCGCTTCGCTTTTAAAATAAGGAGGTTCAACGATGCAAAAACCATTAGCTTATCGCATGCGACCACGTAATTTAGATGAAGTCGTTGGTCAGCAACATCTTGTTGGTCCAGGGAAAATCATTCGTCGAATGGTTGAAGCTCGGATGCTTTCATCCATGATTTTATATGGCCCCCCTGGTACTGGTAAAACAAGTATTGCTAGTGCGATCGCAGGTTCTACAAATTATGCCTTTCGTCTGTTGAATGCAGCAACTGACACTAAAAAAGATTTGCAAATTGTCGCAGAAGAAGCCAAAATGAGTGGTACAGTGATTTTATTATTAGATGAAGTCCATCGTTTAGACAAAACAAAACAAGATTTTCTGTTGCCTCACCTTGAAAGCGGCCGGATCATTATGATCGGGGCAACAACTGAGAACCCTTATATTACAATCAATCCAGCGATTAGAAGTCGGACGCAAATTTTTGAAGTCAAACCACTGACTGAATTAGACATTCAAAAAGCCATTAATGATGCGTTAGCAGATAAAGAACGAGGCTTAGGTGAATTTCCAGTTATCTTAGAAGAAAAAGCGCTGCAACATTTATCTCGTGCGACAAATGGGGATTTGCGGAGTGCCCTAAATGGACTGGAATTAGCTGTGAAATCAACTCCTGAAAATGACGATAAAAAAGTTGAAATCACACTTTCAATCATTGAAGAATGTGTCCAACGTAAAGCCTTAACTCATGATAAAAATGGTGATGCACATTATGATGTAATTTCAGCATTTCAAAAATCGATTCGTGGCAGTGACGTGGATGCTGCACTCCACTATCTAGCTAGATTAGTTGAAGCAGGTGACTTGCCGATTATTTGTCGCCGTTTGATGGTCATCGCTTATGAAGATATTGGTTTAGGTAATCCACCAGCTGCTGCTCGTACCATAACAGCTGTTCAGGCAGCTGAAAAACTTGGTTTTCCTGAGGCACGTATTCCGCTTGCAAGTGTGGTTATCGATTTGTGTTTATCACCAAAATCAAACTCATCCATCAGTGCAATCGATGCTGCCTTAGCCGATATTCGTGAAGGAAAAGCTGGAGAGGTTCCTGATCATTTACGTGATAGTCATTATTCTGGCGCTAAAGAATTGAATCGTGGAATCGGTTATCAGTATCCTCATAACTTTGAAAATGCTTGGGTCGATCAACAGTACCTTCCAGATAAAATAAAAAACGCCCATTACTATGAAGCAATCGATACAGGAAAATATGAACAAGCACTGCACCAACAATATCAGAGAATTCAAGACTGGAAAAAGGGAAAGAAAAACAAAAAATAATCCGCTTTCAAATTCAAGCACCCTCGTTGCTGTTTGCTCCATGTTGTGCTATTATAAAGATGGTAAATCTGTGATGTACGCGTTGTCTTTTTTGTGTGTTGACCGAACATTTTATTGATATCTAGGGATCCTTCTGGTACCTAAGCTGGTAACATGCCTTATCATTTGGTAGTTCGAAGCTGTCAGTCGTGGAACCCACCTGCTTTGTTTGCGGGTTCAATACTATAGGACGAATAACGGCATCGACGGATTTTACCATTTTTATTTAGATTATCGAACAATTTGCGAAGTGCAAATTGTTTTTTATTTGATGGAGGTTCAACACATGATTCGCGTACTTATTTTTGTCTCTGTAGCGTTGTTAGTTATTATTGGTATTTATTTATTAAAAAAAGCAACTGTCTTTCTACCAATCATGCACAACGGCGAGCCAGATGAAAACAAACAGTTTTTACATCAATTTGGTGTTTTTTATCTTATTTTAGCTGCCATTGGTATTTTGGTTGGTCTCTTTAATTTAAAGTTTTTTTCACTGTTTTACATTTTTAGTTTGCTTGTGATTTCTGCTGTATTTAGTGTTATGTTTGCCAAGAAGATTCTATAACAGTATCTTCTTTTTTATTTTCCTTTTTCACTGTTTTGTTCTACAATTAAACTGTCAAGAACGATTTATTTTAAACTATTTGAAAAGGAGTGGTCACAATGTTACAAAATTATCGTAAAATCATGGTTGCTGTTGACGGATCATCTGAGGCAGAACTAGCGTTTCAAAAAGCAATGAATGTCGCTATGAGAAATGATGCAGAATTATTACTCGCTCATGTTATTGATACACGAGCATTTCAATCAGTTTCTTCCTTTGACGGTGTCTTAGCAGAACAAGCAACAGAAATGGCAAAACAAACACTTGAAGGTTACAAAAAACAAGCTAAAGAACATGGCTGTGAAAGAGTATCGACCATCATTGAATATGGTTCTCCAAAACCCTTGATCGCAAAACAACTACCACAAGATCAAGAAGTTGATTTAATCATGTTAGGAGCAACTGGTTTAAACGCTGTTGAACGATTGTTTATTGGATCTGTCTCTGAATATGTTATCCGTAATGCGGCTTGTGATGTATTAGTCGTTCGTACTGATTTAGAAAATAAAATACCTGCTCCACAAGATGAAGACTAACTTTATAGACAATAAAAAGAAGCAACTCGACTAAAATCGAGTTGCTTCTTTGCTTATGATTATTATTTTCTTAAACGCTCAACATCACGAGCAATCATTAATTCTTCATCAGTTGGAATCAATAATACTTTAACTTTAGAATCCTCTGTTGAAATCACTGATTCTTTTCCACGAACATTATTTTTCTCATCGTCTAGTTCACAACCAAACCAAGTCATGCCTTTGATTACTTCACTACGAACGTGTGAATCATTTTCACCGATTCCAGCAGTAAAGACGATTGCATCCACACCGTTTAAAACAGTTACATAACTACCGATATATTTACGGATACGATCTGTAAAGATGTCGTAAGCTACTTGAACGGCTTCCTTATCCATGTTTGCTTCTAAATCACGCATATCACTAGAAATACCAGTCAAACCAAGTAGACCTGATTTTTTATTTAAAATATCGATCATGTCTTTGATATCTGTCAATTCAAGTTTTTCCATTAGGTAAGCAAGTAAAGAAGGATCGATATCCCCAGAACGAGTACCCATAGTTACACCAGCAAGTGGTGTGAAGCCCATTGATGTATCTACTGATTTACCACCATCAACTGCCGTAATCGATGCACCATTGCCTAAGTGACAAGTAATGATTTTTAACTCTTCGATTGGACGACCAAGCATTTCTGCTGCACGATCTGCAACATATTTGTGGCTTGTACCGTGTGCACCATATTTACGAGCTGCATATTTGTCATAGTATTCAGTCGGAATACTATATAAAAAGTTGTGTTTTGGCATTGTTGTGTGGAAAGCAGTATCAAAAACAGCAACGCTGATAATATTAGGTAAGATTTTTTTGAATGCTTTGATTCCCATTGCATTCGCTGGATTGTGTAATGGTGCAAGATCTGCTAATTTTTCGATTTTTGCTAAAACTTCGTCATCAATAACAACAGAATCTTTAAAGTCTTCTCCACCTGCAACGACACGGTGACCAACACCTGTAATTTCATCGAAAGATGCTAAAATGTTCAATTCAGTTAATTTATCCAATAACATTTTTACAGCAACATCGTGATCATTGATATCAACGATTTCTTCATATTTTTCGTCATTGCCATATTTGATTGTAAAGATTGAATCATTCAAACCAATACGTTCAACGATTCCTTTAGCGATAACTTCTTCAGTTGGCATTTGATATAATTGCCATTTTAAACTTGAACTTCCAGCATTGATTGCAATTGTTTTAGACATAATACTCTCCTCTTTATCAGTTGTTTTATTTTAAATTTGAAGACTTCCAAGCCTCAAATTGTTGAAAAAATTGTGTGATTTTAGCAGGATCTTTTAATGAACCTAATTTTGCTACAAGTACTTCTTTCGCTTGTTCACTATGTTCACCTTTATTTTGGACAAATAAGATGCTCTTTCTTGATTGTACTGATTTAAACAATTCGTCTGGCAATTGAATCATCCCTTGCAGATAAACATTCTTTTGCAGCCAATTCTTGAAATACGTACTCTGTTCTGTTTCCAAAATATTGGTTGGTATCAGAAATAGTCCATAGCCATCAGGTTTAACAAATTTCATCGCTTGCTCCATCAATAAATGATGAGCATAACTATGACCCTCTTCTGCCGCGGAATCAAATTCTTTGGCCTTCTCATCATTTGGATAGTACCCAATTGGTAAGTCACTGATCGCTACATCAACAGGATCAACAAGTAAGTCCTGCAATCCGTCTTGATGGAATAGTTGTATTGCAGCCTTAGTCCACTCATTATTGGTAGCTGAAACTGAAAGTAATGTATCATCAATATCTACACCAAAACCTTGAACTGAATACTTCGCAATGTTCAAGTTGAGGACAGTCGTCAACAAAAGATTGCCCATACCTGTTGCAATATCTAATATTTTTAACGATTGTTCTGGGCTGAATAGTTGTTCAATCAAATAAACAAACAAGAAACCTATGCTATCTGGTGTTAGTTGATGATTTGCCTGTAAGGACTCTGCTTTATTCCCTTTAAGTAAAATCAACTGAGATAAACGTCTCATTTCCTCTGGTTCCAATTCGATTGCTTGTAGTTGTTGATAAATGGTTTTAAGTTTTTGAACCGTTTGCTCATCTGGTACTCCATCCAACACACGTACTTGGTAATTATCAATGATATTTTCACCATTTTCAGTATATGCATCTAGAAAAGAAGTATCTAAAGATCGTTTAAGCAATCCTATAGCTTGTTCCATTAAACCGAAAGCCTTTTCTATTTTCTCAGGGAACAAAAGAAACACCTCAATTTCCATCTATAATATAACAATTTTCATACCTGTTCTATTTTAACGAAAAACCAGACAATAATCAATCAATTTCCTAATAATATTTATAAATCAATGAACAACTCTTATTTCCACTCGAATACTAAACCGAGGTAATCAAATTCTGAGTAAAAAATCAACCTCTGTATTAGTTTTTTTATTTCCAGTTTGATACACGTTTCACAAATTTTCAATGGTCGTTATTTTTGCTATTTCACTAACTGCATCCATGTGTATGATTAATCCGTTGTCTCTTTTCGATAAATTTCTTGAAATCTGTAAGTGGTTTGATTTACATGAACTAAAAAATTTATTGTTGACTGATCATATTCATACTGTAACAGACCTACTGAGTACCTCAACTGACAACTTTTTTCAAGCGGTCGCTGTTCTTGTTTAACATCGGAAAGAAACATACTTACCATTGTTTTAGCTACGTAGTAATCTCTAGTCTTTTTAGTAAATCGTTGTGTCAATTGAAAGTCCTCCAAAACTAGCATAAAAATAAAACTGAATAAAAAAACAAATAGTAATGCCGTAAATAAAACCCCGCCTTTATACTTATTATTCATGTTCATGCTCCTGTGTAATGATCCATTTAGTCATAACCTTCAAGTTATTTTCAAAGGTTACGTTTACGATGATCGATTTCCCTTCCTCAATGAAATTTACTTGTCTTACTCCCATCAGAAGTGGATGATAGCCTCCATTTTCTACCTTTACAATTTTCCCTAACTTATGCTCGATCCAAACCGTCTTGTTATTCTTTTTATTTTTAAGAATAATTTTATTTGCTTGTGTTTTCTCATAAATGCAATGCTTCAACTCATTTTCTAATTGAATCACAAATATATGCCATTCTTTTTCCCCTTCATTTTTTAAATGTTTTGTTATCACAGCAGCATTCTTGAGTGAGGCCGAAAAAAGCAAACATATAATTGATAGTAAAAATAATGCGAGCAAACATTCTATTAACGTAAATCCTAAAAAATTATTTTTCAGATCACTCTTTCTTGATTGTAACCCTCTCTTTTCCATCTATAATCTCCACCTCAATCAACTTGGTCCCGACTTTATTGAAACGTAATTGATAACTCCTATGATCTAAGTATCTTTCTTGAATCAAAGGTCCACCATGATTTTCATAGTATTTCATCTCTTCATATAAGACCCTGTAAAGTACTAATTGATCTGATGATTGTTTATTCTTTTTTAATAAGAATGTATTTAATGAAATATAACTTCCGATCACTACACAAATCAGACTTAATGCAATAAGACTTTCAAGCAAAATATACCCTTTATAATGATTTGATTTTTTTAACATAGCGACCACTCCCCAATTGAAATTGGAATTCAATCAATTGATTTTTTTCTGCCCATAAAAATGAAAATTTTGATAATTTCCCGTTATTTCCAGAACCGTTCTTGAAGGTAATCTTATCTGGCCCAACAGCCTTTAGTCTGGTTGGGATCTCCACTAATTTTTCCTCCATTGCGTTAGTATTTTTAGGAATCAAAAAATTAAACTGCTGGCTATGTTCGTAAAATAAAACTTGTGTATCCATTGTATTTACAACAGCCATTTGCTGAGTAAACAAGATTTTTTTTTCAAAAGAAGATAAAAAATGTTCAACTTCTAACATATGTTGCCAGTTTCTTATCGAAAGTGTTGGTAACATTATAAAAATCGAACATATGAATACAACGAATAAAGATTCGATTAAAGTAAAACCTTTCATATTATTCATTATCATTTCTTGCTTTCTTGATATTTGTCATATTGTTCTTGTGTAATGTACTCTTCTTTCAGCAGTTGATCGACTGTAGGAGTTTGATTTTTTTCTAAAATATACAGATCTATTTGTGTTTCGACTATTTTAACGATCGCATCGTTTCCTTTTTTATCAACGCCTTCTTTATGTTTTGAAAGGTTTGGAACAAATAATAGAATCAAAACAGAAATTATCAGAAGTACGACGAGCATTTCTAGTAAAGTAAACCCATTGTAATTGAGTCGTTGCTTTTTCTTTTTCACAAAAATTCCTCCATTCCACCATAAATTGGTAATAGCATTGCAGCATAAATACTCACAACCAATAATGCAACAACTAAGAAAATAATTGGTTGAATCCATTGAATCATTTTTTCCATTCGCTTAAAAAAACGTTGCCAGCAGAGTTCACTATACAAAATCAGCTCTTTCCCTAAGTTTCCTTTGACTTGCCCTTGTTGAATAATCAAAGACAGCTCTGGGGAAAAGAAAGAAAAATTGGGTAATTGTTCGTAAAATGTTTGCCCTGATATCGATTGCTCCTCAATCATTTTCGCTAATTCGCTCATTAGTGATTGTTGACCTGTTGTTTGCATCAATTGAATAATCATTTTGATTTCCAAACCTTGAGAAAATAATTTTCCCCATTCAAGTGCAAAAAAAGCTGAATTGTATTCTTTATAAAAATTCCCTAAAAAAGGTACCTTAGCAACAAACATAGCTCTTTGCAAAAAAGTTTTTTTACTCAAATAAAAGCGAAACGCAACCGTTGATATTGCTAAACTGAATAAAAAAGTCAGGATATAATAAGGACTTTGCTGAATAAATCGAATCCCTAGATTATCTGTTTGAATCGTTCCATTTGTCATCAATTGAGGCAAGAGAATTTGACGAATACTAATCAAAACAACTGTCAAAAAAAGTAATAATAGTACAGGATAACTGATTACTTTATAGAAACTTTGCTGTTGCTTATCCACAATTTTCATGTGTTCTTTGATTTTATTTAGTGTCCCAGCTATATCTCCATGCGTTTGGGCAAACTCAATTTGGGTAATGATCGTTGTCTTAAACCCAATCTGTGCTAACCCATTATGGAGAGACTCTCCTCCTTCCATAATGTCAATCAAATAGTCGATTGTTATTTTTGAAATTGATCGCGATTTCTTCATAAAGATCAAACTTTCTTGAACTGTAAATCCATTACTTAATAAGTCTGCCAGTAATTGAATAAACAATGGTTGCTGTTGTTTAGATAGTTTAATGCTCTTTTTCTTCCTCAAATGTTTGATTGTCGATAAATCCATATGCCCAAACCTTTCTTAAATCTTTCGACCACTTAGATGTCATTTTATTAGAAAATATAAAATCTATCAGCAGCCCGCTGATTTCTTCTTTCTTAGTCGACTGAAATGGTAACAATCTTTGATAGATGATCCCAGATACACATTCAATTATTTCTCTTTGTTGAACCCCTAATTCAGCTAACCGTTCATACACTCCAGTAATACTTCTTGCATGGATCGTCGCAAATACCGTATGCCCAGTAAGTGCCGCTCTGATTGCTGCTTGCGCTGTGAGACCATCTCGAATTTCTCCAATAATCAAAATATCAGGACGATGACGTAAGCAAGCCTTGATCAACACATCATAAGTTAAATCAATTTTAGTGTTAGTCTGTAATTGTAAAAAGGTCTCTTCTTCGATTTCGACTGGATCTTCTATTGTGATTACTTGCTGAAATTGATCTGTTTCTTTCGCTAGTTTATACATCAACGTTGTTTTACCAGATCCCACAGGTCCACAAAATAAATGTAATCCGCGGCGTCTGATATACCTTCTAACAATCGTTAATTGCTGCGGCAAAAAATAATTCTCTTGACTGTTTCCAAAAACATGCAAAAAGCGAATAACTAAGCTCTCCCTTTGTCTAAAATCACCAACTGTTGACAATCTTAATCGTATTTCCTTTTGATTGATTGCGTACGTCGCAGCTCCAACCTGTGCTTTCCTTCTTTCACCAACGTCCATGCTTCCCATAAATTTAAAATGAAAAATTAATTTTTCTCCTTCATGTTCATTTAACTCTTTATAAATAATTCGACTTTTCCCTTTCCTCGCAAAAACTTGGATTTTATTCTCAATAGGTAAAACATAGATATCTTGTATGCACTCTGCTACACCCCATTCAATTAATTTCAGTGAAAACTCTTTAATATCCATTTTTTCCCCTCCTTATAGTAATATACGCAATTAAATAAAAAATTATTGAAAAAAACCTAGAACAAAACTTTTTAAGTTTTGTCCTAGGTTTGCTTATGAAATAAAGAGTTAATTATTTATTTAATCAAGTATATTTTCAAATTCCTATTCTGCATTTGACTTATATTAGCTTATTATTTATTGAAAATTACTTATTTAGTAGTGAAAACAAGTAAATGAACCTCATTTATTTCCACTTATTTTTAACTTTTACAGTAAAAAATAAAGCTGTAAATGTTGAAATATCAACACTTACAGCTTTACCAAGAGTTCTGATGCACTATCTTCCCCAAAATAGTTTATCGTTTTGATATACCTATTATACTAAAAAATTGACCGGAATAACTTTCAGAAATTGTTAATTTTATTAAAATTTTTGAGAAAAAGGAGCTCCTGCTTAAAAGGGTTAGGCAGGAGCACTGCTTTATCTAGTGACAAAGACTTAGATCAAAACCATTATACCAAATTATTCTTGATAGTTTTCTCAATCTCTTAGTCCGAAGTGATAAATTTTTGACAAAAAATAAACCTTATCAGATTTTTGACTCGTTCATTTTTTTGTTGAGCAGATAAACTGGGATTCCCAATAATGTCACCCCAATACCAATACTGGCTAATAGTGTTTGTGTGAATAATGTCGTGATCAAAATGAACAGGCCTCCAACAATTGCTATAATAGGGATTACTGGATAAAAAGGTACTTTGTAAGGGCGACTCAGTTCTGGTTCTTTTTTTCTCAAAATCAATACTCCCAAAAAAATCAACAGACTAAATAGCCACATAACAAAAACTAACATATCTGTTAACAAATCAAAACTCCCCACAAACATCATGATCGCAGCGATGCTAAATTGAAAAATTCCCGACACATAAGGAACAACATACTTTTTAGATAGTTTCTGGAACTGCTGACTAAAAGGAATCATTTCTTCCAAAGCTAATGCATAAGGAACTCTAATCCCCGTCATCGTGTAGCCATTTAGAGCACCATAAACAGAAATCAATATCCCAATGGTTACTAACTTACCACCCATTGAACCAAATATTTGATTGGAAGCTTCTGAAGCTGCATTCAAATTTCCCGAAAGTTGCTCGATTGGCAATGTTTTAAGGAAAACAAAATTGATTAAAACATAAACAATCGTAATAAATGTCAATCCAAAAAATATTGCCTTAGGCAAATCTTTTTCTGGCTGCTTCATTTCACCTGCTACAGCACCAACACCTAACCACCCATCATAAGCAAACATGGTTGCCAATAAAGACCCGCTAAGTGCCTGAATAAAATTATTATCTCCACCAGCTTTTACAGGAAATAGTGAAACTTCTACATTCGTTGGCATCAAAAGACCAACTACTACAATCAAAGCAATAGGCAGCATTTTTATTATCAATGTAAAGGATTGTAAATTGGCTGCCAACTTAGTTCCTAGCAAATTAACTATAGTTACACTTAAACCTGTTCCTAGTGCTATCGGTATAAGAAAATCAGTAGATAAATGAAATAAGTGAATAAATTGCGTACTAAAGATAATCGATAATGCTGCAATATTAGCAGGAAAATAAATCACACTTTGCGCCCATCCTAACAAAAAGCCTGGTAACTTACCGTAAGTATACTCGATGTACTTAACTGCGCCTCCTGTTTTTGGAATAGCCGTAGCCAATTCAGCACTTGTCAAACCTGCACATAAAGTTAAAATACCACCTAGTACCCAAGCAAAAATTGTTAGGCTTGGTGATTGAGCAAAACTGACCACACTTGCTGTTTTAAAAAAAACACCTGCACCAATAACAGTCCCCATCACTGTTGCAAAAGCACCAAATAGTGAAATTTCCCGCTTTAATCGATTCTCGTTCATACTTCTCCTCATTCTCTCTTTTAAGTTATTTTTCTAGTATAGCTTTTCTGAATTTAAATTCAAGTATTTCATAAATGTTCAGAACAGATTTCCATAAAATAAAAAATACAGATAAAGCCTTTATCAGACCTATCTGTACCATTAACCGAAACTATTCTTTTAAATTTGCCCATAATATGCATTTGTACCATGTTTTCTAAAAAAATGTTTATCTAAAAGATATTGAGGAATTGGCCGGACGGCTTCATTTACAGCTTCCGTTACACATGCCATTTCAGCTATTTCATCTAATACAATACTATTTTCTACAGCTTTTTTAGGGGTTTGCCCCCACGTAAACGGTCCATGACCGTATACTAGTATCCCAGGAACAGCCAGAGGATCAAGAGCTCCATCTTTAAACGTTTCAATAATTACTTTTCCTGTCTCAAATTCATATGCAGAGGTTACTTCTTCCGATGTTAATTGGCGTGTGCAGGGAACAACACCATAAAAAGTATCCGCATGAGTCGTACCATATGCTGGTATTTCTCTACCTGCTTGTGCCCACATTACGGCATGTTTTGAATGTGTATGTACCACTGAGTTGATTTCCTTAAAGGCTTTGTATAATTCAACATGTGTCGCTAAATCAGACGAAGGCTTCATTCCTTCTTCCAACACATCCCCATTTAAATCAGTTACCACCATATCTTGTGCCTTCATCGTCTGGTAAGGAACACCACTTGGTTTAATTACAATCAACCCTGCTTCTCGATTGATTTCACTAACATTTCCCCAAGTAAGTTTTACTAATCCTGCTTCAGGTAAGGCTAGATTTGCAGCAAAAACTCGTTCCTTCATTTCATTAATTAACAATTTATTGATCATTATATCCCGCCTCCTTCAAGTAAGGAAATAGAAATGACTTTGCGTTTTCAATTTCTTTTTCAGGTGTTTGGCTATTTTCACTCCACATCTCAATTAGGAATGGTCCATTATATTCCAATCGTTTTAAGGTTTTAAGACATCCTAAAAAATCAACACACCCTTCTCCAAACGGAACTTCTTTAAATTTGCCCGAAAACTGGTCTGTTACAGCCAATGTATCTTTTAAATGGATTGCAGAAATCTGGTCAATTCCGATTTCTAACTCGTAGCCAACATCGTTCTCTGGCCATGCTGATAAATTCCCCACATCAGGATATACTTGTAAATAAGGGGAGCGAATTTGTTCTTTGATTTTTAAAAATTTAGAGATAGAATTAATAAATGGATCATCCATAATCTCTATTGATAAAACAATTTCTTTAGCCGCAGCCATCGCAACTGCCTTTTTTAAATTTTCAATAAAATACTCTCTAGATGTTAATGTTTTCTTTTCATAATAAACATCATAACCTGCTAATTGAATAGTTCGTACCCCTAAGTCCGAAGCTAAATTTATTGCTTTTTCCATTATAACTAATGCTTCTGTTCGTTTCTCTTGATCCTCAGATCCAAAGGGGAAACGCCGATGCCCACTTAAACAAATCGATAATATTTTAATCCCAGTCTCATGAATTGCTTCTCTCACTACTTTTCGCTCTTCTTGCGTCCAGTCCAATCTTTGAAGACGTTCATCGGTCTCATCAATAGACATTTCGACAAAATCAAAATCTAATTTTTTTGCCAATAATAAACGCTCTTTCCAAGTTATATTTTTTGGGAGTGCTTTTTCATAAATTCCTATTGTCGTCATCAACCTTACCCCCAAATGCGTTTGATTTCATCTTGAAAATCTTGTGCGGCTTTTTTGGGATCAGCAGAAGCTGTGATGCCACGTCCTGTAATAAAGGTATACACATCAAGATTTTTGAATAATTTCAATGTTTCTACATCTAAACCACCAGTAACGGAAACTCTAAAGCCCATCTCAATTAGCTTTTTCACTTTGGCCAAATCTTTTTCTCCCCATGTTTCACCTGCCAAAAGTGCATCTCTGCTCTGATGATAAATAGCTTGAGTAATGCCTGCATCTAGCCAATTTTGTGCCTGTTCATATGTCCAGTCTCCATATAATTCAACTTGAACTTCTTCCACTTCTTTAGCTGCTGCTTTCATAGTTGGAATCGTTGCACAACAAATGACTGTCATCCAATCTGCTCCAGATTCACGACAATTTTTTGCCACAGTGCCACCTGCATCTGCACATTTAGTATCAGCAACTACTTTTTTATGTGGGTATAATGCCCGAATACAACGAACAGCTTCTGCACCAGCTTGTAAACAAAGGATAGTGCCCACCTCCACGATGTCTACAATGTCACCAACTGTTACTACATCTTTGATTGCACTAGCTAAATCAGAATGATCTAAAGCTACCTGTAAATTAGGTCTACTCATTTATTTCTCTCCCTACCTTTAACTTTCATTAACAGGGTGGAAAAACTATCCACCCTGACTGATTCCTTTTGCTATAATTATTTAAATTTTGCAGCTAATTCAGTTTCTTGTACACGTTCACTGATTTCTTTAGCAGACATAACATTTCTGACACCGACCACTGTTATTCCCTTCTTTTTAGCATCTTCAAACATATTCAAAAAATTCATTGGGCAAAAGACAACATCATATTGTCCTGCCGTACTTTTTCCTTCTGAAATGGCGCAATGATGAATATTCGTAATATTAAACCCTAACTCTTTCAGTGCTTTTTCTACACTTTTTTTCATCATCAAACTTGTTCCTGATCCATTTGCACACGATACTAATACTCTCATTTTAATTTCCTCCTAAATTTAAATATACTCAAGCTGCTTTTGTCATCATTTTTTTTACGTACGCATCATAATCTTCTGCAATCAAAAAGTATCCTTCTGGATTTGCTCGATATTGGAACTGTGGAATTGCTAACAGTAAAATTACTACTAAAGCCACTCCAAAATAACCTAAATATTTCATTAATATTGTCATCACTGGCCAAACAGTTGCCCAGTCAAACATCCCGATATATCCTCCATATTGAGATAACCCGATAAATGCTGCTATCAAAGCAGATCCTAGGACTTGAATCACACCTGAAATAAACGGGAAGATACAGGCCGCTTTAAATCCGCCACGGTTATTTGCATAAACAGCAATTACTGCGTTATCAAAGAATAGTGGAATAAAACCCGCAATAACGATCACAGGAGATTTAAAAAGAATCAATAACCCGATCGTAATAAATTGTCCTAGTGCACCGAATAAAAAGCCTATCGTCACAGCATTTGGGGAACCAAAACCAAACGTTGCCGCGACGTCGATTCCAGGAACTGCCCCTGGTAGTAAGGTATTGGAAATCCCTTGAAATGACTCTGTCAGCTCTGAAACAAATGTTCGAACGCCTAACTGTAAAATCGCCAGATAAACAGCAAAGTATAGTGCTGTCTGTAAAATATAGAAAAAGAAACTTTGTCCTTCCACCATGAAACCTGCTTCAATCAAGTAAGCTGGTCCTAACACAACTAATATGATCCCAAAGAAAAAAAGCATTAGGATTGACGTCGCAACCATATTTTCATTGAAAATCGATAAGAAACCAGGTAATTGGACATCTTCCAATTTTCGATTGTTTTTGTCTTTTTTCATTTTTTCAGATAAACGCGCAAATATATAAACGCCAAACATTTGTTGGTGGGCAATTGCGAATCCTGCACCTTCAGTTAAATCTTGTGTAATATCCACAGTTAGATTCGATCCTACTGCCCAATAGCAGCCCAGAATAAGTCCCATGATCAACAATATTTGAATTTGACCTAAATCAGGAAAACAGAATAATAAAATCCAAAATGCAGTTGCTGCTTGTTGAATTTGAACATTCCCAGTTGTAAACACAGCCCGCAATTTTGTATATTTCTTAAAACGAACCAATAAAATATTCATGACAAACGCAATCAATAATAAAATCATCGTATCACTAAATGTTCGTCCAAAAGTTTCTTCTATTCCTGCTGTTACAGCATTTTGACCAAAATAGGGATCGATAACCATTGCATCTAAATCAAAGCGTTCCTTTAGTCCCACTAAAATCGGTCGAAAATTATTGACTAATCCACCTGAACCAACTGTCAAGATCAAATAACCAACAGTAGCCTTTAAAAAACCTGCGATACTTTCATACAATGGTTTTTTAAGTAAAACATACCCTAATAGAACAATAAATCCGATTAAAAATGCTGGCTGTGTCAAAATATTTGCAGCAAAATAATCCCAAATACCCATCAGAAAATCTAATACTTGTGTCATTTACTCCCCTTCTTTCTATCTGTCAAAAGATGCTATTACTTTTTGGTAATCCTCCATCGTCTCTACCGCCATCAATGCATCGATTATTCCATCAGTCATCAACATTTCTGACAGTTTAGAAATATTTTCTACATGCGCCTCACTATCTTTGGCTGCTAATGTAAAAAATAAACGCGCATTTTTCTCAGCATTTCCTTCTTCAAAAACAACATCATTACTCATTTTTGTAAATGAAATAGCTGTTCCCAAAACACCTTGACTATCTTCTGATGAATGAGGCATAGCAACACCTGGCACAATTACGATATAAGGTCCATATTTTTGAACACATTCAACAATTTCATCCACATATTGTTGCGTTATAATCTCTTTTTCTAATAATGTCTGACAACTAAGTATCACAGCATCTTCCCAATTTGAAGGCGTTTCTTCACAAAATCGAATTAAATCATTATCATAAAAATACTTTAACATTCACTTTCTCCTTTCTTATAAGAATGATGGAAATGGTGTATCGTTATCCGTTGTAAAGACATCATCGAACCCACGATAAAAATTGAATTCAAGTTTGTCTTTATCGTTTGGATACGTGAATTTCCCACCAACTTGCCATATAAACGGCTTAAATTGATAGTTCAAACGATCTTTTTTAAACTTCCATATTTCGGTTATTTCTTTTGGATCTGCCATAAAATTTGCCCAAATATCATAATGAACTGGAATCACAACATTGGCATTCAATGATTCTGCCATTCGTAACATGTCTACTGAGGTGACTTTGTCCGTGATTCCTCGAGGGTTTTCTCCATAAGCTCCTAAGCACACATCGATTTTGTGTTCGTTCCCATGTTTAGCAAACATATTAGAATAATGAGAATCCCCCGCATGATAGATATTGCCGCCACTTGTTTCAAACAAGTAATTGACAGCGATTTCATCCATGTCTTGAGGTAATTTTCCTTTTAGCGTCATTTCTGGATCTTCACAAGTCACCAACGCAGTTCTGTCAAAAGCTTCTAAAGCAACGATATCAACATCTTTGATCGATACATGGTCACCAGGTTTTACAATCGTTGTTTTCGTTTCCGGGATTCCCCATTTCAACCAAGTTTCAACTACTTCTTTTGGTCCGATAAAGCGTGCATTCGGACAATTTTGATGAACCGCTGCTGCCGTATTGATATCTAAATGATCTGAGTGAATATGAGTGACGACCAATGCGTCAACATCTGTCACAGCAAATGGGTCAATGACAAAAGGCTGGGTTCTAAGGTTAGGCTGCATATTTTCGCACCCGCTCATTCGCATCATCTGATGTCCTTTTTTCATCTTTCCGTTACCATGCGATCTCTTCCCTGTTCCACACCATAAATCACATAAGATATTAGTACCTTCATGTGACTTCAACCAAATCCCTGTACATCCTAGCCACCACATAGAAACGGTTCCTTCTTTAACTTCTTCTTGTTCGATTTCTTCATTCAAATACGTTCCCCATTCGGGAAAAGTACTTAAAATCCAGCTCTCTTTTGTTACATCATGAATTGTTGCCATATTGATCCCTCCACATTATCTCAATCTCGATTACACTTTTCATTCTACAATATTTTTAACCGTTTTCAATCCATTTATAAGATCGTTTATTCTTTTTTAAGAACGTTTTTATCGAAAATGAATTTATTACCGATCATAACATCTTTTTTTATGTTCATATATATCTTTTTATGATATAGTTTCGTTGAGGTGAGGAATATGAAAAATTTAGCTTGGAAGAGTATTTACTATGGGAAAAAAAGTTTATTGTGGATTGTTTATTTGTTATTTGCTATTTATATCTGCTACCTAGTTACGAGCTCTCAAGCATTGGGCGCAAAAATAATTTTTGGTAGCTTGGGATGTATTGTATTGAGCATTGTTATACTTTTTGACTATTTAAAAAATCTGTATGAAAAAATGATTTATGCTTTGACTGTTGACTGTGATTTAAAAAAAGCGGTTGCTTTAAAACAAAAGCTACAGAAAAAAGATTTGTTTAATGGCTTCAAACAGTCTATTATTATTTTTGACAGCTTATTTTTGTTAGACGAAGGAAGTTATGCAACTTGTTTGGAGCATTTACATAAGAATCAGCATTTCTTCCATTCCACATTGGATTACCTCTTCATTTATTATCATACGCAAATGTATTGCTATTCTTTTTTAAAAGATGAAGAAAATTTAGAAAGTTGTCTAGAAAAGTTGTTTAAATTGAAAAATGCTAAAAAAAAGCAAATGAACAACTTGTTTTCATGGAATGAAATTACAGGAATGAGATACTTCCACCAAAATAGAAATAAAAAATGTTTAAGCGAACTGGATTTGATTGATAAAAACCGATTGAATAACCGAGAGCTGACCTACGTTTTGTATCTAAAAGGCCACTGTTTACTTAAACTAAATGAGACATCGGAAGGTTATCGTTTATTAAAAGAAGCCAAAGCACTAGGAAATACACTTGCAGTTGCTCAACTGAATGAGAGAGGAGGAATTTAAATGAAAAGTTCACACAAAACAATCAAAAATCGTCGAGATAAACTACTGGAATTATTGAAAAAAGAAACAAGTTTATTGGTGAAAGAGATCAGTCTTGAGCTAACAGTTTCAGAAATAACTGTTCGCCGTGATCTGATTGCTTTAGAAAAAATGGGTTTAGTCCAAAGAGAGCACGGGAAAGCTAAGATCGTGCAGAAAACTGGTACAGAAGATTACAATGAAGAAATTGAAGTACTGAAAAATGCGATTGCTAAAAAGGCAGCTGAGTTTGTTAAGGATGGAAATACATTGTTTATCAATACAGGTTCGACAGCGCTATCCTCTTTGAAACACTTAGAAGATAAACGTGTAACGATCGTCACAAATAATGTAAAAGTCGCTAATCTGGATCACAATCCAAACTCAACAGTTATTCTATCAGGGGGCGAAATTCGCTTTCCAAAAGAAGCCTTAGTTGGCGATATTGCTATCGATTCATTTTCGAAAATGTCATCTGATATCTCTATTATCGGCTGTTCCGGTCTTAGTATTGAAAATGGAATCACAACACCTGTCTTACATGAATCAAAAATAAATTCACTGATTATCGAGCGAACAAATGGCTTAGTGATCGTTGTTGCTGATTATCGCAAAATCGGGTTTTCATCTAATTTTACTAGTGGGAATATCAAAGATATCAATTATTTAATTACAGACACATTCGCTTCGCCTGAAGTGATTCGAAAAATAGAAAAACAAGGTGTACAAGTGATTCAAGTTGAAATCTAACATCCAAAGATCGTACCACGAGAGCAACTCTTTTTTCATAATAGTTTTATTCAATAAGACTATGTGGTTTATGATATAATCTAGTCAAAAATAAATTACACCCCTTCTATTTTCTCAAAAATGGATAAGTTCGCTGCGCTTTTAAATTTAAGGAGGATTGGATCATGAGGATCAAACAATTGGATTATATTATAAAAGTTGTTGAGTTAGGTTCAGTTAATGAAGCAGCTAAGCATCTCTTCATTACTCAGCCTAGCCTTTCAACTGCGATCAAAGAGTTAGAACAAGAAATGAATATTCAGATCTTTCAACGAACACAAAAAGGAATGGTTCTTACAACTGAGGGGACCGAATTTTTATCCTATGCTCGTCAGATCTTAGAACAAGTCGATTTGATGGAAGAAAAATATAAAGGAGCTGAGACTCGCCGAAGACTATTTTCTGTTTCTGCGCAACATTATGCCTTTGCCGTTCACGCCTTTGTACAATTGATCCGATCTTACGAAAAAAATGAATACGAATTCACTTTTCGTGAAACACAAACCAATAATATTATTGAAGATGTCAGCACTTTTCAGAGCGAATTAGGTATTTTGTACTTAAATACATTCAACGAAAAAGTGATCAGAAAATTATTAAAAGAAAAACAACTTGTTTTCCATCCCTTATTCACGGCTAATCCACATGTTTTCGTCAGTAAAAAGAATCCTTTAGTGGGGAAAACATCCGTAACATTGAAAGACTTGGAAGACTTTCCTTATCTTTCGTTTGAACAAGGACAATTTAACTCCTTTCATTTTTCAGAAGAGATATTAAGTACCCTATACCGTAAGAAAAGTATCCGAGTCAGTGATCGAGCAACCTTATTCAATTTTTTGATTGGTCTTGATGGTTATACAATCAGTTCTGGAGTATTAAGTCGAGAATTGAATGATGAAAATATTGTTGCATTGCCTTTAGAGGTTGATGAAACAATGGAGATTGGCTGGATTCATCCTGCTCAAATGTCGTTATCTCCAATGGGGGAAGAATACTTACGCTATTTGAAAGAGCATATTGTTGATTATGGATTTACGATTTTAAATGCCGACTAAAAAAGAGCTGAGACATAACTCGAAGAGTTACATCTCAGCTCTTTAAAATCTGGATAAAAAGATTTGAACATAAACCACTGATATTCAAACTATCTAGTTTTAGCTGGTCGAACTTTTTTATCAGCTTTTTTGATTTGCTTACTTCTTAGTTGTCCGCAAGCCGCATCGATATCTGTTCCATATTCTTTTCTAATAACACAATTAATTCCATTTTTCTTCAAAACATCATAGAATTTTAACACGTCCGCTTTTTCACTGCGGCTATATTGATCATGTTCACTGACTGGGTTGTACGGAATCAAATTGACAAACGTTAATTTTTTCTTATCTTTCAATAGATCTGCCAATTGCTGCGCATGTTCAGGACGATCATTCACATGACTTAACATAATATACTCGAAGGTAATCCGACGATTTGTTTTTTCCAGATACTCGTCAACAGCTTCCATTAACTTTTCAATCGGGAAACTGCGATTGATTCGCATGATCGATGTCCGAACATCATTATTTGGTGCGTGTAAAGAAATCGCTAAGTTCACTTGCAGTCCATTATTAGCAAATTCTTTGATCTTCGGTACTAAGCCACTTGTTGAAACTGTAATGTGACGTGCTCCAATTGCCAAACCTTTAGGATCGTTGATCGTATGTAGGAAATTCATTAAATTATCATAGTTATCAAACGGCTCACCGATTCCCATCACAACAATATGACTTACTCGTTCATCTTGTCCGCGCTCATCAAAATAATGCTGAACTAACATGATTTGAGCGACGATTTCCCCCGCTGTTAAATCACGTTGTTTTTTGAGCAAACCACTTGCACAGAACGTACAACCAATATTACAACCAACTTGTGTTGTTACACAAACAGACATCCCATATTCTTGACGCATCAAGACTGTTTCAATCATATTTTTATCTGGTAACTCAAAAAGATATTTCACGGTACCGTCTTTCGCTTCTTGGATGATCACCTGACGTAAGGGATTGATGATAAAATTTTCTTCTAATAAATTGATTACATCTTTTGATAAATTCGTCATTTCACTAAATGCCATGACACGTTTGATATAAAGCCATTCCCATACTTGAGTGGCCCGGAACTTTCTTTCGTCATGTTCGATGAACCATGCGATCAGTTCTTCTTTTGTTAAACCATAAATGGATGCTTTTTCCACTAGTTTTCTTCCTCATTTCTTCTAAACATTCGCTTCATACTATAACTTATTGTACTCGATTTGTCTATACGTTATCTAGGTTACTTAGCAGAATTAGACTTTTCTCAATACCTCCATTTTTGTTTTCTACGACATTTACAATGATTATTTTCCTACCCAATTTTGTTCCTAAATCAAAGTTTTTTTTCGCAAGGCTATCAATAATAATACTGATAACTTTTCGTTCCTGTACACAACGCCTTTTATTCCTTCCTTAATAGCAAAAGAAGCGAGTGGGATATAACTCTTTGAGTCATATTCCACTCACTTGAAATCTGGATACATGGTGGAAGCAGAAGCAATTCTTTTGGAAACAAGTTAAAATTGCCTCTTATTGCTGTAAAGTACCTACAGCTGTCCCACTATCCTCTTCTTGCATTATTACACTTGCACTAAATGATAGACTTTTTTGAAATAAAATATACGAGCGATTAAGTAGTAGACCATCTGAATCAGAATAAAAATTCCTAATACTAGCCACCCAGTACCCTGCATTCCTTGATCAAACATGTGATACATTGCGGTCAATGCCACTGCTCCATGAATCACAGAGACGATTATCGGTGTGAAGAATAGGATTCCTACCTGCTGATAGATCATTTTTTTCAGTTCCTTTTTAGTTAATCCCATTTTGTAGATCATCTTGAATTTTTCTACATCCACATCCATATCACTATACAATCGGAAATACAAGAAACTTCCAGCTGAAACGAAGAAGACAATTCCTATAAAAATTCCAACAAATAAGATTGGTGCATACTCGTCAGTGATTGCTTGTTTTGAATAGCTTTTAGCCATAAAAGGGATGTTTTTTTCTTGGAATTTACCAATTTCCACAAGTTTATCATAACGAAAATTTTCCGGTTGCCAAACTGTGGTTATCGTACTTTCCATATTTTGAAGATTAGTCTCATCAGGGACAAGCACAGTTGCTCCATATGTCGAAATAACATCTGAGTTTTCAGATTTATCTACAGATAAATCTGATCCATCAGCTAACTTGGCATCTTTTATTACCGATTCTTGCCCATAAATAGTGTTATTCGATAGTAACTGAATGACTTTACCTTCCGTTTTAATCGTTGGTTTTTTAATTACTTCTGCTAGACGATTATAGTCAGACTCTTTAACAAAATTAACATGATCGGCATTCATATAGACAGTCAGTTCACTTTGCTCTGCATGTATTCCTTTATCTGCCAACAACTGGGTGAACTCTTGCTTTATTGATGCAGTATCCTCTAATGATCCAGTTACATGGAACTCATACGGGTTTTGATTTAACCCACTTAAAATCATATTTTGTAATCCGTATAATGTACCGATCGCAGCAAATGCAACTGTTGAAATAATCGATACTAAGAAAAACGAGCGAGCATTGTCCTTCATTCGAAATGCCAAATCAGAAAAAACAACCATGTTCGTTTTCTTCCAAAAAATAGATTGTTTCTTTTTCAAACGCTCAATCACTGACACACTTAGTTGATTGAATAAAAAACGTGTACCTGCAACAACTAAGAAAATCACAGGAATCATCACAAAAGGTACTATCATTCCTTTGACCATTAGCGCAATTGCATATCCTATACCAATCAACAAAACAGCCAGTATCGTTTTGACATGTGAGCTTTTGATTGTCCCTTTTCCAAGGTCTCCTGCTTTTAGCAACTCTTGTAAACTTAACTTCGGCAAACGAAATTGAATGAAAAAAGAAATAGCCAAAAATAAAACAGCAAAAGAAATAACCGTTAATACAAATGCTTGTATCGGAAAATAAAAACCAAAGTTTACATGCATCAATTTATTACTCAACCACAAAATCACTTGAGAAAATCCAATTCCTGCAATACTTCCGATAATTGTGGCAAAAAAACCAATAACTAAGTTTTCAATAAAAACCATCTTTTTCAGTTGTCTAGGGCTCATCCCCTGAATCATCAATAGTCCAAATTCCTTTTTCCTTGACTGGATGAACACATCCATCGAGTATAGAACAAAGAAAAATGAAAAGCCATAGATAATGATTGCTGCTGCTAGCATCCCCATTTGAACTTTTTGATTTAGACCATTAGTTAGTGCTGGATGAAATGCAAATACTGTAAATGTGAAAAAAACCATTACAGAGAATAAGGTACTTAGAAAATAAGCCATATATAAATGCTTATTTCTCAATGTATTTCGAATAACAAATTGACTAAAACTCATTATCGACACCTTCAATCTCGGATAGTTTTATCATGATCTCATCATAAAACATCTTTTGATTCCCATTGTGATGGATCTCGTCTATCAATTGGCCATCTTTAATAAATACGATCCGTTTACAGTAACTTGCTGCTAACGGGTCATGTGTGACCATTAAAATGGTTGCTTTTTCTGCTTCATTTAATTGTTGTAACAGTTGCATCACATCTTTCGATGATTTCGTATCTAAATTCCCTGTAGGTTCATCCGCAAGTAGCAATTGTGGTTGATGAATCATTGCCCGAGCGACAGCAACGCGTTGCGCTTGACCTCCAGATATTTCTGCAATACGTTTTTTTAATAAACTAGCAATTCCTAAGCGATCAGCTAGTAGATTCAGCTGTTTTTTCATAACAGAAATTTTTTCTCCATCCAAAGTCAACGGCAACACAATATTTTCCTCTACAGTCAACGTCGGCATTAGATTAAAGCTTTGGAAAATAAAACCTAATTCTCTTCGTCTGAACTTGGCAATCTCTTCTTGATTTAACTGATTTGGATCTTTGCCATTTAATAAAACGTGTCCAGATGTTGGTTGGTCGATTGTAGCAAGAAGATTTAAAAACGTACTTTTCCCACTTCCAGAAGGACCCATTATTCCAATAAATTCACCGTCATTTACAGTTAAGTTCAAACCTTTTAATGCCTCATATTTAATTTCTGTTCCATATGTTTTTGTTAGATTTTCTACTTGTAACATTCTTATCGCTCCTTTTCTCTACTTGGTTAGTCTAATCTAATTACAACTAACGTACCATAGAAAAAAATAACAAGTTACTTACACTTTTGTAAGCAACTTGTTATAAGCTTTGTTCACTGTAACTCTATTCATACCAGAATGTCTTTTTTTTTCAACATGCATAGTTTGAACAATGAAAGAAACACCTCTATCAACTAGCTTTACTAACAGACCTTCTCTAATTAGGTTGTTATGATTACAATGTCCCTGCATTTCTATGCTTCATACTCAATAACATACGGGTACAGTGCTGTATTATAGATTGCTTCTGAATACTCAACCACTTTTCCTGAAATACCAAATGATTTACGAATTCTCTTTAGCCCATTTTTTTCAGAAGTAGCTAAAATTTTCTGTTGTTCTGCAGTCAATTCAACTGTTTGAAAACTATCTTCAAACTTCACGATTTCAATTCCATGCTGATCCATCAAGCGATATAAGGATTCCTGTTCGAAATCTTCTAATGGAACATCCCCTAAAATGGTGGGCAGATAATAATTAAAATAGATGTAAGGTTGATCATCTAATGTATACAATCGCGAGACCTTGACTGCCTTTTCTCCAAGACACGAATAAATAGGAGAATCTGATGCTAATCTCACCGTTTCTAATTTTAGAATTTTCTTTGCTACTTTTTGTCCTGAATCATTTAAATATTCTGTAAATGTCCCCGCTTTTGATAGTTTATTATAAGGACGATTACTTAAAACAGTGGTTCCTTTCCCACTTTTTTTCTCTACCAATTCCTCTGAGGATAATAACTCAATTGCTCGGCGAACAGTAATTTTGCTCACATCAAATAATTGTTCAAGTTCTGCTTCTGTGGGTAATAGTGAACCTACAGGATATGTACCATTCATGATATCTGCTTTGATTTGCTCTGCTACATCTAAATATAATACGCTTTTTCTTCTCATTTGCTCCATCCTTATGCTCATTATTTAATCTATCGTTTCATTTAAATTTATTAGTTATTCATTTAGATTATCCTAATTCTAATCGTATTTATGATTTAATTCAACTTTCCTTCTGTCTATCTAATAGTATTTCGTACATTATACCAAAGATTACATTTATGGAAAACCTATTTCGAGCAGTACTCCGAATAAAGTCTATAAAATCAAAAAATGTGTTTCATACAATATAGAGTAGTTGATTTAAAGCTATTTGATGTGATTTGAAATTGATTGAAATAAATGTGATTTTAATAGCGTGTTATCACTTTTCTTGTTAAATATTAAGACGAAAATTTGTTTACAAGCTTGCTTTTCAACTACTTCTATTCCTTTTTTCCATAACATCAACTATCGGTAATTGAGTAAAATACATTTCTGTATTATTAGCCAGTAAGGAGAGTCATATCTTAGCATTCTTTCTAAAATTAAAAAAACGACGAATCATTTATCCGTCGTCGTTTTAGCATTATATTCATTATATAAGTATTGTTTAAATCTATTCTTGCTCGTATAACCAGTAGAACGACAACTTATTGCCATCAGGATCAGAGAAATCAACGTATCGAATGATACCTGGTACATCCTCTATCACTTCGTCAACGATTACGCCAAGTGTTTTTAAACGTTCAAATTCTGTGTCTAAATCTTCCACTTCTAAACGTAAAACGTTCTCTGAAACATTTATTTTTTCTTCGAAAAGTTGAATCCAAACAGAACCAATTGGATACTCAATAACACCTTCAACAGGTACCAGTTTTTCATCACTCATCAGAAGTTTTTCATACCAACTAGCAGATTTTTCTAAATTACTTACTGGTAAACCTACAGTGATGCTCTTTGCATTTAATGTCATAACTATTTCCTCCATTTCATCAGCTTACAATTATTTTATCATTTCACGGTCAAATAATATTATTCTAGATTGTGTTCTTTAAACGGGAGATCAAAAGTTTCCCCACATTCACTAATATTGGTGGATCTTCTGGTATTGGTTCTCTCAGCTTAATAGTGTAATGATTACCAGAACAGTTTGGAAAAGATAACCTTTCATCTTCTTTCCCCCTTAAACTATTGCTTAAGTTAAAGTAAGATAGAACATTATTGGAGCGGCTTATCGCACAAGCTAGTAAATAATAGTCTCCACTTGGAATATTTTTCAATTTATTTCCTATTAAATGTTTAGTAGCTAATCCAGATAGAGGCATATGATTCGGTATAAGTGTACGGAAAAGTCCGATAAATATGATCCCTGTTTCAAATCCATCAGGTACTTCGATCGTTACTGTGCAAAAAGAATGATTCTTTTCTTCAAAATGCGCTATCGACTTATCCTTCTCATTATTTTCAAAATTTTTAATATCATAAAAAATGTCGCTCATTTCAGTTTTGTACGCTCTAGGAGAGCTACCTGTATATTTTTTAAACGTATTCGTGAAACTACCACTGCTTTCAAAACCTGAATGTTCTTGTAGATCGATGATTCTCTTTTCTTCATCAAATTCAACAATTGCCTTTTCAACTTTTAAACTAGAGAGGAACTCAACAACACTGAATCCATTTATTTCTTTAAATTTTCGACTAAAGTGATGTTTATCATAACCAAAGTGAATGGCAATTTCCTCACTTGTCATTTTTCTATTAACAGCTTCTTCTGAAATGAAAGACAAAATTTCAGGCATCTTCGTTTTCATTTTCATCCCTCCTTACTCAGAGCACTATTTTCTAAAAATCGTCTGGATAAATAATCTATATCAACTACTTAGTTCGCACAAAAAAAGTTTTCTACTAACAATATAACATACAAACAAAAATAATTTAATTGTTGTAAATCTAATGAAATTTAAACTGTTATCAGGAGCAAAGAAAAAGCCTTAAACTCCAATTAAATAAGGATTTCTAAGACTTTTCAACTTATTCCCACTCAAAAATAAATTAGTTTTGTACAACATTGAATAGCTGATATTACACTGTTTTAAGGGACTTAAAAGCATTTAAAACAAGTACAAATTTAATAGAGTGTTATCAATTTAATTATTGAATTCTAAGAAGATAGCTTATCTAAAGTTTGTTGTTGCTTCTCAAAAGCCTCTGTTACTTTTTTTCCAAACTGACCTTTAACCGCTCCTTCTAGTGTTTGGGAGGAAGAAGATAATGCCTTTTTAGCACTTTCTATCACTGTTTCACCTTGTTTCTTAGCTTCTTGTTTCTTTGAATGAGATTTCTGTATTTTGGCTGAGCCAATTGCTTGAACACGTATTTTTTCTAAATTCCTTTTTAACTCTTTCAATAACTTTTTTGCTAATTCTTCCAATAGAACAACTCCTTATTCTTTATTTGCTTTTTGGAGGTCATTTCGATAGTCTTGTTCCAGTTTTTCTTGTTGTTGATACAGCTGTTTTTTTGCTCTTGATAACTCTTCGTGATAGTCATTTTCTACTTGTATAATTGACTGTTTTGCACAATCAAAAGGCTCGCTATCTACAGCTGATTGTTGAACAATTTGATAGATATCTGATAACGTTTCTTGTATCAATTGTTCTCCTTTTCGTTGCGTATCTTTTAGGATATCTTCATCCTCTTCAAGTTCACGACGTTTTCGCTGATAATCGGCTGTAATCTGTTCCTCTTTCATCTATTAGCTCCTTTTAAGGCTTTAATTGTTGCGCGAGTTGTTGATCTGTTTGAACTATTTTGTCGATTTTACTTTTGATTTCTTTCGCTAACGATTCGAATTTTTCATCCATCGTTTTTGCCTTATTGATTTTTTGCTGAAAAAATTCGGTTGGTTCACCGACTATTCGTTGTTCAGTAGCTCCTATCGCTGATAAACTATCCTTCATTTCATTATCAGACAGTACTTCTATTTGAGAACGGGCTTCCCGTAATGTTTCTTGCCAGATATCTTCTGCATCTGTAATGGCATTTTGATATACTTTTATAGCATTAGCCATCGCATTTTGATAAGCTGCTCGCCCTGTATTAACTGCTAGTAACGCCTGTTGGTCATCTAAATAAATTTTTTCATTCTTTGATAGTCCACCACCACTGGCAGTTAGTTTGGCTTTTAGTTGATCTAACATAGTCAATTGAGTTAAAAATCCGCGCATTAGAAAATGACTGGCTTGTATCATAGCTCCTTCAGAATTGCCCAAACTATCTGAAATTTTTAGTTGTCCTGTTTTTTTATCAAATGTCCAACTATTTAATTTATGACTATTACCATCTACCCATACAATTGTTCCAAAATCATCACTATTTCCAAAACGAGTATTAAAGTCATTCCATAGTGTGACATCATCATTTTTTTGGCGATAATTCAAAAATAAGTGAGGATTTTCTTTCATAAATTTTTCTTCCGCTGGTGTTAAGGAGCGATATTGAAACCAGCCACTAAACACTGTAGCTGGGATTTGAAAATGAGCTCCCACCTTTAGCATATAAGCTGATTGAGAATAGCCTGACAACTGATTAATCGTCCAGTCTGGGTGATCAGAAATAAGATCACCAACATACTTTAATGCCACATCATCTTGAGGAGAACCGTTGGGAGACATACCTTTTAAAGCAGCTTTAAAATCTCTTCCGTCGTCAGGATACGTTCCAGCTGCTACAACTGTTACTTGAGATATATCTGGTGTACCGTTTACTATCGGTGCTACAGCCATCCCTTGAAATCCGTAGTCACCATCTTTTACTGAAAGTACTTTAAACCTTTGCTTATCAGTAGTTTCGAAAATTGTATTTTTTTCTAATTGCTTAACTGGTTTCCCGTTATCTTTAAAATTTGGGTCGACTGAATATACAATTTCATTCAAGTCTTTTAACTGTTCTTCTGTAGCCACGTTTACACCTCGCTTTCAGAACCATTTGAATAAATTACCCTAACTTTATCCTGTGTTTTTCCATTCAGGACAATTTTATCAAAATCAGAATCAATAGGCCCAAAAGCACCTAACTCCTTCTGTTGATTGCTCGAGAAATGGATTGTTCCAGGACTAGAAGTGCCTTTATCGGTCGTAATATTCACAGTAAAAGTCCAATAGCCAGTTTTATCATTGTATCCTCCCGACATTTCGGAAATAAAATCTACAACCTTCACATCTGCAAATCTATCTTTTATTAGTTTAACAATAGTTGTCTCCATCTTTATAACTTGCTGTTCTTTTCTTTCCTTCGCATTTTGATTAAAAGTAAACAAACTAACACCTCCAATTAATATAAGTACAAGTAAAACAATAAACCATTTTTTCTTTTTCAAAGTCTCATGCTCCTTTGACTATCTGTTTTATCAGTGTATTTAATTTTATTTCCATTGTCTTTATAATCAGAATCAACTTTATAAACTTCTTGATTTAAGTCTTTTAATACCTTTTCTGTCGCCATTGATTAAAAACTCCTTTCCTCTTTATTAGAGAAAATAACTATAACCTTAGTCTCTGTTAGCCCCTTTTTCAAAACAGGCAATTCTCCACTTCCTAAATAGGACTCATCAATGTTATCTTTAGGAGACATACTTACTCCAATTTCTGCACTTACTCCATAACTAGTTGACACTGTAACCATAGTATACGTATAGCCAGTCATTTTATTTTCACCATATTCTTCTGCAAACCTAATTTCAGTTACATCCGCAAAGGTATTTTTTATTTGTTTTGCAGTTATTGTTTCCATCTTTATCACTTGTTGTTCTTTTCTTTCCTTCGCATTTTGATTAAAAGTAAACAAGCCAACACCTCCAATTAATATAAGTACAAGTAAAACAATAAACCATTTTTTCTTTTTCAAAGGCTCACTCTCCTTTAATTATCAAGACATTAGTACAAGAACAGATATGTAAAAAAAACATTACTACAACTAATTATCCCAACTAAATTAAAAAGAGTCAATGTTTTAATTGTGATAATTAGTTAGAAAGGAATTTATAAGAAATCATCTTCATTATTGGAAAAGCAATCATTTACCAGGAAAAATAATGTAGAGGAAAATTTATGAAATTATTTTAAGGTTAAATATAAAATTACTTGTAGGTCGATTGGTTGTAAAATGATTGCGTAATATCAAAAAAAAGCGTAGACCCCTTATAAATAAAGGAGTCTACGCTCTTTTCTTTTATTCCCAATCGATAATACACAATACAAGGTGTCTGCTTCCTTTATCTTCCAAGTGTTAAAACACTACGATTTGAAGGTAGCCGAAATATGCTTGTGCTCCAAGATTTTTCCTCGATAGTTCTCTTTATTCAGGACCATGATCCATCGGCATACCTTCTGATTCCGGCTCAAGGAATACTTTTCTTGGCTTACTACCTTCGGATGGCCCTATCACACCATGATCTTCTAATTCATCAACCAAACGGGCCGCTCGGTTATAACCGATTCTAAAACGTCTTTGCAGTAAGGAAATGCTAGCTGTTTGCATCTCTACAACTAATGCTTTCGCTTCTTCATACAATTCATCCTGTGATGCTTCACTACCACTTCCAATAGTCTCTTCTTCTGTTGGCATCATATTTTCTTGATAGTCTGCTTCTTGTTGCTCCGTTACAAAGGAAACGATTCGTTCAACTTCATGATCGGAAATAAAGGCGCCTTGAACTCGAATTGGTTTATTTTCCCCCATCGGTAAGAACAACATATCTCCGCGCCCTAAAAGTTTTTCCGCTCCATTACTATCAATAATAGTTCGTGAATCTGTTCCGCTTGAGACCGCAAAAGCCATTCTTGAAGGTACGTTTGCTTTGATGATCCCAGTAATGACATCCACACTTGGGCGCTGTGTTGCTAAAATCATGTGGATACCAGCTGCTCGAGCCATTTGTGCTAAGCGAATGATCGCATCTTCTACTTCGTTACTTGCAACCATCATCAAATCTGCCAATTCATCGACAATCACTACAATAAATGGTAAGATTGGACGGTTTTCGCCATCTTCCAGATTTTTTTGAATGACTAATTCGTTATAACCAGAAATATTACGAACCCCAGTTGCAGCAAATTTTTCATACCGAAATTCCATTTCCTGTACAACTTTTTGCAAAGCTTGAGCAGCTTTTCGAGGATTAGTAACCACAGGTGTTAATAAATGTGGTATACCATTATAGACATTCAACTCTACCATTTTTGGATCGATCATCATTAGTTTTACTTCATGAGGTTTTGCTCTCATTAAAATACTAGAAATAATGCCATTGATTGCCACAGATTTACCACTACCAGTTGATCCTGCAATCAGTAAGTGAGGCATTTTCGCTAAATCAGCTGACTGAACCATCCCCGAAATATCTCGTCCAAGCGGCACTTCCAATAATTTATCAGGATGGCTAGGTTGAGCTTCAATGATATCTCTAAATGAAACAGTACTCACAGTACTATTCGGCACTTCGATCCCAATTAATGACTTCCCTGGAATCGGTGCTTCCATCCGCACATCTTTGGCAGCAAGTGCTAAGGCAATATCATCTGTCAAACTAACGACCTTACTCACTTTCACACCCACTGCCGGCTGAATTTCAAATTTAGTTACAGCAGGACCCAAGCTTGCTTTCACCACTTTAGCATCTACACCAAAGCTTTTGAATGTTTGTTCTAGCACCCCGATATTTTTTTCGATTTTTTGATACTCTCCACTTTGATCAGCAGAAGGGATCGAATCTAATAATGTTGAAGGCGGCAGCTCGTAATCACGATCTTCTGCTTCTTCTGAAATTTCAAAGTCTAGTTCGCCGCCTTCATCCATTTCAGGCTCGGCAACTGCTTTTTGTGGTACAGGTTGCGCTTGTGTTTGACTTTGGAAACTGTCGATTGGAACTAGTGTAAGCTGTTCCGGTTCCTGCAGTTCTTTTTCTTCTTGCTCCCATGCTTCTTGAGCTAATTTTTCACCAGGTGTCAATTCACGTACATCGTTTTTCAGACGTTCTTGTGCCATTTGTTCCATTTTGGCTTGTTTCGCTGCACGTTTTTCTGCACGTTTCGCTTCTTTTTCTACTTGGCGTTCACCACTTCTAGCACTTAAATGCCCAAGTCTTTCACGAATGATCTGCAATCCATTCATCACTTGCTGAAAGTCAAGCATACTCATCAAGAATAAACCTACTACGATCAGTAAACTGGCTATCAAATAACTACCAAATTGAGCAACTAAAAAGAACGTCAAACTGTACAATGCAGCACCGATCATGCCACCACCGACATTTTGTGCTACAGTACTCGCTTTTAAATCCATTCTAAGAAATTCCCAGGTTGTTCCCATAATATCTGGCGTCTGTGTCCCAACATTGCGAAACATATACGCATGTAAAAATAGCAATACGCCTAAGTAAACAAATAGTCCACCAATCATCGGACGGCTCTTTTTAATAGGAAACTCTTTTCCAAAAATAACTAAAGAAAGACCGTAAAGCATGAGTAAAATAGCTGCTATTGAAAATGTATTTCCTATAACCACACGTAATCCATTGGCAATTAAGGTACCAAGAAATCCTAATTTTAAGAGTCCAAATAATCCAAAGAAGATAAAAAAGATACCGAGAAAAATGAAATTAAGATGTTCTTGCTGCTGTTGTTGTTTCTTTGTTTTTTTCTTTTTTACACTTTTCCGTTTTTGTGCCATGTAACATCCCTCTTTTCAATCAGTATCCATTATACCTAAAAAACGAGCCGAACAAAAGTACCCCCATTGTTTCTCTTAAAAATTTAATGATTTTAAGTAGATTTCCCAATTTTAATTAACAGATTCACTAGGTGATTGTCTGTGAATACCGATGCCTGTTATTCCTGAAAGGATTGATAATAGTGGGCATAGTAGGATAAAGAAACTAAACGGCGCGTAGTCTAATGTAGAAACTTGTAACGTACTTGCCATAAACACGCCACTTACCCCCCATGGAATCAGTGAGTTTAAGACAGTACCAGAATCTTCCAATGCTCTAGAAAGAACTTCCGGTGCAAGTCCTTCTTTATCATAACTGTCTTTAAACGCACGACCAGGAAGGATAATTGATAAATATTGCTCACCAATCATCAAATTGGCCAATGCTCCACTAAATACGGTTGCCGCAACCAAACTACCTGTTGATCTTAATCTATGAGCAAGCGGCGTCATTAGCACTGTGATTACATCCATCTTCATTAACAAGCCACCTAATGACAATGTCAAAAGAATCAGTGATACCGACCACATCATACTTTGGATACCGCCTCTAGTCAGCAAATCATCGATTTGTTCCATCCCCGTCTCTGAAACAAAACCATTTTCTAAAATTGTACTTAATTGTTTCAAATCAACATTTCCCATTTGGATCATGTACATAACACTTGAAACTAAAATTGTGACCAACAGTGATGCAATCGCTGGTACCCGTTTGATCGAACAAAAAACAAGTAATAGAATAGGCAGCAACGCCCACCAACTAATAGCAAAATTATCTTGCAACACTTCTAAAAACTGTTTCGTTTCCAAATCAGTCTGTCCAATTTTCGTTTGAAATCCAAGTACTGCATATAGAATAAACGAAATAACAAAAGCTGGAACAGTCGTCCACATCATATTTCTAATATGTTTAAATAAATCTGCCCCAGCAACAGCCGAAGCTAAATTTGTCGTATCAGAAAGAGGAGACATCTTATCACCAAAAACAGCACCTGAAATGATTGCTCCAGCCAGTATAGCAGAGTTGAAGCCCATAGAAATGCCCATTCCCATCAAAGCCAAACCAATCGTCGAAACAGTTGTAAAAGCACTTCCGATCGAAATTCCAACAACCGCACAACTAACAAAAGCCGACGGTAAAAAGATTTTTATACTGATCACTGAAAACCCTGCATACATCATCGTCGGAATGACACCACTTGCAATCCAAACTGCAATCAAAGCACCAATCAAAATAAAGATCACCATCGGTACGATCCCAGTTTTCACCCCTTCAATAATTCCTTCATGAATCTTATCCCAAGAAGCACCACGCCACTTACTCCAACCAATCAGTAAACCTAATGCACATAAGACTGGAAAAATCGGACTCATACCGACACCAATCACACAAATACTAATAATCAATAATAATGACAAAAATACAATTAATGCTTCTTTTACACTTAATTCTTTCTTCATTTACTTTCCCCATTTTTCTTATAAATTAATTGTTGAAAACAAAAAAATCCCTGACAATCAAAAAAGACTGTCAGGGACGAATAGCGACGGGTCAAAAGCTATACGCGGTACCACCCATAATTGAAATTAAAAAATAATTTCCTCTCAAAAGACGCTAACGGATCTTACCCGACTCTATCATTTCGCTCCAGATTTGTAATTCAAGTCATTGCTTTGGTCAACTTCCATCATCCGTTGACTTTCTGTCATTTCAAAACAACACTCTACTAGGAATCTTTCATCGCGCTTATTACTACTATAACTGTTAACGGTAAAAATCAAAACGACCTTTTGCTAACATTTCTTTGATACCACCTGTTTCAAATAATGAACGATCCATGATCACTTTTTTGATCACAGAAGCTGGATAGCCTTTGACTTCCATTTTACCAACTTCACCAAAGGCATGGCTGTTCCCGATTGAAGCAACAGAACCTAATGATTTAAAGGTAAATTCTTTGGTAGGTTCACCTTTTAATTGCGCTTTGATATTTTTACCTGCATGTTCACCCATTTTAAGTGAAATTTGTGCAGTTGTTGGGTAAGGACGATTTGATTCTTTATCCATGACTGCAGAACAGTCTCCAATGATATAAACATTGCTATGATCTGCATCAGTTAAATCCGGTTGAACCATGACACGACCACGTTTAGCTGCAAAACCAGAATCTCCAACCACATGACTACCACTAACTCCTGTTGTCCAAATGATTGTATTAGCTTTCAGTTCATTTAATTCGTTGGTTTCTTGATTATCTAAATAAACAACAGTATCTTGCTTGATTTCTTTGATAGGTTTGCCCACTAAGAAATTGACGCCCCATTTTTTCAAATGATCGATGCCGTAACCACCAAGTTTTTCGCTAAACATTGGCAATAAACGAGTCACTGCTTCAACGCAATATAATTGGATTTTTTCAGGTTCAACTCCAGCAATCGCTGCTAATTTTTTCTTACCTTCATGTAGTGAACCTAATAATTCGATCCCTGTAAAACCAGCCCCGCAGACAACGACTTTCAGACAATTTTCATCTTTCGTTTCTTTATAAGCTTCCATTTGTTCCGTTAGATGTTGATACACTTTTTCTGATGTCGGAATATCGACCATTTTTAATGAAAACTCTTCAACACCAGGAATACCAAATGATTCTGATTCATAGCCTAATGCTACGATCAAATAATCATAAGAGATCGCTTCTTGGTCTTTTAAATGAACGCGTTGGTTTTCACTATCGATTTTCTCTACTCTGCCTTGTACAAAAGTCGTACATGCTGATTTTACAACATCTTTGATCGGATACGTGATTCTCTCCGATGTTTGGATACCTGCAGCAACTTCGTGGATATCTGTTGCTTCAAAGTGATAATCATTTTGATCGACTAATGTGATTTTTAACTCATTATTGCCTTTTTGTAATTCATGGAGCGCTCTTAAACCGGCATAGCCAGCGCCCAAAATAACGACGTGCTTACTCATTTAAATCCCCTCTTAACCTTTTTATTTTATTATTTAAGCCACAATCCTATGGCGAAAAATACAACTTGTGCAAGTGCGCCGACTGCTAAAATTCTTATGGCGCAAATAAATGTTTTTGTTTTGACCTGTTCGTTTAAAAATAACTTCGTTTGCTTCCAAATAAAAGGCAGTACCAAAAGAGTCAATAGCATAGTAATCGGTGCTAGGCCTAAAACAACACTCAAAATAATTGCTGCAAATGCAAGCACGATCAATCCTACAAACAGACCAATTGAAACTTTTTTTCCTAAATAATGAACCAAGGTAAAACGATGATTCATCTCATCTTCTTCTAAATCACAAATATTATTAGCCAACATTAAATTAGCAATCAAACAAGTGTTAGGCAGCGACACTAAAAAGATACTACCGAGATTACTCATTGTCCACTGAAAAGAGTCGAACGTGTTGATATATACACAAATCAACATGATCATAAATCCCATCGTAAATCCAGAAAAAACTTCACCTAAAGGTAAACTTGATAAGGGTTTTGGGCCTGATGAGTAAAAAATTCCGATTAAGTAACAATATAGGCCCAGCCACAACAATGGCCAGCCAACAATCGTAGAAAGACCAATCCCCATCAACGCAGAAATTATCACCATCCAAATGATCCAACGGCGAATTGTTTTAAGAGATAAATTTTCTCGTCCAATAATATTGGTCTTTTCTTTATAATCATGCCCTTC
The DNA here is from genome assembly GCF_058216605.1 of Enterococcus sp. AAFC-DPL-5182. Lineage (NCBI taxonomy): Bacteria > Bacillati > Bacillota > Bacilli > Lactobacillales > Enterococcaceae > Enterococcus > Enterococcus sp. AAFC-DPL-5182. The sequence goes on from NZ_CM177101.1 coordinate 2,734,639, forward strand.
TTTAGCATGATGGTAATCATTATAATTGTCTAAAATATCAACAGCCATATTAAAAATAAACATCGCAATAAAATAAATAAGAACATAAAATAAATGCAAACTTCCATAATGATACCAACTAAAACAAATCCCTAAAAGAAAGGGTAGAACACTGGCTGTCTTTGCTTTTAGTTCGACTAATTCAAAAAATACTTCTCTATTCAAATTATACTCTTCTCTCCTGACAAAATTTAGTTTTATGCTCATGGAATAATTTGCTTGTATTTCTTTACCAACATCGTATACAATCAATAGTATTGAACGATTGAAAGGACTATTGTGTTATGAATGATTTTTGGAAAGAATTTCCTATTATCCAACAACAATTGAATGAAACTTGTGAATTGATCAAACACCAAGTTAAAATACGAAACAAAGAAATTGAAGCAGCTTTGATCGAGCTCACGTATTCAGGGGGTAAATTACTACGCCCAGCATTCTTTTTTTTGTTTGCACAAATCGGTGACGAACAAAAGCAAGATCATAAACAACTAATCAAGATTGCCGCTTCGATCGAAATCCTGCATATGGCAACTTTAGTACATGATGACATCATTGACGATTCGCCTCTTCGTAGAGGAAATGTAACGATCCAATCTCGCTACGGTAAAGATATCGCTGTTTATACAGGTGATCTATTATTCACTGAGTTCTTTGAATTACTTGCTGATACAATGAACGGTTCTGATTTCTTACATACGAATGCTCAAGCAATGAAACGATTATTACTTGGCGAATTAGACCAAATGCATACCCGCTACAAAAAAAACATGACGGTCTCAGACTATCTACGCAGCGTCAATGGAAAAACCGCTGAATTGTTTTCTTTAAGTTGTCTTGAAGGCGCTCATTTTGGTTTTGCTGCTTCTGAGGTGCAACGTTTAGCAAGACGGATTGGTCGGCATATCGGGATTGCTTTTCAAGTCTATGATGACATCCTAGATTACACAGCTGATGTAAAAACGTTGAAAAAACCTGTTTTAGAAGATTTGGCCCAAGGCGTTTACACTCTACCTTTGATCTTTGCGATGCGAAAAGCACCAGAACGGTTCTCATTTTATCTGGATAAAGGTTCTGATATCACAACAGAACAAGCAATCGAAACGTCTCAACTTGTTCACGAGCTAGGCGGTGTCAATGATGCTAAAGCCTTTGCTAAACGAGTAACTGAAAAAGCCTTGACAGATATTGAAAAACTACCTGATTGTTTAGGCAAAGAACACTTGACTCAATTGACTCAACTTTTACTGCAACGATCATTTTAAGCATTTATCCATTTTTCAAAAGCTGGAGGCAAAGCTCATAGAGTTTTGCCTCATCTTTTTATTTTATTCCTCAACAAATACTTTCGTCAATACTCAACTCTTATTCATTCCTCGATCAATTGCATATAATTGTTGATAATGCGAATTATTTTCTAACAACTCTTGCGGTGAACCGCTCATTTCCAACTGACCATCTTCAATAAAAATCACTCGATCCATCATGTGAACACCTTGCAAGTGATGGGTGATCCAAATAATCGTTTTATCTTCTAATGTATCAAAGAATGTGTTTAACAATTGCTGTTCTGTAATCGGGTCAAGACCTGTCGTCGGTTCGTCCAGCAAGACAACTGGTGTGTCTTGAAGTAAAATACGAGCCAATGCCAAGCGATGACGTTCACCACCTGAAAAACGTAAACCAGCTTCATCCACCATTGTCAGTAATCCTTCTGGTAATCCTTTGATCATTTCTTTCAACCCAACCTGATCCAGCACTTGCCAAACCTCTTCTTCTGACGCTTCTTCGCGTCCAATTCGGACATTGTTTAGAATTGTTGTTCGGAAAAGATATGGTGCTTGATGAATCACACCAATTGATTTCGTGATTTGATCGCCAAATTCAGACGTTGGTATTCCATCTAGCGTAATACTTCCTTTATCCGGTAGTAAATCGCCACGAATCAAGGTAGCTAATGTACTTTTCCCTGAACCACTACGTCCTAAAATCGCGAGTTTTTCTTTAGAATGAATGGTTAAATTCAAGTCATCTAAAACGAGTTTAGACGTTCCTTCATAAGAAAATGATACATCACTGACCTTAATTTCAGTATCTTTTATTGTGAATTCTTTTGTCACTGCTTTTGTTTCTTCTGGTTCTGGTAAATCATTCAAACGTTTGATGGAATCTTTATAGATATTTGTTTCTTGTGCTGCATCAGGTAGCGGTGCAAATGCATCGATCAACGGGAATACCGTCAACGTAAACGCTGCAATCCAGTTAGCTGCACCACCATGATTACCAGGAAAGCGAATGCTTGTCCAAGCTAAAATTGCAACAGTGATCACACCAAAAGCTACTTGTAACACAAAATCACGAGCACGATTAAAGCGTTTGATCTGTTCATCCAGTTGGCGTAACTTTGCTTCTTCATTTTCATATGAATGAACAAACTCATGTCCCCGTTGGCTAAACACCCAATCAGAAACGCCTAAAATATTATCTGTCAGTGTTTTATATAATTCATTCTTAGAGACTTTTTGTTTCTCTTGTCTGGCCCCGTTCACTAAAACTGAGATCAAAGGCAATAGAAAAATCACGACCCCTAACATCAATAGCATACATAAACCAAACCACCAAGAAAATAACCCTAAACCAATAATAATAAAAATATATAACAACCAAGCAATCACTGTTGGAAAAATCGTACGTAAATACAAATTTTGCAAGTGATTGATATCTTCTGACAATAACCCTAAAATGTCCCCTGTTTGGTATTTTGATTTAAAGAAAATCGCATCTTTTTCTAAAACCATATACAGCTTCAAACGCAAGTCAGAAGTCATTTTCAAGACCCAATTATGGCTGACTAAACGCTCAATATATCGAAATACCGGACGACTGATCCCAAAAGCTCGAGTTAAAACGATTGGAATATAAATCATCAAAATATTTTCTGGAAGTGATGCTGCTCGGCTAATTAAATAACCTGAGTTAAACATCAAGGCTCCCGCACTGAAAAAGGTCAAAAAACCTAATATCAATGCTAGATACAATAAGCCCTTATACTTTTTCAAGAACGGTCTGACCCATTGATCTTTTTCGTATAATTCTTTATTTGTTGGGGTATTTTCCATTATTCTGTCCCCCTCATTTGATTGACTAAGGTCACATAGTAACCCTTTTTCTCGGTCAATTCAGCTAAAGTTCCTGCCTCCACCAGCTGACCTTTATCCATTACAAGAATATAGTCCATTTCCGCCATCCAGTGTAATCGATGAGTGGCAAAAAAGACAAGATGATCTTCCATTAGCGGCAACATTCTCATCTTTAATTCAACTTCTGTTTCGATATCTAAGTGAGCAGTCGGTTCATCAAATAATAAAATTCGACGTTCTTTATCTAAAAAAGCTCTAGCAAGCGCCACACGCTGTGCTTGACCACCACTTAACATTCTCCCGCTTTCACCGATCACCGTGTTTATACCGTCTGTTAGACCTGTTACAAGCGTTTCTAATCCTACCAACTGAATAGCAGCTAATACTTGCTCATCTGTTGCCTCAGGTGTATAGAAACGAACATTGTTTGCTAAGGTATCTTGAAAAATATACGGAGACTGTGGAATATAAAGAACTTGCTTCTGCCATTCTGTTTGCAGAAAGTGCGGAATGACTTGTCCATCGACTTCGATTTTTGACGTTTCAGCATCTGGTTCTAAAAATCCACTTAGTACATTGATCAAAGTCGATTTGCCCGAACCGCTAGCACCGATGATTCCGATTTTTTGATACCCTTTTGCAGCAAAATCCAAGCCTTTTAAAGCAGGTTGCGCTGCTTCTTCATATTGAAACGTCAATTGTTCAGCTGATAATTCACTCAACGCTGTCCAATCCCCTAAAGTAAGGCGATCCGTTTCCGTCATTTCTGGTAAATCTAATACAGCTTGAATTGCCTGAAATGAATTTTTCCCATCCAAGGTTGCATGATAATCACTTGCAAAATCTCGAACTGGCAAGAAGAACTCTGGTGCTAAAATCAACGTCGTCAAAGCTGGAAATAGTAAAATACCGCCTTCCAGCAAACTCAAGCCTAAAAATACCGCCACAACAGCGACTGATAATGTTGTAAAAAAGTCCAAAGCAAACGTTGATAAGATTGCAATTTTCAAGGTACTCATCGTCGCTTCTCTGAAACGCTCGCTTGTATTATAAATACTACCTGCGTATTTTTTGCTTAATCCAAATAACTTTAGCGTATCTAATCCTCGTAATGAATCAATAAAGTGATTGGATAAAATCTGAAACGCTTTGTATTGTTTATCTGCTTTACTTTGAGCCGCATATCCTAAAATAATCATAAATATGATAATCATCGGAAAGACAACGAGTAACACAACACCTGAACGAATATCTAATGTAAAAACAAAAATCAAAATGATCCACGGAATGATCATCATATTCATGATTTTCATCAAAATCAAGTGAAGATAATTTTCAGCTTGGCTGATTCCTTCAAGTGCCATGGTAATCATATTTCCTGTTCCATTTTTTTGAACCACCGTTGGACCTAAGCGAAAAACTTTTTGCAGCAACGCTTCTCTTAATTCACGAGAACGCTCATAACTAAAGGTATCCAACATTTTTTCACGAAGATACGTCACCACATGTCTGCCAGTATAAAACAAAAAGAACACCAAAATATTCAACAGCTGGTCACGTAAATGACCACCTTCCCATAACCCAACAACGGCTTTAGATAAATAAAATGCTTGTCCTATAATAAATACTGCTTGCAGGAAAGAAAAACCTGCAAGCAAGATCATGATATTTTTGATTTTCGGCATTTTTAAGATGGCTTTATCGATCATCCTTCATACCCCGCAGCTTCAATAGCTGGATGTTTGATACGTTTTCTAAAGACATAGTAAGACCAACCTGTATAGGCTAATACAAATGGTAAGATTGTTAATGATAACCAAGTCATTGTTTTTAACGTATAAGGAGTACTTGATGCGTCTTTGATCAAGATGTCATAGTACCCTTCACTACCAATCATGACACGTGGGAACAATCCACTGAATAATAAAGCAACTAAAAGAATCAATGTTAAACCACTTGCGATAAATGCCAACATTTCTTTTTTCTTAAAGACACTTACATTAGCAACAACAGTTAATGCAACGATTCCTACTACTAATAATAACGTCACGACTAAATGATTATCGAAGAAATCTGTTTTAAAGTACAACAATGCTGCAAATACAACTAAGCCAACATATAAAATCCAATAGAAAAATGACGCATAGTTACGCGCACGTTCTCTCACAGGACCTTCTGTCTTAAGCGTAATATAGTTCAACCCATGTAGGTAGCACAATAATGTTAATGCAACGCCACCAACTACAGAAAACACATTAATGTAATCTGTAAAAGAAGCCATCATATTCCCATCTTTATCAAGCGGCATACCTTGTACCATGCTGATGAATAACACACCAAAGAAAAATGGTACGATAAAACTACCGATTGATAATGTCCAATTCCACATTCTGCGTCTTTTACCATCCGGCATACGATGACGGAATTCAAATGACACACCACGAATGATCAACCCAACTAGAATAATAAACAAAATCAAGTAAAAACCACTAAACAATGAAGCATACCAGTATGGGAAAGAAGCAAACATCGCGCCTCCCGCTGTTAATAACCATACTTCATTACCATCCCAAACCGGTCCAATCGTTTGGATGATTTGTTCTTTTTCTTCTTCATCATGAGCTAATGTTTGAACCGACATACCCACACCAAAGTCAAAACCTTCTAAGAAGAAGAAGCCTGAGAATAAAATACCAATTAGTACAAACCAAAGTAATTGTAACGTACTCATTCGCCAAAGACCTCCTTATCAAATGGATCTACATCAGTAGAGTTCGCCTCTGCTAATTTCTTTTCCTCATAATCTGGTCCTTTTTTAAGTTCAACAGTAACTAAGTAAACCATCACTGAACCAAGACCTGCAAATAAAATAAAGTAAATAATATTCGATGTTAATAATGAAGCCACAGATACATTTGGTGACACACTATCTTCGATCGTGAATAGACCATAAACAGTCCAAGGATAACGACCAAGTTCTGTGATCAACCAACCTGTTGTATTCGCTATGAATGGCGCAAATGTACATAACGCTACGATCCAAACCATCCAGCGTTTTTCATAAAGTGATGGTTTTTTCTTACGGGTAAAGAACAATCCTAAAGCAGCTACTAATAACATTAATACGCCGAATCCAGCCATTATTCTAAAGCTCCAGAATAACGTGTTAACTGGTGGGAAGTAATTTCTATCACCATATTTTTCAATTAAATCTTTGTTTGCTGTTTCCATTCCATCTACCGAACCAGAAAGGCTATTGTACGATAGAATACTTAATACATAAGGTATTTGAATCCCAAAGACCTGTTTATGCTCAGCCTCATCAGCCCAAGCAATCAAAGTCCACGCGGCTGGATCCCCAGAATCTTCATAAGAACCTTCCATGGCTGCAAACTTCATTGGTTGTCCTTCAATCAATGCTTTCATTTGTAAATCTCCAGCAAGTAATACGCCTAGAGAACCAAATAACGCAATCCATAATCCAATACGCATAGAAACCTTGTGGAAGCTGACATCACGTTTTTTCAGGATTTGGAACGCAGCTAGACCTGCTACGATCATACCACCCATTACGATAGCACCCGCTAACACGTGCGTAAATTCATACCAGACTTTCGGATTGGCAATGACTGCACCAAAATCGATCAATTCTGCACGACCATTGTTTAGCGTATATCCAACTGGATGTTGCATAAAGCTATTGGCAGCTAAAATCCAGAACGCTGACATCATTGAACCAAATACGACCAACCAAATAAATGTTAAATGTAGTTTAGGACTTACTTTATCCCAAGTAAAGATCCATAAACCTAAAAATGTTGATTCTAAAAAGAATGCAAGTAAGGCCTCAATTGCCAGTGGAGCACCAAAAATATCTCCGACAAAGCGTGAATAATCTGACCAGTTCATACCAAACTGGAATTCTTGAATAATTCCTGTTACGACTCCTACTGCAAAACTTAATAGAAAAATGTTGCCCCAAAACTTCGCCATTTTGCGATAACGTTCATCTTTTTTCACGACATACATTGTTTCCATGACTGCGACTACAAGTGCTAATCCTATTGAAAACGGTACGAAGAAGTAATGAAAGACTGTCGTCATTGCAAATTGGAATCTTGCTAATGTTACAATATCAAACATCAATAATCCCCCTTGTTTTTACGGTCTCCACAAAAAGAAAGAAGCTGATTTCATTCATTATAACGATTCATTTGCACAGCTGGTTGGGACTGCCAAAATGAATCAAAACCAAGAATAAAATAAACCTAAATACACTATTTGCGTGGAAACTCTTTTTATTAAATTTAGAATGATTCCAATTTAGAGTATACTCCTTTTATTGTAAATTACAAATGTTTCTACGCTTTTTTCATCAAAATATTCCTTTGTTCTTGTGGAAAAATAAGAAAAGAGAAGATAAAAGACCGAATATGAAAAAAACACTTCGATTGAAGTGCTTTTTCTCAACTTAAAATTTTGCTTACCTATATGAATAAAACGCTCATTTTTTTCGAAAATAACTTTTGCTGATGATCCATTTGCGTATGTGATGATCATTGCTTTAAACCCTAAAATGTCTTTTTCCTCAACCACATTCAACTTTTATAATTAGCCCTAGCATAAAATTAGAGTAAAAAAAGTTCGTTTATTCTAATACCCCTTTTTCCTTCGAATAGTCCATATATTTGTAGACTTTCTCTATTTTGCTCTGCTTTACCTTCTCTATCTTCTCTTGAGTAAAGCCTGCAATGACTCCTTGCTTTTGTAACTCTTCGATCATCGCAGTCAATTGATAAAATTCTGTCAACATTTGTTCTTCATTTGTTTCATCAGCTCTGGACGGATGGTGATCGTCAAAACCAAATCTGATTGCTTTTGATAATGCTTGTTGGATTTCTGCACACTCTTCCATCGCAACTAAAGCTAAATAGTCATTTTTTCTCATCTTTCTATCCCTTTCTCTTCTAATTTTCTATTTTTGAAAGTAATCGACATAGACAGGAACTGAATCTTCTTTTAATACACCTTTAGAAACTTCTGGTCTATTTGGACTTTTTTCAAAAATTTCTTCGCTGCCGATCATAATATTAAATCCTGCAATCTCGGCTAATTCATCATGACCTAAACTATAGACCATTCTACCTAAACTACTCCAAACCATTGCTCCTGCACACATACAGCATGGTTCACAACTTGTATAAAGTGTATATTCAGATAGATCTGATATTTTTTTGCTAGAACAAAAATCCCGAATGATTCCTAATTCTGCATGATAAGTAGGGTCACTTTCTGTATGAATTTGATTCTCACCAGTTAGGACAACTTTATTATCTTTTACAAGTAATGCGCCAAAGGGTTCATTTCCTTTTTTAGCAGCATCTTTGGCAAGTTCTAGTGCTTGTTTCATGAATTTTTCGTCTACTTGTTCTTGGTTATTGTTGACAGCCATAATTCTTTCACTCTTCTCTATTTAATATTTTGACTAAATTATAACATGAAATCAAGCGGTTTCATGCCTCCTTATCTACTAAAAAACACCGATCATCAAAATTTCTAATGATCGGTGTCTTTAATTGAAAATCAGTCTTGTTTCATAGCCGCTTTTAAAGCTTGTGCTAGTGCACTTTCTTCTGGTTCTTCTTTTTGTGAATATTTCTTCATCAACTTACGTTCTTCATGTTTTGTGAGTTTTTTACTGCGTTCTTTTTTATCCTGCATTTTTTCAGTGATCAAACAGTATTTACATTTAAAGTAAGAACCGTTTTTACCATCGATAATTTCCATTTTACGGTGGCATTGCGAACAACGGTGATTGGACACTTTCGGGTCTTTTCTACGACGGTAACTACAATCTTGATTGGAACAAACATAAATTTTACCGTCTTTAGTATTTTTCTCACGCAAGTTTGAGCCACATTCTGGGCATTTCTTTTGTGTGATAGAAAAATCTTGGTATTTGCTTTCGCTTTGTTTGATCTCGTTGACTAATTTTTTCGTATCTTGTTCAATTTCCTTAAGGAAAACAGTACTGCTTTGTTTCCCCTTGGCGATAGCTTCTAATGTTTTCTCCCATTTTTCGGTTAATTCAGGCGTAACTAAGGATGGATTGACCAATTCAAGCAATTGTTTGCCCTTTGGTGAAACACTTAAACCATTTGTCGTGCGTTCCATCAATTCTGATTTGATCAGTTTTTCAATGATTTCAGCACGCGTAGCAGGAGTACCTAAGCTATGTTTTTCCATTAAACCTAGTAAGGAACCTTCAGTCAAAGGTTTTGGTGGTGCTGTTAGTTCTTTATTAATGGTGAAGTTTGGCGGTACGATCATGCCTAATTTCCAGTCGACAGATGGCGCTACTTCTTCTTTTTCTTGCTTCCATCCTGCAACTTCTACTTTGCTTTGACGGAAAATAAATTGTTCTTTATTAAAGTTTACTGTTACTTTTGTTTGTTTTGTGCGGTGAGGTTCAGCAAACATCCCCAAGAAACGTGTGACGATCATATTATAGATTTTTTGCTCGTCTCCACTTAACTTCTCATAACGAGGACGCTGTTCTGTTGGAATCAAGGCATGGTGATCTGTGACCTTCTCGTTTTGGAAGACTTTCGTCAGTTTAACTTGACCACCGTCTTTAATATACGTTTTAACTTCGGGTGCAAAATCACTCACTGCTTGCAAACGCTCTTTCATCGTTGCTTTCATATCCGTTGTTAGATACTTACTATCCGTCCTTGGATACGTCACGATTTTATGAAATTCGTAGAGACTTTGAACGAGGGAAAGAGTTTTCTTCGCTGAAAATTGATAGCGTTGATTGGCTTCTCTTTGAATTTCAGTTAAATCATAAGGAAGTGGTGCTTGTTCTGTTTTCGTTTTTTCTTGGATATCTGTTACTTTCCCTTTACCTTCGCTTAATTTTTTTACGAACGCTTCTACATCATTACGTTCTTTAAATGCGTATGGATTACTTTGAACCAGCTTCGCTTTTTCTTTTTGGACTTGTAGTTCTACTGAAAAATACGTTTGTGGTCTAAAGCCTTCGATTTTTTTTTCTTGTTGGCGGACTAAAGATAGTGTTGGTGTCTGTACCCGTCCAGCTGAAAGGCTATCTTGATATTTTACCGTTAAGGCTCTGGTGACATTCAAACCAACTAACCAGTCTGCTTTGGCGCGAGCTAAAGCTGAATAATATAAGTTATCATATTCTTTAGCAGGTCTCAGTTTTTTGAAACCATCCTTTATTGCCTTATCTGTTTGCGAAGAAATCCAAAGACGCTTAACCGGCTTGTTAAAATGAACATATTCTAAAATCCAACGAGCGACCAATTCCCCTTCACGTCCTGCATCAGTTGCGATCACCGCTTCTGTGACGTCTTTACGGTTTGCTAATTGCTTAATAGCTTTTAATTGATGTCCTGTTTTTGGTAAAGGCTTGATTCCTAAATTTTTCGGTACCATCGGCAGAGTTTCCATTTGCCATGATTGCCATTCTTTATTGATGTCTTCTGGCATCTTTAGTCCTAGTAGATGACCTAATGCCCACGTCACAATCACATTAGGGCCTTCGTAGTAACTTTTATTCTTTTGATTTGCTCCTAGTACTTTGCTTAAATCTTTGGCAACACTAGGTTTTTCGGCAATAATCAGTTGTTTGTTCGCCATTTATTTCACTCACTTTCTGTATTCCATATGTCAATTGAATTAATCGCTAAAATGTCAATATGTTGATTTTACCACACTCGGCTTGTTCTTTTCGCCTCTTATTCAAGCTTTTTAATTGAAATGTAAATAGAAGAACTATATACTTACTAATTGTAAGTGTATAGAAATAAAGATTATCAAGGAGATACTATGATTACAATTGAGTTTTTTCACGACGTTATCTGTAGTTTCTGTTTTCCAATGTCGTATAGAATGAGACAAATTCAAAAAGAGATGCCTGAATTAAACATCATCCATCGCTCTTTTGCTTTAGCTAGAGATGAGGAAGATCATGAGCGGATGTTTGGTTCTAGAGAAAATGCTAAAAATGAAATCCTATCCCACTGGGTTCATGCGAATCAAAATGATGACCTTCATCGATTTAACATTGAAGGAATGAGAGCAGCTGACTTTCTTTTTCCAACTTCTATGAATGGCTTACTGGCTGCAAAAGCGGCAGGAGTTGTAGGCGGAGAAGCTAGTTATTGGGACATGTTTGATGCATTACAAACAGGATTATTCGTCGATAGTCAAAATATTGATGACATTGCCGTGATTGAATCAATCGTCAAAAACAGTTCCATTGATTTTGAAAAATGGCAGCAAGCTTTTATTAATCCAGAAACGTTAGCCTTAGTTGAAGATGATTTTCGTTTAGCAAATGCCTATCAACTTAGTGGTGTTCCAGCGTTGATCGTTAATGGAAAATATCTGATCAACGGCGCCCAGCCAATGGATCAAATCATCCAAGCAATTGAGACAATCAAAGAAAAAGAGACACCGATTATTGAAGTGATCGAAAATGGTGAATCGGAAAATGGTTCTTGTACTATGGAAGATGGAAAATGGGTTTGTAAAGATTAGTCTGAACTAGTGTGAAGAAAAGCAACTTTTTAAAGTTTATTCGTTGCTTTTCTTTTTTTGTTCAAAATAACGTAAAGATATCTTTACGAACCGATTTAACTATGCTAAAATAAAGTAAAGATATCTTTACTAAAAATTAGGAGTTTACTATCATGAACGTTCATAATAAGATCAAAGAAATACGTGAAAGTAAGAAAATAACCCAAATTCAGATGGCCACTGATTTAGGCGTTTCTAGACAAACCATGAATGCTATTGAAAAAACAAAGTATAATCCAAGCTTGGAGCTATCTTTAAAAATAGCGAAATATTTTAATATGCATGTTGAAGAAATTTTTCAGCTAGAGGAGGAAGAATAAATGAATACAGCTTTACAAATAACACAAGCCACTATTTTATTACTAATAGGGGTTTTTACAATTAGCTCAATTTTTAATGCTATTAAAGCCTTGGTTCAAGTAAAGAAAGGTCGTCTGGATGAATTAGAGAAAAAAACTGTTTTAGACTCCTTAGTTTATGCAATGATTACGCTCTTCATAGTGCATACGCTTCAATTTGTTCTTGGCATCGCAGCGAATATGATACCAAATAGTGGCTTTCACTATCGTCCAATCATTTCTAGTGGAGTACCTTATAGAAGTATTATTAGTAATGATCCGTGGCACTTTGAATCACTCTTTTTTGATTGCCTCATTTTCTCAGTTATCTACTTCTTCAGAAAACGAAAATATAGAGAGTAAGATAATGTTCCCATTATCTTACTCTCTATATTTTTCTTAATTTTTTTAAACTAAGCTCGATTTACAACATTTCGGCTTCGCACAATCATTATGGCGTTCATGAAAATCATCGCCACTTTCGAATGTCACAGCCTGCAGATCTTTTAACAAAGCTAATCCTTTATATTGTTGCAGATCTTCATCGCATTCTTCACACCAGCGTTCGTCACCATTGTTCCAAAACGCTGCTAAGTAATTCACTTTTGTATTTATGTACTCATATGTTGAAGAAAGTTCTTGCCATTGTTTTATGTAGTAACGTTCCGCATCTTCTAAAGAGTCAAATGTTCTATTTTCTTCGATATCTTCTTGCCAGTCCTCAAAAAACCACCAAGGCTCATTATCGCCGTACATGGTAACCACTTGGTACATTGATCTATCACTCCAATTCTTTCTACAAGAGCTATTTTAGTCACTTAGGGGGAAACTTTCAACTTAAGTGCTTGTGAAATACTTTTTTGTTTAAACGTTCATTATTTTAAGTTTACCACAAATTGGAATAGCCGTAAGAATAAACTTGTTTTTCTCTTTCTATCATTGCGAATAGAAAGAGCATTTGCTAAAATATGAAAAGAATAGAAAGGAACGTTTCTAATTATGAAAAAACCTGTATTTTGGAATTCGATAGCTATTTATTTACTATTATATAATAATATTTTGCTCATCCTATCGTTGATCTTGGCATTGAAAACTGTAGTTGAAGGAAATGGAAGCTTTGGATCAGATATTTGGTATCAAATAGCTGTTTTTCTAATTTATATTATTGAAATAGCTGGATTGATAACAGGGGGAAAAAAAGGCTACGTCATCTCTATACTTTTCATTCCATTTATTTTTTTAATGTACTTTTACCCACCAATGATGGTCAGTATGTTTCCGAAAATGATTATGCTAGCATTTCGTGTCGTTGAGTTATTTTCAATGCTTTACCTTATTGTTTCACCAGAATCGAGAGCATATTTTCGTAACTATAATCAAAAAAACGAGTAGGAAAAAGTCTCTACTCGTTTTTTGATTAAATATATTGCAACACTTTTTCTTCTTGATACGCTTGATCGATCAAACCGCCACCAAGACATTCCATCCCATCATAAAATACGACTGCTTGTCCTGGAGTGATTGCTCGAACTGGTTCTGAAAAAATAACTTTAGCTGTTGTTCCATCACCCGTTAACACAACTTTAACTGGAATATCATCTTGACGATAACGGAATTTCGCTGTACATTCAAATTCTCTTGGCATTTCTGTATCCACTGTGAAATGAATTTCACTTGCATCTAAATGCGTTGCGTATAATTGTTCATGATGAAACCCTTGTCCAACATATAATGTGTTCGTTGCTAGATCTTTTCCCACTACAAACCAAGGTTCTTGTGAGCCTTTGCCGCCGCCAATTCCTAAGCCTTGGCGTTGTCCGATCGTATAATACATCAAACCATCATGTTGCCCTTTGATTTCTCCATCTAAAGTAACCATATTCCCTTTGTTAGCAGGTAAATAGGTACTTAAAAATTGTTTGAAGTTCTTTTCTCCGATAAAACAAATACCTGTTGAATCTTTTTTCTTTGCAGTTGCTAAATCAGCACGTTCTGCGATTGCTCGAACTTCTGATTTTTCCATGCCTCCTAAAGGAAACATCGTTTTAGCTAATTGCGCTTGAGACAATTGACTCAAGAAATATGTTTGATCTTTATTATTATCCACACCACGTAACATACGTACGGTGCCGTCTTCTTTTCGTTCTACTTGGGCATAATGTCCAGTTGCTACATAATCTGCCCCTAGTTGCATCGCATACTCTAAAAAAGCTTTGAATTTAATTTCTTTATTACACATCACATCAGGATTTGGCGTCCGTCCCAAGCGATATTCTTTAAGAAAATATTCAAATACGCGATCCCAATATTCCTTTTCAAAGTTTACAGAATAGTAAGGAATACCGATTTGGTCGGCAACTTTCGCTACATCCTTGTAATCTTCGGTAGCTGTACACACACCATTTTCATCCGTGTCATCCCAGTTTTTCATAAAGATACCCACGACATCATAGCCTTGCTCTTTTAAAAGCAGTGCTGTAACAGAAGAATCTACACCTCCGCTCATGCCCACAACAACACGAGTTTTGCTGTTATCTGTCATTTGATCACCATCATTTCAATTTAGATTCTGAATGCATCTACGATTTGAAGGTCGTAACTTTTCAGTGATACTTATTATACTAGTATTTTTGAAGAAGTAAAGGTATTAAGAGTGAACAACTTGCTTCTCAGTAAAATTATTCTTCATTTTGAACGCAAAAAAATAAGACAAGACCTTGTCGATCTTGTCTTATTTTCAGAATATAGCATTATGCTTTCTCAAAAACCCCGCGACTGATCATACCATCCATCAAGAAATAAAACTTCTCTTGACTCATTGCATGAGATTCACTTTTGAAGATATTCATTGATTTTAAGCCGTTAGCTGTTGTCACAGACATTTTCAATGTTTTTAAATCTTCTGCGATCGTGATTTTTAATTTAAAGCCTTCTTTACTTTGGGGTGTTGCATCCAATGGACGAATCAACTGAAAATTCCCTGAATTTGTTTCAGTGAAGCCATTATCTTTTAACGTGTATTTTTTTGCTTGTTCATTTACTTTATAAAATACCGTACAACCTTCTACTGTTGCTTTTTCTTTAAATGCCATTTTTCCACCTCTTTATTTATTGTCTCTTTTATTATAGTTGGTACGCTTTCTTTTTGCTAGTTCTAATCTGACTTTTCTTTAATTACTACTTAATTTTTTGAATTATGTCGACTAATATAGCTGTTAATCGTTGGATCTGTGCTTCATCATTTCCTAATCCAAAACTGATTCGTACAGATTCCTTGATGGCTGGATCATTTTCGCCATACATCGCTTGTAGAACATGAGAAGGATCGACTGTGCCTGCAGTACAAGCTGAACCTGTTGATATCGCCACACCTTGTAAATCTAAGTGCATCAACAATAAATCACTTGGTATGCCTTTAAATTGTACATTTAAAATATGAGCCAGCTTATTTTCAGGATTACCATTGATCCGATAATCAATCTGAGCTTTATCCAGTTCAGTTAAAATAATTCGTTCAAATTTGATATACTTTTCATGCCGTATTTCTTTTTCAGTCTCTGTCAAAAGTTCGACTGCTTTGCCCATTCCAGCAATACCAGCTAAATTTTCCGTCCCTGCTCGGCGTTTTTCTTCTTGTTCTCCACCGTGTAAAAATGACGGTAAAGAAATGGCATCATTTTTAAATAAGAAGCCTACACCTTTTGGTCCATTGATTTTATGAGCAGAAATACTCAATAAATCAATCCCTAATTCATGTGGTAAAATCCGCTCAGAGCCATATGCTTGTACAGCATCTGTATGAAAAATTGCTGGATGTTCTTTTAATAATTCCCCGATTTCTTTGATCGGCATTAAATTACCAATTTCATTATTGCCATACATCACGGAAACCAAAATTGTATCATCCCGCAAAGCAGCTTCAAAATCTGCGATGGACAGATTTCCATCTATGTCAACAGGTAGATAGGTCACTTCAAACCCCAACTCTTCCAGATACTTCATTGTTTCTAAAACAGCAGGATGCTCGATCGCTGTTGTAATCAGATGCATTCCCTGCTCTTTTCTAGAAAATGCCGTCTCAATGATTGCCGTGTTGTCCCCTTCTGTTCCACCACTATTAAAGATAATCTCGTGTGGCTTTACTTCAAGGCTTGCCGCAATCACTTGACGGATATCTTCTAACTTACGATGGGCTTGTCTGCCAAATGTATGGATACTAGACGGATTGCCAAATGTATTGGCCATTTCACTGGCCATTATCTCAATAACTGCTGTATGCGCAGGTGTTGTTGCTGCATGATCTAAATAAATGGTTTCCACTGAACTCGTCCTTTCTGAATCCTTTTTAATGGGATTAGTTTAACATAACTGGAAATGTTCCTCAAAGAATGATTCTTTTATCAACTATTTTACAAAACGTTTTTCTTTTCGATACGTATAAATATTGCCATACGTAAAAACAGCTATCCCTGCCCAAATAAAACCAAATGCGATAAATTGATCGGCTGAATAAGGCTCATGGTATAAAAATAGTGCAGATATCAGCATTAAGGTTGGTCCTACATACTGAATAAAGCCTAAAATAATATAAGAAATCTGTTTTGCCGCTTGTGCAAAAAGCAATAAAGGAATTGCCGTAACGACTCCTGCACCCATCAGCAGCAGATTAGTAGATAGTTCGTAGTGCATAAATCCTTGTCGTGAAAAGAATAGTAGATAGACCAAAGCCACGGGTAAAATGACAAATGTTTCAATCGTCAACCCTGTATACGAACTCACAGTAACTCCTTTTTTGATCAATCCATAAAAACTAAATGTCACAGCCATGATAAGTGGCGCTAACGGAATTTCACCTGTTTGAATCGTTAGTAAAAGAACCCCCAGCAAAGCTAATCCGCATGCAATCATCCCTGAACGACTTAATTTCTCTTTCAAAATCAGAGTTGCCAATAAAACGTTCACTAGTGGATTCATATAATAGCCCAAACTCGCTTGGGTAACGTGCCCTTGACTAACTGTATAAATAAAGGTGAACCAATTTACTGAAATCAAAATAGCCGCACAAATAATAGCAAATAATTTTTTCTTATCTTGTATAACCATTTTGACCTCGGCTAAAAATAACGACCATCTCTTCGTCACTAAAATATAAACGATCATAAATAGAAAAGACCAAACGATGCGATAACATAATATATCCAACGGATCGACTGTAGGCAATAACTTCCAATAAATCGGAATGATCCCCCAAAATACATATGCAATAAAGCCTAATAAAACTCCCTTTTTCTGTTCTTTCACACGTGTAGCCCCTTTCCTTTGCTTGTATCATTTTTAATAAGTACTTTTATTTAACCAAATAAATACTAAAAAGAAGTCCAGTCTAAAGCAATAGCTGAACTTCTTTCTTGATTTAAACAGATTACGATGTTTATTTTTCTTCTAAACGAAATAACGGACTCATTGGTGTATTTTCATGAATTCGTTTTACTGCTTCGCCCATCAGCTCAGCACAAGAAACAATATTCAACGCAACTGGTTTACGGTCTTCAGAAATAAAGACAGAATCAGTCACACAAATCTGTTCAATTGGTGATGCATCTAAGGTTTCTTTAGCTCCTTTAGATAGTAACCCATGAGAAGCACAAGCATAGATACGTTTTGCCCCATTTTCTTTTAAAATCTCTGCAGCTGTCGCCATCGTACCGCCGGAATTTAAAATGTCGTCTACTAAAATACATGTCTTGCCTTTGACCTCACCAATAACATAACCTGAGCGTACACCATCAACTTCATCTTGATCCACGATTGCTAACGTCGCATCTAAGTATTCAGACAAGCTTCTCGCACGCTGTACACCGCTATTTTTAGGAGAAACGACAACGATATCTTCCCCTGTCAATTGCTGCTCACGATAATTATGGGCAAATAATGGCATTGTAAACAGATTATCTACTGGAATATCAAAAAATCCTTGAACTTGAACTGTATGTAGATCTAGCGTCAGTACGCGCGTTGCACCGGCTTCTTCTAATAAATTAGCCACTAATTTTGCTGTGATCGGTTCTCTTGGTTTAGCAGTCCGATCCTGTCTGGCATACCCATAATAAGGTAATACCACATTGATTGTTTTAGCACTTGCTCGTTTTAACGCATCGATCATAATCAACAACTCCATTAAGTTGTCATTGACAGGAAGATTGGTTGATTGAACAAGAAAAACATGGTCCCCACGAATACTCTCTTCAATATTGATTTGAATCTCTCCATCACTAAACTGACGCACCGTGCTTTTTCCTAGTTCAGTCCCGACGACTTCAGCAATTTTCTCTGCTAAAGGGCGATTTGCATTCAAACTAAAGATTCGTAATGTTTTATCCTGGTATTTTTGGGTCATGATTTCCTCCGTGATCTAGATATTTTTCTATTCTTATAATTAAACACTTCATTTTCTATTTTAACACTGATTCCATAAAAAATCATGGATCTTTTTCTTTCCTGTGACAAATATATGAAAATCCAACGACTTTTAATCGAATTAAATTTGTGCTTACAAAAGTGTTCGTTAAATCCTATACAATCATCTTGCGTTTCTCCATTGTACAAGTAAAATAAGTACTAATCGGAGGTGGTCGAAGACATGCACTACAAGAAACATCATAAAAAAAGAAGCCCTTATACGCCCATATTAATTATTTTGCTCTTAATCATTTTGGTAGGAATAGAACTTTATCTTTTATTTTTTCAAAATCGGACTACACCTGCTTCTCAAACTGGTTCAAGTGAGTCCATCACAGAGACAACACAGTCTTCTACATCCCTTACACCAGATGCACAACAAGCAGAAAATTTTAATAAAGAAGTCCAACCCACTTCTGATTTTGCTAATGAAATAAATCAGGAATTGGAAGATAAACAATTTATCGGTACCGTTCTTGTTATTCACAATGGACAGATTATTTTGCAGAAAGGGTTTGGTTACGCGAATTTTTCGGAAAATCGTCCCAACACTTACGAATCTACATTTCAAATTGGGTCAATTCAAAAAGCCTTTACTGCTTCTCTTATTTTACAACAAGTACAAGCACAGAAGCTCTCATTAGATGACACTTTAGATCGTTTTTATCCAACTATTGAAGGTAGTGAAAAAATCACGATTCGCCAATTACTTTCGATGACTTCCGGCTTATATCAAAAAATCAAGCCGACAATTATGATGTCTGATGATGCCTTTCTTCAATTTTCGATTTCAAATGCAGTGATGGGTGTCTATGGAAAATATAAATATGAGGCGGTCAACTATTCAATTTTAGTTGGTATTCTAGAACAATTGACTGGCACTTCTTACCGAACTTTATTTACTCAAACATTCAACCAAGGTCTTAAATTATCTCATACCTGCTTTTATAATGACTTCATCAAGTCAAGTAACCGAACCTATGCCTATGAGAAAGTTGATGGTAAAAATTTTGGTTCTATCATCCGTGATGATACCTTAACATTCGATCAAGAAATTGGTACGGGAAATGTTGGGATGACTGTTGGCGATCTTTATTTATTTTATTCTAGTTTATTTGAAGGGAAAATTGTTGACCAACAAATTATCGATGAACTTTGGACGCCTGACACTGAGACAAAATACATGGGTGGACTTTACAATTTCCCTTACTATATTAAAGGACATGGTACAGAAGGTGGTTTTGAATCAAATGCAATGGTTTCAAAAGATCTTCAAAATGCCGTAATCTTATTATCCAATCAATACCCTAAAGATAACACACATTCAGAATTAGCAAAATCGATTTTCAATTTACTTGGACCTTATCAAAGTAAATGATAGTAAGAAATGAAAGTTAGAACAGAAGCGTTTATACAGATTCTAAATGAGTGGGATATGACTCGAAAAGTTATGTCCCACTTACTTTTTTTATTTATTTTTAGGCTAACCTAAAAAATGGATTGATTTTAATTTAAGTTTATCTTATACTGATTTTAAGGCAAACCTAAAAAGGAGGTTTTTTTATGTCTATAAATAATAATATTCTTACAATCAAACATTTATCAGTTAGTTATCAAGGGCAAAAGGTCTTAAACGATATTTCTTTACAAATTCCCGCTGGAAAAATCACAGGAATTATCGGGCCAAATGGTGCGGGAAAATCTACCTTTCTAAAAGGAATGCTTGGATTACTTAAAACAGATTCAAGAACAGTTTTATTAGGAGAACAACTTCTTGATACTCAAAAGAAACGAATCGCTTACGTGGAACAACGCAGCGCATTAGACCTGTCTTTTCCCATCAATGTTTTGGAGGTTGTTCTTCTAGGTACCTATCCAAAATTAGGATTGATGAAGCGCCCTAAAAAACAAGAAAAGGAACAAGCCTTAAAAGCGCTTAAGACAGTACAGCTGGAAGAATTTGCTAAGCGCCAGATTGGTGAGTTATCTGGTGGGCAATTACAACGGGTATTTATTGCCAGAGTACTTGCTCAAGAAGCTGATATTATTGTATTAGATGAACCTTTTGTCGGCATTGACATGACGAGTGAAAAAGTCATCATGGATATTCTAAAACAATTAAAAGATGCTGGAAAAACGATCGTGATCGTCCATCATGATCTTCACAAAGTCGCTCACTATTTTGACGAAGTTATCATCTTAAAGAAAAAACTAATTGCTTGTGGACCCGTTGCAACTACATTTACAAATAAAAATATCCAATTAGCATATGGTGAAACAATGGGCGATATCATTATCAAAGGAGTGGCTGATGCATGATTACAAATTTTATTGACGGGCTGATTCGCTACCAATTTTTACAAAATGCTTTGATTACCTCGATCATCGTTGGATTGGTTTCAGGAATCATTGGGTCGTTTATCGTATTACGAGGAATGTCTTTGATGGGAGATGCCATCTCTCATGCTGTCTTACCTGGAGTTGCTGCTTCTTATATGTTTGGTGTCAATTATATTTTCGGCGCTTCGATTTTTGGTATTTTAGCGGCTTTATTGATTGGGTTTATCACTCAAAAAAGTCAGTTAAAAAATGATACAGCTATTGGTGTTGTTTTTAGTTCATTTTTCGCGTTAGGAATCATTATGATCTCATTCGCAAAAAGTTCAACTGACCTTTATCATATTCTCTTCGGGAATGTTTTAGCCGTTCGAGATTCTGATATTTTGATTACTGTTGTCGTTGGAATCATCGTGTTGATCTTTGTTGGCTTGTTCTATAAAGAGCTACAAATCACCTCTTTTGATCCAACAATGGCGCAAGCTTATGGGCTAAATGTTCAATTTTTCCATTATGCATTGATGTTTTTATTAACATTAGTGGCTGTTTCATCTTTACAAACAGTGGGAACGATTCTAGTGATTGCTATGTTGATCACACCTGCCGCTACTGCTTACTTGTTGACGAATCACTTGCCTACAATGATTGCTTTAGCTTCTCTTTTTGGGATACTAAGCTCGATCATCGGTTTATTCTTTAGTTATTCATATAACTTAGCTTCAGGTGCTACGATCGTTTTAACCGCAGCAGCATTTTTCATTATCGCTTTTCTATTTTCCCCTAAAAAAGGCTTATTTTTTATCAATAAACAGAAAACGGAGGAACCTACATTATGAGAAAGAAAATACTTTTTATTACGGCACTAGCTAGTTTATTTTTACTAGCTGCTTGTCAGTCTAAATCTGCAGATACCTCAGATAAAGAAAAAATCAATGTTGTTGCTACTAACTCGATTCTTGCTGATATGGTCGATAATGTGGGGAAAGATTTAGTCAATTTACACAGTATCGTCCCAGTTGGAACAGATCCACATGAATATGAACCATTACCGGAAGATGTTGCCAAAGCCTCTGAAGCGGACGTTTTATTCTTCAATGGACTAAACTTAGAAACAGGGGGAAACGGCTGGTTCAGCAAACTAATGGAAACAGCTAAGAAAAAAGAAGATCAAGACTTTTTCTCCGTTAGTAAAAATGTTGAACCAATGTACTTAACGAGTGCTGGACAAGAAAATGAACAAGATCCACATGCTTGGTTAGATATCCAAAACGGAATTGCTTATGTAGAATCGATCAGAGATACATTGAGCAAAAAAGACCCTAAAAATAAAGAAACCTATGAAAAAAATGCCAAAGAATACATTGAAAAACTGTCTGCTTTAGACAAAGAAGCCAAAGAAAAATTCGCAGATATTCCTGAAAACAAAAAGTTACTAGTCACAAGTGAAGGTGCTTTTAAATACTTCTCAAAAGCATACGGATTGACGGCTGCTTACATTTGGGAAATCAATACAGAAAGTCAAGGAACACCAGATCAAATGAAACAAATCATCGATAAAATTCATAAAACAAAAGTCCCTTCTCTATTTGTTGAAACAAGTGTAGACAAACGTAGTATGGAACGAGTTTCAAAAGAAACAGACTTACCGATTTACAGTACGATCTTTACTGATTCTATCGCTAAAAAAGGCGAAGATGGTGACAGTTATTACGCCATGATGAAATGGAATTTAGATAAGATCCATGATGGACTGATGAAATAAGAAAAGAGCCCGTAACAAAACTGCTTGTTAGTTTTGTTACGGGCTTTAACTCTGAATAATCGGAGATAAGACCTTTTGTCTCGACCTCTTTTATTATCGAATCATTTCTTCAATATTGATGACACGATCTGTGATATCTGTATAAAATTCTTCCTCATGGGAAACGATCACAATCGTTCCTTGATACTGTTGAATCGCTTGACGCAAGCTGTCTTTCGCTGCTGCATCAATATGATTCGTTGGTTCATCCAAGAAAATAAGATTACTTGAATCCATTGTCAGCTCACTTAGTTTTACTTTTGTTTGTTCTCCCCCACTTAGTAGACGTAGTTGTTGATTTACTAACTTATCAGGCAATCCACATTTCGCTAAATACGTACGGATTTCTTTCACTGTTTTTTTAGGAAAGCAATCACTTAAATAGGCTAATGGAGTCAAATAGTCATTTTCCCACGTCAACTCTTGGGAGAAATAAGCGATTTTAGTATTCGCTGGATACTGATACTCCCCACTGATCGGTTGAATTCTACCAGTTAGAGTTTTGATCAGCGTTGATTTACCAATGCCGTTAAATCCTTTTATGGCTACTTTTTCTCCACTATGCACAGATAAATTGATCGGAGCTAATAATGGTTCGTTGTATCCAATCACTAATTCGTCTGTAATCAATGCTAGGCTTGCGACGATTGGCTGATAGGGAAATTGAATTTGTGGTTTCATTAAACTGCCTGGAGGTGCCATACGTTCCACACGGTCTAATTGTTTTTGTCGACTTTTTGCCATAGTCGCGCGATTGCCGGCCTTGTATTTACGAATATAGGCTTCTGCTTTTTCAATTTTTGCTTGTTGGGCATGGTATTGTTTTAAGTAGCTTTCTTTATTTTGTTCCTTTTGAGCAAAAGATTTTTCCACATTCCCTGTATATTTCGTTAATTTACCAAATTCAATATCACAAATACAATTCGTAACAGCATTTAAAAAGTGATAATCATGGGACACTAAAATAAACGTTCCATCAAAATCATTTAAATAATCGATCAGCCATTGAATATGAGTATCATCTAAATAGTTTGTCGGTTCATCTAATAATAAAACATCAGGTTCTTCTAGTAGCAACTTTGCCAAAATAACTTTGGATCGTTGTCCACCGCTTAACTCATTCATTGGTCGCTCTAATCCGATTGCTTCAATTCCTAAACCATTCGCAAGATCATTGATGATCGGATCGATTTGATAAAAATCACTTTCATCTAGTTGCGTTTGTAAGTTCCCTGCCCGCTCTAACAATTTGTCTGCACCAGTTTCACCATACTCTGTGTACAACTCATTTATCTTCTCTTCGATTTCATAAAGTACCTTGTACGCTTGATGTAAAAATTCATTGATCGTACTATTGCCAATCACCTCAACGTATTGATCCAAGTACCCGATTTTCGTATTATTTTGCCAAGTAATGCTACCATCATCTGCCAAAATTTCACCGGTTAAGATCTTGACTAAAGTAGATTTCCCTACACCATTTTGTCCAGTTAGCCCCATATGATCACCTTTATTGACACGAAGGGATGCATCTTCATACAGAATTTTTTCGCCAAAACGTTGGGTTAGATGTTCGATTGTTAATAAACTCATTTTTTTATTCCTCTTTTCGATTTTTGCAAAGCTTCCTTTGAAATGCTTTGCTCTTCATTCATTGTAAATTTCAGTAACTATCAGTTTTTATCTACTCAAAAATTAAAGTTGTTTTGCACAACGCTTTCGTACGTTTAACGTAAAGGTCATTTGTTGTTTATTCAGATAAAAAAACAAGCGATCAAATAGGTTCACCTATCTTATCCCTTGTCATATCGACAAAGGACAACGTACGAAACACGTTGTCCTTTGTTCAGCACTATAAAAATCATGATCATCGTCAAAAGCAACACTAAATAAGACTACCGCTTAGTCTCAAAAACTCAGTCTTTATTTTGACGATGAAGCGTTCATTTTATTAGGCTCCACAACAATGCTTCATCACATTCATCTGTTGGGAGCTGCTTCTTTTCACAAATTTATCTGAAAGAAAAAACATTCTTAATCACCTTTCTTTACAAAAATAGTCTACCATAATTGTTTTGAAAAGCAAGAATATTGTTGAGCGATACTTTCGCTCTTTGTACAATATATTGAATTATTTTTCTTATATCTCTAGTCAACACTTTTAATAATACTGGTCTTACATAAAGAAAAAACATAAGTAT
This sequence comes from Enterococcus sp. AAFC-DPL-5182, assembly GCF_058216605.1. NCBI lineage: Bacteria > Bacillati > Bacillota > Bacilli > Lactobacillales > Enterococcaceae > Enterococcus > Enterococcus sp. AAFC-DPL-5182. The sequence continues at coordinate 2,759,561 of NZ_CM177101.1, forward strand.
TGAACTCTTTCCAGTATCAATACTTATGTTTTTTCATATTACGATTCAAATAAATTTAAATAAGTCAGAGCATAACGCACGTGAAATTCTGTTGCCAATGCTAGTCCTGCTTCATCGATATCAAATTTTTCATGGTGATGGCCATATTGTGTATCTGGATTATCTAGATTCCGAGTTCCTACTCTTCCATATACGCCTGGCGCTTTCAGTAAAAAATCCGCAAAATCATCTGCACCTAAGCTCTTCGTATGATCAGTGACAACATTTTCACTTCCAACGATTTCAGCCGCTACTTTTTGTGCTAATTCAGTTGCAGTATCATCATTGATCAAAGGTCCTGCTGCATCATGGATATGAAAAGATGAGATTTTTGTTCGGTGTGCTTCTGCAATTTGATTTGCTATTTCTTCTACACGTTTTAAAACGAACGCTCTTGTTTCATGGCTGAATGCTCGAACTGTTCCTTCGATTCTTGCATGGTTAGCAACAATATTATATCTCGTTCCAGCATCAAGTACTCCAATGCCAACAACAATTGGGTCTAAAGGACTTACCTCTCTTGCAGCAATTTTCTGTAATTCAACGACAATGCTAGCTGCAGCCAACACAGCATCTCGGCCAACATTTGGTTGTGCCACATGACTACTTAGTCCTTCGACCTCAATTTTAAAAATATCACACGATGCATTGGTTGCCCCTTTAGTTGCCACTAATTTTCCCACAGGAACACTAGAATCTAAATGGATTCCGAAAACTTGATCGATATCTTCTACAAAACCACCCTCAACAAATTGACAAGCTCCTGCTCCGATTTCTTCTGCTGGCTGAAAAGCTAATTTGATGGTTCCAGCAAAATCGTCTTTATGGTTTTTTAACACTTTTGCAGCACCTAACAAAGCTGCTGCATGTCCATCATGTCCACAGGCATGATTTAATCCAGGATTTTTAGATTGGTATTCTTTTCCTGTAGCATCTTCCAATTCTAACGCATCAATATCTGCTCTTAGAATAATTGTTTTACCAGGTTTTGCTCCTTCAATGGTTCCAAGTACACCTGTTTCGCCTACTTCTTCAAATGGAATACCTAGTTTATTTAGTTCTTCTTTGATTCGTTTGATTGTTTCAAATTCCTTTAAACTAGCTTCTGGATATTGATGAAAATGACGTCTAAGTGCGATCACTTCATCTGTATTTTGTTGGATTTCTGCTTGAATCGATTGTTTTGTCAATGTAGTCATCTAATCGCCCTCCTTTTTATTTTCTGCCAAATGTTTCCCAAGCTGGAACACTAGAACCTTTTGATGTTTCTTCAATCACTTTTTTGGTTTCTTCTTGTTGATATGTGTCCACTACTTTATTGTATGTTTTATTGTCTTCGTCTTCTTTACGCGCAACAATGATATTCACATAGGGCTTAGATGTTTTATCCACAGGCTCTAAGAAAATTGCATCTTTTGCCGGAACAAAGCCAGCATCAACAGCCATTCCGCTATTGATTACAGAAGCATCGATATCTTGAAGTGCTCTAGCCGTTTGTGAAGCATCTAATTCTGTGATCTTTAAGTTTAATTTATTTTCAGTAATATCACTTACTGTCGGTGTTTGCTTCTTAGCAGGATCAACTTTGATCAATCCAGCACTTTGTAATAATAGTAAGGCACGTCCTCCGTTTGTCGCATCATTTGGAATCGCGATCTCAGCACCTTCTTTTAATTCTTTAACGCCTTTGATTTTTGAAGAATATATTCCCAGTGGTGCACTAACGGTATTACCAATGGAGACTAGGTCTGTTTTATGTTCTGAATTATAGTTATCTAAGAAAATTTGATGCTGGAATGAATTTAAATCGATTTCTTTTTCAGCTAAGGCCGCGTTTGGTTGTGTATAATCAGAGAATTCAACAAGCTCTAAATCGATTCCCTCATCTTTCAAACGTTCTTTGACTGATTCTAGTACTTCATTATTCGCACCAACTACACCTAATTTTACGACTTCATTCTTTTCACTTTTGGCACTTCCAGCAGAACATCCTGCTAATACAAACCCAATTGTTAATGCTAATCCGATAATTTTCACTGTTTTTTTCATTCTATTTCCTCTTTTCGTTTTTTTAATGTGATGTTTTTTTGATCAATGTGTTGCTAATAAACTGGCTGGCAAAAACCAAAACTAAAATAATCAGCGTTGCAACAACTGTGACGTCTGTTTGGAATCGATTATAACCTCTAGTGATTGCAAGATTCCCCAGACCACCTGCTCCAATCGCTCCAGCCATCGCCGTTAACCCAATCAGATTAATGATCGTAACCGATGAAACTCGAATGATACTTGGTAAGCCTTCCACTAAATACACTCTAAAAATAATTCCCAAAGGGCTAGTTCCCATTGATTCCGCCGCTTCAATCACACCCGGATCGACTTCTAATAAGGCATTTTCGATTTGGCGAGCAAAAAATGGAATCACCCCTATCACCAGCGGCACTAACGCAGCCGTTGTCCCAATCGTTGTTCCTGTTAAAAAACGAGTGATCGGCTGAATCAATGCCAGCATGATGATAAAGGGAATGGATCTACAAACGTTGATAATTTTTTCTAAAATATTATACAGAACACTATTTTTTAAAATCCCCTCAGGACCTGTTGCAACTAGAACGACGCCAAGTAATGTTCCTAAAATACCAGCGATAACCGCCGTCCAAAAGACCATATAAAGTGTTTCAATCGTACTATCGATAAACTCTTGTTTTAGTAGTAAAACATTTGGAAAATATTGTTGTAAAAATGACTGCATTTAGGTCACTCCTTTTTTAATTTAGATAACATGTAATGGGATAACACTTTCTTTTGTTTCGCTCTTTTTCAAAACTTTGATTTTCACACCCTGTTTTTGCAGAAAGTCCAAAGCTCTATCTCGCTGAGTTTCTTCTCCCGAAAGAATGACGATCAAATTGCCAATTGGCACTTGCTGCAAGATTTCTACATTTCCATATAAAATATTCGTCACCACATGATATTTACTGTAAAGCTGAGCAATCAACGGTTCGCTTGTTTGCTCTCCTACATAAGAAAATTCCACCAACACTTCATTTCCACTCAAATTAGTCAAACTAGGATGTTGAATAATTGTTTCCAATGCTTGATCGATATGTGTTGCTGTCCGGATAAAGTCCTTCGTCAAGGTTTCTTTAGGTTGACTAAAAATCGATACAATATCATTTTCTTCAATCACCTGTCCGTCTTCCATCACCGCTACTTTATTGCAAATTTCTTTCACCACTTGCATCTCATGAGTGATCAAAACAATCGTTAAGCCTAATTCTTTATTTAATTTCTTCAATAGGTCTAAAATTTGAATTGTTGTTTTAGGATCTAAAGCGCTCGTTGCTTCATCACATAATAATATTTCGGGATCATTTGCTAATGCCCTAGCGATAGCTACACGCTGCTTTTGCCCGCCCGACAGTTGGCTAGGATAAGCATCTCTCTTCTCTGAAAGACCTACTAAGTCGAGCAGTCGTTCGATTTTTTCTTTACGTTGCTCTTTTGACAATCCAGAATACTTTAGAGAAAAATCAACATTCGCAAAAATCGAGCGTTCTTTCATTAAATTAAAATGCTGGAAAATCATTCCGATTTTTTTCCGTTGAGCTCTTAATTCTTTTGCTGAAAAAGAAAGAATATCTTGGTTGTTGATGATCACTTGTCCAGCTGTTGGTCGTTGCAGTAAGTTGATTACCCGAACCAGAGTACTTTTTCCTGCGCCTGAATACCCCACAATTCCAAATACATCTTCTTTTTCAATTGTTAGAGAAACATTTTTCACTGCCTCGATTCGCTGTTTCTTCTGATAAAAAGTAACGTCTATATTTTTTAATTCGATCATTTTTGTTCCCCCTGTAATTCTTTTGGAATAAACCAGTAATTTCCTTGGTTATGCTCTTTTAAATATTTTTGAAACTCTTCTGAATGATAAGCTTTCACTACAGCTTGAGCCCAATCACTCTTTGAATTTTTCTCATCAATCGTGGCGACTAATTCGTAGTCTTTTAACACATCTTCCGAAAGTAAACTGTCTTTTGGATCAAGCTTGGCGCTGTATACAATACTTCCTGGAATCACTGCAAAATCTAAATCTGCTAGACTTCTAGGGATTTGAGCGGATGACATTTGGACCAGTTCCAGATTCTTCGAATTACTCACAATATCTTCTTTTGTTGCTTTTACTGGATCGATTCCTGTTTTTAACTTGATCCAGCCAGCTTTTTGTAAGAGATTGAAGGCTCGTGCAGTATTTGAAGCATCATCTGGAATCCCAATTTTATCGCCTTCTTTCACTTCATCTAGCGTAGTTCTTTTCCCTGGAAACAGCCCTGCTGGAACAGTTGGAATTGGTGTGATACCAACCAAGTGAGTTCCTTTATTTTCATTAAAATTGTTTAGATAAGCGATATGTTGGTCAACATTTAAATCGATAGTACCCTCTGATAGTGCCACATCAGCTTGGATCAATTCTGTAAATTCTGTTTGTTCTATTTGATAGCCATCCTTCTCCAAAATAGGTTTGACGGCTTCTAAAAATAATTCACTATAGGGTCCAGGTGATGTGCCGACTCGAATGATTTTCGTTTCTTTTTCTTTGTTTAATGAAGCCTTGTCAGTATTTCCACACGCTGCAATTCCAACGATTCCCGCTAATACCAATGCAATACACAATAACTTTTTCTTCATACTATTATCCCTCCATTATTGTTATTTATAAAAAGAAAAAAAGCGTCCTCAAATGTATAAAAATTATACATTTGAGGACGCTTTTGCGTGCTACCACCTCTATTTGATATCTACTCACATAGATATCCTCATCAAGTACGGCGATCAATGATCGATTATACTCTAGTACTATAACGGGTACATCCGTCGCTGTCTTATGAATGATTCACTCGAAGCGCTGCTCAATGGCCATTTTCCAGATTTCGTTTATCGCTTGTTTTCAGCTACCCAAGCTCTCTGTTAGATATCGTTTCATCTGTACTTTCCATTTCATTGCTTTATTTATTCAGTTGTTTAAAAAATCTAATGACGCTATTTCCATGATGAGCATAAAAATAGCCCTCTACTAGCATACACTAGTAAAGGGCGAATAATCGCGGTACCACCTTTGTTTTAAAGTAATCATCATTACTTTTCTTAGACCAAGTCTTATAACTTGCTGCTTTGATAACGGGTGCTTTCCCGAAGCTGCTTACCTATCAACAGCTTGTCCTCGTGAGGCCATCTTCAACTCTTATGCGCTTATCTCTTTTCACCAACCGAGACTCTCTTGTAAAGCACGTCCAAATTTACTCTTCTCTTCAACGGACTGTTATTCTTTTTGTTGTTACGTTGTATATTACTAGAAAATAAATTCCCTGTCAAACCTTTTTTTAAATTTGTCTACTCAGTAATAGTTTCTACAGAGCTAACTAAGTACTGCTCTAAGACATCTTTAGATAATTCTTTGCCATATCCACAAATTGGACACAACAAGTAGTGACTAGACGATGTGGTAAAAAGTGGAATCCAAAATAACGTGAATTTTCGTCCTACTTGCTTTCCTTGCATGATTACTTCGTTGTTGCAGTGACTGCAATCGCATTGAATCACTGTATCTCCCAAATCTCTTTCAAATCCTGTACTACCCCAAACAATAAACATATTTATTTTCTCCCCTTTGTTTCAGTTTAGCAATACATGCAGTTCTGTGTCAATAGAATATTTTGATATAAGATAGAATTATACTTTAGTTATATAACAAGTTATAAACATTCTTGTTCTTATATTGTACAAGGAAATATATTGACAAACCTTACTATCTACGGTAACCTGTTATCTGTATTACTAATATTGCCGCCTTAGCTCAGCTGGTAGAGCACCACCATGGTAAGGTGGGGGTCGACGGTTCGAATCCGTCAGGTGGCTTACTGATAAATGCTGCATCCTTTTATTATTCAAGGATGCAGCATTTTTGATATAGTTGTATTGACTATCCCCTTAACTCCAATGTTATTATTAAACAAGACAAACAAAAATCCAGAAAAAAGTAGGTGACTAACATGGTCAAAACACTTAATGACAGCGTTCGATTCATACTGGAATTAATCACGATCGGTTTAATGATAATAGCGGCTTTAAACATAAATACACTCATGCTAAAGCTTATATTCAGTATTGGTTTTCCCATTTGTACGGTTCTTTTTTGGGGCAAATATATGGCTCCTTTATCACCTGATCGGTTAACTGAAATTGAACGAATTATTGTTGAAATCATCTTATTCGGCGGCGTTGGTTTCATTTCTTATATCGTCGGAAATAAAAAAATTGCTATACTCTATCTATTAGTTACAACAGTCAATACTATTTTAGACCATATACTTTGAATAGATTAACATATTTTAATTTAAAAATACGTACAATAAAACTTGGGAGGTAAATCATAATGTTCAATGATAGCAATCTACTATTTGAATTCTATCAAAAAAACGATCGACACTTGTATTCCGTTCTCACCAAAGATATTCGTGTGATGCGCTACATCACTGAAAAGGTAGAGCCTGAACTTGAAGCCATTGAAAATTTCGACAAAATTTTAACTTATAATAAAACCCATAATGATCAAACAGGCTATTACAAATTTTTTGATCAAGAAGACTATATTGGTTTCGGTAAATTGTCTTGGGATGAAGAAAATAAAATAGAGATCGGTTATATGCTTTTGCCTGAACACTGGGGAAAAGGCTATGCCACTCAAATCATTTTAGCCCTATTAAACTTGATAAAACAATCAGAAACCTTATCTCAAGCCACTCTTTATGCCATTATTGATCCTAAAAATGGTGCATCAAAGCACCTATTAGAAAAGTATCACTTTATTTCTGTTTGGCAAGGTATTGAAGATGGTTTACCTTCGGAACATTTAGTTTGGCAGCCGTAACCCGTTCATTTATTGAATAATTAAAAAAGTGTCTAGCTCTATTTTCTCAGAGTTAGACACTTTTTCGATTCTTAATGTTTTATTCGTCATATCTTTTACGCTTGGAAGAAGAAGGGATGCCCAGAGCTTCTCGGTACTTTGTAACAGTGCGACGGGAAATTTCAATTTCTTGTTCTTTTAACAAGTCTACCAACTTCTGATCGGAAAGTGGCTTCGCTTTATTTTCATTATCAACTAAAGCTTGCAGTTGTTTTTTAATACTGCTGGTTGAGGTCTCTTCTCCTGTATCGTCATTTGATAAACCATGGGAAAAGAATGAACGCAACTCAAAAACCCCAAATTCTGTTTCTAGGTATTTCCCATTAACTGACCGACTAACTGTCGATTCATGTACGTTCAATGATTCTGCAATTTCCTTTAAGGTCATTGGTTTTAATGGACGATCCTCTTTAAAAAAGAAATCCTGCTGACGTTGGACAATTTCCGTGCCAACTCTTAAAATCGTATCCCCACGTTGAATAATCGTTTTCTCCAGCCACTCAAATTCATTTTTCTTTTCTTTGATGTATTCTTGAACTTCTTTATCATCCGTTGCTTCCATTCTTTCAAAGTACGCTTGCTGAAACTGAATGGTCGGTGTACCAGTCTTATTTGAAAGAACTGTTAGCTGATTTTCTTCGATTCGTAAAGTTAGATCCGGACGTATGTATAACCCTGAAGTTGATTCAAAAATACTTCCAGGAGATGGTGTTAATGTCTGAATATAATCAAAAATCGTTTGAATTTCTGACAATGCTACATCAAATTTTTTCGCAATCAGTCCCCATTTTCGATTAGCCAAATGAGTAAACTCTTCTTCAATGACAATATACGCCAATTCAGGAGCTGTATCATCTCGCTCAATCTGCAACATCAAACATTCCCGTAAGTCTCTTGCCCCAACTCCTGCTGGATCTAATTGCTGAATCAGCGTCAAAGCATCTAGCATTTCAATTGCTTTTGCTCCTGTTTTTAGAGCTGCTTCATCTAAGTCGATCATCAAATAACCATTTAAATCGATATACTCAACTAAAAATAATACCAATGTTCGCAGATAGGTATCTCGATAATTTAAATGAATTTGGTCGATCAAATATTCAAAAAGCGATGTATGATTATCAGGAATTTGATTTAAATAGTTATGTTCCTCATTGGTATATGTTTTACCACTGGAATAGGGAAGATCTCCAAAATTTGTCTCTGATTGAACATCAATCAAAGGATTTTCTAAGGACTTTGCTTCTATGTATGCGTAAAGTTCTTCTGAATTGTATTGTAAAATTTGAATAGACTGCTGTAATTGTTGTGTCATAGCTAGCTTTTGAACTTGCTTTTGTTGTTGTGACAAATGTTGTTCAAATTTCATTATTTTTTCCCCTCCCCCTTGTAATTTATCAAAATATCAGCTAAACTAGTAAACGTGCTTGCGCCCTTAGTGTAGTGGATATCACGTAAGATTCCGGTTCTTGAGACGGGGGTTCGATTCCCTCAGGGCGCGTTTTTAATAATATAGTTTAATCATGATTTTTACTATTATGTCAGTTCTAAAACTGATTATACCATATTTTAACACTGATTATTGATTTAAATTTTGGGTGGATTTGGGTGTAAAAATAAAAATTTAGGTGCATTTTTGGGTGTAAAAATCTGTTAGCCAAAACATAATAAATTCAAGGCGCTTCTGTTAATTCAGGAGTGTCTTTTTTTATTCCAATCTTCTTTTTATTCCTTTAAAATCATTATAAAAAATGCTCTTAAATACTTTATTAGTAAATCTAATAACAAGCTCAAAACAGATACCTACTATAAATATAAACAATGTTAGTATCATCATATAAAACAACCCAAGTTTAACCCCTCTATATTGAAAAACTTGACTGATATTTAAAAAGTCTTTTAAATTTATCCAACCTTCTACATTATCTATCGGAACAACGGCGCCCTTCATTGGATCGCTATCTACGATTTTAGTTGAAACTTCTTTTAATAAACCTAATCTATTCGGCAATGGAATACCTTTAAATTGCATACTTCTGAAAAATGAAGATTCGTGAAAAAGATAGACAGTGAATGTTGCAGCAGATACATAGTTTATAATCTTGATGCTACCTATCCTTAATCGACTAAACAACTCAAATATGCTCACGCTGCATATAGTAAACAAAATACTTGGGGACCATAGAGTATTTGTAAACGGAGATTTAGCAAATATTACACTAGGGTCGTTGTAAAAGGCTCTCATATTTACATTTAAATTTACTTTGTATTGTACAACTTGAATGAATGCAAATGCTAATATACATAATATCAGAGTAATTGTTTTCACATTTTTCAAGGGGTTATAAAGACGAATGAATCCTCCCAATGAGTACATTAGGATTCCGATTGCAAAATTTTGGATTTTCAAATTCGTAAGAACATTAAAAAATTCCATAAAGCTTAAAAGTAATATAGTTATTAAAATAAAATTAAGATAACCTTTCTTATCCAACTTAACTAGAAAATCATTAAGAAAGTATTTAGCAAATATAATAATAAAAATGTAATAACCTATGAACCACCAACCATTTAGCGCCATATGTATGTCGGAACTCGATGAAAATGGCATCTGAAACCTACTAAATAAAAAAGAGACACCCAACAAAATAATGGCTAACAAATACGAACGGTTTAACAACTTAACTCCTGGCTTTATAACGTTAATATTTTTCTTGCCTATCAGAAAATATCCAGTTATTAAAATGAATAAGGTATTTCCTATTTGTCCAAAAGTATAAATAATTTGAATTGTTTCTAAATGATAGAAATTAGATCCTTTTTCCGGATGAACTAAAGCAAATCTGTTGTAATCTAGGTGATGCATTACCAAATGATATACAATAATTCCCAACATGGCTAATATTCTTAAAAGTTCAAAATTTGACTCACGAGATTTTGTTATTTTAGCTTTCATGAGCATCTCCTTATAATAATAATGTAAACTAACCATTACTAATATTATCATAGGCATATTATTAAATCCATCGTTTAATAAAATCACTCTTTCTGTTATCTCGTTACTATTTAAAATGGTTGTTGATAACCAGTAGCTTTTTTAATTTCACCTTTGAGTTAAGTATCTCATCCCAGACAATACAAACAAACATTCGCACGATATTCTCAGGTGATAATAATGAGATATGTAAAAACCGCACATTTAAAGCATCAAGTGTGCCCTGCTCAATATTTCTACTCGTTGCATCTTATTCCATATAAGAAGGTGCCTTCTAAGCAAATGAATAATAGAAAGAAATGGTTACAACTTTTGGTCTTTTCCACCTGTCAAAAAAACGAGACTACCTTGCAGCATTACCACTGGAAAAGAATTACCATTTCATCGTCTTTGAATATGCCTATTCGGATCAATATCTGCAATTGCAAACTAATAACTAAGAGACTTTAAAATTCAAACCAGAAAAATTGATTACCCATTCGATGATTGGAAACCTAAAATAAAGAAAGATACCGATGGACATAATTGATGAATATGAAGCTGGATTATTCTTTTACAAAGAGTTTCAGTATTTCTTGTGTGCTAGCGGTCAACGATTGGTAAATATAGAAGAAAACAGCTTGTTGTAGAAAAGTTTTTTGTTCGTAATCCAGATCATTTTATATGAGAATTTGTCTTAAAACCATTAAAATCAATTACATAAAATAATTCCCTCTCCTCTTTGCGTATATTATCGTCAGAGTTTTTTTATGTGAATCGGATAATTATATTAGATAGCAACATTGTAGGGCTTGTTAGGATAGCGGATCGGCACGATGGGAGTTTGATAGTTTAGAGGATAGTATTGCAGAATTATGTGTTAAAACTCAATAAAAATCCGATAATACTCTATTTTCATTTAGAAATATATAAATTACACTAAAGTAGTACTATCAATAAATAAACACGAAGGAGATTTGATATGAAAAAAATTAGGTTGTTAATATTTGTATTAGGATTAGTTAGTATTTTCGGGTTGAGTCAAAAAGTACAGGCAGAAACCACTGTAGAAACATTACCTGATTTTACACCATCTAGTGCTTTACAAAAAGCTACAGCTGACGTTAGAACAGTTACTTTAGAACACGGCGAAACATATAGGATGCAGAAAAAAGCATTTATTATTTATCCGCACACACTCATTGCAAAAATGAGAATATCTACGGCAGATAGAAAGCTGGAAATATTCAAGTATAATTTGGGTGAAATAAGAGATGGAAAATTTACAATTGATTCCGATTCAAATCCTTTGTTTAATAACAATGTATTTTTGGGTTACTCATATGGTTTTAGTCGTAATTCACCATATGACCGTCCGATTGATTTAGGTTGCGAAATCACAAATTATTCAGCTGGTGCTGTCACGTATAAGATTGGCATGAACATCGGTTATGCTGGTTTTGAAGATCCATTAACTTTACCACCATTTTTTGATGATGAAATAAGAGACCCAGATGCTCCACGACCTCCACGACCATAAAGAATAGCCCTCAAAAGAGGGCTATCTATATTTAATTAAAAAATCCTCTACCCCAAATCGTATCAATCCACCCATCATCTGGACCGACAGCAACAACCACTACTAGCAATGTAACTGATCCACACAAAACCATTAGCCATAATATAGCTATCATACGGTATCACCATACCAGTGTTGTAAAAGTTAGTGCTGGGCTTGCCTTGTCATCGGGCGCGTTTTCTAATCTCTCCCCCCTTAATCTAAAGGGGGTATTTTTTATCAGTCAATTGACTCTTGCTAGGTATGCCTTTTTAATGTTTTTCCAAAAAGAAAAAGTCTAGGTTTTTATACCCAGACTACTCTACTAAATGATGAGCAATTTTTTTATTAACAACCCAAGTTTAGTTAAACCCTGTCAAAACTAATCGATTACTTCTAAAAGTATGATCGGTGTTTTGTACATCACAACTCTAGAGTCCTCCACATATATTTTTTTTATGACTCCTCTTTCCTCCATAACGATGTCATAACAAACAGATAAACATTCTATTGTAAATAACAGATTACCTTTTTCTTGTATACTATTTATTTTTACCGCATCATTGATCGCTATTCTTCCTACTAAATTAGAGAGAATTAGTCTGTGTCCGTATAAAAACAACCTGACATAGCGAATGGCAAATTCATTTTCTTTATTTATTCGTTGTTCAACTTCATTTTTTATATTCTTAAAAAAGTATAATAATTCGCAAACAATCTCTTTTTACCCAAATACCTTAATATATATTCAGGTAAGAAAAAACAGATAGGATAAAAACCTATCATCGTCAAAGTTTATCTTACTTTTGTCTCTCAATCTTCTTCCTACTCATACTGAAAATATTTTTCTCAAATATCTATTCATACAACTTAAAATATGAAAAAATAAACTATTTTTATATGTTATTATATATTTTTATTATAATATCTTAGTTAGGTAGTTGATACTATTGAGTCAGCGTCACACAAGGTTATTCGTTATGTCACTTCTGTTAGCTTTTACAGAGTTTATTATTAGCCGTTATTTTAATCAGTTCACAAATATTGATTATCAGCTTTTATTTTTAGTCATCACTTTTATCCAAGGAGGTATTCTTTTATATTTCCTACTTTCGTTTCTGTTGCTATTATTCATAAATCATATGACTAGAAAGTAAATCGGCTTTTGCCATTTTCAACGAAAAAAGAGTAAAGAGACTTTTCAGCTCTTTACTCTTTTTTACTATAAAATCATTGTCTCCAATTCAAAACGAAGCTGGCTTTGGATCTTTTGGATTTTTTCAATTTCTGATCGATCTTCATCAAGTTGATACTTTTGCGCAATTGAATGGTTATAGGAAATAATATAACTCACTGCCCACAGCCTAGGATTTTCAATAACTTCATCCGCCAAAGGATAAAGTAATGCAAAATGCAGTCTGATTTCTTCCATGACATCTACTAATAAAATAGGATCATCATTGATCAATTCTTTTTCTAAAAACAAAAGAATTCTTTGATATGCTGCACTATCCAAAGGGGTGCCCACAGAAGCTGGAACTACTGTATATTTTTTGTTATCTCTCCACAAAAAGTCAACTTCTTCTTTAACATGAAGTCTTACAAGTTCTTCAAGTATCCATGACCGAACCAAATTATGTACCTGTGCATCCAATAAAATCTTTTTTCCAATCGCAATAAATTCATCTTGAGGCAACTGACCAGCTTTTTTCGCTATAGCCAACTGTTCATAGTAATTATGCGTATTTAAACGATCTAACTCTTCCTTAAGTTCTTTGATTTTCCCAACTTCAAACTGTTGATACATTAGCTCAACATGACGAATTTTTTTCTTCAAAGAAATCAATTTCCTCATTTCTCCGCTTTGTTCTATCAAAATTCGTTCATTAATAATGCTATGTGCTTGAATAAACATATGATTTTGGATCAAAATTTGAATGTACAGCTCCAAATAATCTAAATATGAAAAATACTTTTCTTTCATTTCTGAAGCTAACGATAATGCTTGCTCATTTTCACCTATTTCTAAATATATATTTACCAGCACTACATTCAACGAGAAGTCCTGTTTGATTGCATATGCTTGTTCATAGTAGTCAACTGCTTCAATCAAATTATTCTGTTTTACTGCTTCTTGTCCCAACTCAATAAACCGTTCGTAATTCTTTGGAAATGGAATTTGATTTGTCAAAAGAAACACCACCTTCCTAATGATTATTTCCCCTATTTTAGCACTTATTTTTATAAATAATAGATAAAAGGGAAATAGTGTGTATCCTTTAAAAAGGAAAGACTTTTGCTTGAAACTAAGTATACTATAGAATCTAGTAATTTCTAATATAGATTTCTAATAATGACAGCGGCTTCTGCCTGACCGTTTGCCTGCATTCGTTCTGCTTTTTCTATCAATGTATAGCCAACATAAAATTCTTTAGTCAACTCATCTTGTACTTTAAATTCCACAACTTCTTCTACATGGAAAGCCTCTGGTTCAACCTCTTGAACACTGTCCCACCCAGTATCAATAAATACTTTTGTATTATCATTGATAGCAGTGTTTGCATCTAATTCTTCTACAATTTTTTTTAATTGCGAAAAGGTCATTACTTCTACTCGATTATCCATTGTACTGCCTCTCTTTCTGTTATTTGATTCTTTTATCTCTTATACCAACTACATATATACCTAACTGTTTACTTTTCTCCACTATCATCATAACCTAAAATCAGTTTTTATAACACTTAAAATTAAAAAGAAATGACCGGAGCACAACTCTACGAGTCATATCCCAGTCATATAATATTAAATTAACTATTATAATCTTATCTTTCACTACTCTTTTGTCAATTCGCCATCTTCAATACGATAGACATTGTCGCTCCATTCAATCATTCTTGGATCATGAGTCACCATAATTGTTGCCTTTTGTTTTTCGTGTGCTTCTTTTGCTAGAATTTTTACGACTTCATAGGCATGTTCTGTATCCAAACTAGCTGTTGGCTCATCTGCTAAGATCAAACTTGGTTCATTGAACAACGCACGAGCAATAGCGACACGTTGACGTTCTCCACCAGATAGATCTCTTGGAAATTTATGGATCAAATCTGCAATATCTAAGGAAGATAATAACTCATTTATTCGTTGTGTCTCTGTTTTTTTCTTTTCAATTTTATCTACTAATTTGAACTGATTCTCTACTGTTAGAAATGGGATTAAATTCGACGTTTGCAAAATAAACCCAATTTCTTCAAAGCGCAATCTCGAACGTTTTTTTTCATTTAAATGAGTAAAATCTTTCCCATTGATCATAATAGAGCCCGATGTAGGTGTTTGCAAACCGCCAGCAATTGTTAAAAATGTACTTTTACCAGAACCGGAAGGACCAATAATACTGACAAATTCTCCTGCTTTAACTTTTAAGTCAATTCCTTTTAAAGCTTCTACTTCCGCATGGCCTTTACCAAATGTTTTACGAATATTATTCATTAATAAAATATCAGTCATTTTTTACCCTCCTATTGCTTTCATCGGATCGACATGGGTTACTGTCCGGATTGAAAAAACGCCGCCTAATACAGCAACTACGATCAACACTATACTGTAAATCAACAAGTTAGTGCTATCTAATTCAAACGGCATAGCAGAAGGTAACACAAGATTTGTCAACAACGTCAACACCACACCGATCGCAACACCGATCACACCTAAAATAAAAGTTTGAGCAATAATGGATTTGATAATATATCCATTAGAGATTCCTTGCGCTTTCATCACACCAAACAAACTTGTTTTTTGCAAAGTCATCACATAGATGAAAATCCCAATAATCGCAGCAGTAATGACGAACAAGAAATAAATCATAGCATTTAATGTGAGGTTTTGTTCACTGTAGCCAGGTAGTTTCTCAATAAACTCTTCAATTTCGTATTTAGCTAAATGAGCATCCTCATTCTTGAACTTGATATCATTTGTCTTGGTAGAGCGTACAACAATTCCATTGATCGGTGCTTTAGCTCCTTCAAGAATCTTGCCAAATTTAAGCTCTTGCCATTGATCGATCGATGTATAAATCAACGGAACAATGCTAAAACTATTTTGTTTGGTGATTCCAACGACCTTTAATTCTTTGTCGAGTTTTCCAATTTTTACACTATCTCCCAACTTGATACCTTTATCTACCAAGTTTTGCGGAATAATAATTTCTCCTAAATTTTCAAAATAGCGTCCTTCAACTAATTTAGGTTTGATCGAACTATTTTCAGTCACCCCGAAAAGTGAAATATTAATCTTATCAGTCTCTTTGGTTTGCCCCACCTTATTTAGTGCTCCTGCGTATTGTCCAAGTGGCTCTTTTTCCTTAGCTTCAACTTGATTTAAGTCATCTATAACCAAGCTTGAAGCATTCAAACTCTTATTCGCATCTTCAGATAAAATAATACTAGTAGCATCCCACTGATCAACACCTTGTCTTACACCTTGTGCTAACCCATTTGCTAATCCAGACAGCATAAATGCAACATAAGCAACTAATACAATAACACCCACTACTAACGTATACCTAAGTTTAAAAAACTTCATTTCTTCTAAACCTAAAAACATTGATTCCACCTCTTTTTTATCAATTGATAAAAAAATGCCTAAAAAAATAAATCAAACATTTTTTATCGGTTGATAAAAATTCTATCATGAAAAAAAGAATTAAACAACACTTTTTTATCACTCGATAAAAAACCGGTTAATTCTTTAAGACAAAACACCATGCAAAACCATGTCCATCAATTCAGCAATTTGTTCTGAACGTTCTTTCTCTGTAGAAAGTTGATGAATCGTTGAAAATAGCAATGACAAACTCATTAAATAAAACTGTGCCGCCTTTTGCGATGATACTTTACGGTTTAGCGGACTAGGACTTGATTCAAAAATCCCCTGTAATGGTTTTAAATAATAATCATTTAAAATATAAAACAATTGCTGTTTATTTTCTTGCTCCATTTCAGCTGCACTTTGATGAATGAAAGAAAAAATATCTCTATGATAAACATTCAGCAATGCATTCGTACATTTAATCAACTGATTTTCAAGTGAATCTGCTTCTTTTTGAATTTGCTCTATTTCGTATTTTAATTGATTACCAATCTGTTTATTGATTTCAATAAATAAAACTTCTTTATTAGAAAAATGATAATACAATGCCGGCTGTGTGATTTTTACTGCTTTGGCAATATCACGAGTAGAAGTATTTTTATAGCCATTCGTTAAAAAAAGTTCCTTCGCAATTTCTAAAATCGATTGATGAGTGACGTCAAATACGGTTTCTTTTTTCATGTCCTTGCCCCCAATTTTACATACAATCGTAATTATTTACTGTACGAACTATTTTAAATCAAAATCAGAAAAAAAGATAGTCAATAAAAATGAGTAGGCAATCGATAGAATATTATCGCTGTTGAAGTTTATTAAACTTAGCTATTAAAAACACTTGTTGTTGAAATCTAAACCTCTTTATATTACAGTAACCTGTTTATTTGAAATAAAAGATCCTTTTTTGTAAATCAAGAAACAAACATTTAACCTACCTTTTACATACTTTCTAAACACTTTGTGGTTAAATGGTAACTGGCTTTAAAATAGCAGATGCATGATCAACAAGTTTATTTTAAGCATTCTCAAAAATTCAATACTGAAAATACAACTATTTAAGGAGCGTTTTTTTTTTGAAAAACAAAAAATTCATTACTAAATTTCTTCTCAGCTGCCTAACTCTTTCTGCCGGTCTATTGTTAAGCGACCATGCCTTCGCAACATCGACAGAAACTACTTCCTCTTCAGAGCAGCTCATTACAGAATCATCCAAAAAATTAACACAATTAAAAGAAACCAAACAAAAATTTTCAACCCAACAATTAGAGAAAAACAAGCAGCTTTCAGGTATAAAGAAAAAAATTCAAAAAATTAAAATTGACCTTGATCAGTTAGAAAAAATTAAGTCCAGTAGCACTATTTCTGAACTATCAGAACTTGATAATAGTCAGAACATGACACTTACATCTACTCTTTCACCAATCATGGTCACAAAGAACTCTTCCACTGAAAAAGAAGAACAGTTAGCGAAATTAAAACAAAAACAAAGCTCGTTACAATCAGATACAGAAGCTATTTCCAAACAGCAGTCTGAATTAACCAAGCAAGAGACGCAGTTATCAGAAAAAATTGTTCAGATAGAAAAACAAAAAGAAGAACAAGCAAAACAAACCGACATACGGTCGGCTGTTGTTGCTGCTGCAAAAACACATTTGGGCAAGCCCTATGTATATGGTGCTGCTGGTCCTGATTCATTTAATTGTTCTGGTTTAGTCCAAGTCGCTTTTGCTTCTGCAGGACGCTCTTTAGGTCGAACTACGATTGACCAAGAAACTGCTGGGGCTACGATTTCAGTGTCAGAGGCACAAGCTGGTGATTTAGTTTTTTGGGGAAGTCATGGCGGGACCTATCATGTAGGAATCTCCACTGGTGATGGTTCTTATATTCACGCACCTGTTCCTGGAGATGTTGTACAAGTCGCAACAGTTGCTTCTTATGCTCCTGATTTTGCTGTGAGAGTTTTGTAAATCGATCCCACAGCACGATTGTCTATTTATTTTTATAAATCAAATATCGATTCAACAATGAAATTCACACTATTTTTAATAAAATACATTTTTACTCTAAAATAATTCTCATTTTTTTATACAACGATCGAAATTGTTGAGAATTATGAGAAAGTATGGTATTTTATGGTTGTGTGTAATTTGATTTGTGTTCCCTCCATCTCTCCGATGGGGGAATGCTTTTTTTTTGCCTTCTTTATTGTTTTACCAACAAGAATTGTTCATCCTATCATGCTGTCTTTGTCTCATGCCAGACATATGATTTCGGCTTCTACTTTCCCTCCTATTATATGAATAATCCTTTACTTCTTCCCTATTAGTTGGAATTTCTTTTGTTTCGTCCTTTGTTACCTCATCATAACTTGTTTTTTTCTCTAATTCAACTTCTTCATCATTTCTAGACTCGCGATATCTTCTATCCCTGTGTCTCATTTCAAAGCTATTCATCCGACTATTTTCCATACTTCCCACAGCCTCACTAACAGCGGCAAAACCTAATGCCCCTAGGCACGATATTACAAGTAATCCACTAATCATTTTCTTCTTCATTACTTAATTCCTCCTTTATGACTTTACTTTAGTTTAATGAATACATGTGTCAAATATGTGTCGAAAATAAATTCCCCAAATAGACAATAATTGACTATAATGAAAGTAGAAACGAGGAGGATAATCTCATGAAAAATATTTTGATCGTTGACGATCATTTACAAATCACAGAGGTTTTAAAAGAATATGTCCTAAAGGAAGGCTTTTATCCAATTGTAGCTTCCGATGGGCAAGCAGCTTTAACTGCTTTTTTTAACCATTCGATCGAGCTAATTTTACTGGATGTCATGCTTCCAAAAATTGATGGATTTGGCGTTTGCAAAAAAATACGCGAAACATCCAATGTACCCATCATTATGGTCACAGCAAAAGGTGAAGACTATCACCGAATCATGGGATTGGATATTGGAGCAGATGATTATATCGTTAAACCTTTTTCACCTAGCGAAGTCATGGCAAGAATTCGAGCAATTCTAAGAAGAATCGAACGTACTGAAGAAAATCAACACACGATGAAACAATTAGTCTACGATAACTTGATTGTTTACTTGGAAGAGAAAAGAGTCACTATCTCGCAGTACGAAATTCTTTTGACCAAAAGGGAATTAGAGCTTCTTTGGTTACTTTTAGCTAACCGAGAAAAAGTGTTTTCTAGAGACAACTTGCTAGATAGTTTATGGGGTATTGATTATTTTGGTGATGCAAGAACTGTCGATACCCATATCAAACGATTACGAGCAAAATTAGATGAAGCCGATCATCCAAACTGGGAAATCGCTACAGTGTGGGGGCAGGGCTACAAATTTGAGGGGAAAAATGAAAAATAAACTAACAAGAAAACTCATTCTTTACTTTTCGCTTACGCTACTTCTTTTTTCTTTAGTGATCGGTGTAGCATTCAGTACGTTATTTTCAAGACAAACAGTTACTATCCATACAGAAGAAATGACTCGACGTGCAACCGTTATCGCGGATACGTTGAATGATTATTTTACCGAACAAGAAGAAACGACTAATGATAGTAGTTCTTCCATGCATGGCATGATGGGCTCAAACTCTTCGATGAAAATGGGCATGGGGTATTCTTCATTTCTTAAATTTATGGATCAATTGGCAATGGACGATATTTGGATCGTTGATGAGAATGCTGATACCATTACGGTTGGTCACGGTATGCATACTAAAGAGTATGATGAATTGCCTGATAACGCTCGAGACGTTATCAGAAAAGTTTATACTGGTAAAACGACAACAAGTGATGCATTTAGTAATTTTATTGGCGAACCGACTGTGACTGTCGGAGCACCTATAAAAAATAATACTGGAGACGTTCTAGCTGTAGTCTTACTTCATTCAGCCATCTCTACTGTCCATAAGGAAGAGAGTAAAGGCTATTTACTGCTTTTAGTCAGTATTTTGATGGCTTGGATCATCGGCCTTTTACTCTCTATTTTACTATCAAAAAAATTCATCGCTCCTATCAATAAAATGAGTCACTTCACTGAAGACCTTGTTGTCGAAAAATATGATGAATCTTTAGATATCCATACAAAAGATGAAATGGGACAACTAGGAGAAAAATTAACAATTCTAAAAAATCGCCTTGCTGAAGCAAAATTTCAGAGAGAAAACCGTGAACAGGCACAGAAAAACTTCTTATCTACAATCTCTCATGAATTACGAACTCCAGTAACTGTTATTCGAGGTTCCCTCGAATCATTGAATGATGGCCTGATTAATCAACCCGAAAAAATCAAGCAATATCATCAACAACTTTTAACTGAATCAATTGTTTTAGAACGATTGATCAATGATTTATTAGAACTGTCTAGACTTGAAAATCCTGAGTTTACAATCGCTATGGAGCCTGTTTCAATCAACGATATTCTGTCAGATAGTTTGAGAAGTTTACGGTTAAAAGCGGCAGAAAAAGAACAACAATTATTATTAGAGAACTTTCTAAAACACCCCGTTATTGTCAATGGTGATTACGGTAGAATTCGCCAACTTTTTGTTATCTTGATTGAAAATGCAATCAAATTTTCTCCAAAAAAAGCAACTATTACTGTTCAATCGACTCTTGAAAAAGAGCATTTAGTCATTCGGGTTCATAATCCTGATTCTTATATTTCTCCAAAAGAACAAAAAGAAATTTTCCAACGTTTCCATCAAGTTCACTCAAAAAAACAATTAGATGGTACAGGACTTGGTTTAGCAATTGCCAAAGAAATTGCTGACCGTCATCATTTTGACTTAAACGTTCGTAGTGATAAAAAAACAGGAACAACTTTTTATGTTATGATAACTATAAAAGAAGAAGAATAAAATAATTAATAAAACCATTTTTTCGAATTTAAAGCTTTGGCCAAAACTAAAAATCGGTTTTGTCCAAAGCTTATTTTTTCTTATTCTACTGTGACACTTTTCGCTAAATTACGTGGCTTATCTACATCATAGCCTCTTTGTAATGTCGCAAAGTATGCAATTAATTGTGTTGGAATAATACTAGCTAATGGCGTTAATAAGGGATGCACGTCCGGGATGATAAACTGATCTGTTTCTTTAGACAATGCTGCTAGAGAAATCACAAAATTATGCGCTCCACGACTTTCAACTTCTTTTAGGTTTCCTCGAGTATGTGTTGCCGTTTTTTCATCTGTAATCACACCAAACACAGGTGTTCCTTCTTCAATCAAGGCGATTGTCCCATGTTTTAGCTCACCAGCTGCGAAACCTTCAGCTTGAATATAAGAAATTTCTTTTAATTTCAATGAAGCTTCCATCGATACATAATAATCCACGCCCCGTCCGATATAAAAAGCGTTTCTCGTTGTTGATAAATAATCTTCAACTAACTGACTAATAAGCATTTTTTCATCGATTATGGTCTCCATAACAGCTGCAATCACACTTAACTCATGAGCGATATCAAAATCCAGTGATGCTTGATGTGCTTTGTTGTCTCCCACAGCTTTAGCAAGAACTGCTAAAACAGCTATTTGTGCAGTGTATGCTTTTGTTGACGCAACAGCTATTTCTGGTCCAGCATGAAGAAGTAATGTATGATCAGCTTCTCTAGATAAAGTAGACCCTGCTACATTGGTTAGTGTTAGTGATGGCAATCCTAGTTTATTCGTCTGTACCAATACTTGACGACTGTCCGCTGTTTCTCCACTTTGACTCAAGAAAATGAAAAATGGTTTTTTGGATAGTAACGGCATATTATAGCCGAACTCACTTGAAAGATGGACTTCAACTGGGATGTTTGTCATTTGCTCAAGAATTGCTTTGCCAACCCATCCAGCGTTATAGCTAGTACCACAAGCAATGATATAGATACGATCACTAGCAGTTATTTTTTCAATAATTTCTTTATCGATCGCTGTTGTTCCAAATGTATCCGTATATTCTTGAATAATTCGACGCATAACAGTCGGCTGATCATCGATCTCTTTTAACATATAATAAGGATATGTGCCTTTTTCAATGTCACTTAAATCTAATTGCGCTTCATACGACTCACGATAAACAAGGTTGCCTTTTTCATCTTCGATTTCTATCTTATCCGCTTTGACAATCACCATTTCACCATCTGTAATTTCGACGAAATGATTGGTCTCAGCAAGCATTGCCATCGCATCACTACAAATCACATTAAAATTATCACCCAGACCAATCAGTAATGGACTTTTGTTTTTAGCGACATAAATTGTATCTGGATCATTTTTGTCGATCAACGCAAAAGCATATGAACCTTGAATCACGGTCAAAGCTTTTTTAAACGCTTCTTTTGTTTCCATTCCTGCTTCTGAAAAGTGTTCAATCAAATGAACCACAATTTCAGTATCCGTCTCGCCTTCTAATTGTTTATTTTGAAGAAATTCCTGTTTTATTTCTTCAAAATTTTCGATCACACCATTGTGGACTAAAATAAACTGGTGATTGCTTGATGTATGAGGATGGGCATTTCTTTCACTTGGTTTTCCATGTGTGGCCCATCTTGTATGACCAATTCCTACTGTACCTTGAACGTCTGAATTGATTTTGCTCTGTAAATCAGCAATTCTTCCCAAGGATTTTACTAAATGATCTTCCTTATTTTTCCCTGTTACAAAAATTCCAGCTGAGTCATATCCTCTATATTCTAACTTTTCCAATCCTTGAATTAAAATATCTGTCGCATTCTCTTTTCCAATAATTCCTACAATTCCACACATATCTCCATATCCTACTTTCTCAATTGTCTTAGGGGATTTATCAAGAAAAAACATGAACGACTTAACAGAATCCTTAGCTATTTCCTGTTAAACTCACTTTGGATTTTTGACTATTAGTACGTTTGATTTTCTTGATAATTCATCGTGCGTTTCTATTCTGCATAGTTGGCGTTTTGTTATAATTTTGCAATTAATTTTTCTTTCCAACTTTTAGAGTACAGTCCCTAGAGCTATCCGCCGAATCTTTCGATAAGCTCTTTCCTCGTCACCTGATTACTCAGGCCTGGCGCTATTCCATTATTGGTCTAACTGACCTCCTTTTCTTAAATTCAAATAGAAACTGCAATAATAATAACTCAAAACAAATATATTTGTCAACTTTTTTATTAAAAACAGAAATTGGTCTATATAAAACACGATAGAAATAATTAAAAAAAATGAATACAAAGTGTAAAAAGTAAGCAGTTCATTTTCTAAATTGTCTAAAAACCGCACAATGCATCAGATGCATCGTGCGGTTTTTAGTGTAAGTCATAGAGTTTAAAATAATATCTTTAAAATTGTTAACTAAATGGATTATAAAATCGTCCGCCATTCACTTTAAATAAAGCAAAGCTAATAATAGTTAGTAAAAAAGCTAATCCCATAACAAGAAAATCAGAAGTTTGAAAAGACTGTTGGGCATACCACGTTCTTTTCTTCTTCTCTCCAAATCGACGTAGCTCCATCGCAGTACTGATCGTCTCTATCCGATCTAAACTTGAAAGAATCAATGGAAAAACAATTTGCGCAGTTCCTTTCAATCGTTGGCTTAGTTTGCCTTTTTTAGACATTTCAAAGCCGCGCGCTTGTTGAGCTAGAGAGATATTAATAAAATCTTCTTGAATATCTGGAATATAACGAATAGCCAAAGCAACAGCATAACTGATTTTATAACTAACACCGATGCGATTTAAGCTAGAAGCAAATTCACTTGGATTTGTCGTTAATAGAAAAATCAACACTAATGGAATCGTACAAAAATACTTTAAAACTAAATTGAATTCGTAGAATAATTGCTCTTGCGTAAGGGTAAATCGACCGAGCCCTTCCCAAATCACTGTTCTAGACTGATACAGTTCTACACCGTATTCTGGGGCAAACAGATAAACCGCAATAATATTCAATAATGAGAATACAAAAATAAATTTTACAACAAATGAAATCTGATGCCATTTAATATTCGAAAACCTAAATAAAACCAATGAAAATATCGTCATGCCTATTAAAAAACGTGTATCATAGGTCGTCATACAAGCGACAGATAACAGAATCAAAAAAATTAATTTGGCTGTTCCGTTCAATTTATGAATAACTGTATGATCAGGAATATACCCTAACATTTGATGTTCATTCATTTCAAACGCACCTCCTGATCATATGTCATAAAGTTTTCTGTAAATAAAAATGGATCATCCATTCCTAAATGTTGAGCAAAAGTAAATAAGCTCGTTTCTTTTAGTGAAGCTCGGTCAACCAACTCAGTGTTAGTCAAAACCTTCACAGGCGTTGTATCTGCAATGATTTTGCCATCATACAATACCAAAGCACGATCTGTATATTCCAACATCAAATGCATGTCATGCGTGATCATCGCAATTGTCACACCCAGCTTATTCAACTCTTCCAAAAATGTCATCATCTCAGTATAATGTTTGAAATCTTGCCCTGCAGTTGGCTCATCTAATATAATCATTTCAGGCTCTAAAACTAAAATTGCAGCAATCGTAACTCGCTTCTTCTGTCCAAAACTAAGCGCTGAAATCGGCCAATGACGAAATGAATACAAACCACAGATTTTTAGCACCTTTTCAACTCGTACATTGATTTCTTCCTTAGGAATACCCTTCAAAGTCAGCCCTAAAGCTACTTCTTCAAAAATCATTTTCTTGGAAATCATTTGATTCGGATTTTGCATGACAAACCCGATCTTATCAGCACGCTCTTTAATAGAGAATTGTATAAAGTCTTCTCCTAACCAACTCATTTTTCCAGATTGGGGTGTAACAAAACCACAGATAGCTTTACTCAATGTTGATTTCCCCGCTCCATTTTCCCCAACAATGCTAAGCATTTCGCCTCGATTAAACGTAACCGAAACATCATTTAAAACAGAACGATCCGTTCGATTATATTGGTATGTCACATTTTCTAGTTCCAATAATGGCAATAATGTCTTTTTCTCTGGAATTTTCGTTTGATTTTTCATCCATTTTTCTATTTGTTCTTTTAGATTTGGTGCTTGAACTTTTTCAATAGTAGATAGATATGTTACTGTTTCCAAGTCAACATTTGCATATTTCATGGCTGTTATATACAGTGGTTCTCGAATTCCATGTTCTGTGAGGATATTTGTCTTCAATAATTCATCCGCAGGTAAATCAGCGACGATACAACCTTCGTTAAAAACAATCACCCGATCGACTGAACGATATAAAACATCTTCTAAGCGATGTTCAATAATCAAAATAGTTGTTTTGGTTTTTTGATGGATTTCTTCAATCAATGCGATTGTTTCTTTCCCCGTTTTGGGATCTAGATTCGCTAATGGTTCATCAAATAATAAGATCGGCGCTTCATCAATCAAAACACCTGCCATCGAGACTCGTTGTTTTTGTCCGCCAGACAAATCCTGCGGTCGATGATGTAAAAAGCCATTCAAACCAACTACCTCAGTCCAGTGATCCACTTCTGCTTTCATCTTAATTTGTGGAACTTCATCATTCTCCAGAGCAAATGCGACATCTTCCCCCACAGTTAACCCAATAAACTGCCCATCTGTATCTTGTAAAACAGTTCCAACATCAAAGGATAAATCAAATAAACTTGTGTCTGTTAATTTTTTGTCGCCAATGGTTACTTCTCCCGTTATTTCTCCTTCATAGCTGTACGGGATCAAGCCATTGATACACTGAGCGAAAGTTGATTTGCCACTACCACTTGGACCAACGATCAAGACTTTCTCTCCTTCATAGATCGTTAAATCAATATTATGTAATGTTGGTTCAGCCTGACTATGATATTGGAACGAAAAATCATTAAACGTTATCAGTGGTTTTTTCATTGATGCCACTCCTTTATTCTATGTAAAAAAGGACAAGAAAAGGCTGTTAAGCTTTAAAATCAAGCTTGCTTTTTCTCGCCCTTAATTTTATTTCAGAAAAGATATTTATACTAACTTCATTTTACTACATAATCAATCTTTTGTTAAACTACCTTTTTTAGTTCTCGTTGCGGCATAGGCTGCCATCAATAAGGTACCAATGATTCCCACTGCAATAATATTTAATATAACAGCAATCACACCTTGCGTGTATACTTTGCTAGCTGGTTCACTATAAATCAATACATCTAAAGTTGGTGCAATCAAGCCCCAAACTACAGCATTTCCAATCACTTGATAAATATTAAAATGAATAATGTCTTTTTTATTGAATTCGCCATGTTGAAGATCAATTTTTCTACCAGCAAAGCCGTATATCATTCCTATGATACCAGAACAAACAATCCAACTCCACCATGCACTGCCATAAGTGGTAAAATCTTTTAATGTATGCCCAATCAAACCAATCAAGCCACCAGCTACCGGTCCAAAAATAACAGAAATCAAAGCCAGAAAAGGATAAGCTGTTTCTAAATTTGTATTAGGAAATCCTGTTGGAATCACAACAAAACGACCCAAAATAACAAATACCGCTGAACCGATCCCAATTGCTACGATTGTTTTTACTGAAAATTCTTTTTTCATATTCCCACTCCTATTCAAAAATTATCTTTGGCGCTTTCCTTAATTGGATCGTCCAGTCCGTTCCAGTTCCAATATGATACAATTTAGAAAATGAATCTTGATTGACTGCTACACCAATATTCACCAAAGAATTAACATAAACTAAAGGTTCTCCAATATTCACATCTGCAAAAGATTTAGCGAACTTCATGATATTCTGGTAAACTTTTTTTCCTTGATGATAGATCGTTACTTGTAATTGATCGTCATGAGCAATATTTTCTTGTTTCATAAAAGCCAATGGAATATTTGTCCACAAAGAACCAAATCGAATATCTAAAACATCGATACTACCTTCTAAAATATGTTTATCATGTTTTGCTTCAATCAAAGCCAATCTTTCGATAGAATCAATTGCAACTGTACTACCTAGATCTTCAAAAGAAATTTCACCACTTGCCAATCGCGCACCATTGTAGGCATAAATATCTCGACCATGAAATGTGTGGCTCTCTTCTGAATGCGGCAAACGACTCGTAACTTCATCGATCGATCGAATTTCTTCAATTCCCTGATAATGGGAAATATGCGTTAGAGATCCATTATCTGGCGTAATAATATAATGACCAGAACTGGTTTTTGCTACGATGCTTCTCCTTGTACTACCTACTCCTGGATCGACAACAGACACGAAAACTGTTCCCTTTGGCCAATACTTTACCGTTTGATATAACCGATAAGAAGCAGCCCAGATATCATAGGGAGGAATTTCATGTGTCAAATCACCAATGATGATTTCATCACTCACCATATGCGCTACACCATACATTGCACTTACTGCTCCATCACCGAGTCCAAAATCGGTTTGTAAAACTAAGTAATTCCCCATCATATTACTCCTCTCTTCATAGTTCCATATGTTTATAAAAAATGGATTGATAGGGAGCTCTTTCCCATCAATTCTCAAACATAGTACCTTTTTCTGTTTATTCTGTCAATAAAATTATCGAACGATTACGAAAATAATTCTAATATTATTCGTCATTTATACAACCAGAAAAATAACCTGCTACATGATTCCATGTAGACAGGTTATTCAAATATCTTTAGCCTATGCCGATTTCTGCTTTCACAACATCAGCAATTTTATCAACATAATAGTCTACTTTTTCTTGTGTTGGTGCTTCCGCCATCACACGCAACAATGGTTCCGTTCCAGAAGGTCGAACCAAAATACGACCATCACCATTCATTTCTGTCTCCATCAATTCAACTATTTCTTTGATTGCAGGAACATCCATCGCACCATGTTTGTCTGTCACTCGAATATTCACTAATTTTTGTGGATAAACCGTCAATTCAGAAGCAAGTTCTGACAATTTTTTTCCTGTTTGTTTCATTACATTTAATAATTGAATACCCGAAAGCATTCCATCACCTGTTGTATTATAATCCAAGAAAATCATATGACCTGATTGTTCACCGCCAAAATTATAGTCATTTTTACGCATTTCTTCAACGACATAACGATCACCGACTTGAGTGATTACATCTTTCATTCCAGCTGCTTCAACAGCTTTACGGAAACCTAAATTACTCATGACGGTTGTAACGATCGTATCTTTTTTCAAGCGATTCTTTTCAGCAAGATACTTCGCACAGATAAACATGATCTTATCCCCATCTACAATGTTCCCCAACTCATCAACGGCAATAATTCGATCACCATCACCATCGAAAGCGAGACCCGCATCTGCCCCTTTTTCAACAACCATTTCGGCTAATTTTTCAGGATGTGTAGATCCAACACCATCATTGATATTCAAGCCATTAGGACTTGTACCCATTGTATAAAAATCAGTTTCTAAGTCTGCGAACAAGCGGTTGACTGAGGTTGCAGTTGCACCATTTGCAGCATCTATACAAACAGTCAAACCAGACAAATCACCTGGAATTGTTTGTACTAAGAATTGCGAATACTTCAATAACCCTTCTGGAAATTCGTCAAGTGTTCCTAACCCTTCTGCTGAAGGACGAGGTAAATTGTCTTCTTCTGCATCCAGTAATGCTTCGATTTCAAGTTCTTGATCATCTACTAATTTAAACCCATCTGAACCAAAAAACTTAATACCATTATCTTCTGCTGGATTATGTGATGCTGAGATCATGACACCAGCTGAAGCTTTTTGCAACCTTGTTAGATAAGCAACTCCTGGTGTTGATATAACACCTAATTGAAAAACTTCGATTCCAACAGATAACAATCCTGAAATCAAGGCTTGTTCTAATAACTGACCTGAGATACGTGTATCACGACCGACTAATACTCTTGGACGACGTGTGGAATCTTCATGTTGGCTTAATACATAACCGCCAAAACGTCCTAATTTAAATGCTAATTCTGGTGTTAATTCCTTATTTGCAATCCCTCTAACACCATCTGTTCCAAAATATTTACCCATTATAACTCTCCTTCTACTTACTAAGGTAGCAACAGCTACTTCTATTTAGCAAAACTCAAACGAAACAGCTGATCACCTATGCCGATCAACTTAATTTGCAGGAACTGAACTACTCCCATTACTTGTCCCCTCTTCATCGGTACTCTCAACACTTGATGAACTTGACGAGCTGGAGCTACTAGAGGAACTAGTTGTTTTTTCACTGGACGGCAACGGGTTTGGCGAAACTTGACTTGAATAAGATGTTGTTGTACTTTGTCCGCCAGTTTCAGAAAAACTATTATTCGTTTCTGCAAAGATTGGATTGATCGTCACTTCTACTTCCTCTGGTAAAACAATGTACTCTGCGTTTGTCGGAATCTTTATTTTCTTTTTGGTTGATGATTTTATATTACTAACATCAACAGGTAATTCTATCGTGTCGATAGCATCTAATACTGATTTTGTTCCTCTAATTTCAACTTTTTGCTCAGAGAGATTAAAGGTATAATGCTCAACGCCCGAAGGTGGTGACCCTGTTGGACTGATTGTCAACCCAACTTCTTTTGAAGGCAACGTTAAATCAACGACAACTTTTACTTGTGGTGCCGGATTTTCAATACTTAACACTTGCCCTTTACTATCAATAGCCTGAACGTTGACCGTTTGTTTGATCGTGTCAACGGATTGCTTAACATTTGATAGTGGTGCAATAACGCGAGTGATCGCTTTAGCAGTCTCTTCACCTGTTGTGATTTTTACTGTTTTAGGGTTTACTGCAATTTTCTCCACTTTATAGCCTTCAGCCTCAATGGACTCTGGCAATTGAGCTTCTACGTTAAATACTTTTGTTACTTTTTTCTCGACAGTCACTGTGATCGTTTTCGGTTCTATTTCAGCTGTCACAGCAGTACTCAAACCTTTGACTCTTAATTGGATTTCTGAAGTTCCAAGCGGCGTCTTCGTTAAATCAGCAACAACTTGAAAATTTCTAGTATCTTCATTCGCTTCTAAATTCAATTGGATACGGTTGGCGCTGCTTAAATGGACATTAACGGTTTCTTCATAACCAGATACAAAATACTTGCTTTGATCATATTCTACTTGAACTGGAATATTATAAAGCATTTCGTCATACACTTGGGTTGTACCTGACATATTGGAGATATTTCCAGATGAATTGACATTGAAAAATAGTACCAAAGTAAAAAGTAATGCTAATAATCCAGATACCCAATTACTTTGTGAGGGCTTTTTCATCGCTTTTTCGCCCCTTTCGAAACACCTTCGAGGAAGTGTTGCAAAAGATTCTTTTTGTCTTTACTTTCTTCGTCTGGCACTAATTCTGCTCTGAGAATTTTTAAATACTCTTCCTGAGTTAATCTAGGAATTAAATCGTTGTTTAATGTTAAACTAACATCACCTGTTTCTTCCGACACAATAATCGTCACAGCATCACTGACTTCACTGATACCAACAGCTGCTCTATGGCGGGTACCGAATTCTTTTGGAATCAAGTTACTTTCTGACAAAGGCAAATAAGCACTTGCTACGGCGATTTTCCCTTGCTTCACGATCACTGCGCCATCATGCAGCGGTGTATTCGGAATAAAAATATTGATCAGCAATTCCCCAGTAATATCAGCATCTAGCGGAATACCCGTTTCAATATATTCGTCCAACCCAGTATTTCTTTCCACTGTGATCAGAGCACCAATCTTTCGTTTGGACATATATTGAATGGCTTT
The DNA here is from genome assembly GCF_058216605.1 of Enterococcus sp. AAFC-DPL-5182. NCBI lineage: Bacteria > Bacillati > Bacillota > Bacilli > Lactobacillales > Enterococcaceae > Enterococcus > Enterococcus sp. AAFC-DPL-5182. The sequence goes on from NZ_CM177101.1 coordinate 2,790,464, forward strand.
ATCAAAGGCAAGAATCATTTTTTCATCTTCTTGCTGCTCAGATTTAGTCGTGCGGAAAAATGAACTTCTACCGAGATGCTCTAACCCTCGCCGGACTTCCGGTTGAAAAATCACGACCGCTGCAATCACACCATACATGATGACTTGATTCATCAGCCAGGATAATGTATGTAGACCAATAATTTCACTTAAAGCACGAATTCCAATAAAAACTGCGACTCCTTTTAATAGCTGGACAGCTTTTGTACCTTTGACAAGCATAATCAACTTGTAGACAAGATACCATACTACCAGAATATCGATAATATTAATAATATAATCACGGGACAAGAAATCAGATGAGATCAATTGTCGCCAATAATTTAAATCAAATAATTGACTAAGTTGAAAAGACATCATAAACCTCACCTCTTTCTGAAGATTTCTTAATAAGTATACCATAATCTTTTACTTGGTTACAGGATGAGTACGAACGATAGAAAAATTTAAATAAAAAATGAAAGAAGTAGATTTAAGTATCTCACTTCTTTCATTCCAAATCAAACGGACTTTTTATTATTCTGTTTTTCCGCGTTTTGCTGCACGTTCAGCTCGTCTCGCTGCTCTTCTTGCATCAGCTTCTGGATCCGTCACTCGCTCTTTTTTCACGCGTGGGGCTTTTTCAACAACTACTTCATCTGTTGTTTTTTCTAGTTTTGCACGAATTTTTTCTTCTTGACCAGCCATGCGGGCATAATTGTAAAAGCGATTTTTCGCATCTTCAACAGTTTTTTCAAAAAGCTTACCTGCAAATTCAGGTTGTGTAGATTCTAATGAAGAAAAACGAACTTGTTTACGCATAAATGCTTGCATTTCTTCAAAATTCGGTTTTTTATAATCTAAAGTCATTGGATTTTTTCCTGACTCTCTTGACTCTGGATTGTAGCGATATAATGACCAATAACCAGAATTAACAGCTTCTTTTGCTTCTTCTAAAGTTTTACTCATACCACCCGCTAATCCATGGGTAATACATGGGGTATAAGCAATAATAATCGATGGTCCAGGGAAACGCTCTGCTTCTTCAAAGGCTTTGATCGTCTGCATTTGATTAGCACCTGACGCAATTTGAGCAACATAAACATTGCCATAGGTCATTGCCATCATGCCTAAATCTTTTTTAGAGACATATTTTCCGCTTGCAGAAAATTTTGCGATGGCAGACGCAGGTGTTGCTTTTGATGTTTGTCCGCCTGTATTAGAATATACTTCATTATCTAAAACCAGCATATTGACATCTGCACCGCTAGCAAGAACATGATCGATACCTCCATAACCGATATCGTAAGCCCAACCATCTCCACCAATCATCCATTGACTATTTTTCACAAACAAATCATGGTCTTCATAAATTGCCTCTAGTAAAGGTTTACCATTTTTTTCATCAAGCAAGGCTGCTTTTAGTTTTGCCGCTCGTTGTTGTGTCCCTTCACCAGTATGCATATGGTCGATCCAGTCTTCCATCAATAGTGTTAATTCAGGAGAAGCTACATGCATTGCGTCACTCATTTTCATCGCTAAATGTTCACGACGAGTTTGACTAGCTAACAGCATGCCATAACCAAATTCCGCATTATCTTCCAACAATGAATTCGACCAAGCGGGTCCTTGACCTTGCTCATTTGTGGTATAAGGAGACACTGGAGCCGCTCCGCCCCAAATGGAAGAACAACCAGTAGCATTTGCAATCATCATCCGATCACCGAACATTTGGGTCAATAATTTCACATAAGGAGTCTCTCCACAACCAGAACAAGCTCCTGAAAACTCTAATAGCGGCTTATTAAATTGCGTGCCTAAAACTGTGTTAGGTTTGGCAGGATTTTCTTTTTGTTTCAACGTCATAGAGAATGCCCAGTTCATTGCTTGTTCTTTTTGTTCTTCGTATGGTTTCATAACCAGAGCTTTCCCCTTAGCAGGACAAGCATCCACACAAAGTCCGCAACCAGTGCAATCTTCTATAGAAACTTGAATGCGGTATTTTAATCCATCCGCTCCACGCATTTCTCTGACAATGTATCCTTCAGGTGCTTCTTCCATTTCCTCATCATCTGCTAAAAACGGACGAATTGCCGCATGTGGACAAACAAAAGCACATTCATTACACATCGTACAACGATCGCTATTCCATTCTGGGACTTCAACAGCAATGCCACGTTTTTCCACAGCAGTTGTGCCAAGCGGCATTCGCCCGTCTGTCATATCATTTTTGATGAAAGCACTAACGGCAAGCTCATTTCCTTCTTGGCGATTGATTGGTTCTACAATTTCATGCACGTAATCAGTGATGTTTGCCTTACGAGCTTTCGGTTTTATTTCAACCGTTTTCCAAGCAGCCGGAACTTCGACCTTGTGTAAAAGCTCAACCGTACGTTCGATTGCTTGAACATTTTTCTCTACTACAGACATCGATTTGCGCGCGTAGCTTTTGAAGGCTTCTTCTTTTAAAATCGGTAACACTTCATCAAACGGCATGATATCCGCTAATTTGAAGAAGGCTGTCTCCATCGCAGTATTGATCCGTCCACCTAAACCAACTTCGCTGGCTAGCTTAACCGCATTGATTGTATAAAAATCAATGTCATTTTCAGCTAGATAACGTTTTAATTTATTTGGTAAAAAGCGCTCTAATTGCTCATCATTCCAAACTGTATTCAGTAAAAATGTGCCGCCTTTTTTCAACCCTTTCACTAAGTCATACGTATTTAAATACGCTGCAGTATGACACGCAACAAAATCCGCATGCTCAATCAAATAAGTTGAACGAATCGGCGTCTCACCAAAACGTAAATGAGAAACTGTCAGTCCACCAGATTTTTTCGAATCATAATAGAAGAATCCCTGAGCATATTTATCCGTATGATCTCCAATGATTTTAATTGCCGATTTATTCGCACCAACTGTTCCATCTGAGCCAAAACCCCAGAATTTTGCCTGATACGTTTTTGGATTAGTTAGATCCAGTGCTTCCCCACAATCAAGTGAAGTATAGGTCACATCGTCTACAATTCCAATTGTAAAACGAGATTTTACTGTTTTTTTGTCTTTTAATAATTCGTCATAAATCGCGATAATTTGATTTGGTAAAACATCTTTTGATCCCAATCCATAACGTCCACCGATGATCATTGGACGCAGATCTGATTCATACATCGCACTTTGTACATCTAAAAGTAAAGGCTCACCGCCTGCCCCTGGTTCTTTTGTCCGATCCATTACGCCGATTGCTTTAACTGTTTTAGGCATTTTTTCTAAGAAGTTTTCAACAGGAAATGGACGATACAAATGAATATTCAAAAACCCAACTTTTCTGCCCTGTTTCGTTAAATAATCGATTGTTTGTTCGATTGTTTGAGCAGCTGATCCCATAGAAACAATCACTTCTTCTGCATCTGCTGCTCCATAGTACGTAACTAAATCATAGTCCGTTCCTCTTAACTCATTGATTTCATCCATATATTTCTTCACAACAAGTGGAATCTGTTCATAATAACTATTGATCGTTTCCCGTTGTTGAAAATGGATATCAGGATTTTGGTTTGTTCCACTTACGGAAGGATGATTTGGGTTCATACTTCTGCTGCGGAAATTAGCTAATTTTTCTTGATCCAATAATGGTGCTAATTCGTCATATTCTAATACTTCGATTTTTTGAATTTCATGACTTGTCCGAAATCCATCAAAAAAATTGATAAATGGAACACTGGATTCAATTGATGATAAGTGAGCAACCGCAGATAAATCCATCACTTCTTGCACACTGCTTTCACATAGCATGGCAAACCCAGTCTGACGAGCAGCCATAACATCTCCATGATCACCAAAAATGTTCAACGCATTCGTGGTTAACGCCCGACTCGCAACGTGGAAAACGGATGGAAGCAGTTCTCCTGCGATCTTATACATATTTGGAATCATTAATAGTAAGCCTTGTGATGCAGTATATGTAGTTGTTAACGCACCTGTTTTCAGTGAACCATGCACCACACCTGCGGCACCTGCTTCTGATTGCATTTCAACGATTTTAACAGGTTGTCCAAAGATATTTTGTTTGCCTTCGGCTGACCATTGATCGACAAGTTCAGCCATCGTCGAACTTGGTGTAATTGGATAAATAGCCGCTAATTCGGTAAATGCATATGAAATGTATGCGGCTGCTGTATTTCCATCCATCGTCTTCATTTTTCGCATAATAATATTCATCATCCTTCTATCTAAAAGTAGAATAGTTGCACGCATATTCTTCTTTATTATAACGGAAGCTATCCAATTTTGAAACAGTTTGTGAAAACATTTCACAAACTTAACGATTATTTACCTTTCTTACTTCAAAATAAGTAGTTTTTTTGTGAAAAAAAAGTCAGGATCAAGCTAATCCTAACTTTAGTCATTGTTTATTCAACTTTGAGTTGCTTCTTTTTCTTTTATACCTTATCCCTTTTTCTCCTAGGCGTCTAACGAGTTGATAAAATAAATTATCTGTAGGAGATAGCCACTTCTGCTTAAGATGATTTCGTTTATTTGTATCAAAATATCTAGGTGGAGTGCCATCCAATGTATCGTGCGTATGTTCGGGATCAAATTTTGGTTGCTCCCCATAGTTAAATGATTCACCATTCACGATTGCACTGTCTAAAAGACCGCCTGTTTTCACTCGTTCGCTCCATTGACTTAAAAGCTGACCGTGTTCATCTAAAATAAATTCACTATGATAATCCGCAGACAAAATCTTTCGATAGAAACCACGTTTTCTGATTTTCTTTACTAACCCTTTATTTTTAAGAGTCCTAGTTCCTTTTTTTAAATCCTCTGTTGATATATCTGTGTCTAAATGAGCACGATTATGATATTGAGGATCTGCATAAAACCAATCATTGCCAAGAATCATTTTTATTGCGGCTTCATCATTTTCTAGTCCATATTTTTTTTTGTAGTTTTCCACATAGTTTATATTACATCTATCCAATTGATTTCTAAATTGGTGGATTCTGGTTTCATCTGCGTATTTTTTCTTGAGGGCTACTTTTGTTAATTTTTTATCTGCTTGCGCTATTATCAAACCAGTTGGATATGCTCGCTGCACGGCTTTTGCATAGCTATAAAAAAATAGATCACCCGGCGGCATTTGGGGGCAAAATCGATATTCAGTTGTTGCTAGCCGTAAATCTCCCCTCTCATCCAGATAACCACCTAAATGGTCAATGACCAGTAACACTTTTTCTTTATCTGAGAGTTGACTATTGTTAAACATTTCTGTATAGATCTTAGAACCAACAAAAAATGGCGATTGATCACTAATTTCTTTTATATTATTTATGTAGACAGTTAGAGCAGCCTTATCCCACCCTTGTTGCTGAAGTTTTTCTATTCTTTCGAGGATCGTCGAAGAAAAATCTACCTCTGTCATATCATTTCCCCTTAGTCTTTGTTTGACTTCTACTATACCTGCTTTTTTGTTAAATTTACACAAATTTGAACGGCAAAAAAGAAAAAATCCAAAACAAATAAAAATTGCCTTGGACCTGAAACTGTATATTTTAAGCAGAAACTTCATAACTTTTTCTAATTTTCTCTATAACGATGGACGGTTTAGTCTCTTTATTCTTGTGGGCATCACGATGCTCTTGTAAATGTTCTGGTCGTTTCAGCCAGTTTTGAAAGTCTTTTTTACTCTGCCATTTAGAAACCAGCATAAACTCACAGGTATTTTTATCCTCTGAAAACCAACATTCACTTGATAGGCACCCAGAAAATCCTAACATTGAAGCAACATCTTTACTTGTTTTTGCTTCAAATATTTCTTTGCCTTCTTTTTTTATAACAAAAGTAACAGTCTGAACAATCATACAGCTCTCTCCTTTCCATTTTTAATTGATAATGATTCTCAATCAATTATAGCATACTTCATTTTTCTTAACGAGCTGTTGCGATAATAAATAGGGCTGGGACATAACTCTTCGAGTTATATCTCAGCCCCTTAATATCCGAATAAACGATGGTGAAAAAGTATTTCCTTCTTATTTCTCGGAGCTAGGCGCTTTTGTCCCAACCTCACATAGTGATTAATATAATTCTAAATATTGCTCTCTTTCCCATTCAGAAACCGTTTGGCGGAAAGCAGCCCATTCCATACGTTTCGCTTCAACAAAATTTGCATAGATATGACTACCTAGTGCATCGATCATTACGTCATCTTTACGTAATTCTTTAATCGCGTTATGGATCGTTGAAGGTAAATCATGGATTTGCGCTTCTTTTCGTTCTTCTTCATTCATCACATAAATGTTACGGTCAACAGCTTCTGGTGGAACGATCTCATTTTTGATTCCATCTAGTCCAGCTTGTAAAAGGACAGCCATTGTTAAATACGGATTAGCTGAAGGATCAACTGAGCGTAATTCTAAACGAGTCGATAAACCACGTGATTCAGGAACTCGTACTAGCGGTGAACGATTACGACCACTCCATGCAACATAAACTGGTGCTTCATATCCTGGTACTAAACGTTTATACGAATTAACCGTTGGATTACAAACAGCCGTATACGCACGCGCATGTTTTAGTAAACCACCAAGGAAATGATACGCTGTTTGACTTAATTGCATTGGACCATTTTCATCGTAAAAAACATTCTCATCGCCTTTAAATAGCGACATATTACAATGCATCCCTGAACCACTGATTCCATATAATGGTTTTGGCATAAATGTCGCATGCAACCCATGTTTTCTTGCAATTGTTTTAACAACTAACTTAAATGTTTGGATATTATCACATGCTTCAATGACGTCTGCATATTTAAAATCAATCTCATGTTGTCCTGGTGCTACTTCATGATGAGAAGCTTCAACTTCAAACCCAAGACTTTCTAGCTCCAGAACAATATCTCTACGACAGTTCTCACCAAGATCTGTCGGCGCAAAATCAAAGTAGCCCCCTCTATCATTTAGATCTGTCGTAATTTTACCATCTTCATCCAATTTGAATAGGAAAAACTCTGGTTCAGGCCCAAGATTGAAAGAAGTAAACCCTAATGCTTCCATATCTGCCAATGCACGCTTTAAATTACCACGAGGATCTCCTGCAAAAGGAGTTCCATCTGGATTGTAAATATCGCAAATCAGACGAGCAACTTTCCCGTGCGTACTTTCCCAAGGAAAAATCATCCACGTTGATACATCCGGATATAAGTACATATCGCTCTCTTCGATTCTCACAAAACCTTCAATAGAAGAACCATCAAACATCATTTTATTACTCAATACTTTGTCTAATTGGCTCACTGGAACTTCCACATTTTTGATTGTTCCCATAATGTCTGTAAACATTAATCGTAAAAATCGAACATTTTCTTCATCTGCTATTCGTTTGATATCTTCTACTGTGTTTTGTTTTTTCGTCATTGTCTTCCTTCACGTCCTTCATTTTTTTGTGTAAAGCTCAACTGTTACAATTTTGGTCCTCTGGATTGGAATGGATTTTGTTGAGTAAGTCCACCTTGAGAAATAAGTTCGTCATATAAAATTTTCCGAACGTCTTCATCAGTCAGCGGTTTATTTGACTCTTGTGCATGCATTTGTTCTTCCAGTTTCATTTCATAGACGCGCTTGATTCCTGCCATATTTAGACCATCTGACAAATAATCCTTGATTTCAAGTAATACATCAATGTCATTCAGTGAATACATACGGCGGTTTCCTTCGCTTCTTTCAGGATGAATCAAATCTTGCTCTTCATAATAACGGATTTGACGTGCTGATAGATCAGTCAGCTTCATAACTGTACCAATTGGAAAAACCGACATTGATCTTCTCAGTTCCTTCTCTCTCATATCCACCCCCCTCTCTTATTTAAAAGCGCAGCAAACTGTTCAGCACTGACAAAAAAATAGGTCGATATGGATGCAGTATTTCTTTACCACAGACATATTTTATCTTTTTTCTTAGGAACTAGCCTGCATAGCTGATAGATTAGATATAGAATATCAATACTTTTTTCTATTGTCAATCATTTATGTTAGGTTTTCTGACATAACTTTAAATATTCAAGAAAAAAAACAAATACATCAGGTGGTTTTCCTCAAAAAAGATAAAAAACAGTGCCTTTTGGAATCTAACTCAATTAGGTCAGACTTCAAAAGCACTGTATTTATCTTGATGCTTATTCAAACCTATCGCAAAGGATAGTCTTACTTATCTCGATTTATAAAACACTTCTAACTCTTGTCCCAAGTCTTCTGGTCTCGCTACGTTCACTTCATGACTTGAAGCTTGCACAATACGCAACTTGGCTCTCTCTATCTTTTCAGCCAAGCGCTCTGCCGCTTTTTTATTAGCACGATCTTTTCCCCCGATAAGAACCAAAGTATCGCAAGAAATATCTTTCAATTTACTACTAAAATCCAAATCGCTCATAGAGCCTGTTAACTGTATTAATTCTTGCTTTTGCATACCCATTTTTTTGAAAGTAGAATTAGGCATAACTTGGAAAATCATATTTTGGAATTTAAGTAGTCTCTTTGGCATTTTATATTGAGCTCCAATTAATACAAGTGAATCAACTTTTTCAGGATAATCAATTGCATAGTTCAACGCAAGAATTCCTCCCAATGAGAGTCCACATAAATTTAACGGCTCTGGAATAGCCTCGCAATACGTTGAAAAAACTTCATACAAACTAGCATATGTACATTCTTTATTTTCAAGAAGTGCAAATAAGTCTGGACATCTTATCTCCTCTGGTTCGCTCATAAATGAAATTGTCTGCTCCCAGCTGGATGATCGTTGCCCTAAACCATGAATAAAAACATACTCCATCAATATCCCCCTCTAGTTCTATTCCTTCCTCTTGCAATACAACTGAACATTCTCATAGCAACATCTACACTTTTCAAGATATACATAGAACACAAAGGAAGTTTATCACAGGTACAAAGCAAGCATAAAATAGTAATCGTCTATTCTCATCTTGAGTTCTATGTACTAGAACTTGTTGATAGAGTATAAATGAAATCATTAGTAAAAAAATCGATGAACATAAAAATACTCTTGCACCAGAAGCGTACATCGTCGGAGAAAAACACATCAATAATGAAGAAAATAAGGCCGCACTATAGCTCAAACCAATAAAAATTTTCTGTTTAGCAACTGATATAGAAAACGAGATAACTAAACCAAAGAAAACAGCCCACAATAAATAAGGTAACAAGGGAGTAAGTAGCCCTCCATTTAACAGATTTCCTGATTTTAGAGATTGGGTCCAATTCCCTTCGTTAATCTTCTGAAAATCAGTGAGCTTTTTAGGAAAATTATACATCAGTAAAGCCAAAAATACTGTATACCCCACTGTCACCTTAGCTAAAAGTTTCGAAGAATCAATGACAAAAGAAATCACTAGAATAACGAGAAATAGCAATAATAATTTTGTCTGCCACCCCTCAAATAACCATGAACTGCCTCTCAATACTCTGGAAAATGGTGACAGCTCATTGAAATCCGGCATCCACATATCAATTTCCTGCTTCATCCTAAGCTTATTTCCCGGAGCTAAAATCATAAAGGTAAGTCCAAACATAAAGAATGCAGTTGGAATATAAAGAAAATAATTTTCTTTTCGCTTGTGAACCAACATTGCTCCATGATAAACCAAAACAACACCAATAACACAAGCAATCAACTGCTCATTTGAAAATGAAAAAATAAATGCAGGCAACACATATAGCCAAACGGACGTTTTTTTATTTCTAAAAAAATTATCTGCATAAGGAATCATTGAAAACAGACCTAATGCTAAAGGCCATAAATAGTTAATAGATCCAGTAATCCAAAAAATCGAGTCTTTCATGACCCAGATATTGATCAAACCAAGGGATAAAAATGCGACTAGAAAATTTTTGCGACTAACGGTTCCTACGATTAGTCGAACCAATGAATAACTATATAACAACCAGGCACTGGCGCTAATTACATGATGAACAAATAAAGGAACTAAAAAAATCAAATACAGCATCGCTTCTGGAAATAAGCGAGCAGACCAATTATCATAACGCCATTGCAAAAATCCCCAGAAAGTATGCTCTCTAGACACCTTCATAAACCAACCATCATCAGAACCCATGTCCACGTTAAAATTCAAAAGATATAACAACGCCAATAGAAACAAACCAACATAAAATAAATAGTACCCCTTATTACTTTTAATAACCTTTTGCAAATTAAAATACCGCCTAACCTCTTTTTTTTAGTATAGCATTTCACAAGTCAAATAACTACACTGACTAAAAAAAAATAACTGAGTAAATAAACGCTATAAACGTTTTTTTACTCAGTTATATACTATACAATTACATTAATATTTCAATTACGTATAGCGAATAATTCTGTTACTTATTTTTCTAGCTCTCTCGTCCATTTAGAATTTTTTTTAGCAAATCCTTTAACACGATACACATTTTCAACTTCTTCAAAGACCTCTGATAAAAGCAATGTCTGGCGCGTTAATTCACTTAATTGTTGTCCTTTGTTTGAAGGAATATCAAACTCGTATGGAACGAGCAACTCCATCATCTTCTCTCGAACTGCTTTTGTTAGCTGCTCTTTGCCTAAAGTACTTTTTGCTGAAACCAATACATTAGGGAACAAGGTTGGAACAAAGTCAGTCTCATCAATCTGATCACTTTTATTATAAATAGTCAAAACAGGAATCTGTTCTAAATCTAAATCGTTTAGTAATTCAACAACCGTTTGTTCATGTTGTAAACGCTCATTTGCACTTGCATCCACTACATGTAATAATAAATCCATTCCTCGACTTTCTTCTAATGTTGATTGAAAAGCCTCGATCAACTGCGTTGGCAGATCTTGAATAAACCCTACAGTATCTGTCAGAGTTACGATCATTCCTTGGGGAAGCTGCCATTTCTTCGTTAAAGGATCTAATGTTGCAAATAGTTGATCTTCAGAATAAGTTCCAGCAGTTGTTAGTAAGTTTAAAATCGTTGATTTTCCTGCGTTTGTATAACCGATCAAGCCAATTTGAAAAATATCTGAAGACTGGCGTTTCTGTCTGCTTCGTTCACGATGAGCCGTTACTTCCTTTAGTTCACGCCTGATTGCAATGATCTTATTACGAATATGCCGACGATCTGACTCAAGCTTAGTTTCTCCTGGACCTCTTGTACCGATTCCTCCCCCTAAACGGGATAATTGTTTACCTTGCCCGATCAATCTTGGCAGTAAATAATTCAACTGAGCTAGTTCAACTTGTAATATCCCTTCTTTTGAACGTGCCCGCATTGCAAAAATGTCTAGAATCAATTGTACTCGGTCGATAACTTTCACACCTACAGCTTCAACAATCAACTGATTTTGTCTAGGTGTTAGTTCATGGTTAAAAATGACGATATCTGCTTCATAAGCGTCAACTAATTGAACTAATTCTTCTACTTTTCCTTTACCGATCACAGTCTGAGAATCTACACGGGGACGTTTTTGCGTTAAACAAAAGACAACCTCTCCTTGTGCTGTCTTAGTCAAATTTTTCAATTCCTTCATAGACCCTTCAAAGCGAGCATAATTTTCTTCTGTTTCTACTCCCACTAAAATGACCTTTTCTGCTATTTTGTCCATACTTTATCCTTCCGAAGAACCCAGCCAGTCCTCTATTTCCTTTTCTAAATCTGAAATAGCATCAGGCTCTTGTACTAAATCCCACCAGCTGGCGTTCATGCGATTTTTAAACCAAGTCAATTGCCTCTTCGCGTATCTTCTTGAATTTTGCTTTACTTGCTCTGTTGCTTCAACTAATGTTTCCCTACCTTCAAAGTAAGGAAAAAACTCTTTGTACCCGATTCCTTGAATGGATTGTTTTGTTTGACATCTATAAAGCTGTTCAGCCTCATTTAAAAGTCCCTGTGTCACCATTTGATCGACCCGTCTATTGATTCGTTCATAAAGCATTGAGCGCTCTGTTTCTAATCCAATTAAAAAATAATCGTATAATTTTTTTGGCGTTTCTTTAGGAGTTAAAATACTAAAACCTGTTTTATCGAACACTTCCAGCGCACGAATCACTTTTTTTTGGTTATTAAAATGGATACTTTCAGCAGCCTGCTTATCTTTTTCATGAAGTAATTCCCATAATCGTTGATTGCCGTGTTGTTCAGCAAATCTTTGATATTTTTCACGTATTTCTGGCGACTCATCCTTAGCTCCCAGTTCAAAGTCATAAAGCAAAGCTTGAATATACAACCCTGTCCCACCTACAACGATCGGTAACTTTCCTTTTGCGATAATGTTATCAATCGCTTGACGACCTTCTTTTTGAAAATCGGCTACAGAATATGTCTCAGATAATTCTCGACAATCTATCAAATGATGTTCAATACCTTCACGCTCTTCTTCCGTTACTTTTGCCGTTCCGATGTCAAGCTGTTTATAAACTTGCATTGAATCTCCACTAATGATTTCTCCATTCAATTTTTTTGCCAGTTCAATACTTAAAGAGGTTTTTCCAACAGCTGTTGGTCCTGCAATCACTAATACTTTTTTCAATCGTTTCATCCTTTATTTTGTATCAATTCGCGTATTTTTATTGCTAGTTCAGGAAAATCTGTGTGAATCCCTGCTAAATGGTGAACAAAACATAGTTTCATTTTTTCTTCGTCATTAACCGTCCAAGGTCTTATCGCTTTGGGAAAATCGACTAAATCATCTACGTGTTTGACTACCCACTCAATATTAGGATGGATTCCTTCAATAAATTCTGACTGAATTGCTCGTTGTTCCTCTCTTTTGGAGATATAAAATATAGACGCAATTTTTTGATTTTTTTCCAATTCCCAAATTTTTTCCAAACTTTTGAAATAGAAGCTTGAATACATATATTCAAAGGGCCATTGTTGTGACTGCAAAAGTTGAACGAGCATCTGTTCAATGCCTTCATAATGTATCTTATCTGTTTTGATTTCAATATTCAATAGACCACAAAAATTCTCTTTTTTTAGTAACATCAACACTTCGTTTAATGTAGGCACTTCCTGAAACATTGGGTTTTCTTTGAACCAGCTACCTGCATCCAATTGTTTTAATTCTGCTAATGTTAGCTGACCAACTTCTCCGTGTCCATTTGTTGTACGATCAATCGTTTCATCATGAATCACGATCAATTGATTATCTTTTGATAACTGAACATCCAATTCGATTCCATCAGAACCAACACGAACAGCTTCTTGAAATGCTGCTAAAGTATTTTCTGGATGGGTTCCTTTGCTCCCACGGTGGGCGATTATTTTCGTCACAGTTCTCCCTCCAATCGAAATCATTGTATCACTCATAACATCCAGTATCAAACAATTAAAAAAATTCTATCATAAAAAAACAGACGAGAATCACAGTTCCCGCCTGTTTCGCTATTCTATTTGGAAAATATACTTAGTTATCTAAACCTTCTTTATCTCTATTAGCCAGCTCGTAAGAAACGTACTTTTCAAGTCCAGATTTAATATTGTACTTGGGTTGGTATCCTACTGCTTTTACTTTAGAAATGTCGGCGAGAGAATGTTTGATGTCTCCAGAACGTTCCTCTTCATAACAAATTGGCAAATCAACTTCTAACAGATCGTTTATAGTAGAAACTAATTTATTTAAGTCAATTGCTTCACCCGTGCCAATATTATACACTTCTCCTAGTGAATCTTGCGATGTAGCAATAAGATTTAGTGCTTGAATGACATCTTCAATGAATACAAAATCTCTCGACTGGGTTCCATCACCAAACATAGTAAAAGTTGTCGCTTCTTTATTCAATAGCTTTTTATAACGATCCATCATAATAGATATAACGCCAGAATAAGGGGATTCAGGATTTTGTTTTGGCCCATAAACATTAAAGAACCGTACAGCACTTGTTGGAATATCATACAAATGATAATAATCAACCACATATTTTTCCGCTGCAAATTTATCGATTGCATACGGTGTTAATGGGCGAATAACTGATTCCTCTTGTTTAGGTAACGTTGGCTCATCTCCATATACAGCAGCAGATGAAGCAAACAACAAACGTTTTAATCCGAATTGATTGTTTCTGACTAATTCTAACAATTGAAAAACACTATCAAAATTTATTTGATGCGTCTCCAACGGACGTGCCACAGAGTCCGCCACACTTGCAATTGCAGCTAAATGGAAAATGTAATCAAACTGGGTTTGTGTTAAAACCTCTGTCATTAATTCATGATCCGTCACGCTACCTTCTATAAAGCATAGGTTGGCAGTCGTTTCTAAATTGCTCTTACTTCCCATAGATAAATCATCAATGACCGTAACTTTATGATCCTTACTATAAAAATTGGCTAAGGTAGAGCCGATAAAACCTGCACCACCAGTAATTAATATATTATTCATGTAGTAGTAACTCCTAGTTTTTAAATAGAATTTCTTAACTTCTTTAGTTTATCATGGATATTCAAAGAGGTCTACTTTAATTAAAAAACTAGCTGTCCCTGAGGACAACTAGTTTTTCACCTAATTGTTTGATCAGTCATACATTTGAAGCTAACATCATTTTCCTTTTGCAACTTCTACTACTGATTTTTTTTCTTTCTTTGCTTCTTTTATCAACTCAACAATTTCATTATTATGCATCTTATCTGGATCGATGTTCGCTGCTTTTAATTCGTCACGAGCTTTGTCTATTTCAGTTTCATCGATTGATTTATCAGGTTGATCTTTTAAATATTGGGAAATTGATTGACCATTTTTCTTTATTTTAGACTGCATTACTTGAATTTCCTGATCCGTAAATAATGTACTGTCAAAACCAGCTTGCTCAATCTCTTTTCTATATTTTCCTATCTCTTCCATACTAAGAGTCACTTCTTCATAGCTGTAGGATACTTCCGTTTCACTAGAATAATTTATCACGTTCGACTTATCAAAAACATCTGTGCTTTGAGATGAATTTGTCTCTACTTCTTGATTTTTAGTACTTTTTTTATCATTCATTCTAACAAAGACAACAACAGCTATTACTAAAATGACGAGACAAAATAAAAACAAAAGTTTTTTATTTTTCATTGTTAATCCTCTATTCTATTTATCGATGGAAACAGCCATTTTATTTGGACTATAAGAAAGTGCCACTGTTCCTTCACTAACCCACATTGTTCCGTAAATTGGATCTGTCACATGGAAGCTATTTCCATCAAATCCAGTTACTAACCAAACATGTAAATTCGCAACTTTCCAAGAACCATAGTAAGTTCCATCAATGATCGGTGGTGCTAAATAAGGATATGTTCCCCAGACTACTATAGGATTTCCTTTCATCAATTCTTCTTTAAATTGACTTGTGTCAACCCCACTGATATCTCTTGAATTAGGTGCATATCTTCTAGCATATGGTGTAAATGCTCTTGGATAGATTGTATGGAACCCATATTTATCAGTAGGACTTCCATTAAATCCTTCATGTGGATTTCCCCAAGAAGGAACTTTCGGAACTGCATTTGTCACTTGGTGTACATTTTGCCCATGTGTAGCTCCTAAATATTCTAATGCCATATATAAAGAAAATTCTTCACAGCCATTTGGATAACCCATGCTCATTTGATTGTAATATGGAACATCCATAAATGTTTTTTGCCCTTTATTGGTTGCTACTACAATATTTTTACCTGCAGTCACATATCCATAAGGTGTTTCTAGGATTGGATAACCATTTTTGTCTAGTACTCTTCGTTTAACATTAATCACTGTTCCAACAGATATATCGTTGCCTCTTTGTAATGATCTATCTGTATAGTAGTGGTTCGTTTTTAATTCGATTCGTTTTGGCGGATTCATATAATAATTTTTTATATCTGCTGGGGCTTGTTTATAATTATTTGACACAGCAGGACCTTTTAGTTCTTTTTTGACTAAAATGATATCCAAACCTTCTAGTCTAAAACCATAACCAGAAGTACCACTAATCCCTCCATTTTTATTCCAACCTAACCAGCCAAAATATTCCGCATGTGTGCGATAATAAACATTGAAGTGTTTAGCTAGTTCTCCCGTCAAACAAATATCAAATGCTTCCACTCTTTTAGCTTTTCCAACAGTTCCACTCAATTGATTATTAGATACATATCCTTGCCAACCATAGTCTTGAACATGACTTCTGTATTGAATCCCACCTGAAACTGGCGCATTATCAACTTTTATTTTAATTGCTTCAACACGTTTACTTTTACCAACAGTTCCACTTGTCTGACCATTTTTGCTAGGTGCTTGCCAACCTAGATCTTGGACATGGCTTTGATAAGAAATATCTGGCTGTTTGAACTGCACAAAATAGCGATTCTTAGCACCTGAAATATTAGTACCTTTTCTCACTAGCTTCATTTCTATCGATTCTAATTGATAACTAAATCCAGCTGTACCTGCATTTTGTCCATTACTAGCCCAATCTAGCCAACCAAAATTTTTAGCATGTACTCGATAATACAAATCGAAATGATTAGCCATTTCTCCAGTTAATCGAACAGATAATGCTTCTACTTGTTTTTGTTTCCCTACTGTTCCACTAACTACATTATTACCTACATAATTTTGCCAACCGTAATCCTGAACATGACTTCTATATTCTATCCCCCCAGCTACAGGAGTATTATCAACTGCTATTTTCAAAGCTTCTAATCGTTTATTTTGACCAACTGTACCACTTAATTGACCATTACTTTTTGTCGACTGCCAACCAATATTTTTAATGTGACTTTGGTACTTCACGTTTGGTTGTTTATATTGTACCGATGGACGTTTGGTTGAGCCTGGTGCTGCCTGTCCTTTTTCTTTTAATTGAATTTGAATCCCTTCAATTTGATATGCAAATGACATAGTCCCGGCAGTTTGTCCATTTGAGGCCCAATCCAACCAGCCAAAATTTTGCACCTTAACTCTATAGTATACATCGTACTTATCTTTTAAAACATCTTTTAATTGAATTTGGATTGCTTCCAGCCTTTGACCAGCAACACCACTAATTTCATTATCATTAACAAAATCTTGCCAACCAATATTGGCCACATGAGAGCGATACTGGATTCCACTTACGCCTGCCTCTAACCCATCGATTCCAATTTTAATTGCTTCTATTCTGTCATTTGGAAACGCGCTACTTTCACCATTTTCCTGCCCAGCTAGCCAACCTAGTTTTTCATTATGAATCGTATAATTTAATTTTGGCTGCTCAATTGGCTTTTCACTTTCCGATTCAGTTGTTTCATTTTTTTTAGTGCTTTCATTTTCTTTAGTACTCTCACTTGTCTGAGTAGACTGTGTCTCAGATACATCGGTAACTCCTATACCGTTGTCTGTAGTTTGCTCGAGAGCTTGGCTTTCAACTGTACTTTCAGTATCTTTTGCCTTTTCTTCTGACAATGCAGCTGAAGGCACAACCATTAAACTTGCCATAATACCAATTAACAAATAACCTAGTTTCTTTTTCAAATTTTCCACCCCTTATCTTTCAATAATTCAATTGTAGCAAAGTTATTTCTCCTTGTCCACGCGACAAAAAAACAATACTTTCCAATCTAATTAAAACCAAAAAAAGACATAAATTCAAAACTAAAAATTAGTTTTGGAATTATGTCTTACCAATTACTCTATTTAATTTATGTTCCTTTTAGTAATCCACGAAACTCTTTAAAACTTCTTTCTATTTTTTTATAATTGATTAAAAGGTAAATTACGTAAAATAAAACGTAAACAGCAGTACTAATAAAGCTACCACCAAAAAATACATTACTCAATATAAACAATACAGTCAAGGTAGTTTCAATAATCATAGATTTTTCAATACGGATATTCATTGATTTACATAAGAAAAACTCTGCAAGATTACAACGAAATGCCAAACTTATTAAAATAAGTCCAACTGCCCAAGTTAAATTATCTAAACCAAAAATAATAATGATCGACAACACCAATGATAACACCAAAGTCATCACATTTACAAACAGAATTGTCTTTTCTTTTCGTAATGTTTTTAAATAGGTATTAATCAATAATGACATTCTACCTTCGTAAATGATAATCGGAAATAATATGCCCATAAACTTCAGGCTTTCTGCATAATCAGGAAGCCACATTGCTAAAACATACTTAGCAGGAACATAAAAAACTAAAATAGCGTAAGTAATCGGTACAAATAGATCCCTCAACGTAACAAATAACGCTGGCAACTTCTGCTGGTTAGTTCTTCTTAATAACGGAAACATAACAACACCAACCGCATTTATAAATGTTAGGAACATATTAGAAATGCTAAGAGTAAACGATAATTTACCAAATGTTTGAATACTCCATTTTTTTTGTACAAAAAAACGAATTGTCCCGATAATTAACATACTGGCTACACTACTAAGCATTAACTTACTACCTATATTTATATTATCCAATACTTCAGGAAAAACTTTTCTTAAACTGATTGGTTTCAAATTTAACATATCTTTGATTCGATACATTCCCCAAATCGTCATGATTGATTTAGAAATAATATCCATAACAATCAGCCAGAAAAAATTGCGTCCTCCCAAAAGGAAATAGGCTCCGATCAACAATACGTATAAATATCGATCATTTCTAGATAGTTGCGCATACTCCTTGATTCGGTTGGTGGATTGAAAAATATACAAGATAAAAGTTTTCGCTATTGTCACAAGTGAAACAACTGCTGTGAGTACCAAAATCATAGACTTATTTCCTGATGGCATGAAAAATAAAGACCAAATAATGACCAATGAAGATACAATACATTCAAAAATCGCTAGGTACCAAAATTGAGAACCTAAATTTCTTTTGTCTAGTTGATCGTATTCCTCACCACCAATTTTTAAATAAATCCCATCAATCCAACCTAAATGAAGAAAACCAACATATGAAGAATAAAATACATATAACTGCCAATAGCTATACTCCGTTACTCCAAGTAGTTTTGGTACAAATAAATTTAAAAGAATAGAAATACCCAACGTAGCAAAATTAGCTGCAACTGTGTAATATAAATTTTTTATAACTGATTTGGCTTTCTCATTCAAAATCTTTTACCTCAATCTTTTCCAAGCCTTAATTTAAATACATGATAAATATCTGCAAAATAATCAAAAGGCTTTCCATACTTGCCAAAAGAAAAAATAATTTTTATAACGCTTCTTTTTTCAAGAAGGTTTGCTCTATTGGTATTAATTTTCATCATTCGCTTAATTATTTCTTCTTTTTTTTGCTTATTTTCTATTCCATTTTCTCTAGCGATATATTGATTCAACGAATTTAATCGTTCATTATATCGATTCAACATGTTAATTCTATATTGATACTTACTTTCTTTTTTTGATGTAATTGTTTCTTTTTTAAATGTACTTTGTCCGTGTCTTCTAAAAACAATAGTTGGCTCATCTAGTAAATATAAACGGTCAAAAGCAAGAGCACTGGCCCATAATGAAATATCGTGAGCAGAATTCAATGCTTGATTGAAATAATCAGTTACGTTTAAGACAAAATCTTTTCTAACTGCATATACGCAACCTGGTCTTTTTAACATAACATTCTCTCTAACAAAAATAATTTGATGATATAAACTATTTAATTGAGTTTTCAAAGGTTGTAACTTAGACGAATGTCCACCTTCTTCAATAATTTCAGTATAGTTAGAAACTAATACCGCTATCTTAGGATTTTTACTCATCATTGTACTCATTTTTTCAATTTTATCATCATACCAAATATCATCTTGATCACACGGAAATATATATTCGCTAGAGGCTTCGTTAAGCAAATCCATAAAATTTTGGCGCCAGCCTTTATTGACTTTATTTATCTTCATTGTCCAATTGTTCAAATGATTTAAAGCTATATATTCTTGAATCATTTCTACAGTTCGATCTGTAGAACCATCATCGCAAATTATCACTTCATCGATAACTTTTGTTTGATTTTTAAGAGAGTCCAATTGTTCAATAATATTTCGCTCGCCATTGTAAGTGGCCATAACAACAGAAACCGTAATCTTTTTTTCCACTACTATTACCTCTTGTTTTCTAGTTTATTTCCAATAAAACGTATAAGGATGGTGGGTGATTCTTTCTGATTCTGGTGGTAATTCCATATAATTTCCATAACGCAGAGTCAGGAATTTTTTGCGATCTTTGATGGCACGAACTTTTTTCCCTGCAAAAGGTACATCTTCATAATGCTTAAACCAATCTGTCGGAAACAGCCCCCATTCTTCATCAATAAACTCAATATAACCACACGTAGAGGCTTCATCAAAAGAATACTTAATCACTTCATTCATAAACTGGTTCTTCCAATAATTATAATCACCTTTTTTAAGTAGTTTACAATATTTTGGATAAAGCAGTACTCGTTTAAGGTAAGCCTTCCATCTAGACTTTGAAATTGCATACGAAGAATTGAGTGTTGCTAACATATTAGATCGATATAATTCACACTGTTGACCAAACGTTTTTCTTTCTTCTTCGCTCTCCGGAAAACCATCAATTGGAAAAATATCCACAAACACACCTAATTCTGGATCTTCACTATTGTAAAATTGAGTTGTTTTAACACAAGTTCTTTTGTCTACTAATTTTGCAAATGTATAGCGATAATCTTTTCTAGTCTCAAGACTTAATAATAAGTATATTGAATCTTCAGCTAAGAGTTTGATCAAACGATCGTAATTAGGTCGAGTCAAAACAATATCTAAATCGTCATCCCAAGGAATGTAACCTTGATGTCGTTCTACACCAATCAAACTGCCATAGTATACAGAATACTCAATATTATTTTCTCGGCAAATCTTGTCAATATAAACTAATATAGTTGTACTGACTTCTTGTACTTCTTCAATCGTTAATAATCTCATCTTTCTCTCCAAACAAGTGTTATATCTCACTTTTTTTATTTATAGCACTAGAGACAGAACCTAAATAAAACCAAAATAAAAATGTGCCAATTTTATTAACTAGAATCAATTCCGTTAAGAAAAATGCAGATACTAAAATAGTCAACGCAATCAATGTATCACGCAATAAATAATTATCAAAGATATTAACTTTGGGCGTAAATAAGGCTTTAACAGTATTAAATATCTTATTTATCAAAAACATAGTCAAAGGAATCGTACCCGCTAATCCCGTTGTCGCCAGCAAATAGAAAAAGAAATTGTGAGAAGTTTGCTGTTTAATCGCAATCAATGTATTAGGTAAAACATTTTGAGCGTAGGTCACTAGATTACGTGGTGACGTACCAAACCACATGCTTGATTTGAATATTTCAAAGGAACTCTTCCATAAGCCAAATCGATTATTTGAAATATCCGATTTATTCTCGACATCCGGTCGATCTAGCGTCACATCGGGAACATTATGCGATTTCATTGATCTCAACAAATCTAATGCATAAAGCATTCCTTTTTCGATCAGTATTGTAAACAAGTATATTCCAACGACAAAAATGACACTAGAGAATGCCGCATAGAGTACGCCAATAAAAAATCCTTTTGGACTCCATTTTTTATAGGCTATAAAAAAGATCCCTACAAAAGCAACTACAAATAATTCCACATATGCTGTCCTAGAACCAGATAACACTACGTAAATCCATTGTAAAATAACGTTAATAACTAGTAAAATCGTCCACTTTTTTGCAACTTTTTTTAATACCAAGTGCACAGATAGAATGATTGATACAACAGAAATCGTTGCAGCAAAGTTTGGATCTGAAAACAAACCATATAATCTATTTTCATAAAAACCAACACGTAACCCATTATATATTTTATCTAATGGTGCGGAGTAGGTGTATTGGGCAAGAAACATCGCAATAGCGATCACAACTAAGATAAACCATGAAACCAGTAAAATTGTTTCTAGGATAGCGAACGTTTTTCTGTTTCTTTCTTTTCCGATCTGATAAATCACTAAAAGATAAATTGCTTGCCAAAGCCAAAGTTTGATATTTGCTACAAGATACGTTTCATAATGTACTACTACAGATAAAAATATCATTGCTAAAAAAATGATCAATAAAGGATCGAAGTAGTTAAACTGCTTGTTCTTAATACTAAAGAATAGCTTATTTGCTATGTATAGTGCAGCCCAAACTGACAATAGTCCAAACACTAAACTATCTAGCTTACTAGGCAGTAAACTATAAATATTTATTGTCCTCAATAATAACATGACCTCAAAAGCTACCAAAAAAGGGAGTTTTGTTTTTTCAAAAAATTTATTTAACTCCATACTCATTACTCCTAAACTATTCATTTTTTGTTTTTCTGTGATTTTCTTCAAGTAAAGATATTTTTCTGTATAAAGGAACTGCTATCCTCAATGCAACCATAGAAATTTTTCTATTTCTTGTAAAATAAATATTTTTTATAACAAAAGAGAAATTATCACGTAAAAAACTAACAATTTCCTTTTGTTTTTGTTTGTCTTCATCTGCTATTTTGCTGTTCATCATTTTATCCAGTACAGTAAAATAAGCCCAACATACACGGGTATGTGCAACATATGCCAGTTCAGGATAATGCTTTTCAATATAGGACTCATTTTCTTTCCATACCTGAATAGTGTCTAAATCTTTTTTAGAAAAACGATTACTAGAAATGCTATTTGCTCTATGATAATAGTAGTATTTTTGCTGGGTATCAATTACAATTTTTTTTGTATTTTCAAGGATCGATAAAATCACTGCAGCATCTTCTGTGATCATTCCTACTGGATAGCGGATTTGATCGAAAATGTTCTTTTTATATAATTTGTTTACTGCATGAACAGAAACTATTTTTGCTTCTAGGATCAACTTCATTGCTGCAACTTTATCCAAAACCATGTATTCCTGAGTTTTTTTTAACGGCTCTTTATTTTCATAAACATCATATATTCCACAGATTGCCAAATCAGCAGCTTCTTTTTGAATATTATTAAACAATAGTTCATACATATCCAAAGCGATATAATCATCACTATCAACAAAACCCACATACTCTCCTCGAGCACTTTCTATTCCAGTATTTCGTGCATCACTTAAACCGCCATTTTCTTTATGGATCACTTGAACTCTTTGATCCTGCAACACATATTCATCGCAAATTTCGCCACTACTATCCGTTGAACCGTCATCAACTAAAATAACTTCAATATCAGTAAACGTTTGATTCAAAATAGAATCTACACACTTACGTAAATATCTTTCCACATTATATACAGGTACAATAATGCTAATCTTACACATCCTATGTTCTCTCATTTCTTATGATTTTAATTGTATGCTCTAAACCATCCTCTACTGTATAAAGTGGTCGCCATCCCAAATTCTCAATTTTAGAAATATTTAAAAGTGCTTTGGTTGCTTTAGAATAGCCGAGAGCTTCTTCTTTATCTGGAAGATCAAAAATAACTTTTGTCCCCGCTAATTCAGAAAGTTTTGTGGCAAGGTTTTTCAGTGTCAAATTAAATGCAGGATTTGCAATATTATACGCTTCACCTTTTTTACCATTTAGCAATAGATAGAGCATTCCGTATACCGCATCTGCAACATAGCAATAAGAAAAATATTGATTTCCCTTACTCTTTAAGATTATGTTTTCTTGATTCACTGCATTCATAATAAATTGAGAAGAGGCTTTTGAATCATTTGTTAACATAGTTGGACCAAAGATACGACTTAATCGAGGAATGACCACATCAACATCATATTTTTTAATATAAGCCTGACAAAGTGCTTCACTGGCACGTTTGCCTTCTGGATATCCAGCTCTTAGTGTATTAGAGTCAATATAACCACAATACTCTTCAGTAAATGCTTCGACATCGCCTCTATTTTCGCCATAAATTTCAACTGTAGATAAAAATAATACTCTACTTCCCTCAACCTTACGAGCAAATTCAAGAACATGTTGTGTCCCCTGAATACTTGTCATTATTGTACCAATAGGATCGTTTGCATAAGCTAATGGATGCGTATTACTTGCCCCATGAATAATATAATCAATTGGTTGCTCGACTGTAATAGGCTCTGTGACATCTCCAACAGATATATGGAAATTAGGATGCGCTATATAATCAGAATATCTTTCCTCTAACTTTTTACGATTTCTACCCATTGCAAAAATAGAAATATTATAATTTTTTTTGATATTTTGCTCCATCAAACAATCAATCAAAAAAGTCCCCAACATTCCTGACGCTCCAATAACTAGAATAGATTTTCCTTGAAGCTGAGTCCAATCTATTTCTGCAGAAATAACTTTTTCTATATCCTTTTGGTAATAGGCATTTTTTGAAAACATAACTTTCTCCTATTCTTCCTTCATTCGAAGATAGCCTTTAAATAGCTGAAGATCATCTTGTGTTGTCAATTTAATATTTTTATCAGACCCCACAGCAAAATAAAGCGTCTCTCCCAAATCAACCATCATAGTGTTTGTATATGATGACTCTGAAATGCCGATTCCTTCTCTAAAAGCTTTCTCATAAGCCCAGACAAGTTTATCGAATTGATACGCTTGTGGTGTAGACACTCTTCGCAATGTTTCTCTATTAATATATTGTTTTGTTGTTTCCTCAGTTTCTTTGACAAAAATTTGTTCATTATACGGCAAAGAAGTAACTGCATTACCAAATTCTTTACATTTTACGATAACATCGGACAACACAATTTCGTCTACCAATGGGCGGATACCGTCATGGATCACAACTGTATCTTCATCTGTCGAATGTTCTTTAAGAAACTCAACACCATTTCTAATAGACTCTTGTCCGCTATTGCCACCTTCAATGATCCAAGCTAATTTATCAATATGGTACTCTTTTGCATAGGCCTGTAGCGTATCTTCCCAGCCTTTTTTGCAGACAACTAAAATCCGATCGATCATTGGATGTTTTTGGAACGATTCCAAAGTATAAATAATAATTGGTTTATCTTCCACCATAATGAATTGTTTTGGAATATCTTGTCCCATTCTCTTGCCAACTCCGCCGGCAATAATAAGTGCTGTAATCATTTATTCTTCCTCCTTCAAACTTTCCACGCAATAATAGGTTCCTTTATATTTTTTATACGTATGTTCAGTGTCTATCAAGACTGCTTCATGATGTGAAACTCGATCTTTTTCATCTGGCAACTCCATATAGTTACCAAAGACTTGAGTCAAATAATGATCATAGCCAATTGGTACAGGCATATATGTATCTTCAAAAGGGAGGTACTCTGCCTTTTCAAAATCTTTTTTCTTGTATATATTTCCCATATATCGTGGTCCTACGCATAGTTCAGTCACATGTTCACAAGCATCAAAATCATATTTAGACATTTGTTTGCTAGCAAATGACCAAATAATGAAGCGACCTTTTTTTGTAGGAACGAGTTTCAATAACACTCTGCTCCCTAACGCCATTATGCCACCATGTTTTTCTGGAACAACTTGGGAACAAAACAATGCATAAATAAGTGCCCATATTTTTTGAATTTTTCTTTTAAACGTTGAACTAGGCGCACCATCTAAAGGAAAAATATCAATAGGCAATCCATGGGGAATATCTAAATGTTCTTGATAAGGTTTAATAAAAGTTGTATTATTTGCCCTGATCGTTGTAAAAGAATTATGGTCAATAAAAGTTGCAGAAGGTTTCAATATAGAATACTTTTCTAAATCAGCATGCTTTGTCCACAAATCATACAGCTTTTCATAATCTTTACGCGGCATAAAAAAATCCAAATCATCATCCCACGGTATGAACCCTTCATTTCTAACGGCACCTATGCAACCACCGCCACAAAAATAACAAAGTAGTTGATATTTTTCACAAAAGCTAACAAAGTATTTAGCCATCTCTAAATTTATTTTTTGAATCTTTTTAATTTGCTCTGTATTTTCTACATCATTCATTGTTTACTACTAAACTCCTCAAAACACTCAATTTTTTCAAAAATACACCTTGTCCATTCTCTCATATCTAATAAAAACTTTCAATAACTTGCCTAATATCTTAATATAACTGTAAAAGACAGTCCCTTAATTGTCCTTGGTTGTTAGAAATACATCCTATTTTCAAACAAAACGCTGAGATAACGTATCAGAATTTCTTTGATAACAATCTCAGCGTTTTAGCTATTAACTTTTTTATATCAGACAATATCAGCAAAATGCTATGCAGATCTAATATGACTATTATTTATTCTAACTTATCTCTACTATCATAGATACACACTAAGTCTATTCAAGTTTTTCTTTAGCTGGTCTTGATTTTTGTAACAACAAACCAATTGCTAAAATAGCCGGTATAAAAATTCCCATAGCGTACCTTGGACTTGCTTCCCACATTAACAAGAATACAAAATAGCCAGTTATATAAATACTATTGAAAAATATAAAAGGATTCATATTTTTGAAAAATTTGAAGCTGGACAAAATAATTCCTAAGTAAACAAGATATTGAATAACCATCATGATTGAGTAGATGATCAAACCACTAACATTATTTTTAAAAACCCACATCTTTTCTTCATTTCTACCAGTCCCTAAAAAAATCTCAAATGAAGACTTTAAATCTCCTGAACTCCAAGTTACTGAAACTTTATTATTGAGCGCCTCAACAATTTGACCAAAACTCATGTTGTGCAATCTTTGTTTGATAACCTTGATATGTTCCTCTTGAATTTTCTTCTTCGAAATTCGTTCATCTAAAAACATATCCCAAGTAAAACGCTGATCCTCACTAGAATATGCCCCCACACTCCATGTATACTTATCCTTGCCTGATAGTTCTTTTGGAATGGGTGTCTTGTTTAATCCCATCATAATATAATGCGTATTTGGTTGTCCGTAATTTTTATCTGGAAAGAGATTTTGTGAATTAATGAATTGACTCCATAAAAAGTTACCAAAAAATAAAAATAAGAATGGCATTAACCCGATCAACCTTCGGCTCCCGTTATTATATAATATCAAAAATAAAGACAACGCAATCACTAATATGAGCATAGTTCCCTTACTAATAAAACCTACTACACAAAAAATTGATGCTAGTGTAATATAGATATAACTAGATTTATTTAGTCCTTTATCTACCGTCTTTAAGTAACACGTAAAGAAAAACAATGTTACTGACATAAAAAATATCGATAGTATATCTGTATAGGCAACAGGAACATGTAAATTAATTTGAATCGCAAAAATAAGAACCTGAATAGAAGCTAGAGAAACTAAATTACTCAGCTTTAACTTTTTCAGCGCTAAAAAAGTTAGCAAAATAGTCATTACATGTATTAAACTAAAAACAACAATAATTGAACTATAGTTCGTTCCTAAAACTGATCTCACGGCCGAAAAAATGTACATAAGCATGAGATTTTGCGGATTAGAGTACATATAATTGTATCCCCATTTTTCACCCTGAACTAACTGATCCAAAAATTTTAGTGTAATTGCAGCATCATCTACTGGTTGCTTAAAACCCATGAATTGAAGAAACAATAATAAAGAAACAAAATAAATCCCTAGCTCCACTGCTAGAAAAATATAAGTGAATTTATTCCCCGGTTCCCATTTTTTACTCCCTCTATTAAGAAAACCTACCACTGTAGGATATAACAGCAACGTAAAAATGAAGCAAAGAATATTAATAATAATAATGCTCTTAACTGAATGAACATTTCTAAATAACGAAAATATTTCGCCTATTCTAGGGGTCAACATTGTTGATAAAAGAGCCCATAACATTGTGAAAATAGCTGTCACCAAGAAAAACTTATAAATATAATTCAAAAACTTATTCATTTGCTACCTCTTTATAATAATTATTTTTATACTCCTCTTGTTTATCCCGTCGTATTTGATTCCGATTGTAATTTTTCAGACAACATAGCTTCAATCGTTCCCTTACTATTTGCTCATCTGTTCAAATTTACAGTATAGACCATCTCCAACAAAATGAATTTGCTAGAGATGGTCGCTAATAGAAAATAACTATAAACTTCTCAAAAAAAATTCGTTAAAAAAATCATCTATCTTATCATTCTGATCTCCTACTTATGCACTTATACCCTAGACTTCAAATCCTTTCGCATCCATCCAACCCATTACTTTTCCATCTAACTTGAATTGGTACCAGATGGCTTTTGCTGTTTTTGCTTCTTTTATGATTTCAACATCTTTTCCAGTGTACGTTGAGCTACTTGCTAGTCTTGGATTGTTGCCTTCTGTATAGTAAATTTTGTTGTAGATGCCATGGTTTTGACCTGTTGCTACTTTTCCTTTAAAGTTTACTACTTTTTCATATTCGATAGCATCATAAGTGTCAAATCCTTTCGCATCCATCCAACCCATTACTTTTCCATCTAATTTGAATTGGTACCATGTGGCTTTTGCTGTTTTTGCTTCTTTAATGATTTCAACATCTTTTCCAGCATAGCTTGGACTGCTTCCTACTCTTGGATTGTTTCCTTCCGTATAGTAGATTTTATTGTAAATTCCATGGTTTTGACCTGTTGCTACTTTTCCTTTAAAGTTTACTACTTTTTCGTATTCGATTTCGTCATACTTATCAAAACCTTTTGCGTCCATCCAACCCATTACTTTTCCATCTAACTTAAATTGGTACCATGTGGCTTTTACTGTTTTTGCTTCTTTAATGATTTCAACATCTTTTCCAGCATAGCTTGGACTACTTCCTACTCTTGGATTATTTCCTTCCGTATAGTAGATTTTATTGTAAATTCCATGGTTTTGACCTGTTGCTACTTTTCCTTTGAACACTACAGCTTTTTCATACTCAATTGAATCATAATGATCAAAACCTTTCGCATCCATCCAACCCATTACTTTTCCATCTAACTTAAATTGGTACCATGTGGCTTTAGATGTTTTTGCTTCTTTAATGATCTCAACATCTTTTCCAGCATAGCTTGGGCTACTTCCTACTCTTGGATTGTTCCCTTCCGTATAGTAGATTTTGTTGTAAATTCCATGGTTTTGACCTGTTGCTACTTTTCCTTTAACGCTCACCGCTTTTTCGTATTCGATTTCGTCATACTTATCAAAGCCTTTGGCATCCATCCAACCAACTATATTACCATCTAATGTAAATTGATACCAAGTTGCCTTAGATGTTTTTGCTTCACGAATGATTTCTACGTCTTTTCCGGCGTGTGTTGGACTACTTTCAATTCTTGGATTGTTTCCTTCCGTATAATAGATCTTGTTGTAAATCCCATGATTTTGGCCTGCTGCTACTTTTCCTTTGAGAGTTACAGCTTTTTCGTACTCAATTGGATCATAATTATCAAAACCTTTTGCGTCCATCCAACCAACTACAGTACCATCTAATCTAAATTGATACCATGTTGCCTTAGATGTTTTTGCTTCACTAATAATTTCTACGTCTTTTCCAGCATAAGTTGGGCTGCTGCCTACTCTTGGATTATTTGACTCAGTATAGTAGATTTTGTTGTAAATTCCGTGGTTTTGATCCGATCTTACTTTCCCTTTAAAACTTACAGGTTTTTCATACTCTATTTGATCATAGGCATCAAAGCCTTTGGCATCCATCCAACCAACTATATTACCATCTAATGTAAATTGATACCAAGTTGCCTTAGATGTTTTCGCTTCACTCACGATTTCTACATCTTTTCCGGCATAGGCTGGACTGCTGCCTATTCTTGGGTTATCTCCTTCAGTGTTGTAGATTTTGTTATAAATTCCATGATTTTGGCCATCTTTTATTTTCCCTTTAAAGTTCACTGCTTTCTCATATTCAATGACATCATAAGAATCTCCTGAACTTAAAAATAAGTTGTTGTATGAAACATTCACATCAAATCTGCCGCCTATCCCAGTGTTAACATTTGGAAATGTTACTTCTGAAGACCATTGCCATGCAGCATAATCAGTATGGAGTAGATTACTATTTAACGGATTATATGGATACTGTGCTACCCAACTATTTTGTAAACCTAGAATATTTGTATCTAATATTTTTCTATTGAACCAATCAAACATTGAATAATGTGCAACTTTATTATAGCCCAGAGCATTTAATCTATTTCTGAACGCAACTGAGTTAGCTGTTACATTTCCTGCAGTCATTTCAACTTGCTCAGCATCGTTTACCATAACGGTATTTTTAGACAGACCTAGTGCAGCAGCCTGACTAGCAAAAAAATCTGCCTCTGCTTCTGCCATTGCTGCATTAGAAAACCAACTATAATGATATACAGAAACTGACAATCCAGCTTTTTTTGCATTTTCAATCTGAGCTTGTGCATAGGGATTCACATAGGTTGTATACTCAGTTAATTTTACAACCACTCCTGTCACTCCGTATTGTTTCATTATATTATAATCATTTACTGATATATTGCCATTATGTGAAGATATGTCGATAAAATTTATTGCAGGTCTATTCGATTCGTTCGCAACAAAATAAGTATCTTCAAAAGCATATGAGCGAAGTTGTGGACTCACTGCTAAATCAGAGCGTCTATTAGGGTCTAATGTTAAGAACTCCGAATTTTTTTGACCTTGTTTTCCCATAGGGGAATTATTGCTCTCCGTTATTTCTATATCTTTTTCTGGATTAGCTTCATCTGTTTTCGTTTGGTCACTATTTTCTGTTTTGTCTCTATTCACTGACTCAACAGTCTCATTACTAGGTATCGTTTGCTCACTTATCTGTTTACTAGAACTCAAAATACTCTCATTTTCCTCTGCTAAAACAGTTGAGTTATAGCCACCTAAGGCTATGAACAATCCAATTAAAATAAAACTTTTTTTCATCTAATTTTCCTCTCTTGATTATTTAACATCCCATAAACTTAGTTAAAATGTACATCTTGAAAATCGCACTCTTAAACTCAGTTGTATCTAATATTCGGTCTATTAAATATCGTTTAACGAATTAAAAATCTACCTTATACCTTATAAATTATAATATACGTTCTTTGTTACAGTTTTTTTAAGATTTAGTTTTCATATGTAAACAAATTATTATTTAAATATTATGTAGAAGCTCGGTTTACATCTCGTTGTGTAGAACTTTTTAGTTGTATTCTGCATATTGAGCTTCCAAATTAATTACTGAAAACGAGTCAGGGTTCCTCATAAAAATGTCTTCATAAGGAATACCCTCTAATAAAAATGACTTGTTTTGCATAAAAAAGCACGGTCACTATAATAAAAAATCCATTATTACAGATTCTTTAATTTCTAAGTTGTTTCTGATAAAATGATCCTCTTAATTTATTCGGCATTAAACTTATCACGATGTGGACTAATGAAACAAAGACTAAATCATTGATTTTCCCCAAACCATTTTTATAAATAATCTGTCTGGCTTTGAGTCCTGGAACCAGATAAGACACGCCGCCTCTTCTAGAATACATCTCCGCTCCTGTTCTTGCATACACAAGTATCTGCTGCAAATTAAAGCTTACAAAGTTCTTTTTCAAAAGTCTCACCCATAAGTAGTAATCCTCAAATCCTGGTAAAGGCTGATAATTTCCAACCTGTATCACAGCGGATTTCTTAAACATTACTGTCATATGATTAAACGGATTTCTCCGTTTTGAATAAGCTCTTATTGCTTCATTACTTTCAGGCATTTGCTTTCTTGCCAATACATTATCAGGGGTTCCTTCAAATTCAATGATATTTGATCCTAAGATAGTTAAATCTTTATTCTTCAAAAACTCTTGATATTGTACTTCCAATCGATTTTCTGCCATGATGTCATCAGTATCCATTCGAGCAATCAGGGAATTTCTACACTTTTCTACTCCGATAGCCAAAGCAGTTCCGAGTCCTTGATTTTCATCCAACGAGATCACTGTCAGCTGTTCCCCTAACTTTTCTTGATACTGCTTGATGATTTCATCTAACTCTTCTGTTAATGGACCATCTTTTACTAAAAGAATTTCTTCGGGTTGAGCTGTTTGATTGATCGTACTTTCCATAGCTTGAATAAAGTATTCTGGTTTCTCTTTAACATAGATCGACATTAATACACTAACAGCTAGTTTTTGCATTGTTTTCACTCGTTTCATTTAAATAAATCGATTTTATTTTCACTCAGAAAAGAAAGATCTTTTTCGCTACGTTCAACCTCTTCTACACCTTGTGAAGAGACCTTATCAAACAAAATTTTGATTGTTTGTAACAAGATTTTTAGATCCAACATCAAAGAATAATTTTTAATATATAGTAAGTCGAAATTCAATTTACTATTATAGTCAGATGCATACTTTCCATATACCTGTGCGTAGCCTGTGATTCCTGCTCTTACATTATGTCTCAAGTAATACTGCGGATTTTCACTATTAAATTGATCAACGAAGAATGGTCTTTCAGGTCTTGGGCCGACAATAGCCATATCCCCACGGATTACATTGATCAGCTGAGGTAATTCATCTATTCTTAGTGCTCTTAAATATTTACCTACAGCAGTGACTCGACTGTCATTACTTGTAGACAGCACTGGACCTGACTTGGCTTCTGCTGTTGCAGACATCGTTCTAAATTTTAAAATTGGAAATTCTTTTTGGTTTAATGTAATTCTTGTTTGCTTATAAATAATTGGTCCTGGAGAAGTTACTTTAACAAGAATTGCTGCTACAAGCATCAAAGGAGATGCAATCACTAATAAAACAAAAGATAGCATAATATCAAATAGTCGTTTAATGAAGTTATCTTCGCCTTTGATTCTGAAATCCGAAACCTCAATAATACTTTCATCTTCAAAATTCATCATATTTGGTTTCAACATAATTAAATTCTCAAAACTAGTATTTAAGAAAAGCTTCTTTTCAGCTTTTGTAACAAGTTTATAAATCTTGAATTTTTCATTCTCATCAATATGACTGGAAATATAAACGATGTCAATTTGATCCAATAACTTCGTTAGATTTTCATAGTAATGATCCACAATAACGGTTGTAACTTGGTGTTTTTTATTCTTATGACTAACAAAATTTTGAGCAGCTGAGACTACACTGTCCTCTGTACCCACTATCACAACTTTTTTTATTGAACTAACTTTCAAATATAAAAAATAAACCAGTATGCGCCAAAGACTTAGTAATAAGATACTGACAATGAATGTATAAACGAGTACCGATCTTGGAAAAGTAAACCAACGACCCGCAAATGTAATGGTCATAATAAACAAAATCGTTAGAAACTGCCCAATAACCGTTACAAAAACAATGTCATTGATCGTTCGATTATAAA
The DNA here is from genome assembly GCF_058216605.1 of Enterococcus sp. AAFC-DPL-5182. Lineage (NCBI taxonomy): Bacteria > Bacillati > Bacillota > Bacilli > Lactobacillales > Enterococcaceae > Enterococcus > Enterococcus sp. AAFC-DPL-5182. The sequence continues at coordinate 2,823,785 of NZ_CM177101.1, forward strand.
AAACGTATGCCCCTAATAGTAAATTCAAAAAGATAAAAAATAGCGAAATGTAAATAGCAGACTTTTCATATGAGACAAAATTATATGAAGGAATGTTAAATCCAAATTTAATCCAAAATCCAACCAATACAGAAAAATTGAAGACCAAAACATCTACAATAATAATCGCAATTCGCTTTGCATTATTCCATTCATTTTTAGTTGACATTTTTACCTTCCTTCCTAATTATATAAAGTTTTGATACATTATTTCTTTCGTAAAACTTCAAGTTTTATGTTACCACACTAAGACTTAAAAAAAAACAACAATCTTATCACCCGATCAACAGGCAACACTATGATCAGATAAAGAAATATCCCTCTATTTTAAGGGATTTTCTTCTGCTTTTTGCAATGCGATTCCCACAAAACTATAAACAATAGGTATCCAATAATTAGCCAACAATGTTTCTTCCATCGTAGATTGAACACAAATAGCTAGAAATCCTAATAACAAACTAATCTGAAAAGATGAAAGGTTTATTTTCTTAACTATATTTGAGCTTAAAAAATATAACAACACGCCAAACGCCAAAATATACCCAATAATCCCATAGTTTCCTAAAACATAGATGTAGCTGTTATGAGTCCCTAATGATTTCCATGATGCAGTGAAAGGTTCCATACCGATCAACATATTCTGAATGCTAGAAAACCATTTTTCAAAAAACTCAGCCCAGATTCGCTCTCTTCCGGTAAATAAATTAAGTGTATCTGATTTTGAAAAAGCATAAAAAACAATTGGACCTAAAATAAACATCAGACTAAAACAAGAAATAAGAATATAATTATTCTTCATTATTTTCTTAGGTATCAGATTATCAACGATAATAAACAGAGCCAACGCTCCTAATGAGGCTTTTGACTGACAGACCCAAATTGCTAGCACTCCAACAATATAGATGGGAATCACTAGGAGTTTAAAATAACCAATATTGAATGACTTTATTAAAATCGTCAACATTATCACTGATAAAAGTATCGTCATTCCGATAGTATTTGTATTGATCCAAATCGCTTCTAATTTATTACTATTTTTCCAAATGGCATCTGCTGGGACTAACTTGGGTAATTCTGTATAGATCCTATATAAGGTCACCCCTAAAGAAATACCCGTTATGCCTCCTAACAGGCCAAAATCAAGTTTTGTAAATTGGGTCTTTTTAAAACAAAGTAGGAAAAGAATGATCAACGGAATTGAAGCATTGATAAATCGATTACTATGTCTCATAGAGGAGGTCAGGGTATAGAATAGAAATAGACCACCTGCTAAAAAAATAAGTATCCAGTCAGCTTTAGTTAATTCTCTGACTTTTAGCAGCAAAACTAAAGCAATTGCAGCTACTAAAAGGTATACACTATTATCATAGATAAAGGAAGTCGTTTTAGTGCCAATTCCAACCACCCACATCAAATATGATGCAGCGATCGTAACCAACAAAATTAAATTACTCACTCTATTTAGGATTTTATCCATATTAACATCCTTTCAATAGATCTCTCAATCAGTACTTAACTTGATAAATATACGCACCATTTGTATCCGGTCCATATAATTGTTCCAACTGGATCGTTTCTGTGGCAAGTTTATCAATGTTTTCATAAGTAACCAAATACTTGATATTGTATTTTTTCAAATCTTCCAACGCTAATCTAACGACAAATGCATCAGCATTCAACAATTCAAATTGTGGTTTATTATTCCCGACTTCCACATAAATATGAGAATAACGATTGTAAACATCCTCATATTTTCCAGTAGGATCAAGTGGCTTCCATGATTCTAAATTAGGTGTAAAGGCAGTTCCATTGAATGTATGTACACCTAACATTGGTAAATAAGCATGCATCATTCGTTCACCAGCCCACACTTGATTTGGGTCTTTCTTTTCTATTGCCATGACCGACTGTGCAATCTTCTTCTCATAAACAGCATTAACGCCTTTCACTACTGGATTTACACCACTACCTGTGAATAAAACAACTCCTAACAGCAATAATGAAAACAGATATTTTCGTTTATTTAACAACAGTGTAATAAGCAAACCTGCTAATAATAAAATCATGATAATATCCATTTTACTCAGATACAATCTCAAGTTTCCTTTGTATAAAGTAAAGAAATATAAGCCTAAATTCACCGTAATGATCGAAAGCTGAGCGATCACAGATAATTTTTTCTGCTCCCAAATAAACTGAATAAACCAAATACTTAGTAAAATTGCGGAAAAGCCAAACGCGAGATATGCCCGCTCTTCTGGTACATATGACCATAATGTGATTTTAGCAAAAAAAGTGGGAAAACGGACACTCATCCATACCAAGTTAAACAAACAAAATATAAATAAGAAGAAGCCGTAAATATTCTCTTTGATTTTCTTATAAAATAGCCAAGGTGACAGCAGCACAATGACGAAAAAGAAATGGTAAAAATTACTCAATTCTGAGTTGTTTTCATAGACAACATCTTGAAACTGCATTTTCCAATTCGTTAAAAAAAGAAAGATGTCTTTTTTGGAAAAATCACCACCAACGGATACTCTATTCCCAGGATAAATCGTATGCATAACACTAATAAGTGATTCCCACGAAGTGATCAGAGAAACGGTAACAATCAAACCTGTAATAACTACAGCTAACCCAATAGAGACAGCATCAAACTTGTCTAATTTAACCTTATGACGAAACTCAATGAAAAAAGCAATTAAAAATAATAAGATTAAGTAGCCAAACGGCACTTGAAGTGCAGGATATAACACGAGAATAAAACCAGATGCACAAATACTCGCAAGTATAGAAAAGAATATCCGCCAACGCTTATTTTCATGATAATAAAAATGGTTATAAACCCCGACTAAAAAACCGAAAGTGAAGAAGACTAAATCGCCAACTGGAGAAACAAACCACCATTGAAGTGCAGCTGAAAAGGGTATCCAAACACTCGTTAAAAGTGCTAAATACTTATTCCGCTTAGTCAAAATCAGCCCTATTTCAAAAGACAATAGCATCAGGCCAATCAATTTAAGCCCCCAATACCAAGATAATCCTCGCTCTTTCCCAAGAAGAACGTAACCCCACGTAAACGGCTTAGCCAATGTAGCTAGATTTAAAGCAGGAGAATTATACCCTATGACCATATCTTGACCATCAATCGTTATTACTTCATTATGATTTTTTAACCCTGTTTGCGTTTGAGAAAGACTATATGGCGTTTGAACCATCCATTCATCGGATCTGATCGGTCGCGGTTTACCAAAAATCACTCCTTGTTTATCTGCACCCTCGGTATAGTCAGAAACATATTGATCCCACATATTGATCGAACTGCCATGTAATTTGAAGATCAAAATTAAAATAAACATAAGTAAAGCAATCAAAAAACGAGCCTTTATCAGTTTATCTATTCCTTTCATAAGTTGATGCATTATACCATTGCTTTTCTTCTCTTCTACTTGATTAATTTCCATTTCTAACTCCATTTCATAGTCATAAAAATTATTTTTCTTCCTACTAGTCCCTATATGAAAAATTAGGTATTTCTCTTGTAAGATTAGGATTATAAAACGGATCATCATCGATCAAGGTCGACCATTTATGTTCCATCATCGCCTTTTCTTTTTCAAAGCGTTTTTTCTTTTTCCCTTTATCATCATATCCTCGTGTTTGAGATTCAAAATGATAAAGTTCTGCTTCGTGAAGCCAAACATTATCTCGACCTAATTCCTTCACTTTAAGACACAGATCAACGTCATTAAACGCTACAGTAAAATCTTCTTCAAAGCCCGAAACAGCATCAAAATCTTGTTTTTTCATCAATAGGCATGCTGCGGTAACTGCCAAATAATCAACATTCAGTGCTAACTTACCAAAATAACCTAAATCGCCGTGTGGATAACCATAATGCCCATGCCCTGCAATTCCCCCTAACCCTAGAATCACGCCAGCATGCTGAATCGTATTGTTTGGATACAATAATTTTGCACCTACACAACCGATCCGTTCTTGTTGACCAAAAGAAACCATTAATTTTAGCCAGTCAGCATTGATCACTTCAGTATCGTTATTTAAAAATAATAGATATTTTCCATTAGCATCTTTCGCCGCAATATTATTTATTTTAGAAAAGTTAAATGGAATATCGATCACAACTACACGAAAACGATCATTAAATCGTTCTTTAAATGAAGCATAGAGTTCTTCCATTTTTTCATCTGTACTACCATTATCTGCAATAATGATTTCATAGTTTGGATATGTTGTTTTTTCAATGATCGAAGAAACACAACGTTTCACATCTTTATAACCATTTTTTGTAGGAATAATGATCGAAACTAACTCTTCTGATTCAATATCGTAATAGACATCATACAATCCATTTGCCCGACCATGAGTCGCATGACCTTTGATTCCTCTACGAACTAATGCATCTTGAACCGCTCTTAGACCAGCTTCAAAGGCATAACCTTTTGACGATTGGTCAACTGCAGTCGATGTCGGCAACATACGCCAATGATACAAAACTTTAGGAATATGTTTGATCCGTTTACTCGTTGTTTTTTCAGTAAATCGAAGGACTAAATCATAATCTTGAGAGCCTTCATAGCCTTTTCTAAAGCCGCCGATTTCTTCAAGAATCGTTCTACGATAAACACCTAGATGAGAAATATAGTTTGTTCCTAATAATAAATCTGGTGACCAGTCCGGCTTAAATGATGGATCTGAACGATTGCCTTCCATATCGATTTTATCTTCATCACTATAAAGTAAATCCAATTCAGGATTTTCATTTAAAGCTTTGACAACTTCATAAAAAGCAATTCTCGGCAGTTCATCATCATTATCTAATAATGCAACGAATTCCCCTGTAGCCAAAGCCAAGGCAGAGTTTGTTGCTTCGCTGATATGTCCATTTTCTGGTCTAAAAACAACTTTGATTCGTTCGTCTGAGTCACTATAATCCGTCAATAATTCTTTCACTTTAGGATCCGTAGAGGCATCATCTGCCATGCAAAGCTCCCAATTTGAATAATCTTGAATCAAAATAGAATCAATGCAACGACGCAGCCACTTTTCTTCTACATTATAAACTGGCATAGCAATTGAGATTTTAGGTTGATAGTGAAATGCGCTGATTTCAGCTTTGATTTGTTCAAAATCAAAATGTTCCGTTCTTTCCAACCAACTCGGATAAGAAGACTGATTTCTGATTTTTTCGATTTTTACGCGTTGAATCGTACTTTTGATACCATTTCTTTTTAGATAATTGATGCCTTTATGTACTTTTATCATCAATCTTGCCATTTTATCTTCAGTACCAGGGATCAGAGGATGTTTTTTCGCTAAATCGATCCATTCTACTTTGCTAGATTGCGAAGCTTCCGAATCAAAACGAACTTCCAATTTATTCTTCTTTTGGATACCTTCTAGCTTTATTTCGAATCCTGCTAAAACATTTGCTTCTACCTCATAGATTTGGTTGACATCTTCTCTTAAAACACGTTTGATGTCAAAAGACGTTACTTGCTCTTGATTGTTGATTGAAATAACTGGTGAGGACTTTGAATCTGTATTCAAAGCCCAGCCAGTTACCGTTAAGTTATTGGTTTGTTTCTCTCGATAGATACTATCAATAATGATCTTTATCTCATCGTTCATGTTTTGCTCTCCTTATACTTAGAGGTCTGATCTTACTGACGTTTTGGATTTTTATAAATGTCGACTAAATCTTGTTCAGACCATTTATCTGTTAATGCTTTAAAATTGCCTTTTTTATCAAGCGTCTGATTCTTTTCCTCTGCTTTGAAAATAGCATAAGAACAATAGATGATTTTTTTATCTAGTTCTTTCGCAACTTTCAAGGATAAATCTGCTCCCATAATGTCCTTACCGAACTCTTCAGTGATACCTGAAACGGCAAGATAGTCTGCTTTTCTGAGAATCATACAGGCTTCAGATACAGCTTGTACATTTCTTGGTAAAGCGATACGGTAGTAATAGCCTAAACTCTTACCAGGTGTTCCTTGTTCAGGATAGATCAGACGTTTTTTCTCTGTATCAATAGAAATACCAATATTTTCGATACGATAACGATGATCCACTACCCGACCAGTTACAATTCCCGCTGTTGGTTGTTGTATCATGTTCATCATCTCAACGAGCCAATTACTTTTTGTTGGGACTAAGCCAGCATCTAAAAGAACTGTGTATTCGCCTGTACTTGATTGGATCAATTCATCTCTTGTTTGACCTTCACTATAGATAAGTTTATTACTAGATGATTTGACTCTTTCTTTCATCGATTTTGGCAAAACAATATCGTAGTTCTCATAAATTGTTTTTTCCAGTAGCTTTTTCAAATAGTCATTGATATCAGCAGTATCATTCGTAATCACAATAGACACTTTAGGCACTGTATCGTAAATATAATTGATTTTATATGAACCATAAAATTCTGCAATTTCAACATTTGCTTTGATATTACGGCGATCCATTGCAGCTTGTACCGCACGTTGCCCTGCAACATAAGCATACCCTTTACTTTCAGGATTCAAAGCAGTTGATGATTCAATGGCACGCCAATGATACATCATGCCAGGAATGTGAGCGATGTTTTCGGCATTTTCAGTTGCTCGTAAAACAAAATCATAATCTTGAGCACCGTTAAATTCAGTCTTCAATCCACCTGTTTTTTCTAATAAAGAACGTTTTACAACAACGAAGTGTGTAATGTAATTGTGGTTTAAAATCAACTCAGAATTCCACTTTGATTTATAGAATGCGTTGAAACGTTTGCCGCTTTCAGTGACCTTATCTTCATCTGTGTAAATAAAATCAATCGTTTGATCTTCATTTAACGCTTTTACTACTTCATATAACGCTTGCGGTGCTAGCTCATCATCATTGTCCATAAAACCGATATAATCACCTGTAGCAATCGTTAATGCTGAGTTTGTTGCTTCTGAGATATGACCATTTTCGTCACGATAAATGACTTTGATCCGATCATCTGCATCTGCGTATTTTTTTAGTAATGGTTTGATGTAATCACTTGGTGAAGCATCATCTGCTAAACATAACTCCCAGTTTTCATAGTATTGATTTTGCAGTGAAGAGACACAAGCATCCAACCATTTTTCTTCCACATTATAGACTGGCACAGCTACAGAAATTTTAGGTTGGAATTTAAAGGTCTTGATTTCTTCTAAAATCGCCGACGGATCAACTGGTGTTTCTTGTTGCTCTTGGCGTTTAAAATACCACTTCACAGAGCCAATCAAGCCCCGTGTCTGCATAGAACGCATTGCACGTTGGATTTTATTACCTGGTTGTACCATGTTTGGTTTCTCTAAACGGTATTGTAATTTACGACCATTATCGGCAGAAACATTCAATGTATACGTCGGCTGATCTTCTGGATCGATCACCTCGATTACAAAACCATACTCTTGGTCACCTTTTAGTTCAAACATATCGATAACATCTCTACGGTATTCTGTTGTTACAGAATAGTCAATAGTCGTTTCAGCTGATACTTTAAAGGAAACTGGTAATTTGTCTTCTTTAGAATATGCCCAGCCGCGAATCACGGTCTTTTTCTCCTCAACATGACGAACAATGTCATCGATATTAAGTGAAACAAGTGAATCAAATTTACTGATTGAAACTTTTTTGTATTTTGTCATTTGTTTTTCACTCACCATTAATTCTGTATTTTTTGACTGATTATTTTCTGCCTGCTGTGTAAGAGCATAATCAATCAGTCCATGAACCACATCAGAAAAATTACCTTCGTATTTATAATCTATCGTAATCGTCATCGTTTTTCCAACGATAGCTTTATTATTTACTTCCATGACAGGAACTTGAGTGTCAGAGAAAAAATACTGCGTTTCTTTGTTATATACTGCATTTGTTGCACTTGGTTGGATTACCTTACCATCGACGGTCAATTCTACATCTACTACTGTTCCAGTCAAACTCGGGAAAATTTTCAATAATTTGATATTTTCTGGTATCTCGATCGTAAAGGTTTTATTTTCACCAGACACGTTATTCAGTTGAACGTCAAATTCTTTTTGCTCTTCTTCACCGCAGTCATATAAAAAATGGATATTCTTTCTATAGCTTGAATTCTCTGGTATTGTGCGGATTGGATGCTCCACAGCTTCGGCAGAAAGTGCGTAGAAATACTGATAGACTTCCCCAAATGGACGCGCTTTAAATGCGGCACGTGCTTCCACTGGCAAGTCTTCATAATTGGATTCTAATTCATTATAACCAACTTCGTTGATTGTAAAATCTTCTTTGGCAATAAATAAACCAATTTCATCGAAAAGTTTTTCAAAACCGCTTTGGACGAAGAAAGACTTATGTGTTGCATCTAACAATCCTGTTTCGCGCCAGTCTAATTTATTATTGAATAGATCGATCAAAACGGAATTATGTGCAATATTTGGAAAAGTGATCAAGATTTGACCTCCTGCACTTAAAAAAGGTTTGACCTTCATAAGTGCATTTTTAGGATTCATCAAATGCTCTAACACATCCGCAAAAATAATGTAATCAAAGGTTTGACCTTCAAAATGTTTCGTCCAAGCTTCTTCGTCAATGTTCCCATAAAAGCCGTCATTAGAAAACTCACTGACATGATCATACAATTCTTTGTCCAGCTCAACGATTGCTACATAACAATTCTTTTCTTCCATCAAATATTTCGTCATTCGCCCATTTCCCGGACCAAATTCTAATACTCGACTGTTTTCTTTAATTTGAGCAACGATTTTACCAACACTAGTACTCTCGTCAACTTCCATTTCAAAATCATATTTCATCTTTAATAGTATCCTTCCATTCATGATCTAAAATGACAATGCCTTCGCCTGCATAGCGACCGCTAATAAACATGGTCAGGTATTTCGTTTTATAAACCAAAGGTACTGTGGCGTGTTCTTCAAAAAAAGCAATATCAAAATAATATTCGCCAGTTAAAAGAGACATTTTTCCATATTCTAGGTAAAAGACATTTTTACCTTTTTTCCACGGAATTTTAACACCGTCTAACAACGTGTTTAGTCCACACACATAATTATTATCCACTGTTCGAATCGCTACCCCACACACAGGTGATTTGATCGTATCGTTTTTAACAGTATACTCTAATTTTACAATGACCTTCTCATCTTGAGTGACTATTTCTAGAGGTTCTAGAGCATCATTTAATAAGGTTGCTTTATCAACCTCGATAATATCAGGAACCGTTTCTTCATTTTGAATTGTTTTTTCTCGGTCGACTGTTTTGATTGATTTTTTCTTTAAGAAGTTTTCGTAGTTTGTTGTTACGTCCATTGTATCACCGTATTCAACAACTTCTCCGTTTTTTAGCCAGAATGTTCGGTCACAAAAACGACGGACAGAATTCACATCGTGTGAGACAAAAAGAATCGTCTTGCCAGAATTTTTGATTTCGGTGAATTTCTCCATACATTTCAATTGGAACTCTAAATCTCCAACTGCCAACGCTTCGTCCACGATCAAAATATCTGGGTCTACATTGATCGCTACAGCAAAGGCTAGACGAACAAACATCCCGCTAGAATAGGTTTTTACAGGTTGGTATAAGTGATCGCCAATATCAGCAAACTTGATAACATCGTCTACTCTTTCTTCCATTTCTTCTCTGGAAAAGCCCAGAACCATACCATTTAGAAAAATATTCTCATAGCCAGAATACTCAGGATTAAACCCTGACCCCAGTTCTAATAGCGCAGAAATTTTCCCGTCGATTTTCATAGAACCAGAAGTTGGTGTTAAGACACCTGTAATTATTTTAAGGATCGTTGATTTACCAGACCCATTTTCTCCAACAAATCCGATCATTTCACCTTTTTCAATTTGCATAGTGACATCTTTTAATGCATAAAAAAGATCGTGATACGTTTTTTTCATTGGATTAAGCGCTTCTTTAAAACGATCAGAAGGTTTTTTATACATGTTATATGTTTTTGTTATATTCTGTATATCGATTGCATATTCTGACATTTTTTACTCTCCTATACTTTATAATACATCTGAAAAATGAGGTTTCAAACGTCTAAATACAGTTGAACCAACTAACAAAAGAACAATCGTAAAGCCCCAGAAATACAAGCCATATTGCCAATGTTCCCAAAACCACGCTTTACCTGTAAATGAATCACGATACCCTTGTACAATGTAATAGAGTGGGTTTAATTTCAGCACTTGTTCGATCCAACCAGTAGGCTGCCATAAAATTGGAAGTGTCCACATAATTGTTTGCATCGCCACATTGATAAATTGCATGATATCTGGTAAAAATGGTTGTGTAGAAGCCGTTAACCAAGTAATTCCTGTTAAGAAAATAATCAAACAGAATAGGTAATAAATCAATTGTAACGCATGTAACGTTGGATAAATGCCAGTCAATGAAGTAATACCAAAGCCAATCACAATAAAAAAGAGATGAGTATATAGGTTTGATAGTATTTTAGAGGTTGGCAAAATTTGTACGTTAAAGACTACTTTTTTTACAAGATAGCTGTACTCTCTAAAAACATTTGTTGCAGACAACAATGAGTCTGAGAAAAAGAACCATGGAATCAATCCCGTTACTAAATAAACAATAAATGGATATTCCTCATTCGCTCCTCGTGCACGAATTTGCGAAAAAACAAACCAGTATGTCAGCACAGTAACCAAAGGGGTAATAAATGCCCAAATGATACCTAGCGCAGAACCTGCATACTTTGATTTAAAATCATTAAACGAAAACTGTAACAACAGTTTTCTATTTTTAAAGATATTTTTAAAAATGGATAGTGTTTCTCGTATCATTGATTCTGTTCCTTTCTTAATTCCATCGCTTTTATATTTCCACTAAAAATAAGCTGCATAACATTACTAGTTTAAAGAATATACGCGCTTTTTTCAAGTTATGTAAGTATTTTCTTAAGATTTAGTGATCAAAAGCTGATTTTAAAGGCTTTTTATTTGGCTAGTTGAATGATCACGATCCCTAAAATAATCACACAGGTTCCAATAACAGTCCCAAGTGAAACTTGTTCTTGCAAAATAAGTTTTGAGCCTATTAAAACAGCAATATTTGTAAAGGCTACTCCCATAGGAACGATATAAGAAACTTCTGACTTACTGATAATCACCATCCACAGGACAAAACTAAACATGTAGCATAAAAAACCTATAATCGTTGTAAAAGACATCGAAAAAGAAAAAATGGCATTCGTGATCTGAATTGAATTTGCTTGCGAACCTAGCTTCACTAAAATCAAGCCTGAGGTTGATAAAACGACATATATTAAGAATAAGAACATTATTTTTTCTCCTTTTTATCTTTCATTATTGAAAGTTCTTGGATTAACAGTTTTATTTGATTTTGCTGCTTAGACAACATAGCAGAATTTTTAATTTCAATGAATAGTAAAACGAAAATCGCAGCGATCAACAAGAAATTAGAAGTTGTTTCAAAGCCTAGATGCTTGCCGATCCACTCTGGTAAACGAGGAAAAATAGCAAAAATCACTAATCCAGCTGATATAAACAACCATCTAATAGCATTTTTTAATAAGAAAATATTCTTGTTGACTGAGCGAATAATATATACAAAAAAGAGTATCGAAAAAATCAGCATCTCAATTCTTAAAATCGAACTCATTAGTCTCCCTCCCGCATAAAGCCTGAAACGATGATTGCAATACTTACTTCAAACATATATTTAACTGAAGTAAAGGAACGAATCGACGATTGACCGCCAGAGCGTTCCATCATATTAACCGCAACCTCTTTGATTCTAAATTTCTTTTTCAGCAGATGTACGGTCGATTCTGGTTCAGGATAACTCGTCGGATATTTTTTTGAAAAATAGCCGATGATTTTTTTGTTACAAGCGCGATAGCCAGAAGTCACATCATAAATTTTTTTACCTGATGATAGATAAATCAAAAAAGAAAGAATCTTAATGCCGACACGACGCATAAAAGTGGTTTGAAACGCAGCTTTTTGATTTGGCAAAAATCTTGAACCAATCACAAAATCAGCTTCATTTTTAATGATTGGTTGTACTACTACATCCAGACTGTGGATATCATGTTGCCCGTCCCCATCAAACTGAACCGCAATATCATAATCGTTTTCTTCTGCGTATCTGTAGCCTGTTTGAACAGCTCCCCCGATCCCCAAATTCATTACTAAATGAACTGCATTGATTTCATTTTTTTCTAAAATCTCTTGAGTTTTATCCGTTGAGCCGTCATTGATGACAACATAATCGATCGTGTAAGAATATTTATGATTATTCTCTTTTTTGAAATTTTCAATTGACATAATTGTATTTAAAATATTTTCTTCTTCATTATATGCAGGAATAACTAAAAGAACACGCATAGTAACTCCTCCTTTACCAGTTGATAACTATTAAAAATAGTATTTTATTAATAGTTGAATAAAAACGAATATAAGTAATAACGCAATTCCAAAAAATGTTACTCTATCTATTGTCTTTTCACTATATTTAGATTCTAATTTTCGTGAAGTCAACATATACATTCCCAAAAGTGCCATCGGTGTTAGATACCGTGCCTGATATCCATCAACCTTAAGTGCTCCTACAGGCGTAAACGTGATATAGAGTGCTGTGGCACTCAAAATAATCATACTTAAAATAGAAAAACCAACAATAGTTTTTTCTTTTAAATTAAAATAAACATTCTCTTTTGTTTGAGCTTCTTGATAATCGAATAGGCACAAGAATACTGTTACACAAATATTTAAAAGAGTAACCAAAGGATTGATCACCAACACATACCCCATTAAACCAAAGGTTGAGGTTAAGTAGCCAACACTATTTGTTGAAAAGAAAACAACGAGCATTTTTAGATAGCTTATCGGATTTTTGATAATATTTGTCATCTGTTTGTCAGAATCAACATTCGGTAATTTCCACTGATTGATCCCCATATCAGATGAGTATTTATAAACTAAGAGAGCGACAACAAAGAGCAATAGCGATAATGTACTGTATAATATCCACTGCGCTTTTTTATTTTTAAAGTTGTCTCTTCCCAATAAGAAAAATAGAACCAGTACTGGTGCATAAACCACCTTAATAATAATTGCCATACTAAAACAGGCAGCAATCAAGATAAATTCCGATAGTTTTATATGTGATTTTTGATAGCGTATTCGCATAATTTGAGCAAACCCTAGCATGACCACACCCACTAGTAATGCATCTACTCCAATGGATGCAGCAAGATACAACATCACTGGCTGTGCTGCAAAAAACGCCATTACTCTTTTACCATAAGGCATTTTTTTGATCGCGAAAAATGCTAATAATCCGTAAGCCAAGACATTAAATATTCTGGCAAGCCATACATAAAAAATCATCGGCAGATGGAACAACATTGCTACTTTTACACCTATTCCACTAAAAACATAAGAGAAAAAGGGATACGTTACAGCAGAAGTTTCTTTCTTTTCTTCTATTGGTGTTAACGTTCCTTTGGCACTGTTTTTATTGTACATATCTCTAAATTCTTCATAAGCGGTATAAGGTTCCTCTACGTACATCGTTTCAAAACCGGCAGGTAACTGTAACTTGTCCCCATTTTCAAAGAATAAGTTTCCTTCTGCTACTGAAATACTTTTTATAATATGAGCCCGTTCGTCCATCGTTTGGCCGACTGGCATGAGTATAGATAATAACGAACCAAATAAAATAATAGCAAAAACAGAAAAATACTCATAACGTCCCTTGAATAGCCCACTAGCAATCAACACTATGAAGATAACTAATGACAACGAAACAAAAAATCGAATCAAGTTAAAATGAAATTTATTTGTTCGTTTTACATCGGCAATTTGAAACTCTCGGTCTCCAATATTTTGAAACGTTAATGTCAACGGATTTTTTTTATCAATGATTTTAATTACTTCTAATGAATCCTGAATCTTTCGTTCACCATAATCTGTTCCTGGACTGGTAATCTTTACCATGGCATCTGGACCTGGATCAACTGATGATATGAAGGAAAGCTTTGTTGCCCCACTTTTAGTACTTGGGATAACTATTTTTCCCTCAGCGGTTTTGTTAATCAGTTTATAGGTATTTTCTCCCGTTTTTTCAACATTCTCAAGTGTTACATTTGTTATATCCTCACTAACACGTCCATATCTAAAATAGGAAAAATTAAACACCAACAACTCAATCAACAATACAAAAATTATACAGCCAAAAAGTAACGTCAGTAGCTTATATAAATTTTTCTTTTTATCTGCAGAAATGACAGCCATTTTACACCATACCTTTTCATTATTTTTCTCCATTAAATAAAGGGCAGACGTAACAAAGTTCATAAGGAATAAAAACGCCCTAACCTTTTCTATTCCTTATACGATCTTCGTTATTTTTCAATAGATGTCAACATCGCTTCTAACGCTTTTTCCCATGTTGGAATTTCAAACCCTAGTTCTTTCGTCTTACTAAGATCCATCACAGAATATTTAGGTCGAATTGCTTTTTGCGGAAATTTGCTTGAATCAACTGGTAAAACCTCTACCTCTGTGTTTTTTAAAATTTCTTTGGCAAATTCATACCAGTTACAGCTGTTCTCATTAGATAGATGGTATATACCGTAAGGAACATTTTCTTTTATAACAAAAACCATAAATTCAGCCAACGTTCTGGTCCAAGTTGGACGGCCAAACTGATCATCAACAACAGTCAGTTGATCACGGGTTTCTGCTAATTTTTGCATTGTGAAGACAAAATTATGCCCATATTGACCAAATACCCAAGACGTACGAATAATATAATACTTTTCCATCACTTCTTGAACGATTTGTTCACCTAATAATTTTGTACGTCCGTATTCATTTTGAGGATTGGTTTGGTCATCAGTCTTGTACATATCCTCTTTTTTTGTTCCATCAAAAACATAATCTGTACTGATATAAACTAATGTAGCATCCACAGCTTTAGCTGCAACAGCTACATTACGTGTGCCATCTACATTGATTTTCTCGTCTAATTCTTTTCCTTCATCTTCGGCTTTATCCACAGCAGTATAAGCTGCACAATGATAAATCACCTCTGGTTTAAGGTTGGTGATATAAGCCATTGTTTTATCTGCATCTGTAATATCTAATTCTTTTGAATCTGTAGCAACGTATTCCACACCTTGCTCATCTAACAAATGACGTAACTCTGTTCCAAGTTGTCCATTACCGCCAGTTAAAAGTATCATCCTTATTTCCTCCTTCAAGAAAAAAAGCAAGAATAGAAATCGCTGATGAAAGATATTTCTTTCTGCTTTCTCACTATCGTTTCGTATTTAGAGCGTGAAGCAAAACCATCTTTAGTTTTGTTTCACGCTCAACAACTCATTATTTTAATCATACTCGGTTAAAATCTGATGTAAGATATCATTTGGAAATACGATACCGATTTATTGACCGTTTTTCGCATAATTAGCTTCTACAGCGGCTTTATCCGCTTCCCACCAATCTGCATTTTCTGTATACCATTTAACCGTATCTGCTAAACCGTCACGGAAATTAGTAAATTCAGGTGTCCAACCCAATTCATCACGTAATTTAGAAGAATCGATCGCATAACGTAAATCGTGACCTGGACGATCATTTACGTGTTCATATGCATCCTTTGGCTGACCCATTAATTCTAAAATAAGTTCCATAACTGTTTTATTATCTTCTTCTCCGTCAGCACCGATCAAGTACGTTTCACCAAGTTTTCCTTTGGTTAAGATCGTCCAAACAGCTGAAGAGTGGTCATTTGTGTGGATCCAGTCTCTAACATTTTTCCCTGCACCATATAGCTTAGGCGTAATTCCACTTAACACGTTGGTAATTTGGCGTGGGATAAATTTTTCAATATGTTGATACGGTCCATAATTATTAGAACAATTGGAAATGGTTGCTTTTAAGCCAAACGAGCGACCCCATGCTTTTACCAACAAGTCTGAACCTGCTTTTGTTGAGGAATATGGACTTGATGGATTATAAGGTGTTTCAGCTGTGAATTTTTCGCCTTCACCTTCACCGTGTCCTGGTAAATCCTCCCGTAATGGCAAGTCACCATAAACTTCGTCTGTTGAAACATGGTGATAACGTACATCGTGTTTGCGGCAAGCCTCAATTAACGTATACGTACCAATGATATTCGTTTGTACAAACGGAAATGGATCATTCAGTGAATTATCATTATGCGATTCCGCTGCATAATGAACTACTGCATCTGTCTTTTGAACTAAACGATCGACCAATTCAGCATCCGCGATATCTCCGACAACTAATTCAACGCGATCAGTTGGTAGTCCTTCAAGATTTTTTTTATTTCCTGCATATGTTAATTTATCTAATACAGTTACATGAACTTCTGGGTGATTGTTCACTACATAATGAACAAAGTTTGAGCCGATGAACCCTGCCCCACCAGTAACAATGATGTTTTTCATCTTCAAGATCTCTCCTAAATTTTTTTAGATTTCACCATAAATAAAAGGATTTTCTGATTCAAATTCTTTTAATGTTGGGTGATTTTTATCTTTTTCAGACGTGATGGCTTTTTGAATATCAATCGGCCAATCAATTGCTAAATCAGGATCGTCAAAAGCAATTCCGCCATCAGCAGGTGCATTATAATAATTGTCACACTTATACATAAAGTTCACATCTGGTGTCAACGTCACAAATCCATGGGCATAACCTTTAGGTACCAATAATTGACGATGGTTATGCTCAGATAAAATATATCCTTCCCATTGTCCATAGGTTGGGCTGCCTTTACGGATATCAACGATCACGTCTAATACTGCGCCTGTCACGACACGTATAAGTTTCGTCTGAGCTGCTTCACCTTTTTGAAAATGCAATCCACGTAATACGCCCGCTTCACTTGATAGAGAATGATTATCTTGTACAAAATCAAAGTCTAACCCTTGCTCAGCAAATTTTTCTTTAGAATAACTTTCAGTAAAAAAGCCGCGGTGATCGCCAAATACGTCCATTTCAATGATTTTTACATCTTGTAATTTCGTGTCAATAACTTTCATTCTCTATTCGCTCCTAGTCTGTTTCTGCCAATCTTAATAAGTATTGCCCGTACCCATTTTTTTTCAATGGTTGTGCTAATTCAATTAGCTCCTCTTTTGTAATATAGCTCATTCTATACGCGATTTCTTCTAAACAAGCCACTTTTAAATTTTGACGCTTCTCAATCGTCTCAATAAAAGTTGATGCTTCTAACAACGATTCATGGGTTCCTGTGTCTAACCATGCAAAACCGCGTCCCATCAATTCAACAGATAATTTATTCTTTTCCAAATAAACTTTATTTACATCTGTGATTTCTAATTCACCACGATCAGATGGTTTAATATTTTTGGCAATCTCGATCACATCGTTATCATAAAAATACAAACCAGTCACAGCATAATTAGATTTTGGTTTCTCAGGTTTTTCTTCAATTGAAAGAGCTTGCATTTGGTCATCAAACTCAACTACACCAAAACGTTCTGGATCATTCACATGGTAGCCGAAAACAGTAGCACCACTTTCTTTTGATGCTGCACGCTGCAACATGTTAGATAACCCGCCGCCATAATAAATATTATCACCTAAAACTAAACATACACTATCATCGCCAATGAATTTTTCGCCAATAATGAATGCTTGTGCCAATCCGTCTGGACTTTCTTGAACAGCATATTCAATGTGGATGCCTAGATCTTTACCATCACCGAATAAACTTTCAAAACGAGGTGTGTCATCTGGTGTAGAGATGATCAGAATTTCCTTGATACCTGCCAACATCAACGTAGACATTGGATAGTAAATCATTGGTTTGTCATAGATAGGCATTAATTGTTTCGATGTGGCTTTAGTTAATGGGTATAGTCTGGTTCCACTTCCCCCAGCTAAGATAATCCCTTTCATGAAAAAAACTCCTTATACTAATTTATTTTATTATTATTTACTAACATCACTAAATGCTATTATTGCATTATTAGTTATGATTGTCATTCGTTTTAAGAATATTTTATAAAACTGTAAAGTTGCTATTTTTCACGCATTAAAAAATATTCGTTTGAACAATACATAGCTGATTGCACAGCGCCATTTTAGTTGCTGAAAAAAGCTGGCTTTTGTATCGATATCACTCGCATTATTATGATGTCTGCGATACAATGTGAGCTTTTGCGGGATCAAAGCACTTTTATTTCGATAAGCCGCAATCAAACCAATCCACATATCGTGCATAGGAACTTTAGCAGGGATTGGCAATATTCTTGTCTTCAATCTACCACGAAAAGCCATTCCTGCACCAATATATTTATTTTTCACGATATTGTGAAGAAAACCGATTGTCACATTTCGATACTCAAAATAAGAAGGTTCAATCACTTCTAACTGTTCATCTACAATCACCAAATCGCTGATCACTAAATCTATTTTAGGGTGAGAATGAAAAAATTCTAGTATTGTTTGAACTTTTTCAGGTAGCCAGACATCATCTTGATCTGCTAAGAAAATAAATTCACCCTGACTTTGATTGATAGCAAACTCAAAATTAGCAATCACACCTTTGCCTGGTCCTTTAAATTTCTTTATCCGCTGATCTTTTGCTGCATAGCGATCGATTATCCTCAACGTTCCATCTTTAGAGCCATCGTCGGATATAATCAGCTCATCATGACTGTCTAATTGGGGCAAGATGCTTTCAAGTTGTTCTTCTAAATATTTTTCTCCATTATATGTCGCAATACAAACTGAGATCATTTATTTTCCTTTCATTAGTGATCGATACTCCGAAAATGTTCTACGCCAAATCTTGCGATTCTTCACACGTAAAAATTGTTTGACCGTTCTAAGAAGTAAATGCCTTCTGTGGCTATCAAATTTATCTTGATCATAATTCTTATAAAAAAGTGTTTCCCCTTGAATAATCGATTCATATCGTTTGCTACTAATCATTCGGTAATCTAATACAGACAAATCATGTCCTAGGTGAAACTCTAAAACACTGATTTTTTTATTCAATTGATGTATTTTCCAAAATAGCCAATGATCTAAAAAGTCTAAAGGAAACGCCAAGTTAAAAGCCCCCATACTATCTAGCGTGGACTTAGGCAACGCTGTCCCAGAATTAATGCACATGATTTTCTCTGAATAGACCCCGACTTTCGGCAAATCTGATCCAGCTCCGATATATTTATCTGAGAATACTGGTGATATTTGTCTACCATGAGAGATAACAATCGGAACATATGCGCCAATTGCTGCATCTAATTTCAACTCTAAAAGTGTATCCAGATACTTCTCATCCAGCATAGTATCTTGATCTAACAATAATATCAAGTCTCCCTGAACTTCCGTAAGATACTGACTTCCAGCATTGTATGCTTTAGCAAGTCCTGAATTTGCCCCATCATGAATGTAGCGAACATTCTTTAGATGGAATAATTCATCCTCATGCGATTTTGGGCTGTTATCATAAATAAATAGGTAGACTGTACTTTTTGCCATGATCACGCTTTTTAGATAGTCATAACTAGGCGTTTGTGAGAATTCAGTTTGATATAAAACGATCGTAATAACCAACTTATTCTCCACTAGAAAAACCTCCAGCCCCATTTGTTGAAAAATTTAATCATTGATTGCAAAAATATTTTAAATAATTTCTTGTTTTTATGTGCCCCTTTTTCATATAAATGAATCACTGTTTCAAAAGGGGTATATAAGATCTTATAGCCTGCTTTTCCAAAACTCATACACAGATCATTATCTTCAAAATACATGAAAAAGCGTTCATCAAAACCGCCGATCTGCTTAAATTTATTGATATCAATCAGCATGAAACAACCGGAGCCCATGGTTATATAGGTTGTTTGATTATCAGGCAGGTCTCTGCACTCAAAATAACTTAAACGCTTATTAAATACCTTTTTGACTGATTGAAATGGAACGAAACGCAACATATAATCAAATACATCCAATTTTTGACGAACTAAATATTGTGTTGTACCGTCAGAATTCAATACTTTGGGACAAACCGCCGCTAATTGATCCTCTTCTCGAATACGCTGAATCATTTTATCCAAAGCCTCTTTTGTAATCAACACATCTGGATTAAAAATCACCGCATAACGTGTGTCAACATTTTTCAGCACTTGATTATGTCCGTAGCCAAATCCTTTATTTTCTTCAGATTTATGCAGGAAGATAAAAGAGCCGTATCCTTCCAGCTTCTCTATATAACGTTGCTCAGAAGCATTGTCAAATATATGTATATCATAATTTGAGTTTAGACCCAATTCAATTTTTAAATTATCCAGCACATCAAAAATATGACGGCTATTGTGAGTAACAATGGAGATCGTTATTCTATCATTCATATTTTTGCCCCTCATTTAAAATAAGATGAGTTCAGCTAGTTGTTACTTCCCTAGCCCATCTCTACCAAAGGTAAAGTAGCAACAACATCTAAGTCTTTGTCATTATAAGATTTGCATATTCACTCATTAATTAGTTGTACTCTAGGAGAGCGGAGCAAAACGTACAGTGTTTTGTCCCGCTCTCTCAATTTACTCAATCAACAAATTATAACACAGCTTAAAATCCCAGCAAAGATTCTCATTTATTTTTTACTTTTTTTTAGAATGTTTGCCTAATCGTTTTTCTAATTGTTGCTGACGAAATTCTCGATTGCCAAACATACGTAAAATATACATCAACGGCTGATGATTTTCACCGACCAATCCAATCATTTCGATAAATAACTCTAAACCGATAGCACTAAAAACAATTAACAGAATCGATGCAACATTGCTTGCATAGCTGAACAACAATGCCACAAATGAAAAGACTAATGCTAAACCATAAATCGTCATTACCGCACCTTTATGAGTAAAGCCAAGTGACAACAGTCGATGATGTAAATGCATCTTATCAGCAGAAGAAATCGGGCGCTTATTCATTAATCGCCGAATAATTGCATAAACGGTATCAGTAATCGGCACACCTAAGATAATCATGGGTGTAATGACTGTAATAAACGTAGCATTTTTCAGCCCTTGTAAAGACATAACCGCAATCATAAAGCCTAAAAATAAAGCCCCTGTATCACCTAAAAAAAT
Source organism: Enterococcus sp. AAFC-DPL-5182 (assembly GCF_058216605.1). Lineage (NCBI taxonomy): Bacteria > Bacillati > Bacillota > Bacilli > Lactobacillales > Enterococcaceae > Enterococcus > Enterococcus sp. AAFC-DPL-5182. The sequence goes on from NZ_CM177101.1 coordinate 2,845,015, forward strand.
CTTAGCTGGATAAAAATTATACGGGAAAAAACCTGCAATACTAGCAACTAAAACAAAAATCACAATGGGAATATACACCGTTTTGGCATGTAGGAAAAAATAACCGATGACCCCGATGGTTGCTAAACTGATAATTGACACTCCTGAGGCAAGGCCATCCAACCCATCGATCAAGTTGATTGCATTTGTAATGGCCAATATCCAAAATAATGTCAAGGGCAAACTGACCCAACGTAAATCGATATGTCCGAAAAATGGCAATGTCACAGCATCGATTCGAATCTCGGCTACAAAATAAATGACTAAAGCACCTAGCAGAATTCCAAGTGTTTTTTTCTTTGGCGATAATTCATAAATATCATCGACTAGTCCCGTTGCAACAACGATTCCTGCACCTAAAATAATCGGCCATATATAATCGACCGGTATGATCGATTGAAACATAACTAAACAAGAAAATGAAAAGACAAAATAAATACCTAATCCACCAGCCGTTGGCATATTCTTAGTATTTACTCTTCTTTCGCCTGGAGCATCATAGGCTCCTATTCTAAACGCTAATAATTTAACAATCGGCGTTGTAATCAACGATAAAATAAACGTCAGAAATAGACGGATAACAATTTCATAAATAAACATCGACATGATGAACCTACTTTCTTAATGTACATCGTATATTATACCGAATCATTCAGCATTTACAAGTTGGAACAAGTGTTTCCACTGAATGTGAAAATCAAACCTTCGACTTCTTTATTTAAATCAAGAGTGTTCGGTCTATTTCTTTAATTTTTCCTTTATTTTATCTACTAGTCGGTTGATCAAGCCATACCGATGCTGAATTTTTTCATTTGATATATATTCTTTGACGACTGCATTGATGATACCGCCTAAAATAATGATCGTTGCTGCAAAATTCAACCATAACATCAATATAATAAAGCTTCCTATGATTTGATAACTTGCGATTTTTGAGCTGAAATATTTAATATATAATCCAAAGGCTTGTGACAACAGCATCCAACCACCAGTTGCAAACACTGCACCTGGTATGATTGAGCGAAAAGACAGCTTAGCATTCGGAACAACGCGATAAATCAAACACATAATGACCAATAAAACCAAAGTCGTAATCGGCCACTTTAACGCTTGGAAGGTATCAATAAAGTCGGTTGAGAAGTGCAATATTGGTTGTAGCCAGTCTAAAATCGTTTTCCCTAAACCTAAAACACCAACGACACCTACGATTGCTATCATAAACAAGAGAATCACAAGTAAAGACATAATGCGGACAATAATAAAATTTTTACGTTGTTCAACACCAAACGCTTTATTCATTGCCGTTTGTAGCGCATTGATACTTTGACTGGCACTCCATAACGCTGCTAATGCAGAGATCGACAGTAACCCGCCAGAACGTTGGGTCAGTAGTGATTGAATTGCTGGTTTCAAATCATCAAAAATAGCTTTTGGAATGGCTTCAGCAATATAAGGTAGTACTTCGTTTGGATCGATATGTAAGTACGGCAAGAGATTTCCTACCGCAATCAGCAAAGGAAACAGGGACAACAGTAAATAGTATGCCACAACAACTGACGTATTCCCAATTTCTGAATCAATCATACGATGTTGTGTTGTTTCAATGAATCGCATTAGTTTTTCATTGCTTTTTACTTTGTCCACCAGTTTCATAAAATGCTCCTCTAATCATTAATAAGTCAATTCTTCTCCTTGAGAAGTTAAAATTTTGGGTCCATTTTTCGTAATAGCTAATGTATGTTCAAATTGGCAGCTGATACCACCATCTAAAGTGTAAGCCGTCCAACCGTTTGGATCCATCTTCATGCGCCAAGTACCTGTATTGACCATCGGTTCGATCGTGATGACCATTCCTTCTTTCAAGCGTAAGCCTTTACCCGCTTCACCGTAATGAGGAATAACTGGACTTTCATGAATCGTCGGACCAATACCATGACCTACAAAATCTCTGACAACTGACAAGTTTTCGCTTTCAACATATGTTTGAATTGCATGCCCGATATCACCAATACGATTCCCAACTTGCGCTTGCTCGATTCCAAGATACAAGGCTTTTCTGGTCACTTCCATCAAATGATCCAATTCAGGTGTTGATTCGCCTACAACATAAGCCCAACAAGAATCTGATACTGCTCCTTTCAAATCGATACACATATCGACTTTGATCAAATCACCGTCCTTTAACGGCTTTTTCCGAGGAAAACCATGACAAATTTCATCATTGATACTGCAGCATGTTGCGTATTTATAATCTTCAAAACCAATTTGAGCGGCAATCCCGCCATGGCTTTCAATAAAGTCCCTTACAAATACTTCAATATCCCAGCTTGTAACACCTGGTTTGATAAACGTACGTAAATGACGATGAACATCCGCTAATAATTCTCCTGACTCATCCATCATTTCGATTTCTCTTGGTGATTTTAGTGTAATCATTTAATAGTGTCCTCCTAAAATTTAAAAGCACAGTGGGCCTATCTAATCTTTTAGAAAAGTAGGGATATATATTTGTGACGCTTTTTATCACAGCCATATTTTATCCTTTTTCATAGAGACTAACCCGCGGAGCTAGATAATCTTCATATAAGAGTATTTTATCATAATTTGTGAAAATTTCACTGAAAAGTAGTTGTTAAAAATAGATTTCATTTATTTTTCTAGTAGTTAGCTCCCAGAAACATTGTCATATAAGCAACTTCTTGTCTTTCCTTCTTCATTTTGTAATTTACACAACCTTCATTCTTCTGATATAATCAAAGTTGTATTATTTAAAGGAGGAACACTTAATGACCTTAGCTAAAATCGTTTATGCAAGCATGACTGGAAATACAGAAGAAATCGCGGATATTGTTGCTGAAGCCCTTGAGAATTTAAATATTGAAGTCGAAATCAACGAATGTACACAGGTTGATCCTGAAGACTTTGAAGATGCAGACATCTGTGTTGTCGCAACGTACACATATGGTGATGGCGAATTACCTGATGAAATCGTAGATTTTTATGAAGAATTACAAGAAATCGATTTATCTGGAAAAACGTATGGTGTTTGTGGCTCTGGTGATACTTTTTACGATGAATTTTGTAAATCTGTGGATGACTTTGATGCTGTTTTTACAAAAATCGGTGCTACCAAAGGAGCGGATAGTGTAAAAGTCGATCTAGCTGCTGAAGAAGAAGATATTCAAAAGCTTGAAGCCTTTGCTAAAAAACTAGCAGAAGCTGTAAAATAATCATTGGCAAAAGAGGAGGGTGTCATAAAACTCGTTGAGTTTTATGACACCCTCCTCTTTTAATTGAATTTAAATATCGATATCGATTGGTTCGTCACGCTCTAATATCTGATCGATTGCTTCTTTCATCAAATGTTCAATTTGTTGATCACTTGGATGAATGATGCCAGAAGTCATCAATGCCGCAATGCCAGTTGCAACGATCCAAGTTCCCATATGAAGAGAATTGATTTCCGTATCACTCAACTTCTCATAATCTGGATCTTTTTTAACAGCATTGGAAAAATAACTATACGAAAACTCCTGCATTCTTTTTCCGCCGCCATATTCTTCTAAGTATAACGCACGGTATAATTTACTTTCGTTTTTAGCAAAATGAATATAGTTTAACGCTAAATCCACAATAGTATTTCCCGTATGGGTCACCGGAAATACTTCTTTTGCTAAATATTGATGAATCTTTTCAAATAATTCTTCTTTCAAATCATCCATATTTTTGAATTCTAAATAAATAGGTTGTGTTGAGCATTTCATTTTGGTTGCAATGTTACGTGCGGTGAATTTCGAAAAGCCTTCAGTGGCCACTACTTCGTATGCAGCATTTAAAATCTGATCTTTAGTAATTGTTTTTTTTCTTGCCATAATCTTTCAATCCCCTCTACCTATCCTTTACAACGCTTCCATATAAATACTACAGTTATTGTAACACGATTTGTTTATTCTGCAAAATACTAGTCCTCCGATTTATATTATTTTATTTGTTTGATTATACGGGACTTTCAAGAGACTTTTTTCAGAATTAAATAAGAAGATAAAGCCGTTTGATTGTTTGAGTTCAGGGGCTTTACGTGTTATGATATTGTCGATTACACGAACGAAATACTAGGAGGCTATTCTATGACATTATCAAATTTTAATGAAACATTAAAAAAATATGCCAGACTCATTGTTGAGACAGGGGTCAATGTTCAAAAAGGACATAGCATTGTTTTACAAATTAGTGTTGATCAGGCACCTTTGGCACGATTGATTACCGAAGAAGCATATAAATTAGGTGCTGGTGAAGTAATTGTTCAATGGACTGACGATATCATTCAGCGTGAATTTTTATTACATGCCGACGAAACATACTTGGAAAACATTCCACAACATAAAATAGATCAAACTGATGACTGGATCAATAAAGGTGCCAGCCGAATCAGCGTTGTTTCATCCAACCCTGATGCTTTAGCTGGTGTGGATCCGGACCGTGTAGCTACCTTCCAATCAGCTTCTGGCAAAGCCTTAGTTAATTTAAGAAAAGCTACACAATCGAACAAAGTCAGCTGGACAGTTGTAGCTGCGGCTGGTAAAGAATGGGCAGCTAAAGTGTTTCCAGACTTAAAGGATAGTGAACAGCAAGTTGACGCTCTTTGGGATGAAATCTTTAAAACAACTCGTGTTTATGAAGCAGATCCAGTTGCTGCGTGGGAAGCTCATGACAATAAATTAGCTACAAAAGCAGATGAACTAAATAAAGAACAATTTAAAGCGTTACACTATACAGCACCAGGTACAGACTTAGTGATCGGTTTACCAAAAAATCATTTATGGGAAGGTGCCGGCAGCGATAATGCGCGTGGAGAAAAATTCATGGCGAACATGCCGACTGAAGAAGTTTTTACAGCTCCTGACAGCCGACGCGTTGATGGTGTTGTTTCTAGCACAAAACCATTAAGTTATGCTGGAACAACTATTTCTGGTATGAAGTTTACTTTTAAAGATGGAAAAGTAATCGATTTTTCAGCAGAACAAGGAGAAGAAGTACTAGCTAAGTTACTTGAAACAGACGAAGGTGCTCGTCATTTAGGAGAAGTTGCATTAGTTCCTGATCCATCACCAATTTCTCAGTCAGGAATCATTTTCTACAATACTTTATTTGACGAAAATGCTTCAAATCATTTAGCCTTTGGTTCTGCTTATGCATTTAATCTACAAGGTGGAACTGAAATGAGCGAAGCGGAATTAAAAGACGCTGGTCTAAACCGCAGTCATACTCATGTTGATTTCATGGTTGGATCAGATCAAATGGATATTGATGGCATTAGAGAAGACGGCACACGCGTTCCAATCTTCCGTAATGGTGATTGGGCTTAAAATGAAAAGAACGTGCTGATTAAATAAATCAGCGCGTTTTTTTAGAGAGAAGACCTACGATTATGAACTATCCTAAACAACTAGTTGAAGCAGTTAAACAAAAAATGAACGGACATAATTTAGAAGGATTTCTTTCTGGTAGAGGACCTAAAAATGCAGTTTTGATGCTTATAGGAGAAGCCCCCGGAGGAACTGAAATCAAAACAAAAATTCCTTTTAGCGGCAGATCAGGCAAAAAGTTGGATGGTTGGTTAGCACAATCAGGTTTATGCCGGGAAGATATTTATATTACAAGCACGGTTAGAAGTCGACCTTTTAGTATCAAAAAAGAACTCAATAAAAAAACTGGATTCTTTGAAACAAAATATCCTAATCGAGCACCGAATAAAACAGAAGTATTAGCTTATGCGCCCTTATTGGATTACGAGATACAAATGGTTCAGCCAAAAATTCTTGTACCAATGGGTAATACTGGCTTAAAACGTTTATTGGGGAAAAATTATACAATCTCAATGTGTCATGGGCAACTGCTCCACTCACCGATTCTGATGTATTCAAATGAACAAGAACAACTTATTAAGACAAATAATACCTATACATTATTTCCAATGTACCATCCTGCAGCTATTTTTTATAATCAAAAGCTTGAAACTATCATTGAATCTGATTGGTCAACTCTAGCCGCATTTATTAAGCAATATAATTAAAAGAACTGCAACTGATCTCTATTAAAAGATCAGTTGCAGTTCTTTTTAGTTATTAATATGGATAATAAAATTCAACAGTATATCCAACTTTTTTAAGATTTTTTCTTAATTCATATGTTTGATAAGCGATTGTTTTACGGTTTGCATCATACAATTCTTTATCCGCAAATTTCACGACTGAGTTAGAATCTTTGAAAAGTTTTAACCCATTATCTAAATATTTATTTGGAATGCCTAGTTTTTTAGGATCTAATTCACCAGCTACTTTAGTATTATCTCTATATGAAGTTTTAGCTGAGAAATCAATTGTAAAGTAGTTTTTCTTCGGAACAAGTTTTACTTCAATTGCTTCTAAACGATAAGCATATCTTGACGTTCCGGAAGGGATTCCACCTTTTTCCCAGCCCATCCAGCCGAAATTCTGTGCATGAACACGATAAAAGACATCATATCTTTTTCCTAATTCACCTGTCAATTTTATTCTTATTGCTTCCAACCGTTTTGCTTGACCAGAAGTTCCTGATACTTGACCATTTTTCTTCCAACCTTGCCAACCGATATTTTGAATATGTGTACTGTACTGAATCTCACCACTATACGGCGAATTTTTCACTTTCAATTCAATCGCTTCTAATCTTTTGGCTTGACCAGAAGTTCCCGCTACTTGACCATTGCTCTTCCAACCTTGCCAGCCAATATTTTGTACATGTGTGCGGTAAGTAACTGTCGGCGCTCCAGCAGCACGCTCATTTTGCGCAAATGGTTCTACTATCTCCGAATCCTCTGCTTGTAATGCATCATTTGTTTTTAGTTCCCCAAAAGGAACAACTGAAACCTCTTCTTCAGCTGCATTTCCAGTGGTTGCTCCAACAACAAAAGACAACGACAAACTTAACAACAATAAACTAACCTTTTTCATTTTCTCACTATCCTTTCTTTGTAACATAATAATTATATAATATATAGCTCTTACATTACAATAGTCATTTTAAAAAAAGAGTATCTAATTTCTACATCCCACACCTCTAAGTAATTTATATATAACTTTTAGTACGATATTGTCAAATGGCGGATAAAATCAAGTTTTTATTCGCTATATCTGTTAATCTCTCTTTATAAAAAAATGAAGACAGTAATGAAAACATCTTACTATAATTTCATTTTTCGTCTTAGACAGTATGGTATTCACAGCGATCCGTATAGATATGCACTCTAAGTACAAATAACACTATTCCCTGTATCAATTTCCAGTACTAACTCATCATTTACAAACTAAATTGCTCAAATTGGTGAAAACTAACACTGGCATGAAATACTTATAATCATTTTTGGTACAAATGAAAAAACACCTATCAAATCAACGTTTGAAAGGTGTTTTTTACGTTCCCGACTGGAATCGAACCAGCGACCTATCGCTTAGGAGGCGATTGCTCTATCCTACTGAGCTACGAGAACAGTTCATTGTTTATTTTAGAAGTCTTTTCAGTCAGTGTCAATGAAAATTAAAAAGAAAGTGATGCTGATTTAAAATCAGCATCACTTGCTCTATAACTTTTTATTTACTATTATTTTTTTTGCCTTTCAGCATTTTGACTAAATAAAGCCCACCTACAACAATAGCTAATGTTTTGCCGATTTTACCGTTTCTTGCAACTTTTTCTTCTTTGGTTTTACTCATGCTCTTCACTGCCTTTCATTTTCAGACTTCTATAAGTTTCTATATTATTTATTATAAAGATTTTAACTAAGTTCTGCTAATCATTTGCTTATACATAATGGGCTCATAGAATCTTACTAATGTTAAAAATAAAGGATATACATAGGACTAAGTGACTAATTCACTTAACCCATCTTTTAAAAATAATCTGCTAAAACTGGACTCCCTTTGACTAAGCGCGCATCTAATGACTGGATTAGCTGCGTATTGCCTGTAATTTTCTCATAAAAACTCAATTCGCTACCAGTACGATAACCCATAAAAAGCTGAGTCAACGCTTGGATCGAACTTACAATCAACGCTTCATCTCTTATTTCTTCTGGAACTTGGTCAAACTTCGTTACAATACTTTCTCCTGTTTCGTTTACTTCTAATTTCCATATCCCGTTATTCCATGGACCATACTCATCTTCAACTTTAAGATAATAAACTTCTTTAATTCCAGGCGTAAAAGGATACTTATCCAAAAAATTGTTCAAATCAACAATTCTTGCCATCATAAATGGCGTGATCTCCATCTCTATTAACGGAGATGGAATTAAATAACTTAAATTTTTGCCATCAAATCCTGTTTCTAAACGAAATTCTCGTGATGAGCCATTATGAGAACCGATAAAACGGATGATAGACTGAAACGCCTGATTGGTTAAAAATCCCCATTCTTTAATGACAAAAGACTCTGCACTAGATTGGTAAATCAAGTATCCTTGTGCCTTTCCCAATTCATCTTCATATAGGGCAAACTGGTACTCTTGATTCATTCCAACCTTATAGTCCCACCACCAAGGTTCCCTGATTACCCCACCTCTTTGATGATTCGAAGAAACAGAATAGATCATTTGACAAACATCTTTTGCCTCTTCATAATTTACACGTTTCATCAAGCCAGGTTGAGATTTGACGTTTGGCCAATTGGCTGCTTTGATTGTATAGTTAATTTGTTCAAATAATTGTTCGAACCCATATTTTCTATAGAAAGGATACGAAAATGGTGCTAAGTAAGAAAGTTCAACTTTATTTTCTGCTAATTCTGCCAGTAATTGTTTCATAATAGCGGAAATACCGCCTTTCCCGCGATATTCAGGATAAGATGAAACACAGCCGATTCCAGCCATTTGATAATTTACACCATGAAACGCGACGGTAAATGGTGTAGAAATAATCTGACTTGCTAAGTTATCCTCATAAAAGAAACCATAATTCCAAGAATGTTTTACAATCTTTTTAAAACGCTCTTTTCGTTTCTCTGTACTTTCTGAATTGAATGCATACACAGCTAATTGGAACATCTCTTCCACTTGTTCTTCATTCATTCTTTTGACTCCACTCATTTCACTCACTCCTTGTCTCTCATAATTAAGGATAACGCAAATTTGGTATAGTTTAAACATATTTGACTTTTTTATAGTTTAACAATCGATCTATGTATATATGAAAATTTTCTAGAAAAACGGTTTAACATCCCTTAGTACTCTAGTATGTTTTGCTGCACTTTAATCAAAGAAAAGCGCAAAGAGAGTGCCTCTCGACACTCTCTTAATAAGATTCTTCTATCATCTGCAGCATTTTACGAAACTGACGTTTTTTAAAATACATTAAAATCGTTCCTAAGACCGCATCATTTATTTTTTGTAAAAATCCGAATGATTCCATCTTCTCTGTATAATGAATCTCACAAGATTTATCATCGATCGGTACAATTTCGTAGCCTACCGAAAAATTATTTTTAGTTGTTGATGTTTGGAAATGATAAGATGAGTTGTCGACGATTTTCTCAACTTTGATTTTTGCTCGGCTGTTTTTAGAAAATGATTTTACATATTCAAAATTGTTCAATTGTTTTTTTGTTAAACTTTTTCCAGTGTGCTTGCGAATATCAAAAAGAACAGAATCAATCACTTTTTCATAAAAGTAAGGCGCTGGAATATTCAATTTTTTTGTAATTTCCATTATTTTTTCACCTCGTTATGTTGTTTCTTTGCTTTAGATTCTTCAATCTTTCTCCCTTTAAAAAAGAAATAACCGCCAACAACTACTAAGAAAATCCCTGTTGTCATGCTTAACAAATCATATTTCATTGAAGCAGGATTTACTGTATATAAAATTATTATGAAGCCAATACTGCACATAAATAAGCCGTTTCTAACCATCTTTCATCCATCCAATCTATTTTTTAAACTGCAGCTGCTTGGAAGAACAAGACACCGCCCCAAGGTTGTGCTTTGATTATTTCTTTTGCTTTTTTAGCTGCTTCTTCTTTGTCTCCAGTTACGTCAAACGCTAATTTGATGCCTTTTTTTTCTTTAAACGTGTAAGTGAAATCGCCACCGTCATAGCTTTCTAATAATTTTTTGATTTCTTCTTGTTGCATTGCACTCGCAATTGTGATCATTTTATTCTCTCCTTAACAATAAAGCAGTTACTTTCACCTCTAAAGAGGTGAAAGTAACAGACTATTTAGTTTTATTTTATTCGAAATCAGTTGGTTCCATTCTGTTTGCCGCAATAACAAACGGTGTCCAGATAAGGAATGTGACAACCATACATACAATTGTTACGATTGGTGCTCTCCAGTCAGCTCCTGTTGCCAAGAATGATAGCAAGATTGGAGGAACAACCCATGTTACTTGTTGTGAAACTGGCGCTACTAATCCGAAGTAAGTTGCTAACCATCCGATTGTTGTTGCAACTACTGGTGCAACTAAGAATGGTACAAACATAATTGCATTTAACACGATTGGTAAACCAAACATGATTGGTTCGTTAATATTGAAGATACCAGGTCCTAATGATAATTTACCAACAGTTAGGTAATCTGCACGTTTAGAGAATAGTAAGATTGCAACGATCAAGACGATCGTACCACCTGATCCACCAAACCATGCAAATGCATCAAATGAACCACGAACCCACATATAAGCTTTTCCATCATCAATGGCTTTCAAGACAGCTGGTGTACCAGTCAATCCTTTGTAGCCTTTTTGGAAAATGTCGATATTGATTAATTGTGCTTGTCCCCAGATACCTTCTAAAACTGGTGCCAATACGTTTGGACCATGGATACCGAAGAACCAGAAAATTTGAACGAAAATCGTTACGATCAATACAGCACCTAAACCTTGAGATAGTCCCAAGAATGGTTCTGCAATATATTTTTGAACTAAATCGATGATCAATTGTCCGTTCGTTAATTTACCTACTACAAAGTTAATAATTGCAATAACATATAACGCGATCGTTGCAGGTAAAATCGCAGCGAAAGCTTTTGATACTGCTGGCGGAACTGAATCAGGCATTTTAATTGTGATGTTCGCCAACATTAATTTACAGAAAATGATAACAGAAATAGCACCCATGATCATAACTGTGAAGTATGCATTACCATTTAAGTGATCTAGTTTCAACCAACCCCAACCGCCTGCTGTTAAGCCTTCAGCTGTTGCTGACCAACCACTTGTTGCTGAGTTTTCATTGATTGTATTCATTAGTTCTTTAGGAACTGCTGTTTCTAATGTATTAGAATAAGCAAATGCGATTCCTTGAATCAATGTTGCTAAACCAACGATACCACCCGCTAAGTCATTTACTTTATACGCTCTTGCTAGGTTATAGCCCCAAGAAAAGGCAAAAATCAAACCGGCAATCGCCAAAGTACCGTTCCAAACAAATCCGTTGATTCCAATAATAACATTAATAACTGCAAAGATACCTTTATCTGCAGCAAGGTTTGCTGCATAGTCAGAGAAAAATTGTTGCGGTAAATCACGAATCATCGCATTGATCATTACGGCAATCGATCCTGCCATTGTTGCTGGCATTGTTCCGATAAAAGCGTCACGTAATGCAACTAAGTGTTTTTGCGCACCAATTTTACCGGCCACAGGTAGAATGTACTTCTCCATCCAGGCTGTTAATCCATCCATTTTTTAATTCCTCCTATAAATAATATTTATTTAAAGAGCCATTAAACTCTTTAAAACAAAGTAAGTTGTCAAAGTCCCGTTCAAAAAACTTTAACTTCTATTTTCTTCCGTTCAAAAAAGAAAATAGCCCAGATTACTCGTTATCCATCCGACGATATAAATCAATGATTTCTTTTGCTAAATCTGTAAAAGCGATCGAAGTCATTAAATGGTCTTGACTATGAACTGTCAATAACGTCACTTGAATATGATTTCCTTGTGCTTCTTGCGTTAACATTCCTGTTTGAGAATGATGTGCTTGGACTAAAGATTCTTCTGCATCAGCGATTTTTTGATCTGCTAATTCAAAGTCTCCTGCTTTAGCTGCCGCAATCGCTTCCATTGCATCGCTTTTAGCGTTCCCTCCATACATAATCAATCCCATTACTGCTTCTAAATTTTGTTGATCTTCCACGATTTGTAACTCCGTTCATTTTTTATTTTGTCTTCTTATTTGTCCATTAAAGCAATTGCTTGATCTAGAACTTTCTCACCGTTCATCATGCCATAATCTGACATGTTGATTACGTCAAAAGGAATTCCTTTAGGTGCTAATTTTTGCTCAAATTGAGATTTCATGAAACGTACTTGCGGACCTAAAAGTAATACGTTTACATCTTTGGCTTCTAAGTTATTATCTGCATCTGATGCTGATACTGCAAAAATATCTGCTTCCATTCCACGATCTTCTGCTGCTTTTTGCATTTTTGTTACCAATAAACTTGTACTCATTCCTGCTGAACATACTAACATAATTGTTTTTTTAGCCATTTTATTACACTCCTTCTAAATTAGTTGTACTTACACTTTTATATAAAGCAAGAAGCGTGCCAAAAAAATGTATAGACCAAACTCAGTGATTCTGCGGTTTTGGTCTATACATCTTGTGTACACACTAACAGGAATACATTTACACACTAATTAATTGTGTGTGTATTCTGTTGTTGTTTTTATTTTATTTTCTAAAAATAATAGTGTCAAATGTGCAATATCCGACTCAGTAAATGCTATACGGTAGGCTTTTTCTATTACCATTAAATTAGTTCTGGTAACATCCGTTTCTAGGCGATTTTTTTTCATAAATTCAGCAAGGTTATCAAATTCTTTTGATTTCTCACCTTTCAAAATAGCATCTACTAAAAATGCAAGATGGATTACAATACCAGCATCAACACCTGGTTCAACAATAATATGCATATCTGTCTGAATTTGATGTACTGTTTTTTGCAGCATGACAATTAGCTTTTGCAGCGAATCAACTGCGGTGATCGTTCCACCTAATGATTTGACAATCTTTTCAGTTGGAACCTCATCACCTGCAATCCGCTTCAATACGTTTAATTTTTCATCATCAAAGATATCATATGCTGAAAAGAACGGGATATTCTGATATTCAACGTCAACTGTTCCAGCAATTGCTTTGATTTCATATTCTTCCATTAAACTATCGATATGCTTTTTAAACGCTTCACGTTCTAAAAACTGCATTTGAATAATTTCGACTTTGTTTTCATCGATCACAGGTAAAATGCGTTGATATAATTTTGCCGCAACGCCTTCGCCAGTGAAACATGTAACAACCACTGCTTTTTTTACATCCTCACGATTTTGCGGACTACTGCGGAATTGTTCTCTAATGATACTTTCAAACGACATTTGGATGTTTTGATAAATATCTTCTAAACTTCTTCCCACACTTGCCATTCGAATCGCTTCTAACACGATCATCGTGCTAGTCATTGTGATGGCTTTCGTTCGAATCCCAGTTTCTTCAAAAATCAGGTTTCCAAAAGAATTCAATGAACCCATATCCGTTAAAAGCAACATCCCGTTCACAAGTTTTTCACGATGACTCAATACGAAACTTTTTAGTTGTTCGTACATTGTCTGAACTTCCATCGTTAGCGGCATATTCATTGCGACACCAGTTTCTGTTCCAAGCAATTCTTGCGCTGTTTTCAGCATACTTGAAGCAGTTGAATCGCCATGCATCAACACAACAACACCAACGTTATTTTCATGGACTTTTTCTTTACTGCCCACATTGATTGATAAAAACATACTGATAAATCCAATCTCATCAAAAGGAATTTCAATATTGTTCTCTTCTTCAATGATAGCAGATAAATCCATGGCGACTTGAAACTCTTTCTTCATTTTCTTACGAACATTATTTAAATTAGGATGGACTATCACATGTCCTTCTTTCACTCGATCGATCGTACTTTGTAAGTGTAAGGCAAAAGCAAAGCGGGCCTTTTCATTGTATGTGCGCTCTAGTCTTTTTTCTGCGATATCGTATAAACGATCTGTCAGCTTCCAAATTGGTTCTGGCAATAATTCTTTATGCACAGGATTTTGTGTAAGTTCATCTACATAAGTTTGGAAATAAGCATCCATGTCACTAGAAATTAATTGTTCTAAATTGACATTTTCTAGTTCATTCGCTGATAACGTCGCAACTTTTTCTTCAATTTCATTATAGACTTGCATGTCTCGAGCTGGATCTTGTGACCAGACAACTTCATTTGTTCCCGGCTCAAAACTTAGATAATTACTTTTACTATCAACAAAACGATCTAAACGATCAGAAACCTCTTTGATTTTTAATAGGCCTTTTTGCACTTGGAGTGGTAAATCTCTTTTTTGGATCACTAAACTGGATTCATTATGTGTACGATAATGTAGAAAAGATTTTGCGCACACAAGTTTCAAATCTCTTTTAACTTGCCCAATATTTCCTTCTGCATCATAAAGCATAAAAGCCAAAATCGCTTCTCTTTTAATATCGATTCGCTGATTTAAACGGTTTGCTTCTTGCTTGATAAACAAGGAGATAATATCGTAGCGCTCATCAAGTGAACGTGCATCTAAAGATGGCAACGTGATTGCCATCGGAATTCTGCGATTAAAAGTCGTCAAGAAACTCTCAGATGATTCTGTGGTTGCACCAATGATTTGAACAGATGCTTCATATGTTTGACCACTTTCACCGAGTGGACGATAGACTCCTTTATCAATAAAGGTAAATAGCATTTCTTGACCTTCTGGCGGTAAGCGATGGATTTCATCAAGGAATAGAATTCCACCATCTGCTTTCGACATCAAACCTGGACTATCTTCATTGGCGCCAGTATAAGCCCCTTTTTTCACACCAAAAATATGCCCAAATAGTAATTGAGGATTTTGTGCGTAATCCGCACAGTTAAACGAAACAAAAGGAGCATCAGCTGCTAAGGTCTTAGAATCAACTGCAAAATGGTACATACATTCCGCAAACAATGATTTTCCGGTTCCCGTTTCACCAAAAATAATTGTATGTAAGCCACGAGGCGGATATAAAATTGCGGCTTTTGCTTGTTGGATGCTGACTTTTAAAGAATCCTGCGCTCCAACTAAGTTATCAAATGTTACTTCACTAGAATTATCGACATGGACTTTGTCTTCTTCGGTTACAACTGAATAAATGACTGGACGGCCATCGCTTTTAATGATTTTGTGTTCTTTGAACAATTCACTTAAGTAGCGGCTGGCATTGCTTCGATCGATTGCCAGCTCATTTGCGACATCAGCCGCTGTCATACCTTGTTTTTTTGATTCTAAAACTGCTAAAATCTCGTCTTTTCTAGATTTCATGGATAGCCTCCTTAAATCATGACGTTCTTACTTATTATTTATAGCTCAGGTTTAGACGCTTTCCGTCTAGCCCCTTTATTTTTATTGTTTTTTGGGCGGTTTTTAGGCTTTGCTGTCTTTTTGGTTGGTACTTGTTTTTCAGCCTGCTCTTTTTTTGCCGATCCATTTGGACTTCCTGCTTTTTCTTCAGAAGAACTTTTTTCTTTCCTAGTCAGGTGGATTGCGCCATCATAAAGAAAAATTTCCTTTGAAGGAAGCTCTATTTTTTTCATTAATCGTTGATAATCTCTTTTGGTTGCATCGTTCACAAACGTAATGACAGAACCTGCTGCACCCATACGTCCAACACGACCAGCCCGATGAATATAACTTTCTTCGGACAATGGAACTTCAGCATTCACAACAAAAGGAATCGCTTCAAAGTCTAAACCTCTAGCAGCAATATCCGTTGTTAAAAGCATGACTGCTCTTTTTTTAGAAAATTGATCGATCGCTAATTTACGCAGTGTTTTATTTTGATCTGAAGCAAGCCCTACTACTGCTAACCCTTCATAAATCAGTTTTTCTTCGACTGAACCTAAATCAGCAACTTGATTAAAGAAAACCATCGCACGAAAATCAGATGTATACGCTAAGCTTCTTAAAAAATCACTTTTTTTTCTAGGAGAGAGTGCCATAAAATAATGATTCACAACACCACCAGATTGATCTTCATCCATTACATCAATGATTGTCAGCTGATCTGTTAGTTTTTGGGCTTCTTCTACTACTCGATCAGCCGTCGCCGAATAAAAGACTAACTGAAATTCTGTTGGTGCACTAGCTAAAATTTGTTTGGTTAGATTCAGCTCTTTTTCGTGAAACAGCTGATCTACTTCGTCCATTACAACAGTCTGCAGCAAATGACTTTTAATTTTCTTTGTTTTGATCAGTTCCAATACACGCCCAGGTGTTCCAACCAAAATTTCTGGTTTCTTTTTTAACTTTTCGATTTGACGGCCAACATTGGCTCCACCAATCAGACTTTGAGTTTTCAATTGAAGTAATGTCGCCCAATCACGTACAACTTGACTGATTTGCACTGCTAATTCTTGCGAAGGCGCTAAAATCAATAGCTGACTGCCTTGGTCTTTTTCTACATTCAAAAGAAGTGGTAAAACATACGCTAACGTTTTACCTGATCCCGTTGGAGAAATCCCCAAAACATTTTCTTTTTCTTTCAAAGGTTGGAAGCTCTTTTCTTGAATCATCGATGGCTCGCTAAAACCAGAAGCCTGCCAATGTTCTTGCCAATCTTCTGGTAAATTTTTGATAAATGTCATAATAGTCCTTTCCTCATTAAAACAGGTTTTCTTTGTCCGCATCAAACTCGATACCGGCACTTTTTCTTAATGTTGTTACTACTTTATTTACATTGCGTGATAGTTCTACCCATTCTTCATAACGAATTCCCATAGTTGGATCGTTAGGATTTTCAAGTACATCGGCAAAATCATGGGCTTCTTCAATCATTGGATTTTCTTCAGTTGTAAGCTCAATGATATCACGTTCTTGGTGATTGCGATCATGAAATTCGGCTTTAGAAATCGCATTTACACTATCTAAAATCAATGTTCCCCCATCAAAATAAATTTCAGAGTCTAAGAATGAATCTGCGTTTTTTCCAGTCTGCAAGGTTACATCAAACAAGTCATATCTCAAAATTGCCGTACCGATCCCATCAACATCTGTTGGGATTTTTCTTGCAAAATAATGGCTTTCATTCGGCATACCAAACCAACCAACAGCAGCATAGACTAAATAGACACCAAGGTCTGCCATAGCGCCTCCTGAAAAATGTGGCGAAAAAATATTTGGTTCTTGACCATCAAGCACTTGATCATATCGCGAAGAATATTTCATATAGGTAAAGTTTGCACCAATAATTTTATTTTTTAATGGTAATAAATCCCCAATTTTTTTGAAACTTTTCTCATGAATATTGCGGGCTGCTTCAAAAAAGAAGACTTTTTGCTGATTTGCTAGCTCAATGATCTCCTCCATTTCAGCAGGCGTTGAGAAGGCTGGTTTTTCCACAATAATATTTTTTCCTGCCAAAATCCCTTGTTTTGCTTGTTCAAAATGTAGGGAATTAGGTGACGCAATATAAACTGTATCCATATGAGCAATACCGAAAAATGTCTTTAAATCCGTTGCATACTCAACATCGCCGTATTCCTCACCAAATTTTTGAGCAGTTTCCAGCTTTCGTGAATAAACAGCTGTTAAATCATAGCGCTTAGTTTCCAGTGCTGCCTTTACAAATTGATGACTAATCCAGTTTGTTCCAATAATACCTAAGTGAATCATCTTTACCCTCACCTTTCTGAATTTGGATCTTCAAACGTTTTTGCGACATCAAATGGTACTTGATGTTCTATTGCTATTGTATCAGGAGTGATAGAACAATTGTAAGCAATCACACTTAGACCTTGTTTTTGTCCTGATACAATCATTTGCGCTAAAGCTGGCTGCATGTTTGTATGGATCGTCGCTACTTTTACATTCTCAAATTGGACAACAAACAGCACATAGCTTTGATAGCCTTCTTTCATCGCTTCGATCAACTCAGTGACATGCTTCAAGCCGCGTAATGTTGGAGCATCTGGAAAGGCACCTAAGGTATGATTTTCTAAGGTCATTCCTTTCACTTCTACAAACGCTTTATTGCCAGTATCTGTCTCTACTAATATATCGAATTGTGACTGGGCAAAACGTTTTTCTCTTTTTACCGAGACGATGTTCCCTTTTAATTCTGGCAAAATGATCGTACCATCTTGAATGGCTTGAGCAGCTAGTGCATTAGGAACTTGGCTATCGATATTAAACCAAGCAGTTCCTTTCTTGACTGCAATCAAATCATAATCTGTCTTTCTCTTTGGTGAAGGTTGATAAGATAACGCAACCTCCACTTCTGGGAAAAATAGTTCTTTACATCTACCAGTATTTTTTACGTGAACCGTTACCATTTCACCTGTTTCTTGCAAACGGCACTGGGCAATAAAGCGGTTTGGTCTATCAATAAAATGTGCGATATGCACGTTAGGATATGTAATCATTGTAACACCCTTTCTTCAAAACAATACCATATTTTGAATGAAAAAGCATCGTCAAACTTTTCAGACAAAACCGCTCATGTTTAAAGGGTTTTTGAATCGACAACGCTACTCCAATGTAACAATCATTACGACTTCATTAAGTTTTTTTATAAGAAGAGATTTTCGAATAGTTTGTTTTTTAATTTCGTGCTATGATTGTTTTAGAGGAGAATGATAGTATGAAAAAACATTGGTCATTATTTTTAGGTGCATCGCTTATTACAGGTATTGCTGGCTCATTATTCTTGAAAAAGAAACAAGCGAATCAGCAGCCTGATTCAGATATTCCTAATTTATATAAAAGTTATTTAGGTAGTTGGTGGTTTGTCAATAAACAAAAAGCCACACAACATACGTTGAAGATCGAAGATGATCTTCAGATTATTATTGATGGTAAAGAATTACGCTATATGCTAGTTGAATTAACAAACAAACGACTAGTTGCTCAAGATGAGTATGGCTATCATTTAATTATTCAATGTCTAAATGATAAACCCGCTTCCTTATATGATGAAGCCGACGATGCCACTTATGTTTTGGAAGCAACTGATTCTTTAGAGTGCCCAACAGAACAGTAAAAGAAGCGATTCCCCATAATGCGCTTATGCGGGACGCTTCTTTTTATTTTCAGTTATTTTAAAGTTCATCGATTTGTTTGCGTTCTTTCGTTTTACTTAATTTTCCTTCTCGTTTCATCAATTCCATTTTGATTTCTTCTAAAGTGACACCTTGCTCAACTAATAGCACTAACATATGATAAATTAAATCAGAAGTTTCGGCGATTAATTCTGCTTGATCATTTTTAGCTGCAATGATTACCTCCGTCGCTTCTTCTCCGACTTTCTTTAGAATTTTATCTAGCCCTTGGTCGAATAAATAATTGGTATATGAACCTTCTTTAGGAACTTTTTTACGTTCTAGTATTTCTTGGTAAAGTGTATCAAGCATATTTATGACCTCCTTTTATTAGATAATCACATTGAAAAAACAACTATGCTTACCGGTATGACAAGCAGGTCCTGTTTGTTCAACTGTAATAAGCAATGTGTCATGATCACAATCTGTTACGATATTTTTCACTTGTTGGGTATTACCACTTGTTTCTCCTTTATTCCACAATTGTTGACGAGATCGTGAGTAAAACCAAGTAGTCCCTGTTTCAAGCGTTTTTTCATAGCTTTCCTCGTTCATGTAAGCAAGCATCAACACTTCTTTCGTTTTTGCTTCGATTATAATTGCTGGTAACAAGCCTTTAGTAAAATCTGGTTTCATTTGCGAACCTCCATTCCATTTAGCGTTAGTATTTCTTTTAATTCGGGAATGCTTACCTCTCCATAATGAAAAATACTTGCGGCCAAAGCTGCCGATACGTTGGTTTGTTCAAATACGTCCACAATATCCGCCGCACTACCACAGCCGCCTGAAGCAATCACAGGAACATTTACAGCTGTACAAATTGCTTGATTTAGCGCAAGATCATACCCTTCTTTGGTTCCATCGGCATCCATACTAGTCAATAAAATCTCACCTGCTCCTAGATCAACAGCTTTTTTAGCCCACTCTATCGCGTCTAACCCTGTATCTTCACGACCTCCTTTGACAAACACATGCCACGAATCCTCCATTCGCTTCGCATCGATTGCCACAACGATACATTGAGACCCCAATTTTTCTGCACCTGCTTTAATCAATTCTGGTTGATTGATTGCCGCTGAATTGAGGGAAATTTTATCTGCTCCTGCTTGCAACATTTTTTTCATATCTGACACAGTACGAATGCCGCCGCCAACCGTTAAAGGAATAAATACTTCTGCCGCTGTTCGTTCGACCACTTCAATCATCGTCTCACGGTCATCACTAGTAGCCGTGATATCCAAGAAAACCAGCTCATCGGCTCCTTGCTCATTGTATGCTCGAGCAATGGCTACTGGATCACCGACATCTTGTAACCCAACGAAATTGACTCCCTTGACCACTCGACCATCTGTTACATCTAGGCAAGGAATAATACGTTTAGTCAACATTTGCCTCAACCTCCAACATATCTGCCAAAGTGATATCACCATTATAAAAGGCTTTTCCGACGATTGCGCCATACAGCCCTAACTCAGCTAACTTCATTAAATCCTCTTTACTGCTAACACCACCTGAAGCAATGATTTGCACATCTGGTACAACCTTTAATAACATAGCGTAATCTTCAAATGTCGGTCCTGTTAA
This sequence comes from Enterococcus sp. AAFC-DPL-5182, assembly GCF_058216605.1. Taxonomy (NCBI): domain Bacteria; kingdom Bacillati; phylum Bacillota; class Bacilli; order Lactobacillales; family Enterococcaceae; genus Enterococcus; species Enterococcus sp. AAFC-DPL-5182. The sequence continues at coordinate 2,865,799 of NZ_CM177101.1, forward strand.
AGTGCCATCCTTAGAGATATCTGTATAAATGATTGTTTTGACACCTAGTTTCGCCATCGTTTTAGCCATTTGTAGATAATCAGTTTCACTAACATCCAACCAACCGCTGATAGCAACTTTACCGTTTTTGGCATCGATCCCTACTGCAATTTTATCCCCATATTTTTTAACAGCTTCTTGAACTAATTCTGGATCTCTTAAGGCTGCTGAACCAATAATGATTCGGTCGATACCAAGCGCCACATAGTCATCAATTTGAGCCAGCGTGCGAATGCCGCCACCAACTTCAATGTTCAATCCAGTTGCTTTTTTCATTTGCTCGATCAACGATGCATTCGCTGCTTTTCCCATCAAAGCACCATCTAGATCAACAACATGCATCATTTGAATCCCAGCTTCTTTAAATTCTTCTGCTTGAGCCACTGGATTATGGTTCACAATCGTTTTTTGTAGAAAATCACCTTGAACTAATCGGACTGCTTTTCCTTCTCTAATATCAATCGCTGGTATAACATGCATGTTCCACTACCTCCTTAAACCCTCTTAAAATCATCAAACCTGCTTCACTACTTTTTTCAGGATGAAACTGCGTGCCGTATACATTTCCCTTAGAAATCATCGCTGGAACTTTAATGGAATATTGTGCTAAAGCATCGATCACATCAGGTTCACAATCCGCATAATAAGAATGGACAAAATAAACATACTGCCCGTTCACTTCTTTTGTTAATAACATTTCATTGGTCACTATTAGCTGATTCCAGCCCATATGAGGAACAGGTAAATCTGGATCGTCCGGCAATTTTTCGCAAAGCCCTTCGATCAATCCTAATCCTTCTGTAAAACCATTTTCCATACTTCCTTCTAAAAGCAACTGCATTCCTAAGCAAACACCTAAAATCGGTGTGCCTTTTTGTGCAACCTCTTTTATCACCTCAACTAATCCACGTTGTTCTAGCTCCTTCATTGCTAAAGAAAACGCACCTACCCCTGGCAAAATCAATCCATCAGCTTTTTGAATGTCATCAGGATCAGCGGAAATTTTATTTTCTAGCCCAACATAATCTAATGCTTTTTGAACATTGCGAGTATTGCCTGTATCGTAATCAATGATAATAATCATTTACAGAATTCCTTTCGTGGAGTTGACCCCTTGAATGGCCGGATTTTCAGTAATTGCTTCCCTTAGCGCTCTCCCTGTCGCCTTAAACAAAGCTTCTATTTTATGGTGGGTATTTTTCCCATGTAAAATGTTTAAATGAAGGTTCATTTGAGTATTAAAAGCAAACGCTTGAAAAAATTCTTCTGTCAATTCTGTATCAAAATCACCAAGTTTTGGATTATCGAACGTTGCGTCAAAAACTAAATACGAGCGCCCACTTAAGTCTAAGGAAGCCATTGCCAAAGACTCATCCATCGGCACAAAACTAGTCCCATAACGATTGATCCCAGACTTATCACCTAAAGCTTCTCGGATACACTGCCCTAACACAATCCCAACATCTTCCACAGTATGATGACTATCTACTTCTAAATCTCCATCGACTTTTACTTCTAAAGAAATCCGACTATGACGGGCAAATAAAATCAGCATATGATCAAAAAATCCAACTCCTGTTTGAATACTGACTGGTTCTTGACGATCTAAATCAAGTTTTAACTCAATTTTTGTTTCTGCAGTTTCTCTAGTTAAAGTAGCAGTTCTCATTTCTTTTCCTCCAGTATAAAAATCTATTTAACCAACTTATTCAAAACGACATTCAACTGCTCTAGCATGTGCTTCTAATCCTTCTTTTCTAGCTAAAAGAGCAATTGCATCTTTGGCTTCTCTTAGTGCTTCTTTTGTATAGTAAGTAACTTGGCTATACTTCACAAAATCATACACTCCTAGCGGTGAATAAAATTTGGCAGTGCCACTTGTCGGCAAGACATGGTTCGTTCCTGAAAAATAATCTCCTACAGGCTCTGATGCATACTCTCCTAAAAAAATCGACCCCGCATTTTTGATTTCATGTAAATAACTGATTGCATCCACCAGCTGTACTTCTAAGTGTTCTGGCGCAATTTCATTCATGATGGTGAACATCGCTTCAAGAGATGAGGCAATAATGATCATCCCATGATTTTGAATTGCTTTTTCGGCAATTTCTTTGCGAGGTAGTGTTTCTAATTGCAGATAGATTTCTTGTTCAACTTGTTTAGCAAGCTCAACTGAATCCGTCACTAATATCGCTCTGGCAAGCGTATCATGTTCTGCTTGGGACAGCAAATCAGCGGCAATATAGGTGGGATTGGCTGCTTCATCTGCTAAAATTCCTATTTCTGATGGACCTGCAATCATATCGATCCCAACCATACCAAAGACTTGTTTTTTTGCCGTAGCCACATAAATATTTCCTGGACCTACGATTTTGTCTACTTTTGGCACAGACTCCGTTCCGTATGCTAGCGCTGCAATGCCTTGTGCTCCGCCAATTTGAAAAATTTGATCCACACCTGCAATTTTTGCCGCTGCTAAAATCACGTCAGAAATCCCCTCAGCGGAAGGGGGCGTAACCATGATGACTTCTTGAACACCTGCGATTTTTGCTGGGAGAACGTTCATTAGTACAGAAGAAGGATAAGCAGCTGTTCCTCCTGGTACATAAACACCTACTCGAGCTAACGGCAACACTAATTGCCCTCGTAAAACGCCTGATTTTTCCATATCCATGAAATCATATTGCTTTTGCTTTTTGTGATAACTTATAATATTTTCTTTAGCAGCTTCTAAGGCTGTAATCACTTCTTTTTCTACTCTTTGGAAACCTAAATCGATTGCCTCCTTTGATATAGATAAGTCTTGCAGTTCAACATGATCGAATTTTTTAGAATATGTTTTTAAGGCTTGATCTCCATTTATGATGACTTGCTGAATGATCTGGCGGACTTGTTCTTCCACTTGTTGATTGTCCTCTTGCGCCAGCTGAACAGTATCATTTAATGCCGTTAAAATCTCCGTGGTCGTTCCAGTTAACCATTTCATGTTATTTTCCTCCTTCTATTACAGATTCCAGTGCGTCAAACAATTGGAATATTGCTTGGCGCTTACGTTTCAACATTGCTTTATTTACGATTAGTCGAGCCGAGATCGAACAAATATCTTCAAAAATTTCTAAGCCATTCTCCCTCAATGTCGTTCCGGTTTCCACAATATCAACAATGGCATCTGCTAATCCCAAAACAGGGGCAATTTCAACTGATCCTTCAATCTTAATGATTTCGACGTCTTCTCCTTTTTTACGGAAATGTTCAGAAGCAACAGTTGGGTATTTGGTTGCAATTCTTTTTCGTTTATAATCATCGGGTTGATAATTTTGGGTAGACGCAACCGAAAATTTACATACTCCAATCTTTAGATCCAGCATTTCATAGTAACCAAATGGATGCTCAATCAATACATCTTTCCCTACAATGCCTAAATCAGCAACACCATGACGTACATAGGTCGTTACGTCAGCAGCCTTTACTAAAAGAAAGGTGATTCGTTGATCTGGACTAGTAAAAATCAACTTTCTTTGCTTGTTCTGCATAAATGAAACATCGATTCCAGCCTGTTCAAATAATGCTAATGTCTGTTTTTCTAAGCGTCCCTTCGTCAAAGCAATAGTCAATTGTGTCAATTTTTAGTCCCCACCTTTATCACCTGTACTTTATCTTCTGTTACCTCAATGACTTGCTGATAATGCCATTTCTCCCCATATTCCAAAGCTTCTTCCAATGTTTCAAACAAGGATAATTGGTAATCAGGATGCTCTTTTACAAGTATTTCTGATTTAGTTATTTGTGCCAAAGAACCATGAACCAATGTTGTCGGCTGATCTAAAGAAGCTAGTTCGCCGATTTGATATTGCAAAGAGACCAATGTATCTAGATTAATCCCTAATCCTACTGCAGGAATCGCCGAATGTCCGAATTGTTCTGCTAAATGATCGTAACGTCCACCTCGTAAGAAAATATCTGGTATCAAATCAGCGTACCCACTAAATAAAACACCTGTGTAATAATCCATCAACGCAACTAAACCTAAATCCACAGTTAAAGAAATCTTTCGATGATGCGTTTCAATAATAGTCATTAATCTTTCTAACTCATCAATGATGGTCATGATGCGTGATTCTTTGGGCAATAATTTTTTAGCAGTTGGTACTACCTCATCTGCTTCTCCGAACAGTCTTGGAATGGCGCAAATAAATTCATCTAACTCACTGGGATGTTTCTCCACAAACCGTTTAAGATCCGTCAGACTTTTATTATTAAAATAGATTTGAAGCTCTGATTTTTCTGCTTCACCCAAATCTAATGACGTTACTATGGCACGAAAAATTTGTGCATGGCCTAATTCAAAATGGAAGTTGGGTATCTTTAGTGCTTCTAAAATTTCGACGGCACAGGTGATACATTCGACTTCCGCTTTTAAAGAAGAATAACCAATCAACTCAATTCCAGCTTGAGTCAACTCATTTCGTTCTCCCAGCATATCATCGTTTGAGCGAAACACTTTACCGCTATAAGAGAGTTTAAGTGGCGGCTGGATTCCAGTCGTTGCAATCACACGTCCAATCGGCATCGTCATATCTGGACGTAATACAAGCAATCGACCTTGATTGTCAAACAAGCGGTAAAATTCTTTTTCATTTTTTTCTTCACTGTAAAATACATCTTCAAACTCGATCACTGGTGTATCGATTCGCTGATACCCTCTTTTGATCACAATATCATTCACTTGTTTTTCTAATTGATACGCCCCATTGGCTTCTCGAAATAACTTGTCTTTCGTTCCAGCCGGCAAATTGCGGTTCCACTTCATTCGGTTCCCTCCTTATTTTAACTATCCATATTGTTGGAATAAAAAAATCGTCCCCTTGGCAAATAAGCCAAGAGGACGAGAAATTTTCACGTGGTCCCACCTCAGATTTGCTTTTACTTCACAGTAAAAACCTCTGTTAGTTAGATAAACTATGGAGTGATAACGGACTCTCCGATTTTTCCTACTCATTTAGAAAACGAAAGAATTTTCGTTAAACTAACTTGTTATTTCAGAAAAACAACTTACAGGCGTGTTCAATGATAGCTCGCTATTTCCTTGCAGCAACCGGAAACTCTCTGAAGCGAATCGATTCACCTACTATTCTGATCATCGTTCTTTCATTTAATTCTCATTTATTTCTAAACAATTTATCACGAATTGCAAATATAGTCAATAGCTTTTACTAAATATTTTACATTGCCCCCTCTTCCTCTTACACTATAGGAATCATTGGTGACCAATTTCAGCTACTCAATCGGCACGCAAAATTCACAATAACCTGCAGCAATTAGTCTTCCAGTATATCTTTCTAAAATGGGACGATTCAAATCAGCAATAATTACCATTTCCTTTTGAAAATTTTGCTGCATAAATTTCTCCCAAAACCGTTGGATTTCTTTTTCCGTATGCTTTATTTTAAAAATTGCATACTTGCCACCTTCAAGCACCGTTTCCTTCATCTCTTCAATAATGTTTTGCTCTGCTGATACCGTAACACAAACATCATAAATACACATTTCTTTTGGAGTATTCAACTCACTCCAAGCAATACCATAAATAATGGTGTCTTCATTAAATAAACTGGCTTCTTTTAGTTTTTCTTTTAAAGTAGCCATCAATTGCTTATTCTCTTCACCATAACATCCGATTCTCCTTAAATAGAAAATTCTTTGAATTGGTATTATTTCAATCTTCATCTTTTATCTTCTCCTTCAATTTATTGAGAGGATATTGATCAATGTCGTTCCCATCCATAGAGTAAATGCTATTAAAATAATTTTCAAGACTTATTTTAAAGCTTTTTTAATTGACTGATTCAAATGTAACACAACACCCCGACATAAAATTATCTGTCGGGGTGTTGTGAAGTATTATTACTCAAAGTGACACTGGAAAATAAATCTCAACTACATTTTTATCAGGAGCCGTAGTATTCGGGTCCGTTTGATAAATTTCAAACGGCGCCCCGTTCATTTTATACCCTTTTTCCTCGATCCATTTCAAAATTTTACTATACACTGAGGACATCTCTGTATATGATCCAACATGAGTCGAAGTTGCGCACAAACTTGTAGGCAACGTTCTCGTTTGTTCATTCTTTTCAGCAATCGGTACTGCTAACTCCATGTCACTACTTTCTGGATTAAAATCGGGACTATGATAAATCGTCAATGGTGGTCCTGTCGGAGTAAACTGTTCTGCTGTAAGACGACCAAATAACTCTCCAATATATTTTCCATATTCTTGTACGTTCATTTGCTTTCTAAGATATAAAATATTCATTTCAGGTACTTCAGTAAGTTTGACTTCGATTGAATTTAAATAAGACATCAGTTTTTTTCCCCTTTCTAATGTAGTTAGATCCTCAACTATTCGATCCAACAACAGAGAGTAATTTTGCATCTTTTGGCTAATTTCTTTTTTCTTCTTGATGATGGTCATTTGCAGTAAGTCTTGATCTTGATCACTCTCAATAACCTGCTTGATTTCCTCCAGTGAAAACATATATTCCTTTAATCGTTTGATTAAAAGAATCGTTTCAAGCTGACTGACATCATAATAACGATACCCACTATTTGCATCTGTAAAAGTCGGATTCAATAAATTGATTTCATCATAATAACGAAGCGTTTTAGGTGAAACTTGTGAAACCTTTGAAAAATCACCAATTGATAACATAATTACCTCCTAATTTAAAAGCGTAATGAGCTCGTTCAACTCGTCTGAAAAATAGGAAAAATTGACTGAGGTGCTCTTTACCTCACTCCATTTTTATCTTTTTTCCGAAGAGTTAGCCCATGCAGCTAGATAACATAAAAGCGTAATGGGCTCGTTCAACTCATCTGAAAAATAGGAAAAATTGACTGAGGTGCTTTTTACCTCATTCCATTTTTATCTTTTTTCCGAAGAGTTAGCCCATGCAGCTTACTTGATAGCTATTTGTCTCGAGACATTCTTATCATATAGGTTCCAGTAAGGGGAGAGTCAACACTATTCTCAGCCTTTTTTATTTTCTTTTTTCTACTGTCACAACAGCATAATTGAGCAACTCAATCACTCTAGAGAAAAATAATGCTTTTGAAAATGTTTTTCCAGTTTCAGATACACTGAAAGCTTCTTTAAATCGTTTATCGATTGCTTTATAATGTGGGGAAGCAACATGAAAATGACCATTTTTTTCAAAAATTTTATGATATTCAAGTTCAAAATCAAGTATGTTCGATAATGCCATTAATTGTTCAGCTGAAACCATGATCGTACTGTGAATCATTTCCTCGTCCAATTCTTCGACACAATAGCTTTGTTTGGCATCTAGAAAGTATAAATCACCATAAACAATCGGATAGCTTGTTTCACCGATTTTCATAAGACCATTTTCTACAAAGAGCTGGATAAGTTTAACTTTATCTTGATGTTTTTCTTCCGAGATCACAGTTGAATTTTTCTTATATTCACACAAAAAATTGCCAGTCATAAATAGACACTTCCTTCTTATTTCATTTATTGCCTAATTAGTAGCATATAATCTAAGTATACATCATTGCTGTAGAAAAAAGATGCACTGCAAAATAGGATTGTAAAAGAAGCTTTTTTTTTGGTAAGCTATTATTAAATAAAAAAAGAAGGTGCATTATGAACTATAACTTAGTAAATGATTATCATATCGCAGTACCTACCGCCTTTTATAATGATGAAACCCTAAACATAAATGATACGATCGAACATATCCTCTACTTGCAAAATATAGGGATCGGTTCAGTTTTAGTTTGTGGTTCAACGGGAGAACAACATAGTTTGACTTTACAAGAAAAGGTTTCACTTTTGAATGCCATAGAAACAGAATCAAGAATTAATAGTAGCTTGAAAATCCTCTTTGGAGTAGCTAGTATTCGCCAAAAAGAAGCTATTGTTTACGTAAAGCAAATTTCTCAAGTTCTTAAAAAACCAATGATTATCTACAATAATCCCAGGAGAACAGGATTTGATATAGCAATAGATTCACTTATTGATATTTTTCAAGAAGCTAATATTATTGGTATCAAAGAAGTTGGAGATGGCACTCGCATTCGTGATTTAAGAGCTTCAATTAATAAGACCATCTATATCTATGCTGGTGGAGAGATTGGTATCAAAGAAAAAATCGACCAAGGGTTCAATAGGTTGTCTTCTGTAGCAGGCAATTTATATCCATTAGAAATAAAAGAATGGTTCCACTCACTGTTAAACGGCTCAACTCAAAACTTTGCTAAACAAACAGAATTGGATAAATTATTTGAAGATAGCCCATTAGTTTATTTAAAAAAGGAAATATCAAAAAAAGAAAACATATCCATGGGCAGTACTAGAAGTCCTTTGGGAAATATATGAATGAGAGAACTTCGTTCAAAAATTAACTTTGGCTTTAATAATCAGAATTCTTAATACAAGGAGGTCATTTTAAATGGAATATATGGATGTTTACACTTCAAAAAAACAGAAAACAACCAAAGTCCACTCCCGTGATATCCCAATGAACCGTGATGACTATCGCTTTGTGGTTTCAGTGTTAATTTTTAATAGCTCTGGTGAACTACTTATCCAAAAGCGGCAATCAACAAAAAAAGTATGGTCAAATTGGTGGGATTATACTGCTGGTGGGGCTGTTATTGAAGGAGAAGAATTGTATCAAGCTGCTGAGCGTGAGTTACTAGAAGAAACAGGAATTGTTGTTGATTTAAAGGACACACCCAGTCGCTTAACTGTCTCCTTTGAAGAAGGTTGGGATGAAATTTATTTTGTCACAAAAGATGTCACTCTTAAAGAATTAGATTTACAAGAAGAAGAGGTCAGTGAAATGAAATGGGTAACTGAAAAAGAGTACTTAACAATGCTTAGTCAGAATACATTTATTCCTTATATTTATGCGAAATCAATTTTTGATTTTTATCGCAGTCAAAGTGAATATCTCCATTAAAAATACTTCTTACTTTATACTCTCATTTTTGTAAGGTATTTGTTCGCTGTTTCCCACGCCAAATCCGTACATTTTTTTTATACTAGAAAAAGTTAAAAAAAACATATAATTAGGAGAATGAAATGAACGGAAATCAATTAAAACTTATGATGATGGGCTTGATGTTTCTAGATCATCTTACCCCACTATTACCACCACAATTTAGCACGCCAATCCACATGTTGTCTCGCTGTGTTGCTGTATTTTTTGCTTTTATGGCGGTTGAAGGACTTCATTATACTAGAAATCGCAGAAAATATTTGTTTCGTCTCTATGGCTGGGCAGCAATAATGTTTGCTGGTAATACTATTATTAACACAATGATCGTTAAAAACCCAATGTATCAGATTCACAATAATATTTTTCTCACGTTGGCTCTTGGTGTTACTATTTTAGCACTAATCGATTATGCAAAACATGCTCACGAGTCTGTCTTTAAAATACTCGCAAATATTCTAGCAATTATTTTGACAGTAGCAACTTTTCTAGGTTTGATTCCTGCTGAAGGAGAATTTGTTGTTATTCCATTTATGTTGCTTAGTTATTTCTTCAGAGACAATGCTAAAAAGAGAAATATCTCCTATCTTATCTTTGCGATTCCTTTAATTATAATGCCTATTCTTGGCTTACCCAATTATTCTTTCGAGATGATCAAGGTGCAATTAGAAGGTAACTCTGACTTTTTATTTATTACTGTGATTCCTTTTATCCATTTGTATAATGGTGAAAAAGGTAGTAATAGCCCTTTCTTCAAATATTTATTCTATGTATTTTATCCTGCACATTTATGGATTATTACTTTGATTACCTGGTCTTTGAATAGTTAAGGTTAAACAAAAATAAAAGGATCGTGTCAAAATACTTTGACACGATCCTTTTTCCATGCTAATCTATGTATAAACGCTTTTACAACTTGAATAAACGTTTATACGTGAGTGGTTTCTATAAAGTGTTAAATTAGCGATATATTTTGACCGCTCTTCTTATTCGATCATTTAAGTTGTCAATAATCAAAAATTATCTTGTTTTCAGGACTAGCTTTTCTGTAGAAGATAAAAAAGTGAATGCGTACTTTCAACATTTAATTTAGGAGGGATATTATGATTTACCAATCAAAAAAAGCGCTAGTTTTATTGATTTCAAATGTGGTCATTTTCTTTTATTTATACTTTGATCACTTGAATGCACTACGTTTACATTCGGCTGACTTTCTTGCATTGTGGGGGGGATTCTTTGTAAAACTTTTGTTTATTCTAGTTATCGCTAATATCATTGTATTGATTGTATTTAATCTACTTAATGATATGTTTAGCAAAAATAAAGCACCAACCATTTCTGACGAACGAGATCGTTTGATCGAGTTAAGAGCTGTTCGAAATTTCTGTTTCTTATTAGCTTTTGGTTTCTTTTTAGCTATGGCTGCCATTGCAATCCATCAACCGATCTCCACAATGTTTACGATTTTAGCTTTTACTGTATTGGTCTCAGACATTATTTCTTATGTTTCTTATATTTTCTATTATGAAAGAGGGTATTAAAATATGGGAAAGTCTTTGATCAGCAATACGATCCGGAAACAACGATTTATGCATGGAGAAATGACGCAACAAGCTCTAGCAGATGCTGTAGGTGTTACAAGACAAACGATTATTTCACTTGAACAAGAAAAATACTCTCCTTCTTTGGAACTAGCATTTAAAATTGCTAAAGTATTTGAACAACCTTTAGATGAGGTTTTTTCCTATAAGGGATAGTCGTAAATATATAAAGAAACGAGGAAAAATATGAAAGCAATCATTTGTACAGGATATGGTGATCCTGATGTACTTCAGATGCAAGAAGTTGCAAAACCTGTGCCCAAAGACAACGAAATTTTGATAAGAATCCATGCAACAACTGTGGCTTCTGGCGATTGTGTAGTGAGAGGCGCAAAAAAATATGGACCGATCTTGAAGATCATGTTTGGTTTAAAGCGACCTAGACAACCAATTTTAGGAACCGAACTTTCGGGTACCATTGAAGCTGTTGGAGCCAATGTCAAAAAATTTAAAATTGGCGATGCGGTCTTTGCGTTGACAGGAATGAAGTTTGGCGGTTATGCAGAATATATCTGTCTACCTGAAAACAGCATTATTTCATTAAAACCTGAAAATGCGACATTTGACGAAGCAGCAGCTTTATCTTTTGGCGGAACAACTGCACTGCATTTTTTAAGAAAAGCTGGCCTAGCCCCTAAGACAAAAGTGTTGATTTACGGTGCTTCTGGTTCCGTCGGTACAGCTGCGGTACAACTTGCAGCTCACTTTGGAGCAGATGTGACTGGGGTTTGTAGTAAGCAAAATCTTGATTTAGTACATTCGCTAGGGGCTAATATTGTTATTGACTACACCTCTGATCATTTCAAAACATTGAATGAAACCTACGATATTGTCTTTGATGCAGTTGGAAAATTGAATAAAACTAAAGCAAAACAGCTTACAAACCAAAATGGCAAATTTGTCTCTGTAGCTCGCGGAATGGTCAAAGAATTGACAGCCGATCTGTATCTGCTCAAACAACTCTTTGAAGAAGAAAAATTTAAAGCCGCCATCGACAAACGTTATCCCTTAAAAGACGCAGACAAAGCTCATGCTTATGTAGAAACTGGACGAAAAAAAGGCAATGTTATTTTGACTGTAGTCACAGAATGATTTCTCTCAACAAAAAACGACAAAGTCAGTTCAAAACTGTTTCACTTTGTCGTTTTTTTTAATTACTTATTTATATTTTGCTTGAACTTTCTTAGGCAATTTGCCAAGAACTAATTCATAGGATTTTCTTAAAAAAACTGCAAGCTGCTCATTTTCAAATGATGAGTTTTCCAACAAAAATGAATTCCAATGGGTTTTATTCGCATAATATCCTGGCACAACATCTGGATATTGCTCTCGTAACAGTTCATTCTCTTCCGGATCACCCTTAACTGTCATCACTCGTTCTCCAGCTTTATTTGTTCCGAGCATACAAAAACATTTTTTTTCGATTCCAAAATAATCGCAATCCCAATCTTCCCGATAATCAACCGTTGCTCCTGGCCATTTCTTTGCTTCATCTTTTAAATACTGAATTCTTTCCTTCATTCACTGATTCCTCCTAACTAAAAAATGTAACGGACTCTCGCTAAACTTTGAAAGAAATCTGTCCCTAGAATTAGCGGTAAATCTAGACAGCGTCACAAAAAAAACTTAACAGATTACCATCTGGATCTTTGATGATCGCATAATATTGCCCCCAAAATGCCTGCCAAGGTTCTCTAAAAATCTCATAACCAAAGCCATTCATTTTTTCGCATAGCTGATCGATTTCTACTGGAGAATCACAAAGAAACGCTAGCTCGATTTTGTCACCTTCATTGTTAGGCGGATAGCCATACACACCTTCAATCATTTTTTTAGTGTTCAATGAAATCCTTACCCCATCATTATTAAGTTCTACGTACTCAGCCGTTGTTTCTCCTAAAACCTTAAATCCTAAGCGTTCGTAAAATAAAATTGCTTCTTCCATTGACTCAACAATGATTCCCACCATATCTAATTTCATTTGAATAACCTCCATCTTTGTTACTCTATTATAATCAGCTACTCAATTTTTGTCTTGTAAAATACCGACATGCTGCCGAATTTCTTGTGGTGTTAAACCCGTCATTTTTTTCATTTTCCGACTATAATGTGCTTGATCAAAAAAATCATATTTTTCAACTAAATCTAAATGCTTTATTTGAGGGTTCACTATTAACTCTTGATAGACTTTTTGAAAACGCAATACATCAAATGCTTCATAAGGAGATAATCCCGTCTCCTCTCTAAACAAGCGTTGCAAACTTCGTTCTGAAATCTCCATTCCAATCGGGCGACAGTGGTTAGTGATAAACTCATGGACTGGTGCTGAAATCCGCTTAAACTCTAGGCAATTCAAGCGTTTTAGAAAATACAGGTCTAAACTTTCGATCAACTCTGAGAACGATTTTTTTCCTGATACATTCTCTTTTAAATCATTTATCATCCTTCTTTCAATTAAGCTAAGTTCAACTAATTGATTTTTTAGTTCTTTGAATGATGTATTGAAAAAAGAATACATGCCACCTAAATAGTACCGAATTCCTAAATAAATAGTTGGTTCATCGGCATAGGAATAAAAAAATTTCGTGTTTGGACCACAAACATTCATCGATAAAATATCCAGTTCTGGACTCAGTTGCACAATTAAATCCGAACATAAATCTGGAATTATCCGGGCTGGTTCATTTAACTGATCCGTATAACTAAACCAATAGGATTGAATGTGAGAACATAAACGGTGATCGGGCTTTATTTCTTGATACTCACTTTTGATCTCTTGCCAAACTTTAGGTTTATAATTCATGAGTCATTCCCCCATACTTGTGTTATCAGCCTTACTCTCTCTCCTTATAAGCCATCGTTGCATGTACTGCCTGCTGCCATCCATCATATAGCTCGTTTCGTCTTTCTTCTGTGATTTTTGCCTCAAATCGTTTCCCAGTATGAGTAAATGATTTGATTTCAGCTAAATCGTTCCAAAAACCTACTGCTAAACCCGCTAAATAAGCTACACCTAAAGCGGTTGTCTCGGAAAAATCTGCCGCTTCAACTGGTCTATTAATGATATCTGCTTGAAATTGCATCAGCAAATCATTTTTTGATGCTCCTCCGTCGGCTCTGAGCAGTTTGATTTCAATACCAGAATCATTCTCCATTGTTTTGATTACATCGGCACTCTGATAAGCAATCGATTCTAATGTTGCTCGTATCAGATGCTCCCTTGTTGTTCCTCTGGTGATTCCAAAAACAGCTCCACGTGCTTCTTGATCCCAATATGGAGCGCCTAAACCAGTAAAGGCGGGAACAACGTAGACACCATCAGAATCAACAACTTGGCTAGCCAACGCTTCTGATTCACTAGCATTTTCAATTAATTTCAATCCATCTCGCAACCACTGGATAGCTGAACCAGCCACAAAAATACTGCCTTCTAATGCATAAGTAACTTTTCCATCAATCCCATAGCCGATGGTGGTCAATAAACCTTTTTCAGATAAGATCGCTGTTTCACCTGTATTCATCACAATAAATGCACCTGTACCATAAGTATTCTTGACCATGCCTTTTTCAAAAGCTGCTTGACCAAATAATGCGGCTTGTTGATCACCAGCCATCGCAGCGATCGGAATACTTTCTCCATAAAAATGATAGTCTTGCGTATACCCATATACTTCTGCATTTGAACAAACTTGGGGTAGCATCTTTCTAGGAACCTGTAATAAATCTAAGATGTCTTGATCCCAATCTAATGTATGAATATTAAACAACATCGTTCGGCTAGCATTTGTGTAATCCGTCTTGTGGACTTTTCCACCTGTCAGTCTCCATAATAACCACGTATCGATCGTACCGAACAATAACTGTCCAGATTCAGCCTTTTCTTTCGCGCCTTTAACATTATCCAATAACCACTTTACTTTAGTTGCGGAAAAATAAGAATCAATGATCAAACCTGTCCGTTTTTGAATAAAATCTTGATAGCCCTTTTCTTTGAGTTCATCTGCGATTTCACTGGTTTGTTTTGACTGCCAAACAATGGCACGATGAATTGGTTCCCCTGTATCTTTATCCCACACAACGGTTGTTTCACGCTGATTTGTAATACCAATTGCCTTGATTTGAGCAGGCTTCAATTTTGACTCGATCAATACATCTGCAATGACAGATTGAACAGAATTCCAAATTTCATTTGCCTCATGCTCTACCCAGCCGGGATTTGGAAAATATTGCGTAAATTCTTTTTGTGCTTTGGCAATTTCCTGCCCTTCATGATTAAATAGAATTGCTCTTGAACTCGTTGTTCCTTGATCTATAGATAAAATATATTGGTTTTGTTTCACGTCTTGTTCGCTCCTCGAAAATGATACTTTTATTATAAAACAAAGTACCATTAAAAGTCCTGTTCTTTCCTAAATAAAAAAAGATACTAAGTTAAAGCATATTTTTTATGGGTTCATCCTTCTGATAACTATAAAATCAGGATCTTTGGAAACTACAGCATGTAATAGAGATAACGGTTTATAGCATTTACACACAGAACCACCCTTTAAATTCTAATCTTTTTTTAATAATCCGTTTTTTGTTTATAGAGAGTTTCCTTCCTTACCATAGAAGTTTAAAATAAAACTCTTCGGAAAACGTTATCAATTCAAGTTTTGTTTCCATTTTTATATTGAAAAAGAAAAACACTCTATTTTTTTTTAGATTAACATATTATTAAATGGTCAAAAAATCAATTTTCTGATAAACTTATCCTGATGGCTTCTTTGAAAGGATGAAATATATGACCCCGAATCGTGAAGACTACCTAAAACTGATTTTTGAATTAGGTGGCGATGAAAATAAAATCAACAATAAGCAAATCGTTTCCGGTCTGGATGTCTCTGCGGCATCTGTTAGTGAGATGATTTCAAAATTAGTAAAAGAAAAACTGGTTGAGCATTCACCTTATCAAGGTGTCCAACTAACTGAGCTAGGACTCAAAAAAGCGAGTACACTCATTCGCAAACATCGATTATGGGAAGTATTTTTAGTTGAACATTTAAACTACTCATGGAATGAAGTTCACGATGAAGCAGAAGTACTAGAACATGTCACCTCACAAACATTAGCAAATCGTTTGTCTGCGTACTTGAATCAACCAAAATTTTGTCCTCATGGCGGTGTTATTCCTGGTGATGATCAGCCTGTCCACGAAGAAAAACGTCAAACTTTGATCGATTATCCTATTGGCACTAAGATCCGCATTGCACGTGTATTAGATGAGAAAGAACTACTTGATTACTTAGTAGCGATCGACTTGCAGATTCACGAAGAATATACGATCGATGAAATCGCAGCATATGAAGGACCCATCAGTATTAGTAACAATAAAAAAGAACTAGCGATCAGCTATAAAGCGGCAAGCACGATTTTCGTTGATCGACTATAAATATGATTTAAACGGCAGGAGCAGAAACATTTTCTGTTCGGCCCATACTAGAAAGCGGGGAAATGAAATGAACGAAAAGATAGCTTTGTTTACTATATTTGGCGGCACTGGTGATTTAGCAAAAAGAAAACTTTATCCTTCCTTATTCCGTTTATATCGTAAAGGAATATTAGCTAAGCATTTTGCAGTCATTGGTACGGCAAGAAGAGAATGGTCTGATGAACACTACCGAGAAATCGTTCGTGAGACGATCAAAGACTTAAATCCAACAGTTGAAGAGGCAGAAACATTTTCAAGTCACTTTTACTATCAGTCCCATAATGTTAATGATTCCGAGCATTACGATACCTTAAAAAAATTATCTGATACATTAAATGATGACTATCAATTAGGTGGCAATCATATTTACTATTTAGCAATGGCTCCGCAATTTTTCGGTACGATCGTTCAACACTTAAAATCACAAGAAATTTTAACAGATAACGGCTTTGATCGTTTAGTTATTGAAAAGCCCTTTGGCTCTGACTATGCTTCTGCTTATCAACTAAATGAAGAAATTCGTGCAGTTTTTCCTGAGAAGGATATTTTTAGAATCGATCATTACTTAGGAAAAGAAATGATCCAAAATATTTCTGCGATTCGCTTTGCCAATAACATTTTTGAATCCCAATGGAATAATCGCTATATTGATAATGTCCAGATTACATTTGCAGAAAGTCTTGGTGTTGAAGATCGTGGCGGTTATTATGAACACAGTGGTGCATTAAAAGATATGGTTCAAAACCATATCTTGCAAGTTGTAGCACTATTGGCAATGGAGCCGCCTGTTGCTTTTTCAGAAGCTGAAATTCGTGCAGAAAAAGTAAAAGCCTTACAAGCAATTCGTCTTTATTCAGAAAAAGAAGCCTTAGAAAATTTTGTTCGCGGTCAATATGGATCCGGTAAACTCGACAATCAAGAGTTTGTTAGTTACCGAGAAGAACCAAATGTCGATGAACATTCTCAAACCGAAACTTTTGTTGCTGGTAAATTTTTGATCGATAACTTCCGTTGGTCAGGCGTTCCTTTTTATATCCGCACAGGAAAACGTCTAACTGAAAAAGGTACACGTATCAACATCGTTTTCAAACAAGTACCAGTCAATGTCTTCAAAGATGATATTGATAAATGTGGTGAAAAGACCGATTTACCTCCAAATGTCTTAACCATTTATATTCAACCAACAGAAGGTTTCTCAATGACACTCAATGGAAAAGAAATTGGTCAAGGTTTTACAACTACACCTGTGAAATTAGATTATCGTCATAGCGCAGAAACAACTGGAAATAGTCCAGAGGCCTATGAAAAATTGTTATTGGATAGTTTAAATGGTGACGGAACAAACTTCTCTCACTGGGATGAAGTTGCTCAATCTTGGCGCATCGTTGATATTATTCGTCAGGCTTGGGATAAAACCTCTGTTGAGTTTCCTAATTATGCCGCAGGATCAATGGGTCCTGAAGCAGCATTTGAGTTGTTAGAACAAGATGATTTTACTTGGGATTGGCAACCTGACGTTTGGTACCGTGAACGTGGCAAACTTTAAGATTTTTGGAGGAAAAAATGAAAAATATAAAATTTAATGGGGTAATTTTAGGTACTTTACTCACTCTATCACTTGGAATGAGTACACAGTCATACGCTGAAGAAGCTTCCACATCAGACACTTTCGTTGAGTCAACTACGCTGACTACTGAGACTGAGACAACGACTACCACAGTTGACTCGGTTTCAGTAGATTTGAGCAGTTCTGATTCTACCGAAACTGAATCGAGTGAATCCATTGAATCGACTGAGCAATTGTATTTTGATGACTATTATCTTCCATCTAATCGCTCAGATTTAAATCCAGTAGCTCGAAGCAGTAACCTACTCCGCAGTTCAATGGATATCGTTCATGCAGGCGAAGCCAACAGACCCAAGTCACAATTTATTGATATATCGTCTCATAATAGTTCAATTTCAGTTGCGAATTTCAAAAAAATGAAAACATATGGTATTAAAGGCGTCGTTGTGAAACTCACTGAGGGCGATTATTATATAAACCCATATGCTCAAGAACAGATTAATAATGCTACGGCTGCTGGTCTGAAGGTTTCTGCTTATCATTATGCTCACTATACAACTGGCAGTAGTGCCTCAAAAGAAGCTGCATATTTTGTTTCACTCGCTAATCGGTTCAAGTTACCAAAGTCTACAGTTATGGTGATTGATATTGAAGAAGGAAAAATGTTGAATGCTAATTTGACACCTAATACTACAACTTTCGTTAACACGCTAAAGTCTAAAGGTTTCTCTAATACTATGTACTATATGAATAGATCTTACGCTACAAGCGGATATTTTTCTGTAAGCAAATTTGGTGCTAAAAACATGTGGGTTGCACAGTATCCATATACACCAACTGCTAATATGAAATGGAATAACGAATTCTCAGCTTGGCAGTGGTCTTCTCAATATTATATTCCTGGTATAGCGCACCCCTTTGATATTTCCATGGATTATACTGGTTATCTTGAAAATGGCGCCCAAGGGAAATGGCTCGGCGCTAATCAATACGTAACAATCACCAAAAAGAATTATTCAATTTGGTCAAACTTTAATTTTAATTCAACAACCAATTCTACAACGAATCTTTATAATCAAACGTTTAAAGTAAGTGGTATGTATAAACATATGAATGGCGCTACCTACTATTCACTCTATGATAATAATGGCAAATGGAAAGGATACTTGAACGCCTCTGCAACAACGAAGGCTTCTGGTCCTCAAGGAATTTGGCTAAATGAGAACAATTATGTGACGCTGACTAAAAAAGGACAAACGCTTTGGGGCGATATCAACAAATTCTCCAGTAAAAAAGGCAATTCAACGAACCTTTTTCAGCAAACTTTTCAAGTCAAAGGAAAATATCGACATGTTTCCGGTGCCACTTACTTCTCACTCTATGATAATAAAGGCACATGGCGGGGTTACCTAAATGCTAATGGCGCAACTAGTGCAACAGGTCCTCAAGGAGCTTGGCTAAACGAAAATAAATATGTTACCCTGACTAAAAAAGGGCAAACACTTTGGAGCGATATCAATAAATTCTCTAGAAAAAAAGGCAGTTCAACGAGTCTCTTTCAGCAAACCTTCCAAGTCAAAGGGAAATATCAGCATCTTTCCGGTGCTGTTTACTACTCGCTTTATGATGGAAAAGGCAATTGGAAAGGCTATTTGAACGCTGCGGGTGCTAGTTTGGCAACAGGTCCTCAAGGTACGTGGTTAAAAGAAAACAAATATGTGACGCTGACTAAAAAAGGACAAACGCTTTGGGGCGATATCAATAAATTCTCTAGCAAAAAAGGCAATTCAACAAATCTTTTTCAACAGACCCTTCAAGTCAAAGGAAAATACAACCATGTTTCTGGTGCCACTTATTTTTCACTCTATGATAATAAAGGCACATGGAGAGGCTATCTAAATGCTAATGGGGCGACTGCTGCTTCAGGAGCTCAGGGTGCTTGGTTAAAATATGATAAAAATGTAACGATTGAAAGAAAAGGCTATACGCTTTGGGCAGACCTCGATAAATTTTCTAGAAAAAAAGGCAATACAAACACCCTTTACAAGAAAAATTATCTTGTTAAAGGAAAATACAACCACTTTTCTGGGGCTCTCTACTATTCAATTTATGACAATAAAGGAACTTGGATCGGTTATCTAAACGCCGATGCAACAAAAAAATAGCTCATTAGCTTAGTCTTTAAATAATCTATAAAAAAAGAGTATGAAACAAAATCTGTTTCATACTCTTTTTTGCTCACTTAACGATACTTATTCTTCGAATCCTTCAGCTACAGCTTCTGGGTAATTTTCTTCAACAATTGTAGCACAACGTCCGCATAAATGTGGTAATTTTTCATCTTCACCAACATCTGTACGTACCGCACGACAACGATCACAAGTCTCACCTGCTGCTTTTTCTACAAGAATCGACATATCATCAAACTTTTCAACATTTTCAGGAACTTCAGCTGTTCTAGCTGCTAATTCAAAGTCAGACACAATCAACAATTGAGCGATATCTGCATCCACCGCTGTTAATAGCTCATGGATTTGTTCATTAGGGTAAACAGTTACTTTAGCTTCTAGAGATTTACCAATCAATTTAGAGTTGCGTGCTTCTTCTAAGGCTTTTAGAACATTGTCTCTAAAGTCCATAAATGCTGCCCAAGTATCCAATAATTCTTGTTGATTTGCGAATTCTTCATAACCTGGAAATTCAGCTAATTGAACATAATCTTCCTCTTCTTTTAAGAAGCTCCAGATTTCCTCAGAAGTATGTGGGATGATTGGCGTCAATAGTTTTGTTAAGGAAACAGCTATTTGATAAAATACGGTTTGCATACAACGACGTTGGTAGTTATCTTCCGCTTCGATGTAAACTACATCTTTAGCAAAATCTAAATAGAATGAAGACAGATCAACTGTTAAGAAATTCATAACAGAACGATAGATCTGCATAAAATTGTATTTTTCATAGCCCTTTTCACGAATTTCTTTGATTACTTGGTTTAGTCGAACAACCATATATTTATCCACAGAACGTAAATCTTCATATGCAACAGTGTGTTCTTTCGGTTCAAAATCATTCGTATTTGCTAATAAGAAACGCATTGTATTACGGATCTTGCGGTATACTTCAGAAACTTGATTTAAGATATCCATTGATACGCGTACATCTGCTTCATAATCTACACTACTTACCCACAGGCGTAAAATATCCGCACCCATTTGCTTGATTACTTTATCCGGTAAAATTGTATTGCCTAGTGATTTACTCATCTTACGTCCTTCGCCATCTAATGTAAATCCTTGAGATAAAACGGCTTTATAAGGCGCTACACCATTGATAGCTACACTAGTCGTAATACTTGAATTAAACCAGCCACGATACTGATCAGAGCCTTCTAGATACATATCAGCTGGGAATGTTAGTTCTGGGCGTTGACGCAATACAGCCTCATGAGATGAACCAGAATCAAACCAAACATCCATAATGTCTGTTTCTTTTGTAAATTCACCATTTGGAGAACCAGGATGTGTAAAGCCCTCTGGCAATAATTCTTTCGCTTCACGTTTAAACCAAACATTTGAGCCATGCTCAGCAAATAAATTTGCTACATGCTCGATTGTTTCTGGTGTAATGATCGCTTCACCATTTTCTGCATAGAAAATCGGTAATGGTACACCCCACGCACGTTGACGGGAGATTACCCAGTCACCACGGTCACGGATCATATTATAAAGACGTGTTTTGCCCCAAGGAAGAATCCAGTCAACTTTTTCAACTTCATCTAAGATGTTTTGGCGGAATTTATCAATCGATGCAAACCATTGCGGTGTTGCACGGTAAATAACAGGTTTTTTCGTACGCCAGTCATGTGGATAACTATGTGTAAAGAAATCCAATTTTAATAGCGCATCTTTTTCATCCAATAACGCTGTGATCATTGGATTTGCTTTATCATAGAAAACTCCTTCAAATCCAGGTGCTTCATCAGTAAAGACACCACGATTATCCACAGGTGAAAGAACATCTAAATTATATTTTTTGCTTACGATGTAATCATCTTCACCATGACCAGGTGCGGTATGAACTAAACCAGTACCAGCATCTAAGGTTACATGATCTCCTAGCATCACTAATGATGTACGATCATAAAATGGATGTTGAGCAGTCATATATTCCATATCTTTACCAGAAATCGTTTCAAGAATTTCAACATCATCCCAACCGATAGCTTCTTTTACAGTGTCTAAAAGATCTTTGGCTACAACATATTTTTTACCGTATGCTTTGACTACAACATATTGATACATAGGGTTCACTGAGATTCCTAAGTTTGCAGGAAGTGTCCACGGTGTTGTTGTCCAGATTACAAATGAAGTATCCGTATCTAGGATTCCTTTGCCGTCAACAACTTTAAATGCAACGTAAATAGATGCTGATTTAACATCTTTATATTCAATCTCCGCTTCTGCTAATGATGATTCACTTGATGGAGACCAATAAATTGGTTTTAATCCTTTATAAATATAGCCTTTTTCAGCCATTTTTCCAAATACACGGATTTCTGCTGCTTCATAAGAAGGGTCTAATGTAATATACGGATGTTCCCAATCACCAGCAACACCTAAACGTTTGAAATCTGCACGTTGTGTATCAACTTGTGAACGTGCATACTCTTCACATTTTTCACGGTATTCAGCTAAAGTCATTTCTTTTCTTTTGATCCCTTTATTTGTCAGCACTTGCTCGATTGGTAGACCATGTGTATCCCAACCAGGGACATATGGAGAACGGAAACCTGACATAGATTTTGAACGGATGATAATATCTTTACTGATTTTATTTAATGAATGCCCCAAGTGAATATTTCCATTGGCATATGGCGGTCCATCATGAAGGACAAATGTTGGTTTTCCTTCGTTTAGTTCTTGACGTTTTTCATAGATTTTTTGTTCTTCCCAATCTTTTTGCCATTCTACTTCACGATTTGGCAAATTCCCACGCATTGGAAAAGCTGTTTTTCCCAATTGCAACGTTTCTTTCATTTTCATTTTTCTTCCTCGCTTTCATTCGTAGCTTTTTGATAAATAGAACACTTATAAAACAATCACTTGCTCTATGTTTCATCTGATATTTTTGTGATTTACTAGTAAGGTTACTTCTCTCACTTCGTTCACAGCAAAAAAGTACCTTCATCCCAAGGGACGAAAGTACTCGCGTTACCACCCAAATTTAAAATAATCGATCAACTCAATTATTTCCTCTGTTGATTGTTAACGAAATCACTCGTCAAGTTTTACTTAGTTCAAACTTGAGTAAAATAGAGGATCTTTTCAATACCAGGGTCTGTCAAACTTTCACTATCATTGACTCGCTAAAAAGAATGGTTATTGACTTTTCTGTTCTATTTATTTACGAAATTATTTAGGATCTTTATTTAATAAATCAAGCATTGCTTTTGGATCGATCGCAGCTTGTTCAAGTGTTGGTTCCTCTACTACAGCAACTGGCTCTGCCGCAACATCATCACTTTTGTCAAGTTCTTGCGCTAAAACTTCTTTGATTACTGTATGTGAATCACTTACGTAACTTGAGAATGGTTTTAATAATTCATTCCATTCTTCGCTTTTCACTTGTTCTAATTGCGCTTCTAACATTAAACTTAAACGTTGATGGAAGACACGTGTTTTCTTCTTCAAATCATCTGTTTCAGCAGCTAGTTGACGTGCACGATCCGTTGCATCTGTTAGAATTTCTTTTGCTTTTTCTTCCGCAGAGGTAATAAGATTACTTGAGCGTTTTTCAGCTGATGAAATCATTTCGTTCGCTGTGTTTTCAGCAGACGTAACGATTACTTCTGATTCTTTATTTGCACTAGTTTTTACTTTATCAGCAGTATCTTGTGCTACAATAATTGATTGATTCAATGCATCTTTCAGTTCATTGAAATACTGTAATTTTTCTTCTGCATGTTTTAATGATTTTTCAAGTTCACGTGTTTTTTGAAGAGAATCTTCATAATCTTTCGTTACTTGATCTAAGAAATCATCGACATCGTCTTGGTTGTACCCTCTCATTTTTGTAGAGAAGTTTTTGTTTTGAATATCTAATGGAGTTAATGCCATATTCCTTCACCTCTTTGGATTATTTTCGTAGAACTCCCAGTAACAAACGAAACTTGTCCTTTTTCGTCTTCCCCTCTAACTCTTGAATTTGGATGCGTCCAAAACCTCTAATTGATACTATATCTAATAGATCTACTAGGAAATCCGGTCTTGTATTCTCCGTCCAATTCACTTTGACTTTTCCAGATTCGATCAATTGTTTTGATCTCTGTCTAGATATATTATATACGCTAGAGATCAAATTATCCAGACGTAACGAACTTATTGTTGTCCGCTCATGTGTCCAGTCATCTTTTGGAAGGATCATCTCCGTATATTTTCTTTTTTCTAATCTTACTGATATTTTCCCAATTTTTTCTACCTGAGTTTCTACAAAATTAGCTATCTCTTTAGCGACAAATACTTGCCACCTGTCATTATCAGAAATAATATCACCAAAATACTCTCGCTTTATTCCTGTATTGACTAGGGTACCCAACACCTTGCCATGTGATAATGTAGAGAATTTTATAGGATACACGATTTCTAGTAGTTCAACTTCAAAATCGTCTTCCTTTGGTTCATAGTAATCAGGATAAATCAGGCAACGTTTTCGTTCAGCTTGTTCATACCCACCATAAAATTGAAATGAAAGATCACTATTCTGACGAATCAAGGTTTCTACTATATACGCCTGTCTAGGATCTAAAAAATCTGATAAGTAAGGAGCATACTGACTTTCAACTTGTTCTAACCAATCGCCTACAGAATCAATAAAAGGATGCTCATCTTTTCGAAAATGTTGGTACACATTTGCGTTCATAGATAAATCATCCTTTCTTTTATTATTACATAATTGATTGTAAAATTCGTCCTAGTCCACTTGCAGCTAGATTCAGCACAATGATGGCAATCATAACATTAAAACCAATCATACCTATGTTCAAGTTTAATCGATCAAATAGGCTTAGATAAGGTTCAGAAATTCTTGAAATCAAACGGCCAAACATAGAATCATACGCTCCTGGAAACCAAGATAATAATGCATATATAATTAAAACGCCTGAATAAATTCGAACACCTGTATATAATAGAAATATAAATAGAGCGATACTCATTACCTCCTAACTAAAAATCAAACATTTGTTTCTTAGCTAACGATTGTGCAGTAGCACTATCGATTTCTATGTTTGATGGTGTACAAAGAAAAATTTCATCTCCTACACGTTGAATGTCTCCATCTAATGCGTAAACAGTTCCTGTAAGAAAGTCCACAATTCTTCTTGCTTGATTTTCTTCAACTAAATGAAAATTAATCAACACAGCATCACTTGCAATAATATGTTTTGCAATATTCATCGCTTCAGAATAAACTCGTGGCTCAATTATTGTAATTTTACCTGGTTTGCCTGAATTATGTGTATCTTGCGAACGTTTAGAATTTGAGTTATTAGAACTACGCATGGAGACAACCTTTTGCTCATTAAATGCTGTTTCCTGCCGGCTTTCTTTCTTATCTTGATGCGTTTCTGTTGAACGATAACGAGCAGATGGCTTTTCGGTTAAAGGCTCAGTTGCAGTCGGTCTTGGTGGTACCTGTGCTTGTGTTTGTCGAACCGTCTGTCTTGGCTGTTGATTCACTACCTTTTGCTCTTCGTATTCATCATAATTATCATATTCATCTTCACCAGATAATCCAAAAAAGCTCGATAACGCATTTTTACTAAAAATTGACATAGATTCCCCTCCTTTACGCACCTCTGAAAATTGCTGTTCCGATTCGTACAAAAGTTGCACCTTCTTCAATAGCAATTGGGAAATCATTACTCATTCCCATGCTAAGCTCTGTACATGGTGCATATGACAGATGCTGATTATTTATTGCTAACTGTAGTTTTTTTAACTGAGAAAACACATTGTGAAGAACTTGTTCAGAAGCATTTAACGGAGCCATAGTCATCAAACCTACGACTTTGATTCTATCAAATGATGCTAATTGTTCAATAAAATCAATTACTTCATCTGATTTGAATCCGTGTTTACTTTCTTCACCAGTGATATTCACCTCAACAAAACAGGAAATTTGCTTCTCTGCTCGTTTTTGGATTTCCTCTGCTAATTTTAAACTATCTAAAGCGTGAAAATAATCTATCTCATTTATTATTGATTTTACCTTCCTACGCTGTAAATTACCAATCAAATGCCACTTAATAGATGAAAAATTTTTCAGTGCCATTTTTTTCTCTAATAATTTATCGACTCGGTTCTCAGCCATATTCTCAATACCAAGTTCAGCAAGCTTCTTGGCAGTGTCTTTTTCCACTGATTTAGTCACGGCAATCATCGTTACATCATTATCTGATCGCTCTGCTTTTTGGCATGCTAGCCGAATTTCTTGATTTATTTTTTCTAAGTTATCAACTAGCATGATCAAAAATCGCTCCTATCTTTTTCTGCGGAAAAATGGTGGTGTGTTTAATTCATCGTCATTATTTTGTGATGGCTCTTCACGATGAAATGTTTCAAAATCTTTTTTCTCAACATTTTCAAATGTTGTGTCTTCGACTTTAGGTCGTACGTTTTGTTCACGACGGATATCCCAATCACCAAATGCACTTGTCTCTTCTTGAGGTTGCGGTTGTGATGGTTTTGATTGTTCCATATCCAATACTGGTGCTTGTTGAACCGTTTGGATTTGAGTAGGTCTATTTTGACGTTGAGGTTTACGATCTTTTTTAGAAGGATCGATTCCAGTCGCAATAACAGTGACACGGATTTCATCGCCTAGATCTTCATTGATTGAAGTACCTAAAATAATATTTACATCACCTGTTGCAGCGCTTGTTACGATATCAGAAGCGTCTTGTGCTTCAAATAATGTCATATCTAAGCCACCAGTGATATTTAATAATACTTGTTCTGCACCATCAATAGATGTTTCTAATAATGGAGAAGAAATAGCTTTCTTAGTTGCTTCGATCACACGGTCTTCACCGCTTGCAACACCGATTCCCATCAATGCAGTTCCTTGGTTTTCCATAACTGTCTTCACATCAGCAAAGTCCAAGTTAACATACCCTGGAGCTGTGATCAAATCTGAAATACCTTGTACTCCTTGACGTAATACATTGTCAGCTTCACGGAATGCTTCAAGCATTGGTGTCTTCTTATCAACAACTTCTAATAGACGGTTGTTTGAAATAATCAGTAATGTATCAACATTTTCTTTCAAAAGAGCAATACCTTCTGCCGCAAAACGTCCGCGTTTTGGTCCTTCAAAGCTAAATGGTCTTGTAACAACACCTACTGTTAATGCGCCTAATTCTTTGGCGATTTTAGCAACTACAGGAGCAGCACCTGTTCCTGTTCCTCCGCCCATACCAGCAGTGATAAAAATCATATCTGCTCCTTGTAAAGCGTCTGAAATAACTTGTTCACTTTCTTCTGCAGCTTTTTGACCAACTTCTGGTTGAGAACCTGCTCCCAAACCACGAGTATATTTAGGTCCAAGTTGGATCACTGTTTCAGCTTTTGAGTTTTTAAGAGCTTGTACATCTGTATTTGCAGCGATGAATTCAACGCCTTTGACGTTTTCATCGATCATACGGTTAACAGCGTTGCCGCCGCCACCGCCTACACCGATAACTTTGATGACAGCGCCATTGTTAATGTTATTATCTAAAGAAAATTCCATAGTATCGTTTCCTCCTGTTTTAATTGTTAGTCAAAAATGTTTGAGAAGAAGTCTTTGATTTTGCCAGTAACTTTTTCACCAGATTCATGTATTTCAGAATCGTCGTAATTATCTTGAGGCGTTTCTGTATAAGTATCGTACTGCACCTCTTGCTGAACTGCGATTGGCTGTGATGATTTGATCTTCTCACCTGGAATCGCACCTTTAGCAATATGGTAAATGTCATTTAGCTGCGCAGAATATTCTACAATGCTAATCACATTTGTAAATACTGGGTTACGTAACCCCATATGATTAGGTACGTATAATTTTACGCTTGCATCAAAGATTTCTTGTGCTAAATCAACAACACCTGGAAGGCTTGCCCCGCCACCAGTTAAGATTACTCCGCCTGGAAGCTCTAAAGCATCAATTTCGTCTAATACTTCTTTAGATTTTTTAAAGATTTGTTCTACTCTGGCTTCAATTACTTCTGAAAGATAACGTTCATCAACTTTTATAGGTTCAGACTTACCGATCACATCAACAGGAAACTCTTCACTGACTGATGTTCTTTCAGGATAAGCATCACCATAATTGATCTTCAACGCTTCAGCATTATTGAATGATGTATTTAATACAATAGAGACATCTTTAGTGACAAACTCGCCACCTTCTTGGTTCACATGAGTGAATTTCAATTGTTTATCATGCATCACTGAGGTTGTTGTTTGTCCGCCGCCCATATCAATAACGATCGTACCAAAATCTTTTTCCCCATCTGAAAGAACTGTTTCAGTTAATGCTAATGGCATAATAACTAATTCATTGACTGTTAAACCAGCTTTTTCAACACATTTTCTAGTATTGTGAATGATTGTTTTGGGTCCAGTGAAAACTACTCCAAACATTTCTAAACGAACGCCGATCATTCCTCTAGGATCTTTGATCCCTTCAAATCCATCTACTGTAAATTCTTGAGGCAAGATTGCTACGATTTGACGTTCAGGAGGAGTTGAACGAACCAGTGCTGCCGATGCTACGTTTCGTACATCTTCATCAGTGATTTCTTTTGACTCACTACTTACAGCGATCATTCCTTGGCAACTTTCAACTTCAAGTAAGTTTGCTGGTAACCCCACATTCACACTTTTAATTTGAATTCCCGCTTTTTCTTCTGCTTGTCTTACTGCTCTTTGAATCGCATTTACTGTTTTATCGATATCGACAATGATCCCTCGATTTAATCCATCAGATTTTGCGTTTCCTACGCCGATGATATTCATTTGACCTTCGATAAACTCAGCTACTACAACTTTCACTGATGTTGTACCGATATCAAGGCCTACATACATTCCTGTCTTTGCCATGAATGGGGTTCCTCCTCCTATTAATTCCAATATGTAAGCGGGCATAAAACGCCCGTTTAAATATATATTTTTTTATGAATACTCACTTCTTTCAATTTTACCATAAAACTAGGCTTTTTAGAAAGCAGATTCTACTATTTTATTCTTTTATTTTTCTTAACTTTATTCTAGCGCTTGCGAAGATTCTTCAATGCTTTCCTCAGTTTCCCCATTATTAAAAGGATATGAGAAAATCCCGACTTCCATATCGATGATTCCTGACTTCTCCATTTGACTTGCAACCTTACTATAATACGCCATTTTCTCCTCTAATTGAGAAATATTGACGATTACTTCGTTGGCATCTTTCATGTGGAGATTAATCAATTCTTTATTTGCCTTAGATGGTGCATAGCGAATTTCTGATATATTTTGCTTTAAATCATCTGGCAATTTATTATAAGAATTCATTAAGCTTTTAATGATCGACTGATCTTTAAAATTTTTGAAAACTGGCATACCGCTTACAGGCGCATTCATTTCTTCTGGCAAAATTTTCCCATTTTCTAGAATAGGATGAAAAATATTATTCACAGATTCTAAAGCAACTACTTTATATTCTTCAATTTTTATATTAAATGAGTTGATTCCATTCAACGAAATGCTTGCTTGTTTTACGCGCGGTATTTGGCGCTTGATTTTTTCTTCATAAATCTTTCTATCGCCAAATTGTTCCCATAAACTCTTGCCTTTCTCTAGTTTAGATTGGGTAATGATTTTTTCACTATCAACAGATTTACTTCCTGTTACACTGACATTCCCTAACTTACTAAGTGGAGAAACAAAATAAAGTACAATCAATATTGCAATAAAAAATACGGAAATGATCAAAGTCAATCGTCGATACAATCGTTTATTTCGTATTTTTTTTATCTTTGGTAAGCGGTCTGCAAAAGATTCGTAAGTTTTCTTTTGTTTTTCTTCTGTTCCAGTTTCTTCAGAAAGTGAGTCGTCTGTTTCAGCTTCTTCATCTTCCTCAGATTTTGCTTCTTGTTCTTTATTTTCATTAGATATTACAGAAGGATTCCATACTGGCTGATCGCCTTGCGTTTTTAAATACTCTAAGTTTTCTTTTTGCCACGGGGTCAAATTCTGTTCGTCTATTTGTTCAGTCGCATCTACTTTTTGGTCTTCTTGACCCCCTGAGTCCTCTTTTTTCTTACTAATCTTCTACACCCCCTATCACGTTATTTCTTTTACCACTTTGTAAAGTCGTTCACCAGCATCTGGAATGCCTTCTTTTTTAGAAGCTTCCGCCATTGATTGATGACGAGTTTCATCCAATAAAATCGCATCGATCTCTGTTGCTAATTTGAGCCCAGTAAGTTCTTGATCCGCAATCATTTCAACTGCTCCTGATTTAACTAAGCTTTGAGCATTCTTTGTTTGATGATCATTTGTGACATATGGACTTGGAATTAAAATCGCTGGCAAGCCTAATGCCGTAAATTCTGCAATAGAGGTTGCTCCTGCACGACCAACCATTAAATCAGCTGCAGCTAGAACCTCAGCCATTTTATCAATATAAGGCTGAATGCTTATGTTTGTCAATTTTTTTTCGGAAAGATTTAGTGTTTCTTGTAATTCTTTATAATACCGCTCTCCAGACGCATAAAGAACCTGATAATTTCTTTGCTCAAAAATGGGGAATGCTTCAATAAAAGCTTGATTTATTTTCAGTGCACCCCGACTTCCACCAAAAATCACCACTGTTTTCTTTTCCGGATCTAATCCATATTCTTTTAAAACATCTGATTTTTTGATCATTACAACTTCTTGAGCTCGTGGATTTCCTGTTAAAACGACCTTTTCTTTAGGAAAATATTCAGCAACATCCGGAAAACAAACAGCTACTTTTGTCGCATATTTACTTAAAAACTTATTCGTCATTCCAGGTATACTATTTTGCTCATGAATAATTGTTGGAATTTTCAACTGCTTAGCCGCATAGACAACTGATCCGGAAACATAACCACCTGTTCCAATCACAACATCTGGTTGAAAATCTTTAATAATTTTTTTAGCTTTTCCAATACTATTCAGGAAAAGGTAAACTGTTTTTATATTCTGTGGACTAAGTGATCGACGAAATCCTTGGATTTTAATCGTCTTAAATGGAATATTATATTTTGGGACAATTTGGCTTTCCAGACCGATTTGTGTTCCTACATACATAAATTCAGTACTAGGATCGACTTGTTTTACATAGTTGACAAAGGCTAAAGCTGGATAGATATGTCCACCTGTTCCGCCGCCAGTTATTAATATCTTCATAATTATCTCACTTTTCTATGTCTTTTAGCTGGTGCATCGCTTGGATAAATGCCTCTCCGCGCAGTTCAAAATTAGGATATTGATCCCAACTTGCGCAAGCAGGCGATAATAGAATAGTATCATTTTTTTCAGAAAAATCATAGGCATCACTTACTGCCGTTTGGACATTCTCTGTCAATCGGATGGTTTTGACCCCTGCTTTTACTGCCGCTTTGTGCAGTTTATCTTTTGTTTCTCCAAAAAGAACGACCGCTTTTATTCCTTTTAGTGAAGGGACTAATTCATCAAAACTATTTCCACGATCTAAACCACCAGCCAATAAAATGAGTGATGAAGGATCGAAACCGCCTAGAGCCATCTCTGTTGCTAGTATATTGGTTGCTTTTGAGTCATTGTAAAACTTCCGTCCTGCTACTTCTCCCACATATTGAGTACGATGAGGTACTCCAGTAAAAACCATCAATGTTTTTCTAATAATATCTGCTGAAATGCCCTTTAATTTAGCGACAGAGATTGCTGCTAATGCATTTTCAATATTATGGTTACCTGGAACACCCAATTCTGTTGCTAACATGATGTATTCGTCTTTGTAGTAAATTTCCCCATCTGTAAGATACGCACCTGCAACTTTTTCTTTCGTTGAAAATGGAATAATTGTAGCTTTCGTTGTTTTGCTTAATTCTTGCAGTTCTTGTTGGTTCCAATTTAAAACAAGAAAATCATTTTCCTGCATATTTCTTTGGATTGCCCACTTCGCTTTTACATATTCTTTTCTTGAACCATGATAGTCAATATGTGCTTCATAAATATTAGTAATAACAGCGATTTGAGGGCGAAACATTTGAATTCCCATCAATTGAAAACTTGATAATTCCATAACAATATCATCCGCTGTATTAGCATCCTTAGCAACTTCACTGGCAGGATAGCCAATATTCCCCGCTAAACGTGCAGTACCATTTTTGCGATCAGCATTTAAAAGTAGCCCAATCATTGTAGTGGTCGTTGTTTTACCATTTGTTCCTGTAATACCGATAATCGGACATTCAGCAATTTGATAAGCCAACTCAACTTCAGTAAGAACAGGTAAATTCATACTTAGTGCTTTCTCTACTAGAGGATTCGTATAGGGGATTCCCGGATTTTTTACAATCAAAGAAAAATCTTCATCTAAAAGCTCAATTGGATGCCCACCTGTAACAACACGAATACCCAAGGTTAATAAATCTTGGGCTTCCGGGTTTTGATCAAATTGTTTAAAGTCATTGACTGTCACCAACGCACCTAGCTCATGCAACAGTTTTGCAGCACTAACACCACTTCTAGCCAGTCCAAGAACAAGGACTTTTTTGTTTTCATAATCTGTAATTTTTTTCATTATAAATTCTCCTTATCGTTAGAAAAGCTGAAAGAAGCGGTTAACTCTGTAGAAAGTTAGGAATTTTTAAATGGAACGATTTTCAGTTCCAATTCAAAATTATCTACTTTCCTAAGAGTTGCTTCTTGATGCTAGACATAATAGAAAAGCTAAAAGAAGCGATTAGTCTTGTAGAAAGTTAGGAATCTGAAATTGGAACGCTCTTTGTTCCTGTTGAAGATTGTCTACTTTCCTAAGAGTTGCTTCTTGATGCTAGGTCCCTGCCTACTTCTTTAAAAAATAATCCACAATGTGATAGCTGAACAAATTGCTCCGGTAAGCCAGAAAATGATATCTATCTTCCACTCAGACCAGCCACACATTTCAAAATGATGATGGATCGGTGACATTTTAAAAATTCGTTTACCGAATAATTTAAATGAAGCAACTTGCAAAATAACACTGGCTGTTTCACATACATAAACAAGTCCGATCAACAACAATGTCCACTCTTGACGTAATATAATAGAAATTGCTGCCAACAAACCACCTAGGGCAAGTGAACCGACATCTCCCATAAAAATTTTAGCTGGTTTTTTATTGTAAGGAAAGAATCCTAACAAGCCACCAATCACGCTTAAACAGATAATCACTACATCAAATTGTTGCTGTTTCCAAGCAATGATTGCATATGTACCAAACGAAATCGTCCCCAATCCTGCGACCAATCCATCAATACCATCCGTTAGATTCACCGCATTTGAAAATCCAACCAACCAAAAAATGACGAATACGCCATAAAAAATTCCTAATGGCAACGTAACCACGCCAAATAAATCTAGTGTATCAGGCAAACCTTCTGAACGATAAACAAAATAAAATACTAACCCGCCAATGATTTGACCAATCAATTTCTGACGGGAATTCAATCCCATATTTCTTTTTTTAAATACTTTGATAAAATCATCCAAAAATCCTAATAATCCATAAAGGACTAAGATGAATAAAATAATCAGTAAAGACGGAGTGAGTTCTTGTTTCCATAATCCCACTAATAATGAGGTGATAAAACTTGCAACTAGAAAAACTAAACCACCCATCGTTGGCGTTCCTGTTTTCACATTGTGCCAAGTGGGGCCATCTTCACGCGTTGTTTGTCCTTGTTTCTTCATTTGGAAGTACCCGATAAACATCGGCATCACCGCCACCGTTATAGCAAAACTACATACTATGGGAATAAAAATCTGTGTCCACTCCATGATATCTCTCCTAATTATTCTACTCGTATTGATTTACTTTTTCATTTCTATTTTAATCATTATTTAGCAGGTTCCACTACTGTGTTTGATTCACTATCCATTGAATCCATTACAACTTTCATCAATGGATTAGCAATTTTTGCAAGAGCCTCTCTTGTATAAGTTTGAGGTTTTTTCATTGTAAGATATAAAATATACTCTGGATTATCAGCTGGCACCATTTCTACAACAGAATAAGTATAATCCGTTAGCCCAGCCATATAACCATTTTCTCCAGTGATTTGAGCAGTCCCTGTTTTAGCTGCTACATGATAGCCTGGGACTTTATATACATCATATGCAATACCGTAATTAGGATCTTCTACTGTATCGATCATATATGTCCGAATATCACTTGCTGCTTGTGGCGTTATTATTGGTTGACCCACTTTTTCAGGTTGTGTTACTTTTTCTTCACCAGTATTTTTATCTACAATCTTACTAATATATTGCGGCTTGATCATTGAACCATCATTGGCAATCGCTGTATAAGCTTGCATCATTTGAAAATTCGTTACAGAGATCGCTTGTCCAAATGATGACATCGCTATATCGACCCAGTTATCTTCTGGAAGTTCCCCAGCAGATTCTCCGGCCAACCCTGAATTTGTCGATTTCCCAAAACCAAACTTCTCTAAATATTTTTTCCAAACTTGACCAGAAGAATCCATCGATTGCTCTAACGTAAGCATCCCAACATTACTAGACCAAGAGATTGCTTGTCTGAATGTCAAAGGTCCAACTGCACCAAAGTCATGGTCATTTACTGTTCGATCATCTAATACATAACCGCCAGCTGGATATGCAAATGTTGCATTAGGATTAAATTTCCCTTCTTGCATGGCTGCTGCTGAGGTAAAAAGTTTCATAGTTGACCCTGGTTCAAACCGATCTTCTACTAAAAGATTACGCCATTCTTTTATTCCTTCTTTTGTTTCAGGATTAAATGAAGGACGTTGGGACATAGCAAGTATTTCACCCGTTTTTGCTTTCATTAACATCGCTGTCATGTTTTCTGGTTTGTATTCTTCTAAAACTGGATCCATTAACGATTCTAATTGACTTTGAATCCGACTATCTATCGTTGTATAGATATCTTTCCCATCGACAGCTTTCTTTTCACTGGCAATCGTTCCAGGAAGCGGGTTACCGTAAACATCTTTTTCGTAGTCGATCTTACCATCTTGTCCTTTTAACACATCATTATAGGATTCTTCTATCCCCATTTTCCCAACTAAACCTTTTGAATCATCTTCTGCATCAACTGAATCAGTATAGCCTATAAAATGAGAAGCAAAAACTCCATTTGGGTAAATCCTAGCGGGATGTCCTTCAAAATAAAGTCCTGTAAGTTTACTTTTCTTCAAGTCTTCTTCAATTTTTTGTCTCGTTTCTAGAGTAATATTTTTGCCTCTATTCCCAAACTCAACTTGAAACTTAACTGTACCGTCTTCATTTACGCCACCATTCAAATATTTCAACGCTTCATCTTTGGACAACTCTGTGTTTCTATCCAAGATTTCTGCTAATGCATCAAAATCTTTTTTCTGTGCGTAAAGCTTTTTATTTTCTTCACCTAAATAGGTTTCTGACAAAATAGCGTAAACAGAATATGAAGTTGCATCTTCTGCAATCACAACTCCATTTCGGTCCAAAATCGCACCCCTTTTAGCTTTGACGACGCTACTGCCTTGATACAGATTCGCTGTTTTTTCAGGCAAAGATACTCCTGCAACTTTTCCTACAGCAACAATATACGTTAATCTAAAGGCAAATAAAAAGAACAATCCAATACTCGTAGCAAATAAAATAATGCCTACTTTTTTACGATTGTTCATTGGATTTAAGTTCTTCTTTTTGACAAAATTCTTTATTTTATTTTTTATGCTCATTTATTTCACTTTCCTTATATTTTCAATGTTATCAGAAAGGCCTTCTTTTTTTGCAACATCCTTGATGCGGTCCGCTTTTGATAATTCATTTTTTTGTTGTTCTAATTTCAAAGCTGCTTCTTCTTTTTCTTGGATCGTTGCTTGCGTCTCAGTAATTTGGTTGGTCATTTGTGTAATAGATGTACGTACTTGAATGGTGAGAATCGCTATTCCAATAATCGCTACTAACAATAAAAAGCCGATAGTCTTTTCTAAAAGTGAGATATTTCTCAACTTCCTTTTCGGAGATTGGGGTAGGTCTATATTTCGTTGAACTTTAGGTTCATTTTCTGGACCAATGACTGGTTCATCCATTACTGGAACATCGTATTGAAAATCTTCCACTTTTTTTAACTCAGCCATGTCGTTACCCCTTTCTTTATAAATTTAATTTAACTTTTTCGGCAATTCTTAATTTTGCACTTCGTGAGCGATTATTCTCAGCCAATTCAGTCTCACCTGGTAAAATCGGCTTTCTTGTAACTACTTTTAATTCTGGTTGAAACTCCTCTGGAACTACTGGTAGTCCAGGTGGTAAATCCTGCATCGTACTATATTCTTTAAACATGCTTTTTACAATTCGATCTTCTAGTGAATGAAAAGTAATCACACTGATACGACCATTTTTATTTAATAAGGAAATCGCTTGTTCCAGAGATTCTTCTACAACACCCAGTTCATCGTTGACTGCAATTCGAATTGCTTGGAAAATCCGTTTTGCTGGATGTCCGCCTTTACGTCTAGCTGGCGCTGGAATTGCTGCTTTAATAATTTCGACTAGTTCCCCAGTTGTCTCGATCGGTGCCTTAGCACGTACTCGTTCGATTTCTCTAGCAACTTGTTTGGAGAATTTTTCTTCGCCGTAACGGAAGAAAATCTTCACTAATTCATGATAACTGTAGTCATTCACTACATCGTAAGCAGATAATTCTGCTTCTTGATCCATCCGCATATCTAGCGGTGCATCTTGGTGATAGCTAAATCCACGTTCAGCTTCATCTAGCTGAGGTGAAGAGACACCTAAGTCGTATAAAATACCATCGACTTGATAAATCTCTTGATTCGCTAATTCTTGCTTTAAATGTCGGAAATTCGACTTGATAAAGGTCACCATACCTCGATCAATATATTTTTTTAATCGTTGTGCTGCGAAATCCAATGCTTTTTGGTCTTGATCGAACGCATATAAATGTCCTTGTTCGCCAAGTTGCGAGAGTAGATACTCACTATGACCTGCGCCGCCCAATGTGCAATCGACGTAAATACCATCTTCTTTCACATGTAAGCCGTCAACTGTCTCTTTTAATAAAACAGTATAGTGCTGAAAATCTTCCGTCATAATGCTCCTCTTTCTAAAAACCAAAATCAATCATTGTTTCTGCAATTTCATCAAAATTCTCTTCTGCTTCTGTAGAAAATTCTTGCCAGCGAGCTTCATCCCAAATCTCGATTCGATTTGAAACACCGATGATCACACAAGCTTTTTCTAAACTACCATGTGTTCTAAGCGCAGCAGGGATATTGATTCTGCCTTGTTTATCGATCTCACATTCTGTAGCAGCCGAGTAAAAAAAGCGGACAAATGTACGGGCATCCTTCTTAGCTAGAGGCATTTCTTTTAATTTTTCCTCTAGTTGTTCCCATTCGGACATTGGATAACCAAATAAACAGCCATCCATTCCCCTAGTCACTACAAACTTCTCACCTAATTGGTCACGAAATTTAGCAGGTACGATGAGTCGGCCTTTGGCATCTATATTATGTTGAAATTCACCCATAAACATAGCCAATTTTCCCCACTTTTCCACTTGATAGAAACAGTCTACCACATCCCGCCACTTTCTACCACCAAAAACAGTAAATCTTCCTTCTTTTAATGGTTATTTAAAAAGTTTGTAATATTTCAAGATGACACTCTTTTTCTAAAAAAGCGGTATCAATACCTATGTAATTGACTTTCAAAGGATTTTCATCCCAAATTTTTATGTTGAATTTCTCATAAAAATATTACAAAATAAAATGGTGGGACAAAGTGGAGGGGATCCACTCCTCCACCATTTCAATTTTTATGAAAAATAATGAACAATATTCAGTAAAATCAGTACTGCATATAAAATTAAGCTCAAAAGAAACACTAAGCGCCAAAACATCTTAAAATATCTACCATATAAAATCTCTCCGTAATAATATGCTTGAAATACTGCTACACAAATCCCTAAGAGTAAAACTGAAATAACCATATAAGGAACAATTGATTGCCCATAACTATCTTTTGACAATTCATTTAGTCCTATGAATAAAAATGGAATTGAAATATCCGGCGCTTTCACCTTAAAACGCTCTGTCAACGAAAACGTTGAAATAATAAAATTACACGCAAATAAGACAATAACTGGAAAAACATACCAAAAAAGCATAATGACTGAAAACGACACCATTTCCTAACAATTCCTTTCGTAACACATTGTGTTAACTATACTTTATTTTCTTTACACTGATGTTTCATTTCGTTTAAAAGTTCGTGCCTAAATAATACCAAATAAAAAGAGCTTTCCTTCCCAAAAACACTCCGACTCTATTATAATAGAATTGAGTAGCTTTATTAAAAAAATGAGGTGGCATTTTGATCAATTATTTAAAAATAGAACAGGGTATGTTGGTTCCTTCTCAAACTGACACAGATGAAACAGTCTGGCTCTCTGTAGAAAAACCAACTGAAGAAGAAATCAACCAATTAGTCACGACCTATAAACTCCCTAAAGATTATATCACAGGTGTACTGGATGATAACGAAAATTCTCGATTTGAAGGGTTGCATCAAAACACTTTAGAACAACCTGCTTTGATGCTACTTCAATATCCTCACGCAACAATCAGTCCTAGTGGATATACGCAGCTAGATACGTTCCCATTCGCGATTATTTTAACGACAGATGGAAAAGTGATCACAGTTATCAATAATTCAGCTGATTTCTTAAAACAAATCTTTACCCAAGCTGTCCCCGATAGTGAGTTACCTATCCAAGAAACTTTGATTCTATATTTATCATGGCAAATATCAACCTGTTACAACCGTTTTTTAAAAGAACTAATCAAACAAACGAATAAACTCGAAGGTGAATTAAAAGTTTCAACCGAAAATAGTCAACTATATCAAATGATGGATATTCAAAAAAGTTTAGTCTATTTTGAGTCTGCCATAAATTCTAATTTAGAGGTTCTAAATATGCTATACAACGCCAGGATCTTTACAGACCCTAGAGCTCACCTACCACGACTCCATGATATTTTGGTAGAAACAAAACAAGCCGCAACAACTACTAAAATTCAGCTCAAACTTGTTGATAAAGTTAGCGATACCTTCTCAGCAATTGTTTCTAATAACCTGAACAATGTAATGAAAATCTTAACTTCTCTAACGATCGTTCTAACAATCCCTACGATTATTGGCGGGATCTTTGGTATGAATGTAAAATTACCTTTCGCTAATCGAGAAGATGCCTTTTTCTGGATCTTTATCGTTACGACCGCAACCTGTATTTTTGTGATTCGACGGCTAAAAAAACGAAACCTTTTGTAAAATTTCTTGTTGCTGATTTTAACAAAAGGATGTAGAATGGAGAAAGTAAAGAATAAGGATGTGTATAATCAATGAACGATAAAAAGACAAGCACGTTTTCTAAAGTCACTAAAGTCGTTGTTTGGTTGATGCTAATCGCCATTGCCGGCTCAACAGTACTGACTGCTATAATGAGTTTAAGATAATCAACTAAATAAACTATGGAGGAGTAAGCTAGGTGTCTAACACCCTTGCTTCTCCCTTTTTTTGACTAATTTTTAGATCAACAAAAAAAAACTCTTTATCCAGCTACTTCTCTTAGTATGCTTCAATAAAGAGTTTTTTATTTTCGCTAGCCTCTACGTTCGTTTCCAGCCATATTCAATAATTCTTTTGCATGTTCAACCGTCAACTTAGTAATCTCACTACCTGAAAGCATACGAGCAATTTCTGCTACTCGTTCGTCTTCTTTCAGTCTTCTAACTTTCGTTTCTGTTCGCTCACCAATAATTTCTTTTTCGATAAAATATTGATAATCTGCCACAGCTGCTACTTGAGGAAGATGTGTGATACATAGCACTTGTGAATCTTCAGAAATCTGATAGATTTTATCTGCGATTGCTTGTGCAACTCGCCCACTGACCCCAGTATCCACTTCATCAAAAACAATACTAGTAATTCCTTGTGATTTAGAAAAAATTGTTTTCAATGCCAACATCACACGAGATAGTTCTCCACCCGAAGCCACTCTTACAAGAGGTTTTAACGGTTCTCCTGGATTCGTTGTGATATAAAATTCAACTTGCTCCAGGCCTTCTTCTGTGAACTGTTCCTCTGGTAATTCTGTAAAACGGATATCAAATTCCGTCCGCTCCATATACAATTCTTTTAATTCTTTTAAGATGTTTTTTTCCAGTTTTTTAGCAATTTTTTTTCTGATTTCTCGTAATTGCAACCCTTTTTCAATGACTTGATTTTTCTTTTCGACTAATAGCGTTTCTAACTCACCAGTTCGACCTTCCAAAAAATCAGCATCAGCTAATTCTTGTGTGATTTCCTGATAGTAATCAAGAATAGATTCAATCGATTCGCCATACTTTCTTTTCATCTGTCGAATAAGTTCCAGTCTAGTTTCCACTTCGTTCAATCGGTTTTCATCTAATTCTAAACTATCGATGTGTCGAGATAAATCGCCACTAGCTTCTTGTAACAGATAATAACTATTTTGAACGGCTTCCGATATCGCTTTATATTCTGGATCAAGCATCTCGATCGATAGTAATTCATTCATCGCATAACCAATCTTGTCTAAACTGCTGTCGCCATCCCCATTGACTGCTTCATAGCTCGCAGCTAAAGCATCCGCAATTTTTTGGAAATTCCCTAGCTTATTTCGTTCTTCGATCAATTGCTCTTCTTCACCTAAAACAAGTTCAGCTGTAGCAATCTCATCACTTTGAAACTGCAACATATCCATTCGTTGCGCAAATTCTTTTTCATTTTTCTGTCTATTTCTAACCTTTTTTTCAATCAAGCGATACTCTGAGTAAATCCCTTCATACTGCTCTTTTATCTTAAATAGCTCTTTGCCACCAAAATCATCCAACATCCCTAAGTGTTTTTCACTCTGCATCAATTCTTGATGTTCGTTCTGACCGTGGATATCTACTAAAAATTCACCGATTTTTCGTAAATTTGCGATATTGATGATTCTGCCATTAACTCGACAGACATTCTTACCTGAGGTTGAGATATCTCGCTGAATCACAATTGATTCTTCATCTGTCTCAATCCCTAATTCTTCCAGAATATTAACTAATTCTTGATTTTTCGGCATTGTGAAAAGACCTTCCAAAGTACATTTAGAAGCGCCTTGACGAATGTAATCACTCGATCCTCGACCACCCGTCAATAATCCCATCGCATCAATAATAATTGATTTCCCAGCACCGGTTTCTCCAGTTAGAACAGTCATTCCCATCTGAAATTCTAATTGTAAAGAAGATATGATCGCAAAATTATTAACAGAAAGTTCTTGCAGCATCCTTATTCACCTCGATTTTATAAATAGCGGAAAAATTCATTTTTTAAAAATTCAGCATCTTTTTCAGTGCGAGCAATGATCAATACACTATCATCGTCATTGAGTGCTGCAAAGACGATCTCTTTATAGTGCTTCTCTATTAAATTCGATGCTGCCGCAGCGTTCCCTGGTATAGTACGCAAAATAACTTGCTTTTCCATTTGATCAACCGAAACAAAAGCATCTTTCATTAGCTTTTCTAATTTTACAGACGTATCTTCCTTTGTTTCTGCCGGAATACTATAACGATAGCCACCATCTATGGACGGTACTTTAATCAGTTTCATCTCTTTGATATCTCGAGAAATCGTTGCTTGTGTCACTTCTATTCCTTTTTCTTGCAGGTAAGTAACAAAGTCTTCTTGTTTCTGGATATTTTTATCAGCTAATAAACGAGTAATCAGACGATGCCGATCTTTTTTCCTCATAATAGTTTCTCCTTCTTTTACCGATCCATTTTGCAACTCTTAGTCTTTCAGCACTAGAGTTTTAAGGTAGTGTCAGCTTTTCTACACCCATACGTCGTCATGAAAAAAAAACACTTTTATCGATTCATTTCCATTTTATCATAGCGTATTTTTATTCATTTTGGAAGTATAAAAAATAAGACTGAAATAAAACGCTGGGCGCTTTCTCTCAATCTTACTGATTACGTCTTTTATTGACTGATATATCTTATAAATTAGCTTTTCAATTTCTTGTGAGCCGCTTCAACAACTGTGTTGATCTCTGTTGTAAGATCTTGAATTTCTGAGCCATCTCGTGAAGTTAAATAAGCTAAAAATTCGATATTTCCTTCTCCACCAGTAATAGGTGAATAATCCAATCCGCTGACTGAATACCCATGTCCTTGTGCAAAAGACAGAATATCCTTTAAAACAAATTTATGGGTCTCAGGTTCACGAACGATCCCTTTTTTGCCGACTAACTCTTTACCTGCTTCAAATTGGGGTTTAATCAAAGCGACTACTTTACCACCAGTTTTTAAAATTTCATGCAACGGGGGTAAAATCAATTTCAAAGAAATAAATGAGACATCAATCGTGGCAATATCTGGAATACCTTCTTGAAAATCCTCTGGCTTGCTGTATCTAAAATTCGTCCGTTCCATCACAACTACTCGTTCATCTTGACGAATCTTCCACGCTAATTGATTGTAACCAACATCTAGCGCATAGCTCAAGCGAGCGCCATTTTGTAGAGCAACATCTGTAAATCCTCCAGTAGATGCTCCAATATCCAGCATGGTTTTATCCGTTACATCAATTTCAAAAACTTCCAGAGCTTTCTCCAACTTCAAACCACCGCGAGAAACATAGGCTAGTGTCTGCCCTTTTACATGCAAAGGCGTCTCAAGCAAAATTTTTTCTCCTGGCTTGTCCAATCGTTCATTTTTATCGTTGTAAACTAGTCCAGCCATCACTGCACGTTTGGCTTTTTCTCTTGTTTCAAATAATCCTTGGGTAAACGCTAAAATATCTACGCGCTCTTTTTTCATAAGTGCCTTCTTTCTATCCTAACTGCAATTGTTCTAATAATTCTAGTAATAATTCCAAATGAAATTCCGAGCTTGTCTGTTTTATTGTTTCTAGGGTACTGCGCCCTTTTTCTAATTGTTCGTCCAGTGCTTGTTTTGCGCCGTCTAATCCAAGTAAACTTGGATAAGTGCTCTTGTTTAAAACTTCATCTCGACCAACTTGCTTCCCTAATTCTTCTTCTGAACTAGTTGCATCCAGCAAGTCGTCTTTGATTTGAAAAGCTAAACCTAAATGCTGCGCAAATCTACCCAATAAGTCAACGACTTCTTTTGGTTGTTCTGCTAAAATCCCACCAGCTAAAAGCGCAAACTCAATCAAGGCTCCCGTCTTCTTTTCATGGACATCCGCCAACTCATTTAAGGATAATGAGCGCTCTTCTCCCTGTAAATCTCCTGCCTGTCCTGCAACCATTCCTTGGGTACCTGCCGCTTTACTCAGCAACTGAATCAACAAAACTTTTTGGTTCGGCTCAATTTGACTAATAGCGATTAATTGAAAAGCGGCGGTAAGTAACCCATCGCCAGCTAAAATCGCATGTGCTTCACCAAATACTTTATGATTGGTTGCTTTACCACGACGTAGGTCGTCATCATCCATTGCTGGCAGATCATCATGAATCAACGAATATGTGTGTATCATTTCTAAAGCTGCAGCGACTTGGTAATCATGAATCTGTACTTTTTTATTAAAGGAACGAATCACAGCTAATACTAAAAGTGGACGAAATCGTTTGCCTCCCGCATGAATGGAGTATAACATCGCCGTTTTTAAGTGGTCATTTGCAGTATATTCATTGATAAAATTTTCCATTTCTTTTTCAATAAGCGGCAAACTCTGCTTACGAAAATCATTGAAAGCTTCCATCAATTTTCCTCACTTTCTTCAAAAGCGACTTCTTGATTATTTTCTGTCATGACTTTTGTCAGTGTCTTTTCAGCTTTTTCTAACGTATCTTGACACTGTTTGCTTAAAGCCATCCCTTCTTGAAAAGCGGCTAAGGCTTCTTCTAAGGGGACATCTCCACGCTCTAAACGCTGAACTATTTCCTCTAACTCAGTTAATGATTCTTCAAATGTTTTTTCGACTGCTTTTTCTTTGGCCATCTTTTTACTCCTCTTCAGCAGGTGATATTTTGTCGATCACCGTATCTACTACACCATCTACATAATGGATTTGAATTTTGTCTTTAGATTTCAGTTCGTTGACTGATTTGATTACTTGTTGCTCTTTCGTGGTATAACTATACCCACGACCCATAATTTTTAAAGGGCTCAACAAATCTAATTGTTGAACAGCAGAAGTAAATCGTTTTTCTTTATCTTTCATATATTGTTCCATTCGATCATGAAGAGATTTGTTCAAAAACTTCAGTTGTTGCTGCCCTTCTCTG
Organism: Enterococcus sp. AAFC-DPL-5182; assembly: GCF_058216605.1. NCBI lineage: Bacteria > Bacillati > Bacillota > Bacilli > Lactobacillales > Enterococcaceae > Enterococcus > Enterococcus sp. AAFC-DPL-5182. The sequence goes on from NZ_CM177101.1 coordinate 2,910,103, forward strand.
ATTTGACCTTGCGGGGTTTGTTGTCTAAATTGCGCGATGATCTCTTGGGCGGACCGTTGTTTGTGGTGATAAACAGTTTCCATAGATTGTATCAAACGCTGCGTAATTCGATCTAATTTAATTGTTTGCCCCTCATATAGGCGATTTGGCTGTTTAAATACATAAGAATTTTTCAAACGTTGATAACGGTCATTTTTTTGTTGTAGTTGATAGAGAAAGCTTTGCTCTAAACGCGTTTGCCGTTCTTGAATCTTTAAAAGCTCTTCATTCAATACAGGGACGGCTAATTCAGCTGCTGCGGTCGGTGTCGCCGCTCTGACATCGGCAACCATATCAGCAATCGTCACATCCGTCTCATGTCCAACTGAAGAAATCACTGGCGTTTTCGCTTCATAAATTGCTCTAGCAACTCGTTCTTCATTAAATGGCCACAAATCTTCGATCGAGCCGCCACCGCGACCAATGATCATTGTATCGAATGTCCCCAATTCTTCAATACGCTGAATATTGCGGACAATGTCATCAGCTGCCTGATCTCCTTGTACTAACGTTGGAAATAGCACTAGTTGCGCGATAGGGTATCTTCGTTTTACAGTTGTAATGATATCGCGGATAACCGCCCCGCTAGGGCTGGTAACAACTGCAATCCGTTTCGGATATCTCGGTAATATTTTTTTAGGGCCTTCAAATAACCCTTCTTTCCCTAGTTTTTCACGTAACTCCGCCAATGCTTGGTATAACGCACCAACGCCATCAGGTTCCATGTGTTCTACATAAATTTGGTAAGAACCTCCGCTTTCGTATAACGACACCCGCCCAACCAACAGTACTTTCATACCTTCTTTTGGTTGAAATTTAAGCTTTTGGAAAGCCGATTTAAACATGATTGCCGAAATCTTTGCGCCATCATCTTTTAAACTAAAATACTGATGAGCGTTCGGACGTAGACGAAAATTAGAAATTTCTCCCGTCAAATAAACCCGTTCCAAGTATGGATCAGCATCAAATTTGCGTTTTAAATATTTGGTTAAGGCAGTAACTGTTAAATATTGCTGCTCCATCTTCTCACCTTACTTTTGTTTTTTAGCGGCCTCTACTGTTTGGTACATCAACATCGTGATCGTCATTGGGCCAACGCCTTTGGGTACCGGCGTGATAAAACTTGCAATAGGTGACACTTCATCAAATTTCACATCACCGATCAACTTGCCATTCTCATCTCGATTCATGCCAACGTCGATCACAACTGCACCTGGTTTAACAAATTCTTTTGTCACAAAGTGGCCACGGCCAATTGCAACAACTAAAATATCTGCTTCTCTAGCAACCGCTGGTAGATCTACAGTTCTTGAGTGAGCAATCGTAACTGTCGCATTTTTCATCATTAAAAGCTGTGCCATTGGTTTTCCAACTATATTACTTCGACCGATCACAACGGCACGTTTGCCTTCTAGATCGATATCATACGCTTCAAACATTTTCATAATACCATACGGAGTACATGGGATCATCGTTGGCTCACCAATGAATAATTGTCCCATGTTCATTGGGTGAAAACCATCAACATCTTTTTTAGGATCAACAGCCAATAATACTTTTTCTTCATCAATGTGTTTTGGCAACGGTAATTGAACTAGTATTCCGTGGTAGTCTGGATCTTGATTATATTGTTCGATCACAGCTAAAAGATCTGCTTCTGAAATCGTTTCAGGCAGACGTTCTATTTTCGAGCGAATACCGATCTTAGCCGCAGCTAAATCTTTGTTTTTTACATATGTTTGACTTGCTGGATTTTCACCCACTAATAAAACAACTAAACCAGGACGGATACCTTTTTTTTCAAGTTCTTGCACTTCTTCTTTGATTTGCGCCTGCATTTTATCTGCTAGTTCGCGGCCATTGATTAACTCTCCCATTAAGATCACTCCTCATTTTTTGTTTGTATTCTTTTATTTTAGCATAATTCAGCTAGTCTTAACACTCTATAATCCTTATCTCCTTGAATTGTATAGCAATAAAACTTCTCTCCCTTTGGTCGCCAAGTATTGTTCATCATCTACTCTGGCTGAGCCAGTCGTAGTCCTTCAATTCTTAGAGCTTTAGCTCTTAGAATTTGATGAGATCGAAGCGCGGCGTAGGGATTCACTAGTAAGGTTACTTCTCTCCCTTTGGTCGCCAAGTATTGTTCATCATCTACTCTGGCTGAGCCAGTCGTAGTGATTCACAACAAAAAAGATTCAAAGTATTTCTACTTTGAATCAATATCTTTCATTACATTGGCTAAAACACCATTTACGAATTTTCTTGAACGGTCATCACTATACTTTTTAGCTAATTCAATTGCTTCATCTAAAGCAACTGTATTAGGCACATCACCGACATATAGCATTTCAAAAATAGCCATACGTAAAATGATCAGATCCATCTTGGCGATACGCGAAATCGACCAGTTGTTTCCTAAATGTTTTTTGATGATCTCGTCAAGTTCTGCTTTTCGATCACAAACGCCGCCTACCAATAAATCTAAGTAAGTTGGGACAAACTCTTCCCCATCTTCACTAATGATTTCTTGGTTATCTAACTCCAACGCATAAGAAATCGCATCTTGTTTGGTTAAGTCAACATTAAAGTCTAAAGGAAATAACGCTTGAAGCGCTTTTTCACGAATCTCATGACGAGTGAAACTTGGCTTACTCATTTTCTCCCTCATCTTCCGGGAATAATTCATCAAAATCTGGTTCAGGTAGTTTCTCAGGAACTACTGCCACTACATGAATATTTACTTCCACTAAATCGATGTCTGTCATAAACAGCACTTGCTGTTTCACTCGATCTTGCATTTCTAAAGCTACCTTAGGTACTGAGATGCCATAGTTTAAGTAACAGTAAATATCAACTTTTAAGCCTTCTTCTTCCGCTCTTAAATAAACGCCTTTACCGTGAGCAGCACGGCCTAGAAACTCTGTTACATTATTAGCAAATGTTCCACGCATACCATATACGCCATCGACTTTAGATGCTGCAATACCAATAATGACTTCAATTACCTCCGGCGCAATAACGATTTCGCCTAAAGAATCTTTTGTATTGATCACTAGATTTTTTTCTTCAGTCATTTTAATCCTCCTTATAATAAAAGCAATGCGGGCTTGTCCTGTTTTTTTCCGAGAACGAGCCTGCAAAGTTAGATAGAACAAACGTTAGCGCAGGAAACTTTCCCGTGTCTGTCAAAACTTTTACTGATTTACCTATCTACGTTTACATTCTCTCTTAGTTTATCATTAATTAGCTTGTTTCGCTACCAAAAAAACTATGAGAAAATGGGGCGAAAATGGTTTATCTGTAGAAAATAGTTCTCATCTAAAGCATTTATCATTTTTTACAATATTATTAATTCTTTAGGTGAGTGTGTTAAGACGCGATTTCCTTCTTTCGTAATCAATAGATCATCCTCGATTCTGACACCGCCAAGACCTGCTAAATAGATACCAGGTTCATCAGTGATTACATTCCCAGGTACAAATTGTTTATCTGCTCTAAAGGAAACATTTGGCCCTTCGTGGATTTCTAAACCGATTCCATGACCTGTACTATGGCCAAACGCTTCACCATATCCATAAGAAGCAATGTGATCACGAGCAATCGCATCAAGCTGAATCCCAGTTAGTCCTGGTTTAGCTTCGTCCAATACTTTTAATTGTGCTTCTAAAACGATTTGATAAATGTCTTTTAATTTGCTGTTCGGTTCGCCGATTGCAAAAGTTCTAGTCATATCTGAAACATATCCTTGATAATAACAACCGAAATCCAACGTGATCAAATCACCTTTTTCAATGATTTTTTCACTTGCCACACCATGAGGCATCGCGGAACGAACACCACTTGCAACGATGGTTTCAAAAGATACACCAGAAGCTCCTAAAGATCGCATATAAAAATCTAATTGGTTCGCAATTTCAATTTCTGTCATGCCCGGTTTGATAACTGTTAAAATGTGCTTAAAACCAAGATCTGCAATGCTGCAGGCTTTTTCGATAATAGCAATTTCTTCTTCATCTTTAACTTCACGTAGCTCTTCGATCAAACCTGCCACTGGAATTAAGTCACATGGCGTGATTTCTTCTAGTAAGCTATATTCTGCAAAACTAACAAAGGTTTCTTCAAATGCCATATTTTCTAATTGTTCTTTTTCTGCAATCGCTACTACTTCATCATAAATTGGACCAGTATTTTGAACAATCTCAAAGCCTTGTGCTTGCTCTGCTGCTTGTTCCGTATACCGAAAATCTGTTACAAAAAAAGCTTTATCTAAAGTAATCACAGCGAGCCCAGTTGTGCCAGTAAAATTTGTTAAATAGCGTAAATTGTACGGACTTGTGATCAAAAATCCCGAAAGATCATTTTTTCGCATTAATTCTCTTAATTTATTAACTCTTACCATCATTTTTTTCATCCTTCTTTCCAAAATAGGTTCGTTCCTATTATAACAAATAATGATTTCGAAAAACACCGAAGACCTGCAACCTCTAAATTATTCTAAAGTTTCTATGATACAAGCCTGATTTTACCTTTTTTTAATTTCTTTCCGTTATAGTTATAGTTGAAAGTGAGGTTACCAATGAAAAAACGCTACTTTTTTTATTTATTTTTATTAGCCATGATCGGCATGATTCTCTATGCTTTTTTTATAGAACCGAAAAGAATTGTCACCCATAACTACACTATAGGAAACAACGATGGACAAAAGCCGATTAAAATCGTTCAACTTTCTGACATTCATATTCAGGAAAAATATCCTGTTTCCCATTTAGAAAAAATCGTAACAAAAGTCAATAACGAAAAACCAGATATTATTTTGTTTACTGGCGACTTATTTGATAATTATGCCGAATATGGCCCAACAGAAGAGGTCATTACTGCATTAGGTCGACTAAATGCTCCTTTAGGAAAATATGCCGTTTGGGGCAATCATGATTATGGCGGTGGCGCTGTTCGGATTTATCCTGAGATTTTAGCAGCAGCGGATTTTCAATTACTTGAAAATTCTGGCGTAAATGTGCCAGTTTCGAACGAAAAATCAATCTACATTGGCGGTTTAGATGATTCAATGTTAGGAAATTCTTTGATTGATGATACCTTAGCCGCTCGTCAAAGTGACTATACTATTTTACTAAGCCACGAACCTGACAAAGCAGATGAAGTACTCGATCACGATATTCAGTTAATTTTATCTGGTCATAGTCATGGTGGGCAAGTGAGATTACCTTTTTTTGCGATCAAAAATGTCATGGCTGAAAAATATTTTGAAGGCTTTTATACTTTAGCAAATGACACAACTTTGTACGTTAATACAGGTTTAGGCACAACAAAAATCCCAGTTCGTTTCAGAGTTCCACCAGAAATTGCTGTTTTTGACCTTTATGTTTAGATTTTCTTTACAAACAAACGAGGTTGGGACAGAAGGGATTGCTTCTGCTCCCATCGTTTATTTGGATTCCACGTGAGCGGGATATGACTCTTTAAGTTATGTCCCGCTCACGTTTGTTTGTAAACTTATCCTATTACCTTAACACGACCGCCGACTTTTTCAGCGAATTTTTCTGCATAGTTTTTAGTTTGAAAGATTCGAGCACACGCTTTATCTCTTGTACGTTGTCCGTCTTTACCAATATACCCATGTAATACTTTTACAGCGTACATCGCCATTCCCCCTTCCTATAAAATGGATAACAACTTTCAGAATTTGTCTCCGTCTGTTGCTATAATTAACTATAACCAAAAGAACTTAACTGAAACATAAAAATCTTCGAATAAATAATGAATACTTATTAAGAAAAAACGAAGAACAATTACATTTGATTAAGAATATTTAGTACACTAGAAAAAATAAAAAGAGCAGAGATCGATCATTATCCCAGCTCCTTATATCCTATTGTATTAAATTTTCCTCTATACTAAACAATGATATCTTTCGTCTTTTTATCCATATGTATCCTAGCTGTCCAAGTTTCAAATGTAACCAGTACAGGTTCTGAGTGATTTAATTCTTTTTGGTAGCTTGACAATTTAGGTTCGATTGCTTCTACTGACTCAACTTGTTCAATGGTCAACTTCCCTTTTAAAAGCAGACTTTCATGTTTAATTTCCTCATAACAGCAAACAGATCCATTCGGGTTATTTTGGATATTTTTGACAGTCTCACCATTACCGTCCAAATAAAACTGCAACTTTAACAACCCTTCTCTCCATAACGGTTCAGAAACAGCAATAACCGTTGGAAAATTACGTTTATCAATTGTTGAAATCAAAAATACGGTACTTGAATTTAACAACCTGACAATTCGCTCATGTATTTCCATTATTGAAGGCCCCCTATTAATCAAGTTTCTACTAATTATAACAATTTTATATCAATTTAGGAAAGCTGGACCCTCTTTTAAATGAACTTTCCCCTAAATAAAAAAAATAGAAGGTTGAAACAAAAAGGAATGACCACTTTTGATCCAAGCTCTTCTATTAATTTATTTAATCATTCGTTTCTTTTAGCCAATTACTTTGTCGGCTCGTGCTTAAAATCATTCTACAGATCGGGCCCACAAGTAATAACTGCAACGGCAATGCCATAATAAGGTTTTTAGCAAAGGCATCTACATAATAACTTAGGAAGTTTTCTGTGAAACCAAATTGCATAAAAACACCATACATCGACATGAAAAAAACCATTCCTAAAACCATGCAACTAGAAACAGCAATGATCATCTGGATTTTTTTCTCTTTATTGATAGGTAAAGCAAAAGCAATTTTTTTAGCTGGTGACGAAACAATTAAGACATCAAATAGAAACGCTACAATAAATCCTGGTATCAATCCACCAAATAAATTGCTTAATGAAAATTGTCCATGTAATAAAAGATTATAGGCGCTCATTGACATCACCATAGAAAAACAGACAATCGTTGTGAAGAAAATTCCTTCTTTTTTGTTTTGTGGCATACATACACTCCTCTTTTTTTAATAACAGAGTTTATGCTACCATAAAATAATTTTTCTCGTAAGTTAAAATTTTTTAATGATACTGATTGGAGTAGAAATAAGTGCCTGAGGGCGCAAAAAAAGCTCTATCCTTAGATAAAAGATAGAGCAAATCAGTTCAAAAATTATTGAGCTACTGGGTAAACAGACACTTGTTTTTTGTCACGGCCTTTACGTTCAAAACGTACTACGCCGTCTACTTTAGCAAATAAAGTGTCATCTCCGCCAATACCTACGTTAGCACCTGGGTAAATTTTAGTTCCGCGTTGACGGTATAAAATTGATCCACCAGTTACTGTTTGTCCATCAGCACTTTTAGCACCTAGGCGTTTAGATTCTGAATCACGTCCGTTGGAAGTAGAACCTCCACCTTTTTTGTGGGCGAATAATTGTAAATTCATGTTTAATAACATAGTCTGCACCTCCTATTTTTCATTTATGGTTTTGACTTGAATAAATTCAAGATTTTCTTGCTCAACTGCTTGTAGACCCAATAAAAGGTTTTCCAAGAGAATTTGGGCTATGTTGGTTTGTTCCTGATTGGTATTTGAAATCACTTCAACATAAAGGTAACCACCTTCATCTTCGTTGGTTTCAACAATCGGTTCAAAGCCAGCTAATGCATCAATACCGTTGACAGTGCTAATCGTTAAAGCAGAAACTGCTGCACAAACGATATCGCTGCCATATGGACCTGATTCCGCATGCCCTGAGACTTCAAATGAAACGATTTGACCTGCGCCATTTCGTTTAAAAGAACTTTTAATCATTGATAGGCCTTCTTTCCTATGCAACTTAAAAGAATTATGCGTTAATTGCGTTGATTACAACTTTTGTATATGGTTGACGGTGACCTTGTTTGCGGTGAGTGTGTTTTTTAGGTTTGTATTTGAAAGTCACGACTTTCTTTTGTTTGCCGTGTTTTTCTACAGTTCCTTCGACAGTTGCACCTGCGACAGTTGGAGCTCCTACTTTCGTAGATTCGCCACCCACTAAGATAACTTCGTCAAAAACAACTTTTTCGCCAGCTTCTACGTCTAATTTTTCAACGTAAATCGCTTGACCTACCTCAACTTTTACTTGTTTACCACCAGTTTTGATAATTGCGTACATGCTATACAGCACCTCCTTCTTCTAGACTTAGACTCGCCATCCCAAGTGACAACGATTGTTGTGCTTACAAAAACTTGTTCTGTGCGGTTGTAGCTGTGGAGTCCACAATTACAACATTAATATCATATCAAAATAAAGAGTGAGAGTCAATAAAAACTTAGTGATCTAGTGATATAAACTACTTTTCAAAAAAACTTTGTTGTTATTTCTAATTTATGATTGACTTTGTTTTCCATGTTCATTATAATAAACTCTGTTGCGTTAACATTTTGCGCCAATAGCTCAGCTGGATAGAGCACTCGCCTTCTAAGCGAGCGGTCGGGAGTTCGAATCTCTCTTGGCGTATTATTTTAAGCGTGTATCACAAAAAACACCAACCTGTTAAACGGTTGGTGTTTTTTTATTATGTTTATGAAAGTTCTACTTTTCCTGTGTAAAGTTGATGATAAATTCCTTTTTCTTTGAGCAAGTCCTCATGACTCCCTCGTTCGATGATTCGTCCATGATCCATCACCATGATCGCATCTGAATTTTGAATAGTCGATAATCGATGGGCAATAACAAATACCGTTCTTCCCTTCATCAAACGATCCATCCCTGCTTGTACATGTTTTTCCGTTCTGGTATCAATACTTGACGTTGCTTCATCTAAGATCATGACAGGCGGATCTGCGATTGCAGCCCGGGCAATCGATAATAATTGGCGTTGCCCTTGCGACAATCCATCACCATCACCTGTGATCACAGTATCATATTTCTCAGGTAAATTATTGATAAAGTCTTCCGCATTCGCTAACTGAGCTGCTTTGATCACGTCTTCATCCGATGCATTTAATTTTCCATAACGAATATTCTCACGAATCGTTCCCGTAAATAAATGGGTATCCTGCAAGACAATCCCTAATGATCTTCTTAAAGAACTTTTTTTGATTTTTTTCACGTTGATTCCATCATAACGTATTTTCCCTTCTTGAATATCGTAAAAACGATTGATCAAGTTAGTGATCGTTGTTTTCCCCGCGCCTGTAGCTCCAACAAAAGCGACTTTTTGCCCTGGTTCTGCATAGAGATTGATGTACTTTAAGACTCTGTTTTTATCTGTATACCCAAAAGACACATCTTCAAAACGCACGTCTCCAGTTAATTCAGTATAGGTCACTGTACCATCATTATGCGGATGTCTCCAAGCCCAGATACCCGTTCTAGTTTCACTTTCAACTAATTTATCTCCATGTCGATTCACATTAACTAACGTCACGTAGCCATCATCTACCTCTGACTTTTCATCGATCAAAGTAAAGATTCGGTCAGCTCCAGATAATGCCATGATAACAAAATTTATTTGTTGAGACACTTGACTGATCGGCATATTCAAAGAGCGGCTTAATTGGAGAAAAGAAGCGATCATCCCAATCGTTAAACCAGAAACACCATATACTGAAAAAATTCCTCCAACTACTGCTAGAAGTACGTACTGAATATTTAATAAATTCATCATGATCGGCATCAAACTATTGGCATACTTATTTGCTTGAGTAGCGCTTTGTCGCAGTTCTTCATTCATAGCTTTAAATTGTTTGATTGTTTGTGGCTCATGATTAAAAATCTTCACCACTTTTTGTCCATGCATGATTTCTTCGATATAACCGTTCACACTTCCTAAATCACGTTGTTGTTTCCCGAAATACTGGCTACTACGACCAGCAATCAGACGAATCGTAACAATCATCACAGAAACAGAAACAATCACAACAAGCGTCAGCGGAACACTAATGGTAAACATTGCAATAAACACACTAATAAAACTAACAACAGCCATGACTAGATTGGGAATGCTTTGAGAAATCATTTGCCTTAAAGTATCCGTATCATTCGTAAAATGACTCATAATATCTCCGTCAGAATGTGAATCAAAATAACGAATCGGCAATGTTTCGAGATGGGTAAACATCTCATCACGAATCGTTTTTTGAGTCCCTTCACTAATTCGTACCATGATTAAGTTAGACAACAAATTTGAAATAATTCCTACCCCATAAATCAGTGCCATTGTCATAATTGCCTTTAATAGTCCAGAAAAATTAGGATTATCTTGTCCAAGTAGCGGCGTAATATAATCATCGATCACCACTTGTAAGAAGAGCGAGCCACGAACGTTAGCAAAAGTACTAAGTAATATGAGAATCAGTACCAGTATGAGCTGTAGCTTGTACTTTTTAAACATATATGAAAACAGTCGTTTCAACGTTTTCAAAGGATCTTGATTTTTCTGAATCCCTTTTGTTTGTTCATCACGCATCCTCTTCACCAAATCCTTTCTTTTGAGATTCATACACTTCTTGATAAATCTGGTTATTCGCTAATAATTCATCGTGTGTTCCAATGGCATTGATCAAGCCTTTGTCCATGACAATAATCCGATCAGAATCTTCAATAGAAGACACACGCTGACCGATAATAAATGTTGTCGTTCCAGGAATTTCTTGTCTCATTCCTTCTCTGATCAAGCGGTCTGTTTTCGTGTCTACTGCACTTGTTGAATCATCCAAAATTAAAATTTTAGGTTTCTTCAACAATGCTCGGGCAATACACAGACGCTGTTTTTGTCCCCCAGAAACGTTATTTCCACCTTGGGAAATCAATGTATCGTATTTATCTGGAAATTCTTGAATGAAGCTATCAGCTTGTGCAATTTTACAGACTCTGATCAAGTCTTCATCTGTCGCATCTTCATTTCCCCAGCGCAGATTTTCTTTGATTGTTCCTGTGAACAGCACATTATTTTGTAAAACCATGCTGACTTGATCTCGCAATGACTTCAGATCATATTCACGAACATCGTGTCCACCAACTTCTACTGAACCTTGTGTCACATCATATAATCTTGGAATCAACTGAACTAATGTTGACTTAGAACTACCTGTCCCACCAACGATTCCAATCACTTCGCCAGATTTTATCTCCATATTCGCATGCATCAATGCCAATTTTTCAAGATCATTCGCATAACTAAAACATACATCGTTAAATCGAACAGAGCCATCCGGTATTTCAAAAAGAGGATTTGCATTATTTTTTAAATCACTTTCTTCAGATAATACTTCTGTGATCCGTTCAGCCGAAGTCCGTGCAATCAATACAATGACAAAAACCATCGATAACATATTTAAACTCATCAAAATCTGCATTGTGTAGGTAAACATGCTGACTAACTCTCCAGTGGTCAACGTGCTACCAACTACAAATTTTGCTCCTAACCATGAAATCAGTAACATACATGTATATACTGCAAACTGTAAAATAGGATTATTGAATGCAACAATACTTTGTGCTTTTGCGAATGTTTTGTAGATATCTTTAGATACTGTTTTGAACTTCTCGTCTTCATGCTTTTCTCTTACATAAGATTTAACTACCCGAATCCCTTGTAGATTTTCTTGAACAACATTATTTAGTTTGTCATAGATCCGAAAAACCTTATTAAAATTCGGATGTGCAAAATAAATAACAGCTGCAAGACCAATCATAAGAAAGGGCACAACGCCTAAATAAATCAATGATAGATCCTTGTTGATACTAAACGCCATCACTAATGAAAAAATCATGATCAACGGACTGCGAACTAAAAGCCGAATAATCATTTGATAAGCATTTTGAACATTGGTCACGTCTGTTGTCATTCGTGTAATCAAACTTGACGTGGAAAAACGATCAATGTTTGAAAATGAAAACCCTTGGATACGAACAAACAATTGATCTCGTAAATTTTTGGCAAAGCCAGCTGATGCCACAGCAGCATATCGACCTGACATCGCACCAAAAAACAAGGCAATAATTGCACAAACAAATAAAATCGCGCCATACATTAAAATCGCTTTGGTATTTCCTTTTTCGATGCCGTTATCGATCATCATCGCCATAACTAAAGGGATGATAATATCTAAAATCACTTCCCCTGTTACATAAAGTGGGGTAATAATACTTTCTTTTTTATAGACACCAATATTCGAAATTAGTTTTTTTATCATGTAATCAGATCACCTTCCTTATTTATTTGTTTGCTATTCTCAGATAATTTCCCCATCACTTTAAAGAAGATTATCAGCTCCTCTTCAGTAATTCCTTGAACAAGTAATGCATCAAATTTATGTAGCTTCACGATGTTTTCTTTGACTTTTTGTTTCCCTAGGTCAGTTAAGATTATGGTTTTAAAACGATTATCTTCTTTACAGCTACTTCGTTCAATGAATAAGCGTTTCTCCATCGTTTGCAGAACACCTGTCGCAGTAGAACGGCGAATATCAAATTCTTGCTCTATATCTTTTTGATAGACGGGTATTTGTTGACTATTACGGCGGTGAATAAAATTAAGAATGCGCATTTGGATACTTGAAGAGGCCTCGCCGTCGTCTTCTTTTAGAATTTCTGCTGCTTTTCGATTGAGTTCGTTGGCTAAAATCCTGATTTTTAGACCGATTTTTCTGTCCATGATTTACCTCCTTATTAAATAGTTCGGTTCCTAACTATAGTACGATGAAGGTTATTGTTAGGTCAAGGAAATTTTCAATATAGTTTTTTAACTAAGCAAAAAAGATACTCAATATGAGTACCTTTGTGCTATGTTTTTAGCGCAATCTTGTTAAAAATTTAGAATTCAAATACCTTAGTCAAAACGAACGAACCCGATGGATTTATACTATTATTACCATGACCTTTTATATTCTCATCTCTAACGTAAATATATTTAACAGATCTTGAATCACCAGACCCAGAGTCCATTATACAACATATCCCCATGCCGACAGCATCTGTTGCATGTTGCTTAGGTATATACGAGTAGTTATACTCTTGAAACTTAACTTCTCCGCCTAAAATTCTTTGCCATCTTAAAATCCAGCCAGTTTGACATTCTGATAATTTCTTTTTAGGAGTTACTGTTTGTGTAGTATTCATAACCCATCCCCCAGTCCATAGTGCATCTTTTTGAAGCTCTGTTAAGACAGGCTTACCATTTTGCTGAATTTCATCCTTAAAATTCTTAACCCCAGCAATGTCTTCATTCCCAGTTTTTTTCACCACTGCTTCATCAAAATTATCAATAGCACTTGTATGCGTCTTCGGATACAACAAATTCCCTTTTTCTTCTAATTGTACGATATCTGCCATTATACTGCTCCCACCTTACTAAACGTTATTGTTGGTAATGTATCTAATTTTTTCTTGTCTACTGCACTCATCAGTCCGTTGACTGTTTGCGTTGCGGTAGTTGTCGTTGTTGCATTTACGCCCGCTGGTCCTTGTGGTCCCGCAGCACCAGTAGCACCTTTTAAGCCCTGAGGTCCTGTTGCGCCCATTGCTCCTTGCGGACCTGCTGGACCTATATCTCCTTTTTCACCTTTGATTGTTGTTAAACCTTCCACCGCATTTACGTGTGTTTTAGGATAAACAACAACACCATCACTTTTTAATTCGACGATATCTGTCATACTGTTCCCACCTTCTCTATTGATATTCCTGTTCCTTCAACGCCTAAATCTTTAGCAGTCAACGTAATATCTCCCGTTTTTCCATTGATCGAAGTCACACCGCTTCCTACTGTTTCGATTTTATCTAAACCAAGGATTGCACTAACGTGTGTTTCTGGAAAAACTTGGCGTTGTACACCCGCTTCATCCGTTTCCATGACTTTTTTTATTTCTACTTCATTTGCCATCAAACTGAACCTACCTTTCTTATGAAGAAAGTCTTTTGTTTTTCACTATCAATTTCAGCTATTACTAAAGCTGAAGCTTCTTTTTTATGTGTAACTGTTCCTAATTTGGTTACGCCGTGATTTAAGCTAAATTTATCATCTCGGATCGTTCTAAGGATTCCAGCTTCACCACTTTTCAACGTGAAATGTGCTTGTTTTAACTCTTCAATTAAATTTAAAAGATTCCCCGCAGCATTTTCATCTAAGATTTCTTTGATCGTTGCAAACCATTGATCGAATTCTGCTCTTTGAACTGTCGTCCATTGATCGTATCGCTCTTGATTTGTTGTGATCCAACTTTGAAACTCTGCAATAATACGCTGCAATTCTTCTTGTGCTACTAAATACCAATCATCATAAATCTCCTGGCATGTTTTCACCCATTCAGTGAAATAGCGTAAGATTTCCTCAAATGTCCAAATATAGTTACTATCTTTGATACCATCATCGTAAATACTTTCTTTGACTTGATAAGCAAAATCCCGTGTTGAAAATTGTTGTCGCCAGCTTAAATCTTTCTGTAATTCTCTAAAACTAAAGTAAGCAGTATTTTCTCCGACATTTTGCATATCGTAATTTGTTAATGTGTATTCTAATTTTCCTTTTTTTGCGTCGATGATTTTAGTGACCTTTTGCTCGGATAAACCAAGCCCCGCATGATGTCCTTGTTTGACGCAGAAAAAAGGGGTTAAATTTGAAATGTCTTTTGGTTTTCCATGTTCTGTTATTGTCACAGCCAAGACTTGGGTTCCTTCGTCAAATTGACGAACCATAATTGTTGGAATATTGTCGTTTGGTTGTGTCGTTGATAGAAAAATTGGATATACGATTGACATTTACTCACTCCTTTCTAAAAATTGATTATTTTGGCGGAATAACGATCGAACTGATCTCGCTTGATCCAACCCACGGGCGTTCATATTTACCAACGACCTGCCCTAATCCGATATTTTGTTCATAGGTTTGGAAACCACCAGGGGTTAACCCTCGAATAACGCCTGTATGACCATAGGTATAGTCAACGTTAAAACCACCGATGTTTCCACCGCGTTTCCAGTTGATAATTGCACCTGGTACTAACTGCTTATATGATGGGTTATATATTACTTTCCATCCAACAGCAGCCCAATCATAAGCGCTACCGATTTCCGCCGCTGCTTCTGTGTCTCCTATGTTATGGCTTAACGGATAGCCCGTACTTGCGCCTAAACCACAACCACCTAAAAATCCAGAATACTCTGCAGGCACTGCATAACACTGTCCATTTCCTAAGGGTTGCTTATATAAGGTGTCTAAATGAGCTAGTCCCGCAGCTCCCGTTGACGCTCCTGGTTTCAAATTTCTTAACTTGTCATACCAGTATTGAGCTTGTTGTGCCCTTACTGGTTGATTAGGATATTTAGGATGCTCGTAAAATGCAATAAAATATTCTGCTGACAATTTAACATCCGAAAGCTTAGTGAAATCTCTAAAAGAGATGTTTGATAAATCTGGTCTTTCATAGTTTGGAAACCATTGCTGATTATTTTCCATTTCCCATTGTATTCGTTGACATTGGGAATCCAGCGTTCGATGATCCAATCCATTTTCATTACACCAATTAACTAGCTTGGATTTAGGTGTCCATTGAGTTAGTCCATAACCGCCGCCGCCACTTAGTTCGTCGATATCAGGCATGATCCCCGATTCTGATTGGATATTCCCTAGCATTCCAGCAATCGATTGTTCACTCCAGCCTTTATTTTTAAAGAATTGCCAGATGCCCCAAGCATTTTTTTCTTGGTCGGTTGTTAGTTCTGGTGGTATTCCTCCACCGATGCTACCAGATCCTCCACTGCCGTTACCGGTTATTTCTTTGCCATTAAGAAATAGCTTGCCATTAATATGCAAATCCCCATTATGATTCCAAATTGCTCGTGAATTTAGCTTAGGCTCTTCCATTGTGCTATCTTTTGGTATTTGAATAACATAGTTAGAAGTATTTTCTTTATCTTTACTTCCAGAATTTAATGAAAAAATAAAACCTGGTTGTTGAATGACTGCAAATCCATTAACTTTGCCATCACTTGTCGTTGCACTTATGGAACCTAATCTTTTATTTACCTTTTTATCGCTGAAAATAATATTTCCATTTAGAATTTTTATTTGAAATGTGTCATCTAGCGTCTTGAACTCGCAACCTTCAATTGTTCGACCTCTAATTGTCCCAGCTTGAATAAAATCAGCATTAAATTTTCCGTCAATCGTCCAAGCAGTTTTATATTTTCCTTTATTAAAATCTCCATCAATAAAACCGATACCTTCACTATTGGCAACTAGAAAATGGTCACTGGTCTCAAGTGAATCCTTGTTCATCCATACCATTTGATACGGTTCACGACTAGTTGATTTTCCCGTTTCAATCCCGTTCATAAGCTTTATAGAACCGCCTTTGGCTCCACGAATAATATCATCTTGCCACTTTGAAATTTCTTCTGAATCATAAAAAGTCATTTTCTTTTCTTCCAAAGAATCGACGTTCCCTTTTAAATCCGAAGTAGCTTTTGAAATGCTTTTTGAAATATTATCTCCTAACCCTGCTTCGACTTTGCCCGTCAAACGATCGTTTTTTACTTTGAAAATGCGAGTTTCGTAGTGATAGTTTCGGTCATGTCTATGGATAGTCACAGTATTTCCAATCGTATCTCCACCTAAAATTTCAGTTTTAAATTGAACGAGTGGACGTGAATATTCAATGAGTGAATCATATGTTTTTTGAAGTAATTTTTCTGGACTTTCTTCTTCATCAAACGTGATGACTTTTTCCCGTTTTCTCATGCCGCCATTTTTTAGCGGGATGCCGTATTGTGTTGTCATTTCAGGAAATTCTAGCCAATTTTGTCCCTTTGGTTTATTTAAAGGTTTGCCATTTGCTTTTTTCCACTCTATATTTGTAAACTCAATACGCTTGCCTTTTCCATCACCGACATCTTCACCACGGCCCCGTCCAATCAGGCTTGTATATACTTGATTGCGATCTTGTTCTTTTATGATACTTAATGCTTTATCACCGTAAGTAAAACGCTGGTTACTTTGTTCACCAATTTCACGATATATCTCTAGCCATTTATCTGTGATACCGATACCATCTATTTTGTATTTAAATAAAATTTCGCAGCCTTTTGTTTGAATATTTTTTAATGCATCACGCACAGAGAGGAAACTAAAATCTTCTGTGATGACAGGTAAGTTTGCATCGATTTTCCCTAAACGCCACTCTGTTTCTGTTAAAAGTTTTTGTACTGTATTTTTGATTGAATCGTTTTTAGCTTCAACATTTTTTACTACATAAGAATCAAGTTCATCAGGTGCAAAGCTAATTCCTACAAAAGATAAAATGTTCTCAGATTCAGTGTCTAAAATAATTCTGTATAAGCTATAATAAGAAGCTTCCTCTTTTACAGCCATATACGCTGCTTGTTTTAATTCTTCATCGTAAACAGTGGAGACATTTAGAGTATCATTCATCAATTCTTCTTTATTTGAAGTAATTTCTTTTTCCTGAATGACTTCTATCAGCTCGTTTTCTTTCACGATCCGAAGTAAGTGCTGTCGCTCATCAAAAAAATAAACACTTTTATTCATAGCTGTACCTCCCGATAAGAAATAATCATCGATCCATTGCTACAACCAATAGTTTGACCTTCTTGGATCGTAAAATTTTCAAAATCACTTTCTAAATCAAGTAGAAAAGTTTGATCCAGCTTATTTACAAAAACTTTTCCTTTTAGGAAATCAAAAATGACTCGATCACCAGCACTTAAATTGTAGCTGGTAATTTTAATCGTTTTATCTCCATTTGAAATCATTAATGAACCAAATTTTGCAATAATGACTTCAATTTTTTCAGGGGTTGTTGGATAAGGCAAATAGGTAGTGATTGCGCCATCTGTTTTTAATAATACAGAATATTTTTTAGGATCCGCACAAAGAATTTCAAAACTTGCAATAATGCTGTTTGTATCTCCACGTACATCATCCGTGGTCATATATTGTCCATAATAATGGTAATCCAGCTCATCTTTAAACCGAATCTCAACATCTGACTCTTTATAAAGTAAACGCATCAACTGATGGTATTTTTTTTGCACATCTTTTGCGTCTTTTCCAATTAATTGATAGCTTACTTTGATTGTTCTAGCAGGTAGCTTTTGATTTAGTTTGATACTACCGACTTGTGTTTCTTGCGTTTCTATATTGAGAGATAACATTTCCCTACCAGTTACAGCTAGTGTACGGTAGCCTGTGATCATTTTTTCAAGATAAAGGCCGTCATACAGCATAGCTGACGAAGGAAGGATCAAATCATCTTTGTGAACTTTTTTCGTTGTGTCTTCAAAATAATACATTTTTTCCCTCCTTCTAAAATGCTAAATTGATAGCAGAATCTTGTCCCATTGCTTCTGAAATGTCTGAAACAAAAGCTTTGAATTGTTGATTGCCGAGTTTGATGTTGAAGGTTGCTGGTTGTTTTTCCACTTGCAAGGTTTGTGTGCTACTGCTACTGGATTGTGTTGAAAGTTTTTGGACACTATCCACTTGCTGGTCAATGCTATCTAAACTTGGTAAGAAAACTTTAGATGTCAAATCATCCATTGGTTTATCAACAATATGAGCATTTCTTTCTATACCGATTGCCAAACCAGCTGGTAACATAGCACCAATTTTATCGCGCATCCAACGAGATGGTGAATGAATATTGAAAATATTACAGAATTTATCTTGAATTGCCTTACCAATTTCATGTGCTTTCTCAAGAACAGCACTTTTGGCCCCTTGAATACCGTCCATAAGTCCCTTCATTAAATTATATCCAATATCAAAGCCATTTTCAGAAAATTCTTTACTAAGATCTTTGATAATTTTCATTCCAACTTTTGCAATTTCTTCAGATGATTTGTCTAGTTTATCAAGTAAATCTTTAATAATTTGTGCTATTAAATCGCTTAGAATAGGAGATTCTTCAGTAATTCCTTTAATTAATTGATCTATAAATCCTACACCTAACTGAACAATGTCTGGCATTTTGGTGTTGAGTAGCATAACCAATGAATCTAACATTGAACCTATCAATTCTGTCAGTCCGGGAATCGCTGTGTTCAAACCTACAATCATTTGGTTTATAAAGTCCATACCAAATTGAACAAGCTCTGGTATTTTTGCATGTAGTAGCTCAATTAAAGAATCCGCAGTTGAGCTAATTAAATTTATTAAGGAAGGAATCATCGCACTAATCCCTGTAATCATCTGGTTTATAAAATTCATACCAAATTGGACAATCGCTGGAATCTTAGTATTAAGCAATAAAATTAAAGAATCCAGTGTTGCACTAATCAAGTCCATTAATAGAGGGATACTCATATTAAAGCCTACAATCATTTGATTTATAAAATCCAAACCAAATTGGACAACCGCTGGAATTCTTGCGTTAAGCATTACAATTAAAGCATCTAACCATTCTGATAGAACTGCCGTAAAAATTGGAATTTGAGATTTTAACCCAACAATCAAACTTGAAATTAATTGTATTCCCAACTCAGATAATTTCGGTATTTTTTGAGCGATAACTTGCAAAAGAGTATCTAGTAATTTAGAAAGTAATTCACCTACAGCTTTCATACTTGACTCAAGTATCTTAGGGAACTTCTGCATTATAAAAGTTATTCCTTTAACTATATTTGTAGCTGCGTTTTTAAGTATTTTCATTACTTTAATGATTTTATTTACTGCACTTGAAAGCACATCTATCGTTAGCACAATCACTTTTTTTACAGTATTGACAACACTTTTGATGACATTAGAAATCTTTGAAATATTTTTATTAATAGTTGTTTCCGTATTCTCTATAATACTTTGTAGCAAATCTAAAGCTTTTATAGCGGGCATTGTATCTATATCGACCTTTTTATTATCCATAATCTTCCTCCTTTCTAGTTTATTTTGTCAGCACCATGTTTCTATGAATTAAAATTAGCAATCCAATTTTGAAGTTGATCTTTTTCACCTTTCGAAACTGAACTATACTGTTTTCCAAGTATTTTATCCTCAGCCTTTTGATAATTAAAGAATTTTTCAAATGTTCGGTAAACTGGTTTTCCTTTTTTTGTTTGGCCTGCCATCACAGTTGCCCAAGCTTGTAAGTGAATATCATAGTGTCTATCCAAACGCTTTAATTGATGAGCCTTGATTCTTAATTCATATTCGGGAATTGTCATTCGATTAATTTCATTTAGGTCATCCATATCTAAATAACGTAAACAATTAAGTTGAACTTGCTGATAGCTTTCTTCAAAGTCAGATTCTTCTGATTTTAAATCTCGGCTTCTTCCAACATTTTGTTCACCATCACTGCTGTATATTCGGACTTTTTTAGCTCTTCAATAACCGCTTCGAATAATGTTTGCGAACCGACTTCTTCTATATAAGCTTCTAAGTCTTTGACTTGAATTCGAGGTTTTTCTGTCATATTGCTAATCAATAATGTTTCAAAAAGAGTGTCTACATCAGACAATAATAAATTTGAGATAATCGCTCCAACACCAAGTTTAAGCTTCATACCACCTCGTTCAACAGAGTATCGTTGATTTACTTCTTTTAAAAAGCCATAGCCAAATTTAAAGTTAAATAATTTTTCATTGATCGTAAGTTCCATTATTTCCCTCCTAATGTTCGAAAGAGATCAACATTGCTTATCTCTTTTTTTATTCTGCAACTTCTACTTTCACAGTATCCTTAAATTCATAATCTCCACCCGCTGTTGCATCGACAACTAGTGAAGCAAATCCATTCTTGCCTGCACCTTCGATTGCCCATTCTAAAGAATACTCCACTTTATTTTCAGCTGTATCCGTTTCTTCAAAGGAAGTAAAATAGCCTTCAAAATATTTTGCCTTATACTTTCCTTCATTATTACCCGTGCCAATTTCTTTGGTATTAATACGCCAGATTTGAACACGTTTATTTTCATCCATCGCTGTTTCTAATTTATCGATTTGAGTTGAACCGATTTTGTATAGCGTTGTAGCAGTTACTGTTGTTTCAGTTGCTCCTGGTGTTACAACACTACCGTCTTTCGTTACTGTCGATTCACTTTCTTTCGATTTTGAATAACCATTTTCTGTACTGTAGGCTAGTCCCCACGCACTTTCATTTCCTTCGTCTTCGGCTAAACGAAAACGCCAAACTACATCTACTCCGCTTAATGCTGTCATATGTTCATTTCCTCCTTTAGTCTGTTACTACTGTTTTAATTCTTCTAATAATTGAAGCGATCGCTTTAATTGAGATGCAAGTTGATTTTTTCTTCGTTGTTCTTCTTTTACCCGCTTTTGCAGCTTTCGGATAATTTTTAACTGTTTTTTGATTGTCTTATCTTGCTGCTCAAACGATACATCTGTTTTAGTATTCAAAAAAACATCGTTCAATTTCGCTTTGACATCTCCTCTCATTTAAAGTCTCGGGCGACTATGATTATCGAAGTTATACAACAATTATTACTTGATGAACTTAGTATACGTGGAATTAATGAGTGCAAACTCCCAGATTTCTGTTGGTATTATCCCGACTTCCTTTTATTTTCCTGTCACTATTTGGGCACTTCAACCTTATTTTTTGCAGTCTTAGCCAGTTACTGTGGTAAAATAATAGAAGTTCTTCCTATTTTGATACAGGAATAGTATGTATGAAAGGATGTGTAAAACATGCTCTTACAACGGTACACCGCTGATTTTTTAGCAATGATCCAGCACTATCAATTAAATGATGAGCAATTACTCTATACAGGAACTCCTGAAATACCCATCCAAATTTCTCAGACAAACCCTTTTATCCATCCAATTTTAGGGATAGAAAACAAACAATTAACAAATTTTTTTATTTTAGATGAAAAAAAAGATGTTGCTTTATATACAACAAATGAACAAGCTATTTTACTCAGAACCTTCTCTACAGATAAGCGATATCAAGGACATGGCTACGCAAAAGCAGTGCTAAAATCGCTACCCGATTACATTCGATCAAATTTCCCAGATATTAATGAAATCATTCTTGCAGTAAACAAAAATAACATTGCTGCCCAAACACTCTATGAAAAAACAGGTTTTGAGCGTTT
The DNA here is from genome assembly GCF_058216605.1 of Enterococcus sp. AAFC-DPL-5182. Taxonomy (NCBI): domain Bacteria; kingdom Bacillati; phylum Bacillota; class Bacilli; order Lactobacillales; family Enterococcaceae; genus Enterococcus; species Enterococcus sp. AAFC-DPL-5182. The sequence continues at coordinate 2,932,149 of NZ_CM177101.1, forward strand.
AGAGAAAATTATCCAAGGAGAATTTGGACCGCTATTCGTCATGAATATGAAGTTAGAAGTTTGATAAAAAGGAAGAAACGTATAATGATTAAAAAAATAATCGAAAATGAACACCTCTATTTAAGAGAATTCACGCTCAATGATTTTGAGGATTTATGTTTGATTTTACAAGACGAAGAAACAATGTATGCATATGAATCAGTATTCACAGATGAAAAGGTAAAAGATTGGTTAAATTGGAACTTAAAAAGCTATCAAGAAAATGGTTTTGGTTTGTGGGCGATCATCGATAAAAAAAGGAATAATTTTATTGGACAATGTGGTATTGTTTATTCTGAAGTTGAAAATGATTCCTTATTAGAAATTGGTTACTTAGTCAACAAACGTTATTGGAATCAAGGTTATGCAACCTCTGCTAGCAAATTATGTATCACTTATGCCAAAAATGTATTAAATGCAGAAAAAATTTGTTCGATTATCCGAGATACCAATAGTCCTTCTCAAAAAGTTGCTGAAAAAAATAACATGACGATTGTAAAACAATTTGATAAAGATTATTCTGGTCTACCAGTTCGTCACTTCGTTTATAGTATTGATTTAAATAAGTAAGGAAAGTAGTGAGTAACTTGTTATTTTTAGATCATAGTCCTGACCTTAGCCCCATCGATTTAGAAATTTATAAATATATTGCCTCTCATATCGATGAAGTCGTGTACATGAGAATTCGCGAATTGGCCAAAGAAACCCATAGCAGTACAGCTAGTATTTTGCGTTTTTGCCGAAAATTTGGCTGCGAAGGATTTTCTGAATTTAAAATTAAATTGAATTTATATCGAAAATCATTGGCTGAACCTGTAACCACCCATGCTGTAGATGAAACATCTTTTACTAATTTTATCCAACGATCGACCGAAACTTTTTATCAAGAACGAATTCAAGCAGCGGCGAAATTGTTGTCCGAGAAAGATCTTGTTTTGTTTATCGGGACAGGATCATCAAATATTATTGCTGAATATGGTGCGTTGTACTTTTCATCTATTTTCAGTATGGCCTTTCATATTGAAGATCCAATCAATCATCCAGTTAACTTTTTTAATAAAAGCATGGCGAAAAATGTTTGTGTGATCGCTCTTTCTGTCAGTGGTGAAAATGAAGCGATTATTAATTATCTGAATCATTTTATTACAAATGATAGCTCGATCATTTCGATTACAAATAGTGAAAAGTCACCGATTGCGGCTCTTTCTGATGTAAATATTCCTTATTACATTTCAACAGAAAGAATTGGTGATAGTGATATTACCTCTCAAGTTCCAGCACTTTATACCGTTGAGTATTTAGCAAAAGAAGTGCAAAAACAAAAGCAAGACCACTCATAAAATTGAGCAGTCTTGCTTTTTTAGTTTAGTTACTTTCTTTAAAGAATGCAGGTAAATATTGTTTATGCGCTTCTAATAGTTCATCCATTACCTCTTTTGCTACATCGCCACTTGTGATCAATGGATTCATTGTAAATGCTTGTAGCAACGTACCGTAATCACCGGTAACTGCTGCTTCAATTGTTAATTCTTCCATTGATTTCATCACTTGCAACAAACCACGTTCTTGAGGTTTGAAGCTACCGAAATTGTAAGGGACTGGTCCTTTTCCTGTAATCGTACACGTCACTTCTACGGCACTTTCAGCTGGTAAATCTGTGATCGTCCCATTGTTTCTAGTGCTAACGGTCATCGTTGTGCGTTTATCATTATGGATAGAGTTGATGATTTCACACGCTGCATCACTATAACGAGCGCCGCCACGTTCTGCTAATTGTTTTGGTTTGTAATCTAGATTTGGATCTTTATATAGTTCAAACAATTCATGTTCGATTTCTTTCACTTTTTCGGCACGTGTTCCATTGTTTTTAAAGTCTTCTAATTCTTCAGCTAACATTTTATCTGTATAGTAATAATAGTTGTGGTATGGACAAGGAACCATGTGTAAATTTTCAACTTGTTCCCAAATCAAGTTATTGTCTTTGATATTGGCTACGATTGACTTTGCATCATCTTGACCGTACATCACTTTGATCAGTTCATCTGTGCGATCATTCCCGTTTTTATCTGTAATCGTGTGCCAATGTAAATGATTGATCCCAGCAAATTGGAAGAATAAGTCGCGGTTATTTTCACCTAATAACTCTGCTTCTTCAAATACTGCGTTAACTGGAATGTTACATAATCCCACAACCTTATCCCAATTTCCATAACGTAAAACAGCTTCTGTTACCATTCCTGCTGGATTTGTAAAGTTGATCAACCAAGCATTTGGACATAATTCTTTCATGTCTTCTACGATATCTAAAATCACTGGAACAGTTCTTAACGCTTTGAAAATTCCACCGGCCCCATTTGTTTCTTGACCGATCAACCCATGGCTTAAAGGAATTCGTTCATCTAAAATACGAGCATCTAATAATCCTACACGTAATTGCGTTGTAACAAAATCAGCATCTTTCAATGCTTCACGACGATCTAGCGTTAAATGAACCTCACAATCAACACCAGCTGCTTTGACCATACGTTTTGCCATAGCCCCAACGATTTCTAGTTTTTCTTTTCCTGCTTCAATATCAACTAGCCATAATTCACGCACAGGCAATTCATCATAACGTTTAATAAATCCTTCTACTAATTCTGGTGTGTAACTTGATCCTCCACCAATTGTAACGATTTTAATTCCTTTTGACATTTCGTTCAGCTCCTTAAGCGTTTTATCTGACCTCAGTATAGCGCTTACGAAGAAAACAATATATAGAAAAAACAAAAGTAGTTACACGATGAAAGAAGAGGTAACTTGTGACATCTAGGTAACGTAGTGTAACTAAAAAAGCATTGAACAAAATTCTTTTTCTGTCCAACACTTTATTTATCTCAATCGATCATCATACTCATTAAATGAACATCTAAAAATTCACCATCGTCCGTTTTCGCCCCTCGCGGCATGATCGCTTCTGTTTTAAATCCCATTTTTTCATAAACATGGACCGCACGCTGATTTCGATGCTGCACCGTTAATTCTAAACGACGAATCACTTCGCTTTCCTTCGCCCATAAAATCAACTCGTCCATCATCAAACTCCCTAAACCAAAGCCCCAAAAGTCTTTTAAGATACTGATCCCGATCTCACCAATGTGTTCCATACGTTTTTTTGATGACGCTTTGACAGAAGCCGTACCAATGACTTTGCCATCTGCTAAGGCAACCATCAACACGTTGTTCGATGATTCATAAAGATTTGCTAAGTTCTCACTCATCTCAACGGGAGTCATCTCCATTCCTTTTTCATCCATCACGAGATAAGGCGTCTCACTGCCAATAACTTTTAATGCATGTAAAATCTCTGCTGCATCATCTGGAATAGCTTCCCGAATTGTAAATTCAACCTCTGTCATGCATGTTCCTCCATTTTTTTCTGAATACGTTCTAAAAACATTTGTGATTGCGAACCAATCGCTTGAAATGATATTGTTCTTTTTTCCAGATTTTCTAGATCTTTTTCGATCATTATATCTAAATAGTCTGTCGGTAAAAATTCACCCAATAATTTTCCCCACTCAACAACAGATAAGCCGTCCCCTTCAAAATATTCATCTAAGCCCAAATCATCGGTGGCACCTTCAATACGATACACATCCATATGATACAACGGTAGACGCCCTTGCTGATACTCTCGAATAATTGTATAGGTAGGGCTTTTGATCATTTGGTCGATTCCTAAGCCTAAAGCAATCCCTTTAGTCATCGTAGTTTTCCCTGCACCTAAATCACCAGAAAGAATGATCGTGTCACCAGGCTCTGCGGCAGAACCAATGATTTTAGCTATCGCTTCTGTCTCACCTGAATTATTAATTAGTATATCCATTTTTTCACCTGCCTATCTAAACTATTCATGTTTCTATGTAGTGTAGTATACCGAATTATGACAAAAAAAACTAGAGAACTAGAACAAAACGCTGAACGTTTGATTCGAGTTCTCCAGTAAATGTAATTAGCTCATTAATGTTTGTGCAGCAGTGATGATTGATAATTTGTAGATATCTTCTTCGTTTGCTCCACGTGATAAATCTGAAACCGGTTTGTTCAACCCTTGTAAAATTGGACCGATTGCTTCAAAGTTACCTAAACGTTGAGCGATCTTGTAGCCAATATTTCCTGACTGTAATTCAGGGAAAACAAAGACTGTTGCTTGTCCAGCTACAGGTGAATTAGGTGCTTTTAATTGTGCAACTGATGCAACATATGATGCGTCAAATTGTAATTCACCGTCGATTTCAAGTTCAGGTGCTAAACTTTTAGCAATTTTAGTTGCTTCGACAACTTTATCAACTTCAGGTGCTTTAGCAGAACCTTTTGTTGAAAAACTCATCATTGCAACTTTTGGCTCGATATCGAATAATTCCGCTGTTTTTGCACTATCGACTGCAATCTCAGCTAACTCTTGTGCTGTTGGATTTACATTGATCGCGCAATCTGCAAAGATATATTTTTCTTGGTCGCGACCACGAACCATGATCATCGCACCACTTGTACGGCTAACACCTGGTTTTGTTTTGATGATTTGTAGTGCTGGACGAACAGTATCTCCAGTTGAGTGGATCGCTCCACTAACCATACCATCAGCTAGTCCCATGTAAGTTAGCATTGTCCCAAAGTAGTTTACATCTTTTAAAATCTTACGTGCATCTTCATCTGTAACTTTTCCATTACGGCGTTCAACAAATGCTTGAACCATATCTTCCCATCCATCATAATTATCTGGATCGATGATCGTAAAGTTAGAAGCTTTAATTCCGCGAGCATGTGCTGCTTCCACGATTGCTTCTTGTTTACCGATCAAGATCGGTTCCATCAACTCTTCTGCTTTCAAGCGAGCAGCAGCTCCTAAAATACGAGGATCTGTTGCTTCTGGGAAAACAATTTTAATGTTACGGCGAATGACTTTAAATTTTAAGCTATCGAATAATTCCACGATATACCCTCCAATGATTATTTATACAATCTAATCATACACCATTCCGCAAGAAAATAACAGTTATTTATAGCTGTATTAGTGTAAAAAATGTTGATTCTGATATTATATTCACAAACTTGTCCTTCTGCACTATAACAGAGTTCGCTGTTTTAAGACACTGTATCAGGCAACTGCCAGTTGATTGGTGTTTCGCCTAATTGTTCTAAAGCTTGATTGGTTTTTGAGAATGGTTTTGATCCAAAAAAACCGCGATGTGCTGCTAAAGGACTTGGATGTGGAGACTTGATAATGATATGTTTGTTTGTATCAATCATTTTGATTTTTTCTTGGGCCGGTTTGCCCCATAAAATAAAGACAATAGGCTGATCACGTTCATTCAACTTTTTAATGATGGCATCCGTCAAATTCTCCCAGCCTTGTCCCCGATGAGAATAGGCTTGACCATTGCGAACAGTTAAAACAGTATTTAATAAGAGAACGCCTTGTTTGGCCCAACTTTCTAAAAATCCATGTGAAACAGGCGGATAACCTAAATCCGCTTGAAGCTCTTTATAGATGTTCATTAACGAAGGTGGTGTTCTAACCCCTGGTTGGACAGAAAAACTTAATCCATGAGCTTGGTTGGGCCCATGATACGGGTCTTGCCCCAATATCACAACTTTTACATCTTCGTACGGTGTTAACTCTAAAGCAGAATAAATATGGTACATATCTGGATATATCGTTTGATCGCTATATTCCTGTTTTAAAAATTTTCTTAGATTTAAATAATACTCCTTTGTAAATTCTTCTTCTAACACTTCCTGCCAACTATTATGAATGATTTCCTTCATTAGTCGCCCTCCTTTGATTTGCTTAATTCAATATTTTACGAACTATTAATAATTAAAACTTCTATTCTGAAAACTTTCTTTTACACTTTTAGCATAGCGGATTTATTAAGAAGTGACAAGAGAATTTTTTCTGCACTGAAATGGAAAAAACATGGTAAACTATAGATAAGATAAATAAACGAGGTGTAGAAAATTTTATGATTAAACTGATTGCTTCAGACATGGATGGAACACTACTGGATTCAAAGATGGGTATTTCAAAAGACAATGTTTCTGCGATTAAAGAAGCCGAACGTCTAGGTATCGAATTTATGGTTGCCACAGGAAGAGCATATGCAGAGGCTAAACCTGCGTTAGAAGAAGCTGGAATCGAGTGTGCCATGATTACTTTGAACGGTGCTAAAGTATTTGATAAAGCAGGTAATTCTCTTTTCACTGCTGGTATTGAAAAAGAAACTGCAAATGACATCTTAGATATTTTAGAGGCCAACGACATTTATTTTGAAGTGTCTACCAATAAAGGGATCTATTCTGAAAAACAAGAAAAAAGAATCGAAAACTTTGCTTCACATATTGCAACAACAATGCCCCATTTAACATACAAAGTAGCAATTGCAATGGCTGCAGCTCATTTATCTCTACTAGATATCACTTATATTGAGGATATGCGCTCATTGATTCAACAAGATGACATCGAAGTTTTAAAAATTATTGGTTTCAGTATGGAAGGACCAAAAGCATTGGCTCCAGCAAGTGTTAAAATCAGAGAACTAGCAGATTTAGTTGTTACTTCATCCGCTCAAAACAATATTGAAGTCAACCATAAAAATGCCCAAAAAGGAATCGCAGTCGCTCATGTTGCAAAAGATCGTGGGATTTCTGAAAAGGAAGTCATGACTATCGGCGATAATTTTAATGATGTGAGTATGCTCCAGTGGGCTGATGTCAGTTTTGCAATGGGAAATGCTGAGTTAGAGGTCAAAGATCATGCCAAATACATTACGTCGACAAATCTGGAAAATGGAGTAGGCGAAGCCATCTTACGAGCAATTCGAGAAAACCTATAACTACCTAAGCTAATAAACAATAAGGAAAAGAGGTGAGATATGGTGTCTGAGTTTTTTATCCAAGAACAACAATTGAGTAAAGTCACTAGAACCCTTGTCAAAGACGAAGACGGCAAGTCCATTTTCTTACTTGTTGGACGTTGGGGGACGCGTGGCGATGCACTTTCTTTATACACGATGAACGGTGAGTTAGTTGCAAGTATCAGACAAACATCTTTTGCCTTTGGATCAAGATTTGAATTATACAAAGGATTTGAAAAAGTTGGCGTTTTAAGAAAAATCCTAAATTTAAATGCTGATTTTTATTATATCCAGCATATGCATTGGACTGTTTTAGGTGATATAAAAAATCATCGCTACTCTATCTACCAGGTCAACCATAAAATTATGGAAATGAGTAAAGCCACTCTTTTTTCTGGTGATTATTTTAGTTTGGTGGTTACAAACGATGAAGATGCTCCATTATGCATTTGTGTTGCTGCTGTGTTGGATTATTGGTTATATAATCGGAAGAAAAATCAACATCATAAACCGATCGCAGGTTGGGGAACTTGCTAAAAAAAATCAGCGAATATTATTCGCTGATTTTTTTCTGCATATGATCGTAAAGATGACCACTAATCATCATCTCAGCAACATCTTTAAAGCCTTTACGACTATACAATTTTTTAGCATTAGGATTTCCTTTATCCACACTCAATCCAATAATTTCTTTGCCATCTCTTTTAGCCATTTGTGGCAAAGCATCTAATAATTTAGAACCAATCCCTGAGCCACGATGCTTTTCATTAACAGAAATCGAATCTAAATACCATTCATCTGGCAAGGTTTCAGGATCAATGAATATTCTGATTTCTTCATCCAAATTGTATTTACGTAAAACTTTTTTTAACGGCTCATCAATAATAGGCTCATCTTCATTTGGGTAGCCAAATGCAATTCCTGCTACTTCTCCATCTTCTTCATAAACCAATCCTCGTTTATAGCCATAACGATAAGTTGGATCTGCCACAGCTTCGGCTAAAACCGCCAAAAGTGTTTCTTCTGGAATAATTTCTAATAATGGTAATTCCATATCTTTTAAAATAACTAAAATTAACGGAGCAATAGCCTCTCCGTCTTCTTTTGTTGCAAAACGAATCATTGTTATTCCTCACTTTCTTTATTGAAGTGTAACATTTATTTTATTCTAATGCATTACATTCACTTTTTTTTTAATTTGTTTTAATAAATAAAAAAATAGTATAATTCCTTCTCTCGCTTCCATAAGCACAAAAAAAGACACTCAATGAGTGTCTTCAGACTGTAGACAAACGCCTAAATTTGGAGTGTTGTTTACAGTTTTTTTGTTTTATACTAATTGTATAAACTATTTTGGGAGTGATTCTAATGATGAAAAAACAATCTGTTGAAGGTAGAAATCAATTTGCTGTGTTAACGCTTGATGATCTTGTACCGAAAGATCACCTAGTTCGAAAAATTGATGCCGCGATTCAATTTGATTTTATTTATCCCATTGTAGAATCTACCTATTCGACCTTAGGTCGCCCTAGTATTGACCCGGTGATCTTAATTAAATTAGTTTTTATCCAATATTTATTTGGTATTCGTTCGATGAGACAGACAATTAAAGAAGTCGAAACAAATGTTGCTTATCGTTGGTTTTTAGGCTTTTCTTTTAACGAAAAAGTCCCTCATTTCTCCACATTCGGTAAAAATTATGTCCGAAGATTCAGAGAAACCACTTTGTTTGAAGACATTTTCTCTCATATTCTAGAACAAGCTGTAAAAGCTGGTTTTGTTACGGAAGACAACCTTTATATTGATTCTACTCATATCAAAGCAAATGCCAATAAACATAAATTCACGAAAGAAATGACCTACAGTCAAGCAAAAGCCTATCAAGATGAATTAGAAGATGAAATAAATAAAGAACGTATTGCGACGGGAAAACGCCCTTTTACATGGGACACAGAAAGTGAGTTGAGTCTTCGAAAAATAAGTTATTCAGACCCAGAAAGTGGTTACTATGTTAAAAGCGAACGAGAAAAACAATTTGCTTATTCTGCACACACTTCTTGCGATGACAATGGATTTGTCTTATCTACGCTAGTCACACCAGGAAATGTACATGATAGTCAAGTCGCAATTACTCTGGTTAAACAGTCAAAAAGAGCTTTTCCAAATATAAAACGTGTTGTCGCTGATGCGGGATATAAAAATCCGAAATTTGTTCATTTTCTGACACACTTGAACCTTTATCCAGTTCTTCCCTATACTGCACCTCATGGTGTGAAAGGGATGTTTCGTAAAAATGACTTTGTCTATGATGACTATTTTGATTGTTATTTATGCCCTAATAATCAACCGTTGCTATTTTCAACAATTACTCGTGAGGGCTATAGGACATATAAATCAAATCCAAAATTCTGTATGAGCTGCCCGTTACTTAAAACTTGTACATTGAGCGCAACACATCAAAAAGTTGTGACTCGACATATTTGGGCTGATCTGATGGACGAACTTGAGCACCAGCGCCATACAGCGTTGAATAAAGAAATCTACAAAAAGAGAAAACAAACCATTGAACGAATATTTGCAGATGCAAAAGAGAAGCATGGGATGCGTTGGACGAACTATCGAGGGATTGAAAAAGTCGCCACGCATACGATGCTTACGTTTGCTACCATGAATTTAAAGAAACTGGCTACATGGCTATGGAAAGAAGAAAAGCCTATAGCTTTTCGTTTCAAAATTAAGTATAGGATAGCCAAAAGGAGCTGGTTTAATTACCAACTCCTTTTTGTCTACAGTCTGACCGTTAGATTAATCTAACGGTTTTTTTATTGAATCGTAACTTTAACATTATTTCTGCGTCCCCAAATTAAACACTGGTCAACTGTCGGGAAATGTACATCAATGATGTTACCTTTGATTGCGCCACCAGTGTCTCCAGCAACCGCAAATCCGTATCCTTCTACTTCAACAAATGATCCTAGTGGGATCACACTCGGATCAACTGCGATCACATTACTTTGTGAACGAAGATCAATTCCAGTTGCTGTGATGAAACCAGAACCAGCTTCTCTCCATGAATACGCCGTTGACTGCATGTAAAGTACCCGGCCATTAGCGCCTCCATTACCAGTATCTCCACCAGGATTTGGTGTTTCATCTGGTTGTGATGGTGGTGTAACAACAGGTTGTTCTTCACTGCTAGAACTTGAAGAGCTGCTACTTGACTCGCTACTTGATGATGAATTGCTACTTGAACTTGAAGAAGCAGTAGCGTCAGCTTTTCTTTGAGCTTCTTCCGCAATAGCTTGTTTTTTACGAGCTGCAGCGGCTTTCTTCTCATCACTGATGCGTTTTTCTTCTGTTTGTTTTTGGCTAGCAATTTGTTGCAATGCTACTTGATTATCAGATAATTGCTGTTTTAAAGCTACAACTTGTTCATCCATTGCTGATGCTTCATCCTGTAATTTTGATTCGTTGGTTTGTAATTCTTCTTGTTTATTCTTTACAGTTTCTTGAAGTTCAGACAATTTTTCTTTATCTTTAGAAAGTCGATCTATTTTTTCTTTTTCTGCATTTTGTAAAATAGTCATCGCATACGCTTTATTAAAGAAATCTGATACACTTTCAGCATCTAATAATACTTGCCATGTACGTTGTTCCCCACTTAGTTGGACATCTTTCATTCGATTTCCAACAACTTCTTTACGGCGTGCAATGCTTTGTTCTGTCACTGTAATTTCAGCTTCAGAGTTCTTGATTGTTTCTTCAGCTTTTGAAATATCTACTTTGAGTTTTTCAATTTCAGCGTATTTTTCATTAACATCATTCAAAGCTGTATTGATATCTTCGCTAAGTGATTCTCCCGCTTGAGCAGTTTGTGCTTCTTTGTCCTTCAGCTCGTCTAATGACTCTGCTGCGGCACCAATTGGAAGAGCGACATTTACTAGCATGATAGCAGCTAAAAATGGTATCAATTTTTTTACTTTCACTGAATCCAACACCTTTCCTAACTAAATCCAACTCCACCTATTATACTAATCTATAGAGCTTATTTTATTTCAATAGTGTTACAATTTGTTACGTTTTAGCGAAAACACCCTTTTTTCTGTAACATTCCTGCCTTTCATCTATCCCTTTCCATTTCCAAAACCTACGAATAAAACCAATCATATCAACGTTTATATCCGTTATAGCACACAAAAACATACTGTTATACTAAACAGAAATTAGTCAGTTTTATTTTTGTTTTTATTGATGATTTCTTGAACTTCGGAAGAGTTTTTCACCTTTTTCAACTTCAAATTAGGATAATTTCGCACCCAACGTTTCTGATTGAAGTCCATATGGGTCAATAATTTTTTGATCGCTGGACTATCTTTGAAGTCTTCTAACCAAGATAGATGCTCGGCTGTTTTTAGCTGCTTTCTATCATTGAGTTCTTCTGATACAGATTGCTTTAGCTCCGTAAAATTAGCTGAAAGTTCATCACGCTTTTCATTCAATGTAGCCGCTAATTCATGTTTCCGCTCTTCTACTGCCATACTGATTTGCGCTGTGACTTTTTTGAATGATTGCATATTGATGAGCGTATAGATTAAATCGCTTATAATAAGAAGCAATAAAATAATTGGCAAAACAATACCAAATTTTTCAGATAAAAATTCTTCTAATACCATTACTTTTGGATGGATGACACGTACAATCAAGACACAACCGATTCCCCAAAAAAGTGAAACAGGTAATGCCACACGACCATTGATATTTAATGGTACATCTTTATAGTCCCACCAGGAAGCGTGAAATAGCTTTTCCAAGCCGTAACTCGTAATATACTCCAAAATAGTTACCAGAATTGTTGAAAGTAAGTATAAAACCACAATATCTTGCTTTAACGGCTCTAAGAAATAAAGAACACTTAAAATGCCAAAACCATAAATCGGACAATAAGGACCGATCAAAAAACCGCGATATACAAATTTTCTTGCCTTTATTGAGCAATAAACAGTCTCCCAAAGCCAACCAATAAATGAGTAGATGAAAAATAATAAGACAATTTTGATAAATTCATTCATATTTTTTCTCCTTAGAAATAGCATTTACTAGTTATTGTATCAAATAAATGTGGTTTAATGCGAGCAACTTTATTCTCAGATGAGATTGATATACAATAGAAGGGAAATCTTATAAGATCATCTCTCAGAAAAAAGAGCGCTGCTGAATCAGGGGAAAGATGCCTCGTTGAATAATCCTGCTCAGCTTTTAAATTTAGGAGGAAACCCATGTTTAGTTTACTCACATATGCAAAGAAATACCGCAAACAAATTATTCTCGGTCCATTTTTCAAGTTTTTGGAAGCTTGTTTTGAATTAGTTTTACCCTTATTTATGGCTCGTTTAGTTGATCAGGGAATTAGAAATAACGACCGGTCTTACGTGCTTCAAATGGCAGGTTGGATGCTTTTGATGTCAATCATCGGGTTGATTTGTGTAATGATCTGTCAATATTATTCATCTATTGCTTCACAAGGATTTGGAACAGAATTAAGAAATCAATTGATGAAAAAAATCAATCAGCTTTCCCATGCTGAATTAAACAGTTTTGGAACAGATACCTTGATTACACGCATGACAAATGACATTAATCAATTGCAATTGGCTTTGGCAATGCTGATTCGCCTCGTAATCCGTGCACCATTTTTAAGTATTGGTTCTGTTATTATGGCTTTTTATATCAATGTGCAAATGGGACTGATTTTTCTTCTTATGTTACCGATTTTTTGTCTTATTCTTTATTTCATTATAAAAACGACAGTGCCTTTATATAAAAAAGTTCAAGAAAAACTGGATTTGTTAAACCGACAAATCAGTCAAAATTTGAGTGGTGTTAGAGTCATTAGAGCCTTTGCTAGAAAAAAAACAGAAGAAAAGCATGTCAATGACGTAACAGATGACCTTTCTTCTATTTATATTCGTGTTTCTAACATTTCAGCTTTGCTTACACCTGCCACTACCTTAGTGATGAATCTTGGTATTCTGGCCTTGCTTTACCTTGGCGGTATCAAAGTAGAGATTGGAGGATTACAACAAGGTGAAGTGTTGGCTTTGATCAATTATATGAACCAAATGCTATTAGCTTTAATCGTTGTGTCCAATCTGGTTATCATTTTTACTCGAGCCTCAGCATCCGCTTCAAGAGTTAGTGAAGTCCTATCTGTTGTTCCGAGTATTCAATCAAAAAATTCAGAAATCACTGTTAAGGAGCAAACAAAGGGAATCTTATTCGATCACGTCTCCTTTCGTTATCAACCTTCTGCGGGGTTAGCTTTGACGGATGTTTCTTTGAAGATTCCAGCAAATTCTGTCCTAGGTATCACGGGTCCAACTGGTGGTGGGAAAAGCACTTTAACTCAGTTGATTCCCCGTTTTTATGACACAAGTGAAGGCAACTTATTTGTTGATGGAATCAATGTTCGTGACTGGCCTATAGATAAACTACGCAAAAAAATCGCAGTCACACCTCAAACTGCAATTTTATTTACAGGAACAATTCGAGAAAATCTTCAATGGGGCAAAGAAAACGCTACGGATGAAGAATGTTGGCAAGCATTAGAAACCGCTCAATGCAAAGAGTTTGTTGAAACGTTAAGCGCGGGCTTAGATACACAAGTCTATGAAGGTGGGAAAAATTTTTCTGGCGGTCAAAAACAACGTTTGACGATTGCGCGTGCCTTGATCCATAAGCCTGATGTTTTGATCTTAGATGATTCTTTGAGCGCCTTAGATTATCAAACAGATTTAAATTTACGAACTGCCTTGCGTCAAGATCTAAAAGAAACTACATTGATTCTGATCTCTCAACGAATCAGTTCAATACAACAAGCCGATCAAATTTTAGTTTTGGCTAGTGGCAAGCAAGTCGGGTTAGGAACCCATGAAGAATTATTACGCCATTCTGAAGCCTATCGAGAAATCGTTGCTTCACAAGAGGAGGAAAGTAACTCATGACAACGAAAAAAATATCTACCAATTCATTTAATCGTTTCATGCCTTATCTGCTCCGATATCCTAAGGAAATGATTGCGGCAATTGTTCTTGGTATTCTTAGTGGACTGACCACGGTTTTGATGACTTATTATATGGGGAAATCCGTTGATACAATGATTGCAGAAGGAAATGTTGATTTCATAATGCTATTACGATTACTTAGTACTTTAGCAGGAATTTTAATTATTACAGTTATCAGCCAATGGTTGATTCAACGTTTAGGTAACTGGGTTTCCTATCTTTCTGTTGCAGAATTACGAAAAGATGCATTCGCTCATTTAAACCGGCTACCATTAAATTATTATGATCAAACTTCTCACGGAAACATTGTCAGCCGCTTTACAAACGATATGGATAATATTTCAGTAGCTTGCTCTGCTGTTTTTAACCAATTATTTTCAGGACTATCTGTTGTGATTATTGCCTTTTTCTTTATGTTAAAACTTAGCCCAATTCTTACAGCAGTGGTTTTGATAGCCACTCCGATCATTTTTCTAGTCAACTGGGCAGTCGCAAAATCATCTCAGAAAAATTTTTCTGCTCAACAAAAAATCGTAGGCGAAATTTCTGGTTTTGTTTCTGAAATGGTTGGAAATCAAAAAATAGTCAAAGCGTTCCAACAAGAAAATGTTTCTCAGCAACACTTTGAATCTTTGAATCAAGAATTGTATGTACGCGGGCAAAAAGCTCAGTTCTCCTCTTCACTTACAAATCCACTGTCTCGCTTTATCGATCATTTAGCGTACTTGTCAATCGGTCTTGTCGGTGGCTTATTGTTATTAAGCGGGAATCAAGCAATCACGATCGGGGTGATTTCTAGTTTCACGATTTATTCCAGTCAATTTTCTAAGCCCTTTATCGAATTATCTGGAATCACGACCCAAATTCAAACCGCTTTAGCAGGATTAGATCGGACATTTGAAATCATCAACCAGCCTGAAGAAAAACCTGATGGCAAGCATGCATTCGTTTTAAACGACGTTATTGGAAAAGTAACATTCGAGCAAGTGGATTTCTCGTATACTCCGTCAAAACCATTGATCCAAAACTTTAATCTAACTGCCTTACCTGGTGAAACAATTGCCATTGTCGGACAAACCGGAGCTGGAAAATCAACTCTAGTCAATTTACTGATGCGTTTTTATGAGGTAGATAAAGGTCAAATTTCAATTGATGGTCATAAAATCACTCAAGTCACTCGAGACAGTTTACGAAAAAGCTTTGGTATGGTTTTACAAGATACTTGGCTATTCGATAGTACGATTCGGGATAATTTGACTTATGGTAATCCTAGTGCAACAGATGAACAAATTGAAACTGCTATGAAAAAAGCGTATATCTTTGATTTTGTTACTCGTTTGCCTGAAGGGTTAGATACTTTGATTGGTGCCAGTGGAATCAAAATCTCCGAAGGCCAAAGACAATTGATGACGATAGCTAGAACAATGATTAGTGATCCGCCTATGTTGATTTTAGATGAAGCAACTAGTTCAGTTGATACTCTGACCGAAAAAAAGATTCAAGATGCCTTCTTACAAATGATGGACGGTCGTACTAGTTTCGTAATTGCTCATCGACTTTCAACAATTAAAAATGCGGATAAAATTCTAGTGATGGAACAAGGTTCTGTTGTCGAGATCGGCAGTCATGATGAGTTGATTAATAAAAAAGATGGGTTTTACCATGCATTATATGAAGCACAATTTAAAAATCAATTGTGACTCATTAAATCAAAGAATACCAAAAAGCCCTCACACTTCCTTGGGATGTTGGAAAGTTGAGGGCTCTTTTTTATTTTAAATTAGTCAATGATTTCTTCAAAAATTGTTTATACGGAACTTTATTTCCTAAATAATATGTGGCAACTACTTGGATCGGGAAAAAGATGATATTCTTCACAATTCTAGGTGCCCACCAAGCGAGATTGGAGATATTCACACCATACATTAATCCTAACCACAAAGGCGTCAAGAACATATGAATAATCAACGTAACGGACAATGTCGCCATGATTACTCGTTTCCATGTTAGATCTTTCTTGTAATAAAAGAACCCATAAATCGCACCAGAAATAAAGGCATTTAATGTAAAACCAGGAAAATAAGGTCCTTTAGGAAATAACAGCATACCGACTGTGTCAGCTACTGCACTACCAATCCCTGTCCAGAACGGACCAAAAAGAATGGCCATCAGTGATTCTGGAATAAAGGTCAAACTAATTCGTAAAAACTGGGTCTCAAACGAAATAAATCGTGTGAAAACGACCATTAACGCAATCAACAAACTCATCAGCGTAATAGTTCTGGTATCAATTTTTCTTTTCTTCATTTCTAGCATCTCCTCTAAGAGCTGCTACACAAAATATGCAGCGAATGCGAAAACAAAACCGCGAATATAGAAAAGCGGAACGAACTGGTTATCTCTTTTGAAAATTAGGAAAGTAGCATTGAAACGCTTTTTGTTTCACTGATACTTTATCTATTTTCCTAAAGGGATGGTTCGTGCAGCTAGATCATAGAAAAGTGTAACGAACTGGCTCAGCTTCGACTGAAAAATAGGAAAATAGGAATGTGATGCTTTCGGTCACAATCATATTTTATCTTTTTTCCAAGAAGCTAGTTCGTACAGCTAGATCACTGTTTTCATATATTCTTCGTCCGAAAGGCAACATCCCATCCTTCCAGCACTTAACGCTTTATTTCCTACTCTGTTTTATTTAGGCCTAAGCCTAAAGGCAATATAGCATATTCCCCACATTGCTGCAACTAAGTTTGAATAAAAAGAGTTAAAACGACAAGGGCTTATTATCTAGCTCATGAACTACATTTCTGAAATCCGCAAAACCAGCCTGTAATCCTCTCAATAAAATTTCTGCCGTCCCAATATTGGTTGCCAAAGGGATCTCATAAACATCACTTAAACGAATCAACGCCGTAACATCTGGTTCGTGTGGTTGTGCCGCCAATGGATCTCGTAAAAATATCACCATATCCAACTTATCCTCTGAAATCATTGCCCCGATTTGCTGATCCCCACCTAAAGGTCCAGACTTAAATCGATGAACAGGCAATCCAGTTGCTTCTGAAACCTTTAATCCAGTGGTTCCTGTTGCAAATAATTCGTGTTCTTTCAGTATAGGTTGATAAGCCAATGTTAATTTAACCATTAATTCTTTTTTTCGATCATGTGCTATCAATGCAATTTTCATCGTCGATCCCTCAATTCAGTTCTTTTCCTCATTATAACAAAGTCTTCCCTTATAAAGTTAAAGGAATGATTGCTTGTTTGTCACTTTGACGAATAAATAGATTTTTTCTTGTGCAACCTTCCGTTGAGGATGTATAGCGCTTTCATTTATACTAAAGATACAAAATAAAGAAAAGAGTGACGACAATGGTAGAAATGGCATTAAAACATGTCTATAAAAAATATGATAATGCAGAGAATTATTCTGTAACAGATTTTAATCTAGAGATTGCAGACCGAGAGTTTATTGTTTTTGTTGGCCCTTCTGGTTGTGGTAAGTCGACAACGCTAAGAATGATTGCAGGTCTAGAAGATATTACAGACGGTGAACTTACTATTGGTGATAAAGTAATGAATGATGTGGCACCAAAAGATCGTGACATCGCAATGGTTTTCCAAAACTATGCATTATATCCTCATATGACTGTTTTTGATAATATGGCCTTTGGGTTGAAATTACGCAAATACGATAAAGCGGAAATCAAAAAACGTGTTGAAAATGCAGGTGAAATCTTAGGTTTAACTGACTATTTACATCGTAAACCAGCAGCCTTATCTGGTGGTCAGCGCCAACGTGTTGCGCTAGGTAGAGCGATTGTTCGAGATGCAAAAGTATTCTTGATGGATGAACCTCTATCTAACCTAGATGCAAAATTACGTGTAGCCATGCGTGCAGAAATCGCAAAATTGCACCGTCGTTTAGAAACTACAACGGTTTATGTTACTCATGATCAAACAGAAGCTATGACCATGGCCGATCGAATCGTTATCATGAAAGATGGGTTTATCCAACAAATAGGTTCACCTAAAGAAGTATATAATACTCCTAACAATATATTTGTCGCAGGCTTTATTGGCTCGCCAGCTATGAACTTCTTTAACGTCACATTGAACAATGGTGTCATTCGTGACGGCCATGGATTAGAATTGATGATTCCAGAAGGGAAAAATAAATTATTAGTTGAAAAAGGTTATGAAGGTAAATCAGTTATTTTTGGGATCAGACCAGAAGATATCCACAGTGAACAAGTTGCCTTGGATACAATGAATGACGCTGTTGTCCGTTCTGAAGTTGTTGTATCTGAACTATTAGGAGCTGAAACAATGCTTTATACCAAATTAGGCGATACAGAATTCATCTCAAAAGTAGACGCTCGTGATTTCCACAAACCAGAAGAAATGGTTGATTTAGCATTTAATATCAATAAAGCTCACTTCTTTGATCCAGAAACTGAGCAAGTGATTAAGTTACCGTAATTCCTATGCACAAAAAAGATGAGTAGCGTAAAAATTCGCTACTCATCTTTTTTATATCAGCGTTTCAGCCTCTTGGGGAAGACTGTCTACTTTTGCTTGTTCCAATTTTTTAGCCTGACTAAATATTGGAATATTAAATTGTTTGCTTAATGCATTTGCTACAAAATAAGCAATGTTGTAATCAATCAAACTATGGATCAATCCGCCAATTCCCATCAACAAAAAGATCGAGTACATATATCCTTGTGTATAATACGTTTCCGGCATATTTCCCATTGTATAAAAAACACTTACTACAGCTAATTCAGCAGCAGAATGTATTAAGCCTATCATAAAATTAAATAATTGGAAGCGACCATTGAACAAAACAAACTTATTTTTAGATAAAACAATCGTGGGATGCTTCTGTAAATAAAATGCACCTATAACTGCAAAAAGTAAATGAGAAAGTGCTCTTAATGCAATAATCGGTGTCGCAGATAGAAAGAAACCAAAACCTGTACCTAAACTAACGGCAATCGCTACTCCTGGTGAAAAAAACATCGCTAAAAATAGTGGAACATGACTCGCTAATGTAAAAGAAGCAGGTCCTATCGTAATTCTTGGCATGACCATAGGAATAATAATCCCCATAGCAACCAATAACGCTGCAATTGTTAAATGTCTAACTGAATTTCTTTTCATGTTGCCCTCCGATGTGTCTTGACATATATGACACTATTCATTCTACGGAAAAACCACGAATGTGTCAAGACACTTTCGTGGTTTTTTATTCTAAAAAATAGCTACTATGTAACATACAACGTTATAGAGCAACTATTTTCACTTTTCTAGAATTATACTTTTAAACCTTATCCAACCAATAACCTCTAGAACGAACTGTTTTAATCACTTTGGGTTGTTTGATATCTTGTTCGATTTTACTTCGTAGGTGAAAAATGATATTACTGACTCGATATAGATTAGACTCTTCTCCGTCTTGTTGCCATATCTCTTCCCAGATTTCCTCATACGTTACTACTTGTCCCGCATTTCGATATAATAAGTCCAATACTTGGTATTCTAATCGGGTTAACCGTATCGCTTTTTGATCCCCGATCTTTACTGTGCTATTTCTTCCATTAAGCAAGATCTCTCCTGCTGGTGCTTTCACAAAAGGCTCTTCCTCTCGGGGCGTTCCTTTCGTCTTAAAACGATTTAAATGATTCGTCAGTGTCAGTAACCACTCTTCTACCGTCAATTGATCCGTCACTACTCCATCGACTCCCAAACTTCGGTAAACTTTTCGGGTACTTTCGCTTTCTAACGTTGTCCAAACCCATAATAAGGCATTGGTCACTTTTCTTGTATGCAATATATATTCGCAAATCTTCGCAATCTGTTCCATCGATTGTTCATAAAAAAGAAGTAAATCATACGTATTTTTTTCTAACGGTTCTTGTGTGTCAATGACTCCCACTTGCCACTCGTTTGGCCATTGTACGTCATTCAGGTTCTCTTCTCCAAACGTCACTATTCCTACTCTGTACATCTTATTCTCCTCTCCACCTCTCTTATTACCGACTTGTATTCACCACACCAATAATCTCTTCTTTTTTTATCACACTGTACTCTCGACTATCCGTTGAATACAAGCGGTTATCTCCCATCACAAAATAGGTATCTTTTGGGATGGTTTCAACTCCAGTTAATTCATAGAAACTAAAATCTTTCGTGTAGACAAAGCCATTCTCAAACGCCGCTTTTTTTTCCGAAGCGATAAACGGTTCTGCTCGTTCTTCTTCATTTATGAACAGTTGGTCATTTTGATAGGCTATTTTTTCTGTGGGCAACCCAATAATACGTCTTAACTCTGATTTCTGTGCACTTTTGCGTTTAATCAACACGATCGCTTGACGCTGAATGGGGGCTTGTTTTTCAATCAAGACATACTCCCCCAGTTTCAAGGTGGGACTCATTGCGTAGCTGTCGACTTTCGCTAAACTGAAGAAGAAATAAGATTGTGCATATATCAATAAAATAAGGAGGCCCATACCACAGATTACTTCTATAAACAGTCTATTCCGCTTTTTACGACGAACTAGTTTGTTTAGTGCCTGCTTGTTCTTCTTCGTTCGCTGAATGGATTGACTATTTCTAGATCGTTTGTTCTTCGGTTTACCTGTTTGTTTTTTTGCGCTCATGATCCGATCCTACTCAAGAATTGCTTTTGGCTTTTTTTAGGGCTGCTTCATCGACTTTGTACAATTCAAAGACTTTCTTTTGGTACCCACGTATTCGGTTGATATCTTCTTGATACCCTGCGATCACTTCTTCATTCCCATAAAAACCATCCGTCATGCGCATCGCATTCGTGCCAAGATCCAACATCGCCTTATAGTAACGATTCAAGATCAACTGACCTTCTTCTGTGTTCAAATCACTCGCTCGATTCGCACCATAACTCGTAATAGCGCTCGCTAAGTAGCGGATATTTCCATCTAGTTTTTCCTTACGTTCACTTTCTGTTTTCGCCTTTTCCAACTGCTCATCAAAATCATTCAATAAAAAGTAACTTTTTACAACGGACTCTTCATCTTCATGACTTAGGCTCATTGATTGGTAATAGGCTACCAATTGACTTCCCCCAAAAAATAGAAACGTGACGACCAAAAAAAGGAGTGTTCGACGCTTGTTTTTCTTCTTTTGTCCTTGTAAGTGTTTCCGTTTTCGAGCAAGTTGTCGTTTTCGTTTGGCCCCTTTTCCTCGTTTTTTTGCCAGTTGTTTGGCTTCTTTGGTTAGTTTGACAGAAATCAATACGCACAGAAGGAAAAGCAATCCGCTCAGTATCGTCAATGTTAGAAGGACGAGTATGGTTATTTCCAATACAGTCATTTCTTTACCCTACCTTACTTCGGTCTATTTCTTTCTGTTTTTTCTTTCTGTTTTCTTCTTTTTGGTATTCACGAAACGGATTCCGCCAATAAGACCAATGACGATCACAAATATTCCTACCGCTACCCCTATGATCAAGGGCCAATTCACGCCTTTTTCCCGCACTAAATCGACATCATCTTGGTTAAATTTATCTGCTTGTTCGTCTGTAATGGTGAAGTCTTCCTGCCATGTCCATTTTTGATCCCCAGCTTTCGCAAGGATATTCGCTGTATAGGTTCCTGGCACCATCTTTTCCCCATTCATCGTAACGGGGAAATGCAAAAAGGTGTTGGGGGCGATATTAATGCTTGATTTCTTGGTTTCGTATAGCACTTCCGCTTTGCCTTTTGGCGTTATTTGGACTTCCATTGATAATTTTCGTAAAAATGCTGCCTGAGTATTGGAGACATCCACAAAAATCGTATTACGATAATTGAATTGGCCTACTTCTACTTTGTTCAAGGCTAGTTCTGGTTTGACTTCTTTGTCTGTTTCTTGTAACACCATCGCAATGACATAGGCATATTTATTGGCGATATTCGCCCCTTCTTTTGCGGGTTTTTCTTCTTGGTTCTCCCCTTCAATCGTTTTTAATTGAATTCCGCCAACAATAATCCCATCATATGACGTTTCCGGCATTGTAATCGTAATCGGGACCGTTTTCTCTTCTTTAGGCGCTAAGGTGACTGTTTCAGGGGCGTTCACTAAATCCACAAAATCAAATTTTAACGACGCATCTTTTTCAATTTGGCTAGGGCCATATTCAATCACACCACTAGAGTTCGTTCTTGTACCATTCAAGCTGATACCGATCGTTAACTCTTTCTCCCCTAAATTTTTCATCAAGAGGCTGACTTCTTGTTTTTGTCCTGGTGTCATCTTCAAATCAAAGTACCCATTTTCTTCTTTCTGATTCTCTGGATAATTGAGTTCATAATAAAAACCTGTTGCCCCTTGTGCATCTTGTGCGGAGGGTTCGTTGGCATATGTATAGTGATTGGTACTGATGATGCTTATCATTGCCATCATCAAAAATAACATGTATGTTCGTTTTAATTTCATTCGATCTTCTTCCTTTACTTATAAGATAAACAAGGGCTGACAGTTAGAAACTGCCAACCGCTTGTACGCCTCAGTACTAAACTGAGTAGTTCACCTAGTTTCGTATCACGAATTAAGGTGCTGGTGTGTATTCAATTGACCATGTGATATCTGCTTCGTAAGTGCCTAATTCAATGGTTTGAGCTGGTACGTTTAAGGAAACTGAACTAGCAGATTTACCAACACCTGCAGTAGAAGCACCTGGACGTATAATCCCCGCTGCAGTAAAGTCAGCGGATTGTCCGAATTCCGCAGAATACGTTCCTAAACCAACAGCTCCTGTAGACGCTGTGTTATCAAAGACCAACTGTTTGCCGGCACCTGGATTGGTTGCGCCATTTCCTAATGTGAAGTTTGTTGGTTCTCCTGCTGGCCAATAGTTAATATTTTCTTGTGTTGAATTTAATAAGCCATTTGTGTAAGCAATCGTTGCTTTATCTAGTGATTTCGTTGTTTTTGTTGTGTGTGTAAATTGTTTTGTCATTTCAGCTTTGATAGAATACGTGTGGTCATCTCCAGCACGTTTGTCTGTCCATTGTACGTATGGTCCACGTACTTTTCCTGCTGTTTCTGTCCCATCTGGAGCCACTTCTGTTACTGGAATTTCTGCGGCTGTGTATGTTTCTGTTTTTGTCGATACTTTTTGTTGCCCAAAATTCAACACCGCTACACGGTCAATCGTAATTGGACCAAAGACTGGGTTTTTATCTACAGTGTTTGGATCTTCTGGCTTGATTGTCCCTGGTTTCTCTGGATCGATGTCTTCATTGTCCCCATTGTCTTCAATGATTTCAATGATTCCTTTTCCTTTTAATGAGTGCTCATCCGCAAAAGCTGTTGCGCTCCCTGCTAGTGATGCTGAAACGATGGCTGCTAAAGCAACGGTACATAGTGTTCTTGTTTTCATTGTGTTTTCCTCCTAAAGATATATGTGTGTTTTATATATAGTTACTTGCTTGCACAAGTGAACTCCAATTAAGTTGGCAAGGCTGCCAAGATCCAGGTCAATTCTGTTTCATATTGCACTGGTTTGATTTCTGTTCTCTCTGGAACAGATAAGAAAATAGCGGTGTTTCCATAAACTGGTTGATTCTCAAAATCTGGGTCTACGATGGCATCACCAGATGGGGTCGTTTTTGGAAATAGAGTATTTTTTTGTTGGTTTTTATTCGTTTCCGATGCGCCAAATTCAATCGTCCATTGACCTTTCCCACTGCCTATTTCGGCAATCGCAATGTTTTGCGTCATGGCCAACTCTGAAATTTCAATGGTATCTTTCGTCACGATCGGCGGGGTTTCCCACGTATAGACACTATTGGCCCAACCGTGGTCTAAAGACAAGGTCGCTCCTTTTAATTCTTGGGCTTCTTTTTCTTGAATGATCGTATTTCTAAATTGATATTCTTGGCGTACTTGTAAGGTCCACCCTTTTTTATCCGAACGCTCATCCGTAATTTGGATATAACTCCCTCTGGGCGTTGTCCCGTCGTGAAACAATTGGGCATTCGCGTAAAACTGTCGGTTTTTTTCCTCGATTTTATTATGTCCAAAGTGGAATGATGACACAAAATCGATGCGTAATGGACCGTCTGTTGACGGGCTTGGCCCCGGATCAACGGGGATTTCTGGGTTTTCTGGATCGATCGGCTGTTTCAGGATGCCCCCTGTCATTTCGATGTTTCCAGTCCCTGTTACATCACTGCTTTCGGCATAACTAGTAAGGGGTGAGCCTAGCGCTAAGAGAGCCAAGCAGGAAAGAGGAATAATTGTTTTTAAATCACTCATTGATTCCCCTCCTTCGCTGACCGATTTTTCTTCGCTCGTCGAAACAAGATCAAGGCTCCGACAGCCAACAACACGCCCACCCATGTATACGGACTTTGAATGAGCTCACCGGTACTCGGCAAGCGGCCTTTCGGTTTTGTAATGGGCAACTCTTTAGAAGAACTGGTTGCCGTTGACGGTTCACTGGTACTAGACTGTGTCGGTTCAGTACTTGATTCTTCATAGAAACCAACTACACCATTGGTCGTGACTTGGCCACCCTCGGCCAAGGCCTTTTGGGTATTCGCCGCTCCAATTCCTACAAGAAGTAACAGAGCGAAAAATAGTCGTTTATAGCTTTTTTTCATATCTCTCCTCCTTCTCTTACGGATCCGGCGTCGCTGCGAGTTCCCATAGAATTTCTCCTTGGTAGCTGCCTAATTTTTTAACATCGCCTGGGTCAACTTCTAACTTGAAGCCGTCGCCTGCTTTGGTGCCATTCCATGTGGTACTAATGTTATAGAGTTCTTTCTCTGCCTCATTTGTATGAACCATGATCGGCTGAGCACCCTTGTCTAAGATGATTTCTTTCCCTTCATATACATAACGAATCGCATTTTTTAAGACACTGTCTTTATGAGCAGGATCTATATGGGTCATTTCAGCTGTTAACTTCGCCGTTAAGGTCCATTTATCTTTGACAGAACGGCCATCTTTGACCACCAAATCTTGGTCGTATGCCGGGGCGTTCACCCTTGTGGTTTTCCCATCATATTTGTGGGTACTGAAATTAATTCTATTGGGTGCAGAATAAAGCAGAAGTTTTCCATCAAATACATAGGTCACTTCATTGACTCCGTCAATAATTTCAACAGAGGCTTCATTCGCGGGGCGCTCAACGAGTTTAAATTGGTTCGCTTCGACCGCTTTGATCGCATTGTAAAGAGCTGAACCGACAGTCTCTGCCTCTTCTTTCAACTTGACAATCGAACCAATCGTTTCACTTCGGATAATCGGCTCCGCAATTTTTTCACCGGCCTTATTTACAAAGTGGATAGTGAGGTCTTTGGTCAAAGGTTTTTTGGGAAATACTGGAATCGCCACTTGAGCCTCTGCTTTTTTGGTCGAATCACTCACTGTATAAGCTGTAACTTTATTGGTAATCGTCGTTCCTTCACCAGAGATGATTTTTGCTTTATATCTTAGGGTTATCTTTTTCCCTGGTTGTACCTCTAGTGGTGTATCACTTACTGTAAATGAAGGAAGTGATGCATGAAAAATAGGTGTAACTTTCTTTTCTACGCCTTTGTCATCTACTAAGACGAAGGACTCTTTATCTAATTCTAATTCTGCTGGATACTCATCTTTCCAGCCCACTTCTTGCCAAGAGGCTTCTCCTGCATTTGATGCACTTAATTCGAAAGTAAGACTGTCATCAATTCGATCTTTTCCGTCCGTTGACGTGTTATTGGTATATGTTTTAGCCGCTTCTGGTTTGGCGGGTTCTCCTTTCACTAGAATACTAAGTTCGGCTTCATCTTCATCGTTTTTGTCATTGTATGCTTTAAAACGATTGATGATCGTTGTTTGCGCACCACCCACGATTTTTGCTTTATACTTAATAGCTATTGATTTTTTCGCTTCAATATCATATTTGCCAATTGCAAAAGTGTGTGTGCCCGGATCATAAATAGAGGCAGGTAACGATGTCTCTATTCCATTTACATCAACCATTACAAGTGAACGAGTATCTAGTTCTAATTCTGGTGGTAATTTATCTTCTAAAGTCACTTGTTGCCAAGGGTTCATGTCTCCATCATTTGAAGCTATAACTTCAAAATCAAGAATATCTCCAACCATGTTCTCTCCATTGAGTGATGTCGTGTTCTTGTATGACTTCTCTGCAGTAGGTTTCAAGAGTTCTGGTTCTTCGATTGACATATCTAAAGTTGCGGTTCCGACGCTATCGTTTGGAACGGTTATCTTTGGCCACCTCATCATGAAAACAGGGTGTTTTAAAACGTATTCCTCATGCATCGGTAGGTAGTTATTGGACCAAGGACGATACGGTTCATCCAGACTTCCAGCCTTTTCAACAAAACTAGTTCCTATCATAAACTTAAAGGAGCCTACTTTGTCTATATTGCCACCTAGATCCCCCCACAGATATTCTGTTGGCATATTACTACCTTCTGGATAACCAATATTTGTATAAAAATAAATACGAGCTGGAATCCCATCTGCGACTGTCTTATCGGGTTCATTGAAATATAACCCCCCTGTCCCATATGAAAATAACCTAGAAGACCTATGGTTCCCACCAACATCCATATGGGAAGAGTGAGTCACTCCAAAGCTTGTCTGTTGGCCACGTTGATTATAAAAACTAACATCATAACGAACTCTACCCTTTTTAAAATCAGCTACATAGCCATGAACTCTTACTGGTAAATATTCATATTTCGACGGAGTAGTTCTTCTAATCTCTTGTAGAAAATAGCCATATGAAACAATTTCATTCTCTTTCACATATTGTTCAGTAATGTACTCACGTGCAGCGGAAGATACTGCTGGCTTAAATACTACCCCTGATGCAAATATTTTTCCTGTTAAATCATCTAACACACCAATATCAAAGCTGCTATTAGAAGCCCCAAATCCTCCAAGTGCATAATCATAATCATAGCCAAACACTTGTTGCTTCCCACTTGTTCCTTTTTTCACACCAATCATAGCTGGACCTGTTAATGCTAAAGTTCGATCAGTTGTCATATCTATTTTCGCATAAATATTTCTCCCTTCGAATTTACCCGTATCGTGGTTGAATACCTCTCCTTTAGATGGATGACCGAAATACATGTAATAATCTCTCTGAGTAGTGGAGAAGGCTCCACCCGTTAATTTAACAGGGGTATTCACATCTACTTTTTGAAACGTTGACAAATCTATACCGTCTGTATCTAACAATCGCCAATTAAAGTCTGGTAGATTGGTCCTTGTTCCAGGAGACAACGCTAGTTTATCGTTGCTTAATGAATCCATAATTTTATTTGTTAATTGTGCTGAGTCATTTTCCCCATCACTTGTTTCATGCGCTAACACATTTTTTCCTAAGAAGAATATTCCCACTATAGCCATAAGCGCAATCATAGAGAAAGTGATTTTTTGAGTATTTTTATTTTTTTTCACATTTCTCCTCCTTTCAATAGTAAATAATAATATATATTTCATTTTTTATAGCAGCCTACATTTAAAGGAAACCTTGCCGACCATACAAGAGTTACTTCCTTATATGTTTTAGCTTCTTTTAAACGAGGGTTGGTATAAAAATTGAAAACAAAGAATAGTTGTATTCGAAATATTTTTCTATTTTTCTGGTTTATAGTATTATTAAGCTAATAAGTTCTCATAAATTGACAATAATTAGAGTAAAAAACAGGAATTAAAAAATGGATACAACCTTAATCATGATTTTTAGATTAGGTAACATGTACTAAGTTAGTTTTTTTTCATTTCTTGTTTTTTCACAAAACAGGAAATACCTAAACAAATATTGAAAAACTGCTATTCAAACTTCTTAATTGACGATTAATTTGACGGCGGATAAAATAAAAAGCTAGCCTTACTCATCTGAGTAAAGCTAGCTTTAATTCTATATAACCCGCCATTAAAATAACGATTGTTTTTTATTTTTTATATAAAAATTCATAAAATGAAAACTAAAAAAATTAAATTAACGCCAATTTTGCAATTGCTGCACGCTGTTCCTCTAAAAATGAATTTGTATAAGTATCTAGTGTCAATTTGATTGATGAGTGCCCCAGTAAAGAACTTAGGGCAGCAATATTGACCCCTAATTCCACACAACGTGTAGCAAAAGTATGACGCAAAGCGTGAAAAGGAACATGAACCAATCCAAGTTTTCTCTTGATCTTTTCAAAGCGATAACTTACTGTTCGAGGTTCAATGGAACGATTCTCACTTGATACAACATATTCAGATAAGGTTTGACCTTTCCAATAGAGTAATGTTTTCTTAAGTTTTTCTGTTAATGGAATAATTCGAGTAGAATTCACTGTTTTAGGTACTGTTTCTACAAGCTTTGATCGTTGTCCGACAAGGTTCGGCAAATAAACTCTTTGCTTTGTCCGTTCAACGCTCAGCAAAGAAGATTCAAAATTGATATCACTCCATTTCAACCCGCATATTTCACCAATTCGCATGCCTGTTTCTAAGGCTAACAAGATAGGCAGCCCTTTTTCATCTTTTACACATTCTGCTTCTACAGCTTTTTGTTGCGCACGTGTAAGTGCCAATACTTTCTGTTTTGTACTCTTTGGTAAAGTCGTGTACTCACATGGGTTTAAATAGATATATCCACGTTTTTTTGCTGCTTCAAAGCAGCTTTTAACAATACGAAAAATAATATGAACTGAACTTGTCGCCAATGATTGCGTCAATTTTTTGACCAGTTGATCTATCATCTGTGTTGTAATTTTTTTCAATGGATACTTTTCTAAATAGGGCAAAATATGTATTTGTAACTTATTACTATAACTGGCATAAGTACTCTCTTTAATTTTATGTGCCATAATTTCTGTCAACCAAAGATCAGCCCAATTGCCAAATGTTCCTTGAAATTCTTTTGTGCTGTTTGTATAAAAAGCTGTTACTTGTGCTTTTTTCTCAAGCATTTTTTCTTTCACTGCACGATAGGAACGTCCGTAGATATAACCATAATGGATAGAACCATCGTTTTTTCTAGCCTTAGGATAGCGCCCTTCCCAACGACCATCTTTTCGTTTATAAATATTTTCACCTTTGGCCAAAATATATCAAATCCTTCCTATGTATTGACGGCGAAATTGACGGCGGAAAAAAATATTCCATCAATTTCATGCTTCCCTCTAAATCTCTTAACCGAATAGCAATTAAATCGACTATATTTTAAAATAAGAGGTCGCTGCCTCATCGTTTCCTATTTTATTTTATTAAAAACAACAAAACTATTTGTTTTTCTCATTTATTTAAATATTTACTAAAAAAATTGAAAATAATAACGAGATATTTATTGCTTTATCTACTTGATTTTTCTCAATAACTCTAATAGAATTAATTATGTTGTTAACACATTTATTTAAAATCCAAATAAAATACATTTCCTGTTTTGTGAAAAAACAAGAAATGTATTTAAATATATTATACAACGTATATAAATAATATTTATTTCTTTTTTTGCTCAAAAAAAAGGAAAATAAGAAATCTATTTGCTTATTACACCTACTTCTAACCTATAAATTAACCAATCCTCCGGTTCTTAAACACGAGAAAAAATTTGAATGACAAAGTAAATCAATAGCCAAATTTACTTTATCCCAAAAAAGAGAGTGAAACAACACGAACTAATCGTTTTGTTTCACTCTCTAATTCCGAATAAACAACGAGAAACAGTAGCTCTTAAACATCACATTGTTCCGATAAGGCTTCTCATGATTTCACATTTGTCTTCGACCTAGAATAAACCAACAATTTTCCCTTCAGAATCAACGTCGATTTTTTCATAGGCTGCTTTCTTCGGTAGTCCAGGCATGGTCATCACAGTTCCTGTGTAAGCAACAATAAATCCTGCTCCAGCCGATATCTTGATATTACTGATTGTTATCGCAAAATCAGTTGGTCTACCCAGTTTTGTCTGATCATCTGAAAATGAGTACTGTGTTTTAGCCATACAAATCGGTAAATTGCCAAACCCAAGTTTTTCTAATTTAGCAATTTCTCTTTCAGCAATCGGTTCATAACGAACAGCATTTCCACCATAGACTTTCTCAACGATTGCGCTGATTTTTTCTTTGATTGGCAGTTCGTCTGGATAAGCAAATTCAAAATGATTTTCCTGATCAGCTAGACGAACAACTTCTCTGGCCAACTCTTCACCACCAGCACCACCATGAGCCCAGACATCTGAAAGAACCACATTTACATTGCGTTTTTGACATTCTTTTTTCACAAGTTCAAGCTCTGCATCTGTATCTGTAGGAAATTTATTGATTGCCACAACCGTTGGTAAGCCAAACACAGTCGTTGTATTTTCGATATGTTTTAAAAGATTTGGTAACCCTTGTGTTAAAGCAGAAATATTTTCAGTACCAAGCTGATCTTTAGGTACACCACCATGCATTTTTAATGCACGAACAGTTGCTACAACAACGACAGCTGACGGACGAATACCAGATTTTCGACATTTGATATCGATGAATTTTTCTGCTCCTAAGTCAGCACCAAAGCCCCCTTCGGTTACAACGTAATCGGCTAATTTTCTAGCGGTATTCGTCGCGATCACACTGTTACAGCCATGAGCAATATTGGCAAACGGCCCACCATGGATCAAAGCAGGATTATTTTCTAGCGTTTGAACTAAATTGGGCTTGATTGCCTCTTTTAATAACGCTGTCATTGCGCCTTGGGCATTTAACTCTCTAGCAGTAACTGGCAGATTATCATAGGTATAGCCAATAATAATATTGCCTAGATTCTCTTTTAAATCTTCAATATCATTGGATAAACACAACACAGCCATGATTTCTGAAGCTACGGTAATTTCAAAGCCATCTTCTCTTGGAACACCATTCACTCTAGCACCTAAACCATCAACGACGTGTCTTAATTGTCGATCATTCATATCCACTGCTCTTTTCCAAGTGATTCGGCGATTGTCGATACCTAACTCATTCCCTTGGAAAATATGATTGTCAATAATGGCCGCTAGTAAATTATTTGCTGCACCGATCGCATGGAAATCACCAGTAAAATGGAGATTAATATCTTCCATAGGAACCACTTGCGCATAACCACCGCCCGCAGCCCCTCCTTTAATACCAAAAACTGGACCTAAAGAAGGTTCCCTTAAAGCAATGATTGCATTTTTCCCGATTTTGTTTAAGCCATCACCTAGTCCTACAACGGTCGTTGTTTTCCCTTCACCTGCAGGTGTTGGGGTGATTGCCGTAACTAGAATGACTTTGCCCTCTTTGTTTGTCTTTATTTTATCCACTTCGATTTTTGCTTTATATTTTCCATATAAATCAACTTGCTCTTCCTCTAAACCAATTTTTTCTGCGATTTTTGAGATTGGCAACATGGTTGCTTCTTGAGCGATTTCGATATCCGATTTAACCATTCTATTCCCTCCATTTTATCCTACTTTTATGCTTGGCTTAACCAAGATATTGCTGTATCTGCGTAAACTTTCGAGCCTTCGACTAAAACTGATTCATCAAACACGATAGCTGGATTATGAAGATTGATATTTTCCTCTGATGCAACCAATAAAACAGTCGTTGTTGGAATCAACTGACTGATTTCACCAAAATCTTCACTACCCATAAGTGGAGTAGATGTTGGAATAGACACGATTCGATCAGCGCCAAATGTTTCTGTCAACGATTCTTTCGTAAATGCGGTCAACTCGGGATCATTCACATTCGTTGTGCAGCCATTCGTGAAAACTACTTCTGCTTCAGCACGAAATGCTTTGGCAATATTTTCAGCCATCGCTATCATTCGTTCTTTGACCTGAGTGCGGACATCTTCTTTTAATGTTCGTAGTGTTCCTTTCATCACCGTTGTTTCTGGGATAATATTGGAAGCGCCTGGTGTACCGCCAGTGAATTCCCCGATTGTCAGGACAAAGCGTTCTTCTGAACCAATCTCTCTTGCAGAAAGCTCTTGTAATGCTGTATAAATATGAACCGCTACATTAATCGGATCGATCGAAGTCTCAGGTTGTGAGCCATGTCCACCTCGACCTTTGATATTGATTTCAAACCAATCTGCACTGGCCATAAATGTTCCTGCTGGTGTGGGCATGATTTGTCCTGCTTTAAGTCCTTTAAAAGGGAAAACATGGATCATCATACCAGCATCAACTTTAGGGTTTTCTAATACATGATTTTCGATACAAACTTTCGAACCTGAAAGAATTTCTTCACCTGGTTGGAAGAGTAATTTTACTTGACCGTCTAATTCATCTTCAAATTCTTTTAATACTTTAGCCGCTCCCAATAACATGGTTGTGTGCATATCATGACCGCACGCGTGCATATAGCCATTTTCGGATTTAAATGACAAATCGGTCAGTTCCCGAATCGGCAATGCATCCATATCTCCTCGTAGTAGAAATGTTTTTCCAACCTTTTTACCAGCAACTACTGTGATACCTGATTCTCCACAAGATTGAGGTTCATAACCATATTCTGTAAGTTTCTGTTTTACAAAAGCAACTGTATTCGGTAAGTCCATCCCGATCTCTGGATTCTGATGAAGATGTCTTCTAATTTGAATCAACTCTTCTTCTAAACTATCAGCAAACCTTGTTTGTTTTTCTGTCAGCATTATTTTTTCTCCTTTTCTTTTTAAAGCGAAGTGACTTTTGTTGGCATTGTTAAAAACACGAATACCTTCAAAGCAAACGGACAATATACTTCTCTTATTATAGTACCAAATATTTTAGTTTATTTGCCAATTTTCTGTTATTTTTTAGGGATTGTGTGGATTCCTAAGCCTTGAAGATTTTCGTATGCCTCGCCTACTCCTTCATTATAGGTTGGATGGGGATGAACAATTGCCATCACTTCATCGATAGTCAAACCACTAACGATTGCTGTGGTAAATTCACTGACCATGTCTGTAGCTCGATCACACATTAGCTGAGCTCCAATGATTTTTTCGTTCTTTTCATCTGCAATGACTTTGATAAAGCCTAATGTGTTCCCCGCAATTATCGTTTTTCCATTCCCAGCCATATTGTATTTGCCGACCTTCACAGAGATTCCTTGATTTTGTGCATCTTCCTCCGTTATCCCCACAGCAGCGATTTCAGGTGACGTGTAGACACAAGAAGGAATAATCTCTAAATCATATTCCATTGCTTTTTGATTCATCGCCAAAACAGCATTTACTCCTTGAGCGGAAGCCACATGCGCTAGCTGTGTACCTCGGTTTGCTACATCTCCGACAGCATAAATGCCTTTGATAGATGTTTCAAAAGAGTCATCTATCCAAATACTTTGATTGTCTATCTTTATATTTAAATCCGGTGGAAACAAACCTTCAAAGTTTGCTTTTCGTCCAGTCGCAATTAAAACGGCATCACTTGTAACAGAATGTTCTTTTCCTTTAGTAGTATAGGTACATGTTAATTGTTGCTCTTTGGAAATGCTGGTCACGATTGATTTTGTTGCGACTTTGATTCCTTGTTTTTTTAAAATCATTGCTAGCTTTTTCGAAATTTCACGATCAAAATTAGGTAACAGTGTCGCCGCCGTTTCAACAATCGTTACGTCACAACCTAGCTCATTAAAAATCATTGCAAACTCTACACCGATTACACCACCGCCAATAATGGTCAGTTTTTTATAATTATTTGATTGTTCTAAAAGCTCATTACTTGTTAATACACCAGGCAATTCATTACCTGGAATCGGTGGAATTGCTGGTTTTGAACCAGTTGCAATGATGATTTTTTCAGTTTCATATGTTGTTCCATCTACTTCAATTACGCCTGCTTTGATAATTTGAGCGGTTCCAAAGAGCAGCTCAATTTTATTCGCTTTAACTAGTCCTTCGACTCCTTGAACTAGCGTATCAACAACTTTCGTTTTCTTTGCGTAGATTTCTTCCATATTAATCTGAATATCACGAATATGAATACCATTTTCTCCAGCATTTTTCATTTCATGAACAAGCTCAGCTGAATGTAACAATGCTTTAGTTGGAATACAGCCTCGATTCAAACAAGTGCCACCAACACGATCACTTTCAACAAGTGCTACTTTCATACCCAATTGAGCAGCTTTGATTGCTGCAACATACCCACCAGGCCCCGCCCCGATTATGATTAGATCATAACGCATACTTTTCCTCCTTTTCCTAAAAGCGTAGCGGGCTCCTATAGTCTCAATAGAAAAATAGGTAAAATGAACGCAATGCTCTTTATCACATTTCATTTTTATCTTTTTTCCGAGAAACTAGCCCGCATAGCTAGACAACATATAAATAACAACGTTTCGTTTCTTTACACCCTAGATTATTCAAAATCATAACGAACAATTGGGTGCCTTGCAGCTCTTACTTCATCCACACGATGGATTTGAGCATGTAGCGGATACTCATGAAAGGCTTCTGGATTTTTATGAGCGTCTTCATAAAGCTTACGGTAAACTGCGATCGCATCATCCATCCGTTCTTTCGACTCTGTTTCAGGCGGTTCGACCATTAATGCTTCTGGTACAGTTAATGGGAAATACATGGTCGGTGGATACATCTTATGGTCTAAAATCCCTTTGGCTATATCTAGCGCTGTAACGCCTGTGTCTTTCTTCAATTTGTCTAAGCTAATCACAAATTCATGCATACAGGAGTCCCCATATGGCACTTCAAAAATATCTTTTAATTCATGCAACATATAATTCGCATTCAATACCGCGCTCTTAGACGCAGACGAAATCCCTTCTGATCCTAAAAATAAAATGTAGGTCAAAGCACGTAAGAATACTGAAAATTGACCATAAAACCCTTTTACTAATCCAATCGAATACTCAGGCTTCGTAAAGCTTATTTCTGATTTTTGTTTAACTGGATAATAATTAGGTAAAAACGGTTTTAATAATGATTTACACCCTACTGCACCAGAACCTGGTCCACCACCACCATGGGGCGTTGAAAAAGTTTTGTGTAGGTTTAAATGAATAATATCAAAGCCCATGTCTCCTGGACGGGCCACCCCCATAATGGCATTTAAATTGGCACCATCATAATAGTTCAATCCACCAGCATCATGAACGATTTTTGTTATTTCTAAGATATTTTTATCAAATATCCCTGCTGTATTCGGGTTGGTCAACATCAAACCTGCTGTATCTTCACCAACTGCATCCCTCAATGCTTCAATATCCACACAACCATATTTATCCGATGGAATGTTGACCGTGATCATCCCAGTCATCGCCACACTGGCAGGATTTGTTCCATGGGCCGAATCAGGTACAATAATTTTGTTCCTTTGTGGCTGACCATTTTTTTCGTGATACGCTTTGATCATCAGTAAACTTGTAAATTCACCATGTGCTCCTGCTGCTGGTTGAAACGTTATGGCATTCATTCCAGTAATTTCTTTCAGCAACATTTCTGCCGTAGTAAAGACTTCTAACGATCCCTGAACCGTATGCTCTGGTTGTAAAGGATGAATATTAGCAAAAGCTGGATAAGCCGCCATTTCATCATTAATTTTAGGATTGTATTTCATCGTGCATGAACCTAAAGGATAAAAACCATCATTGATGCCGAATGTTGCATCGGCTAATTCTGTATAATGCCGACTGATTTCTGGTTGAGGCAGTGATGGTAAATGGAGTTCTTTTTGACGTTTCATTTCTTCTGGAAGCTTTGTCGTTGGGACATCACACGGGGAAATCATTTCGTTATAATACCCTTCTACGCTACGCTCAAAAATTAATTTCATGATTCACACGCCTCCTTCACCAATGCGACTACTTCATCTATTTGCTCTTTGGTATTCATTTCTGTCGCACACCATAATAAACCTTGCTCTGTAGGATAGCCGCCCAAAATGTCGTGTTCTTCTAATTTAGCTAGCACGACTTCATTCGATACTGGAAAAGTCGTCACAAACTCATGGAAAAACGGACTATCATTATTCCTTTTGACCTCTTTGATTTGCGTTAATTGGTCACAGAGATAATGGGCTTTACTGTAACATTGTTCAGCTACTTCCTGAATGCCGCGCGCACCCATCGTACTCATATAAACAGCATTCGTTAACGCGCAAAGTGCTTGATTTGAACAGATATTAGAAGCTGCTTTTTCTCTGCGAATATGTTGTTCACGAGCTTGCAGCGTTAAAACAAACGCTCGATCACCTGCTTCATCCACTGTTTCTCCTGCAATGCGCCCAGGTAATTTACGAATCATTTTTTCTTTTGTGGCAATGAACCCAATATAGGGTCCGCCAAAAGCTAGCGGTATCCCAAATGGTTGTGAATCACCAACAGCAATATCTGCGTTGACTTCACCAGCTGTTTTCAGTACTGTACTCGCCACAGGATTGACACTCATAATAAATTTAGCTTTTGCTTCGTGCACCATTTCAGCAATTGCTTCTACAGGCTCAATTCCGCCATAATAATTTGGCTGTTGGACAATGAAACAAGCACTCGTATCATCTAGCTTTTCTTTTAAAACAGATAAATCTGTTACACCATCTTTTTCAGGAATCATGATAAATTCAATGTCTCTAGAACTAAAATAAGTCAGAGCTGTTTGGATCGTCATTGGGTTGGTCGTTTCTGAGATCAAGACTGTTAAACGTTTTTTTTCTAAGCACATATTGATCGCTTCAGCAGCAGCCGTTGCACCATCGTAAACAGAAGCATTTGTCGCATCCATTCCCGTAATTTCACAGATCATTGTTTGATATTCAAAAATCGACTGTAACAACCCTTGACTGATCTCAGGTTGATAAGGTGTATAAGACGTCATGAATTCTTCTTTCGCTGAAATTTGCTTCACAATAGCAGGAATATAATGATTGTAAGCACCAGCACCACGAAAAATACTTGAGAAGACTTTGTTTTTCTTTCCCATATTTTCTAAGATACGCCGTACTTCAAACTCCGATTTTCCCGTGGGGATATCCAAGTTTTCTACAATCATTTCTTTAGGAATATCTTGATAGAGGTCACTCATATTTTTTAAACCAATTGTTTTCAGCATTTCTTGTTGTTGTTGTTCCGTTGAGCCAAGATAGTTACCCATTCATTATGCCTCCTCAGATTCTTCGCAGAATTTTTTATATTCCTCAGCACTTAGCAAGTCTTCGATTTCTTCTACTCCTTCCACTTCGATCAGCCATGATTCTAAAGGCGCTGAATTGATCAGCTCAGGACTGTCTAGCAACTCTTCGTTAACTGCCGTAACTGTGGCTGTGATTGGAGAATAGGCTTCTGAAACAGCCTTAACAGATTCGATATCTGCAAATGATTCACCTTTCGTAACCTCATCACCTTCATCTGGTAAATCAATAAAAACGATATCGCCTAGCTGATCTTGTGCATAATCAGAAAGACCAATTTTCACTTTATCTCCATCAAAAAGTACCCACTCATGTGATTTTGAAAATTTCAATTCCGTAGCTTTTGTCATAATAAACGACTCCTTCTTTTCCAATTATTTTTTTATAAACGGTATAGTTACAACTTCTGCTTTAATTCTTTTCCCTCTAACTTCAACTTCTATAGGAGAACTGATTTCTACACTATTTTTCTCAACTAACGCCATTGCACATGCTTTATTAATAAACGGACACATTGTACCTGAGGTTGTTTGACCAATTTTCTTGTCATTAAAATACACATCTGCCCCTTCACGAACGATTCCTCGATCCGTTAACTGCAGACCGATTCGAGTGATTTTAGGTTCGCCTTTGTCAATAAGAGCTTTTTTACCGATGAAATCTTCTTTGTTCATCTTTACTGCAAAGCTTAAATCTGTTTCAAAAGGCGTGATCTCGTCTGTCATTTCATGACCGTAAAGCGGCATTCCTGCTTCTAACCGTAACGTATCACGAGCGCCTAACCCACAAGGAATAATCCCATATTCTTGACCCGTCTCCAGTAATAAATTCCATAATTTGATTCCGTCTTCTGGTTTGCAGTATAGTTCGTAACCAAATTCTCCTGTATAACCTGTTCGAGATAAAAGACACGTCACACCACCAACATCGGCGTGTTCAGTAAAGCTATAATATTTTTTAGGTATCTCTTCTTCTTTCGTTAATTTCCCAATAATTTCTTTCGCAAATGCGCCTTGCAATGCGATTTGAACAAAGTGATCCGATTGGTCCGAGAATTCGACTTCACCAAATAAGTGCTTTTTCATCCATGCAACATCTTTTGCTCGATTCGCTGCATTGACGACTAATAAATATTTTTCATCACTACATTTATAAACAAGTAGATCATCGATCACACCGCCGTTTTCATTACACATCAAGGTATATCTAACACGACCTACTTCTAAATTACTAAAATCATTTGTTAATACATACTGCAAATTCGCTAAAGCATCTTTTCCTTCATAAACGACTTCACCCATATGGGAAACATCGAATAATCCTACTTGATTTCGAACAGCTAAATGTTCTTTGATCACACCGCTATCTTTATATTGAACAGGCAACGTGTAACCAGCAAATGAAACCATTTTTCCGCCTGCTTCAAGATGTGCGTCATATAAAGGTGTTTTTAAATCCATCTTTTCTACTCCTTTGCTTCTTTGTATTTTTAGTGCTTAATTTATGACACCTCCAAGCTGTATAAACTATATAAAAACAGAGGAACAGGCATGTTAAAAAAATGCCTGTTCCTCTGTACAAAACCTGAGAGATTCGTCTTCTTCTTGAAGAGTTGCTCCTTCGGTGCTTCCGCTTTCCAGAGTGATGTCCAATTACGGTCCTTTTACCTGAGATCTTCATGATCAATGGTTTGCGCCATTGATTATTTATTCCTTCGGTGCTATGACTAGTCTCTCCCGTAATTCTCTTCCATCTACTTTATTTTGTGCCTATAGTTCATTTTTTAGGCATTGAATAATACTGTTGTTTAGTCTTTAATTCAAAATACTGAGGTACTGGATTATCTAATTTACCAGCTGTCAAAGCCAGTGTTTGAATCATACGATTTTCATACAAGTGAATGTACATTTGTTTTTCTTTACTGTCATAAGCACTTGTATATTGGGTATACTGTACATCTGTATCTGAACTGACTTTCACAACACCTTTAGGAATATCAAAGCTATCTAAAATATGAAAAATCTGTTCCACTGCTTGTTCATCGTCTACTGGCTCTGAAAAGTGTTTTAGGTACGCTGCACGGACAAATCGAGATTGCGGTGTAAAATCACCTGGAATTCCTCTTAGCCCAGAACCTTTACCATTTGAAATCACATGAAGGTCATCCATCTGAATATCGGGTGCTATCGCATCACTAAGTCCAACATAATTTTGAAGGTTGGTCAAATGCCAATCAAATTTAGGGCTGTTCGTAAAAACACCGACAGGATTATCATAAATTTCATAGCCACCATCGATGGAAGGTTCAACTACAACGGAGGCACCAGACTCATCTTGAAATACATAATGTTGAGGAATCCCCGCTGGATTATCAACAATTGCTATTGCAGTCTCTTGATTTACCCGCTCTTTCAATTCCTTGACCGAAGCATAGTTTGTTAGCGCATAGGTCACAAATTCAGCGCCTGCTAAAGGTAATTTCCCCATTGCGCGAATTTTTTCTGATTCGATATACCGATTATAATGACCAAAGTAAAAAGAACCGCCCACCAATCCTTTTTCGTTAACACCGTCTACTAATAATGGCTGACCGGAAATTGAGACCCCCATCGCAGCATAACGTGTTAAAAAGTGATCTAACGAAACAGTTAGATCATAATTTCTTGGAATAATTGCAGCATCATACTCTAACAACAAATTAAATTCCTGTGTTCTTCCCCAGTAACTATTCCCCTTGATTGATTTAATTGTAATTCCTGTACACATTTTCTCACACCCTTCTCATTTTTTCAAAATTCTGAACTACGATCATTTACTTTTTTTCACTAGTAAAGTAATTCCTCCAGCAACAATAAATGAAATCCCTATAAATAAGAATGAACTAAAGAAAGCACCATTAGACAGTTGAATCAGCGCACCAATAATCGTCGGTGCAACAAATCCACCTGAGACACCGATTGCGTTGATCGTTGCATATTTGGCTGACACTTCATCTGTTGGAAATATTTTTAATGGAATACTCATCAATGTAGCAAAAGCTAAGCTCGCAAACGCCACAGCACAAGTTAATGCCACCATACTCATGATAAATGTTCCGACAACAGAGACTAAAATAGCAAAGATTCCTCCACCTATAGTGGCTATGAAAATCACATTTTTTTCTTTACCAACGAAGTATTTATTCACTACAATGCCACCCAACATAGCTGCGATCATCGTGAAAAAGCCAATAATTGCTGCTACATATGCCGTTTGAGTTAAGGCAAGACCATGAGCTTCGACTAAATAAGTCGCCATCCAACCATTTAAACCGTATATCGCAGCGTTTATAAAAAATGCCGCAAATATCAAAATCCAAACATTTCGATCTTTTAGTACTTCTCTAAATGAGATAACCTTTTTATTTTTTAAATGCTCTTTCACTCCACCAAATTCTTTAGGGATCACAAAATACATTAAAACGGCGACCAAAAGGACTGCTGCCCCTAAAAAATAATAGGTCTTATGCCAACCGATCTGTAGTAAAAGAGGCGCAATCAATAACGGTCCTACTATTGCTGCAAAACCTGAAG
The DNA here is from genome assembly GCF_058216605.1 of Enterococcus sp. AAFC-DPL-5182. NCBI lineage: Bacteria > Bacillati > Bacillota > Bacilli > Lactobacillales > Enterococcaceae > Enterococcus > Enterococcus sp. AAFC-DPL-5182. The sequence goes on from NZ_CM177101.1 coordinate 2,972,851, forward strand.
AAGCAATCATTGTCGATTGTGCTGGTCCTCGTTTCTCTATTGGCAATTCTTGTGAAATAAAGGTACTTACAGAAGATGGATAACCAGAATGAGCCACGGCTCCTGTCATGAATCGAATTAAAATCAAATACAACAAAGAAAAGCCGAAGCCAAATAAAAACAGAAAAATTCCTACTAGAAAAACAGACGCGATCATCATTTTTCTTGTTCCAATCTTACTAGATAAATAACCAAATGGAATTTGAAAAATCGTATAACCTAGAAAAAAAGCACTGAGTATCAAGCCTTTTTGCTGTGGATCAAAACCTAAATCATTTGCAATCGTCACCAGTGACATCCCAATTGTCGTCTTGTCTACATAAATACAGGTGTATCCCAAAAATATAGCGACAAGCATCCACGTAACATTTCTTGTTTTCTTATTTTCCACTGTCTCACTCCTCACGAAAGAAAGCGCTTTCTATTTATAATTATGCTTGATATTTGAAAAAAGTCAATATCTCTATCCAATTATTTTACATAAAGTCAAAAGAAAATGATTTTTTCTTCTCTTTATGAATGCTTGATAAAAAAAGGAGATTGAAAAAAATTAAACAATTTTTCTCAATCCACTTTTTTAACGATTTTTTTCTAACGTATTGCTTAAACGCCCAAACTCGATTAATGACAACGTTTCTCCACGACGTGAAGGTTCAATCTCAGCTTCTGTCAAACTCTTAGTCAACCAAGCTTTGGTTTCATCATCTTTACCGTAAAAATGAATCAAGTTGTTCCACAATGTCTTACGGCGCAACTGGAAGGATGCTTTTGTTAGTTTGAAGAATTCTTTTTCATTCGTTACTTCAACTGCTGGTTTATCACGTTTTGTTAATTTGATGATTGCTGAATCAACATTTGGTTGCGGGATAAACACAGTTTTCGGCACAATAAACGCAATGCTTGCTTCCATAAAATACTGAACAGCAATCGATAACGAGCCGTAAGCTTTGGTTCCAGGTTTTGCCGAGATTCGGTCTGCAACTTCTTTTTGCATCATAACGATCATTTCCTCTACCGCTAAATCCGATTCTAAAAAGTGCATCATGATCGGCGTTGTAATATAGTAAGGCAAATTAGCAACCACTTTGATAGGAAGTTCTTCTTTAAAAACCTCTTTTGTTGTACCAACTAGATCTGCTTTAAGCACATCACTATGAACAACTGTGACATTTGGATAGGGACTCATCGTATCTTCTAAAACAGGAATCAAGCGATCATCGATTTCAAATGCTAAAACTTGTGCAGCATTTTTGGCTAGCTGTTCTGTTAAAGCACCGATACCAGGTCCGACTTCCACCACATTGGTCTGCGTATCGATTCCTGCTGTCTCAACAATTTTCCGTAAGATATTCGGTTCTGTTAAAAAGTTTTGTCCTAAACTTTTTTTGAATGAAAAGCCGTGTTGCTTCAAAATTTCTTTGGTTCTTGAAGGGGTGGCTATTTCTTTATATTCTGTCAAATTGATTCCTCCGATTTTTCACTAGGTCATTCATTTAAGTTATTCATGACATCTCTTAATTCTTTTTCAGTGATCCGAAACATTTTCAAACGTTTCGTTAATTGTTTACTGTTTGTATAACCAATACGCAATTCATCGCCTAATTTTTCACGGCGTTCTTTTGCACGAGCTCCCGCTATTAAACCATATTCGATCAAGGTTTGTCTAGGGATTTCTTGATAGTCATCGGTCTCATTGATAGGTGTTACAATTTTTTCCAGCGCTTCTAAAATCGCTTCATCACTGGCATGTTCCACGCCTAAACTTGAGCCACGCTTTTTAGGTGCTGCAAGTTGCCGCGAGAGAAAGGCATGCTTAGCATCAGGCACAACTTCCATGATTGTTTTACGAATCTTTTCACCTGAAAAATCAGGGTCAGTAAAAATGATGACACCGCGCGTTTCTTGCGCATGCTCGATTTGTTCTAAAATATCCTCATTGATCGCTGAACCGATTGTCTCGATCGTATCCGCGTCAACAACTTCTTGAATCCGTCTGGTATCGTCTTTTCCTTCAACGACAATGATTTCTTCGATTCTCAACTTTTCTGTCATTCGGTTAACCTAAATAAACGATGCGCATTCGTTGTCGTTTGCTTTGCAATTTCTTCCAATGGAACTTCTCTTAATTCTGCGATTTTCTCTACTACATAACGAGTATAACCTGGTTCGTTACGTTTACCTCTATAAGGGACAGGTGCTAGATAAGGTGCATCGGTCTCTACCAGTAAGCGATCTAATGGAACTGCTTTGGCCACTTCTTGCACTTCTACTGCTTTTTTGAACGTCACAACACCGCTTAAAGAAATATGCATCCCCATATCTAAAAATTTCGCCATCCACTCAGGATCACCACTAAAGCTATGCATAATTCCACCGATATCACGAATATCTTCTTCTTTTAAAATTTTATACGTATCTTCCATCGCATCTCGTGTATGGATACTGATTGGCAGGTTCATTTCTTTGGCAATTGCGATTTGACGACGAAACACACGATCTTGTACCTCTTTTGGGTCTTCCATCCAATAGTAATCTAAACCAATTTCGCCAAGTGCCACTACTTTTGGTGTTGTTAATAACTGCTGAAGTTTTTTCTCGACTTCCGGCGTATAACTTCCAGCTTCTGTTGGATGCCAGCCGATAATACTTTGGATTTCTTTATATTGTTGGCTAAGTTCTAGAGATTTTTCGATCGTCGGCGTATCAAAACCAACCACTGCCATCTCCGTTACACCTAACTCTTTTGCACGTTCAATTGTTTCTGGAATATCTTCATTAAATTGTTCTGCGTTTAAATGGGTATGAGAATCAAAAATCAAGTAAACCCCTCCTTTGTCTTCTATACTTTATCACATTTTAACCAAAAGCTGAATGGACAGCTTCGATAAATTATCAGCTTCTTATAATTGCTTTATTAAAAAAAATAGCTTATACTATTCGGTCACGGCAATTTATGTCAGGAGGAACCAATATGTCAAACGATCGCACACAAGAAACGCATCATCTACATCAGGTTTACGAAGAATTAACTCAAGCAAAAGACACCTATCAAACCGCTATCGATGAAGTCAACACCACAGGAAAGTCGGTACTAGAGCAATTTAGCGGTGATACAAAACTAAATTTTGATAGTTACTCAGATAACTTAGAGACGTTTGCCATGATGGAAATGAAAAACAGGGAGATCGACCAATTAAACATCCAAAACGCAACTGCTGCTAAGCAACTGGAAAAAGTCGAACGACTACTGAAAGTTCCTTATTTTGGAAAAATTGATGTTACATTCTTAGATGCAGATTCTGATCGGGATATTTTTTATATCGGGATGAATGATTTTACCAATCTGGAAGGTGAATCACGGATCTACGATTGGCGTTCACCGATTGCTTCCCTTTTTTATAATAATGTTTTAGGTGACAGCAGTTACCTTGTCAATAAGACAGAGATTCCTGTTACGTTAAATCTAAAAAGGCAATTGATTATTGAGGAAGATCGTTTGATTAATTTCTTTGATACTAGCCTTGCGATCCAAGATGATATTTTACTCCATTCACTAGAAGCGGATTCTTCTCAATACATGAAAGATATCACAACAACGATCCAACAAGAACAAAATGAGATCATTCGAGATGAACGTCATCCTTTGCTTTTAGTCAATGGGATTGCAGGTAGCGGGAAAACATCAGCGATCATGCAGCGAATTGCTTATTTACTGTATAATCATCGAACCAAGATTACAGCTGATGATATTTTACTGCTTTCTCCTAACTCCACCTTTATTGATTATATTTCTCAGGTGTTACCGAATTTAGGTGAACGAAATCCATTGAATTTGACTTTATTACAGTTCCTTAAATTTACCTTTCGCGAAAAAACACCGATTGAAAGTGAATCAGCTTATTTCAAACGAATCACTGCTGAACAGGTAAGTGCCCAGCAAAGAGTGATTCAATCACAAAAATTTGTTGATTTTATTCACTCTTTCGAAGATGCTTCCCTAATTCAACAATCATTATTCAAACCGATTTTATTCAAACGTAAACCGATCTTTTCGGCTGAACTGATTTTCAATTTATATCAAGAAACACCAACGACTTTATCGATCCGAGATCGACTTTCCGCAACAAAAGAAAAACTATCAAGTTTGTGGAATCGTTATTTGATCAAACAGTCAAAATCCAAGCAAATGATCGATCAAATGCAAGACTTGACTGAAGCCGAACAGTTACGCTACTTTGACACAACTTTTGATGCAGAAGACGAGGAACAATTAGTGGAGTATGCACTTCAACGACTACAGCAAAAATACCGCAAAGTAGTGGATGGGATTACGAATATTGCTTGGTTTGACCAATGGTTACTTTTTGAAGCTTTATATCAACATTATCAACAAGATGCGTATCAAAGAACAACGACCGTTTATACTGCAGATGAAGTAGTGATTTTGTTATTGCTTAAAGATAAATTTATTGAGGATTTATCCAATCGACAAATGGCATTTATTTTAGTGGATGAAGTCCAAGACTATACAGAAGCTCAAATTCTTTTACTACTTAAATTATTCCCACAAGCGAACTTTACTTTGGCAGGAGATGAAAATCAAGCGATTTTTAATACATCAGTCAGTTTTATTGGGTTGAAAGAATTACTATCGGCATCTAGCCGTTCTGTTACGTCTTATCAGCTATTAAATAGTTACCGTTCAAGTAAAGAGATCACTCAGTTATTTCAGACTTTAGTGACCAATCATGAAAAGCTTAAAATCGTATCGATCCGAAAAGATGGTGAAAAACCTGCTTTTATTGAATGTGACGATGAAGTAGCGTATCTTGATACTTTAACTTCCCTTTTGGCTTCATTGGAAAAAGCAGAAGATACTGTGGTGATCACAAAAACAGCCTCAGATGCAGAATTATTGAAACAACAACTTGCGCAAAAAAATAGCGCGATCGATACTCAAATTCTTTCAATTGATATGGCTAAAGGACTAGAGTTTGATAATGTCATCATCCATGATCCTTCAAAATTACGTTATGGAACGACTGACAGAGAGAAAAAGATTCTTTATACAGCGATTTCTCGCGGGATGAAACAGGTGTTTCTGCCTTATGTTGGGGAGATTTCTGAGTTGTTGAAAACTGAGTAATCATTCTCTTCAAGACTCTAAATCGTAAAATCATTCCATTTTCCGTAATAAATTCTTAAAAACATCGGGCTAAAAACACAGACTTTAGCCCGATGTTTTTTTCCCTATTCCACAGTAAACTTAACTCCAGTCTGATTTTCAATTTGATAGGAGTGAATGCTGTTTGAAAAATTTCTTTGAAGAATCTGACTTTTTAAAATCAACGATCCGAGAGAACGTAACTATTCAACGAAAACCTCAAGTTAATACAGTCTGGCATTGGCTAATATTGATTCTTTTTGGTCTATTGGCTTATGGAACCATGACACAGCAGTTCCTTTTGATTGCCGTCTTCATTGTTCTTGCAGCGATAGTAAAAGGACCTATGATGCTGTTGTGGGGAGCTATTTATTCAGCGTTACTCGCTTTTTTCCCACCGTTAGGGATTTTACTCTCTATTGTATTTTTCATAATAAACCTTGGAACTGTCGCAAAAAGTTGGCGAATTTCATTGACGGGTGCGTACTTTTATCTAGTGCCTCTAATTGGAGGTATCATCCGTACTGTTGTTAAAAATGAACCTGATTATGCAGTCTTAGCTTTTGTTGCTGTTAGTATAGTAGGGCTACATTTTTTGCTTAACTGGTTATATAAACATAATAGTTTGAGCCGAACTTTGACTTGGTCGATCATTAGTGTTCCTTTTTCACTATTGATCATGCTTTTGCCAACACGTTTCCGTAGATTGAAATCAAATAAGAATCTAAAATTTTAACAATGAAATATAGACTAAAAGTAGACTGCCTCACATAAAAATGAGGCAGTCTACTTTTTTCAATCTCTTTAAACAGTTCCAGCTTTCAATGCTTTATCTAAGGCATCATTTAATTTTTTCATTTGTTCTTCATTGAAGATATCTTTTGCACCTTCACGCGCTTCTTTTGCATTTTCTTCTGTTATAGCACTTGGATTAGCTTCTATTTGTTTAATCATTTCATCTAACTGTTCATCCATCAACTTTTGAATTTCTGGATCGTCTTTTAAATCACTGTAATCGATTGAGTCATCCTCTAAATCTACATCTGAATCATCAGAAATAGTTCCAGTAATATTCGCTAAGATAGCATCTAATTCATCTTGGCTAATGATTTCTTTTTTGCTTGGCATCTTGATTTTGCTACTATTTTTTTCTGGTGTAACAGCAATTGTCATCACAATGCCCATTTTAGCTTCCTCTTCATCTGTCGCAGCTATAGACATTTCCATATCAAATGCTTTAGTTTTTTGATTGATACTGATTTTTATATCCATTTTATCCAAATCGTTCTTCAATGATTTGATCGCATCTTCCATTTCTTTTTGGTCGCCTGATTTTTTGTAGTCTTTATTTTCTTTGGCAACTTCATCGATTTTTTCCATTATTTGGATGATTTCTTTTTTGGTAAAGGTATGCGTAACAACGTCTTTGTCTTTTGTAAATGTTTTTTTATCAAAGCTTTCGATCAACTTTTTGATTTCTCTACCCATTTTAGAATTTTCAGCATTTGTAAACATCTTATTCTTTATTGGATTTGTTTTCTTCTCTAATTCACCTGAAGTTAAAGTGTCCCCAGCTTTAGCAAGATCGATGTACTTTCCTTTTAGTTTATTCAATTCACTCTTGTTAAGTTCAACTGGATAACCGAAAGAATTTGCTAAATCCATCAGACCTGAAACAAAACTAGTGGACATGTAATATTTATCTGCATTTCCAACAAATTGAAATGGTAATTTCTCACCAAATAGATTGGCTGTGATTTCCATTTTCATCATCTCTTTTTTATCATCGATCGCATATTTCCCGTCAATGCTCATGTCTTTTAGCTGACTGGCAATCATTTTGACATATGCCCCGCCATCGTCACCATCGTAAGTTAAATCCTTGATCTTCATCTTAAAGCTAGAAGCATTATACTCCTCACCTTTAGAGCTAAATAACTCTTTTGTAAAATCTTTTCTTGGATCTGATCCACACGCGGCTAATAGAAAAATCGCTACCCCCGTGATGATCCCCAACAGATATTTCTTCATTTTCATCCAACATTCTCCTTATTTCTTGACTTAAATTTTTTGGTTCTATCATAATGATACAATAAATTATATTCTTTTGATATAAATTTCAATCATATTTTTCAAATTATTAAGTTTAGCAAAAACAACCAAAGTGTCAGTCTATAGTTGAACTAGACTGACACTTTGGTTGTTTTTATCTTACTTCAATTATGCGATGATTGCCCCGTTTGGCATTTCTTTTGGCGCATCGAGGATTTGTAACTTTCCTTCTGGCGATTCAGCAGAAAGAATCATTCCTTGGCTGATCTGACCACGCATTTTTCTTGGCTTCAAGTTTGCTACAATCACAACTTTTTTACCAATTAATGCACTTGGATCTGGATAGAACTCAGCCACACCAGAAAGAATCTGACGGTCTTGCTCATCTCCTGCGTCTAGACGGAATTGTAGTAACTTATCAGCACCTTTGACTTTTTTACAATCAATGACTTCGGCTACTTTTAGCTCTACTTTATCAAAATCTTCGTATTTGATTTCTTTTTCTTTTGTAGAAATAAGTTCTGTTTCTTCTGGGTCCCATTTGATTTCTTCCGTTGTTGTTTGCGCATTTTGAGACATCTTCTTTTGAATATAAAGTACTTCTGTATCGATCTCTAAACGTGGGAAAATCGGTGTTCCCTTCGCAACCACTTTGACTTCAGTTGGAAATTCACCAAAATGGATCTCTTCCATATTCATCGTATCAGGATCTAACCCTAATTGTTCAAAGATTTTTGTTGGTGTCTCAGTCATCACAGGTTGTAACAGAATCGCTACAATACGCAAACTTTCAGCTAAATGGACCATAACACTATCTAATTCATTTTTCTTCTCTTCATCTTTGGCTAAAACCCAAGGTTGTGTTTCGTCGATATATTTATTCGCGCGTGAAATCAACGTCCAAACTTCGGCAATCGCCGTGTTGAATTCCATTTTTTCCATTGCTTCATGGTATTTTCCGATCACATTTGCAGCAGTAGTAGATAACTCGCTGTCAAACGGCGTAACTTTTGAAGCGTATGTGGGAACATGTCCCTCACAATATTTGTTGATCATCGCAATCGTACGGTTTAGTAAGTTTCCTAAATCATTCGCCAAATCGTAATTTAAACGAGAAACGAAATCTTCTGGCGTAAAGACGCCATCACTTCCAAACGGAATCGCACGCAATAAATAATAACGCAGCGCATCTAAGCCATAGCGATCCACTAATATTTCTGGGTAAACCACATTGCCTTTAGATTTAGACATTTTACCGTCTTTCATCAACAACCAACCATGACCAAAAATTTTCTTAGGTAACGGTAAGTCTAAAGCCATCAACATAATTGGCCAATAAATCGTATGGAAACGAACGATTTCTTTTCCGACCATATGAACATCTGCTGGCCAGTATTTTTTAAATAGGCTGTCATCTTCTGATCCATAACCCAAAGCGGTAATATAGTTAGATAGCGCATCGATCCAAACGTAAACCACATGTTTCGGATCATTCGATAATGGAATTCCCCATGAAAATGTCGTACGTGACACGGCTAAATCTTCTAAACCTGGTTTGATGAAATTGTTGATCATTTCATTTTTACGTGATTCAGGTTGAATAAATTCTGGGTGTTCATTGTAGTATGCCAATAAACGATCCGCATATTTACTCATACGGAAGAAATACGATTCTTCTTTGACTAATTCTACTTCGTGACCACTTGGTGCTTTACCACCTATCACTTTACCTTCTTCATCGCGATAGACTTCTGCTAATTGTGTTTCTGTAAAGTATTCTTCATCAGAAACAGAATACCAACCTTCGTATTCGCCAAGGTAGATATCTCCTTGTTCTAATAAGCGATCAAAGATTTGCTGAACGGCTTTTTTATGGTAATCGTCCGTTGTACGGATGAATTTATCATAGCTGATATCCAGTGTTTTCCATAACTTTTGAACATCTGCTGCCATTTTATCCACATATTCTTTAGGCGTAACGCCTAATTCTGAGGCTTTATTTTCAATTTTTTGTCCATGTTCATCCACACCTGTTAAGTAAAATACGTCAAAGCCCATCAAACGTTTGTAACGGGCCATCGCATCACAAGCAATCGTTGTATAAGAATTGCCGATATGTAGTTGTCCGCTTGGATAATAAATCGGGGTGGTGATATAAAATGTTTCTTTTTCTGACATGTAGAAACATCCTCCTTCTAGCATTCTCTTGAATTTACTCCTAAATAGTATACCACACTTGGCTTTATTGAACTAGAAATCCTGATATTTTCTCAAGATAAAAAAGAGGTTGAGCCAAAAGCCGCTTAGGTTCGACCAATTTCGTAAAAAACGAACAATACGCTTTTCGTATTGCTCGTTTTTTACGAAATTGCCTAAGAACCTGACTTTTGGCCACCGATTATTACGTTTTAGTTTTGTCTGGCACTCTTTTAGCTGTTTTTATGTTTACCCTCTAATAACACCATCTTGAACAGCCGTTTCAGCGACTTCACGTATGATGACATCCACTAATTCTTGATTAAAAGGAGAGGGGATAATGTATTCACTCGTAAGTTCTGATTCTGGAATAATTTCCGCAATGGCTTTTGCTGCAGCCAGTTTCATGTTTTCAGTAATTTTCGTAGCACCAGCGACAAAGGCACCTTTAAACAATCCTGGAAAAGCCAGAACGTTATTGATTTGGTTTGGATGATCCGAACGCCCTGTTCCTACAACTGCCGCGCCTGCATCGATTGCCTCTTGATAATCGATTTCTGATTCGGGATTAGCCATTGGAAAGACAATAGCACCTGTATTCATTGAGGCGACCATTTCTTTTGACACCAATTTAGGTGCAGAAACGCCGATAAACACATCTGCTCCAACCATGGCTTCTCCTAAAGATCCACTAAAGTTTTCAGGATTCGTGATTTCAACAATTTCTTTCTCTAAAAAATTCATCGATCTATCCATTGTTTTGGATAATGCACCGTCAATATTGAACGCGATGATATTTTTCACGCCAAAATGATGCAACATTTTTATGATTGCACTACCTGCTGCACCTGTTCCTGATACAACCACTTTGATATCATCGACTTTTTTATCCACAATTTTCAACGCATTGATCAACGCTGCAATCGTTACGATTGCTGTTCCATGCTGATCATCATGAAAGACCGGAATATCCAGCTCTTCCATTAATGTACGCTCAATTTCTACACAGCGTGGAGCAGAGATATCTTCTAAATTGATTCCGCCAAAGGTTGGAGCCATTGCTTTGATAATCGCAATTATTTCTTTAGGATCTTTCGTATCTAAACAAATGGGAATCGCATCGATTCCAGCAAATTCTTTAAACAGCAATGCTTTTCCTTCCATAACTGGCAATGCCGCTTTAGGACCAATATCGCCTAACCCAAGAACAGCTGTACCGTCGGTTACGACTGCTACAGTATTGCCTTTCCACGTATAATCGTACACTGAATTCGGATTGTCATGGATTTTTCTACATGGTTCAGCCACACCTGGTGTATAAGCTAATGATAGATCCTCTTTTGTTTTCACTTTGGCTTTTGAATGAATGTCGATCTTTCCTCGCCATTTTGCGTGTGCTTTCAATGCTTCTTCATAAATATCTGCCATTTTTCTCTTTCCTTTCCAAGATCACTCTGTTTATTTGCCTAACATCTGCTCTGGTTTGACCCAGCTTTCGTATTCTGCTTCGGTTACTAGACCTGAAGTGACTGCTGCCTGTTTTAGTGTTGTATTTTCTGCAAAAGCTTTTTTGGCGATTTTCGCCCCATTATCATATCCAATATGTGGATTTAAAGCTGTAACAAGCATTAACGATTGTTCCACATATTGAGTCATTTTTTCCTGATCTGCCTTGATTCCAACCAAACAATTTTGATCAAAAGAACGCAGTCCATCGGTTAATAATTCAATGCTTTGGATCAAATTATGCGCCATTACCGGCATGTAGACATTTAATTCAAAGTTTCCTTGTGAAGCTCCCATGCCAATCGTGGTATCATTTCCCATCACTTGTATGGCAATCATGGTCAAAGCTTCCGATTGTGTTGGATTGATTTTCCCAGGCATGATAGAACTGCCTGGCTCATTGGCGGGAATCGTGATTTCGCCCAAACCGCTTCGCGGACCACTTGCCATCCAGCGGATATCATTCGCCATTTTCATTGCATTGGCAGCTAGCGCTTTTAACGCACCAGAAGTAAAAACAATCGCGTCTTTATTAGCTAAACCATGAAATTTATTGGGATCTTCTGAAAATTGATTGCTCATTTCTTGATTCAAGTGAGTAAAAAATGATTGAATATATTCTTTAGACGCATTCAGCCCAGTTCCTACAGCTGTGCCGCCAAGTGCCAATTGTTTAAGCTCACTCAGCGTTAACTCTAGCATCTGATAACTGTGTTCAAGACCCGAACGCCAACCGCTGATTTCTTGGGCAAAAGTCACTGGAGTTGCGTCTTGTAAATGGGTCCGTCCGATTTTAATGATCTTTTCATTTTCAGTTTCAAGTGTATGTAACGTTTTAAGCATTTGTTTCATCACAGGAAATAATTGCTGCTCGATCAACTGCACGCCTGCTACATGAATCGCTGTTGGAAACACATCATTTGAACTTTGAGACATATTGACATGATCATTGGGATGAACGGTTACGCCAGATTTAGCTGCTAAATGGGCAATCACTTCGTTAACATTCATATTGGTTTGCGTACCGCTACCAGTTTGCCATAAAGATAATGGAAAATGCTCATCTACCTCGCCTTTAATGATCTGATCTGCGGCTTGTTGGATGGCTTGACTGATTACTGTGTCTAATTTTCCAGTTGCTTCATTCGCTTTCGCTGCATTCTTTTTTACTAATGCTAGTGCCCGAATCAGAGCTATTGGCATTTTCTCTATCCCAATATTAAAATTTTGGCGGCTACGCTCGGTTTGCGCTCCCCAAAGTACCGTTTCAGGAACTTGAATTTCTCCCATAGAATCCTGTTCAATACGATAAGACATGCTTGTGATCCTCCCCTTTTTTCACACTTTACTATCACTATACTGTAAACCAATCTCGATTTACAGTAAAAATCCTTTATTCAGGAAAAAGACAGAAAAAAAATCAGCAATCCTTTCGATCACTGATTTCTACTTTTAATTTTTAACCTTACCTTCATTACTATGTTTATAGCCATACCCAAAATAAATTGCAAAGCCTAAAACTAATGCTATTACAAAAGCCTTCCAAGTCGCAGCCTGTAATTGCAGCATCAAACCAATGCTAACGATGACTAATAAAATCGGGACAAACGGAACAAATGGAATTTTAAATTCCCCCGGTTTAGGATCGCCAGCTACTTTTCTTAAACGAATAATCCCGATCGCCATCACGATCAAATACATCAAGGTCACAATATTCGTCAATTCAGCTAGTAACTCCATCGGGACTAAACCAGCAAAAATCATCGTGCAAATCCCTGCTACATACGTTGCATTTTTCGGTGTACGATTTTTTTCATCGATTTTACTCATAAACTTCGGCAATAAACCATCTTTACTGATGGCATAAATAATTCTTGCTAGACTATACATCATAGAAATCGTCACAGTCAACAGTGTTAAAATCGCCCCTACAGAAATCACACCAGCCACACCATCACGTTGAACAAAACGCATCGCAAACGCTACTGGATCTTTCACGCCAAGTGCATCAAACGGCACGATTCCTGTTAACACTAATGTTACGATCACATATAAAACAGTAGCAATAATGATTGAGCCAATGATTCCTTTTGGGATATCTTTTTGCGGATTTTTTACTTCTTCTGCGGTCATACTCACGGCATCAAAACCTAAAAATGCAAAGAAAACAACTGCAGCTCCACTGACTACGCCTGAAAATCCAAACGGCATAAATGGCTGCCAATTATCAGGTTTCACATAAAAAATACCGACTACTAAAAAGAGCGCAATAATTCCAAACTTAACAAAAACCATCACATTATTTAAACGCAACGCTGTTTTCGCTTCTAGCGATACCCAAAATGTAACAGCTAACAGAACCAACATTGCAATCAAATCAACATAGGTGCCATTCGCTGGGTTGTATGCTCCGCTCAACGCTTTCGGTAAATCCACACCAAAGCTATTTAAAAAGCCATGAACATAACCAGACCAACCAGAGGCCACCGAAGAGACCGCTAAAAAGAACTCACAAATCACTAACCAACCTGTCATCCAAGCAACCAGTTCACCAAACACAACATACATATAAGCATACGGCCCACCAATTGCTGGAATTCTTGATGCAAATTCTGCATAACACAATCCAGCTAAAATAATCGCACCTGCCGCAACTAAAAATGAAAGTGACAACGCAGGCCCCGCATATTGTTCAGCCGCAACACCTGTCACGACAAAAATTCCTGTTCCAACAATCGCACCGATCCCAAGCATGATCAAGTCCATTGTTTTTAAATCCTTTTTCATTGAGCTTGGCTCACTTGAGACCGCCGTCAGCTCTTTTTTCCGAAACATCGACATTTCTTTTCCTCCAATAAATCAATCCGTTTTCTAGTCTTAATAATTGCAAAATTTCCTCATAAAAATAAGCGTAAATATGACATTTACGCTTTCATATACCCTAAAAGGATACCACCTAAAATAACGAATAAGCAACCAATAATAACATATCTCATTTCTTTTTTAGACTTGTGCTCCCCAAGTAGGTAGATTCCGCCTAAAGTTGAGATAATAATGCCCATTTGAGACAATGAGAAACTGATTGCTAAACCAATTTGACGCATCGTTAATAGCATACAGATATTCCCTAAGCCCCACAAAAGACCGCAACTCATATTCCGCCAAACAAAGCGATCCAATTTGACCTTTTTAAAGGCAAAGAAACTAGCACCAATCACCATACCAATACTTTGAGGTAAAATAATGCCCATCGGATCAAGTCCAGCTGCATTGATAATGATCGTATATGCGCCATAACCGATTGTCGAGACGATCAATGCCCGCAATCCTTTGTTAAAATCAAGCATCTTGTTCGTTGTTTTCACACCACTGTCATCATCTTGCCGAGCTGTTAAATACGCCCCCAACACCAATAACCCAAGTGCAATAAACCCTAAAAGAAAATCTCGACTGCCTTTCCATTCATGAAAAAACACAGCGCCAGCAATCGTATTGACGATCAGCTGCATTCCCGTTGAAACAGGTAATCCTACAGATACACCTAAGTATTTCATGCCGTGGAATTGTTGGTTTTGCCCAACACTCCAGAACAATCCCGATAAAATGCCGATCACGATCATCTGGATAGTGATCACGGGCTGGACAACCAAAAAGATAATTATCGAGAAAAACAATGCGCCAATGGTCATGCCTAGTGTCTGCTGATTGGCGCTACCACCGATTTTGCCACTGACAAGACCAATACTGCCCCAAGCAAACATCGGGATCAAAGCCACTAATAATTCCATAATATGCTCCTATCAAAAGTATAATAAGTTTAGTCTAACAATAAAAGCGTTTGCTATGCAACCATAAGATAGGGAAAAGTTTGAGAGAATAGTGACTTGAAAGAGCGTACTCTTTTTAACAATAATACATACAGAAACCATTATAGACTCTATCTTTTCCATATCTAATTCTAAATACAAGCATGTAGCAAAAAAATAATGTGCTACAATTCCTCTTGAAATCTCTCTTATGTAGAACCGTTTCAGACGTAAGCATATCTACAATTAATTTGATGTTTTTTGTTTTATAGGCTGATGTTAAACAGTATAAGGCGACTTTGGGAGCTTTGCATCTTCTGAGATTTCATCACTTACATTCATAAGCACCTCCACTTTTCAGAAGTAGCCACCAACATAACTTCTCTACACTAAAAAGTATAGCATACTACTCACCCCCTTTGCATGAATTATTTTACTTTTATGTACCTATTTTGGCTAAATTAGAAATGACTTCAAAATTTTTTCTGTTATTTTCCCTTATATATAGGGAGCAATTTTTCGTGTTATTTAATAAGGTTTACGAGCAAAATTAGGTTGCGTATTCGCATTCTTTTCATATATACTTAAAGAGTAGGATAGAAAATTAAAAACAAAATATAAAAATAAATTGGCACTTCAAAATCTGGCGACAACCGGATAATTGAATCCTTGTAAAGACAGCATCAACTGCCCAAACGAGTTGCCAATAGTGTTAATAACATGTACTAGCTTCTTTTGCTGTACCTAAATCTTGCCTATTTTTTCTATAGGTTTGTTAACTTTTGGGTTATTTTAGAAGAAGTGGTAGATGATTCTTAGAGACTATTGTGAACGATATTGGGACATTTCCTGATATCGTTTTTTCTATTCTACAAATTCAAGTAAAGGAGGTTTACTTCAAATAAAAAAAGGCACTTCACCACTTGGCGACAACCAACTGATGAAGCCTTGCATAGATAACATCAACTATCTATACAAGTTGCCAATTGCTAGCACAAAGTCCTAGCATTCTTTATTGTACCCAATTTTACTACATTTTTCTAGTCCGTCTGGAAACTTTTTGTTAAAATCATGTACTTGATAAAGTCTGCAGACTTTTTCTAGATAATTGATAACGGTATTGGTAGTTTTAGGATGATAAAAAGTCGTTGAGTTTTTATCACTGATTTCTCCAATAACGTTTTTTTGTTTTACCCAAAAAGAAGGCGATAGAAATCTACCAGACTTACACTAATCATATACAAGTCATTACTACCGCTAGTTAAAAAAAGTTGCCTAAGTCAATGCGTACATTCGGAAGTGCTGAAGCACAAAATTCAGCACTTCAAAAAAAGGAGAGAACTATTATGAAAAAAGAGTTACATAACCTAAAAGCAATTCCCTATCAAGATATTACCGACTTACAAGATTTACTAGACCATTTATACTCTTGGCAAGAACCACTCGCTGTATTAGATCATTTCTTCCAATTCCGCACAGGTCCAATCAACAAGAAAAAAGTCATCAAAGAATACTATGCATGTGGGCATTTGTTCCACGTTTTTTTTACAGAATTTATCCGTTTAATGGAAGCAGAACAAGCCAAAATCGAAAAATTAAATAGAGAACAAAAAGTAGAAACTCATTTTATTAAGAAATAAAAAAGTGAGTTTTCAGTCTATATTTTTGGACAGCCACAAAACTACGTAGGACAAATTTGTTCTACGTAGTATCTTGAAAATTCTGTGTTTATACTTTTTTCTAATATATTTATCATTTGAGTTAACAGCTCATTGTAATGAACTAGGAGTGTGAAACAACTCTCTCTAAAAAGCGCTTAATCTCCTTTTAGAAATAGTTCATATATTCTCTACTTCTCTATTTATTATTTGCCCTTTTACATTTATAATAAGATTAACTAACACTTTAGGAGAAAATTAAATGACATTATATTCAGATAGACAAGATGCACTGGCACAGCTAAAAACTATTGATTCTAATAAAAAGGATTATCTTATTATTCATTACGCTTGCGAAAGTTTTTATGAAGAAAATGGTGAAACCTCAAGAGTTGTATGTATTGCGGTTAGGCAACTAGATGATGGTCAAACTACAATGTTTACAATAAACCAAATGGCCGAGCTTAAAAAAATTCCATCTAATAAAATTAAAGAAAAAATTGATAACTTAGAAAAAGAACTTTTAAAAAGATTTTTTGAATTTGTAAACCGAAACTCCAGTAAAAAGTGGATTCACTGGAGTATGCGTGATCATAATTATGGTTTCAAAGCCATTGAACACAGATACGAAACACTTCGAGGTAAACCAGAACTTATACATGATTATAATAAAATTGATTTTGCGTGGATGTTGGTAAAAATTTACGGTAAGAATTATGCTCCAAAATCAAAAATGAAAAATCTCTTGTCAATAAATAATATTGATCAGCGAGATTTTTTAAGTGGAGAAGAAGAAGCAGAAGCAATAAAACAATCTGAATATATAAAAGTAAATATGTCCACAGCAAGTAAAGTTGAGCTATTTTCTCACTATCTTTCCCTTGCGGCTAATGGGAGATTAAAAACTAACACAAAAAAAAGTGAAATCTATGGGACTAGCATAAAAGGAAAGTTTTTGGCATTTAAAGAAACTATTTTGTATAAGATAATTAAATATACACTAAATCTAGTTATTGGAGTAATTGCAGGAATACTCATAGAACGGTATTTTTTTTAATTATTGCGTTAAAAAGTGTATCCATTTCCCTTTTTAACACAATAATTCTTCTCCAAAAGTAACGTCTGCTAACTACAAATTACATATTATTTACGTTACTTCGTATAACTTATAAATCTATTATGAACTCCAGTTTTTATTTTTTTAAATTGAGGGAATTATATTTTTTTACATCTTCTACTATGAAAAATAGTGCTGAGAAATAAATCAATTATTTCCCAACACTATTTTTATCTTCGCTCATTAAAATAACTCAAAAAGGGAAACAACAAATTCATCGTTGTGCCTTCTCCTTCAACGGATTCCATCGTCAGCTGATGTCCTAACTTATCCGCAAGACTTTTCGCCAAATACAAGCCTAATCCTGTTGAATGCTGCTCACTTGTCCGACCATTTTCACCTGTAAATCCTTTATCAAAGATTCGATGCTGATCTTCTTTGGGAATTCCAATTCCACTATCTTTCAAAGACAAACACGCGCCTTCTTTCGTCCGTGAAAGTGTAACCGTGATTTCACCGCCAGCCGGTGTATATTTGATTGCATTGCTCACTAATTGTTTAAAAATAAACGCTACCCATTTAGCATCCGTCAATACCATTTGGTCGTTTCCTTCAATTGAAAAACGCAAATTCTTTTGAATAAAATAATTTCCCTGCGTACGAATCACTGATTGAACAATTTCTTTTAACGAATATTCCTGAATCAAATAATCTCTAGAAAAACTGTCCAATCTAGCATAATAAAGAACTTGTTCGACATACTCATCGATTTTACTTAACTCATTTTCGACTAAATAATATTTTTTTTCTGGAATGTCATCTTCAATTGATTGTAAAATCAAATTCACTGCGGCTAAAGGAACTTTGATTTCATGAACCCATGAATCGATATAGTCTTTTTGATCTTGTTGATTGTTGATTGCTTGTTGCATCGTTTGCTGGTGCTCAATCAATAAACCATTAATATAATTTTGAACCAGCTTCTCTTCCGTTTTTGAAGCTTCTTCTAAATAAAGCTCAAGAGAAGGTGGATGTTCTGAAATATCCAAGGAGCGCCACCAACGTTTTTTTAATGAATAATCGATTGCTAGAAAAAGTAATAAGAATAATCCTTGCAATAATACCAAATAACCGATTACCGATGGATTCACGACCATATCTGGAGAAAGCCATAAAATAAAGCAAGTAACTCCAATAAAAAACAGCCAACCAATCAACAGAAGCCAATGATCTTTTAAATACTTCCAAATTGTCATTCTCTTCTCCTATCTATGGCACAATATAGCCTTGTCCTACCTTCGTCTCGATATACCCCTCAAGTCCAGCTTGTTCGATTTTTTTTCTCAAACGATTGATGTTAACAGTCAAGGTATTATCATCTACAAAGCGCTCATCTTCCCACAACGCACGCAACAATTTCTCTCTCGTTAAAATTTTCCCGTGTTTCTTGATCAAAATATACAATAGGCGATATTCATTTTTACTTAAATCGATCACTTCGCCATTGATCTCCATACTACCATTATCAACATTCAACGTAATTCCATTATGTGACATAATCTCACTGCCGACTTCTGAATAATTGTATGAACGGCGCAATAATGCATTGATTTTTGCAATCAGCACATCGATTTGAAATGGCTTTGTAACAAAATCATCAGCGCCCATATTCATTGCCATGATCATATCCATATTGGTATTACGGCTAGAGATGAAAATGATTGGAATTTTTGAAATCTCGCGAATTTTCTGGCACCAGTAGTAGCCATCAAAAACAGGAAGATTGATATCTAATAAAACCAATTGCGGGTCTTCTCGTTGAAAATCTTCTAAAACATTATTAAAGTTTGTTGTTCCAAATGTATCAAATTGCCACTTCTGCAATTCTTCGCTGATCAGTTCACGAATCGTTGTTTCATCTTCTATAATCATGATTTTTGCCATCATTTACCCTCCAGTTGTTTCTTTCTATTGTACCTTATCAGAAAATCCTCGTCATTCATATAGGACTTTTAGCCGAAATTTCAACTGAAAAAATGAAGTAAAATCCAAAAGGTTCTTTTGATCCTTCCATACTTACTCCAGCACAACAACTCCGCTATCAGCTAGTGCTTTTCCAATGAACAAAAAAACACCATCTAAAAGTAAAATTGTCATATTCACACCAAAAAAGATCGACAGTTTTTCGATTCCTTGGATTTTTTCCTTTGTCCTAAGAATCAAATATAAGATAAAATTACTGCCATATGTAAAAATCGTTAGCAATATAACTAGTTCTATCAACATTTTTTTCTCCTCACAAACCCGTTCAATTTTGTATCCACTTACATTTTACACTATTAATCAGAAACAATCTCTTTTAAATAGATCAGACTTTAATTTGCCTCTCTCAACATGTGATAAACCTATTAATGGCCGCATTCTGTTTGATCATCTCGCCATTCTTAATACTATATATGTTTCTAAAAAAAAATTATGTAGACATACAAAGTAAAATTAAGTGGCTCCTCGATAAAGCTATATGAATTACAACTACTTCTCTTCCTTCCAGATCCCTACTACTATTTTCACTAAAAGTATAACAATTATTACTGCTAATTCATACTATTTTCCACATATATTGGGACTATTTAAGCCCCTTTCTTGATACTATTACAATAGGATTAATTTTATCCTTAACACCTTTGATACTTTTCTTTATTCGTTTTACAGTCTTTGCATGGGTAGATATTCGCTGCTATTTAATATGACTTTTGAAAATATAATTCTAACTATTTAGTTTTTTTTCAACCCTTTATTGACCCTAAAAGGGTTTTCCTATAAAATGGATGATAGATAGAAACGAATAGGACAAAAAAAAGCACTTCATAATTTAGCTACCAACTAAATCATGAAGCCCTGAACAGTCAGTGAACACCTGACCAATCAAGTTGCTTAAGCCAATATTTATACATTGACATCTTCCATTTTACTCAATTTTGACAGAAATTTCTAGAGGTTTATACTAGTTTTTTCTGACTTTGGGATGTTTATGCTTATTTATTGAACTTACAATGGCGTTGGATGTGTATCCAACGCCATTTTTTTATCTATTCGTTTCTATCTTGAAAGAACGCTTGCTTACTTTTTAGATCATAACATATAACTGTCAACCAACCATTGACTATATTAAAAGCTGATCCCAACCAGTCTTTTACCCATTCTCCTGGATGATTTAGTAAGTAAGCAGTGATTCTTTAAAATAATAGTCATATACTACTCCCAAGTATTCTTTAAGAAAACACAATGATTAAAAACCAACGTAACCTTTTTCAATACTTCCTTTTATATGAATATCATTGTTTGTATTTTCTTTATTGATGACTATTAGGACTGGAAATAAGCTCAGAGGCTTATTTCCAGTTTCTTTTTTGTTTAGCCGGCAAATCTTCTGAAGCAAAATAGAGCTGTTCTAATTTTTCAAAATCAATTTTATTTGTTAGATCAATAAAGAAGCGACTTTGCCATTTTTGAGTAGCAGCAGCTGTGCTGTTCAAGCCTTGAGCCCAGTCAGGATAGACTCGCAAGGCCATCTTGCCCATTACTTCTTCGTGGCTTAAAATATGCTTTTTCACTAAAATCTCTTTAGGAAAAATGAATTGTCCGATTTTTTCTTGATCAAATACCGTGATGACTAGCATATCTGGTGCAGTCAAAGAAGTATAAGCTTGATTTCGATTGTCCTCATCTTTCTCCCAAAAAACAACAAAATATCCTGATTTCTTGGGCGTTTTTTTTGCCTTTCTACTTCTAAAAGTTTGTTTTCCTATTGAAAAGGTCATTCCTTCGTACTCTTTATTTTGTTCTTCAATTTGGATATTTTCAAAGGATGAACAACTGATTTTATCCAATATTTTTGTTAAATACTCCAATGACTCCATAGATCCATTCCTTTCCAAAAGAGTTCGTTTTATTTTATCATGTAGGTCTGTTGGACATAAAGGATTATACCATTCAACTATTTGCAATTTGAAAAAAAGAGCCTTTATTCGAATTTTAAAAAGCTGAGACATCACTCTAACAGTGAAATCTCAGCTTTTTTATTGAACCTATTCTTCATACCCATCTTCATCATCTAATTCTGGAAGCTCGATTTTCTCTATGGCATTTTTTCCGATGCCACACAAATAATCTGTAAGTTCATCGATCTGCTCAATTTGTGAAACAGCCGCTTCGATGACCATAGCCAGATTCAATCCAGATAACACGCGTAGATTCGGATGCTCGCTCATTTGCATCATTCCCACATTACATGGGGTTCCACCTTTTAGATCAGCTAATATCAATACCTGTCGATTCCCTAAGCTGTCAAGGATTTGTACTAATTTTTTTGTTGTACCAGACATCCCGTCAGCTTCGGTCATTGACACTACTTCCGCATCTATTAACTCTCCAACGATCATTTTTGCTGAATGCAATGTTTCTGCCGCCATGTTCCCATGGCTCATCAAAATCAATTTTGGTTTCATTGTTGTTCCCTCCACTTACTCATCCTTTTTTAAATCATCAAGGACATCTGAGATACGTCGATTATTTTGCTTTAATAGCTTTTTGGCTTCTGTCAACTCGACTTCTCCTTTAATCATGACAATCGCTTCTGCTACCTGGTTTTGAGCTTGTGCCAAGTATTCTTTTGCAGTGGCTAAACCAACTCCTGTTGCATCATGAATAATATGGATTGAGCGCTGGATCAGTTTTTCATTTGTTGGTTGAACATTGACCATTAAATTCTGATACACATTCCCAACTTTCACCATCACGCCTGTTGAAAACATATTTAAAACCATTTTTTGTGCAGTCCCTGCTTTCATCCGTGTTGATCCAGTGATCACCTCTGGTCCAACTACTGGTGCAATGCCAAAAGTTGCCATTCTATTCATTTCACTCGCTTCATTACAGGTGATAGCTATTGTCAGCGCACCAACTTTTTCAGCATATTCAATAGCTCCGATTGCGTAAGGTGTTCTCCCGCTAGCTGCAACCGAGATGAGCACATCTTTCTCCGTTAGTTGATGTGTTTTTAAATCTGCTTCAGCCAGTTCTTTTGAATCTTCAGCGCCTTCTACAGCGTGAAACATCGCTTCTTTTCCCCCAGCAATAAGACCAAATGCTTTATCTGGTGAAACACTATATGTTGGCGTCAACTCGATTGCATCCAATGCTCCTAAACGCCCAGATGTTCCTGCACCGCAATAAATCAAACGTCCACCTTTTTTATAACGCTCAGCAGCTTGATCAATCGCCTCTGCTAATTCAGGCAACACTTTCTCTACTGCCAATGCAACTTTTTGATCTTCTTGATTGATGATCGTTATCATATCGATCGTTGATAACTGATCGATATTCATGCTTCGTGTATTCCGAGTTTCAGTTGTCAATTCGTCTAACTTCATCGTTCATCCCTACTTTTCTTTCAGTTTCTCTACTAGTTTTCTTGTATCTGTCATATTTTTTTCAATCGTCGTATCTAAATCATCCTGAATAGAGCCTAAATACAGCACATCCCCGACTGCCATAGTGGAAGCAATCGAAGCAATTGCGCCAACTCTTAGTAAATGCTCATTTGCTGGTACTAGTAAAACTTCATCGCTTAGCTCAATGATCCGTTCACTTTCATTTCTAGTAATAAAGATGATTTTGGTTTTATTTTGTCGAGCAATTTCACACGCAATCAAAACTTCTTTAGAAAGACCGCTATAAGAAATTGCAACCAAAACATCGTCAGGTTTAGAATAATTCAAAAATTCAAATTGCATATGAACGTCGTAATTAAATACGGCTTTTTTTCCAGCTCGATTGAATTTATGATACAAATCATATGCTGTTAAAGACGAAGAACCTATGCCCATCAGATAAATAGTTTCTGCTTGCTTGATTCCATCAATCGATCGTTTTAAGGCTGATTTATCAACAAGATCAAATAAATCCTCGATTGTCGTATTTAGCAATGACTCAACTTTAGCGCATAAGGTTTCGATGGAATCATCCGTTGATACGATCGGATCGATTTTTTTTGGAGCGTGATCTGCTCCTTGTTTGGTCGCAATCGCAAGTTTTAATTCTTCCCAACTATCAAATGTCAGTAACTTAGAAAAACGGGTTACTGAGGCTGGAGATGTCTCACTATTGGATGCAATTTCATTCGCTGTTAATGAAAGGACCAGTGTGGGATCTTTCAAAATATAATCAGCGATTTTTCGATTGACCTTAGAAAAGTTTTTGTATTTTTGTCGGATAATTTTGATTGCATCCATCTAGCTCAACTCCTACTTCTTATTTAATAAAATTTAATATTGATTCGTCTGATTCAGACGGTATCATTTGCGCTGTGATTTTTATACCTTGTTCATCTAAACGTTTGATTGTCTGAATGTCTGTTTCAGTCACCGCCACGGATTTTTTGATTGATTTACTACCAGCTTTTTGCGAAATGTTCCCAACATTGAAGGCTTTTAATGGGACACCGCCATCGATCAAGTCTGCCATATCTCGTATGTCTTTAGTAATCAAGAAAACTTTTTCATCATCATAATTACCAGCCAAGATTTTTTCGATTGCTTTTCGTTTAGATAAAATCGACAACTTAACGCCTGCTGGTTTTGCCATCTTCAAAGCGCCTATTTGCATTTGATCCTTGACTGCTAAATCGTTTACGACCATAATTCTTTGAGCTCCTAAGGTATTCGTCCAAACTGTTGCGACTTGACCATGGATCAAACGTTCATCTACACGTGCATTTTTTATTGACATTGTTCATCATCCTTTTTTTAAAATTTGCTTTCTAAAAGAGATTTCCGATCCAAGACGTAATTCCTTGTAAATTCCCTAAAACCATTCCAAGTAAAATCAAAACGAAGATCAAACGCGTTGAATTCATTTTCTTCTTGCCCAGTAACCAGTATGAGAGCATTACGATCGATAATGGAATCAACGCTGGCAAAATTTTATCCAACATTTCTTGAATAGATAAGGTCACTTCACCCATTTTATAGGTCAACTCTAGTTTATAAGTTATGACAGAAGGAATCAATCCTCCAACAACCGTTAATCCAAGAATTGCCGCAGCTTGCGTCAGTAGTTTCATTTTGTCAGCAAATTCAGTTGCGATTTTTTTCCCTTGATTATACCCAATCCACGTAAACTTATAACGTACCCAGAGAACAACTCCCCCTGCTATAAGTGGAATCATTAAACCAAAGGCTTGTCCTCCTTGTGCCATATAAGCAGCAATTGAAAAAACAATTGCACGATAAATTGCAATAAATAGCGTATCACCCACACCTGCAAACGGACCCATCAATCCTGTTTTTAATCCAGTGATTGCTTGATCATCTTCAATCCCGATCTCTTCTTCCAAAGCCATATCAGCACCAATAATCAAGTGAGACATGGCAGGTGTTGTGTTAAAAAAGCCCATTTGAGTTTTAAGTGCTTTTTTCATTTTTTCAGGATCGTCACTATACAAGCGTTTCAATGCCGGCATGATCACATACGAGTAACCGAGTCCTTGCATTTTTTCGTAATTCCATCCCCATTGTAAACTGAATAGATTTCTCCAGTAAACTTTCTTGATGTCTTTTTTCGTTAATTTGTTAGTCATCGATCTCTACCTCCTCATCGTCTTCGTAGACTACTGTTCCAGCAGAAGTTGCAGTTCCTCTATTGTTTTGATTCATAACATAGATAGCAGCTAATGCTAAACCAACTAATGCAACTCCTAAAACAGAGAAGAACGCTGCACCATACGCTAACAATACAAACCCAATAATAAAATATGGCCAATACGTTTTAATCGGTAGATAGCGCATCAAGATTGCAATTCCCATCGCAGGTAAAATTGCACCAGCTGCTTTTAGTCCATTCATGACCCATACTGGAATCCATTCATTGATCACGGTTACAACTTGTTCGCCAAACGTTAATCCAATAAACACTGGAATCACTCGTGATAGTGTCCATGGAAATATGCCCAAGATATTGCAACGCTCAACACCTTTGTAATTTCCTTCTTCTGCGTATTTATCTGCCTTATGTTGAAAGAATGTGTTCGTCATTCTGCCAAGGATATCCAATTGCGTCAAGAGTAACCCAATCGGCACAGCAACGCCGATCCCATATTCAGCTCCTTGTCCAGAAATGATTGCATAAGCCGTTCCCATGACTGCACCAGAAAGAAAATCTGGAACTGTTGCACCACCATAAGTTGCCACACCAAGCGTCATTAATTGTAAGGTCGCGCCAATCATCAAACCTGTTTGAACATCACCCAAAACCAAACCTGTAAAGGTTGCTGCAAATAATGGTGTATATGGCCCAATTTGTATAGAAATTTGATCTAAGACACCTACTGCCGTATAGATACATAAAATAAGAATAATGCCGATAGAAATCTCCATTTTTAATTCCCCCTCGTAGATAGAACACCGTTCTGTTTCATTTTCTCAAAAATAGTAACTCATGAACAAAAAAAGAATGCGCTTTCTTCATAAACAGAATACCATTTAAGAAACCAAATTTCAACACTTTTATTTTTTTCAAAATAAAGAAATCAAATTTCATTAAATGAATACAAAAAAATGTGGAGCAAAACTGACTTTCGTTTTGCTCCACATTCTGTTCTATATCTAAATGAGCAGAAAAAAATAAACTGAGTTATTTCAACTTCATTCATCAACTATCTTGCTGCTTGGTAAGAAAAATCAAGAATATTTCTATAGCTATCCACTGACTTCTTATGTAATTGTCATTATATAGATCACTGAATTCTTTGAGAAATCGACCATGTTTCATATTCTGGCATATCAAAAATATATTTTTCCCTATGTGTTTTTTTATACTCTTTTTCAATCAATTGGATCGTGTCGCTCGCTGTATCATTTTCTAAAGCAT
The DNA here is from genome assembly GCF_058216605.1 of Enterococcus sp. AAFC-DPL-5182. NCBI lineage: Bacteria > Bacillati > Bacillota > Bacilli > Lactobacillales > Enterococcaceae > Enterococcus > Enterococcus sp. AAFC-DPL-5182. Next base: position 2,999,257 of record NZ_CM177101.1, read on the forward strand.
ATCCATTAAAAATATAAAAAATCACCAGTGTACATTTTTCATCTATAGCCATCAATTTTGGTAAAGTAGCAGCCAAAGTTGTCGAATTTATTTTTTCAACTAGCTGACTTGCTTCTGCTTCTAAATATTGATAATAATCAATAAATTCTTGATCGATTTTGATTGTTTGGTCCACTGATGCGACATACTCTTTTAGCGAAATATTCCATATAAACGCTTCCACGATGTTTCCTCCCATCCTACAATTATTCCATTCCTCTTCCCCCAACAAACAGATAAAATAAAAAAATTTAGACATCACTTATTCTTTTTCATTTCCTATTAAATATCTCCTACTAAGATAGCACAAGCAACCTATTTTTTTCCATTAAAATGGCTATTTTTTCAACATAAATAAAGGATATTATTCTTTTTCTCTTTTTTTGTCACTATTTTGAATACATTACAAATTATTTTGTTCATAGTAATGACTGATATATCGGTCAACCTCTCGTAATTGAACTGATTCAATATGCTGGCTTTTGATAAAGTAAAAACTCCTTTGATATTCTTTACTTAAAGGATTCCATTTTATTTTTTCAGTCAAGGCTTTCTTTGATAAGATTGATTGCCCGATACCTTGTTCCAAACACCTGACGATCATTTCATTGTTTTTGATCAACATTTTCTGTGGAGTCAGATTATGCTCTAAAAAATAGCGCTCTGTATAATGAAAAACACCAGAATTCTCTTCTCGAACTAGCCATAAATCTTGTGAAAAATCACCTGCATGAACTAGTTCATCCGTTAAAATTTGTTGTCGTATAATCAAGTTTGTTATTAACGGTTTTTCAATAAACCCAAAGTGTGCTTGGTGCTTTTCAATTCTATCTAGCACTTGCTCTGAATTATCCATATCTAAAATAAATGAGACTGCAGGAAATTGCTGACTTAATTGTTTCATTAATTCTGGCAGATAGTAAACCGCAAATGTATTTGAAGCAACGATTCTACATGTTTCTCTGGGAATCGTTTGAATTTGTAACGCATGTAAAGTATCCTCCCAATCATCCGATAAATTAAGCAGATGATGGTATAAAATATCGGCTTGCTTTGTCGCACTGATTTCTTGCCGACCATTTCTAATAAATAATTGAATATTTAACTCTTCTTCTAGTTGTTTGATCTGGTTAGATACTGCTGGTTGGGAAATAAATAAATTTTCCGCAGTCTTTGAAAAGTTTTTTGTTTCGTATACAGAGCGGAATGTTTTCAGTAATTTAAACATAGAGACCCTTTCCATTCGTTTTAGTTATAGATAATATTTTAACTATTTATTTCTCAAATGCAAATTATTTCGTTATACTGGATGTATAGTTAGACAAGGAAAGAAGATGAATGATTTAGTGGAAAACAATAATACAAAGTACTCATATTTAACAAAGGCAATGCTTATTCTCCCTGGATTGATGACAGCCTTTATCGTAGCTGTCATCAGTAAAGTTGCAGCTATTTGGCTCCCAACCTTAGGTGCTGCAACTATCGCCATTTTGCTTGGTATTTTACTAGGCAATACTTTTTTGAAAAATCCTGTTTTGGAAAAAGGAACCAAAATAGCCGAAGGTAAGCTCCTTGAATTCTCGGTTGTACTGTTAGGAGCAACCGTTACCTTTCAAACTATCGCTCAAATTGGTTTTAAAGGCGGTATTTTTATTCTTTTGCAAATGACTTTAACCATTCTTGCTTCTTATGTACTTGGTAAAAAGATGCAGTTTTCAGATAATATGTCCCTATTGATGGCTGGCGGAAATGCGGTCTGCGGCTCTTCTGCGGTTGCTTCGATTGCACCTGCTATTCATGCTAAAGAAGAAGAAAAAGGACAGATCATCACACTGGTAAACTTATTAGGAACGATTCTTATGTTGCTGCTCCCTATTATCGGCTCTCTTATTTATGGGAGTGATGTTTTAACTAAGAGTGCTTTGATCGGTGGTATTTTGCAATCAGTAGGGCAGGTGGTTGCAAGTGCTAGTATGGTTAATGAACAAGTCGTAGAGCTTGCTATGCTATTTAAAATCATGCGGATCATGCTGCTTGTGGTGGTCGTTTATCTTTTTGGCAAATTCAAACATCAACGATCTGACATTTCAGCCACTACTAACACTTCCCCTAAAAAAAAGAGTTCTGCTTTACCGTGGTACGTTGTAGGTTTTGTGTTGTTTTGTGTTATAAATAGTCTGATTCATTTACCAGCAAGTCTAAGCGAAACAGCCCACTTTTTCAGCGGTTGGTTTGAAATCACTGCATTGGCTGCCATCGGCTTACGTTTAGATTTTCAAAAATTCTTCAAAGAAGGAAAACGGTTTTTGATTTATGGCTTATCGGTCGGTTTGATTCAAGTGGTTTTAGCGATCGTTTTGATTGCATTACTAGCTATTTAATTTAAATGAATAAAACATAGAAAGGGAATGTATCTGATTGATACATTCCCTTTCTATGTTTTGCCTAATTTTATTTGTTTGACTCATGCTTATCATCTATATGGCTCTTAAATCCAACATAGGATTTATTACCGCTCAGATTAAGTACGAATAATACAATCACCAGTGATAAAATCGATACTGATAATAATAAAGTTTGGACAGCATCGCCATGTAAAACCATTAACTGTCTTAAAATAGCCGTAATACAAATCAGGATCAAATATCTAATTGGAATATGATGTCCTTCTTGAATATAGCGAATCACCATCATGATAAACTCAAATAACATGAAAAATGCCACAACTTCCTGCATCACGATCGATAAGTTTTTGGGTGTCATCGGTTTTGTGATAAATGTACTGATATCAAATAATTGACGTATCATAAAAATCAAAATAAGTAGGGCAAGTGCGCCTAAAACAACGTCCAAAACCCAATTGACATATTTTTTCATTATCCCAAATCTCTGCTCTTCTTTCATTTTCGTCCTCCTTTTGTTTTTAGCGCTAGCTTTAAGCTAGATAAAAAAATTTAGTTCCGCCAATCTTCTTTAAGACGAATACTATTCTTCCCTTATAAGAATAATATAACATTTTTTTTATATGATGTAAAAATCTAAATCTGAAAGAAAAGCAGACACGACAATGACTTGGAATCATTTTTTGTGAAAACAAAACAAACTATTGGGAGTATTTCACTTAAAAATCAATACAATCATAGGTAGTTTACTCTGTTATAAAGCTAGGAGTACGATTCAATACAACTATAAACTATATCAGTCTTTTTATCTAAAGAAAACAACTTTGATATATTGATTTTGACATCGGCATACTATAGAATAAATTTATACATCTTTTTTCCCTCCACAAATATAAGGGGTTACAAAAAAAGAAGTACTAGTCACTTATATTTTATCAAAAATTTATGCAAGGAGGAATAACATGAATACATTTCTAGATAAACTTCAAGCAAAATTAGGTCCGATCGCTTACAAACTTGATTCTAATCGTTATCTTTCAGCCATTAAAAATGGGTTCTTTGTCGCTATGCCTTTATTGATCATTGGTTCTATGTTTTTACTCGTTACACAATTACCGATAGAGCCGTATACTAATTTTATGGAATCTGTTTTAGGCAAAGATTGGATGGGACTATTTTTACAAGTCAACAATATGACGATGAATGCAATGACTTTATTTGTTATCTTAGGCATTGCTAGTGAGATGGCTAAGTATTATTCTGTAGACCGAGGCTCTACTCAAGCAATTTCTCTAGTTGCTTTTCTAGTGCTAACACCGATTACTGTGACTGATAATGGTTCATTTTTACCTTTAGGAAACTTTGGTGCATCAGGTCTATTTGTCGGTATGATCACTGCTATTCTAGCTGCTGAAATTTTTCGTTGGGTTATTCAAAAAGGTTGGACGATCAAAATGCCTGATTCAGTTCCTTCTAATGTTGCAAAATCTTTTTCAGCATTGATTCCGGGATTTTTCGTAGTGATCGTTTTTAATTTGATTCGGATTGGTTTTACCTTCACTTCATATGAAACTGCTCAAAATTTTATTTTCGAGGTCCTGCAAACACCGCTTCTGGCTCTAGGAAGCTCACTGCCTGCGACATTGATCATATTATTATTTGAAGCATTATTATGGTCGTTTGGTATCCACGGTTCAAATATCGTTGGCGCTGTGATGCAGCCGATTTGGATTGCTCTGACCGTAGAAAATGCGCAAGCTTTTGCAGCTGGAGAAAAACTACCGAATATTGTCAACTATCAATTTTATAGTAATTTTGTTAAACTTGGCGGCTCTAGTGCGACAATTGGTTTGGCAATTGCTTGTTTATTTTTTGCAAAATCCTCTCAGTTTAAAACGCTAGGAAAACTTTCCTTTGCTCCTGCAATTTTCAATATTAATGAACCCTTAGTTTTTGGCATTCCGATTGTTTTAAATCCCATGATGTTGATTCCTTTTATCATTGCACCACTTTTGATGTGTATCGTAGCTTATCTAGCCATGGCAACCGGGATCGTTCCTTTAGCTAATGGGGTTAACTTACCGTGGACCATGCCTCCGATCATTGCTGGATTGATGGTTAGTGGTTGGCGAGGTGCTTTGTTACAAGTTGTGCAAATTTTATTAAGTATTGGATTGTATTATCCATTTTTTAAGATGGAAGATGCAAAAGCATATAAGATTGAAATGGAAGGTGAAGCAGCATATGACGGGGAACTAGAAGTAGAGATTACTGAGAAAGCTTAACTGGAACTCAGAGAATACATTCTTTGACAGCCTAGTTGTGAATATGAAAGTGAGTGGGACATAACTCTTCGAGTCATGTCCCACTCACTTAGAATCCGGATAAACGGTGGGAGCAGAAGCAATCTTATCGGAAATAAACACTTCTGTCCCATCCTCTTTTATTGCCCTTATTAACTAGATCATTCCAAGAGCTATTATAATCGCAGGCAATATATTATTTAAAAAGTGAATAGACATACTGATCTCTAAACGTTGAGTTTTATAATAAGCCAGAGAAAGAATCAAGCCCATCGATCCATAAATCAAAAAACTGATCAGGTTAGTGGGACCATGAATCAAACCAAATAAAATTGAACTAATTGCGATACCGATCATCGGAAATTTTTCTAGCCAAAAACCAATGATTCCACCTCTAAATACAATTTCTTCCATGATTGGTGCTGAGATCCCAATCAATAATACGATCAATAGAGGATTCTCTCCTGTAAACATTGTTTGAATAGCTGCATCATTTGCAGTAGTTTCTGATCCTTGAGTATTTAATAAAAGCGTTCCGCCAATAGCAATCACTCTTGCTAAAATAAATCCTCCTACAATGATCCCAACATTTTTCTTAGTAAAAAAATTCCATTTTAAGCTTAAGAACCCAAGTTTTTTCCCTAAAAATATCAAAAGCCAGATATTTCCGATTACTATCAGTATCAGCAAAATAGATACAAACAAAGATAAATTTGCTTCGCCGATTCTTTGAGAAATTCCTTTTGCTACCCCAAATGCGGTCATACTAATTTGACTTAATAGAAACAATCCAACCAAAATAAAAAAATTTTTAACATACGTCATCCCATTACTCTCCTTTTTTTAGATATACTTTTGAGTATACCTTTCATAATAACAAACTATGATTGAGTAGTAAAACGGATACACGTAAAATGAATGTGCGCCTAGAAAACTCCGTTTACATTAAGCGCACTGTATTCATCGGGTAGTTTATTGTTTTTATTTTAATTAAATCCATAGATCCTCTGACAGGTTTTATAGATACGCAAAACAAAATAGCGAATACCAAATCCTTTTCGTGACAGCAAAGCGCCTAAAAATCTTTTTCTTAACTGTTCATATAAAGTAGGATCAATCGTTTCGATATAGTGCCACAACATTTCTTTTTTCCAAAGATTCTCTTCAGTATTACTCTTCAATGCCAATACTGAAGACACAGTCGTGACAATCTCTAGAAATTGAAAAAGATATTGCCTACACGATTCATCTTCGATCTGGTTAGAGCTATACAGCTCAATCATTTTTTTATTCACTAAAAGTTGCTGATCGATTTGTTTGATCATTTTATTTTCATTGACCGATTGATCTTCTCTACCAATAAAATAGCGGTAAAAATCTACATCTAAATAATAGATTTTTCTAACATACTGCATTGGTTCAAAAACAAATAAATTATCCACATAAAAAGTGTGTCTAGGTAAACGAAGATTGATTCGTTTTAATAAGTCGGTGTTGAATATGATGGAGTGCATTAATAAATAGTTTCCTTGTCGGAAGTTTGTATCACTCCAGCCAACTATTTTATTTTCTGGAATGACCCGTTTGTACAACACTCTTTTTTTACGAAAAGCGCCAACTTTTTCATAAACATAGTTTGTCACCAACATATCGATTTTTCGATCATTCGTTAGTTGCTTTAATTGATGGATAACACGACTATAAGCCGTGCTATCCACCCAATCATCACTATCTACCACTTTAAAATAATGACCTGTAGCAGCTTGTAACCCTGTTGTCACTGCAGCTCCATGTCCTCCATTGTCTTGATGGATAACTTTTACTGTATCGGGATAATGCTGGTTATAGCGGTTGGCAATTTCTCCTGTCTTATCCGTTGAACCATCATTTACAATAATAATTTCTACATTGGCAGCTTCCTTCAATAAAGAGTCAACTGCTCGGTGAAGATAATCTTCTGAATTATAAGCTGGAACAATTACACTTAGTATTTTCATTTTCAATCCTTCTTCATTATCACAAATTTCATCATTGGGTAATTGATCACCACTTGGATGATGATATTCACAAAGTTAGCAATCGTTGGTGCAACATTCCCTGTTACAGGTTTTATCAACCCGATCACATGCGGTGGCAACCAAACAGAAATAATTCCAGCTACAACTACCGTCAAAATATACCACGGCAAAGCCTTTCCTATTTTATTTGTTGAGCCAAAAACAATTTTTCTTTGTACAATAAAATTCACGATCTGCGCGCAAACATACGCAATTAAAAAACTGATAAAACCAACTACTCCCCCTTCAGAAGTTGGGTACTTAAAAATAAACCACTGGAAAGCTGAATTTTTAATAAACATCGGCAGTAAACCTGAACTTATCCATAATACTGCGAAATTCGTAATAGTCGCAACATTACTCATCACATTAAATAAGAGGAACTCATACATTTCAGGATGTTTTTTCTTCCAATTTTTGAATGCTTGAACTACTCTATTTTCTTTTTTCACCTTCTAAATTCCTTTCAAGCTTGGTTAAATCTTTTATTTTCTTCACTTTTTCATTTAGAAAATAGCCTTTCAGCAATCTATTCGTTCCTTTAAATAAATGACCATTTACAATCAGCAGAATCGCTTTTACCATCGATTGACTAATATTGCCCCCAGTCATTTTAGCCATTGCACGAAACGGCATATTGTAATTGAATAAGATATTTAAATTCGGTTCACCCTTTTCTATGCTCTTGTCTTTCATTCTAGTTAAAATCTTATAGATCCCTCTTGCGAGCATGCTTTTTGCGTAAAACATTTGGCTAAGCGTGTCATTCATGCCTAATTCTTTTTCCCGATCCCACATACTTCCTGTAATTTCATGTTGGTAAAGAACTTCAAAATCAGCTTTAGATAAACGATTCACTTCACCACTAAAATACGGCGCTAATTTTTCTTTGTCGTAAATCGTTTTTAACGTCACACCTTCTCGCTCAATAGTCGTTTCAAATGGTAAATCCTGACTACTCGTCCCAACAGAAATCGCATACTCTCCGGCTTCAATTTCCCACTGATTCGACTCTGGGTTAAAGAATCTAAATGTGTATATATCAAACGGAATAGTGACTGTGGCTTTTTCACCCTGTCTCAAAAATACTTTTTTAAATCCTTTTAGCTCTTTGGTCGGTCGAAAAATCGCTGAATCCTTTTTCCCTATATAAAGCTGCAACACCTCGGCTCCGTCCAGTTTCCCATTATTTTCTACTGAACATGAAATACCTTGCTCTGTTACGACAAAATCTGTACAAGAAAAGTTCGTGTAGCTTAGCCCAAATCCAAAGGGAAATAGCACTTCTTTTTTCACCTTATCATAGTAACGATAGCCAACAAAAATAGATTCTCTATACTCAGCATCGTATTCTTTTCCTGGATAATAATATGCTGCTGGCGTATCTGAATAACTGAGTGGATAAGACTCATTAAGTTTACCTGATGGATTTACTTTGCCAGTTAAGACATCTAACGCTCCGTGTGCACCCGCCTGTCCTCCTAAATAACAATGAATCACTGCATCGACTTTTTCTAGCCAAGGCATTTCAATAGCAGAACCGCCAGACAAGATAACAACGATCTTTTTATTCAGCTTAGCTAATTCGTGCAGTAAAACTTCTTGATTTTTTGGAAGCTTCATATGTTCTCGATCCAGTCCTTCTACTTCACTAATCTCAGTCAATCCCATAAAGAGTAAAATCATATCTGATTTTTCCGCTACAATTTTAGCCTCGTTCACTAATCCATTATCCAACTTATTTTTCCGATCATAGCCTTGGGCAAAACCAACGATTTCAAGGTCGTAGTCAGAAACAGCTTCCAATATCGTATCAACTTCTGTCGGATTTACTAGTGATGAACCTGCGCCTTGATATCTTGAATCTTTGGCAAAGTCACCAATAATCGCAAGTTTCTCCAACGCTTTTAATGGCAATGTTTCTTGATTATTTTTAAGTAGCACAACACTTTGCGCTGCAGCTGTTCGAGCAAATGCATTGCGTTCTTTGGCTGTTGTTTTAACTTGTTGCGTTTGTTTTTGATCATGGATAGCTAGAGTAACGGTTAACAGTTCATCTATTCGCTCATCAAGAATACTTTCACTAAGAACGCCAGATTCGACTGCTTCAACAATTTCTAAAGCACCCGCATTTCCTGTTCCAGGCATTTCCAAGTGGCTACCATTTTTTACACCGTCCACATGATCATTACTGCCGCCCCAATCAGATACGACAAAACCATCAAATCCCCATTCGTCTTTTAAAATTTCTCGAAGTAAATAGTGATGTTCATTAGCATAAATGCCGTTGATTCGATTATAGGCTGTCATGATACTTTTTGGTTTTGCTTCTTTTACAGCTATTTCAAACCCAGTCAAATAAATTTCTCTTAAAGCCCTTTCATCTACAACTGAATTATTTGCCATTCGTCGTAATTCTTGGCTATTCGCCGCAAAATGTTTAGGACAAGCAGCCACACCATTTTCTTGGATTCCTTTAATATACGCAGCCGCCATTTTACCTGATAAATAAGGATCTTCACTAAAATATTCAAAGTTACGACCACACAAAGGACTGCGTTTTGTATTCAATCCTGGCCCTAAAATAACATCGATTCCTTGTTCTAATGCTTCATCTCCAAGAAATCTGCCGATCGTTTCAGCTAACTCTAGATCCCAACTGTTGGCAATCGTTGCCGCAGTTGGATAACAAGTTGAGGGAATGCTAGCATTCAACCCCAGATGATCGCCAGAACCACTTTGTTTCCTTAATCCAGTTGGTCCATCTGAAAGAAAAAGTGCTGGGATATCCAAATCAGGAAGCTCTACGCTCTTCCAAATAGATGCCCCGGACATCATTCTAGCTTTTTCAGTTAATGTCATTTTTTCAATTCGTTCACGATTTTCCATAAATACTCCTTTCAAAATAGGTATTCATCTTTTACCCTCATTCTAACAATGGATCATAAAAGACAGCATAGATTCCTCACAGATTGTGTTGATTCATACGTAATTTGTACGCCCATTTTTTATCAACGAATGCTTTTATTGGGTAATAAAATCTTTAGAATGAACCAATTCTCTTTTGTAGAAATCGTCATTGTACCATCGTAGACAGCAACGGTTTGTGAGATACTTTTTAGACCGTAGCCATGTCTCATTTTGTCTTTTTTCGTGGTTTCTGGTAAACCATCTTCGATATCTATTTGATTGACAGAATAGTTATTCAACTTAATGATCACAAATCCATTTTTTTCATCTACTCGTAAATGAATCAAACGCTGTTCCTTATTCGGCAATTCCTGAACCGACTCGATCGCATTATCTAGCGCATTACCGAATAAACTACAAATGTCCATGACGTTCATAAACGACAACAACTGCCCATCAACAAAGCATGACAACTTGATTCCATGTTCTAAACAAAATTGATTTTTCCTTGTCAAAATAGTGTCTAATACTGGATGTCCAGTCTCCACTGGCGACTCAAAGTCGATAATTTCTTTTTCCATTTCTTCTAAATAGTGCTCTCGTCTAACTGGATCGTCTTCTGCTCGAATCACGTCTATTTGATGTTTCAAATCATGACACATTCGATTCACAATATCACTGTTTTCTTTATAGGCAACATATTGTTGATACTGTGTTTGGAATACGTTGTTGATCGATAATAATTCTTTCTTCAAATAATCCTCTTTTCGCTGCGTTTCTTGAAGATATAATAAACAAATACCAGAAAGATTGACAAACGAACGGACAGAAAAAATACCTACTGCATTTCCAAAAAAAACACGTGTATCAGATAACCAATAGCCGCTATTACTTAAAATAAAGATAATCAGCGCTGTCAAAATCGCCATTAATGTTTCTTTATTCCGAAGCTGTATCGGGACCTCTTGTTGGTTCGTTCGAAATTCTACAATCAAGAATATGAAAAAAATAATGACTAACCCTATGATCATATAAGGAAATGAGCTATCTTTCTCTACATCTTGCCCTAGTGAAAATTGATAGAATAACTGCCAGCAAATCGCCGCTGAGAATTCTGCAAGTATAAATGCCTTGGAGCATAAAAAGATTGTTGCTTTAAAACTTTGTCTTGTGAAGTATTTTAGAGTAATATACATCCACAAAACATTGACAATCATTCCAGGAATCCACAAGATGATTGGCAGCATACCTGCTCCTAATTGAAAAAAAATCTGAATAACTAATGTGCCAACTAACGTAAACGCGTTAAGTAAAGTCCATCTTCCTCTTAAAAAAGGTAGAATAATAATTAAGCAGGCAAGCCATTCTGATAAAGCAGTATAAATTCTGGGAATACCGGGAATATTCTCGATCATAATAAATCATCTCCAATATAATCAGTTAATGCTTCCATAAATATTTTTTTCCTAGGTCGACTGATCGTTAATAAATGTCCTCCGACATCAACGATATTCTTATCCACACTCCTGACATATTTTAAATTAACAATATAACCATTGTTACATCGAAAAAAACCTTTGTCTGATAGGCGCTTTTCCATATTTTTCATGGTATCCAGGATAGTAAAAATATCTGCTTTTAAATTTAAATAGAGATAGTGTCCTTGACTTTCTACAAATAAAATTTGATCCACATCGATACGCTTCATTTCATTGTTGGTTTTTACTGAGATAAATACTTCTTTCTTTTTCTCAAACTGATACATAACTTTTTTAAAATGTTCTTCAAAACTAAAATAAGTCAGTGGTTTCAATAAAAAATCTGATGCATTCACTGAATATCCGCGAATGGCGTATTGAACATAATTCGTCACAAAAACTATCATGACATTTTCATCATGCTTCCTCAGTTTTTCGGCTGCCGACATGCCGTCCATCATTGCCATTTCAATATCTAAATAAACAATATCAAAAAGCTTATTATAATTATCGATCAGTTCAATTCCATCAGTGTATTCATCGATGTTGACCAACAGATTCTTTTCTTCACTATATCGGAGAATAAATTCTTTTAGTCTTTTTCGTTCTTGTTGATTGTCTTCACAAATAGCTATTTTCATCTTTTCCCCCAAGCATTTATTTAAAATTTTACCTGTTACTACGAAAGTTCTCTTTTCACTAATAATAAGGCCTGTTCGATTGTGTCATCCATATCAAGATAGCGGTACATGCCTAATCTTCCACCAAAAATAATAGTTGGTTCTGCTTCTGCTAAATTTTTATACTTTTTATATAGTAGCGAATTCGAAGGATTGTTCACTGGATAATAGGGTTCCAAGCCTTTTTTAAACGCAATCGGATACTCTTTTGTAATCACTGTTTTTTTCTGTTTCCCAAAGTCAAAGTGTTTATGTTCAATCACTCTAGTAAAGGGAATTTCTTTATCAATATAGTTCACAACAGCATTTCCTTGCACATTTTCTTGGTCTATTACTTCGTGCTTAAAAGTCAATGAACGATAATCCAAATTGCCAAAACAATAATCATAATATTCGTCGATCATTCCAGTGTAAATAATCTTATCTGAGTCCGCCTTCCATTTTGCTTTATTCACTAAAAAATCTTCATTTAGATGAACAGTTATATTCGGATGATCGAGCATTCGTTCAATTATCGCAGTATAGCCTTCTTTAGGAATTCCTTGATATTTATCGTTAAAATAGTTATTGTCATATACAAAACGGACAGGTAATCTGTTTATGATAAATGGCGGTAGGTTCGTACAACTTTCTCCCCATTGCTTTTCCGTATACTCTTTAATCAACGTTAAATATACGTCACGGCCAACAAGAGAAATTGCTTGTTCTTCCAAATTACTCGGCTTTTTCCCTTGTAACACCTGTTGCTGCTCACGGATTTTTTGCTGTGCCTCTTCTGGCGTTGTCGTTCCCCAAATTTGAGAAAAGGTATTCATATTGAAGGGTAAATTATAGATTTTCCCCCTACTACTAGCAATCGGTGCATTAATGAAGTGATTAAATGTTGCAAACTGGTTGATGTATGTCCAAATGTTTTCTTTTGAGGTATGGAAAATGTGTGCCCCATATTGATGAACTTGTATCCCTTCTATCTCTTTTGTATAAATATTCCCAGCTACGTGATTTCTTTTTTCTAAGACTGTCACGTTATGTCCTTTGATTGCTGCTTCGCGGGCAAAAACAGAACCAAATAGTCCTGAGCCTACAACTAAGTAATGTGCCAATCTAATCCGCCTTTCATGCATATAGTTTTAAATAATAGAGGATATAATCTTTTATATCAAGCGCATCCTTCTATTAAAAAGCGACTTTTATACCATTGCGTGTTTTTTTACTAAATAGAAACCGAGAAATCCTTTTAAAGTGATTTCTCAGTTTCTATTAAAAGAACTTATTATTTATGGTTTTTTCCTCTTAAAAAAATTAAATTTTCTTGCTGGCTTTTTTCTATGCGTTGTTTTTGTAAAACAAAAAATCAAGAAAGTGAATACCGTGATATTGATTGTTACGAGTAAGTATATCCAGTTCGGAACATTGGTTTCAGCTACTTCATATGCATGGCTATTGACCACTGTATAAAGAATGTTATGACTAGCTTTCCGCATATTTTGTTGTCCCCAATCTGTTCCTGTCGTCACTTTGTTTAGTTTCGTCGGTAACAAGTAAAGGACTAAATCATTTCCTGCACTCAACCCTTGATCCACATTCATATATTGCGGTTTGTAAAAATCAGAAATCACTGTTCCCTTAAAGCCCCATTCGTCTCTCAAAACGTTTTGTAACAGAGCATCACTTTCACCAACCCATTTAGGTCCAATTCGGTTATAAGAAGACATAATACCTGTGATTCCTGAATCTTTCACGGCAATTTCAAATGGTTTTAAGAATACTTCTCTCATTGCCTGTTCTGTCGACCAAGTCGCAGCACCTGTTGGGTATTCATATCTTCGTGTTTCTTGATCGTACATTGCAAAATGTTTCATAAAGACATAACTTCCTTGATCCATCGCTCCTTTAGACAAACTAGAGCCGATTTTTCCAGATAATAATGCATCTTCTGAATAATACTCAAAATTTCGTCCGCCAAACGGAGAACGATGGATATTTACGCCAGGTAAATATAAACCGGTAATATTTGAAGCTTTTGCTTCCTTGCCAAGACTTTCACCCATTTCTTCTACTAATTTTGTATTCCATGTAGAAGCTACAACTACTTCACTAGTATATTGATTACCATGCGCTTGACTAACTAAATGATTGATTCCTGCTGGTCCATCAGCGTCGATTGTAGCTGGTTTTTTCACCGAATTAATAGCCGGTGTTTGGAAACCGCCATACGTGATTAGGTTCTCCATATCTTTTACAGATAATTGTTCTAGTAACTGATCCCATTTTGGATCATCATAATCAACACCCTTTAGATCGTATAGTTCTAATCCATATTTTTTAAATTTAATAGGATCTGCTTTTTCTTCTTTCACACTTTGATCTTTTAACGCTTTTAAAAGTTCTTTAGAAGCAACTTTTGGTTTTGCCATTTCTTTGGGTAGTGTGCCTTCCCAATCCCAACGAGATACATATTGGACGTCTCCTTTGGCATTTTCAAATTGATTCGTTGCTGAACGTTGGTCGCTTTCACGTTTATTTTCTTTATTAAAGACAAGATCTTTTGGTACTTCATAATTTTTTGAGTCAATGACATCATGCGCATTGTTCATTAAATTAATGTTGTATGTTCCTTTTTCAAGAACATAAGCTTTGTGCTGTGTTTCATCATAACTAGCCATATCTTCTACATCAAAAGAAAGGTTGACTTCTTCTGACTCATTTGGAGCTAGCTCCTTCGTTTTCGCAAACCCAGATAATACAACATGAGATTTTTCAAGTCCACCAATCGTGTAAGGCGGCGTGTAGTACAATTGTACTACATCTTTTCCTGAATGTTTCCCAGTATTGGTCACCTTGACCGTCATGTTGATTTCCTTACCATCTACTTTAAAATCTGAGATTTCCTGTTTAAAGTCAGTATAGGATAAACCATAGCCAAATGGATATTGGACTGCTTTTTCATAAGCTGCTTCGTCCATTTTTCCAGTCTCATTGTTGATGTAACGTGTTTCATAATAACGATAACCTACATAGATAGATTCAGCATAGTCTACATATTTATAATGCCAAGTATTTTTTTCGTAATCAAATTCTGAATTAGAATAAGGAAATTCTCCAATGTTATTGAAAGAAGGGGCACTTGTTTCATCATACGCATATGTGTCGACTAATCGACCAGATGGATTGATCTCTCCAGATAGAATTTCTCCTACTGCATTAAACCCAGTTGAACCAGGACCGCCGATCCAAAGGGCAGCGTCAACTTTTTCATCTTCTAAAAAGCCAAGTTCCATCGGGAATGATGAGTTTAGAATCACGACAACTTTATCAAAATTTTCTTTTGCTAAATCAAGGGTAGCTGATTCATTATCTGAAAGTTCTAGATAATGTTTCCCTTTTGTTCCACCGGTGTAATCTTTCATTTCATTTGTAATATCAGCACCTTCACCGCTATTTCTAGAAAAAACGACTAAGGCTGTATCACTAAATTCTTTTGCTGATTTCATTAGCGATTCACTATATTCACTCACTTTTGGCTCATGAATATTGAAATCACCACCGACTAATTTATGAATGTTGATTTTTTCTCTAGGAACATATCGCTCATCGTAGAATTTTGTTAGTTGATCGTTTACTTTGAAGCCGGCATTTTCTAGTCCTTTTTGTAAATCGATATTGTTATCTTCTTTACCGCCGCCAGAACCAGTTCCGCCATAAACAACATTTCTAGATGCGTAGCCAAATATGTTGACATTTTTTCCTTGTAAGGGTAATACTTCGTTTTTGTTTTCTAAAAGAACAGAACCTTCTCCTGCCACTTTTTCAGTTAAAGCCATGGCTTGTTCTTTCGTTTTCTTTACTTCAGATTGATCGATTTGTGAAGCAGAAAAATAAGTATTGATGATCATTGCATATTGATTTACTGCCCCATTAAAGATAATTAGTACAGCCAATAATAAGCAGGATAAGACATATAAAATCTTCCTTGTTTTGCGAATCTTGATAATTCTATAAATAGAATAGACAACCAAAGAAATACTTAGTACGAAAATGATTTTAGTAATCCAGCCAACCAAAAATTGTACATTAATACCAAATGATGGGTTATTTCCACTCGCTTTGCCATGGTTAAATAAATAAAGATAAATAAGTACGACAATCGCAAGCCAGCCTCCCAGTATTGCCCATTTCTTTTTAGTCATTTTTAGCTTTTTCACATGTTTTCCTCCTTGTTCTTTAGAGAATACCGATCGTATCGTCAATTGTTTCTCTAATTACAACAAGATTATATCTAGCAAAGCACCACATGAAAACGTTTCCTTCGCAAACTGTAGCATTTCATTCATAACTTGTTTGGTCGATCAATGACACCCACACAAAATATAAAAGAAAAAAAATACCCACTCTAAATGAGTGGGTAAACATGTTGATACATCAACAAGAATTTAATTATTTAGCTAAAGCACCTTTAGCTTGGTCAGCTAATGCTGTAAATGCTGCTGCATCGTTAACTGCTAATTCAGCTAACATCTTACGGTTGATATCAATCTCTGCCAATTTCAAACCGTGCATTAATTTAGAATAGCTCAAGCCATTCATACGAGCCGCTGCATTGATACGAGCGATCCATAATTTACGGAAATCACGTTTCTTTTGACGACGATCTCTGTATGCATAACTATAAGATTTCATTACTTGTTCTTTTGCTGTTTTAAATAAAGTATGTTTTGATCCGTAATAGCCTTTCGCTAATTTAAGGATCTTTTTACGACGTTTACGGCTTACTACGCCACCTTTAACACGTGCCATGGTTAATTCCTCCTAAATATCTGTTATCTCTATGAGTTATTTTAATTGCTAGGTTAGTACAAGAATTTTTCAGCTTGCTTATTTCATTCTTGCTAATTGTTGACGAATACGTTTGAAATCGCCTGATGAAACCATTCCTGCTTTACGCAATTGACGACGTTGTTTTTTTGTTTTGCCGTGGAAACGGTGACTTGTAAACGCACGGAATCTTTTTAACCCGCCGTTACCAGTACGTTTGAAACGTTTTGCTGATCCGCGGTGTGTTTTTTGTTTTGGCATGACTAATTTTCCTCCTACATTTTCATTTCGCATACAGTTCAACTAAATTAGTTGAAAAAGTTGAACTAGCATCCTCAAAAATTTTCATTAACTAGTTATCAGCTTGTTAGCTTAATTTTCATTCTTCGGTGCCAGCGTTAGGAACATGCTGCGTCCGTCCATTTTCGCTTTTTGTTCCACTGTAGCAATATCTGCAGTTTCTTCCGCTAAGCGATCAAGAACTTTCTGACCAATTTCTTTATGGGTAATGGCACGGCCTTTGAAACGGATCGAAGCTTTCACTTTATCGCCTTTTTCTAAGAATTTACGTGCATTACGAAGTTTTGTATTGAAGTCATTTAAATCAATTGTTGGACTTAAACGTACTTCTTTTACGTTGATCACTTTTTGTTTCTTACGAGCTTCACGCTCTTTCTTTTGCGTTTCGAAACGGAATTTACCGTAATCCATAATTCGCGCAACAGGCGGTTTTGCAGTAGGCGCTACTAGAACTAAATCTAGATTGGCTGTTTCAGCAATTTGTAATGCTTCCACTTTTGTTTTTACACCTAGTTGTTCGCCATCTTGTCCGATCAAACGTAACTCGCGTGCACGAATGCCGTCGTTCACCATCATATCCTTTGCTATGGTCATTCACCTCCAAGTTTTTTAAGAGAAAATCGTTGCTGAAACTCTTATTCCAAAAGTCTGTTATCTTATATAAATACAATAAAAAACAGGCTCTGTATACAGATCCCGCGATTTTCGGACTCATATCGTTTGATATAAAGAATCCAATATCTAGCCCAGTGACATTGTCAGCTAAGGCGAGAAGCGGGTGCTTCTGCTTTCATTTCTCAACTTTAACAGTATACGATATTTATTAAGTCTTGTCAATGCTTTTTTTAAGTAAGACAGAAAACCGTGCGTTTTAAACACATCGGTTTCTGCCTCCATCATTATTTTTAGATTCCAAGTAGTTCTGCTATTTTCACAAGAACACCGTTCTCATCATTTGATAAGATAATTTCTTTAGCCGCTACTTTAACATTCGGTTGTCCATTACTCATGACATAACTGTACTCCGCGTGTTTCAACATCTCAAGATCATTACCACTATCACCAAAAGCTGCCACTTCATGATTTTTTATGCCCCATAACTCTTGTAATTTCAGCAATCCATGAGCTTTATGGATCCCTGGGATAATCAAGTCAACATCGCCATGCCCACTTGAGACAGGAATCACCTTATCGCCCAGGACCGCATGTAATTGCTCTAGTACTTCTGCTACTTGTTCAACAGGAAAACTTAAGGCAAACTTGAACAGCGTATCATCTTTGACTTCAAATAAATCTGGAACTTGTTTCAATCGATGATAATATTTTCTGCCATGCTCAATAAAGGATTCTGGTTCAGATTGGGAAACATACGCGCTATTTTTACCACAAAGAATCGTATGTCCTTGCTTGAACTCAGCTAAGATCGTTAGAACTTCATGTACAACCTCAGGATCGATTTCGCCTGTAAATATTTCGTTGCCCTCACTAACAACATAGGCACCGTTTTCTGCTACAAATGATAACTCCTTTTCAATTTCTGGGAAAAAGGATTTAAGTTGGTAATATTGATTTCCACTAGCCACAACAAAACGGATGCCTTGTTGTTTCATTACTTGATATAGTTCACTAAATGTTTCCCGATCATAGTCCTGCTGACTATTCAAAAATGTACCATCCATGTCTACCGCAATCATCTTTACTGTCATCTTTTTACTTCCTTTCTATCCTAGTAAGCCAAAATAATTTAACCCAAATCGAATGCCGTCATCCACGTGGGATTTTGTAATGTAATCCGCTTGCTCTTTCACGTAGTCAACCGCATTAGCCATAGCAATTGCAGTATCGGCTGCTTCAAACATCCCTATATCATTATTGCCATCACCAAATGCATATGTGGGCACATTAACCAAACCTAATGCTTTGACAACTTCTTTGATACCAGCTTGTTTCGATCGCTTTTTTAATACAACTGCCATTGAATAAGGACTATCTCTAAAAAAAGTAAATATTTCGGAAAATCGTTCTCTATATAATCGATCCTTATCCTCTTCCTCTGAGAAAAGATAAAGCATATAGATTTCCTTTTCTTTATAGAAGTCAGGCGCTATTTTTGGCAGTGGTGCATTGTCTATCTGATACAATTTTTTCATACTCTCATTTGTATAACTAGTCGCATATTCTTCTGCTGTATAGCAGGCTAAGGAATGAACGAATGTTTGAGAAAACGCCATCAATTCTTCAATCGCTTGAACGGGTATTGCGTGTTTGGAGACCACTTCATTTTCGACCACATTGTATTGTCCATTCAAACTTATATATGAATCAATTGGTGTTCCAGCAGTAATTTCTCGGATTTCCTTTGGAGAACGTCCGCTTGCAATCAAAGGTAATATATTGTTCCTTTTTAAATCGATCATCGCCTGACGGTTTTGCTTAGAAATTTTTGAATCCGTATCTAACAACGTACCATCTAAATCAAAAAAGACGAGTGCTTTATATTCTTTCATTATTTGCCTCCTCTTTGTTGTTTCGCCTATTAATATTGTACTATACTTTTTTGTCTATAGAACAAAAAACTTCGTTCTATTTTATTCAAGTAAATATATACTTAAATTTTTAGAACGAAGTTCAATTTTTATTGTTTATCAACTAATAATTAGTGAACTATTTCTATTCAACTAGAAATTTCCTAGAAAAAGATAAATGATCGACTAATCGCTATATCTACCTTATATGCCCTAGGCTATCCCTGTAGTCCCTACAGTTCTTCATTTTTTAACCATTTTTTGTATCTCTCAAACCTTTAATCAATACTTGAATACTGGCAGCAGTCTCAGGATCTTTCTGACCTTTTATTTCATTGATATCCTGAGTGAATATCTTGCTCAACGTATTATTATCTGAATGTTCAGAACTTTCTCCGCACGAAGTGACCTTCACTAATCTTTTGTTATACCAAGTCGCTTTATATTCAAGCTTTGAAACAAACAATGCCCATGATACATCCGAAATCCCTCTATGCAGTTTGTTATTTCTGAAAAAGTCGGCTTGATGAATATCTTCTATGCAAATCAAATCATATTTTCTAACAATTTCTGTAGTGATTTTATTCAGAAAATCAACGCGTTGATTCATTAATTTTTCCCGCATTTTTGCTACTTTTAATTTTTGTTTCTGATAGTTTTTTTGTTGGGAAAGCTCGTTCCCTTTTAATTTTGCAATTTCTTTTCGTCTTAATAATTTTCTTTCTTCTCTCGTGATCCGCTGTTCAAAGTCTTTCGTAAATTTATCATTATCGATACGTCTACCGTTTGATAATACAGCAAACTCTGAAGCCCCTAACGTTATTCCAACTGCCGAATATGTCTTCTCAACTGTTGGAATTTCCTCTTCACAGAGAATTGAAACAAAATACTTATTACTAGGAGTCAAAGAAATCGTCGCTGACTTTATTTTCCCCATTACTGGACGATGCATTTTTATTTTAATCAACGATTTCAGTTTAGGAACTTTTAAATATTTCTTATCAATAAGTTTGATTGTTCCACTTTGATTATTCGTTGTATAAGAACGAACAGCGTTTTTCTTTTGTTTTAACTTCGGAAAACCAACTGACTTTTCTCTATAAAATTTTTTAAAGGCTCGATCCAAGTAAACCTGTGCATTCGATAATGCTAAGCTATCCACTTCCCTTAAACAAGGATGCTCTTTTTTAAATTGAGCAGGTGTTGGTAACTTTACTTTTAAATCAGGGTTTTTTTTCAGTTCCTTATAAAGCTGAATTCTTTCCTGCAATAAAAGATTATGCACAAGCCGAACACAAGAAAATGTTTTTTTTATGAACTCTTCTTGTAATGCAGTAGGGTAAAGTCTGTATTTATAAGCCTTCAATACCTTCATTTGAATCCCACCCTACCAATAAAAAGCTGAACGGGCTCGTTCAGCACCGACTGAAAAATAGGAAAATACGATTGAGACGTTTTTTGTCTCACTCTTATTTTATCTTTTTTCCGAGGTGCTAGCCCGTGAAGCTAGATTGAATAAAAAGCTGAATGAGCTCGTTCAGCCTTGACTGAAAAATAGGAAAATATGAAGGTGGCGCTTTTCACCACAATCAGATTTTATCTTTTTTCCGAAAGGCTAGCTCATGAAGCTTTTCCAAAATGATTACGTCACAAAGAAAAATCATTCATTCATCTTAGGTTTAAAAATGCTAGCTAAGAAAAAATTTTCTTAGCTAGTATTCTCTTTCCAAAACGACTACTCGTGATTCGCTCTGGCTTTTTTCTCTTCAATTTTTTTACGGTAAACATCCACTTCATCTTCAGAACAATACACATAATGTTCTGGTGTGATTTCTCTTAGTTTACGTTCTTTATTGTCTTCTGGCTGTGGTTTATAAACGATACGTTTACGCGTCCGTTCATAATCTGGATCTGGTAACGGGATAGCAGATAATAAACTTTCAGTATACGGATGTACACCAAAGTTATACACATCATCACTTGAACCCATTTCCAACAGTCTACCACTATGCATCACACCAATACGGTCACTGATATGTTTTACCATTGATAAATCATGGGCAATAAACAAGTAAGTCAGGCCTGCATCTTTTTGTAAGTCTTGTAATAAATTAACTACTTGCGCTTGGATCGATACATCCAATGCTGAAATCGGCTCATCACAAATGATAAAACGAGGATCAACAGCTAACGCTCTGGCAATTCCGATACGTTGACGTTGACCACCTGAAAATTCATGTGGGTAACGTGTACCATGACTCGGATCAAGACCAACGACTTTTAATAATTCATTGACTTTAGCTTCACGTTCGACGCTATCTTTCGCCAAGTGATTAATGTCGATTCCTTCAGCAATAATATCGTTGACTTTCATTCTTGGGTTCAATGACGCATATGGATCTTGGAAGATCATTTGCACTTCACGACGGAAAGCTTGCATCGCTGATTTTGAACGAATCTTACTAATATCATCACCATTAAAAACGATTTCTCCTGCAGTCGGATCGTACAAACGAATCACACTACGACCGGTTGTTGATTTACCACTACCAGATTCTCCAACCAATCCGAAGGTTTCGCCTTCGTAGATATGAAAACTGATATCGTCAACTGCTCTAACTTCATCAGGACGTCCAACGTTAAAATATTGTTTTAATCCTTTAACATCTAAAAGTACTTTTCTTTTTTCACTCATTATTTAACGCCTCCTGCAGTCGTATTATGGCGCTCAGCGTAAATCGCCCAACGTCTTACAATCTCAGCTGGAGGAGTGATTTTTGGCGCTTGCGGTGCTAGTAACCACGTTGCAGCTTTATGAGTTGGTGATACTTCAAAATACGGCGGTGCTTCTTCTGCGTCGATTTTCATTGCAAACTCATTACGCGGATAAAAAGCATCTCCTTTTGGCGGATCTAGCAAATCAGGAGGTGAACCAGGAATCGCATATAGCTTATCTTCGGTTCCTTCCATTGTTGGCATTGAGCCAAGTAAGCCCCATGTATATGGATGTTGCGGGTTGTAGAAGATTTCTTCTGATGTTCCCACTTCAACTAAACGTCCACCATACATAACAGCTACACGATCAGCAACGTTCGCTACCACACCTAAATCATGGGTGATAAAAATGATCGATGTGCTGATTTTTTGTTGTAAATCTTTCAATAGTTCTAAAATTTGCGCTTGAATCGTAACATCCAAAGCAGTCGTTGGTTCATCAGCAATCAGAACTTCTGGATAACAAATCAAAGCAATCGCGATCACGATACGTTGACGTTGTCCGCCTGAGAATTGGTGAGGGTAATTTTTCAAACGTTTTTCGGCGTTTGGAATCCCTACTAATTTCAATAGTTCTAACGCTTGATCCAAGCCTTCTTTTTTAGAAACTTTATTGTGTTTGATCAACGATTCCGCAACTTGTTTGCCGATCGGCATCGTTGGGTCCAATGATGTCATTGGGTCTTGGAAAATCATTGCAATTTCTTTCCCACGAATGGTTTGCATTTGTTTTTCCGTTTTGTGTACGATATCTTCACCTTTAAACAGAATTTCTCCGTTATCGATGTTTGCATTGCTGCTTAATAATCGCATGATACTTCTTGTAGTTACTGATTTACCACTACCAGATTCCCCTACGATTGCAAGAGTTTCCCCTTTGAACAGCTCAAAGCTCACACCACGAATAGCATTTACTTTTCCAGCAAACGTATCAAAAGAAATCTGTAAGTCTTTTACTTCTAATACTTTTTCCATAGTCATTCACTCTACTCTTTCATCTTAGGATCGAAGGCATCACGTAGTCCGTCAGCTAACAAGTTGAAACAAATCATTACGACTGACAAAGTTACGGCAGGAATCCACATCAAATATGGAAGGAAACGGAACGTTTTATATCCTTCATTTAATAATGTTCCAAGTGAAGCGGTCGGCGGTCTTAATCCTAAACCGATGAAACTTAGAAACGCTTCGAAGAAAATTGCCGACGGAATACTGAACATCATTTGAACGATGATCACACTTGAGATATTCGGCAAAATATGTTTTACGGCGATCTTCAAACGAGATTCACCTAATGTTTGGGCAGCTAAAACGAACTCTTGATCTTTTAGTTTCAAGGTCTGAGCCCGAACGATTCTGGCCATTGAAATCCAGTTAGTAATAACCATCGCTAACACGATTGATAAAATACCTGGATCAAAAACAGTCAGCATCAAGATCATCACAACAAGGTTAGGAATTCCAGAAAGAACTTCTAAGACACGTTGCATCACTGTATCCACACGTCCACCTAATAAACCTGAAATCAAACCATACGTTACACCGATCGTAATATCAAGCAATGCTGCGATAAATGCGATCAATAATGAGATACGCGTTCCCATGAATAAGCGGCTTAATACATCACGACCTAGTCCATCAGTTCCAAGATAAAAGTTTACATTATCAGGGACATTTGCTTGTGCGTATTTGTCTACCATTTTACCAGCAACATTTGCTGTACCGTTAAATCCATTGATACTATCTAAAAATGGAATACGCGGTGGTAAGTTGATGTATGCTACATTTTGTTGTGTTGGGTCATGAGGTGAGACCCAAATAGTGATAATTGAAATAAAGATGATGATTCCGAGTAAAATCAAGGAAATCACAGCTGCTTTATTTTTTTTCAAACGACGCCAAGAATCTTGTAAAAAGCTCAATGACGGTGTTGCAATTCGTTCACGTTCCTTTGTTGTTGATGTATCCAAAGGTTGGAATTCTTTTGCAGGTATTTCTTTGATTTTCTCTGGGACATTGTTTAAGTCAACTGTTTCCATTAACCTTTGGCACCTCCTGAAACACGAATTCTTGGATCGATCAATCCGTAAAGTAAATCAACGATCAAGATTACAAATACTAACAAAGCAGAATATAAAATCGTCACTGCCATAATTGTTGGATAGTCATTCGTCATGATTGATTTTACGAACTGCTCCCCAATACCTGGGATAGCAAAAATATTTTCAACAACTAAAGATCCTGTCATCAACCCAACAGCTAACGGGCCGAGTAATGTGATCAGAGGAATCAAACTGTTTCTAAGTCCGTGTCTCACAGCCACTTGCCAACGGCTCAAACCTTTGGCACGAGCTAACTCTACATAGTCACTATGTAAAACTTCAACCATTTCGGTTCGTATAAATCTGGCGGAATCGGCCATTGGGCTCATAGCTAATGCTATTGTTGGCAAAATCGTATAAGCAAAACCATTCCACATTGCAATTGGCAACACTTTTAATTTCATAGCGAAGATATACTGTAATAACACCGCAAAAACAAAGTTAGGAATTGAACGTCCTAAAATTGCCATCAACGTCGCCAGTGTATCTACCCATGTATTTTGGCGCATCGCTGCAATGATTCCTAGTAAAATACCGACTAGTGTACCAAAGATGATAGCTTGTGCACCTAATTGGACTGATGGTCCGATACGACCTGCTAAAAGTTTTGCTACAGGTTGGTTTTTAAATTGGAATGAAATACCAAAGTCACCAACTAGCAGATTTTTTAAGTAAATTCCATATTGAACGATCACGGGTTTATCTAAACCAGATTGCTTATTCAACATAGCAATTGTTTCTGGACTAAGTTTTTCTTGGTTGGTATAAGGAGTACCTGGTAATAATTGCATTAAGAAAAACGTAATCGTTGCGATCAGCCACAATGTGATGATCATAAAAAAGACCCGTTTAAGAAAATATTTTCCAAAACTGTTCAAGAATGACACCTCCGAGATTATTTTGACTTCATCAGTTTTTTTCGATAAAGTAAGGATAGAAAATTAAGTAAGGATGAGCACATGAAAAACTTTAAATGGCCCTTGATTACCTCAGCGGTCTCAAGCATCGGTATTTTCACTTACCTATTGGTAAAACAGTCACTGACTATCCGTTCTATATCTGATACCTTTTTTATCGTTTCATTATTCTTTCTGATTATCGGCTTAGCCTTATGGATCATGTCCTCAGGATTTTTTGATAATTTCCAACGTTTTATGAAAATGCATTTTCGTTTTAAAAAGAAAAATGAACCGAAAGAATTCATTCCATTTTCAGAAATCGGCAAAGCTCATCAGCTTTACTGGCTTGAAACTGGGGGTATTTTACTGATCGTCTCTATTGTTTCTTTATTATTTTACTTTTTATGAGCAAAGATAGCAAGAGGACCGTTGCCTTTTTATTCAAAGAGGGCAAAGGTCCTTTTTGCTATTGACAGCTATTTCAAACTATTCTGAAATATATGTCCATTTATAATCGTATTGCGCACCCGCTGGATGGAAACCAACATCTTTAACTTTTTCAGCACGTAAGTGTGCTTCAGCTTTTTGATAAAGAGGAATTACACCCATGTCACCCATGATTGTTTTCTCTGCATCAACCATATTTTCCCAACGTTTTTCAGGATCATTAGCATTTGTTGTTGCTGCAGCTTTTACTAATTTATCGTATTCAGGGTTGCTGTAGTGTCCACGGTTATATGGAACGCCTGTTTGGAATAGATCTAAGAAGCTACTTGGATCTACATAGTCAGCTCCCCAGCCACCGATAACAGCTTTAAAGTCACCTTTGTTAGAGCGATCTAAACGAACAGCAAATGGTACTGGACTTACTGTTACTTTAGTTCCTTCTAAGTTTTCTTGAATTGCACCTTGAATATATTCAACTGTTTTCTTAGAAGAATCGGCATCAGAAGACAAGATATCAATATCTAATGTCTTAATTCCTAACTCTTTCTTCGCTTTTTCCCAATGTTCTTTTGCTTTTTCTTTGTCAAAAGTAATCTTATCTTCAGCCGCTTCAGTGAAGTCTTCTTTTCCGTCTGGAGATTTAGACATATCTGCTGGAACTAAGCCTTTAGGCTCAACTGAACCGTCACCTAAGATTTTTTCAACTAAAGACTTACGGTCGATTGAATAAGAAATTGCTTTTCTTAAGTTTTCATTTCTATATGGTGAATTTTCATCGATTTGATTTAATTCCATATATTGAGTTGACGCTTCTTTTTGGATCACAAGTGTTGGGTCATTCGCTGCTTGTTGCGCTAATTCACCAGTTAATGTTACGTCATCTGCTTGTCCATCTTGGAATAAGTTATATGAAGTTGGTGCTTCTTTCACAACATTCGTTTTTACTTCATCCAATTTTACAGAATCTGCATCCCAATATTCTTTATTTTTCTTATATGACCATTCAGTATCCGTTCCGGCACCATCAAATCCATCTAAGACAAATGGTCCATTATAGACTGAGTTATCACTATTTGCAGCATAGTCTTTACCGTATTTTTCCACGATATCTTTTCTTTGCGGGAAGAATGATGGGAAAGCTAATAGATAATCAAAATATGGTGTTGCTTTTTCTAATGTGATTTCTAATTCATAATCACCAACCGCTTTGATTCCTAGTTCTGCTTTATCTTTCTTACCAGCTGCGATATCTGCACCATTTTTCACAGATTCGTAAAGGTAGGCATATTCTGAAGCTGTCGCTGGATCAACTGTACGTTGCCATCCATAGACATAGTCTTCTGCTTTTACAGGTTTTCCGTCTGACCATTTAGATTTTTCGTTTAGTTTGACTTTATAAGTAATGCCATCCTCACTGACCTCAGCTTTTTCAGCAGCTCCTGCAGGTTCTGGCTTATTATCTAAATTCAAACGATAGATTCCTTCATACACATTGTTTAAAGCAGTAAAGCTGATAACGTCTGTCGCTACTGATAAATCAGCACTTGGCATTTCTTGTAAAACATTGACACGGAATACTTGCTCTCCGCTAGGTTTTCCACCAGCTTCTTTTGAGTTGCCTGTATCGTCTGTTTTTCCGCCGCCGTTACCGCACGCTGCGAGTGTTAAACTAAATAAAGTGATGAATCCAAAAGCAAATGACTTCTTTAACTTCATTCTTTTTTCCTCCCTAAATGACCCTAAGTATTTTCTGAAAAATCAGAATTTAATAATTATTTATTGTACTGAGGTATAGTTTACAATTTTTAAATTAAAAAATCAAGAATAATCTTATTTTTTTTTAATACGCACATCATTAAATTATCTCTTCATTAGAAGCCATTTCTTAGAAATGCCGTTAAAAAGCGATTGTCTTCTTATAAAAAAGTATGTTAGATTAGTAATGGGAGAAACATATTAGGGTACCAATTAATATTTTTTATTCAAGGTACTATCAAAATCCATTACTTTGAAGAATAGTTGCCCTATTTCATATTAAGAGATAAGGAGTGATTAGATGCATCGTTCATCTTTTTTAAAAGAATTAACCACGTTTCATCAACCTAAAAAAGCACCTTTTCGCTTGATTGGTGCCGGCATTTGTATGGCAGTGCCACTATTCATTGGTTATTTTTCAAATAACTTATTGATTGGTAGTTTCGGCTCACTGGGAATTTTTACTTTCCTTTATTACCAAACTCTTCCATTAAAGGAACTGTTGATCCGTTTAAGTTCTGTTGGCGGATTTTTACTTTTCGGAAATTTAGTGGGCGTCTTGAGTACTCATATTCCTTGGATGATTCCGATTGCTATTGCTATAATTGCATTTTTTGCCAGAATTATTTTCAGGTTATACAGAATTGCTAAGCCGGGGGCTTTTTTTATTGTCATGGTAACCGCAATGGGAAGCGGAACAAAGATCCCTTTAGATAAAGTTCCAATTATGATGAGTTATGTTTTGTTAGGGATTTTGACTTCTCTTGTTGTCGCAGTTTTCTTATATTATATTGAAGGGGAAACTGTTACACCCTCAAAAAAAATTTCATTACAAGAACGTCTATATACAGATCCAGCGGCGCTTCTTGATGCTCTGCATTATGCGGCTATTTTATTTTTAGCAACCTATATCAGCCAATCTTTACAATTGACTAATGCTTATTGGATGATCGTTTCATGTGCAGCTGTTTTGCAAGGAGATAATTTACGGGCAATCATGCACCGCAACATTCAGAGGATTTTAGGAACAATGATCGGTTTATTGATTGCAGCTCTTTTATTGAGCATTTCATTTTCTTCTTTAGAAACCATTTTTCTGATCTGTTTTTTCTTTGTAACGGTAGAATTCTTCATTAAACGAAACTATACGATCGCAAATTTCTTTACAACACCTATGTCTTTGTTACTCGCTAATTTGGCTCGCCATCAATATTTAGTAAGCTTGCTGAACTATCGTTTGATTGGTATCGTTTTAGGTAGCCTGTTAGGTTTATTAGGAGCCTATGTATTAACAATGTGTTTAAAATTTTATAATCGTGCCTATCAACTAAATGAAAATTTAGATAAAGAAACAGAATAGTTCGAATATATTTATTAGGAGGTTTTATTCATGAAAATCAAAAAGCCAATAGCCCCTTTGCTACCTACGCTTACTGAAACTGACTTTATTTCTATAGATGATGAAATCATCATCGAAGGCCTATCTGTTAAAGAACAAGATTTGAGTTACCAGGATGTTCGCAATTTAGTTTTCAGAGAGTGCCGCTTTGAAAAACTGACTATGAATCGAAATCATTTAGAACGTTTTGAATGTAGTAATGTAGTCTTTGACCATTGCGACCTTTCAAATACGGAATGGATCGGTGCTAGTTTTCATCAAGTTCATTTTCGTCAATGTAAGTTAACGGGTACGAACTTTGCTGAAAGTTATTTACGGGATTGTCTTTTTGAAGATTGTTTAGCAGACTATACATCTTTCAGCGCTACCAATCAAAAAGTGGTTCAATTTAAACAAACAAGCCTAGCTGATACAGAGTTTGTAGAGGTCACTTGGAGTAATATGATATTTAACAACTGTTCATTAACTGGAAGTAACTGGTTCCATACCAAACTGGCAGGACTGGATTTAACAAAAAGCACCTTTGAAAAAATCGCTTTTTCTCAAGAATTGCTCAAAGGACTAAAAGTAACACAAGAACAAGCAATTACAATTGCAGCAGGTTTAGGCTTATTGATTGAAGACTGAGTGAAAAGAAAGACTGGAGCTTTAGATTGGTATTTTTTCTCTAGTCTTTCTTTTTTTGCTTACAGTGATATTAATAAGAAATTAATTTTTTCCTTAATATAGAAACTAAAAATTTTACTTCATAAGCTTTTTTGGTAAACTAGTGTAGGTTGAGAGCAGTTCTCAGCATAAGAGTATTTCTTCTGGTACTAGAAAAGAAGCTTCTTCATGAAGCACTATTTAAATTGATTGATTGTTTTTGTTCTATTATTAACTTATGAAGATGTTGGTTTGATCACTATTTCAAGTGTTTTGCTAGCAGGAATCGCTTGTGGTAATCTTAATAGGACATGTGTCGTTTTATGTATTCAGGTCACATCTTGAATCTTTACACAGCTGATATTTCAAATAAAAGGACTGTTTATTAAAATGAATATAGAAAAAATCGGCCATGGGCAAGCCTCTGGAAAAATTATATTGATGGGAGAGCATTCTGTCGTTTATGGTGAACCAGCAATTGCTTTTCCGTTCCAAGAGACTTTCGTTTCAACAAAGGTTGAACCTGATACTACAATGACTATAGATTGTCATTATTTTTCAGGAAAACTGTCAGAAGTTCCTCTACAATTAAAAAGTATCAAAGAAGCCATCACCCAAACCTTGGTGACACTTCAGCAAGAAGATGCAACTTTAAAAATCACTATCACCAGCACGATTCCCTCAGAGCGTGGTATGGGTTCCAGTGCTGCAACTGCTGTCGCTATCGTTCGTGGGTTATTTGATTATTTTAACACTCTTTGTACACCAGACATATTACTCGACTTAGTCAATCGTGCAGAAAAAATCGCGCATGGCAATCCTAGCGGAATCGATGCAGCAGCTACCAGTGGACATGAACCACTCTTTTTCATAAAAGGTCATCCATTAGAAACGTTCCCTATGAATGTTTCCAATGCTTTTTTGATCGTTGCTGATACAGGTATCAAAGGACAAACAAGAGCAGCGGTTCGCGATGTTGCTCATCTTTTTGAACAAGACAAACAAGCAGTCTCACAGCATATCACTGAGCTAGGCCGCTTGACTAAACTGGCCAAAAAGGTTATTTTAGCAGATGATGTTCTTACATTAGGAAACGTTATGAATCAAGCACAAGAACAACTTAAAGCATTGACCGTTAGCAACGACCAATTAGATGAATTAGTCGCTGCAGCGTTAAAAAACGGCGCTTTAGGAGCAAAATTAACAGGTGGCGGCCGCGGCGGTTGTATGATCGCTTTAGCTGATTCTAAGACACAAGCGGAAAAAATCGCTGCAGCCTTAGAAGAAACTGGAGCAAAAGCCACTTGGATCCAATCTTTAGGAGTGAAAAATTAATGTACGCTGGAAAAGCTCGAGCCTATACAAACATTGCGCTAATTAAATACTGGGGAAAAAAAGATGAACAACTAATACTCCCTATGAATAGCAGTCTTTCTTTAACATTAGATGCCTTTTATACTGAAACGACTGTCCATTTTGATGAAAGCTACACTGAAGATACGTTCTGTTTAGATGGAGAAAAACAAGATCCTAAACAAACAGCAAAAATTTCTAACTTTTTAGATCTTGTTCGCAAACAGCAAAATCTATCTCTATTCGCCAAAGTCGATAGTCAAAACTTTGTCCCTACGGCAGCAGGTCTTGCTTCTTCTGCAAGCGGTTTGGCTGCTTTGGCTGGCGCTTGTAGTCAAGCATTAAATTTACAGTTGACTGAAACTGAGCTATCACGCTTAGCTCGCCGCGGTTCAGGTTCTGCCTGCCGTAGTATTTTCGGCGGATTTGCTGAATGGCAAAAAGGCGACTCTGATCAAACTTCTTTTGCCCAAACGATTCCTTCCAATAATTGGGAAGATGATTTAGCCATGTTATTCGTGTTAGTGGATGATGGTATAAAAGATATTTCGAGTCGAGATGGCATGAAGAGAACTGTTGAAACCTCCAGTTTTTATTCCGGTTGGTTAGAAAATGTCGAACCTGATTTAGCAGCGGCTAAACAAGCCATCAGAGAGAAAGATTTTACTAAACTTGGAGAAATCACTGAGGCAAACGGATTACGTATGCATGGTACAACACTTGCTGCAGTTCCTCCATTCACTTACTGGTCACCTGAAAGCTTGAACGTTATGCAATTAGTACGTGCGGCACGAAAACAAGGTCTGCCTTGTTACTTTACAATGGATGCTGGACCGAATGTTAAAATTTTAGTCGAAAAGAAAAATCTGACTACTTTAAAGAATTTTTTAGCGGATCATTTGTCTGAAGAAAAGCTGATTACAGCGTACGCAGGTCCAGGAATTACCTTGATGCCTGTAGAAAGGTCGGAAGAATTATGATAGAAGTTTCCACACCTGGCAAATTGTTTATTGCTGGTGAATATGCGGTTGTCGAACCTGGACATCCAGCTATTATCGTGGCAGTGGATCAATTTGTGACGGTTACCTTAGAGTCAGCAGAAAATGTTGGTAGTATACAATCTGCTCAATACAGTTCCCTACCTGTACGTTGGACAAGAAGAAATAACGAGCTTGTGTTAGATATTCGTGAAAATCCTTTTCATTACGTACTAGCAGCTATTCGTTTGACGGAAAAATATGCCCAAGAACAACATCAAGAACTATCTTTTTATCATTTAAAAGTAACAAGTGAACTGGATAACTCAAATGGTCGAAAATACGGTTTAGGATCTAGCGGAGC
The DNA here is from genome assembly GCF_058216605.1 of Enterococcus sp. AAFC-DPL-5182. Lineage (NCBI taxonomy): Bacteria > Bacillati > Bacillota > Bacilli > Lactobacillales > Enterococcaceae > Enterococcus > Enterococcus sp. AAFC-DPL-5182. The sequence goes on from NZ_CM177101.1 coordinate 3,031,482, forward strand.
TGTGACTGTGGCGACCGTCAAAGCGTTAAGTCTCTTTTATGGTTTAGAATTAACTGAAGAAGAAATTTTTAAGCTTTCTGCACTGGCTCACTTAGAAGTGCAAGGAAACGGTTCTTGTGGAGATATCGCAGCTAGTTGTTACGGCGGCTGGATCGCCTTTTCAACCTTTGACCACCAATGGGTCAACGACCAAGCTCAAAAACAAACATTGACTGAACTACTTCAAGCAACATGGCCCAAGTTAATGATCCAACCACTGACTGTTCCTAAAAAATTACGTCTATTGATTGGCTGGACAGGAAGCCCTGCCTCTACCTCTGATTTAGTAGATCAAGTCAATCAATCAAAAGAAATACAAGAAACGGCCTATCAACAATTTCTGGATGATAGCAAAGCTTGCGTTGAAACCATGATCGCAGGCTTCAACTCAGAAAATATCTCTTTGATTCAAGCACAAATACGTAAGAATCGAAAATTACTCCAACAATTAACATCGATCACAGGGGTTACGATCGAAACTCCTGCTCTAAAAAAATTATGTAATTTAGCCCAAACTTGCGGTGGTGCTGCGAAATCATCTGGTGCAGGTGGTGGCGATTGCGGAATTGTCTTATTCAAACAAAAATCTGGTATTTTGCCTCTAATGAGCTCTTGGGAAAAAGAAGGCATCACGCCTTTACCATTACATGTATATTTTTACGGAAAGCAGGAAAAAAATGAACCGAAAAGATGAGCATATCTCTTTGGCGAAAGCCTTTCATAAAGAAAAAGCGAATGACTTTGATCAAATTCGTTTTGTCCATCACTCATTTTCGGAAATAGCAATGGATGACGTCGATATTTCAACGTCTTTTCTTGATTTTTCCTTAAAGCAACCCTTTTATATCAATGCGATGACAGGTGGTAGTGAAAGAGCGAAAGACATCAATCAACAGTTAGGAATTATCGCTAGAGAAACTGGTGTGATGGTAGCGACAGGTTCAGTCAATGCGGCATTAAAAGAGCCTGACCTAGCAGATACGTATCAAATCATGCGCAAAGAAAATCCTGATGGCGTGATTTTAGCTAACATCGGCGCAGGGCTTTCTTTAGAAGAAGCCAAAAGAGCTGTTGATCTTTTTCATGCTGATGGATTGCAAATCCATGCAAATGTTCCGCAAGAGTTAGTAATGCCTGAAGGGGATCGAAATTTTCATGGTTGGCTAGATAATATTGAAGATATTGTTTCCCATCTGACTGTTCCAGTTATTGTAAAAGAAGTTGGATTTGGCATGAGTAGTGAAACGATTGAACAATTAATCTTGCGTGGTGTAAAAGCGGTCGATGTCAGCGGTCAAGGTGGAACTAGCTTTACACAAATCGAAAATGCACGTCGCAAAAAACGAGAGTTAGGCTTTTTAGCTGATTGGGGACAATCCACTGTTCTTTCACTTTTAGAATCATCGAATTGGCAACGTGACTTAACTATTTTAGCCTCTGGCGGTGTTCGTCAGTCGTTGGATATTGTCAAAGCACTTAGTTTAGGTGCTAAAAGTGTTGGTGTTGCAGGAACCATTTTAAATCAACTGATGACAAACAGTGTAGATGAAACAATCGAACTTGTTCAACAATGGGAAAATGAGCTTAAAATAATGTATACATTGCTTGGGAAGAAAACAACTACTGAACTGGCAACAACAGATATTATTTTTTCTAGCGAGATCATTCATTGGTGCGAAAGTCGCGGAATTGCTTATCAGCCGTTTGCTAAGAGAAGTAAATAAACAAAAAACTGTATAAGCAGGTAGTCTATCGGACCTGCTTATACAGTTTTTTTGTTGAAAAAGTTCTTCTTTTTTAATCAAGTTATTTTAATACAATGTTTTCTTTAACATGTATAGATGGTGTTCGTGAAATAGTTTTTCCTCTACGATTTCCAAACCATTTCTCCAAACAAATGAATAGCGTTTCAAAATCGTTTTAGTTTTAGAAAAAGAACTTACTTGATTTTCTTCGTTTACCCTTCATACGCTTTTCTCAATGCCGCTATATCAATCCGTTTCATTTTATACAATTCCTGCATCACGCGATAGGCCCTATCAGGATCAGAATTATCAAATAATTTATCCATATCCTTTGTAACAGTTTGCCAACACACGCCATATTCATCTTCCATCCAACCGCAGGGCCATTCTTTTCCTTTAGCAGTGACCGCATCCCATAAGCGATCGATCTCTGCTTGGTCTTTACAATAAACATAAAACGAAGTAGCCATCGTAAAGGTAAAATCATGTGCCTCACCACTATCCATCACCCGAAATGGCTGTCCATGCATTGTAAATAGAGCTTGTGCAACAGTTCCATCTGGATTTTTTTGGACATATTCTACCTGACCTTCACCAAAAATCTCGATCCATTGGTTCATTGCCTCTTCTGCTTTTCCAAACTGCTCTCCAACAAACAAGAAGCTCGGTGCAATAGTTTGCGGTGTTTCAGATAAGACTAGTTGCCATGAAACACCATACTGGTCTTTTAACCACCCATATTTCTTGCTGAAAGGATAAGACCCAAATTCCATCAAAACTTCACCATTATGACTTAATGTTTCCCACAACTTGTCGATTTGCGCTTCCGTCTCACATTCTACAAAAAATGAAATTGCAGGTGTAAAATTAAATTCCGGACCACCATTCAGCAAAATCACTTCCTGTCCTGCAAGTGTCAATGAGATTGTCAGAACTGACCCTTTCGGTTGATGTTCGCTATCTACATAATAGTCAACTTTATTGATTTTTCCTTGCTCAAAGGCGTTCACATAAAACTCAGCAGCTTCTTCTACTTTTCCGTCAAACCATAAACATGGAGAAAATTTGGACATTTTTGATCATCCTTTCTTAAATGGCATTACTTACTAAAGACAACTCTCATACTCTAGTTCCATTATATACAGCAAATGATTTATTTGAAAAAGCAACGCTCTTGATCATGCCGGTCCTAAGAGTTCATCCCAATTTGTTCCGACTACCTCAAATCCTAACTGCTCATATATTATTTCTGCTGGCATATTGCCTGGTGTTACGACCAAGTAGACTTCTTGATACATTGAATCACAAAAAGAGTCTAACATTTTCCTTAATAAATTTTTCCCAAGCCCTCGTCCTCTGTCCCTAGGATCAACCGCAACATAGATAACTAAAGGAATACCTCGAAACAACGCAACAACTGTACTGGCAATAATTTTTCCCTCTTCTTCAATATAAAAAGAATGCTCTTCCATAATTGGTCCATATTTTCCTTGAAAAGCTTCTTTAACCTCAATTAACCAATCGGTCAAAGTCTCCCCTTCATCATCGATCGTTCCTTTAAATGCTTCTAAAAAGTGTTGAGCAAAATATTGATTCAATTCAAACTTATTCTCAGGACAATTTAAGAAGTTATAGGCTGAAATAGTGACTATTTCTTGCTTCTCAACTTTTTTACACATAATCGCTCGTTCACTCATACTATTTTTTCTCCTATCCAACTCAACTAACTTAGCCTTTAAAATTATACAGCGGACGAATCACTTCTTGAATTTCCATCGTATCTTTTACATCTTCCATTAATTGTTTCATTGGTTTATATGCTTTTGGTGCTTCATCAATCGTTTTCTTTGAAACCGAAGTCGTCCAAACGTGTTTCATGGCATGTTGATAACTTTCAAGACTGATTTTTGCTTTCGCTTGGGAGCGACTGAGTAATCTTCCAGCACCATGAGGACCCGATTGATTCCAATCTTGATTCCCTTTGCCTGTTGCTAGAATACTACCGTCTTTCATATTTAAAGGTACAATGATTTTTTCACCAAGTTTAGCAGAAACTGCCCCTTTTCTTAAAAGATTATTTTCTAAATCAATATAATTATGAGGACAATCGAATGATTCTATGACAGCCTTTTTCCACTTCATTCCTTTAAGTATCGTGTCAGCCATGATTTTGCGATTCATAGCTGCATATTCTTGAGCGGTTTTCATATCTTCTAGGTATCTAGTCAGATTATCCTCCGTTACATAGGATAGCTCATAAGGAATTTTCACTGCTTCTCGTGCTGCTTGTAACGCTTTTACTTGTTCTGTCTCTCCGTTTTCTTTGGCGCGTGTTGCAGCTATTTTTAATGTTTTTCTTTGTTGAGCTAACGCTTGATACGCTATTTCTTGATGGTACTCAGCAATCTCTTTGCCTAAAATGCGGCTGCCGCTATGAATCACTAAATACAGACCGTCTGTTCCTTCATTGATTTCGATAAAATGATTGCCTCCACCAAGTGTACCTAAACTTCTTAATGCCCACCCTTTATGAATAGTCGCATGAATGTTGCCTAGTTCAAATTCATGTTGGCTTTTATCATGTGACTGAGACCCACTAGGGATTCTTGTACGAATGATTCGATCTAATTTATCAAAATTTGTTTTGATCGATTTTTTTAGTTTCACCACATGTAACCCACAGCCGATATCTACACCCACTAAATTAGGTACTACCTTGTTAGTGATCGTCATAGTTGTGCCAATTACACATCCTGATCCGCTGTGAGTATCCGGCATGATTTTGATCTGACTTTCTTTAGCAAATTCTTGATTACATAAAGACATGATTTGTCCGATCGTACTATCATCTAACATGTCTGTATATACTTGTGCTTCGTTATATTTTCCGTTGATTGTTAACATTCTGATTCCTCGTTCTTTTTTTATTCGGAATGCAAAATGTCGGCTGCATTCCTTAGCCGCTTCGTTTTTCTCCTATTGTTCCACTCATTAGACTCACCTCCATAAAATTTCAAAAAACCGCCGATCAAAAAAATGATCGACGGTCTATCTTTTTAAGAACTCTACTTAACTAGTTCTATATACTGAAAGAGAGAGCAAAAAACCATGCTTTTTGCACTTGTCTTACGATAAGATAATACGCTACAACCCATTTTTGACAATTTACTTGCTTTGAATTGACACATTTTCATTTTGCTCCCTCCTTTCTTCTTCGTTATTTTTCTATGGTAGCATTTTGTAATTTACTTTGTCAACATACCATTTTATTCTTTACGACTGCTATTTACACCACTCTCAATCAAATAATTTTCTAAAATTCACTTGATTCTTCACTCTTATATAGCCTTGATGTTCATAAAATTTGTGCGCTTCAGTTCTTTCTACACCTGAATTTAGTCGAACGCCTTTTGCCCTTGCTTCTTTTGCCCATTGCTCGGCGTGATTGAGCAAAGATTTCCCTATACCTTGACCATGTATTCTTTCGTCTACCACTAAAGCCATGACATTCATCAACTTCGGTCCATAAGTACAGACGTATTCACTTAGTTGGATATAGCCAACTACTTTTCCATCAATGATTTTTACAAATACTTTATTCACTGGTGAAGATAATAGATAGTTCAACTGATTTCTAGTCTCTTCTAATGGATAGTCGTGATTCAATGGATAGGTATTTAATTGATTGATTCCTTCTGCATCTTCTAACTTGGCTTCTCTGATGGTCATTTGGTATCACTCCCATTTATTTTGACTTTATTATACCTCTAAATAAAAAAAGAAGAGCAACTTTTACGCCGCTCTTCTCAATTTATTCAATTAACCATTGTAGGCATCAATGATGATTTGTTTTAATTCACTGATCAATGGTTCTTTTGGATTTGCTGTTGTACATTGATCTTCATAAGCAAGTTCTGCCATGTGATCAACTGTAGAATCAAGAATTTCTTGTGTAACACCTTGTGCTTTCAAGTTCATATCGATTCCAACAGATACACCTAAATCGTAAACTGCTTTCGCTAATGCATCCACTAATTCTGTAGTATTTTTTCCTTTAAGACCTAAGAATTTCGCGATATCAGCGTAATCTGTGTCTGCACGGAAGTAGTCATATTTAGGGAACATTGCATGTTTTGAAGGATCTTTGGCATTGTAACGGATAATATGCGGTAATAAAATCGCATTAGTACGTCCGTGAGGAATACCGTATTCTCCACCAATTTTATGCGCTACTGAGTGACAAATTCCGAGGAATGCGTTGGCAAAAGCCATACCAGCCATTGTTGATGCGTTATGCATTTTTTCACGACTTTCAGCATCTGGACGTTTCACTGAGTTTTCTAGGTGTTCAAAGACTAATTTGATTGCTTGTAAGCTTAAGCCACGAGTGTAATCAGAAGCCATTACTGAAACATAAGACTCGATCGCATGTGTTAAAACATCCATACCAGTATCAGCCGTTACAGAAGCTGGAACTGACATCACAAATTGAGGATCAATGATCGCAACATCTGGAGTCAAGGCGTAATCAGCTAATGGGTATTTTACATGTGTATCGCTATCTGTAATAACCGCAAATGGTGTTACTTCAGAACCTGTACCTGATGTTGTTGGGATACATACAAATTGTGTTTTAACAGCTTTGTCGATTTTGTACGTACGTTTACGGATATCTAAGAATTTTTGCTTAGCGCCAAAGAATTCTGTATCTGGGTGTTCATAGAACATCCACATACCTTTAGCCGCGTCCATTGCAGATCCCCCACCTAAAGCGATGATTGTATCTGGTTCAAAATCAACCATGACTTTTGTTCCAGCGTAAACTGTGTTTGTAGATGGATTTGGTTCTACAGCTGAGAAAACTTCGATTTGAACGTCGTTTTTACGTTTTTGTAGTTCTTTACGAACGGTATCTGCATAGCCAAATTGAACCATTCCTGGATCACAAACGATCATGACACGTTCAACGTTTTCCATTTTTTGTAGATATTGTAATGAATTTTTTTCAAAGAAAATTTTTGGCGGTAATTTAAACCATTGCATATTATTTCTCCGTTTCGCTACAGTTTTGACATTGATCAAGTTTACAGCAGATACGTTTTTAGAGACTGAGTTTTTACCGTAAGATCCGCAACCTAATGTTAATGAAGGAATCATTTCGTTATAGATATTACCGATTCCGCCTTCAGCTGATGGAGAGTTCACTAAGATACGGCAAGCTTTCATGCGTAAACCAAATTTCACTTGTAGATCTTCATCTTCTGTATGAATCACAGCAGTATGACCTAAACCACCTAATTCAAGCATTGCTTCACATAAATCAAATGCGTGATCTGTATTTTTCGCTTTCATCATCGCTAAAACAGGTGATAATTTTTCACGTGAAAGTGGGTATTCAGCTCCTGCACCTTCGATTTCAGCAACTAAGATTTTAGTGCCTTTTGGTACTTTGATTCCTGCTAAGTCAGCGATATGTTCAGCTGAGTACCCAACAATTGCTGGATTTACGGCATATTTGCCTTCATTCATAACAGCATCTTCTAATTTTTGTAATTCATTTGGTTTAACGAAGTACACTTGATGTGCTTCAAATTCAGCTTTGACAGCTGCATAAACTTCTTTGTCTACGATCACAGCTTGCTCAGAGGCACAAATCATCCCATTATCGAATGATTTAGAAACGATCAAGTCATTGACTGCACGTTTGATTTTTGCCGTTTTTTCAATATATGAAGGAACGTTACCTGGTCCAACACCTAGCGCTGGTTTACCAGTTGAGTATGCTGATTTCACCATGCCAGCACCACCAGTGGCTAAAACAATAGCGATTCCAGGATGATTCATCAAACCTGAAGTGGCTTCCAATGAAGGTTGTTCGATCCATTGAACACAGTTTTCAGGAGCGCCTGCTTTGATTGCGGCATCACGAACGATACGAGCAGCTTCTGCAGAACATTTTTGCGCACTTGGATGGAAAGCAAAGACGATTGGGTTACGTGTTTTGATTGAAATCAATGCTTTAAAGATTGTTGTTGATGTTGGGTTTGTTGTTGGTGTAACACCACAAACTACACCCACTGGTTCAGCGATTTCGATTAATCCTGTTTGGTCATCTTTGTTGATAACACCTACTGTTTTATCATGTTTGATACTGTTCCAAATATATTCTGAAGCGTACATATTTTTGATTGCTTTATCTTCGTAAATTCCACGGCCAGTTTCCTCAACTGCCATTTTCGCTAAAGGCATATGTTGATCTAAAGCAGCCATTGCCATTTGGTGCACAATGTGGTCAACTTTTTCTTGATCGAAGTCTTCCATTTCTTTTAAAGCAACATTTGCTTTTTTTGCTAACTCGTCGATCATTGCTGATACATCAGTTGTTTTGGTATCTTCTTTCTTCATTGTTTTAGCCATTGTGATCCTCCTAGAAAAATAAATAATTTATTTTTGTTTGTTAACTATTTCACATACACATCATACAACATTATTTTTTTCTTGTAAATAGTTTTATTGTGATTTTTTTCACATTTAAACAAGTTTTTTTCTCCGCAATATATATAAGCGCTTTCTATCTTACAAAAAGAAAAAAAGGACCTATTCACCACTAGAATAGGTCCGTTAAATCATGCCAATCTTTGATCTTTAAACTACTTGTTTGTGCAAGTAATTGTTGATAATCAAAAAATTCATTTGGTTCAATATGTAGAATATCTTCCTTGCATTCCTTGATCGATGTTGGAGATTGCTTTTTCCAACGATAAGAAACAAGATAATTCATCAATTCCGTCTCGTTAACAGATGAATATCCCAGTTGCTGAAAAGATCGGCACTTCGTTTTTAATTCTTTTTTTAATAAGAACTTTTGATGCCACGACAGCTTTTCGATGGCTCTCCCCTTCTTTCTGAAGAATGATCTATGTATATTTTCCTGATAGGTTAGAAAGAAAAAATTCCAGCAAGCTGGAATTTATTCTTTCGTTTCTTCGTTTTCAGAAGTTGTTGTTGGTTCTTCAACAACTGTTTCTTTCGTTTCAACAACCGTTACGTCACTATCATTTGTAACAATAGTACCTGGTTTTACTGTTTTGATTGCTGCACGATCAAATTCAAGGATAATTCCTTCACAATCGATCAATACAGTTCTCTTGTCAGTGTCGATTTCAGAAATTACACCATGTAATCCGCCAATCGTTACAACTTCATCGCCCACTTTCATTGCATCTAAAAGTGTTTGACGTTCATTTTGTTGTTTCTTTTGCGAACGTGTCATAAAAAACATCATTCCTGCTAAAAGAATTAATGGTAAAATAAACGAAAGTCCTCCGCCCATTATCTATTCACCTCTCTATCGTATAATCACTAGTTTACTGTAACAAAATTTCGTGTACAACACTAGTCTTTTGATCACTTTTTTAGAAACTTTTCGCATTCTCTTTATTGAAACCATATTCTTCAAAAAAAGCTTGTCTAAATTCTAGTAAATTATCATCCATGATTGCTTGACGAACTTGTTTCATCAGATTCAATAGGAAGTATAAATTATGGTAAGACGTTAAACGAATCCCAAATGTTTCATCCGCTTTGATCAAGTGGCGAATATAAGCACGTGTATAGTTTTTACATGTATAGCAATCACATTTCTCATCCAACGGACGGAAATCTCTTGCGTACTGTGCATTTTTAACAACCAGACGACCTTTTGAAGTCATGCAAGTACCATTTCTGGCAATTCGAGTCGGCAAGACACAGTCAAACATATCGATCCCTCGAATCACACCATCGATCAATGAATCCGCAGTTCCTACACCCATTAGATATCTTGGTTTATTATCAGGAATCAACGGTGTTGTAAAGTCTAACACGCGATTCATTTCAGCTTTTGGTTCACCTACAGATAAACCACCGATGGAATAGCCTGGAAAGTCCATACTGATCAAATCTTTGGCACTTTGACGACGTAGATCTTCAAAGCCTGCACCTTGGATGATTCCAAATAAACCTTGACGGTCTGGATTAGCATGAGCTTTTAACCCACGCTCTGCCCAGCGTGATGTTCTCTCGATCGATTTTTTCACATAGTCATAGCTTTCATCAAATGGCGGACATTCATCAAAACTCATCATGATATCAGAACCTAGATTATTTTGGATATTGATTGCTTTTTCTGGAGAAAGAAACAATTTTGATCCATTCAAATGATGTCTAAAATGAACGCCTTCTTCTGTGATTTTACGCATATCACTTAATGAAAATACTTGGAAGCCACCAGAATCTGTTAAAATCGGTTGATCCCAGTTCATAAATTTATGTAAGCCGCCTGCTTCTGCAATCAAATCATCTCCAGGTCGAAGCCACAAATGATAAGTATTGCTTAAAATCACACCTGCCCCCATCTCTTTCAAATCTTCTGGTGACATTGTTTTTACTGTCGCTAACGTTCCTACAGGCATAAACATTGGTGTTGGAAACGTTCCGTGAGGCGTGATGATTTCTCCTAAACGGGCACCTGTATGTTTTTCTTTCTTTATTAAACGATAACGAATGGCTGGTTCTGTCATTCATTCTCCTACTTTCTTTTGTAAATTTACACTTTCCTCATCATACTTTTTTTTGTTCGTATTTGCAAGGTTTTACGGGCTTTCTTTAGCATATCCTTAGACATTAAAACTGGAGACAAGATAAAAAAACTTTTGTCTCCAGTTCTTTTTATTTTTTCAACTTCACTTATTTGTTGTTCATGGCTGTTTCAAGTTCCATCATGGCTGTTTTGACAATTTCTGGTGTAATCGTTTCTTTCATATAATGAATAGTTTCATGAGGCTCGGCAGCACGTTCTGCAACTCGGATATATTCATCTTCTGATAAATTCATTTTCATCTCTTTTAAGGAGATTGGTAAATCTAAACTATGATAAAACGGAATAAGTTCTTCAATTTCTGACCATTTATTTTCAATGACTAACTGAACCAAAACACCGTAAGCAACTTTATTACCATGTAACTGTTGATGACTCTCAGGTAAAATGGTCAGCGCATCATGTATGGAATGAGCTCCTGCCGTACGACCGTAATCATCACCAAAGCCACCCACCATTCCGCCAAGTAAGATATTCGTCTCTACTACATTCAAAAAGGCTTGATTTATTTCTTGTTCTCTCATAGCATTAAGCGCTTCTTGACTATCCGTAAGTAAAACGTCACGACATTTTTTTGCTGCAAATGCGGAGACTTGGATCTCAATTGGCTGTACCTCTAATTGTGAGATCATTGCATCTGCTTCGTACCATTTAGCCACAGTATCACCGATTCCTGCGATCATCAGTTCAATCGGTGAAGCTAATATAACGTTAGGTTCGATTAGAACTAAGGCATTACTTTGTGGAAATACATCATAACGATCCATAGAACCGTCCATTTTATATATCACACTTAGTGGAGTATACGCTGCACAAGTTGCAGCTAAGGTTGGTAAAATCAAGATAGGCGCATTACTTTGATTGGCTACTGCTTTCCCTAAATCTGCAATCTTTCCACCCCCAACTGCTATGATTCCCTCTAGCTCTTTTTGGTCAAAGATCTTTTTCAATTCAGATGTCTTCTCATCTGTACATTCCCCACCATACTCAATAAAATATGCATCTATATTCACTAAAGAAGGAAAATACGGTTTCGCCGCTTCCCATGAGTCTTTCCCATGTAAAATCATAACACGTTTGATCTTTCTTCTATTTAAATGTTCTTCTAAGTCATCCCACGCGCCAACTCGGCATTCATATTCTTGGGGTGCTCCTCTTACGATCAATGATTGATTCATTCTTCTCGACCTTTCATTTTTTACTAATTTTTATGCAAAAGTGAACTTTTGTAAATTCTTTGATAAAATTCACTTTTCCTTTCCCTTAATCTATGATATGATAAAACACATCCAAAAACAATAAATTTTTATACATTTATACACGTTTTTTAGAATATTTATTGAAAATCGAAGCAGTTAGATTTTTTTGACTGTTACCAATCCAATATAAAGGAGAAAAGCAAATGAAATTATGTAAAAAAACTTTAGCTCTTATTATTCCCATCTTGCTGGTACTACTCACTTTTATCCCTGTAGCTACAGCAATCGCAGAAGAACCAGATCCTGTCTATGACAGCATCATGAAACGTGGAGAGCTGATCGTTGGCTTATCTGCTGATTATGCACCTTATGAATTTCATGCAGACGTTGATGGGAAAGACCAAGTTGTTGGTTTTGATATCTCGATCGCACAAAAAATCGCAGATGACCTAGGCGTTAAATTAAAAATCGAAGAATTGGGTTTTGATGCATTATTAGGTGCATTGAAAACAGGTAAGATCGATCTGATCATTTCAGGTATGGCGCCAACACCTGAGCGACTGAAAGAAGTGAATTTTTCGACTCCTTACATGACCGTCCAACAAAAAGTCGTCGTTAGAAAAGCAGACAAAGATCAATTCCAGTCAACCAAAGATTTCAACGATGTAAAAGTTGGCGTTCAAAAACAAACGACACAAGAAGAATTAGCGAAGACAGAACTTATCGGCTCGATTCCAACCTCTTTACAAAAAGTCCCAGACATCATTATGAACTTAAAAAATAAAAAAGTGGATGCTGCTGTTTTAGAAGGCCCTGTCGCGGAAGCTTATGTTGACCGTGATAAAGAATTGACATTTGCTGATGTGACATTTGAACAGGGTGAAAAAGATGCGGCTGTTGCAATTCCTAAAAATGCACCTATCTTAGAAGAAAAAGTCAACGCTTCGATCAAAACAATCAATGATAATAATCTATTAGACGGCTATAAAAAAGAAGCGGGCAAATTAATGTTTACAGATGATGAAAGCTTCCTTGGAAAATACGGGAAATTCTATATCAGCGGTGCTGGTTATACGATTTTCTTAGCCTTTATGGGGGTATTATTCGGTGCAATTTTAGGTGGATTACTTGCTTTAATGAAATTGTCTAAATCAAAAATCTTACGCGGTATTGCCATTTGCTACATTGAATACGTTCGTGGCACTCCGTTATTAGTACAAATCTTTATTGTTTATTTTGGTACGGGGGTTTTAGGTCTTGATTTATCGAAAATCGCTGCTGGTTGTATTGCTCTTGCATTAAACAGTGGGGCTTATGTCGCAGAAATCGTCCGTGCTGGTATCAACGCTGTCAACAAAGGACAATTAGAAGCCGCTCGTTCTCTTGGAATGAACCAACCACAAGCGATGCGTTATATCATTTTACCTCAGGCAATCAAAAATATCTTACCTGCTTTAGGAAATGAATTTGTAACGGTAATCAAAGAATCATCTGTGGTTTCAGTTATTGGGGTTTCAGAGCTGATTTTCCAAGCCGGCAATGTTCAAGGCGCAAGCTTTAAACCGTTCTTACCATACCTTGTGGTATCATTGATTTACTTTGTTTTAACCTTTACTATTTCTCGCCTACTAGGTGTTGCTGAAAGGAGAATGAGTACTAGTGATTAATATAAAAAACTTACACAAAACCTTCGGGAAAAACGAAGTCCTAAAAGGAATCGATCTAGACGTAAACGCTGGTGAAGTGGTCGTGATCATCGGTCCTTCCGGCAGTGGGAAAAGTACTTTTCTGCGTTGTTTGAACTTATTAGAACAACCGACAGATGGAATAATTGAATTTGAAGGAAAAAATTTATTGGATAAAGATACAGATATCGATGCTCTTCGTCAAAAAATGGGGATGGTATTCCAAAATTTCAATTTATTTCCTCATAAAACAGTCTTAGATAATTTAACCATCAGTCCAATCAAAGTCAAAAAAGAAACAACCGAAGCTGCAAAAGAAAAAGCGCTAGCTCTGTTAGAACAAGTTGGTTTAAAAGACAAAGCCACTAGCTATCCTTCCAGTCTATCTGGCGGACAGCAACAACGGGTAGCAATTGCGCGTGCATTAGCGATGAATCCAGATGTGATGCTATTTGATGAACCAACTTCGGCACTTGACCCAGAAATGGTCGGTGAAGTATTAGCAGTTATGAAAGCTTTAGCAGTTGAAGGAATGACGATGGTTGTTGTAACACATGAAATGGGCTTCGCTCGTGAAGTTGCCGATCGTGTGATTTTCATGGATGCTGGAATTATTCAAGAAGAAGGCACACCAGAAGAAATTTTTGGTCAACCAAAAAATCCAAGAACACAAGATTTTTTAAGAAAAGTTTTGTAATCCGTTTAAGAGGACAAAGCAAGTATAATAACTTGCTTTGTCCTCTTAAAAAAATAATGTAGAATGAATAGAGTAATAAGTAATTGGAGGTAACAACATGGATCGTTCAAACATGGCAAAAAAACATCAACAACCTGCTGAAAATATCTTAATGGATATTGCTACCTTAGCAAAACAAGTCCCAGATTTACTAGATTTATCAATAGGTGATCCAGATTTAATTACAAACGAGCGAATTATCGATGCCGCCTTTACAGATGTAAAAAACGGCCATACAAAGTATACTGCTTCTGGAGGTAGCCAGGAGTTTATTGATACTGTCGTTGCGTTTTATCAAAAACAATACGGTCTAACCTTTGATCCAAACCAAGTGCGTGCTACAGTCGGAGCCTTACATGGTATGTATTTGACTTTACAAGTTTTATTAGATCCAGAAGATGAAGTCATCATTCACGAACCGTACTTCTCACCTTATAAAGATCAAGTGATTTTTGCTGGCGGCAAACCAGTATTTATCCCAACTTATGAAGAAGATGGTTTTCAAATTAATATCGATGTATTGAAAGCTGCGATTACAGATAAAACCAAAGCCATTATTATCAATTCACCAAATAATCCTACAGGCGCTGTTTTTTCTTCTGAAACGTTTAAAGCAATTGCTGATTTGGCTATTGAACATGATTTTTATATTCTCTCTGACGAAGTTTACGAAGCCTTCTGCTTCTACGATGACTTTGTACCAATGGCAACTTTTGCTCCTGAAAATACGATCACGTTCAGCAGCTTCTCAAAAGCATTTGCAATGACTGGTTGGCGCATCGGTTACATGATTGCACCTGATTATATCAATGAGGCAGCAAAATTAATCAATGAAAGTATTACTTACTCTGCACCAAGCCCCTCTCAACAAGCTGGTATTTATGCTTTAAATCATGCTGAAACATTAGTACCAGCTGTCGTTTCCGTTTTTAAAGAACGACTAGAATATCTGGAACAAAGAATCGCATCTATTCCGTTTCTTTCATTGCATCCAGTTAAAGGCAGCATGTATGCTTTCATCAATATTTCTAAAACAGGACTTACCTCAGTGCCTTTTGTTGAAAAAGTCTTGAAGGAAACGAATGTATTGATGATTCCCGGTAAAGCCTTTGGCGAAACAACTGGCGATGATTACGTACGTTTAGCAGCAACACAAAACATTGATGTTTTAAAAGAAGCTTTTGATCGAATCGAAAAATTAGACTTCTAAATAAAAAAAGGGTTCCTTCTTCTGTAAAACTACGTAAAAGGGACCCTTTATTATCTCTGTATTAATTTTTGTCACTGCGGTTCACTATCTGATAGGGTATTATAAAGAATAACCAGAGTTGAAATGACACAGACTACAATTTGAATCAGTACATTATCAGAAAAGCTCTCTGTTATTTTGATTGTAGTAATAGCTAAAAAGAAGCATAGCGCTAATACCCCAGCTAACTTCAATCGTTTAAATTCTTGCTGTATTCGATAAACCGTCTCAACTGGAACGCCTTTTTGTTTGGCTATTTTTCGTATTTTTTGTTTGCTGATCAATTGCCAGACGACATCTCGATATAATTGTTTGGCTTCAGGATCTCTACTAAATACAGAGTACGTTTCCGTGTTTTGATTTTTTTTCTGCTTCAACTTTATTTTAATTAAACGTGGATGTAATAACTGATCATTACGCATCACCCATGAAAGTACTTCGCGCCAGTCTGACAAAGTCAATTCTGGTGAAGTTAATACTACTAAATCAAGTCCTAAATCTTCCAATTCATCCAAAAATAGAAGCAACTGTTGGTAATCTCTTGAAATCACTTCTAAAAATGCTATAACCAAACAATCCCCTGGCTCTGTATACTCCAATAACCTTTGATACTCACTTTCAGGGTCTTCGAGTACTTCATAGCTATGGTCATCATCTGAAAAAATTTCTTCTAGTTCATAAGCCTCTAAAAAATCAAGCTGCTGATTTAGTTTAGTTCCATGAGCATAGCCTAAATTCATCGTTATCTACTTCCTCGTTTCATTGGTTTAATCTTTCGTCTTTTTAGCGTTTGCTCAGACTTCCTTGTTTCTTTTTTTTGTAAAATCTGCCGCTGTATATTGGACTTTAAAGGCGAAAATTTTTTTTCTAGTTGCTTTATCTTATTCGTTAATTCTGTATTTTTTTGTACGATAAAAAGAAATAGTATGCTATGAATAGAAACAATTATCCCCAAAGCAACTAATAATAAATACACTCTACATCATCCTTGTTATTCAATTTAGGGTCTTAATTTTTTAATTAAGAGTGCTCATCACTTATCGTTCAAGTTATAAAATCCCCTTATTTTTGGTTTCATATCTTCCCTACTTCATCTTAATTTCCCCTAGTTTATTAGTCTCATATTCCCAATGATATAAGCTAGGCTGCTCTATTGATGGTCTAATGTATGTTGTTAGCCAAATTTCTGGATTCATCGATACATCAACTTGGACTGGTGATTTAGAACTAAGCTCTGGTAAATGCTGTTGCTTTTCAGTTGTTAATACATAGCCGATTAATTCATAATTCATTGGAATTTTTGATACAATCGTATACAAAGGTTCAGTGATTTGATATCGAATAACATACGAGTCAAAAAGAGCTGTGTTATCACTAGTTGAAACCATACTTAATGAGACTTCATCCTTCTTTCCCCCTAATTGCGAGCGACTTTCTAATACACCATAGCCCTTTTTAGGAAAAACAATTTGATCATTTTTATTCATGATGACTTGTCGAACATGGACGGTCAGTTTCCGAGAACTGTAAATCAATTTTCCTTCTTGGAACGTATTACCAATTGTATATTCAAGAGGAGAAATTTGATTATCTGTCAGATCTGTTAACTTAATAAAGTCATACATATCAATATTTTTTGGATCAATAATTTCTTTTTTTCCAATCCTTAACTGTTGGTCAAACATAAAATCACCAGAAACCAAGCGGTTGTTCTGATCATCAAAAGCTTTAACAGAAACTTTTTGAGGAATTTCACTACTACCTAAAACATCTGTCTCTTCCTCCGTTTCTTTTTGAGAACCGTACTCAGAAAATTCAATATAGTAACCAGTATTATAGCTTGTTCGATTATAGGTTAAGTCATTCCATAATTTTGTTGGCGCTCCTGCACTAGCTTGAGCAAATTCTAATATATATTCCCCTTTTGAGTTATTTGGCTCAGCACCAACACCGCCAGTTAGAGGGTTATTAAATCCTTGATAGACTCCAGCAGGTGCTTTTCCTCCTTCTTTATAAGTGGGTTTATCAAAAAATACTAATCCTTTTTCAGGACCATCAACCCAATACCATCGTTGGGATAAAGCTCCAGTAATAATGTAATCGCTAATTGTTTCTGAAATCACTGCTTCATCATTGATTTTTTGACCATTCGTTTTTACCAGTCTGCCACCTCCAAGCCAGCCAGACTGTTTCGCAATATTTGTATAAACAAAATTATGTTCCGCTGAGGAAGTCAAAGTTGCTAAATACCCCGTCAAACCTCTATATTTCATTTTTTTGGCTAAATTATAAGCTTGTAGCCAAGTCTTTTGTGTCGGAATAAACGTATAATAATGGGTCTTCCCGTCTGGTGCTTCCCATGATGTATATACCAACTCATGAAAAATCACTTGAATATTGCCTTTTTCATGAGTCGGATTTTTAATGGTGAATCGTAGTGATTCTAAAAAATTCTTAATGGTATTTATATCATTATTATCATTCATTGCTAAAGTAAATGATTTGTACTCCTCATCGTCACTATTCTGAAATTTATACCAAGAAGTTGGCAGAACCAATGTATCATATTCTTTAATTTCTGAATTTTTTGGTATTTTGATTTCAAGAGACTTCATCTTTTTTTCCATTGAACTTCCTAAAGCAACATCGACTAATTTTGCTGTATCAGCTGTTCTTTCAACATTAAAAGCAACATAACGATTCACATCTTTTAATTCAGCTTCTTTGGTATTATTTTTTAGATTAATATGTTTTACGTCGCTCACGTTATTTGCTCGATCAACAGCTAACACATGCATCCAACTACTATTTTCTCCCGCAATTCCCGAAACTTGAGTAGTAGCTTCAGATAAATCTGCACGGACATCAATATTCGTTATCTCTCCAGAAGAAGCACGTTCAACTACCGGAACCGTATTTGGTGAATTATCGATCACATAAATATACCCTTGAAGCTCACTAGTCACTTCTTTCTTTATGATATCTGATTTTTGTATCCCATATTTCTTTGTGTCTGCTAGGACATACCACTGGTATTCCTTACCTTTATCTTTAGAAGATAGTTTTACAGTAAAATGATCTCCTTCTCCGTACTCCAATTCAGCACTTGGAGATTCAGAAGGTACGTCATCATTGATCGTGCTATCCTGAGCTCTGTTTTCTAACAATTTTTCTCTACGCTTTAAACTACCTGAGCTGGGTACCTCGGAAAAATCGCTTGATGTTTTAAGCACTTTTTCATGATCTAATGCCACTTTATCCCAACTTATACCGTCTTCACTTCGATATAACTGATAATCTGAATCTGATATATCATCCCATACTAAATCAATAAAACTACACTCTTTTTCATCGCTCCATTCATTAGATACTGTTAAGCGAAACTCCCGTTGAACTAAGGTATCTGAAGCTTTTATTACACTTTTATCCATTGCTCTATTGATAGTCAGGTACCCAATAATACCTAATAAAGCCAATAAGAAAAATACCCCAACTAATGTTATACTTCTTTTCACTTTCCCACCCCATTTCCTGCAATATTCAGCATTTTTTTATTTCAAAACTCATCAAATCAATGATTTCTTATAAAAGCACTCATTTCATGAGTGTTAAATCAGAAAAGGCAAACATGGAATACTTATTCCATGTGCCTACTTTTAATCTGCTTTTTCAGACAACTGCTTGTCGACTTCTTGCAACTCTCCATTGTTAGGGATGACCCCTTGCCACCAAGCATCACGATAAGCGTATTTCACACAGTTAATAGCTTCAACTTTTATTAATAAGCTAAACGTCGCTTTATGATACTCTTGTCCTAAGCCACTCTTCAATTTTACTTGTGTAAACAAGTTTTCTGTAACACTTGATTTCCCTGATTTCAACTTTTTTAAGTAATAATAGTACCCATCTTCCCCTAATTTCCAATCTGTACTATTCAAGTCTAGTAAAACTTCTTCACCAATTTTTGAAGGCAATAATCGTATACTTTCCCCGTTTTCTATACGAATCTCAGGATGAAGCATAACTCGAACAAATTGAGCAACAGTTCCAATATTCGCTACAGTCACTTTTTTCTCAACCGAAGTATCTGGCAAAATCGTTGCTGGCTCAGTGAAAACTTCTTCAACTTTAGTCTGAAGGTTACCAATCTGGAAAAGATTCGCTTTTTCATCACTCACCATCATTGCCGCATATGCAACTGCACTTCCAATCACCAAACATACAATAAGTACAGGTAGTATCAAAAAAAAATGAATAATTTTTTTCTTTTTTTTCATCTTAAATCTCCTCTTAATGAACTTTTCCACGATACATTTCTTCTAAATAAGAACCAGAATCTATTTTCCAATTCTCTATTAAAGACTTTGTGGTATCATGAGCATCCATAACTGGAATTAATTGATATAAAGAACTTTTATACTTATTTGGTAAGTTTTTGTCTAAAGTAACACTTTGAATCAGTTGTTTAGTTTTCTCTTTTGGCTGTAGTACTTCTGAATAATAAAAATAACCACTTGAATAGTACCAATAATTCTGCAGTCCAGACATCGGTTTATTATTTTCGTCATAAATATCAGCAGCATTAAATTGAATGTTCAAATATTTAAGACTTTCGACTGATCTAATTCCTTTATAAACATATGCTGTATTCGGATCCGTTTTGTCCCCTTTGTAAACGTCTGACACCGTAAAATACTTTCCTGATTTAATTTTATATGTACGGCCTTTTTCCCAAGTGCTGACATCTTCCATTATGAGATCAGATCCGCTTGAATTTTTTACAATTTTTTGACTACCATTCCCAATCCCATCAGTCATATCGAGTTCAAATTGAGCAAGAAATTCATATAAAGAAACTCTGACAATTGCTGGCATTTGTCCATCATTTTTCACTAATAATTTCTTTTCAGTGATCGCTCCAGGTTCCCACTGCAGATTAGGTGTGAAGACTTCATCGATCACCGCAGAAAGTTTTTTACTATTTGGCTTATTTCGATTGATTTGTTCATCACTATAGGTAATCCACGAATAAGTACTTCCTACTACCAGCAGCAGGCTCAAAAATACAGAAAACACAGCCAAAAAGGGTTTATTTTGATTAATTGTTTTCAACAGCTTATTTCCTCGACTCATGTGCCTTCCCCTTCCTCTAATCTACTTTACCTTGTTCATCTTTACGTTTTTTCCATAATAAAATAGCGATTAACACTAATAATAGTCCTGCCAATGTTTTATAAATTAAATGCTTTATTTCTTCCCCTGTCATCGGGAAAAGTCCTTTAGATTTTGGCTTCTCAAATGAAGAGCTACTATCTGTAGTATCTGAAGACTTGGACTGATTTTTGGTTGCAACAAAAGTCCAATGATATAACAGCTGGCTTTCTTCCCTATAATCTGCAAGAGTCAAATCTTTATCGACTTCAAAAACTGCTGTTAAAATTTGATCTTTTCCATATTCACATGTTCCTACAATCAAGGGTTGAATGGACCAATCAAATTTTCCATTTCCCAATAAAGGACCTTGATATAATTGCTTATCATCTATAGATAAAGTCAATGTGATTTGTTTGTCAAAATCAATAGCACCTTTAGCTGACTCTGGGGTAACTAAGATTCCTAACTCAAAAGGTTCTTTTATATCCATCCCACGAATTGTAATCGTTTTTTCATAACTTTCTCCAGGTAAGACATTTGGCAAATCAACATAATATTCTCCTTCTGAAGAAGCAGATATTCCTGTCTCATCGCCAATGATTACCCCTGGAGGAAGGGTTTGACTGGCAACAGCTAATAGCGTTCCGCTGGTAAAAGTGATAAAAACACTTAATAAACTGTATAAAACCAGAAATGGTAGACGTTTTCGCATTGATTGTTGCTGCATCGTTTTTCCCCTTCCTTTTTCCTGAACTTTAACTAGAAATTAGCTTTTCGCCTGTCCATCTAGATAAGTCGTAATTTTTTTCGTTTCTGAACCATCGGCTCCACTTAATCCCCAACCAGTAGCATCAGTTAGCGCTTCTTTAGTTGCTTGAATAGCTTCCATCTTCACAACCAAATCATATGTTGCGTTTGTAAATTCTGTTCCGACACTATTTGTGAATACAAGTTTTTTCAATAGATGTGGTGTTGTAGCACCTGAAACAACAGGACTTGTGAAGTAGAAATAGCCATCTTCTTTATTATATGTCCACTTATCATTAGCAAGTGATGCTGTTGTAATCATATCAGTACCATACTCTACATTGATTCCGCTAACACCTAACGCAGCTGCATCTGTTTGTACAGCTTTTTTCTCTGAATTAGCTACTGGAATTTGATCTGTTGCCGTTGCTGGAGTTGGTGCTGGAAGTGCACTTAATCCTAACGTTGCAATTGTATAATCATAATTCATATCATATTTTTGACCTGCACTGCCCAATAAAGAAGCTTTAGCAGCTGTCGCTTCTGTTGAAGCACCTTCTAAAGAAGAAGCCGCCCAGTTTGATACCGCATGGCTATAGCCGCCTTTATAAACTGAATATTCAGCTTTAGACATTACAAACTCCCAAGTTTCGACAGCTGTTCCTTCTGCATTTCCAGTTTCCACAGCTACTTCTGTTTCCATCGCTTGGTATTTACCTGGTGCATATTCAAAAAATGCTGAATAACTAAATGTAGTATTTTCGTCACCCGTTACAGGATCTTTAATAACAGAACCTTTTGCATAAACTTTTACCCCTGCTGGTAGGGCAGCTTTTGAACTGTCTTTGACTTTACTTGTAATATCTGTATAACCGCTACTTGCGTCTATATATTTTTCTCCATCATACTCAACAGGCACATCATCTGATAAGCCTGGTGTTGCACTAGCTTTCCAACCTGAAGTTCTTTTAGTTACTGCGCCTTTTTCAGTCAAGTGTTTCAATACTTCTTCATACGAGACACGGACAAAGACCGGTGTACTCCCTGAATTTGTAACTGCTACTTCTTTTGTTGCTTCTGTTCCTGGTACAATTGGTTTAGGATTCCAATTCTCTTCTACGCTGACACTACCATCTTTAATTGCAGCAGATTTCACACGGTTAATTCGTTGATCTTGCGAATTGATCCATGCAAAAGTACCTGCAGCTGCTGCTAATAAAGCTAGACATGCTGCTGCTACCAACTTTTTCTTCTTGTTCTTCTTCATTCTTAATAATCCTCCTATAAAAAAATATAATATATATATTCTCACTTTCCTTAATCTTTCCTCTAAGATGAAGCAAAGTGGTAATATCATCGTTCATATACAGGGCGTCTTTTACCTCTGCCTTTTCTAGCAACTTCTTCTTGCGATGAAAATAAGTAGGCTTTCAGTACTAAGAAAAAGCCATACAATGACAGAATACATACTAAACAAGCCCAAAATTCTTCTCGAACAAATTCTGTAATGCTACCTACTTTTGGAACTGCCATTATCACTTTCCCTAATACTCGATCCGCTGTTATCGGCGGATCATTATTTTTATTGGCATCACCTTTGGTAACTAGGTAGTCCCCTTTTTCTCCATTTAATTCCTCTTTACGTTCTACCATTCTATGAGTTAAATAGCGTGAACCATCTCCAACTGCGAAAGTGACAATATCGTCTTTTTTGACTTTTTTACCATCTGTCAGTTTAACAATGACAATATCACCAGCATAAAACCCACCTTTTGGTCCATTTTCTTGAGGTACCATGGAATTAGTCAAAACTGTATAAAAGCGATAACCAAAAATCGATGCTGTCGACTTTGAACTAAACGAAAACATTAAAGCCATAAAGATGATTCCAATTGTAATACCGTAAAATACCAAATTACCTAGAAAAGAAATCACCAAGATACTTGGTCTTTTAGCAACTGGTTGTTGAACAGGGCTTTTCTGTCCCTCTCTCACTTTTCGTTCTTGCGCTGGTCGACGAGGTCTTACACGATTCTGAGAATACCTAGAACGTTCCGTTGTATCGGAAAACCCATCACGAGAGTTTCTTGCTATTTGCCGTGATCCTCGCTTTATAGTGCGTGGTTCATCTCTTTCGGTTTCTCGATATAGTTTCTCTGGCTCTATAGAACCACGTGAACACTTTTTTTGGGTTCTCCGCCTAACCTTTTTGTCTTTAGAATGATCACTCTTTCGGACAGGCGCTTTTCTCGGCATATACAATCCCCTTTCGTTTCATTAAAAATTCAATTCATTTCTGCCTGTTTCTCTATATCGATCATCGGCTATAAATAGTGTCAAGCTGTAGACGCTTAAAAAACAAACTATTATATAAAAAATAAATTTAAATTAAATAATTTCATTCACGCTTACATACAAACTATATATCTTGTTATTTTTCATGTCAATAGATTCTCGTAACTTTATTCATAATATTTTTTACTAAAAGTTTGCCTTGTCCAAAAAAATCTTTTTATTCAAAAAAAACAAACAAAAAACCCTTTAAAATAGCTTTTTAAACATACTTCGATATTTTTCACGAAAAACAAAAATTAAATTCACAAAAAATACTATTTATAAAAAGTAACTTTAACTTTACATGAAAATGTTCGAAAAATAAAAATTAATGTTATTTTATAATCGTAAAAAAACACAAAATATTGATCGTTTAATCAGAAATATATTAATCATATACAAAAAAATCGAGACAAAACGAAAATACGTTTTGTCTCGAGCTATAAATAAAAATAAAAGTTATCCTAAAAGTAACTTCTTTAGAAATAAACATTTCTAATTTAGACCTTTTATCTCAATTTCATATTTTTTAGCTATACATTAAATAAACTACGTGTTGCCTCTCTAATTTTTTGTGCTACGTATGGATTATTCATCGTATATAAATGAATCCCATCCACCCCTTGTGCAACCAAATCGACAATTTGATTGATCGCATAAGCAATACCCGCATCTCGAATGGCCTCAGGATTATGCTCATAACGCTCCATCATTTTTAAAAACTTTGTTGGTAAAGTTACATTAGACATCTTTACCATGCGTTCAATTTGCTTTTTATTCACTACTGGCATGATTCCCGCTTGAATCGGTACATTAATATTCGCAATATCACACTTTTCTTTGAATGTATAGAAATAATGATTATCAAAAAATAGTTGGGTAATCAATTGATTCGTCCCTGCGTCAACTTTTCTTTTTAAGTTTCTAATATCCTCAACTGTATTTACTGCATCACCATGTGTTTCAGGATAACAAGCACCAATGATATTAAAATCTCCTTGTTCTTGAATAAAAGCAACTAGATCATTGGCATAAGAGAAATCTTTTTTTGGTTCCTTATCTGGTAAAATATCTCCCCTCAAAGCCAAAATATTTTCTACTTTTTTTTGCTTCAGCTCTTCTAATATAACAATGATCTCATCTTTTGAGAAATTCACCGCCGGTAAGTGTGCCACGCTTGGCAGAAATTGCTCATCTTGAATTTTCTGAGCAATATCTGCTGTACTCAAATTTGCTCCTGATCCGCCTGCACCTAAAGTCACACTAATAAAATCAGGTTGCTGCCCTTTCAAACGATCCAATGTATGATAAATCGTATCGATCGGTGCTGTTCTTCTAGGCGGAAAAATTTCATAGGAAAAGACTGTCTTTTCTTTGAACAAGGTATCTGTTCTCATTTACACCCCTCCACGCACCTTTTTTGCTGCAAGTGCTAAGTTTTTGAGACTTGCTTCTGTTTCTGGCACTCCTCGTGTTTTCAATCCACAATCTGGGTTGACCCAAACTTTTTCGATCGGTAACTTGTTCAAAATATTATGGATCGTTCCTTCGATTTCCTCTACTGATGGGACACGCGGTGAATGAATATCGTAAACACCTGGACCAACTTGTGTTTGGAAATCGATTGCTTTTAACGCATCTAAAATATTTAAATTGGATCGGGAAGCTTCAAATGAAATAACATCTGCGTCCATATTATCGATATCTTGAATAATATCCGCAAATTCGCTGTAACACATATGTGTATGAATTTGCGTTGTCGGCTGTACTCTGCTGTGAACAAGGCGAAAGGCTGGGATTGCCCAATCAAGATACTCAGAATGCCAATCCGTTTGACGTAGTGGTAATTTCTCGCGCAAAGCTGCTTCATCAATTTGAATGATTTCAATTCCATTAGCTTCTAAATCTAAAACCTCTTCTTGGATAGCCAATGCCAACTGGAGCGTTGACTCTCTTAAACTAATATCTTCACGAGGAAATGACCAGTTCAAAATCGTTACAGGTCCTGTTAACATCCCTTTCATTGGCTTATCCGTTAATGTTTGGGCATATTTAGAGTATGCCACTGTAATTGGTTTTGAACGTGAAACATCTCCCCAAATAATCGGTGGTTTCACACATCTAGTTCCGTAAGATTGAACCCAAGCTTTCTCAGTAAATAAATAACCCTCTAGACTCTCACCAAAATATTCCACCATGTCATTGCGCTCAAATTCACCGTGAACTAAGACATCTAAGCCAATTTCTTCTTGAAAAGCGACACACTCAGCAATTTTTTCTTTGTTGAAGGCTGTATACTCATCTTCACTGATTTCACCCTTTTTAAATTTCGCACGATTTTGCTTAACTTCTTTCGTTTGCGGGAAAGAACCAATCGTAGTTGTCGGTAAAATCGGTAAGTTCAACTTTTCTTTTTGAATAACCGCACGTTCAGTTAAAGCCGGCAAACGGATAAAATCTGCTTTAGTCAATGCCTTAACCTTTTTTGCAACCTGCTCATTCCTGGAAAAACGTTCTTGATCAAATAAGGCACTGTTCGTACTCAATAAATCCTTGTTTCTGTTTTTATCTGCAACTATTTTTTTTAAATCATTTAATTCAGCTAATTTTTCTACAGCAAAAGCAAAATAGTTTGTCACTTCTTTAGGTAATGCGGTCTCATTAGCTAATGTAAATGGAACATGCAACAATGAACATGATGTACTCAACACGATATGACGAACATATTGAAGTCTTTCAAGTAGTGTTAATGTGTCTTGATAATTGTTTTTCCAGATGTTTTTTCCATTTACAATCCCTGCAAAGAGTAATTTTTCTTTGGGAAATCCATATTCTTCAAGCAAACTCAATGTTTTTCTACCTTCAACAAAATCCAAGCCAATTCCATCAAATGGTAAATCAACTAATTCCTGATACGTATCTCGAACGTCTCCGAAATACGTTTGCGCCAAGATCTTTAAGCTTCCTTTTTTCGTTAACAGTTTTTGATACAATGCTTTAAATTGTTGGACTTCAACTGGAGATAAATCTAAAACTAAAGCTGGTTCATCGATTTGAAACCATTCACAACCAAGATCAGCTAACCTATCAAAAATTTGAGCATAGGCGATGATCGCTGCTTCGTAAAAATCTTCTGCACGTTTTTTTCCATGATATGTAGCTAGTTTCAATAATGTAAAAGGACCTAGTATAGTTGGACGAGTAGTGATTCCATATTCTTTTGCTTCATTAAAAATGGTAAAAATTTTATCCCCAACCAGTCTAAGTTCTGTGTGATCATCAATTTCAGGAACCATGTAATGATAATTCGTGTTAAACCATTTTTTCATGGCTAAGGCCTTTACATCACCTGCTTCGCCTTGATACCCTCTAGCTAATGCAAAATAAGTTTCAAGAGTCGATAATTTTAACTCTTGGTATTTAGCAGGTACAATATTCAATAAGACTGCTGTGTCTAACGTTGTATCAAAGAAAGAAAAATCGCCACTTGGAATAAAATCGATTCCCTGATCGACTAATAACTGCCAATGTTTTTTCCGCAATTCTTTTCCATTTGCTTCTAATTCTTCAGCTGTGATTTCTTTTCTAAAATACTTCTCTGTTGCAAATTTTAATTCTCTCAATTCTCCCACTCGTGGGAACCCGATAATTGATGTTTTCATACGTTTCCTCCTTCAATGTATTTCAACTACTGTACCATGAGAAGCAAATATAGGATAACACTTAATTTCTATCACTTTATATAGTTTAAAACTATATTGATTTCAAAAAAAAAGACAACGACTTCGTATTATCAGAAATCGTCCTCTTCTCTTACTATTTTTTTTGAGTCATTAAAAATTCCTTGGCTTCTTTATTGACTGTTTTTAAATCAACACCCTGTTTTACCGCCGCAAACATACAGCCACAGTAGCATTGGCGATATACATCATACTCTTTGCACAATTCTATTGAACGTTTATACCCATTGTTTTTCTTAAAATCACTTGGTAAATAGTTCGTTGCATAAAACTTCTGAATGTCGATTCCGATTTCATTAATCAATTGACTATTTTTCTTTGGCGACAGCGTTAACGCACTTCCAAAATAATCAAAACCCAGCTCCTGTGCCTTTTCTGCAACAATATCCAATCGCATTTGAAAACAAGCAGAACAGCGTTTTCCCCCTTCTGCTTCTTCTGTGAGTTCTTTTTCCTGTACCATTTGAACAAACTTATTAGGTTCATATGGTGCAGCTAAGAACTTGACGTGATTATTTGTGCGGTCATTAAACTCTTCGACAAATTTTTGCTGCACAATTTCTCGACGCTGATATTCTGCTTTGGGATGGATATTCGAGTTAGCAAAAAAAATCGTAACATCCGCATATTGTATCAGATATTCAAGTGAATAGGTACTACATGGTGCACAACAACTATGAAGTAAAATAGTAGGCCGAATCGCTGACTTTTCCCATTCAGCAATCACTTTTTGTAGTACTCGATCATAATTTATTTTTTGGTTTGGAGACATCTTCTCCGTTATTTCTGTTAAGTTTATCAATGAATAGCCTCCAGCTTTCGTAGAATAATACGTTTTATTTTATTGCTTAAACGGCAGCTTAGCCAGTCCGTTTTTGATGATTTCAATAGAGCTTTTTAAAGACTCTTTTTCTTTTTCGTTCAGCGGGCACTCAACATATGATTCTATGCCATTTTTCCCGATCACAACGGGTTGTCCGTAATAGACAGTTGCTTGTTCATCATATGCTGAAACAGGAATGATTGTTTTTGAATCATTTAAAATCATACGAATCAAGCGTGAGGCACATGTTGCAATTCCATAACTCGTATAGCCTTTCCCTGCAAATGCATTCCAACCACCTGCACGAACAGCTTCATCTAATGATTCTAAATCAAGCTCACTGTTCCACTCCAAAAGAGGTCGATCACCAACCGTCACAGTCGACCAAGCGACAAATTGAGAGTCTCCGTGCTCACCATAAACATACCCGCCAACATTACGCCCATCAATCGATACATTTCGACTTATGGCTTGTTTCATACGTGCTGTATCCAACATCGTACCAGTCCCAAACACCTTACTTGTGTCAAATCCTGTTAATTTTTGCATGTAAGTTGCGATCACATCACATGGATTTGTAATCGTTAAGATAATACCATTAAACCCAGATTGCTTGATTTTAGGTGCCACTTCTTCTACGATTTTACTTGTGATTTCAAGTTCTTTAAACCGGTCTCCATCATCTCCTAGTGCACTGATTTGACCTGCACAAAAAACAACCACCGATGCATCTTTTAATGCTTGATAATCTTGAATAATAATAGTCGTTTTGCCTGTCAAAAAAACTTCTGCATCTAATAAATCATATTCTTCAGATAGAGCTAGATTCTCATTTTTATCAATCAAAACAAGCTCATCAACCAGGTTCTCAGAGACTAACGTATAAGCAAGTGTTGCACCAACATGTCCCAACCCTATGATTCCTACCTTACGCATTCAAACACACCCTATTCCACTTTTTCTTAATCCTAGCTGAATAATCACTTTCCGTCAATCTTATTTGAACGATATTGAGCAGAACACGATCCTAGTTGTATAATCAATACGATAAGTCAAAGAAAGTAATAGAAAAATCCCCACTAAGTCGATTGCCTTAGCGGAGATTTTTCTAGCCTCTTATCAAAAAATACTTTCCTTGAGTTATATCTCAACTTCATCTTTAGCTCTGTAGCAGAGTTGATGTGATTTTCAGTGTTATCTTTTATTCAGCTGATTTTATCACTTTGAAATAATCGATATGCGCATGTTCATAATCCATTACTTCAAAAATAAAATCATCGATTTTGATTTGATCACCGACCATAATTTGATTATTCTTTTGCTCTACGATAAAACCAGCTAATGTAGACATTTCAGAAACTTCAAATTTTGGAATTTTTACTTTAAAATAACGTTCAAAATCATCAAGTGTAATTTTCCCAGAAACGATATAGGTGTTATCCGATTTTTTAGCGATCAAAGCATTTTCTAAGTCGGTTTCATCTCTAATATCGCCTACCAGTTCTTCTAGTATATCTTCGATCGTAACCATTCCAGTAGTTCCACCATATTCATCTTTTAAAATGGCAATATGTTTCCCTTCTTTTCGCATCATCGTTAGTAAGCTTTTAATTGGAATAGTCGCCAAAGCTACGATCGGTTCTTCTACTAATTCACTAACTTTTCTTTGATCGTCAATAAAGGACTCCTTGATCAAAGAGGGTAACGTGACATAGCCTAAGACGTTGTCTTTAGACTGTTCTATCACTGGATAGCGCGTGTGACCACGCTTTAAGGAATGTTGAATAGCTTGTTGCACTGTTTCATCTGCTTCAAATACTTCTATTGAAGTTCGATCGACCTGAATTTCTTTAGCTAGCGTATCGTCGAATTCAAACACATTTTCCATGTAATGGTATTCTTCCTTTGTTAGTTCACCTTTTTTATATGAATCAACTGCAACAAATAACAGCTCTTCTTGTGTTAATGTTTCCTCACCTTCGGACACTAATTTGATTCCTAATACTTTTCCTAATTTTGCTGCTGAATGATTCAATAACCAAATAAATGGATACATCACTTTATAAAAATAATGCAGAGGTTTAACTATCGCTAAAACAACTTTTTCGGTTTGGGCGATACTATAGCTTTTCGGTAGTAATTCTCCCACAACTACATCTACATACGTTACAATAGCAAAACCTAAAATA
This sequence comes from Enterococcus sp. AAFC-DPL-5182, assembly GCF_058216605.1. Lineage (NCBI taxonomy): Bacteria > Bacillati > Bacillota > Bacilli > Lactobacillales > Enterococcaceae > Enterococcus > Enterococcus sp. AAFC-DPL-5182. The sequence continues at coordinate 3,061,760 of NZ_CM177101.1, forward strand.
ACTGAAATCGTACGACTAAGTGCCGCACTGATGGGTAAATTTCCTATTACTGGATGAAGCAGCGTCGCTACAGAGCCTTCCCCAACCCACCCAATAATCAGTCCTGTTAACGTAATTCCCAATTGACTGGCAGATAAATAGGCATCTAAATGATGGGTCACGTGAATTGCCAATTCAGCGTTTTTGACATTTTCTTTCTTTAATTGCTCTAATCTAGACATTCGAATTTTTACTAAAGCAAATTCACTCGCCACAAAAAATGCCGTGATCGCAATCATTAAAAATAATATGAAAAAATTTATTGCAAGCATATTTTACACCTCATTTTCTTCTATCTATTTATTATACTTGTCCTTTCAAAATAGCGCGAATAGGAACTATTGTATTTCAAAAAAAAGGGAGCAGGACATAACTCTACGAGTCATATCCCACTCCCATGAAATCCAGATAAACGGTGGTATCAGAAACAACTCCCCTTTACTTCTCGGAGTTAGACGCTTCTGTTCCAACCTCTTTTCATTTTTATGATAACACTTTTCGTTCTCGTAATCGTGTCTTTCTTGTATCCCCAATGATAAGCGGAACGGATTCGTATTTCACTTCACTATATTCTAAACCAAACCAGTTCTCTGGTGTAGTCGTTCTTTTTTTGATTGCTAATTTCAACTGCATGATTTGACGATCCCATTTCTTCAATTCAGTTACTTTTGATAACTCTTCGCGAATGATAATGAATTGGAAATCTCCTACTTCACGTCCTGGTGTCAGTGAATATTTCTGCGGCTGTTTAGGTAAACGCCCTTCCTTCATTAAATCATAAACGATTTGTCGAATATAGACATTTACTTCTTGTGCTACGTGGAAACCAAGATATAACTGAACTTGTACGATAAAATCAGTACCCATCATATCTACAGAATACTCTTTCGTAAATGGTTCATCCGTTACTTCAACGTTGACAAACCAGTAAACATTTGCTCTTTTCGGTTGTTTATCTAAGATCGAGTAAATGATTTGGCGTCCAATTTCATCACCAATTGTATCTGGAGTCATAAACACAACATTCGTTTGTGATTTTGGAACCGACGTATCATCTTTTAACATCCGTAATTGTTCTACATATTGTTTAAGCGGAACTGTATCAGATGTTTTCTCTTTAATAATATTACCCCACTCCCAAATCGTCATAACAGATAAGATCAACAAAGCAATCCCTACTGCTACGTAACCACCATGGAAGAATTTCGCAATACTTGACACAAAGAAGATCGACTCAATACTCCCAAAGAATAAAGTAACAAGATACGCAACCCATTTTGGTGCACCTTTTTGCAATAGATAAAACATCAATAAAATAGTTGTCATCAGCATTGTCACAGTAATTGAAAGACCATATGCTGCTTCCATATGCGTGGATGTTCTAAACGTGATTACGATCAAGGAACACACGATCCATAACATCATATTAACTGCCGGAATGTACATTTGACCGATATTCGCACCTGGATAGATAATTTTCAATCTTGGTAATAATTTCAATTTAATGGCTTCAGATACGAGTGTAAATGAACCAGAAATCAATGCTTGAGAAGCAATTACTGCCGCAACTGTAGCGAAAACAACGCCGATCAACATAATGCTGTTTGGCATCATTTGGAAAAATGGGTTTAAGTTTTCAATCGCTAAAATTGACGGATCATTTTTGGCGCTCAAAATCCAAGCGGCTTGTCCTAAATAATTGAGGATCAAACAAACTTTGATATAAGGCCAGCTGGCACGAATATTGTGTTTACCGACATGACCTAAGTCAGAATACAACGCTTCTGCACCAGTTGTTGCTAGAAAGACATTTCCTAATACGAATATCCCTAACTTATTTTCTGGACTAAACAGTAAGTGAATCGCATAATAAGGATTCAACGCACGGAGCACTGTCCAATCTTGTCCAAAATTAATCAGCCCCATCACACCTAGGAATGTAAACCAAGCAAACATGATCGGTCCAAAAGCTTTTCCCACCGCATCCGTTCCAAAACGCTGAACAGAAAACAAGATAAGAATAATGACTAAGGTAATCATAACAATAATATTTTGGTCACTACCAAATCGATCAAAGAAAACTGGAATCCCCCGCAATCCTTCAATCGCTGTTGTAACGGTTACTGCTGGTGTCAATACACCATCCGCTAATAATGCTGCCCCACCGATCATCGCTGGGATGATCAAGTATTTTCCTTTTTTACGGACAAGAGTGTATAAAGAAAAAATTCCACCTTCACCATGGTTATCTGCATTTAAAGCAATCACAACATATTTGATTGTTGTTAAAATCGTCAATGTCCAAAAAATCAACGATACCGCACCAATAATGAAATTCTCTGAAACATTCTGAAGACCGCCATTATCTCCAACGATTGCTTTCATTACATAAAGCGGGCTTGTTCCGATATCGCCATAAACGACCCCCATTGCTACTAAAAGTCCAGCAGCGGTCAATTTCTGATGATGCGAAATTTTCGACTTCTCTACCACAAAATTTTCCTCCTAAATTTAAAAGCGCAGGGGGCTCGTACTGTTCTGACCAAAAACTGAAAATCGCTCGCCAGAATTCCTTTTCAAACCCAATTCCACTTTTTAAGTAAAACAAGAGACCTAAGTGAAACGACACTTGGCCCTTACACTTAGGTCTCGCAATTTCATTCTTAGACCAGTGTTTTCACACTTGCTGTTGATCTAAAAACATAGTTAAACTATGCTGCTACTCCCCTAAGATTTTTATTTGGGCATCCAAATAAAAATATTGATTGTTAGTTATAATTAATTAAAAAAAATATCAGCTAAAAAAACAAAATAACTGATTTTGATAACAACTATAATACTCCTTCAACATTTTAGCAAGTCTTTTATGTAAATAAATTCAATAGTATTTTCAAGATATTCTTTCACTCATTCAAACGCTATGAAAAAGAACGCTTGACGTAGAGATTTCTATGGCGAAATCAACACATCAAACGTTGCTTTTTAGATGATTTTATTCTGTATCTTCTTCCACTGAATAATGGAATTTGATCATTTCATTGACAAAAATCGGTACGATTGATAGACCCATTACTAGTAACCAATGATTCATCCCAATCGGAACTAAACCGAACAATTCTTGTGTAAATGGTAATAATGCAATCACCGTCGTAATAATAACTGCCAGCACAGCCATTTCAAAAAGTGATTTGTTTGTTGATAATTTTACTCTAAAGATCGATTCTGTACTTCTCACATTAAATACATGTAAAATCGATGAATAAGCTAAAATCAAGAATGCTACTGTCTGACCAATTTCATGACTTGCTTCAAAAAAGTAAGAAACAGAATCAACATTTGCACCTAGATAGAATCCAAACAGCGTGATTACTGTAAAGACAAACGCATTGATTCCAATTTTTTGCCACAAACCACGCGCAAAGATTCCTTCATTCCTTGGAATCGGCGCTTCATCCATGATTCCTTTTTCAGCAGGTTCTTTTCCTAAAGCAAATCCTGGAAGCCCATCAGCTACAACGTTTACAAATAATAATTGAACAGCCGTAAATGGTGCGCCCCAGCCTAAAAGCATGGCAATCAATACAATAAATATTTCCGAAATATTGCAACTTAATAAAAAGTTTACCGCTTTACGGATGTTTCGATACACCGCTCGCCCTTGCGCAACTGCATCAACGATCGTTGCAAAGTTATCATCTGTCAAAATCATATCTGCTGCACCTTGTGCTACGTCGGTTCCTGCAATCCCCATCGCGCAACCTACATCACTTGCTTTCAAGGCAGGAGCATCATTGACTCCGTCCCCTGTCATTGCAACAACGGCTCCAGTACGCTGCCATGATTTAACGATACGAATTTTATCTTCTGGTGTTACTCGAGCGTAAACAGAGAGTGATTTTACACGTGAGTCCAACTCTTCATCAGACATTTTTTGTAATTCTGAACCTGTTAAAGCTTCACTTTTATCTGTTAATATACCTAATTCTTTTGCAATAGCTCCAGCGGTTACTACGTGATCTCCTGTGATCATGACTGTTTTGATTCCAGCTTTTTTCGCCCTGGCAATAGCGCCTTTACTCTCTGGTCTTGGTGGATCGATCATGCCGATCAATCCTAATAGCCGTAGATTCTTCTCTAAAGCCTCTGAAGTGATGTCTGTGGGTTCTTCATCATAGATAGCATAACCAACTGCAATCACGCGTAAAGCACGTTTTCCAAAGCGATCATTTACTACGGCAGCTTGTTCAACATCTCCAAAGCGGAAACGAGTCAATAGGACGTCAAACGCTCCTTTAGTCACAGAAATATATTTTTTCCCCATTTTATGAACAGTTGTCATCATTTTACGATCAGAATCAAAAGGAATTTCACCGATTCTTGGATACTTTTCTTCTAATTCAGCTTTTGTATGATAGTTTTCCTCTACGGCACGTACGATCGCTGCTTCTGTGGGATTCCCCTGGATAACTAAATCGTCTCCCTCTTTATCTACGATAACATCCGTACAAAGAGAGGCCATTTTTAACACTTCCATCGCTTCATCTGTCATCGCATCTTCAGTGTCCGTTACTTCATCTCCACGAGACCAAACACGTCTGACACGCATTTTATTTTGTGTCAAGGTTCCTGTTTTGTCGGAACAAATAACGTTAGCTGTTCCGAGTGTTTCAACAGCTGGCAAACGACGAATAATCGCATGCTTCTTCGCCATTTTTTGTACGCCATAAGCGAGCGTTAATGTAACGATCACCATCAAGGTTTCAGGAACCGCTGCGACAGCTAATGATACTGCAGTCATAAACATTTCCAACATCGGTTCGCCTTGTAATTCACCAATGATAAATACTAAAGCAGCAGCAGCTAAAGCAATTAAACTGATTCGCTTGCCTAATTGATTCAAGCGTTTTTGTAAAGGTGTCTGCTGCGTCACATCGTCATTCAATAAGCCAGCAATTTTCCCCATCTCAGTCTGCATCCCAGTAGCTGTTACAATCGCTCGACCACGACCATTTGATACAGTACAACCTTTAAAGACCATATTGATCTGATCACCGATCGGTGCATCTTGTTTCCCTATGTACTCCGAATCTTTTTCAATTGGTTCGCTTTCCCCAGTAAGTGCTGATTCTTCCACTCTAAGTTGTGATGCTTGAATCAAACGAGCATCCGCTGTGATCATGGAGCCTGATTCTAATACCAGTATATCTCCAACAACAACATCTTCTGCATCGATGGTCTCGACTTTACCATCACGTAAAACTGAGCTGCTTTGCTTGTTCATGTTTTGTAGCGCAGCTAACGATTTTTCAGCATTTCCTTCTTGAACAATTGCAAGAACTGCATTGATTACCACAATTGCAATAATCAAAATCCCTTCAAAATAATCGCCATGATCTGTAGCAATCGCTGTGTAAAATGAAATAGCTGCTGCAACTAATAAGATAATTGTTGTAAAATCAGATAAACTATGAAGAAACTTTTTTACTATAGAATCTTTTTTTGCCTCCTGAAACTTATTCGCTCCATGTTCAGAGAGCCGCTTCTTTACCTCTTGTCCTGTTAGTCCTTGCTCTTTATTGGTGTTCACTTCTTTAATAATTGTCTCGATAGGTTGTTTGTATGCTTCCATCCTATCCCCCCATTCTTATTTTTTTCCTTCTATTAATATAGTATCTATATTCACTATACCATGTTTTTTTTTCAAACTTCAATAAATATGGCTAATTTTTCATTTTTTTCCACTCTTTTTTTTGATTTCCTAAAGAATTATCAACGCAATAGCAATATTTAATCAAAAGTTCTTTTTTCTTGAAAACGCTTTCCAAATATGCTATTATAACCATAGAAGGAAGGAGGATAAATCAGTTGTATTGAAGAATTTCTCGAAGCATGATTGAATAAACACAAAATTGTTAGCAGAACACGATTCACCTTTCATCAACTATATATGTAAAGTATAAAAATCATAAAAACATCTTTACAAATAGTGAATATGTGTAAAAAATTGGAAAATCAATCCAAATAAAGTAAAAAAACACGTATAAAGATAGTTTGATTAAAAAAAATTTAAGCAAAGAAATGTAGAAAATGTAATGAAGACAACATTTGGTTTATGAACAAGAAATTCAACTAATTACTTTACATGTATAACGAAAAGTAAAAAAAAAATCATTCAATACTCTGATTCCTTCCGGAAACAAGAGCCAAGCTAGTCGAGAAGCTTGGCTTTTTTCTTTATATTATACCTGCAAGATATTTGTAAGTGAAAGTAAGATATGGTATATTGACTATGCGCTTTTTATTTAATACATAAATTAGACTATTGGAGGGATTTGCATTGCCAAAAAAGAAGAACTCATCTTTTGAGAGTTCCATTCACGTCTACAGAGCCATGAAACGCATGACCCAACAGGAACTTGCTGACAAGGTGGGAGTATCTAGACAAACAATTATTCAGTTAGAAAGAAATAGGTACAATCCTTCCCTTTTACTGGCTCACGACATAGCGGACGTTTTCGAAGTGCCGATTGAACAAATCTTCACTTTCAAAAAATTAACAGAAGACGAGCAAACAAACGAAGAAACCGACTAACGGAAGGAAAGGATAAATTATGACTGAATCACTTAAATCTTTTTTTGATAACTTGCCTGTAAATCATTGGTCTAGTTTGGTGGTAATTGCACTGTCCATTGTATTTATTGTTTATTCCATTTACTTTTTCTTTAGCAAAGAAGGAAAAGACGAACGTGGGAAGAAAATCATTTCTACAGCAAGTTTTATTTCTTTTATTATCACTTTAATTATACTATTTGCTTTGAGTAACTTATTCTACGATGTTGCATCGTACAATGAATTAGCATATTCATGGATTTTGAATTTTGCTGTACTAATTATATCTGGTACTGAAGCTATTTGTATTATGGTTTTAAAGAAATCAATTTAATAATAAAAAAAGAACTAACTTTCGTTAGTTCTTTTTAATTATTTTCAATTATGCCTATGGCCAACAAACCAAACGAGACCATCCACCTACTGTATTCGCAACAATCGTTTCTGATCTATCCACAGTGTCTTCAGAATTTTTACTTCTTTCAAATGAAGCTCCTACAACTGCATCTACTTTTTTCAAATCTTTTGCTGCTTCCATTTTTTCAATCGATAATTTTCTCATGATAATATTTCTCCCCCTTGTGTTAATACTTAGATTATAAAACGTTCTCTCAAATAAGTAAAGTTCTTTTTTCAGATTGTGTCACTTTATAAATAACAAGGAGTGAACATTGAACGGATCGTATGCTCTTAACACTTGATACCCCACTCCCGCTAAACCACAGAAAAGATTTACTGGGATACTTGCTGGATCAGATTTCAGTTTAATAACATCATTCAATAATAAATTAATATCATTTAAATAATTGTCTTTATTTCCATATCTTCCGTGACATAAGCAATCATCTCCCCTGTTCATATCCGCTACTTTTTCACAGGTTTTATCGATGAACGTAACATTTAACAACTGGCAAACTGCTTCGATCCCTGTTTTACCTCGGCACCAAGAATCATTTATGCCTTCATTTTTTTCTAGATTTTTTTCAAATTTTTCTTGATACCAATCTAATTTTTCCTTGATTTTCGTTTCTTTAAGAATTTGTTCCGCTTTGCTTAAAGCGTAGCAGACACCCGCATAGCCATGAGCAAAGCTATTATCTTCCATTTCTTGGCAGGTCATTGCTTGTGCATAGTGTAAAAGTAGGTCATACGCTTCTGGCTTGTGATATGTTTGGTATACAGCTGCTAAAACTGCTAATAAGCTAGCTTTGCCATACAACCATTCATTCAACTGATTTTCCTCTGCTATTTGACACTCTTTTAAAGCTCGTAAACTATTCTCCAGATAAGAAAGATGCTTAGCATCATGAAGCAACCTTGTCACATAAAAAGCAACTGTCACACGCATCCCCTCATTAAAAAAAGCACTCTCATAGCTAGTTTTTTCAGACTCTGTTTGAAAAATTTCTTTCTCCAGTAAAGCAATCACTGCTTGATAAGTTTCTTTAGGCACAAAATAATTTAAATAAACGAAAAATAGATAAATTCCTGCACTTCCTTCGTAAAGATCTGTGCCTGGATATGCGATCCCTATCTCATCAGCTGATTCTGGAAGTACACTCATCCAATCAAGCTCACCGATTTCGTCATTCACCACAATCTGATCAAGGATCTTATCCCCAATATCAGCTGCTTTTTGTAATAGTGGTTGTTCAATGGAACTATTTTTTCTAGGTAACGATATTTCTTGTAGGCTATATTCTAGAGTGCCTAAACTTTCTTTTAATAAAAGATAGGAGAAATGGCTAGTTTTCTCTGTTATTTGCTCCATATGCTCCACCGTGTCTTGTAATGGAGTCTTATCTAACATTTCAGAGACTTCACAATCATTAATATAAATATCGGTCATCGACGTGTTTGCTGTGATCAAAGGAACATCGTGATTCATCATCGCTTGAACTTCGAAAGGAATCAACGCTTCTGGGATAATTTTGCTAGCCCATAAATTTTCAATGATCTTTTCACGCTCACTGTAATTTGACATGCAATCTGTATGCAAGGTAAAATTCAGTAAATTTCCATAGTCTTGTGTGTCTCTATAAATCAATCGAATCGTTGTTCCTGAAAATAACTCTTTCACTTTCTCAATGAATTCAGACTTATTCTTTAGTAGTAACTGATTCATTTCTTTAAAGGACGTCTCAATTACATGGCGGTAAACTAGATAATCCACTTCTTTACCAGCTAATCGCGGAATATTTTGTGCTCCTTCCATATAAGCTTCTTCCAATTGAAAAGCAACCTCACTAGAGCGCTCATTTCTTAACTTCCTAACTTTTTTCGGTAATTTTTGTTTCGTGCCAGACAATGCATCCATTTCTAGTTCACGTTTCCATTGTTTTTTTTGTGGCAATAAACCTGCAACGATGACAGAATGTTTTTCTATTCGAGTTTGTCTTGATAATTTTTTAGTTAGTTTAAACATTTCCGGTCGAATCAAGGTCTCGACATCAATCAAAACAGGATATGAACCGCTAGCAATCAGATTTTCCATATGCAGATCCGTTGCTCCTAGCCAGTAAACGATTGCTAACAATTGACCATAATTTTGATAAAAATCAGTGACTTCACCTGCATCGTTGCATTCACGATAGGCGACTTTTTCCTCAATTGAAAAAGTTGGCTGAACGATTCTCTTGATTTTATAGAAATCTAAGTTTGGAGCTAGCCCTTCGAGATAGGTTAACAAGCTATTGAAACGCTCACCAATTTCCAGATTCTTAAATTTAAAGATCAATGACTTTTTCTGCGCTTGAAACTGAATCACTGTTTTTCCATTATCATGACTATCTCCTTGTCCCATTTCTATCTTTGTGAGGGTCATTGGTGTTGAGATGGCAAAGGTCTCAGCCAATTGTTCTGCTGACATAGTTAAATCAAAAACAAACTCTTCGATCACTTCACAGGCAAATGTCAATCTGACAGCAAGAAGTCTCGCCAGTGTAGGATACTCTCCAAAGAAAAGATAGGTTCGTTGTTTATCCCCAAGAAATTCTTCAATATATTTAGTAAATTCTTCTTCTTTTGACTCCGCCTGTAGCTGATACTCTTCAATCATTTGATGAACATCCCAAACTAAGGTTTTTTGGGCAATAAAAAAGAATTCATCTGATAATTGGTCGATCAGCTCTGTTATTGTTTTTTCTGATATCTGGATCAGCGGAAATCTACTGGAAAGGCTTTGAATATGTTTCTCATAGTAATGTAGATGAAAACGCAATGCGGCTTTTAAAGACATTTCTTTTACAGGTATTTCCTCTAAAAACAAGTGTCTATGTAATTGGAACCACTCACTCTTTTCAACAGTTGGCAACAAGAGCTGCGCCCGCTCTTCAGTAAACGGCAGCAGTCCAACACTAAACGTTTGTTCATTCAACTGATAATTTTGAAACATTTTTTCGTAATCGGACAATTTCAATAAGCTTTTACGTGCTTGCCACTGTTTTAAGTAGGTATCAGCTTCTATATTTAAGTCTTTCCAACACTGGATTCTTTCTGCTATCGTTGTAGCATAACTATATGTCAGCTCTTCACTCATCGTTCCCTCTCCTTCGATAATGTTTCTCTCTTTATAATAATAATAAAAAAGTAGCAAAAATACTATGGTAATTTTATTTTGTTGTATTTTTTTGAAAAAAACAGAGCGATTGGGACAAACACCTCTACTGAAAATCGAATAAACAATAAGATTGGTAAGGAACACTTCAAATAGAAAGTTATAAACTCTTCCCTTCAAAACAGTTCACTCCTAGACGACATTTTGACCTTATTAATATCCAGATACAGACAAATAGCATTGGTGTAAAAAATCTTTATTGACTAAAAAATCCTTTGGAGCCACTAAATAAACCAGAGCTGTTAACAATTCAGACTGAGCAACATTTGAATACATCATACTATGAGCCGTGTTTTTAATTGTAAAAATTCTTAATGATTCTTGAGGTAATTTTTTTAGATATGTTTTTTCGGTATCTTTAGTATCAACATTTCGATCATGGTCAGCCAATAATAAATCAACGGGAATATCAATGTTTTCCAAATCCAGTTGAACATCTGAATCTATATTTTTCTTAGTAAAATTCCAGCGATCCTTGGACATCGGTTTTTGTTCAGGCGTGTTTGCCACATATTCTTTATAAGAGATATTTTTTTTCAACAACGCAGTAAGTTGCTCTTCCTTTTGCAGTTCTTCTTTGATTTGCTTTTGTGTTTTACCTTCTTGTTTTAATTTTTGAGCGGTATAGTACATATTTTGGCTTGACCAATTAATTGCTGGAGAAACCAAGATTACCTTAGAAATCGGCACTTTCTTTTGAGCTGCCACTTTTGGAACGACCCAGCCGCCTTGGCTGACTCCCCATAAAACAATTTTTTTTGTATTTAATTCTGGCTGTTCCATTGCCCATTGGATTACCTCTGTAACTTCATCAGCTCGATCGTCCATGGTTTGAGATAGCCAGTTTCCAGTTGATCCAGCAACTCCTGGTTTTGCCCAAGAAATCGTGGTAAAACCTGCTTTTGCAAATTGTTCCATCATCGGTCTGTAGCCACCCTCATTAGTAGCATCAACAGGTGCATCTCCATGTACTAGTATAACGATTCCCTTGGAACGCTTTCCTACTGGCTTTGTTAATACAGCAGATAACTTCCCTTTATCTATTGGAATCAACTTTGTCTCTTCAACCATCTCATAAGTATGTTCATACCAAACGAAAAGACTAAAAACGAGGAGCAAACTTAGCAAAAAAAGGAGGATTTTTCTAAAACAACTCATTTTATCTACCCCATTCCATAAAAAACCAATCTGGTTCATTCGCTAAAAGACCGAGAATAAATTCTCTTTCCTTTTTAACAATTGTGAAGCCACATGCGGCGTACAAGTTCAAAGCTTGTTTATTTTTTACTGAAACAACTAAAGATAACCGCTCTTCCTTTTTTACTTTCGCTTGGACAGCTGAAATCAAAGCTTTCCCAATTCCTTGTTTTCGGTAATTCTCGTGAACAGCAATATTTTCAATATACTGTTCTTTATCCCTTGGATAATATTCCAACGCACTCAACAAGAGAACATATTTAAAAATAGTCAGATAACCATATCGTTTAGACAATTCCAAAGGATAGGTCAAATTTTTTGAAGTTGTTCTTTTACTTGAAACTGTTAAGACACCAATAACTTCATTACTGTCTTTCACCATATAATCAACTAACTGCTTGCCTTGTGAAGAATAATTTTGTTCGAAATGAAGTAAAATAGTTAGTTTCTCTTTTGAAGTTAAATGAACATGTGCAAACATTGTTGAAAAAGAAGCCAAAAGCAAACGAAAAATATCTTTTTCTTCGTTGGCATTTAATTGATCGCGGTCCACTACATAAATTTTTTTATCCATACAACGCTCATCCTTCCATCGAAATACAATACTGCAACTCATATAAAATCTGATTATTCATTAAAACTGAAGAATAAGCGGCTTCTTTAACAATGATTTCTGATACTTTCCAAAAAGGCTGCTCAACTTCTTTACTAAAATAATCGATTGCTTCTAATAATTCTCTTTCTTCTTCTACCCAAATTCTCTTCACTAGATAGTCACCTGCTGGTAAAGCTTTTTCCGTTGAAGAATCATCTGACACATATACATCAACTTGATCATCATTAAATAAATAATAGATCGATTCAGAAAATAGCATCTGATTCTTTTGACTATTTTTCACGGACTTGAAGAAGCTTACTAGATCTAAAGACTCCTTCAGTGGATACGAATAAATTTTACTCAAGTTTCTTTGGGGCAACTTAAAATAAGATTCTTCCTTTTGATTGATTTCTGGTAACAGGTTTTCAATTTTCTGTTTAGCCAAAACTAGTTGTTGAATTTTCTCTTCCGTCTCTTTTAAGGTTTCTTTCAAAGTCTTTTCTGCCCAAACAGTATCCTGATTATTCATAAACTGGTCGATTCGCGCTGTCGAAACACCTAGACTTCTCAATAAAAGAATATTTGCCAACTGATACACTTGATCCATTCCGTATTTGTGATAACCATTCTTGTCTACAAAGGCTGGCGACAATAAGCCCTTTTCTTCGTTATAACGAATTTGATGTTTGGATATAGCCATTAGTTCAGCCAATTGTCCCATTGTTAAATAGCGTGCTATTTTGATCTCCTCCTAAAACTTATGATCATGTCATTTTTGATTATAATTCATCTACTCTCTTCCATAAGCATAAACTATAAGAGCACCCTACAGTCAAGCATTTGTTTTACACTCAAAAAAAAAAGCCCCACTAACAGGCCCTTAATAATATAATCAAACAACATAACCATATATCATTTTGAAAACGCTTCTAAATAGTATTGGAAAATTTACTTATGCGAGAAAAAATCTTACATAACAACACTAATTCCCAAATCTATCAGCTAACATTGTAATTTGTCCAGAAAAAATAACAAAAGTTTGTGAATTTTAAGTTATTTCACCCTTTTGATAGAAATAAACAGCTATTTTGTAAGCATTTATTTTGTGAATTCTTTACTTTTCGTATATTATAGTTATTAAGAGGTATGTACCAATATTTTCGAAAGGATATGAAAAAATATGTTAAAATTATATACGACAAATAGCTGTACATCATGTAGAAAAGCACGGAGATGGCTGATTGATCATGATATTCCATTTGAAGAAAAGAATTTTGGCACTACTCCTATTACATTAGACGAACTAAAAAATATATTAATCCTTACAGAAGAAGGTACGGAAGATATTATTTCGATCCGTTCCAAAGTCTTTCAAAAATTAGATACAGATATTAACGAATTACCATTACATGCATTATTGGAGTTGGTCAAAGAGAATCCTGGATTACTACGCCGTCCAATTATGATTGATGAAAAAAGATTACAAATCGGCTTTAACGAAGATGAAATTCGTTGCTTCTTACCAAGGGATGTCCGCAAAAGAGAACTATCACAAACATTACTTTTAAGCGGCTTATAAATGTTACTACCTCGAATCTAGGAAACAGTAAAAACTCATTTTGCTTCTAACTTGAACAAGTAATAGAAATGTCTTCTGCAACACCTGCAGCTCACTTCTCCCTTGCTTAACACAGTTAAAAGCAAAATGAGTTTTTTTCTTGAATGTTATCCTACTTTACAAACATTGCATCGCCGAAACTAAAGAAACGATAGCGTTCCTCAATTGCGTGCTGATATGCTGCAAGCGTTAAATCTCTACCTGCAAATGCGCTGACTAACATTACTAAAGTCGATTTAGGTAAATGGAAGTTGGTAGAAAACGCTTGTACCACTTTAAACTCATAGCCTGGTGTAATAAAAATATCTGTCCAACCACTATCCGCTTTGATTTGGCCATCGAACTTTGTACCGATCGTTTCTAACGTACGAATCGATGTTGTACCAACTGCAACAATTTTTCCTCCAGATTCACGAACATCATTTAATTGGGCCGCCGCTTCTTCTGTTAGGCGATAAAACTCACTATGCATTTCATGTTCTGAAATATTATCCACACTGACAGGTCTAAATGTTCCTAAACCAACATGTAAGGTCAAATAAACAAGCTTGACACCCTTTGATTGGATTTTAGCAAGTAATTCTTGGGTAAAGTGTAAACCTGCTGTTGGAGCTGCTGCAGAACCATTTTCTTTCGCATAAACCGTTTGATAGCGTTCTGGGTCTTCTAGACGTTCTTTGATGTATGGTGGTAAGGGCATTTCACCAAATGACTCTAAGATTTCCAAGAAAATCCCTTCATAATGAAACGTTACGATTCGCCCGCCATGTTCCAACTCTTCCATAACAGTTGCAGTTAATCGACCATCACCAAAGCTGATTTTTGTACCGACTTTTGCTCGTTTGGCGGGTTTAATCAACGTCTCCCAAGTATCACCTTCTGTATTGGTCAAAAGCAATACTTCCAAATGTCCACCAGTCTCAGGTTTCTCACCATATAATCGAGCTGGCAGTACTCGCGTATCATTCATGACTAACGCATCTCCTGGATTCAATTCATCAATGATATCGTGAAAATGTCTATCTTCCATTTCTTTTGTTTCTCGATTTAAAACTAAAAGCCTCGAACTTGTTCGATCTTTTAACGGTGTTTGTGCAATCAGTTCTTCCGGTAAATCAAAATCAAAATCTTCTGTACTAAGCATATTTGTCACTCTTTCTACTTGATTTGTCTTGGCTATTCTACCATTTTTTATGCTATCTGGCTATGAAGAAAGTATTCATCCCAAAGTCAAAATACTTGTTATTACAATTCTTGACGCGTATACTTACTTTTAGTAAGTATACGTATTGGGAGGTTTTATAATGTTTCCATCTATTCATCATGTTTCATTATTAACAAGATTTGCTGAGGAAAATTTGTTATTCTATACTGATATTCTTGGATTGCGTCTCGTAAAAAAAACAGTTAATCAAGAGAACCACCACATGCTACATTACTATTATGGCGATTATGCTGGAACACCTGGTTCTGTCATAACTTTTTTCGTAGTTCCCTCTCTTGCTCAACGCTATGATAATCATCATTTTTTAAGTACGATCGCGTTAAAAATTCCTAAAGACAGCCTAAACTTCTGGAAACAGCACTTAACTACTATGAACGTTCCTTTCATGGAAGAACACCGCACGCTTCATTTTGTAGATAAAGATCAAGTGGCTATTCATTTGGTTGAAGTGGAACAAGGACCTTTAAAAAAAGAACGACAAGTGAAAAATTCTATTCCAGGAAATAAACAAATCTTAGGTCTCTTATCTACTGATTTTCATGTTGCAATGCCTGAAAAAACAGCTGATTTTTTCCACCAGTTGTTAGGTTGGAAAAGTCAAGATGATCATATTCAACTAAATGATACAGATTTTATTCGTCTCTTACCAACATTTACGACTAAAAAAACACGAATGGGACGTGGAAGTATGGACCATATTGCTTTTTCAGTCAAAGATGAACAAACTTTAGAAATGTTACACGAAAAAGCAAAAAACCAAGGATGGAACATCGAACAAATCATTCATCGTGGGTATTTTAAAAGTCTATATATTAGAGAACCAGGTGGCAATCGGGTTGAATTTGCTACTTTAACACCTGGCTTCACAATTGATGAACCTTTAAACAATCTAGGAGAAAAACTTGCTCTACCAGCTTTTTTAGAACAAGATCGAGCAGAAATTGAAAGAAATATTTATAAAGAAAAATAATTTAGCTTAGTAAAAGAGTTGGAATTCTTCGAATGAGAGTCGCTTCCTATTCTGATCTAACCCTGATCTCTTATTTCAGTTTTTTGAAGCAATTAAAACAGCCTATTCATCGTCATTCGTTCTATACAATTTCTTTTTCTGCCATTTTATTCCCCTTTATTTAGCGACTATACGCATAATATTAACTTACAATCTTAAACTAACTATATTTATTCAATTCTGAGAAAACAGGTAAAATTTTTATTATCATAGAAAAAGGTACAAACAGGGACAAGCTAAAATTGATTCCTCTAGAATAACCAATTTCATTCTTACTCAGCTCCCCCTATCCATACCTCTGGAAACACCAAAGACTACTTTTTACTAAACAGAACATTACCACTTAAACGATTCTATCAGTATTTGTTGGTCTTTGATTCTTTCGAAATCGCAAAGATTGCATTGCCTATAAACTGATGATTGTCGGCTTCAATCATTAGTTCTCAGCGCTACGGCTCTTTGCTTTCTCTAGATAGAAACAAAATAAAAAATGGTATTGGTGAACTTCACCAATACCATTGCATGTTCAACAAATAGGCATCTCCTGTCCCATCTTACATTCTGGAGAAGAAAGTTCTAGATATTTCTTCAAAAATTGAGTAAAATGGAATATGTCGATGTTACGCATTGACACGGGCAACTTGATTGGTCAGCTTTCTCTGACTTATCAGGGCTTCATAGATCAGCGCCAACTGATTTATGAAGTGCCTTTTTTTATTATTTTCGTTTCTATCTATTATTCATTTTAAAGAAAAACAAATTCATAGTCAACAAAGTGTCAGAAAATTTTTTATTTAGCTTATTTTATTATGAAAATAAAAAATTTTTCTCTAATTTTTTTATTCCCCTACATAATCTATTTATTAGTTAAAACAGGCCAGTAACAGGCGCTCAAAGTAATACTAAAACATCGTTTTACTCTGATCTCCATCATCTACATATACAGATTACAGGTTTGGTGTATCAAGACTCTCTTCATAGAACCAAAAAGAATCTTCTTTGATTGCATTCTGCTCGGAGTGATTTACTTTTTTTGAAGAGAACATCGTCTGATAATTGATTTCGCCTTCTTCAATTAGGAAAGTCCAATTTTTTCCATTTTTTGCTTGGATAATATCGGTAAAATCAATCATATTTTTTTTCAACCATTTTTTTCTATCTACTTCATAGTTTAAATCATCATGGGCAATCTCATTTTTCAGTAAAACAAATTTCGCTGAAAAATCTATTCCTGCAGCCATACGATAGAGTTGATCAGCTTCTTCAAAACACATTTCCTTGTTATAAATATCTCCAAGTAAAACAAATGAATTGAAACACTCATTTAATTGGATGCCGCCATTTTTAATACTTGTTTCAATTACGAGTTTAAAAAAATATACCGCTTGCTGCTCGTCCTTTTCATTTAAAGCTTGCTCACCTTGTCTAAACCACTTTTTAATTTTCCCTTTTTTAAACATCTTTTTCTCCTTAAAACTTTTTTTCAAAAAATCGAGGTAAAAGTATTCTACTCTAGTAAGCATGTAAAAACTTTCAATCTCTACCTTATTCATTAATAAGGAGAGTAAAGCAAAACTCACAGTATTTTGCCTGACTCCCCTTCTAATTTTTTTATTATTTGTGGAATTCATCCGTGAATAACATCTAAAACAGTCGATTGCTATCGTTCTAACAATTATATCTTACTGATTTTACTCAACTTTTTCTAAGATTTTGACATCTCCTGTTTTGGATTTCACGTTAATTTTATATTTTCCGCTGCCTGGTATATCTAAAAAATCATTTCTCAGTTCACCAGTTCCTGTACTGGCAACGACTTCAACTGATTGACTAGGATCTTGCAGCCATTTGATAAATCCAGATTCACTAGAAACATTCGCATTTACCTTACTCTCTTGAATTGCAATTGTTGGTCCAGATCCATTCTTCAGTTCTAGTGTTCCTTTATTTTCTTCTGAAACAATTTTTCCACTTTCATTGATCATCACAAGATCGCCTTTTGTTCGTTTTACAATTACTTGTCCATCCGTTGCAGTAGTTTTTAATTTCTTAGTTTCAGAATCTTCTAAAATCATACGACCTGAGTGGTTGTTTAATACCACCTTATCGGAACGCAAAAATTTTAAAATAGAAAGTCCTTTATTCCCTTCAATCGTGAGGTTTCCAAGCATACCAGTAATTACTGTTTTCCCAGAAACACTATTGACCTTCAAGTTCATCGCAGATTCTTCTATGATTACGTCACCATAATCACTATCTACATTGCCCTCATCTGCAATAATATTTTTCGCATAGACATCACCGGCAGTTAAGTCCAAATCAAAGTTCTTTGTTTGAATATCTAATAAACGCAAATCTCCACGACTTAATCCTAAATGAAAATCATCAAGAATCGTGTCTTTTGGTATGAAGAAAATCACTTCAGAACGTCCTGTTCGTGTGAATGTATCAAAAATATTTTCTTTATCTAAGGTTAAGTTTATTTTGTTATCATAGGATCCATTTTCAATTTTTTTGATGTCACTTTCCTTAAAACGACCTTTGATCATCAGACTTGGCTTTTCAGTGCTGGATACTTCTACGCTTGTAATCTCCACATCCGCATCTGAATCAAAACTAAATGCAGCATGATGATTAGATGTCAGACTAATCTCTTTATAATACTGTCTGCCTGAATACATCAATTGGCCAGTAATCGAAAAGAACAATAGCATTACCACTCCAAATCCTGAAAAAACAATTGATAACCCATTGATTAATTTCTGTTTTTGGATGATCCATCCCTTTACTAATTGTAAAATAACAGCTAGTAGTAATAAACATAAAATCGTTGGAATTCTAGCAAGGTTGTGTTCCTCATACAATTCTCTTACTGTATAGATCAGAAAAAAAGTAAACAACGCTAAAAGTAACAGTAATACTAATGGTTTTAATACCTTAAGTACCGTTTTTATAAACTTCTGCATCCTTTTTTTCTGTGTTTGAATGAATACATCTTGAATTTCTTCTCTAGGCACAACCGAAGTCTTGGCATTGATTGCTGCATCCAAACTTAAATCTGCATAATAATCAGCTGCTATCTCTTCTGGAGGTGCAAGTCTAGCCACGACCTCTTCTTCTGTCTGTCCTTCTTCTAAACAAATGGCCAACTGTTCCAGTAAATCTTCTTTTAACTCGTTAAAATCCTCTATATCTTCTTCAGCAAAAGCAGCCTTTAGTTGGTTTAAATATTCTTCCATTGTATTCACTAATCTGCCTCCCTCAGTTTACTCACTTGTTCAACGAATTCATCCCAATCACGTTCCAAAGTTTCCAAATACTCTATTCCCTTTTTGGTCATTTGGTAATACTTTCTGGAAGGACCATCTGGCGATTCTTTGGTATAAATGACACAATATTCTTCCTTGACTAATCGACGCAAAACTGGGTAAAGCGCCCCTTCAGTAATCGGTATAAATTGATTCACTCGTTGTGTTAACTCATAACCATATCGATCTTCTTTTTGAATAAAATGAAGCACACACATCTCTAAAGCACCTTTTTTAAATTGGCTAGAAGCCCTCATCGCTCAATCCCCTTATCACAGTTTTGATTGACAAATTACCCGCTATCTCCATAACTGTCCACTGAAATAAATTGACTAAGAAAAAAGGACTAAATTAACTTGATATCCTCTTAAAAAAGAGTCCTCTTGTCTATATAAAATCAATTTTCTAAACGACCTTAAAATCAGCCTTGCTTCAAAGTGCTTTGTCAGTGGTTATTGCGGTTGTAATTCTTTTTCTCTTGAATGATACCTTGACGCTCTTCTGGTGTCAAATTAGGATCACTCAATTGTTCGCCCCACTCTCTGTTTTTTTGGCCTCTTTCTCGCCCGCTTGCTGAAGCACCAGAAACAGCTTCAGCTGCTTCTACATTTTCTGGTACAGGCGATACTTGTGTATCTTCTATCGGCTGCTGAGTAGCTGTTTGCTCTTTTTCCACATCTTGAGCCGCAACTTGATTGACTACTTTTTCTTCCTCTGCTTTTTTAGCTGCTGCTTTTTTTTCTGTTTCTTCTTTTTGTTTTTGAACTTTCTTTGCTTCTTGCTCTTTCAATTTTTTCTTGATTGAGTTTTCAACATGAGCGATCTTTTTTGATACGACTTCAGCGAGCCGTTCTCTTTTCAAAGCAAAACGCGCTCTAACTACCTCATCTTTAGAAAATCCAGCATCTGCGGTATTTAATGTCTGAGTGGTCCCGATCCCTATCATCAAAAGAGCTATGCAAAATACTATAAATTTTTTCATTCTAACTTCTCCTTAATCAACATATTTCTTTACTGTAGTTATCCTTGGAAAGCATCCAGCAATTCATTAAAACGTTTCTCTTCATCTATAATAGTCCAATATTTTTTCTCTTTCTTATCTGGTTCCAGCTCTAAACGAATCGTTTTTGGCTTCTCTGCTGCTTTCAATTCTTTAAATGCTTCTTTTAATGCTTCAAATTGAATTTGATTAAGGTCTTTATCTTTTAATGCATTTAATTCGTTTAAAATCCCATTTAATTGTTTTTCATCGGAAATATTATCAATATCATCCAACTTTTTAAGCTTATCATAGCCCTTGTTCTGTAGCCATTTTACTAATTCTTCATCCGTTTTTTGATCAATCATTTGATCAAACTTTGTCTGATCTAGCCCAGTAACCGTTACTGTAGCTTCTTGTTTTTTTGATGTACTGTCATTCATCGTTATAGAAAAATGGGTTTCCTTTTCAAGTCGTTCCTGATAAATCTCTACTAATTCTTTTGCCTGTTCTTTTGAAAGTTTAAACAATTCAGAAAAATCCTGAACCAAATCGGCTTCACTAGGTGCATCTAATTGATAAAAATACTGCTCTGCTGCTTCCTTATCTTTACCATAAATGACATTATTGATAAAAGCTGTGGCAACATCTTTAGGATCAGCATTCTTTGCGCATCCAGTCAAAACAACAACTATAAAAGCTAATATAATAATTATTCTCTTTTTTTTCATACGTCTAATTGGCTCCTTTTATGACAATAACTGTTGATTTTTTTGTGCATCTTTTCTATTTTTGACTATATATTTAAAAATCGTATAAAACTTAACTCTGATAGAATGAATGTCTCCAACTCCATACTTTGGATCTGAATAAATCAGACCTAACCAACGATAGTGATTTTTGCGTGAAAATTTTTGGATTTTAAAAGTAATTTCAACTTGTCCGCCTATATTAATCATACGCGAACGAATTGCTTTTACATTTTTTATTTTTTGAAAAGAAAGAAAACCTTCTTCTTGATTTAACAATACGCTCAAGTAAGGATCTTTTTGGGAAACTGTGATACTTACACTTTTTTCACCTAAAAAATTGATTTGAACTGGAATCACTTGGTCTTCTTTTACTAGTTCTCCTTGATAATCAACAGGGATAATCATTGGCAAACGCGGGCGCTCATATGCTACGGAGACTGCAACAGTCAAACTGACAATATTATAAAATAACCAATAAATATTGATAGTGAAAATATCCCACCACTGTAAATGCGCAAAATCTAATTGTAAAATATAGAAAACCAACGCAAAACAGTTTGCTGCTAATAATAAAATTTGTACTTTACAATTACGCCAATCAAAATAGCCCTTTTCGCCTTGAATTCCTTTGATCGTCACATGAAACTTCTTGTTCTTTTTAGGACTAAACAAGGTTTCTTTCCAAACTGCCCAAGATACTTGTGGTGCAGTAACTAATTCATAAATATTACTTATAAAAGAATTGTATTTTTTTCTGGCAACTGATTTGTACATCACACTTCCAGACAGAAAAGCAGGTAGCCAGAATACTACTAACTGCGGCAAAGTCGTTTTTAAACTGGATATATCAAAAACTAGATATAAAAATGGACAAAGTAAATAAATCAGTTTATACATTCCCGCATACCAATACAAGACACCATCAATATAAAACCATTTTTGAATAAATGATAAATTTTTCAGTTTCTTTAAGGTATACTTTTTTGCAACTTGGACATTGCCTCGTCCCCAACGATCACGCTGTTTTACAAAATCAGCTAAGGTTTCTGGTGAAAGGCCAGAGGCAAGTGCTTCATTGACAAATACGCCTTTCCAACCATTATTTTGCAACAGCAAGCCTGTAGCCATATCCTCCGTGATCACACCTGTTGTGAATCCACCAATCGAATCAAGTGCACTGCGTTTGAATAAGGCATTACTTCCTACATAAAGGACTGCATTAAATTGATCTTTCCCCTCTTCTAAACTACGCATAAAAAAGTCTTGTTCATTATTAATCTCGCTATCTAAATACAAATTATGTTGAAAAATGTCTGAATTAAAAAAAGTTTGAGGTGTTTGGATAAATCCAACTTTTTCCTCAGCAAAATAGCCCAGTGTTCGTTGTAGAAATTCCCGTTTAGGTACCATATCGGCATCTTGTGTCACAATGATTTCTCCATCGGTTTTTGTCAAAGCATAATTTAAATTTCCTGCTTTAGCATGCTCATGCGTTGGACGAGCTATAAATTCTACCCGATGTTTTTCTGCTAATTTTCTAACTATTGAACGGTCTCCGTCATCGCAAAGATAAATCTTCAATAATTCTTTTGGATAATCAATCGATAAACAACCAACAACTGTTCTTTCTAAAATTTCAATATTTTCATTATATGTAGCTATCAAAATATCAACTGTAGGTAACGTCTTCAATTCATCTAATGATTTTTCAGCACGCTTATACGGTTTCCAAAACAAAATGACCAAAGTAAACGCTTGGACAAACCCCATAAATTCTGCCAAATACAATAGACTTCCTGCAAGTGTTTCGACAATATTTCCACTTGGAATCGTATAAAGAAAACGCCAAACTAAGTAAACAAACTGAATAATTACGAAACCAGTTAATACAAATTTTCGATACTTTACATCTTTCTTAGAAACAAGGTAAAACAAAAATAAATAACTTAAACTAAATACCAAATATCCTAACCCAAATTTTTCCATGTGTTCTCCTTTTTACCTCCTATTATTCATAAAATACTAGTCGCTAGTCAACAATATACTAAGCTTTCTAGCTATTGTCAATAGAATAATAGTCAATACAAGAACTTGTTGTACCTTTTTATCTCATTCCCCTTACCTCCCTTGCTTTTATGAGTTATTTTTAACCTAATAATATGAAAAAAAACATCTGATTTGTCCAAATCACTGTTTTGTAGCATACTAGTAGTAGAAACGTTTGTTAGGAAACACTGAAATCAATTAGGAATCGAGACACAGAAAAAAGAATTTGGGGTGAGAAAGTTGATCGAATTTCAACATGTTTCAAAAATTTACAAAGGCGGTAAAATCGCTGTAGATGACATCAATCTGTCTTTTGATAAAGGTGAATTTATCTGCTTTATCGGAACCAGTGGTAGCGGAAAAACAACTTCTATGCGGATGATCAATCGGATGACGGATCCATCAAAAGGAAAAATCTTAATTAATGGTGAAGATATTCAAACCATCAATCCAGTAGAATTACGCAGAAAAATCGGGTACGTTATTCAAAATATCGGCTTGATGCCACACATGACAATCAGAGAAAACATCGTGCTTGTACCTAAGTTATTAAAAGTCGACCTAGAAGAACGGAACAAGATCGCAGAAAAAATGATCGATTTAGTTGAACTACCTAGAGAAATGCTCGACCGTTATCCAAATGAACTTTCTGGTGGTCAACAACAAAGAATCGGGGTCGTTCGTGCCCTTGCAGCCAATCAAGACATCATCTTGATGGATGAACCTTTTGGCGCGTTAGATCCTATTACAAGGGATTCTTTACAAGATTTAGTTAAAGACTTACAGGAACGATTAGGAAAAACCATTGTGTTTGTTACTCATGATATGGACGAAGCACTAAAATTAGCGAATAGAATCGCAATCATGAGCGAAGGAAAAGTCATCCAGTTTGATACACCAGATAATATTTTACGTCATCCAGTTAATGAATTTGTTGAAGAATTGATTGGTGAAGACCGCTTGATCCAAGCCAAACCGGATATTACCACAGTTGGTGAAGTGATGCTAAACAACGCCATCACGATCACGCCAGAAAAATCATTATCAGAAGCTATCAAGCTCATGAGAGAAAAACGAGTTGATACACTCTTGGTCGTTGATGGAGCTGGTGTTTTAAAAGGGTTTATTGATGTTGAAACGCTTGACCGTCGTAGAAATACAGCTACTAGTGTGAGTGATATCATGAATCCAAAAGTCTTCTTTGTAAAAAAATCTTCCTTACTACGAGATACGTTGCAACGAATCTTAAAACGCGGTTTAAAATATGTTCCTGTCGTGGATGACCAACAAAAGGTAGTTGGAATCTTAACCAGAGCCTCACTTGTAGATATCGTGTACGACGTTATCTGGGGTGAAGAAGAAACAGAAGATGTAACTCCTGCTTCAAACGAAACAGAATCAACTGATGTCAAACAGCCTCAAGCGGAGGTGTAGAAAAATGAATCAGTTTCTTTTAGAAAGAGGAAATGAACTTGTTACTAAAATCGGTGAGCATATTTTCATTTCAGGTGTCGCACTCCTTTTGGGGATTTTATTTGCAGTACCGATCGGGATTTTATTAACTAGAACTAAAAGGACAGCTGCCATCGTCATCGGCTTGACCAGTGCCTTACAGACGGTCCCTTCATTAGCCTTACTCGCATTGATGATTCCGATCTTCGGTGTCGGTAAAATTCCAGCGATCATCGCTTTGTTTATTTATTCATTACTCCCTATTTTAAGAAATACGTATATTGGGATCAAAGAAGTCAGTTCTGATTATAAAGATGCCGCCAAAGGGATGGGCATGACGAATGTACAATCGATTTTTATGGTCGAGTTGCCTATCGCAATGCCGACCATCATGGCGGGGATTCGTCTGGCTGCGGTGTATGTCATCGCTTGGGCAACACTTGCCTCTTACATCGGCGCAGGTGGTCTTGGAGACTTTATTTTCAGCGGATTAAATAATTATCAGCCAGATTTGATTTTTGCTGGAACCATTCCTGTTACTATTTTAGCTTTAGCGGCAGACTTGTTATTAGGTTTGTTAGAGAAGAAATTAACTCCTAAAGCATTGAAGGAGGCAGAATGATGAAACAAAAATTAAAATTATTACTCATAACGTTTTGTAGCGCTTTATTATTATCAGGTTGCTCTTTACCAGGACTAGCTTCTAACTCTGATGAGTCGACCATTTCCATTACAGGTGGAATTACATCAGAAGCTCAAATATTAGCAAGCTTAGTTGCTGGGATGATCGAGCATTACACGGACGAAAAAACAACGATCATCAATAATTTAGCCACAACTACGATCAATCATCAAGCTATGATGAATGGCGATGCACAAATTTCAGCCGCTCGTTATACTGGGACTGATTTAACAACTACATTAAATTTAGAACCGATCAAAGATCCCAAAAAAGCCTTTGATGTTGTACAATCTGAATTTCAAAAAAGATTTCAGCAAAAATGGTTTAACTCTTACGGATTTGCCAATACCTATGCATTTATGGTTACACAAGAAACCGCTAAAAAGTATAATCTAAAAACCATCAGTGACCTCAAAAAAGTCGGCGATCAACTAACAGCAGGGGTTGATACCTCTTGGATCGATCGTAAAGGGGATGGTTACAAAGGCTTTACAGAAACATACGGCTTTGACTTCAAGCGTGTTTTTCCGATGCAGATTGGTTTAGTTTATGATGCTGTTGCGGCGAACAAGATGGATGTCGTATTAGGTTATTCAACAGATGGCCGAATCGGCAGTTACGACCTTGTTATTTTAGAAGATGATCTTCATTTCTTCCCGCCTTATGATGCTTGTGCTGTTGCAACAGATGCCGTTTTAAAAGAACATCCTGAATTGAATGATGTTCTAGCTAAGTTATCTGGAAAAATTTCAACCGAAACAATGCAAAAATTAAATTATCAAGCGGACAACGATTTAATGGAACCTGCGACTGTAGCCGATAATTTCTTAAAAGAACACCATTTCTTCGAATCTGAAGGAGGTGGAAAATAATGCAGAATCTACAAGATATGAATTTACTGCAACAGTTTATTTATTACTTTGAACAAAACGGCAGCTACGTATTGAGCCAATTTGTCCGACATTTTCTGATTTCCATCTACGGTGTATTATTTGCCGCGATTGTTGGAATACCGATTGGAATTTTCATTGCCCGCAGAAGAAAAATGGCTGGCTGGGTCGTGAGTATCGCAAACTTGATTCAAACGGTCCCTTCATTGGCGATGCTTTCAATTTTAATGCTCGGTCTTGGACTTGGTGTCAATACAGTTATCGTTACCGTCTTTCTCTATTCTCTATTACCGATCATCAAAAATACGTATACTGGAATGATTCAGGTCGATCGAAATATTTTAGATGTGGGTAAAGGAATGGGTATGACAAAGTGGCAACGACTTTACATGGTGGAATTGCCACTGTCAGTTTCTGTGATCATGGCAGGGATTCGGAATGCTTTAGTTGTGGCGATCGGGATCACAGCCATCGGTGCTTTTGTAGGAGCAGGTGGTCTTGGTGATATCATTATTCGCGGAACCAATGCGACGGATGGTACAGCAATCATCCTTGTTGGGGCGTTACCGACTGCTTTGATGGCGATCATTACGGACTGGGTATTAGGCATAATCGAACGCCGCTTGGATCCAGCGAGTAAACATTCAACGAATTAAACAATAACAGCTTTTTTATCCATAAGAAGCGCTTCTCTTATAAGTAAATTAGATACTAAAAAAAACGACATTCACTTCTATTCTGCAGATTAATTGCCGAATAGAAGTGAATGTCTTTCCTTATTATTGGATAATAAAGCAAATTCTGTCATCTCAACTTTCTTACTTATTAAAACAAGACTATTTTTTGTTGATCAATTGAACGCCAAGAATAGTTGAGATAATCAGAGTAGTAATGATAAAAAGAGTTTTCGATATCATATAGCCTGTCTCTAAGGGATTCCCATCAACAAGAATTTTATCAGGATTTAAACTAAATAGTAACGATATCAGTATTGATGCAAAAATAATGACATAACCAATCACTTTAACAAACTTTGTATTCATATATTGAAGTCCTTTCTGTTTACATTTTTTACTTAATAGTTAATTAAAGCAGTACCACCAATACTAAAAAACAATACTGCTCCCATCTGTTTCCAACATCTCAACTCATAGTTTCATCTCAGTATTCATAAGCATTTATTGCTATTGCTGATTAATGAAACTTCCAATCCAATAAACAACTGGATACCCAAGCATAATCAATGACATCCCTTTAAGGACTAATGGAAAAGTCTGTTTTTTTATTTGTTGTTTAAAATAAGGTCGCAACACGTTTAAAGTAATCGGAAATAGTAACATCATCCCTAAGGTCAAAACCGGAGCCTGATTAAAATAAACGGCTACCAAAATTGAAACATAACTTAAACACGTTAACAGGATAAGCAATAAAACACTATTTTTCTTGCCAATATAATAGACAAGTGTCTTACGCCCATTTTTAATATCTTCCTCAAGATCACATGTATTATTTGCCAGTAAGTTATTAAACATACAGAAAAACATCGGCATAAAAGCCATCAGCATGCCCCAAAGTGAATGCAACGTTAAACTAGACGCCCCATAATTCGCCAAGTAAGCACTGATTATCGGAATCATAAAACCACTTAATACTGATGGAATCGTCTCCGCTATTGGTAAACTATTGATCGGTCTTCTCCCATAAGAATAACCAAAACCAACATAATATCCTACAAGCCCCAAAATCAACACTAAGCCATCCGTACTAAAAACTAAAATAGCGCCAAAAACCAAAGAAATGAACAGAAAAAATAAAAAAGTCCTTTTCACTGTTTTTAGAGAAAGGTTCCATTTACTAACTGTGCTCGTTTGTTTTTTATAATGATCATCTTTCGCATTTTGATAATCCATATAATTATTAAACACATTCATCGTGATATGATAAAGAAATAAGACAATTAAGAAAATAAGAATACGCCAATTGAAAAAACTTCCTTGAGCATAACTGCTATAAGCCATTCCCAATAAGACCAAAAACCAATCAAGCGGAGTTGTATAAATTTCTCCTAACTCCCATAAAATTTTAAGTGTCATTTCTGCTCCAATCTAAACCCTTTTTTATGAATAACTTACAAACGATTATACCTTCTTTCAAGATAGAAGAATAATATTACCCTCCTTCACAATGAAAAAGCTATAAGTTATCCAATAAACGAATAATCTTATAGCTTTAGTTTTACTTTTTCAAATGATAACTGTAGGTCGCAACGACAATATTTTCCCGCCAAGATAATTTTAGACGTAAACGTAAGCTCGTTTGATTATGCAAAATGTTTTGCCAGCGCCGATTCGGAACAAATTGAGGAATCAACACTGTTGTCGTATAATTTCGTTTCGCAGAATTTTTACTGACGATATCTACATATCGAAGAATTGGATTGGTGATCGACCGATAAGAAGAATGAACCACAGAAAAACGTATATCTGGAAAATGTTTTTTAAATTCTGTTTCAATTTCCTGTTCTTTTTCTTTGTTTTCGTCTAATGATACATGCATCGCAACTACATAGTCACCAATCGAACGAGCATAATTTACTGCCCCTACATTGGCTTGCGTTGCGTTTCCCACTAAAACAATAACAGTATTCCCATAAAATTTCTGCTGTTCCGCCGTTTCTTCCACACGCAATTGCTCCGCTACATTTTTGTAATGGGCATGGATGCTGTAAAAAACAAAAATCAAAACGGGCATTATAATAAAGAATGGCCAGATATCACCTAAGCGATACATGAATAAAATAACGATAATACCATACGAAATCAATGCTCCAATAATATTAGCAATCGATTTTGACAACCATTTTTTAGTCTCCTTCCGCCATTTAAGCACCATTCCTGTCTGAGATAAAGCAAATGGAATAAATACACCGATTGAATAAAGTGGAATTAATCGCTCCGTTGACCCTTGGAAAATCAATAACAAGACAACTGATCCAGCTGCCAAAGTCAAAATCCCATTTGAATAACCTAAACGATCCCCACGGTCCATATACATATGTGGCATAAACTTATCCTTCGCTAAATTATAGGCCAATACTGGAAAAGCCGAAAAACCTGTATTAGCAGCCACAGCTAAAATCAGCGCTGTCGTAAACTGCAGTACATAATAAAGAATATTTTGTCCGAAGACTGCTTTTCCAATTTGTGCTAATACTGTCACTTCTGTTTTAGGAACGATTCCATACCAATAGTTGATAAACGTGATTCCAACAAAGAAAAACCCTAAAATCGCAGCCATCAAAGTTAATGTTCCTGCCGCATTTTTTGCTCTAGGCTTTTTGAAAAAAGGCACCGCATTACTGATTGCTTCAACCCCAGTCAATGAAGAAGAACCAGAAGAAAACGCTCGTAAAATCAAAGCAATCGTGATCCCTGGAACTACAGTGCCAGGGATTGCTGTAGCATGTAAGGGAACAGCTCCAGTAATAATTTTAAATAAGCCTGTTGCAATCAACAAAGTGATGACTGCAATAAAACTATACACAGGAAACATCAAAAAACTTGCAGACTCTCTTAGACCGCGTAAATTCATCAACATGATCAACAAAACAATGACGATCGAAATAGCTACTTGATGACCATACAAAGCAGGAACCGCTGAAATGATCGCCTCTGCTCCTGCAGAAACAGAAACCGCAACAGTCAACATATAATCCACTAGCAACGATCCGCCAGCCACTAACCCTGCATTCTTCCCTAAATTTTCACTGCTGACAACATACGCTCCACCGCCATGAGGATAGGCATGGATGATTTGCCGATAAGATAACGTTAATGAAATAAGTAAAATAATAACAAAAGCAGCAATCGGCAATGAATACCATATAGCAGCAGCAGATAACGTAACAAGTACAACAACGATTTGTTCTGTACCATAAGCAATCGAAGATAATGCGTCTGATGATAATAAAGCTAACGCTGCAAATCGGCTTAATTTATGCTCATCATTATCAGTAGATTTTAAAGGTTTTCCGATAAACAATCGTTTTAAATAGTCCACTTGGTCAATCTCTCCTTCTCTGATTATTTCTCTTCTGTTTTCAGAAAAAAACATGCTTTTTCCATAAACAATCACATATGCTACGCTCATACATTACGATTGTCAATTATTTACCTGTTAAACTAGTTGAATATTCATTCCTTCCTCCTTTTTTATTAAAGAAACTCTCAGGGCTTTATTTTATCAAGCCCCTCTTTTCAGAAAAAAAGACAAGAACCACCTTATTGGCGGTTCTTGTCTTGACCTCTATTTTAATGTTTGCCACGTGCGATGTTCATCAAAGTAGCTCGCTTCTCTTTTCGCCAGTTCAACAACACTTTTCGGATAATTCAGTACATGTAATAACTGAATAGCATTTCTCGTCGTGGCTGGCCCTTGCTTTAAGAGATAATCAAACGTCACGCCTTGTTCTTTCGTTACTTGTTCTTCAAAATGAACATTATCGCATGACTCTTTTAAAATTTCTGTCAACTCGATATCATGTGTGGCAACAAAAGCAAGCGATGGGTATTTTCCTAACCAATGAATCATACTAGATGAGGCGGAGATTCGTTCGATGGTATTCGTTCCTTTTAATATTTCATCAATAAAGCATAGACAAGGCACTTTCGTTTCAGCAAGATCCAGCACTCGTTTAACAGATTTTGTTTCTGCCACAAAATAACTGTCTCCTTCAAAGATATCATCTTCAACTGCCATCGAGGTCAAGATATGCCCAAATGGTAATTGGAACTTTGTAGCTAAGGCCGTGTGGATCGTCGCAGAAAGGATGCAGCTGATGGCTACACTCTTGACATAGGTTGACTTCCCTGAAGCATTAGAACCCGTTACAAGGGTGTTTTTAGTCCAATTCACCTCATTTGGCACAGGTGTTGCCAATAAAGGATGATATACTTCTGTTCCAGTCACCACAATTTCCTCTGAAAATATTGGTTGGCTCGTATCAGGCATTACCGTTCTAAAATTTAGCACAGCTGCTGCCACCTCTAATTCTCCAAGCAAACGCCACATTTCTTTCGCCTGCACTTCATAATTTGTTAGCTTCTTCAAAACAAAATTATACGAAATAAAAGGCAACATGAAAATCATTGCTAAATAATCAAACATCATTTCAGCCTCACTATTAGACTTCATTCTAAAAGAAATACCAAATTTCGTCATTGAGGCAAGAGGTTTAAGATTTTTCGTTAGTTCTTCTTGAAATGGGGTTTTTATCTTCTCTAATTTCTTTGCGCAAACGACCGTTTGCACCAAATACCCCATACAAATCAATTCTCGCTGTAATTTTTCCTTCTTTATCTGATAATAGATAACATTAAACAATATTGACCCTAAAAGTACTAGAACGGACCAAGTCATTGGGAACACTAGCACAAAAAGCAAAGCGGCAATCGGTAATAATCCGCAAAATAAATAAAATGTTGTATTTGGTAATTCCTGATTTCTTGTTTCGCTTAAATAACTTTCAACATGATTATGATCTTGTTTCCCCAAACAGGCAAACTGAAATTGAATTTCTTCTCGAATCGTTGGATTTTGTTTATAATAGTCGATCAATATTTCTAAGCGATCATGACTTTTTTCAGAGAAGTTAAAATTACGTAATCGTTGATATAAAGCTTCCGCTCCTACACTTGAATACGTGCCATTAATCCGTTCAAATAATGTAAAGGCATCTAAATCATACCAAGTAATATCATCGATCTCACTGTCATAACTTCTGTATTTTTTAGCCTTACGCCAAGCTTCCTTTAAACTTTCTTCTTTATCAAAAAAACGTGCGCTAGGAAATGCTCCCCATTTACTTTTGACCATTGCTTTTAATTTTAAGCGATTATAAATTTCCATTACGATAATAATAAAAATAATCAGTCCAACAAATCCTAATACGATCAATTGAGCCTCCATCCAACATCCCCCTTTTTTCTTTCAGTATAGGTTCTTATAGCGTTCGTTACAAGAAAAAATCCCTTTTGAAACTCAAAAAACAGCTGAGGGCGATCTCTTTAAGTCCGCTCTCAGCTGTTTTTCCTATTGATAATACTCTCGATTTAGGCTCTCGTATTCATCTAAATGCCATTCTTGCTCTGAAGGCGTATCTTGATTTAGATACTCAAGTCTGATCGGTTTGGTATACTGAGCATTTGAAGTCAACATATGAGAGATCGTTTCGTCCTGCATTTTTATAATATGTTTTAAACGGACTTTCTCTAACTTTAAATCCGTGATCTCTTCTTGTTGTAAATCTTTTTTCCCCAATAAACTCCTTAAAAATTGCTTGTCTCTGACAATAACTAGCGTTAACACAACGATTACTACAACCAGAAAATATAGTACCAATACTAAATTAGTATCCATTTTTATAATTCCTCCTAACACTCCATCCCTATGTTACCATGTTAGAAGTCTGGATTTTCTCATTTTTTTAGTAAAAATAACTATTTTTATATATTTTTTTGAGAAAAACAACCAAATTAATATAATTATTGTATAACTACCGATAGATTTAAAGTAAATAATTATGATCAAAGATTACTTCTACTGTATAATCACCAATTTTTCTGTACACCTGTTCTTGTAGGCGGATTTTTAGTTCTTGATCTGTTGCCTTAAAATGATTTGGCACAACTAAGTCAAATAAAATACGAGGCCTTCCACCATGATCTACTAACCGAATATCATGTCCTTTAAGATCTGGGTTGATTCCTTTAATGATTTTCTTTAGTTCTTGGTGAATAAACTGTTGTCTTTGGTCATGTAAATTCACCGGATCAATATGGCAAACAAGATCCACGCCTAATTGTTCTTTAAATTTCTTTTCGATCTCATCGATCGTTTCATGCGCTTGTGTTAAATCCCAGCGGTCATCAATTTCGATATGAACTGAAGCAAATGTTTTATTCGGTCCATATTGATGGATCAGTAAATCATGGTAGCCTACAATATCTGGAACAGAGGATAAATACAGCTTCATCTGATCAATTGCCGCTTGATCTGGACGTAATCCCATCAACTCATTCACAAATTCCCGAATCAACTGCAATCCGCTAAAAATAATATAACAAGCAATCAATAACCCTACAATTCCATCAATTTTCAGTCCTGTAAGCCCTTCGACTGTCGCTGAAACTAAAACAGCAATCGTTGTAAATACATCATTCAAACTATCTTTAGCCGTTGCAATTAAAGTGTTAGAATCAATTTTTTTAGCTACTCGTTTATAAAAAACACTTTGCCACACCTTAATTAAAATAGACAACAACAGCACGATCAAGATCACAGGAGTTACTTTGATACTCTGCGGATCTTTGATTCGGTCGATTGACGTCATAAAAAACTGAAACCCAACAAACGTGATCAACAATGAAACCAACATGCCGCTGATATATTCAAATCGTTCATGACCATATGGATGCTCTTCGTCTGCTGGTTTACCAGAAATATAAAATCCAACTAAGGTTAGAACTGATGACACCGTATCCGATAAATTATTCATCGCATCTGCCATGATCGACACACTACCAGAAATCAATCCAATCAATAGCTTACTTACAAAGAGCAGCAAGTTAGATAACAAGCCGACGATTCCGGCAAAAATCCCAAATGCTGTTCGAATATCTGAACTTTTTTGTTGTCTTTTTTCAAAACGCTCAATTAAAAAATTTATCATGATAACCCCTACCTCGTTTTTAGCATATCTTAAGACTATAAAATGATTTCAAGAGTTTGTATAGTGAAAAGCTACTTTTATTAGTGACTTTTTATTGTTTAGAATACCCCAAGTTGATTGATGGGCATTCTTCGTTTTTTTGTTAGGGGTACCTTGAAGTACAGTTGCCCTATTCACCCATAGTTACAAAATAGCAAAAGATTGACCATCACCGATTAAAGGCTCCTCTCAATCTTTTGCTATTATTCATTGTTCATTTTTAATGGAAGATACGACTCTCGTGAGAGACCTTCGCTAATTTCTTCGTTTTTTCCTCGATATAAGGATATAAGAAAATACCTAATCCGCAGAAGACGATCGCAATACCGCTTAGGATAATGATTGCCTTCCAAGCATTTGGCCAGTAAATTCCGCCAGCCGATTCTCTCAATAAATTCACTGCATGGGTAAATGGTAAAAACGGATTAATAAATTGGAAAAATTTCCCAGATACCTGTATTGGGTAATTTCCCCCACCACCAGATATAGACAATACTAAGATAATGATCGCTGCACCTTTTCCGACATTACCGAAAAGCGCTACTAAAACATAGACCATCATCATAAAGGCAAAGGCGATCAATAGCGCAAACAAAACACTATAAAATGGTTGTCTGACATCTACACCTAATAAGAAATAATTCCCTAACGTAACAATCAGCGCTTGAGCCAAGCCCATTACTAAGAATGTTAACATTCTTGCAGAAAATTGTTCTCGTTTAGAAAATTTCCCACGATCTTTTTCATCTAAATAAAAATCAGTTGTTGCAACACTTGAAAATAAAACAGCTCCAACCCATAAACACAAGGCTGTATAAAATGGTGTGCTTGCTGATCCGTTATTCGCAATCGGATAAATTTTATTTTCAGAAACTTCAACTGGTTTAGCAAAGAAGTCACTTTCAGCGTTAGCATCCAGTTTAAGCAGTTTTATCACTTGACCAAGGTCAACATCCTTTTCACCTTTTCGGATTGCTTCTGCTGCTTTGTGCAAGCCTGTCTTGATATTTGGCCAGTCATTTTGAACTAAGTCATTGGCCTTATCTAAAGCAGACTCCAAATCCGGCATTTTGTCATTGACTGTATTTAAAGTATCTGTGATATTGTTTCTGATTCCTGGATAATCATTTTGAATGAAATTTGCGGCTAATCCAAGTTTATCTTCTATTACAGGTAACTCATTATTATAAAGTTCAGCGCCTTTGTTGATACCATTTACGATCGTGTCCATATGACCATTCAATAAAATATTGGCATCGTGAATCTCTTGTTTGATTGCAGGTAACTCTGCTTGGTATTTTTCTAAGATGCCGATTGCATTTGAGACAGTCGCTTCTGTTGAGTTTAACAATGAAGCAAAATCAATTTGCTTCGCTTGGTTAAGCAAACCTTGAGCTGTGCTGATCGTTGCGATCAGTTTCGTTAAAATATCATTGACCATCGTTGAAACTGCATCGACATCAATACTTGATGCTGTAGCAGCAATTTCATTTGCTGCATTTTGAATGGCTTCTAAATCAGCATCAGTAATGGCATTTACATCTAAACTATCGACTTTAGATTTTAAAGCCGAAATCAAGTTGCTAACGGTTGTTAACTTATCAATAGTCGGCTGTAACTCTTGATTTCCAGCAGCTTCTTGGATTTGTGTCAAAGTTTGGATCAGTTGTTGAATGACTGCTTGCTGTTGTCCTAAACTAGTTGATAGCTGTTGTTTCAACATTTCGCGTTCATCTGGCGTCAAACGATTATCTCTCAATTGTTCAACAACAGATGCAACACTGGAACTGATTGTTCCAATTGCTTGTAAGGTCACTTTCATACTACTAGTGATACCAGGTAAAGCTTCTTGTAATTTTGCTGCCCCTTCACTTGTTGCTGTCGCTAATTGATCTGCTTGATTTCCAAGTTTTTCAATATCAGGAAGAGCGGTTTGAACTTGCTGAATGATCGTTAAGCCTTGTTTGGCTTCATTGATTCCTTCGTTCATTGTTTGTTCAACTGAAGCAAAATCTTCATCGATCATTGCCAATTGTTTACCGGCATTTTGAATTTCCGGAATTTTTTGTTGTAATGTTAAAATAACTTTGGCTTGTTCTTTGATCGTTGGCATCTTATTATTTAAATCAACTAATTTGGCCCCTAATGCATCCACTTCGGGCAAGTATTCAACAAATTCATTGGCTTTCGCTAATTTTGTTTTCAATTCTGGCATCTTGCCATGCAATGCTACGACTTCTTGTGTGTACTTATCGATTTGCGCAATATTTTCATCTGTTGAAAGGATCATATTTTTCACTTTTGTAATGCTGACTAAATTAGAATCTAAATTATAGCCAATATCATTAAACACACTAACCAAGGTACCACTAGCTGTCTTAGTAAATTCATCTGTGATTTGGGCTTGTAAAGAAGAGGCCCCTTTCTCTGCAATCTTCGGTGCAATCGCATTGATTTTCTCATTGATCGAATAGTCTATTTTAGGCTTAGTGATTTCTCCTGTCGTGAAACTTAATAAGTCTTTAGAAAAATCTTTTGGCAGATAAATACCAGCATAATATTTACCTGATCTTACTCCTTTGTCTAATTCCTGTTTAGAGTCAACAAACCGCCAACCCAATTGTTTGTTTTCATGGAGGTTTTTCAGGACTTCCTCACCAATATTCACTTTTTTGTCTTTGAATGTTGCTGCTTGGTCATCGCTATATACCGCAATCGGCAGCTCTCCTGTGTTTGCATAAGGATCCCACAATGCTTTAATATTGAACCATGCATAAAGTGATGGAATAATCATCAGTGCAATAATCAAAAATGTAGCGATCGGGTTTTTAAAAATGCGTTGCCAATCTAATTTAAATAACTTCAATGTATTTTTTATGTGTTTCATCCTGCTCACCTACTCTTTTTAATGACTGATTTACTTTAGCATAATCGTTTTATCAATAACAAATGAAAAATCCATTTTTTGTCTATTTCTACGACAGGTTTCTGAAATTGTCGTAGAGATTTCCTCTATGTATTTATTTATACAACTTAAATAACCTATTTTCCCAACTTTTCCTCTATTGTTATGAAACTTTCTGACACCTAAAAAAAGACAAACTCATCCAAATGAATCAGCTTGCCTTTAGTTTTTTACTGCTTATAGTTTTGCTGAAAACTCTGATACCACTTTTTTCACTTCATTTACTGAATCAGGATCTAAGTAAGAAAGCGCTCTAGGAACCACACTCATAAGATACATCTTATCAAGCTTATCCGTTGATCTTCTTTCCATCAATTCCGCCAGCAAATGTTTCATGTCTTCTTGATGATCAGCTTTAGTCCGATCCATAATGAAGTCATAAAATTTCTTTTCGTCTGCTTTCATCGATTATGCCTCCTAGAATTTTATTCTATTATAAACTTAAATAATAATAAGGAGAAGCAATTTGCTTTTTTTATAAAATAAAGCAATAACAAACTATCTTTGTCTTGCCGTTTCAAGAAATATCAATAAAAACTTTATTTGCTCATTTATTATTTTACATTCATTCCTATGTCTAAGCCACAATGCAATAACATTCGTTATACTATAATCACACTTTATACTTTTCAATTAAAAACTCATATGCTGCACGGCTAATAATCCCCATCGGTTGATTGATCCCTGGATTAAAGTAAAAATCCATCGTGACTAACTCTTCCAATGTTGTTTCTTTATCAATTGCTAATGATAAGGTGTTGATCGATTGTGTAATATCTTTTTCAGACATCAACTGGCCGCCAATTAATTTGTGTGATCCCTTCTCGAAGACCATTTTGATATGTACTTCTTCTTGTAATGCAAGGTATGGTAATTGACATGGTAATGTTAAAAAGATACTTTCAACTTCTATTCCTTCAAACTTAGCTTCAATTTCTGTTAAACCAGTACTGGCAACATAACTATTGAAAATTTTTGTTGCAGTTGTTTTTTGTGTCATATTGTATTTCATCGGATGTCCTAAGACATTCATTGCCGCAACTGTTGCACTTCGTACGACATTATTCACTAAAGGAATGAACGATTTGCGATAACTATTACGAACAGGATAAGAAATAACATCACCTAAAGCAAAAATATTTGGATCACTTGTTTGCATATGATCATTAACACGAACGGTTCCGTTTGCATTCAAATCTAAAAAATCTTTGACTAATGTGGTATCTGGACGAGCATTAACTGCCACGATCACGTAATCATTTCTAATTTCTTCATTCGTTGTTCTAGTGATAAATAGGTCTTCATCGATATCTGAAAATCCAATAACACTCTCATTCAAATGGAGATTTATTCCAGAATCTCGAATTTTTTGTTCAATTAATAAGGATATTTCCTTATCTAAATAACGAAAAAGAACTGAGTCAGCACTTTCAATTAAATGAATTTCTTTTCCTTGGTCTTTCAAAGCATCACAAAGCTCTACACCAATGTATCCACCTCCAACGATTGAGATAGATTGGGACTGCTCTAATTTTTCTAAAGCCTCTACAGAACTTGGATAGCTTTTAAATACAGTTACTTTATCTTTACTTGGCAATGTCAAATTCGTTGAAAATTGATTTGATCCCGTTGCAAGTATTAATTTGTCATAACCTATTTCCTTTGTTTTATTATTAGCATCCTCATAAATAATTGTTTTTTTATCTGAATTTATGGTAGTAACTGTAGCATTAAGTAAAACATCTACACCCATTTTATTCAGTTCTTCCGATGTAAGATACCTCACTTTATCTAATTCATCGACTAATTGATTCATTCTCAATATGATTCCACTTGATACATAACTGATTTCACTTCTTTTTTCAATTAGAATAACCTCAGTTTGAGGATTTAATTTCTTTAATGTTAACGCAGCCTGAAGCCCACCATGTGAGGCTCCTATGATGATTACTTTCACTAAGGTTCTTCTCCTTCCAGTCTAATAAACTTCATTCTATTCGATAAATATGAACTACACTCTAATCCATTATATATATAATTTCATTTTTTTTATATAATAATAAACAGTAAATTTCTTTTTATAAGTTGCGTATTGCCATTTTGTTATGAATCAAGTATCCTTAAAGTGAGGTGTCTATTATGCTAAAACGAGATTTTTTAGAAAAGCCCTTCGATTATATGAATGATATACTATTATTTTTATACAACAATCAAGGCAAAGCGACAAAAAATGAGCTAGTCAACGAATTTCAAATTAGCTTACCAACATTAAATGAATATTTGTCTTTTTTACAAAGTTTTCTTGAAGAAAATCAGGTAAACGAATACGTAGAAATAACATTAAAAGGTGAAAATATTTCATTAAAAAAGCAACCAACTTTTCCATTAAAGAAAGTTGTTGTCCTTTTTTTGGAAAAATCAATTAAATTTCAAATGGTCAATCAGTTATTTACAAAAGGCGAACTGACATGTGATTATTTTCAGTTGAATTATGCAATCAGTTCTGCAACTTATTATCGTAAAATCACTGAACTCAATGACCTTTTAAAGGAATTCCGCCTGCAAATCAAACGAGGCAAACTCATCGGAGAAGAAAAACAAATTCGCTATTTTTTCTTTAGCTTCTTTTGGTTTCTTTTTGAAGATAAATCAAGTTTGGAAAAAGAGACAGCTAATCAATATCTTGGTTTTGTAGATATTTTGAAAGACTCTCTTAATCTAGTATTTGATCCAACTGAAGTGTTGCAAATTAAATTGTGGATGAAAATATCTTTCAGGCGACTGACCACTGAATACAATCCTGTCATCAGCCCAAACTA
Organism: Enterococcus sp. AAFC-DPL-5182; assembly: GCF_058216605.1. Lineage (NCBI taxonomy): Bacteria > Bacillati > Bacillota > Bacilli > Lactobacillales > Enterococcaceae > Enterococcus > Enterococcus sp. AAFC-DPL-5182. Next base: position 3,101,333 of record NZ_CM177101.1, read on the forward strand.
TGATTATCCCGATCGTCCGCTATTTGAAGAAATCAATTTGGCCTTACATACATATATGAAAAAAATCGACCGTCCATATACTATTTATGAAGCTTACATGTTTTACGACTTTTTTTGTTCCATGCATAATTTTTCTCCCAACTCTTCTTTTGCTTTTAGATTGGCCGAAAAACAACGCAGGGAAAGTTCTTACTTAAACTATATGAATAAAGTTATCTTAAAATATCTGAAACAACAGGGATATTTATCGAGCTATGCTTCGTCTGCCCGATTATTGTATATTGAAAACCTCTTGTTCCAGCTTCATTCCCAACTGTATTATTTTGATGGTTTTATCTTAGCTTTTGATAGCTGGACCGTAAAATCTATTGTCAATGCTCACCGTCATCCATTTTCTGGCAATGAGGTTTTTGAGTTGATGGATATTGCAACTAAGAAATTTGATCAAGATGGTGAAAAAGGAAGTTATAAAAATAAATTCACTGAAATTCACTATACGATCATCTTAAACCATATTGCTGAATTGAATGAAGAAAAAATCGCAATTGGCGTCTATCATTCATTGAATCCTTTTATTGGTGAATTAGTTATTCAGCATTTAACAAATGTTTTAGGACACAAATACCCAATCAAAGCAGAAGCTTTCAAGGAAGAAAGCCATTATGATATTTTACTCTCTAACATTTATAGTGAGGTCATATCTGAAAAACAAGAATTAGTCTATATCTTTTCAGATATTGGTAACAGTTACGATATGACTGAAATTGAAAAACTGATCATTCAGTTGATTGACACAAGATAAAATATTTGTTGTTACATCTACTACTAATTGAAATTATAGCAGAGAATACCGTCTTGATGTTCTCCGTTTTCTTGACAACTATTAAATTTAATGAGAATAATCACAAATTCGGGCAAAATATTTCCTTTTTTGATTTACTATTATTTTTATAATTTTCACAAAAAATAATGTTTTTTCTGTTTATTCATAAAAATAAAAAAAACGATATAAATTTATCGTTTTTTTATTTTATCCATCCAATATTATCGAACGGAGCAAATCTAAAGGAGACGACTCCCTCAATAGCCTGACCGTCAACTAATCCAAAAGCTCTACTATCACTAGAATTATTTCGATTATCTCCCAGTACAAAATAATGTCCTTTGGGAATTTTTTTCAATTGTGACATTTGATCTAAACAATCCTCTGACACATTTACTTTGATCGTCCCATCAGGAAGTTCATTCGCAGCAGATAGTTCTGACACCTTTGGTAATGATTCTGCTTGATGATTGATAAATAAGTCACTGCCTTCTGTCCAAACCAAGTCTCCCGGCATGCCTATGATTCGTTTTACATATTGGAAATCACTTTTGACTGGTGGTTTAAAGGTGATGATTTCGTATCTTTTTGGTTCTTTTGTTCGTCGAACAATGACCCGATCTTTGTTTAATAAAGTTGGACTCATCGAATCCCCATCAACCATATGAGGAGAGGTATTTAAGATAAAGAAAAACACAAAGACTGCAAATAATACAACTGGCAGCATGAATTTAACGATTTCAATAATGTTTTCTTTTCTTTTTTTCTTTTTTCTTCTCTCAAATTCTTCTTTAGTTATTTTTTTCTTTTTTCTTTTTTTATTCGTTGGTGCGTTTTTTCTGTCTACCCCTTCTTTGGGTCTTTGCTTGTCTCTTGCTGCTTCTTTTACAAGTTCGCTTCGCTCTCTAGACTTAAGCTGTTTCTTTCTTTGTTCAGAATTTGGGTGTTTTCTGCTTCTATTTTTAGCTCTATTTTTTGGCTTTTTATTTTTGTTGAATTTTCTTTTTAGTTGGCGTTTTAGTCGTTCAAAACGTTCTCTTATCTCATCCATGATACACCTCAATCATACCGATTAATACTCTTAATTAAGAATAACAGACTGCCGTGTATTTTTCCATATAAAACTAGCTAGTCGTAAAAAGTACCGCACGACTTCACTTCTCAACTAATGAACTTGCTCTTTGTTACCGACTAGTTTCAGCGTCTCTTAATTCTTTTGCTGTGATAATGTTCTTACATTCAAAAAAGTGAGCGGGGCAAAACTCTAAAAGTTTTACTCCACCCACCTAAAATTCAATCCCTACTTTTTTATTCCTCAAGTAATACTGTTAGACGATCACTCAAACACTAATTCTTGCCCTTCAACAATCACACTATTGCTAAGTTGATTTCTGTTCATTAATGCTTGGATCGATAACCCAGAATCTTGAGCGATTTCCCATAAAGTCTGACCTTTTTTTACAACGTAGACCTCTTTGGGTACCTCTTTTTCTTGTTTTTCAGTAATCGTATTTTCTGTTGTTGCTTTCTGTTGATCTGATTCTGGAGTTGAAGGAGTTGGAGTAGGTGTTGCTATCGGTGCTTCACCTGCAGTTTCTGGTGTTGCTACCGATCCGCCTACAGATGCTCCTAAGACCAAAGAACTAGACATAAAGTATATAGCAGTACTAAACAATATTGCAGAAAAAATCAACAGTATAGTGTATGTTTTATTGATTCGTTTTTTCATATTGTTCTTCCCTTCATTTGTTCTATGATTAATTAGTTTCCAGATTTATCTAAACGTGACAATTTACTCAAACGTTCTTCTAACTCACGATAAATCGTCATTACCTCGTTCTTAGATTCTTCTACTTCATTAGAAATATTTTTCGCACGGTTTCCAATATTTAGCATTTCAAGTTCAGCTGAGTTGACCATATGTTTTGCTTCAACTTGCGCTTCACTGATAATACGATTTGCTTCTTTCTTAGCAGAAACCATTACTTCACCGATTTCTTGTTGTGATTTCAATGCTTCTTCTTGTAATGATTGATTTTTCAATAATAGGTCGTTGATTTGTTGTTTAGCTTGTAACAACTCTGCTAATTGATTTCCTGTAGCTTCGCCAGTTGCAGACATGCTGCGCATTGTTTCAAGTTCAGCATTTAAGTTTTCTAGTTCTTCTTCTTTTTCTTTGTAGATACTTCTCAAACCAGCTAATTCAGATTCAAATACATTCTTTTGAATAGAATATTTATCATTTAGCCCTTGGATACGGCCTAGATTTGTTTCTAACTCACTTTTTTCTTTTAGTACTGTTTCTAATTCTTTTTTCAACTCGTCAACGCGGCTGTTATCGACAGAAACATCACTAGTTGTTGCTAAAGTAATTTCTTTGTCTTTTAAGTCTTGGTTTTCTTGTTGTAGGCGGCGCATTTGCTCTTGAAGATCAGCAAGTTTTTGTGTTAATTCTTGATTTTCTTTATCAGTAGTTTGAAGTTTTTCATTCAATGATTCTAATTCCATCTTCACCGTCTCCAATGCTTCTTGTTTTTCTCCGATTGTTCCTCGGGCAGCTAAATCAGCTTGTAATTGTTGTATTTCTTTCTCTTTTTCGAGAATTTGCGTTTCCAAAGCTTTGTCTTTTTCAACAAGCGCTGTCTCAAGATAAGCAATTTGTTCTTGCCCACTGATATTTTCTTTCTTCAATTCTGCAATTTGTGCATTTAAACGATTGATTTCTTCTGAAGAATCAGCAGATTCTGTCGCATCTTCTAATTCAAAAAGTTCTGTTTCTTTTTGGTTAAGTTGTGTGGCTAACTCATCATTCTTTTCTTTTAATAATTCAAGTTCATCTTGATTGCTTTCAACTTTAAGGACTAATTGTTTATTTTGTTGAGATAAACGGAAGTTCTCTTCTTTGTTTTGTTCGAATTCAGCTTCTTGCATTCTATATTCTTCGATCAATTCTCTTAATCGTGTGATCTCTTGCTCTTGTTCAGCTAATAAATTGCTATTATTTGTTGTTATAGGAGCAGGTCGTTGTTCACTTTCCGAATTAAAGTCTACATCTTGTGTTAATTCCTCTTCGGAAACCTCGTTAATTTTCTTAATTAACCGTCTCTTTGCCATGTGTTTTACACCCCATCTTTTATTTCTCTACTCTATTTGTCTAATACTACTTTTTCTAAGTTACTGTCAGTCGATTCTCTTGTATAAACAACCGATTTTTTAGATAGTTTGTTTGTTTTATCTCGATATGTAAAGTTAAAATCAATCATTTTGATTTCTTTTACTGGTTGTAGCTCTTTAATAAAGGTTTCAATATTTTTTTCAGCTGTTTGGAAATCATTAAATGTCAATGCTGTTGGAAAAACTGAGATAGTCAATGTTTCCGTTTTCTGACTGATCATGATTGACACATTTGCTTCTCCAAAAAAGGGCTGCCAATCTCTCAAAAATTGAAGTTCATAGTTATCTAGTGCTTGAGCATCTCTGCTTTCTACGACTTTTTTCCAAGGGAATTCAGTCAATTTTAATGCATTTTCTTTATAGCTCTCAATTTTTGCACCAGAAGCTCCGCCTTTGGCATCCTTAATCTCTTCTATCTTCAATTCTAGATCTTTATTATCTTTTCTTAAAGTATCTTGATTATAAAGTATCCCAAAAAGTATTAAGCAAAAAATAATTGCTGCAATCATCAAAAACAATAGTGATCGATTGTTCTCTTGATACTTATAAAAATTAATCTTGCGTTTCATTTTTGGACTATCAGAATCTAAACTCTCCAGTTGGAATCGAACATATAACTGATAACTGAAAAAAAGAAACAGTATTACTACTAATACGAACATGAAAATTGTCATTAAATATAAACTCCTTTATCCCTTAATAAAAAAACACTAAATATATCTACTTTTTTGAAAGTTATCCACTTTCCACCCAATTATACATAGTTTATTGTAACATTACGTTACGTTATTGCCAACTTTTTTTTATAAACTCTGGCAAAAGTCAATAAAACAACTAGGCTATTCATAAAATTTAGCATTTTTTTATTATTTAAACAAAAGGAAAGGGTTCATATGTGATTAATTTATACTTTCTCGTACTTGGTTTCAGCATTTTTACTAGTAACAACTAAACGATTAAAAATAACAATGTATAAGTAACGAACAATGTAATCCTATTTAGAATTATGTTGTTGCAAACGGTCGTCCTAATGTTAATAAAAACAGGTTAGGTCTTATGTTTTCCATTAAAATATCTGATACTTTAACGATATGTACCAAGATTTTCTTCTTCCAGTTCTGCTTCCAAAATTCCAACGCTAACGCCCAAGGCACGATCAACAGAGTCCATGATTTCTATCCCCAGGTGGCAAACTTTTTCTTTTAAACGTATTTTATCAATAGTACGGATCTGTTCCAATAAAATGACCGAATCGCGTTCAATGCCTGTTTCTTCTGAATTAATTCCTATATGTGTCGGCAGTTTTGGTTTAGCCATCTTTGCTGTGATCGCAGCGACGATGATGGTTGGACTAAAATGATTGCCTAAATTATTTTGTATGACTAGTACTGGACGTACTCCCCCTTGTTCTGATCCTACAACAGGGGATAAGTCTGCAAAATATATGTCACCCCTTTTGACCATTTGAAGCCTCCTATTCTATTTATACTCCCTTGGCATACGTTCAGAAAACGTACATGCTACTTCATAATGAATCGTCTCTAATTTATCTGCGACCATCTGCATTGTGATCTCTTCACCGTGATCGTTTCCAATAAATGTGACTTTTGTTCCGATTGCCGTTTGCTTAGGCAGTCGGATCATACACTGATCCATACAGATTCTTCCAACGATTTCACATTTTTCGCCGTTAACTAGTACTGAAAAACCTTGTAAGCGGCGTAACCATCCATCGGCATAACCAATCGGTACAGTGCCGATCCATTCATTTTCAGTTGTCGTGTAAGTGTTACCGTAGCCAATGCCTTCACCTACGGAAAGTTCTTTCACTTGAATCAACTTGGATACCAAACTCAATGCAGGTTTTAACGGATAAACTTCCGGCAATACTCGCCCAGATGGATTCAACCCATACATAGCTATACCAAAACGAATCATGTTTCCTACATTATCTGGATGCCAAAGAGCAGTTGCACTGTTACTTACGTGCACATATCTCGGCAACTCAAGAAGCACTGATAGTATTGCTTGAAAACGTTGCGTCTGCTTTTCAAAGTAACTTACGTCTTTTTCATCAGCAGTAGAAAAATGGGTAAACAATCCTTCCCAAGCAAGCATTTTCGTTGATGCTATTAATTCCACAGCATGTTTTACTTCTTTCGGCGTAATAAATCCAATGCGTCCCATACCTGTATCAACTTTTATATGTATTTTCAGTGGTATTTGTGTCCCTATATGGTTCAGTTGTTCAATTGCTTGTTCCAGCCATTCTTGAGTTGCTACTGTAACAGATAAATCGTACTTTAGCAGCAATTCTATGTAAGAAACATCCACGACACTTAAAATGAGGATTGGCTCTGTTATGCCGGCTTCCCGTAGCTCTATGGCTTCATCTAAGATTGCTACACAAAATCCCGTAGCGCCTCCTTCAATAGCCGCTTTAGCCGTTTGAACAGCTCCATGTCCATAACCGTTTGCTTTAACGACCGCAAATAATTCCGTCCCTTGCGGCATTCGCTTTACTTCATTGCAAACATTCTCTTTAATTGCCTGTGTATCGATTACTAGTTTTGTGGGACGATGCCATCCTACAGCCATATGTGTCCTTCTTTCTTTTACAGTCGAATCAAACTATTCAAGTGATTTATTTCAAATTGGAAAAAATCAAGTGATGTCTAATCAAAAGCTTTGGTCTCGACCGTTATTCAAATTTTGTAGTTAAACAATTCCTCTTTTAAACTGTTTCCAGAATAATTTGAGCAACTGCATAGGTGTCTGTATGTGAAATCGACACAAATACATTTCCTTCATGAGGTGATTTTGTAACCTTAGGAGCACCATTATCTTCTTTTAAAATTTCAACATCACGTAAGCCTAAACTTCCGATCCCTGTCCCCCATGCTTTAGAAAAAGCCTCTTTACACGCAAAACGCCCCGCTAAAAATTCTACTTGTCGTTTGTGTGGTAATTTTTGAAAAAGTGCATATTCATCGTCAGTAAGAACTCGTTGTATAAAAGAAGATTTATTTCCGATAATTTTTTCGATTCTTGAAAGTTCTACCATGTCTATACCAATTCCTCTTATCATTCTTTCAAGCCCTCTTTTTTTATTTTATAAATTACTCTTATTCTATCAAATTTTAGCAATTTTTCCACATAATAATGTAAAAATTAATAAAAAGCTAGAACAGCTCGTCTAGCTTCGGCAAAAAACTCAATAAATAGGTGATTATAGTACTACTTTTTGAGTTAAATCCTAATTATATTACTATAACTTGAAAAGACTAACGCGATTTGATTCAATAAAAGAGGATGAAACAAAGCTTTTATGCCTTGTCTCACCCTCCCGAAATCCAATTAGTGATGAGATAGAAACAACTAAATTCTTATTTCTCTCTATTATGGATTCATTAATTTGAGTTATCTCTAATAACAAAGCTGCGTTTTTTATCGTTATGACGTTTTGCTGAACGATTATCTTTGCTCTTATTATAGCCGCCATTTCCAGTGCTGCCAGCCCCTTTGTTATTCTTATTGCCACGATAGCCGCCGCCACCGTTTTTATTGCGATTACGGCTGTTTCCGCCGCCACCGCCGCGATTGTTTTTGTTGAAGCCTTTTTTAGTTGATGGTAATGGACGTTCTGGTGTAATTTTAACTGGAACAGCATCTGATGGATCTTTAGAAATAGTTTTTAACAACAATGCTGCTAAGTCTTCAGCAGAATATTTTTCTAAAAGATTCTCAGCAGAAGGCAAGTAATTTTCTAGACCATTTTCTGCTAATTTTTCTTCAACAGTTTCGATTGCTGCACCTAATTGTCCTTTGAACGCTTCTTTTTCACTTGGTGGACGTAGTGGTGTCATACGTTTTTTAGTTAGCTCTTCGATGACATGTAAATAGCCCATTTCGTTTGGTGTAACAAAAGTCACAGACATTCCGCCTTTACCAGCACGGCCAGTACGACCAATACGGTGAACGTAGCTTTCTGGATCTTGCGGGATATCATAGTTGTAGACATGTGTTACGCCAGAGATATCTAAACCACGGGCTGCAACGTCTGTTGCAACTAAAATATCTAAATTACCATTTTTAAATGAACGTAAAACGCTCATACGTTTTTGCTGTGACAAGTCTCCATGAATTCCTTCAGCTTTATAACCACGAGCCTCTAAACCACGGGCTAACTCATCTACACGACGTTTCGTACGACCAAAAACAATTGTTAATTCTGGCGTTTGAACATCTAGTAAACGCGTCATGATATCGAATTTCTCGAAATCTTTTGAACGCACATAGTATTGATCGATCAAATCAGCAGTCATTTCTTTCGCTTTGATTTTCACGTGTTCTGGGTCTTTCATGAATTTCACGCCGATATTTTTGATTGCTGGCGGCATTGTTGCTGAGAATAATAGTGTTTGACGAACTGATGGAATTTTAGAAATGATTTTTTCGATATCTTCTAAGAATCCCATGTTCAACATTTCATCTGCTTCATCTAAAACTAACGTTTCGATCGTATCTAGTTTTAAAGTGCGACGATTGATGTGGTCTAATAAACGTCCAGGTGTTCCTACAACGATATGCGGATTTTCTTTAAGTCCACGAATTTGGCGACCGATGTCTGCTCCACCGTATACTGCTTGTACACGAATTTTTTTGTCGCGACCTAAACGGTATAACTCTTCTTGTGTTTGGATTGCTAATTCACGAGTTGGTGCAATCACGATTCCTTGTAATACACGGTTTGACGTGTCGATTTTTTGCAACATTGGAAGACCAAAAGCCGCTGTTTTACCAGTTCCTGTTTGAGCTTGTCCAATAACGTCTTTTCCTTGTAATGCTAGAGGGATTGTTTCCTCCTGAATCGGTGTTGCTTCTTCAAATCCTGAGCGTTCGATTGCTGCCAATAAATCTGGTTCTAAGCCAAGTTCTTTAAATTTCAAATGATATCCTCCTAATAATGTTTGTTGCAGAAGAACTAAATTCTTCTAAAAATGGTGTTACAGGTGATTTGACTTTCACTAATTTCGAAAATGTTGATGGCGTCTATAAACCTTCTACATAGGTTTCATTTATTTTCTGATTAGTGTTACCGAAAAATCCACCTTATGAAGCTACAGGCACTAGAAAAGCCAAACGAGTTCGTTCAGCTTTTTTAATCTTTATATGATAGAAAAGTATCTTCAATAGGTACTTTCGTTTTATCTACTTCGATCTTTCGGCAATAGGTTATTTTAGCATAGTTTTACATTTTCAGCAAGTTTTATGAAAGCTTGCTAAATTTCGAGAAGTTTCGTCACTACTTCATTTAACCCCATCCCATTACTTGCTTTTAAAACAACCATGTCCTCTGGTTCAAGTATGGATTTTACTGTTTTGATCAAGGCTTCCTTTTCCTCTTTTTTAAAGTAATGGATTTGTTTTTCCTGATATTTACTTGTAAGTATCTTATACAAAGCATGCATTTCAGTTCCATAGAGAACAACTTCTGCGATTTCTGTTGAATTTAAGTGTTCATTAACCGAAGCATGCATGTTGGCAGAGTCAGGTCCCAACTCAAGCATATCCCCTAAAACAGCCACTCGTTTTCCTTGCGTGGGCATCTGGCTAAAACTATCCAGTACCAAGTTCATCGCCGTTGGATTTGCATTGTACACATCACTTAGAATCTCAATGCCAGTACTGCTTTTTAACCATTCTGTCCGATTTTTGGTTAATTGAAAATCTGCTAACCCAGCTTGGATTTTTTCTTCTGACACCTCAAACCATTTACCAATGGTAATCGCGATCAAGGCATTACCGACATTATATTTTCCGGGAACAGGAATAGTGAATAACGTGCTTGAGCCCTTGATTTTGAACGTTGTATATTCTTTTTGCACTTCTATGATCTCGGCTTGGCAATCCGCTTTTTCTAACCCAAATGTGTTGACCGTTTGCGGCAATTTTTTAATTAACGGCATTAATAAAGGTTCATCTGCTGGAATGATCAACAAACCGTTAGCAATCAGCCCTGCCGTAATTTCCATTTTTGCCTTAGCAATCCCTGCTCTTGAACCAAGATTTTCAATATGCGCCTCACCGATCATCGTAATCGCAGCAACATCAGGATGAGCTAATCTTGATAGAAAATCAATTTCATTTGCATGATCCATGCCCATTTCTAAAATTAGTTTTTCTGTTTCATCAGGCATATGTAAAATAGTATAGGGCAAACCGATATCGTTATTATAATTGCCTTGTGTTTTATATGTCTTGAATTGTTGGGCTAACACAGCTTCTGTCATATCTTTTGTAGTTGTTTTCCCATTGCTTCCTGTAATCGCAATGACAGTTGGTGTCATTTTTTTCAAATAATATACAGCTAAATCCTGCATAGCACTTAAAGTATCTACAACTTGTAAAACTGGCAGATCATCAGGAGCCTTCTCCACTGAACTCCAAAATGCCGCACCTGCACCATTTTCTACCGCACTTTGAATAAACGAATGTCCATCATTTTCACCTTTTAGCGGCACAAATAGATTGTTTTTTTGAATCAAACGACTATCAAATTCAAGCCCAGTTAAATCAAAATCGGGCCATTGTTTCCAATTATTGGTTGCTTTGGTTGCTTGAGCAGCTTCCCAAAAAGTTAATTTCATTGTATTTCCTCCTCCTTCTAATTGTCTATTCGATCTCGATTTCACTCTTCATACACACAATTTCATATGCATAACTATAAAAGGGCTGAGACAAAACGTCCAACGTTTTATCCCCTCCCTCTCATCATTTATCTTTCAAAAAAACTTTGTCTTTGTTTAAAGCGATTTAGCCCTAACTGAATCAGTTCTTCAATCAAATCGCTATACTTCAAGCCCATGTTTTCCCATAGTAATGGATACATACTGAACTGGGTGAAACCTGGCATCGTATTCAGTTCATTCAAGAATAATTCATTCTTACTTGTTAAAAAGAAATCACAACGGCTAAGACCACTTCCGTCTAATAATGTATAGGCTTTTTTAGCATATTCTTGTGCTTTTTGGTGAACTTCATCAGGGACTTCAGCTGGAATCTGCATTGTAATTTGATTGTCGATATATTTTGAATTGTAATCATAAAATTCAACATCTTTTACGATCTCACCAGGTTGTGTCGTCCGCACATCTTCATTTCCTAAAACCGCCACTTCGATCTCACGTGCTTCGATTCCTTGTTCAACGATTGCTCGAGAATCATAACGATACGCTTCTTCCAAAGCATTTTGTAATTCTTCACGATTTTCCGCTTTACTGATCCCAACACTTGAACCCATGTTCGCCGGTTTGACAAATACTGGATAAATCAATGAACCTTCGCATTGTTCAAAGACTTTCTTTGGGTTTTCTTTCCAATTGTTTTTCAAAACTGGAACATACGGTACTTGAGGGATGCCTGCTGTTTGAAGCAAGTATTTGGTCATGATTTTATCCATTGCATTCGCACTAGCTAAGACGCCAGCTCCCACATATGGCATTCCGATCGTTTCTAAAAAGCCTTGGATTGTTCCATCTTCACCATTTGGTCCATGTAATACAGGGAAAACAATCGTATCTTCTTCTTGAATATCACAAGGTCGAATCACTTTACCTGTAAATTCGCCCCATTTATCTATTTCCCCATCATCAGACCAAGTCAGATTAAGAACCTCTTTGCTTTCCGGCTTTTCTGACAAGAGCGGTCCTTTCACCCATTGACCTTCTTTGCTAATAAAAACCAGTTGAACTTGATAGTAATTATAATAGATCGCATTTAAAACGGAATAGGCAGACAATATCGAAACATCATGTTCTTCACTTCTCCCACCATATAGCAAAGTAATCTTCAAATGCTTTTCCTCCTAATTTTTAAAGCTGAAAGAGCTTATGTACCCTTGATAAAGCCATCAAAAAATTGACTAATATGGTTTTATCCTTTCCTTGAATGGCTAACTCTTAAAGCTCAATAATTTTTAAATTGTTGTTCTCAACAAAGAAACTCAAAATAGCTCCTTCATATTTTAGCATAAAAGCGTTAGTCCGAATAGAAACAAATCATTAAATCGAGGATTTTTTTAGCTGAGATGTTTTTTTTAATAAAAATAATCCTTTCATTTACTTAAATTTGAATAAAAAATAAGGCATTCCGTTAAGTCTACCTTATTTTCAGCGTTCATTCTCTTTTTTTGCTTCTAGCACTTCAATCAATTTTTCTTTAAATATTTCACGATTTTCAGCGGTGAAAGCTTTAGGTCCCTTTGTATGACCACCACTTTTACGAACTTTTGCACTAAAATAACGTTGCTCCAATAAGCCATCGATAGTTGCCGCTGTATACTGATACCCCAGCTGATGAAGTACACACGCGCCCTTAGGCAAAACCAATGAAGCTAGCCCATAATCTTGTGTTACTAACAGATCATCACTTTTGATTAGTTGAACAATCTTATAATCAGCTGCATCAGCTCCCTTATCAACATAAACAAAAGAAACATTTTTAGGATACTCTTTCAAAGAATAATGATCAATACTTGTTACGATCACAACCTCAAGAGAATAAACTAGTGCAACTTCAATTGTCGCATCTTTTACCGGTGAACCGTCACCATCAATAAAAATTTTCATAATCGTTCCCTTTCAGCTGACTACTAATTCAAATACCAAGCAGGATGTCGTTTGAGGAAAGTAGAAACTTCAGTAAATACAGCTTCTTTCACAATTTTATACAGCTCAGGATTTCTAATTTTCTTTTTGACTGCGCCAGTGTATCTTGGTCGTTTTACCCTGATTGATAGGACAACATCAAAGCGCTCAGAAAAATTATCTATTGTTAAATACTTCAAACGATTCGTTTCCTCTAAAAACTGATTGATGGCATCTACTGTCCCTTGAACAAAACCATCAAGATGCGTTCCTCCATCAGAAGGCAAATGACCATTAACAAAACTGTCCTTAATACTAGTCGAACCGTTTTTTGAGATGACTGCTTGGATCGTCACACCTTCACTGATCGTGTTGATGATCAATGGCTGACCGCTTCGCGTGATGCTATCATCTTTTTGAAAAATATAATCAACTAGCCCTTGCTCATAATGAAAATAATTTTTTTGTTTTTTCCCATCAGTCAGCAAAATCGTCAGACCACTATTTAACATCGCTAATTCTTGGCAACGATTAAATAAAATAAAATAGGATAATGCTTTATTGCCGAATAACGTTTCATCGGGTGTAAATGCCAACTCGATTCTTTGTCCTTCATCTTCTGAAGGGATCAATGCCTTTTTATTTAATTGTCCGTTTTGATAGATTTGAATTGTCCGTTTTCCTGATTTTTCCACACCAAAACCTAATTGTTCTGACAAAGCATTGACGATCGAAAGAAAAAGATAAGGCGGCGTATATTGTTCTTCTGGCATTTTATCTAAAAATAAACCTTTTTTACTGAAAAAAGAAAAAATAAATTGTTTCTCTGAAAGCTCGATTGAAAGTTCTGTCTGCTTTAGATCAACTGCCAATTGCAACAAATGATCAAGCACTTGCAATACCATGCTTTCCAAGCCCGTCGGACCAATCCCGCCAATGTACATACCTGGTCGTTTTCGAATACTATCTTTCAAAACATCATCGTCTAGTGCTTTCCAAATATTTTCATCGGTCATGTCGATCTCCTCCTGTAAACAGACTTTTCTTTATAATAAATAAAATAATAGCTACACTTCCTAAGCATACCAATTTATCTTCGTCACGTAAATGGTTTCGCTAAATTCCCTACTTCTACTTATTATAATGAAAAAAAGAGTAGAACGAAAGTAGTATAAATGCATTTACACTATTTCATGCTACTCTTTCCTTTAACGGATCAAATCTACTGTTGGCTGCTCCATGATATGTCTAACTTGTTTGCGCGTCGTTAGTGGTATATCCCCTTGAATCGTATGAGCTAAAACACCGTTAGCCGTTGCAAACTCTACTATTTCCAATAATGACCACTCTTCAATTACGCCAAGTAAAACACCTGCAGCATATGCATCACCCGCACCGATTCGATCTAGATTAATAATCTCACGTGGCGCAGCTTGAACATAGTTTTTTGAATCAAATAAAAAACCGCTTAAATAATGTTTATCTCCTTTACCTTGACGAACGGTTCCTGCAAAGTGTGTAATTTTGTACTCTAACATAAATCGCTGAACTAACTCTTCAAATTGTTTAGAAGAATCCAATGATTCATCCAATTTCATCCCTAATAAGTCGGTTAAATCACGTTGGCTGCCAAAAACTAAATCACAATACGGTAATATTTTTTCATATTGTTCCTTCATAAATGCCACACCATGATCCGTGTTTAAACTAGGACGAAAATTAAAATCAAAACAAACTTTTTTTCCAGAATTACTCGCCTTTTTTGCTAATGTAAAAGCTGCATCGCGCGTTTCTTCCGTCAAACTTAATGAAATCCCGCAAATATGAACCAAGTCTGTTTCTTCTAAAAATGCATCAAACTCATAACTAGATGCATTACTCACACCAAAAGAACTACTTCGACGATTTTGATAAGTAACTTGTGTAGGTCTTGGTCCAAATCCCATTTCAGCAAAATAAGAGCCTATATGATCCCCAGAAGAACCTATCCAACGATCTTGAATACCTAATTGACGAACACTTGCTTTTGCTGCTTCGCCCAAACGATTATCTGGAAGATTTGTCAATAAGCTTGTTTGACAGCCAAAATGAGCGAGATTACTTAAAATATTGACTCCTGTACCTGTAAAATCTAAACGTAAATCCTTAGTTTGTTCCAACATCAGATATTCTGGTGGTGTCAAACGCATCATTATTTCACCAAACGCTGCAATTCTCATCTCGATCCCTGCCTATTTCCTATTTTTCTGTCAGCCCTGAACAAGCTCATTCAGCTTTTAGTTTATCTAGCTTCATGAGTTAGTGCTTCGGGAAAAAGATGAAAGTGGGCCGTGACATAATACGCCACAGTCAACTTTCCCTATTTTTCTGTCAGCTCTGAACGAGCTCATTCAGCTTTTAGTTGTTCAACGTATTTTTAATCATACCTAGTAATGTTTTCACATCTTCTGGTCTTGTATCGCCTGTTTCTGAGTCGATGATCGAGCTGTATACGTGAGGAATGATCTTTTTCACGCCTGCGTCCACTGCGATTTGTACGATTTCTTCAAAGTTTTCTAAATCGATGCCCCCTGTTGGTTCTAGGTAGAAATCATATTTTGCACAGGCCTCTGCAACTGCTTTGTATTCTTCGATATGTGCTAATCCTTTCATTGGGAAGAATTTGATGGAGCTGCCGCCCATATCTTGTAATAAACGAATCGCTGTTTCGATCGTTACTTCACCTGCTGGTGTTTGGGAACTTAAGGGACCTGTGGCGATATTGACGATGCCGACTTTGCCTGTTGGTGAGACTAAGCCATTAACGATCGTGTCATTTTGACCTAATAAAGCACGAGATGTCCCAACGCCTGTGAAGACTTGGTTGACGTGTTGCGGTTGTAGTTCTTTTGAGATTCTTGACACCATTTGGCTTTGGTTTGGATCCCCTGCGCCTAAGCCGACTGATAATGCGTTATTAGTTTCTGCGGCGTATTTTTTCATGTCTTCGATTGCGGCTTCATCGGTTGGGTAGTTTTTAGATAAAACACCTAAAACGATATGCCCTTCGGCAGCTTCGTAACAGTCTTTTGCGTTTTCTACTGAGTTGGCTAAAACGTTTAGGCAAATACGGTCTTCTAAATAGTTTGGTGTTAATGTCATGGTTGATTCACTCCTGTTTAGTAGTTTTTTAATTCATGATTTCGCTTAAACGAGTCACGATTTTATTCATTTCTTCTTCATTGACAGAACGGATATCGAATTCGATGATTCCGTTGTTAGCTTGGTATTCTCGGGTATAAATAGCGGGACTTTCAGCTTTTAATTCTTGGATGACTGCTTTGGCTGATTTCGCTCCACTGACTTTGATACTGGCACGGTAAATATCTCTACCAGCTCCATCTTGAACGACTTTGGCTTCGATATTTGTGATAGTATTTAGTCCCTCAATAAATGGGGCTAAGCGTGCTTGCATAGAAGCCCCTGCTTCACTGCCGTTTTTCACATAATCTTCTACTGCTTGAGTAAAGCCTAAGATATTATCTTTACCGATTTTCATTGCGCGGCCGACGCCTTTTCCTTGTAGGCGGATCCATTCGATATAGGCTTTTTTGCCGATCACAAGTCCGGCACTTGGGCCTTCGATGGCTTTGGCTCCACTGTAGATCACAAGATCTGCGCCTGCTTCGATGTATTTGAATAAGTCTTCTTCCGCTGCGGCATCAACGATCAACGGCAAGTTGTTCGCTTTGGCCACGGTTGCGGCTTCTTCCACACTTAACATACTTTTTTGAACAGTATGGTGGCTCTTGATGTAGAGAATCGCGGCTGTTTGGTCTGTGATCATCATTTCAATGTGTTCAGGTGAACACATATTGGCATAGCCTGCTTCCACCACTCGTCCCCCACCTTGTTCGACCATCACTTCAACAGGCGTGCCGTAATCGACGTTATGCCCTTTAGGTAAGATGATTTCACGTTTGGTGATTTTATCTGTGTATGGATGGTAAGCGTGATAAGCTGAACCTTCACCGATCAAGCCTGCCACACTTTGGGCGATGCCAGCAGATGCGGATGAAACGACTTGCGCATCTTCGACAGTCAATAATTTAGCTAGGTAAGCGCCTGTTTGAATGCTTAACTCACTCATCTCAAAGAAATGTTCCCCACCAAATTTTTGCGCGGCTAAGACATTCTCTGAAACTTTCGATACGCCTAAGATCGTCATTTTCCCTGAGGCATTGATGACTTCTTTTAGATTGAATTTTTCATAACTAATTGTCATAAACTGTTCCTCCAATAATGGTTTTTACAGGTTTGATCAATTCTTTTGCTTCTCTGGTAAATCCGTTTGAATCAGTCAATGTCTTTTGGCCTGCTTCAATCGTAAAAATTGTGATATCTCCGTCATAACCTTCTTTTAAATGACCTTTTGTCTCAAAACGGAAGTTTTCAGCAGGTGCTGCGGTCACTTTTTCAATAATTTCAGGCCACTCATAGCCAACCACACGTAATTTTTCCATCGTAGTGGCTAAATCATGAACTGGACCTTTTTCACGATTACGGATGTAAATATCTGTACTGATCGAAGTTGCTTTCATACCTTCTGCTAAAGCTGTTTCAGCAACATGGAAATTAAAACTATCCGTCCCATGACCAATATCAAATACAACACCTTTATTATAGGCAGCCCAAGCAAAATCTTTAACTTTATTTGTTGACTGATCTAAAATACCATTGGGTTTTCCATTAAAGCAATGGGTCAACACATCCCCTTTTGTCATATGAGCTAGTATCTCGTTTAGCTCTGGAGGAGCTGATCCAATATGCACCATAAGCGGCAGGTCATTGTTTTCCTTTTGAATCTTCTTCGCCATCTCTAAAGGAGTGATCCCATTGTCACCGATCACTGTTTTACTCATACGCGCTTTGATCCCTACAACAAAATCAGGCAATTCAGTCAACGCCTTATGAACGAGCTCTTCTTTTACCTTACTAAGATCTGCCAGTTCATCTTGCTCAACAATGCCCCATTTCGAAATATTCACTAACGCATAGACATTAGTTTTTGCTTGTTTGGCTAGGTCATAAAATTCATGGATATTTTCAGCGCCTGTTGTACCTGCATCGATTACTGTTGTTACGCCTTTTTTCACACCAATTTCATCTGGAAAATCATAATACAAAGTCATCTTTTCAAAACAGTGAACATGATCATCGATCCAACCAGCTGATAGATAGGTATCAGCTGATAGTTCGATCAATTCTTTCCCATCTGCTTCGATTTTATCCGCAACTTTTGCGATTTTCCCAGCATTTATTGCTATTTCTATTGGTTTACCTTCAATTGTTCTCCCATTTTTTATAATTAAGTCGTAACTCATTTTATCCCCTACTTTTCTTTAAATCTAAATTTTGTCCAGGGTTTTACAAAATCCAACAACAACAATTCTTTCTCTGTTATTTGACCTACCTTGTTTTTACGGTCGTCTGAATGCGGCTGTAAAACAATTTGCAGCTCATTTTTGTATTTCCCAAATGCATCGTTGCCGATCACAACATCTCCGACTTGAAATTCTTGTGTATTGTCATGAGCAGGATTGGCATCATTTTTGTATTTTTTACGAACTTCGGTTGAACGAACTACTTGATCAGTGATATCTCCGCGACGGAAGTGTTGTTCCGTCAACACGATTTCTTTTTCAAGCTCGCTTGCCTGTTCAGTAAATTCAACTGCTAATTCTAATTGATAGCGATTTAAACTGCCTAACAATTCTAACTCTTCATCAGATGCATAGGCATTGCCAATAATCACATCATCGATCAAACCCGTTGCAAATAGATGTTTTGTTTGGACATCTACTGGTAAATGGCGGTGCATTTCAAGTGTTGGTAAGCCATCATTAACATCCCAAGGACCGATTTTACCCGCTTGTGAATTGATAAATGCTGCTGTCCGAATTCCATGTTTTTTAAAACGCACACTACACCGCTCAAAGAAATCGTAAGGCAAAGCAGTCCCTTCTTGCGGATAAAAATTGTGACACCCATAAAGAAACGGAACATTTGCTTCATAAGTTAAAATATTATCCAGATATGCTACATCGTTACTCATATTTAATTCAATGGCTAACTCGAATGGATTAAATGTTAGCTTCGCTTCTTTGTTTCCGTCAAAGCCTGCATCTAAACGGATACCGTCTGCTCCAGTTTCATAAAAGAATGTTAAATCATCATATGAAATTTGTAACTCATCAAAAATGTTTGGTGCCACATCTAAAATCGTTTCATAACCTAAGCCCTTTGCATAAGAAATCAATGATTTAAATTTTTCCTTTACGACTTCTTTGCCTTCTGTTACTTCTAACATACTCATAAAGATCCGTGAAAATCCACATTCACTGGCTTTTTTTAAATAAGCTTTATCTTTTTCTATATCACTATGATCTGGATAAACAGATACACCTAATGCTCTTTTCATTTCTTTTACCCTCGCTTTATATGGTCGAATTTATTACGATATTTCCAAGAAAGGACTGAACTACAAAAAATAGTGACGGTTCCTACTACAACTATTGGTTGCTTGACTAAAATTCCTACCACAATCGCTATGAAAATCAAACCAATTGAAGCAACACATAGATGCAGTAGTCTTAAATCCGTAAATTTTTCAGGCAGCCATTTTCTTTCAATCATTACTTGACTAAAAATAAAAAATACGATGAACCAAATTATCATAACCTTCATCACCAAAGAGGGCAGTAAAGCTACTCCCCTCCCTCTCTATCTCAATTAAGCAGCTGCTTTTGCTTTTTGTTCTGCTGCCAACTCTTCTGCTTCTTTGTCTAATTGTTGTTTTTCATATACTTTGAAGAACGGGTAGTAAATCGCCAAAGTAATCGCGAAATTGACACAGACAAGCAGTGCTGCTGGAACGCTCCAGTTTGTACTCATCCAAGCAGCAATCGGCGCAGGTATTGCAAATGGTAAACGCGCTGCCATCATTGGAATCACATTGGTCACTGTTAGAAAATATGAAAATGTTGTCGTGATCAGTGGTGCCACGATAAATGGAATTCCCAAAATCGGATTCATCACGATCGGTGTACCAAAAATCACAGGTTCATTAATATTGAATAATCCTGGCAAGAAGGACAAACGTCCTAAACTTTTCAAGTATGTTGATTTAGAAAACATCATTAAAACGACTAACGCTAAAGTAGTACCGGCTCCACCGATCCAAATAAACCATTGTAAAAATTGTTCAGTGAAAATATTCGGTAAATTATGAACTGAGGCACCTTCTTGAAAAGCAAGTGTATTCTCAGCAATCGACATATCCCAAAACGGTCTGATCACAGGTCCCATGATTGCTGGTCCGTGAATCCCTAAAACCCAGAAGAAACAAATCAAGAAGACTGTAAGTAATCCACCAAATAAGCTATTCCCAGCTAAGGTATCTTTCAAAGGCATTAGTAATGTACTTAAAAATCCATTTAAATCAAAACCGATAACGTGACGAATCACCCAAAATAGTAATAAAATCACCGCTCCAGGAATCAACGCAATAAATGAGTTAGACACTTCTGGTGGAACACCATCAGGCATTTTTATCGTAATGTCCTTTTGAATAAAGAAACGATAAATTTCTACCGAAACAAGCGCTGTAACGATCGCGCCAAACAATGAAGCAGAACCGATATTGGCTAAATTAATATAACGCCCTGCACCAATAACATCTTTCACGTCTTCAAAAACACGTGTTGGAGGTGCTGCTGTGACTAAAAAGGCCATCACTGCTAAAATCCCGCACGTTAAGGAATCCAACTTGTAACTCGTCGCTAAAGAAGAAGCAATACCAAATGTTGCATAAAGAGCTAAGATCCCCATTGTATAACGTGACGGAATATCCAAAACTGCTTGATACGGTTCAATAAATTTCATATACGCATCAATTGGAATATTCTGAAATACTGTAAAAAAGGCACCTACGATCGTCAAAGGCATCGTTGCGATAAGTCCTTTTCTGATCGCTGTCATATGCCGCTGCGAACCAAATTTATTCGCAACCGGCATCAATTTTACTTCCATCCACTGCACAAAACCATTCATTTCTTTTGTCCCCCGTTCAAAATAGTAGTATGAATAAAAAATCAACTTATTTCTCATTCATAATAACATGGTAACATTATAATGTAAACGGTTTTCAAAAGAAAAGTGCAACTTTAATCGATCTTAACTAGGTAAATCAACCGGGAATATTGCACCAAAGATCATTGCGCCTAAAATAGCGCCACCAGCGATAGGTTTTTTCCAGACATAGAAAATCACAGCACCGATAATTGAACCAATACCGATTGGGGCAGAGGCTCCACATGCACTAATAATGATCAGAGGTCCTAAGAAACGACCAGAAGCATTCCCTGCTCCCATCATAACATCTGCCCCAAAAGTAGAATTCGACTGATTGATCGTAAACTTACGGATCATAATAATAATTCCACCAATGATCAGACCGAGGATCATTCCAGTTAATAAAGACAGTCCAAAGTTTTCAACTGGCGCTGTAATCCCCATACTTAATAAAATCGCAGGAACTCCAATTCCAACACCCGTTAAAATCGCACCACCAATATCCAAAATTCCAACAAGTGAACCTTCTAAAATACGGGCGAATAAGAAACTTGCTCCAAAAGCTGCTGCTGCACCATATGAACCACCGTCCATGCCAGCTTTCAACATTGCAACAATTGCCACTTCATTAAACGCTCCCACGCCATGCTCAATATACATATGCGTTCCCGCAAAGACACCGGCGGACAACAAACCAACTAAAATCGGAAATGACCAGTCAGCAAACCAAAAATTCTTTTTTTCTAATTCTACTATTTCATCCATTACAGACCCTCACTTTCTATTCAACTATTTACCAATACTGAAAACATCATGCATATTTTGTAACCACCCTGGAATTTGTAATCGGAAGCTTTCGATCATTTGCAAATCAAAGCCACGGAAAAAGGCACTAAAGACAAATAATAGAATAACTGCCGCCATCATACTTTTAGTCACTTTATTCCAGCCGATTTCATCGACACCTTTACCAATTAAAATTCCTAATACAACACCAGGAACGGCATTACCCATGATCATGGTTGCAAGTCCACCAAAAATCGTTGCCCAAAGCCCCGAACGTTTTCCAGCATCGATCGCCGCTAACCAGAATAAAACTGGCATCACTGTGTTGATCAATAAATTAGCTGCGGGTACTAAAACTGCAACAGCGGTTACTTGTAATGACTCTGGAATTGCTGAAGCTGTTGTATTCAAGAAAGCCACGACCAACATCCCTACAATCGCACCTGAGATTCCCATTTTTTTAGGATTATGCATTGTTTCAGCAACATTTTTATTTTTTACTAGTAAAGCCGCAGCGGCCCAGTTTGGAATGACACGGTGATCCACATCTTGTGTAAATGCTCCTGCTCCAACTGTTGATGCCCAAGCATTAAAGAAGAATCCTAGTCCAAATGAAAAATGACTGGCAGCATCTCCTTCACAAGCGTTCATTTCACCTAATGTTCTAAAAGCACCTAACCCTTGTGTACTAGGTGCATGGAACATTCTTGCAGCCCCTGCTCCTGCCGCAAATCCAACTACTCCCCCAATCAATAATGACTTGAGTAAAACGACTAAAACGTCCATTTAATTTGCCTCCTTATGCATTCTTTTTTTCTTTCCAAAAGGAATAGGAAGACCATTTGGATCGGTAACTCTTTTTTCCACAAATGCGACTGTCTCCATTTCGATCAGCGTGATCTCCACTTCAACATCTAACAACACGCGATAATCCACACGTGTACGAGGTAAGAAGAAAAATAAGAAGCGTTCTGTGAATGTTTCTTGCTCTGCTTTGACAATCTGGATATCAAGCGGTTCAATACGAACGATCACATCACTTTTTTCTTTCAACACACGATTATGGATTTGATTCAATGCATTAGCGAACGCCAGATTTTTTTCTTTTCCAATTCCTTCGACTTGAATGATCTGACGTTTCTTCATCGTTACTTTTTCCATTGGATTTTCCTCCCCGTAATTTAAAAGCGTAGTAGGCTTATCCGTCTCAACAAAAAATAGGAAAACATGTTTGTAACACCTTTAGTCACCTTCAGGTATTATCTTTTTCTGAGAGACTAGCCTGTAATACTAGATAATTTCACTGATTAGCCATTCTTTTTCATATAAGCTTCAACGATGCGCTTACCTAATTCTTCTTGATCCATAAAACCAAAACCTAACACTGTTTTGCCATCATTGATAGCTGTCACACCTTCATCGATCGAGCGCATACCATGACGTTCTGGATAACCATATTTTGTAGCAGCTGTTAAGGCCCCTGCGCCACCGCTTCCGCAAAATGAAATCCCTAAATCAGCATTTTCCTGTTGCATCACATCTCCCAAACGCATATCTGCACCCATGCCAGGAACAACAACGGCTTTACCTCCTGCAGCTTCTACTCCTTTTGCAACATTTTGACCTTTACCTAAACGATCTGCGATGACTACTGTTATCATGTATAATTCCTCCAATTTTTTATTTAAAAGTTGATAATGACTGCTTCAACTCTTTTTTCTTACACTTCGTTTTGTCTTGCTGCTTCAAAATGGATCGACAAGACATACATTTCATCTTGCGGCAGATTCCCAATATGCTGAACGACTTTATCGGCAATCATTAATGCTTCTTTAGAAACTTCTTCAAACATCACTGGATCAACACCAGACATTTTTTCATTAGCTTTTGATCGTTTGATCATTTCATTGACATGATTAATCAAAATCGTCCATTGTAATTCTGTTGGTTGAATCGATTGTGTTGCTAGTAATTCACTAATTTTGTCCAGTGATGCTTCTAACTCAACTTTATTCGGACTCTCATCAATTATTTTTTGAGCATCGTCATTTAACTTCATGCATGCTACTCCTCCCTTAGATAATTCAGTAAAGCAGTAATTTCTGCTTGATTCACCATTAAATCATTTTTTGCAAAAATACGTTCGATTTGTTCTACTAATTCCTGCTGAGCTAATAATGTTTCTTTCACAATATTGCCCTCATTTTCATATTGACTGTCAAAAGTGATTCGGTGAACCATCAACATGACATGTAGCAAAAAAGCTTCTCTATATTCTTGCGTCAATTTTTCTGCAAATGTTTTGAGTAACTCTTCATAGATTACATATGTTCGTACGATGATATCCCGACTTTCAGCTTCGATTCCTTGCTTTTCCTTGATTTGCTGACGAGGGATCAAACGAGGAACTTTACCAGATTGAGTATGAGTCAAAATTTTATTGACTTCTTCTTGGATGCTGTGAATATCAGCTGTTGTTGGCAAAGGGTTTACCTTGATAAAAGGCCGATTAACTATTTCAATAGGAAAGATGCTCAAAACCAAGTCTGGATTTTTTTCTTCTATCACTTCCACTGCATTCAGCACCGAAGCAAATCCTGCGATTTCAACATTTGACACTTCTTCTAGAATTTTTTGTTCGATCAAGCTTGTTACACCTAAGCCTGTTGAACAAACGTAGACGATTCGTACCACATTGACTTCATGGAGATTTTTTTCGTAAGCAACTAGAAAGTGTAGCGCAATGTAGGCAATAAACGAATCATTGATCAATAACGCAGAGCCAACAATATCACTTTGACTGGCAATTTGGATAGCTGAAAACAATTGTGGATATTTCGCCTTGATATCATCAACAAAAGGATTATACTCATTAATAAAAAGATGCTTTTTGGTTAAACGCAAAGAGAGATGAGCAAACAAATTCGTAAACAATTGACGATCCCGATAAAAAGGAAAATTGATTTCTTCCGATACATCTTTGATCAACTCTTCTGTCAAGCCAACAATGTCTTGTTGATTGTTAGCTACAAATACATCACTATAAATGTAAAGATACTCATCTGCCAAAAGCGGCAGCTCATAATGATCGAATACTTTTTTCATTAATAAAAAGGGTAATTCCTGTTTTTGTTGAAGTACTTTTTGATTTGTCAGCATTTTATAGCCACCAACCGTATGATGCAATTGCATTCTGGAAGTGGCGATTGCGACACGTAAAGTGATTGACAGAATCTCCGCATAATTAAATTGATCGAATAATGATGGATCCAAAAGTTTCGTCATTTCTTTCAAAGCAACTTGATAAATTTTTTGAAAAATCGTGTTGACCCCAACATGTACTTCCTGCATTTTTTTCTGTTGTCCCGATTGAACAAAATAACTCATGATTTGATACATATCATATTCCGTTATTTCTTTTTGCGTAATGTATTCCATCAACAAACGAATTTTACTTTCTTCTCCGGTGATCGAAAACCCTTGACGGCTTTGACGAATCAATTCAAGACTATAAACTTGAATTAGTTCTTCCACGCGATCTAAGTCACTGACGATTGTGTTGCGGCTCACTTGCAGATCATCCGCTAGCTCTTGTGAGGTTAACGACTTCTCTGCTAAAAGTAAACGAAAAATCAATTGATTTACTCTTAACTCCTGATCAGGATACGTTTCAAACCGCTCAACTTCAATAATTTCATTTTTCAAAGTTAGTCGTTCCGAATCAGGTATCTCTAGCCAAATTCCTTTATTGCGACGTGCTTGTAATACGACATTTTGTTCTTTGAACCAGTCTCGAACGTTTTCCAAATCATATTTGATCGTACGAACACTAACATGAAAGGTTTCAGCCAATTCTTTTGTTGTAACACTGTCTTCTAAATCCAAAAGCAATAACAAAATTTTTATTTCTCTTTTTGATAAGTGCAGTGACATCCTACTCACCAACTTTCTTTCCCTTACACTTGAACTATAGCTTGATTTTTATTGCATAACAACACAAAAAAGTTGCACTTACACAAGTGCAACTTTATTAGTATACTATTTTATTTGGAAAATTTGTAATCCATAAAACGTTATTTTATATAATTTCCTGCACTTATTTTGAGCGAAATAGAAGGGTTTATAGCTTTTTTCCCTTAGTGCAACAAACATTATCTATTATTGAATGCTTTTTGCACCAACAAATGCAATCATTTTTTGTAGTAGTAATATATAACAACATACCAAGATCATCTCTCACTCAAGAAGACCAAGTGGTTGAACCTAAAAAAACTCTATTCGTTTCGTTGCTGCTCCCTTTAAGCCATGCCTTTTTTCTCTTCAAAACAAAAAAGAAGACCGAAGTCTTCTTTTTTGTCGCAGTATTTATAAAATAAATAGATAAAATCTTCTCCACAAAAATATTTATCCGACACGCCTACATCCGGTAGGTATGATTTAACATATGTGCCTCTGCTGTTTTGTCAATCACTAGCCGTCAAAACGGAACAGCCGAAGCTATCTGATTGAGTCAACTCGTCGCATGAGGATTACTTTAACATAGATCAACATTGATTGCAACTGCTTCTTTCGCTATACATCTTCTTTCAGCCACTCAGTATAAAGTTGCTCTACTAAACGTACAGTATCTAAGGTCATTTTTTTAGTCATAACAGGACTTTCTGATAACTGCTTTTGGAGACAATCATTGACATGATCTACTTCAAAAACAAATTCACTATCAAACTCACCATTCAATACTTCTTGCCTCCCATCTTCATAGTAAATAATTGCCTGCTTCGTTTTCCAAAAATAAGGAATTTCTATACGGCCTGTTTCACCATAAACGATCATTTTACTTGGTATATTTATCTTCACTGAAATAAAAATATCTGCTAAAGCTTGATTGTGAAACTTTAAAGAAAGATTTACTTGGTCATCCGTGTCCCCTTTTTCCCTCGTAGAAGTGCCACGATATTCTTTAATTGACTGATCCAACACAAACTGCATGTACTGTAACGGATAGCTCCCTGACCCGTGTAATGTTCCACCTCCTGCTTCCAACGAATGAAACCAAGAGATATGATCAGTACTAGGATACGAAGTCACAGACTGCACCCAATGAACTTTGCCAATTTTATTTTGCTGGATTGCTTTTTTTATTTGAAAGCTGATTGGTAAAAAAACAGCCTTTTGCGCTTCCATCAAGAAGCAACCATTTTTTTCCGCTAAATCAAAAAGCTCTTCTGCTTGTGCCAGCTGCAACGTAAATGGTTTTTCAACTAAGACATGTTTATGACAGGTCAAGGCCATTTTCGCTGCTTCATAGTGTCCTTTATTATACGTTGCGACATAGACGATATCTATCTGTTCATCCTTACACAGCTCTTCATAGCTGCCATATGCTTGCGGTATATTCAATTTTTTTGCCATTTGTTCTGCTTTATCCAAACTTCTTGAAGCAATTGCTACCGCTTCTCCTATACTACTTTCGTTGATTCCTTTTACAAAACGGGGAACGATTTGAGCTGTACTTAAAATGCCATAACGGATTTTTTTCATTCTTATTCGACTCCTTTGTTTATACTATAGCGAGAAAATCTGAAAACTTCAAAAGGATTCTCCCTTGTCTACGTCTCTTTATCAAGAATCAAAAGAAAGAGGGGCTGAGACATAACTCTTTGAGTTATGTCTCAGCCCCTTAAAATTCGAATAACGATGGAAAAAGCAGCTACTACGTTACACTTCGATCAAATCAACTTCTAAGTGCTAAAGCACTATGATTTGAAGGCTTTGGGAATAAACCACTTTCGTCCCAATCTCACTCTTTCTTTCATCGTCAAAAAAGCATATTCGTGAATCATTTTGGCATGATTTCTACCCTATTTTTTTCAATCCGATGTTTACGAATATTTATGTATATCTTTACCTATGTACTACTCCCAAATTAACGAATACCAATACTTATTTTAAGTGCTTGGTTGACCTTCAGCATATCGTCTTCTTGCAACTGACAAATTTTGTGAAGAATTCGTTCTTTATCCAATGTTCGGATTTGTTCTAGTAATACCAATGACGGTGTCATTCGATCGTCATGAGGTATATCCACCTTGACTTGTGTTGGCTGCATTTTCTTATTCACATTCCTCGTAATAGGCGCAACAATCAACGTCGGACTAAATAAATTCCCCTTGTTATTTTGAATAATCAATACTGGTCTAATTCCTCCTTGCTCTGAACCAACAACAGGTGAGAGATTTGCATAAAAGATTTCTCCCCTTCGCATCATAATACTTTAATCACCCCTAACTAACAAAAACTTATTCTGTGTAAATTATATCATGCTTTTATAGAAAAATTTTTCAATATTTTGTGCCAACCCCTGAAAACTTTGATAAACTCTGTAAAAGCGAAGATTCTATGAGAGAAAAATATAAAATTTCCATTCCTGGAAAAACGTATATTATACAAAAAACAACATTTTATATATACTTAATTTATCTTTTAAATAATATAAACATCTGTTTTTACAACTAAAAAAATTATAGATCATTGTGTAAAGCCATGTTTTTTTAGGTTTAAAACTAAAAATAATAATGAAATTTAGAAACACAAAAATCTTTTATATTTTTGTATTTAGCCAAAAAAAAGGTTTCTTATTTAAATAATCTAATTAAAAAAATTTATAGTCACTTTATTAATCCACACTCTCAAAAAAACACCCTCATTGTTTTTTTACTTTTTTCTCATCTGAAATTTATAAAAAAGAAAGAAACCAGGACAAATTGCTTTCCTGATTTCTTTCTTTTTGACTATTTTATGGAAGTGAATCTTTTGAGTCAGCCTCATTATTGGAATTTTTTTCAGAAGATTTAGGGGCATAATTTGATGCGCCAGCTAAATTACCTAAACTGATATCTAATGTTACTGTATAGTCCAATGGTACATACAAATTATAGGCACTCATGCCTACAACCGTGCCTTTTGGCTCAGCTGAATCGACATATCTAACAGTGTATTGAATGTTCGCACCTTTTGATTGAAATTCATCATAAAATTGTTTTTGTAAATCTCCTTCTAATGTATTTCCTCTTAAATCTTTAATGTATGGCTGACCAGCAGAATAATAGACCTTTACTTTCAAATCATCTTTATTGGTCAACTGAGTTCCTGCTTCAACACTTTGAGAAATCAACTGGCCATACGGAACGTTGTTTGTAAAAACACTTTTGACTTGGACTGTCAGTCCTTCGACAGCTGTTCCAGCTTCTTCTTGTGTATAATCCGCAAAGTTTGGTACCATAAAGCCTTTCCCTAGAGACACAGTCACAGTTAAACTATCTTTTTTAGCCACTTTTTGATCTTTGGCAATACTTTGCGAAATGATACTGTCTGCTGGAATCTCTGCCGAACTAGCTTCTTCATACGTGACTTTTATCTCATTTGTCTTAGCCCAGCTTTCAACTTCCGTTTTCATTTTTTTCGTAAAATCCGGAACTGAAATATTTTTTTCAAATGTTTCTTTTCCTTTTGAATAGTACATATTCGCTTTATCTTTGCGTTTGTAGCTTTCCTTTGTGACTTCTTTATTGACAATTTCAAAGCGAGCAGGTTTCCCCTTTTCTAAGGTGTCACTATATTCATCAATAAGAGAGAGATTGTCTGCTTTGTTATCTTTGATCCATTTTTCTACTTCTGATTTTTTCATTGTCATAAAATCTGGCAATGTCAACTTTTCTTCTGGATCAGCACCTAAGCTTGACTCAACAGTTAATTCAGTTCCTTTTTTGATTTTACTCCCTTTTTCTGACTTTTGCGAAATCACTTTGTTCACTTCAATATCTTTACTGTAGCGAGAATCTACTTTTAATTTCAATTTATTTTCTGTCGCCCATGCTCGTGCTTCTGCTAGTTCCTTGCCAGTAAAATCAGGCAATTTAACATGGGTCATTTGATAATAACCAAAATATAAAAAACAAAGTGCCATCACGATTCCGATCCCTATCAGTAAAAATTTTCTTTTTCTTTTTTTATGGTAAGTTGGATCTATTTCTGTTTCATCCTCTGATTGGCTTCTACGAGTTTGAGTGGTCTCGTCTTCTATTTTAAAGGATGCTTTAGGAGCATTGTTTTTTGGTTGAGCAATAGCTGCTGGTCCTATTTTTGTTTGCTCTTCATTGGTTTTTTCGATTAATTGTTCATCTGAAGACGGTATTTCTGATTCTCGTTTCGTCACTTCATTCGTACCAGAATCATCCCGCAACTTTTTTTCTTTGGTATTATCATAATTCGATTTATTGAAATTAGATAAAAAATCACTCATTCAACATCAACTCACCTTGCTTAAGAAAATAGGTTTTATCTGACTGTTTTGCTATTTCATTCGAGTGGGTCACAACAATCACACATTTATTATGCGTTTCAGCCAAATCCTTAAAGATATCAACGATTTCTTGTTCCATACCTTCATCTAAATTTCCTGTTGGTTCATCAGCAAGGATAATATCAACGTTTGTGGCTAAAGCTCTGGCAATCGCTACACGCTGTTGCTCACCACCGGATAATTGTCCCACTAATCGATCTGCTTTGGCTTTATTGATGCCAATATAATCCAATAAGTTATAAGCCACTTCGCGATTGTCTTTGGGCATATCGTTATCTGTAATCGACATTGCCACCAAAACATTTTCTAAAGCAGTTAAATATGGAACTAAATTGTAGCTTTGAAAAATAATGCTGATATCATCTCTACGATATTTTTCTAACCCTATTTTTTTGATATTTTGACCTTTATATAAAACTTCACCAGATTTTGGTTCATCCAAGGCGCTGATCAATGAAAGAAAGGTCGTTTTTCCCGAACCAGATTGACCTAGAATCGTATAAAACTGCCCTTTTTCAAAATTAATCGATGTATCTTGTAAAATCATACGGCGTTTATCGCCATCTTGATAAAAGTAGCTTACGTTTTTTGTTTGTAAAATTGTCATATTGGTTTCCTCCTACATCATGATTTTCTTCGGATTTAACCGTAAGACATACGTCAAAGGTAAAACCGCAGATAATAGAACTGTACTTAATCCTGCAATCAAGAACGTCACGATATAGCTAATTGAGAATTTCACTTCATACGCACTGGAAACATCTTCTGTCGTTAATGTCGACATACTAGAATTGTTACCACCAATCATCATCGTGCCACCATTGCTAGCTGCATCACTGGTTTGTGAAAAAGCATCACTGGCAATCAAGGATTCAGAGACCATTTTCCCAAGAATATTCCCTGTAACTAAAGACAGACACATCGCTACTAGACTAATCAGCAACAATTCAATTAAAATCTGTTGCATGACTTTGGTTCTTGTTTCTCCTAAAGATAAATAAATTCCTAACTCATGTTTACGATCACGTAAAAAGAGAATAACAACTAATGAAATAATCAGTAGGGTCGCACCAATAGCTAAAAGTACTACATAGCCAGAAATTTGAGACATTTTTTTGAACGTTCCGCCGACTTGATCATATTGATCGGTCGATGCTGATAATTTGTACCCCTCTGGAATCAATGACTTCGCTTCTTCTTTGAAGGCTTCGACATCTTCTGGTGATTTTAGCACATATACAGGGATGATTTGATTCATATCTTCCATCGCCATTTCCGTTCCATCCGCTTTTTTATAGCGGTCTGGTACTAATTCTTTGCCTTTTTCAAATTCTACTTTGTTGATATTCATCACAGCATCATTTGGCATATAGATTGTGTTGAACTGCTCTGTTTCCATGAATTGCTCTTCGATCCCTTTTTGATCTTTGCCATCTGATTTTTTCTTTTCAACACTTGTCGGTTCAAAGATGCCAATAATCTCTACTGGATGATCTTGAGATGCTAACTCTTCTGTTGCCCCATCCTGTTTAAAATCCATGACTGAGCTATCTAAAACGACTTTATCTCCTACGTTAAACCCATTTGCTTCTGCTAATTTCTTTGAAATGATTGCAACGTCTTTACCACTGTTGATTTCGTCTTGTTTAAATGTTCGACCTTCAACCAGGTTTACTTTTTTATCCTTAAAATCCAATGGTTCAAGCAAGTTATTTCCTTTAAGACTCAACGTTTTAGGTATACCGCTCATCGTTGCAGCATTTTCCATTTCGTATGTTTTGATTTTTTTTACGAAAAGACTTGTTTTCACATTGTAGTCAAATTCTTTAACATAAGAAGATTCACCTAATTTTTTGATATCATCTACTTTTAACGCTGAAGGTGAAAATGATGTGCCTTCATCCATCATTTTTTGATAATCTAAATCCACACTGACTGTTGCACCTAAATCATGTTTGATTTTCTTTTCTACATTAGCAGTTGATTGCTGAATAGCGATTGATCCAGCAATAACATTGCCTAAAATAAAAATAACTGCAAATAAAATGACCGATTTTCCTTTTCTTCTTGTCACACTACATAGCGCTCGATTCCAATAGTTCATATATTCTTCCTTCCTACTTAACAACAATGAAGAAATGGCTTAGACAGATATCATCACGCTATTTAGTCAAGTCCACAACAAGCTTTGATATAAGCTAAATTTTTTCCTGTTCTACATTGTCTTTGATAAATGATAGTTTCCCACCATTCAATCCCCATAGTTCATCAACATACGCAGCAATCGATTTTGATTGAGAGCTGATGATGATACACTTATTTTCATTTTTTGCGTATATACGTATGTACTCCATGACCATGGCTAATGAAAGTTCACTTAACGATTCAAAAGGTTCATCGATCAAAACGATTTCAGGATCATTAATGATTGCTTTGGCCAAATAAACACGCTGTTGATTAGAAACAGATAACTTCTTGATTTTCAGATTTGCTACCTTTTCATCGATTCCTACTTTTTTTAGTGCCTCATAAAAATAAGCATTTCCTTTTGCGGCAGAGTTTGTTGTACATAGCTTGAGTGTGGTCAAAGCTGTTTCATTGGCAAGAACGTTGTACTGCTGGAAAATAGAACCTATTTCCTGCAAACGGTAATGATCACGATCGATTTCTTTAAGGTTGTCTTTTTTATAAAAAATCTCACCTGAGCTAACCTTGTCCAGACCTGCAATCAGTGCAAGTAAGGTTGTCTTTCCTGCTCCTGCTTTTCCTAAAATGCCATAAACCTTCCCTGGTGAACAATCAATCGTGATACCATTCAGCACAGTCACTTTACTTTTTTTATACGTATATACTATATTTTTAAGAGAGAGAATCATCGCTCGTCTAAGTTCCTTTCTAACAAAAATTCAATTGGTTCAAATTTGAAAAGCTTATAACTATCAATAACAATGATTGTTACCAAGAATAAGCTAGTAATCCCAAAAATGGTGATAAAAGACGGAGTATCTAACAACATAGGAATAGACATTATGGGGGCATTTTTTTCATTTGCAATAACACTAAATAGCTGATCAACATTCCCCATCAGTTGCTTTTGATTCAGTAATTGCCAATCTGCGATTGGTTGTACGAGTCGTCTTGCAATCATGAATGCTAAACTAAAGCTAAAAAATGTAACGATCATTAATTCAATCATCCAACTCTTGATCAATTGCTTTTGTGTTATTCCTATATTGCGCATGATATAGATTTCTGTTTGCCTTTGTTTAAACTTCCGCATTGAAAACAATGCCAAACCAAAGTTCCCAAAAATCACTAAACCTAAAAGAGTCGTTCCAGCTAGTGTTCCCATTCCATTAACGGGACTCAAAAGTAGGTTCATACTGACTTCATTCGTCATCACTTGATACTCATCTGGCAACCCTTTTGCTTTTATTTCTTTTAAAAATTTATCAAAAGCAGCCCCGCTTTTTAATTCATACGATATACTGTCATAACCTAAAAGATCATAATTTTCCATAGCATGCAAGGTTGCCAAATTCGTAAAAATATCATTCTTTTGAATTTTTACGATCTGACTTGCTTCATCCGATTGAACTGGTTCTTTTGATTGATACATTCCAGCAATCAGTAGTGTTTGTTGCTCAGTTGCTTCATTTCCTGTTAAATTCACTTGAATTGAATCACCTATTTTAAGTTGATTCAATTGAGCAAATTCACTACTGACTATGCATTCATTAAGTTTTAGATCAGCACTTCCTGTCTTGATCTCCATACCACTTTCGGTAAGTTCTTTTAAAAGATCTTCTGATTCAGCACCAAACCAATTAGCATTTGCTTTGTAGTCATTCTTTTCAATTGTGCTGCCTTCCATTTTTTGAAACTGAATGGTACTTGGAAGAGGGAGTGATTTTAACGTTTCAAATGATACTGGAACGTTACCGACCTGCTTCATTCCATTTACATACTTAGACTCTCCAAATTTGAGATACTGCTCTTTTGTTAGTTTTTTTTCATGCGGTAAATTACTTAAATCTGGTTCTAGAATCGTTACTACGATCATAAACTGCTTATTGTAATTTTTTGTAAATAATTTAGCAGAAGTATAGATGGTATTTGTAATTATTGTGCCTAAAATCAAAAGAAATAAAATGATACCGACTAGTAAATAATTCCAAATATGTCTTCTAAGATTTAAGAAAGCATGTTTAAAGACGAACATGTTCCTACTCTCCCCCTTTCTTGATACTACAATACCAAACCAATTGTTAACTGAATGTTAACTTTCAGCTATTTTGGGAAATGATAGATAAAAAGTAGATCCTTGATTTTTTTTACTTTCAACATAAACAAAGCCTTGGCACAAGTCACAAACATGTGACACAACGGACAAGCCAATGCCATAACCATCTTGCTTCAATCCGTTGATCCGATAATTATGATTAAAAATAGTTGCATGGACTTTGGGATCGATTCCTTTGCCAAAGTCTTTAATCTCTACAATAATACTACCTTTTCGGTTATTGACAGAAACTTCTATAGGTTTGCCATCACCATATTTTATTGCGTTGTCCACTAAATTTGAGACAGCCCGATAAATCCAACGATTTTTGCCTAAAATCAAGGTTGATTCGATTTCATCAAAGTAAAAGGTGAGATTGGGATAGCTTTTACGATACGCATCACAAACTTCCGCGCAAATCAACGAGACATCAACCTGTTCACTCATCGCTTCTTCTGTACTGTTTGAAAGTGTCAAAATATCATCGATACTATCAGTCAAGCGATCTAGAATATGCAAATTCCTGTTTTCATCTTGTTCTAATTCTAAATTAGCTCTCAAAATCGCAATAGCATTTTTCTGTTCATGTGTAAGATAACTACTGAGCCTTTTATAATCGTCTAGATTGCCATCAAATTTCTCTTTTAACTGTTTAAATGCTTTAGCAACTGATCTATCTTCAACCTGTTCTTCTGAGAATTTTTCTAAAAACTGTAAATCGTGAATGATCGAGACCATTTGTTTTGTATAAATCCGTCGTAAAACAAACCATAATGTCATGGTCAACACTAAAATAGCCGAGCAAACTGCTAAAATAACCATTGGTAAATACTTCAATAAACCATTTAAGTAAATGTTATCTAGTGCTTCTGTACTAACCAACTCAGAGGCTTTAAGTTCAATTGTCTCAGCAGGTTGTGCAACTGGTTTAGTTGCATCGTTGACAACATAAACAGCTGAGCCAATTGACTGACCTATATTAAGCGAGCTCCAGTTACTTTTCACTGCAAAAAAACCACCACTAAGAATCAACATGACAAAAAAAGCAAAGGCCAATACTGTTAAACTAATTTTAAAATTTACTCGCATAATTGGTATCCTTTCGATCGAATCGTTTTAAGCAACTCTTTTCCGGAAGCTTCGGCAAGTTGTTTCTTTAATCGAGCAAGGTGAACGCGTAAAACAGAAGAGAACGGATCAAAGTTTTCATCATAGACATGCTCAGCTATCTCTTCTGTAGAAACTACTGCTGGATGTTGTTGTGCGATACATAACAAAATATCGAACTCTTTGGGTTTCAATACCACTTCTGTGTCATCATAGCGTACAAAACGTTTCACTGGATCGATCATTAACTGATTGATTTTTATGTAAGGTGAAGTTCGTCCGTGGAAACGCCGAATAACCGCCCGAATACGGGCAACCAATTCCAATAACTCAAATGGTTTCACCAAATAATCATCCGCTCCAAAATCAAGACCTTTCGCTCTTTCTTCAATTTCATCTCTAGCTGTAATAATAATGATTGGGCTATTGATATTGGATTCTCTTAAAAAGTTTAAAATTGATAATCCGTCTTTATCAGGCAAATTCAAGTCCAACAAAATAGCATCATACCTATTTACATAAGCTTTTTCTTCTCCCTCCATGCCAGAAAATGCCAGATCTACCAAGAACTTTTCCCGCTCTAAGCCCTTTTGAACAGACATTGCCAGTTCACGATTATCCTCAATAATTAAAATTCTCATCTCATTCGTTCCTCTCTAAGTTGACTGACGGTCTCATGATAGTTATCTCATAAGATACTATAATTAAGAATGATTTGTCTATGTTTCATTTTTCTAAGCTAAAATAAAATAACAAAAAAACACCACTCGAACTGGATACTTCCAAAGACGAGCAATGCTTTTTTTTATTTATCAAATTTTATACCTCATTTAAAATACTAGCAACTTTAGTTGTGATCAAATCAATAGCTACATGATTTTCTCCACCTTCTGGAACGATTATATCTGCGTAACGTTTCGTTGGTTCAATAAATTGGTGATACATTGGTTTTACTACTGTCAAATACTGTTCAATAACAGAGTCTAACGTTCGACCTCGCTCTTCCATGTCCCGTTTAATTCTGCGGATAATGCGGATGTCATCGTCTGTGTCCACGTATAATTTAATATCCATCAGTTCTCTCAAACGAGTATCTTCCAAAATCAGAATGCCTTCTAAAATGATGACTTCTTTTGGTTCTTGCACGATAATGTCTGAACTTCTTGTATGCGCAACATAGTCATACACTGGTTTTTCAATCGGTTGATAATCTATCAATTGCTGTAAATGCTCAATCAGTAAATCCGTATCGAACGCAAATGGATGATCATAATTGGTTGATAATCTTTCTTCAAAACTCAAATGGCTCTGGTCTTTATAATAAGAATCTTGTTCCAACATCATGATAGAATGATTGGGAAACTGATTGAAAATCGCCCGACTGACACTCGTTTTCCCACTTCCTGAACCACCAGTAACACCAATCACGATTGGTTGAGTATTTTTCATTCAACGAAACCTCTCTCTTATCTGTAATAGTCATAATAACCTTTTTCTATTATAATAGAAACGAGCGAGAAAGCTACAATTTTATCTATTTATTTTTTAAAGTTGTTCATTTAGTAGATACGTTTGTCAGAAAGGAAAAAATAGCATGACCATTAGAGAAATCAAAAAAATTCAACCAAGGCATTATGACTTATTATTACTAGCTGATCCTCAGAGACGTTTAGTGGACGATTATTTACAACGTGGTTTTTGTTTTGAACTGGTTTCAAATAAGACAATAACTGGTATTCTGGTCTTACTTCCGACCAGACCAGAAACATTGGAAATCGTCAATATTGCTGTGTCCGAAAACAATCAAGGTCAAGGTCTGGGTGAAAAACTGATTCGCTTTGCATTAGCTTATGCCTCTAGTAATCAGTATAAAACCGTCGAGATTGGTACTGGTAGTACTAGTTTCGGCCAATTATACCTTTATCAGAAATGTGGATTTCGCATGACGAGTATCGATCATGACTTTTTTCTCCGTCATTACGAAGAAGAAATTGTTGAAAATAAACTTATTTTGAAAGATATGGTTCGATTAAGTTTAGATCTATAAAAGTAAAAACAGTGACCAAGATGTTGAAAAAACGTCTTGGTTACTGTTTTTTTATTATTCCAATACACTAAAAATATCGTCTAAACGACTGATTTCATAGGTTGGCTGAATAGTTGGTACCGTTGATTGCTTGGTTGGATTTAGCCAAAGTGTTTGAATGTTCGCTTGGTTTCCTCCTTGAATATCTGAAACCAAGGAATCCCCAATAATCATTGTTTTTTCTCGGTCAAAACTAGGAATTCGCTCAAAAACATAATCAAAATATTCTTTCATCGGTTTTTGATACCCAACTTCTTCTGAAACGAAAATATCATTAAAAAATGAGGTCATGTTAGAATCATTCAATCGTTGATATTGTGTTTTGGCGATACCATTTGTCACAATATACAAATCATACTCTGAGTGGAGACGCTCAATAATTTCTTTACTATTCCCTAACAAATCATGTCCTTGGCTTAAATGATGACGATACTGTTCTCCCATTTTTTTCCCGTCAACATGCTTATTCAGCCGTTCAAATAGTAAACTAAAACGAGTATCCGTGACCGTCTCTTTATTTATTTTTCCTTGCTCAAATTCGCGCCATAATTGACTATTGATTTTTTTATAGGTCGCTTCTATTTCATCTGTCAAAAAGAGTCCCTCTTCTTGAAAAAGTGCTTGTAAAGCTTTTTTTTCTGTTAATTGAAAATCTAGCAATGTATCATCTACATCAAATAATAATGTTTTAAATTTCATCTTCTACACTCTTTTCTTTTTTATGAATAGTAAAATAAGGCAATAAAGCCTGTAATTCCGATTGGTTTAAAGGACGGTATTCTCCTAAAGAAAGTGTTGAATCTAACTGGATCGGTCCCATCGATACTCGTTTTAGGTGAATAACTTTTTTTCCTACCGCTAAAAACATTTTTTTGACCTGATGGAATTTTCCTTCTGTAATATCCAAATAGGCATGACTCTCATCTTTTTTTGAAGATAGAATCGTTAGCGTTGCTGACTTACATTTTTTTCCATCAGAAAAGACAATACCTTCAGAAAAAGCCTGACAGTCTAACGCTGTTAATTCTTCATTCACGGTGACTTCATAACGCTTTGAGACTTTTTTATGAGGCAATAATAATTGGTAGCCCAACTGACCATTATCTGTTAGTAATAACAATCCTTCTGTGTCACGATCTAAACGTCCTACTGGATATAGTCCTACTCTTTGATCATTTTTCTCAATTAAGTCGATCACCGTTTGATGTTTAGCATCTTTGACTGCTGTCACAACGCCTTGAGGCTTATTCAGCATATAGTAGACATGGGTTTTTTGCTGAATTTTTGTATCTCCAACAAAAATATTTTGTAAAGCAGCATCTACGTTTAGACTTTCATTCATAATGATCTGTCCATCCACAGTCACTTGTTTACTGCGAATCAAGGCTTTGACTTTTCTTCTAGACCCGATTTTCTCATGTTCCAATAATTTATCTAAACGCATTCCTTCTCCTCATTTCAATTAATATTTTAGTATAAACTGTATCGAATGAAAAGCAAACAAGTTTAAAAATGGTATAATTATATCAGATCAAACTTTAAGTAAAAATTAAAAGACGTCTCTTCTTTCTCCACTTCCCTTGACTTAAGTTTAGATTCGCGTTATGGTTGATATAGAAAGTGAATAAGGTTTCTCAAAAACAGCGTAATGACCTGGGAGAGAATAAGGTATCATATGGAATTTTCCCCTGGATAATTGTGCACAATTATTCGGGATTTTTTGTTTTTGCAGTATGTTTCTGTAAAAGCTACTTGTTCGTTTTATATCTGAACAGGATAACCCTAGCTAAGTTTAAGCTTTTACATGTTTACCATAAACGTCAGCAAAACTCCTTTTTTCCATCATGTTGCGTTTTGTAGATAACCAAATATGAATTCATTTTGATTTATCTAGCTTCACAAGTTCGTCTCTTAAACATCTGAGACTAAACAAGCTTGTCCAGCTTTTAAATTTTAAGGAGGATTTAGGTTATGTCAGTATCATTAGAAGTTAAAGAAAGAGCTGTCCGTCCACGTTCACTAAGAAATCAACTACGTCACACTGGTCAAGTTCCTGCCGTTGTTTATGGGTTTGAAATGGAAAGCACTCCAGTTTCCGTTGATGAAAAAGAATTAACAAAAGTTTTGCGCGATAATGGTGTTAATGCTGTTATTACAATGAATGTTGGCGGTAAAAAAATCAACACATTGATGTATAAAGCGCAATTAGATACGTTTACAAGTAAAATCAAACACGTTGAATTTTTAGCTGTAAACATGAAAGAAGCAACAGAAGTAGAAGCTGAAATCGTTCTTGTTGGTGAATCTGAAGGTGTTAAAGTTGGCGGGGAGTTAACGCAAAACTTATACAATGTTTTAGTTTCAGCTACACCAGATAAATTACCAGAGCGTGTAGAAGTTGACATTACTAAACTTGCGATTGGTGACGCGATTACTGTCGCTGATTTACCAAAAAATAAAGATTATGATATCATTACTGATGGCGAAGAACAAATCGTAGCCGTTACAGAAGCTAAATCAGCAACTGAAGAAAGCACAGAAGAAGCAACAGAACCTACAGTAATTGGTGAAAAACCAGAATAAACACTCAATTAATATAGATTTAAAGAGGCAAGGTCTTTTGACCTTGTCTTCTTTTGATTACCGATCAAAAATTGTTTTTTGAGCTTTATAGTTGCTTTTTTTCGTGAAACATCACAGAAGCGAGTTTTGTCTAAATGAGGTATACTATTGATATTAGATAGATAGAGGGGGTCAAAAAAATGGTTGAAAGTTTTGATAGTGAACGTAGTCGTTATGCCTCTCTAGGTGTGGTTGAGAGCTTGCCTAGTGCTTTAATTGACAGTATCTGGTTAATTATTGATTTGGATTTAAAAGGAGTTATTCCGCTTACGAATATGCTTTATTTTGATTTGATCGATAATGGTGGAAAAGTAACTGTTCATTTTTCACAGGAAATAAGCGACGTTCAAATGGCCGTTGACTTGCCTTTCCCTTATTCTGAAGAGTATCCATCTCAAGTTTTCGCTTTTGATGATGGCAATAAAGAAACGATTTTGCTTCCCGCAGAAATGTTGGAATAGCAAAAATCCTCCAATAACTCATTAGTTTAAAATGGGACCGAGACATAAACGTTTCGCTCCGAGAGCTAAGAAGGAACTCACGATAATTGGTACCTATTTGGTGTTCTTCAAAATTTTGTATCGAGGCATGAGTTATTCTACATCAACTCATGCCTCGGTGTGTGTCACTGCAATTTCGGCTTATTTCCGTAGCCTCCAAATTTTAGTTCTTTAGCAATTCACGGAAATAAAAAAGAGTGCGGGACAATAGTCAGAAAAAAATCTGATTATTGCCCCACACTCTTTTTTCTATTACGCCATTCGTTTCGCAATAAATGAATAGATTGCTATACAGATAACGGCACCGATCAACGCTGAGATAATTGGAAAACCACCGATGACTGGTCCAATGTTGTTTAATAGCATTGTACCTACCCAACTTCCGATAAATCCGACAATAATATTACCGATCACACCACCAGGTACATCTTTACCTAAAATCGCTCCGGCAATGGCACCTAGCACACCACCGACAATCAATGACCAAATAAAACTTAGCATATTCGTTTCCTCCTCTGATTTGATTTTGTGTGTTTATTATTCCAACGTACGTACATTACTCTCGTTATTTTTATCTTCTTCGTTCTCATCTTTTTTCTTGTTTTCGAATTTCTCTGCGTATTGCTCTTTCGTCATGATATCATCAACATTCATATTAAACTCAATAACATCAAGTCCTGTCATGTTCTTCACTTCTTCTGCAACTTTTTTCGTTGCTGTATCAAATACTTGAGCAATATTTTTTCCATATTCCCCAATTACATCTAAATCAATGGCCACTTGTTTTGTTCCAACTTCTGCGCTGATTCCTTTAGTTGGATTGTTTCCATTTGTAAATTTGTCGGTTAAGTTTGTAATGGCATTTCCGCTCAATCCTAAAATACCAGGAATTTCTGATACGGCGATACCAGCAATTTTTTTCACGACTTGATCGTCAAATGTTAATTTCGTTTTGATGCCATTTGCGTTTGTTCCTTCAGTTGTGTTTCCATTTGCTTTGTTATCCATTTTCTTCTCAACCTTTCTGATTTTAATTCAATATATTTTTATCTTTCAAAAAAAGCTCGTATAGAAGCTATAATTGAAGAGATAGAACGTTTTTCATCTTGCATTTTACCAATCAAATAACCGATTGCAGTTAAAGCAATTAGTAAAACTGTTTTCCAAAAGCCAATTGTCATAAACAAGATAGCTGTTAAGACAAAAA
Source organism: Enterococcus sp. AAFC-DPL-5182 (assembly GCF_058216605.1). NCBI lineage: Bacteria > Bacillati > Bacillota > Bacilli > Lactobacillales > Enterococcaceae > Enterococcus > Enterococcus sp. AAFC-DPL-5182. The sequence goes on from NZ_CM177101.1 coordinate 3,143,042, forward strand.
GACCTGTAAATATAATTTGATTGCGGTAAGGAGCCATTATCATTCGATTTTTCATTATGCTTCCTCCTTTAAACCACACGAGATTCTTTCTTACCACTTGGCAGTAAGGCTGACTCTTCCTTTTTCTTTTTGAAAATGATCTTCGTTTTATTTGTCTCGATCATTGCCATATTTTGTAATGCTTGCGGGATCAATTCTTGCATTTGTTTCCCTTTACTTAAAAGATGTTGTTGTTTTTCATCCGCTATCATCACTTCTACATTTGCTGTCTGTCTCTTTGTCAACCTTACTTTCACCTGTGTATCATTGCTATCAACAATTTTGCGTAATGAAGATTTGGCTATTGACTCCATTGTATTCAACGGTATATTTACCTGACCGACGTCTTTTTTTATCTGTATTTGTTTTTTAGTGATTGGTTTGAATAAAACCATTAAAAACATCAAAAACAATACAGCTAATAGTCCAAAAAGGACAACTTGATAAAAGTAAAACAACCAATCAAATTGAAATAGTAAATTATTGAAAAAAGTACTTATAACACCTAGATCCAGCATTTGAGAATACAAACCGGCGATCCCAAAAATACCAGCTATTAACAGTAAAGAGACCAGTCCTTTGATCACTCGCATCGTTTTCTCCCTCCAATATTGTTTACTCTTTTTCTATAGTTTCTTCCTGTCTATACATTTTATGTTAAACTCATTATCCAACAATTACAAAAGATACGCATGCTCTTTTCCGCTCCCTGAATTTATTACCGACAGCTCACCTTCTATAAATACTCGTATGAATACAATCAGCATCTTTTTTCAACTACAAAAAAAGCAAGTTGACTTCTGAGAAAATTCTCTTATAAGTCAACTTGCTTTTCAATTTTTTTCAAATGTTATTCAACATAAGCTAAACGATATGAAATAGTCCGTCCAAACGGAAAAACTTGTAACTCTTTTAATCTATCGGATTTTAAATAGCCGATTGCACCTTGATAAAGAGGCAATACAGCTGCATCTTTTTCGATAAGTGTTTCTTCTAGTTCTTTCAATTTATCCCAACGTTTTTCTGGTTCATTTGCTAAAGTGATTCTGGCATCGTTCAATCCTTTATCATATTCAGGATTGTTGTATCCGGCAGTATTCAACCCGCTCTTAGAATCATAAAATTCTAAGAAATTGATTGGATCAGCATAATCTGGTGTCCAAGTGCCAAAAACTAAATCAAAATCACTCGCTGTTTGTAAGTCTAAACGATTTTGCAATGGAACAGATTTTAATGTAATTTTTAAGCCTGGTAGATTTTGTTGTAACTGTCCTTGGACATATTCGATCGTCTTTTTCGCAAGCGCTGAATCAGCTGAAAGCAATTCTAATTCAATTTCATCTTTGCCTAACTCTTTCTTCGCTGTTTCCCAGCTTTTTTGAGCCGCTTTTAAATCGAATGGTAGAAAATCACCATTTTCTTTTCGGAAATCTTCACCTGTCTCAGGATCTTTTGCAAAATCTTTTGGCACAAAACCATTGATTGCAGTCGAGCCATCTCCTAATATATCTTTGGCAAAGGTCTCTTTATCGATCCCTTGTAAAATTGCTTTACGAACGTTAACATTTCCCGTTACTTCTCGTTTATGATTTGGGCTTAAATAGCCAACCATTGCTTTAGGGGTAAAATGAGCTTGAGGTGAATCTTTGTATTGCAATGCATACGTATCTGCTAAAACAGTATAATCTAAATCACCTGCATCGAACAGATTTGTTCCTGTACCAATTTCTTTCACTACTTGAACATCTATCGTATCTAATTTGACATTTTTTTGATCCCAATAATCTTTATTTTTCGTTAACTTCCAATTTTCTGTATTGCCATCCCAACCAGAAATCACGAACGGACCATTTCCTACAAAATTATCTGCAGAAGTCCCATAAGCTTCGCCTTTTTCTTTGACAAATTTTTCATTTTTGGGCATAAATGGCGTTCCTACTAAAACTTGCGCTAAATAAGGAATTGGGTATTCCAACGTCATTTCTAACGTTTGATCATCAATAGCTTTTACCCCTAGTTCATCTAGTTTAGCTTGTCCTTCACGAATTTTCCGACCATTTTTGAAAACATCCATTTGGTTACTACTACTTGAACCAAAGCTTGGGTCAACAACATTTCTAAATGCAGAAACAAAGTCGCCGGCTATAACAGGATCACCGTTACTCCATTTTGTCTCTTTTAATTTGAATGTATACACTAATCCATCGTCACTAACAGTCGGTTCGCTTGCGGCAACTGCTAATTCTGGATCATGATTTTTGTCCATCCGATAAAGCCCTTCAACAACCTGACCGATCATATCAGAACTGTACACATCTGTATAATGCGCACTATCCAGAGTCGATAATTCCCCACCAGAAGCAACTTTGATCACTTGTTGTGTTGTTTTATCACTATCTGTTTTTTCACCAGATGAACTTGTTCCTTTCCCTCCGCTACAAGCTGTCAATAACAAACTAGCTGCCAAAACAAAAATACCAAACTTTTTCTTCATTACCTAATTCCTCCTCTTTTTAAAAGCTGAACTGAACACTTAGTCCTTGAGTAATTTAGACTACCAACTTACGGTCGTTTTTGACTTTCAGGTGATTTAGCTAATTATCGTGGTGCTTATTCTGTAAAGCTAGATAATTTATAATTCTTCAACGACATAACGAAAAACAGCCATTTCTTGTTCTGAATGATCATAAGCAAAATCAGGATGCCACTGCACCCCTAAAAATGATAGATTTGGATCTTCACTTTCTATCCCTTCAATGATACCATCCTCACTAAAAGCTGTGACTTTTAGTTTATCAGCCAACTTTTTTACGGCTTGAAAATGAAACGAATTGACGGTTGTTTTTTCACCATAAACTTTACGTAAAATACTCCTGTCCTCTGTATGGATCATATGAGTCGGAATTTCTCTAGATACGGGTACCTGCATATGGGAAAATTGGTTATTGTTTATGTGACTGATCTCTTGGTATAGACTACCGCCAAATGCCACATTGACCAACTGTAAGCCACGACAAACTGCAAAAATCGGTTTTTTTTGCGCAACAGCTTCTTCAATCAGTGCTAATTCAAATTGATCTCTTTCTTCTGATAATGAAGCTTCCTCAACTTGAATCTCTTCTCCATATAATCTTGGCGATACATTTTGTCCGCCAGCTAAAATCAGCTTATCAATTTGAGCGATATACTCCTTAGCCAAATCTGGAGACCCAACTGGCAAAAGCAACGGTAAACCGCCAGCCAATTGGACTGCTTTTACATAACCACAAGGAGTATAGCTGATTGGTAAATGATACAATCGAGCTCCTGCATCTTCAATTTCATTTGCTGCAATCCCAATAATCGGTCGCCTCAATCGACACCACTCCTTTTTACTTTCCGACAATAATTGTACATAGTTTATCAGATATATATGTGAAAGGATAGTATAAATAGAAACGGTGCGATAGTTTTTCGCTATCGCCATTTACTTACTTTTTAACAGTAAACAACTAATTCTATTTTACCTCAACTTTACTTAATCAGTAACTTTTATGCTTAAAGATCACTATTTTCTGAATTTTCTAAACCTAGACTTATTGACAAGAAGAAAAACTGGTGGTAAAGTTATACAAAACAAAGAACAGAAGAGTACCTTTATTTTTTCTAAAAGAGAGTCTTTGGCTGGTGGAAAAAGACAAAAAAATAAAGCGAACCACATCTGGGAGTTAACTTTTTGAATGGATTAGTAGGAAAGTTCGGGTATGCCCGTTACAGCTTTAGAAGTCTATGACTTCATGAGGTTATCGTTGCGAGACGATAATGAAAAAAGGTGGAACCACGATTTTACGTCCTTTGGCTTAATTGCCAAAGGACTTTTTGTTTTTCATCATGCAGCATTGTTGCAACCTGCAATGAACAATAGGTTTCAATGATACACAATACCAAGAGCACCTTAAAGGTAACTTTCTTTTTAGTAATTTTACAAGTACAAATTTAAATACGACTAAATCACATAAACAGAACAAGTACTCAATTGACCACTTCCTGACAGAGACTTTTTTATTCGCTGAGAGAAAAAGCTGGAAACCATTGATGAACACATCTGTTTCAGACATTTTCTGAATCAAGTAAGAAGGTGCGGTATTCTCCGTTATCAGAAAAGAATCTTTAGCTGAGCTAAAGATTCCATGAGGTTAATCCTGTGAGGGATTAACAAATTGAGGTGGAACCACGATTATTTCGTCCTCTTGGCTAATTAGTCAAGAGGACTTTTTTGTTTATTCTTACAAAAAATCAAAAACTGGAGGAAAAACTATGGACTACATTTTAGAAATCATGCCGGCTTTACTAGACGGTGCAATCATGACATTGAAAGTATTTATTTTTACACTATTGGGCTCGATTCCCCTTGGGATTTTAGTAGCATTTGCCTTGCAAACCAATTTTAAACCATTAAATTTTCTGATCAATATCTACATTTGGTTAATGCGGGGAACACCGTTATTACTACAACTTATTTTTGTTTTTTATGGTTTACCATTGATTGGAATCGTTTTTGAACGCTATGATGCAGCGCTATTTGCATTCATTTTGAATTATGCAGCATATTTTGCAGAAATTTTCAGAGGTGGTATTCAATCGATTCCAGAAGGACAATATGAAGCAGCAAAAGTTTTGCGTTTAACACGATTTCAGACAGTCTCACGAATTATTTTACCTCAAGTAATCAAAGTCGTATTGCCATCTATTGGAAATGAAGTAATTAATTTAGTCAAAGATACTTCTTTGATTTATGTGCTCGGTTTAGGAGATTTATTACGAGCAGGAAAAATTGCGATGAGTCGTGATGTAAGTTTACTGCCGTTAGTTTTGGTTGGCGTTATCTACCTATTATTAACTGCAATTTTGACTCTAGCTTCGAAAAAATTAGAAAAACACTACCAATATTATAAATAAAAGAATAACTATTACCATATATCATATCTAGCTTCGCAGACTAGACTCTAGGAAAAAAGATAAAAATCGAGTGAGACAAGAAGCGTCTCAATCAATTTTCCCTATTTTTCTATGAGACTGAGCAAGCCGCTACGCTTTTAAATTTAGGAGGAAAATTATGTTACTAATTAAAAATTTGACCAAAAGCTTTGATGGTCGTCGGATCATCGATCAATTGAATTTAGAAATTAAAGATGGTGAGATTCTAACGATCGTGGGACCATCTGGTGGTGGGAAAACAACGTTATTACGCTGCCTAGCGGGCCTAGAAACGATTGATTCTGGCGAACTTATAATGGATGGCGTTCCTTTTAATCCTGTTGAAATGGACAATGCCGATCAAGTTGTTGGGATCGTTTTTCAAGATTTCCAATTATTTCCTCACCTTTCTGTACTGGATAATGTCACTTTAGCTCCCATTCTCGCCTTAAAGCAAACAAGAGAAGCTAGCGAGGTAGAAGCGATCGATCTACTAACAAAATTTGGATTAGGTGGAAAAGAAAATCTTTATCCTTACCAATTATCAGGAGGTCAAAAACAACGAGTCGCACTAGCACGAGCTCTGGCTATGAAGCCGAAAGTTTTAGGTTATGACGAACCCACTAGTGCTCTTGACCCTGAACTTCGCCAACAAGTTGAAGAAGTGATTTTAACACTTAAAGCGCAAGGGATGACACAAATCGTTGTAACTCACGATATGAATTTTGCTGAAAATATTGCCGATAACTTACTAACTGTGAAACCAGTTCAGTAGAAAGGATACATTATGAAGAAAAAAAACTATCTAGTACTAACCATAGCTACTTTACTTGCTATTTTATCAATAGCAGGTTGTGGCAGAAAAAAAACAGACACCGATCAGTGGTCACGAATCAATTCTGAAAAGCGAGTTATTGTAGGCCTGGATGATTCCTTTGTTCCAATGGGTTTTCAAAACAAGTCCGGTGAAATCATTGGTTTTGATATCGATTTGGCTAGAGCAGTTTTTGATTTATATGATATCAAAGTCGACTTTCAATCTATCGACTGGTCGATGAAAGAAAATGAATTACAAAACCAAACAATTGATCTGATTTGGAATGGTTATTCTAAAAGCCCTGAACGGGAAGAAAAAGTACTTTTTAGCGATGAATATATGAAAAATGAACAAGTCGTCGTCTCTTTAAAAAAGAATAATATCAATAACTTCTCAGATATGAAAGGCAAAGTTTTAGGTGCTCAAAACGGCTCCTCAGGCTACACTAGTTTTGAAGCTCAGCCTGAGATTTTGAAAAATTTTGTTAAAGACCAAACAGCTATTTTATACGATGGCTTTAATGAAGCGTTTATGGATTTAAAATCTGGTCGAATCGATGGTTTATTGATCGATCGTGTTTATGCAAATTATTATTTGTCTCATGAAGATAATTTAGCTGACTACTCAATTATTAGTGGTGGTTTTGACAGCGAAGCATTTGCTGTTGGGCTGCGGAAATCTGATAAAATACTAGCAGATAAAATCAATCATGCCTTTGAACAACTAAGAGAATCTGGCCAATTAGCCGCTATTTCTAAAGAATGGTTTGGAGAAGATGTAACTAAATGAACCTTCCCTTTTGGAAAATAAGTTCAAAAAAACCGTTAGATTAATCTAACGGTCAGACTGTAGACAAACGCCTAAATTTGGAGTGTTGTTTACAGTTTTTTTGTTTTATACTAATTGTATAAACTATTTTGGGAGTGATTCTAATGATGAAAAAACAATCTGTTGAAGGTAGAAATCAATTTGCTATGTTAACGCTTGATGATCTTGTACCGAAAGATCACCTAGTTCGAAAAATTGATGCCGCGATTCAATTTGATTTTATTTATCCCATTGTAGAATCTACCTATTCGACCTTAGGTCGCCCTAGTATTGACCCGGTGATCTTAATTAAATTAGTTTTTATCCAATATTTATTTGGTATTCGTTCGATGAGACAGACAATTAAAGAAGTCGAAACAAATGTTGCTTATCGTTGGTTTTTAGGCTTTTCTTTTAACGAAAAAGTCCCTCATTTCTCCACATTCGGTAAAAATTATGTCCGAAGATTCAGAGAAACCACTTTGTTTGAAGACATTTTCTCTCATATTCTAGAACAAGCTGTAAAAGCTGGTTTTGTTACGGAAGACAACCTTTATATTGATTCTACTCATATCAAAGCAAATGCCAATAAACATAAATTCACGAAAGAAATGACCTACAGTCAAGCAAAAGCCTATCAAGATGAATTAGAAGATGAAATAAATAAAGAACGTATTGCGACGGGAAAACGCCCTTTTACATGGGACACAGAAAGTGAGTTGAGTCTTCGAAAAATAAGTTATTCAGACCCAGAAAGTGGTTACTATGTTAAAAGCGAACGAGAAAAACAATTTGCTTATTCTGCACACACTTCTTGCGATGACAATGGATTTGTCTTATCTACGCTAGTCACACCAGGAAATGTACATGATAGTCAAGTCGCAATTACTCTGGTTAAACAGTCAAAAAGAGCTTTTCCAAATATAAAACGTGTTGTCGCTGATGCGGGATATAAAAATCCGAAATTTGTTCATTTTCTGACACACTTGAACCTTTATCCAGTTCTTCCCTATACTGCACCTCATGGTGTGAAAGGGATGTTTCGTAAAAATGACTTTGTCTATGATGACTATTTTGATTGTTATTTATGCCCTAATAATCAACCGTTGCTATTTTCAACAATTACTCGTGAGGGCTATAGGACATATAAATCAAATCCAAAATTCTGTATGAGCTGCCCGTTACTTAAAACTTGTACATTGAGCGCAACACATCAAAAAGTTGTGACTCGACATATTTGGGCTGATCTGATGGACGAACTTGAGCACCAGCGCCATACAGCGTTGAATAAAGAAATCTACAAAAAGAGAAAACAAACCATTGAACGAATATTTGCAGATGCAAAAGAGAAGCATGGGATGCGTTGGACGAACTATCGAGGGATTGAAAAAGTCGCCACGCATACGATGCTTACGTTTGCTACCATGAATTTAAAGAAACTGGCTACATGGCTATGGAAAGAAGAAAAGCCTATAGCTTTTCGTTTCAAAATTAAGTATAGGATAGCCAAAAGGAGCTGGTTTAATTACCAACTCCTTTTTGTCTACAGTCTGACCGTTAGATTAATCTAACGGTTTTTTTATCTGCTCTATTCACTTAAATATTTACTTGCTACATCAACTAGACGTTTCGTTTGATCTTGAATTGCTGCTTTTACTTCATCCGCTTTCAACATGTTTCCTTCTCCGTCGATTGAAGCACTTGTTCCATATGGGTTACCACCTGCAGCAAAAGTTGATGGATTTACATAGCCTGCTGGTACAATGATTGCTCCCCAATGTTGCATTACTGTGTAAATGCCTTGAATCACTTGTTCTTGTCCACCATTTGGGTTTTGTGCAGAAGAGAATGCTGTGACAAATTTATTTGCTAATTTACCTTGTGCCCATAGTCCACCTTGTAAATCAAAGAATTGTTTTAATTGGCTAGCCATGACACCAAAGCGTGATGGTGAAGAGAAAATATAAGCATCTGCCCATAATAAGTCATCGCTTGTCACTTCTGGAATATCCTTACTTGCTTCAACATTTTTACGCCAAGCTGGATTTGAATCAATGGCTACATCTGGTGCTAATTCATGGACTTTTCTCAAACGAACTTCCGCACCATTTGCTTCAGCTGCTTCTTTCGCCCATTTTACCATTTGTGTTCCTGTTCCTGTTGAACTGTAGTATGCAATTAATAATTTTGTTGTCATGATTTTTTCCTCCAATAACTGTTGTTTTCTTATCTACATTTATATACTAACAAAAAGTAAGTAAACTTGCAAGAGTTTTTACTTACTAAAAATAAGTTTTCTAAAAAACTCCTAGTTAGATCTCTTTCTTCAAAAAAAGATTGGATCATAACTCTTTGAGTTATGATCCAATCTTTTGGCATTCCGATAAACAATAGGAGCAGAAACAACTTTTCCCTAACTATTTAAGCTAAATCCTTTTGTCTTAATCACTTTTTTAATGATAACTATTTTCTTTTCCATCCCAAACAGACATACCTTCTGAAACAGAAACAACATTATAGCCATAATTCTCAAGAAAAGAGCAGGCATGTTCTGAACGCACACCATGTTGACAAATAACGTAGTGGGGCTGTTCTCGATCAATCTCGGACATTGCTTCAGGCAATGTAGATAACGGGTAGTTCTTTGCTGTAACGATATGCCCCGCTGCATATTCTTCAACTTCTCGAACATCAATGATTGAAACTGGTTCATTGACTGTTAATTCAATTAATTCTTTTAATTCCTTGATCGATACTCTTTTCATCTTATTACTATTCCTCCTACGGCTTTTTCAACCATCTGACTACTCTCATCCAACTCCATAATCAGCAAATTTGCCTCATTAGAAGTATACCACTGTTCCTTTTTACCACAACATTTTTACCCCTTATTTTGTGAATTTTATTAAAAAAAGGCTTACCTCAACAAAATTGAGGTAAGTCCTTTTTTATTCTTGCATACCATTAGCAGCAATTAATTTTTTATACCAATAAAATGACTGTTTTCTAGAACGATTTAATGTGCCATGGCCTTCGTCGTCCATATCAACATAGATAAAACCATAACGTTTTTTCATTTCACCAGTTCCAGCTGAAACTAGATCAATACAGCCCCAAGGCGTATAACCAATCAAATCGACACCGTCTAATTCAATAGCATCTTTCATCGCTGCTACATGCTTACTGAAATAATCAATCCGGTAATCATCTTGAATCGTGCCGTCAGCTTCTATTTTATCTACTGCTCCAAAACCGTTTTCTACAACAAATAAAGGAACATTATAACGATCATATAGTTTACACAAAGAAATGCGTAGACCTAGAGGATCTACAGCCCATCCCCAGTCTGATTCTTGTAAATAGGGATTCTTGACTGCCGGCATTTGATTGCCACCCACATATTTCACCTCATCAGGATTGGCAGCAGAAACTGTGGACATATAGTAGCTAAAGCCAATATAGTCAACGGTTCCCTCTTTGATGATTTCATCATCCCCAGCTTCTTTTTGGATCACAACATCTTCTCGTTCAAATTCTTTTATTTTGTGAGCTGGATAGTATCCTTTAACTTGCACATCAATGTAAAACTCTTGCTCCCGATTAAATTTGACTGCTTCCATGACATCTTCTGGATTACAACTCATAGGATAACTTGGTATATAGGCCACCATCATCCCTATGTTAAAATTAGGATTGATTTCATGACCTAATTTAACAGCTTTGGCACTAGCCACAAATAAATGATGTGCTGCTTGATACTTCGCTTGTTTATCATTTTTATGAATACCAATTTGAGTCCAGCTGCGCAGGAAATTGATTTCGTTGAAGGTCATCCAGTATTTAACTTTATCTTTATAGCGTTTAAACAACGTTTCACAGAAAAATAAAAAGTAATCAATCACTTGCCTACTTGACCAACCATCCAATTCATCTGCTAGATACATCGGAATATCAAAATGATTAATTGTAACAATCGGCTCGATCCCATAACTTAATAACTCATCGAAAACCTTATCATAGAAAGCTAACCCTTCTTCATTGATTTCCTTCGTTCCTTTCGGACAAATTCTAGACCAAGCAATCGAAAGTCTAAAACATTTAAACCCCATTTCTGCAAATAAAGCGATATCTTCTTTATAATGATGATAAAAGTCTGTTGCCACGTGACTTGGATAATATTGATTTGGATCAACATAACCAATCGCTCCTTCTGGTAAAGCCTCTCCTCTGGTACAAGTTTCAACTTTACCTTCTTTCGTTTTATACGTGATCATTCTTGGAGTTGTATGGCTGCCACCTGTGATTGCATCTAATGTACTTAGCTCTTTACCACCTGAAAGATAACCACCTTCATACTGATTAGCGGCTGTTGCACCACCCCACAAAAAGTTTTCTGGAAATATTGATTTGCTCATTAGTCATTTCTCCTTACTCTAAATTTTTAAGAATCTTGGTCTAATCATTTTAAATAACCGATTATCCGCACTCTATAATTCACCTTTTGCGAGAAAATATAAAAACCATAATAAAATAAACACAACAAATCAATTGTCATCTTTACTATATTATGGTTATGCCTGAAAATTCAGTTACATTCCGTTACTTATAATTATAGCATAACCGAAAGCGCTGTCAAATTTATTTTAATCAACTATTTTACTATAGCCTAAGAAAAATAGATATTCTTTGAAGTCAAACTTTTTTACGATTTATCTCTATTATTCAAAAACATGAGTGTGACATAACTCTACAAGTCATATCCCACTCATGTGAAATCCAGATAAACAGCGGAACCAGAAGCTGTCATCCCATCCTCAACCTATGATGATTAAATAAATATCATAAAATTATCCACTTTACCCCATACGCCTATTTTTATGTGCTTTCCATCTATTAAGCAGTATATAAAACAAGAGCAGCACCAAACCGATTGGTGTTAGCTTTTCAATCATACTACCAGTATTGGGAAAATTCTTTAGTTCTATGTGTGTTTGTTTTGGTTGTGCTAATTTTGTATCTGTTTTTAATTCTAGTTCTTTTGACGGCTGTGTGTTCGTTTCAGTTCCGCCAATTTGCCCATGAATCTCTACATCAGTGGCAGCATAGGCGAAATCTTGATATAAACCAAGACAACTCGTCAAAAGAATGAACATGATGATGTGACAACTAAATTTCTTCATTGTTTATCACAGCCTTTATTTGATTATGGTGTTACACCAAGCGTTACACCATCTTTTTGGATCGATGTAAATTTCAATGTCAGCGTATAGTTTTCTGCTGCTGCATTTTCATTAACATCTGTTGGTAAACTTGCCACTGTTGTACCTGTATAGTTGAACTTAGCAGAATTAGCATAGGCTAAAGCCGCATCTGTATCAATATTCAAACGACCATCTTTATTGGCTAAACGCATCCAAACTGGAGCACTTGCCAACTCAACTAAAGCATTACTTTCTACTAAATTAGTTGCAGCAGGTGTTGCCACTAAGCCATTTCCCTTAGCATTGATTGTTAATTTATCAACATATTTAGGAGTTCCCTCCATTTTATTCAATGTCACTGCAACACCGCGACCCGAATTATTCACAATACTGTAATCAGCTGACTCAATATTTTTGTGGGCACTTGCTGTTGTTGTGTGAAAGGCTGTTGCAGTATCAACGGTAACATTGATCCACTCATCAGAGCCTTCTGGAATCGTTGTATCTGGATCTGTATTATCTAATTTACCGATCGTTCCGTTGATGATCACATCTGCTGAATTTTCTCCATCGATCGTTTCAGCTAAGGCTAGTTGTGTTAGTCCTGATACGCTTAAACCTAGCATCATTGCAGCAAGTAAAAAGTTTGTTTTTTTCATATTGTTTCTCCTTCTATGTGTAAGATGATTTATTTTTAACAGAAAATCTGCTAAATAACATTTTTAGTTGTTGACACGAATTGTAATTCCAGCTTGAACTTGACCACGTTTTTTGTTTGTTTTTGAATCATAAATGTCAAATGTGGCTGTTGCTGGATGATCTCCTTGAGCAAGTTTTTTTTCTAGTTTTGCTCCATTTATTTCATAACCAGGTTGAATTGCTCCCGATGAATAAATTTGTTCATTGTTACTGTCTAAACGAATTACAACATTGATCGGATAACCATTTTCGATAGGATTTTGAATGTATAAGCTACCTTCACTGTCGCTTGTTTCAAATACAGCTTCTGATTTGATGACCATATTGAACTTGCTAGCATCTACTGCTTTTTGTTCGGCTTCTTTAACTTCTTTATCACTCATTTTTTTAGCACCTTTTGCATCTGGTAGATAATCACCTGACACAACTTGGACAGGTTCCGTCTTAGTCGTGAAATAATAGTACACACCGCCCGCAGCTACAGCTAATAATAGTAGCAACAGTACAATCAGTAATCGTTTCTTTTTCTTTTCTTCATTTGTTTTGTCCATAGAATCCCTCTCATTCTTCATTTCTCTCAACTTTGAAAGTCATTTTATATAGCGGAAACACTGCTTGTTTCGTTGGATTAAAGTACTTACCTTCGAGACTCAAACTTTTTTGTTCATTCACGTTCAAAACGCCAACTGTTAACGGATTGTTCGATAAATCACTAGTCAAAAAAAGCGATTCTTGCTGATTATTGTCTATTATCATTTGTAACGCCAGTTCATCCTGACCTAAATTGCCAGAAAAGTGATCTAATAATAGTAGTTGATTTGCAGCTACATTTTCCTTCGTGAGATTAGTTATTGAGACTTTTGTGGGTACATTCCCTTTGTTCACAACATGATATTCAGCTGAAGATATATTCCCTTCTTGTAAGGTACCTAGATCTTTGTTCTGTGTTTGAAAAGCCATCTCGATAGGAACTTCAACTTTGATGATTTCTGTTACCGTTTGAAATTGAGTTAGAGGTGACATCGCTAAGATAGTTTCTATTCCAGAAATCCCAGTGACTTTCACACGAACATAATACGTCACATCTCCATCAAGTCCTTTTAATTTCGTCGTAAATTTTTGATTTTTGTCACCAGAAAGATCCGCGATTTGTGATTTTGTTTCCTGAACAGGAAAGTCTTTGTTCTTGCTATATTCCACTGTGACTTGTTGGTAATTACCACCATAATAGGCCTGCTGACCAGGTAACGCTAACTCTTCTCCATTTGAATAATCTGTCCACTTTCCTGTATCACTAGCTAGTTCACCATTGATAACTGCTGAGGTCGTTGTAACATCTGCTGTGATATTTTTTAGCTGCGGTTTTGTGGTAAATCTAGCAGCATTCGAAAAATCACTTTCTCCTGCTTGATTCATGACGACCATTTGGGCCCAATAATTTGTATTTGGGTTTAAATCATCTACTGTCACTTTATACATTGAATTCAGTATTGTATTTTCTTGATCATCAAAATTATTCAATGTGACGATATGTTTGGCTTTTCGTAAGTCATCTGTATCTGCTTCCGCAGTAAATAAGAAAAATTTTACCGTTGAAGCAGAACTTCCATTATTGATCGATGAACCGTATAAAGAAACGGATGTGTCTGTTTCATCAGCTGCAATTAGCGCTAGCTGATCTGGGACATCTATAAATTCACTAAAAACGATTTTCTGCGAATTTTTTAAGGCTAAAATTTCTTGAGCCGAAAAAGAATCTGGTGTACCTGCGATATTCGTAAAGTTTGTTCCTTGAACACTTAGATCTGAGGCTTCTTTAAATATTTCTTGCGTTGGCATGCTATTTGTTTTACTTGAGAATGTCTCTATTTTTTGTAAATAGTTACTTGTAAAAGATAAATTATTTACGCCATTTGCACCATTTAAACCAATAGTTCCAAGACTTGTTCCTGAAAATGAAACTTGCTTTGCTTTATCCATACTGATTGCAAATGTGCTAGAAGAAGATGTTGTGAAGATTCCCCCACTGGCAACATCAATTGAAACAGTTGCATTTTCAGCAATCGACATCCCACCTTTAGCGTTATAAAGATTTATCGGTAAAGGTAATTTGATATCTACTTTAGCATTCTCCTGAAAGTCAAATACTGCTGGCTGCGTTTGATTAGAGGCAAAAAATTGATTCCTTGAACCACCTGTTGCAAGTGTCACCTTATCCAAATTAAAAACAGCATTTTTTTCAACAATATAACTAGGTGCTAAAGTACCATATGTCATATTACTGTTTGTTTTAATATCAAGTTGTGCATCTTCTCTCACTACGATTTGGGATTTACCTGCATAAGGATTTGCTGAAGTGCTACTTGTTGACCAAATAAATGCTTCAGTTCTATTGGAAGAATGTTGGATCGAAGTATGTCCACTTTGAATTTCTACGTAATTGATTTCTGCCCATTCTTGGGAATATGTACTCGTTCCTCGTTGATCAATCGTATTTTGCCCTCGCATGATGACCGACCCGTTTATGTTATAGATCATTTGACCATTTGTTGAATAATAATCGACACTATTAAAGATAAATGTCATATTAGACGCCGATCCTCCAGATAAAAACCCATAATAGCCAACTGCACCTGTCCCATCGCTATTACCAAACTGCGTATTACGAATTTCTATTACTGCATTTGCTTGATTTGCATAAAAGCCGCTAGTAGCAGAAGCTCCTTTGTTGTATGTAATCACGTGATTGGCTCCATCGATGATCATACTATCTTTTAGCTGATAGCCAGCCGAGCCTAAGTCAATATCATTAGTTAAACGAAATTTTAGTTTCTGACTGTCCTTTAAGTAGTCAGTCAAGGTAGCTGCTGAATCGACTAGCCAAAAACCATCTGCATCTTGTACAAAAGCTGCTTTAATCATACTTTGTCGATTTTTTTCAGAATCACCTTCATCTACCGAACTATTTATATCATTATTATCTGTTATTTTATCATTCTCTATCATTTCATCTTCCACAATTGATTCTTGGCTAGAAGAAGAATCACTGACAGGAATTTCCGACGAATCAGAAACAATCGTTTCTTCTGTGGTCTCAGTTGTTGATAACGTTTCTTCCGAAGTTCGATCTATTTCTAAAGCATAGGACCAATCAATCGGAAAAATACTTAGAATAATAAAACTAACAACTATCAAGTGAATATTTTTTTTCATACCAGTCCTCCCTTACTTTTTTAGAAATTAGACTGAAAACTGTACTTGTCTTTATTATTGTATTGTAATTCGACGTTAATTTCAATTTAATAACATCAGTTTTTTATATTTTATATATTTATTTTATATTTTACGATAAATTATTTTTAACTTTATATAACTTTACTAGTGTTTCAGCACGTTTGTTTATATTTTCACAAATATTAAGTTTTCTTAAAGTTCTTCAAAATTCACCTGTTTTTTGATAGTTTATGATCTACTCGATGTGATAAAAAAAGAGCGGAATAAAAATGATAGGCATTTTTATTCCGCTTTTTTACGTGCTTAGGCTATTTAGAAGTAAGTACCTCCACGTAAGTTCCTACTCTTTTCCTAATTTTCTGCTGTTCAACAATTAAAAATGTATCAAACATTTTTTGTAAAAAGAATCGATCATGCGAAACAACTAACATTGTTCCTTTGAACTCTTCTAGTATTTCTTCTATTTCTTCTCTCGTTTCGATGTCTAAATGATTAGTCGGTTCATCCAACACTAGAAAATTAACTTCATTATGCATCAACTTAGCTAATTCTAATCGAATTTTTTCACCACCACTTAAAAACCGAACCTGTTTCATCATGTCATCGCTATAGAATGAATATTTGGCGAGCACACTGCGGCATTCTTGTTCTACTAGAGAACAGGCTTCACTGAATGATTGTAAGACCGTTTGATTTGGCTTCTCATAATGAATAACTTGGGGTAAATACCCAACTTTAAGATTAGTTCCTTGCTTGATTTCACCACCATCAATCCCTTCTAATGTTAAAGCAAGTTTTAATAACGTACTTTTTCCTACACCGTTTTCCCCAATAATTGCTGACCGTTCTTGCCAAAATAAAGAAAATTCTACTTTATCAAATAATATTCGATCATCGTATTGTTTACTAACTCCATTAAATCGAAGAACTTCTTTACCAGAGCGATCAGTTTCTTTAAATTTCTTTCCAATTTTGGTTGTTTCATCTTTAGGCTTAGGAATCTTCTGGATTTTTTCTAAACGCTTCTCAAGCTGTTTCGCTTTTTTAAAGAATTTTTCATTATCTCCTTCGTGTCCCCACTGTCGAAAACGACGAATTGCCAATTTTATTTTTTGTATTTCTTTTTGTTGCTGTTCAAAATCTTTTCTCAGTTTTTCAAGTTGTTCTTCTTTTTGTCGTTTATATGCTGAATAGTTCCCTTTGTATTCCTGCATCTTTCCATCTTCGATCTCTATAATTTTTTCTACCGCATGATCTAAAAACAAGCGATCATGAGAAACAATCAAATAAGCTGTTTTCTCATGAGTTAAATACCCTTCCAACCATGCAATTCTTTTTGCATCTAAATGATTGGTTGGTTCGTCTAGTAATACAAGATCATTTTCTTGAAGTAGAATTCTTGCTAAAGCGACAATTGTCCGCTCACCACCACTCAGTTCTGAAAGTTTTTTGGTTAGTAAATGATTGATTATTAAACCATTTGCGATCATCTCTAATCTATTTTCCATTTCATAGCCGCCTGCTTGTTGAAATTCTTCTTGTTTTTGACCATAACGAGTCAATAGCTTATCTAAATCACATTCCGAAATCGCCATCTGCTCTTCCAACTGTGTTAATTGTTTTTGAATCGAGTTCAATCGTGTGAAGGTCTCTAGTAAATACGCCCTTACTTGTTGCTCACACTCTTCAGGCAACTGAGCCAAATAGCCAATACGACTGCTTCTTTGACAGGTAACCACACCTGAATCAACAGATTCAATTCCTGTAATGATTTTCAATATTGTTGATTTTCCTGAGCCGTTTGTACCTATTAACCCTATTTTTTCGCCTTTATTTATTTGTAAATTTAATTCTTCAAACAGCGGTTCTGTTCCATAATTTTTAGTTATTTTTTGTAATTGTACTAACATCTTTTCCTCTTTCTGCCATTCAGACAGATTAACAACGATCGACATTATTGTTGTAACTAGTGGTTAAAAAAATTTTGGCATGCACAAAAAAGCTGAACATAATTCCTGTTCAACCTTCAACTATTTACTGCTTACTAATTGCAGATTCCTGCTGCTCTGATTCAAACAGGTGAAATCAACTCACTACCTGCTTGTTATTTTATGACTGATTCGTTATAAGTAAATAAGTCTGAATGGTCTCTTTTATTTAATTTTTTATCCCTTTTTGGACACACTTGTCCCTTGAGATAAAAAAACGGAAATAATAACATGACAAAAAGCTAAGTATGCTATGATATATGAAAAACTTGCTGTTATTTTTGGCATGTTGACCATTGTACTTATTCACCACCTTCGTCATTTCTTAAATATATTGTAGCATGATGCTTGAGAATGCGCAAAGTGAGTTTATTTCTTTTGTTTTTGATAGTACTCTAATCGCTCATCTAAAGTTCCTGTGTGCAGCTCAAATAAATGATTATCAAAATCATAAAAGTAAATAGATGTTGCTTCTCCTGGAACACGTAAACGTCCATCTTTTATTTCTAATCCTAAAGATTTAATTTTATTTAAATAACTATCGTACTCACTTTCTTGAATTTTAAAAGCAATGTGATTATACGTCTTTGATGGCAAGGGATCCCCTTGCATGATCGCAATCCAAAGTTCATCGATTAAGAAAAATTTTTCTTGTGCTATTGAAAATGTATCTGCTCCACTTGAATAGGCTTCTTTTGCAGCAAATACGGTTTCAAAAAATGAGCTTGCTCTTTCTAAATCTTGAACGATAAAGGTTAAATGACTAATCAATTTCTTTCCTCCTCTTCCAGTCTATAATAAAACAGAGATCCTGATTTTATTCAGGATCTCTATTTCGATTCTATTAATTCGCTACAATGTTCACCAATTTATCTGGAACGACAATCACTTTACGGACTGTTTTCCCCTCAATAAAGGATTGTATTTCTTCTGCTGCTAAAGCTTTTTCTTCTAGTTCCTCCTTGCTCAATCCTCGAGCAATATTCAGCTTCGCACGAACTTTTCCATTAACTTGGAAGACCACTTCAACTTCATCTTCAACTAACGCAGCCTCATCGTAAATTGGCCAAGGAGCATTGGTTAAGCTTTCTTGATTTCCAAGGATCGCCCATAGCTCTTCCCCAATGTGCGGTGCAATAGGTGCTAGTAATTGAACAAATCCTTCAATATAATCGTATGGCAAAACATCGACTTTATTTGCTTCATTAACAAAGACCATCAATTGAGAAATTGCTGTATTAAAGTGTAGGTTCTCCATATCTTCTGTGACTTTTTTGACTGTTTGATTGTACACTTTAGTTAAACGGCCATCATTGATAGTTGTGATACGGTCACGCATTTTATTATTTTCATCCACAATCAAACGCCATACGCGATCTAGGAATTTACGACTTCCTTCAAGACCATTTTCGCTCCAAGCAATAGATGCATCAAGCGGACCCATAAACATTTCGTACATTCTTAATGTATCGGCACCATATTTTTCTACAACATCATCAGGATTTACAACATTTTTCAATGATTTACTCATTTTAGCTGGTGCTTCTTCTAGCTCTTCACCTGTTTCAACATTGACCCAGACTCCGTCGCGTTTTTCTACCATATTTGTAGGAACTAGTACACCACGATTATCCCGGAAGCTTTGACCTAAGATCATTCCTTGATTATAGAGTTTTTGATAGGGTTCTTTCGTTGGTACAACACCGATATCATACAAGAATTTATGCCAGAAACGAGCGTATAGCAAGTGGAGTACTGCGTGCTCTGCTCCGCCAATATAGATATCTACAGGCAGCCATCTTTCTAATTTCTCATAGTTTGCAATTTCATTTTTATTATGAGGATCGATATACCGCAAATGATACCATGAGCTTCCTGCCCATTGCGGCATTGTATTCGTTTCACGTTTCCCTTTTTTTCCGGTCTCAGGGTCAACAACATTGATCCACTCCGTAATATTGGCAAGTGGTGATTCTCCTGTTCCACTCGGTTTGATATCATCTGTTTTTGGCAATCTCAATGGCAGTTCAGATTCAGGAACTGTCGTTGTTGTTCCATCTTCCCAATGGATTACGGGAATTGGCTCACCCCAGTAGCGTTGACGAGAAAATAGCCAATCACGTAAGCGATAGCTGACTTCTTTTTTCCCTACTTGTTTTTCTTCTAACCATACATTTATTTTAGAGATGGCGTCTTCTTTGTTCAAACCATCTAAAAAGTCAGAATTGATGTGAACGCCATCACCTGTGAATGGTGCTTCTTCAATATTACCGCCCGCCAATACTGGAATAATGTCAATATTGAATGCTTTCGCAAATTCATAATCACGCTCATCATGAGCAGGAACCGCCATTATCGCTCCTGTTCCATAAGAAGCTAAGACATAGTCGGCAATCCAGATTGGGATTTCAGCACCATTCACTGGGTTTACTGCATATGCTCCTGTAAAGACGCCTGTTTTTTCTTTAGCTAAATCAGTTCGATTCAAATCAGATTTTTTAGAAGCCGCATCAATATAAGCCTCCACAGCCTCTTTTTGCTCAGGTGTCGTAATTTTTTTCACTAATTCTAATTCAGGTGCTAAAACCGTATAAGTTGCACCAAATAATGTATCTGGACGAGTCGTAAACACAGTAAATTCCTCTTCAGATCCGGCTACTTTAAACGTAACATTTGCCCCTTCTGAACGCCCAATCCAATTACGCTGCATATCTTTGATGCTTTCTGGCCAATCAACTAAATCCAAATCATCTAGTAAACGATCGGCATAAGCTGTAATTTTTAGCATCCACTGACGCATTGGTTTTCTGACAACATCATAACCACCACGTTCACTTTTTCCATCAATAACTTCTTCATTTGAAATCACTGTTCCAAGTTCTGGTACCCAGTTAACTGCCACTTCTGCTTCATAAGCTAATCCATGTTCATATAGCTTAGTGAAAATCCATTGTGTCCATTTATAATATTCTGGATCTGTCGTATTGATTTCACGGTTCCAATCATAACTAAAACCTAAAGAATTGATTTGACGTTTGAATGTTTCAATATTTTTTTTCGTAAACTCTGCGGGGTCATTTCCGGTATCTAAAGCATATTGTTCAGCTGGCAACCCAAATGCATCCCATCCCATTGGATGTAAAACACTATAGCCTTGACTTCTTTTCATACGAGACAAAATGTCTGTTGCTGTATAGCCTTCTGGATGTCCGACATGCAGTCCTTGTCCTGAAGGATATGGAAACATATCTAAAGCATAAAATTTTTCTTTACTTGGATCATCATGAGTAGTAAAGCTGTTATGTTTAGCCCAATATTTTTGCCATTTTTTCTCGATTTTTTTATGATCGTAACTCACGTTTTTCTCCTCCTGTTTAAGTACCTTTTTATTATGATATTTGATAGTGATTGGATTGTTGCTCTCTTTGTACGTCTTGTATTGTTCATCATCTGCTCTGGCATAGCCGACCGCAATGATTCACAACAAACAAAAAGTCCTACAGGAAAAAGTTCCTATAGGACGTGTGATCAACAACGTGGTACCACCTAATTTTACTTGTATAATTACAAGCCTCAGTGCTGTAACGGCCACCACCGATCTTACTTAGTAAAGTAGGGATAATTATCGAATCATCATCTATTACTCATTCAGTAAAATAACTCAAAGGTGAGTTCAAAAGCTTCTGTACGTATTTTCACCAACCATACGCTCTCTAAAACATGGTTCTTTCTACTATTCCTTCTCACTGTTTGTATATCTATCATGTGCTATCATACTACCAAATATTTCAATCAATTTCAATTGTTTTATTTAACTTTCAATTTTTGACCAATATAAATTGTATCACTAGATAAACCATTCATCTGTTTGATTTTTTGAACACTTGATCCATATTTTTGAGAAAGTCCCCATAAAGTATCCCCACTTTTCACCGTGTGTGAACCCGATGTTTGACTACCGCCTTGATTTCCAGAGGAATTAGTTGAACCCGTCGATCCTCCTTGGCCTTTTTTAATGACCAAACGTTGACCCGGATAAATAATATCTCCGCTTAAATTATTCCATTGTCTTAGATTAGTGATACTTATACCATTTGCATTGGCTATCGCCCATAAAGAATCTCCTGCTTTTACTGTGTAGTAACCGTTACTTGTTCCAGCGTTGCTTGAACCACCTGTATTACCGCCTGAACCAGTGTTGCCTCCGGTATTTCCACCAGCGTTACCAGAACCTTTTTTCACAATCAATTTTTGTCCTGGATAAATGATATCACCCTTTAAATTATTCCATTGACGTAAGTTCGCGATACTTGTACCATTTGCATTGGCTATCGCCCATAAAGAATCTCCTGCTTTTACTGTATAGTAACCATTACTTGTCCCAGCATTGTTTGAGCCACCTGTATTGCCACCTGAGCCAGTATTGCCTCCGGTATTTCCACCAGCGTTACCAGAACCTTTTTTCACGATCAATTTTTGTCCTGGATAAATGATATCACCCTTTAAATTATTCCATTGACGTAAGTTCGCGATGCTTATACCATTTGCATTGGCTATCGCCCATAGTGAGTCTCCTGATTTTACTGTGTAATAAGAGTTTGAAGTTCCAGTATTACCAGAACCACCTGTATTACCAGACGAGCCGCCATTATTACCGCCTGTATTGCCTCCACCTGTATTGCCAGAAGCTTTTTTCACGATTAGTTTTTGCCCAACATAAATAACATCACTAGAAAGTTTATTCCAGCTTTTGATATTCGCGATTGATGTGCCATACTTAGCCGACAATGCCCATAAACTATCTCCTGCTTTTACTGTATGCGTCACATCTTGGGTACTTGTGCCGCCTCCAGTATTGCCCCCATTGTTGTTTCCTCCAGTGTTGCCACCGTTATTACCGCCAGTGTTACCACCGCCTGATGAAGGAGTGTCATATTGGGTTAGGTTATATGTTGTAATAATATTATTCAATTTTGAATTATAACCAGGATCTGTTGCATAACGTCCTGTTAGCCAAGCTGTCGCGTCCTTGTATGAATTTGTGTTACTCTTCCATGCACCTGAATAATAATATACCCCTGCTTGAAATGAAGTATTTCTCAAAACGTAGGCATTATCACCAAATGATTCTGAGTAAGACGGATACTTTCTAAATGCAGCATTTACTTGAACCCATTGTCCATTAAGAACTTCCCACGTCTTCATCGTAACAGATTGTCCTTGATAACTTCCCTTGATTCCAAATAAATTATGGTTTGGAGCTACTGATAGAGTACTTCTTCCCCAATCACTTTCAAGAATTGCTTGAGCCATCATTACAGAAGCGTAAAGATCATTTGCTGCTGCAACGGATCGAGCATGTCCTGCTATTTCAGCGATGAAGGTGTTTGTATCGATACTTCTAGATTGTGCTGAAAATGCTGAACGCATCGTAAGTTCCGGTGTTTTTGATTCTTCTGTTTCAGTGGTTGAAGAGCTTGTTGTTTCTTCTGTAGATTCAGTATTCTCAGTACTTTGTGTTGTTTCTGATGTATTTAATTCTGATGATTCTTGGGTTCCAGACGTTTCTTCACTTGAAGATGCTTCAGTTTCTGTTGTCTGTGTTTCTTGTGTCATCGAATTGTTTGAGTCAGTCGTCGTTGTTTGTGTTTGAACGGCTTCTGTATGTGTCATCGTATCTGAGTAACTTATTTGTTCACTTGGTGTTTTATCTTCTGACGCTTCAGCTATTTTGGGTGCAACAATCGGTGCGGCAATTGACGATACAACGATCGCAGAGCTAAGCACAGTGGTTCCTTTTTTTAACTGATCATAAGCAAGCTTGTTCTGTTCAGCTTTCCTCCGCTCTTTTCTTGATGTTTTGTGCTTCTCCATAGTATATCCTCCGAATTTCCTAAAAAAGTATTCTTTGAATTATAGTATACCCTTTTTTCAAAGAAAATAGAAATATTTTTTTATTTTCTTTCACTAATTTAATAGAAATAAAAATATGATTTCTCTTGCTTTTTTTTGGTAGACTATCCGTTTTCTTTTTCATTAGGACTAGGTCTCAGGACTGATTACTCTCTTTACCTTAGGCTGATTTTTTGGTCAAGCACTTGTTATTCCTTCAAAAAAAAATTATAGTGAATAAGAAGTAGCAAGTTCGTAAAATGAAATGGGGGAAAAAAATGAATAAAGAGCACTTTTTAATTGAACTAAAGATCTATTTAAAACCTTTGACTGCTCAACAACAAGCTTTTATCTTGAACAAATATGAAACAATTTTTGAGGAACGCTCAACTGCTGGTGAAACAGAAGAAGAAATTGCCAAGAGCTTAGGTAAACCACGAGGAATCGCTGAGGAAATCTTACAAGAGTTTGACATCACTGTTCCTGAAAAAAAACTTGAACGAGATGGCTGGCAAGAATTTCAACCAGTTGCAAATGATGACTACTACTATGAAGAAATACCAGAACATCCTTATGAAGATGCCTATCGTTCCTATGAACGTCCGCGTCACAGTGGCTTTACGCGTTTTTTCCAAGTTGCCGGCGTTCTTTCCTTTAATTTTCTTTTGATGTTTTGGCTTATTTTTGCTTTTACGATGGTTTTATTTTCTTGTTGGTTAGTAGCTATTGTTTTCTTATTTTCACCTATTTTAGGAGGTATTTCGGTCTTTTCAGGCTTTAATGACGGTACGATGTTCCAACTGTTTGTCAGTGTTTTTCTTTCGGGTTCTGGAATCATCGGCTTATTGATTCTAACGCCATTAACAAAATTTTTCGGAAAAGCATTGAGACGTTATCTACAATGGAATATCCGAGTTTTAAGAGGAGAGATTTAATATGAAAAAGACAACTGCTTTTTTTCTGTCCATTGGTATTTTAGCGATGATCATTGGTGGAATTGGCAGTGCCGTTTACTTTAGACGCGCTGAAACCACAATGACAGATACAAAAAATCAAACATATGAAATAAAAAATAAACAAAGTACAAAAGAAATACATCTTGACCTTTCTGGAAATGCCGATTTTTATATTCTAACTGAAAATTCAACTAAGGTTGTAATGGATACGCGAAGCTCTATGCCTGTTTCACTTAAAAGTTCCTTAGACGTTAAGGAAAAAAATAATGCACTCGTTATTTCAGCACGTAGTGATAAGAACAGACAAGAAATGAATGGATTGAAATTTGATCTCTTCGATCGAGGGTCTGCTGTAACCTTAACCATTCCTGAAAATACTGAACGTTTAGTTATAGATGGACAAACAAACGGGGATATCAACCTCTCAAATGTTAAAACAAAGGATCTAGCCATTAAGCTCAGTAATAGTGATATCAACGTTAGTGCTATCAATTCTGAGAATTTAACAATCGAAGCGACAAGTGGCGATCTTCGTATTAATAGTGATGTTCGTACTAATGAAGCAACATTCAAAACAACAAATGGTGAGATTCAAATCAACGATTTCACCGCTTCAAACTGGTCTGCAACTAGCACATCCGGCGATATTTACTTGAATACTGTCAAAGGGACTGCCAAAATAGAAACAAGCAACGGTGAAATTCAGGCAACTAATCTTAAAGGTGAGACCGAAGTCAGAAGTACTAATGGCGACTTTTCACTATATGGAACAGAAATTCCCAAGAAATTACTAGTTGAAACACAATTAGGAAGCATTCAACTTTATACAGAAGAAATTTTATATGATGTGACGATCAAAACCAAAACCAAGCTAGGTGATAGTACGATTTTTGGTAAGGAACGGACCTCCTACAAACGAGGAAAAGGAACAAAATCGTTCGACTTACGAAGCAATTCTGGGGACATTTCTGTTGAAGGCCCCTCAGACTATGATGATGGGGAAGAGGATTAATTCCCTTTTGATTTCAAAGCCTATACTGAAACTTTCAAAGTTTTTGTATAGGCTTTTTAATTGATTCTCAGATGTGTTCTTATTTATTTGATGTTATAATAAACTCTATCTAGTTTGGAAAGGATCTTTTATGAAAAATAAATTATATTATCAATTTGCGGGCAGTTGCTTCTTGGTTGTCTTTATGTTTTTGGGATATGTGGTGCGCTTTTATCCAGGCTGGTTAGAAAGCTTTGACCAAACGATCACAACCATCGTAAGAATCCCCTATCCTTCGGCAAATCAATTTTTTATTTGGTACACAAAATTTGCCGATCCATTGACTGTCGGGATCATTACTTTAGCCACCGCTTTTGTATTATTTAGAGGAAAATATTATACTGAAACACTTTGGCTTTTGATCAATACTGGATTGATCGCTGGTATCGCAAACCCTTTGATCAAGTTAGTCTTCATGCGACCACGCCCAACTTTAAATCATTTAGTAACGGAACATAGTTACAGCTTCCCTAGCGGACATTCTACTGGAAGCGTACTTTTGTATGGAACGATTATTTTATTGTTGCCGCAATTTATTAAACAGAAAAAGCTTTGTTTAAGTTTACAAATCCTCTTAGGTCTAGGTATTTTCCTAATTGGTATCAGCCGAATCTATGCTGGTGTTCATTTCCCTAGTGATGTTGTTGGCGGTTTTTGTTTTGGTTTAGCATGGTTGTTGATGACCTATCCGATTTATTTAGAAAAACGCTTTGTTTGGCGCTTTAAAAGTAAACAATTATAGAAAGAAGATAAAAAGATGTCTAAATTTTTATATACTGAAGACCCTAATAAACGCTATCATACTTGGAACTATGCCTTACGTCAGCAGTTCGGCGGGAAAATTTTCAAAGTGCCTTTAGACGGAGGATTTGATTGTCCTAATCGTGATGGAACAGTAGCAAAAGGTGGTTGTACTTTTTGCAGCGTTTCAGGATCAGGCGATATGATTGTGGCGCCAAAAGATCCCTTACCGATTCAATTTCAAAAAGAAGTACAGATGATGCATAAAAAATGGCCCCAAGTTGACCAATATATTGTCTATTTTCAAAATTTCACCAATACACATGCACCCGCAGAAGTAATTCGCCATCGTTTTGAACAGGTGCTCAATGAAAAAGGTGTCGTGGGTATTTCGATTGGAACCCGGCCTGATTGTCTTCCAGATGATGTTGTCGAATATTTAGCCGAACTAAATCAACGATACTACTTATGGGTGGAACTAGGCTTACAGACGACTTACGAAGACACTAGCAATACAATCAATAGAGCACATGATTATCAGACTTATTTGGACGGCGTAGCAAAATTACGTAAGCATAATATTCGCGTCTGTACTCATCTAATCAATGGTTTACCTGGTGAAAGTCTCGATATGATGAGAGAAAATGTTCGCCGAACGATCCTTGATTCAGATATTCAGGGTATTAAATTACATCTATTACATTTAATGACGAATACACGGATGCTAAGAGATTATCATGAAGGGCGCCTGCAATTGATGACACGAGAAAATTACGTCTCTGTTATTTGCGATCAATTGGAAATGATCCCGCCAGAAATCGTCATTCATCGTTTAACTGGTGATGCTCCGACTGATACTTTAGTTGGTCCTATGTGGAGCCTAAAAAAATGGGAAGTCTTAAATGCGATTGATGATGAAATGAAGCGTCGTAATAGTGTTCAAGGAATCTATAATGTACGAAATACCAAGGAGGTTCTTATCTGATGTTACAAACTGCACTACATTTTAGTCATACTCTTTTAAAAGAAGTGATTCAAGCTGGTGATACAGTTGTTGATGCTACGATGGGTAACGGTAATGATACAGCTTTTCTCGCAGAACTCGTTGGGTCAAATGGCTTACTCTATGCATTTGATGTTCAGGAACAGGCTTTGCTAAATACTAAAAAAAGGCTTGATGAATTAGGACTAAGAGAGCAAGTTCGCTTATTACAACAAGGTCATGAAACAATTGAAACAGTTATTGCTAAAGAAGAATCACTAAGTGCGGCTATTTTCAATCTAGGATACCTACCTAAAAGCGACAAGCAGATCATCACCAAACCAGATACAACAAAAATGGCTTTGGATGCTCTATTGATTAGATTAAAACCAAAAGGACGGATTATTTTAGTTGTTTATTATGGGCATACTGGCGGTGAAGTAGAATTAGCGCTAGTACAAGAATTTTCTCAACAGTTACCCCAAGAAGAATATAGTGTTTTAACTTATCAGTTTATTAATCAGAAAAACAATCCACCGATTTTATTTTGTATTGAGAAAAAGAACTCTTAATAGGTGATAGCTCTTGGTACTATAATAAAAATCCCCTGAAACTACTATTAGTTTCAGGGGATTTTTTTAAATCAATCTTGCCACTTTAAAGGTATATTGAAGGAGATGCTATAATTATATTCTCCAACACTTGTATTTTTGTTAGCATTAATTCTAACTGTCACCGATGAACTTTCCAAATTGACATCAGGTATTGTGATGATCTCATTTTTATATGATGGTGCTAACTCTCCTTGCTCATCAGAAGCTTCTACTTCAATTAGTGCCCCTTCGAATTGCCTAGATAATTTAACGGGATTCACTATGTTCACTTTTCTTCCAGATTTTGAAATAATCTGTGGAATATCCGTTCTATATTCATCACCCATAACTGAAATCAACGTCACATTGTCTAACTCATTAAACGGCGTCAGATCAAATGTATTGAAATTTGCCGCATGAAAGCCTTGCAAGTTCTTTAAGTTTTTAACAAAGGAAAGAGATGTTTCATTTATTCCTTCTAGATTTGCACTAGGCTGATATAAGTTAATCCATTCTAATGAAGTCATACCGCCTATTGGTCTGTAATCCATAACATTCGTTAATTGAACAGCTTGCAACTCTTTCACATTTTTTAAGTATTCCATTCCTTCAAGTGAGCGAATTTGCTCGCCATGCACATTAACATATGAGTTTACTTTTTCCAACTGCGAAATTGTAGGAAGCTCATTTTCAACAACTAGATTTTCTTCACTAGCTTCTATCGCTTTTATCAATGTTTCTCTCACTATAGGATCTGGTATATACGCACTTTCTTCATTCGCATTACCATTAGTAGTATAAAATAAACCTCCTAAGACCATCCCAACAATTGTCAATACGCTAAAAATTTTAACCCACTTTTTCATCTTACCATCCCCTTCTTTAACATATAATCATTATATCTTATTCAAAAAATAATAACAATATGTTATAAATAAAATATTTTTAAAATATAAAACAAATATACCCTGAATTCTATCTCTTTATTGAGCAATCTGATATGTTAGTTTGTATGACAAAAAAAATGACTTGATCCTCCTGTAATAAAAGAATCAAGTCATTTTTGGACAATCTTGTATTAGTAAAGAAAACTAGTTTGTTTTATTTTAGCTCTTTTACTCAAATACAAATTGATTATGGTAAAGTTCTGAATAAAATCCTTCTTGTTTCAACAATTCATGGTGACTACCTTCTTCGATCACTTCACCATTTCTTAAAACAACGATACGGTCTGCATTCAAAATTGTTTTCAATCGGTGTGCAATAACAAAGCTAGTTCTTCCTTTGATTGCTTCATCCATTGCTTTTTGGATTTTCGCCTCTGTTACAGTATCTACGTTACTAGTTGCTTCATCCAGAATCAATAATGATGGATTAGTGATGATCGTTCGAGCAATACTGATCAATTGTTTTTGTCCTGTACTGAAGATGTTATTTTCCTCAGAGATTTCAGTATGATAACCCTTTTCTTGTTCCATGATGAATTCGTGAATATTCGCTTGTTTAGCAGCTTCAATGATTTCTTCCTCAGTCGCTTCGGGTTTACCAAAAGCAATATTAGCACGAATCGTTCCAGAGAATAAAACCGAATCTTGTAAAACGATACCGACGTGGTTTCGTAAGCTACTTAATTCAATTTCCCGAATATCCATTCCATCAAATCTCACTGAGCCACTATTTACATCATAAAAACGATTCAATAGATTCATAATAGTTGTTTTACCTGAGCCTGTTGGCCCAACTAAAGCAACCATTTCACCCTTGCTTACATTAATTGAAACATCTTTTAAAATCGGTACTTCTGGGTCATAACCAAAATCAACATTGTTCAAGGAAACGGACTCATTGATACCCTCAATTTGTTTCCCATCTTTTGGATTGACTTCATCTGGCTCATCAAACATTTCATTCAAGCGACGAGCTCCTGTGATCGCTAACTGAATCATACTGTACCCAGAAGAAATCTGCATCAATGGTTGGTAATATTGTTGAGAGTATTGAACAAATGTTACAACTAAGCCTAAAGCCACTGTTTTTTCCAAGCTGCCATTCAATGCCAACCAACCACCAAAGAAAATCACGATAGCTGTATTTACCAGAGCCATTCCTTGCATCATTGGAAATAGTAGACCAGAATAAACTTGTCCTTTAAATGTCGCTTTACGCACAGTTTCGTTATGTTCCAAGAAACCATCGATTGTTTCTTCTTGCAGACCATTTGTGATGATCACACGTTGTCCACTGATTTTTTCATCCATATATCCATTTAATTTTCCAACTTCATCTTGTTGGATATCGACATATTTACGAGCTTTGCTAATAACAACTACTGCAATCAAAATAGCTACTGGGGTAGAGGCAATCGTTGCCCAAGCTAACTGGACATTTTGACGGAACATCATGATCAAAATTCCAACAAACAACGCAATATTTGTCATCACTTGCAATAATGCCTGATTTAAACTGTTTTGAATATTATCCAAATCACTAGTGAAACGGCTTAAAATCTCACCATCTTGATGAGAGTCAAAGAAACGAATCGTTAGTTTTTCTAATTTATTAAATAAGCCGATACGCATCCGATTCGTTGATTTACCAACTACTTGTGTAAATAAGATACTGTAGATAAAGTTAGCAGCACTAGTCAACACATAAAAAATCAGTAGCTTCCAGATAATATCCATAAACTTACTCTTATCATCTGTTCCTTGCATCAAAGCGCCCACATAATTGGCCAATTCTTGGATGGCCTCACCAACAAATTGTGGTGCTTTAACTTGTAAATACGTTGCAATGACGATCGTCACAAAGATAAACAAGAAGGAAAGTTTGTAACGCTTTAAATAATGAAAAAAGAATTTACTTGCTCTTACTAAATCAGTCATTATTATCATCCTTTCCTTTTTGTGTTTCGTAGATTTCTTGATAGATTGGACTTGTTTTCACCAATTCTTCGTGAGTGCCTTCGCCCACTAATTGACCTTTGTCTAAAACTAAAATACGGTCAGCGTGAACAACAGAAGAGATTTTTTGTGCAATCACGATCGTTGTTGTTTCTTTAAGATCGTTGTCTAAGGCTTCTCTAACTAAACGTTCTGAGCGAGCGTCAAGAGCACTAGTACTATCATCCAAGATCAAAATCTTAGGATCGCCAATCACACCTCGTGAAATAGATAGACGCTGCTTTTGCCCACCTGAAAAATTATTGCTTCGTTCAGCCACTGGCGCTTCATATCGCAATGCTAATTTCTCGATAAATTCTTTTGCCTGAGCGATTTCAGTCGCATGAACCATATCAGCTTCATCGGCATTTTTTTTACCTTGACGTAAATTTTGTGAAATCGTACCTGAGAAGAGAATCGCTTTTTGTAAAACAAATGAAACTGCTTGACGTAAGCTATGTTCATTCACGTTTTTCAAGTCTACTCCGCCGACTTCCACGGTTCCTTCAGAAGGATCAAATAAACGAGGAATCAATTGTGCCAATGTTGACTTACCAGCACCTGTGGCACCAACGACTCCAATCATTTCACCCGGTTTGATAGAAAATGAAATATCTTTCAACGTATCAGTTTCATCCCCTGGATATCGGAAACTAACATGATCAAATACAACACTACCATCTAAGTTTTGTTCCGGCACGTCTTTATAAGTGAGTGCTGGAACAGTATCCATCACTTCTTTGATACGTTTAATCGAAACTGCAGCACGCGAAGTCATCATCATCATCATTCCGCCGATAATGATTGCCATCATGATTTGCATCAAATAGCTCATAAATGACGCAATACTACCAATAACAGTCGGATCATCTTTCACTAAATTACTAACAAGAAAAATCGAACCTACAACCGCTAGATTAGCTGCCAACATAAATGAAGGGATCATCACAGAAAAAAGTGTTCCCACAATCAAGTTATGTTTTGTCAGTTCTTCACTAACTTTTGTGAAACGAGTTAATTCATTTTTCTCTTGAACAAATGATTTAACTACGCGAATCCCTAACAGGTTTTCTTTTGCCAAGCCGTTTACTTTATCGATCAACTTTTGAATGATCATAAAATGTTTACCCATTTGAGAAAACGATAATGCCGTGATAATAAAGACAGCGACAACTAATAGAACGAT
The DNA here is from genome assembly GCF_058216605.1 of Enterococcus sp. AAFC-DPL-5182. Taxonomy (NCBI): domain Bacteria; kingdom Bacillati; phylum Bacillota; class Bacilli; order Lactobacillales; family Enterococcaceae; genus Enterococcus; species Enterococcus sp. AAFC-DPL-5182. Next base: position 3,175,126 of record NZ_CM177101.1, read on the forward strand.
CACCCACCACAATTGCGGCAAGGTCATCATTGCTAAGATAAAGCTACCAATAAATAGAATCGGAATCCTAAATAACGACTGTAATGCGATCATGATCACATTTTGGATTTGAGTGACATCATTCGTCAAACGAACTACTAAATTCCCAGCTGAAAATTCTTCAATATTTCCAAATGAAAAGGTTTGAATTTTACGAAATGTTGTTTCGCGAATATCCGCACTGACACCTTGTGCGACTTTTGCAGAATAAATCGTATTGAATACCCCTGCAATCAAGCCTAGACCAGCGATGCCGATCAGATATAATCCAAGTTCTTTCATTTGACTCTTATCATCTTTAATAATTGCTTCTAAAACTTTTTGTAATAGTTTAGGCTGCCATAAAGCCGACATGACCATGACAACAACACTAATCAATGCTATGGTAACTTCCAACTTGTACTTTTTGACATGTTCCATAATAATACTCATGTAATCCCAACTTTCTTTGTAAAACTAGCCTTACTTGATTCATTGTGCAACTTTCAACGATCATTTAGTGTTATGATGTGATAATAGCTAGGTGAATGAGGTACGTTCTCCTTCATTGACTTCACAAACTTAACACTGTAAAATTAGGCTGCATAACAATTTACCATTTTTAGAAACGAAATTCAAGGAGTTAGCTTCTATTTTTTATATAAAAGGATGAGAAATTTGGAAGAAAAATTATCAAAAGAAAAAATCGTTCAGGCTGCATTTCAATTATTAAGAGAAAACCCTGAACTAGAAAAATTATCCATGCGTAAAGTCGCTCAAAAACTTAACATCCAAGCCCCAGCAATTTATTGGCATGTAGAAAATAAACAGGCATTACTTCAAAGTATGGCCGAAGAGATAGAAAATCATTTTGTAGCTCCTAAACCTAAAGAAAACTGGAAAGAAACAATCTATGCTTATATGGAAAATTATTATGAACTATACCAGCAATACCCTTGCGCTATCGAAATCGAAATTCAAACGATTCCTTCTTATCCATCGCGACTAAGAAATCTTGATGCGATCCTGGGGATTCTGAATGAGGCTGGATTTTCGATAGAATTAAGTTATATGACAATCACTTCTTTACAACACTTGCTGTTCGGCATGCTGATGGACTCTTCGGAAGAAAAGAAATTATATAATAAAGTCATGGCTGGTGATGACTACTTGAAAAAGCAAATTATTTTGATGAAGCAATATGTTCAAGAACATGAGCTGAAAAATATTAGCGAAAGTATTCAATATCGGCAAAAAGAAAAACAAAAAGATTTTTTTATGAAAACATTACGCGTCTTTTTAAATGGCTTGGATACGTTTGTCTAATAGTAAATACGAAAAAAAGCGTAGACATTTTTTTGTCTGCGCTTTTAATTTTTATTTCTCTAACGGCAACCATTCTAATACTCGTTGAATCCAGGCATCCCAAAAGACCCAATCATGATTGCCAGGTCCTGTTTCAAATCTATGTTCTATATTATGTGAGGTCAATGCATTAGACATTCTTTTATTTCCATGTAAAAGTAAGTCCTCTTCCCCACAGCAAAGAAATATATTTGGTGCATGTTCCCCGCTTGAAACAAGCTGCTCAAGTAAAAACATTGGGTCATTGATCGATCCTTGGACATTTTCTAGAGGACCAAAAATTCCTTCCCAAAACTTTCTTCCTTTAATTGCTAATAAATCTTCTATTCTGTCAGCAAGATTCACGGCACCAGATAAGGATGCCACGGCTCCATAGTTGTCTGGTTTAGCTAATCCAAGTTTTAAAGCCCCATATCCCCCCATTGAAAGTCCTACCGCAAATGTTTTTTCTCTTTTTGTTGTCAATTGTGGAAATAACTCATGACATATATTTGGTAATTCCTCAGAAATAAATGTCCAGTAGTTCATTTCATAGGTCGTATCCGTATACCACCCAAGATCTGTAGATGGCATGATCACAGCTAAGCCTAAATCTGAGACATAACGTTCTATCGATGTTCGTCGTTCCCATACACTATGATTTCCACCCATTCCGTGAAGTAAGTACATAACAGGGACATCTGTTTCGTTTCCTTTTGTTGCTGTACCGATTTTTTTCTCTGTTTTTTGAGGCAAAATTACGTTCACTGATACTTCCATTTCTAATACATTTGAATAAATACTCGCTTGCAAAAAAGCCATACAACATCCCTCTTTTTCTGTTTTCTATTATTGTAGCACTAAAATGATTATTTTTTGACTAAATATATAAAACAAAAAAACTCGTTCTTCTTAGAAGAACGAGCAGAGGAGGAGTTAAAAATGAAAAAAACATTACTTAAGTTGTTTGCTTTTGGTATATCCATATCATACAAAGTAAATATGAACTTTTTATGTCAAATGTTCGTATTCTATTGTCATTTTTTATAAAGAAATAACGACTCCTCTAGTTCGTAAGTTTCTTTTTAACACTTATATTTAAAATAATCGCAAGTATGATCAAGCCAATTCCAACTAGATACACATTATGAAGTCCAGCATACAACATACCGCGTAATGGTTTTAATAAATCTGCCGGAATCGTGTTAGCTGTATGTGGGTTAACAAGCTGATTCATCACATCTGAGTCAACTTTCAATGTACTTTTCGCTAATTCTGAAGTTGTTACAGCATTGATGATGACACCAAAAATCGACACCATCAAGGTTTGACCAATCGTTCTAGCTAATGTATTGAATGACGTTGCAACTCCCATCTCAGATGGATCTACACTGCTTTGAGCAGTCACAGTTGTGGTTGTGATTGTAATCCCAAAACCAACTCCTAAAACAGACGAAATGGCGAAGAACCAAACAAATGAAATCGTTGCTGGAACTAACACTAAGAAAATACCACCCAATAGCGTAATGCTTAAACCAATCGTCAGTACTTTTTTCGTTGAGTGCTTTTCCATTAGGTTACTGGCAACAAAGGAGCCAACCATCCATAAAATCGACATTGGCGCTAAAACAAGTCCACCGATTCCTGCACTTTTTCCTAACACACCTTGCATCCACATTGGGATATACACTTCTACCCCCATCAAAAATCCACTGATCAAAGCCGCTACAATATTAACAATCACAAAAGTAGAGTTTTTAAACAGCATCAAATCAATCACTGGATCTTTTGCTCTTTTTTCCACAAAAATAAAGCCAATGAAAAATAAAACAGATGCTCCCAAGCATAGGAATACTTTTAAATCAAAACCGCCATCACCAATTAATTGAAAACCTAATAGTAGCGTTAATAAAACAAACATCAGCTGAACACTACCTAAGATATCCATTGGTACTTTAGATTTCTCTCTTTTTGGCTCCACTAAAAAGTAAGCAATCAAGCCCATCAATACAAGTCCGATTGGTACGTTAATGAAGAAAATCCAATGCCAACCAACAGTATCTACAATAAATCCACCTGCAAGCGGACCAAAAATACTGGCAATTCCCCATGCGGCACTGTTCAGACCTAACATTTTTGCACGTTTATCTATTGAATAAATATCTGCTAAAATCGTCAAAGCAACTGGCATGATCGCCCCTGCTCCAATTCCTTGAATTGCTCTGGCAATAATCAAGGTGATCATATTTTGAGCTAAGCCGCAAAGTGACGAACCGATAATAAAAATAATAATTCCAATCATGAATATCGGCTTACGTCCGATTTTGTCTGCTAATTTACCATAAATTGGTGTTAACATCGCATTTGTTAATAAATAAATAGAAAATACCCAGTTCATGATTTCCATACCGTGTAATGATCCTACGATTGTCGGCATCGCTGTTGAAACGATCGTCCCTTCAATTGCTGTCATAAATGTTGCAACGAAAACGCTGATTGTTACAAGTTTGACATTTGTTTTTCTTTCCATGTATCTCCATCCTTTTGATATTTTTTTAGTTTAATAAAGTTACTTATAAATTCATTTACAGAGTTTTGTTGGTACTGTTGCGAGCTTTTATATTACTATCAGATTTTTTAGGTTTGCTGTAATCTAGTCATGACTAATTTTGTTGATTGTTGACTTTTATTTGTTGTTTGGTTTATGGCATTTGGTATTTTCAAGCATTTTGGTTGCTAACTTCTATTTGTTACTTGGGATTACAGCGTTTGGTGCTTTCAAGCACTTTGGTTGCTAACTTCTATTTGTTACTTGGGATTACAGCGTTTGGTGCTTTCAAGCACTTTGGTTGCTAACTTCTATTTGTTACTTGGGATTACAGCGTTTGGTGCTTTCAAGCACTTTGGTTGCTAACTTCTATTTGTTACTTGGGATTACAGCGTTTGGTGTTTCACTAGTAAGGTAACTTCTCTCCCTTTGGTCGCCAAGTACTGTTCAACATCTGCTCTGCGCAGCAGTCGCAGTGTTTCACAGCAAAACGGCGCCACTAATTTTCATTAGTAGCGCCGCCTCGTTTACTCCATCAAGCTTTTCTTGATTGCATCGACTTTATCTGTCTGCTCCCAAGGTAGTTCAATGTCTGTACGACCAAAATGACCATATGCTGCCGTCTGTTTGTAAATTGGACGACGTAAGTCAAGCATTTCTATAATTCCTGCTGGACGCAGGTCAAAGTTTTCCCGAACAGCTGCAATCAATTTGCTTTCAGATACTTCGCTTGTTCCAAAAGTATTGATCGAAATCGATACAGGTTGTGCTACACCAATTGCATAAGCTAGTTGAACTTCAACTTTTTCAGCTAAGCCAGCTGCAACGATGTTTTTTGCAATATACCGTGCTGCGTAACTTGCAGAACGATCGACTTTTGTAGCATCTTTTCCAGAAAAGGCACCGCCACCGTGACGAGCATAACCGCCATAGGTATCGACGATGATTTTTCGTCCGGTCAAACCTGCATCGCCTTGCGGTCCGCCAATAACAAATCGACCTGTCGGATTTATAAAGTATTTTGTTTCTTCATCTAATAATTCGGCTGGGATCACTTCATCAATGACGAGGGCTTTCACGTCTTTTTGAATTTGTTCCAGCGTTGCTTCTTCATCATGTTGTGTGCTGATTACAACGGTGTCTACACGCTGTGGTTTACCATTTTCATCATATTCTACAGTCACTTGAGATTTTGCATCTGGACGTAAATAAGGAAGCTTTTCCTCTTTTCTCAGTTGCGTCAAACGACGAACAAGTTTATGACTTAAAGAGATCGGTAACGGCATTAATTCTGGTGTTTCATCAACTGCAAAACCAAACATCAAGCCTTGGTCTCCAGCACCAATGTCATCTTTCGTATCTTTTTCACCACGTGTTTCTAGTGCATCGTCCACACCTTGTGCAATATCTGGTGATTGCTCATCAATTGCCACAAGAACTGCGACAGTATCGCCATCAAATCCATATTTAGCTCGTGTATAGCCAATATCTTTCAATGTTTGTCGAACAACTTTTTGGATATCTACATAAGCTGTGGTAGAAATCTCTCCAAAAACTAAAACCAAACCTGTTGTTACACTTGTTTCACAAGCCACACGGGCTAGTGGATCTTGTTCCAAAATCGCATCTAGTATTGCGTCACTCACTTGATCGGCAACTTTGTCTGGATGTCCTTCAGAAACAGATTCTGATGTAAATAAATATCTCTCTGTCATAATGTATTCCCCCTAGTTATATTCGGTTACAAGGCATCTTTGTATAAAATGCAACTCCATTCGCTTCCAATTCAAAAAGAATCGTTCTGCGAAAAAACTACAATTTTACAACAAATCCTTTCGGGAACTTGTAACGCTTATTAGTATAACAGATTTATCAATAAAAAACTTACTTTTTATTCTTTTCAAGTAAAACTCTTCGTATTTTGGTTACTGGTACAAAAACGATTAATTTATAAAATAAAAACACCTATCAATCTAAAAAAATAAGGTGTTTTCTATTATACTATTAAAATTTCTGTAATTTATGTAACGGTAAAATTCTCATTTCTACTGTACCGATCATTTCTTTTTCATCTACCAACTGATAGTAACGGCTATCCGTTGCATAAGGTCTATTATCTCCTAAAACCAGGTATTTATCTTTAGGTATCCTAGACTCACCTGTTAATGATTTTAGCGTAAAATCATCTGTAAACATCATACCATCTTTTTCAAATTGATTTTTATACTCTGCAATAAAACGTTCTTCTTTTTCCTCTTCATTGATAAACAATTGACCGTTCTTATAGTACAGACTTTCTCCCGGACGACCGATGATTCTTCGAATTGATTTATCTTTAGAATTAGGAACACGAATATAAACAAGATCAAACCGTTTGATTTTTGCTAATTTATTGACAACGACAACGTCATTATCTTCAAGTGTATCGCTCATAGAATAGCCTTCTACCCTTGCAAAAGAAAATGTAAAAAGGGAAAGAATATAAACAACGCCAAAAGTCACAAACAAAGTCAATGCTATTTCTAAAAAAAGAACATTCAATTTCTTTAATCTTCTTTTTTTCTTATTTATTTTCTTTCGCTTTTTAAGCACTTTAGTTGTTTTCATAGGTGGTTTTTTCTTTATTGTCTTTTGTTGCCTATTTGAGGTCGGCCTTTGATTCGGTTGTTTCTTTTTTCTTTTTTTATGCGTTGCTTTTTCCATAAAATCACCGAGTTATTTTTTATTTACCAACGCTTTTTCATTGATTTTGAAGTAGCTGACAACCGCTGCTTGGTTTTTCTTAATTGTTGCGAGATCTGCTTCAAATTCATTTAAAAGAGCATCATCTTTGAAAAATCCATCTGTTTGTGAGGAGACGTTGATCCCTAGTTCCTTCATTGATTTATAGTATTTATTCAATACTTTTTGCCCTTGTTCTGTATTTCTTATCGTTGCTTTATAAATACCATAGCTTGATAGTTGCCCTGCGAGTAACTTAATATTTTTCCCTGCTTTTACGTCATTCTCGGTTGTTTTAGCTTCTTTTAATTCATTCTCAAAATTTTCCACGAGATAATAGCCTTGAATAACAGCCTTCGAATCTTTCTGGCTCAAATGCATGGATTGGTAATACAAAGAATAACCTGCAGTTATACTTGACACTACAACGAGAAGACTTAAAACGATTCCCCATGTCCGCTGCTTTTTGCTTTTATTCCTGAGATCTCTGATTTTTCGTCTTTTTTGTTTCTGTTTTTTCTTTTTGACTTTCGTTCTTTTTACTTTTTCTAAAGCTCTCTTCGTTTTAAACATCAGATAAAAGGAGATCCCTGCAAACAATATTCCTATGCTTGCCAAGGACAAAGAAACAATAAAAAACCAATCTAATATCGTCATTTCTTTACCTCCATAATTTTTTTGTTTGAAAGAGCTCTCTCAGTCTAAACTGAAAAATAGAATCTGCTTCGTCAGCCACTATTTCTTAGGTCTCTTTTTTCTTGCTTGCTTTTTCTTCGCTTGCTTTTTCTTATTGATTGTTCTAATTACAAGAAAAACGATGATCGCTAATACAAGTACACCACCCACGATTCCTGCAATCAATTGCCAGTTGAATGTTTGAACATCTTCTAAACCAGCATCTTGATTATTGAATTTATCTGCTTCTTCATCGGTAACCTTAAACTTTTCATCCCATTCCCATTTCTTATCACCAGAGGTTACTAAAATTTTAGCTCGGTAATCTCCCGGAACCATTCGGTCACCTTCCATACTAACTGGAAAATCAATCAATGAATTTGGCGCCATTCTCATGCCAGAACGTTTTGTTTCATATAGAACTTCATCACTGCCGTCTTTCATGATCTGAACTTGTGTAGACATATTTTCGAGATAAGCTGGTTCGATATTTGAGAAGTTGATAAAAAATGTATTTCTAAAATTATTCAATTCTGCATATACTTTATTTAACTCAAGATTAGCTTGAACTTCTTTGTCAGTTTCTGAAAGAATCATCCCAATAACATAAGCGTATTTGTTGATAACACCTGTTTTCTTTGGTTTTGATTTTTCATCTTTTTCGATTTTTTGAAGTTGGATCCCACCTGAGATTACACCATCAAATGATGCTTCGGGCATTGTTATTTCTATGTCGACATCCTGTTCACCGTTTGCAGGTATTTTAACTGTTTCTGGTGCTTTAACGATATTCTCAAAATCATATTTTAATGATTTATCTTTCTTGATCGTGGTTGGCCCATATTCAATAACTCCATTAGCATTTGTTTTTGTCCCGTTCAGTTTGACTGAAACTTCTATTTCTTCTGAAGCTAGATTTTTGATTTTGATTTTAACGTTTTGTTGTTGTCCAGGAGTCATCTTTAAATCAAAATAGCCGACATCTTGACTTTTTTGGTTATCCGGCTTGATTGTTTCATATGTAAATCCAGTTGCGTTACCGCTACTGTTGTCTTGTGCAGATGTCTTTATAGGCATAAGCACAGCTAAAATTACTGTAACTACTAAATATAATAGATGCTTTTTCTTCATCGCTATCCCTCTCTTTAAAAAGGCTGAGACAGAAATTTTCTTTCTGTCTCGCCATTTATTTGAACATGACTACTTAAAGTATGCTCTATAATTAACTTATTATTGAGTTTAAATTATAATACTTCAGCGATTGTCCAAGTGATTTCAGCTGTGTATTCGTCAGCCAATAGAACGTTTGTGTTTGGTACAGTTAATTTAACAGATTCTGCAGTTGTATCAGCAGTTCCATCACCGTATTGACCAAACTCGATTGTGTATGTTCCGATACCTTTAGAAGCATCTTTGTTATCTAAAACAACTACTGATGAACCAGCACCTGTTCCAGCTGCATCCGCTGCTAATTGGAATCCTGCAACAGTAGTTGCTGGCCATTGAGCTGCTGGATCTGCAGATGTGATTGCTGCATTTGAGTAATCAATTGTAGCTGATTTCAAGAATGTTCCAGTATTTGCATTTGCTTCAAATTGTTTTGTTAATTGTGCACTTACTTGGTATTTATGGTTTGCAACACCACGTACATCTGTAAATTGTACGAAGTTTCCACGAGTAACATCGCCATCAGCTGTTGTTACTGGAATTGCTGCTGCAAAATATTCTGGGTTAGAAGCAAAAGCTTTCACTTTATCTTCACCAAAGTTTAATTCTGTTACAGCGTCAATACTGAATGAACCACGATCTGGGTTAACGATGATTGGTTCTTTTGGATCTACAACTGGTTTTTCTGGATCTTCTGGGTCTACAACGTCTTTAGGATCGTTGTCTTCTGTAAATTTGATTTTACCGTTTGTTGGTAATGATTTTGCTTCAGCATTAGCTGCAGCTGGTGCTGCTAGGCTTACTCCTAATAAAGTTAATAATGCTACTGAACATAATGTTTTTGTTTTCATGTGTGTTTCCTCCTAGTTTTTGTGTGTTTGTGTGTGTGTTTGTATTTCTATTTATGGCAACTCGGCTAATACCCAAGTTAACACCGTAGTATAAGGTACCGGATCAACAATAGTTGTTCCTGGTATCGATAGTGAAACAGCTTTATTCAAATAGATGGGTTTGTTATCAAATACTGGATCAAGAACTGCTTGCCCATTTTTATCAAGCCTTGGTTCCAACGTATTCTTTTGGTTGTTCTGATTTTCTACAGATGCCCCAAAAGAAATCGTCCATGTGCCCCCGCCTTGACCAGCATTAGCTTGCGCTAAGTTATAAGAAGCGCCAACGTTGTCTATATTGATGATTTCTTTTGATAGTTGAGGAGCATTGCTAAGATCTTTTGTTGAACTTACCCAAGATTTATCTAGCGATAACATGGCTCCTTTTATCTCACTGTGTTCAGTATCTTTGTTTGTAAATTGCATCTCTTGACGCAACTGTAAGGTCCAGCCTGTCGGTTTTTGTCTCAAGTCAGTCACTTGTACAAAATTCCCTCTAGGTTTAGTTGCACCAAAGAAATTTTGTGCATTTCCGTAATAAATTTCGTCTTTATCAGAAATTTTATTCTGGTAAAAATCCAGTTTTGGAACAAAGTCGATTCTTAAATCTCCCTTTAATTGGGGCGTTTCTCCAGGATCAACTATTTCTCCAGGTTTTTCTGGATCAACAATCTCTTGCGGGTATTCGCCTGAAAATTTGATTTTTCCAGGCCCGCTCAATGATTCTGATTCTGCGAATGCATTAGCGCTATTCAGAGCTAATGCAGAAATCACGGCAACAGGCATAACGAGAAATTTGATGTTCTGTTTTAATTTTCTCATGTGTTATCCCGCCCTTCTTTCTCTTTCTTACGCTTCCAGAAAAATAGTAGTAAGCCGATAATGATTAAGGCTGCCCCACTGAATATAAGACTCGTTTTTACCATTTCACCAGTACTTGGGTAGCGCCCAACTGGTTTTATAGTTGCTTCAGAACTAGTTGATGGCTGAGTACTTGATGAAGGTTCAGTAGTACTTGACGGCTCTGTTGAAGAACTCTCTTCGTAAAAGCTGATTACACCACTGGTCTGCACCTCTCCTCCATTATTAGCCGCAGCATTCAATGGATTACTGATTGCTAGCGTTAATACAAAAGCAAAGGAGAGTATTAAAAAGCTGATTATTTTTTTCATACGTAAGAATCTCCTTTACTTTTATGGAGTATCGCCCAATTCCCAAAGAATTTCTCCCTGATAAGTACCTAGGGTCTTCACATCGGCAGCAGAAACCTCAAATTTAAATCCATCTCCAGATTCAGACCACGTATCACTAATATTGTAAGTAGCACCTTCAATGCCGCCGCCTACAACAGCATCTTGAACCATAATATCTTGAGCACCACCATTTAGTGTGATTTCTCGATTTTTATAGACATATTTTAGTGCTCCATCCAATGTATAGGTTGGAGTATCAGGTGTTGTACTTGTCATTGGTGTCGTCATTTTTGCTGTTAAAGACCAGCCTTTTTTATTAGCTCGGCTGTCTTTGACAATTAGGTCAGCGCCATGATGTTCGGCAGCATTTATACGAGTCTTTTTCCCTTGGTATTTTACATTGCCGAAATCAATTTCCGTCGGTGCAGATGCTAACTCTAAAACACCAAAGACTGCTCCACCTGGATTATCTACATCAAGCGATTCTGCTCCATAAGTCTCACGCTTTGCATTTGGATCAACAGCCCCTTCGACAAATGGTGTTTCTCTTGGCGATTCACCGATGGCTTTTGCTTTGTTTGTAATGATTGATCCTACAGCATTAGCAGCAACCGTTGTTTTAAACGTCACTTTGGCTGTTACACCAGTTGCTAAATCCCCTACATTAACTGTTAATAAACGAGAATCCGCATCATACGTATAGTCAGTCGGACTGATTGCCTCACGATCATTGATTTTGATCTCTGCTGTTTCTGGATCAAAGTCTAAACCTGCTGGAAGCGTATCTGTAATCACAACGTTTTCCCAATTAGTAGTATAAGTGGAAGGTTTATTATTTTTAGCTGTCAGTGTATAGGTCAAAGTATCTCCGACTTGCGTGGTTTGACCGCCTGAAGAAACAACTGTTTTTTCCATCAGCGGTTTGTCAGGCAAGACATCCTCCACGGTATACTTCGCAGCAGGTTTAAATGTTGCATCACGATACTTCAATTCTGTTGCTGGATTGATATTTCCATTAGTATTATTGGTTGACGGTACAGCAGGATCCAGAATCTCTGTAATTTTCCCAGCATTATCTTCTAAGAAAATTTGGACTGTTTCACCTGTATTTAAATATCTAGGTAAGTTATATGCCCATGTACCATCTTCATTGACTGTCCCTACAGTTGTTTGACGTGTGCCATTGAGATCAACGTAGATTTTTGCATTTGGTTCAGCATCTTTACCAATCAATTGCTTCATTCCATTGGTCACTTTCCCACCTGTAACAACTGCTGGTTCAGGTGGCGTGACATCAATTACTGTTGTTTGCGTCTTTTCCCCGATTCGGTAAGGAGTCAAAACATTATTGACAAATGATGCACGATAAGGTGTTCCAAACATATCTTGTTTGGCAAGTTGAAATCCTGGTATCACGTGATTGGCTTTTTTCCAATGTACATAGTTATCATCTGTACTTGTTCCTGTATAGGTATTTCCTAGAGTATCTGTGAAATCGACATACGCCTTACGTACGCTATCTGCATAGACTGGTTTTGTTTTAGCATTACCATCTTCATCAAACGGATCACTACCACCAACAGCCGTATACCCAATCAAAATGCGCGTGCGTTGATCAAAATCTGCATCTGTTACGGGTGTCCATGTTAATTCAGGCGTACTATTCATTCCTGAAATCCGTTTAAAATTCGGACGAATATATTGACTTTGAAGTGTTGGATCAGAACTCGTAACACCTCCATTAGCAGAAGCATTCGTTACTGTGAAATCTGCAACGTTTGAATAATCATACGTTGGAGAACCATCGATGGCGGCTTGATTGTTCCAAATTGATATATCAGAATTTTTTATAGTGAAACTATTTGTTCCTCTATTCGACGTAGTATCACCAAGAAAAGCATTTGATGTTGTTGTACTGTTATACGAATTCCGAATATCAAATGACTCCGGACTATCAAATATAAACTGGTTTCCTCCATTTGTTGAGTTATAGGCAACTACCCCGCCATTATTATTCCCAACAATAAAAACATTGGATTTCGGTTTAAACTCATATTTCGTATTTTTAGGGTTCGCTTGTGAACCTGCGTTAGTAGCATTTACTGCACCAGATTGAACGGTAGCACGGCTGCCCGCACGAGAAAGCAAATTGACTGTCGAACCTTCTTCGGCTATAAAACTAGCATCATCCACATTAAAGTATGCTGCAGATCCTGGCATGTTTGCATTATAAGTTGCATTTTTCCCAACCCTTAATTCATCAAAGAAATTATATACAGCCGGATAATTAGTTCCGTTAGCCGTGTAATTTAAATACACAAAACTACCTTCTCCAATATCAAACTTCCTTGTCCCAGTGGAATCAGTGTCACCATTTTTACCAGTGTTATCCATAAACCAAACTACGGAGTAATCATACTCAGCATTCGTACCTTTATAAAAAGTACTAGGTTCAAATGTCATTCCACCTGTATAGAAATTTTCTGCACCTGTTACAATAATATTGTATCCATACATACTGATCTCAGCACGAGGAGCACTGATTAAACGTCCACCAACACGTTGGTTGTCATTTTTTTTGCTAGTGTCATAAGGAGTGTAGATATTTCCAATTCTGTATCGCCATAACCTTCTATTTGAACCAGTTGAGCCGCCTGTTCCCCATTGACCTTTACCATTAACAAATGACCAAGCTGTTCCAAGGTTTCCCTCTAACGCTCCATAGCCAGTATTATTCGCAATTTGGATATCATGCATATGGAACACTGGTACATCTGAAAATGCTTTACCAAAGTTTGCCAAAGAACTTAAATCATCGACATTGATAGAACCGTTTCTCATCTCAAGTAGATGTCCTTGTCCATCTATTTCAATTGATTCTGCTCTAGAAATAGCAATCGCTGTAGCATAATAAATATCTGCATCAAGAATAATTTTTGAGACTTTATTATTCTCAAAAGCTGACCTAAACTCAGCCCAAGTTGATACATGGACCGCATTAGTATCCGGTCGGAAATTATATTGAGCGTTCCATGCCTGATTTTGCTGAGCATTCAAATCAGCATATTGTGTTTGATATTGTTCATTTGTCATGCTTCCAGTGATTTTATTCTCAATTTTTTTCTGAGCTGGCAGATAATTAGTCCCATCCATATACGCTTCCATTTGAGATATAGTAATCGTTTCTTGATTATGCAGATCTTCTTCGGTTTTCAACAAACTAAAGGAATCACTACTCCCTATCAAAGGTTCCTCAGCTGCTTTAATTTTGTTAGAGCTGTTAAATAAAATAACCACTAACACACTGAGTAGAAAAAGACCTAGTCCAATAAAATAAGACTTTTTTCCGATTTTCATATATTCTCAACTCCTCCCCAAAACAATTTTTTGTATGTCTGTCTTAAAAGAACATACAATCTATTTCTATTTTTCTTGCCAATTGTCTAAATTTTTGATACATTCACAATGCAGGGGAAAATTAGCGCTCATTTCTTTTTACTATTCCATGGAGAATGCCTGTTCTCTATATGGCTATTAGTAAACGAGCACTGATTTTCTCTATTTTGTTATGATCAACAATCGGCTTAAAAAAGAGAAAACATATTTTGTTTTCGTCACCGTCATCGTCTTTTTAGGGACGACCGCCATGACATACTTATGTATCTACTCAATTAGAAAAAAATTTATACCATTAACTTATAGCCCTTTGAGCGTACTGTTTTAATGTATTTAGGATGCGCAGCATCTTTTTCAATTTTTTGCCTTAAATGGAAAATCAAATTCGATACTCGGTACTGCTTATCATTCCCTTCATTCTCCCAGACATTTTTGTAAATCTCTTCATAAGAAACTGCTACACCTTGTTGTGTCTGTAAAAATTCAATAGTTTTAAATTCTAGTTTTGTCAAGCTGATCTCTTTCCCATTTAATAGGACACTAAAATTACAAGGACGTAATTGTATTCCCGAATCAGGTTTCGATTTTCCTCCACGTTCTTCAGTAATTGAATATGTCCGATTGTATCTGTTCAAAGCATTTATCATTAGTAATTTTGACTCTTCCGTTTCATGATCATTATCAAGTATTCCATCTGCACCAAGTTGTAAATAAACGATATGATTCATTTTATTAGCTCTCTCTGAAATCACCCAAATAAAGGTGTCATAATTTTTCTTCAACAGAATGATCAACTCACAAATCGAACTGATATTTTGCGAATGATGTTCCTTGATAACAATCCCTTCATATTGTTCTGTTGTTTCAATCGCTTCATTTTTATCGAGTACTGTTACCTTTAACTGCTCACTTTTTAATGACTCTATGTATTGTTGCTCCTCTGTGTTACCAAGTATGACAAATCCTATGTTGTACATGCGGTGTTCCCCTTTATAATTTTTGTTAGAAAATTGACCTTCTCTATTAAACTTTTGTATTTTAATTTTCATAAAAAATTGCAAACAGTTATAAATAAGATATAATTTTTATATATTTCAAAACTAAAATAAGTTTAATTCATTTCAATTGCTAAGTCTACACAAATTCAATCTTTTTTTTATCACTTTTTTGATATATAACTTAAATATTTGAGAATTATGTCAGAATTATATCGTTTATAACACTGATTTTAATTTTATTGAAAGTTAATCAGCTAAGTGAAAGTGTGATAGAATAAGTTAAAAGGAGTGCAAAAATGACTTTAAAAAAAACGATCGATGAGTTAATGAACATTTTTACTGAGGAAAAAAGATTTATTATTGATGGTTATTACAGAATTCGAACGATTGATGAACGGACAGTGGAGTTAGCTTATCTAATAGCTGGCCCTTGCGGAGATACAATTGCTCATCCTCAAATTACCGTTTCGCTGAATAAAACTAAGCTAATAGGAACAAAATTAATTGATATGTATTCTTCTCCACCATTGTTTTTAGATAGAGATACTCTAAATGCCCATGAAATCGATAGTGCATTAGATAACTTGATTGAAAAGTTCATACAAGCAGCAAAAAATACCAAGACTCAATAAGTAATTGTCTTGGTATTTTAGTTTTTTTATTTTAATTAAACAAAATGAATGAAATAAAAATCATATAATAGATATTGCCTTCTATAGTTCGTTTAACTAGTTTTTTTTGAAAAAGAAATTAAATATTATTTATCTCATGTCCTATTATGATAGTCTTCAATCACATTTTATGTACGCTATGTGCACTTTGAATACCACCACAAGCTTCTTTACAGGCTTGGTTGATCAATCTAAATGAACTTTCAGTACTATTTAACCCACGTTTGTATTTGATTTCATCAATTACTTCACATTTGTCGTTTAATGCTTCCAGCCAAAAGTAGATTCCTTCTTTATAGGTATCTAAGCCTTCTAACAAGATTTTTGTTGCTTCTTTTTCGCCATAAAATACTAAGTTTTTTCTAAAACTTGCTTCTTCCACAAAGAATCGATTAACATTAGTTCGGCAAAATGCATACGTATCTTTGCCCCTTCTGTTAATGGCTTGACTACAGCTGTTCTCTTGTACTTCCTTAGAAATGGCATTAAAAATCTCATTGTAGACTTCAACTCGTTGCATTACTGACAAAATCATATCTGTATAACTAAACATAATGCTCTCTCCTCCCATAACTAAGCAGCTAAAACCGCTGACTTATGTTTATTATAGTATCTCTCAATCTCTTATATCAAGTAATATGCTATTAAATTGAAATTTTTTTGTCATTTTTTTCATTCCTATGTCTATTTTTTTTCTACTTTTAAACAAAAAAAAAGCCCATCTCTCAGTGTTTGCAAGGGAATCAAGCTCTTTTTATTCATATATAATTATTTCTATAAAATTATTTTACCGATTTTTTTTATTATCCATTTTTTCTAAAATAAGAGGCTTTTCTGATTAGAACTAATAAAAAACCTGAATAAAGTGCTTAATTAGAATTATACACATTATTAATGTATAGATGAAATAATAACACTCACCAACAAGATTATAATAACTTTCTAAAAAAAGGGAAAATAGATTCTTTATTGTTTTTTATGAAGCATTTGAATGAAAAACAACGGATAAAATTTCCTAAGAAAATGATCCAGCTTATTTCTCAGAGTTAGACAGTTTGGAATGGTCTCTTTTTTTTAAATGAAAAATAGGATATGGTCTTCCTGCTTCATCAACTTCTGTTCTAGCCATTTCCTCAAACCCCATCGCTTGATAGAATGCTCTTGCAGACTGATTTTGTTCATTGACATCAACAAATTGAATAGCACTATCTTTAAGTAAAGTCCTTATTATCTGTTTACCATAGCCTTTGCCAATAAATATTGGATCCAGAAAAAGCATTTCTAATTTATCTCCATCTACGCCAGAAAAACCAATAATCTCACTGTCATCCGCCCAAACTCTTACATCTAGGTGCGGAAAATAGGTTGGTAGGTCTCTTTTGATCCTTTCAAAATCTTCTATTTGTAAAAAATCATGTGTTTTTTTTACAGATCGTGCCCAAATTTCTACGAGCTTATCGTACTCATTTTTGGTTGCCTGATGATCATTCATGTTATTCTCCTAAATCTTATTGTCGTTTTGTTTTTTATCATACCATATCTTTGCTTTTACATCGATTTCTTTGATAAAAGCATCTTTTCCATTACAATACGAATCAATATCATAAGGAAATTGATTCGCTAATTCTAGTTTTAATTGGCTGTACTCTATTACTTCTAGTGGATGGTCATTCATGAAATCTCTGAATATCAAATGACGTGAGATTTCTTTATTTCCTTCTTGAAATACATGAAGATGATGGCTTCTATTAGCTCCTCCTTTACTGAAAAAGCGCCGCTCTGGAATGCCATTTTCACCAAGACAATCGTAACCATTTTTTTGCATCACTTGATCAAATGCATCTACTTTTTGAAGCTCTTTGACAACCATTAAAATATCGATCACAGGTTTTGCTTTACTATTTCTAATTGCTGTACTACCAATGTGATTGACCGAGACTATTTGTTTCGTAAAAATTCTTTCTAAGAGCATTTTTTCTTGTTTAAATTTCTCCTTCCAATTTTTTTGAGCGGTTATCACTTCTACTTTCCTACTCATCTTCGTCCGCTCGCTTTCTTTCACTTAATTCATTGATTTGTTCCTGTAACTCACTTAGCAATTCAATTTGTAGATGCTGCATCTGTACTAAGTGCTGCCATTGACTATTGATCAGATAATCCATTTTTTCATGTAACAAGTTTACTTCTATTTCTGCTTTCAAATTTACTTTATAGTCATTGTTTGCCTGTTCCCGATCTCTGGCTTCTTGACGATTTTGGCTCATCATGATAACTGGTGCTTGAATTGCAGCTAAACAGGATAAGGCTAAATTTAATAAAATAAATGGATAACTATCAAATGGTTTTCCCAACAATTGAGTCGAATTAATAATGATCCAGATAACTAACACCGCAATAAATAAGAAAATAAATGGCCAACTTCCCCCAAATTTTGCTATACTATCAGCTGTTTTTTGCCCTAATGTCAAATTTTTCTCCACAGTCGTATTTAGATTATTGGAAATCGTCTCATTGTCTTTGATATTTTGAACGATTGTTTCATTCAGCTTCTCCATGGTCTGTGAATCACTTTTGATCATTGTCTTTATATAGTCTAAACGGTAATTTAAAAGCTCTGGGAAAAAAACTGCTGAATCCTCTGTTAAATCAGGACGTTGATTTAAAATAAATTGCCGAATTTCTTCTTCCACATTTTTTAACAGTATTTCGTTATTATCAACATGTTTATCATGTGCATGTTTAACCAATCGACTCCACTCCTCTTTCTTATTTGATATCAATAGATCTTTTTTATAATCTTATCATACAACGAGAAAGCAATTTCAGATATTAATATGACTAAAAAAGCCTTTCTTTTTGAAAGGCTTTTAGCGCTATTATTATTTAGTACTTTTGTATACATTTTTTAAGGTTAACGGCGATGCAAATGTATGATAATTTAGTCCTTTAACGTCTTCATTTTGTAAAACTGCTTGCTGATTTTGGCTGATAATAATCATTCCTGCTGTAGTTTCAATGCCTTCTTTTTCAGCGGCGATCAATGTTTCCCAGCGTTCTTCTAGATCAGTCGCATATTTTTGTGAGGCATCATCTAACAAGGCATCATATTTTTCATTGGCATAATTACGATCATTTCCTGTTCGCAACATATTCAGTGTAGAAATCGGATCTTGATAATCTGGTGTCCAGTAAATCAAGAACATATCATAGTCACTCTCACGACTAAGATTTAATGCTGTCTCCGTTGGTAATGCTGTCATATTGATTGTCAAACCATCAAATAGTTTTTCTAAACTGCCTTGAAGACTTTCACCCATTTTTTTGTAAGAGCCATCGTCTGTTACCATTAAATCAAGCGTAATTTTCTCGCCTAACTCTTTTTTGGCTAATGCCCAATATTTCAGTGCCTCTTCTTTATTATAAGTCATCAAATCTCCAGCTTCTTCCCTGAAGTCTACACCTGTCTCAGGATTACTTACAAAGCCTTTGGTAATAGCGCCATATAATGGCTTTGATCCATCTGCAATAATATTATTGACTAAGTTTTCTTTATCAATTCCCAGAGCTAAGGCTTTTCTTAGATTTTCATTTTTTAAAGGAGTATCTTTGCCTTTGCGTTTTTGGTTCAAACGAATATAGTTCATCGTTGCTGTTGGGTAAGAATGATAGTTTGGATTGCTTTGATTTTGTTTCGCTAATTCTCCTGTGATGGTCGCTACATCGAGCTGCCCATCTTCAAAAAGATTCATTGCAGTTGATGCTTCTTTAACTACTTCATAATGGATTTTATCCGATTTTACATTTGCTTGATCCCAGTATGTTTCATTTTTCTTTAGATCCCAACTTAAATCTGTTTGTTTCCAGTTTTCTACAGTAAATGGTCCATTATAAACAACATTTTCACTCGTTGTTCCGTAATCCGTTCCCATTTTTTCAACGAATTTTTGATTTTGCGGGAAAAATGTTGGAAAAGCAAGAACTGAGGTAAAATATGGTTTTGCTTCTTTTAGCTTTACTTCTAGTGTTTGATCATCAATTGCTTTGACTCCAAGTTGATCCACAGCTTTTTTTCCTTCTGAAATTTCTTCCCCATTTAAAATCGTATCTACTACTAAGAAACTATAAACAAACCCATTTTTAGGGTCGATCATTTTTTTCCAAGCATATTCAAAATCTGCTGCTGTCACTGGATCACCATTACTCCATTTAGCATCATCTCTTAACTTGATTGTATAAGTTTTACCATCTTCAGAAATTTTAGGCATTTCTTTTGCAGCTGCTGGAATTAGTTGATCTTTATCATCCAGTGCGTACAACCCTTCAAAAGCTGCCGTTTGGACGATTGCATCTGGAAAATCCAGCATAACAGACGTATCTAACGTAGTTAATTCTGAAGGTGACATTAAATTCAATGGTTTCATTTCTTGTGTTTGTTTTGCTTCTTTACCGCCAGAACATCCCGAAATGATGGTCATTATCACTGCTAATCCAATGACTGATTTGACTATTTTTTTCATACGTTTCTCCCCTATGTTTGTTTTATGTGCGTTCAACTAACATCCAAACGACAACTGCCGCTTCTTCCCCGTCATTGTAGTTGATATGTCCTTCTCCTGATTCGATCAATTGAGCATCGCCAGGTTTTCCTATTAAATCTTGACCGTCTTCTAAAATCGTATGAGCTTCTCCCGAAACAACATAAGAATACTCATCTTGATCATGTCTTGCAAATCCTTCTAATGGTCTTTTTTCTCCTGGTTGTAGGACAATTACGCCCATTTGGACATTTTCATTCGGCTGATTTTCTGCATCGAAAAAAATCGTCATTTCTTGCGGTAGCGATGGTTTGATGATCATTATTTATACCAGCTCCTTCTATTTTTTATAGGTGATTTTATCTATTATTGCCTTAACTCACTCATAAGTCAATAACATTTTAGAAAATTCTGACTTTTTACTTTTTAATTGATTTATAAAATAAAAAAACAGAAATGATTCAAAAAAACGAATCATTTCTACATTTCCAATTAATTCCAATAACCTTGATGAACTGCAGCAGCAACTTGTTCTATTTCTGGAAATGGCCCAATCACTTGGATATTTTTTTGTCCATGGCTTAATATTTCTTTTGAAGGCAGATCAAAGGTTGGATTTTGTTCATTGTCACCAGTTAGTTCCAGTAATCGTTTTTCGGTCATTGCATATACAATCGTTCCGATATTGCCCCAATAGATTGTTCCCGTACACATTGCACAGGGTTCAGCTGTCGTATACAACGTGCACTCCCATAAAAATTCTTTGCTATATTTCTGTGAAGCCTTTGCTGCTAAAGTAGTTTCTGCGTGTCCTGTACAAATATTTTCTGTAATTTCAATATTCTCTTGTTCTAAAAGAATGTTTCCCTCTTTATCAGCTAATAATGCACCAAAAGGGGTATTACCATGTTCTCGAGCATTGCGGGAAATGTCGACACAGCGCTTTAATAAGTCAATATGTTGATTGTTTGTCATAACTAACTCCTTTTCTTTCCATACGTTCTAATTTAACACAAAACGATGATTCAATGTTTCTTTCATCCCTTTATCAATACCAATTGCTTGTTTTAAATAGGTTGAAATATCACCATACTGTGCTTCTACAGTCTGATAGAAATTATCCAAATAACTGCTATCTACATTTAAAGCAACATGCAATGCTTCTAAATTAGCAGCTTCCAGTTGCACTTTCTTTGCTTGTTCTAAAATTTGAGCATTTTCTTTTTTTCTTAACTCATTTGTTAATAGATAATCTGCATAAATTGCTTCTCTCGGTACACCTAGTGTTTCTAATACTAATAAAGCTGCAATTCCTGTACGATCTTTTCCAGCAAAACAATGGAATAAAATGCTTTCTTGTTTTTGCAAAGCTAAGATTTCTTCAAAAAATTTATTGTATCCCTTTTGTGAAGTTGTGTTTAAAGCAATATCCGCATATAATTTTTCCATATAAGAAGCTGACTTTTCTGGTGATCCAATTTTAACAAAATCCTCGATTGAAGCTCCTTCATCTTGGATATCCTCCAGAATATCAATATGGATATATTCTGCTTTAGGAACAGACATATCAGGTCTTTCTTCTACCTCAGCTTCACTTCTCAAATCGATGATTTTCCCTAAACGATAGTTCGCTTCTAAACGTTGCTCATCGTCTTTTGTTAAATTTGATAGCTCTCCTGATCTTAGAAAAACATTCTTTTTAACTTGTTTGCCTTCTTTGTTTTTGATTCCGCCGATATCACGGAAATTTGTAATAGTCACCATAATTTTATCCCTTTTCCTTCTTTTTGTTCTTATTATACACAAAATTCGATCAAAAATGTTTCTTTGATCGAATTTTTGCATAAATGAAGCTGACTTTGATAATAAGACTATTCTCTGCAGCTTAATTTTATTCTACTTTTTTTGTCCTGCCTCAACATAACTTAGATCATTGACTTTATCTAATGTGTATTTTCCATCTTTATATTTTACTGTACAAACACTTGCGTTTTTTAAGCCTCCTTCTGGAATCTTAAAGTCGTCAAACAATGTATCAAGTAATGCAGAAATACTTAGTCCGTGTGATGCAATCAAAACATTGCCTGAGCCTTCATTTTTCATTTCTTTTTCAACGATTTCATCTAGACCTGCTTTCAGCCTTGTCGTAATTGTTTTATAATCTTCTGCCGGCCAGTTGATTTTAGCTTCTTCTACATTTTTAGCATCTAGTTTAGCTACGCTATTGGCAAAAGATTCTGGTGTCATATTTTTCAAAAATTCCTCTAAGGTAATCCCTTGATCATCTGCAATATCTTGCCACATAGTGTGGTTCAAATCACCTTCATAGGTTCCAAAGTTGAATTCCCTTAATCGTTCATCTGTAATGACTTTTAAGTCAGATGATTTTGTGTTTTCTTTTACGATTAGATTAGCTGTTTGAATGGCACGACCACTATCACTACTGTACGCATTTTGAAAATCAATATCTTTCAAACCAATACCAGCTGCTGTTACGACTTCTTCGCCCGCTTTAGTTAAAACAGCATCCGACCATCCTTGAACACGATCAGTGGTGTTCAACATTGTTTTCCCATGGCGGACGATATATAATGTCAATTCTTCTGGTGTTTGTTTAGCAGTTGATGTGTCCTCTTTTTTTGCGTTACCATTACCGCACCCTGCAACTATTAATAATCCTAACATTAAAACCCCTATCAGTTTTGTTAGCTTTTTCATTTTATTCCCACCTTTTCTACGCGTTCGTTAAATCTTCCCCATTTGTCGCAATGACTTTTTTATACCAATCAAATGATTTTTTCTTCGAACGTTTCAACGTACCATTGCCTTCGTTATCACGATCGACATAGATAAAGCCATAACGTTTCTTCATTTCGCCTGTTCCAGCAGAGACTAAATCGATACAGCCCCATGTTGTATAACCTAGTAAATCAACTCCGTCTAGCTCTACCGCATCTTTCATCGCTTGGATATGTGCTGCCAGGTATTCAATACGATAATCATCGATCACATTGCCGTTTTCATCTGGTGTATCCACTGCTCCTAAGCCGTTTTCAACGATAAATAATGGTTTTTGGTAACGATCATATAAGTCATTCATTGTTGTACGCAAGCCTAGTGGATCGATCTGCCAGCCCCATTCACTTGCTTCCAAGTATGGGTTTTTCACTGAGGCAAAAATATTGCCAGCTGTTTTTTCATTGATTGCTGGATCCGTCGATTGTACACGTGATGAGTAATACGAGAATGAAATAAAATCGACTGTGTGTTCTTTTAGTAGTTCTAGATCTCCATCCTCAATCGGTAATTCAATGCCTTCGCGTTCTAATTCTTTAAGAGCGTAGGCTGGATATTCTCCGCGAGATTGGACATCGATAAAGAAGAAATTCTCACGGTCTGCTTTACGAGCTGCCCAAACATCTTCTGGTTTACATGTATACGCATAGTTTGTCCCAGCCGCTAACATACAGCCGACTTGGTTTTCTGGATCGACTTCATGAGCGATTTTCGTTGCGATCGCACTTGCTAATAATTCGTGGTGAGCTGCTTGGTATTTGACTTGTTCTTTGTTTTCGCCTTCTTCAAAATAAAGACCAGCCCCCATAAATGGTGCGTGTAAAATCATATTGATTTCGTTGAATGTTAACCAATATTTTACTAAGCCTTTATAACGATTGAAAATCACATTACATAGATTTTCGTAAAAGCCAACCATTTCACGACTGCGCCATGCACCATATTTTTCCACTAAGTGCATAGGACAATCAAAGTGAGTAATGGTTACAAGGGGTTCTATATTGTGTTTGCGGCATTCTTTGAACAAATCTTCATAGAACTTCAACCCTTCCTCATTCGGCTCTGTTTCGTCTCCTAGAGGGAAAATACGGCTCCAAGCGATCGATAGACGGTAGGTTTTAAAGCCCATTTCGCCAAACAACGCGATATCTTCTTTATAGCGATGGTACATGTCGATTGCATTTTGGGCTGGGTAAAAATGTTCGTCATCAAAAGCAAACATTTTCTTTTCACCAGTGATTACTGGGAAACGATCTGGTCCAACAGGGGCAAGATCCACGTTCGCTAACCCACGTCCGCCTTCGTTATAGCCACCTTCACATTGATTGGCAGCTGTTGCGCCGCCCCATAAAAAGTCTTTTCTAAATGCCATTTCAAAATTCCTTTCTTTCCAAACCTGCAGTAAAACTATCCTGTCTTACTGCAGGTTCCACTCTCATCTATTTTTTTAAGTTAATCCAGTAATTAATGTATCGTTTGAAGTTACTTCACCTTCTTGTGTTTCAACGATATCTAAATAGTCACTAGTATTAGTAACGATCACTGGTGTTTCAACACTATAACCAGCTGCTTTGATCGCCTCGATATCAAATGTAACTAAGACTTGTCCTTTTTTCACTTTATCGCCTTGTGCTACTTTTCCTTCAAAACCATTTCCTTCTAACTGAACTGTATCCATACCGATATGAATCAATAATTCCATCCCTTGATCTGATATCAAACCAATCGCATGTAATGTTGGGAATAATGTCATAACTGTGCCATCAAATGGTGCTCTAACAACGCCTTCTGTTGGTTCGATCAAAACACCTTTTCCTAAAGCACCTTGTGCGAATGCTTGGTCACTTGCTTTACTTAATGGTAAAACACGTCCTTTAACTGGACTTAAAACGGCTTCTTTTATTGCTTTTTGAGCTTTTTTATTTTCAGTTACTTCTTCTACAACTGTATCATCTTTCCAGAAGAAGAATGTTAATGTAAAACCAATTACAACAGCAATCAAGATTGCAACGAAAGAATGAATCATTCCACTCGCATCATCACCATTGATAAAGTTTAACACACCGAAAATTCCTAATCCGCCCATTGTATAAGAAGTTACCCCATTGATCATTAAATACAAACCACCAACTGCTGCTCCGATCATTGAAAAAATGAACGGTGTTTTTCTTGGTAAAGTAATACCGTAAATTGCAGGCTCAGTTACTCCAAAAATTCCAGAAATGATTGCTGGAGGACATAGCGCTTTCATTTTTGCATCTTTTAATTTAAAGAACATTGCCATAACTACTGCTGTTTGTGCAAAACTTGCTGCAAAAGAACCAACCAATACTTGACTTGCTCCTTCTTGTGTAATTTGCATAATAGCTAGTGGTACAACACTCCAGTGTAAACCGAAAATAACCAATACTTGCCAGAAGAAACCAAGAATAACGCCATATAATGCTGGTGAGAAGCCCATCAAAGATTGGAACCCAGCACTTAGTAAATCTGTCAACATACTGATGATTGGACCGATTACTAAGAAACCAACTGGTAATGCAATCAATAATACAAAGAATGGTACTAAGAAAGTTTGAACAACTTCAGGAATAAGTTTTTTGAATAGTTTTTGAATTTGTGCTGCAAAAGCAACAATGAATATGATTGGTACAACACTACTCGTATAACCAGCACCTACCCAAGGAATACCTAAAAATGTATCATAAGCAGGTAAGCCTAATAAACTATAAGGCGCTGCTGCACCAGCCCCAGCAGTTGTTTCAAATGCTGCTTGTAAGGCGCTTCCTTGCACTGTAGGGTAACAAAGAGCTGCCCCAATCACAATACCCACCATTGGGTTTAAATTGAATTTTCTAGCTGCTGTATAACCTAAAATCACTGGCATGAAGTAAAATATCGCATCACCAATACCATTTAACATTGTATAAGTTCCAGAAGTAGCTGAATATAATTTCAAGAAAACAAGTAATGCGTTTAAACCTTTTACCATCCCTGCTGCAGCTAACGCTCCTAAGAATGGTTGGAAACACCCACTTAAAATGTCAATCAACCGATTGAATAGATTGCCCCCAGATGACTCTTGCTCTGCATCTGCTGAAATCCCAGCAATAGTTACAACATCTTCATAAACGGCTGGTACATGATTCCCAATTACCACTTGATATTGTCCACCGCTCTTCATTACAGTCACAACGCCGTCCATATTTTTTAGAACATCGTCATTTGCTTTTGATTCATCTTTCAACTTAAAACGTAAGCGTGTAATACAATGCGTCAAACTATTAATATTTTCTTTTCCACCTACATTGTTAACAATCTTTTCTGCTAAATCATGATATTTTCCCATTTTTTGTTCCTCCAAAGTTTCGTTTTTTTAATACTTTACTTTTGAAGGTTTAGCCAACTTAATGTCACTATCCAAATTTTTTCTTTTGTTGATAATCCTACCCACCTTTCATCCTATTCGTAATCTATGCTAAGATTTAGTAACCTTGCTAACGATTCGTATGCACTACCCGTGCAATATGAATGATCAAATACATTTTCTCTTCCTTAGAAACACTATAGTGATAACTTTCAGTTAAGAACTCAGAAATTTTATTTACACAATTATATGCATTACGATACTTTTTCTTGATTACTTCATACAATTCTCCATCATCTTCACCATGAAATTCTTTATGATTTAATAAACGGTAAGCGAAAAATTTTAAATGAGTACTAAAACGATAAAAATAGACAGAATCCTCATTAAAAGTAATCTTGAAATGGTATTTAACAATATTCGTAATTTCCTGCATAATTTTTGTTAGTGCATAAACATTGCCAACTTCTTCATCCATCTCCGCATTGACCAGATGTAAAGCGATAAATCCAGCTTCATCTTCAGTTAGTTGTACATCAAATTTTTCCTTGACCATCTCTACAGCCTTACTGCCAATAAAATATTCATCTGCAAAAAAACGTTTAATGTCCCATAGCAAAAAATTTTTCACTTCTATTCCTTGCCTTATTCGTTCTAAAGCTGTATGAAGATGATCGGTTAGAGAAATGAAGATCGTATCGTTTAACTTTCTACCAAGTTTTGTCTTGGCATACTTAATAATTTCATCCGATAACTGCATTACTTCTAAAGGCAACTCTTCCAACAACTCTTGAAACTTCAATGAAACATCCTGATTAGCCAAACAAAATATTTGATCAACCTGTTCTTCTGGAATAAAATCGCCAATTTTTCTTTTAAATGCAATACCACGTCCCATCACAATTTGTTCTTGTTCATTCACATCCAACGTAATCACAACATTATTATTCAAAATTTTTTGAATAATCATCTTTTCACTCCCTTCTTCGCATCTATCTCCTTTAATTGTAAAAAAAGAAAAACCCAACCTTTCCAAAAAAGAAGAATCTCCTCCTCATTGGAAAAATTAGGTTTAGCTTGTATTTAAACAATCACTATCCATTTATTTACTTGTTGTGTACAAGCATAGAATACCTTATTACAGCAATGATGTCAACGTTTTCATAAAATTATTTTTAAAAAAATAAAAAAACATTCCGCCGTTAGCAAAATGTTTTGAATACATGACCCGTACGGGAATCGAACCCGTGATACCGCCGTGAAAGGGCGGTGTCTTAACCGCTTGACCAACGGGCCTTTTGAATTTATGGGCCTAAATGGACTCGAACCATCGACCTCACGCTTATCAGGCGTGCGCTCTAACCAGCTGAGCTATAGGCCCTTAAAGAAAAAAAGCGGGTGACGAGAATCGAACTCGCGACAACAGCTTGGAAGGCTGTGGTTTTACCACTAAACTACACCCGCATGTTTCTTCTTTGAAATGGCGCAAGACAGAATCGAACTGCCGACACACGGAGCTTCAATCCGTTGCTCTACCAACTGAGCTACTGCGCCAAAAATTAATGAAACGGTCTGGACGGGACTCGAACCCGCGACCTCCTGCGTGACAGGCAGGCATTCTAACCAGCTGAACTACCAAACCAAGGTAAAAGTATTGCATCACTATGTTACACTCGCTTTTAAATACTCTAAAAGCAATTGCGGGGGCAGGATTTGAACCTACGACCTTCGGGTTATGAGCCCGACGAGCTACCTGACTGCTCCACCCCGCGATAATAGTATTTGACTATTTCAAGTATCTAAGAACTTAAAATTTCAAAATAAGGAGGATAAGGGATTCGAACCCTTGCACGGTTTTACCCGCCTGACGGTTTTCAAGACCGTTCCCTTCAGCCGGACTTGGGTAATCCTCCGGTATAAATATTAAAAAATGACCCGTACGGGAATCGAACCCGTGATACCGCCGTGAAAGGGCGGTGTCTTAACCGCTTGACCAACGGGCCGCTATGAAACGGAGAAGGAGGGATTTGAACCCTCGCGCCGGTTTCCCGACCTACACCCTTAGCAGGGGCGCCTCTTCAGCCACTTGAGTACTTCCCCAAGAAAATAATTTAAAAAAATGGGCCTAAATGGACTCGAACCATCGACCTCACGCTTATCAGGCGTGCGCTCTAACCAGCTGAGCTATAGGCCCATAAAGCGGGTGACGAGAATCGAACTCGCGACAACAGCTTGGAAGGCTGTGGTTTTACCACTAAACTACACCCGCAATACTTTAAAACGGTCTGGACGGGACTCGAACCCGCGACCTCCTGCGTGACAGGCAGGCATTCTAACCAGCTGAACTACCAAACCAAAAATGTATTGCATCACTTTATTACTTACGCCTTTAACTAAATATTAAAAGCAATTGCGGGGGCAGGATTTGAACCTACGACCTTCGGGTTATGAGCCCGACGAGCTACCTGACTGCTCCACCCCGCGATAATTATAGTCTTTATTGACTATATAAAGGTGTTATCCTTGGTGATTTCTAGTAAGGATACTTCGCTCACTTTGTTCGCCAAGTACTGTTCATCATCTGTTCTGGCAAAGCCAATCACAGTGATTCTCAGTAAAGGAGGATAAGGGATTCGAACCCTTGCACGGTTTTACCCGCCTGACGGTTTTCAAGACCGTTCCCTTCAGCCGGACTTGGGTAATCCTCCGAAATAAAAAGTACTATTAATTATATCGTCACTACAATGGACCTTGTAGGACTCGAACCTACGACCGGACGGTTATGAGCCGTCTGCTCTAACCAACTGAGCTAAAGGTCCTTGGCTCTTAAAAAGAAATATCGCGGCGAAGGGGATCGAACCCCCGACCTCCCGGGTATGAACCGGACGCTCTAGCCAGCTGAGCTACACCGCGAAAATATAAAAGTACTAATGGAGCCTAGCGGGATCGAACCGCTGACCTCCTGCGTGCAAAGCAGGCGCTCTCCCATCTGAGCTAAGGCCCCACAAAATAAATCGGGAAGACAGGATTCGAACCTGCGACCCCTTGGTCCCAAACCAAGTGCTCTACCAAGCTGAGCTACTTCCCGTATTTACAAATGCACCCAAAGGGAGTCGAACCCCTAACCTCTTGATTCGTAGTCAAGCACTCTATCCAGTTGAGCTATGGGTGCTACATTTCTATGCCGAGGACCGGAATCGAACCGGTACGGTGATCACTCACCGCAGGATTTTAAGTCCTGTGCGTCTGCCAGTTCCGCCACCCCGGCGAAAGAACAAGCTAAGCGGAAAACGGGGTTCGAACCCGCGACCCCCACCTTGGCAAGGTGGTGCTCTACCACTGAGCTATTTCCGCAGTCTGGATGCCGGCTAAAGGATTTGAACCCTCGACCCTCTGATTACAAATCAGATGCTCTACCAACTGAGCTAAGCCGGCGTTATAATCGCCTAGTATTAAAACGAGACTAAAAATGCGGGTGAAGGGACTTGAACCCCCACGCCGTAAGGCGCTAGATCCTAAATCTAGTGCGTCTGCCAATTCCGCCACACCCGCAAAATATTTCTATGAGCCGTGCAGGGCTCGAACCTGCGACCCTCTGATTAAAAGTCAGATGCTCTACCAACTGAGCTAACGGCTCAAAAAATGGAGGTTGACGGGATCGAACCGCCGACCCCCTGCTTGTAAGGCAGGTGCTCTCCCAGCTGAGCTAAACCTCCAAGACAACACTTTAGCGTGGCGACGTCCTACTCTCACAAAGGGAAACCCTTCACTACAATCGGCGCTAAGAAGCTTAACTTCTGTGTTCGGCATGGGAACAGGTGTATCCTTCTCGCTATCGCCACCACACTGGGTGTTGTTGCTATTAAGTTGAGTGATTATTCACTCAAAACTGGATTGAAGTAGTAATCAAACATTCCGAAAAACTTTTTTATTTCGTTTCTTTGGTTAAGTCCTCGACCGATTAGTATTGGTCCGCTCCGTACATCACTGCACTTCCACTTCCAACCTATCTACCTGATCATCTCTCAGGGGTCTTACTTTCTTAAAGAAATGGGAAATCTCATCTTGAGGTGGGCTTCACACTTAGATGCTTTCAGCGTTTATCCCTTCCCTACATAGCTACCCAGCAATGCCCTTGGCAGAACAACTGGTACACCAGCGGTAAGTCCATCCCGGTCCTCTCGTACTAAGGACAGCTCCTCTCAAATTTCCAACGCCCGCGACGGATAGGGACCGAACTGTCTCACGACGTTCTGAACCCAGCTCGCGTGCCGCTTTAATGGGCGAACAGCCCAACCCTTGGGACCGACTACAGCCCCAGGATGCGACGAGCCGACATCGAGGTGCCAAACCTCCCCGTCGATGTGGACTCTTGGGGGAGATAAGCCTGTTATCCCCAGGGTAGCTTTTATCCGTTGAGCGATGGCCCTTCCATGCGGAACCACCGGATCACTAAGCCCGACTTTCGTCCCTGCTCGACTTGTAAGTCTCGCAGTCAAGCTCCCTTCTGCCTTTACACTCTGCGAATGATTTCCAACCATTCTGAGGGAACCTTTGGGCGCCTCCGTTACTCTTTAGGAGGCGACCGCCCCAGTCAAACTGCCCACCTGACACTGTCTCCCACCACGATAAGTGGTGCGGGTTAGAGGGTTCATAACACAAGGGTAGTATCCCACCAGCGCCTCCACCGAAACTAGCGTTCCGGGTTCATCGGCTCCTACCTATCCTGTACATGTGGTACAAACACTCAATATCAAGCTACAGTAAAGCTCCATGGGGTCTTTCCGTCCTGTCGCGGGTAACCTGCATCTTCACAGGTACTAAAATTTCACCGAGTCTCTCGTTGAGACAGTGCCCAAATCGTTACGCCTTTCGTGCGGGTCGGAACTTACCCGACAAGGAATTTCGCTACCTTAGGACCGTTATAGTTACGGCCGCCGTTTACTGGGGCTTCAATTCTGAGCTTCGCCGAAGCTAACCCATCCTCTTAACCTTCCAGCACCGGGCAGGCGTCAGCCCCTATACTTCATCTTTCGATTTTGCAGAGACCTGTGTTTTTGATAAACAGTCGCTTGGGCCTATTCACTGCGGCTGACCGAAGTCAGCACCCCTTCTCCCGAAGTTACGGGGTCATTTTGCCGAGTTCCTTAACGAGAGTTCGCTCGCTCACCTTAGGATACTCTCCTCGACTACCTGTGTCGGTTTACGGTACGGGCAGTTGTTTTCTCACTAGAAGCTTTTCTTGACAGTGTGACATCAGGAACTTCGGTACTATTATTTCCCTCCCCATCACAGCTTGTCCGTATAGAGTAAAGCATTTGACTCTACTCAAGACTTACTGCTTGGACATGCACTTCCAGTCGCATGCATTCCTTAGCCTCCTGCGTCCCTCCATTGCTCAAACAAAAACAACTGGTACAGGAATATCAACCTGTTGTCCATCGCCTACGCCTATCGGCCTCGGCTTAGGTCCCGACTAACCCTGGGCGGACGAGCCTTCCCCAGGAAACCTTAGTCATACGGTGGACGGGATTCTCACCCGTCTTTCGCTACTCATACCGGCATTCTCACTTCTAAGCGCTCCAGCCGTCCTCACGATCGACCTTCAACGCCCTTAGAACGCTCTCCTACCATCACACCAGAGGTGTGATCCACAGCTTCGGTAATATGTTTAGCCCCGGTACATTTTCGGCGCAGGGTCACTCGACTAGTGAGCTATTACGCACTCTTTAAATGGTGGCTGCTTCTGAGCCAACATCCTAGTTGTCTGTGCAACCCCACATCCTTTTCCACTTAACATATATTTTGGGACCTTAGCTGGTGGTCTGGGCTGTTTCCCTTTCGACTACGGATCTTATCACTCGCAGTCTGACTGCCGAATATGAATGAATGGCATTCGGAGTTTATCTGAATTCGGTAACCCGAGATGGGCCCCTAGTCCAAACAGTGCTCTACCTCCATCATTCTTAACTTCGACGCTAGCCCTAAAGCTATTTCGGAGAGAACCAGCTATCTCCAAGTTCGTTTGGAATTTCTCCGCTACCCACAGCTCATCCCCGCACTTTTCAACGTACGTGGGTTCGGTCCTCCAGTGCGTTTTACCACACCTTCAACCTGGCCATGGGTAGATCACATGGTTTCGGGTCTACGACTACATACTCATTCGCCCTATTCAGACTCGCTTTCGCTGCGGCTCCGGCTCTTCACCTTAACCTCGCATGCAATCGTAACTCGCCGGTTCATTCTACAAAAGGCACGCCATTACCCATTAACGGGCTTTGACTTGTTGTAGGCACACGGTTTCAGGATCTATTTCACTCCCCTTCCGGGGTGCTTTTCACCTTTCCCTCACGGTACTGGTTCACTATCGGTCATTAGGGAGTATTTAGCCTTGCGGGATGGTCCCCGCGGATTCCGACGGAATTTCTCGTGTTCCGCCGTACTCAGGATCCTCCTAGGTGTTGCCAACATTTCGTCTACGGGGCTATTACCCACTTTGGCGAACCTTTCCAGATTCTTCGACTATCTTGACAGACTACCACAACGGAGTCCTACAACCCCAACAAGCAAGCTTGTTGGTTTGGGCTCTTCCCGTTTCGCTCGCCGCTACTCAGGGAATCGAATTTTCTTTCTCTTCCTGCAGGTACTAAGATGTTTCAGTTCTCTGCGTCTACCTCTAACCAGCTATGTATTCACTGGCAAGTAACATCCTATAAAAGATGTTGGGTTTCCCCATTCGGAAATCTCTGGATCATAGCTCACTTACAGCTCCCCAAAGCATATCGGTGTTAGTCCCGTCCTTCATCGGCTCCTAATGCCAAGGCATCCACCGTGCGCCCTTATTCACTTAACCTTATGACCTTACGGTCAGTTTGTTTGGTTCGTTTCTCTAGCGATAGAGGCGTCACCAATAAAATAAGCATTCGAACTATTTTAATTAAAAAACTCATTCAACGCGGTGTTCTCGGTTTGTTTTGATTACTTTTTTACTTCAATATCCAGTTTTCAATGAACAATTCGTTTGAGAGAAATCATATAAAAAAGAAAATCAAGCGATTCGCTTTTTTTTTAAGAGTAAACCTCTCAAAACTGAACAAAGTGTCGACGAATGTGTAAGTTTCCGTAATATTCCTTAGAAAGGAGGTGATCCAGCCGCACCTTCCGATACGGCTACCTTGTTACGACTTCACCCCAATCATCTATCCCACCTTAGGCGGCTGGCTCCACAAGGGTTACCTCACCGACTTCGGGTGTTACAAACTTTCGTGGTGTGACGGGCGGTGTGTACAAGGCCCGGGAACGTATTCACCGCGGCGTGCTGATCCGCGATTACTAGCGATTCCGGCTTCATGTAGGCGAGTTGCAGCCTACAATCCGAACTGAGAGAAGCTTTAAGAGATTTGCATGACCTCGCGGCCTAGCGACTCGTTGTACTTCCCATTGTAGCACGTGTGTAGCCCAGGTCATAAGGGGCATGATGATTTGACGTCATCCCCACCTTCCTCCGGTTTGTCACCGGCAGTCTCGCTAGAGTGCCCAACTGAATGATGGCAACTAACAATAAGGGTTGCGCTCGTTGCGGGACTTAACCCAACATCTCACGACACGAGCTGACGACAACCATGCACCACCTGTCACTTTGTCCCCGAAGGGAAAGCTCTATCTCTAGAGTGGTCAAAGGATGTCAAGACCTGGTAAGGTTCTTCGCGTTGCTTCGAATTAAACCACATGCTCCACCGCTTGTGCGGGCCCCCGTCAATTCCTTTGAGTTTCAACCTTGCGGTCGTACTCCCCAGGCGGAGTGCTTAATGCGTTAGCTGCAGCACTGAAGGGCGGAAACCCTCCAACACTTAGCACTCATCGTTTACGGCGTGGACTACCAGGGTATCTAATCCTGTTTGCTCCCCACGCTTTCGAGCCTCAGCGTCAGTTACAGACCAGAGAGTCGCCTTCGCCACTGGTGTTCCTCCATATATCTACGCATTTCACCGCTACACATGGAATTCCACTCTCCTCTTCTGCACTCAAGTCTCCCAGTTTCCAATGACCCTCCCCGGTTGAGCCGGGGGCTTTCACATCAGACTTAAGAAACCGCCTGCGCTCGCTTTACGCCCAATAAATCCGGACAACGCTTGCCACCTACGTATTACCGCGGCTGCTGGCACGTAGTTAGCCGTGGCTTTCTGGTTAGATACCGTCAAGGTAAGAGCAGTTACTCTCCTACTTGTTCTTCTCTAACAACAGAGTTTTACGATCCGAAAACCTTCTTCACTCACGCGGCGTTGCTCGGTCAGACTTTCGTCCATTGCCGAAGATTCCCTACTGCTGCCTCCCGTAGGAGTCTGGGCCGTGTCTCAGTCCCAGTGTGGCCGATCACCCTCTCAGGTCGGCTATGCATCATGGCCTTGGTGAGCCGTTACCTCACCAACTAGCTAATGCACCGCGGGTCCATCCATCAGTGACACCCGAAAGCGTCTTTCAAATCAACACCATGTGGTGTCGACTGTTATGCGGTATTAGCACCTGTTTCCAAGTGTTATCCCCCTCTGATGGGTAGGTTACCCACGTGTTACTCACCCGTCCGCCACTCCTCTTTTCAAATGAGTGCAAGCACTCGGTAGAAAAGAAGCGTTCGACTTGCATGTATTAGGCACGCCGCCAGCGTTCGTCCTGAGCCAGGATCAAACTCTCATAATAAAAGTTGAACACAATCCGAAGATTGTTAAGCTCATTTGTTTGCTAGCATATTGCTTCGCTTTGTTAAAAATTGTTGTTTGTTTTTACCGTTGTAAAAACAACCTACACATTTGGTTCGTCTTACTTTGTTCAGTTTTCAAAGGTCTACTATGTTACCTCGCAGCAACTTTTATATCATATCAAATCTTCGATTTGATGTCAACACTTTTTTTAAAAAGTTTCAAAGTTTTTTTCTGCTTGATGTTATCGAATGTTTCACAACAACTTCATTAGTTTATCAGGTTGTTTGTTATTTGTCAACAACTTTTTCCTGATTTTTCAAGTTTTTTTAAAACCTGAAATGTTATTCTATTTTTCGTTCAGCTGTCTGTGTTTCTTGCGACAACTTCACTATTTTATCAGGTTAATCAGTGTTTGTCAACAAGTTTTTCACCTGATTTCCAAAGTTTTTTTCAAACTTGGATTGTTATATTATTCCTATCGTTCGGCGTGTTTCATCAGTGCCTTGCGACAAGATATAATATACCAAGATTATACGCTTAGGTCAACTAAAATTTGCACTTTTTTCAAACTTTTTTTCGTTACCGATTGTTTTATTACTTTCGTTCTTTATTGTTCGTTTTTAACACTTCGAATAGTTAGTTTTTATACCTTTTATCTGGATTTTTTCAGAAAATAAAAAAGAGTAGATTATCAATAAATAATCTACTCTTTCATACTTTATCTCATTGTTGGAAATAATAGTACATCACGAATCGATTGAGCATCTGTTAAGAGCATTACCAAACGGTCAATTCCTATTCCTAGCCCACCGGTTGGCGGTAATCCGTATTCTAAGGCCTCGATAAAGTCTTCATCTACACCATGAGCTTCATCATTTCCTTGTTCACGTTCTTTTTCTTGGTCTTCAAAACGTCCACGCTGATCGATAGGATCATTTAGCTCAGTAAATGCATTGGCAAATTCTTTTCCTACTATAAATAGTTCAAAACGATCGGTAAAACGACCATCTTCTGGATTTTTCTTCGCTAAAGGAGAAACTTCTACTGGATGTCCGTAAACAAACGTTGGCTGTTGTAGTGTCTCTTCAACAAATGTTTCAAAGAATTCATTTAAAATGTGCCCAACTGACATATTATCGTTGATTTCTACATTATGTTCTTTTGCTAAAGAACGAGCTTCCTCAACAGTCATTTCTTTCCAGAAATCAACACCTGTTTGCTCTTTAATCGCGTCAACCATGTGTACACGTCTAAATTCAGAGCC
Source organism: Enterococcus sp. AAFC-DPL-5182 (assembly GCF_058216605.1). Lineage (NCBI taxonomy): Bacteria > Bacillati > Bacillota > Bacilli > Lactobacillales > Enterococcaceae > Enterococcus > Enterococcus sp. AAFC-DPL-5182. Next base: position 3,211,408 of record NZ_CM177101.1, read on the forward strand.
TAAGTCAACTTCTTGCCCATCATACGTGATCGTTGTTGTTCCTAAAACTTTTTCTGCTGCATTACGGATGATTCCTTCTGTTAGGTCCATCACATCTTTGTAATCTGTATAAGCAGTATAAGCTTCTAGCATAGTAAATTCAGGGTTATGTGTTGTATCGATTCCTTCATTTCGGAATACTCGACCGATTTCGTAGACTTTTTCCATTCCTCCGACAATCAAGCGTTTCAAATGCAATTCCAAAGCGATTCGTAAATATAAGTCCATATCCAATGCATTATGATGGGTAATAAACGGACGTGCTGCGGCACCACCAGCATCATTATGCAAAACAGGAGTTTCCACTTCTACATAGCCATTGCTGTCAAGGTAGCGGCGAATCTCACTAATGATTTGGCTACGTTTCATGAAACGGTCAAAACTATCTTTATTACTAATTAAATCTAAATAGCGTTGACGGTAACGTTGTTCGATGTTTGTTAAACCGTGGTATTTATCTGGTAATGGACGCAATGCTTTTGTTAACAAAACAATTGTTTTCGCTTTAACTGTCACTTCGCCTGTATCAGTTTTCATAATCTGACCCGTTACACCAAAGAAATCACCTAAATCAGCATGCTTAAATAACTCATATGCTTCATCACCGACTTGGTCTTTGCGCACGTAGATTTGAAGTTGTCCTTCACGATCTTGTAAATGAGCAAATCCAGCTTTACCTTTACCACGTTTAGTCATCATACGACCAGCGACACTTGCTGATAAATCCATTTCATTTAATTCTTCTTTTGAATGTTGGTCAAATTGTTCATGTAATTCTTTTGAATTATGTGTTCGGTCAAAACGCTTCCCGAAAGGATCGATCCCTTCTTCACGTAAGTTTTCCATTTTTTCACGACGCACAAGCATTTGATCATTCAGATCTTCTTGATGCGCTTGTTGTTCATCTGCCACTGTATTTCCTCCATTCTGAAATCACATACCCTTATAATGCCACATTGAAACAAAAAAAAGCAAGCCGAATTTCTGTTTCAGCCTGCTTTTTTTATTAGATTATTTCGATTGCTTCTTTTTCTGCATGTTTTTCTGCTTTTTCTTCGAAGGCTTCTAACAGATCAACCATCGCTTGTTGGGATTCTGCTTGATTGATTGCAGCTTTCACTTTTGCAGCACGCGGAATACCTTTAAGATAGTACGCAGCATGTTGACGGAATTCTCTTGTCGCAATTTTTTCACCTTTTAAATCAACTAGTCGTTGTAAATGAACTTTAGCCGTTTCGATTTTTTCACGTGGAGTCGGTTCTGGCATTAGCTCTCCTGTTTCAAGGTATTGTTTTGTACGTTGAATCATCCAAGGGTTTCCTAAAGCAGCTCTACCGATCATCACACCATCCGCCCCCACATACTCTAACATACGTTTGGCATCTTCTGGTGTGCGTACATCCCCATTTCCCATAAAAGGAATCGTTAGATGTTGTTTCACTTCTTTTAAAACATCCCAATTTGCTTGCCCTTCATACATTTGAACTCTTGTACGCCCATGCATTGCAATAGCTGAGGCTCCTGCTTTTTCAGCAGCTAACGCATTTTCAACTGCAAATAAGTGTTCTTCATCCCAGCCAGTTCTCATTTTTACCGTAACGGGCAAATCAATCGCAGAAGAAACGGCATCTACCATTTCATAAACTTTGTTCGGATCTAATAGCCATTTAGCGCCAGCTTCTGCTTTGATCACTTTATTTACAGGACAGCCCATGTTGATGTCGATGATTGCAGCTTTTGTATTTTCTTCTACAAATTTTGCTGCTTCCACCAAGTTTTCTTTGTCTCCACCGAAAATCTGTACACTTAACGGGTATTCTTTCTCATCTATATAGAGCATATCTAATGTTTTTTGATTTCTTTGCTGTATGCCTTTGTCACTGATCATTTCACAGACAACAAGGCCTGCACCAAATTCTTTGACCGTTACACGAAAAGCAGCATTGCTAATCCCCGCCATCGGGGCTACTACAACACGATTTGGAATTTCGACATTTCCTATTTTCCACATAGTGCATCTCTCCTACTTTTCACGCGTATTTTTGATTGCTTCATCTCGTAGTTCAATTAAATCCTCTTCACTATAGTGATATTTGTTACCACAGAATTGACAAACCGCTTCTGCTCCGTGGTCTTCTTCGATCATCGCATTGATTTCATCTAGACCAACTGCAATGATTGCTGTGCCAAATTTTTCTTTTGAGCAGTTACATTTAAATTGAACAGGCATTTTTTCTAAGATTTCAATTTCATCTTTGCCAAGTAGACGTTCTAATATCCCTTCTGGTGATTCCCCTTCATCAATCAAGCGAGAAATCATTGGTACTTCCTGCAAACGTTGTTCGATAAAGTCGATCGTTTTTTCATCGGCTCCAGGCATGACTTGGATCATAAAACCGCCAGCAGCTTTTACACTTTCATCTGTATCAACTAAAACACTCAAACCGATTGCAGATGGAATTTGTTCTGAAACAGCCATAAAGTAGGTAAAATCCTCACCGATTTCACCAGAAACGATTGGTGTTTGCCCTGAAAATGTTTCTTTCAAGCCTAAATCTTTGATTACAGTGAAAATCCCTTCAGTTCCCACAGCACCACGGACATCGATTTTGCCACTTTCATTCAACGTTAAACTAACATGAGGATTTTTTATGTATCCTTTAGTATTCCCACTACCATCGCTATCAACCACGATTCCTCCTGCTGGTCCGTTACCTTGGACTTTTACAGTTAGCTTATCATCGCCTTTTAAAGTAGCACCTAATAATAGCGCACCAACCATTGTTCTACCTAATGCTGCAGTTGACGAACTCCATGTATCGTGACGTTTTTGTGCTTCTGATATTGTATTTGTTGCGCAAACTGCATAAGCGCGAATTGATCCTTCATAACATAATGCTTTTACTAAGTAATCTTCCATTTTATTTTCCTCTTCTCACTTGCTTCGTTTTTTGACTCATTATCAGATAATACTAGGATTTAGCTATTTTTTCAACTAAATAATTTCAACTTGAAGAAAAGAGCACCCCGTAAAAGGGATGCTCTAAATGTTTTATTTGTAACGATCGTCAAAGTTATTACGGTCATATTCAGAATCATTTTTACGTTCATCATCAGATTTAGTTTCTGACTGAACTTTTTCTTCTGTTTTTTCGCTGTCCGCTTTTACTTCTTCTGCTTCGTCATGTAGTTCTTTTTTTGCATCTTCAAAGTCTTGTTTTTCTTCTGCTTGTCTTTGCGCATCTTTTTCTTCTAATGCACGTTTTGCTTCTTCAAATGTTTGAGCTTTTTCACTAGGGAATTGGCTGTCGATAACATCTTGGGGCATAACGCCTTCTTCAAACAATGACTTGATGCTGCGAGCATCTAATGTTTCATACTCTAACAGTTTTTCTGCAATTAGTTTGTGTTGAGCACGGTGAGATTCAATGATTTCACGTGCTTTATCATGAGCTTCCATCAAGATACGACGTACTTCTTGATCGATTTCAAATGCTACTTGCTCAGAATATGCTTTCGTTTGACCATAGTCACGGCCAACAAAGACTTGATGGTTCCCTTCATATTGAACAGGACCTAATTTGTCGCTCATTCCATATTCAGTTACCATGCTACGGGCAATACCTGTTGCTTGTTCAAAGTCATTAGATGCACCTGTTGATTGAACATCGAAAATAATTTCTTCCGCTGTACGTCCACCAAGTAATCCAACGATTTGTTCAAACATGTCTTCTTTGGTCATCAAGAATTGATCTTCTTTTGGTAAAGCAATCATGTAACCGCCAGCACGTCCACGAGGGATGATCGTCACTTTATGAACGATACGAGCACGGCTTAAGACTAAACCAACAATTGTATGTCCAGCTTCGTGGTAAGCAACCATTTCGCGTTCTTTTTTGTTGATTACACGATCTTTTTTCGCAGGTCCTGCGATTACACGATCTTCTGCTTCATCCACATCGGATGCATCAATTTTCTTTTTATTACGACGAGCAGCAACTAATGCAGCTTCGTTCAATACGTTTTCTAAATCAGCACCAGCAAAACCTGGTGTTTGTTGTGCAACAACTTTTAAATCAACGTCATCAGCCAACGGTTTGTTACGAGCATGAACTTTAAGAATCGCTTCACGACCTTTAACATCAGGACGACCAACTAAAATTTGACGGTCAAAACGACCTGGACGTAATAACGCTGGGTCTAACACGTCTGAACGGTTTGTTGCAGCTACGACGATTACGCCTTCGTTGCCATCAAATCCATCCATTTCAACTAACAATTGGTTAAGAGTTTGTTCACGTTCATCGTGTCCGCCACCCATACCAGCACCACGTTGACGACCTACTGCATCGATTTCATCGATAAAGATGATCGCTGGAGCATTTTTCTTCGCTGTTTCAAATAAGTCACGGACACGGCTCGCACCGACACCGACGAACATTTCAACGAAGTCTGAACCTGAGATAGAATAAAAAGGTACGCCTGCTTCACCGGCAACGGCTTTAGCAAGTAATGTTTTACCGGTTCCTGGAGGTCCTTCTAATAGAACACCAGCAGGAATTCTTGCACCTAATTCAACGAAACGGCGAGGATCTTTTAAGAACTCGACCACTTCCACTAGTTCTTGTTTTTCTTCTTCCGCTCCTGCTACATCAGAGAAGCGTACGCGGTTCGCTTTTTTGTCTGCTTCTTTGGCTTTTGATTTACCAAAGTTCATAACACGGCCGCCGCCACCGCCACCGCCGCCTTGTTGTCCCATCATCATATAGAATAAGAAGATGAACAATACGATCGGTAAGAAACTAAACAAGATCGAAAGCCAAGCACCGCTTGATGATTGTTCTTTCACTGTAAGTTTCACATTATTGTCTTTGGCTAACTCTTGGATACCAGATAATGTGATATCGCTTGGTAAGACAAGCGTAGTAAATGCTTTTGTAGAAACTTCTGTCGATCCCCATAATGAAAGACCACCAGTATTTTTAATTTCTTGTTTTTCTTTGTACTGACCTGTGATTTTATACACACCATTGGTTGGTTGAATCGTCAGTTCTTTCACTTTACCTTCGTCTAACTGGGTACTGAAGGTTGAGTATTCGATATCTGGTGACTGGGGATTGTTATTTCCAAAGATGAAATAAACAACCATGACCATCGCCAAAATCAGTAATACATAATAAAGGCCATTTTTCATGCCGCTATTCTTTTTATTCATGCCTGTCCTCCTTTGACTACTGTGCGTAATTTAATTTTACGGTTTATTTTTTATCAATTCTGACCATTACATTGTAACATAACTAAATCTAAGAGAGATATTAATTTGATTCGTAGATTTCTGGTTTCAATACGCCTACATAAGGGAGATTCCGATAGGCTTCTGCATAATCCAAACCATACCCTACAACAAACTCATTGGGTACATCGAAACCAACATAGTCTGCGACGATATCAACAACACGACCTTCTGGTTTGTCTAACAACGTGACAATTTTCACAGATGCTGCTTTTCTATATTTAAAAAGATCAACTAGATAAGCCAACGTGCGTCCGCTATCGATGATATCTTCTACAATCAAGATATCACGACCTTCAACATTTGTATCTAGATCTTTGATGATCTTCACTTCGCCAGATGACACTGTTGCGTTTCCATAACTAGATACAGCCATAAAATCCATTTCTAAATGAGTATCAATACAGCGTGTGATATCAGCCATAAAAGGTATTGCACCCTTCAAAATACCGATCACTAAAGGATTTTTCCCTTTATAATCTTCTGTTAGTTGTTTCCCGAGTTCAACTGATTTTTCAAGAATTTGTTCCTTCGTGATCAAAACTTGTTTAATATCGTTCTCTAACATATTGCTCTCCTTTTCCTTTAAGGTCCGTCCTGCAACTCTTAGTGCTGGAGCACTTAGAAGTTGATGCGATCGAAACGCTAGTGTAGTGTCCCTTGCTTTAAGCGAATAAATTCGCAAGAGCAACGGCTTTCTTTCTCCTTTGAGGTCCTTAGTTATTATTTTATGTTATTTTGCTTCTTTGAATAAAAGTAATTTTTGGTTTTACTCTTTTATTTTATAAAGGAGCCTGTAGAGTATTTTATCAGTTTCTTTAGGAATACTCAAATATGAATTTACAAATTTTGGAACCCAAATAATCTCACCTTCAGCAGAAAGAACGACCCAAGCTTTTTCTCTGCTAGAATTAGGGATTTTTCTATCAATAAAAAAACGATTTAATCTTTTAGTCAAGCTTGATGTAAGCGAAATTCTATCTCCATTTTGACGATGACGAATCGTTAGCGGTAATGGTATTTGTCCGCTTATAAGCAGAGAATATTCTGTCCAACCTTTTACGGTTTCAGGTAATTCGAGTGTCTCTTCTACTTTTTCTAGAGCTAACCATTCATTTTCAGAAAGAAAAACATGTTGATTTACATCTAAATAAGTCGTTTCCCCTTCATAAGTTGATTCTTTTTTTGTCAGATGAAACTTATTGTATTCTTTTACAACTTGCCATCCTTGCGCAATATCCATGGATAACTGAGGTGCTGACTGATCAAACATATTTATCAGTTGTTTAATCTGTAACTGACTGATTGCCACACCTTCTGGTATGATCGTTCGTTGAAACAAATCTATTAGGAAAAAAGTTTGGATACTTCTTTTTTCTCGTTTCAACTCGGATAATTGAATCACCCAGCCATCTGTTGTCTTTTCTACCCACCGATCATATTTTGGTTCTATCACTGTCTGTATGAGTTCATCAGCTAATGTAACCTGTTCACTAAAACTTGCCATGTGTTCCAAAAATTTTGGATTTTCTTTTTTCAAAACTGGAATAACCTGATGTCTCAAGCGATTTCTCATGTAAGCATCACTCTGGTTAGTCTGATCTTCAAAATACACAATTCCCGTTTTTTCTGCGAACTGTCGCACTTCTTCTTTGGAAAAAATTAAGAAGGGGCGAATCAATTCCCCTGTTCCAAACGACTGCTTCTTTCTAATTCCAACTAAATTAGATAGCACACTTCCTCTCGTAAGCTTCATCAAAATCGTTTCAGCTTGATCGTCACTGTGATGTGCCGTCATAAGAACGGGAATTCCATCTTGCGCCATGATTTCAGAAAAAAAGTCATAGCGGAATCTACGTGCACGTGCTTCGGTATTCTGGGATTTATCTGCTTCTCCCCATACTTTACTGTAGTATGGTATTTCTAGTTTCTCACAATAGTTTTTCAGATAACTAGCTTCTGCTGCTGATTCCGTCCGCAATTGGTGATCAATATGAGCTACTACTAATGTTAGTTGATCTTTTTTAGCAGCAGTCCGCATTAACTCCAACAATACCATTGAATCAACGCCACCAGAAATAGCCAATAAAATTTTTTGGTTTGGTAGCCAATAATCGTTTCTTTTACAATGATCGTAAAATGTTTGAAACATCTACTCACCTCTTTGTATCTTAGTTTATAGACTCTCATAAAAAATGCACCAAACATAAAAGCCGAGCTTTCGCTCAGCTTCAGTTATTTATTCATTCGTTAGTTACGGCGTCCGCCGCGTCCACCACGTTTGCCTTCAGTGTTACGTTTTAATGAAGTTAAACGATCATCACTATCTTTTAAAAATGAACTCATCAATGAATCAAAATCTTGTTTTGAATTCATTGGTTGCGCTCTTGTAAATTGTTTTTTAGGCGCTGGACGTGAGTTGCGATCGCGATTTCCTTGATGCTCATTGTTATCACGACGTTGATATTCACGCTTGGGTTCTGCTGCTTGTTCTTGCGCTTTGCGAATCGACAAGCCTACTTTCCCATCATCACCGACTGAGGTAACTTTTACAGTCACTTCATCCCCTACGGTCAATACATCATGGATATCTTTTACGAATCCATTTGATACTTCACTAATGTGAACCAACCCTGTTTTTCCTTCACCTAAATCGATGAAGGCACCAAAATTAGTGATACCAGACACTTTTCCTGGCAACTTCGCTCCTACTTCAATTGACATAAAAAAAATGTTCCTCCTATTATTTACCCTATTATATCTGCAGTTATTCGCCTGATTGTTTTTCAGATGAATGAGACTGTGATTGACTATCTGATGATTTTTGTTCATTACTTGAGCTAGTCGTTCCGCCTAACTCCGGAATGTTGTAGATTTGTTCGCCTTCTTTGGAGACATAATAGCGGCTACGGGCTAACTTCGCCACGTAATCGTCATCTCTCAAAAGAGCAACATCTTGTTCTAAACGACTTAATTTCTTATCTGCTTCGCCAGATTCAGCTACAGCTTGTGCTTGCTGTTCTTTGAAAGCATTCAGTTGCTGGTAGTCCTTCACTAACTGGATACCTGAAACAATAAAAATCACAAACGCCACGAGAAAAACAACCGCCAGACGTCGACGCCTGAAAATCAACTGCTTTTGCTGTTTTTGAAATTCGGCATACTGTTCTTTTGTATACTCATTATCTAATGCAGCAACTTTTTCCATGTCTTTTTTCTTTTTGCCCATGTTTTCCGCTCCACTCGTTTTTTGGTTTGTCTGTCTCATTATACCAACATCTAAGAAGCTTGTCTAATCTAAATTGTCACTATTTTCGACTCTTTTCTCTGAAACAATCTGATACATCTTTTCTGCATCTTCTTTTTTCGTTGAATCACGAAGCTCAAGTACTTCGATTTCTAAGATTTTGTTTCCAAACTGAATTCTAACTTGATCACCAATTTTCACATTGCTTGATGATTTTGCGAGAATTCCATTGATTTGAATTCTTCCTTTATCAGCAACTTCTTTAGCGACAGGTCTTCTCTTAATGATACGTGAAACTTTTAAAAATTTGTCTAAGCGCATAAACCTTACCTCTTCATTCTTAATATTTTCGCTCCAAACGGTAATGTCAGCCATTCCCGAACCGTAAATAATTTTATTTTAATAATGGTGAAAACAAATGTAGCACCACCAACCAAGACTCCCACTAAAGCAACGACTAAGGCCTGTCCACGATGTTCGACAGTCCCTAAGAAAATTGCAATGACACCCTGATAACAGAATAACACAATTCCCATCATTCCTAAACTAATCATTAATTTTCTAGAGAAATGATTCTCTATAGCGAAGCGATTAATTTCTTTTTTTGAAAAAAGTATCAATATAAATAAGGTAACCACTAACCCTGCAATCGTTGACACACTAGTACCAAGCGTTCCCCAGGTATACGTTAGGGGGCTAGTTAAGAACAACTTGACTAACAATCCAATTCCAGCTGAAAGCATAGATACAAAAAATTGGTTACGGCTTTGTAGAATACTTTGATAAGCTTGAATGACTGCCATAAATGCAATGGAACAAACATACACACCTAAAACACCATTCCCGTTATAATCTTTAAACAAAGCAAAATTTATATAAGGGAGCAATAACATCAACCCTATTGAAGCTGCTGCTGCAATCGTTGTGGTCAAACGTAAGAATATTTTAGCGGCTTGTAAAAATCTTCCTTGCTCTTGACTCATGAAATACTTTGTCAAAGCTGGTAAAAAACTTGAACTTAGTGCTAACGCAACAACTAACCCCAATTGAACCAAGGGCTGACCACGATCGTACACCCCTTTATCGATTTTGGCCGCTGAATCACTGATACCTGCTGCAACTAAGGTGTTTTTCACAAAAAAGGAATCGATTAATTGAAAAAGAATCAAGAAGGCACTATATAAAGAGACCATTCCACCTTCAACTAGTAAACGTCCAAATAATTTTCCTGAGCTTTTTTCAGCTTTCCACTGGGTCAAGTACGCTGAACTTCCTACTCGAATTTTCCGATCATAATACCAAAGAATTCCTGCAGCAACGATACCACCAAATAAAGCTCCACCCATAGCAATCGTGCCAGTTTGATAAACAGACCAACCAAACCGACTAAAAGAATAAGCTGCAACCAAAATCACACCTACTCGAACAAGTTGCTCCATCACTTGTGAAACCGCACTGGGAATCATCATTAGATGTCCTTGAAAATTACCGCGATAAAAGGATAATATGGGCACTAATAAGAATGTAAAAGAGACCACTTGGATCAAAGTAGCCAGTTGAGCATCGCCCATCATAAAGGCTATTTCATGGCTCCCGAAAAAGAAAAATGCCCAACACAAACTCGCGATCATAAAGACAAACGGAAAGAGTTGCTGTAACACCTTCTTCTGTCCACTAATATCAGGTTGCTCTGCTACGATTTTTGAAATAAACTGCGGCAACCCCGATAACGCTAAAGTCATCGCAATACCATAGATTGGATAAACTTGCTGGTAAACATAAAATCCTTCATCACCAACTAAGTTTTGAAAAGGCACCCGATAAACTGCACTCAGCACTTTGGCAATAAATGATGCAATAGTTAAAATAGCTGCACCTTGCATCATCGATCGCATTTCTTTGTGTGCCATTGGTTGACCTCCTATTTTAAAGCTGAATGAGCTCGCCCAGCTCTGACAGAAAAATAAGACTGAGGTGTCTTTTACCTCATTCATATTTTATCTTTTTTCCGAAGACCTTCAATCCTTAGAGCTTTAGCTCTTAGGAATTGTTGAGATCGAAGCAGAGCATAGTGCTAGCCCGTAAAGCTAGATACATTCAACTCACTCTTCCTCAACAGCTGCCGTCTTGTATTTTTCTTGTCTTAAAGCTGTAGTAAAGGATGCTACTTCTTGTAGCCAAGCAGCTTCTTTCATATCTTTTGGTACTTTTAAACGAACGGACATTTTTTCATTCTCGACAGCAAGATCTGCTTTTAGCTGAGTCTGAGCTAGTGCCTCAAATAATTGTTCTACACTATAGGTTTTTGTACCGATTTTACTCAAGGTAAATGTAATTTCTTGCTGTCTTTTACGAATTGTTTCCAGCAACGCACGATCACCGTCCATTTTGATTTGTCCCGTCGTCAATAAGTGGGCCACTTCATCTGGGTATTCACCAAAACGATCAAGGAGATCTGATTCTAGTTCATCGTACATATCCATATTTTCTAACTGACGAATTCGTTTATAAATCTCAATTTTTTGACGTTCGTCTGAAATATAACTTGTTGGTAAATAAGCATCAATACCCAAGTCGATCTCAACAGATGTTTTTTGATCCTGAATGTTTTTCCCTTGCTTGCGGGCAACAGCCTCTGAAAGCATTTGTGAGTACATGTCAAATCCAACTGAATCGATAAAGCCATGCTGTTGGGCGCCTAATAAGTTTCCCGCCCCACGAATCGATAAATCCCGCATCGCAATTTTAAATCCTGAACCCAACTCAGTAAAGTCTTTGATTGCTTCTAAACGCTTTTCACTCACTTCATTCAAAATCTTTTGCTGCTCATACATAAAGTAAGCATATGCAACTCGATTACTTCGACCAACTCGGCCTCGCAATTGGTACAAAGTCGATAATCCCATGTAATCAGCATTTTCTACAAATAACGTATTGGCGTTTGGAATATCTACGCCTGTTTCAATGATGGTTGTCGTAACTAAAACATCATATTGACGTTCAATAAAATCAAATAAGGTGTTTTCCAATTGAACTTCAGTCATCTGACCATGCGCGTAAGCAATTCTGGCATCTGGTACTAATGCTTGGATTTCTTCGACTTTTTGCTCGATCGTATCCACTCGATTGTAGAGATAAAAGACTTGTCCATCACGAGCCATTTCTCTTTCGATCGCTTCTCTGATTGCGCCTGGATTGTTCTCCATAACATAAGTTTGAATTGGATAACGATTTTCCGGTGGTGTCTCAATAACCGAAAGATCACGAACCCCAAGCATTGACATATGCAGCGTTCTCGGGATCGGTGTTGCCGTCAACGTTAAAACATCAACCTGGGCCCGAAGTTGTTTTAGACGTTCTTTATGCTTCACACCAAAACGTTGTTCTTCATCGATAACTAATAACCCTAAATCACTGAACTTCACATCTTGGGAAAGCAATCGGTGAGTCCCTACTACAATGTCCACTTGACCATGTTTGATTTTTTCGATCGTTTCATTTTGTTGTTTTTTCGTTCTAAATCGGCTCAACAAGCCTACTTCCACAGGAAAACCCTCAAAACGATCAAGCATCGTTTCGTAATGTTGCTGCGCTAAAATAGTCGTAGGAACTAAAAAAGCAACTTGTTTATTGTTATTGATTGCTTTAAAAGCAGCACGCAAAGCGACTTCTGTTTTCCCATAGCCCACATCACCGACTAGTAAACGATCCATTGGTCTTGTTTTTTCCATGTCATGTTTAATTTCAGCCGTACTACGTAGCTGATCATCTGTTTCACTATAGGGAAAAGCATCTTCAAATTCCTTTTGGTATGCATCATCTGGCGGAAAAGCGTAGCCTTTTTCTGATTCTCTTGAAGCATAAAGTTGAATCAAATCATCCGCAATATCTTCGATTTTAGAAGAAACTTTGCGTTTGGTCTTACTCCATTCACTGCCGCCTAATTTGTTTACTTTAGGCGATTTGGCTTCAGAAGCTACGAATTTTTGGATCAAGTTCAGCTGGGTAACAGGAATAAATAGCTTATCATCATTTTGATATAAAATTGTGATGTAATCTTGATGAACGCCGTCAACTTCCAATGTCTGCATACCAATATATTTACCGATTCCGTGGTTTGCATGAACAACATAATCTCCATTTTTCAGATCACTATAGCTTTTTAGTCGTTCTGCATTCGAAACGGTTTGGCGTCTTGCTCTTTTTTTCGTTGTAGTATGGAAAATTTCTTTTTCTGTGATGGCAACGATTTTTTCGACTGGCAATTCAAAACCAGACTGCAATGAGCCTTCGACGATTTGAATTTTCCCTTCAATTAATTTCTCTTCAGATGCCGTTACACTTGAAATGTCAAAATCACGAAACAACTCTTCGACTTTTTGACTTCGTTCTTTCGTTGGTACAAAAACCACAACTGTCTGATCTTGTTTTTGCCAACGATCCATTTCTGTTTTTAATAGTGGCATTTGACCGAAGAATTGCTGCATTGAACGATACTGAAAATTATGAATTGCTTGAAAACGTAGATTTCCCATTCCTTTTTGGAATAACGAAAAAAAGGTTGTTGCAAATGTCATTTTTCTTACTTGTTCATGGAATTCCAAGCCAAATGTCTGCTCTGGAAAGACGCGCATTTCTTCTAATTTGAGAACTTGCCACTCGTTTTCTTCACGAATAATTTCACGTTCAGCTTCTAAAATACGCGCATAATCATCAATGAAAATTAAACTGTCTTCAGATAAATAATCAAGTAAGGTCGTTTTAGTTTCATATAAAAGGTCTGTGTAATAATGGGCTGTATCAGTAGGAATCCCTTGACTCCACGATGTCGATAGCTGTCCAAAGTAATCTTGAAGAAATTCTTTTTCGGTCGTATCTTTAGCGATCGCCATTCTTTTTGCTAGTGCTTTTGTCAGTTCTTTTTCACCATGGATCAGATCTTCTTTTGAAAATACGAGATCTGTCATTGGCGAAAGCGTCACAGATTCAATAGCGCCAACAGACCGTTGGGTATCTGCTTCAAAATAACGCAAAGAATCAATTTCGATATCAAATAACTCTGCTCTGACCGGATATTCTGCATTTAGTGGATAAACATCGACGATGCTTCCGCGAATACTAAAATCACCAGGCTTGCCGACTAATGATTGCCGTTCATACCCCATTAAAACTAATTGCTGCGCTAAAGTATCGAGCTCGATTTCTCCACCGATCTCCCAATGAAGCTGCGCTTGTTGCCATGTTTGCTTGCTTGGTAAATATTTTCTCAGACCTGCTACAGGAACTACAATGATTCCTGCTTGATCGGTCAAAAGGAAATTAAGCGCAGCTACTCTTTCCGCTCTTGCTTCTGGTGAAGAAAAAGCCATTTCTGCAGATAATACTTCGTCCACAGGAAATAGATAAACCTCTTCATCTGATAAGATATTACGAAAATCTTCCACTAACTGATTTCCATAATAAAGATTTGGAACAGCCACGACGATTTTTTTATTTTTTTCCTTGAACCCGCTAGTCATAACTAATGTTTTAGCAGAACCAGCTAAACCTGTAATCAACTGGCGGGTATTTGCTGTTAGTTGCTTTTGCCAATTTTGGGCTAATTCACTTGCACCAATTCGTTCCACGATGTTCACGTCAGGCTCCTCCTTCTATACTCTTTATTCTGATTACTTCCCATTAAATTGATTCATTGTGTCAACAAATGTGTGTCCCTCACAAGCATAGATCGCTGCATCTGCTGCATTTTTAACTGCAAGCAAAATCTCTTCATGCTGGTCTTTAGGAAAACCAGTTAATACATGATGAACGACTGTGTTGCTACCAATTGGGCGACCGATACCAATCTTGATTCTTGGAAACACATTTGTTCCTAGATGTGCTATCAAGCTCTTCATACCATTATGTCCGCCAGCGCTCCCTTTTCCACGTAAACGAATTTTGCCGATTTCTAAATCTAGGTCATCATAAATAACAATCAATTCCGTATCTTCTATCCCATAATAGGTCATTAAAGGACCTACTGAACGACCAGATTCATTCATAAATGTAAGAGGTTTGACCAACATGATTTTTTCTGTTCCTATAAAAAATTCAGCGATATCCGCTTCAAATTGACTTTTATTAAACGTTGCATTATAACGATGAGCGATTTCATCAACGGTGATAAAACCGATATTATGTTTTGTTTCTTGGTATTTGCTTCCTGGATTACCTAATCCGACGATCATTTTCATTTATTTATAGTCTCCTTAATAAGAGGTGCTCTTTACCACCATTTATTCATTCTCCAACACAAAATATCTGGGCAGGAGAATCCCTTGCCCAGTTTTTTTATAATTATACCATAAAACAAGTATTTGCCGTCCCTTTTAAATTCTTAAAAAACCCGTAAGGTTCATTTACTCGTTTTAAGAGGAAAAAAATTGCTAAGATCATAAATAGTGAAAGAACGCACATGAAAGAGTTTTCTTATGAAACACCCCTAAAAACTGTATTAATATAAAAAACAAAAAACGTGACAAACATCACAAACGATGGTATTATCATTGTGATAAAACAATTATCTGAAAGGAATGATACACATGACTGCAGCAGTTGGAAATAAAGACCACCAAAAAGTAATTTTAGTTGGAGATGGCGCTGTCGGATCTAGTTATGCTTTTGCCTTAGTCACTCAAAATATTGCTCAAGAAGTTGGTATTATTGATATAGATACAAAGAAAACCGAAGGAGACGCTGCTGATTTATCTCATGCATTAGCGTTTACTTCCCCTAAAAAGATTTATGCAGCTACTTATGATGACTGTCACGATGCTGACCTTGTTGTGTTGACCGCAGGCGCTGCACAAAAACCTGGCGAAACAAGAATCGATTTAGTTCATAAAAACTTAAAGATCAACAAACAAATCGTTACTGCAATTGTTGATTCTGGCTTTAGCGGGATTTTCTTAGTTGCTGCGAACCCAGTTGATATTTTAACTTATTCTACATGGAAATTCTCAGGATTTCCAAAGGAACGTGTTATCGGCTCTGGAACTTCATTAGATTCCGCTCGTTTCCGTCAAGCAATCGCGGAATTAGTTGATGTAGATGCCCGTAACGTACATGCTTATATTTTAGGCGAACATGGTGATACAGAATTTCCAGTTTGGTCACATGCCAATGTTGCTGGATTACAAATCTATGAATGGGTCAAAAATAACCCAGAAGTTGATGAAGAAGCGATGGTCAATCTATTCTTCAATGTAAGAGATGCAGCCTATTCGATCATTGAGAAAAAAGGTGCAACATTCTATGGAATCGCTGCTGCTCTTGCTCGGATAACTAAAGCAATCTTAGATGATGAAGATTCTGTCTTCCCACTTTCTGTTTACTTAGATGGTGAATATGGACAAAACGATATCTACATCGGCGCACCAGCTGTGATTAACCGTCAAGGAATCAAGCAAGTCATTGAAATCCCACTGACAGATTCAGAAAAAGATCGTATGAATGCTTCTGCTAATGCCTTGAAAGAAGTCATTAAATCAGCATTTGAGAAATTTGAAGCTGAAAGTAATTAATCTAAAAAAGAATCGCAGCCTACTGGTTGCGATTCTTTTTTATAACATATAAAGAATAGTTCAGCTATCCTTTATATAAAATATTTTTTTGTGTCAAAGCTTCTTTAATTTGTAGCAGTATATCTTCATTTTCACAGCGAACTGTATGCAGATGGATTCCCTCAGTAAGCTCAGATAACAAAGATGCTTGACTTTTTTCGTAAGCCTCTATGAAATCTTTTACTTCTCTTTCTGTATGGATATGTAATCCGCCCGTCAGTTCTCCGTAAATAGGATGCTCTACGACTACATCGACAATTTCCCCACCTAAGGAGACAATTATTGAAAGCTCCTCTTCTGTTTGATCAGGCTTATGCTGGCATGCAATTTTTCTCGTAATTCCCTGTTTGTCCTTTTCAACTTCAAGCAAATAGCCTCTAGCTGTGGCAATTATTCCGTAGCCAGCTGCTCTTAACAGCGCCACATCTCCCACCACTATCTGGCGGCTGACTTTAAACTCTTTCGCAAAACGACTAGCGCTGATTGGCTTCTCTGCTGCTTCTAATTGGAGCAAAATCATTTCTCGTCTTTTTTCACCGTCCATTCAGCTTCCACCTGCCTTCTTACTTCATTTTCTTTTGCTGATATTGTTTTGAAGCATCCATGATGCCTTGATAAGTTTCTTTGATCACTTCTTTATACATATTATTGTTAACATAGCTTTCGATTTTTGTTAATACTTCTTGTTCTCTTGAAACATCTAAAATCGGTGTGTCTGATGTCTTTTTGATCATAGCGATCGCTTCCACTACATCCATGCGTTCTTCTAATAATGCAACGATTTGTTTGTCTATTGTATTGATTTTATCTCGTTGAATCGTGAGCGCTGGACGTTTTTCATTCAATTCAATTTCTTTGATGACTTTGGCAGGATTTCCTCCGATCACACAATTATCTGGAAAAGATTTTGTTACAACAGCACCTGCAGCAACAACTACATTATCTCCCAACGTAACACCAGGTGTGATTACAACACCGCCGCCTAGCCAAACATTATCACCTAAAGTAATTGGTTTACCATATTCTAATCCGCTATTTCTTTTAGCAGGATGTAGTGGATGTGTTGCTGTATATAATTGAGCGTTTGGTCCAAACATACAGTTATCACCAATCATTATCGGACAAATATCTAAGAAAATACTATTAAAATTAGCATAAAAATTTTTGCCTACATGAATATTAAATCCATAATCAAAGCTGATTGTGGGTTCGATATAACTGCCTGTTCCAGTCGAACCAAATGTTTCTTCCACCAACTGACGGCGAACTTGTTCGTCTTCTTCTCTATTGATCAATTTCATTTGCTCTCTAGCAAATTTTCGAGCTGTTACTAATTCTGGATCTGCTGCAAAATAAAGCTCACCATCGATCATTTTTTGTCGCTCTGACTTCATTTCTTCCATATTAAAACTCCTTTATCTAAATAGTTTCAAAGATTTTTAGTGCATCTTCTTGAACAAAATAAGCTTCTCTGTCTAGTTGAATCGGTGTTTGATTGATCACTAAAATTTTTGCTGTATCTGCTGCATAATGAATCAAGTCGCAAAACGGATGAACTTGAAAACTAGTTCCAACGATAACGATCAATTCTGCCTGAGCAATAACCTCAATTGACGTACCAATGGCTTGTTCATCTAATCCTTCTTCATACAAAACGATGTCAGGGCGAATCTGACCACCGCAAGACTTATGATGATCAGACTGCAAGTAAGTTTTAGCAAGTATCTTCTGACCACATTTTCTACAATAACAATCATATAAATTCCCATGAAAGTTTACTAAATTCTGGCTTCCTGCTATTGAATGCAGCCCATCGATATTTTGAGAAATGACCCACGTGTCTTTGACTTTTTCAAGTTCTGCCATCTTTAAATGAATCGTGTTAGGTTTAGCATCCAGATGATACAAGGTTTGCACAAATGAATAAAATTTGTCCGGCTCTTCCACTAAACAAGTTTGGCTTAATAAATATTCTGGCCGCTCGATTCCATGATAAATACCTGATAAAGAACGATAATCTGGTACACCAGAAGCAGTCGATACCCCTGCACCAGTTAAAAAAACGATCGTTTGCGCTTCATTGATCAAGTTTCCAGCTTTTTGTCCATCGATCACTAACATAGTTTCATCTCCTAATGGTTTCATTATAGCCTAAATGAGCGCCTGATAGAAAATATATTCGTATAAATTGCCTAAGAGTTCATTTTTTCATAACTATTTTTATAGCTACCTTAAAAATATACCCACTTAAAAACTAGGTAAGAAGCTTTTAAGAATGTTAGCTTTTTCACTGTCTTTTCATGACAAACAAAAGAGAACGTGATAGAATACTTAATGTATAAAAGTGAGGTGAAACTTCGTGGTAGCATTTATTATTTATTGGGCAGCTATTTTAGTCTGCATCGCTTGGGGCGTTTTAAGTTTATGGTTTTCGATCTATTATCTTTCACGTAAAGAAAACGGAAATCTATGGGCATTCGCATTTTTCAACGTTCTTGCAGGTATTGTTTTAGCAATTGTTTTAGTTATTTACAAAACGTGGGACTTCGATATCCTAACTTACTCAAGCTTGATTTACACAATTTTAGCTTCATATGGCGTGTTAACAGTCTTACAAGCTATTTTAGGCCGCGAACCAAAAGAAGCTGCAAAAGCTTAATTTTACTAGTTGACTATCAAAAAGCACCGAAAAGAAGTTCTTTTCGGTGCTTTTTCTATGAGTTTGAAACTTTTTTATACTTTACATTTATTTTTCTAATTGCTTGATGGCATTTCTGATTTCTTCAAGTACCTCTTCTTCCGGCTCTACTTCCAATAAATCATATAAAATCCCTAACCATTTTTCTGCTTCTTTATTTCCTAGTTTTCCGATTGCCCAAATAGCTGTCCCTCGGATCACAGGACGTACGTCTTCTGTTGCACACACATAAATCTCTGGCAACGCACTGCGATCTCCCAAATTAGCTAGTGCAATCAAAGCGTTCCGTTGCAATGGTTTCTTCCCTCGCCACGATCCAGAAAGATGTCCGAATTGAGCTTTAAACTCTTTATTTGACAGACTCAGCATTGGCTTTAACTTAGGATACACAGTATCAACTTCCGGCTCCATTTCTTTATGAAAGTGAAAATCTTTTCCTCGGTTATATGGACAAACTAACTGGCAAATATCACAGCCATAGATAACATTATGCATTTTTTTTCGATACTCTTCTGGCATCATATCTTTCGTTTGAGTTTGATAAGATAAACATTTTTTAGCATTCATACTACCATTTCCTAGAAGTGCTTGTGTGGGACACGCTGTAACACAACGTGTACAATCACCGCAGCCAAAAGGAACAGGTTTATCCACTTCAAAATCAATATTTGTAACAATCTCACCTAGATAAACAAAAGAACCAAACTCTTCTGTAATCAACAACCCATTTCTTCCGATAAAACCTAGTCCTGCCCGTTGTGCAACAGCTACATCAACCAATTCCCCCGTATCTACTTGAGGGGCAAAACGCCAACTTTCTGTTTCTTCTAAGTTTTCAGCTTGTGATTGAATAAAATCGATCAATTTACTTAATCGATCGCGTAAAACATCATGATAATCAATTCCCCAAGAAGCTCTTGCAAACATTCCTCTTTTTTCATCTCGAGGAACTTTCCCTTCAATTTTAGTTGGATATGCTAGGGCAATGGAAATAATCGTTTTGGGATTTTCAAATGTTTTTTCTGGATAAATCCGTTCTTCGATCACTTGATGTTCAAACCCAGAGTTAAACCCTTTTTCTCTTTGTTCTTTCAAGGAATCCTCTAATTCATAAAAAGGCTCAGCTGACGCAAAGCCAATTTTATCGATTCCTAAGCGTTTGCTTTCTGCAATGATTTTTTGTTTTAAAGTCATTCTATATACTCCTCATCTTAAAAGCTGAATGAAAACCAAAGATATACTCTTCTCCTCATTCACCAGATTATTCCATTATAGTCTACTCGTTTAAATCTTGTCGTCTATTTCCTCTCATACTGATAATATTTTTCCAGTCTTTCATTTGTCAAAAAACCATATTCATCGGAAAATATTTATGATTTTTAACAAAATAATCACTTTTTTCAAATATTTTTTAAATATTATACACATTTTTATGATAAAATAAGTTTGTGATAATATTCTTTTATTGTCATCACACACTTTATTTTGAATACGGAGGAAATACATATGAAACACAGAACTAATGTACCATCAGTACATAAGAAAAAATCGCTCCACATAATCATGCTGTTTGCTCTTTTAGCCCCGACTTTTCTCTCACCGTCTTTTGTTTTCGCGGAAGATACAGCAACCGAAACTGAACAAACTAATTCATCTCACTCGCAAGAAAGTACGGAGACAACAGAAGCAACTGTCGAATCTTCTACAACTTTAGACAGCTCTATCTCAGAAGAAGTATCGTCTACTGTAACAGATCATGAAACGACCGTTTCAACAACTGATACTGCAGTTGCGCAAGAAGAAGCAACAACTATGATTGCTCCAAAAGTAGATACACTCACTATTGCAGACCCGATTTTAAAACAAGCGATTCTTTCAACATTAGGTTTACCTGCAAATAGCGACTTAACTGCAGCTGATATGGAACGTTTGACCAATCTTTCTATAAATTCTGCTCAGCTCAGCAGTCTTTCAGGATTGGAATATGCAACAAACCTAAGTTCTATCTATATTAATACAAATAATAATATAACTGATTTTAGCCCTTTAGAACAGCTCTCTTCTCTAACGCACGTTACACTACAAACAAAAAGTTTAAACAGTGACAACTTCCCTGATTTAAGCAAAAGCACTGGGATTACAAGTCTGGGGTTAGGCTCTACTAGCATTGATAACACTATTTTGCCTAAAATTGCTCAGTTAACATCATTAACACGCATTTATATGGATTCTAATATAAATGTTACAACCATTGAACCTTTAAAAGTACTCCCTAATCTAAAATCACTTTCTGTACAATTTTGTGGTATCACAGATTTTACTGTTATCAATGAATTTCCTACACTGAGTGATCTATCAGCGTTTGGACAAAATACAGGACGAAATGATCTGCCTACAACAATCGGCCGCTCTTCCCTAAACTATGATTTTGATCAAGAAACTTTATTTATTCCATTTTCGATGATGCCTAATCGATTGACCAACTTTGATGGTTACGTTCCACCCTTTACAACATCTAATTCTGCTAGTAATACTTATTTTGATTTTAACGGTGAACAATTGCCTGCAAATCGTTTACAGATCACGGAGCAAGGAATCACTGTTTTAGGCGTGACTAAAGATGAATTTGCAAATCTTTCTAGCTTTGAATATAACGCTCGTCTAAATAATCCAGCAGGAACATATGCTCAGCCGGATGGTTTTACTTTCTATGCAATTTCATCTGGAACTTATTTACACCAGTTCAACGTTGTTAATGACGGAAAGCCTGTAACCATTCATTATCAAGATACTGACGGAAACAAATTACTAGATAGCGAAACTTATTCAGGCTTAGTTGGGCAATCTTTTGACATTCCAGTTCAAGCAATCCCTGATTACGAGCTAGTGGAAACTCAAGGTAAACCCTCTGGTACTTTCAGCGATCAGGAGCAAACTGTCGTATTTATTTACAAAAAAATATCTGCACCGATCATTGAACCAACAGGTAAAGTGATTGTCCATTATGTAGATACTCATAATAAAACGATTCAGGATGACTTTGTATTGACTGGAACCGTTGGCGATACTTTCAATACAGAGAAACCAGTCATCAAAGGTTTCACTTTTAAAGAAGTAAAAGGAACAACTAGCGGTTTATTCTCTGAACAGGACCAAGAAGTAACGTATGTTTTTACGAAAGATGACGATAAAACAGACCCATCCACATCTACTGATTCAACTGAATCAACAGGAACAACTACTTCCACTACTGAAAAAGAAACATCTGATAAAACAACAACGGATTCTACTGAACAAGTGCCAAGCCATTCTAACAATAACAGTCAATCGCCAACAGCAACTCATACTAATCTAGCTACCAAAAAGAAATTGCCTGCTACGGGTGAGCAAACAAACTTTATCTGGCTATTCTTCGGACTTGCTTTGATTGGGTTCGTGAATTATCAGTATAGTTTAAAAAAAAGAAAATAAGAGAAATAAATCTTTAGTGTTTTTCATCAATAACTGGAGCCTCAAACGTTAGATTTTCGAATTAACGTTCAAGGCTCCAGTTATTTTGGTTTACTCATTTCCTTCAGAGGCTTCTCACTTAGTTGCCAGAGTTATCGCTCTTAACATCTCCGTTAAACGGTCCACTGACAACGACTTTCCCTCTCATATGACCTGCCTCAATAGCTATTGTAGCTTTTTTCAAGTTTGCAGCATTGATTCCAGTTGTATAAGCTTTTCCTAGAGTAGATTCTATCTTGTCATGCTCTATCAGTTGAGAGATCAAAGCTAGTGCTTCTCCTTGGGTTTTGATTTGATACTCGAAATCTGTTTTAGCAAACATATACTCCCAATCAAAGCTAACAGACTTATTTTTCAAACGGCTGATATCTAGTTCTTCCTCCAAACCAACGATTGTTCCTACATGTCCAAAAGGGGTAATCAGTTCAGCTATTATTTCATAGTACGGAAGAATATTGAATAGAACTGCTACATAGTCAACATTTTTAACGCCTAGCTTTTCTAAACTCTGTTTAAGATCTTGATGGTAGTCGAGAGGATAATCTACCCCCATTTTTTTTAGCCAGTCAAAATTAGCTGGACTAGAAGTAGCATAGACGGTCATTCCAGCCCAATGCGCAAGTTGATTCAAAATCGATCCCACACCACCTGCTCCATTGATCACTAAAATCGTTTTCCCTTTATTCGCATTTTCTTTTGGCATCAGACCGAATTTTTCAAACAACAATTCATAAGCAGTCAACGATGTTAATGGGAGTGCCGCTACCTTTTCGTCACTTAAATTACTTGGAGCTAATGCCGCAATTCCTTCATTTACTAATTGAAATTCTTGATTACTCCCAGCTCTTTTAGTTGTTCCAGCATAATACACGCGATCCCCAATAGTAAATTTTTTTACCTCTTTACCAATAGCAATAATCTCTCCAACAGCATCAAACCCTAGAACTTGCAATTGTTCTTGTTTCTTCGCCACTTGTCTTAACTTTGTATCTACAGGGTTTACGGAAATCGCTTTGACTTTTACAAGAATATCTTTGGGTTCAGGTATTGGAATCTTCTTCCATTCGTCTAGGAAACTAGCTTCATGTTCAATGGGTAATCCTTCAAAAAAGCCGATTGCTTTCATTTCTTTTTTCTCATTCATCGTTATTCCCCCCACTTACTTTTATAACTAGTATGAACCCAATCATTTAAGATTAAAATTTATTTGTCTTAGATACAAAAAAAGAAGCAAGGGTAAATAACCGTCGCTTCTTTTTGATAGCTTACTTCTTATTGCTCAATTGAGTATCTTACTCTTTGATCTTTCTTTTTTTGAAAAATGCTAACGCACTAGCGGCTACTGCCATTAGTCCAAAACTTCCCATTGCGTTTTTTTGCTCACCTGTTTTAGGCAATTTGTTTTTCGAATAGTAAGTTTTATTCGCAGTATTTTGTGTATTATTACCTACATTATTTGCCACACCGATAATACCTGGTTCACCAGTGTCGTCAGCAGGAGCTTTTGGTGCTGGCATATACGGCAACTCAAACCCTGAGTCAACGCTTTTATAAACAAATGTCAAGTCATTAGTACCGTCCCCAAACGTTCCTGATACTGATTGACCCGCTGTTCTAGCAACTGTAAGTGGTTCATTGTTGGAAGAAACATACTCATATCCATCGATCACTGGCGGCTCAACCGTCCAAGCTGTTTTGTATAGTCCATTCAATGATGTGTCTGCTTGGTTCATAATCAAACGTCCCTCTTCATCTACCGCTGATACAACAACTACTAATCGCAAATTATCCATCGCAGTTCTCAAAGCGCTCACCGCCGCATCGGCCTCAGCGTCAGTCAAGGCATTGTCGTATGCTTGCGCTGCTTGTTTGAGTGCTGCTTCAAAATCTGCCTTATCCTCATCGGAAGCTACTTTTGCTCCTTCTAGTCGACTAGCTTCTAATAAAATATCAGCTAAATGACCTCTATGAACTAAACCATTACCATCGTGGATTGCAGCAATGATTGCATCTGCTGCTGTGACGATGCTCTGTCTATTGTTAACAGCTAAATCTGGAATGATTTTCCCATTTGCATCAACAACTTCTGCCAAAATAATTTTTCCTTCATCAATAGCTTGTTGAATATTAGCTTTTTTAGCAGCGACAGATGCAGGTGTATAAACATCCTTAAAGTCATCTGTATTATTGATGATCTGAGTAGCTTCGTCGATTGCCATTATTAAATTTCTTGCAAAACTCAATTCAACTTCCGCTTTAACTAAACCAGCGACTCTTGTCTCAATCTCAGCTATCGCAGCATCAAGTTGGGCATCCGTTACTCCCTCTTCACTCAATAACGCTGTTGCTGCAGCCATTGCTGCTCTTAATGGAATCGTTGTCTCTGCCATGTAAGTGCCCTCATCAAGGACAGCTTGTGCACTAGCGATTTTCTCTCTAACTGCTTGTTTTTTTTCTTCACTTGCACTTGTAACAGGCGTCTCTTCTGTAGGTGTTATTGGAGCCTCTGGTGCTTCTTCAGATACAGGCAGTTCAGTTTTTTCTTCTACATCTGTCTCTGCCAGTTCTTCTGACTGAGGTGCTTCAGCTATAACTGATTCTTTTGAAGTTTCTTCTGCTGTATTTGAAGCCGCAACTTCTCCAACAGCCTCCTCAACAGTGTGAGGTCCAACTTGCTCACTAGTTTCAGTTGGTTCAGCAGTTACTGCAAAAGCAGAGATAGGTGCTGCTAAAACTTGAGTACTGATCAGTGAAGCTAAAACAATCCCTTTTAATGATTTTTCCATTCTACTTCCCTCTTTCAATTAGTTTAAAAAGAATGTTCCACCCATTCTTAAATTTAAGCATATCACAGCCTAGACACAAAAATTCTCACATATTTCGCCCATCAACAAATTTTATGAGAATTTTGCAATCATTTTCTCACTTTTTCAAAATCGAAATTGTAAGCCCTATCTTTTGAACACAGCATGGTTATTGCATTTTTAAAGTCTTAACAATTTCATTAAAGCTATCTTTTTTTTGATTCAAATTCATAACCTTGTTCACCAAACTTTTACTCACTATATTAAGAAAATCTTACGATACCTTGCACTGGACGTATGTTATCTATACAATAAAATGAAAACACATGTTATCTAGCTTTGCAGACTGATTCTCTAATCCTTTTGCTTAGCTTTTACAATAAGGAGATTACTCAATATGCTTGAAACAGCCCACAAAAAAATTACTCTATTGATTGATGAAATGGAAAAAGTTATTTTAGGAAAACGCGATATCCTACAGTTGACTGTGACCGCTTTCTTGGCTGGTGGACATGTTTTATTTGAAGATATCCCTGGAGTTGGGAAAACAATGATGGTCAAAACCTTGGCAAAAGCAACCCACGGGCAATTTAATAGAATTCAATTTACACCAGATTTACTTCCTAGTGATATTTTAGGTGTTTCAGTTTACAATACAGCAACTCAAATGTTTGAGTTTCATCATGGACCTGTGTTTACAACCGTTTTATTAGCGGATGAAATCAATCGAACCACACCGAGAACTCAGGCTGCTTTGTTAGAAGCAATGTCGGAAAAGCATGTAACGATTGATAATCACACATACCCATTAGACAATCATTTTTTTGTTCTAGCAACCCAAAATCCACTTGAATATGAAGGAACTTACCCATTACCTGAAGCTCAGCTAGACCGTTTTTTATTTAAATTAAGTATTGGATATCCTGAATTTACAGATGAATTGAATCTACTAATGAACCAAACAGGGAATGAATTGAACCTCGTTCAGCAAATTTTATCCTCTTCTGAAATCAGTCAGTTAAAAAGAATCGTGGATGATATTTACGTTGATTCAGCTGTTGCTAGATATGCGTTGCAATTGGTTCATGCAACACGAAATCACGATGGGATCGTTCTTGGGATCAGCCCTCGCGGCTCGCTTTCATTTATTCGAGCAGCTAAAGCATTTGCCTTGACTGAAGGAAGAAATTACGTCACACCTCATGATTTACAGCAAATTTTACCAGCAACATTCGGGCATCGTCTGTTATTAAAAGGCGGCTATACAGTGCCGTCTGTACAATTACAAGAAATTCTGGAACAAATTCTCAAGCGTGTACCCGTTCCAGTCAGGAAATAGCTATGAAACGATATATGGTTAATAACCTCATACGTGCTCTGAGTATTTTTATTTTTTTCTTTGCTATTTTTCTATACACAATCACATTCAACAACCCAACCGGTTGGGTATTATTTTTCTTTTTGACAATGCTGTTTGTTTGGGATGCCTTTATATTGATTCTACCATTAAAAAAAATTCAAGTTCAGTTATTAGAGAGTAGCCGCTATGAAGTCAATCGACCGAATAAAATGAAGCTAGAGATTTTTCGGCACCGCCCAACACTGCTTAAAATACCTCTGCTAACGGTCGTTTTCAAAAAACATCGATCAACGAAAAAAATATACTTATCACGCTATTCTGGTCAACGGCAAGAATTGACTTTTGAGTGGCGCCCTACGCAAAGAGGGGTCTTTCAGCAGCTTTCATTTGTTCTCATTAGTTCTGACTTATTTCAGATTTTTTCTAAGCAATCTAACTCGACAGTAACAGGTCCTTTTGTGGTCCTGCCTACACTAGAGTTAGATTTAGCAGAACAGATATACAAACATTTATTGCAAGCTAAACCTAATTTTGATAGCTCTTTTGGCAATCCAACTTTTTCGATTCGAAATTTCCGCACCTATCAAATAGGCGACTCTTTCAATTCAGTTGATTGGAAACAGTCTGGAAAACGAAATGAATTGATCGTTAAAGAATACGAGTATGAGGCTGAAACAGATCTGCACTTCTTATTTTATGGTTTGTCGCATGAAAAATTTGAGGAACTTCTCTCTATTTATTATTCCTTTATCAGCCTTGTTGAAAATAAACTATCTTTTCAGCAAACAATCCTAGCAGATCTCCCTCATTCCATACAGAAAGAACATATATTTTCGGCAATGACTCCGTTGTTAGAAGAATGTCTTTTGCCAAATTTCACCAATAAAAAACTAGTAATCTTTGCCACAACTAAAACAAATCAACTCTCAGAACAACTGACTGCGTTAAAAAGAAAGAATGAGGTCTTTTTAATTGCATTCGAGGGTGAAGATCTCTGTCTACATTGGAAAGATCAAGTCAGCTCTCTCCCTAAAGGAGGTCTTACTCTTGAAAAATAGGATAAAAGAAAAATGGGCTTTTGCAGTACTAAGTTTTTTGATACTCGTAACTGCTGGCTTACCTTTTTTAAGTGTCTATGATTTAGCTCAAGAAAATACGCTGTTTTTTGTAGGGATGCTTGCTCTGATTAGTTGTCTAACACTACTTATTAAAAGACATATAATCATTTTCCCTCTTTATATTCTTAGTTACTTGTTTACACTTTATCATTATTTTCCAGCTGGGCAATCGTTTGGTATTACTTGGTTTGCTAGCTTTATTCAGAAACTATTACAAAGCTATCCTAAAATGCTTAGTGGCGAAATCAATTATTTACCTGATTTTTTTGCTTTACCTATTATTTTGTTTTTATTGATCATCTTAAATAGTTTATTTATTCGTTATGAACGTTGGATAATGGGGTATCTACTGCTTATTAGTTACTTACTCATGCTGGCAGTTTTTAATCACTTGAATTTAGGGATTCAGGTAATTTTGATCACAGTTTTTGCCATTCTTTTTTATGGGATACAGCATGCTCCGCCAACTGCCAGTAAAAAAGAAAAAAGAACGTTGTTTCTATCGAACGGCTTGATTTTATTTTTAGTTGCAGGGAGCTCATTTCTACTCCCAATGGTCTTTCCTCAAGCTCAGAATTTTTTATTTACTCAAACGGCTCCCATCCGTAATTATATGAATCACCAAGGAATCTATCGTCAAATCGCAGACTATGGTTCAAGTACCGCATCTAGAACAGGCTTTAGTCAAAATGATGCACAACTAGGCGGTCCGATTTCAGACGATCAAACTATTCTGTTTACCGCAAAGCAAACAAGCGGGCACTATTGGCGAGTGGAAACTAAAAACTATTTTACTGGAAAAGGCTGGAAAAATACGTCTGAAGTTGTTTCTGTTTCTGATGAACAACCACTGAGCATCTCAACAAATCCAGAATATCAGGGTAATTTAGGTGCTGACACTACGATTACATTATCATTCATGGAAGCTACAGAGTATTTGCCTTATCCGTACGGAAAGATCTCAATTCTATTTAACGAGATCGGCCGGACAGAACAAATCAAAGAAAAAGAACGTATCAACCTTGTAACTCCATCAGAAAAAATCAATCTTACTTGGACAAAACCGAGCTTTACACAAGAAGAAATGCAACAAGTGCCTTATGCGATTTCCCAAGATATTCAAATGACTCAAGTTCCTATGACGACACCAGAACGTGTTCAGAAACTGGCTGTTTCATTAACAGAAAATCAAGAAACTCTTTTAGGCAAGGTCAAAGCAATCGAGCGCTATCTCAAACAAGAAGGCAATTATCGCTATTCAAAAATCGATACACCCTTCACTCCACCAAATGAAGATTATGTCGATCATTTTCTTTTTGAGTCAAAAATCGGTTATTGTGATAATTTTTCTAGTGCAATGATTCTCTTGCTTCGTTCGATCGGAATCCCTAGTCGTTGGGCAAAAGGCTTTTCTTCTGGCAGCATTACGAGCAATAAAGACGCCGAATATCAAGAATATACTATCAAAAATAGTGACGCTCACTCCTGGCCTGAAGTTTACTTCCAAGGATATGGATGGATTCCTTTTGAACCGACACCTGGTTTTACAAACGATATTCGGCAATCTACTGCAACCAGTAATTCTACCTCAGAGAGTAAACCTGTAAATAATAGTAGTGAATCACCCCTTACTGCTGAAACAAAAGAAACAAAAGAAGCCGCTTCTACTACTACAGAAAGCTCAACTAAAGAAGACAATCAAAATTCGGTGCTTATTAAATGGCTTCCAGTTTTACGTAAGATAGCATTTGCCTTAGCTATTATTTTGCTAGCAGTTTTTAGTTTCTTGTTGAAAAGGTACTTTTTCCTGCTGCATTTTAGGCTCTATTTAAGTCTTTATCCTGATCGATTCACTCATGCCTACAGTATAATATTACGCAAATCAGAGCGGATTTTATGTCGGCAAACAAATGAAACTTTAACTATTTACGCAAAACGATTCGAGAAAGATTATCCTCAATTCCATGGTAGTTTTATTCAGCTGACAGAATTATATGAGTGTACTTTTTATGGCGGTATTCAGCCTAAAAAAGCTAATTATGCTGGATTATTGATGCATACGGCACGTTTGTTAACAAATTTAAAAAGAAATACTTACAATAAAAAAGAGCCGAAACAAAACTAAAATCAGTTTTGTTTCGGACTCTTTTTTATTGACCGAACCATTGATTGAATCGGTAGGTATGAAATGGTTGTTCACAAGCATTCCCAAAAGCTAGATGCATTTCCCCTTTGCCTAAATCAAAAACCATCGAAGCTAATGATTTGGATAATGGATGTTCTGGCGACGGATGATTACAGACACTTTTGGGAAAATTGCGATGGTTAGCTAAAAATTGTTTCCCTCGTTGTGCATCGATAATTCCGTAATTTTCACTGACGATTGCCTCCATCGCTTCAAAACGGGAATGGGATGTCTTAGAACCGCCTTCTTCTGGTTCTTCCAGTGCAATACTATTATGATTTGCATGGATCATTACATCTGCCGGCTCGTGTTCGTAAATTTTATTTGGAAAACATTCAAAACTTGCGATTCCTTCATTAGCATGAGATAAGCTAAATTGATTTGGTACTGCATGAGGGATACTGTAAAGATAGTCGCGTGCCTCTTTGAGACTTTTCTTGTTGATCAACTCTCTAATTATACCAGCTGTAGGTACACCGTTTTGGCGCTGTCCATTATCGATATATGTCCACATAACAGCTAAGCCATAATTGTTCATTCCCATATAAGCTGGAATACCTGGATGACTATAAATCAGTGATTCGAAATCAGATTCACTATCATGATGATGCACAACACAATCAACTTCAGATCGATACTCATCAAGACGCTCATCATTTGTTTGCCCACAGATCACAGAACCATCAAAAGTAGCATTTCCTGCCGCTGCAAATGACGTACATTTGTCACTGATCAACTCATCAAAAAACGATCGTTCATAAACTGTATATAGATATAATATTTCTTCAAAAGCTAAGTCACTGCCTTTCGCAACGCCACGCATTTCAGCAACCACATCTGGTGCAAATTTTTCTGTATATTCAAGATAGGTCTGAGCCTTATCCAACCATTTGATTATGATCTCAGTTGGATCGTTATAAAATAATTTTTGACTAGACAAGTTTGTTTCAATCTGCATTTTTAACACTTCACCGATTTGGACTCCACGTTCAAATGCCGATCCTGTTACTTCTATATAACGATGAATCATTTACTCCCCGCCTTTTCTACTTTATATCACTACTCAACGAATGTCCATTTATAATCGTACTCCGGACCAGATGGCAATATCCCTTTGATTTTTGGATTACGTAAATGCGCTTCAGCTTTTTGGTAGACTGGGCAAACACCCATCGTATTCATTAAAACATTTTCAGCTTCAATCAAGTCATTCCAACGAGCTGTTGGATTGCCTGCATTCGTTGTAGCAGAAGCTTTCAAATATTTATCAAATTCCTTGTTAGCGTATTTACCACTATTATTGATATTATCTGATGCAAATAATTCTAGAAACACACTAGGATCATTGTA
Source organism: Enterococcus sp. AAFC-DPL-5182 (assembly GCF_058216605.1). Classification (NCBI taxonomy): domain Bacteria; kingdom Bacillati; phylum Bacillota; class Bacilli; order Lactobacillales; family Enterococcaceae; genus Enterococcus; species Enterococcus sp. AAFC-DPL-5182. The sequence goes on from NZ_CM177101.1 coordinate 3,242,616, forward strand.
TTCTGCACCCCATCCAACTAAAATCATATCAAAATCACCTTTATTACCACGTTCTAAACGAACGGAAAGTGGTACTGATGAAACTTCAACAGTCACACCTTTTAAGGTTCCTTGAATCGCACCTTGCATGTATTCTACCACTTTTTTGGCAGAATCGGCATCTGATGAAAGTAAATTGATTTTAAGCGTGTCGATGCCTAATTCTGTTTTTGCTTTAGCCCAGTATTCTTTGGCTTTTTCTGGATCATATTTCAAATGATTACCAGAATCTTTCACAAAATCAGCTTCTGTTTCAGGATTAAATGACATGTTTTTTGGAACTAAACCAGTTGCTGCAATCGATCCGTCTCCTAAGACTTGGTCTACTAGGGTTTGACGATCTAAAGCGTAAGAAATTGCTTTTCTGAGATTTTCATTTTGAAATTCTTTTTTGGTCTGATTATATTCCACATAAGTCGCATTTGACATGTCTTGTGAGAAAAATGCTGGATCATCTACCATTTGCTGAGCTAGTTCACCCGTCACAACGATGTCATCTGTTTGACCATCTTGAAATAGATTTAATGCCGTCGCATCTTCTTTGACTACATCAAAATTGATTTTTTCCATTGTAACATTGTCTTGATCCCAATACTTCTCATTTTTTACATACGACCATTTTGTATCTGTTCCTGCTCCTTCAAAATCACTCAATGTGAACGGTCCATTGTAAACCATATGTTCACTTGAACTAGCATACTTTTCGCCACTTTCGTTGATGATTTTTTCATTTTGCGGGAAAAATGGTGGTAAGGACAATAATGATTCTATATATGGTACAGGCGATTCTAGTGTTACTTCTAGTTCATGGTCGTTCAATGCTTTGATCCCTAATTCTTTTGCTGGTTTCTTGCCGTCCATGATTGCTTGATAATTCTTGATAGATTCAAATAGATAAGCAACTTCTGAAGCAGTCTTCGGTTCTACTGTCCGTTGCCAGCCATACACATAGTCTTTTGCAACAACAGGATCACCATTTGACCAGACCGCATCTTCACGTAGTTTAAACGTATAGATCAAGCCATCTTCACTGACTTTCGGCATTTCTTTCGCACCTGCTGGAACCAATTTCCCTGCTTTATCTGCACGGAATAATCCTTCACCTGTATTTTTCAGTACACCCCAGCCGACAACATCATTCGTGACCGAGGCATCGATCGATGGAATTTCTTGTTTTGCTACAACTGAAAATGTTTGTTCGCTATTTGCTGATTTTTGACCAGTTTCGCCAGTCTTTTCTTTACCAGAACCGCATCCCCCAAGCAAAATGATACAGCTTGCAGCGGCTAGTAAATACCCTAATTTTGTATTGCTCATTTAGTAACCTCCTATGTGTTTAAACCTTATTTTCTAAAAATAGAACACTCATTATCATACCATAAAAATAAGCGTTTTCTCATCATTTCCATATTATTCTTTTACCAAACTTTATTTTTTTAGAAAGAATCTTTTATGAAGACGCAACACTCCGAAATTTCTTGCATCCGAAACAAACTTATGTAAAAATGAATTATTTGATTCTATAAGGATATAAAAGGAGTTACTTATGAAAAAATTAGCCATTATCGGCGGCGGGATCATTGGTTTGACCTTAGCCAACTATATTGATTTAGAGAAGTATAGCGTAACGATTTACGATAATCCTGTTGGACAAGCTACCAAAGCTAGCGCGGGGATCATTTCCCCTTGGCTTTCTAAGCGCCGCAATAAAAAATGGTATCAATTAGCAAAAGATGGAGCAGCCTTTTATACGAAGCTCGTACAAGATTTTTCTTTACCTACAAGTGTCTATCAGCAAACGGGCACCTTGATTCTTAGAAAAGACGGTGAGCTTAGTTCTCTTATGCAACTAGCGCAAGAAAGAAAACAAACTGCACCTGAGATCGGAGAGATCGAATTATTAACTGCCGAACAAGTCACAGAAAAACTGCCTTTATTAAAAGCACAACCCGCCTTGTTTATTACTGGCGGAGGGAAATTGGATGGTGCTAGCTACTTAGAAACCTTGAGACAACGTGCACTATCAAATATGATTACCATAAAAGCTGATACAGCTAATCTTAGCCGAAGCCATGAGCAATGGCTTATTCAGACACCTAACGGAACTGAATCATTCGATGCCGTTGCATTATGTGCCGGTCCTGGTTTGCCTTCATTGTTAGGTTCTCTCGGTTATACAACGGATATTCGACCGCAAAAAGGACAATTATTGGCTTTTGATACACCGTTCAAAGAAAGTGGTAGTTGGCCAGTTGCAATGCTGGATGGTGAAAGCGACTTGATTCCGTTTGAAGATGGGCAAATTCTTGTCGGCGCAACACATGAGAATGATGGTGGATTTGATTTAACGCCAACAGAAGAAGCTTTTTCCCTGCTTCGGCAAAAAACAGCCCCTTATCTCGCTGAATCCAGTTTTTTTGAAAATTATCCAGCTGTTTATCGTGTTGGAACTCGTGCCTACACATCAGATTTCGCTCCATTTTTTAATTATTTGCCAGATGCACCTAGCGCAGTCATTGCCAGCGGATTAGGGTCTTCGGGTCTAACAACGGGTCCATATATCGGCTTTTTATTAGCACAGTATTTCAATGAAGCCAAAAGCGATTGGCAGGATTATCAAAAACCAATTGAAACCTACCTATCGAAATAAACTGAAAAAGCATGAGCCCGAAACAAAACTAAAAATCAGTTTTGTTTCGGGCTCTAAATCTGGATAAACGGTGGGATCAGAAGTAAACACTTCTAACCAAACCTCATGCTTTTTATGATAATTTTTTTGCTTCCAAGACAAAGTTTTTCATTTCTCGGTATAACGTTTCTTTGATTTTATTCAACTCTTGTTTGAGCATTTTTTTCTCACTCACTAATTGTTGCCCATTTACCCAAACCGCCTCCACATTGCTGGCATTCGCTGAATAAACAATCGCTGCATATGGATCAAAAATCGGAAACATATTTACAGATTCTGTTTCAATCAAAGTTAGATCCGCTTTTTTTCCGATTTCAATCGACCCTACTTGATTCGCCAACCCTAACGTTTCGGCACCACCAATTGTTGCAAGACGAACAATTTCTTTTGCAGGAAAAAGGGCACGATCCTGATTATGCGTTTTATGCATGTTGGCAAATAAGCGCATTTGGCTAAATAAGTCTAAGGTATTGCCGCTGCTTGGTCCATCTGTTCCTAGGCCTACTACGATATTTTTTTCAAGCATTTGTTTGACAGGAGCTATCCCCTTTGCTGATTTAGTATTCGCACCGATACAATGAGCCACACGGGCTTTTCCATTTGAGGCTGCAATGATATCTAAATCGTTTTCGGTTGTTAAAATGCAATGAGCTAAAATAAAATTGCGTTCAAAGTACCCTAATGTTTGTAAAAATTCTATTGGTGTTTGGTTGTATTTTTCTTGAAACTCCTCAATTTCATAGGTCATTTCAGATACATGCATTGTAATCGGCGCATTGTATTTTTCACTAAGTGCCACGATTTTCTCTAGCATTTCCAAATTATTTGTATTGGGTGCGTGTGGGGCAATGATCGGTGTAACTAATGGATCATTCTGCCATTTTTCTAAAAAAGTTTCGCAATATTCATATCCGCCAGATGGTTTTGGACTGTCACAGGTCGGCATATCAATGATCGTTTCACCAACAAGCGCGCGAATGCCCATCCCCTCACAGCTTTTTGCGACCTCATCTTCAAAATAGTACATATCACAAAACGTCGTTACACCACTCAACAACATTTCAGCAATGGCATAATCACTGCTTGCTCTCACCAACTTTTTTGTCATATATTGCTCTAAGGGAAATAAAAATCGGCGCAGTCGATCTGGCACGTCATCTCCTAACGAACGAAAAGGAATCATTCCTGCATGTGTGTGGGTATTGATCAGACCAGGGATCAATAACCCTTTTTTCCCATCAATCACTTTATCTGCCTGAATTGCCAACGAAGCAAGTTCAGAACTGTGACCAATCTTAGTGATCGTCTCTCCTTCAATCAATACAAACCCATCTTTCACTTCTGAAAAGTGTTCATCCATTGACAGTATATGAACATTTTTAATGAGTGTATTCATTCAACAACACTCCATCTTCTGGAAAAATCAATGGATAAAACTCTTGCGTTTTCGTATTCATCATCCCCATGTCGGTGACCTTGATCGCAGGTGAAACTGGAAGGGATAATGTAGAAAAAGACATAATCTCATTCATATTTTTGTAGCCTAATTTTTGCATACTTGTACGGACTTTTTGCAAATCTCCGCCTAATTCTTCGATTGGGGCTTGAGATAAAATGCCGCCGATAGGCAGAGGGCATTTTCCTGTGATTTTTCCATTTGAAACAACAATGTAGCCACCTTGGATCGCAAGTAATTCATTTTGTGCTAGCACGATATCTTCTACTGTATTGCCCATGACCATCACATTATGATGATCATGCGCCCACGTTGTGGCGATTGCGCCTTTTTCGGTAATTGGTTTGTCCATCAATGAAAGTGAGATATTTGCATTTTTGCCATATCGTTCCATTACGACCAATAACGCGCAGTCTGCTTCTTGCCATTGTAAGAGTCCATTTTTCACAGGAATTTCTTTCGTGATTCGCTCGGTAAATGTTCCTACTTCTTGTTTTTGGATCACATTACAGCGAACACTGTCTTTATTTGTTTCTACTTTGATAACTAAGTCAGCAACGGTTAGTGGTTTGCAGTGAACAGAGTGCTTATAACGAGCTGGAAATTGTTCGACAACTGTAGGATATTGGATAGCTGCTCCACCTTCATATACTTTTTTTCCAGATTTATAAACTGTATCAAACGTAAACTCGTTTAAGTCGCTCAATAAAATAAAATCAGCTACACGCCCTGGCGCAATTTCTCCCCGATCATGAAAGCCCATGCGTCTTGCTGGCGTGTAGGTTGTCATATAAATCGCTTTTTCAATTGGTAAGCCTGCTTTTATGGCTTTCTTTACGTTCTCATTCAAATGACCTTTTAGTAAATCATCTGCCATTACATCATCTGTAATAATGCTAGCATATTCATAAAACTGATTTTCTACAATGACCTTCATATTTTCAGGTGTGATCGATTTATTTTGGAATTGAATGAAAACACCTGCTTCGATTTTTTCTTTTAATGATTCTGGAAATTGATGGGTATGATCTGATGTGATACCGCTAAATAAAAAAGCTGCTAGCTCTTCGTCGTAAATTTTTGGACAATGGCCTTCTAACGGCATCGTTGGTCGCTCTGATTTACATAAATCGATAATTTGTCGGATCAAGGACTCAGGTTCATAGGCAATACCTTTAAAATTCATGGCTTCTCCTAAACAGACAATTTTAGGATTTTTCAATAACTCTGCAACTTCTGGAAGTCCGATAATACCACCAGTGGTTTCTAATTCAGGGGTCGTTGAAGGTACAGAAGAAGGAATCGCATGGAATATATCCAATTCGGTTTCCGCCTTCATAAATTCCTCTAATCCTTCTAGCCCAAAGACATTGGCCATTTCATGGGCATCTGCCACAACCGTTGTTACACCATAACGCAACACAGCTTTTGAAAATATCGTTGGTGTTGTCATTGAACTTTCAATGTGCATATGGGCATCAATCAAGCCGGGAATCATATATTGATTCTCGGCTTTGATAACTGTTGTAGGCGTTAAGTTATTCATTTCTGTAGTGCTGATATAGTAAAACTTGCCATCTTTGATTGAAACATTTTTTTTAACAAATGATTGCGTTGGTGTTTGAAAAACCAAAACATCTTGGATAATCATATCTACTTTCATGCTTATCGCCTTTCTTCTTTTTTTATTGGTTCATTGTACGATTCCATTGGTCGATCCAATTAGCTAAATTGTCATTGATAAATGAAAAATCAACTGTTTTTGCTCGATCTGCTACTTTTCCGTATGTTTTGTTTTCTGCTTGTTTTTCGTCAAGTGTCACCTTACTGTTGGTTGGTCCTTCATTTAATGACACTGCTTTTGTTTTTTGTGATACTTCACTAATACGTTCATTAACAAAGGTATACGCTAATTCCTTATTTTTAGAACTTTTTGGCACATTAATTGTATTGAAGTTTGCGTAGGTACCACTTTCAGGAACAACATATGTTGCCTCTTTTGAAGCGCCTTGAATAATATCTACAGCAAAATCAGCAACAACCGCCACTTCGATTTCACCTGATTGGAACATATTGGCAAGATCTGAAGATTTTGAATAGGTCTTAACCACATTTGGTTTTAGCTCTTTCATTGCATCAAAAGCAGCTTTGCCTTTATCCGTTGTGATGTCTACACCTGCATGATCGCTCGCAAGATATAACATCAAGGGACCAGCTGTTGTGGAAATATCTGGAACAGAAATTTTACCTTTAAAATCTGTTGACCATAAATCGTCCCAACTAGTAATTTCTTTCCCGACTTTTTCTTTGTTATAAACAATACCGATACTATTAACAGCAATCGGGATACCAGCTCCACTTTCATATACTTCTTTTGCTCCAGCCGTTAAATCTTTGATATTTGGTACTTCTTTTTCTGTTATTTGCTCAAACAACTTCTCTTTGTTTCCTTGGGTTGCATTGGCTTGTGCAAGCTCGATCACATCAATTCCAGCATTCGGATTATTCAGTAATTTCGTGTAACGATCTGCACTGTTTCCTACTTCTAAAGTAACTTTAGCATCGTTGTTTTTTTCAAAAGGGGCTATGATATCTTTTTTGACAATGTCTTCACTCAAGCCGAAGGTTGAAACAACTAATGCTTTGCTTCCGCTTTTGCTATCGCTCTTTGTATTCGCCTCACTGTTTCCGCAAGCTGCCATTAGTAGCGTTGCTGTTGCTAAAACACCGATCATTAACTTCTTTTTCATCTTGATTCTATCCCCTTCATCTATCGTTTATTTTTCTAAAACAACTAGTTTATCTGCTGGAAAAACAAGGTTGATTCTGTCTCCAGTTTCATAGATTTGCTCACTCGCTCCATTGACTAATAGTTTTCCAAGCGGTGTTGTTACTTCATATTGATAACTTTTCCCTAAAAAAGTCCGAACAATAATTGTTCCTTCGATGGATTCTTGTGTTGCCTCTTTCAAAATTTCAATGTCTTCTGGACGAATTGTTGCAACAGTTTCAGTTGCTTCCGGCTGTGGGTTAGTCGTCGTAAAAAGTTGACCATTTTCACTTTTGTATCGCCCTTCCGCAGTTTTTGTTACAGCAAAGAAATTTTCAAAACCGATAAATTGAGCTACAAATTTTGTTCTTGGCAAACGGTAGATCATTTCTGGTGAATCGTATTGTTCGATCACACCATTATTCATGATCGCAACCTTATCAGAGATGGAAAAACATTCTTCTTGGTCGTGGGTTACAAATACGGTCGTTATACCTAGTTGTTGTTGAATCCGCTTGATTTCGATCCGCATCGCTACTCTTAATTTTGCATCTAAATTACTTAAAGGTTCGTCTAATAGTAACAGCTTAGGCTCAATGATCAAGGCACGAGCTAAAGCCACGCGTTGTCTTTGTCCGCCTGAAAGTTGCTTCGGATAGCGATCACCAAGATTTTCTAAGCCACAAACTTGGAGCATATTTGCTACTTTTTCTTTTGTACTATCTTTGCTTTCTTTTCTTAACTTCAATCCAAAAGCAACATTTTCAGCAATCGTCAAATGAGGGAATAAGGCGTAACTTTGAAATACCATACCAAAATTTCGTTTGTGCACAGGAACCTTGGTTAAATCATCATCATCTAATTCAAAAGAACCGTCGTTTGGTTTGATCAATCCTGCGATCACTCGAAGCGTGGTTGTTTTCCCACATCCACTTGGACCTAGCAATGAAACCAGTTCGCCTTTTTCCATCGAAATGCTTAAATCTTTTAATATATCTTGTTTGCCATCATAGCTGACACGTATTTCTTTTAAATCAACAAAAGTCAAAATTTTCTCCTCTTTCTACCTATTAAGTCGGAAATCTACGATTAATCGCTCTTTTATTTATGCAATCGAAGCTAGTCCTAATGTTTTTTCGATCAAAAACATCAAGCCCATTGTCAGTAACATCAGCATTACTGAAATGGCTGAAACAGTTGGATCATAATTGTATTCCATGTAGCTAAGTAACGAAGTCGGCAACATGGTAACTCCTGGTCCAGATAAAAACATCGAAACAGGAACATTATTAAATGAATTGACAAAGGCTAGCATAAATGCAGCAAAAATCCCTGATGATACGTTCGGTAAAACAATTTTGATAAAAGCCCGAATCTTCGTACAGCCTAGTGTCCAAGCTACTTCTTCCATTGAATAATCTAGCTGCTCCATACTTGAACCTACAACACGAATAATATAAGGTAAGCTGATCAAAAAATGCCCAATCAGCAAGCCTTGAAAAATCGGCAACCCTAATTTGATGACAATATATTGAAATAATGTGTACCCAACCACGATACCTGGAATCACAGTTGGTGATAAAAAGAAGCTTTTGATAAAGTTTCTTCCTCTTACTGAATAACGTGCTAATGCATACGACGCTGGAATCCCAACGATCAAGGCTAAAACAGTCGCTAGTACACCGATGATCAAACTCAATTTAAAACTGCTCATAAACGTATCTGACTGTATGGCTTTTGCATACCAATCTAATGTAAATCCTTTAATTGGAAACTGAATAGCTGCTTCGGTTCCAAAGGACGTAACAACAATCAAGCAAAGGGGTAAGAATAAAAATAAAAATACTAGGATCGCAATCAGCGTCATCCCTTTTTGTTTACGCATTATTGGCTTCTCTCCTATCAACTTTTTTAGCGACTACATCGAGTCCTTTCATGACGATCAACGTAACAACGATCATAATCAAGGCTAAAACGCTCGCTGCTTTCCAATCTCCTAATGTATTGGCTTTTTGATATAAAAAGGTCGACATCATCATTTTCTGATTCCCACCTAATAATTGCGGTGTGGTGTAGGCAGTCAGTGTACCAGTAAAAACTAAGATACTCCCAACAATCGTTCCAGGAATCGAAAGCGGCAATACAACCTTCCGAAAAGCCGTGAATGGACTTGCACCTAACGTTTCGGCTGCTTCCAACATTTCCCCTTCAATATTTTCCAGAACGCCTACAAGCGTCATGATCATCGTTGGTAAAAAAAGATAAACAGAGCCGATAATAATAGCAAATTCTGTATAAAGTAAATTCAGCGGCTGAGCAATCAAACCTGTTTTCAATAACAACGTATTGACTACACCTGTTTTCCCTAAAATATTGATCCAAGCAAAACTACGAATCACTGAATTGGTCAACAGCGGAAACAAGGTCATCGCCATTAAAATCCCACGCCATTTTTTACTAACTCCAGCGATGTAATAAGCTGTTGGAATTCCCAGTAAAATTGAAATAAACGTAACAATCAGCGAAACTCTGATCGTGCGCCAAAAGATCGATAGATTATATTCGTCTTTAAAAAAATCGAGGTAGTTGCTTAATGTTACCCCTTGATCTGAGAAAATAGTTGGCAAAATACTGGTAACCAAAGGAATCATTAAGAAAAATAGTAATAAAATCATTCCAGGTGCTACAATAAAATACGGAACATTCTTGTTCATTTATACACTCCTCGTTCGTTTTTCCACTGATTCAGTATACTCATTTTACAAACCAATTTCAATATGTTTTTTTAAATTAAAACAATAAACATTCGTGTATTGACAAATAATTGTATTTATACATACAAAAAAAGCGAATTCAAACATTTATAACGAACTTAAAACCATAATTCGCCGTTTGAATCGCTTTTTGCTAATTATTTAGTTATTTGCCCTATTGAGGAAAGAGGAGTTTTGACTGTAGTAGATATTGTTCTTTGTATTTTAACGTGAGTTCTTTTAAAAAAGGGAGTAATTCATCCTGCTCTATAGAAAATGTTTCAATCAGTTCTTCATATTTTTGTCGCTCTGTCGCTGTCGCTATGTTTTTAAAATACCCCCAAACGTGTTGATACGCATTTAGGAGATTGCCTTTTTTTGGCGGCTGAGCTAATGCGTGCTGCAGATAACCTCGAAATGCTTGTTCTTTTCTTTCATCCCACTCATTATCCGTAAACAATCTCCTGATTGCTCTATAATCTGGTTGAGACTTTGACAAAATCAAATACTTCAGCGAGCGCCACTCTTGCTGTCTTTGTGCTATTATTTTCAATAAAACTCTTCCTTTCTATTCTTATATGATAAAAAAATGAATAAAAACACCAATTTTCTTATAGTCTATTCATGAAAATTTATGATATTTAAAAGACTAAAAGTTTAGAATATATGCTATATACTTTTTTCAGTAATTCTAGGTTAAATAAATTATCTGAATATTAAAAAGAATTGAGGTTATTATTTATGGATGATCAGCAGTTAGACAGGTCGTTTTTGGGACAGCCCAAAGGATTGTCTACACTCTTCTTTACTGAGATGTGGGAAAGATTTAGTTACTATGGTATGCGGGCAATTTTACTGTATTATATTTATGATACAGTCGCAAATGGCGGGTTAGGTTTACCCAAAGAAACAGCTTTGGCAATTATGTCGATTTATGGATCGCTTGTTTTTATGTCCAGTATCGTTGGCGGCTGGATCTCTGACCGAGTGTTAGGTGCTAGAAAAACGGTTTTCTTTGGCGGCGTATTCATCATGGTCGGTCACATTGTTCTAGCGACACCGTTTGGAATTGCCGCATTATTCCTTTCCATTCTTCTGATCGTGATCGGTACAGGAATGCTAAAACCTAATGTCTCTGGCATGGTCGGACATCTTTATTCGAAAACAGACACACGTCGTGATGCTGGTTTTTCTATTTTCTATATGGGTATCAATATTGGTGCGTTACTGGCACCGTTTGTCGTTGGAACATTAGGTCAAACTTATAACTATCATGTTGGGTTCTCAGTAGCTGCTTTCGGTATGTTTTTCGGCTTGTTACAATATTATTTACAAGGGAAGAAATCACTAGACGGTATTGGTTTAAAACCAACGAATCCAATCGGTACAGAAGAACGGAAAAAGTTCATACGCTCGTTATTACTTGCTCTTGTTTTTGTCATCGTTCTTTTTGGCGGTGCCTATATTATGGGACAGTTAACAATTGGATTCTTTATTAATAGTGTTAGTTTCTTAGGTATTTTACTGCCTGTCTATTATTTTATTAAGATGCTGACTTCAAAAAATGTGACCGCTGAAGAAAAACCTAAAGTACTTGGTTACATTCCTTTATTTTTAGCAGGAATCGTCTTTTGGTCCCTAGAAGAACAAGGTTCTTCAATTTTAGCATTATTTGCGAATGAACGGACAAATGATACCTTATTCGGTTTTTCCATTGCACCTAGTTGGTTCCAATCATTAAATCCAATTTTTGTTGTTGTTTTAACACCTGTGTTCGTGACTTTATGGACAAGGTTAGGAAAGAAGCAACCTTCAACAGTCGTCAAATTTTCATTGGGATTGGTTTTTGCTGGTCTGTCTTTTGTTCTTTTGATGCTGCCTGGATTGCTTTATGGCACTAATACAAGAGTTAGTCCTTTATGGTTGTTCTTTAGTTTCTTCATTATGATCGTAGGGGAGATGTGTATTTCTCCAGTTGGATTGTCGATTACAACAAAGCTTGCACCTAAAGCTTTTGAATCGCAAACTGTCGCAATTTGGCTGTTGGCTGACGCTGCTTCACAAGCAATCAATGCTCAAATCGCTCGTTTTTATACACCTCAAACTGAATCAGCGTATTTTGGAATTGTAGGATTCGTAGCTGTGATTGCTGGTATTATCTTGATTCTTTCTAAAAATCCTATCAAAAAATTAATGGGGTCTATCCACTAAAAAAACAGTTTCCGTCAAAGCATGTTTCATAAGGCTTTGACGGAAACTGTTTTTATTCTAGTAATTAAGTTGTTTTTCTTGTTTCATGATCGTTGCTTTTAGCAATAACGGCGCAATGATCGTTGTCGCAATAATCACAATGATCACAGAAGAATAATACTCTTCTGAAAGAAAACTTGAGGTCAAGCCCACTTGAGCAATGATCAAGGCCATTTCACCTCTAGAAACCATACCTGACCCAATGATCAGAGTAGACACACCTTTGAAACCCGTTACGCGTGCACCTAAAGCACCGCCTAACAATTTCGACAAAACTGCAACTATCGTTAAAACAATAATAAACAAAAAATGCTTTGACATACCGGCAAACGTCATATTTAGACCAATAGAAACAAAAAACATCGGAATAAACACGGTATACCCGATCGTCTCTAATTTTTCATCTACTCGCTTACGATAATCTGTCTGTGCAATTGCTACACCTGCAAAAAATGCTCCGATGATAGCACCCATGTCCAGCATTTCTGCAAAATAAGCAAAGCCTAAACAAATAACTAAAGAGATTGCCGAAACAGCCTCAATCGCGATCAATTTTTTACTCAAATTCAGTAACCACGGGACCAACCATTTACTAGCTGCAAAAATCACAATAAAGAAGAAAACCTTCAGCAGTAAAACTTCCCACATCGGTAAACTTCCGCCTGGTGTCGATCGGTTCATCAAACTCAACATGATTCCTAAAATCAATACCACAACGATATCATCCACAACAGCTGCACCAAGAATTGTCGCGCCTTCTTCACTGTCGATCTTCTTTAGGTCCTTTAATACCTGTACGGAAATACTCACAGATGTCGCACTAAACAAAACACCTAAAAAAATGGAATTCTGTACGGAAAACTGAAAAGCTTCCCCCACACCAAACCCCATCGCCGCAGGAAAAACAATCCCTAAAAGTGCAACTGACAAGGCTGGTCGCCAATATTTTTTTAATAATTCCAAATCACTTTCCAGACCAGCAATAAACATTAAAATAATAACGCCGATTTCAGAAAAGTAATGCATAAAATCATCTGGCTTGATCCAACCTAGAATAGCTGGACCAATTAAGATTCCGACTAATAATTCTCCAATCACAGAAGGAATGCCCACTCGATTACAAAAATGTCCAGCAAGTTTAGTGAATAGTAAGACCAGACACAATGTTAATAAAAAACCCATATTTCTCTCCCTTTCTACTATAAAAAAAACATATAACTTATTGTACCATGGTAACTAGTTTTAGTAGTGACCAAAAGATTAGCCAACATTGCGCATAAAAAAACTGACAGGTCGTTTACTACCTGCCAGCTCACTCATTTTAATTATTTTGAAGCACGTTTTAAATACGTACCTTCTTGTGTATTGATTTCTAGTGATTCATCCGCTTCAATAAAATCAGGAACATTGACTACTAAGCCTGTTTCCATGATTGCTGGTTTTCCAGAACCTGAAACAGTTGCGCCTTTGATCGATGGTTGCGTTTCTTTTACTTTTAAGACAACCGTTGTTGGCAATGTGATCCCGATTACTTCTGATCCGTAAAATTGAATTTTTACTTCCATATTTTCTAGAAGATATTTTAGTTCTTCTTCGATCACAGAAGTTGGGATTTCGTATTGCTCATATGTTTCTAAATCCATAAAATTGGCTGTATCATCTTGGCTGTATAGGTATTGTACAGGTTTATTTTCGATAAACGCTTTTTTTACTTTGTCATCTGGACGCATTGTAGTATCCGTTGTTGTTCCTGTACGAACATCTTTTAATTTCATACGCATAACGGTATTTCCTTTACCAGGTTTGTGGTGACTAGCATCCATTACACGGATTAATTTACCGTCTTGTTCAAAAGTCATACCTGCTTTAAGATCGCTTACTGCTATCATGTTGTTTTCTCCTCTTTCTTTAAGGTTCGACCGAAACGTTTGGTCGAAACGTTAGTGTAGTGCCTCTATATCTAGATTACATTGATTCTATAGTAGAGAGACTTCTTAAAAAAATTCTTCTCACCCATTGTAGCAGATTACAAGCGGATATTCTAGAGAATACGTTGTCTGAGTGTCTTTTTTTTGTGGTAAAAACTTGTAAAATCCAATTTAGCAAAAAAAAGTGATTGAAAGATAACTCATTGAGCTATCTTTCAATCACATGAACACTAGATAAATACTATTATCCCCATAATTTCTTTTACATCAGTAGATTAACGAATCGCCATCTGCTCTTTTTGGACAACAACAGTTCCTTGTTCACCTTTACCAAAATTTTTTAGATTCTCTAGTGACGTGATTACGGCTTTATTTGTTGGTCTTCTTTTAGCGAATTGAACTGCCGCTTCAACTTTTGGGAGCATACTACCTGGGGCAAACTGACCCTCCTTGATGTAGTGTTCGATTTCAGAAATACTGACTGTTTCTAAAGCTTTTTGATTTGGCTGGTTATAGTGAACGAACACATTGGTTACACCCGTTAAAATAATCAACGTATCTGCTTCAATCAACTCCGCCAATTTTTCCGCCGCAAGATCTTTATCAATGACCGCTTCAATTCCTTGTAAGCCATCGCCTGATTGAACAACCGGAATTCCTCCGCCACCTCCGGCAACCGTTACAACTCCGTTTTCAAGCAATAATTGAATGGTCTTACTTTCTTTGATTGCGATCGGTCTTGGGGAAGGCACAACTTTACGAAATCCTCTTCCAGCATCTTCCATGTATAAAGCACCTGTCATTTCCATCAATTCTTGCGCTTTGGATTCTGATAAAAAGGGTCCGATTGGTTTACTTGGATGAGCAAACCCTTCATCATCTTGCGATACTTCAACTTGTGTTACGATCGATGCAACATCGCGAGTGATTTTTCTTTTTTCTAAGGCATTAGTCAGTGCATTGACCAACCAATACCCAATGCTCCCTTCTGTCATAGCGACACAAGTATCCAAAGGCATTGCTGGGTTTTCTACCGAATCAGATGCTGCTTGTTGCAACATTAGATTCCCAACTTGAGGACCATTGCCATGAACAATCACGAGTTCCATTTCATCAGTCAATAAAGCTGCAAGTGATTCAGCTGTCTCTTGAACGATTTTTTGTTGTGCCGCCGCTGTGGGATCACTTTCCAAAATCGCATTCCCGCCTAATGCTACCACTACACGTTTCATTTTCCGCCTACTTTCTCCACATCATTTGAATTGATTTCATCAAATGTTTGCCATAAAGAATCGCATTCAGGGCATCCGCCTGTATGAATCATCGCTAAGGTCGATTGATCTGTGCCGTCTAAATAATTTCGTAAATGCATATCCGAAAAGCCATGTTTTGCAGCATCTTCTCTAGTATTTGAATAATAAACGGTTTTGATCCCAGCCCATAAAATTGCCCCAACGCACATCGGACAAGGTTCACAAGTTGCATAGATTTCACAGTCGGATAAGTCCATCGTATTTAACTTTTTACACGCTTCACGCACAGCAACCATTTCTGCATGTGCTGATGGATCAGTGTCTCTCATCATTGTATTACTGACTGAAACGATCACTTCGCCATTTCTAACTAAGGTTGCTCCAAATGGACCGCCAAATTTCTTTTCCATTCCAGCAACAGTTGCATCCGCCGCCATTTTCATATAGTTCATGATTTTTCCCCCTTCATTACTTTACTTAGAACACTATATACAACAAATGAAAAGATCAACCCTGAAAAGAAAGCAAAGTCATTGATCGTTTTCAACAATGGAACAGACTGTAAAAATGCACCAGACATCGTGATCACAAAACTAGTCGCTAAGGTAATCATCGCTTTTTTGTTGTAGCCTGATTTAAATTCACCTAAGTCGCCATTTTCAACATAGATATTTTCTAAATTGATTACTTGCTTATGTTCAATATAAAAACTAGCTAACATGATCCCAGCAATGGGACCAAACATCGAACCAATGAAACTGTAGAAATAAAATAATGTGGACGCATTTTCTACTAGTTTCCATGGTAGAATCATCGTACCAATAATAGCCGTTAAGACTCCCGCTTTTTTCACATCTAAAAATTTAGGAAATAATGATGACATTTGCAACCCAGCTGGAAATAAATTGCCAAATACAACAAACGCTAAAGCCCCCATATTTAAGGCCAAAATCAATACAAATACGGCAAATGTATTATTGATTTTATCAAACGCATTCACAATATTGAAAATCGGTTCACCAAAAGCAATTTGAGTTCCTGCAATCAAACCAACACATGTAACCGCAAACAAAATATAAGAAAGAATAAAACCTAACGGCAAGCCAATGATCATGTCTCTCGGCTTTTTAGCCTTTTGCGTAAAGTCACCGATATTCACGATCGGACCTGCCCAATTTGAAACCAAAGCACTTACACATGCAATAAAAACAATCGGACTCGTTGTCGCATTCGCTGGAGAGTAAGCCAATATCGGACCGAAACCACCCGCAATTTGAATCGTCCAAACAGCCGCTCCAATAATAAAAACGTAAACGATTGGTGAAGACCAGTTACCAAATTTATCCAAGACTTTTGTTCCGCCTAAAAATAGTGCAACTGTCACACACCAAACAATTAAATAACTCAACATCGTTGGTGCAGGCATTCCAAGAATCGTCATTCCTCCGCCAATAGTCATATAATCAGGAAAGATTCGACTAAACAAAACGTCTAGCGATTGAGCACTTACAACGCTTTGTGTCCCAAAGAAAACAACACCTGCGATCAATCCACGACATAACGAGGGAATGATCGCTCCTTTTACGCCAAACACTGAACGTAGCAACATTGGAAACGGCAACCCATATTTAGCAGAGGCAACACCATTTAATACATAAAAAATCGATACAATTACAGCCGATAACATAACAGCCGCCAACACTTGTTTTGTATTTAAACCTAGTAAGAAAAAGCCTGCTACAGTCATATAAGAAAGAATATTATGCACCGCACCCATCCATAATGTCACATAGTTGAAGATACCCCAATTTTTATCTGCCCCCGTTTTTGGCAGTAATTCTGCTGAATAGGTCGGTGTTGTCACGATGGCTTGTTTTTCTACTGATTCCATTGTATTTTCCTCCAATACATTTCTTTAGTTTTTTACTAACTGAAGTGATTGTGCAAGGTGTTCTGAAAATAATGGATTTTCTGGATCGAGTTGAATTGCGCGCTCCATCGCAGTAATGGCCTCTTGATGCCGATTCAAACTACGAAGACTATTGGCTTTATGAAAATAGAAATCAACTCGTTCAGGGTAGTCTTTCAACAAGTTATCCATCATTTTGACAGCTTCTTCATGACGACCTAATTCTCTTAAAAAATTAGATTTATGGTAGCGGTAAAAGAAGCTTTGATCTTCCTTGATTGCTTGATCATAAGTTTGTAATGCATTGTCTATATCTCCCATCATACGATAACTATTTCCGACATAGAAAGCAAATTGCTCACTTTTTTTCCAGCCTTTTTTATAATAAGAAATCGCTGTCGGATACTCTTTTAAGCGCTGATAGGTATAGCCAAGATAATACAGCACTTCTAAATCTGTTTGTTCTTGCTCCTCTAACACTTTTAACGCCTGTATTAACTCTCCTTTTCTTAGATACGTTCGTACCTCACGGAAAATCAATTCTTCGACTTCCTTTTTCTCCACAATCGCAATCAATGATTCGTTTCCTGTATCTTTGGCATAGTCAAGAGCATTTTTACCAGTACCGTCTGTTTGGATAACATCTGCTCGATGTTGAACCAACTCACGAATCACGTCTTGATATAAGAAACCACCGTCACCTAAAATTACTGCTTCTAGCAACGCTGACCATCCTAAACGATTGACATGATTAACTGGTACTCCTGCAGCCAAACACAATTGAACCGTTCTTAAATAGCCTTTTTCACTTGATGGAAGCAAGGCTGTGCCGCCAAAGCGATTGACAGAAGCTAAATCGGCGCGTCCGGATTGAAGTATTTCGCTGACTATTTCGTCAAATCCATTCGCTGCAGCACAGATGAAAGGAGTAAGTTGTGTATTATCACGCTGGTTCACATCCGCCCCAAATGCTAGCAGCTCTTTAACTAGTATCAAATTATTCCTTTGGACTGCTAACATCAACGGAGATCGTCCAGCTTCATCCGTTAACGAAAGGTCACATCCTTCATTTAATAACTGTAAAACTTGTTCCTTTTGCTCAAGTTCTACTGCTTTTAGCAGTGACTTCGTTGCTTTTACTGTATCCATGATCGTTCTCCTTTCTTTTTTTATAGTTGTTCACTAAAAGCAATGATTGCTTTTTCAAAAGCTTCCATTGGCGGATGAGTGATTCCAGCTCCGATCATGCCGATTCCCGCTTCTTTATGAGCGATTGCCGTATTGATGATCGGTAATGTGTTCGTTTGGATAACTTTTAAACTGTCGATCCCTGACGGAATTCCCATAAAGTCTAATGTTGGAATCGTGATATTCGGGTTTTCCGCGGTTGTGATTTCTTGCATTTCCATAGAAAAACGTAAGGCATCTTCAATTGTTCCCCCAACTAAAGCGACGATTGCAGGAGCTGCGGCCATTGCAAAACCACCGATTCCATATGTCTCTGTAATTGCACTATCGCCAATATCAAGACCTGCATCTTCTGGTTTATAACCTGCAAACATTGGTCCAATAACTTTTTGAGAAGGTCCAACAAACCAAGGGTTTCCTTCGATACCACTAATGTGAATACCAAATTCTGTTCCATTTCTAGCCATTGTCGTTACAACTGTGCTGTATGGAATACCCACCGCGGAATCCAAAGCTGCTTTACACATTGCCATCCAAGTCGGTCCTGAGAAATAATCACTGCTGGCAACAAAATCAAAGACTTCTTTCATCTCTTCGATGGAATGATCTGTTTGGATAATGTAAGGTGTCAGTGCTTGAATCAGTAATGTCGTTCCTGCGTTATTACGGTTATGACATTCATCTCCCATATGCAATGCCTGAGCTAACATATGTTTCAAATCGATCCCTTCTGTACATAATTTCATCGCATCTCTTAAAATCGGACCAAAAACATCTCTCATCCAAATCAATCGTTCGATGACGCTCTCATCATTGGCACCCATTCGCAAAATTTTAGACATCTGCTCACTTAGATTCGTAAACGCTAAGTTGCCATAAGTCTTATTTTCCACGATATGGACAAACATAGATGCAGACGTTACTCCTGCCATCGAACCGACACTTTGATGTTCGTGGCATGGTGAGAAGATGATTTCGCCAGAAGCCGCAACATTTTCGGCGTCATCTAAATCTTTAGCTAAGCCTTCAAAAACTAAGGCTCCTTTGACAGCCCCTCTCATCGGACCATTCATTCTATCCCAAGTGATCGGTGGTCCAGCATGTAAAATCGTATTTTTAGTCATTCCTGGCACAACATTGATTGCTTGATCATAGCCGATCAATGAAATTTGCGAAGAAATGATTCGATGCACGGCTTCTTCATTGGCTTTTTTTATTTTTTCTAGATTTTCTGGTGTTTCAATTTTCTCTAGTGCTGCTAAAATAGCTGCTTTTCCTCGACCTGGAGGTGCCCAATTTAAATAGGTCGCTTGTACTTGTTGTTCGATCAATTCCTCTTGAAACGACTCGATCCCAAGATCGATGATTACAGGTTCTTCTTTAAATAATTCAGTGATTTTGCTCATTGTTCTACTCCTTTCACAACAAATTCTCTTGCCAATAATCCAGCATTTTGACTGCTACTAGCATACGTTGCACCGATCGAGGTCAACTTTTCGACTTGTTCATTGATATTTTGTTTATCTAAATCTGTCCCTAACACGTATCCGATGATTTCAAGATGCCGACCTTCTGCTGCAGCTGTTTCTTTTGCTGCCTTCATTGCTGGTATCATTACACCAACAGGATCCAGATGAGCGCCATAACCTAGTACAAAATCCATCAAGATCACGCCAACTGTTGGATCAGCTGCTTCTTCTTTAAAACGAGCAATTCGATTAGAAGGATCGATCATAGGATGTGGTTTGCCGTTGGTAAATTCATCTGCGCCAAAGTCGATAAAAGTATGTGCTTTACTGACATCACCGAAATGTAAAAGATGATCTTGGTCTGTTGCGATGTTGCTATACACATCTGAAAAGCGTTCTTTTGCAGTAAACATCGCTTCATCACAAAGCGTTCCTCCAGTGAATAACCCGCGAATGTATTTTTGTTCTGGATTTAATTTTGCTCGAACTTCATCGATCAAAGGTAGGTTCAACGGATGAATATCTAAACTATTTTGATCGATTCCAGCCAAGGTCACCGCTCTTAAAGCCGCAGTTTTAGACATTTTTTCAAAGTAAATACCTGTCTCATTTTCTCTCACGTCGCTGCCGATAAACCAAATGACAATAGGTTTTTCAGCTTTTCTTACTCTTGTAAGGATTTTTTCTTCAACTACTTTTGCTGGTGGTTTTGAAATCAGAACGATCACTTTAGTGTCTTCATCAGCTTCTAAAGCATCAATGGCATCCAGCATCATTTTTCCACCTACAGCTTCACTAAGATCTCGTCCGCCTGTTCCGATCAATTGAGAAACACCTTCACCAAACTCATGAATGCGAACACTGATTTCTTGACTGCCTGTTCCAGAAGCACCAACAATACCTATACTTCCTTTTCGAACCTTATTGGCAAAACATAACCCAACATTGTTGATGATTGCCGTTCCGCAATCTGGTCCCATCATTAGTAGGCCTTTATCATGCGCTAAATCTTTTAATTCGATCTCATCTTCTACACTAACATTGTCACTAAACATCATCACATGCAACTCATTATTCAAGGCTTTTCTCGCTTCACGAGCGGCATACTGACCGTTAACAGAAATCACGGCTATATTCGCTTCTGGGATAGCTTTCTTTGCCGTTTCAATCGTTGTATAGCTTTCCGTTGTTTGATTCGTTGTCTTTTCTTTTTTCTCAGTCATCAGCGTTTCGATTTTTTGGATCAATTCAACTGAATCATGTTCCTCTTTGGCATCTAAAGCGATAATTAGATCACTCGTTTGTGCTTGCGCAATTTCATCTGTATATAAGCCAACATTCTTCATCACTTCTTTGTTCATTTCGGTTGCCATTGCAATAATCGCTTGATCAACACCTGCTATCTGATTCGCTTTCGTTGATAAAGCCATTAATGATACCGAATCAATATAGGTGTTAGGCTGAATTTTGATACTGATTGTCATGTAGATTCCTCCTTAATATAAAAGCGTAGCGGGCTCGTCCACACTCGACTGAAAAATAGGAAAAAATGAGGGTGGCGCTTTTAGCCACAATCATTTTTTATCTTTTTTCCGAGAGTGTAGCCCGCAAAGCTAGATAACACATAGCTCAACATCCTTATCAAACATTGGTACAGTTCAATACAAGTCCATCGTTAATTTTATTCCGGCCAACATTCCTGTCAGCATATCTCCGCCAGATGTTGATCCGATCGCTAAAACAGCTAACATTTTTGATTTCAAAGCATTTTCATCTTCTCCATAAAATAATTCATTTAAAAATGAACCGATCCGCTCTCGTGCTTCTCCCTTGATTGCCCAATCTAACGCGGAAAAACTAATAATATTCGTTCTTTTTTTCATCTCATTCCGACTGTTTATCAACCACTGTTTTAATGAATGATATGGATAATTAGTAGTGGTAAATATAAGCGCTAATCCGACTAGAAAATCATCACCGGATGGTGTTAACCCTGGACCTAAGCCAATCACTCGATTTAATTGCTTCATCGCTTGAAATAACTGTTTTTCTTTTAAATACGCCAATAGTTGCTCTGATTCTTTCAAAAGCATCGTATGGATCATTTGCTCGTATTTTGTCCTCTGAGTATTGTTTAATAAATAGCCGCCATGATTTTCGACTTGACTCAGCCATTCGTTAAGTTGCTCAACACGTATACGTATATTCGAATACTCTTGTTTCTTTGGAAAATTGATTGTGGGATAATGCCATTCTTTGGCATTCCGAGTATTGATTGCAGCGATCTCACCAATCACTAACCGCCCTTTTTGAGAGAAAACAGGTGTTTTTACAAGTAGCTTCGGCTGATTGGAAAACAATTCAGTTACCCTTAACGTATTGGGCGCATTGTCCAATTCTTCCGCCGCTATCGTGTATATTTCACCGGAATCACAAAGTATATTTACAGTTCGGTTAAATACACTATGAATCACTCCTTCCCATTGCCTATTTTGAATCTCAAATAAAAAATTGCTAGAACCAGAAAGGGATTGGTACGTACGCATCTCACTCACTTCCTTACCTACTTATCTTCTTTACACTATTCAATTTACATCAAGAAAGCCTTTTCATATACAGATAGAGTAGCCGAATATTTTCTTTTTCAGTTGTACACTTTAACTAATTACCGTATAGTTAAAGTGACGAAATTATAATTTAGAAAGATGGTGTATCCATGTTAACGGTCAAAAACTTCCTGCAGCTTTCTCCTTTCAAAACATTCCAATTAGTCGCTGGGGAAAAAGGCCTGGATAATAAGATCACGGGCGTAAACATTTTAGATAATCCCGATGCTTCTGACTGGTTGTCTGCAGGCGAACTACTAATTACCTCTGGGTATTTTTTTAGCGAAAATGCCGAAATCCAACGTCGTTTTATCCAACGTTTTAAAGAAATCAATTGTTCTGCGATTTGTATCAAACCACACATCTATCTAAAAGGAATTCCTGAATCCATGCGTAAATTAGCAGATGAACTTGGTTTACCTCTTATAGAAATTCCTTATGGGATCGCCTTTTCAAAGATCATGAATATTGTCATGGCCGAAATTTCTGGCCGAATGAATGAGTTGAACCAAGCGTCGTTGGATATTCATTCACAATTCTTTGAGATTTCTCTACATGGTGGCGGTATGAAAAAAATTGCTTCTGGTTTAGCGGAAATGGTCAATAATCCAGTTGTATTAGTAGATACTGACTGGTCAGTGACAGCTATCAGTGACAAAAAACAACCATTGATCCAAGAAATCATCAAAAAAAATGGAACTACCCTTACTTTTCCAATCCAAACAATTACAGACTTACCTACTAATTTTGAACGAATCCAAAAACCAATCACTCGCGCTCTTTCTTTTGAGGAACAGGAATACCCTTGCGTGATCATGCCTGTTTATTTTGATACGATCCACTATGGCTTTATTTTAGTTTATCTAATAGAACGTCCGCTGACAGACCTTGATTATGTTGCCTTAGAAAATGGTTCAATGGCCTTTGCATTAGAACAAATGCGGCTTTTAGAAATTGAACGGACGGAAAATAGAATTCGCCGTGATTTTTTCGATCAATTATTATCAGGTCAAATCAAAGACTTAGCGGCTTTGGCTACTTATGATACAACGATCGATCCAAACTTAAACTATACGGTTTTGATCCTTTCCATCCAAACAATTGGTCATACGTCAGATTCCTTAATGGAAAAGAAACAATCAGAAGATCGCTTAATGAAAAGCTTACTGTCGTCCCTGACAACTTATACATCCAATCGGTTTCCCCATCTCCATCTATTTAGCCGAAAAAATCAATTAGTAATACTATTAGGAACTGATCCTAAATTGAGCGCATTAAAAACACACAACGAAGTATCCGATACAGCAGAACGGATTCGGATACATTTAGAACAGCAAGGTCAATCGGAACGAGACATTTTCTGCACCATCGGTTCTACTTTACCCGTTCTTGAATTGTCTCAAAGCTTTGAAGAAGCAAAAAAAGTCATCCAACTATTAGAAGATGACGCAAAAGAAGAAAAAATTTATTTTTTTAATGATTTTTATTTTGATTCCTTTTTAGTTGACTCCATTTCAAAAGAACAAGGAAGAAAATTTTACACTCACTATTTAAGCACCTTACTGACTTACGATCTGGAAAACAAGACTAGCTTCACGCCAACATTAAAAGCTTATCTAGCTCATCATTTAAATATCGCTACAACATCTAGAGCCTTATTTATTCATCGAAATACGTTGCTTTATCGGATTGAAAAGATCAAAGGACTACTACCAGTAGATTTGGAACAAGAGAAAAATACCTTTGCATTGCAATTAGCACTGAAATTATATGAATTACACCACTAAAAAAGTAGACTAGAACATAACTCAATAAGCTATGTTCTAGTCTACTTAGATATGGATAATAACTTCTATCTCATTTTTTATTCTTTAACTTATTATCTACCTACAATAAAAGTCAATTCACATTCACAAACTTTTTTATCTTCAACAAAAGCAGTTGCTTTCCCGATGCCGACATAATCTCTGATTTTTACGATTTCAAAATGCAACTTCAAGACATCTCCTGGAACAACTTTTTGACGGAATTTCGCTTTGTTGATTCCTCCGATGTACGCTGTTTCACCTTTAAATTGATCCATTTTCAAAATCAAGATCGAACCAACTTGTGCTAATGCTTCAATAATCAAAACACCTGGCATTGTTGGGTTTCCAGGGAAATGTCCTTGGAAAAATTCTTCATTGATCGTCACATTTTTTGTTGCAATAATTTTTTTATCCGTGATGATTTCATCCACATAGTCGATAAAGCAAATTGGATAACGGTTTGGAATCATTTCCATAATTTCTGTTGCATTCATTAATCTTGTCATTGTTAGTTTTCCTCCCATTTTTTGATACAAATAACGCCATTGTGACCGCCAAAGCCGAATGAATTACTGATTGCATATTCTGCTTGTACGGAGCGTGAACCAGCTGTTACATAATCTAAATCACATTCAGGATCCTCTACTTTATATCCCACTGTTGGATGCACAACACCTTCTTGTAGTGTTTTCACACAAGCAATTGCTTCTATTCCACCAGCTGCACCTAAAAGGTGACCTGTCATACTCTTTGTACTTGAGATTGGAATATCGTGGGCACGTTCACCAAATACACGTTTTAATGCTGCTGTTTCAGCGGCATCATTGGCTGGTGTTGATGTACCGTGTGCATTAACATAACCTATCGCAGAGGCATCAATTGCCGCTTCTGCTAAAGCTAATTCAATTGCATCTGCTGCGCCGCTTCCATCTTTTAATGGCGCTGTCATATGACTAGCATCACAGTTACTACCGTAACCTACGATTTCACCTAGAATCGTTGCGCCACGTTTTTTAGCATGTTCAAGCTCTTCAAGCATCAACATGCCGGCACCTTCTCCCATCACAAAACCGTGTCGTTCTTTATCAAACGGAATCGACGCTCTCGTTGGATCTTCTGTTGTATTTAACGCGCTTAAAGCAGCAAAACCAGCAATTCCGATTTCACAAATCGTTGCTTCTGTTCCACCTGTGATCATCATATCAGCTAAACCGTACTTAATTGTACGGAAGGCTTCACCGATGGCATTTGTTGCAGATGCACAAGCAGTCACGATTGTTTGAGAAGGTCCTTTTGCACCTAATTTGATGGAAATATTTCCTGATGCCATATTCGCGATCACCATTGGTACAAAGAAAGGTGTTACTCGTTTAGCCCCTTTTTTATCCATCACTCTAACTTGATCTTGCAAGGTCGTCATACCGCCGATCCCACTACCTACAATCACACCAAAACGTTTTGGATCGATTGTATCTTGAGTTAAACCACTCATATTCCAAGCTTCCATTGCAGCAACTAAACCATACTGTGAAAATAGATCCATCCGCTTTTGTTCTTTCCGATCAAGAACCTCACTTGGATCAAACTCTTTCACTTCACCTGCAAGTGCCACACCTGTATCTTCAGAATCAAATTTAGTAATTTTAGCGATTCCTAATTTTCCATTAACTAAATTTTGCCAATACTCTTTTACAGTATTTCCTAAAGGAGTCACCGCTCCCATCCCTGTAATTACAACTCGTTTCATCGTGCACCTCCACTATTGTTTTGACTATCAAATTAAAAAAAACTTGCGTAAACACCACTTTTTTGTTTAAATTTAAGTAAAATAGTTTGACTTTCAAAGTATTTTAGTTAATAATTCAGACATCCGATAAAATGTCTGTATGGGTGTTGTTTATTTGTCAGAGAATTTTATTATCATTCTCACAACAGATAATACCAGTTGCAATTTTATCCGTCAACTTAAATAAAATTAGATATTTAGTTTTTATTAAGATCTGAGACACTTTTCACACACTAAAAATAATTTTAAAAGGGGAAAATCCATATGTTTCTAAAAAATAAAAAAGTCGTCGTAATGGGCGTAGCCAACAAAAGAAGTATTGCTTGGGGATGTGCCAAAGCATTAAAAGAGCAAGGCGCTGATATTATTTATACGTACCAAAACGAACGCATGAAAAAACAATTGTTAAAATTAGCAGAACCAACTGATTTACTTGTAGAATGCGATGTAGCCTCTGATGACTCAATTGCCCAAGCATTCCAAACAATCCAAGAAAAATACGACAAGATCGATGGTTTAGTGCATGCTATTGCCTTTGCTAACAAAGAAGAGTTAGATGGTAATGTAAGTGACATCAGCCGTT
Organism: Enterococcus sp. AAFC-DPL-5182; assembly: GCF_058216605.1. Classification (NCBI taxonomy): domain Bacteria; kingdom Bacillati; phylum Bacillota; class Bacilli; order Lactobacillales; family Enterococcaceae; genus Enterococcus; species Enterococcus sp. AAFC-DPL-5182. The sequence goes on from NZ_CM177101.1 coordinate 3,269,103, forward strand.
CAGGTTTCTTATTGGCTCAAGATATCAGCAGCTACTCACTTTTAGCTGTTGCACATCATGCAAAACCAATGCTGAATCCTGGTTCAGGAATTGTTACAATGACTTATCTAGGTTCTGAAAGAGCCATCCCAAACTATAACATGATGGGAATCGCTAAAGCTTCTTTAGAGACAGCTGTAAAATATTTAGCCTATGAATTTGCAGCAGACAAAATCCGTGTGAACGGTATTTCAGCTGGTGCTATCAAAACACTTGCAGTAACGGGTGTGAAAGATTACGATCAATTGATCAAAATCTCAGAAGGCCGTACACCAGATAAAGCAGGGGTTACGATCGAAGAAGTAGGCAATACTTGCGCGTTTTTAGTTAGTGAACTAGCTGCTGGTATTGTCGGAGATATTATTTACGTTGATAAAGGCGTTCATCTTACTTAAAAAAGAAACTGAGAGAAAATTAAAAAAGTTTTCTCTCAGCCTCATCTTTTTATTTAAGTTCTGTTTTCTATATCCATCTTTGAATGTAACCACGATTGACTCTTAACATCAATTGTAAGTCAAAATAATAATAAGGCAATTGCTGATTCATCGTGATTACCAGAGAGCTCAATAAATGTGTTGCGACCAAAGTTACGATCAGCTGTAACCAACTATTCGCAAAAAATTCATAGCTGTGCACTAAATTTGCTGTCCACAAAATACATAATGGATGAATAAAGAAATAGTATTTCCCTAAATCTCTCAACCGTTTTACATCGATCTTCTCTTCCACCTTTATAAATAAACTCCAACAGAAAAGGCAACTAGTAAACGGAACAAGCATCCACAGAAAATTCTTATCGATTCCAACATTAGAATATACAATAATTCCTTCTCCTACTAAAAGACTCCCAGTCAGTACGACCAACAATCCTAAGTATTTTTGATAACTAATCACTTTTTCCCGATGATCCCATAAGAAAAAACCAAGTGCTACAAAAATCAATGCGAAAAACAAACCATTTCGAGTAGTAATAAACATACTCATATACTGATCAAAAAAAGCTTTCAACTGCCCATTCCCGATATAAGCATAGTAGGTTTCTAACGAGCCAAAAGCGTACATCAGCGTAGCTACACTGAACAAAACAAGATATCCTGTTTTTTTGAGCAGCCACTGGACACAAACGATTCCAAACATCGCTGCTGGGATGTACCAAAGATGATAATAGGTGCCCGTATAAAGCAATCCCGCCACTAGAGCCACTGGATACAATCCTGGGCTAAGAGAATAGTTTTCTTGAATCCACATAAACCCAACTGGTAAATAGATCAGGCTCCAAAATAAATACGATTTTGCTAACGACTTTAGATACTGTTTTATGTAATTAGCTGATTGATTCTGCCCTCTTCTAACAAAATAACTCGTTGAAATTAAAAAAAAGGGAACCGCAAATCGACATAAAACATTCTTAAATAAATAATTGATTGCAGGATCTTGAAAAACTCTTTCACAATGAAAGCAAATAACTAAAATCGCCGCTGCATATTTAACTATATCAATTCCCTTTGTATTTATCTGTTTTTCTTTTACTAATCTGTTGATACTTTCCATCCCCATACCAATACCCACTTCCCATTTCAGTCCTCTTAACTTTTATTATAGCAAAGCAGCTTTTTTAATTTATCGGTACTAAGACTGATATTTTGATACTCCTTTAGTAACCACATCTACTTTCGATGATTCTGTCTTAAAATAAAAAATAGAAACATCGTCAAGATTTTCCCCTGTCTGATGTCTCTATACTCTCTAATCAAATCGAATGGTTCGATACCAAGAAATAGTTCCTTCTTCTCGATATTTGTCGAGTTGAAAACCTGCCATTGTAAAACCTGCCAACGCAATAATTAAGCCAATAACCGTTAAACCAACGCCAATTCTAATCAGTATTTTTTTATTTGTCATAATAATAACTCCTTCACTCGAATCAGATGAAGTACTTTGTTTGAGAACTTTCTTGATATGTTGATAAAATAGTTTGCCATGTTGATTGTTGCTATGCCACTAAGTATAGCTAGACCTAATACCATGACACCAAAACCTAACTGAGTGACCGCCACATGAATACCATCTTGCATTGCAAAGATACTCGCAAACATACTAAATACTGAAGCAACTAAACCTACTACCGCAAAAACTACAGTCGAAAAAGGCAGACACCAAATAACAATATAGGCAGATAGAATCATTGCGATCAGTGCTATTAAAAGACTACCCCATAATGGAAAACCTAAAATCAATAATACAACAATCAACGGACTAACCTTTTTCCGTGGTTGAAAGTCTCCCTCTTCAAAAGCATCTTCCAAAATTTTACTAGCTATGACCGATGGCTTTCCTAATTTTTCCACTGCCTCTTCTTCACTCGCACCATCTTCTAGATAATCCTCGATCAGTTCATCATAATAGTGAATAAATTGGCTTTTTTCTACTTCATCTAAGCGAATCAGCCCTTCTTTTAATTGATACAAAAATTCCTGCTTATTCATTTTGCTCCCCCATTTCAATAAAATGATACACTTTCATGACTTCGTCCCATTCTTGAATAAATGTTTTTATTTTCTCTCTACCAACATCTGTAATTCGGTAATATTTTCTTAAACGACTATTATGCTCCATTGAATATGTCTCTAATTCTTCTTTTGTTTCTAAACGCTTTAAGATAGGATACAATGTTGATTCTGAAATTGTTATCACGTTTGATAAATCTTTGATGATTTGATAACCGTAGGAATCAGATTTCTTTAAAATAGCTAAAATACAGTATTCTAACAAACCTTTTTTTAATTGAGAATCCATATTATACCTCCTGACACGTATTACTATACATTACATAGTATTATGCGTCAAGGAGTATATTCTAAAAAAAGAGAACGGCCTCTACCGTTCTCTTACTCTTATACTATTTGCAATAACTAGCAGTGAATAAACAATTATTATTCAGCTGTTCCATAAAACAATGGGATATTTTCTGCATCATCACGGATTGCTTCAACAGCTTCTTCTTCATTTTCTAGATCTAATGCTTTTTGAAAGGGTTGCTCTACATTGATTTGTACTGAAGTAAACATTTCGTGATGCCAAATTGCATGTGCGACAGTTAAAGACTCTACCCATAAATGGTAGTTTTGATCTTTTGTCACAAGATCGATCAATGTCACAAAATCCCCCCCGATATTTCGGAAATATTTTCCAAATCCCAAGTTGATTTCTACTATATCCTGTAAGGAAAATAGAGCAATGGATTGCTCTATAGGAATATTGACTGCCAATTTAAATTTTCCAATTTGATCGATTGAAACTGTTTTGTCCACAAAACTACATAAACAGTTTGCATACCCCATCATTTTTGAAAAAGTTGCTTTAGGATAAATCTCTTCCTCGATTTTTATAAAGGTATTCACTCGTTTTCCTTCTAAAAATAGCGGTTGAACATCTTGAACGTAGGCACTGTAGAATGCTGTACCATTTTTTTCTCCTCTATTTTGATTCATGTGGCTTTGCCTTCTTTCTTTTCCTAAGAACAATCCTCTAAAGAAACCAGTCTTTTTACGGTCTAATAGAACATCCACACTGATATTGAAATACTCAGAAAGTCTCACAACATTCTCCAAATCTGGAAGACTTTTTCCTAGCTCCCATTTGGATATTGTTTGACGTGAAATGTTCAAGTAGTCTGCTAATTCCTGTTGGGAGATTTCTTGTTCTTGACGGAATTTTTTAATTTGTTTACCAATTTCTACAGTCACTATAAGCCACTCCTATTCTGACGTCTATCCTTTTTGCCGCACAAATGCGTTGCTCTCATTTATTATACAATAAAGCCCTGTGCAACGATACGTTGCTTGTTGATTTAACTGCTTTTCTGTACAAAAAAATGCTGCAACATCCACTTTTAGTTCATGAATGTTGCAGCGTTTTTTTTAATTTGAATCAGATATAACTATTTATTATTCAGTTGTTTCCCTAATTGAAATTGTGTGAGCTGCATTTCAATACCAATTCTGTGAAGCTCAGTATATTCAAATGTGGTCATATCAACATTGCTTAATTTGATAGTTTTAACATCCTCTTGTTTTTTCAATGCAAGTAAACTATCGGTTATCCATGATCGATCATTTTGGTTAAGGCAATGTAATTGTTTGATAATCAACACTTTACCGTCAGATTCTTCCACTAAATTAAAACTAATTGATCCAATTTTCGTTTCATCTTGATAGATAGCGTAATTTCTATCTGAAAAGATAGAACGATTTTGCCAAGGAGTCCATTGATTTTCAGTTCTCGCTTGTTCTTGTGGTGAAATAGTTTTAAAGTGACATTCATTTGCTCCACTGAATTCCATTGGTAAAACCATAGTACCAACGGCTAACTCGTTCACAAGTTGAAATCCTTTTGCTTCATACAGTTTTTTAGCTCTTTCGTTAGCAGCAATCACTTCAAGCATCAGATTATCGCATTGATTTTCCATTGCCAGTTTTTCTGCATACTCGATTAATTTAGAAGCCACTTTATTTCTGCGATAAGGAGGACTCACAGCCATTCCACCGATCCACATTATTTTGGTTTGCTTAAAGGTTTGAATCCCTAAAAGAATGATACCAGCGAATTCCCCTTCCATCGAGAATACAGCTGAAAGTCTTTTTGAGAGCTTCAACGACTGGATTCTTTGTTCCAAAGCTTCTTGATCGATATGGATCGGTACTAGATAATCGCTAAATCCTTGATTCCAGGTTTCTACTACTTGTTGAAAATCGGCCTCATTTATAGATATAAACATGATGGTTCTCCCTCCATTTTTGACTCTATTTCTTTAACTATAAACGAATTTAAGAATATTCATAGTTTTTTAGAAACAATGATGTTATCAATAGTCAAAAATGTCTTAAATCCTTCTAGATTACTTAAACAAACTTCGTTTCCCTCTACATTCATACAAGTGGTTTCTAAAAAAATCGTCACAACTAAGTTTTCCAGCTTTTGCATAAGTTTGGCTCTTTTGGGAGATGCTAAACAATCTGAAAGAATTTCATCTGAACGTTCTATAAGAGTAACTTCTTTTCCTTGCTTTGCTAAATCAATGGCCATCATGCATTCTGAAACATTGCTGCCTATAATTAAAATCCGTTGATCCAACTGCTGTTCTGTCACTTCACGTTTCACAACAGGAAGCTGATACAAATGACATTCTTTATATCCTGTAAAGTTCATTTTAAGCTCACCTCATTGTCTAATAAGATGTTTATCCGCGACAGTATAAATATGATCAGCAATTGGCGAATAAAACTGTTCATCATTTGAAATCAATAAGACACTGCCTCTAAATGCTTTGATAGCCTCTTGAAGCGCTTTTCTTGAATCAACATCTAAATGATTGGTCGGTTCATCTAAAATCAGGAAATTACTTGGCTGCATGGTTAAATCACATAGCTTCACTTTTGATTGTTCCCCACCGCTTAGCATGTACAAATTTTTTGAAGCAATTTCGCGTTTCAAACCGCATTTTGCCAATTCTCGTCGAACGTCTTCATAAGTAAGTTTCGTGTATTTATTCGCCAACGCTTCGATCGGTGTCCACTCAGTATTTTCCCATTCAATTTCTTGTGAATGATAGCCTACAACGACTTGAGGTGAAAATTGAGCTTTTCCAGAAATTGCGGGTATCATTGAAAGAAGTGTTTTCACCAATGTTGTTTTTCCTAAACCATCTGCGCCAGTAATGACTATCTTCTCCCCTTTTTTGACTTGCAGATCACGTACAGTCAGCAAGGGTTCTTTGTAGCCAACAGTAAGTTCATCGATCGTCATCACATTAGGAGAACTTTGCGGCATTAGTTTAAAGGAGAAATTCGATTTGACTTTCTTTTCGGGTTCTTTCAAACGATCCATCTTTTCCAAATGCTTTCTGCGGCCTTGCGCCATTTTTGTTTTGATACCCGCTATATTTTTTTGAATAAACGCTTCGGTTTCTTTGATTTTTCGTTGTTGCGCTTCAAATTGACTTTGGTAAGCTTCTGCTAGATGTGCTTTTTGTTTTAAGAAATCTGTATAGTTACTGTGATATTTTTTGATCGAACCAAAATCAATATCACAGATACAGGTTGCGATACTGCTTAAAAAGTCAGTATCGTGGGAAACTATGATAAAGGCATTTTCAAAAGCATTTAAGTACTCTGTCAGCCATTCAATGTGTTCTTGATCTAAATAGTTCGTCGGTTCATCTAAGATCAAGACTGATGGTTTTTCTAGTAGTAATTTGGCTAAGATAACCTTGATTTGGTCGCCACGATTCAATTCACTCAATGTTTGGTCTGCGTCCCCGTCACTGATTCCAAGACCTGTGATCGCTTTGCTGATATCATTTTCAACTTGATACAAACCTTTGATCTCCAGTTGTTCTTGATAGGTTGCAGCTCTTGCCAGTAATTGGTCGTCGCCTGTTTCCCCATATGTTTCGTAAAGTTTCAGCATCTCTTTCTCTGTGTCGAATAATTCTTGATACGCTGATCTTAAAAATTCATTGATCGTAAGAGATTGATCCATATCTACATATTGATCTAAATAGCCTAATGTAGCTGCTGGATTCCACGTAATTGATCCTTCATCTGGCAATACATTGCCTAACAACATCTTCAATAAGGTACTTTTACCAGCGCCGTTTTTCCCAACGATCCCCATATGCTCTTTGCTTCTTAATGTAAACGAACTGTTTTCGTAAAGCTGTTTATCTGGTACTGCGTAGCTTAAATCTTTAACTTGTAATAATTCCATTCTATTTTCCTCTTTCATGTGGTTTCGTTTATTTTTACTAAAGAACATACAAAAAAGACCCATAGACAAAATGTCTAGGGCCTTTTAATCTATATATCCTTCAGTAAATAAGCAAACTAAAAACATAGCAACCATGTGCTATTTTTTTAATATGCTTGATTTACTGATGAATAAGAAAAGCTCTTCGCTTTTCGATTAAGCTCCATACAACACTTCATCAAAAATAAGTTGTAGGGAGCTAAGAGTTGAAATATATAATACGTACATTTGAAACACCTTCCTCAGGTGTTACTCTACCATTTTGAAAAAAAATAGTCAAATCCAGCAATAGTTGACAATTCTCTTCAATTGCTCTACAAAGCTGTTTTTTTCCTTTACTTAGGCAATACCTACTGCAGCAAAGAGAATGGAAATGACAATTACACCAACAAGTAAAGTCGTTGTTTTCACTTTTTTACCTAACAACCAATAAATGATCAAGAATAACAAAGCAGGGAAAAAACCTAACATGATTTGATCTACATATTCTTGTAAAGGTGCTGCTATCTTTCCACTTCCAACTTTAGCAGTTAATTCAAAAACCACATTTGAAGCTGTCATTCCGCCAATGACCATCAGTCCTAAAATGGAGGCTGCATTGGTCACCTTTTCAATAATGCCACTATCGCCAACATCACTGAAGAATTTTGCCCCAAGTTTAAAACCTTTGTCCAAACAAATATATCTTAAAATAAAGTGGGGAACATTGATGATCAATAAAAATGCGATTGGACCAAAAATATTGCCTTCTTTCGCTAAAGAAATCGCGACACCTGATGCAATAACTTTTAACGTCCCCCAGAAAAAAGAATCTCCGATCCCAGACATCGGCCCCATTAGGCTTGATTTCACCGCGTTGATACTCGCTGGATTGAACTTGTGATTTTTTTTATTCTCTTCTTCCATTGCACCAGAAATTCCAAAAAGGAGTGTTGAGATATGAGGGGTAACAGACATAAATTCTAAATGACGCTCTAGCGCTTCTTTTCGTTCTTCAGGTGTTTTATATAGCCTGCGAATAATCGGAGCCATCGCAAAGGCATAAGCCAAATTTTGCATTCGTTCATAGTTCCAAGAAGAATCCAATGTCAGTGAACGGAAGAAAACAGACCAAAAATCTCGTTTAGTAATGACTGAATCATGTGAAATCGTCTTTATTTTTTCTTTAGAATTCGTTGTCATCTACATACGCCTCCTTCGGTTGGTTATTACTGAAATTCATATAGATCAACACAACGACGATACCAAATAATGCAATTCCGACAATTGAGATTTTTAAATATGCCGCTAATAGAAAACCTAACAAAAGAAACGCAATCATTTTTTTCGTCAGCATCATTCGAGCAAGCATGGCAAAACCGATAGCAGGAATAATTCCAGCAGCTATATCTAGTCCATGCGTTACAAATTCAGGTACATAAGAAAGAACTTTTTCAATAAATGGAACACCTAGATAAAAGCCTAGTGCTACAATCAAAGCTAATAAGATTTTATTGCCGATACCTGCGATTATTTGAATCCTTTCAACACCTTTGATATTCCCTTTGCTGGCTTCTTTGTCTGCTAAATGACTTGCCCCAGTTAGTAGGAATGTCATTTGAAGATTGTCGATCAACAGAACTAAGGTTGCAATCGGTACCGCTAAAACAACAGCACTAGACACAGATTGTCCACTCATGATCACATAGGCCGTTGCAATGATCGTGCCTGAAACAAAATCAGGTGGGTTACTAGCGCCTACCGGAAATGCCCCCATAAAGACGAGTTCTAAGGTCGCCCCTAACTTGATCCCCGCTTCAATATCACCTAAAGCTAAACCCACTAGCGGTGCTACCACAATTGGGCGATTCCACATTGTTGACCCAAACCAACTATGCAGATAAGCAAATAAAGCAATGATAAACATCAAAAATACTCTCATAAACGTGACTTCCATGTTTTTTCCCCCTCAGTATTTTCGCCCTTTTACGATAACAACTTTTCGATAGCCACAGCAGGATCATCTGGTACTAGTTGAACCGTTAATTTCTTACCATCTGCAATCAATTCCTTGATTCTTTCGTTATCTTGTTCAGATAAATGAACAGCTTTCGAGACTTGTTTACGATCTGCTCCGTTTTTCATTCCACCTAAGTTGATTTCTTGAATCGTTGGTACTTTTTTCACCAACTGATACATGTCTTCCACTGACTCACATAAAATAAATAATTTATATTTATCCGTCACACCAGAATTTAACGCTTTCGCTGAGTCCTCGATCGTTTTCATTACTAATTTGACGCCTGAAGGTTTTGCCATTTTCATAGCACTCATTTTCAAATCATCGCTCACTAAATCATCACTGGCAATCAAGATACAGTCTGCATCTAAAAATTTTGTCCAAGTAAATCCAACTTGCCCATGAATCAATCGATGGTCTACACGTAACATTTTAATCATTTAACTCACTCCTCAATTCTTTTATCACACGCATAAAATCTGCCACATGTTCTGCACTGACATCACCCGTATCTTTTCTAGTATCTTTAAAATAGCTGCCTACAATGGCCGCATCACAAATTTCTAGTTGCTCTTTTGCATTTTCAGTTGTTACTCCAGCTGCGACAATTAGAGGGAAATCAGGTAACTCTTTACGGAATAGTTCGATTTTTGCCATAGACGTTTCTTCTCCTGTAGCATTTTCTGTCACCGCAATCGCGTCACAACGTTCTGTAGCGAGTTGTAAATCTTCCTCTACTGTATTTTCAGATAACATAGGTTGATACTTGAAACGAACACCACCAATCAATTTGGCTTTGCACGTACCTCGATATAAATCAAAGAATGCCTTAAGGGAAACTTCATCTCGAGGTTTCACATGACCTACGACTGAATCGATTTGCATAAAGTCTAGGTCATATTTATTCGCAAGATAAAATCCAAGTGAATCGACATTTAAAACATTGACGCCAATTGGGATCGTCAAACCTAACGATTTGATGTATTGGATAGCCACTTCTAATTGCTCATAATTTCCGTAGTAATTTTCCATCAAAATACCGTCAACATTATTTTCTACATAGATATTGATTTCTTTTTTTGCTCGCCCTAGAACCTCTTCATCTGTAACCCCTTTCAAATGAATAACCCCAATAATTGGTTTTTTTTTGTTAAACAATGCTAAAAATTCATCTTTTTGACTCATCATGCTTCCTCCTTAAAACTCTTCATTTTCTAGTTTTTCAATCGTGACACGGCGAATCCCTTGTTGGGCGTTCACAATGATTTCTTCAAGCTCTTCATCCGTTAATTTACTTGGTCCAGCTAAAAGAAGCTCTAGTGCTAAGTTCAAATTCACCCCTGCCAATAATCTGACATGCTCAAAAGAAGTCGTCTCTAACAATGCATTGACAACACTTGCACCAAATAAATCACCTAAAATAATATATTCATCTTCGTCATTTAAAGAAAGCTCTTTCCTTAATTTCTGGGCAAAATCTGCTGCACTTGCACCTGGATATAAGCTAAAGGTCTCGATCTCTTTAGCACTGTCTCCAGCAATCATTTCTAAAGAATGTTTCAATCCTTTAGAAAAATCGCCGTGAGTCGCAATATAAATTTTTCTCATGTGGTTCACCTCAGTTATTTATTTGTTATAAGAGCGGATCGCTACTTTATATACCTCACTCCTAATATATTGTTCATTGAAATAAAGAATCTGATTTTCATTGTCAATGACCGTTTGATGAATCTTAACTAATGGTTCTTCTTCGTCAATGGTCAGACCAGCAGCTATTTTTTCATCTGCCAACGCAATTTCAATAATATTGTCAAAATAAGCTGCAATCAAACCGCCATGATTTCGTAAAACATCCAATAATGATTCATCAGTCAAATTCAAATCCAGCATGAAATCAAAATCGTGTCTAAAATAATCGATTTCAAAAATTGCAGGTAATCCATCCAATGAGCGAATCCGTTCTATAGCAATGATCGTCTCCCCTTTTTCGATTCCTAAAGCTTGCGCAACATGTCCGCTTGCTGGTTTTTTTTCGATAGAAATCACTTTTGTACCAGGTTTTTTCTGCATTTGGAGACCAGATTCTGTAAAGCTACCGCCAGCTGTCATACTTTCCACATAAGCAGGCATCGAGACAAACGTTCCTTTTCCATGTCTTTTCACTAAAACATTCTCATCGACTAACTGCTTGATCGCATTTCGAACAGTGACACGGCTTACACCATAGATTCCCATTAATTGTTCTTCAGAAGGAATCTTGTCACCGACTTTGTATTCACCAGTTTTCACCTTGGACAGTAATGATTCATATAACTGTTTATATAACGGTGCTAATGCTTTAGATTCTAATTTTTCCATTTCCCCGCTCCTTTTAATACGTCTTAATACGTCTTATAATAAAGCGTTTTCCAAAAGTTGTCAATAGTTTTTTGGCGTTCTTTTTTTAGGATAAAACAAAGTACGAAATAATTCTCCAGAAGGTTCAGCTTGACAGACTGTTTATGATTATTTCCAAACTTCCGCTTATAGATATATAATAAGGATAACTAAACAGACCCATCAAGGAGGTTATTATGACTACATTACCAAATATCGGAAAACCTGCCACAAATGCACTTAAATCAGTTGGGATTACAACGCTTGAACAAGTCAGTACACTGAACAAAACTACGCTATTAAAGATGCACGGTGTGGGACCCAAAGCAATCAGCATCTTGGAAAAAGCCTTAACTGGTCACCATTTAACCTTTCAAGAACAGTCAGTTAATGATCACCTTCCACAAACAGAGTTTGCAGTTATCTGCTCATTAAATTGTGACAATGCACCAAAAAGAAGAATGATTCGAGATTATTTGCTTGCAGCAGCATCTGGAAATCAGTCATTACTAGAGTCGTTGCTTTCTGATTCATTTCGCTGGATTGTACCTGGTGAACTGCCCTTAGAAGATAAAGCAGCATTTATTAAAGCTGTACTCAAAGAAAAAAAAGAACTTAGTACCTTAGAAATCCAGTCTATATTAACCCACGGAAAAGAAGGTTCAGCTCATGGGATTCTTACAACCAAAACAGGGAATAAAGTCTATTTTTCAGATATCATACGATTTAAAAGTAATCAAAAAGATGCCCCCATTTCTGAAATCACTTCTTTTGTGATCCAGTAAGATTTTTGCACACCAGTTTTTTTAGCCTTCTATTTCCATATAATAAAAAAATGAGCCCAGGACAAAACTAAAAATCAGTTTTGTTTCGGGCTTTAACTTCAAATAAACAGCGAGAAAAAAGCAGCTCCTTCTTATTTCTCGGAGCTAAACACTTTTATCTCGGCCTCTGCTTTATTCTTTTGTATCTCGATTAACAACCAATGAATTTAGAAAATAGTCTTTAACTTACTTTTTCATTCTATATCTATTGGTCATTATTGAGCTCTGTTCCTATTCAATTGTAAATTTTTATTGATTTGGACGATTTCATTACCAAAATTGCGCCAGTCACTTGCTCTAGGTGGTGCCAGCCAAATCAGCGTTCGTGCTGAAAAAGTGGTTTTTGGGAGATAGTCAGAGACGATCAAATCTGTATCTGGACGGATGACTGATTGAAAATTGATACTAAAAGAATCAAAAATTTGAATTTGTTTTTTGATAAATCGATTATACTTTTCACCTTGAGTAAAATTCACATGGATATTAATCGTGCTTTTCTCACTTTCTTCATCATATTGTTCCGAAAGTACTAGTAGTAAATTGAAGAACAGTGATTTTTTACTAAATTTAAATTCATCTTTTTTCAATTGATAGATAAAGATATGACAGACTTCAAAAATAATTGGATAGCGTTCCTGAAAAAAATCTAAATCCATCACTCGTAACGTAAGATCTATCAAGGGTGTAATATATTGATGTTGATAAATCGTTCTACTCACCTTGTTTTCCAGCTCCTGACTTTTCATTGTCAGTTGTGGATACATAAGAATTTGTTGTTTCAACTGTAGAGTATATGTGTCGACTAGCTCATTTTCAAAATTACACAATTCACTTTGGTAAACAGAAAATTGACTAATGATCCCCATTATTTCGACTTCAATTTCTCGATTTGTTCCTGTTATTATCTGACGAATCCAGTGATTAATTGCTTGATATACTCTATTTTCTGTATCAAAGCTTGCGGAATAAACAGTACTAGACAAAAAATATTTACGTTTTTTCTTTACTCGTTCTAGCATCACAAATAAATAATGTTTAAACAGATAAAAGGTGTTTATTTCTTCACAATAAGGTTTAATCTCAGAAAAAATTTCATTCACTGATAGAATATCCGATTGATTATATAACTCATCTGAATCCTTATAAATTCGATAATAAAGCATCGTAAAATACTGACGAATTTTCATTTCATCTCCGACTAATTGAAATGTTTTAGATAGTTTTATACTATATTGAGCAAGCTCTTGCCGAATTCTGTCTATAATTTTATAAACGACCGTCCGGCTCATGTTATGTTCTTCTCCGTATTTTTTGATCGACTTAAATCGATTGAAAAAGATTGTTTGTAGTAATGTAAACTCTAGAGAATCTTTTAAATAATTTTCCTCCACAACACTTGATGATATTTGAGCCTCTTGAAACAGAATGATTTCATTACTTTGTTCGATCAATTCCATTTCATCGTTTAAATCAAATCTTTTTAGATCTTCATTTATCTCCAAAATACTTCGCTCTAAAAGATATTGAGAGATAGTTAACTGCTCACACAACGTATCTTTACGTTCCGAAAATGAATAGTGTTGTTCTAGTTTTCTAATAATTGCTAGTTTTATATTTGTTCGATCATCTAATAACAAAAAATCCATTTATACTCTCCTTGTCCCATACAGCAGTGTTCCTGACAGAGAACCCAACATATCTCCAAAGCTTGTGGATCCCATCTGAGACCCTGCTCCAGAAGTGTTTGTGTTTAGCATTTGTTTAGGTTTTTCTTTTAGTAGTTCATCGTTCAGCATGATTCTTGTTTGAGAGTCATTTGGGGAATAGCGATTCATTACTCTTTTTTTGTAGTCAGAACTGGTAAATTGATTAACCGATACTTTAGCAGTAGATTCATAATTTTCATATGAAAATTTGACAAAATAAATTCCAGGTTCTTGAGTATTCACATTATTTTTGACTGTCACTTGTTCTAATTGTAGTGGTTCACCATCTTTACCTTTTAATGAAACGACATTATCTGAAGGAGACCATTTTTCATTTTGCCCTATGATGATATCTTTTAGTAAAAGTTCCGTCTGATTTTCTTTTACCTCAACTGTCGCTGTTTCTACTTTTCCATCTACTTCGTAGGTCATTTTATATTTTCCAGGAGTTGTTACCTCTTCCCCGTAAAATGTCTCAAAATGAAAAAAAAGTGCCGATGAAAACAGCAAGGCCGTTCCTAATAGCAAAGGTTTATTTGTCATCGCTTCATATGCCTCCTAGGTTGCTGATAAAATCGAATAGAGGGATGAGCCAAAATCAGTTTATACTCTGATTTTGTCCCAGCCCTGCTCATTCATTTAGTTCAGCTAATCTGTTCTTCGTTTTCTTAATCGGATCACACTAATGATCGTGATCGATATGGCTAACACTCCAATCCAAGGGGACGCGTGGTTGACTTGCTCACCTGTTTTCGGATACGTTCCTTGTTTGTCTGGTTTAGAAACATGCATTTGATTCTTATTTGTTTCATTTGGCTTAGGTGTATTTTTTTCAAGGACTGTGATTGTTGCGGTAGCCGTCAATCTTTTTCCAGTATTTGTCGTTTTTTTCTTTTTACTTGGTTCAGCTTTTTGAGTTGTTTGGACTGAGTAAGATACTTGGTGCTCTCCTTTTTCTTTTGTTTCAACGTTTCCAGTCACTTCTACTTCTTCAAAAGTAATCGATTTGCCATCACGATCAGTTGCTGACACAAAGTTGTCTGCACTCTTCCAATCATCTCCAACGTAAATTGTAGAATCTTTTACAATTAAAGTGGATTGATCAGCCTTTACTGTGATCTTGGCTTTCTCTTTTAAGGTGCCTGTTTCATAAACTACTTCATAAACTCCTGCTTTTGTTGTATCTACAGTGCCTGTTACGTTGATATCTTGAATTGGAATCGTTTTGCCAGTTTTATCTGTCGCTGATACAACGTTATCTGCTGCTTGCCACGTATCGCCCACATAAATGCTAGAGTCTCTAACAGCAAGGGTTTCTTGCGTATCAACAACATGAATGGTCACCTGATCTTTTTGATCATGGTTTTCATATATGACTTCATAATCACCAACTTTACTTGTATCTACTGTTCCTGTTACAGTAATTTGATCCAAAGAGATAGGTTTTCCAGTTTTGTCTGTTGCTTCGACAAAATTATCTGCTGCTTGCCACGTTGTACCGACATAGATCGTTGAATCTTTTCCACGAACTGCCGTTTGATTCGGTAAAACTGTTATCTTAGCAACTTCTGTTTGTCCACCAAAGCGATACGTTACATCATAAGTACCTGCTTTTGTTAGGTCTGCAGCCCCAGAAAATGTTATCTCTTCAAATGGGCTGTTTTTTCCATTTTCATCTGTCGCTGACACAAAATTATCTTTAGCTTGCCAAGTATCACCTACGTAAATCGTTGAGTCTCTCACTACTAAAGTCTCCTGATTGGTAACAACAGAAACAGTTGCTTTCGCTTCTTTTTCTTGATTATGGTATGTAACCTCATAATCACCGACTTTTGCGGTATCCACTGTTCCGCTTACGGAGATTTGATCAAACATAACTGGATTTCCATCTTTATCAGTTGCTCCTGTGAAGTTGTCTTCTGGTTGCCATGTTGCCCCGACATAAATCGTGGAATCTTTTGCACTGACACTCGTTTGATCTAATTTTTCTTTAAGTGGAATTTCGATTGAATTGGTTTCTTTCTTCAATACAGTTGTTTTACCATTGATGTAGTCTTCAGCAATCGTGTAATCTGTTGGTATATCGGTCACTCTTAATGTGTATTCTCCTGACATGATTGCATCAAATTTATATTTTCCGTCTTGATCTGTCACAAACTCCGTTCGATTATGTGTCACATTATCGACTAATTCAAACGAGACATTTGGAACATTTAGTGTTTGATCTTTTTCATTATACGTGTGAAATTGCGCTTGCGCCAAATATACGACTCCTTCTGCATCTCCATCAGAGAATCTCAATACAAGAGGTGTTGTGCTCACTGTTCTACGGGTTTCTGTCATTTGATCTAAGTTATCCGCGCTAATGATAGTTTCAGTAGAAATCTGTCCAGCATTTTTTGAAACTGTATTGTAGGTTATCGTAATATTTTCCGTTAACGTATAATCTTCGAAAATGATTTGAGCCCCTGTTGTCGATTGTTTAACAGTATAGGCATCTTTTGGAACATTTTCTATCGTAATCGAATTTAAATCAATTCCGGCATTTGTCGTCCCTTTCGTCTTAATATCGAAAGTAGGATTTTTGACCTTTCGTGTCCCATTATTGATGTTTTTAGTTTTCACTTCATTTTTAGTTACGTTTTTCAACGACTCATGACTTGTTTGAGTAGCTGATAAGATTTCCGCACCTTCATTATTTACAGAAACTGATGCTGACATTATCTGATCACCATATAACGGTTCCGCAGCACTTCCTGTTACATTGATCGTTTTCGTATCGATCCAGCCATTGGCATATTTGTATTCAATAAGGTAACGCTTAGACGTTTTACCAAAATCGAATTTATAGCTGTTCGTTGCTTCATCGAATGTAATTTTAGGATAAGCAGCACTAGTCGGTGCTAGCGGTTTCTCAAAATATTGACCTCGATCCCAGTATTGCGGATAAATTGATGCCACTTGATCATTTGACACATCATAAATATCAAAAACCACGTCTACCCCCGCAGGAATTTTAGTAGTCATACTCAAATCATCAAACGAATCGTTTCTTGCATTTACTAAAAATTGATTTTTACTAGCTTGCAGCGTTCGTTCTGAATACATCTTTCTTCCTGTTCTAACAGTGG
Source organism: Enterococcus sp. AAFC-DPL-5182 (assembly GCF_058216605.1). Classification (NCBI taxonomy): domain Bacteria; kingdom Bacillati; phylum Bacillota; class Bacilli; order Lactobacillales; family Enterococcaceae; genus Enterococcus; species Enterococcus sp. AAFC-DPL-5182. The sequence goes on from NZ_CM177101.1 coordinate 3,285,985, forward strand.
TGTCAACTGTTTCATAATCATCTGCACTTAAGGTAACTGCAAGCGTGTCGATCGGGATACTTTTACTTTTTTCTAAACTATCCGGCACATAGTTAAATCCTAAATCTAAATTAAATGAATGAACGACCGGCGTTGTGAATTTTATAAGTGAACCACCTTCGACCGCTGTTATCGTATAGTCCTTATTTAGCTTGTAATAATCGTACTCTCCTTTAGGTGCTCTCAGCTGCAAGTAACTTGGATGTTCAATTTTGATCGTTGCATTCTTTACTGGATTTTTAGTACTTCCTTCTATCGCTATCATCGTATCGCCAAAGTAAGCACCGTTCCCATCATAATTGCCCCAGGCGGTTTCCACATTAGTAGAATTAATGATCGAAATGGGTTGAAGATATTGGTCAGATACAAGCATCATCTCTTTACCACCACTGATAACAGGTGTACTCACGGTTATATCGATGTCTTTCTGATCAAATGGGATGAGCAACTTGTCTACATATAATCTTAATACGCTATCTTTTGTCGCTGTTAAAATCAGTTTATTATTTTCTTTACTTACGTCAAAAAAATCAGTTACTTGTGCTACTTTGTATTCAGCATCAGAGGCTGAAATGTTATACTCGGAAATGGCTTGACCATTTTTACTTTCTAAAACTATTTTTTCTCCTGCTTTAGTTTGTGTTGGTATATTGTAAACATCGACATAATAGTTTCCTTTTTCTCGGAAATTCGCACTTTGAAACCAACCTAGGCTTGCTTCTTTTAATGCCTTTTTATCTTTACTTGTTTTAGCAGTAAACTCAAGACCACCATATGGGGCAGTTGTACTATTCAATCTGACAGACCCGAGTTTAGTTGTAGGATATTGATTGTAAAAACTATAGGAATAATTTGAAACACTTTCCAATGCTAGTGTACGATCAACTGATAAACCATACGCTTTTTGTTGCTCCATATTTGTGATCGTGATTGCTACTCGATTAGTATTGTCTTCGCTAATTGTATAATCTTTGTCTTTTTCTAAAAGCTGTTTTGAACTTGCAATCACATTGCCCATGATATCCACATCGTACGAAAAAACATCTATCTGCTTTTTAGACGTAGTACCAAAAGTTGTTTCTGATGTACCTAGCATTAATAATTCTATTGTCTGACTACCAGATAATGCTCTATCCAAGTTGTAATAGATATTGCCTGTGATTCCATAAGTATTAGTGGTTTCTTCATACTTGATCGGTGCAACCTCTTCATATAAATCAAAGCGATACTCATTTACTGTTTGACCTGATGTTTTGATCGTTACTAATGGTTCGGCATCTGTGTATACATAACTCTTTAAATCCAGATTAAACTGCGTTTCTGTAACACGTTGCGTAAATGTGATCGTTAAGGTCTTACTTAGTGCATCGACTGACCACTTAGCTCCAACATTTGCTACCTCTCCGCTGATATCTGAATACCCTAAGTGATCAGGTAATGTCATTGTATACACTGATCCTGGTGCGTAGTCTTTGTCCTCGACTACAAAATGCAACTTCGCAGTGACCGGAGTGGTATTCAGCACTCTATTTGTAGAGACTTGGCTATACTCAGCTCCTTCCATAGTGGTGAGTGTCATGTTTGCAAGGATTTCATCTTCAATCGGTGTATTTGCATCTGCTTTTTTCATTTCGGAGACGGAGGCGCTTTCTATTTTTAGCTGCTCCGATGCTTCCTCTTGCTTTAGTGTTGAGGCATCCTTTTCAATTGCTTCACTCGTTTCAACTGTCGTTTCATTTTGATTTTCTGCTGATTGTTCGATTTCGCCACTTGATAAATCCGTTGCCACGCTGTCTTCTGTTCGTGCATTTGTCTCCTGTCCATTCGGAGATTCATCACTATTGCCAGTCATTGCGAAAGCACTTACGGTCGATCCAAAACTATGTACAAGTAGTACTGCAAGCATAAATATATGTAATTTTCTTTTTTTCATGAACAAACTCCTCTATCTTAATATTTTTATATAATTCTATCATATACTTTTTCGAACTTTATTATGATTATTTTTTTACGTTTTAATAAAAAATAAAAACATATCAGCTGTTTCAGTCCCCTTCTGTCCTTCTTCACCTCATTTGAAATTGAAAAATAATAATAAAACCACATTTCGTTTTTATTAAATAAATATATTTTTTATATATAAAAATCGCAATCTACAACGAGTGATTTCCAAAAAAAATCATTTACTTGATTTAAAATGCAAAAAACACTTTATTTTTACGAACATACGTTTTATAGTAGAATAAAAGAAAAAAGGAGTTAGCTATGAAAACGTCATTAACGACCCAAATGGAAGAAGTTCTTTATTACTACTGTCGAGAACATGGAGATATCGTGGTAGAAGAAGTGACTATGCCGGACGAACAAGGTATAGTTGATACATTGAGTTGCCGCTTGACCGCTGAGAATCAATTTGAGTGGCGCTGTTATGAACTAAAAGTCAGTAAAGCTGATTTCCGTTCAAAAGCTAAGCTTTCTTTTATTGGTCACTATAATTATTTTGTTTTACCTGAAGCTCTCTTTGAAAAAATAAAAGAAGAAATCCCTAATCATATCGGTGTGATGGTTTATCATCAATACCTTTCAACTGATGACCAAATGCTACCAGGCTATTTTACAATAGATAAAAAACCGCAAAAACAAGAGCTTTTGGTCAATGAACAAGAATTGCTTTTTCGATTGATTACAGCCCAAGCACGTGAAGTCGGTAAAGCCAAACAAACAGCGCGCGGCTTAAGAGTTTTTTCGACCGATCAACTTTACAAAGAACTAAAAAAACGACAACCAGATTATGATTTGTTTGGTGGTGGAGTAAATTTTTATGATCGCTTTGTTGACGAAATTTGTGACCAAGCAGTTGAAGCCTTAAAAAGTGAATTAGACGCAACGCGTGAGGCCTATCTTGAATTGGAACAGCGTCTTTTGGAGGAAAACTAATGTATTATCCCTATTTTCGCGGTAAACAATTTGATTTACTAGCTTTAACTTCATTGCTGGAAAATGACTACCTATCTTCACAAATTATCCCCATCATTGAACCTGTCAAAAACTCCAATACATTAAAAAAATGTATCAATTTATTTCAAAAGGAAGATCACCCTTTTTACCTTATTCAAAATCCTCAAGCTGGTGATTTTTTAACGGAAGAAGGGCTCCTTTATCTAAACTCATTACCCTTAGATAAAGCAGTAATCATTGAGCAGCCTATCGAAACCTTGAGCGAAGAATCTCAATTATTTGTGATCAACAACGCAACGCCTGCCTTACAAAGTGATTGGCAAGAAAACCAGGCGAAGGTCCTGATACCAAAAGAATTCCGCTTACTAAAAAAAGTCAAAGGTAAAAAAATCATTTCTCAAGATCCATTCACTAGACTACCTAAATCCAGTTTTTACCAAGAATGTTCCGATGAATTTTTCTCAGATACCCATTTGACCTTTCAAAAAAGCGGCTTTGTAGGATTCAGTGATTTCTCTATTGATAGCCGTATTTACTATGAACACAGCTACCCTTCAAGAATATTGAGCTTGCATCTTGTTTATTTTGAAAATGATCATTTACGTATCCATCATTTTCTTTCAAGCGAGGAGTTGCCTACTCAAAAAGATAAATTTTTTGAACTTATGAAAGAAGTTGAAGAATGGAAAAACGTCTTATGCGGTGACCATGTAACTTTAGGGCTTGAGTTATTATTTGAAGCAATTTCCAAAGATAAATTCCCTGGAATGGGGGTCATGCGAAAAGCGGCTGTAATGCACCATATGGAATTGATGTCTCGTTATCTTGATAGATAGAAAAAGGTTAGAGTGCACCCTTAGGGCTTCACTCTAACCTTATTTTTTCTATCATTCTCAAAAAGAGGTTCTTAATCATCCTTCACTTGTATTTCAGATTCAAGATTAATCTTGACCTGAAATGTATTATTGATATTTTGCGCCATTTTTTGGAGGTTTTGAAGTAAGAGGACGATCCAGCTGAATGCCAACATAAATGATAGTAATTCAAATGCCGTCAACGAAAGATAACTTGTCCATTGAAATAATACAACTACTACAACCAAAGTCGCCGCAATTATATAAGAAATCGACAAAAATTCTTTGGTTACATTTGGTAATAGCCATTTAATTCCCACAATCAAAATCACAATCAAATAAACTAAATAACCAGCAACTTGATTATGAACCCCTTGAAAAGGACCTGTTTCTGTATACGGAAATAATCCAACAGCCCCCAGATCAAGCGCTGTTAATGTCAAAAGAATACGCAGAATGGTCAAACGTTTGCTGTGAGGAATTGCTTTTTGCAGTTCGACAAATAACCCGTCGATCAGTGCAACCATCAATAACGAAGAAAACATCAAGGTCACATTAAACTGCCAACTACTCTTAGCCTCGATCGTACCTAAAAAACTGAAATTAAATTGCCACCATTGATAATCTTTATTTGTAATCATTGCAAGTAATACACCACCAATGATCACAAATATCAACAAATTAGTCAGTTTAGCAGGCGTGATCGACAGCGCCGAATAGATCATAAAATAATTAACCAACCCTACAAATACAAAAAATAACAATGTTGCTGTATAACGGTCAAAGGTTGCTCCAACAAAAACTAAACCGATGACCTTGAAAAATACTAATAATGAGAAAACTAATATAACAATAAATGATAATAATATCGTTGGAAAATTACGCCAGTAAATATCTTTTGATTTAGTCGTAACCTGATTTCTTTTTCCTTTAATAAAAAAAAGGACGAAGCTGAAAACGCCACTTAAGACTCCAAAGGAAAGAACAAAATTCGCAATTGAATAAGCGCCTACCAGCGCGATCTGTGTTTTGTCCGCATAAAATAGGTAACCTAAAAACAAAATACTAACGATCGTTGTTGGTATTAAAAACCACCTTAGAGAAAGTGTCTGGTTTCCAGTAGCTTTCTTTTTTGGTTCGATCACTATTTTTTGATCTTTAATACTTAATGTGACTTCTGTTTCATTCTCTAAATCAAATTCTTCCACTATTTTTTCCGGCAGCGTGATACTGAACTGCTTTTCTTCCATACCCATTCCCCCTACACATAACTTAACATCTCATAAATATTATAGATTTCTTGCAGTTAAAAGCAATCAATATGATCTTCCTTTTAAACTCGTTTAAAGATCGTTTGTCTTTTTTAAAATTGCTTCTTCATGCAAATACATAATTCATCTCCAATAAACTCCCCATAATTTGGCACGATTTGATAGCCATGTCTTTCATAAAATTTAATTGCCCCTGACATGTCCTTCCCTGTTTCCAGAACGGCTTGCTGATAGCCTTTCTCCAACATATCAGCTTCTAATGCTTGGATAATTTTCCCCGCAGCCCCATTTCCACGACTTTTTTTCTTAATATACATTCTTTTTATTTCTGGTGTTTGATCGTCAAAAAGTTTCCAGCAGCCACAACCAACTGCTTCTCCGTCCTCGTAAGCGACAATTGCACATGCCATCTCCGCCAAATTATGGTGACTTTGATAGTTCTGCGCTACGTCTGCCCCCCATTCCTCATTAAAAAATTCATTTAATTCATTTATTAACTCTGATAACTCTTGATTCGTTATAGCTACTTGCTTTACTTCGATCATCATTAAACACCTCTACTTTTTTCATTCATCTTCATAGTATAATTCTACTGCACTCCCACTCAAAACTCAAAGTAATAACAAAGAACCGCCTGTCAGCCTTGACAAGCGGTCTTTGCTATAGCACTTTCCATTGTTAACAATATCACAATCGCAGCGAAAATCATCCTATAAATTCTTTCTGATCCGCTTTAAAGTTAAGCGTTTTCAAAAAAACTATAAACCACCTAAACTCGCTAGATAAAAGTCCAATGTGTAAAAACGATAATCACTTTTAGAAAATTTTGATTTCTTATCTTGTAATTGATCTATTAACTCTAACCGCTCTTTTTCTGAAACCTCTTCCCAATCTTTACTTCCCATTCTGCAATATAGCCTAAATGGTAGTTCAACGTCCATATGAACTTCTAAAAATGCCTCTGGATCTCCTAATCCGTGATATTCAACATCGGTGATGATTTCGCCTACATAGTTCAGATACTTTTTACTCATTACAGCCAACCTCCTAATAATTATTTAGTTCAAAAAAATATTTTTCTTCATACAAGAATTGTACTAAATTTTCCGTTAATTAACAACTTATTTTCAATACCTAAAATTTCTTTACACCAAAATCAACTCGTTTGTTTCTCTTTGCACAATAGTGTTAATTCTTACTAAAATTTGCCTCACCATTATTCATTATTAAGCACTCTTCGATAACAGTAATGCTGCATTGCCCCTCCTTTAGTTAGAAACAATAACATACTTTTGAGTACAATTATTTATCCACTTTCAACAAAAAAAGACTAAGATATCACTCAAAGAGCAATAGCTTAGTCGAAAAAACCAACTGTATCAGTTGAAGAAGATAGATTTCCCTCTTAATTTTAGCTGCATTTTTATTTAAGTCGTTCCGGCATCATACCTTCTAGAAATCCCCAAACACCGTTACTAATTCTTAAATCCTCTTGGTCATAGTGAGAAAGCTCCGTCCTTATCAAATGATCTTGACCGTCTAAAACTTTTTGTGCCCAGTGTGGATCAATCAACATTGCCCTACCTACAGCTACTAAGTCTGCAGTAGCCAAAATTTCTTTTACATCTACTCCATTTCTAACATCCCCCACACCAATCAATGGTAGACGATCCTTGATCGTTTCTTTTATATACTCAATAATTGGTTTCTCTTTAAACCCATCGCTAACTGAGTGATTTCTATAATTATTAACAGACAAATGTAAATAATCCAACGGCTTTTTAGATAATAGATCTACTAAAAATAAGGTATCACTCAAACGAATTCCAGGCTCTTCATATTCTTCAGGCGAAAAACGATATCCAACAACAAAATCTTTCACACCTGACTGATCGACAACTTCTGTTACACCGTCAACCAACTCATTGATGAATCTAACTCTTTTTTCTAGTGAACCGCCCCAATCATCGGTCCGTCTGTTAGAGTGCGGAGAGAAGAATTGTTGGATCAAATAAGTATTTGCTCCATGGATTTCAACACCATCAAAACCTGCTTTGATTGCTCTTTCAGTCGCCTTTTTGAAACTTTCTAACATTTCAAAAATTTCTTCTTCCGTTAATGCTCTCGGAATTTGTGCATCTGGTCGTTCAGCCGCAACTGCACTTGGTGCAACAGGTTGAAGGCCATGCAAGACCTTGGAATCTGTCATTCGTCCAGCATGAAAAATTTGTAAAATTGCTTTTGTATGATTCTTCTTGATTGCTGCAGCTAGTTTAGAAAGGCCTGGTATAAAGCGATCATCATATACACCTAGCTCTCCATCCCAACCTTTTCCCCCTTCATGAACATTAGCAGCTGCAGTGATGAATGCCCCCACTTCACCAGTCCGTAATGCGTAATAATCGATTTCATCATTGGTTATGACACCATCGAAAAAAGACATTTTCGTAGTCATCGGAGCAACAACAAGTCTATTTTTCAACTGTAGTCCTCTTTTAAATGTTAAACCTGTGCTTAAATTTTTCATCAAATTTCTCCTCCTTATCAAATGCATGCGCATGCAACTATATTCATAATAAAGAAAAGAAGACTAAAAAGCAACTTTATAGTCTTCTAAATAAAATATTCTTTTAAAATACTCTTTACATCATGTTCCACATCAGACAATAGCTTTGCTCCTTCATCAGTCAGATCTATATACACTCCACGTTTGTCATCCGTACAAATCCTTCTTTCAATAACCGATGGACTCTTCTCTTCTAGCCTGTTGATCAGACGAGATAATGCGCTTTGACTCAAGCATAGATAATTTCCTAAATCATTTAACCTCATGTGACAACCATTTTGTTTAAGTTGGTACAAGGCGTAATACTCACTTGTTGTCAGCTGACTATTCTTCTTTAACACTACTTCTAATTTTTTTTCAATTAAGGATTGCTTCTTTGCATAATCCAACCATTGTGATATAAGAGGTGTTTCCATTTAATCATCCCTCACAGATTTTTTTCTCTTTAACTAGTTATAGTTTGCTTGTTTTTAATGTAAAAGTCAAAATTTTAAGAAATTTTCAGATAAAAAAAGCCATGGACTACAGTCACATGACTTTAAGTGAGCGGGACAACCTCTCTTGTGGTGTTCGTCCCGGCCTCGTCTCTTAATTAGCGTTTAAAATCCACATAAATCCTACAAAAACAAAGAATAAAGCGTACATGATCGGTGACACTTCTTTCCCACGTTTTGCAGCGATCATTGTGATTGGGTAAAAAATAAAACCAAGGGCAATTCCATCAGAAATACTGTAAGTCAAAGGCATTCCTAAAAGAATCAAGAATGAAGGAATTGCGATTTCCATTTCTTTCCATTTGATTTGGCTAAGGGATTGAGCCATCAAAACACCCACAACAATTAGTGCTGGCGCCGTTACTTGAGACGTTACGACTGAAAGTAATGGAGAGAAAAATAGCCCAACGATGAAGAAAAATCCTGTTGTCACAGCTGTTAATCCAGAACGTCCTCCAACAGCAATACCAGCTGAAGATTCTACATATGCCCCCACTGGAGAAGTTCCTAGAAGAGAACCTGCTAACATCGCTGTTGAATCCGCAGCTAGCGCTTTTCCAACTCGAGGCATTTTATTGTCTTTCATGAAGCCAGCTTGATTCGCTAAACCAACAAGCGTTCCAGCCGTATCAAAAAATGTCACTAATAGGAACGTTAACACCACAACCCATAGTTGTAGAGAATTGATATCGCCCACATGTTTTAAAGCGACTAAGAAAGTTGGTTTAAGACTAGGAGCACCTGAGATGATTTTAGTAGGTACTTCGATCAAACCCGTTACTAATCCCAAAATAGTTGTTGCTGTCATTCCGATAAAAATACCACCTGGCACACGACGCACCATCATAATGGCCGTGATCACTAGACCAAAAATCGTCAGCCAAGTCGAACCAACGTTCAACGGCCCTAATGCAACTAATGTCGATTCATTGGAAACAATGAGCCCGCCTTCACTTAAACCTAGAAAAGCGATGAAAAGACCGATCCCACCAGAAATAGCATATTTTAAATCTGCTGGTATCGCATCAATGATCAATTCACGTAATTTAAAAATCGTGATCAAAATAAAAATTAAAGATGCGACAAAAACACCAGCTAATGCTGTTTCCCAAGGCACACCCATTCCCACACAAACAGAATAAGCAAAAAAGGCATTGATCCCTAGTGCTGGTGCTGTTGCGATCGGATATTTCGCAAAAATCCCCATCAGAATACATCCCAAAGCGCTTGCTAAAGCTGTCGCAGTAAAAACGGCACCTTCGTCCATTCCAGAAGCGCCCAATACAGTTGGATTTACAAATAGAATATACGCCATCGAAATAAAGGTCGTAAATCCAGCTAGAAACTCACGTTTCACAGTTGTATTCAATTTTTCAATCTCAAAATAAGAAATAATTTTTTCTTTCATTCAATATCCTCCTAAACGTTCGAACAATAAAGAAAAAGTTCGGAAAAAGTGCTATAAATTACTTAAACAACGTGTTTAATCATATAATAAACGAAACGATAAGTAAATAAAAAAGTTTAAATATCCTCTAAATACGAACATTAAATTCATGTTATCACTAATCAGATAATTGATACAAAAATAGACTAAGATTAGAGAATGAAGTCATCGTTGATGACCTTGCCTCTAATCTTAATCTATATGATTTACGCTTGTTTAATCCAGTCTTTATCAGTTACCTACGATTTGAGCAAATCCATTTATCAAATCTGCATTTTGCGTTTGATCGAAATACAAGACATTTTCATTGTTTCCTTGGTTTTGCATAGTAATCAGTACTGAAGGCTGACCATTATATAAAACAAATAAGTAAAGATGGTTCCCCATCTCTTTTCTAGGTACAGCCGTATCAATATCAGAATAAATTCCTACTACATTATGGGTATTTGCTGTCATACCGTCGTAAGACCATTGGATCGGCACCCCATCATAAGTATTATTGTTAAGAACACTTGGATAATATGTCCCATAAAAACTAACTTCATTACCAGGATAGTACTCTCGATAATTTTGTCCCATTGTCGTTCCCCAACTAGCCATAAAAGCAGCTAATTCTGCTTTTTTCTGCGGATTCCACTTAGGAGTAATAGTCTCTTCTGCTGTCGTTTTTGTTTCAGCTGCTTCTTTTTTTGGCACAGCTTCTTTTTCAGACTCTTTTTTGCTCTCTTCGCGTTCTTTGATTACTTCTTTGTTGATCTCTTCAGTCAACTCTTTGCCATATTGTTTTAGTGCCTGTGAGCCATCCTCAGCATCCGTTAATTCTATTAACTTTTTCAATGCTTTAGAGTAATCTTTTTTCTCTTTCAGCGAAACAATCTCTTTATAAAGTTTAGATTGTTCGATTAAAGTCGGCGCTTCTTTACTGTCTTTGTTGTATTCTAATGCTAATTGGAAAGCCGCTATTGCTTTAGACATATCTTTATCTACTATAGCTTCTTTCCCTTTAGCCATAGCTGAATCATACTCTGCTTGCTTTTTATCACTTGTCGTTGTAGCAGTGACTTCACTAGTCGTTGAAGTTGTCCTATTATAATTTGAACACCCAGTCACCAAACCAACAAGTAAAAATGAACTTACCCCAATCAATACCTTTTTCAATACATAAACACTCCTTTTTATTCTTCATATCTCTCCTCTTTTCATTATCTATTACTGCTCTCTCTATGGCAAGCTTTGTTGCCGCTTTTTCAAATGAAATGTATTTTATTGTGTTACTCTTCAAGGTTAAACTGTTCTGCTTTTTTTGTACCAGCTAAGTGTAATTAACACAATCAGAATCATACGCATTATTTTAGACATTTGATACCATCTATTAATTCTATCCTTTACGTATAGCTTACCAACTCAAAAAACCTGAAAAGCAAGTAATCATCTACTCGTTTTTTCAGGTTTTATTTTATTTTTTTAGTCTATAAGCTTTAACTGTGCGCATCTCGTTCCAACAAAGACAAGAAATAGAATAATGAATGCCCCCATCGTTGCATCACTAAAGAAGTGACAACCTAATAGTACTCTGCTGATTGCCGTAATGGCTCCCCATGTCACGCCAAAAATCAATAATCGCTTACGTAACTTAGTATTTTTAGGGCTAGCATATAACGGGAAAAAAACAGCAAACATACTTTCACAAGAATGTCCTGAAGGAAATGACTTATGACCCGTCGGACCATTCATTTTGTACCATGGTGTAAAATTATCTTGAGCAGCATTTAGTTCATACGGACGAACACGTCCCCATAAAATTTTGACTTCTTCTACGCACATTAGATAAACAAAAGCCACTGCAATGCCTAAAATAGCTACTCGCATCAAACGCTCAAGCTCTTCCGACGTTTTACGACTTAACCATTTTTGAACAATTAATGTTGCTATGGCAAAAACCACGATACAAATAATGATATTGATAAACGTTGGTAGCGTAGGATTAACGCCACCATCATTATTCGCTTGACCGATTGGGCGATTGTGTTCTACATTTTGAATTGAAGACAGTGTATACTGGATAGCAAATTTTAAATAATACCAAATTCCATACAGGGAAAGTCCCACCCCTGCGGCAGCAATCAATAATTTCGCAATCACAGGCTGGCTCGATCGAACCCCGTAATGTATGATAATTTCCCCACTCATCATAATCACGACACCTACTGGAAAGCAAGCGTAGTTTTGTAAGAATGTTGCAATGTATGAATTTTGACTCATCACTGCATTTGAGATTGCTAAATCCCCAAACGTACCAATCCCAAGTAAAACCACAAATATGGCGACAACAATTGTAATTTTTCTACTATCTGACATTTTTTCCAACATTTTTAATCCTCCTAAATTTGAAAGCTGAAAGAGCTTGGTCTGCTTTGACAGAAAATAGGGAAAATTGACTGAGCTACTCTTTATCTCATTTATTTTTTTCCCGTAAGGCTAGCTCTTGAAGCTAGATACCATTAAAAGCGTATCAGGCTCGTTCAGTCTTGATAGAAAAGTAAGGATGAGGCCTTTTACCTCAATCATAATTTCTCTTTCTATATGAAGAATTAGCCCTTAACGCTAAATATCCAGAAATCACTTCCAAGTATTAGTTTATCATTTATCAGTTTTAAATATCATACATTTTGTTCGTTTTTATAAGAATAAAAAGACATTAATCTTCTCCTGTAATCTTTTAATCATAAAAAAGAACCTCAGAAAAAATTTCTTTTCCGAAGTTCTTTGACTCACTAGTTTGTAGATAATTAGCATGTACGTTTATTTTTTCTCAAAGCCCATGTCTGTCAATTGTTTTTCGCCTTCTTTAAAGCTACTGCCAGATTTTACGCTATCAGCTGGTGCATCATACGTAATCACTGTTTCTTTGTCTGTATACTTCATCTTAGCATCTTTTAAATTTGAAGATGTCTCAAATGCTTTTGTTACTTGTTTTGCAGCATCTTCGTCTGTGATTTGTAATTTTTCATTATCAAATACCGCTTTACAAGAGACTTTAGTTACTTTATCCCCTTCATGTTCAACAATGATCGAAACTTCCGTTCCTGCCATGGGTGATTGCGTAAATGTATCCGTTACAGCCTTTTTACCACATCCACTTAAAACAAATACCATTACCAATACTGAAAATACCCCTAAAAATTTTTTCATGTTATCCTCCTTAATTTTAGTTACGTTTTCTATTATAGCAATTTCATAGATAAAACAACAGATGTATTCAGTTTTTATCTATTAATTATAAAGTTTTTTCCTCTATTTTTGATCAAAAAAACTCTATTTTGGGCGCGAAGCCATATCAGAAGCGTATCGTCACTTCCAAAATAAATCGTTGGAATTAGGGGATCAATTTCATAAGGCAACTCAAGATTAGCCAAAGAAAATATTAGACAAAAACAGAAACCGTTCTTTAACAAGGCTTCTGTTTTAATTTAGAGATAGATCAATTACGTACAAAGTGATGCCTCATTGAATAGAATCTAAACTGTCCCTTTTCCATTTTTGATTTGATCTAAAGCAAAAACCACAATTGGCAAATAGTTAAAAATAAAACTAACCCGTTGCCAAAATCCAATTTGACTCAGCATTGGTAATTGATTGATCACAGGAATACGAGCTAGCCCGTAAATACTCGCAAAAAGAACACTGATCAGCAATAAAATTAAATACAGTTTACTATGGGTCATTTTTCCTTGTTTTCGATAAAGTAAAAATAAAAGAAAAGGGAAAATCAAAAATCCAGCATAGCCTAATCCTGAACCAATATTATGGATCCACGTAGAAAGATTCCAAGTTGATTGCTCAGTATCAATGCTAAATAATCCCGTAAAAATACAATCCCCCACACCATACAAGCCAATAGCCAGCGCTAGTAAACAAGCCAGTACTGTCGAAGTGTTGTTAAAGATCTTATATACAGCAGGAATTGCTAAAACAAAGAATACTCCTGATATCACCGACCAAATCAAAAATTCTTGTCGAACTGGGCTTGCTATATCCCCGAATACACTAATCACCATTGTCATTTGATTCATTTCAGGATAAAAAATACCTAGAATATAAGGCGTGAGAAAATCACTGATTGCACCTAACAATAAAAAGTGAACACCATATTTTTTTAACACAGTCATTTTGAACCTCCTCAACAAAGCCTTACAACAACCCTACACTTTCAATTATACGTAATTACAGGGTAATTGAACAATCTTGTCCTTGATTACTGATTGCAGTAATCAAACGTAAAGCACATGGCCGCACTACGCTAACGCCTCCTTCAATATTTTCTCAGCATTTAACGCAGCATACTCTTTCTTAGGAATGACTGTCACTGGAATTTCAGGAAATTTACGTTTGATTTCCTCTTTCGCATAACTAAGTTCTGGACATAATAAAATCCGGTCAGCTTCCTTGCCTTCTTCATCTATTTTAGAAACGCTATACGCTTGAATCGTTACCCCAAGATTATTGGTTCTTGCTAGATTATTCATCTTTGTCACTAATAATCCCGTGTACACTTCATAATCGGTCATCATACTAGTAATGCCGAAAACCAGAATTTTTTCCTTTCCATAAATCGACTCATCATCCATCCTAATTTCTTTCTTCATTTTCGCTTTTCCTTCCTTCTTTGAAAAGAGAGTCTCAAAAAAAGAGTGCTTGTTATTTCCTAAAAGCTTATCTGTAGAAATTTGAAAATACTTGCTAAGTTTTACCAAGGTATCTAGATCTGGGTAGCTCTTATCACGTTCCCATTTCGAAATAGTTTGAGGTGTGACATTAAGAAATTCAGCTAATTCTTTTTGAGTTATTTTTTTTGATTCTCTCAATTCCTTTAATTTACTTCCTATTGCTACCACAAGCATAGCCTCCTAACGTAAATTTGAGCAATCAACAATTGGTTGAATCATCGTTATTTCCACTCAACTGTTGGTTGAATTTATAAAAATGAAGGTATATATACTTATTATAGCAATAAACTTCAAAAAAAAATTCTTCGTAATTTATTTTTACTTCACTACTTGTATTACTCACAAAACTTCTCTTCTCCACTTTCAAGTAAACTACTGCTATTAGAAAATTGAACATATATCATCTTCTAGCTTCCATAAGCAAACGCTTGCATTTATAATACAAGTAGCAAAGAAATTAATTAGGAGGTAATAACTATGCTAAATTTTGACATTCCAACAATGAGGAAGAATATACGTGAAATTGACGAAAAGCGTGATGCAGGGTTAACTGAACCAGATTCACTAGAAAAAATCAAAAACTTATCTTATGGACCTTATGGTATTGAGAATACTTTTGATATTTACTATCCAAAAAACACTGACCAATGTCTACCGACAATCGTCAATATTCATGGCGGTGGTTTCTTCTACGGTGATAAAGAACTTTACCGCTTTTATACAATGTATTTAGCAACACAAGGATTTACCGTGGTAAACTTCAATTATCGATTAGCCCCAGATCATCAATATCCCGCACCTTTGGAAGATATTAATGCTTTGATGAATTGGTTGATGCTACATGGTGAAAAATATTATGTCGATTTAGATCGGCTCTTCTTGGTTGGTGATAGCGCTGGCGGTCAGTTAGTTGAACAATATGCAGTGCTCATCAGTAATACTGCCTACGCGCAAAAATTTCCATTTGAAATAGCCTCTGTCCAATTTAAAGCAGTCGCCCTAAATTGTGGTGCCTATTTTATTGGTCAAAACAGCGCAATCAATCAAGATTTCCCATTTTACTTTGGCGAAACAGTGACGCCTGCACTTGAAGCACAATTTCCAGTTGAAAGCTATATTACGGCTGATTTCCCACCCGCTTTTGTTGCAACAGCTTCACATGATTTTCTAAAAGATGCTGCGCAACCCTTTGCTGACTTATTGATAGCCAAGGGGATCGAAACAACCTGTAAAATTTATGCTAATCAAGATCATACTGAGCTTGGACATGTTTTTCATCTCAATCAAAAAAGTGAGATCGCTACACAGTGTAACGAAGACGAAATTACTTTTTTCAAGCGTTTTTTTTAAGTTGAAATATTGATAGGATACTCGGAGGGTTGAACAATGTATTATTTAAGTATTGACATTGGCGGAACTTATATCAAATATGGACTGATCGATCGGGCTGGAAATTTTATCCAAACATGGCGCCAACCAACACCCAAAACGTTGGAATCGTTCAAAAAAATGATAGTTTCTCAATTAGAAACACAACAAGGAAAAATAAAAGGAATCGCCATGAGTTGTCCGGGCAGAATCGATTCAGCTAAAGGCTATGTTCACACAGGTGGTGCTTTGCTATTTCTTTATGATTTCCCTATGAAAGAGTGGATTGCTAGTGTTAGTGACTTGCCATTTGCGTTAATCAATGACGGAAAAGCAGCAGCTTTAGCTGAATGGTGGATCGGTAATTTGAAAGATGTTAGAAACGGTGCAGCAGTCGTTTTAGGAACTGGTATTGGTGGTGGATTGATTCTTGATAATCATTTACACCAAGGACCTAATTTTCAAGCGGGTGAACTTAGCTTTCTAATTCGACAGTCACCGAATCCAAAACAACCACAACTCTTTGGTTTTCACGGATCGGCTGTAAAATTCATGGCGGAAGCTGCTTCTATTGTAGACGTTCCAAAAGAAGATCACATAGCTATTTTTAAAGCTATATCAGATCGATCATCGATTGCTTTGACTAGCCTATTTGAAAATTATTGTCGAGATATTGCGATTCTTTTAATTGATATGCAGGTCTTACTAGACTTAGAAAAAATTGTGATTGGCGGTGGAATCAGTGCACAAAATAGTTTGATCAAAATGATTAAAACCCAATATTCCAATCTTAGACAAGAAGAAACCCTGCTAGGTCAAACTTTTTCCCCACTTATTATCGAAGCTTGTGCCTTCCAGAACTCTGCAAATTTATTAGGCGCTTTGTACCAATTGTTTGTTGAGCTTGATGAAACGCTTAGTTGATACATTTAAAAAAAATAAGAGCTGCTAGTATGAAGTTGAGTGATTCATACTAGCAGCTCCTGTTTATGTTTTATAAGTCGATTTTTATTTATTTCTTGATAGTTCTCCTACTCTGCAACGCCCTTTGGATCATCATAAACAAACAAGCCATAATTATTGAAATATACTTTAGCCTTACTGACTTTTCTTACGTTCCTATAACTCCCTTTACTGATTAAAACGAACTGAGTCTCTATTTTCACATTTGCTAGTATAGCATAAACAATTGCGCGAAAATCCTGAATATTAGTAATTTCTTAGGGAAGGTCGACCACTACTCCGTATTCTCTGTCCATGATTTAAACGAACGGACAGAAAATTTGGAAGCAACTCACTTCAGACGGATAAATTGATTACTAATAATAAACTTCATCAAGAAAAAGTCCTTGGGAAGGAACCGTCATTCCAGCATCACTTCTATCTTTGCGTTCAAATATTTCATCAATTGTTTCTATATCCATCGTTCCACTGCCAATTTCTAAAAGAGTCCCCATGATGATTCGCACCATTTTATACAAAAATCCATTACCAACAAAGGTAAAATGCAGCATATCCCCCTCTTTTTGAATTGAAAGCTCATCAATTGTCCGCGTCGTTGATTTTTTCGTCTTTTTAAGAGAAGAAAAGCCAATGAAATCATGTGTTCCAATCAATTTTAGACAAGCCGCATTCATTAATTCAAAATCTAGTTCATCTGAATAATGAAAACTATAGTTACGTTCAAATGCAGAAGGAACTCCAGCATTCAAAATATAATAACTATATTTTTTCCCAGTTGCATTATATCGAGCATGAAATCTTTCAGGAACTTCCTCTACTTTTTTTATAACGATATCACGGGGAAGATAACGATTTAAAAATTCAAGCATCTCAGGCAAGCTTGTGGCAGCACTTGTTTTAAAATTAGCGATTTGTCCTCTGGCATGTGTTCCTGCATCGGTTCTACCGGAACCGATAATTTCTGTTTTTGTTCCTGTCATTTGTGTCAGAATGTTCTCGATTTTACCTTGAATTGTTTTATCCGAATCACCAAGCCTTTGCCAGCCGGAATATCTCGTACCGTCATATTCAATTGTTAGTTTAATGTTTCTCATATTTTTCTCCTCTTATCAACGTTTTTTTGTCATTGAGTCTATCCATAAGGATCACAGTTATTATATCTAATTCTAAGGAATCTGAATACCAGAAATTAGCCGACTCTCTTTATTTACCGTGACTATGTCTCCCCATTTCAATATACACCAGAGTCGGTAGTAGTAAAAATTCTTTTGTGGACTCACTATTTTAAACAATCAGATTATTGACATTACATTTATACTGATCTATATTAAACATAGGCACTCATCTATATAAAGGAGGGATATGCATGAATTATGAAAGACTTTCATTGATACTCAAGGCTATGGCTGATCCTAATAGAATGAAAATAATCGATCTTCTTTCATACAGCAGCATGTGCGCCTGCGACGTGTTGAAACATTTTGACTTTACTCAACCAACTCTCTCTCACCATATGAAAGTTCTAGAAAAAGCTGGAATCGTCTCAGTCAATAAGCAGAAACAATGGCATTACTACACCTTACAAGAAGAATTTGTCATAGACTTTATGAGCACCATGGCACAATTACTTTCTGATAGCGGCACAGACTGCCTGTGTCAAAAAAAGGAAGATACCTCAACAAAATCAGATGAAACACTAAGGAATCATACCAATAAGGAGAAAATTATTAAATGACTTATGCATTGGAAATAACAGACTTAAAAAAAGTATATGCAACAGGTGTTGAAGCGTTAAAGGGGATTAATTTGGTCGTAGAAGAAGGTGACTTTTATGCACTTTTAGGCCCAAATGGTGCTGGAAAATCAACAACCATCGGAATTATCACCTCTCTTGTTAACAAAACATCAGGGAAAGTAAATGTTTTTGGCTACGATCTTGATAAAGACTTGGTTCTTGCTAAGCAACAAATTGGACTAGTTCCCCAAGAATTCAACTTTAACCCATTTGAAACGGTAGAACAAATCGTTGTCAATCAAGCTGGCTATTATGGTGTTTCACGAAAAGAAGCGTTGAAGCGCAGTGAAAAATATCTAAAACAATCCGATTTATGGGAAAAACGCAATGTACGCGCCCGAATGCTTTCTGGCGGGATGAAACGTCGATTAATGATTGCTCGTGCTTTGATGCATGAACCAAAACTACTCATCTTAGACGAACCTACAGCAGGCGTAGATATTGAACTAAGACGGGAAATGTGGGATTTTTTAAGAGAATTGAATGCAAACGGCACAACGATTATTCTGACGACTCACTATCTTGAAGAAGCAGAAATGCTCTGCCGCAATATTGGAATCATTCAATCAGGGGAATTGATTGAAAATACGAGCATGAAGTCTCTTCTAGCAAAATTACAGTTCGAAACGTTTATTTTTGATTTGGAGGAATTTGAGAACAAGCCTGAAATCATAGGCTATAAGAATAGTTTTGAAGACGAACGGACACTGGTTGTAGAAGTTGAACGCAATCAAGGAATCAACGAATTATTTGACCAGCTCACTAAACAAGGGATCAAAGTTCTTTCTCTTCGCAACAAATCCAATCGATTAGAAGAGCTGTTTCTAAAAATCACCGAAGAAAAACGTCAAGTGGGGGAAAAAAATGTTTAAGCTATATTTCACAGCCTTAAGAAGCCTTGCAGTAAAAGAAACTAACCGCTATTTGCGGATTTGGGTTCAAACCTTGGTACCACCAGTTATTACCACATCATTATATTTTGTTATCTTCGGAAACTTGATTGGTGGACGAATCGGTCAAATGGACGGATTCTCCTATATGGAATTTATCGTGCCTGGACTGATCATGATGTCGGTCATCACTAGTTCTTATGCTAATGTCTCTTCCTCGTTCTTTTCACAAAAATTCCAAAAGAATATTGAAGAGTTACTGGTTGCCCCAGTGCCTACACATATCATTATCTGGGGATTTGTCATTGGAGGACTTGGCAGAAGTGTTCTAGTCGGCACATTAGTCACTATTATTTCTTTATTTTTTGTACCACTTCACGTTTATTCGTGGTCAATTGTGATCATTACACTTCTTATGACTGCTATTTTATTTTCATTGGCAGGTTTGTTAAATGGGATTTTTGCCCAATCATTTGATGATGTATCGATTGTGCCAACTTTTGTTTTACAGCCCTTAACGTATCTTGGTGGGGTATTTTATGCGATATCAATGTTGCCTCCGATCTGGCAAGCCATTTCAAAAATCAATCCGATCGTTTATATGATTTCAGGATTTAGATACGGCTTTCTTGGTACGATCGATGTACCGATCATTTTTTCTATGCTCATTTTAGTACTTTTTATCTCAGTACTTTATGCTGTTTGCTGGTATTTGATTGATCGCGGTCGTGGGTTAAGAAGTTAAACTAAAGAGCTGGATTTGAACAAATTTATGTTCAAATCCAGCTCTTTTTAAATGAGTCCGTGATTATTTCCCAATAACCAACCTTCTTGTATACACAGCTTGCCCTGAATGCATCACCGCATCATCAATTGCAGAAACAATTCGCGCTTGACGTGTAACTGCTGGCGTCCAACTTTTGTCGACCACGTCACTAAGACTTTCTTCAGCAAGACTTTCTAAATACGTATTCGTAAATTCAACACTAGCGTTTAAATAATCTAACAATAATTTTTTATCCTGTACTACAACTTTAGCCGCTTGTTCTGGCGTATGATGCCAATCTTCTGTATCATCAGGTAAATCCAATGCAAATCGCTCATTCCAACCTGATTCTAGCCATAATGGTTTAGTGTTATTAAGTTCTGAAATTTGATAATCAAGTTCACGTGCCGTATGCCAAATCAGCCAAGTAACTGATTTGATCAATGGTGCTGGCATGGTATTTGCCTCATCTAGCTGCATTTGATCAAGGGTATCCTCAAACCGTTCTTCTGCTCGTTTTAAAGTATCCATGGATAGTTGTGTGCTTTTCATTGAAACCTCTCCTTTGGTATTTAAAATGAAAACAAGTTGCATGATATACCTACTAAATACTGTACTACAGAGATTGTGCAACTTCAAATTTCCAAACCTGTTCTTTTAAACAATTGGACTCTTTTCGATAAAGACTGTAACGTACTTGAATAATTTTCCTTTTAAGAATCAACATCAGGATTACCAATTATGCGAATAATAATTGAACACTGGGTATCGTTTTATCAAATATTCGCCCAGCTGTTTCTCTAAATTATTTACCATTTTTGAATCGTCAGATTTTACAGGGATGATTAAAGCATAGGTAGTAAAAGTATTCATTTTAGCATTTAATCGTTCCATTTCTTTTGAGCTATCTTCAGAATCAATCAGAAATTTTAATATTAGCTTTTGAGTTCCTGTACCAAAAACATCAAATTTATCAAACAAATCACCATAACCAGATTTTTTAGAAAACGAGGTTCTTCCAATAGTAACGATCATTCCATTATCTCTGAATGAAACCCAAAGATAGTGATATTTTTCTCTGTCGCCGGACCATGTCATTATTTCTTTTTTTACTTCTTCTTTGTTCATATCAGAAACTAGTATCGGAAGATTATCAGCACTCTTCAATTGGTCCAATTTTTCTCTTGTTATCCACTCTTGTATAGATTTTTTAACTTGATTCACGTGCTTCTCTGCTGTCATGTTGTCTTGATATTTTGAAACTTGAATTGCAGCCATTTCGTCTCTTAAACTCCATTGTCTAGGTCGCGTAAACTCTTTTAAGTATTTTTCTCTATTATTCATATATTCATTCCTTCGTCGGATACCTGGCTTTCATTACCAACTTATCATTTTTTAAAAGTAAAACCTTCTTCTATCTTTAATTTAGCAATTTTAATTTGAGTTATGATTTTTTTTACTAGATCATCATAATCATTTTTTTCTAGATTCCAATACTGATAAACGTGACAATATTCATCACTTGGTTTCCCACCGTACTTACAATAATCCTTTCTCATTCTAGTAGTATCTCCATTAGTATGTATCTTGTCTTTAAATTTTGAATCTAAATAGTTACATTCACTCAATCTGCTATAAACCTCATCTTCGTTATTAATACCTAGCTTTGAACCTCCACCATAAATTCTAAATGCATTCCCTTCAATTTGAATTCCCAGTCTCCCATATTCGCTATACAGCTGGTTGTCTTTTAATTCTTTATAAACAACAGTTATGGTAGGCTTTTTATTATTAAAGCTAAATTCAGCTATAGGAAAAGACCAATCTCCTTTAACCATTAATTCATCATCCATATCTTTCAAGCAATTATTTATTTTATCCACAAATTCTGAGCCTTTTAACTTTATAAGAATATCTGAAAATCTGATTTCTTCAAGGTCAGGATCAGTATGTATGTATTTACCATTAGAATCCTTAAGTTTCTTTTCAAAAATATAGTTTAAGCAAATGACA
This sequence comes from Enterococcus sp. AAFC-DPL-5182, assembly GCF_058216605.1. Classification (NCBI taxonomy): domain Bacteria; kingdom Bacillati; phylum Bacillota; class Bacilli; order Lactobacillales; family Enterococcaceae; genus Enterococcus; species Enterococcus sp. AAFC-DPL-5182. Next base: position 3,308,136 of record NZ_CM177101.1, read on the forward strand.
TCTTCAACATATTGTTCAACATAATCGGAATATTGCATATTCAAATATTTATTTCTAATTTCTAAAATTCTATTAGCTATTTCTATATAACTTAGAAAATCCCAACCATCTAACTCTTCAATGTTTAGGGTCTCTTTTAATCCTGTTAGGATACCTTTTCCGAATATATCTTTCTTCTTTAACTTATGTTCATAGTTTTTTAGTTGTTCCATATTTGGGATAGACTTTATTTTATTTTCTATTACACACACAGATTCGGCACCATTCTCGTCCGAATAAGTAACATATACATCCATTTTCTTTTTTTCTCTTTCAACCGCAATAAAACTGTATCCCCTAGCATAAAATTCAGGCATAAAAACTTCTATATATGGATGCTTACCATCACTTGATTTTTGTTCAAGCAGCCAAGCCCAAAAGTTAGAATGAAAAAGTTCTTTCCCACTTAGAGATATTGCGAATAGAGGTGACTTTTTTAATTCAATAATTTTTTGTTTTACTTTATTGTTAATTGTTTGTTCCATGTTTTCCTCCCGACAAGTAGTTTCTTTATACATTATATCAACCAAAATAAACTTTATAAACACGTCAATTGTAAAATTAGACTAGATAACCACAAGCCAGTAGTAAAGCATTCAAGATAGTTCTATCAAAAGAATTATGGAGCGTAAGTATAAATATTTTATGCCTTTCGTACACCAGACGAACTTATGATGATAAAATCTTATACAAAATTCAGTAATAGCTATTACAAAAAAATGAAAAAAGAATTCTATTTACAATTATAAAAAATAAACTCTATTATTTCACATCAGTTCAAGACTGACAATAGCTACACGCTTTCTCGGTTGAGTTGTTTTCATATTTTTCTCCTTTATAATTGTTGTAGCTGGTTCTTAGAAAAATGCCAATTAATAGTCTTCTGGTAATAACATCGTTTGATGACTACCATCATCGATCGCCCATAATTTTTCAATTTGGAAATCAGCTATCTTTTCCTTTATGGTATAGATATGATGATCAATGAAAAATGGTTCTTCTTGTCGATGAATCACTTCAATTGCTTGGCGTTGATTATCTGGATTGAACTCAAAGATTTGTAAATAGTCTAATTCTGTTTCAGCTTTACTTCTTTTTTTGTCAATCAAATTCCAGCAATATAATTGAATTTCTTTTGGTACTTGTTCGTTCACTCCCTTCGTGATGTAACGATTTTCTTTGTTAACGAACATTATCTTTCCTCCTTAAAACACAAAAATAGACCAACCACCACTTACGATGATTGATCTTCATAGATATAATATATAGTTGTTTACTTCTTTTTTACTTTGTAATCATTAAACTATACTCTCAATAGATAATCATTTTTGATGGAAATATTAAATTCCAAAATGAACTAATAATCTATTCTCGTTCAAAGCATTTTCAGATAGTGAAATAAGCGTATCCAATTGTTTCAATAATTTTTTTGTTTCAATATTTTCCTTTAAATAAACACCATCTTCTACAGATACTTCGGTTGAAAGTTCAATACTATCGGGCGCATTTTCAAATAGATTTTTCCATGATTTTATGATATTCAAAAATTTTTTAATTCCTACTCCATCAAATATAGTAGTCCCATAATAGTTTAATCCTTCTTTTTGATTTGACATATTTTCCCAATGTGACGGAACCCACTTTAGAGAATCGGATAAATAAAGAATAAGATAATCCTCTATTTTTATCATGTGCTTTTTTGTCTCATTATTGTAATCAATATTTTCTTCATTTTTAAAAATTGTAAATTCATGTACTAATGCCATAGAATCCTATCTCCTTTTAAAATAATCATGTTTTTCCAAATGAAATAATAGAACCATCTGGAGCTAAATCAATATATTTTCCATTTTTTCTATATCTTCGAACTCCTGGAGTAGCTCCACCTACATTAGATGGTTTAACTCCTTTTTTTACAGTTCGAGCAAATTCTGCGGCTTTTCTCTTATATTCATCTATAGTGCTTGCTCCAACTTCATCTCCATGTTTTTTAAAATGTTTTTGAACATTCAATTCAGACGAGGCTGTACCTCCTGCACCCCATTCACCATTTTTATTAGTATAGCTATTATCTTCATAGGAATAGCCATTTCCTAAACTATTCCATGCACTAGTAAATACTCCTGCACCATGGCCCGCTACTGCAAGACCACTTGCATTAATTGCAGGAACTGCAACTGTACCTACACCACCTGAAAAGAAAGTGGAAGCTGCTGAACCTCCAAATGCCCACAAACCACCACCAAAAAATTCTGCTCCGCCTTGAACTAATGAAGATAAATCCGCCACGAATTGTCCGACAGCATAGCTTTGTTTTCCGTCAAATTCTGCACCAAATTTTCTTTCCCCAAACCATTCATTTAGTAACGATTTTCCATTATTATTTGCTAATTGATCAATAAACCCTGAGCCGAATCCTTTAATCATATCAAAATTTTTCGTTCTAATCGATTCTTGTAATGTACTCGTTAATTCAGCATCAAATTTTCCATCAACATACACACCTAGCACATTACCATAGTCATCAAATTTTGTCGTGATTTCTTGATTAGCAAGATTATACGCTTTTATTTTTGCATCTATTTTTTCTTGTCTATCTTTCCATCTGTTACTAATAGCTTTTGCCCAGTTCATATCTAACTTACTGATATCAAAAGTCCCTGTAGAGGCATTCCACGCTTTACAATCCTTTACTTGATTAATCGCTGTATTCAATTCTTGTTGAGAAGAATTATATTCACTAAAAAAGCTTGTTGACTGAGCGCTGTATGTCCGTAATTTCTCCAGTTTTTCTTTTCTCTTTTGCATGGCCTCATAAGCGTTCATAGAACGTCTTTCTAAGTCTGGTCGAGGTCTTTTCGCATCCCGAATCAAGTCGTCAATCGTGTGTAATAACTCTTGATATTGATCAATCTCTGCTTGAATTTTGTCCTCATCTATATCTTCTCCACCTACAGTAGCTTGATATTCACTTACAAATTTCTTATGCGCATTGGTAAAAGCTTCCGCAGTCATGATAATGGACTGCCCAATGGGCGCATACGCCACCATAAAATAATTTTTAGCCGAATCATAGGCTTTACTGGATAAAGGCGCAGATAAGAACAGTTGGATGCTTTGTTGTAAGGAAGACACAGCTTGTTGTGCTTGACTACTAACTTGTGTTGCTTGTGAACTTCTAGCTTGTGCTTCTGACACAATAAATTTAAGTCCCATTCGACATCTCCTTCTCTTCTGTTTTTAAGAAGTTTCGATGTGCTGAACGAACCGAGTCTTCTTTTTCTAACAAAGTTTTACGGTCTTGCGCTAACTGTTCTTGTTCCTCTTCAAATTCTTGTAATGCTTGTCGTGATAAGTGAAAACTATCATCCTGTCGTTCCTCGAAAAAAGCTCTCTCTTCTGATTCTACTTCATTTAGAGATTCCTGATAGATTCGTTGTTCTTGTTGTTGTAACGCATAGAACCGTTCTTGCAGTTGTTCAATAAACTGTTGGTCTTTCTTATTATCTCGTTGGGCTTCTTGAAGTTCTTCCAGTTGATTTCGAAACTGGTAGTTTTGATCGTCAAAACGTTGTTGCGAAGTTAACGTCATTACCTTATCCCTCCAATTGAAAGAGTAGGTAACTGCGCAATTTTTTGGTCAATGCGTTCAAATTCTTTCGCAACAGAATTTATATTGTCCCCTGCTTTTACAATGCTGTTAGAGACACTTTTTAGACTAGATTGAAAGGTTGAAAAACTTTCAATCGCAGTGCTATTACCAGCCACGTTGATTTGTCCAGAGCTGACAGAAACGGATATTCTATTTAATGCACTAGCTGATTGACTAAATGAGGCTGAAACCCCACTGGCAATAGTAGAATTACTATTAATCGACATGCTGTACTCTCCTTTTTTTAACAAGTCATTAACTTTGTGTCTATTTAAATTTACCAAAGAGCATATCTATTTTCTATACTTTTTGTTAATAAGCAAAAAAATATCCCTACTTATGATACGGTTCTACGTATCATAAGTGAATGATATCTTCAATATTCATTTCTACCAATTCCTCTAGCGTTTTGATTAGCTAATGAGTAGGCTACTTGTTACTCTATTAATTTTGAAACAACTATAAAAATTATATTACTTTCTTAAATATCAAAAAATTTTCAAATCGTGTTTATCTATATCTCTCATAATAATTTCTAGCCTTTTCCTAATGGATCTGAAAAATAATAGTATAGAACTTTGATTCTGATGAGAGAATCGAATTCAGTGTATCTAATAATGCTTTTATCTTTGATTGAGAGCAAGAAAAACCTAAATAAAGATCGACCAAATTATTAATAAACTTCAATTGAACAAGCAAATGTAAATTATCTGACGGGTTAATGAGCTCATTACAAACAGACAGAGTTTCTTTAACTGTAGTATAGCTTTTTTCCTATACTATTCAAGTAATTGGGAATCATGATGATCTACTTCTTAATGTAATAGTCCTATTTGAACACAAATTAGACCAACCATCACTTAAGATGGTTGATCTTCTTAGATATAATATATAGTTTTTTTATCGGAAATGTCCATCAAGCGATTTTATCCTCTTAGTCGCTTCTCTTATAGTAGAATAGATACCCTATTCCTCGTACCGTTTTAATATAACTTGGTGCTTCACAAACAGGATCCAGTTTTTGACGAAGATGGAAGATGATATTACTTACTCGATAGTTAATCTCCTTATATTTCCCAGCCCATAAGCCCATATTTATTTCTTCATACGTGACTGTTTCATTTGGCTGTTCAAGTAATAACGATAGGGCTTTATACTCTAGCCTTGTTAAATCGACTTCTGTTTTCCCTTCAACTAGTACACTGCTATTGGTTGGATTGAGTGCTAGAATTAATTCTGGTTCTTCTCTGATAGAGGAATGGTCTAACAATGGATGCTTTGTATTCTTTTCTTTTTTGTGTCGATTTAACGCATTATTCATCATCAGAAACCATTCTTCTGGTATTTGTTCTTTATTCGTCACACCATCTGCTCCAAGCCTTAGATACACTAGACGATTCTTACTATTTTGTTCAGTTGTCCAGACCCAAATCAAGGGTTCATTTTGTTCTTTCATTTGAATCATTTTTTCACAAATTTCCCCTACTTCTTCTTTTCCTTCATCTAAAATAATAAATAAATCAAAATTTTTTTCCTCGTCCATTTCTTCATTTAATTTAAGCATCTCTATGTGCCATTCTTTTGGACTGTATTTTTCCCAGTAATTGATGTACTCTTCTTCACTTATACTACCCTCAATTCCTACATAATACATCTTGCCCTCTCTCCCTCTCCTGTATTTTGCCTTTACACTTTGACTACATTCTTACTATCTTTCTTACTTCTTTTAATTAGTCCGCCTGATCTAAAGGACACATACCGCTTCCTTTACGTCACCTCTCTATTAATTCTATGTATATTCTTTTTTTAATATGTTTGTTTCTTCCTAATTTTTCTCTTAAGAGGATAGTCTGATTGCTAATCCTATGATAATCATCATACAACTATTTCTTTCGTTTATAAAACAAACAAAGTGACGTACCCTTCTCTTTCATTGTAGGTCACTTTGTTTAATTTACTCTTCTGTTATCGTTCATTGCTTACTATTAAATAATCGTGAATCGGTCCTTTATTCCCTTAGATAGGCTTACTTTTGACTAGTCTTCATCGAATACTTCCTGAAAACCTGCATTTAGTAGATTTTCTTCCATTGCATCTACGGGCAGCCCTTTTATACTTTCTAATTGTTCCTCTGTTACAGTCGGATTCATCAGCTTTAATACCTCTTTAAAGTCTTCCCCTGTATAATCGATTTGTACTGTTTCTGTTAACTCTTTTTTAGTCAGCTCAGACATTACGTTTATACTGCTAATCCCTTGGTATTGTGCTTGTGTTGTGCGACTTTTTTCTTCTACTTCTTCTTTTGTTAGGCCCGCTTCTTCCATATCTATTTCCGTTGTCATTACTTGGTAAATTAACAGATCATTCCCTGTTTCTTCCTCTTCTCTCGCATAAAAAGTCGCTCGTATCGTAACCCCTTTGTTTGACAGAACAAAATCTGAATGGTACACATTATCCTCTTCTATAAAATCTGGCATATCTAGCTTTTTTTCTTTTATATCACGATCGGATGACTTGCCTGTTGTCTTTGTTTCTGTCGGTGTAGAGGCTGTATTTGTTGTTTTAGCTGTTCCTTGACACCCCGCTAAAACCAAAGTAATCAACCCGTAAATCAGTATCTTTTTCATTTAATCTCCTATTTCCCTTCAACAGAATAGCTCTGTCGATTTCCTATACTTTTTTTATTCCAATCTATCGGTTATTTAACATGATAGGTTCCTGTCTGTCCATAGTTCCAGCCATAAAAACTTGGGGCTAACTGATCTACAAAATCTGGTTGGGTAAAATAAGTTAGCTAGTGCTCATTATTATCTGAAATAGGTTTACACATCTACAGAACCTATGATAATAAGGTAAAGTCTAGTAACTTAAGTATAGCATCTGCATAAAAAAATAAATTTCTTAATACATTCAGCATATATCCTATGGAAGCACACCAAAATTATTCTGGTTGGCATCCCAGCTATATGGACTAGGTGCCATTATTCTACCAGTTTTAGGCATTAAATAAACGGTCACCCATACTTCTTTAGTTGAACGTAGATCTAAATACGGAGATTCTTTAAGCTGAATTCGTCTACTAGGATCATGATCTATTGTTAACGAATTTCCATTAAAGCTTTGAGTATTCCCATAATATTGATAATATTCAGGTATTGTAACTTGAATTTGAATCCCCGTATCCCCTTCAAACTGTCTAATATAATAACTATCAAAATCACTTTTAGTTACAGTTGGTTTCAGCACCCCAGACCGTGATACCGTACTCACTGATTGTGAAGGTTCCAGTTGGCTTTCTTTAGACTGTTTGTTAAGTAAGTGATAGTAGCCTTTGGTTGGTACTACTAGATAGTAATCCATTGGGTATAGAATCACTTGACGAATATGAATTAAGTTGTAACTCAACTGAGTACTATTTTTCCCTTCAGCTGAGTAGTTTTTCCCATCTTTATTACTTCCTGTTGCCTTAGCAATATTGACCACTTCTAGCGTATTTGTTAAATTTTTCAGTTTTACCGAAAATGTGATGACTTTTTTCTCTTGCTCTGCTAATTCAGATAAGCTATAACTCATACCAGACAAATATCCCTCGTTATCCTTAGACCAAATTGCTGCATCTTCCATTTTTTGCCCATCTACAGATGTTGAATTTGGTACATAACTCACTTCAGTCGGTAAATTATCCTCCAAGGTAATATTTTTCCAAATACCTGCACCTTTTAGATTTTCAAGAGTTATTGTATATTCATAGCGATTACCTAAAACTAAACTAGTCACTGGTTTTCCATCTTTTGTCACCACTTTAGTCACTTTGGGGATTGGTTGCGCATCATTGTCCACAGCTGATTCTTTGTGATCTTTTTCAGTTACATGAACAGAGAATCCTTCTACTTTCGCAATGTTGGTCAACTTTCCTGAAGCCTTCTTAGTAATGACCGCTTGGAATTTGAACTTGTACATTGGTTGTCCCGTATTCACCCCAGGTATGTTGCCTAAGGGGAAATTCAATGTTTGATTTTCAAAATAACTATCTGATATTTTATAAGTATTCATTGTTAAACTACCTGGCACAAATTCTATTCCTTCTGGTAGCGTATCACTTAATTGTGCCTTCTTAACGATAGATTTACCTTCTAAGTTAGCAATATCAATTGTATAGGTTATTGTGTCACCAACCTTTACTACTTGATTATTGATATCTTGCCCATTACTATTCAATACTTTTTTTACAACCTCTAATTTTGGAGCTTTCGTGATACCAACGCTTTTATTCTTCACTAAATTAAGAGCGCTAGTTGCGGTTTCAATACTTATTTTAAAGCTTTTTGTATAATAAATGGGAGCCTTTTCCGTACTTGGGTCGACTCTATTTGTAGGGCGTCCATAAGGATCCTCAGCTTCAGGTAACAACGTGATGTACTCATTACGGCTATTTAACTCGCCTAAATTAAAGCCAACTTGATACTCACCATCTACAACATCAGAAAATAGATATGCCCCCTCTTGGTTCGTTACAACCTCAGTCAAATCGACTCCTTTACTATTTTTTGTAACCAATTGTCGTTCCCCCTCAACCAGTCGATAGAGAGATACGGGAACATTAGGATATGCATATTGGCTGCTAGCCTGAGTAGATATCCCTGCATAAGCAGGATCCCAAAAGGCTACACCGCTGATATCATTTTGTACTGTTGATACCTTTGATACATTACTATCAACTTTTGAATTCATAGCGGAGTTGGCACCTACAGTATTGACGTAAACATCCCCACTTTGGTTATTATCTGCCTGAACAGTAAGTTTAACTGATTGTTGCATACCACCTTGTCGTAAACTTGGAACAGGGTCTACTATGTGAACGAATATAGCGGTTGTATCTACTGGTAAAGCGCCTGACGTATATACTTTCCAATCACCATTTGTTAAGTCAATTTCATTTGGATCTGTAGAACGACGAATCATCTGATTAGATGTATAATAAATTATGATATCATCACGCGTTTTTTCTATATGTTTAACCTGATACGTTCCATGATATTGACTTGATTCTTCACCATTTTTAGGTAATACATCTAGAATCTTAATATTTTCTTGTGCGCCTGTAGTTCTCACTTGTGTCAATAAAGTATACGTAAATGTATCATTCAAACCTATAAACTCCCGATTGCTACTTTTATTTATCGTCCAGTCTTGTTGCCCCCAATAAACTATATTACTGGATGATAGCTCTGGCAATTGGTAATCAATGCCATCATCCACTTTTACCTTCATTTTATAATTTTTTACTCCATACTGCGAAAAATAATCATCGAATACTTCAATTGTTTGGGTAATTTTATAGGTAAGATTGATCGTATATATCTTAGTAAGTTCACCTTTCAAATCTGTATCAGTTGTAAGAACTCCTGTCCACTTTAAGAGTTGTTTATTCCCTACCATCGTTATCTCTGGTTCCAGACTATCAGCTTCAAAGTCTGCCCCAGAAAAGCTTGCCGTATCTGGTTTGTAGTGTTCTCCTGGGGTTAACTCTGCTGTAAATGTCATTGGTTTTTTTTCACCCAAACTAGCGGAGGTCACTTTAGCTTGAAAGCTAGCAGTTGGTTGCGCCTTTTGATACTCTTCTAAACTAAGATAAGTCGTACCAAGAAAAAATGCTTGCTCTAGTTTACTACTTTTTACAAATACGCTATCTTGATCATAAAGAAAATCTTTAGTCGTTTTCGGCTTTTTAATCTCACCATTTCCCGTAATAGTACCTAATACATCTCGACTGCTGCTATCACTTTCAATCAGTTTTGTTTTCTCTAAATCCTTATAACCACTTCGATAAGTAGCGACACTTGCTCTTGTCCCATCTTTCGTATAGGCACCAGTAAATGCAGGCCTTCCATAGATATTACTATTTGAGTTGAAGGAACTAGTTATCCGGCGATCACTTTCAGTGCTATAATTAACTGCCGTGATAGAACCCATCAAATTAGCCTCATATGGTGTATTATACCAATCATAATGATCAGCACGATAGGCTACTAATTTTTCAGGACTATAAGCACCAGGCCCTTCATTTTCTTTCTTTAAAACACCATAACGAACAACAGCCTTTGCCCAACCTTCTCCTTTTCCTGTTTCTTCATTTAATATCGTATAGCTTGGAGTACCAGTGACCGAAACACTCTCAAATAATCCTTTGGTAAATTTAACTAGAGTTTCAGGTGCTACTAAATGCCTTCCATCGTACGTATTTGGTTTCAGAGTGATCAGATCACTTACATTATAAATACCATCTGCAGTATTATTTTTATCAAATGTAAAACCTTCAGCTAATTTAGGGGATGGGGTCCAGCTTGGTGGTAATGGTTCATCTTCTAATTTTATATAGATTAAATTCCCCTCTTTAGCGTTATTCTTTGCCATAACTTCACGACCATTAAAAGTCATTGCATCTGCCGCAAAAAATTTAAAATTTAACCCCTTTGGTTTTTGATAACGATCTATCGGCAAACGTAGATAAAATTCCCCAGCAACAATATCCTTACTTAGGTTATTGAATGGCTGACTAGTTTCATATTCAAATTTTTTCATAGGAAATTCAACACTTATCTTTCCTGTCCCATCTTCAGTTATGACTGGTAATGATTGGTACTCTCCATAATAGGATGTGTGTCGTGAAGTATATTCAATACTGCTCAAATAATTCCACTTAGGGTTACCTGGAGCATAATAAGAGGCATATTTATCAATACTTCCTTTCATAGCAGAATGAAGGTAGACTCCTCGAGGATAACCAAATCGAAACACTTCTGGCACCCGCTCTCCTGGTTCATAAGGTTCATATTTAGATGAACCATCTGCTACCTTTATAGCAGAATCAAGTTCAAATCGAAAAGTATTGTCCTGTCCCTCTTCAATAACAGGGTACGCTAGCCCTGCCATTTCTCCCCCAACACCAGAAACATTCATCCCTTCTTTTGGAGCCATATGTATGTGAATTCCTAAAGTTGTAATCAGCCCATTTGGGTCATCTAATGTATTCGTTAACTTATTAAAAGTTTCTAATCCACTACTCTCACCGTATTGTAGTTCGTTAGGTAGTCCATTAGATGGTCTATGATTTGTTTTAATCTCTGCAGTATAGTTTTCCACACTGGAAACCGATATTTCTGGAATATCTTCTTCAAACGGAATCCACTCCTGTTGATTTTCAGGAACCACTTGATCGCCATAACCTGAGACAGCAATAGAAAATTTAGGTTTAATTTGAAACCCGTGGATGCCAAAATAATTTTTTATATCTATTTTTATTTGAGTAAGGGAGCCTGTTCTGGAAATGATAAAGTTATCATATTGAATGTAATCATTTCCTTCAAAACTAGATGTACGTGTAATTGTATTTTCTGATACAAATTGTTTATACGGTATCGCCGCATCATTGATTTCACTTTTTACTCGTACTTTTAAATCCTCATATTTTTGTCCATCTTTTGATGCCGCATTTACACTAAAAAAATAGGTAATTGTATCATTTGATCTAACAATATTATTTGTTCGTGAAGAGTCATAGCCTGGATTATCACCATAAATTACTGATGTAATATATTGACCAGTAATAACATTGGCTTCGGCTTGTACATCAAAGCGAAACTTATTTAAAATGATCGGATTTTCATCATCATTTGCTGATATTTTTTCAGATGGCTTTAATACAATAATACCTAAAAATAAAATACAGATACTGATAAGTATTCCTAACCGCCATTTATTCTTAAGCCTTTTTGATCTTAGACTTTTCATTCCCCTTATCCCCCTATTTATCGAGTAACCTTTCCTAATTGTTCAAAGAATACCTATGTAACTATTTCATAAACTAATTTTATATTCATCAATAAAATAATTTAAACCATTGACTAACACCTTATAATTATATTTTTATCTACTCAATTTTTCATACAAAAATAGTTGCTCTATTATATTAATAAATACCTATATTATTAAAACTATTCTTAATAGCTAAGCGTTCTTTATTCTTCAATAATTACAGTTGCTCCATTGGACTTTACTTCAATCTTATCCATCTCATTAGATTTTTTTTCTATATTAGGCTCATGAGTCAGTTTTTGTTTTTTCTGTATAACAAAAAAAGTGATACTTAATGTAAAAATAAGTGCCGATACAATGATTAGGATAAGTTTCCAATAACGAAGAGCAACACCAATTTTTTTTTCTTTATTTGTTTTTTTCATCACTTTTCTCCCTACTATGGGTTAGATGCTTTCCAAATCTCATCTAACTTAGTTTTAATTACTTTTTGACTGGGTGAGAGCGATTCTCCATGCCACCAAGCAATCTCAAAAGCATCACTTTGTGCGCTGATCCCTTCGGTCTTTAATTCTAATTTAAATTGTATATCTTGATATTCTTCTTGACTTTCAGCTGGAATAGTTAATGAAACTGTTTTAAATAAGAAAGGGGTTGTCTCCTCTTTTTTTAATGCTGCTAAATAGTAGTAATAGCCATCATCGCCTGACATCCACACGTTTTTATCTACTATATCTAAAGTCACTTTAGGCATTTCACCATCAGAATTGGCAACTAAGATTACGCTCTCATCTGCTGTAATACTTCGCATAAAGGTAGGCATTGCCAATACACGCACAAAGGCAGCTGCATTTGCTTTATTGGTTACAGCTACTTCTTGTTTATATGTCTGATTATTTTCTAATAAAATAGGTTGATCAAATTCATTTTCTAACTGAATTTTAAAATCCGATTGTTGACTCAACCACTCTTTATCATCTCGTGCACTTATTTCTGCTCCAGTATCATCCATTCTAATACTTGCCAAAAGCAGCATAATAAACATGAACAATACTAAAATAGCCATTTTTATCTTAAATGATTTCATGTCTATCCTCCTTTTCTGCTTAATATAGCTTCCCAACAAGCATTTTATATGCTTCATTAGATGGATCTAATTGCCATAATGTTAAGGCATTTTTAGACTGGGTATACGCTAAAACATCTCCATTGAGTTGATATAACCTTCCTTTTAGATAGTTGGGAATATCTGCTGGGACTGCAATTGAGCTCAATAAAATTTGACTTTCTTCTCCTGGTTGAATTACTTCTGAATAATAGAAATAGCCATCTTCATATAACCAATAAGCAGACTGACTTTCTTCTTCCAGTGGTACGGATAACTTAATGTAAGCCTGATTGAAATTTAAATCCAAAAACGGCATTGGTCTTGATGAAAGTTGCTTATAATCAATTTTTGCTGATAAGCGATTACTTCCTCGATAATAGCGGCCACTATCTTTGGCAGTCTCTATGGTATTACCACGTTGCCATGATGTAACATCATTTAGCTTAATTGGCGTACCAGGCTCTGTAATCTCTTTTATATTTCCATTCCCTGATAAATCTATTGTATTTATCTCAAATAACAACATCACTTCTTCTAAAGAAACTCTGACAACTGCTGGACTCTCTGAGATATTCGCCACTGCTATATTTTTTTCTACAACTGTGCTAGGTACCCATTCAAAAAACGGCAAAAAATCACCAGTCAATTTTACAGCTAAAGGTTTTGATTCAAAACGGTTCGTACGTTCTTCTGCTCTCGTATACCAAGAGTATGTACTTCCAAGAAGCATCACAACGCTATATAATAGGGTTATGGTAATGATAAATCTTTTTGTTTGCCGCGATTGTTTCTTTTTTTTACCCCGTATCATATTTTGCTATCCCCTTTTCACTATTTTAACTCGGTTCCTCTTTTCGTTTCTTTATAATTAATAAAATGATGACGATTAAAAATAATCCTGCACAAACTTTATACAAAAATCCTGACCATTCCTCACCAGTTTGAGGTAGTAAACCTCTCCACCCAGAGTCCTTGATAGATTTCTTCGACTTCTTTTCTTGTTTCATTTCTTTTGATGCAATAAAATTCCAGATAATTTTTGCTTCATTTGATTCTTTAAATGCCTCTTGTTTGATAGTTCCTGGCAAAAAGAAAGTCGCTTTAATGTCCATCTCTTCACCAAAACCTATATCACCTAATTTTAAAGGCATTTTCGACCAGTCAAACTTTCCATCTCCAACTAAGTCACCCTGATACAAAATAGTTTTATCTTTTTCAATCTTTACTTGTATTTCTTTATCTAAACGAAGTTTTCCTTTTAACTCTTTCGTTGTACTAGTTAATTCCAACTTCATCGGACTATCTTTAAGAGTATTTAAAATTTTGATCTCTTTTATGTAGGGGATTCCCTGTTTCATTTCACTTATGTCAACAAAATATTTACCATTTTCCTGAACAAATAATCCATCACTATCACCAATAATTAAACCCGCAGGGAGCTCATCAGCTGATGCAACTGTTCCTAAAAAAAAGAGACTTATCAAACAAATAACAGAACCTAGCCATTTTTTTAAATTTCTTCTCATCAGTTTTCTGACCTCCCTTTTCGGTTTAATTTTTACTATAGAATTTTCTCACTATAGGTTCTTAGAAAGCAGCCTCTTTAGATAACATGTCATATACCATGTCTCCTGCTTTATAGCCCCACTCTTCAGTGATTGCTTCTTTAATATTAGCAATTGCATTTAATTCAACGTTCAAATCAAATCGAATACCTGAATATGCGTCACCTGCATCACCTGATAAATTAAGTTTTTTCATTAATTGAGCAGTTGTAGTACCTGATGTTAGTTTTCCAACATAGTAGAAGAAACCATCAGCTTTGTTATAGAACCATTTACCCTTGCTAGCTGTAGCTGGATCCATATCACTGGCAATCGCAGCAGTATTGTAATCAATTGTAATCATTTTTCCATTATCCATTGCATAGTCAGCTTGGATATTTCCAATTACGTTCCCCTCTGTTAAAGTTGGCATAGCTGCTGGAAAATTAACATCATCTGATGGAACAACAGCTGGGTTTAATTCTGTATAATCATAAGGAACACCGTATGCCGTTCCAGATTTTCCAAATAATGTATTTTTATTATCTGCCCAATCTTTAGCAATACGTTCTCTTCCATGATAAGTAAAATATTTTACATCTGATAACTCATATGTGCTTGTAGCACTATTAGCTTCTGTAACTGCTAATCCTTTAACTGTTCCTGATACCTTTTGATACTTCTCTACACCAGCATCTTGATATACATAGTACATAGCATATTGACCAGTAACTTTCCCTTGAGATACTGATTCAGCTCTTTTAACAACTAAATTTCCTGGAATAGTAGAACCATCCGCCATTTGTATATTTGCTGTTGAAATAGTACTCCACTCAGGGCCAGAAATAACTCCAACTGAATACTCTACAGGGTAAATAACTTCTGTTGCTGCTGAAGGATTATCAACTGTAGGAGTTGCTGTTTCTTTATGTGCACCACCGTTAGAATATATTTCTAAGACTTCTTCATAAGATAAACGAACAAATACGTCTTGTTTCCCAGTATTTTGAACTGCAACTTCTTTCGTTTGATCTGTGCCTGCTGGCCACGTATCTACTGGTGTAAAATTCTCCCAGATTGATACTGTTCCATCTGCTAAAGCCTCTGTCTTGAAGCGGTTAATTCGCTCATCATTATACTTTGTCCAAGCAAACGTTCCACTTAATGATGCGATAATTAAGAAAGACAATGCAATCCATAACCCAGCTTTTTTCTTTTGACTATTTGTTTTCATCTTTTTCATTTTAATGAAAACCTCCTTATTATATTTATATAAACTTCTTAGTAAGAAGAAGTTGATAACTTTTAATTTCGTTGTCTTTTCTTTTTATTAGATGATTTAGATCCAACTTTCTTTGGTGGACTATTAAAGTAAAATCTGATAAAAAAGAAAAAACCAAACACACAAAACAGGAAAACAAGACAAACAATAAAATTATTTCGGAAAAACTCTAAAATAATACCAACTTTAGGTATAACCATTACTACTTTCCCTACTATTCTATCCGCAGGTATTGGTGGATCATCGGTATTGTTTGCATCACCTTTTGTTACAATATAATCTCCCTCTTGACCATTCAACTCTGTCAATTTTTCACGTAAACGGTGAGTTAAAAATGACTGACCATCTTCTCCAGCTGTAAATGTAACAATATCATCAACTTGAGCATCTTTTCCATCCATCATCTTTACAATCGTTACATCCCCTGCGTAAAAGCCTCCAGGTAAAGAGTCTTTTTGCGGAACCATAGAATTAGTAAGAACATTGTAGAATCGATAGCCAAAATATGACTTATTTACATCTTTATTAAGAATAAACATAGTAGAGAATAGCAAGATAGCAACAATAACTACATAGTACATAAAGTTACTAGCGGCTTTCATTAATTTGACTGTCCGCTTTGAAAAAATTGCTTGCTTTTTATTAGATTGTTTTTTACTACTTATTTTTTTTCTCTTTTTTTGCGACTTAGTATTTTTTGTAGTAACTCCTTTTCTCTTTGTTACTTGCTGCTTCATTCTAAAAAATCCTTCCATTTTCAATAATAATTAATTTAGTGATACCTCTGAGAATGACTAAGCATGCTCTTACCATAATCCCTCTCAATTGTTATCCTTATGAATTTAGTTCCTATTCATGTATAATAGCTTTTGACCTTAGGTTATTCAGATTATAGTTTCCCTATAAATGTTTCTTAGAAGTATTCCTTCTAAGAAAAAGTGTCTATTTCAGTAATGTAGACAGTCTTTTATTCTGTCAGTGACCATTTTTTGACGACTATTATTTACTTATTAGCTTAGAATACGTAGCCGTGTATCGAGTAATGAGATGGCTTGTTCTCTCGTTTCCCATAACGAACCTGCATAGGTATCTAATGTCATTTTTGTGGATTTATGCCCCAATAGTTTACTCAATGTCGCACTGTCGATGCCTTGTTCAATACAGCGTGTCGCAAAGGTATGTCTCAACGCATGAAAGTGAATCATTTCCAGATTCGCTTGTTTGGCGATTTTTTTGAAATGATGATTGATCAACCTTGGTTCTACAAATTTATCTTTGTTGCTAATCACAAATTGGCTTGTGCTCTGTTCTTTCATCCTCTTTAAATAGGTGCCCAAATTTGAGGCAATCGGCAGGGTTCTAATCGAGCTTTCTGACTTCGGTGTCCCGAAGATTATTTGGGTTTTTGTTTGTGAATTTGGAATGGAAACACGCTGAAGCGTTCGTTTAATACTAATCGTCCGATTTTCTAAATCAATATCAGCCCAAGTCAATCCACTAATTTCACCAATTCGAAGGCCCGTGTATAAAGAGAGAATGATCGCAGAACAAGTGGTTTCTTTCATCGCAAGCTCTTCTAATCGTTGTTGTTGTGTTCGTGTTAATACCGTGATTTCTTTCTTTTTTATTTTTGGAGCGGTCACTGTATCACAAGGGTTCTCCATAAGGACTTTTTCTAAACAGGCTTTAGACAATGCACTTTTTAAAATAATATAAATCGTGTGAATACTTGTCGTACTGAGCCCTCTATTCGATAATGTTTTTAAAAATAATTCGATCTCTCCATCGGTGAGTTCCACTAATTTCTTCTTTCCTATTAAGGGGAAAATATGTTGCTTCATTTTTGCAAGATACGCGGCCTGAGTGGATACCTTTATTTGATCGCAAATCAATGTATTCACCCAATAGTTTAACCACTCTTCAACCGTTCCTTGAAAAAGCAAGCGATCAGAGGTAACATAACTGTATTTGCCTTTGAGTTGTTCCAATCGTTTCTTTACTTCGCTATATTTACTATCGTATATATAGCCGTAAATGATTTTTCCTTGTTCATTTCGAGCTTTTTTGTACCGGCCTTCCCAACGGCCATCTTTGCGTTTATAGATATTTTCACCTTTTTTAGTAATAAGAGTTCCCTTCTTTCTATTTTTTTGACGGTAAATTTGACGGCTAAAAAAGATTATTTCGGTTTGTTTTAATCATTTTTTCACCTTAAAATAATGAATAACCCCTGTTTTTCAAAAAAATTTAATTTAACCTATAGACTTTTGTTGTTTTTTATATTAAAATAAAAAATAAAGCTATTTGATTGATAGTTTTTTAAAAAAAATACAAATTATCCATTTCTTAGAAGGAATACTTCTAAGAAAAATTAGTTTTTATTTTATCCAACATAAATTGATCAATAATTTCCTTCTGGTTTTACCTGATATCAATAAAATTATTTTAATATAAAAAAAATGTAATTTCTCAGCACTAAAGCCTTTTCATTCCGCTTTTAGTGCTTTTTTAGTTTATAATTAGGATACTATAAGGAGGGGGACATCATGAAGCCACACATAACATCTGTTTATATACTTGAGGACCAAATTGCTTATAGATCTGAATTACAAAAAGTTATCCATTCCATAAATAATTCAAAAAATAAATCATCTTTTAAAATTATTACAATTGAAAATTTCATTACTTTTTATAAAGAAATAGAAAATTTAACAATAAAAGATAATGATCTCTTTTTGATTGACATTGATTTACAAGTATCATTTTCTGGAATTGATTTTGCAAAGTTAATCCGAAAAAAAAATAATCACTGTTTTATCGTATTTTTAACTAATCTAACAGATAAGGGAATAGAGGTTGTCAATCAAAAAATCAATGCGGCCTCTTACATATTAAAAGGAACTTCTTTAGATGAAAATAATTTTAAAAAGTTATTTATTTCTATTGAATCTGAAATAGGCGCCCGAATTCTTAGTGATGAAGAATATCTAACCGTGAAAAAAGCTGGGGAAACAATGTACATCAAGTATAAGAATATTCTTTACATTCAATCTGTTAAAGGTATGCGAAATACCTTGATTATAAAAACAACCTATTCAGAAAACTTAGTGGATGGTTCAATTAATAAAATGAAGAAAAAAGTGCAATCAGACTTCTTTTATACAGAATTGCGCTCTTTCATTATTAATCTTCTTCATGTTTATTCCTTAAATTATTTACTTGGACTCGTTATTTTTGATGATGGAACGGAGTTAGAGGTAGGGGAAAAAATTATATATAAATTAAAAAAGAGGCTCTAAACACATTATATTTTGCTGAAGGAGTATTTATGACACTACACTTACAAATCATTTTATTTGCTATTAACTATTTTTTCATTTGTTGGCTTATAGGATATAAAAATTTCTACTTCTTAAAGAAAACGATTTTTTTGACTACTTATCTTATTATTTTAATCACTATCAGTCTACTGTTTCAAAATTTTAACTCATTTACTTTTTTTATTTTGTTTATTTTGATTGAGCTTTTCTTTATTTATCAGCAGTTTAAACGATGGCACATAATTGCTTTATTTTATCTTTTTAAAAACTCTTTGATGATCCTATCTTGGCTTCTTACTTGGTATACTTTTTATTTTGCATGGACTAATAATTATATTGGATTACCATTATTTACTTTACTCAAACCTATCATAATTATTCTTCAGCAACTATTGTTAATTCTGATGATTTTATTAGGCCGCTGTGTTGATAATAAATACTCTATATTACTCTCAATTACTCAACTCCACAAAAAATATACACTATCATCAATACTTTGTCTCGTTATACTTTTCTTTTTTAATATTAATAAACGGGTTAGTCGCTTGGAAATGAATTACGAAGTCTACTTCTATCTTACTTTTATTTTATTAGCATTGACCAGTGTGTTTTATTATACGTTTTATCTTATCGGTCGCTTTTACCAGCAACAACAAACTATCATTTATCTTTCTAAAAAATCTCAAGAAGAAGCACATAAAGTCTCTTTAGTAAGTGAATTTCAACATGATTATCGAAACATCCTATTAAGCTTAAATACTTATCTTAACCAGAATGATATTGAGCAAGCACGTAATTACCTTGCTTTAATTACAAATTATTCAAGTTCTGTGACTAATGAAACTTTTTTTAAAAAAATTTCTATTGTAAATGTACTTTCTATTCAAGGTCTACTTTTAAATTTTTTTGAACAATGCAAAAAAAGAAACATTTCTGTTATCTTTTCAGCAAATCAACAAGTTTCTGAATTAGACATTACAATTAATCTTATTGATTTCATTAGATGCTTGTCTATTCTTTTAGATAATGCATTTGAAGCTTCCATCAATGAAAAAAGAGCCACTATCTTTGTTCATTTTATGATAAAAGACCAACGTCTTATAGTTAAAATTCAAAATACTTTTACAGGTACATTAGTTCTTAGCAATATACTTAAAAAAAATTATACAACTAAAGACAAGCATAATGGTAAAGGTCTTTATATATTCAGTAAACTATTGAAACAATATCATGATGCTCATTACTCTTTTGAATATGATAACGGCTTGTTTACCACAAGCTTTTCTTTACCACAGACTAGTTAGTACACTCTACCTACCTAGGGTTAAACTTTTTTTACTTATAACATTCTACATCTTCCTTTCTTTCAATGACACAGCTACTTATAATATGGTTTTGCATATCAGAAATAAATGACTTTTGTAATGCAATTAATATAAACATTGTTTCACCTATCTCCACATTGCTGACTTCGATATCTTTAACAGGTAGGGCTTTTTTAGTTAGGAGCTTAATTGGGTTGTAATTAAATAGAAAAATTATATTAGATAATACAAAGTAATCATATAAAAAAACGTACCCTTTTTCCATTAGGAGTTTATAGGGTCGATTTAACTCTTCTTGGTTCAATGAAGACACATCTTTCCAAAAATTGCAGAACAATATTATTCTACCGATAAAATTTACCATTCTCTAAGACATATCACTTTAGAAAATGTTATTTGATTGTAATCCATAAGTAACTTCTTTTCCACTTAATTCATCCATTCAATTATTGCTTCATTATTTAAATAATTTATGAATTATTTTATTCCCCACTATCTTTTAAAAATTCTTCTAGTAGAACCAAGAAGCACTCCAAAATATCTTCTGGTCCAGATATTATTACGTAGTATTTATCAAATATTTTCTAATAAGTACCAATATAATAAACTTGTCAGAAGTTATTGATAAAATAGAATGAACACTCTAACAGATATATGTTAAAGTGTTCTAGGCCAAATTAAACTATCGATTAGGGAGGAGGGGATCTGAATTTGTTTTTTTAGTTTTCATTTTCGCATAATAACTCTCCAGATTATTCCTCCCTTCTAAAATCCAAATAAACAGTGGAGCACCAGTAACTATTATGCTGTGCTTCGATGATGCAAAATATAAACTATCTAAAAATACATTACTTCCCTTATTTTCTAAGTGCTAAAGTAGTAAGAATTGAAGAGTTCGAAAATAAGCTGAATGAGCTAAACTCTTTGAAACTGACCTCGGTCTTAATAGTTTCTTTAACTCTTTGAATTATTTTATCTGCTCCTGATTCTACGCTTTACTAAAACATAAACTTTTTAGTTTCATATATTTGTCAGTTACTTAACGGGATAAACTAGCTATATTTGCTACTAATTTCAATAAATAGCTTATTTATATGGCACCATATATCCTTTAGAACGTACTGTTTTTAAGAAGTCGACATTAATCGACGCATGCTTAAATTTTTCTCGAATATGAAAAACGACATTTGCTATTAAAGACACTTGACTATGATCATATGTCGCTCCCCAGATAGTCTTATAAATCATTTCATAACTAAAGACTTTCCCAGGTTCACTACAAAGTAAATTCATTAATTGATACTCTCTTTGGGTTAACTCTACTTCTTTTATTGTATTGTCGTTCGCTAATCCCATCAAAGAGCGATTAACCTGATTTATGCTCAGTATTTTTTTGTTTTCATCTATACGATTACTAGTACTCTTCTCACTAACTTTATTCCCTTTTTCTTCTCTATATATACTATTTCTAATAAACAAAATAAATTCTTCTGGTAAACTAACCATATCAAAAACAGCATCTGCCCCCATTTGTAAGTATATTTGTTTTATCATAGTATCGGAAACTTCAGAAACAACCCATACAAAAGTACAACTTATTTTTTTTATTTTCATAATCCACTCACAAGTTGTATTTACTGATTGCTGTCGATCTTCTTTGATGATAATTCCTGAAAAATCGAAACTTTTCTGATTTAGATCAGCTTCGTTCAAACGTTTTAAAGTAAAATCATATTTTTGAAATATCTCAATCAAAGATTGATCTATTTCATCATTTGATATAAATCCTAAATAATACATACAATTACCTCCTATCATTATTGATTATTGTCTAATTTATGTAAAAAAATTTATTCACATAGAAAAAGGGTGAACAACATACAAAATAAAAACCGTATGCTTCACCTCATTTTTGCTACACTAAATTTCACAATACTCCTAAATCTTTTTAAAATTTAGGAGTATTGATCTAATTTGGTGTTCTTCTTAAGATAATTAATGAAAAAACCCTAAACAACAATACTTTCTATTAATTCTTTCTCCCTATGTTTAGCTCGGAACATTAGCTAATTGCCACCCTAGTGTCCCAGAATACTCATTTTTATAGTTCCCCGTAATGGTTTGTTTATAAAATAAACCTACACTATCATTCCAATTTTTAGATATATTAAAGTCCCCAGAAGTCGGCGAACTATTACCATTTGTAACTGATGCAGAACTATTCGCAGTCAATTCTTTTGGCACAGCTGCTGCACTTTCTTTGTAATAAAAACTTCCTTTTATCGTTTGTGTCGCATTTTTAAGTTCACTAGGTTTTACCTTTAATTCCCATTTACTATCTAGTCGATTATCAAACACAATTAAATTATCACTGCTTAAAATCTTAACTGGTGTTAAATCTAATTTACCTGCATTTAAGCTTAACGAAAGTTTCTTAGGTACTTCTTTTAATTTAAACTCTCTTATAACCGTTTCAAATTCCAACTGATTATTTGAATTCTTATCCGCATCATCCATTATCACGACATAAGTCTCACCACTGTCAACAACAATTTCTTTAGTTATATCAGCGAATCCATCATATAAGATTTGGCCACTTACCTTATTTTTAATTTTAAAAGTATGTCCTGATAAAAGTTCAATAGTTTCATTGGCACGCAAATTAAGATAACCTATATTTGTAGGATCAAAAGGTTTTATTTTTGTTCCATTATCAATAATCTGCAAACTCTTTGTACCTGTTAATGATAATCCATTTTTTGCACTAGCTACAAAGGTTTTATCAATAGCAGTAAAGAACCCAGGGGCTATAGAGGAATTATAGGTTAGTTGCGTATTACTAATATCAAAAGAAGTATATGGCCCGTATATAAATGGTTCCATAGCCCCTACTAGAGGGTTATTATTGAGATAAATTTGCTTTAAATTCGCCATTGTACCGAGTCCATTTGGAACAGTTCCACTAAGATTATTATGATCAAGAATTAAACTTTTTAAGTTTCCTAACCCAACTAGTGATTCTGGAATACCACCTGAAAAAGTATTGCCAACCACTGCTAAGTTAGTTAGTTTCTTTAAATCTCCTAATTCACTTGGTAAGCTTCCTGACAACTTCTTATTTTTTAAATCAAGTATTTCTAAGTTCGTTAATGAATTGATCGTCTTAGGAATATGTTGCCCCTCAAATGTTTTTCCTACAACTTGATCAGAAATAGTTGTTATCCTCAACAAATCCTCTGGATAGACATCTTCATCAATTTCTTTAGGGGCAAGTTGATTGTTAATTTCATTAATAAGCCATGATTGATTTTCAAAATATTCAGACGTAAGTGGATCCTTTATAACTCGTACAGGCACAGTAATCGTTTTAAATTTACTTGGCGTTTTTCGACTTGAAATTTCAACATCTACATTATACGTTTTCAACTGATTAAAATGTATATTTTTATCAACGATTTCCTTCTGCAAGGTATCCCCAGGTATTGTTGATATCGTATTTTTAAGCATTTTATTCACATCTAAATCTCCACTATAGGAATTATATCTTGCAATAACTTCATCAGCTGCTTCACCATATATATTTGGCGATATAGTAGCTGTTCCTATTATTTTGCCAGATTCACGCTCTGGTCCCGCATACTCATCTAAACTATAATTGAAAAAGGTCATAGGAACCTTATAGTGGTCTGCAGCACTATCATACCGGTCAAGTACTGCCTGATTATTTAAATTTTCCACTGCAATTTCGATATTAATCTGATTAGATGCTAATTTGATTAAATCGTTCTTTTTAACTCTAAACTCTATTCTATGATCATGAATTTTAACAATTTCAATCATACTTGAAATATCCTTTTTATTCTTATCAGTAGCTTTAATCGAGACGTCACTCACATCAAGTGCATTAAATACATTTTCTCCATCGAACATTACAATTGATAATTCATCAGGAAAATATTGTTGATAACTATCAGTAACAACTTGAGTAATATCATAATAGGCTATAAATTTATCTGTATTTTTGACTCCATTTGCGCGTGGCGGCAAATATTGGATATCTCCTGGCGTCTTAATATCACTCTCAAAGAGAAAACTATCCAGAAGCATCCCCATTGATCTAAACTCTCTAAGAACTAATGGTGTAGAATTATCAAAAATAATAATATTATTAAAATCTCTAATAGTACTATTATTTCGACTTTCAAACTGAGTTTCGACTTTTAAAGCATCAGATGAATAAGAACTACCATCAACTACAGACTTAAAATCATTGTAATTCTCTCTACTCACGACTTTGGTTGCAGTAGCAGGGAGTACAGGTTCATTAAGAATAAATCTAATCAAATTATCAGATTTTACTGCATAATGACTATACGTATTGTAAGCTGTATTACGAGAAGTCGCTCCAGTAGCAATTGGCAACTCTACATAGATATTTTCAACTGGTGTTTGGAATACTCCATCATCATAAACTACCTGAAACTCCATACTAGAATCCACATTTTCTATCGCAAGTGAACCATTTTTAGTTACTGCAGCATACTTTTGATTTCCCCCCCTTGGATTAGAAAAGCCAATTTTAAGGGCAATTGATTTCTCATTAACAAATCCTAGTTTCCTAAAAATTGTATTTTTACCAACATAAACAGGTTGTCCCCACTGATATGCAGTATGGCTAGTATCATTATTACCATAGTAATCTTCAAATAGTCCTGTAGGGCCGATCACATCTTCTAAAACATTTTTCCCAACATAACCTGGTCTAACTACAAGCTTATCATAGTTAGGTGGCTTTCTATTTCCATCTTTATAATAACCATAATTATCAATTTCTGAATATAATTCTTCGTTAGTTAGAGCAAAAGATTTATCTGGTATCATCATTATAAAACTAGCAATTATAACTAGTATTAATATACACTTTTTTCTATTCACCTCTATCTTACTCCTTTCTAATTATTTAACCTACATGGTTATTATTTGGTACATTTTTACATAATCTCTTATCAAACCATCCATTGATATAAAAACAAAATTTATAGTTTTTAGGTAGATGCTATTAGTAATAAAGCTACCATTCACCCTCATCTTTTCTTCCATAATATTATATTAACTAAAAGTGACAAAAGAATTACCATCCCTACAATAATGGAAATGATTATCACCCATTTACTAGTTGATTTTTCCTCTAATTCAACAGCTTCTTCATTTAGTTCAAGCGCATCATCTTCTGTTATCCTAAATTTCTTAGTAAATTGCCAATCATCTTTTTTTGAATGTGCGTTTAATTCTAGTTCATAGTTCCCTGAAACTAATTCTTGATTTTCTAACGAAATTGGAAAATCAAAATTCGAATTTGGTGCCATTGCCATATCTGACTTTTCTGTTTGATAGAGTACTTCTTTTGAGCCATTCTTTCTAATTTTCGCTGTTATACTTAGACCACCAATAAATTCTGGTTTTGTATTTTGAATATTAGCAGTAATTGCTGTTCTATAATTAAATAGATTGGCCTTAACTACATTTAACTTAAGTTCAGGTTTAATTTCTTCTATTTTTTCTCGTAATTGAATCCCTAGCACAATAGAAAAAACATTTTTGATCTGAACATCATTCTTCTTTGTTTTTGAATCTACTGCTGCTTCTTCATCTGCTTTATCAGAGATATTAAAACCACCAACAATTTTGCCGTGAAATGCTTTATCAGGCATTTTCAATCGGAAAGTTACTCGTTTTGTCTCTTTGGGCTTTAGAGTGACTGTTTGTTTTCCAGAAAGTAGATTCGTAATAGGATAAAGTAGTGTGGAATCATTTTTCTTGGGTTCCACACTATACTCTAGCTCACCATTTTGATTAGTAGTGCCTACATAAGGAACTACCGATAAATTTAATGTTTCATTACTAGAGCTTTTAATTTCTAGTTCTATATTTTGAATTTGTCCTGGAGTCATTTGTAAATCAAAATAGGTTTTAGATTTATCTATTTGATTTTCTGGAATGATAGCCTGAACTGAATAACCCATTCCATCTGCGTATGCATTATCAGAAATACTGACAAGTACAACTAGTAACAAGGTTGCAAAAAAATATTTTGTTGTTTTAAAAAATGTCATTAACTACGCTCCATCTACCCTTCTATACTTGGAATATCTGCTAATCTCCAAGTAATGGTTGCAGTGTAATCTCTTCCAGACTTGGCAGTATTAGGCAAAATATCTAGCTTCACCTTTTTATTCAACTCTTTTCTACTTTCCCATTTTGCAGCCCAAACTCCTTGTCCTGCATTTTTATCAGCGGTCATTATTTTTTGATTCTCTTCATTTAATGAAACTGAATAACTTTTGGGAGGTGCTGCATATTCTGATTGATACTCCTGAATATCACCTTGTACTATTGATAATGTTGCACCAGATAATACAAATCTCCTTTTATCATCCGCAGTTGGTTCAGAAACAAAATTGGAAACTTGGGCATATAATGTCCAACCACTATAGCTTCCTCTTAAATCAGATACTTGGATATACGGATTTGAATTCTTTGCATACTCCTGTTGATACAACCCACTTCTGACTACTTTACCAAAAGTAAAATTAGGTACTCTATCAATTTTTAACAACCCTGAATTATTTGTTCCATTATTTGCTGGATCTTCTGGATCATCTCCAAAAGCTGGTGGGACGGGAGCTTCACTCCCTTCGATAACTGTCACATCAATATCAGATTCTAAAGAATCTGGGTTTAATCCTCCTGCTGAACTTGTTTCAACTCCAAAAAAGATGGAAAATAAGACAGTACTAAATAAAACCACTCTATATTTTTTTGATTGTATCATATTATCTATCCTCCCCTTGGTCTCTTTAACGACTGTCTAAATTTTAATTGGTTTACGGAAGTTGTGGATCAACATCTACTGGTCCAGGAGTGTCAGACAATTCCCATTTTAATTTTCCAGAGTAGCTTTCTTTACGTGCTGTATTCGGTACAGACAATTCTACTCCTTTTCTTGTTGGTTTTTTCGCATCTTCAGATGTTTCGAAAATATTTGTATAACGCCCCATCCCTTTATTTTTTTCAGCACCAAAAATTGACCCACTAGTATTTGCAGTTATGACTAGTCCTTTAGTAGTAGGTGCAGCTATTGCTTCTGTTGATGCTTCCTTTGAAGTAACTGTGCCTTTTGGAAATGTTAGTGTCCAACCTTTTAACTCTTCACCAGCATGTTCGCCAGATTTTACTGCTAGAGACTTCATTGATACTTTGACATTCCAACCATTACCGTCCCCAGACTCGTCCACTACCTCAACACCTAACTTTCTACCATCGGCGATATCAGCTGGTGCTGACTGTCCAAGTGGAATCGCTGCATATTTAAAATCAGAAGCAGCCTTAATAGTAAACGTACCATTACGACCTGGTT
This sequence comes from Enterococcus sp. AAFC-DPL-5182, assembly GCF_058216605.1. Classification (NCBI taxonomy): domain Bacteria; kingdom Bacillati; phylum Bacillota; class Bacilli; order Lactobacillales; family Enterococcaceae; genus Enterococcus; species Enterococcus sp. AAFC-DPL-5182. Next base: position 3,335,638 of record NZ_CM177101.1, read on the forward strand.
TATCCGTTATAGGTTCTTCCGGCTCTCCCGTCCCATCACCTGCTGTAACAGTTGCCTCAACATCTGATTCTAGTGCACTGTTTCCATCTGTTTTTGCTTGTGCTCTAACTGGTAATAATGTTGCTCCAAACGTCATAGCGACTATTAAACTTGCTAGTACTTTTCTTTTCATATTAAATTCCCCCGATAATCCTTTGATCTTTTACTATTATTTCTTCAACAGCTTACTACGACAACTTCCCTTAAGAATAAAATATTATTTATTGTGTTTTTTTTATGTTATAATACTTTTAACTACTTATATGTTTACTATTCAGCATCAACTAAAGACCAGTGAAGAGTACCAGTGAATTCATTTCCACTTGCCAAATCTTTTTGAGCTTTCGCTACAGCTAACTGTACATCTTTAATTTCAGCAGCAATACCGCCAACTTCAGCTTTTGTAGCAGTCATAACTGCTTTCTCTTCATTTGCTTTAAGTTCTACTAAATCTGAACCAGTAATATTAACACCAGTGTATGCAGCCAACACATCAGGTAATTTTTCTGGTGTTGGGATTTTACCATCTACTTTATCAATTGTAAAAGTAGACAATGATTTTGCATTAAAGCTTAATGTTGTACTTAATTTTTGTGTTGAATCTTTTGGATTAGTTAATTCAGACATTTTTGCTTTTAGTTCCCAACCAGTTTGTTTGTCTGCATCACGATCTTCATATACTGCAATATATTGTTTATCCGTGTTTTGGTTGTAGAACATGCCACCGTTATCGCTTAATTCATTTTCTTTACCAAATTTGAATGCGGTAGGTTTATTGATTAAGCTTAATGCTTTATCATAAGGTCCTTCAATAATAGTATTGTCATCATCAGTAGCAAATCCAATACCTACTCCTGTATCAGCTTCTCTTTCTGAAGCTTGAGCTGCTTGTGGTAATAATACCGCACTAATTGATAATCCTAAAACTAATAACCCTAAAACTTTTTTGTTCATTCTTTTTTCTCCTATCATAATTTATTCTTAAGGAAGTTACCGTAGTAAACTGTTGAAATATAACTATAGTTACTCTTCTAAAATGTATTGAAGAAGTTGACTTGTTTTTGAATATACATAAATACATAAATCAGTAAAGCAATGCATATGATAGATATAGCAAGAAGTATCCAATTCACTAATATTTTTCTTTTTTTTAATTTCAATTTTTTTAATAAAATATTATCTTGATTTAAGGAGAAGAGAAACATTCCTAACGAAATTGCACTACATGCTCCTAATATATATAGCCAGATATAAACATTCATAAAAAATAATCTCCTTTAGCCAGTTTAAGCTTATTCTGCCTGTGAGCATTAGTCTGTATTCACTCTAATTTGTTTATCTAATATCATTACGAAAGCAACAACAATTAATATCATCCCTCCAGCTAATATTGCTAACCGTGTTACTATTTCACCAGTATTTGGCAAGCTAAATTCTTTACCTGTCGGTTTTGGTGTTCCAGCAGTAGGTGTATTATTATGAGGTTCAGAGGGTTTTGGAAGCTCCCCTTGTGTATTTTCAAAACCAATCCCAACATCAACATTCTCTCCATTAATTTCTGAAGAATCTGCATATGCAATTGGTGTAGAGAAAATAATTATTCCCACTATGAATAGACTTATAAATAAAGGCTTCCATATCCTACTAACATTTTGTTTCATTTCCTTCACTCCTTCATTTGTTAGCTTTCCTTTTAGTTGTTGTCTGTTTGGCCTTTCTTTTTCTAGCACGTGTACGAACAATTTTTTTCCAGCGCTTATTTCTAATTGTTAAAAGCACAACAACTAGAACAATCAGTACAACAACAAGTACAACAATATATGGCAACCACTTAGGTGGAGTTAATACGAATGTTGTTTCTTTATTCATTTTTTTAGCTTTATCAGCGGTGATATTAATATCTTTTTTCCAATTCCAATCTTGTTCACTATTTTGAGCATGCACTTTGACAACATAGTCTCCAGCTTTTATCGCTTCAACTCCCCAATCTATAGCAAATTCAAAAGTACTATTTGGCGCAAATTTCCCATCGTTTAATGTATATTTTTTTAAAACATTTTCAGAACCTTTTTTAGTTATTACTGCTTCAATTTTTAATTCATCAGCTATTTGAGGATCTGAATTATGTATACTGACAGAAACTTGTTTGTTTCCTGAATTTAAAGCAAACTTAGCTGATGTTAAATCTAAATTTGTCGCATTTTTGTAATCTTCTTCAGTCTCACTGGTGATTAACCCGATCTTATATTCAAACTTATTATTCACTACTTGTTTTTTAGCTTTTTCTTGTTCAGTTGATTCAAAAACAATAGCGCCTAATTTTACTCCCTCGTAGCTTTCACTTGGAGGTGTGACAACAAATTCAACAGTTTTTTCTTCAAAGCCTCCTAATGTAAACTCTGGTTCTCTCGCTTCAACGATTTCTGTCAGGGGCTGTTTTAACGTTTCATCTATTGTTGTTACTGACGTATCATATTCAATACTGCCTCCCTTACCAGTCGTTCCATTTACTACACGACCTAGTATCGTAATTGGATCTTGTTGAGTCGATTTCACTTTTACACGTAATGTTTGTGCTTCACCTGGCTTTGTTTCAATGTAAAAATATGTTTTATTCGTTGCAATTTGTGTATCTGGTCTAATTGCTTGAACAGTAAAACCTAGCGGATCTACTTTTTGATCTACTGCCAATGAATGCATCGGTGACCCAAATGCCAATATAAAAAATAATAGAACGTACTTATAATATGTAGTGATTTTCTTGAACTTCAAAACCGTTTCAACTACCTTTCTATGTGACCTAAATCATTATATATTTTATGTTTCATTTCCATACCAATTTATGTTTATTTTCTCTAATTCATTTCTATTTTTATAAACTGAACAATTTCTAACACGTTTATCTTAACACTTATTTAGACTACTCAAAACACACTTGTAAGCGCTTAACGATATGCTTTCGGATCAAAAAGATACGTTTTTTATTTTTTCTTCCAAAAAATATTGAAATAATGTGTTTTATTTTTATATAATACTATGAAGAAAGAGGTGGTATAATGTTCAAAACAAATATATATATATTAGAAAATGATAACGACTACAGAAATAAAATCAAAAACATAATAAAAAGATATCCTTCTGATAGGATATCTTTCACATTTCCACTACCACATAATTATTTAGATTTTATACAGCAAATACCAACAAAAGATATCGCTGATACTGATATTTTTTTCTTGGATATTGATTTACAAACAAATTTCACTGGGATCGATATTGCTAAAATTATCCGCGAAAAAAATAGTCATTGTCCAATCATATTTTTAACTCGCTTAACAAATCAAGCTATTACAATTATTAACGAATCCATTCATGCAAAAAGATATCTTGTAAAGGAGATTGATAGTAAACTTTTAAAAGAACATATATTTGATTTGTTGTTAGAATTAGAACAAACACTGCTTCCAAGGCAAGATGACACAGATGTTTTAACCCTAGCCACTCGTAATGAAACGATGTTTTATAACTATTCAGATATTCTATATATTGAATCAGTTAAAGGAAGTAGAGGTAAGATCATGGTCAAAACATTAAACCAGAATCAATTAATCAATTGGAGAATCGGAAATATAAAAAAACATATTGATAAAAAATACATGCTTACAAGTTTGCAGTCTTTTGTAATAAATCTTGAAAATATACAGGGGTTCAATCGAAGTGTAAATGCAATTATTTTTAAGAATTCTGAACAATTGCTTGTTGGATTAAAAGTCTTTAATAAAATTTTTCAAGCAACAAAGGAGTATCGAGATGATTCCATTTAATATATTTACTTCATTAATTTCTGTTAATTATTTTTTATTTTGGAATCTAACATTCTACAAAAGAGCACTGTCTTTTAAAAGGAAGGTTCTCTTATCAAGTGTTCTATTTGTACAGTTTCTTAGTGGTGCAGGGTACTCAATTCTCCCTTATACTCCAAATTTCTCACTTTTTTTTTTATTACAAGTTTTATTATTAATCCGTCGAGACCATACTTGGATACTCTCAGCAATTTTTAGTGCGATAGAAATAACTTTAATGATGTTTTCATGGATGTTTACTTGTGACCTATGGAGTATGTTATTCATACAAAACATAATATCTAAGGAAGTATATTTAAACTTTTTAATATATTTTGTTTTTTTACAACAGATTCTCTTATTCATTCTTATTAAATTAACAGACTATTTCGATAGTAAATGTAATTTTTTCCACACTATTTATCTTATAAAAAAGCCATATAAACTAACATCCTTAAGTGTTTTTGTATTGATTGCTTTTTTTATAACTATTGAACAATTTTTTATTACAGAACATTATCCTATTTTGTACTACATAATTTGTGCCATACTCTCTTTTTTCACCTTCTCTCTGATTATTGGCTATTACTTTATCAGTAAATATCATAGAGAAAAAGAACATACAATGGCTCTCTCTAATGCATTTAAACAAGAAGAAACACGCATATTATTATCAGAAGAATTTCGACATGATTATAAAAATATTTTGATAAGTCTAACAAACTATTTAGAAACTGGCCAAAATGAGAAGGCCATTCATTTATTGAAAGATATAACAAGCTATTCTACTGATGTCCTTAGTCCAAACTTGTTTCACTCTATTCTTCTTATTGAGATACCACCTATTCAAGGCTTATTAAATAATTTTATCAACACTTGCCTTGAAAAAAATATTTTAGTTGATCTTACTATTTTAAATCCTATTACTGATATAAACATTGGTACCGTCGATTTAATTCGCATCCTATCTATTTTGTTTGACAATGCACTTGAAGCAGCAGAACAAACTGATTCACCATTTATCTCTATTAATTTTTCAAAAAGTAAGGAAAATACAATAATTACTGTAACAAATTCTTCTTTACCTATAGAAGATAAAACCTATCAATCCATTTTCAAAAAAAAATTCTCTACTAAGAAAAATCATAAAGGAATGGGGCTCTATATTCTTTCAAAAATTCTCAATCAATATAATAATGTTCATTATACAATTAATAAAGAAATAGGAAAATTTAGTGTCCTTGTAAAAATTACCACTAATCTATTTTGAGCCAACATTCTCATTTGGTAGTAAGTTGAAATTTATAAACATTTAAACACTTGTTTCTGTGAGTGAAGTACTTTTGTTACAACTTGATAGTCTAATATTTTTTTATACATAACTTTAAACTATTCCTATCTTAAACTACAAAAAAATCATTAATTCTTTATTTACTTTTTTAAAGTGAACAATATTTCAAAATACCTGCTAGAGACTCTTCAGAAATAAAATCAAAGTTCACAAAAATTTGATTTTATTTCTGTTTTATTCTGAATACTAAAGTAAATATAAAATTTACTAGGATTTTTTATCTTGATTTACTCATCTTCGCCTCCTTATTTAAACTAGTTTTCATCAAAAAATTATTGTATTTATATTTTTTCTCCCTCTCAATAAAACATGATATGTGTTCAAATCTAGTCATGTTCTTTTCTGCAATATAACTCGACACATAGTTGATATTTATATTCCTAATCAATTCAAGCATAGATAACAATCGCCAGATTGTTTCTTTAAAAAATCTAGTTCGTAAAAGAATCTATATTTCGTCAATATATGTTGAATAATGCTACTCCAAATTAAATAGATATCCTTTTAGAACAAAAATTTTACAGAGAATGATTATCTGAAAGAGAAACCTACTTTTATTATTCAAAACTAATCTACTACTTCAAGTGAAACTCTAGTGGTATATTTTTTAGATACACTACTTTCTATTGTTTAAGTCTACCTAGCTTGTTCTATCCTCCACCTATCTTTTCATTAAACTTTCTTACCAATCATTCATTTCCTCTTCAAGACACAAAAATAGGTCAATCTCCCACCAAGATAATCAATCTTCGTAGATATAATATATCGCTATTTTAGATTGACTATATTTCTCAGAACCCTACATCAAGCAACTCTACCCCTTAGCCACTTCTCTTACAGTAGAATAGATACCCTATTCCTCGTACCGTTTTAATATAACTTGGTGCCTTACAAACAGGATCCAGTTTTTGACGAAGATGGAAGATGATATTACTTACTCGATAGTTAATCTCCTTGTATTTTCCATCCCATAAGCCCCTATTTATTTCTTCATACGTGACCGTTTCATTTGGCTGTTCAAGTAATAACGATAAGGCTTTATACTCTAGCCTTGTTAAATCGACTTCTGTTTTCCCTTCAACTAGTACACTGCTATTGGTTGGATTGAGTGCCAGAATTAATTCTGGTTCTTCTCTGATAGAGGAGTGGTCTAACAATGGATGCTTTGTATTCTTTTCTTTTTTGTGTCGATTTAATGCATTATTCATCATTAGAAACCATTCTTCTGGTCTTTGTTCTTTATTCGTCACACCATCTGCCCCAAGCCTTAGATACACTAGACGATTCCTACTATTTTGCTCCGTTGTCCTGACCCAAATCAAGGGTTCATTTTGTTCTTTTATTTGAATGATTTTTTCACAAATTTCCCCCACTTCTTCTTTTCCTTCATCTAAAATAATAAATAAATCAAAATTTTTTTCCTCGTCCATTTCTTCATTTAATTGAAGCGTCTCTATATGCCATTCTTTTGGACTGTATTTTCCCCAATAATTGACGTTCTCTTCTTCACTTATACTACTCGCAATTCCCACATGATACATCATCTTCTCTCCCTCTCTATTCATTCCTATGTATACTCTTTTTCTTAATATGTTTAGCTCTTTTTAACTTGTTTAAGTAGATCGTCTGTTTTAAATAAACAAAGTGACGTACCCTTCTCTTTCATTGTAGGTCACTTTGTTTCATTTACTCCCCTGTTATCGTTCATTGCTTACTATTAAATAATCGTGAACCAGTCCTTTATCGTTTGTTTATTCTCTTTTTGATACTTTCTATCGACTCCCTTTTTAACATCCTTTATTCTTCTTGACTTCCTTTATTTCCTTTTAGGCAGCGCAGATATTACGTTTATACCGCTAATTCCTTGGTATTGTACCTGTGTTGGACGACTTTTTTCTTCTACTTCTTCTTTTGTTAAACCTGCTTCTTCTAGATCTATTTTCTCTATTCTTTTAGTCCAATCTATCGGTTACTTAACGTGATAGGTTCCTGTCTGTCCATAGTTCCAGCCATAAAAGCCTGGTGCTGCCTGATTAACAAAATCTGGCTGGATATAAAAGGTGAGCCAATATTCATTATTATCTCCTGTATAATCGACATAAACAGCGCCTTGTGTTAAGGCCCCTTGTGCGTCTTTTGTTTTGCTTAATTTATACCCCGCATCCTTATAATACTCTGGTATAACTGCTTCAGTGTGGTAAAAGTAGTTGTCAAACGATACAGGGAGTGTATAGGTCTCATAAGGGACTTCTGTTTCTTTCGTTCCCGATGAACTTATCGCATTTACGGTAAAATTCACACCGACTTTTGCATTTGTCGTGTTATTCCAACGGTAATACCCTGTTTCTGGGATAACCATCTCTTCGTTAGGTGCTAATACGATTTGTCGTACATGAAGGGTGACAGGCTCTTCATATAACTCTACTTTGACTAACGAATTCGTACTTCCTCCATTTGGATCAGTTAATTGGAGCTGATAGTCTTTCCGTGGTGTTCGCGCGTTGTTTACCCCAGTTTTTGGTTCATTTACTCCCGATTGATAAGGAGCTTGTCTGTTACTGGTTACTGTAGAGTGTCCTCCATCTGTGCCCCAGACTGCATTATAGTCCCAGACTATTGCATGAGATAATGAAGCAAGCTGTTCGTCTGTTAGTTGCGCTGCTTTTTTTAGGGGATAACGGAAGTTAAATCCATAGATTACTTTTTTATTTGCTTTATCCACATGGGTCGTTTCATTGGTGATAAAGACCGTTACAGTATGTTTAAGTGTCTGCTTCTTCCCACCTCTATCATACTCATAGCTCATTGTTAGTGGATAGGGTTTAAGAATCTCTTCATATGATTCGTAATCTGGATTGGCAGAAGCTGCACGTGCTGCTTCATATCGTTCCTTCACCTTCTGAATAGCTTTCAACTCTGTTTCATCCACTTTTACTTGGCTACGCTCATTTGTAGCATCATCAATGACTTCATGGTCATCAAACAGTTTCCATAGTTGAAAATTACTTTTTTGCTTTGCAGTTAATCCAGTCATATCTGCCACTTGGTCAACGGAGATAGCAAAGTTCTCTGCGCGAAGAGCAAAATCATCTGTTTTAACCGTATTTGGACCAAAAACATTAATCCATCTGGAAGTAGAGGTTGTTTGGAGTTGTGAATCTGTAACAAAATAGGTTACGCGCTGTGGACCAGTTTTTGTTAAATCCAATCCTAGTTCTTTCCAATCAATTGGCTGATCTAGCTTTAATGGGTTACGATTAATTCTAGTATCTAACCAAGACTCATCTTTTGGATCTAAGCTATAATTGAAGTCAAAGTTATCATAAACCTTTACTGCACTAGCATGTGTCTTATCACCTGCTTTATTACCTGTTAAAAGCATATTTTCTAATTTAGTTTTATCTAACCAATCTGGATCTGTTTGATCTAGGATTAGATCTTTTTCTGCCTTGATTACTGGTGCATAGTCATCTTTAGTCTCTAAAAATGATACTAAGGCATTTCCTTTTGCTGGTGATTTACTTTGAGTTAACCAACCAGTAGCTGGTAATTCAGCATCTCCTGGAAATTGCCTCCCTATAGTCCTATCGACAAATTGCATCTCACGATCAGTAATACTACCAAAATATACCATTTTATTAGTTTTACTACTCTTAATCGGGGTAAGATTTATATTTCCTATAATATCCGGAAATTTCAATCCAATAGTATCTAGACTCAAAATTTTAAAGTTTTTATCCATCAAACCTACAACAAAACCTGGTTCTCTCTTCCATTTTTCAAAATCATCTATATATTTATAGATGGTACCAGTAAACTGAATTAAATTATCTCCTAATTTTGAAAAATTCAAATTAGCCGCACTATCCCTTACAGTATAAACACTAGTTTCTTCATTTGTTTGCAAATTATAATGGATAAAATTGTCGTAGAATAAAGTCCCATCATTGACTACCTTAGTTGTTCTATGCTGTAGAGTAACACTATTTTCTTCTATTAATCTATCTTGATAACCTATGAAATCATTATAAGCTCCTTGATAGAGAACTGTATTTTTAGCTATTTTCGTTTCAGAATCTAATTCCCATTTACTAAATGTATAGCGAGTCCCATTTACTAAAGAAGCCCGCTCAATACCATAATAAGTATTTCCTCTTTGGAGTAACGAGTTACTTTGAATTAAAGAATAGTGGTAAATGCTATTCTGATTATTACTTCCAGGTGAGGCTTCAAACTTATATTGATCTAATATTGTTCCATCAGAATGTTTAAGCACTGTATAATATTCTTTATCTGTAGAACTTGTTCTAATCACACCACTCGTATATATTGAGTTATCACCCTCAGTAACCGAATGATTCTGTAGTTCTTGGACATAGCTATTAACTCCTGATAAATTTATTGATTCATGTGGTGAAATGATTCCAATTTTATCTCCCTCATCCCTTAAGATTGTAGTATTAATAGCTGAACCTAGTATAGTATACATTACTAGAAATTCATTCTCATCTTGTTTAAAAAAAGCTGTATTAGTAACGGAAGAAAGTCCAGTTGCTACTGTATTACTTTCAGGCTGTTTATATACCCATATAGAATCTAATATCTCCCCACTACCTGATACTAATACTATTTTTGCAGAATTTATAGCAAGATATCCTGTTCCATAAGGATTTGTTGTAAATTCTTGCAAAAATATATAATTACCATGTATTGTTTCAAACCCCTGTTTAAATAAATTTCTTATTTCGCTCGAAAAGGCAGTGGTCTGTATAGTTTTACCATTCATCTCTTGTTTACTTAAAGACAGTGAAAATTGATCATCTTGTACATACTCTGAAAACTTTGGTTGATTTGCTAATTCTTGTTCAATGATACTTCCCCCATCATAAGGAAGTGGGTACTTTAACTCTGGATCCTCTTTATCAATCACGATAGGGTTGCCATCATTGGGTTTGCCTTGAATTTTATCACTCGTAGTCAACCAACCAATTCCTATGCTTAGAAACGCTACCGCTAGAAGACCACCTCCGACTATACCTCGTTTAACCTTCTGTTGTTTTGTTCCCTTTTGTGGTGTAGTCCTCTGACTATTCTTTTCTTTCGTGAATAACATCTAAGGCTCTACCTCCTCTTTTTGTTGACTTAATACTTGGTTAATTTGACCTAGTTCTGGTGGTTCATTCGGAACGGTCCCATTCCACCAAGCTTTTATATAATCCGTATTTTCAGCTGTAACCGCTTCTACTTTCAACGCAACCGTTATCGTTCCTTTCACAGAACTCTTAACTCCTTTGAATAGTGGCGGGGTTTCTTGGCCTTCTTCTAACTTTTTTAAATAATAAAAGTAGCCATCTTTCCCACTCTGCCACTCACTTGTATTCAGCGTGTCTAAAAATTTTTCTGGGGCGGAGTCTACAGATAAATTCTGACTATCTTTGACAATTGGTAATGCCAACACACGAATAAACTGGCTAACTTCTCCTTTATTTTGAATCCGAACTTCTCGTTCAGACACTAGATCCACGCCCAATGTTACAGGTATTTCTTCTTGATCCACCAACATGACCTTTAAATCTCCTCGTCCCGTTTGGTAGGACTTCTCATCAGTAGAATAAAAGTGCGCCCCTGTCTCGTCAGTCGTCAACCAACTCCCTACTAGAATTAGGGTCGTGGACGTTAATAGAAATAAAGAGAGGTACTTGTTTCTTTTTCTCATAGTCTTATCCCTTTCTAATAGAGTTTTCCTTGGAATCGTTGATACACTGGACTACTTTGGGATAACCCAAACCCATTTACTACACTTGATAAGGTCGCACTGTAACCTTCTGCCACACCACTTAGTTCATACAAGCTCCCTTTAATCGTGTTTTGGGCATGGGGAGCGAGTTGGACAGAAGAAACTAACAACTCACTTCTTTCCCCAGGCTCAATCATTTCAGAATAATAAAAATACCCCTCGTAGTACAACCAATAACTTCCTGTTGGAATTGGGTCAGTTGGCATGACAACGTGTGGCATCTTAACACTTATACTTTGTTTCAATCGTTCAGCTCGTTCAGCTTCCAATGTCCAATCATAGTCTGTTCGTAATTGCCCAATGAGATACGTAACTTGTTCTTCTTCACTTTTCTCTAATGTTGCGCCTGTTTGCCATGTCGCTGAATTTTCTAGTGTAATAAGTTGATCCGAAGCTGTTGCTCGTTCTTTTAAATGGCCGTTTCCTGTTTGATCTGTCGTATCTAACTCAAACGTTAATAAGACTTCTTTTAACGAGACCCGAACAATTGCTGGCATACTGGATTCGTTACGAACCTGCAAATTTTTCAAACTTACTTTCTTCGATGGGGTTAATTGGACTGGACTATGATCCCCTTCCAATGCAATCTCAACTCGACCACTTGTCATATGATTGACTCTATTATCCGCAAAAGTTACCCAGGCATACGTACTGCCTATGACAATTACGCCTGCCAATAATAAAGAAACACACAGAGTCAGAACCTTCGATTGCCAATACCTTCTTTTTTGTTTTTTTCGTTTACTCATCGATCCTCTCTCCTTCACAACTACTTTAGTTGCGGCTTCCGTTTTGGTCATCGATTCGACGTTTCTTATAAACTAATAACACAATAATGATCAGAAACAACCCTGCACATAGTTTATAGAGTAGCGATTCCCATTCTTCTCCTGTTTTCGGTAAAAAGCCAGTTGGTTTTTGGTTCTCAGTTGCCGGTCGAATAACGGTTGGTGTACGACTGCTCGTCGTTGTGCCTGTTGTACTTGACGTGGTAGTCTCTTTCGAATTGGTTATAAAAGACCACTTAAAGTGATACTCACTTGCTTCCGCATAATCGGCTAACCCTAACTCTTTTGATAGTGTAAAGGTTGCTTTTATCGTACTTTCTGATCCAGGTAAAAAATGACCCAACATGACTTGGTCTTTTGTCCAATCAAAAGACGAGGTCCCCAATAGGCCACCTTCATAGAGGACTTCTCCCCCTTTATGTTCTAACCTGACGGTCACGGTCTTTGTGAAATCAATTGGGCCCGTTCCTTTTCCTGGTTCTACCAGAATTCGGACATCAAAGCCTTCTTTTTTATCAACATTTCGTATTGCCAATTCTTTAGTATACACCTCACCTGGTTTGATATTGGGCAGATCAATAAAATACTCACCTTCACTATCGATCTTAATCCCTTTTAAATCCCCGATCAATAACCCAGGAGGAAGGGTCTCTCCATACGCAGAGAGACCACTAAAGAAGAAGAATAGAAAAATCAGACTGAACAGGACGCGAGCAAGATACGGTCTTACATTATTCTGTTTCATCGTCTATACTCCTCATCGTTTCTTTCCTCACACTACCTTATCCTCTGTTTGGTGCTAATTTTGCTAAATGGTCATAAATCGCTTTGGTTCCTGTTTTTGTTAGGTCCATTCCCCAACCACCATTGTTGTTGCCTTGTTCATCAGAGGTAACCGCATCTGACAACGCTGGGGCAGTCGCTTGAATCACTTCCATGTTGACAATCAAGTCATAGTGAAGATCGGCATACGCAGCCATTGCTGAGGCACCCGCACTATCGTCTAACTTCACACCCTCTAAGAAATCTGGTGCTGTTTCCCCACCTTTTAACACATCTAAGTAGTAGAAGTAGCCATCCTCTGTGTTGTAAAGCCATTTTTTAGCGCCGGTTCCTGTCACTTCACCAAGAGACGCTGGTGTAATCATTGCGCCAGAATTATAGAATGTTTTAAAGTTTGAGCCTAATGCCGCATCCGCTAACATTGAGCTTTCCCAACGTTCACCTACTAAGCGTGGTCCGCCTTCTGCACTCATTGGCGTAATTGGCGTATCTTTATACATACTGAAGTCATGGTCCCCTTCATTCAATACAGTCACTGAACTTTGCCCTAGAACCATGTTGCTTCCTGCCCAGTCCACCCCTGTTTGCGCTAATCCTTCATAGTAGTAATAATCTACGTTGGCTGGATCAATCGTAAATTTCCACTCTGAAACCGCTGTTTCTGCTCCTGGTTGTGCTGTTAAAGCGGATTTTGTTATTTTCGCTTTTTGATATTTAGGTGCTTCTGCTGTACCGTAGTTATAAATTCCGGCAATTTCATAGGTCGCTTTCCCATTTGATACGCTTCCGTCTACAAATACTTTTAGGTTCGCTGGGATATTTCCTGTAATATTGGCTTTATTGACCTCAGTCCACTCGGCAAATGCCCCTTCTTTGGCATTGACTGGATAAACACCCTCTGTCCCATCATATCCTGTTGCTTTGGTCACTTGATTGGCCAAATTCTCATAATAGTCAAACGCCTCTTCATAAGATACACGTAAGTACACTGGCATTGACCCTGTGTTACTAACAGAAACTTTCTTTTCATATTCCTTTCCAGGTTCAAAAATGTCCGGATTTTCCCAAACTTCATTGATTTTGACACTATCTTTATCAAATGCTTCCCCTTTCATGTGGTTCACACGGGATTCTGTTAAGTTAATCCATGCAAATGTTCCTGAAAATAATGTAACCATTGCTAAACCAGCAGCACCCGCCACTAATCCCTTTTTCTTTGTACTAGCTTTCATTTTGTGTTCCTCCTATTAAAATTGTTTTATTTATATAAAATTCCTATAATGGAACCTCATAACGTAAGTCAGTCGTTCTGTAAGCTTATATTTTTTTAGGCGGTCCGCTCTTTTTCTTTCGGCCGGCACCTGTTTTCTTCTTTTTGGTTAACCAGACTGGCTGTGCTAAAGAATAACGTGTGAGCCAGATAAAGCCGAACAAAGAACAAACAAAGACAATACAAACCACTGTATGCGTACGGACAAACTGAAAGACCGTTCCCGCATAGGGTAATACAAAGTCAACTTTCCCAATTAATCGTTCCCCATCTACTGGTGGATCTGGTGAACCATTGGCATCCCCTTGCGTGATCATATAGTCCCCTGTTTTTCCATTCAGTTCAGGCAACTTCTCTTTCAATCTATGGGTCAAATACGCATCATCCCCCACAAGAAACGTGACAATATCCCCTTCGTTTACTTGCTTATAAGAAGTCATTTTGACAAAGATGACATCCCCCGCATAAAACCCACCAGGTGGTGACTCTTTTTGCGGTGCCATTGAATTCGTTTTAACAGTATAAAAACGATACCCAAAGAACGACTTGTTGCTATCTCTATTAGCCGCAAATAACAATGCCCCTCCAATAATCAGTAACATCACCAGGTAAAAGAGTAGGTCAAAGAATTTTTGAAGACCTGTTTTCCACTTTGGCGGCGTTGGCGGGGGGCGGCGCTTCTTTTTCTTTTTTCCCTTACCAGGAGGTGATGGGGGTCTCTTTTTCTTTTTTGGTTGCGGACGAACTGAATGCCCTGGTGTCACACGATCAATTACTTCAGCTTCCTCAATTTGGTTCATTTGGTTCCCTCTCTACGTAAAAGTTGTCCGACGCCTGTATTTCCCGTCTTAACTTTTGAAAAATTTTTTATTTATTTTCACACTAATAACAATTTATAGCTTTGCTTACGTATTCAATAGCTACTAAACATGATGTATGTACGATTTATATTTTCCGACTATTTAAGGACGCTTTCACCCTGTTACTCTCACAATTGTTATCTTTATGAATTTAGTTTATATTCATGTATAATAGCTTTTGACCACAAACTCTTCCGAATAAATTAGTTCCACAACTCTTCATCAATATTTCTTAGAAGTGCTCCTTCTAAGAAAAATAGCGCAATTTCATTGATATAGACCGTTTCCCGCTCTATCCTTGACCATTTTTTGACGACTATTCTTCGCTTATTAGCTTAGAATACGTAGACGTGTATCGAGTAATGAAATGGCTTGTTCTCTCGTTTCCCACAATGAACCTGCATAGGTATCTAATGTCATTTTTGTGGATTTATGCCCCAATAATTTACTTAATGTCGCACTGTCGATGCCTTGTTCAATACAGCGCGTCGCAAAGGTATGCCTCAACGCATGAAAGTGAATCATTTCTAGATTCGCTTGTTTGGCGATTTTTTTGAAATGATGATTGATCAACCTTGGTTCTACAAATTTATCTTTGTTACTAATAACAAATTGGCTTGTGCTCTGTTCTTTCATCCTCTTTAAATAGGTGCCCAAATTTGAGGCAATCGGCAGGGTTCTAATCGAGCTTTCTGACTTCGGTGTCCCGAAGATTATTTGGGTTTTTGTTTGTGAATTTGGAATGGGAACACGCTGAAGCGTTCGTTTAATACTAATCGTCCGATTTTCTAAATCAATATCAGCCCAAGTCAATCCACTAATTTCACCAATTCGAAGGCCCGTGTATAAAGAGAGAATGATCGCAGAACAAGTGGTTTCTTTCATCGCAAGCTCTTCTAATCGTTGTTGTTGTGTTCGTGTTAATACCGTGATTTCTTTCTTTTTTATTTTTGGAGCGGTCACTGTATCACAGGGGTTCTCCATAAGGACTTTTTCTAAACAGGCTTTAGACAATGCACTTTTTAAAATAATATAAATCGTGTGAATACTTGTCGTACTGAGCCCTCTATTCGATAATGTTTTTAAAAATAATTCGATCTCTCCATCGGTGAGTTCCATTAATTTCTTCTTTCCTATTAAGGGAAAAATATGTTGCTTCATTTTTGCAAGATAAGTGGCCTGAGTGGATACCTTTATTTGATCGCAAATCAATGTATTCACCCAATAGTTTAACCACTCTTCAACCGTTCCTTGAAAAAGTAAACGATCAGAGGTAACATAACTGTATTTGCCTTTGAGTCGTTCCAATCGTTTTTTTACTTCACTGTATTTACTATCATATATATAGCCGTAAATGATTTTTCCTTGTTCATTTCGGGCTTTTTTGTACCGGCCTTCCCAGCGGCCATCTTTGCGTTTATAGATATTTTCACCTTTTTTAGTAATGAGGGTCCCCTTCTTTCTATTTTTTTGACGGTAGGTTTGACGGCTAAAAGAAATTATCCCGTTTATTTCAACCGTTTTTTATCATAAAACAATGATTAATTTCTATTTTTTGAAAAAAATATAATTTAACCTATAGACTTTTGTTGTTTTTTATACTAAAATAAAAAAAGTAAGCTATTAAATTAGTTATTTATCTCGAAAACTATAAATTATTCATTTCTTAGAAGGAGCACTTCTAAGAAATTTTTTTAGTCTAATAACCTACAGGTCTCTTTTTTTTCCTACTAATATCCTTGCCATATTATGGAAAAGACAGTACAAAAGGTTTTCCAGTCCACATTGATTCTTTTTTAGCTAGCCAAGAATAAAGTTATATCTGACGGCTTTTTAGGTATTCTGAAAGCGATTGGCACTCGAGCTGACTCACTTAAAAATAGAATTTTTTACTATTGTTTCCATTTATTTTTAAAAAAAATGAGGACTATTTAGTAATTTTTTGAATGAGTATAAAATGACCTATGCATCATTTAACTAAAATTATTCTTTTTTTATCCCTATTTTCTTCCGTACAAAATAAGTAGTAAAAAAATAGTCCAACTCTATCTGCATAGAGTTGGACTATTTTGACTTTATATTAGTATATTATAATCCTGTCTTTTAATACCCCTATTTATGATACGGTTCTGCGTATCGGAAGTAAATGATTTTTGTAATGCTATTAATAAAAACATTGTTTCACCTATCTCCACATTGCTGACTTCGATATCTTTAACAAGTAGGTCTTTTTTAGCTAGGTGCTTAATTGGGTTGTAATTAAATAGAAAAATTGTATTAAATAATACAACCAGACTGTAGACAAACGCCTAAATTTGGAGTGTTGTTTACAGTTTTTTTGTTTTATACTAATTGTATAAACTATTTTGGGAGTGATTCTAATGATGAAAAAACAATCTGTTGAAGGTAGAAATCAATTTGCTATGTTAACGCTTGATGATCTTGTACCGAAAGATCACCTAGTTCGAAAAATTGATGCCGCGATTCAATTTGATTTTATTTATCCCATTGTAGAATCTACCTATTCGACCTTAGGTCGCCCTAGTATTGACCCGGTGATCTTAATTAAATTAGTTTTTATCCAATATTTATTTGGTATTCGTTCGATGAGACAGACAATTAAAGAAGTCGAAACAAATGTTGCTTATCGTTGGTTTTTAGGCTTTTCTTTTAACGAAAAAGTCCCTCATTTCTCCACATTCGGTAAAAATTATGTCCGAAGATTCAGAGAAACCACTTTGTTTGAAGACATTTTCTCTCATATTCTAGAACAAGCTGTAAAAGCTGGTTTTGTTACGGAAGACAACCTTTATATTGATTCTACTCATATCAAAGCAAATGCCAATAAACATAAATTCACGAAAGAAATGACCTACAGTCAAGCAAAAGCCTATCAAGATGAATTAGAAGATGAAATAAATAAAGAACGTATTGCGACGGGAAAACGCCCTTTTACATGGGACACAGAAAGTGAGTTGAGTCTTCGAAAAATAAGTTATTCAGACCCAGAAAGTGGTTACTATGTTAAAAGCGAACGAGAAAAACAATTTGCTTATTCTGCACACACTTCTTGCGATGACAATGGATTTGTCTTATCTACGCTAGTCACACCAGGAAATGTACATGATAGTCAAGTCGCAATTACTCTGGTTAAACAGTCAAAAAGAGCTTTTCCAAATATAAAACGTGTTGTCGCTGATGCGGGATATAAAAATCCGAAATTTGTTCATTTTCTGACACACTTGAACCTTTATCCAGTTCTTCCCTATACTGCACCTCATGGTGTGAAAGGGATGTTTCGTAAAAATGACTTTGTCTATGATGACTATTTTGATTGTTATTTATGCCCTAATAATCAACCGTTGCTATTTTCAACAATTACTCGTGAGGGCTATAGGACATATAAATCAAATCCAAAATTCTGTATGAGCTGCCCGTTACTTAAAACTTGTACATTGAGCGCAACACATCAAAAAGTTGTGACTCGACATATTTGGGCTGATCTGATGGACGAACTTGAGCACCAGCGCCATACAGCGTTGAATAAAGAAATCTACAAAAAGAGAAAACAAACCATTGAACGAATATTTGCAGATGCAAAAGAGAAGCATGGGATGCGTTGGACGAACTATCGAGGGATTGAAAAAGTCGCCACGCATACGATGCTTACGTTTGCTACCATGAATTTAAAGAAACTGGCTACATGGCTATGGAAAGAAGAAAAGCCTATAGCTTTTCGTTTCAAAATTAAGTATAGGATAGCCAAAAGGAGCTGGTTTAATTACCAACTCCTTTTTGTCTACAGTCTGATTGTATTAAATAATACAACGTAATCATATTTAAAAACGTACTCTTTTTCCATTAGGAGTTTATAGATTCGATTTAACTCTTCTTGGTTCAATGAAGACACATCTACAGAGAGTGTAAAATAAACTGTGTAAGTAGCTAATTCTAGATAAGCTGCTTGTACAGTTTTTCTTTTCGTATAAATGACATTCAGATAAAAATAAAAATGAAAGGATGCGAGAATATTGCCAGACAGAAAAAAAAACCTAAAACTGTTGCATTAGCAAAAACCATTTTGGAAAGCTATAATCCTGAAAATGTCGATGACATGCTCGACGCTCTAAAAGATATTTTTGGTCCCCTATTTGAACAAATGCTTCAAGGCAGACGCATCATTTAGGCTACGATAGCCACTCAAAACAGGAGAAAGAAATGCGCAATCGAAGAAATGGATTTGGCTCTAAGAAAGTAAAAACCGCTAGATACAGATTTTTGATGAATTGAAATCTCACAGTGAATAGGATATTTTCTTTATGTCTATGGATGATGTTTCTGGTCTTGAATAGGAAAATGAAGAAATTTTATGATGCTCCTTCGTTAGAAGCTTGTCAGATTACTTTTTATACCTTTCAAAAACGTTGCTCTCACTACTCTGGTGCTGTATAGGTTTGGAAACGGAATTTTTCTCATGTGGAACAACTTTATGATTATGGTAGCGCAGTGCGTAAAATTAGGTACACAACAAATGCTATTGAAAGTATTCAGTCCAGCTTTAGAAAAGTAACTAAAAAAGGTGTATTTCCAAATGCCCCCCCCTTTTTTAAAGCTTCTTTATCTACGAGTAACAGAATTGGAAAAGAAATGGAAAGCTGGGTTTATTCCCAATTGGTCAATGGTCTTAAATCAATTAATAGCTAATAAACAGTTTTCTGAGCGCATCAACATTTATAGCTTATATATTTCCTAGTCACTGGTACATCAAAAAAGAACATCAAATTTTCCTTTTCGACAAGGTTTATTTCTTATCCCCTTTAGCCAAAGGTTGGTTAAGAATAATTGAATGTTCTTTTTCGTTCTTAGATTTGTCAGTTGTACACTTTAGTTGCCAAACCCACCTATCCTTTCAATAAAAGTAAATAAATTAAAAAGAGAACAATCAACTTCTTGACCGTTCTCTTCCGTAATTTTTATATTACTATTTCTTTGTTAATAAGCTCTACTATAATTTGTTTTACGCTCTCTTTATTCTCTACACTAGACGGGAGAATATGAATAATATTATCCCCTAACCTAATACTATTTTCTATTATACTTGTGGGATAATCACCAGAAAGTTCACTTATTTTAGTACATTCAGGTTTCTCCATTAAATCTTTTGAGTACACATTTTTTTCTGTTATAACTAATCCATATGGTCCAACCAAGGTAGATTCTGTAACTCCAAATAGAATATATTCACTATCTGATATACCAAATTTTTTATGAACTTTTCTAAAATGTTTTTGATATTTATTGTAATCACCAATCTTTATACATGAATCATTTGCTAATCCCAAGTCTATAATTCTACCAGACAAATGCTTAGATTTTTTTACTTCCATATGATCTATATTAAAATCTTTTTTCAATGTTAATATATCCGTAACAGCCTCTAAAATTAATTGACTTAATTCTTCCTTACCATTCTTAGGCAAAATAGACTCTAGATATTCCCATTCAAATGAATTAATAGCTTTATTTATTGTTTGAGTAGCTTTGTTTATTGATATATCATATGGAAATTTTTTGGGAAGAGTATCTGAAAAAACACTTGGCTCTAAGACATAAATTGTATGATCTGTTATAAAAAAACCTACTGATTGATTTTTTCTAGTAATTTTATTTTGTGATCTACCACCTATAAATAGTACAGGAATCTCACCATCTAAAAATGAGATTGAATTAACAACCTCTTCATAAACTTTAGGTGCATCCTCCCAAACAGAAGGGGTAAAAAATGCACTAAATACACATTGTAAATCCTCTTCAGGATAGTTATTATAGCGTACAGATATCTTTTTACAATACATTTGTTGATATTTGATATTTTCTTCACTAAAATCCATAATTGTCTTAAACGTGCCCATTTATATTTTCTCCTTTTAATCATTTTTAACCTTTATTTGATAGTATAATCTATTTTGAAAATAAATAAAGAGTGAATGTATTAATTTATTTCCATTATCAATAAACTAATCTAACACTATTACGTTTCTATGTCAAAAACGACTTTTTTTTAGGAACTTTTTCTTTGCACTTAAAATTTATAACAAGAATATGGTCACGCTGCATAGTAGTCAAAATCATATCCATCTTTTCGTAGATCTTTATTAACCATAAGGTGATTGATCTTCATATAAAAAGTCGCTTTACTTAATAGCGATAATTTCTACTTGTGTCACTAAAATCCAACCGATGAAACCATAGAATAACTAGACATCTCGGAAATGTCCATCAAGCGACTTTATCCTCTTAGCCACTTCTCTTACAGTAGAATAGATACCCTATTCCTCGTATCGTTTTAATGTAACTTGGTGCCTTACAAACAGGATCCAGTTTTTGACGAAGATGGAAGATGATATTACTTACTCGATAGTTAATCTCCTTGTATTTTCCATCCCATAAGCCCAGATTTATTTCTTCATACGTGACTGTTTCATTTGGCTGTTCAAGTAATAACGATAGGGCTTTATACTCTAGCCTTGTTAAATCGACTTCTGTTTTCCCTTCAACTAGTACACTGCTATTGATTGGATTGAGTGCCAGAATTAATTCTGGTTCTTCTCTGATAGAGGAGCGGTCTAACAATGGACGCTTTGTATTCTTTTCTTTTTTGTGTCGATTTAACGCATTATTCATCATTAGAAACCATTCTTCTGGCATTTGTTCTTTATTCGTCACACCATCTGCCCCAAGCCTTAGATACACTAGACGATTCCTACTATTTTGTTCAGTTGTCCTGACCCAAATCAAGGGTTCATTTTGTTCTTTTATTTGAATGATTTTTTCACAAATTTCCCCTACTTCTTCTTTTCCTTCATCTAAAATAATAAATAAATCAAAATTTTTTTCCTCATCCATTTCTTCATTTAATTGAAGCGTCTCTATATGCCATTCTTTTGGACTGTATTTTCCCCAATAATTGACATTCTCTTCTTCACTTATACTACTCGCAATTCCCACATGATACATCATCTTCTCTCCCTCTCTATTCATTCCTATGTATACTCTTTTTCTTAATATGTTTAGCTCTTTTTAACTTGTTTAAGTAGATCGTCTGTTTTAAATAAACAAAGTGACGTACCCTTCTCTTTCATTGTAGGTCACTTTGTTTCATTTATTCCCCTTTTATCGTTCATTGCTTACTATTAAATAATCGTGAGCCAATCCTTTATCGTTTGTTTATTCTCTTTTTGATACTTTCTATCAATTCCCTTTTTAACATCCTTTATTCTTCTTGACTTCCTTTATTCCCTTTTAGGCAGCGCAGATATTACGTTTATACCGCTAATTCCTTGGTATTTTACCTGTATTGTACGCCTTTTTTCTTCTATTTCTTCTTTTGTTAGACCTGCTTTTTCCAGATTTAGTTCCATAGAGTAGCCTTATCTATTTTCTCTATTCTTTTAGTCCAATCTATCGGTTACTTAACATGATAGGTTCCTGTCTGTCCATAGTTCCAGCCATAAAAACCTGGTGCTGCCTGATTAACAAAATCTGGCTGGATATAAAAGGTGAGCCAATACTCATTATTATCTCCTGTATAATCGACATAAACAGCGCCTTGTGTTAAGGCCCCTTGTACATCTTTTGTTTTGCTTAATTTATACCCCGCATCCTTATAATACTCTGGTACGACTGCTTCGGTGTGGTAAAAGTAGTTGTCAAACGATACAGGTAATGTATACGTCTCATAAGGGACTTCTGTTTCTTTCGTTCCAGATGAACTTATCGCATTTACTGTAAAATTCACACCGACTTTTGCATTTGTTGTGTTATTCCAACGGTAATACCCTGTTTCTGGGACAACCATCTCTTCGTTCGGGGCTAATACAATTTGTCGTACGTGAAGGGTGACAGGCTCTTCATACAACTCTACTTTTACTAACGAATTCGTACTTCCTCCATTTGGATCAGTTAATTGGAGCTGATAGTCTTTCCGCGGTGTTCGCGCATTGTTTACCCCAGTTTTTGGTTCATTTACTCCCGATTGATAAGGGGCTTGTCTGTTACTGGTTACTGTAGAGTGTCCTCCATCTGTGCCCCAGACTGCATTATAGTCCCAGACTGTTGCATGAGATAATGAAGCAAGCTGTTCGTCTGTTAGTTGCGCTGCTTTTTTTAGGGGATAACGGAAGTTAAATCCATAGATTACTTTTTTATTTGCTTTATCCACATGGGTTGTTTCATTGGTGATAAAGACCGTTACAGTATGTTTAAGTGTCTGCTTCTTCCCATCTCTATCATACTCATAGCTCATTGTTAGTGGATAGGGTTTAAGAATTTCTTCATAAGACTCGTAATCTGGATTGGCAGAAGCTGCACGTGCTGCTTCATATCGCTCCTTCACCTTCTGAATAGCTTTCAACTCTATTTCATCCACTTTTACTTGGCTACGCTCATTTGTAGCATCATCAATGACTTCATGGTCATCAAACAGTTTCCATAGTTGAAAATTACTTTTTTGCTTTGCTGCTAATCCAGTCATATCTGCCACTTGGTCAACGGAGATATCGAAGTTCTCTGCGCGAAGAGCAAAATCATCTGTTTTAACCGTATTTGGACCAAAGACATTAATCCATCTGGAAGTAGAGGTTGTTTGGAGTTGTGAATCCGTAACAAAATAGGTTACGCGCTGTGGGCCAGTTTTTGTTAAATCCAATCCTAGTTCTTTCCAATCAATTGGCTGATCTAGCTTTAATGGGTTACGATTAATTCTAGTATCTAACCAAGACTCATCTTTTGGATCTAAGCTATAATTGAAGTCAAAGTTATCATAAACCTTTACTGCACTAGCATGTGTCTTATCACCTGCTTTATTCCCTGTCAGAAGCATATTTTCTAATTTAGTTTTATCTAACCAATCTGGATCTGTTTGATCTAGGATTAGATCTTTCTCTGCTTTGATTATCGGAGCATAGTCTGGTATTGATGCTAGTCCACCATATAAAAAATTTACCATTCCAGATACTTGTTTATTTTCTACATTATTTCCATTATTAATAGAATCAAAAATGTTTACTCCACTAGTATATCCAGAAATATAATATTGATCTTCATTCAAAGGAATCATCGTACTAAGAGTAACTTTATCTATTGATTTTAATGATGATAATGATAATATATCAAAATTATCTTTCATGTACCCCATCACTATCCCCGACTCATTACCATATCCAGCAAATTCATCTTCAAAATTTTCTATATACCCATAGAAGTTCCATAGCCTATCATTCTTTTGAAAGTTTAATGTAGTTCCTAGAGGATATTCCTTGATATCTACTACTTCTCTATCACTAACATTATATTTTTTTAAATACACTTTATTTTTTGTCGAATAACTAAAATAGTATTCATCATAATTAGATATTTCTTTTAGGTAAGACACAGCTGTACCAGGTTTTATATCATCAATATCATATTTAAAAATAAGTTTTCCGTCTTTATTCCAATGATTTATAAAAGAAAATGTTGGCTTACTACCACTTAGATTTCTAAAAAAACTAACACCGACATATCCATCATCCCGATCTCTAACTAATGATGTAAGATGGTCGTACCAATCTAAAGGTGCTGGTTCTCCCAATTTATTTTCGTAACCTACGATATTAGTCATTGACTCTAGTTCATTTTTATTTACAACTTTATCATTAACAATATTATATACATAGTAATAATCTTGTTCCAGAGCAAAACGATCTATATATCCATAAAGATGAATACTGCCACTATAATCATTAGTAATTACATTAGCATCTTGCCGCTCGTACGTATAATTAGACATATCGATAGCTTCACGGCTCAATACATTTAAATCCTTATCTATTCTAAGGTCTATTTTTTTATATTGACCTAAACCAACCATCCCAGTATAGAGTACCGAATATGTTCCATCATGATTATCGAAAAGATTATGAGCAGTTGAATATGATAAATCATTTCTTGAATCAACCCACTCTGGCTCATTAAGTGAAACCCACATTTTCTTCTCAATATCACTATTTTCATTAATCAATAGAAGCTCTGCAAAATGTAATTCTGGGAAAGCTTGATTGTAATTAGAGTGTTGAACCACCTGAATCACTTTGTTATCTCCAGTCTTAAGTCCTATACCTGGTCTATCATTTATTTTAGTATTTAATCCTTTGAAGTGGTTCTTTGTTAAATTAAGTTTAAACGGATCCATCCCCTGTACATAATCTAAAAAATTAGGTTGACTAGCTAGCTCTGGTTCAAACACAGAAACCCCATCATATGGCAGTGGGTACTTTAACTCTGGACTCTCTTTATCAATCACTATCGGTGTCCCATCATTAGGTTTCCCTTGAATCTTCTCACTTGTCGTGAACCAAGCGATTCCTACTAGTAAAATAACGGCGAGAAATCCACCTAACAAGATGCGCCATCCTGTTTGCTTCTTTCTGATGCTTGATTTTGTTCTATCGTTCTCTTTGTGCATCATCTAAGGCTGCACCTCCTCTGTTTGCGGCTTCAAGACTTGATTGATTTGGCCCAGTTCCGGTGGATTGCTCGGAACCCCTCCATTCCACCACGCCTCGATATAACTTGTATTTTCAGTGGTGACTGCTTCTACTTTTAAAGCAATCGTAACCGTTCCCGGAGTAGTACTTTTTACCCCTTTAAACAATGGGGACGTTTCTTGCCCTTCTTCCAGCTTGTTCAAGTAATAGAAATACCCATCTTTGCCATTTTTCCACTCAGTGGTATTCAGACTCTCTAAAAAGGCTTCCGGTGGCGATGCGACAGACAGATTGTGATCATTTTTGGCAACTGGAAGCGCCAAGACTCGGATAAATTGACTCACTGCCCCTTTATTTCTTATCGTCACTTCTCTTTTAGACACTTGATTTACCGCCACTGTTGCGGGAATGGTTGCCTGATCCACCAATTCTACTCGTAAATCTCCACGGCCGGTTTGATACGCTTTGGTATCTTTTGAATAAAAATTTGCCCCTGTTTCCTCATTTGTCAGCCAGCTCCCTACTAGAATCAGGGTGACAGCCGCAATTAGAAACAAATAGAGCTGTTTCCTTCTTTTACTCATGCTCTTATCCCCTTTCCTAATAGAGTTTGTCTTTCATTCGTTGATACACCGGACTCGTATCTGGTAACTCAAATCCGTAGACAATACTTGATAACGTCGCACTGTAGCCTTCTCCTGTCCCTTTTAGCTCATAGAGACTTCCCTTGACTCGGTTTGGTGCACTTCCCTTTAGCTTGGTTGAAGCAACCAAGACAGCGCTTCTCGCTCCTGGTTCGATCGCTTCTGAATAATAAAAATACCCCTCGTAGTACAACCAGTAACTGCCGGTTGGGATCGGATCAGTTGGCTTTACAACGTGCGGCATTTCTACATTTATACTGTTCTGCAACACTTCTGGTCGAAGTATCTCTAAGTTCCAACTATACGCAACACGTTCTTTCCCTATGACGTACGTAGGAATAGCGTCATGTTGTTTTAGAGTAGCTCCTGGCTGCCAAGTCCCGGTATCCTCTAACGTAATGGGTGTTGTCGATGCCGTCGCCTGTTCTTTCAACTGCCCATTGCCTATTCGGTCTGTAGGATCCACCTCGAACGTCAAAAGGACTTCTTCAAGAGATACGCGAACGATTGCGGGCATACTTGCTTCATTTCGGACAGTTAATTCCCTTAGACTTACTTGTTTTGATGGGGTTAATTGAACAGGACTATACTCGCCTTCAAGCGCTATCTCGACTCGACCACTTGTCATATGATTGACTCGTTGATCCGCAAAGGTTACCCAGGCATAGGTACTCCCTATGATAATGACCCCCGCCAATACGAGGGATAACCCTAAGCTTACTAGCTTAGATCGCCCGTTTTTTCCTCTTTGCCTATTTTGTTTATTCATCGATCCTCTCTCCTTCACAACTAATTTAGTTGCGGCTTCCGTTTTGTTCATCGATTCGATGTTTCCTATAAACTAGTAACACAATTATGATCAGAAACAAGCCGGCACATAGTTTATAGAGTAGTGATTCCCATTCTTCGCCCGTTTTTGGTAAAAAGCCAGTTGGTTTTTGGTTCTCAGTGGTCGGTCGAATCACGGTTGGCGTACGACTGCTTGTCGTTGTGCCCGTTGTACTTGACGTGGTGGTGCTCTCTTTTGCGTTGGCTATAAAAGACCACTTAAAATGATACTCGCTTGCTTCCGCATAATCAGCTAAACCTAGCTCTTTTGATAACGTAAACGTTGCTTTTATCGTACTTTCTGATCCGGGTAAAAAATGACCCAACATCACTTGATCTTTCGTCCAATCAAAGGAAGCAGTTCCTAGTATCCCACCTTCATAGAGGACTTCTCCCCCTTTATGTTCTAACCTGACGGTCACGGTCTTTGTGAAATCAATTGGGCCCGTTCCTTTTCCTGGTTCTACCAGAATTCGGACATCAAAGCCTTCTTTTTTATCAATATTTCGTATTGCCAATTCTTTAGTGTATACCTCACCTGGTTTGAGATTGGGCAGATCAATAAAATACTCACCTTCACTATCGATCTTAATCCCTTTTAAATCCCCGATCAATACCCCAGGAGGAAGGGTCTCTCCATACGCAGAGAGACCACTAAAGAAGAAGAATAGAAAAATCAGACTGAACAGGACGCGAGCAAGATACGGTCTTACATTATTCTGTTTCATCGTCTATACTCCTCATCGTTTCTTTCCTCACACTACCTTATCCTCTGTTTGGTGCTAATTTTGCTAAATGGTCATAAATCGCTTTGGTTCCTGTTTTTGTCAGGTCCATTCCCCAACCACCATTGTTGTTGCCTTGTTCATCAGAGGTAACCGCATCTGACAACGCTGGGGCAGTCGCTTGAATAACTTCCATGTTGACAATCAAGTCATAGTGAAGATCGGCATACGCAGCCATTGCTGAGGCACCCGCACTATCGTCTAACTTCACACCCTCTAAGAAATCTGGTGCTGTTTCCCCGCCTTTTAACACATCTAAGTAGTAGAAGTAGCCATCCTCTGCGTTGTAAATCCATTTTTTAGCGCCGGTTCCTGTCACTTCACCAAGAGACGCTGGTGTAATCATTGCGCCAGAATTATAGAATGTTTTAAAGTTTGAGCCTAATGCCGCATCCGCTAACATTGAGCTTTCCCAACGTTCGCCTACTAAGCGTGGTCCACCTTCTGCACTCATTGGCGTAATTGGCGTATCTTTATACATACTGAAGTCATGGTCCCCTTCATTCAATACAGTCACTGAACTTTGCCCTAGAACCATGTTGCTTCCTGCCCAGTCCATCCCTGTTTGCGCTAATCCTTCATAGTAGTAATAATCTACGTTGGCTGGATCAATCGTAAATTTCCACTCTGAAACCGCTGTTTCTGCTCCTGGTTGTGCTGTTAAAGCGGATTTTGTTATTTTCGCTTTTTGATATTTAGGTGCTTCTGCTGTACCGTAGTTATAAATTCCGGCAATTTCATAGGTCGCTTTCCCATTTGATACGCTTCCGTCTACAAATACTTTTAGGTTCGCTGGGATATTTCCTGTAATATTGGCTTTATTGACCTCAGTCCACTCGGCAAATGCCCCTTCTTTGGCATTGACTGGATAAACACCCTCTGTCCCATCATATCCTGTTGCTTTGGTAATTTGATTGGCCAAATTCTCATAATAGTCAAACGCCTCTTCATAAGATACACGTAAGTACACTGGCATTGACCCTGTGTTACTAACAGAAACTTTCTTTTCATATTCCTTTCCAGGTTCAAAAATGTCCGGATTTTCCCAAACTTCATTGATTTTGACACTATCTTTATCAAAGGCTTCCCCTTTCATATGGTTCACACGAGATTCTGTTAAGTTAATCCACGCAAATGTTCCTGAAAATAATGTAACCATTGCTAAACCAGCAGCACCCGCCACTAATCCCTTTTTCTTTGTACTAGCTTTCATTTTGTGTTCCTCCTATAAAATAGTATTATTTATATAAAGTTCCTGTAAGGAACCTCATAACGTAAGTAAGCCGTTCTGTAAGCTTATGATTTTTTAGACGGTCCGCTCTTTTTCTTTCGGCCGGAGCCTTTTTTCTTCTTCCCTTTGGCTAACCAGACTGGCTGCGCTAAAGAATAGCGTGTGAGCCAGATAAAGCCGAACAAAGAACAAACAAAGACAATACAAACCACTGTATGCGTACGGATAAATTGAAAGACAGTCCCAGCATAGGGTAATACAAAGTCAACTTTCCCAATTAATCGTTCCCCATCTACTGGTGGATCTGGTGAGCCGTTGGCATCCCCTTGCGTAATCATATAGTCCCCTGTTTTGCCATTCAATTCAGGTAATTTTTCCTTCAATCTATGGGTCAAATACGCATCATCTCCTACTAGAAACGTGACAATATCCCCTTCGTTTACTTGCTTATAAGAAGTCATTTTGACAAAGATGACATCCCCTGCATAAAACCCACCAGGCGGTGATTCTTTTTGTGGTGCCATGGAGTTCGTTTTAACGGTATAAAAACGATACCCAAAGAATGACTTGTTGCTATCTCTATTAGCCGCAAATAACAATGCCCCGCCAATAATGAATAACATCACTAGGTAAAAGAGGAGGTCAAAGAATTTTTGAAGACCTGTTTTCCACTTTGGCGGCTTTGGTGGGGGGCGTCGCTTCTTTTTTTTCTTTCCAACGTTCGTTTTTGAGGCTATTTTTTTCTTTTTTTTTTGTTGTGGATGCTCAGAATAACCACGTACTACAGTATCAATAACCTCTGCTTCTTTAATTTGTTTCATTTGGTTCCCTCTCTACTTAAAAGTTGTCTGATCACACGCGTAACGATCTGTAGTGTCCCTTCCTTATTCAAAAGCCACTCAACAGAAAAGGGGGTAGTTAAGTCCCCTCTTCCCGTGCGATTCGCTCAATTGTTATCTTTATGAATTTCGTTTCCATTCATGTATAATGGGGGTTAATCCTAAACGCTTCAGACTAAATCCATTCACTCTCTCTTCACCAATGTTTCTTAGAACTATTCCTTCTAAGAAAAACAGCGCAATTTCATTGATATAGACTGTTTTCCGTTCTATCCTTGACCATTTTTTGACGACTATTCCTACAGGATTATCCTAGAATACGCAGCTGTGTATCCAGTAGTGAAATGGCTTGTTCCCTCGTTTCCCATAATGAACCAGCATAGGTATCTAGTGTCATTTTGGTGGATTTATGGCCCAATAGTTTACTTAATGTCGCACTGTCGATTCCTTGTTCAATACAGCGTGTCGCAAAGGTATGTCTCAACGCATGAAAGTGAATCATTTCCAGATTCGCTTGTTTGGCCATTTTTTTGAAATGATGATTGATTAACCTTGGTTCTACAAACTTCTCTTTCGTACTGATCACATAGTTACTCGTTGTCTGTTCTTTCATTTTTTTTAAATAGGTGACCAAGTTTGAGGCAATTGGGAGCGTTCTGATCGAACTTTCTGACTTTGGTGTCCCAAAGATTAGTTGGGTTTTTGTTTGCGCATTGGTCATGGAAACACGTTGAAGCGTTCGTTTAATACTCATCGTCCGATTCTCTAAATCAATATCCTCCCAAGTCAATCCACTAATTTCACCAATTCGAAGGCCGGTATACAACGAGAGAATGATCGCAGAACAAGTGGGTTCTTTCAACGCCACTTCTTCTAATCGTTGTTGTTGCGTTCGTGTTAATACCGTAATTTCTTTCTTTTTTATTTTGGGCGGAGCCACTGTATTACAGGGGTTTTCCATAAGGACTTTTTCTGAACAGGCTTTAGACACCCCACTTTTTAAAATAATATAAATCGTGTGAATACTTGTCGTACTGAGCCCTCTATTCGATAATGTTTTTAAAAATAATTCGATCTCTCCATCGGTGAGTTCCATTAATTTCTTCTTTCCTATTAAGGGAAAAATATGTTGCTTCATTTTTGCAAGATAAGCAGCCTGAGTGGATACCTTTATTTGATCGCAAATCAATGTATTCACCCAATAGTTTAACCACTCTTCAACCGTTCCTTGAAAAAGTAAGCGATCAGAGGTAACATAACTGTATTTGCCTTTAAGTTGTTCCAATCGTTTCTTTACTTCGCTATATTTACTATCGTATATATAGCCGTAAATGATTTTTCCTTGTTCATTTCGAGCTTTTTTGTAACGGCCTTCCCAACGGCCATCTTTGCGTTTATAGATATTTTCACCTTTTTTAGTAATGAGGGTCCCCTTCTTTCTATTTTTTTGACGGTAGGTTTGACGGCTAAAAGAAATTATCCCGTTTATTTCAACCGTTTTTTATCATAAAACAATGATTAATTTCTATTTTTTGAAAAAAATATAATTTAACCTATAGACTTTTGTTGTTTTTTATACTAAAATAAAAAAAGTAAGCTATTAAATTCGTTATTTATCTCGAAAACTATAAATTATTCATTTCTTAGAAGGAATAGTTCTAAGAAATTTTTTTAGTTTATTCAACAAAATGACCTACAGGTCTTTTTTGTTTCCTACCGATACCCTTGATGTACTATGGAGAAGAATGTATTCTCAGTACGAAAGGTTTTCTAGACCGCATTGATTCTTTTTTAGCTAGCCAAGAATAAAGTCATATCTGACGGCTTTTTAGGTATTTCGAGAGCCATCGGCACTCGAACTGACTCACTCAAAAATAGATTTTTTTACTATTGTTTCTATTTATTTTTTTTAAATGAGGACTATTTAGTAATTTTTTGAATGAGTATAAAATGACCTACGCATTATTTAACTAAAATTATTCTTTTTTTATCCCTAGTTTCTTCCATACAGAATAAGTAGTAAAAAAATAGTCCAACTCTATCTGCATAGAGTTGGACTATTTTGACTTTATATTAGTATATTATAATCCTGTCTTTTAATACCCCTATTTATGATACGGTTCCACGTATCGTAAGTGAAGGATATTCGTGAAAGCCTACACTACCAAGCATTTCCTCAATTTTGTTCCGAACCCTCATCACTAAAAAAAACCGCATTATTTATGATATGCATGTCCGTATCATGAGTGAATGATATCCGTAAAATCTGATAACACTCATTATTTCTTCAATTTCTGTACTGAACTCCAAGAACGATACGCATATCTGCAATATAAATAACTGATATTCTTAGACTCTAATAATAACAGAGAATTCTTCGAATATCAGTTGATAACTTAACTATAATTAACTACAAGTCTATTTATGAAAACTCATTTACTTTTCCAAGCTTTTCCTATCTAGATTCTTACATTGCCCTGATCTGTTTCACAAATTCTTTTTTAGAGCTACCAATAGCTGTTCTTTCGGTTGAACACCTGTAAAGCGAGCCATTTCTTGTCCATTCTTCTTGATTAGAATCGTTGGGATGCTCATAATTCCTAAAGCTGGTGGAGTATCTGGGTTTTCATCAATATTCATTTTGACAAACTTAACTTTCTCACCTAACTCCTCAGCCAGCTGTTCTAAAATTGGCATCTGCATTTTACATGGTCCACACCAAGGTGCCCAAAAATCAACTAAAACCAATTCTTGATTAGTTTCTATTTCAAAACTTTCATCCATAATTTCTTTTAGCAACTACACTCGCCCTTTCTCTTTTAAAATAAACAAAATTACATAAATTGATAACACTAATGACGCTGGTGGCACAAGATAAGTAATCAGCAAAATCTCCCATAGCCCCACTCAAATTAGGTCCAAGCACAGCACCAAAAGTAGTTGCTACCATAGATAGCTACACTTACTGCTACAGAACTTTTTTCAGGTGAAGCCAGATCCGTTCCAGCGTATCTGGCCTGTAGATTAGTAAATGAACCAAAGCCATAAACAAAGAGAAATAGAAAAAGTAAAAACACATTCTCAATAGCTGTAGCAAAAATTACACCTAAAGCTCAAATACCACCTAGAATAAACCCGATAGCTAAACCACTGCTTCTTCCATAAAGCTGAGTTAAGCGTCCAACGACATAGGCTGTTAAAGATGAACCTAGAGTAAAAATGGCAGAAGGTAAACCTGCAAGACTATCTGGACCTAATAAATCTTGAGCAATCAAAGCACCCACAGTGACTCCAGCAGCTAAGCCTAACCCACCCAATGTTTGAGAAAGAATGATGATTTTCATCGTTCGATTGTACATCTTTTGCTGTTCTTCTTTTTTTAAGTATTTTTGAATTGGAATAACCTACTCTTACTTTAAGAATAATTTTCTTCAATAAATTTATACGCTTCCTGACCGGCAATCCCGCCATCTCCAACAGCCGTGGTAATTTGACGTAGAACTTTTGCTCGAACATCACCGACAGCATAAATTCCTTTAACAGAGGTTTCCATCTTTTCGTTCGTTTCAATCCAATCAGAAGCATCTGTAATTTTTAAGTCTTTGAATGCTACGGCGTTTGGTGTCACTCCCACATAAACAAACACACCATCTGCAGAAATTTCACGAAGTTCAGCCGTTTTTGTGTCTTTTAGTTTTGCTCCCGTCACAGCCTTTTCATCACCAAAAATTTCCTCAACAACTGTATTCCATTCAAAATGAATTTTTTCATTTGCAAAAGCCCGTTCTTGAATAATTTTCTGTGCCCGTAGCTCATCTCTACGATGAACAATCGTTACTTTAGAAGCAAACTGTGTTAAATAAATTGCTTCTTCTACCGCAGAATCACCGCCACCAACAACAATCAATTCTTTTTCTTTAAAGAAAGCACCATCACAAACAGCACAATAAGACACACCTCTACCTGAATAGGTATCTTCTCCAAGCACTTCCAGTTTTCGATGCTCACAACCGGAGGCAACAATAATCACCTTGGCTTGATAATTACCTAACATACCAACAAGTTCTTTACTATTTTCCAACTGCTTAACAGATTGAATACTGTCTGTAGCAATTTTTACATCAAATTTATTCACACCTTTAAGCATTTCTTCTGAAAGTTCTGGACCTAAAATCGATTCAAAACCAGGATAGTTTTCAATTTCTCCCGTATTGTTCATTTGTCCTCCCGGCAATCCATGTTCCAATAACACAACAGATAGATTTGCTCTTGCCGCATATAAAGCAGCGGTTAACCCCGCTGGACCTGCACCAATAATCGCAACATCATACATTATTCCATCCACTCCACTAATTAAAAGGTTACCATTTTATCGGCCCACTCCACCATTTCGACACAGTCAAACATTGTTGAAATAGGACAGGCAGTATGATCTTCCACTTGTCTTGATTTTAGGCAAGTACCGCAAGCAAGTAATTCCCCGCCGAATTCTTCAAATTTTTTCATTTCTTCTGGTACACTATACTGTTTATCTTCAATTTCTTCACATTCAACAGCTTCACCCATCAAAAAGATTTTCACTGCATGTTTCTTTCTTAACGCAGCAACACCAAAACGAAAGGCATTCCAAGCTTTCTCATGTTCTTTTGTTTCAATAATAATTCCTAATTTCATCGTACATCCTCCTCTTTATATTTTTTCCAATCTGTTACGCTTTGTGTCAAACGCACAGCAGCATGACCATGTTTTTCTAAAATCTCAATCGCCTCACTTGAAAGTAAGCAATGAGGTCCACGACAATAAGCGACAATCGTCATATTTTTTGGCAAGCTGGTAATATGTGCCTCCAGCTCCTCAATTGGTATAGAGATTGCACCAGGAATATGGGCATTGCCGTACTCTTCATCTGGTCGAACATCAATCAAAAAGATTTCTTTGTTTGCCATTTTTTCTTCCATTTCTTCTAAGGTAATTGCTACAGTTTCCATATCTGAATGAAGGAAAGTATCCATCAACGAATGCTCTGCTTCTATTTGTTTATAGGCAACCTCGAAATAATGGGTAATAAGGTCCTCAATCACTGGATTGGCAATCTGATAAAAGATATAGTTTTTATATTTTTCATTAATCACCACTCGAGCCTTTAATAAAACTTGTAAATGTTTAGAAACATTGGCAACTGATAAGCCAGTATTTTTAGCCAATGTTTCTACTGTTTTTTTAGACTGCAGCAATAAATCTAAAATTTCTAAACGATTTTTGTTAGATAAAGCTTTACCAATTTTGGCATATTCTTCAAAAAAAGAGCTATTTAACTCTTGCATTTCTTAATTCCTCCATTTCTATTCGACTATCTAGTTGAATAGTAACTGATAAGAAATCCCTTGTCAATCAACTGTCAAGTGAACGATAACAAAGGTCTAAAAAATGACTATTTATTTTAAAGCTGATAATGTATTTGCAAGTAATTGAACCGTTTGATCAAGCTCCTCCTTTGTTGTAAAACGACCAACACTAAAACGAATCGCTCCATAAGCAATTGGTTGCTCTATTCCCATAGCAGCCAGCACAGGGGAGATTGTCTTTTCTCCAGAATGACAAGCTGAACCTGTAGAGGTACTGATTTCAGGAATTGCTGCCAAAATATCATTTCCACTTTGATTAATAAAACTGATATTCAAGGTGTTAGGTAAACTATTTTCAAATTCACCATTAAGACAAATTTTATCCCCAAATTCTGCTTGAAGCTGTTGATAAAAATATTTTTTTAATTCGATAAAGTGATTGGTTTTCAAAGCTTCCTGAGCCAATTCAGCTGCTGTTCCCAAACCAACGATGTAAGGAACATTCTCTGTTCCTGCACGCACACTACACTCTTGACTGGCACCATGAAGCAGGGGTTCAATTTGAAGGCCTTCACGAATATATAAAGCACCGATACCTTTCGGAGCATATAACTTATGACCAGCAATCATTAGAAAATCAACATTTAGTTCATTAACATTTACAGGAATTTTCCCCATTGATTGTGAAGCATCTGTGTGAAAAAGAACTTTGTATTTTTTACAGATTTTTCCAATTTCAGTAATTGACTGCAGCGTGCCGGTTTCATTATTTGAATGCATAATGGTAACTA
The DNA here is from genome assembly GCF_058216605.1 of Enterococcus sp. AAFC-DPL-5182. NCBI lineage: Bacteria > Bacillati > Bacillota > Bacilli > Lactobacillales > Enterococcaceae > Enterococcus > Enterococcus sp. AAFC-DPL-5182. The sequence goes on from NZ_CM177101.1 coordinate 3,371,357, forward strand.
AAATCGTATCTTGCCGAATGGCTTTTTCAAAATCTTCAACAGAAACCTTTCCTTTTAAATCCACTGGTAAGTAAGTGACTTCAAAGCCCAAGGTTTCTAAAAAAGCTAAAGGTTTCAAAATTGCTGGATGCTCAATCGCTGAAGTCACGATATGTCGGCCCCTATCTCTATTGCTAAAAGCAACACCCTTCACAACTGTATTATTGGATTCACTACCATAGCTGGTAAAAAAAACTTCATTCGTTTTTGCACCGATCAAGCTTGCAACCTGATGTCTGGCTTTTTCCACAGCATTTTTTGCCATCTGTCCTAAAGCATAAGTATTGGAAGGATTACCAAACTGCTCTTCAAAATAGGACTTCATCGCTTCATAAACGGTTGGATCACTTGGAGTAGTTGCATTGTAATCAAGATAAATCATCACTTATACTCCTTTGCTTTTAGTAAAAAGATAGAGCAAATAATGAAACAAGACAAGTAGAACGAAAAATAACGCCAGCCATTTTGCAATCACTGAGAAAGAATAAAGTATTTCGCCATCAAACTCATTCTCTATCATGTACAGATAAACAGCATTCATTGCAATGCCAGTAATAACTGTTGGAAAAGTACACATGATTCCGATAGACGCTTTCTTGGTAAATTCAACGTTGATGCCCTTTTGATCGAACAGAAGCTTGTTCAACGTTAACAAAAATAGGAATGCAGCTATTATCCCAAATATCCAACGATAAGCTGGAAAGAGATTCCCTGTTGAGGAAACTCCTAATAATAACCCTACTAAAGGAATTGGTGTTCTTTCTGCCAATTGTTTCAAAAAATGAACTTCTCTGACTATCTCCTCATTAAGAGTTTGATTAAGTGAATTATCAAATATCAATAATTCTTCCATACTTTCTGTAGAATAATCAGCTGAATGTTTCAAGTCCATTGTTGAATTTGTCCTATCTTTTTCTCCTCTTTCATTCCATCCCTCCCATTTTTATTACTCTAGAAAATTTTCTTTTTTCAAAGCCTAACGTATATTATAAACTACTAAACCAAATAGTTGAATAGTTTATTTAAATTTATGCATTAATTAATTTCTTTCCTTCTAGTATTTATCTCTCGTCTGCATATTAGAAGGATTCTTTTCTATCAAAAAAAACTATGTTACAATTCAACTAAATACTCAAGATCGGAATGAATATTAAATGAATAACTATTTTACAGAAAGACTTGTGTTAAAACCAAGTACTGAAGAACTTGCAGAGAAGGTTTTGGATTTTTATTCAAGAAATCAATTATTTTTTAAGGAATGGGAAGCTGAAAGAGAAGCGTCCTTTTATCAAATAGAAACCCAAAAACTAGCACTAAAAAATGAAGCTCTAGCTATTCGAGAAGGACGAATATTTAAGCTATGGCTATCTCCAAAAGATAATGACAGTCAAATTATTGGCAGTTTAACATTTAATCAAATAGCTAGAGGAATTGCCCAATTTTGTATCTTAGGCTATAATCTGGACGTTGAATTTAATGGACAAGGATATATGAGCGAAGCTTTAAGAAAAGCTCTTGATATCGCATTTTTAGGGTTAAAGCTTCATCGGATAGAGGTACCAATTATGCCTACAAATCAGGCTTCTATTGCTTTGATTGAGAAACTAGGCTTTGAAAAGGAAGGAATCGCAAGGCAAATGTTTTGTGTCAACGGCTCCTGGGAAGACCATATTATCTATTCACTAATTAATGAAAAAGATTGAAAATACTTAATTTAAATGGCAACCATTCAGCTTCTTAATAAAACTGGTAACTATTTGCTTGGTGACAATGAATACGAATGCTACGATAATCAAATAAATAATATCTTTTATGGAATAAATTCATGTAATGATCAATATCTTTATTATCGTTACGCACCTCCATAACAGTTCTTACTATCGGTTATATAGCCTTCTGCTTTCATAGATAAATAGTTTCCATCACTACCAATTATCAGATGATCTTGTAAATTGATTTGAAGTAGTCGACAGGCTTTTTCTAACTTCGCAGTAAATTCAATATCCGCTAATGAAGCGGTCACGCTACCTGAAGGATGATTATGCCCGACACAAATAGACACACTATTTGACAACAGCGCCATCTTTAAGATATCTCTTGGAAAAGCTAATGACTGATTGATGGTTCCTATATGAACAACTTGAATAGCCGTTGGTTCATTTTTTACGTTTAAACCAGCGACCACCAAATGTTCTCGATCTTTTGTTTCAATAAACGGAGCGAATAACTCATAGACAGCTTGAGGGCTAGTACAGGTTCTAGCGGCGTAAAAAGTGGAGGCTTCTTTCACTAGTTCAAGACTGACGATAGCTACACGCTTTCTCGGTTGGTTTGTTTTCATGTCTTTCTCCTTTTTGATTGTTGTGGTTGGTTCTTAGAAAAATGCCAACTAATAGTCTTCTGGTAATAATATCGTTTGATGACTACCATCATCGATCGCCCATATTTTTTTAATTTGGAAAGCAGCTATCTTTTCCTTTATGGTGTAGATATGATAATCAATGAAAAAAGGTTCTTCTTGTCGATGAATCACTTCAATTGCTTGGCGTTGGTTATCTGGATTGAATTCAAATATTTGTAAGTAGTCTAATTCTGTTTCTGCTTCACTTCTTTTTTTGTCGATTAATTTCCAGCAATATAATTGGATTTCTTTTGGTACTTGTTCGTTCACTCCCTTTGTGATGTAACGATTTTCTTTGTTATCAAACATTTTATTCCCTCCTTAAAACACAAAAATAGACCAACCACCATTTAAGATGATTGATCTTCATAGATATAATATATAGTTGTTTTTGAGTTAGATACATCAGTTTACCTTCATGATACTATTATAAATTCGTTTCACTCTTCTAAGGTGTAACACTCATCTACAAGTTATCTTTTCCTATACGATTGGCATAGGGAAGTTTCATTTTATATTGTTTTCAAGTATTCTATTTCTTCATCTGACCATCTTTCATGAAGCTTTTTCTTCAACTCATCAGATAATTCAAATATGTCTAGCCACTCAGAACTTTGTCTTACACTATCAATATTCCACAAATTTGTATTATCAATATTTAATATTTTTTTTCTGAGAAGATAAGCCTTTTCTTCAATCTCTTCATCAATTAATCCATTCTCTTTCAGCTCAATTAAATTATTTTTACTAAAAAAAGAAGTAACACCCACAATTAAATCTTCAAAAATAAATGTTTCTATTTCTTTATCAGATAAATTTAAAATAAACAGGCCACTTTTATTCAAAGTATCTATAAACCAATCAAACTTTCCACCTAAAGATAGTTTTTTCAACTACTACTCACCTCCAAACTTTATAATAGTTGCTTTATCATTTGAAAAATCTATATAATCTTCTCCAACAATTTTAACTTTACCGGTGTCTCCCGTTGAAAATCCATAATATGAACCTCCATGTATTCCGTCGCCAGGGTGATAGAATACCATCCCATCACCATCATTAGTAAACTTCCAACCAGTACCTGCTGAACCATATGACGCTTCAGTCCATCCCTCTCCTAGGATAGATTTGATTTCATTTTTAGTACTTCCGTATAATCTTTCAGGATTAGAAATAATATCTTCTAACGAGTTAGGTTTCCAATTAACATTTCCAGCACCATATTTATCTTTAAAGTAATCATTCCAGTCTTTTCCAGAGACAGGATTCTCTGCGCCAAAATCTGTTTTAGTAGGGTTAGTCCCACTGGTTTTCTTAGGTGTATTTTTGTTGTTGGACGTTAACCCTTTCCCCTCATAATAAGCACCAATAGCAACTACAGATATGGCACTCAATACGGTTGACCACCGTTGGGCCTTTTCTAAATCTGTTAACGGTTTCCCTGTTTTTGCATTAATTCCTGTACGTAATTCTTCTGCCATTGTAGCAAAATAGTCATCCAGTATACCATTTTCTTTCGGATTCATCAAAATTGCAAGATAGTCTTTGTATGACTCATTAAATTCAAAATCTGCTTGTGATACTCTTAACGGATCTTTTACCCACATCCATTCATAGACACCTGGTGCTATCTGAACACGGACATACCTTCTCCCTTCCATAGCTTCTTTAAATTTAGCCGCATGCTCTTGTTCCATTTTTTTTGCTCTTTCATCCCATCGACTAGAAATAGCTTTTGCCCAGTTCATATCTAGTTTTTTGAGATCAAAAGTCCCTGTAGAGGCATTCCACGCTTTACAATCCTTTACTTGATTAATCGCTGTGTTCAATTCTTGTTGAGAAGAATTATATTCACTAAAAAAGCTTGCTGACTGAGCGCTGTATGTCCGTAATTTCTCCAGTTTTTCTTTTCTCTTTTGCATGGCCTCATAAGCGTTCATAGAACGTCTTTCTAAGTCTGGTCGCGGCCTTTTCGCATCGTGAATCAAGTCGTCAATCGTGTGTAATAACTCTTGATATTGATCAATCTCTGCTTGAATTTTGTCCTCATCTATATCTTCTCCACCTATTGATTAAGATAATTGATCTTCATAGATATAATATATAGTTATTTACTTCTTTTTTACTTTGTAATCTTTAAACTCTAATCTCAATAGATAATCATTTTTGATAGAAATATTAAATTCCAAAATGAACTAATAATCCATTCTCGTTCAAAGCATTTTCAGATAGTGAAATAAGCGTATCCAATTGTTTCAATATTTTTTTTGTTTCAATATTTTCCTTTAAATAAATACCATCTTCTACAGATACTTCGGTTGAAAGTTCAATACTATCGGGCGCATTTTCAAATAGATTTTTCCATGATTTTATGATATTCAAAAATTTTTTAATTCCTACTCCATCAAATATAGTAGTCCCATAATAGTTTAATCCTTCTTTTTGATTTGACATATTTTCCCAATGTGACGGAACCCACTTTAGAGAATCGGATAAATAAAGAATAAGATAATCCTCTATTTTTATCATGTGCTTTTTTGTCTCATTATTGTAATCAATATTTTCTTCATTTTTAAAAATTGTAAATTCATGTACTAATGCCATAAAACCCTATCTCCTTTTAAAATAATCATGTTTTTCCCAATGAAATAATAGAACCATTTGGAGTAGCCCACCCTTCAGCTGTTAAACCATTAGACGTTCATAATTCACCAATAACAAATTATGATCCAACTTTTCTTCCTAAAAAACATTTTTTGACATGTAAAAAAAGAACAAATCAATTTATTGATTAGCTCTTTTTTATTCTATTCAACATTTTAGAACAGTTCTACATCTAATATAAAACCTATATTATTTTTTGCATATGAAATAAGTTGATAGTGTATTGATTCTTCAGTTCTATTCGTAGTATAGACTGTTACATAAGGATATTCTAAAAAAAAGACTAATTTCATAAAAAGTTGTTGTATATCATCTAATTTCAGCTCATTAGTATAAATTTTAAGAATAAACGATTTATTTATTTCATCAAAAGAAAGTTTAAATTTTTTTATACTCTCTTCTTGATACTCCATAAATGATCTAATCTCTGATCCAATTCCTGGTTCATATTCATGATTTATTTCTTCTGAAATTTTTTTAAATAGTTCTATCATTGATTTTTTCACTCCTACTTTGGTATATATTTCCCTTTTGGTGCTGGAGAATGTAAAGAGACAATTCCTCCTCTTTCATTTACTCTTTCTGCACCATGGCCCGCTACTACAAGAGCGCTTGCATTAATTGCAGGAACTGCAACTGTACCTACACCACCTGAAAAGAACGTGGAAGCTGCTGAACCTCCAAATGCCCACAAACCACCAACAACAATTTCTGCTCCGCCTTGAACTAATGAAGATAAATTCGCCACGAATTGTCCGACAGCATAGCTTTGTTTTCCATAGCTGCTTCTATCTCATATGTTTGAAAATCTTGATGGTCCATTGCTTCTAAACAATTTGTGTAAACTCCTTTAATAACTTCTAACAAACTGTCTGACTGTTTAATTTTAGCTCTTATTGGTAATGAATTTCTGAATAATCCCATCACCTTTTCGACACCAGGATAATGTCTACCAGACACAGGAATTCCAACTATCATGTCTTCAGCTTTTGTTTTTTCTGACATTATAAGGAAATATCAAAAAAACTATCCATCTCTAGATAGTAACCATTTATTTTCAATTAGAGATAAGCTGTTACTAAAGCAGTACGTTTATTTCCATTATAAAAACAATGATAATTAGAGATGACATACCATAAATAAGCTTCTTTATCAAAAATCGTAGGATATAGTGCTACCCCAAAAACTTCTTGATCCAATGATTTAGAAATCAAATGTATTGAACTTTTATCTCTTACACCATACATAGATCTAACAACATCTTCTGTTAATTTCTGCAGGTAATTATTAATATCAATTATCAGTTGCTCATCCATAACCTTTTCTTACAAAATCTTCTAACTCTTTATAAGAATCAAACTTATTATGACTAATATTCCCTGACTCATCCACATATATAATATAATCTAAATATTCTTCAGAGTAATTCATAGATAGCATTAATACATAATCAACATCTTTTTTTTGCGAATTTTGGATTTTATAGAATAACTTATTAATCTCATCAAAATCCACATCGCTTCTGGTGTCATTTAATATGTTTTTCTCTGCTTCATTTATAGAGTTGGTATCTCCACCAGCAATTCTTTCTTTTTTTTCAGTGTCAAATAACATAACTGTATACTTATTATTTTCTCTAACAGAATCATACTTTATTAAAAAATTAGCTTTATTTTCCTTTAAGAATATTTGCAATTTCTGACACATCTTTTAAATCTCCTGTTCCTATTTTATTTATCAAGTCCCATTTCTGTGAATCATCTAATATTGATACTTTTTTTGAAAGGTGATGACCATGTCAAAATTTCCAGAACGTCTTAAACTACGACGAAATGAAAAAAATGACACAACAGGCGCTTGCTGACTTAGTGGGAGTACATAGAGTGACTTATACTAATTTGGAAAACGGAAAGAGAGAGCCTGAACTAGATAAAGTTGTAGAACTTGCGACAGAACTGAACACTACAGTAGATTACTTGCTAGGAAATTCTGATATTAACCTTTTGGATACTTCTAACGAGGATATACGGAATTTAACTAAAGAGGAAGCAAAGGAATTATCAGCCTTATTAATGCAAAATATGGACACTATTCTTAAAGCTGGAAAAGAGAAATTTAATATGACAGATGACGAAATGAAAGCCATGAAAGTACTTGTCATAAAACAATTTCTAAAAGAAGCCCAGAAAAAGAGAAAAATGACTCTTATAATCCGTAAAACACTATAAAGAAAGTCAATATACCGCTAGGCTCTCCTAACGTCTCTACTGACTTTCTTTATTGGTCATGTACTTTTGATAGTGCCCGAGGAACTCACGAAATAGCTAGTACCTTGACTTGTCCCTCGAGCCTTTTCAGCATAACATGCCCACTGTTTGCATTAATATTTGAATTTGTTTTTTCAAGCCTTTTCTATTTCACCCTCAGAATCTAGCAAAATAGCAGATTAAAAATCCAATCTTTTCATTTAGAGTATTACCCTAGCAGCATGTTTACTCTTAATCTGTATTCTTCATCTTTATCAATCTCAAAATTTTGATTACTTAATAATCGATTCAAAGCATTAATATCACAATTATAGGCTGATTGTTCCTCTTCATTTAAGCCTTCGAGTTTAGATAAATTTTCTTGTCTCTCTAATAGATAATCTGGTATGAAATCTTCTTTTAAACTTAAAATTGAAAGATTTATCATAACCGATACATAAACTTTATGACTTTTTTTCATCATTAACACAGAGTCTTCAAAAGTTGCGGCTATTGCTTGACTCGGACTAAACCCTTCATCTTCAATAAAATCTTCATAATCCTCTAAAGTTAACTCTGTTGCTTCTGAATAACTTAAACTTTTCATTTAGTTCTCAATGTTAATTTCTTTTTTTATGATATCAACATCACTATAAAATTGAACAAGCTCATCTGATTTCAAATCATTAGTAACTTTCTCTAAATTTTTATTAGACATTAGATTAGCTAACTTATTTCTTAAAAAATCAAAATTTTGTTCTTTATCAATCAATAATGTACAAAACGCTACATATAGTGAAGTTTCTTCCGTTATATCATAATTTTCATTTAATTCATAATCATTTAGAAATGCATAGAAAGTATCTTTTAGAGAATATTTAGCATTTATATGCAAACTTTCATAAATATCAGCAGAATCTTCTTTTATTTCTTCATACTTCAATTCCATAAATTTTCGCTCCTTCTATTTAGTAAATATGTTTAATTTAATGTTAGGGAATTTCTTACGGAATTCTAAAATTATATTAGAACAACTTTGACAAGCTGGTAGCTCTGTAAATAAATCAATTGAACCAGAAGTATTTGGATCTTTAATTTTAGAAGCAATATCCTCTAGAATTTTAGCTTCTGTATCATGAAACCTATCAAATTTAGTTCCATCTATACTTGATGCAGAAGGTTCATAATTCTTAAAAATTCTTTCTCCTTCAGGTTTTAATGTAGAAAAATTTCCAACATCAGCACCTTTATCAAGTTGGGAATTAATTTTACTATGAGCTACAAACTCTTCTGGTAATCCTTTTATATTTACATCAGCAGCTGCCATATTACCTCTTTTTTTCAACGGATTATTAGGCATTTTATTTCTAATATCATTAATTCTATTTTGGAAATTCTCAACTTTTTGTGCTTTGGTAAGTCCACTGGCTTTCTCTGGAACAACAACCTTCGTTGTTCCTTTTCTTGGTCTAAGCCCTTTATACGTTCCATATCCCGCTAATGCTACATCCGCAACTCCTGATAATCCTCGCAGAATACGATCTCCTGTAGACAGTTCTTTGCCTGTAAATAGATCTTTCCCTCGCCAAGCCTCACTGATATTCTTTCCACCAGAAGTCAGTCCCAACGCTATCATCAGTGGCCATGGCAACATTCCTCCGATCACTAGAACTGCACCATTTATCACTAAGGTCACGGCCAACCCTTTTACTTTTTCATTTCTAGAATAATAATCAAAGGAGCTATCCGCAAAAGCCATCTTCTTATAGTCTTCAAAACTTACATCCCCGATTTGTTGCTTCATCTGATTATATTCTACACGAAGATAGTCAGTCAGGGGAGAACTATTTCCTAAAAGATCTTCTAACGTCACTTTCATTTTAGGCATAGCGACACCCGCACTATTTACGCCGTTAGAAAATGATCCTCTTGCCATTGTCTCATACCCCATGATATTCATGTTACTTAACTTTTCCATCAAGGAATCCATAGCATTGTAAAATGGCTGATCTACACTACCAGAAAGGGTATCTGGTACATGCTGAATGGCTTGTTGTAACAAGGTCAACCGATGTTCTGTTTCTTCATAATTTGTATTACTTGCTGTATCTATGTCTATAGCGTGATCCACATCGTATGTGTCACAAGAGCTTTTTGCATCATCACTGATACGATCTGCTTCTGTGATCCATTGGAATAGGCCTGAGCTTGTTAACAGTACGATTCCTTCAGACAGAGATTGCCATTCACCCTCTTTATATTTTACATCTTTCATACCTATCCTCATTTCCTAAATCTAATACATCTGCTTGTTATTATTTCTCTTTTGACTTTATGTCGTTACTGACAGATTGATCCAAATCCACAAAGGTTTCTCCTGCATAGGTCACATACTCTCCTAATCGAGAGTAGTGTGAAATCAATTCTTCCATGCGAGCCGTTACAACATTGAACAGGGCGACTTGTCCTTGCGCCATTCCTTCCACATAATACTCACTTCCTGTAATTGTTTGCAAAGAACTATAGGATGATTCTAATTCACTAACAACACTTTGAATCTTACTTGTAATACCTGATAACTCACCAGGATCTACTGTGATTTTATCTGCCAAACCAATTCGCCAGCCCTTCTGTTTTATTTTTTGGTACTTCATAAGGAATTTTTAATTGGTCGACTACCCATTTATTGACCCAAAACTGACTGACTCTTTTTAATTGCTCACTGTCCAATCGATACAACGTCCCTTGAGACAATAACAAAGCGTATTCAGCTTTAGCCAAGTTCTTCTCCTGCTTCTGAATGCTACCTAGAACGACTCCAGCATCAATTCCCTGTTTCTGCAACTCTTCTAAGGTTAGTCGCGCTCGCCTTGAACGAAAATCCTTTTCCTCTTCTGTGCCTTCTCTACGCAAAATAGAATACTCTACAAGCCATTGTCCTAAAAGGGTTTCTGGTTCTTGAATGGTCAATCGATACCCTTCTTCTTCTCTTTTTAAAACGATCGCTTGCTCACCTGTAGCGACATAGTACGTTTTATCTAAACAGATATAGGTTTCCGATTGCCCATAGCGCTCAATTAGTGAAGCAACCAAATAGCCTTTTTGGGTTAGCTTTCCTTCTGCTAACAGCTCTTTCTTTTCCAAACGTTCAATGCCTTTCGGCACAACTGTCGTGTGGTTTAAGCGATAGGCTGTTAGTTGTGGCACACCAAATAGTTCGACTTGTTCCACCATATCGGCTAATACTACTAGCTCTTCTTCAGAAAAAATCGTCATACTTTCCTCCTAAATCCCTCGTATCTCGCCCATTTTCGACGAATCAAACGAATCAATATCCTTTTGTAGTTCTGTGACCGCTTTTTTATAACTCTTCACACATTTCGCCAAGTCTTCATGGTATTGTTTGACGATTCCTAAATACATCAGATAGCTATCTTTCGATTCACCTGTCCATGTCTGATCATAGCCACCGCTGCTGGAAACAAGAGCTTTTGCTACATCTAGAGAAGCACGCATTGCACTTTCTGCTTCTGATGCACTGCTGATCACTTCAGAAAGCCCACCTGACTTTATTTCAATATTGCTCATTCGTGTATGCCCTCCTCACTCTAACTATCTTGGGATAATTTCATTATTTTTAAGTGCTTCCTGTTGTCTTCTTATGTTCTCTTGTGTTTGTCTCGCTATCTCTTGATGATAGTCGTCCTCACGCTTCTTCTCTGCTGTATAAAGATCTCCATAGTACTGCGCTTTTGTTTCTGCTGTAGTGACACCATCTGAGATATTGTCATTTCGACTTTTTACTTTTTTACTTAATGACTGTAGTTCTTCTATCAGCTCGCTGACTTTATTCAACGTGTCTTGATTCGGAATTCCATCTGTGGTAGAGACACTAGTAAACTTTCCTTCCGCTGAAGTGATTGTGGTTTCCAGTTGCTCTAAATAGGAGGAATGCTCGGTTAAAGCAGTCGATAATTCTGTTTTAAGTGTGGTATACTTCTGCTTCTTTTCTAGATATTCACTGGTTAAAAACATGTATTTACTCCTTTACATAAAGTTAGTATCTATATAAAAGTTTACCAAACCTAATGACTAATAACAATCACAGGATAATGTTCAAACAAGATTTTTTGATAATATTTCTGCACTTTCTAATTGTCAGGCATACAAAAGAACACCTAAAATATATCCTTTAACAAAAACATCTTGTTAGGTGCTCTTTTACTCAACCAAAGATGTGATACTATAAACGCTTATCTTTTAACTTTTTTTAAGTCTTTAATCAACTTCAGCAATTCCTTTCTACTCTGTTATATCTAATTACTTCATTTGAAAATGGTTTGCTTTACTTTTTTATGCCAACCTTTTTTAGCATAACAAAAAAAGACACTCAAAAAGTGCCTTTAAGGATGTCTTATCGACCGAATCATGAGAAATAAGACAGATTACAAAGATAAACTCACATTATTTATAATTTGAGTGAAACAAATATAAATAATGTGGTATGCTAATAGCGTAGTAAAAACTACAAAAAGGCGCACAAACCCTTTGAAAAGTCTTCTATCATTCCCTCGCCAAAAAGTGCATAAGCTAGGGACATTATACTTATAATCTTATTTTAAGAATAGCTAATTTCTTAAACGAATTGTTAGCCAAAGTAATGATAATTGCTATAGTAGCACGTAGATTACATATCCGCTTGAATAAAGATCGGAACATCTTTGCTTTCTGAAAGGATCGAGCGAACTTCTCGCTCAATACTTTTCGCAAAATTTTGCTCTCCAAGCTTTGTTAATAAATGGATATAGTCAAAAATATTTTCTTTATAACGCTCGTCTCCAGTAATTAAATAGTTTGTTAAATTGTCCAAGTATAGAATGACTAATTTATAATCAAATGTAAGATTGCCTTCTTTTGTAGCGGCTAATCTTAAGTAATAACGACTTTCTTCATATTCTTTTTTACGTAGTAACGTTGTGATTAAATTGTTGATCATGTTTTTAATAAATTCTGTTGTCTCCACATTTCTGACTTCAATATCTTTAACAGGCAACGCTTTTTTAGCTAGGTGCTTGATTTGCTTATTGTTAAACAGAAAAATTGTATTGGATAATACAGCGTAATCATACTGAAAAAAATACTCTTTTTCCATTAGAAGTTCATAGATTTGGTTTAATTCTTCTTGGCTTACAGGAGAAATCTCTTTCCAAAAATTGGAGAACAATGTTTTTATCCCGATAAAATTTGCCATTTCTCTAAGATGCATATCCTTAGAAAAGGTTAATTGTTTGTAGTAGTTAAGTAGCTCTCGTTTACTTGAGTTATCAGTTGGATCATTACCACACTGTTTAAACAGCCTGCGATACTTTTTTTGTTCCATGCTATCTTCTAAATATTCTGAAAATTCGTCTAGTGGAATAGAGAAACGTTCTAAAATATCTGTTAACTCAGAAAATCTTAGAATCTTTTTTCCTGTTTCAATTTTGGAATAGACGGAAGTATCAGTATGTGTAAGAATATCTTTTTGCTTTAAATTTTTATTTTTTCTAAAAAAATAAAGTGCTTCTTCTACATTCATTATAATTCCACTCCCCTTTTGTATGAGTATAGCATATTATTATATATAAATTGTTTAAAATATTCTGTTTTTGAAAGGAGGGATCGCTATGATTACAGTTGCTGCTGCAGTTACTATTTCAGTTTTTATTTGGGTTAACATTTAATAAAACTGCAATTTTATGAAATAACTGTTTAGTTATTTTGCAAACAGCCCATTGTGTCTTTACGATACAATGGGCTGTTTCACTTTTTAAATGTGTTCACTCGCTAACTGTCACCAACCTCCAGAAGCTCCTCCACCTCCTGATGAACCGCCACCAAATGAATCACCTGATGAACCACCACTACTAGAAGAAGAACTATATGAAGTGTAATCTCGTGTGATTATATAGCCACTAGAATCATATAAACGATTTCCTACTAGGACATTTGTCCCTTTACGTTTAGCACCTGCATGTTTCGACATGACCAGTCCAGTACTGATCATTTTTTTAAGACCACGAATAGTGAAAATAAAAATAGGAGCTGACAGATACAAGTAATAGATCTCTTTGTCTGATAATTGATTCATTCGTTGCTTTAATTTCTTCGCTTGTATCATAAATAAAACGCCAGTTAATAAACAAATAAAAATACAGATAACAAAAACAATAATTGCAGCTTTCGCATTACTTAATAGCTCTTTGGCATCCTTTATTTTCGAATCATATTCAGGCGTAATAGAACCAATTTGGGCGTACAACTGATCTATTATACGATTAACTCCTTGATCATAAGCTTTATCTTTAAAATCAGATACCGTATCTTCATCATCAAGAATTGAACCAGCCTGTGCATCTGATACTGTAGCTTCTAACCCATAGCCTACCTCTATTCTAGTTTTGCGATCATCAATTGACATCACATACAAAATCCCATTATTCTTATCAACTTGTCCAATTCCTAATTGATTAAAAACCTCTGATGCAAAAGTCTCTATGGTCGTATACTCAGGTAGCGATTGAATTGTTACAATCATGAATTGTTGGCCATCATTAAACTGAGAAAATTCTTTATTTATCTGATAAATTTTCTTTTTGGTATCATTTTTCAGTACCTTTGCATTATCTGAAACAAAAATATTATTGCGGTCAATAGCTATTTCTTGCCCGTCCACCTCTACAATGTAATTATCTTCATTGTTTGACCATCCACTTGTTAAACTAGCTTGCGTTTGTTCAAATTTTTTCAATTGATCATTTGTTGCCGAGTGCTGAATTTTTTCTCTAAGTGCAGAACATTCTTTTGTTAATTCATTTATTTGCTTTTTTGAGTCATTATAATCTGATATTGCTACTAGCACTAATAAAAATAGTAGTATAGAAAATAATATCCCTATAACTAGGCTAATCCAAGCAATAATATATTGTATACTAAAGCGTTTTTTATAACGCTTATACCAATTTAATGAAACCGAATGTTGTTTCTTTTTCACTTTTTTCATTTACTTCCCCCTAAAATATCCCTACTTATGATACGGTTCTGCTTATCGGAAGTGAATGATAGTAAATAAATTCAAAAATTAGATTTTTTTTACTTTATAATACGGTTTAATCTCAGAGATTTTTTACATATCCCATTTCCCTACAGAGTATTTTCCATGTGATTCAACTTTTATTCTCTATCCTGACTTTCCTTTTGAATTCCTTGTATTTCTCTACTTCAAATGTTGAAATAAAATGCTATCTAGAAAAATTGAATTCTTTTTCATTAGTTATTTCCATAACATCAAAGAAATAATTATAAAATAAATCTCTATACCTTATAACATCCTTATAATAATAGAAATCCGTATGATAATCTGGCCACTCTTCATTATTCACAGGTGTTTTAAATATTGTATCTGAAATATGTTTAAAATATACTCTACCGCCTAATGTGGGATTTGGAACAGTCCTTACCCCATTATAATGAATACATATATCCCGAGGTTGCACACTTCTTTTCATCCATTCAAAATAATTTTTTCTGCTAAACTCATAAGTGAATCAGTAAATTTCATTTTAGCTATTTTTAACAATCCTGATCTTGAAGTTTCTTTTCCAGAATTATCCACTTTTATTCTACCAAATGTGGTGATTTTTCCTACTTACGGCATAAAAAAAGAGTGAAACATAGTTATTTGAACTGCCCCCATAGGTTGAGACAAATATAAAAATACCCTCGTTAAATTCATGTAAAATGAAGAAAACGGAGGTGTATTTTTATGGTCAAAAGAATTTCATACCCATTAGAAGTTAAAGAAGCAGCCATACAAATGATGTTGGAAGGAAAAACAACGAGAGAGATCATGACAGAATTAAATATCCGAAATGAAACACAAGTGAAAACGTGGTGGCAATGGTACAGAAAAGGAGAATCTTATCGATTCTCACAAGAAGTAGGGAAACAATGCAGTTACGGTAAAGGAAGAGAGGAACTAAGTTCTGAAGAACGATTGAAACAGGAAAATAAGTATTTAAAGTAAGAGATTGATGTCTTAAAAAAATACAAAGAGTTGGAAAGGAAGTAGAAGCAAAAATATTTATAGAATTAGTTCATTCGTTTAAAGACAAGGTTTCAATCACTATTAGTATTAAAATGTAATCATCCTATTTGAACACAAATTAGACCAACCATCACTTAAGATGATTGATCCTCTTAGATATAAGATATAGTTTTTTTATCAGAAATGTCCATCAAGCGATTTTATCCCTTAGCCACTTCTCTTACAGTAGAATAGATACCCTATTCCTCGTATCGTTTTAATGTAACTTGGTGCCTTACAAACAGGATCCAGTTTTTGACGAAGATGGAAGATGATATTACTTACTCGATAGTTAATCTCCTTGTATTTTCCATCCCATAAGCCCAGATTTATTTCTTCATACGTGACTGTTTCATTTGGCTGTTCAAGTAATAACGATAGGGCTTTATACTCTAGCCTTGTTAAATCGACTTCTGTTTTCCCTTCAACTAGTACACTGCTATTGATTGGATTGAGTGCCAGAATTAATTCTGGTTCTTCTCTGATAGAGGAGCGGTCTAACAATGGACGCTTTGTATTCTTTTCTTTTTTGTGTCGATTTAACGCATTATTCATCATTAGAAACCATTCTTCTGGCATTTGTTCTTTATTCGTCACACCATCTGCCCCAAGCCTTAGATACACTAGACGATTCCTACTATTTTGTTCAGTTGTCCTGACCCAAATCAAGGGTTCATTTTGTTCTTTTATTTGAATGATTTTTTCACAAATTTCCCCTACTTCTTCTTTTCCTTCATCTAAAATAATAAATAAATCAAAATTTTTTTCCTCATCCATTTCTTCATTTAATTGAAGCGTCTCTATATGCCATTCTTTTGGACTGTATTTTCCCCAATAATTGACATTCTCTTCTTCACTTATACTACTCGCAATTCCCACATGATACATCATCTTCTCTCCCTCTCTATTCATTCCTATGTATACTCTTTTTCTTAATATGTTTAGCTCTTTTTAACTTGTTTAAGTAGATCGTCTGTTTTAAATAAACAAAGTGACGTACCCTTCTCTTTCATTGTAGGTCACTTTGTTTCATTTATTCCCCTTTTATCGTTCATTGCTTACTATTAAATAATCGTGAGCCAATCCTTTATCGTTTGTTTATTCTCTTTTTGATACTTTCTATCAATTCCCTTTTTAACATCCTTTATTCCTCTTGACTTCCTTTATTCCCTTTTAGGCAGCGCAGACGTTACGTTTATACCGCTAATTCCTTGGTATTGTACCTGTATTGGACGACTTTTTTCTTCTACTTCTTCTTTTGTTAGACCCGCTTCTTCTAGATCTATTTTCTCTATTCTTTTAGTCCAATCTATCGGTTACTTAACGTGATAGGTTCCTGTCTGTCCATAGTTCCAGCCATAAAAGTCTGGTTCTGCCTGATTAACAAAATCTGGCTGGATATAAAAGGTGAGCCAATACTCATTATTATCTCCTGTATAATCGACATAAACAGTGCCTTGTGTTAAGGCCCCTTGTGCGTCTTTTGTTTTGCTTAATTTATACCCCGCATCCTTATAATACTCTGGTATAACTGCTTCGGTGTGGTAAAAGTAGTTGTCAAACGATACAGGTAATGTATAGGTCTCATAAGGGACTTCTGTTTCTTTCGTTCCGGATGAACTTATCGCATTTACTGTAAAATTCACACCGACTTTTGCATTTGTTGTGTTATTCCAACGGTAATACCCTGTTTCTGGGACAACCATCTCTTCGTTCGGGGCTAATACAATTTGTCGTACGTGAAGGGTGACAGGCTCTTCATACAACTCTACTTTTACTAACGAATTCGTACTTCCTCCATTTGGATCAGTTAATTGGAGCTGATAGTCTTTCCGTGGTGTTCGCGCATTGTTTACCCCAGTTTTTGGTTCATTTACTCCCGATTGATAAGGGGCTTGTCTGTTACTGGTTACTGTAGAGTGTCCTCCATCTGTGCCCCAGACTGCATTATAGTCCCAGACTGTTGCATGAGATAATGAAGCAAGCTGTTCGTCTGTTAGTTGCGCTGCTTTTTTTAGGGGATAACGGAAGTTAAATCCATAGATTACTTTTTTATTTTCTTTATCCACATGGGTTGTTTCATTGGTGATAAAGACCGTTACAGTATGTTTAAGTGTCTGCTTCTTCCCATCTCTATCATACTCATAGCTCATTGTTAGTGGATAGGGTTTAAGAATTTCTTCATAAGACTCGTAATCTGGATTGGCAGAAGCTGCACGTGCTGCTTCATATCGCTCCTTCACCTTCTGAATAGCTTTCAACTCTATTTCATCCACTTTTACTTGGCTACGCTCATTTGTAGCATCATCAATGACTTCATGGTCATCAAACAGTTTCCATAGTTGAAAATTACTTTTTTGCTTTGCAGTTAATCCAGTCATATCTGCCACTTGGTCAACGGAGATAGCAAAGTTCTCTGCGCGAAGAGCAAAATCATCTGTTTTAACCGTATTTGGACCAAAAACATTAATCCATCTGGAAGTAGAAGTTGTTTGGAGCTGTGAATCTGTAACAAAATAGGTTACGCGCTGTGGGCCAGTTTTTGTTAAATCCAATCCTAGTTCTTTCCAATCAATTGGCTGATCTAGCTTTAATGGGTTACGATTAATTCTAGTATCTAACCAAGACTCATCTTTTGGATCTAAGCTATAATTGAAGTCAAAGTTATCATAAACCTTTACTGCACTAGCATGTGTCTTATCACCTGCTTTATTACCTGTTAAAAGCATATTTTCTAATTTAGTTTTATCTAACCAATCTGGATCTGTTTGATCTAAGATTAGATCTTTTTCTGCTTTAATTACTGGTAAATAGTCAGGTACGGATATCAACATACCATATAAAAAGTTTTGCATGCCAGGTACTTGTTTTTCTTCTACATTATTTCCATTATTAATAGAATCAAAAATACTTGTCCCATTAGATTGCCCAGAAATATAGTATTGATCTTTATTCAAAGGAATCATTGTCTTCAAAGTAACTTTATCTATTGACTGTAATGATGATAATGACAATAAATCAAAATTCTCTTTCATGTACCCCATCACTATCCCTGACTCATTACCATATCCAGCAAATTCATCTTCAAAATTTTCTATATACCCATAGAAATTCAATAGATCATCATATTTTTGAAAGTTTAATGTAGTCCCTAAAGGATATTCCTTAATATCTACAACTTCTCTATCACTAACATTATATTTTTTTAAATAAACTTTATTTTTTGTTGAATAAATGAAATAATATTCATCATAATTAGAAATTTCTTTTAGGTAAGACACAATTGTACCAGGTTTTATATCATCAATATCATATTTAAAAATAAGTTTTCCTTCTTTATTCCAATGATTTATAAAAGAAAATTCTGGCTTACTATGAGTTGTATTTGTAAATTGACTCATACCAACATACCCACCATTCTGATCACTAACCAATGCCCCTATAGAATCAAACCAATCTGCTGGTGCTGGTTCTCCCAATTTATTTTCATAACCTACGATATTAGTCATTGACTCTAGTTCATTTCTATTTACAACTGTATCATCAACAATATCATATACATAATAATAATCCTGTTCCGGAGCTAAACGATCTATATATCCATACATATAGAGGTCACCATTGTAATCACTGTTAATCGCATTAGTAGCTTGTCGCTCGTACGTATATTTAGATTTATCAATCTCGCTACGGCTCAATACATTTAAATCCTCATCTATCTTAAGGTCGAACTCTCTATATTGACCTAACCCAACCATCCCAGTATAGAATACTGAATATGTTCCATCATGATTATCGAAAAAATTACTTACATTTGAATATGATAAATCATATCTTGAATCAACCCACTTTGGTTCTTTAGTTGAAATCCATATCTTCTTCTCAATATCACTATTTTCATTAATCAATAGAAGCTCTCCAAAAATTAAGTCTGGGGAAGCTTGAATAAAATTAGAGTGTTGAACCACCTGAATCACTTTATTATTTTCAGTATTAATTGCCATTAATGGAAAATCATTTACTTTAGTATTTAATCCTTTGATATGATTCTTTGATAAATTGAGTTTAAACGGATCCATCCCCTGTACATAATCTAAAAAATTAGGTTGGCTAGCTAGTTCTGGTTCAAACACGGAACCCCCATCATATGGCAATGGATACTTTAACTCTGGAATATCTTTATCAATCACAATAGGCGTCCCATCATTAGGTTTCCCTTGAATCTTCTCACTAGCAGTGAACCAAACGATTCCTACTAGTAAGACAACTACGAGGAATCCTCCTAACAAGAAGCGGCGTCTTGTTAGGGGCTTCCTCATGCTTGATGTTGTTCTATCTGTCTCTTGTTTGTGCATCATTTAAGGCTGCACCTCCTCTGTTTGTGGCTTCAAGACTTGATTGATTTGGCCCAGTTCCGGCGGATTGCTCGGAACCCCTCCATTCCACCACGCCTCTACATAACGTGTGTTTTCAGCGGTGACTGCTTCTACTTTTAAAGCAATCGTGACCGTTCCCGGAGTAGTACTTTTTACCCCTTTAAATAACGGGGGCGTTTCTTGCCCTTCTTCCAGCTTGTTCAAGTAATAGAAATACCCATCTTTACCATTTTTCCACTCACTTGTATTCAGGCTCTCTAAAAAGGCTTCTGGTGGTGATGCGACCGACAGATTGTGAGTGTTTTTGGCAACTGGCAGTGCCAAGACGCGGATAAATTGACTCACTGCCCCTTTATTTCTTATCGTCACTTCTCTTTTAGACACTTGATTCACCGCCACTGTTGCAGGAATGGTCTCTTTATCTGCCAATTCTACGCGTAAATCTCCACGGCCGGTTTGATACGCTTTGGTATCTTTTGAATAAAAATTTGCCCCTGTTTCCTCAATTGTCATCCAACTCCCTACTAGAATCAGGGTAACAGACGCAATTAGAAACAAATAGAGCGGCTTCCTTCTGTTGCTCATGCTCTTATCCCCTTCCTAATAGAGTTTGTCTTTCATTCGTTGATAGACTGGACTTGTATCTGGCAGCTCAAATCCGTAGACAATACTTGATAACGTCGCACTGTAGCCTTCTCCTGTACCTGTTAGTTCATAGAGACTTCCCTTGACTCGGTTCGGTGCTCTTTCCTTTAGCCTAGTCGAAGCGACCAATACAGCACTTCTGGCTCCCGGTTCGATGGCTTCTGAATAATAAAAATACCCCTCGTAGTACAACCAGTAACCGCCAGTGGGTATCGGGTCAGTTGGCTTTACAACGTGCGGCATTTCTACACTTATACTGTTCTGCAACACTTCTGGTCGGAGTCTCTCTAGGGCCCAATCATACGTAACACGTTCCTTCCCTATCACATAAGTTGGACTCGCTTCATTTTGCTTTAGAGTCGCTCCTGGCTGCCAAGTCCCGGTATCCTCCAGCTTGATTGGTGTTAGCGATGCCGTCGTCTGTTCTTTTAACTGCCCATTTCCGATTCGGTCTGTAGGGTCTACCTCAAAGGTTAACAGGACTTCCTCTAATGATACCCGAACGATTGCGGGCATACTGGCTTCGTTTCGAACAGTTAATTCCCTTAAACTTTCTTGTTTTGATGGGGTTAATTGAACCGGGCTATACGTGCCTTCAAGCGCTATCTCAACTCGACCGCTTGTCATATGATTGACTCTATTATCCGCAAACGTTACCCAGGCATACGTACTCCCTATGATAATGACACCCGCCAATACGAGGGATCCCCCTAAGCTCACTAACTTAGAGCGCCCGTTTTTTCCTCTTTGCCTCTTTCCTTTATTCATCGATCCTCTCTCCTTCACAACTACTTTAGTTGCGGCTTCCGTTTTGGTCATCGATTCGACGTTTCTTATAAACTAATAACACAATAATGATCAGAAACAACCCTGCACATAGTTTATAGAGTAGCGATTCCCATTCTTCTCCTGTTTTCGGTAAAAAGCCAGTTGGTTTTTGGTTCTCAGTTGCCGGTCGAATAACGGTTGGTGTACGACTGCTTGTCGTTGTGCCTGTTGTACTTGACGTGGTGTTCTCTTTCGAATTGGTTATAAAAGACCACTTAAAGTGATACTCACTTGCTTCCGCATAATCAGCTAACCCTAACTCTTTTGATAGTGTAAAGGTTGCTTTTATCGTACTTTCTGATCCAGGTAAAAAATGACCCAACATGACTTGGTCTTTCGTCCAATCAAAAGACGAGGTCCCCAATAGGCCACCTTCATAGAGGACTTCTCCCCCTTTATGTTCTAACCTGACGGTCACAGCCTTTGTGAAATCAATTGGCCCCGTTCCTTTTCCTGGTTCTACCAGAATTCGGACATCAAAGCCTTCTTTTTTATCAACATTTCGTATTGCCAATTCTTTAGTATACACCTCACCTGGTTTGATATTGGGCAGATCAATAAAATACTCACCTTCACTATCGATCTTAATCCCTTTTAAATCCCCGATCAATAACCCAGGAGGAAGGGTCTCTCCATACGCAGAGAGACCACTAAAGAAGAAGAATAGAAAAATCAGACTGAACAGGACGCGAGCAAGATACGGTCTTACATTATTCTGTTTCATCGTCTATACTCCTCATCGTTTCTTTCCTCACACTACCTTATCCTCTGTTTGGTGCTAATTTTGCTAAATGGTCATAAATCGCTTTGGTTCCTGTTTTTGTTAGGTCCATTCCCCAACCACCATTGTTGTTGCCTTGTTCATCAGAGGTAACCGCATCTGACAACGCTGGGGCAGTCGCTTGAATCACTTCCATGTTGACAATCAAGTCATAGTGAAGATCGGCATACGCAGCCATTGCTGAGGCACCCGCACTATCGTCTAACTTCACACCCTCTAAGAAATCTGGTGCTGTTTCCCCACCTTTTAACACATCTAAGTAGTAGAAGTAGCCATCCTCTGTGTTGTAAAGCCATTTTTTAGCGCCGGTTCCTGTCACTTCACCAAGAGACGCTGGTGTAATCATTGCGCCAGAATTATAGAATGTTTTAAAGTTTGAGCCTAATGCCGCATCCGCTAACATTGAGCTTTCCCAACGTTCACCTACTAAGCGTGGTCCGCCTTCTGCACTCATTGGCGTAATTGGCGTATCTTTATACATACTGAAGTCATGGTCCCCTTCATTCAATACAGTCACTGAACTTTGCCCTAGAACCATGTTGCTTCCTGCCCAGTCCACCCCTGTTTGCGCTAATCCTTCATAGTAGTAATAATCTACGTTGGCTGGATCAATCGTAAATTTCCACTCTGAAACCGCTGTTTCTGCTCCTGGTTGTGCTGTTAAAGCGGATTTTGTTATTTTCGCTTTTTGATATTTAGGTGCTTCTGCTGTACCGTAGTTATAAATTCCGGCAATTTCATAGGTCGCTTTCCCATTTGATACGCTTCCGTCTACAAATACTTTTAGGTTCGCTGGGATATTTCCTGTAATATTGGCTTTATTGACCTCAGTCCACTCGGCAAATGCCCCTTCTTTGGCATTGACTGGATAAACACCCTCTGTCCCATCATATCCTGTTGCTTTGGTCACTTGATTGGCCAAATTCTCATAATAGTCAAACGCCTCTTCATAAGATACACGTAAGTACACTGGCATTGACCCTGTGTTACTAACAGAAACTTTCTTTTCATATTCCTTTCCAGGTTCAAAAATGTCCGGATTTTCCCAAACTTCATTGATTTTGACACTATCTTTATCAAATGCTTCCCCTTTCATGTGGTTCACACGGGATTCTGTTAAGTTAATCCATGCAAATGTTCCTGAAAATAATGTAACCATTGCTAAACCAGCAGCACCCGCCACTAATCCCTTTTTCTTTGTACTAGCTTTCATTTTGTGTTCCTCCTATTAAAATTGTTTTATTTATATAAAATTCCTATAATGGAACCTCATAACGTAAGTCAGTCGTTCTGTAAGCTTATATTTTTTTAGGCGGTCCGCTCTTTTTCTTTCGGCCGGCACCTGTTTTCTTCTTTTTGGTTAACCAGACTGGCTGTGCTAAAGAATAACGTGTGAGCCAGATAAAGCCGAACAAAGAACAAACAAAGACAATACAAACCACTGTATGCGTACGGACAAACTGAAAGACCGTTCCCGCATAGGGTAATACAAAGTCAACTTTCCCAATTAATCGTTCCCCATCTACTGGTGGATCTGGTGAACCATTGGCATCCCCTTGCGTGATCATATAGTCCCCTGTTTTTCCATTCAGTTCAGGCAACTTCTCTTTCAATCTATGGGTCAAATACGCATCATCCCCCACAAGAAACGTGACAATATCCCCTTCGTTTACTTGCTTATAAGAAGTCATTTTGACAAAGATGACATCCCCTGCATAAAACCCACCAGGCGGTGATTCTTTTTGTGGTGCCATGGAGTTCGTTTTAACGGTATAAAAACGATACCCAAAGAATGACTTGTTGCTATCTCTATTAGCCGCAAATAACAATGCCCCTCCAATAATCAGTAACATCACCAAGTAAAAGAGTAAGTCAAAGAATTTTTGAAGACCTGTTTTCCACTTTGGCGGCTTTGGCGGGGGGCGGCGCTTCTTTTTCTTTTTTCCCTTACCAGGAGGTGATGGGGGTCTCTTTTTCTTTTTTGGTTGCGGACGAACTGAATGCCCTGGTGTCACACGATCAATTACTTCAGCTTCCTCAATTTGGTTCATTTGGTTCCCTCTCTACGTAAAAGTTGTCCGACGCCTGTATTTCCCGTCTTAACTTTTGAAAAATTTTTTTATTTTGTTTCATAAGTACACTATTACCGTGCGATTCGCTCAATTGTTATCTTTATGAATTCAGTTTCCATTCATGTATAATGAGAGGGTATCCTAAATCCTTCAGACTCACTCCATTCAACCTCTCTTCACCAATATTTCTTAGAACTGTTCCTTCTAAGAAAAACAGCGCAATTTCATTGATATAGACCGTTTTCCGCTCTATCCTTGACCATTTTTTGACGACTATTCTTCGCTTATTAGCTTAGAATATGTAGCCGTGTATCGAGTAATGAGATGGCTTGTTCTCTCGTTTCCCACAATGAACCGGCATAGGTATCTAATGTCATTTTTGTGGATTTATGCCCCAATAATTTACTTAATGTCGCACTGTCGATGCCTTGTTCAATACAGCGTGTCGCAAAGGTATGTCTCAACGCATGAAAGTGAATCATTTCCAGATTCGCTTGTTTGGCGATTTTTTTGAAATGATGATTGATCAACCTTGGTTCTACAAATTTATCTTTGTTGCCAATCACAAATTGGCTTGTACTCTGTTCTTTCATCTTCTTTAAATAGGTGCCCAAATTTGAGGCAATCGGCAGGGTTCTAATCGAGCTTTCTGACTTCGGTGTCCCGAAGATTATTTTGGTTTTTGTTTGTGAATTGGGAATGGAGACACGCTGAAGCGTTCGTTTAATACTAATCGTCCGATTTTCTAAGTCAATATCAGCCCAAGTCAATCCACTAATTTCACCAATTCGAAGACCCATGTATAAAGAGAGAATGATCGCAGAACAAGTGGTTTCTTTCATCGCAAGCTCTTCTAATCGTTGTTGTTGTGTTCGTGTTAATACCGTGATTTCTTTCTTTTTTATTTTTGGAGCGGTCACTGTATCACAAGGGTTTTCCAGAAGGACTTTTTCTAAGCAGGCTTTAGACAATGCACTTTTTAAAATAATATAAATCGTGTGAATACTTGTCGTACTGAGCCCTCTATTCGATAATGTTTTTAAAAATAATTCGATCTCTCCATCGGTGAGTTCCATTAATTTCTTCTTTCCTATTAAGGGGAAAATATGTTGCTTCATTTTTGCAAGATACGCGGCCTGAGTGGATACCTTTATTTGATCGCAAATCAATGTATTCACCCAATAGTTTAACCACTCTTCAACCGTTCCTTGAAAAAGTAAGCGATCAGAGGTAACATAACTGTATTTGCCTTTGAGTCGTTCCAATCGTTTCTTTACTTCGCTATATTTACTATCGTATATATAGCCGTAAATAATTTTTCCTTGTTCATTTCGGGCTTTTTTGTACCGGCCTTCCCAACGGCCATCTTTGCGTTTATAGATATTTTCACCTTTTTTAGTAATGAGGGTCCCCTTCTTTCTATTTTTTTTGACGGTAGGTTTGACGGCTAAAAGAAATTATCCCGTTTATTTCAACCGTTTTTTATCATAAAACAATGATTAATTTCTATTTTTTGAAAAAAATATAATTTAACCTATAGACTTTTGTTGTTTTTTATACTAAAATAAAAAAAGTAAGCTATTAAATTCGTTATTTATCTCGAAAACTATAAATTATTCATTTCTTAGAAGGAACAGTTCTAAGAAATTTTTTTAGTTTATTCAACAAAATGACCTACAGGTCTTTTTTGTTTCCTACCGATACCCTTGATGTACTATGGAGAAGAATGTATTCTCAGTACGAAAGGTTTTCTAGACCGCATTGATTCTTTTTTAGCTAGCCAAGAATAAAGTCATATCTGACGGCTTTTTAGGTATTTCGAGAGCCATCGGCACTCGAACTGACTCACTCAAAAATAGATTTTTTTACTATTGTTTCTATTTATTTTTTTTAAATGAGGACTATTTAGTAATTTTTTGAATGAGTATAAAATGACCTACGCATTATTTAACTAAAATTATTCTTTTTTTATCCCTAGTTTCTTCCATACAGAATAAGTAGTAAAAAAATAGTCCAACTCTATCTGCATAGAGTTGGACTATTTTGACTTTATATTAGTATATTATAATCCTGTCTTTTAATACCCCTATTTATGATACGGTTCCCCCCGCATTATCCGAAACCCTCGATAAATCTGCTCCACCAAAACCAATCGCATCAGCTGATGTGGATAAGTCAATTTCCCAAAAGACATCTGCTGCTGACTCCTCTTCAATACCTCATCACTCAAACCAAGTGAACCGCCAATCACAAACGCCAACTGACTTTTCCCATGAATACCCAACTGCTCGATTTCCTTAGAAAATTCCTCACTGCTAAACTGCTTCCCATTAATTGCCAAAACAAAAACATGATCTTGATCTGAAATTTTGGCTAAAATCCGTTCGCCTTCTTTTCTTTTGACCTGAAGCATCTCTGCTTCACTTAAATTTTCTGGTGCTTTTTCATCCGATACTTCAATGATTTCTACTTTTGCATAACTTTGCAGCCGTTTTAAATACTCGTTTATTCCTTGAACCAAATATTTCTCTTTCAACTTACCCACAGTAATAATTTTTATTTTCAACAGATTCACGTCTCTTTCGGTTTTAATTCTTTCACTTGTTAACAATTTTATCATGAATGTTTTGAGTCTTCCACATACTTTCCCACAAAGTTATGCACATATGCACAGACTTATCCACAGGTTTGTACTGAATTATCCTTTATTTCATAGTATTTTGAGATACAAACACATATTCCCATATATTTATCCACATTATCCACATTTTGTGGATAACTTTTTCACAGAACTTTTCCTCTATTTTTCAAAAGTTTTTCACACTTTACTGTGTATAAGTATTTCAGCACTATCATTTTTTCATTATTTGTATCTGTTTTTCTCCCCAACTTGTTCATAAAAAATTCAAAGCTCTTGGGTAGACTAAAGGTGTCTTGAAAGACTATACTAAATATAATAAATAATGATAATTAATTAGGAGGTTGCTTGTATGCAAAAGAAAGACGTTACACCTGATTCAGATAAAAAGCAAAATGGATTATTTAAAAAATTTGGGATTGGTTTAATTGGGGGATTACTTGGAGGTGCACTCGCTTTTGGTGGTGCTTATACTCTTCTAGGGCAAAATTCACCTTCATCTAATACACCAACAACAAACTCAGTAAAAGATAACAAAGGCGATACCAAAGTGACCAATGTTAGTTTAGATGTAACGAGTGATGTGACTAAAGCTGTTGATAAAGTAAAAGATTCTGTTGTTTCAGTTATCAACTTACAAAGCCCTAGTCAAAATACGGATGCTGGTGGTTTTGGCAGTATCTTCGGTGGTAATGACGGTACTGAATCGAATGGAGCTGAATCGAAAGACAGTGATTTGCAAGCTGCCAGTGAAGGTAGCGGCGTAATTTATAAAAAAGACGGAAAAACAGCTTACGTTGTTACGAATAATCACGTAGTAGATCAAGCGAAAGGCTTGGAGGTTGTTTTACACGATGGTACGAAAGTTCAAGGAGAATTAGTTGGTACAGATTCTTATACTGACCTTGCTGTAATCAAGATTTCATCTGATAAAGTAGATTCAATTGCTGAATTTGGTAACTCTGATAAGCTAAAAATCGGAGAACCAGCTTTAGCTATCGGCTCACCTCTAGGTTCTGCTTATGCCAATTCAGTAACACAAGGGATCATTTCTTCATTAAATAGAAATATCCAAAACGAAAATAACGGTCAAGCGATCAATATCAATGCGATCCAAACAGATGCTGCGATCAACCCAGGAAACTCAGGCGGTCCTTTAGTCAATATCGAAGGTCAAGTAATCGGGATCAACTCTGTTAAAATCGTGCAATCTGAAAGCCAAGTAAGTGTTGAAGGAATGGGCTTTGCGATTCCAAGTAATGATGTGGTAAATATTATCAATCAATTGGAAAAAGAAGGCAAAGTAACACGGCCAGCGCTAGGTATTTCAATGGAAGAATTAACAAATGTATCCACACAACAAAGAAAAGAAATCTTAAAACTTCCTGAATCAGTTCAAATGGGTGTGCTTGTTCGTACCGTTCAAACTGCCACTCCAGCGGATAAAGCAGGACTTGAAAGATATGATGTTATCACTAAAATCGATGGTGAAGAGATCAATTCTGTAACTGATTTGCAAAGTGCTCTTTACAAGAAAAAAGTCGGCGATAAAATGAAAATCACCTTCTATCGTGATGGAAAAGAACAAAGTGTGGATGTAGAATTAACCATTGACCAATCAGCACTTAAACAAAACTCAGCTAACTCAAACAATTCACAAAATCCATAAATATAGTAAGTAAAAAACTAGGTGATGTATTCCTCTTCAAATTGGAAAGCATTTAACCTAGTTTTTTGCTATAAAATCATACCTTTATATGAGCAATAAATTCAAGAGTATAATAAAATGAAGATAAATAAAACTTTAGAAAGAGGGATTTACTATGGCTCATAAATTACGTGAAGAATGGGATAAATTATTCAGTAAAAAACACGATCTAGAGGAATTAAAAAAAGCAAAACACGATGAATCTGGGAATTTTGTTACAGATGAAGGTAAAGATACTGAGGTTTTAGGCCATAGCTCTGTGGATGAGTTGAATGCCATGATGTATGCTGAGTGGAATACTTTTTTGAATGACAGCACGTTGTTCACCGCTTTAGAGGAAGCAGAACAAAATAAAGTCCGTTCAAACGGTCCAAGCTTCGCTGAATATAATGGCGATTAGCAATAACAATAAACCCGTAACAAAACCTTTTTCTGTTTTGTTACGGGTTTATTGTTTTATTTCCCTACAGGAAATGCTTCTCCTACTATCGCATCAAATGGTAATTCTAAAATTCCTTTTTTAGTTGGCGCATCTGGTAAACGCAATTCCCCAGCAGAACAAATCATACCAAAACTTTCTACACCGCGTAAAACACCAGGCCAAATCATCAACCCATCTGGCATCATGGCACCAGGTTTTGCGACAACTACTTTTTGCCCTGCTTTGATATTTGGTGCACCACAAACGATTTGTAGAACTTCACCATTGTCCACTTCTGTTTGTGTGATCGATAAATGATCAGAATCAGGATGCTTTTTACAAGATTTTACAAAACCGATCACGATTTTCGGCTCATTTTCTTCCACTAGCGTTTCAGTAAAACCAGCTTGTCCAAGTTCTTGATTTACCTTCGTTAATTGCTCCTTAGTCAATTCAATTTGGCCTACGCCTGCAATTTCACCTAAAAGCGTTGATGCTTCAAAGATGTTCCAAGCAACTACTTGGCCGTCTTCTGCTATACTTACACGTGCTACATTGCCCTTACGCTCCACACGATTTTCTTGTCCTTTATCATCTGCTACGATGACCATCAAGACATCGCCGACATGCTCCTTATTATAAGCAAAAATCATTTTTTAACTCACTCCATTTTTATCATTTTTCAAGATACCATCTCTATATCTTCTGTCTTATCTTAACAAAAAAACAGTTTGCCTGCATGATATTTTTTCTTTTCAATATTCAATAAAGAAAAAATAAGTGAAACAAAACGGTTACGCCTTGCTTCACCTATTTTACATTGGCTATTTATTTTTTCTTTTTCTCTGGATGAACGATCAAAACATCACATGGTGCGTGACGAATGATGTAACTGCTCACACTGCCGATCATTAAACGCTCTACAGCATTTAAGCCTGATTGTCCTACCATGATCAAATCAACATTATATTTCTCTGGCAAATCGTTACACATTACTTCTTTTGCTGAACCATAAGCAACAACAGGTTCTACTTGAGAAAAATCAACATTTTTAGCATATGCTTTACAGTCATCCAGTAATTCTCTTGCATTTTCCGTTTCTTGATCTAATAAACTATCATTCAAAGAGGAATATCCCATCATTGTATAGACTTTATTTTCTATAATATGAGCGACAATCACACGACCATTGTTTCTTTTAGCTACTTCAATTGCTTGCTGATAGGCTAAATTCCCTTGATCACTACCATCTACACCAACTAAAATAGTCTTATACGTTTGTGTTAACATAGTATCCATCTCCCGATTGTTTTATTTTCTCTTTTGAATCGGCTAATTATTGTTGATTAAAACTTAACTTACACTTTTTAAAAAGGTTGTAATTTCTTCTTTCGTTTTACGGTCTTTATTGACCAGACGCCCCAGCTCTTTACCTTGTTCAGTGACTACAAAACTTGGAATTCCAAAAATAGTCCACTCAGAAGCCAGATCCATAAACTTATCACGGTCTACCTCAATAAAACGAAAATCTGGAAATTCAGCTTCGATTTCAGGCATTACTGGTTTGATAAAACGGCAGTCACCACACCAATCTGCAGTGAAGAAAAAGACACTTTTTCCTTCTGAGACATAACCTGCCAGTTCTTCATATGATGTTGGAATAATCATAAACTATCCTCTACTTTCCGTAAATGATCGTATTAACAGTTGTTTTATCTAGACCTTTTAATACTTGAATCAGCATTTCACGAGCTGCTTCAAAGTCTTTGATATTGAACATTGTTTGATGTGTATGGATGTAACGTCCACAAACGCCGATAACTGTACTTGGTACACCATTATTTGTTGTATGAGCTGCACCTGCATCCGTACCGCCTTTAGAAACGAAGTATTGGTAAGGAATGTTATGTGTTGCTGCTGTGTCTAATAAATATTCACGTACACGTGGTAATGTGATCATTCCTGGATCGTAAATACGTAATAATGTTCCTTCACCTAAATGACCGTATGTGCCTTTTTTCGTTTGAATATCATCTGCAGCAGAACAATCTACTGCAAAGAATAGATCTGGATTAAATTTGTGCACAGAAGGTTTAGAACCACGTAAACCAACTTCTTCTTGTACATTTGCTCCAGCAATCAGCGTATGACCTAATTGTTCATTTTGCAGTGCTTCTAATGCTTCTAAGACTAATGTACAACCGTAGCGGTTATCCCATGATTTACTAATAATGTTTTTGCCATTAGCAGTTTTGATCGTTTCTGTTTGAGGCACGATCGAATCACCTGGACGCACACCGAAACTTTCTGCTTCTTCTTTTGATTCAAATCCAGCATCGAAGAGAATATCTGTTACTTCTAACTGTTTTTGACCGCTTGTGCCACGTAATAAATGAGGTGGCACAGAAGAAGAGATACATGGATAATTGCCTTTACTTGTTTTTAAAGTAAAACGTTGTGCAGAAACCACGTAAGGATTCCAGCCGCCTAAAGGAACAACTTGGAATAATCCGTTGTCTTTGATTTGTGTCAACATAAAGCCGACTTCATCCATATGAGCCGCAACCATAACACGTGGCGCATCTTGTTCTTTCGCTCTTTTTAGACCAAAAATCCCACCTAACCCATCATATTGAATCTCGTCTACTAATGGGGCCATATTTTTTTTCATATACGCACGAATATCATCTTCAAATCCGCTTGTTCCTTGTAATTCTGTTAGTTCTTTGATGCGTTGAAATGTTTTTTCTTCCATCGTTGTATTATCTGCCAGTTCTCCCGCTTAGGATCACTTAT
The DNA here is from genome assembly GCF_058216605.1 of Enterococcus sp. AAFC-DPL-5182. NCBI lineage: Bacteria > Bacillati > Bacillota > Bacilli > Lactobacillales > Enterococcaceae > Enterococcus > Enterococcus sp. AAFC-DPL-5182. The sequence goes on from NZ_CM177101.1 coordinate 3,403,097, forward strand.
TCCTGTTTGCTAAAAATAACATTACTTTCAAACAAAAACGGCAGATACTCCTTTCATATGATTTCACATTCATTATAACGCAAAATTTTTCAATTGCCCACGTTTTTTGTTTTTCGATATTTTCATACAATGTGTTAGAATATAGTTAACGCTGAATGATTTTAGCAAACATTTGAAAATACTCGGAGGTTATTCCCCATGAATGAAGAAAATGAATTAAGCTATTTTAAAGGTGGCTTAGCAATTGGTGTAAGTTTAGGAATTATAAGTGGTATTGCTTCTACATTATGGTATCAGAAAAAACGGACATTGGATGCTGATTTGGTTTTAGAAAATGTCAAAGCAGCTTTTTTGAAAGAAGGACCCATCGAAGGATCTTGGATCGAATTTGAGAAAAAACCACTACGAAAATTTGCCGTTCATTCAAAAACCTACAATGGCGGTATTTCACGCTTAGAAGACGGTACTATGGTTCAGTATGAATTCACCGCTGATGCCTTTACTGGAACTGTAATCGACGTTAAAAGAATCAAAGATTAAGAATACAAAGAACAGTTGAAACAAGCACGTATAACATTGTGCTGTTTCAACTGTTCCTTTTTTTGGTCTTATTCAGATTGAAATCGTGCCTCTACACGATAAATCGGCTGCCCTTTTGCAGAAAATTTTGCTTCATACTCTGTCATGATGTTTCCTTCATAATCACTAGCATGTAAATCTAGCCAAACTTGTTCCAGAACCATACCATATTTTGAAAAACTACTTAATGAATACTCGAATAAACCACGATTATCTGTTTTAAAATGAATTTCTCCATTCGGTTTTAGAATTTCTTCATCTGTTGCTAAAAACGATTTAAACGTCAGACGACGTTTCTCATGTCTGGTCTTTGGCCATGGATCAGAAAAGTTCAAGTAAATTTGATCTATCTCGTTCTCTGCAAAGTATTGTGTCAATTCTTCTCCGTTGACATGAAGTAATTGCAAGTTCGGCAACTCTTCTTTCAAAGCTTTTTCTAAAGCAATCGAAAGGACACTTAGTTGCATGTCGATCCCAATATAATTGATTTTTGGGTTGGCTTTTGCCATTCCTACTACAAATTGCCCCTTACCTGAGCCTATTTCAATATGAATAGGATGATCATTCCCAAATCGTTCAGCCCAACGTCCTTGCCATTTAGAAGGCTCGTCAACTACTAATTCGGGATGACTAGCCAGAAGTTCAGCTGCTCCAGGTCTTTTTCTCATTCTCATACTTTGTGTTTCCTTTCTTTAATAACAAATTTTAAGAGGGTAGGACAAAACAGAATTCGTTTTGCGCTGCCCTCTATCTATTTAAGTTCACGGTAAAAGCAAATGTTCACCTTTTTTAATACCCAAAAGCTCGCTTTAGCTTCAAGATCTCTGCATTCATTTCCCGTTTTTCTCCTGATTGATAATGCCGTAAAATTTCTTGGAGAAAATTAAATAGTGCGTACCATTTGATTCGCGTCAACGCTTCCTCACTCGGACGCATCCCATAAGATAATAGCCATTTGTTCCAACTTGCACGCGGGACATAATGTCCTAGCAACATCCCTAAATCTAAAGCTGGATCAGCAATCATTACAGAATCCCAGTCAACTAAATACAGATAATTATTTGACACGATCCAATTACGATGATTAACATCCCCATGAACGACCATATAATTATGAATAGAATAATTTGGTATATTCTCTTGCAAGTAATGATAAACTCTGGCAAGATACGAATTATTTTGAAGTTCTTTAGGCAATCTATCGCCATATGCATGAAGCATCATTTCAGGCGTTTGGATCTGACCGCCGATTTTTCCAAGCATACTTTTCAGCATATGCGAATGATGTAAATGATAAAGCACGTCAACAACGTCGTTTCTTTGACCAATCTCTTGGGCTTTAAGTACTTCACCATCAAGCCATTCTTGTGCCGTTAAAATATCGCCTGTCACTGTCCGTTTCGTCCAAACTAGCTTAGGGGCAATTCCTTCTTTAGACAACGCGGCCAAAAGAGGAGAAGTATTTCGTTTAATAAATACTCTTTCAGTCGCACGTATACCCATGAAAGTTTGGCCAGTTGCGCCTTTTATTGGCTGCAAGCGCCATTCTTTATCCAACTGAAATGCCATGGAAATTATCTCCTATCTTAACAACTTCTAATAATTATTTGCAGTAAGTATCATTTTAGCTTCCATAGCGTTTAACGTCAAGCATCTCTCTTGTTCTTTTAATATTAAAATTCGTTTTCTGACGTGCCACACGTCATATCAACACTCGCAATATAAGCATTTATTAGCTGTTTCGTAATTTTTCCAGGTTTTCCTGTTCCTACGATATGCTCATTCACTTTTACGACTGGAACGATTTCTGTTAGTGATCCAGAAACAAAACATTCGTCTGCTGTAAATAATTCTTCCTCATACACTGCTTCTTCCTTGACTGGAATTTCTAGCTCTTTTGCTAATTCTATAATTTTCATTTTGGTAATTCCTGGTAAAATCAAATTACCATCTGGATGTGTATAAACAGTGCCCTCTTTGACTATCCAAAAATTTGCAGCTGACGCCTCTGTTACTTTATCATCACGCACAAGTACGGCATCATCAAATCCTTGCTGGCGGGCATCATCCAATGACAACACATTGCCTAGTAAACTCAATGACTTGATATCGCAATGCAACCAACGTGTATCAGGAACTACAGCAACAGAGATCCCTTCTGCCATCTTTTGTATAGGACGCTCATACGGTCTAATATTAGCCGTTAAAACCCCTTTGACTTTTTCAGGATTCGGTAAGGCGTGATTTCTCGGTGAGTCAATCCCTCTTGTTACTTGAAAATAAAGTTTTCCATCTTTGATTCCTTCAATTTCAACTAGTTTTTTCAAATTGGCCGTTAACGATTCTTTTGAAAAAGGCAAGTGCATTCTGATTTTTTCAGCACCACTCCAAAGTCGATCCAAATGTTCTTCCATCATATACAAATGACCGTTATATACACGAACCACTTCATACAAACCATCACCATATTGATAACCACGATCTTCAATGTCGATTTTGACTTCTTCACGTTCAACAATTTGGTCATTCCATAAAATATGCATCTTTAAGCCTCCATTTTCTTCAAACGATACGGAACATAAAACTTAGCAAATAACAATACTTCAACTATCAACGCAACAACGACCATCGCTGCTTCTTTAAAGTCAGGTAATGCAATTAAAACAAAGATACTGAACAAAATCGCTGCTACAAGCAACAACACTGTTACAAGTTTCCCCACTGCTTGTTTTTTTTGTCCATTTGGCACAGGATACAAATGCGTCATTACCATGTAATCAAATTGCGTATAAATTGGAATCAACTGGAACCCGATCAGATAAATAAATAAAACCGACACACCCATTGAAATCCAAAACTCTTTTAAGAAAAATAAAATCACTCCTGCAACGAGCACCAACCGAATGAATAAGCCACTATACTCAGAACCTCTTAAAAAACTGCGGGCATACAAGTATAAATAAGTATTTTGACTCGTTTTCTTGATTTTATTCAATAATGGATCAAGGAATTTCCGACGCTTCACACTACTAGAAATTTCTGGTACATCTGTAAATAAGTGGATAAACTGATAAATACGATGCATCCGATTTTTTTCTTTTTGAACCATCAGTTCCCAGTCTAAGGACACAGCTGCTTCTTTTTTCTTCAATACAAGATAAAATAATGCAGCCTGTAACCCTGCTGCCAAAGGTCCAACTAAAGGTAACACATACAAACTAAGCGCAATCGCTACAATACTTGTCGCTAACCACACTGCAAACCACAAACTACGTTCACGTGACGTGATTTGATACAACTCATATTTTTGTAACCGCAAATGACTGGCCTTTAAAATGCCCAACATGACAATAAAATAGAAAAATGTTGAAAAGGCCCATCCTGTCGAAACTACTACTAACGGCATTGACATACCGCCCATCAAGAACAAGGCTACAAGTGGTAACCAAAATGAGTAGCGTATAGCTCGATTCAAATAAGTATTCATCTCAGGTTCTTTCGGTAAAATGAATACCTTATCTGCCTCCTCAGCCAATGTCGCGATACGACCGATCTGTAACAACACAAGCCAAAATACTAAAACGATCGGTCTACCCCAGACAAAATTTTCTGGTAATGTTTTTAACACTTGCGAATAATAAAAACCCAAGCCGCCCAATAAAAAGACACAAACCAAAATAAAATGATCGTTAAAAACATACCGCATATACTTCATCATTTTTTTCAAATGGCGTGCTAAACGAATGCCAAAAAATCCAGACATACTACCCCACCTTTTCTTCTTTCGTTAATGCGATATAAATATCATCCAAAGAAGAACCAGGTAAACTAAATTCTTCACGTAACTCTTCCATCGAACCAACTGCTCGAACTTCCCCATCATGTAAGACAACAAAGCGATCACAATATCGTTCTGCTGTCGCTAAAATATGTGTCGACATTAAAATAGCTGCTCCTTGATTGCGCATTTCGTCCATTAATTCTAATAATGCATGAATTGCCAAGGGATCCAACCCTAAAAATGGTTCATCAATAATATATAAACTTGGCTCAATTAAAAAGGCGCACAACACCATTACTTTTTGTTTCATCCCTTTTGAAAAATTAGCAGGAAACCAATCCAACTTATTTTCTAAACGGAAAGTTTTTAATAAAGTATCTGCACGTTTGAACGCTTCTTCAATCGGAATATCATAAGCCATTGCAGTAATTTCGATATGCTCTCTTAATGTTAACTCTTCATATAACGAAGGAGTCTCAGGAATATAACCGATTTTTTTACGGTAGCTTTCAGGTTGTTGCTTCAATGTTTCTCCATCAATAGAAATTTTTCCTTTTTGCGGTGTTAATAACCCAATCACATTTTTGATCGTCGTACTCTTTCCAGCACCATTTAAACCTATCAGGCCCACCATTTCACCAGATTTCACTTCAAAATTAATATCTTTTAAAACAGGTATATGACCATAGCCTCCTGTTAAATGCTCAATTACTAAGCTCATTTATGTACCTCCAACTTTTTTTATCGTGAATCTATTATACCACGAACTTTTTGAAGGTTTCATGAACTTTTCCTCCCAAATAAATTTCAAGGTATGGTAAAGTAAAAGAAACAGCAAAAAGAAAGAAGGGAAACCATGACAGACTGTATTTTTTGTAAAATCATCAATCGCGAAATTCCGAGCTACAAAGTTTATGAAGATGATAAGGTTTATGCCTTTTTAGACATTACTCAAGTGACCAAAGGCCATACTTTACTTGTTCCTAAAGAACATGTGACCGATATTTTTGAGTATGAGCCAACACTTGCTGGAGAAGTTTTTGCACGCGTTCCTAAAGTAGCACGTGCTTTAGAAAAAGCATTTCCTGAAATGGATGGACTAAACATCATCAACAATAATAAAGAACTTGCTTATCAATCCGTTTTTCATTCACACATTCACTTAATACCTAGATACGGTAAAACCGATGACTTCTCCATTCACTTTGGAAACAACCAAGGAATCTATTCTTCTGAGGAAATGCAGGAGATAGCTGAAAAAATCATGAAGCAGGTGGAACAATAATGAGTAAATTTTCTAAAGGAATTTTATTTGGCGCAGTCGTTGGAGCTGCTAGCGGTTTGCTTTTTGCGCCTCGAAGCGGTAAAGCGACTCGACAAAAATTTGTGGATGAATTAGAAGACTGGTCTGATTTAAAAGAAGATTTTAATGAAAAACTTGACTACTTCAAAGAATCTGCACAAGCATTACAAGCTGCAGCAGATATGTATATCGAGCCTTTTATCGATGGGATCAATCAAGACGTTGAAAACTTTATGTTTCAAGTAGAACCAAGACTTGATCAAATCCAAGAACAAGTTGAAAAAATTCAATCTGAATTACCTGAAATGCCAACGGAAGATTAGAATAATTGAGGTTGAGCAGTGACTCATAAAGTTATAGCTCAGCCTCTTTTTTCAATTAAATTCAAATAATTGCTATTTTTCGATACTCGTAACTCGTTTATTTAAGCGATTATTCTCTCAATTTAGGCTAAATTTCTTAAAATCGACCGTTTTTATAGATTAAATTGTGTCCTAAATTCGAAAATTCTTTGAAACTATCACTTACGTATTTCTTTTATGAAACATAGTGTGGTATAGTTATAACCGTGAGAAATTATTTCTACATAATAAAAAATAAAACAAACTTAGGAGTGCTTACAAAAATGAAGAAAAAACTAATTTTAGCCGCAGCCGGCGCATTCAGTATCTTTGCATTAGCTGCTTGTTCAGGCGGATCAAAAGATATCGCAACAATGAAAGGCGGAACAATCACTGTTGAAGATTTCTACAACCAAACAAAAGCAAGCCAACAAAGTCAACAAACTGTTCAACAAATGATTATCTTTAAAGTATTCGATCAAAAATACGGCAAAGATGTTTCAGACAAAGATGTACAAGCTAAAGTTGATGAAACAAAGAAAAACATCAAAGATCAAGGTGGAAACTTTGAAGAACAATTAAAAGGCGCTGGACTTACAGAGAAAAGTTATAAAGAAACAATTAAACAAAGTCTTGCATATCAAGCTGGAATCAAAGCACACATCAAAATCACTGATGAAGATTTAAAAGCAGCATGGGAAACATTCCATCCTGAAGTAGAAGCGCAAGTTATCCAAGTTGCAACAGAAGATGAAGCAAAAGAAATCAAGAAACAATTAAATGATGGCGGTGACTTTGCAAAAATCGCTAAAGAGAAATCAACAGATGAAGCAACTAAAAAAGATGGCGGCAAAGTAAAATTTGACTCTCAAACAGAAACAATTGCTGAACCAGTAAAAACAGCTGCTTTCAAATTAAAAGATGGTGAAGTTTCTGAACCAATCCAAGCAACTGACGCAACTGGTTACCAATCAACATTCACTATCGTAAAAATGGTGAAAAACAAAGCAAAAGGCAACGACATGGCTCCTTACAAAAAAGAGTTGAAGAAAATTGCTGAAACAGCTAAACAAAACGATCAAGAATTCGTTCAAAAAGTAACATCTGAAGTTTTAACTGCAGCAAATGTTAAAATCAAAGATGACGCCTTTAAAGATGTATTAGCTGGCTTAGTTGAAACAAAAGATTCAGCTAAATCAAGCGACTCTTCTAAGAAAGACGAAAAAGAATCTTCTTCTAAAGAAAAAGATTCTAAATCAAGTGATTCTGAAAAATCTAAAGAATCTTCAAGTAAAACAGAAGATTCTTCTAAATAATCTAAATAAAAAAGGAGTTGACTTGATTGTCAACCCCTTTTTTTGTATTTAGAAACAGAGTACCTAAGATGACTATCCTTCATAACCTATTTTCTCATCCAGAAGAATCACTAAAAACCTTAGGTTATAACCCCATAAAAAAAATTTAAACAAACTCTCTCATTTAAGGAGTTTGTTTGAAGTCTTTGATTCATGAACATCTATTTTACGTAGTGCTTTATACATCTAAATAGATAGTTTCACAATAATAACCTGTACCACCAACATAAACTTTTGCTATTTCATTCTTGCTATCGGCAGCTAATCTAACGAATATTTCGGAAGGCAATTGTAGAGAATCACCTTGTTCAAATACATACTCATCTTTTTGCAAGTTGAGTTGTTGGTAAAGGTAACTAGCTAAAGCACCGTTTGACGTTCCTGTAGCCGCTTCTTCATTGATATCATAAAGTGGTGCAAAATTTCTGCAGATAATTCGATCATTATTAAACGTATATAGATGCATCCCAACAACATTATAATACTTGCTGATTTTTTTGATTTTTTCAAAATCAGGTTGTAATCCATGTAATTGTGTTTCGCTTTTTATAGGAATTAAGATATCTTTTAATCCTGTAGACACAATTTGAATTGGGTATTTAGTATCTATAGCTTCAATATCGAAACAGTCAATCAGCTGATTAACCGGCACAACCTCGTAGAATATCGGTTTGTTTTGCTCCATGAATATGGTGTCATCTTTTATGGTAATAGTCAGAACACCACTGTTCGTTTCAATTGTATAGTGAGTTCTTAAAATTTTATTTAAATGCATCAATACTGCGAACGAGGCAATTGTCGCATGACCACATAAATCAACTTCTTCTTTTGGTGTAAAATACTCAAATTTGTAATCAGCAATTTTAGATTCAGTTATAAATGCGGTTTCTGCATACCCTAATTCTTTGGCGATTGCCATTTTTTGAGCAGTGGTCAATGTATTCTCATTCAATACCACTCCTGCCTTATTGCCACCTTTATGATTCTTGCTAAATCCACTTGCAACATAAACCGATATTTTCATAAGACACTGCCTTCCTCACTTAATAATAAATTGTAGTATAAGAAACACTACGTATATCTGAGAGACTAGATCCAGCTCTTTCTTGTTTATTTTTTTTGATAAACTAATTCAAAGAGTTCGTAAACGATCAACAGATCCTCAGAAAATGTTTGCCCATACTTCTTTAACTCTTGCTCAAAAAAAGGCTGGTGTACACTACGCCAATAGTTCAATGTACGATCCCCTTCCCCTTCAAGATATCCATGAACTTCTGATACTTGAGAGTACGGGAGAATCTCTACTACCTTCGTACAAATAATCGCTTGCGCTTGATCATTTCCGTCCAGTAACACGCTATAACTCTCTACTTTAGGAACCTGTTCTTGCTCTAATTCATATAAAATATATAACGAAGACGTGCCAGTCTTTTCTCCTTTAAGAACATGTGCTAATAGCTCATCTGCCATTTCTGGTGAATTACCGAAGGCCCAAGCGTCATACGTATCATGTGTAAGCGAATAGTGTGTTTTGAACTGTGACCATAAATCTATCACTGATTGGTTCATTTTTTTCTCCTAACTCACTTAAATATCCTTTGGTACATAAAAACTACGATTGTCTAATCCAAAAATTCGATCTGTATATTGACCTGGTTCTGTTTGGCGAACTGATCCTAACATCATTTGGATCGATGCATCAATATTGTCGATTTGATGTAACACTTCAGCCTCCATAATTCGTGGGCGAACTGGTGAACCATATTCTAATAAACCATGATGTGCTAAAACCATATGACGCAACACGATCACATCTTCATCGTTTTCATCGATTTTCAGCGCAATACATGCTTTGGTAATTTCTTCATCTACAAGCACTAAATGCCCAATCAAGTTTCCTGATAGTGTATACTCCGTAGTCATCGCACCAGAAAGTTCTTTGACCTTGCCTAAATCATGTAAAATAATTCCAGAATAAAGCAAAGCCGCATTCAATTCATTGTATTCTTTACAAATTGCTTTTCCTAAACGAAGCATAGATACTGTATGATACGCTAAACCATTTGCGAATGCATGATGGTTTCTCTTCGCTGCCGGATAATCAAAAAATTCTTTTTGATATTGCGTCAATAAATAACGAACAATACGTTGCCAGTGGGCATTGGTGATTTCAAAAACGATTTGATTGATTTCTTCAACCATATCTTCCCGTTTTAATGGTGCACGTTCCATATATAACGTCGGTTGACTTGGTTCATCTGGACGTGCTACACGCATATGCATGATCTTCACTTGGGGATTTCCTTGATATACTTCCCTTTTTCCATTCAAAAGAATAACGTTTCCTGCTGTAAATCGGCTGATTTCTTCTTCTGATGCATCCCAGTATTTCCCGTCGATTGTGCCAGATGTATCTTGAAAAGTAAACGCAATAAATTTTTTCCCGTTTTTCGCCATACGAACATCGGCGTTTTTGATCAAAAGAAATAATTCAAATGTCTCATCTACAGTTAGTTCACGGATTTTTTTCATACTCATGCTCCTTCTAATTCTATAATCGGTTGTTTCAACTCTTTATAATAGCTTACCATTTCCTGATCGGAAGAAAAACAGATGACTTGTTGATGTTCGGAAAAAACAGCAAACAGTTGTGCTAATTGCTCTTTTCTTTGACTATCGTAATGCAGCCAACCATCATCGATCATGATTGGGCATAAACTGCGATGTTCCTGTAAATAAAGAAAAGCAAACCGAACTGCCATTATGACTTGATCTCTTGTCCCAGTGGATAGCTCATGCAGCATAAAACGCTGTTGATCTTCACGAACTACGATCAATTGCTCTTCCTGTAATTGAATCGCTCGATAAGTATTTCGTGTCAAAAGTTTGAAATAATCCGTTGCTTTTTTCAGCAAATTAGGTAATTGCTTTTCAGATAATTCCGTTAATAGATCCATCAACACTTGACCCGCTAATTGATTAGCTGACCAATTTAAAGCAAGTTCCTCTATCTCAGTCATAAGTTCTGCACGTTTTTGATAAAGTTCATCTAATGTTCCATCCGCCAACATTTGTTGACGCTGATATAGGAGTTTCTGTTCTTTCTCCTGCAATTGTTGGATACTTTCTTCTACGTCATCAAGTGTTTGTGTTAGCGCTATTTGTCTGGAAGGCAGTTGTTTAGGATCACTCGATTCCGGATATACTCCTACTAGCATCCTTTGTAATTCTTGTTTTCGCTTATAATTCGCATTAGCTTCTTGATAACCTTTGATTTTATTTGGAATTTCATTTATAGAAGCAATCTGGAAACGATGCAACAATGGTCTTGCTTGATCGGTCACTTGCTGTTGCTTTTCTTTGACCTCTCGAATTGTTTGACGTGTATAAGCGTCTGCCTGGTACTCTTGTGCAAAACGAACTTTTTCCATCTTATCAGCAAAATTACTGATTACACGAATTCTCTCTCCCAGTGAAGTTCCAGCTATCGGCAATCGTGCCGTATATCGCTCCGTCTGCTCAGCTAACTTGGTCATCCGTTTCTGGTCTTCCTTCAGCTGATTTTCCAGCTCTTGATTCGTATTAAGTAAAATCAAATAACGGGTAATATCTGTGCGATGAGTCAGCCAAAACTCAACTTGATCCATACGACCTAAATGGTTTTCTTTCACTTTTTGAGCAATATATTCAGACATTTCTTTTTCTTCTTCATTGATTTTTTTGATTTCAGCTTTTATCTTTAATAGCTGATCATTCAAATAATCCAATTGAGATAATTTTTCCTGCCATTGCCTTTTTTCACCTTCATAGGTATCTTTTGGCTGATAAAATAATGGAAATAACCCCGCAATCAAAAATCCTGCACTCAATAAGAATGTTCCATATCTAAGCGGCGTTGGTAAAAAGAAACTCAACAATAAGCAGAGTCCTGCAACACCACAAAAAAGTAAATTGACTGTTTTTTTCGTTTGTCGATGATTCTTTCGGAACATTTCTTTATTGATTGTTTCAAAAGTACTTAAATTTTCTTCACGTGTTGCAATTTCTTCTTCCAATAACTTCAAATCAGTTTGAGTTGTTTGTAATTTGACTGTCCGTGCGACAATCTCATCTCGCAATTCATTGACTGCTTGCTCTTCAAAAGTCAACTGCGGTGGTGTCTTTGAGTTCCATCCCCACTGTTTTTCTAAAGGAAGCATTTCTTGCTTATTTTGTTGTAAGGATTGGGTCATCCAATTGATCTCTGAAAGCAATTTATCGATCTCATAACGTTGATTGAGTAATTGCTGTATATGTCCTTCTTCTTTTAAGTAAAACTGGTAATCCTCGGTTTGCGCTTCTGTCTCACTTTGTGCGGCAATATTTTGGTTCAACCGTGTCAGTTCTTCACTCAAAAAACGATGTTGCTGATAAATTGAAAGTAAGGTCTCTTTTTCGTCAGGAGTTAAGACGGTATCTGTTTTTGTATGTTCAATAGATTGTAGCTCTTCATACAAAGGTAAATTCATTACTTGCTTTTCCACCAGCGCCAACTGTGTCTTCAATTCTTGCGCTTTTTGACGTTTTTCTGCTATCAATCGCTCTGTACCTGCTAGTTCAGCGATCAATTGTTGGAAAGGACGTTCCTGCTGTTCTTTCTCATTGATTTTTTGCTGTAAAAGTTGATACGCATTCAGTTTTTGGTTTAATGGCGGTTGGCTTCCTTTGCCCTTGTAAACTACCTGAGCGCGCTTGAAGTAATCTTCTCGACTAACTAACAACTGCTGACTTCCAGATAAACCTAAAGAGAGTAACGACGTTTGTAATTCTTCTTCACACAATTTTTCTAGCTGACTAAGTTGTTCTTGCTGGAAGGTGAAAACTGACTGAAATAACTCTTTAGTCAATGGATGGAGCATCTTCTCCAACGTTGACTCATCACCTATTTGATCATTAAAATAGACTTTTGCTTGTCCTTTATTTTGACCTTTGAAACGTTCGACTTGGACTTCCCCATAAATTGGATGAGAAAACCACAAGCGTCCGCCGTATGCTGCACCATTTTTCGGTTGATAATCCTTTTTTCGCTTGCCCTTAGGTGGAAAGCCAAAAAGCATCGCTTGAATAAATTGATAGATTGTTGACTTTCCAGCTTCATTTGTCCCAAAAAATAATTGATTTTTTGGTAAGAACTCAATCTTATGCTGTTGCCATTTACCAAATCCAACAAGCTCTATTGCAATGAGTTTCATGGCTGATCCTCCTGAATAACAAAATCTGCTTTGATTTTTTGATCTGCTTGTTCAATACTACGCTCACGCCACTCTTCGTTTATCTGTACAATCGAAGAAAATACTGGATTTTGTATTAGTTCTTGTAACGTATTTGAAAATATCTCCGGTTGTAAATAGTTATGTTCTAATTGCTTCAACAACTCAGGATCGGCAGTGATCATTACTTTTTTATCCAGATCATCCGTCATCACCTCTACTTGGAATAAAAATAATGAGTGATTTGTCTGTTGTAGCAATGTTGTTTGTAAATAGTGAAGTAGCTCACCATTTTCATAGGATATTCGGAATTCCTCACCTAGTTGTTCTGTATCGGTTAACTTGATTTCCGTTAAAATCAGTTGTCCGCCGCGCGTTTCTTCTTTTAAAAGATGCTCCGTAAGAAGACTTAACGCTTCCTGCAGGCTTTTAGCTTGTCTCAATGAGTATTTCTCCACCTGCCAAGTAACTTTGGCTACGGGTTCGAAATGAACCGTCGCATGACCTGATTCTATTGAAACGATTGCGACACCTTGAACAGTCCGTTCTTTTTTTGTATGTCCTTGCGGTGTCCCCGGATATACAATCAAAGGATCTGCACTAACTACCTGAGGCTGGTGTATATGCCCCAAGGCCCAATAGTCATAGCCTTTGGTTTTCATCTCACTAAATGAAAACGGTGCGTAATTCTGCTGACCATTATTTGTCGTATCACCATGATAAATTCCGATATGTAAATCTGCTGCTGCATCTTTTGTAGGGAACGCTGATAGTTTATCGTCATTGATCCAAGGATGTTCATAACTAAACCCTGTAACTGCTATCTTTTCTTGATTCTTCGTCATAAAATAATGTGTTTCGACTTGCTCTTTTTGAAAAAGAAACATATTTTTAGGAAAGTCGAACCAATAGCGCTCTGCCACATAATAATCATGATTGCCAAATGACATGATCACAGGGATTTTAGCTTGATCTAGACGTTTCATTTCATCGATAAAATACGCTTGTGTTCGGATCGATGTCCGGCTTTGATGAAAAGTGTCTCCAGCTAAAATAACTGCATCCACTTGATTCCTTATTGCTATATCAACAATCGCTGTAATGACTTCATGATTGGCTTGCTGTAATTTTTCAGAAATTTGCGTTGAACTATTCTTTAGGCCTTCAAAAGACCGATCCAGATGTAAATCTGCCGTATGCAATACTTTCATTAGATCCTCCTATTCGCCCTAATTCGTTTCCTTAATCATATCATTTTATTTAGAAGCGGTCAGTAAAAACATACGAAAATTTGTTCGTTTTTCATTTTTTTGAAGAGATAAAATAAAAGAGCCCGAAATTCAACTCTGTGAGTTTTATTCCAGCCTCTATTTGCTCATACTTATTCTGTTATAATCTCTATTTGAACGATTTCACTTTGAGTACCGATTCGCATTGGCGGTCCCCATGTACTAACACCAGAAGACACAATAACTTGCGGGCTCTGTTCATTTTTACGATAGTATCCATAATCCACAGTGAAATACGCTTTTGTCACTAAACTAAACGGAAAAATCTGCCCTTGATGCGTATGTCCTGAAAGGATCAACTCATTAGCCTGATTATATTCATCTATGTTTGATGGCTGATGATCTAAGATGATTTTTGGCATTTGATTGCCCACTTTCTTAAATTGCTCTTTAAGATTTTTTCTATCACCATCTTGCGAACCGATCGGTCGGCTGTCTTTTCTACCTACTATTAAAATTTCTTCACCAACAACCGTCATCTCGTCTTCTAGTAAAACAATATCTGATGCTTCAACAAGTGCCTTCATCTTTTCAAAGGTTTCGCCAGCATCATGATTCCCCCAACACATGTATGTTCCATAAGTGGAAGATAGTCGTTTGAATTGTTTTTGTATACCTAATGTATCCTGTAATGCTTTATAATTCCCATCAAACAAATCCCCCGAAATAAAAACGATATCTGGATGCATTTGATTGATTTTCGTCACGATTTTTTCCAGCTTCTTCACATCATTCACATAGCCTAAATGCAAATCACTGATCAGTACAGCTTTTAATTTTTTTAGTTTATTGTTTGCTGTTTTATCGATCGTTACTCGATAATTAATTGTTTTGACTTGCTGTGCTTGCCACGAACCATAACAAAATAAAATAACAACCAGCAGCATTGAACCTAGCCACACGTTTAGGGAGGTTTTTGACTGAATTGAGGTGATTTTCTCTGTAATCTTCAAGGTCAAATCAGTCAAGCCAAAAATAACTAATGATACAAACCAAAATGACAGCCAATAACTGCCAATTTTCCCAATCCATCCGCCCACATTAACATCAAATAATAACATCGTCAGCAGCGATGTGAGTGCCAATAGACCAATAATCACCCATAAAATCAATGGATACTTAAAAAATGAAAATTGTTCGAATATGAAAATAAACTTTCTACCGATATAAAAATTTCCTAGAAGGAATAATGCACCAATAACTAAAAATGCCAACTTATTCATGCATTCCCCCCATTTTCCTCCCAAAAACTTGGCCAAATTTCACGATCGTTTCAAGATTATTTTCAGTGTTAGAGTAAAGTTCTGGATCGATCCTTACTTGGTTTTTCTGAAATAATAAAATCACTGTTGAACCACCAAATTCAAACCAACCTTTTTTTTCAAAACGCTGACAGTTCCCTGACTCTTTTACATTTTTGATTTTTCCGACCATCAATGCACCAACTTCAATTTGAGCAATTTTTCCAAAATTTTTCGTTTCAATAACTGTAACCTCTCTTGCATTTCTAGAGAAGACTGGCTCATTATGGACTGCAATCGGCTGCACAGTGTGAAAAACACCTGCTATTTTCTGATGCTGACTAATGGTTCCTTCATCAATGAAATAATAATGATGATAATCATCAGGAGTCAAACGAAAAATAACAGCACATCCTCCTTGCCATTCTTCTGCAAGGCTTGTGCTATCAAGTAATTCTGCAAGATCATATTCTGAATTTTTTACTTTAAACGTTTGTTTTTTATTGATTGGATACACCGTGATTTTGCCATCACAAGGCGCTCCCAAAGAGAGCTCATCTTGTGATAATAAGCGTGCTTTCGGTTTGATTTCCCGCATAAAAAAATGGTTGAATGAACGATACGTCATAGGCTCATATTCGTCCATTTGAAGATTGTTTTGCTTGATGAAACGAGGGATCATCCTTTTTGAAAACGAGCTATTTAAATAAGCTCCCGCAACTTTTGTCACCGGTGGTTGAATAAGCCCTTTTAAAATAAATCGTCCAATCGAATTTTTATATAAAAAACGTAATGATCCACTATCATTTTCAGTGATAGCCTTTGTTTTAAACTGCTGCTCCATGTAGTTACCCCTTTGAAAAATTTAACGAACAAAAAATGCGACGACCGCTCCTACAAATGCTCCAAAAGCTAATTTTCTAGGATCGACTTTTTTGATTTTGACTTTCGAGATAAATAAAAAACCAATGATCAATAACGCAGCTGGATAGATTAATGTAAAGGCGATATGCAAGCGTCCTGTAATGAAAAATAACAATGGAATCAAGGCAGCACTACTCGTAACAGGCAATCCTTCATAATATTCACGACACGTGTCGCAATGCTCTTTTCTCTCCATTTCCGTCACATTGTAGTGCGCTAACCGAATCAAAGCTGCTAAAATATAAAAGACGAATAATGGCAAATAAATTCCTTGGGTCAAACCTGATGCATACCCTAAAACAGTTGGGAAAACCCCAAAACTAATCAAATCAGCAAGTGAATCGATCTGAATACCATAGCACATCTCACTTTTGGTACGTTCTTTCATATTTGCGACAAATCCATCAAACATATCACAAATACCTGAGAGTACTAAACAAAAAATAGCTTCAACGATGTGTTGTGTAAGTGCTAAATACATTCCAACTATTGAAAATATTGCATTTCCATAAGTTAGGATAACTGTGTAATCATAAATACCAATCATACTTTTTGTTCCCCAATTCTTTTTTCATTTAGTATTACTATATCATTAAAAGAGAGTCATTGGGGAGGATTTTCGGAGATTTTGTATTTTTTTATTGACCGCATGAAAACGACTAAAAAAACGACTATCCAATAATCATTTCGTTATTTTTTACTAATTGAGTTAGATGGTTTTTTTTCACTTTTTACTTTTATCTCCAAAAAGCATTCCCTGATTCCCCCTTTAAAAGTGACTCCGCTCCATCTTCCTTGGTAAAGAGCCAGAAATTCTATCTAATAAGCGTTATATCTGAATACTATTTCACACTCTAGAGGAAAAAACCTAGAGGCGTTTTCCTCTAGGTTTTTCAACTAATTTATCATTCATCATTATTCGTTTAGTTACTCAATTTACTCTATTTTTTACTTAACAGTAAAATTGAAATTCAATAGCCCTTCATATATATCTACTTTAGTAAAATCTTTTGCATTTGCCTTTAATTTAAACATATATTCAGTATTTGCTTGATTTAAGGTAGTTAATATTTCCCCTGCTTTCAATAAAGTATCATCTTTTTTGAACACATTCAAATTTGTACTAACCTGCTCTTTCAAGCTTTTTAATTTAACAGTAGGTTCGGTCTCTACATCAATATTAACATTATATGGACCTGTATATGCAATTTTACCTTCTCCTGCTACAAGCTGATTTGTCTTATTCAACTTAATTTCATCTGGGACCGTAACAAAAGCCATCGGATTCTCTATGACATCTATCTTCACTTGGATTGGTTGACTTACAACACCTGTAACTTTACTCTTCAATAAAAAATTAAAAGGTAATTGAAAACCTAGTGTGTCAAACGTATAATTTTCTGCAAACAACACTTCCACTTCATCAAAGTCTAACATACTTTTTACGTCATCTTTGAAAAAGCGCGCAGTATCTTTTATTGCATCTGAAGTCGATTTATAAGCTACGGTTTGCCCCACTGCTGGTGTTCCAGTAGGAGCTTGCATTTCTATTTCTGTATAACCATGGACACTTTCATTCGTACTTACTAGGGTATCTGAATTCCAAGTTTCAATTGGGAATTGGAACGAAGGCGTTGAAGGGTCTTCATTCCCTTTATAATAAGCCATGACGGATGAATCGCTTATTGCCGGACCTTCAAAATCAATTGCTAAGTTAATATCCCCAGATGTTGACGTAATAACTCCCTGGGTAAACGTCTTTGGAAATGTTAACTTATAGGTTTTGGTAGCTTCATCATATTCTAACTCTTGACCAACTAAACTTGGATGATTCGTATAATCTTGTCCGGTATCATTATTCCTTAATTTTAAATCAGCCCTTGTCAATTTTCTTGCTAAGCCTTCTACTTTAAAGTAAATAGACATCTCTTTATATAAGGAAGCTGCAGGTTGTTCCGGCACCATTTGAAGCAATGTTCCAGCTATTTTCATTGTTTTTTGTTTAGTTCCTTGAATACTTGTTGGTACAAATCCACGTTCTATCAGCATCTTCTCATAACTTGCGAACATAGTAAGACTTGTAGCAAAAGATGGTATCCGCTTTCCAACATATATATTTTCCGTGCCACTATAAATAATATTATATCTATAATCATTCCCTCCATTAGGATTCGATGTAAACCCCATACTAAATCCATCTGGATCTAATGGATCTATCGTGTAGAAACCATAATCTGGGTTTGTCCATCCGTTCGACCAAAAATTCTCTCCTATAACTAAATTCGTTATATCTCGCTGATTGGCAAACACAGTTGCTCCACTAGACCAATATAATGAATAACGGAATGGAATAATAACTATTGCATCCTTCTCTATAGGCTCCTTTGTATCTGAATAGAGAATATTTACTTTAAATTCCTTAGAAGAGTCAACACCTGTCTTAAATGAAGCTACCTCTATTGCGTTTCCAGCTTCTCTAAGAATTGTCGTCATTTCTCTACTTACTGGAATCACTAATTGAGCTGTCAATTCACGACCTTTATACACTCCTACATTCGACATTTCAACAATTCCATGATCGGCCCCTGCCAATGCTGGTACATTGAATTGGTAAACTATAGCCGAACTACCAGGTTGTCTTTCCCAGTTTGGTGTACCTCCATTAACTTTTATCACCCTTCTTATATACTCGCTTCCAGTCACCCCTCGATATTTCAGAAAAGCTAGATCTTTCCCTTTCATATCTGGAAGAGGTTTCCCAGAAATAAAAGAACCATCCGGATTTACAGTAGTCAGATTTTTATACGTACGTAAGCGATCTGTCATATTTTCAGGAATAGGCGGTTCAGCTCTTAGTTCCACCTTTTTACTCACAGTTTCAGAATTAAAGTTATTCGTTAACTTAGCCGTTAAATTCCCGGCTGTCTTATCTGTTACTTCTTCTTTCAATGATAAACTAACACTTGTACTTTCTTCTTGTGCAAGTTCTTCTACGAGTTCCTTAGGTACCTTCAATATAAATTGATTATCTTTTGGGGCTTTCTTTTCTATTCTCTCATCCGCTGAATAATCTGTACCATTTTTACTTTTTACTTGTAAAGTATCTAATAACTTTTGACTATCCGATACTTTGTATTCCTCAATGTTCATTGATATGACTAAATCTTTTGAGCTCTTCTTTAATTTTTCTGAATCAATCGCTTGTTTCACATCAATAGTTACTGCTTTGTTCTCTTCTACTAAAGCTAAGCTCACTTCTGGATTTGGAACTTCTTTTTGCTCAGCATAGAAAGTTTTACCGTTTAAATTTATAAAAAGTATCATGACAAATAGAAAAAATAGTATGCTACCTTTTCGTTTATGCCTAAACCGTTTTATCATACTCCAACTCCTCCTCTTATTTCATCGTAACGATCTTCTTATAGAGAATGCTTCTTTTATCAATTCTTTCTATTTATCAAAGAAATGCAAGCATCCTGACTATAGCAGCCTATAAAATGGTCCTACTCAACAATTGTTAACGTGAACGAAGTTTTTGAACCTGATAATCTCGTAGGCTCTTTACTTTTAGAATACCCTAACATTTCTAAATGGATCTTATGATCTCCTTCTTTTAAATCTTTTGGTAAAGTCACTCCGATAATTGCTTTACCAGGTTCAATTAGACCTGTAGTTAACAGAGGAACCTTCTTATCATCAATAGTTACGATAAATTGAATATATGCTTTATTAAACTCAGGATTGACTAGTACTACTGGAAAAACTTCCGCATTTTTCTTTATTGTTGTGTCAGCATATGCCGGAAATGTAATAGCGTTCGCTGCAATCCCATCAGGCTTTTTGATCGCAGCCTCATAGCTTACTGCATCACCATCAATTGCATAAGATTCTTCTGATCTTTGAGAAATGAAGAAAAATAAAATCGCAACAATACAGAGAACTAAACCAAAACTACCACCAATGATCTGATACTTCAATTTAGCAATATTTTTTTTCGTTTTTCGTTTCTTATTAATCTTATTTTGTTTCATATGCTTGATCTCCAATTATTCTTTATAAGTTTTCAACAACATAAGTCAGGACATCTGAATATATTCCAATATTTTTTTGAGCAATGGTGGTTACACCTAAGATAGCTTCTGATTTAACCATTGTATTATCCTTACTAAACTCACCAATTTCTGATTTGTCCCCACCAGTAGGCGTAGTATTATGGAGTAGAATTCCCTTGCCAGAAGTATCATATTTTAATAACGTATAACTAATTCTTTTAAAATTATCTGTGTGTTCCAAAGCATAATTGTTTTTTGATTCAACAGTAACTCTTGCTTTTTTCACCCCTGAGTAACGTTGACCTTTCAGGTTATTCATCGAAACACTCGCATCGATTCGTCGTTCTTCTTCAGTAAAACTTAAATCAGCCGGCACGGTAATTACATAATCCGGCTCAAGAGGATTGTCAGGATCTACGATATTTTTACCGTTATAATAAATAATTTTTGTACTTCTTACTTCTGCCAAGACTTCATCTATGGGTACATTAAAAATCAAGAACAATAATCCTACTATTACTATATAGAGTTTCTTTTCCCTTCCCATTTCACACGCTCCTAACCTATTAAATAAAAAACAAACTGACGTAGACCTATGTTCGTCACCATCAGTTTGAAAAAATGAACAATTTAAGACAATAACTCTCTACCTGATCTATTTTACTATTTATCTATTTTGTTTATTCGAGTAAACTTTCTTTTTTAATTCCTGTATTATGGTTGGTAAGTATCGCTTAATTTCCAAGTAACAGAACCATTAAACGCTTTACCCGCTGCATTTTTACCTTTAGCATCAACAATATTTAATGTAACATTGTTAATTTTGGTAGCAACACCACCAGTTTTAGACTTATCATCTGTTTGTCTCGCTAAAATCACAGTCTCTTCGTTTTCATTTAACGCCACAGTTTGACTGGCAGTAGAACCAATTACTCCACCAATAACATACATATCTTGATCCGCTTTATCCATCGGTGAGAATGCCGCTTCAACTTCAGATGGGTCATTAGGAATAATATCATTAGTCTTAGGATCTCTCTTATCACCAATGTGATAAGTATTAACAGCATCTAGATCTAATTTGATTGTAGATGCTAAGTTGGTCGTTACATTATTCGCATCAATTGATGTCAAACCAGAATATTTAGCTTTAACAGTCCATGCTGTACCAGGTGCTACGTTTGGTACCTCTTTTCTGTCATCATTAACAACTAAACTTTGTTGAGTTTTAAATTCTTCCCCTGCTACTGTGGCAGGTCTTTCTTGTTTATATGTGACGTCATTTACTGTAGCTGTTACGTCCTTACCGAAATTAAATGTTACTGGTTTGAAAACGATCGCCAAGTGATCAGCAAAAGGTCCATCTTCTTGAGAAATAGGTCCATCTGACTGGAATTGGATGCCTACATCTGTTTTTGCTTCTTTTGTTACAATTTTATCTTCGTATACATCATCTGCTGCATGTGCTTTTCCAGCTAATCCTAAAGTAGCGGTTGATACTAACAACGCCGCAAAAATCATTTTTTTCATTTTTAAATCACCCTTCTATTTGTGTGCTAAAGATAAATAGTTCATAGATCGGCGACAGTTACTGTCTTAAATTGTTCATTTTTTTATTTTATTCATTAACTTAACACTTTTATTTGTTCTTTAAGCAACGCAAATAGATATATAATCAGACCTACACTTGTCAATGAAACTAACATTAGCGAAAAATTCAGGATAAAATTCATTTTCTTTACCTTTAATTTTTTCACTAAAAAGATATCTCTGGAAAGTGTTATGACAAACCATAGAAAAGAAATCATTGCAATTGCACCTAGTATATAAACCCATAAGTATTCTTTCATTCTCTCACTCCAATAATTCTATATAATAAACTCGTTGCAAATTAGCAACTCCTACAAACACAATTAAAATAGATATCCCAATTAATAAAATGATAAACGATGTCAGCAACTCTCCCGTACGGGGTAATTGTCCTCTTGGCTTTTCAATAGGACGAATCGGAGGATCATAAATTGGCGGTATTGGTTTGAATGGGTCACGACTTTCTTTTTTAAATTCAATCCCTACTTCTGATTTCAAATCATTATCAGTTATGCCATTATCTGCTAGAGCTATTACCTGTGAAACCATTACAATACCTACAAACAAACCTATAAACACGAGAATCTTTATCAGTCTTTTCATTCGCTCTCACCTACTTTTCTCCAATTACTTTCCGCTTGTTCCTTCTTCTTTTTTTCTTTCTAGAAAGTTTTAGTTTCCCCCAACGTTTTTCCCATTTCCTTTTTCTAGATATCTGAAGCACAATGATTATGATAGTTAAAATACCTAAAATACCAGAGGCTATTTGAACAATCAAAGGTGTAATTACTGCAAAAGGACTCTGAGAATTTATTTCATTCGCCTGTTTATTAGTAATTTGAAATTCCTTTTTGAAAGACCAATTATTAAATTCATTTTTTACATCCATTTCAAGAATATAAATCCCTGAAGGTAATGCTGCAATTCCCCAATCCATTGAAAAATTAAGATTACTGTTTGGAGCCATCCTATATCCTTGAACTTTTTTCTCTTTGATAGTGTTACTCGTTTTTTTATCTTTAACACTTGCACTAATTGTTAAATTCTCTAGCACTTTAGGCTCTGGGTTCTGTAGATTAACTAAGACTGTTTTTTTTCCGTAATACAATTTTGGTTCTACACTTTTTAATTCTAAAACTTCTGAATTGTTAAATTCTTCTCCGGTCTCAGAAAAAATCACGCCTATCTCATAGCCAAACCCTGTCTTAACACCTCCTTTGCCTTCCTCTTCTGCTAGATTTATAGAAACCGATCCTATTTTCACTCCTTTATAATGTTCTTTTGTAGGTTTTACTTTTAAGCGAACTGCCTTTTCTTCAAAATTAGCAACTGTTAGTTCAGAATTTTCTATACTGAGCATGGAACTTACCGGTTCTTTTAATGTTTCATCAAAAATCACTGATTTATCGTTAGGACTTCTATAGCCAATCTCTCCATTATCTGCTGTCATAGCATCTTCGATTGTTACTTTTAACTTCACTGGCTCTGGGCGAGTACTTTTCACTTTTATTTCTAGTGTTTGCTCTTCTCCAGGTATTGTTTGTACGTAAAAATAACTTTTACTGGTATCAAGCTGCGTACTTGGAAGTACTGCCTTTACTGCATACCCCAGCAACTCAGATTCCGATTTGTTTCCCTTCTTTGCAAAAGCAGTCAATGGGGTAACGAACGAAGCTATCACAAGCGCACATCCCAGTATTAATACATATATATTCTTTTTCAAAGCAAAAATACCCCTCACTTAATTAATCTTTATCTTACTTCATCTTTTTCAATTGACTTTACGTAAATATCAACAGTATATTCATTCTCTTTCTCATTATAAATATCGCTACCTAACGTATATCCATTCTCTTGAAATTCCTCTTGCCAATGAGTAGCAAATTCCTGTACACGGCTCTGTGCTTCTTCAGCTGTTGAGAAAGATCCCAACTGTTTCACGACTTCATTTTCTTCATAGACCGTGTCATTATCTTTTTGATTTTTCGTCATAGCATAAGTAATATAAACAATCGTTACCGCAAGAATAATCAACAACAAGAAGAGGACCCATAGTTTTGTTAGTAATAAAGCACCTGCACAAAGAATGTATAGTCCCATGAAGACTTGCATAGAAAACTTAAACTGTATTTTTTTCTTTTCTTGCTTCATCTTGATGGAATAAAGTAGAATGCTGTAAAGATTAGCTACCAATAATAGGAAACTCATTATGAAATATATGAATAGGCTATTAAAATAATATTCCACAAGAAACAATAACTGAATGATATACTTAGCTCCCTGATCTACATAAAATGACGCTTCTTGATACAGTTGAAAAAATAATACAAAGTAAATCAGCCAACTGATTAAAAATACTCCTTCACTGATGTAATACAGTTTATATTTACGAAAGTTCTCTTTGAACCCTTGCATAACGATACCTAACCACCATTCCTTTTGATTTCATCTGTTTTTGCATAAAAGCAGATTCATTTTACTTCCTTTTAAGCTTTAAATATCCAACATATAACCTTTGGAACGAACTGTTTTGATATACATTGGTCTGTTCGTTGATACTTCAATTTTTTTTCTTAAATGAAAAATAATATTCGCTACTCTATATGTTCGATTCCCTTCTAGCTTTTCTTGGTAAAGTTCTCGATAAATTTCTTCATACGAGAAGGCTACCTTAGGTTTTTCAGCAAGCAAGTTTAGTGTTTGGAATTCTAACCTTGTTAACGCTACTTCTCTAACTCCTTCTATTAATACGCTAAAATTACTATGAATCAAAAATAGTTTTGAAGACTTCATTTCTTTTTTGTCCTCATTACTTACTCTGATAACTTCTTTTCGATTTCTGCTAAATGTATTATTCATAACCAATAAAATTTCTTCTAACTCATGGTGATTCTCAGTAAAAACAAAGTCTACTCCTAAACGTAAGTAGATCATTTTCCCTGTATCATTGGGATTGGTAGAAACAATGAAAATGTAACAATCTGATTGTTCCCTCACTGCCAAAATCATTTCGCACAATTTTGTTACATCACTTATTTCATTTTCAAAAGCTACGATAGCCTGTAACTTATTTAAATTAGACATAGTATCCTCTGATGACACCAGCTCGTATTTATGACTTAAATATTTTTCGTATTTTTTAGTTATATAACTTTCTTTAAATTGTATAATTCCGATATTAAACATTTTTTCTCCTAACTTTATTTCTTTTTTATTATAACTTAATAAACTACCCTGTTTTTTTCAGAAACATCATCGTATAATGAGCTTATCGAAATAAGATGTTGGAACCCCCTGTCATCTTAACTACTGGAGGTCTATGGATGCAGACTCTATTAATGAAACGGACAGCGCGACAAGAATTTGAATTATTAAAACAATTATTACGGAATAAAAATGGTGTAACGAACCAAGAAATCATGGATTCGTTTAACATCTCACTTCATAATGTTTATCGTATTCAAAAGCAACTCGCAGATAATTTATCTTTAGTATTTGAAAAAAATCTAGTAATATTATCAAAAAAAAATGGTTACCTTTCTATTTATATTGATAAATCGCTTTGCACAAGCTATGTAATTGATCTGATGAGCCTTTATTACTTAAAAATTTCTCAACAATACCATTTATCCGATGCCTTATTCTATGGTAGTTACGCTAGTGTGGAAGCTTTAGCACAAGAAGTAAATCTTAGTCTTTCACATACTTATAAAATACTAAACAAGATGAATGATTCTTTTGAGCCCTTCAATCTCAGTATCGAATTTCCAGCAAAAAGAAATCGTACTAATGTTGTTGGTGATGAAAAAAATGTGCGCATGACTATGTTTTACATCTATTGGACTATTTATAAAGGAATTCACTGGCCTTTTTACCATGCACCAAAGAATTTTTGTGAACTTCCTTTCCCTATTAAATCCAATTTACTCTCACCTTCTCAAAAGATGAGATTATCTTACTTTCAAACCTACACTTATTGGCAGATTTTATATAGAAAGGAATTCGTTTCGTTATCGAAAGAATTTTTAGATTATTTAACTATTTTTGAAGAAATCTCTCCTGTTTCTTTTCCTGATTCTATAAAAGAAGCTCTACATAAAAATCAAGTACCCGATGATGTAATTCAAGCTGAAGAATACTATTTTGGCTTTTTAACCCGTTTTTATATTGCAAATATCGATTCTATAGAAGACAAATTTCTTATTGTGAATAATTTGATACATTCAGGCTTACCACTTACTACCTTTGCAACAACAATCTTGAATGATTTTATAGCTGAAAATTGTCTTATATTATCTGAAGAAAACTTTGTTTTAAGTTATTATCAACTTATTTTCAATTTGCTTTATATTCAATTTTTTGGCATAAATGTTCCTTTTTCACAAATAGAAAATGAGAAGTTCCCTTTTTGTGACCCTTCCATTGATCTATTTGATTCAAAAAAAGAAGAGTTTATTCAATTTGCATATGAAAAATTAAGTTTTGACCTTTTCCCTATGATTTCAAAATCATCTTCATTAGTAGAATATCTTGCAAAAATCCTATGGTTTGTTTATAACAGCTCCAGTCATCAAAAAAAATTAAAGATTCTTATTCAGTATTCAAAAACGATTTACGGGTATGATTTAATAAAAAATAGATTAAGTAATTTTTTTTCCAAATCTGCTATTACATTTACCTATAATATGGAAGAAGCGGATATTATTATTTCAGATTCCTATGAACATACAAAGTCAGAAAATGAACAAGCTATCGTTTTCTATTTTGAATATCCCTATGATCAAGATGAATGGCATAAACTGCTCAAATCCATCAGCCAATTACTTTACTGAGCCATCTTTTATTCTTGTATTGGTATATTATTTATCGTTTTGTAAGTACATTTTTCTTTGGCTATATTTTTCCAGAAGCTTTTTTTGTATTTGCTCAAACAAATAGGACATATCTGAGAGATCTGAAAATGTTGATACATATACTTGCTCAACTTGGTTCTTTTCGTCGATTACTTTTATATCTGTAATGATAAGATCGACTGAAGGAGATAGAGTTTCTACAAATCGAACACGATCGCCAAAAAATAATGACACCTTCTGGATTAAAATATCCGTAATAAACAGTTTTGTGTTCTGAATAAAGATTTGAACAGGTATATATTCCACTGAATTAAACCTGATCTGCAGTGTATAAACAATCAGATACAAATAATCCAGCAATACTTCTTGTGTTTCATATTTTTGAAAATCATATTGTTCAGATACGCCTAGTTGTTGGCAAATAGAGAGTAGTTTCTCTTTCATTTCTGTTTCAAGTGTATCCGCATAATAAAACTGTTCTTCATCATAAACATAGTAAAAAATTCGATAATCAATGAAAGAGATGTTGCGTACTAAATAAAAACGATCAATTTCTTTTCTAACGTTCAAATACAATTCCTTATTATCAGATTCAGCAAAAAAAGTGTTGATGATTTGATTCGTAACTTCCTTACTAAAATCGATAAACGGAAAATAATACATGGAAAAATACTCTTCGTAGCTTTCTATTTCAATAGGCTCTGATAGTATGTCATCTTTATAAATATAAAATGCTGTTGCACTAGTCTCTCCCCAAACCTGCTCTGTCGTTTTATTTTTAGTTGCTGAAAAATAATTGAATAGAAGGGTAAATGTTTGATGCGTAGCTCTTTTTTTTGATAACTCTATTAGTGTTTGATTTTCAGCATAATTTTTATGTTTCGAACGAATTAAACTGATGTACACAAGAAGAATGATTTTTAGTTGTTTGATACTATCTAGTTGTTCCCAACCTGATAAATTCTTTGAGAAATAAGTGTATGTTTCCATGTATTCTTGTTTATCAAATTCCCATGTATTAGATGCGTTGAAGAAAAAAAGAAAAAAGAAATTTCTTATTCTAAACTCATCTCCTATGAAACTATTCTCCCTGGATAAATCTAGCCCACATCTTAATAAAATTTCACGTAATTTTTTTCTGTGTCTAGAAAATGTTGCAGCGCTTATGAATTCTGCTTCGCAAAATTTAGCGACATCTAATTTATCAAATAAAAAAATATGCTTGATTATTTTATAAATTGTAGAGTTCAATAAATAATTACTTCCAATGCTGTTTAGGTCCAGATTGTTAATAGATACACTATTGATTGTCTGGTTGACATAATGAATTTTAAACACTTTTTCAGAAACATCTAACTCTTGCTCAAATTGTCGGATAAACATCGATACCGTTCTTTTAGCCAAATTTGTCGCTTCCGCTATTTCTTTAACACTCTTTGGTTCTTTGCTATTATTGATGTAGCTCAATACTTTTAACCTTCTATCATAGATTTCATCTAAAAATAATCTCAACTTATTTTTTTCACCTCGCTTTTTTAAAATTTTATCTATATCTTAATGATATACATTTAAATTCATTTTCCATTTCTCATTTATCACCACCCGAAGATATTTTTGAAATCTTTCGTAATAATAATCTATTTTATATCTTTATTTTTTTCAAAAAATACTATTTTTTTGAACAAAAAAAAATAATCCCGCATAGAAGTGGGATTTACTACATTTTATTTGATAAAAAAACGTTAAAGTAATATATGGATTCAATCCACTTAATACTTTAACGTCTTTTTAATTAATCGTTATACAAATCGCGAATCGGTGTCATGATAATGCGATTCAAATCATTTACGATCAAGCTGAAAGCTTGTTCTTTTTGCATCAATTGGTTGATGACTTCTGCTTTTTGAACTTCCGTTGCTAGTGCTTGAGCTTTCTCTGCATCTTCTTCTGAAAATTCTTCACCGCGCATTTGTTTTTCTTGTAATCCTTGTTGGAAGGTTTGGAATTCTTTAAATAATTTGTACGCTTCTTCGTCTGCTTTTACATCTGCGTATGCTTGTTCTAACGCTTTAAATTCTTCCATTTCACGGATTTCGCGTTCTACTTGATTGGCTGTATCATAAATATTACTCATTCAATCTCCCTCATTTCTATAAATTCTTCTATTTGATTGTACCATTCTTTGATTCGTTTTCAAACCGATTATTGTCCTGTCAAACCACCGAAGAAGTCTTTCAAACCATTTTTAGCATTGTCCCAGCCTTCTTTAAGTTTTCCACCGATATCTTTGGCACCTTCTTTCACTTGGCCACCGATATCTTTGACACTTTCTTTCCAAGCATCGTTGTTTTCATTCGTTGGCACTTCGCCTGCCGGCTGTACAACACCACCTGTTGCATAAGCATCAGCTATGGTAAATGGTGTTTGCGCTGTATAAGGTAAAATCCCTTGCGTTTGGCTGCTGAAAACGGTGGAAGCATGTGTAGCACTGCTCCCTTGTAGATAATGACTTTCACTTGTTTGTTCAAAGCCTAACCACGTTGCAACCACCACATCCGGTGTGTAGCCGACAACCCATTGGTCATTGGTTTTATCTGTATCAAAATTTGTTTCTGTCGTTCCAGTTTTCCCAGCCATAACATATCCTGCTGGATCAGCATTCATCCCAGTTCCTGAGCTAAAGACACCTAAGAGCATACTTGTCATTTGATCCGCAGTATCTTTTGTGATGATTTGTTTCGTTTTGGCATTCGTGTTATCTTCAATAACTGCTCCTGTTGAATCAACGATTTTTGTGATTAAATGTGCCTCTGATTGGACACCGCCATTAGCAAACGCACTGTAAGCATTCGCCATCGTCAACGGAGAAACCCCTGTTTTCAAACCACCAAGTGCTAAACCGTAATATTTATCTTCTTTGGCTAACGGAATACCGAATTTTTCAGTCTTCTCAAAACCTTTATCCAATCCAATTTTATGCAATGTCCAAACAGCAGGTAAATTCAAACTTTCACCTAATGCTTGATACATCGTTACTTCACCGCTATTCGTCCGACTATAGTTTTCAGCAGGATAGTAATCTTGCGGTTTGTCTTCTAAAATACTATTTGGTTTCATTCCAGATTCTAATGCTGGTGTATACACCGAAATAGGTTTCAAGGATGATCCTGGAGAACGTTTAGTTTGAGTCGCAAAGTTAAAGCCACGGTATACGTGTTCTCCACGACCACCTACAACACCTTGGACACCACCAGTTTTTGGATCAAGTGCAACGGAACCACTTTGAACCATTGCGCCATCTTCGGCATTTGGTGGAAATAATGCATCATTGGCATAGGTTTGTTCCATCGCCTTTTGATAATTTTGATCTAATGCTGTATAAATTTTGTAGCCTTTATTCAAAAGATCCTCTTCTTTTAAGCCATACTTATTGACCGCTTCATCGATGACCGCATCGAAGTAATATGGATATCTGTAATCTGAATTTTGATCAGAATAATTGTCAATCAGCATACTGCCCATGTCAATATTTGCTTGAGCATCGGCTTCACCTTGAGATAATTTGCCATTATCTACCATCAACTGTAAAACTGTATTACGGCGATTCACGGCATTTTCAACATAGTCGATTGGATTATAAATACCTGGTCCTTTCAACATACCAACTAAGGTCGCTGCTTGACCGACTGAAAGTTCACTCGCACTCACAGCAAAATATTTATGCGAGGCATCTTCGATTCCCCAAACACCATTACCAAAGTATGAATTATTCAGGTACATTTCTAGAATCTGCGATTTATCATATTTTTTCTCGATTTCGATTGCTAAGAATAACTCTCTTGCTTTACGAGTCATTGTTTGTTCTTGTGTAAGGTAGGCATTTTTGGCTAGTTGTTGTGTAATCGTACTACCTCCACCACCGCCACCGATCATGCCTAAACTTAGTTTTCCGACAACCGCCCGTAAAAGTCCTTTAATATCGTATCCATGATGTTTTTCAAAGTTTCGATCTTCCGTTGAGATCAATGCATCTTTAACATAAGGCGAAATTTGATCAATAGTAACAAACGTTCCTTTTTGACCAAATAATTTTCCTGCTTCATCACCATTTTTATCATAAATAACAGTAGATTCTTCCAGCCCTTTTTTTAGTGCTCCTACATTTGCTGATTTAGCTAGTGTAAATAAGTAAATACTGGCCACTAAAACCACGACCATCCCTAAAAGCAAAATAATTTTATTGATTTGATATTTTTTCCAAATTCGCTTCCGCCAATGGTGAAAACGAACAAGGTATGGTTTGATCCAAGCCCAGAAGCTTTGAAAACCAGATTTTATTTTTCCCATAATTGTCTTAAAGTCCATAGTGCTCCCTCTTAATATAAAAGTTTCTAAGCCATTTTAACATAGATCATAGCTTTTATTCATACGGCTTTAGCATGAATATTGTACATAGATTTTGTTTTGCTTATTTTACCATGCTTTTCTTTTATTTTTATGTAGAAAAGTTTAAGAATCCATCAAGAAATCGATGATTTCGCTTGTTAAAATAGCGTTTAGAAGTACATATTCTTACTTTCGTTAAAAAAAAGTGCTAAATTAGCATAACTTTGATCATAAAAAATTCATATTTCTCCTTTATTATACAAGTATACCAACAAACAACCCTAACAAAACACTTTTTCATTTTTTAACTCCTTTTTCCCACTCTTCCCCAAAGAGTGGGTCTCTTTTTTTGAGAAAATTTTCAAGCAAAATGGAAAACAATGAAACTTATACCTAGATGGCCAATAAAAAGCACTCTAATTGTTATTCTAGATTTTTTTGTGCTACACTTTTTTCGAAATGTAAACGCTTTACAAAAAAACGAAAGAGGAGTGTTTTTATGTCTAAGAAGTTCACTTTTTTACTTATTCCGATTTTCTTTTTACTAAGTTTTAGCCTATTGCCGAATCAATCTAATGCAGCGCAAGTCAATCAAAAAGATCCTATCATGATGGCTTATTATCGCACTTGGCGAGATGTTACCATGCCTCACGATGCAAATTCAACCTTGCCTGATCAAAATGTTACAGCTATGACAGATATTCCAGAAGGTGTAGATATTGTTTCTGTTTTCCATTATGTAAATCCAGGGACTGATCAACAGAAATTTTGGGATACATTGAAAAATACTTATGTGCCTACTTTACACGCAAGAGGAACCCGCGTGATTCGCACGATCGATATTAGAGAAGTGTGGAATGTCCCACATGTAGGTACGACACCAACGGCGGCGGAATATGACAAATACGCTCAACAATTGATCGATACTTATCTGACACCATGGAATTTAGATGGGTTGGATGTTGACATGGAATCTAGTTTGACTGCTAAACAAGAAGAAATGGCTGTTGGGACTTTCAAAGCCTTGTCTAAAAAATTAGGCCCAAATTCCAATACTGGAAAGTTATTGATTTATGATACAAATAAAGATAATCATTCTTTATTCAAAAAAACAGCTTCTTACTTTGATTACCTATTCGTCCAAGCTTACGGTCGCTCTGCTGCTTCTTTAGACACTACGTGGAATACGTATAAAACGTCGATCACACCACAACAGTTCCTTCCTGGAATTTCTTTCCCAGAAGAACAAGATCATAATCGTTGGAATGATACAGTGGAACCTTATCAAACAAGCCGAGCTTACGCTTATGCGAAATGGAATCCAAAAGATGGTCAAAAAGGCGGAATGTTTGTTTACGCAATTGATCGAGACGGGAAACAATTTGGCGATGATACAATCACCAAAACCGATTTTAACTGGACAAAACGCTTGATCAATACCATGAATGGTAACTAGTTAACAAATTTTGTGTGAAACTTAAACACTTTAGAAAAGTTTTACAGTTTCAGATAACTTAATACACAAAAAATTCATATTTGGTTTGTATTATATATGTATACCAACAAACAACCCTAACAAAACACTTTTTCATTTTTAACTCCTTTCCCACTCTTCCCCAAAGAGTGGGTATTTTTTTGCTTTAAATTATTACATCTGATATTAACAAGCTACTTTATAAATGTACTTAATGACTGAAGCGAAATTTTCTCTTTCCGAAACTTGCTCTATTACATCCTCCTCATTCACGTTGACGGATTTTACTTTTTTGATAAACTTAAAAGTAAAGGAGATAAACATGAATAATGCAAAAAATTATTTTAACATGGTCGATCAAACACCTTGGGGGAAATTATTTTATGATATTGTATTTTCCCAACTAAAAGAGCATACAAAGACTAATTTAAAGATACTTGATTTTGGTAGCGGTCTTGGCAAAACAGCTAACTATTACGCTAAATATCATACAGTATACGCTTATGAACCTGATAGAGATATTCTTGAATATGCCTACCAAGACCAGAATTATCAACAACTACATATGGATTTTACAGATTTCATTCGCTTCTTAACTGATTGCAAATTATCCTTTGATTTAATTTTATGCCATAATGTACTTGATTATATTGAAAATCAAGAAGAAGTTATTTTAAGTCTATCTAAATTTTTAACACCTACTGGAAAAATATCAATCATTAAACATCAAAAACTAGGACACCTTGTCAATGACGCTGTCTTCAATGATGATCCTGAACTAGTATTGAAAAAACTAGATGGCCTTCCTACTCAAACAAGCTTCGGAAAAATCAACTATTATACCCAAGAAGAATTAGCTCAGTGGCTAGCACCCAGCTCAATGAAGTTGGTTGAGGTCATGGGAATTAGAAATTTCTATGCTTTAAGCCAAAATAATCAGATAAAATACACAAAAAATTGGTATGAAAATATGTTGAAGCTAGAACTACAAGTCTGTAACAGAGTTGAATTTATTCCTTTAGCCTTTTTTAATCACTTGATTTTTCAAAAAATATAAATTAGTTAAACTACAATAAAGGTGGAAAACAAATGGAATTATCCATCCAATTACCGAAAAATTTTAAAGAGCAAACCGTTCGAGAATTACTTGAACAAGAATGGCTTGTTCCTCGCAAAGTACGACACTTTTTACGCACTCGAAAAAACGTTTCAATCAATGGTGAGTCAGCCTTGTTTCATTTCCCTGTAAAAAGTGGCGATATTGTTACTTTACAGTTTGAACCAGAAGATTATCCAACACCAACGATTCTTTTAGGAAACAAGCTTAACATTGAGGTCTTATTCGAAGATGAACACATAATTATTTTAAATAAACCAATCGGGATGAAAACTCATCCTAACCAGCCTGATGAACATGATACGCTCCTTAATCATTTAGCTGCTTATTTGGCACCAAAAAAACAAATTCCATATGTGGTTCATCGACTGGATAAAGAAACTAGCGGCGCAATACTATTTGCTAAAAATCCTTTCGTTTTACCGATTTTAGGACGATTACTGGAAAGCAAACAAATCTATCGACGTTATCAAGCGGTGGTTTCAGGTAATCTAAAAGAATCTTTGACCATTCGAAAAAAAATCGGGCGTGATCGGCATGATCGCCGAAAACGTGTGGTTGATGAACGACGTGGAGATATAGCTGTGACTCATGTTGACGTTGATTCTTATGTGAAACAATCAAATCAAACAACTGTTTATTGCGTTCTGGAAACTGGAAGAACCCATCAGATTCGCGTACATTTAACAAGTATTGGGCATCCGATCATTGGTGATCCGTTGTACCATCCAAATCCTGTTGGGCGTTTGATGCTTCATGCTTATGAAATGCACCTAGTCCATCCATTTACTGGAGAGACAATTGTGGCAATTGCTGAACCAAGTCTATGGTAAGTTAAAAAGCTAGGAGAGAACTTTATTGTTCTCTCCTAGCTTTTTACTTATGGGTAACACAAAAGTACCTTATATTGTGCACCATCTAGTCGTTGTTTTTTCACCACTGTTTTATTATTGCAATTTAAACTCTTTGCTTATTTCAGGTTTTCCAAAGACTATAGATTGTCCAATTTCGATCGTAACTGGTGAAGTCGTATCTCTTAATTTATATGCCTCACGGATTGTAATTGTAGCTCCTGGTTGTATTTCTGTACTCGCTCCATTAAATTTAGTTGGTTCTAGCAAGTCGATTAAACGTGCTCGTTTTATTCTAATACCATTTTGAAAGGCTTTATCCGATACTGCAGATACGAAAGTAGTGTTTTCTTCACTATTATTTGTAAAGTCATAGGTAACTGCGATAATATATGAGTCATCGTAATACTCCAGAACTTCGTAGTCATCGTAAATCGTTACTTCATACTCTCCAAGGTTACCCGAGATGCTCGTAATAGATTCACCCGTTTTTTCATTTATCAGAGGCATTTTGTCTTTTCTTCCCTGACCACTTCCAACTTCACTAGTAGATATACCACATGCAACAACTATCAGTGAAAATACACTCAGAAGTCCAAACAAACTTATTTTTTTCAAGTGGTTCATGTTCTCACTCCTTTTTGATATTTTAAATTAAATTGTATCAAATTAAACAGGAAAGAACTAGAACACCTTAAGAAAGTCATAAGCGCAAATAGGTAGCATGCTTCTTTTCCAGCGACAACTATCTTGTTAATTTCGTCAAATCCAACTGTTTATACCCTTCAAAGAAACCAGTTAAGTCTTCTAAAACCTTTCGATTCATCCCAGCTTGATCATTTTCAACTTGTAAAACCAACAATGGTTCATGCAAACTCATCCGCAGTAAAAACCACCCACTGCCATACTCATCATAAACATTGACTCGAATTCCTTCATGATTTTCAGGATCGATTTTCATCCCTCGTTGACTTGTAACAAAACCACTTAAATCTCGAATCACTTGTTCACCATAATCACGAACATGACTGTCCAAGATTTCAAACCGTAATTCTTGGGTTTCTGCGGGTTGTTTTAATGAACTGATCAACTCCCCTAGCGTAGAACCATCTTTTTTTAATTTAGGTAACAGCATCAGGATTTTAGCAATAACGTAGGCACCATCATCTAAATAGTAGTTTTCTTTAAAAGCTGCATGTCCGCTTGTTTCAATTGCTAATTGTGTATCGATTCCTTCAGCATTGAGTTCGATCATTTTATTGATTACATTACGATAACCAGAAATATAGCGCACTTGTTTACCGCCAAGGGATTCGATAAACTCTTTTAAATGACTTGAAGTTGGTGAGTTTGTCACAATGCTGCTACCTGAATATTCAGCCAAAACGATTGTCGCTAAAACAGCAATCAGATTATTTCGGTTGATCACTTCGCCAGATGCATCTACAACGGCAGAACGATCCACATCTGTATCAAAAATCACACCTAGATCAGCTTTGTTTTTCAAGACTGCTTGCTGTATGCTTGTCATGGCTTCTTTATTATCTGGATTTGGAATATGATTTGGGAACATGCCGTCAGGTTCTAAAAATTGTGAACCTGTGATATCCGCTCCAAGTTTGGCTAGGACTTTTTCAGCAAAGAAACCGCCAGCGCCGTTTCCCGCATCCACTATAATATGAAAACCAGATAAAGGTTTTGCTTCTGTTGTTTTCATGCCTTTACGAATTTTATTCGTTAAATCAGCGGAATAATCATCTAAAATCGAAGTTTTGGTTACAGAACCTTTTGCAACAAGTGCAGGTTTGTCTGCGTGTTCTAAAATATAGGCAATATCCGCTTTTTCTGATCCGCCAGATTTCGTGAATAACTTCAATCCATTAAAATAATAAGGCAAATGACTCGCTGTAATCATAATTGCTGCATCACAATCATATTGCGGAAATTGAGTAGCCATAAACATGGCTGGCGTTGTCGCTAAACCAAAATCTAACACTTTGACATTTTGCTCAACGAAACTGTCGATTAACGCTTGTTTTAAGCTATCTGCTGATATACGACTATCATGACCGATACCGATTGTTAATGTTCCCGATTGATGTTTTTCAGCTAAGTTTTTCTCATCACGAAGCCAATGAACCATTCCTACTGCAATTTCCCCGACTTGCGCTGGGGTTAAGTTCGCGATTTTCTCCTCATGATCTACTGCTATCCCTCTTATATCTGACCCGTTTTGTAACGCTTTCAAATCCATGTAACCAAATCTCCCTTCATTTTTTGATTGGTTTTGCTTAATCCATCATCGCTTCAAAACGTTCAACAACAGCGATCGCGTCATCTTCTGAGCGAGCAATGATAATGATTGTATCAACTCCTGCAACAGTCCCTGCAATTTCTTCATAACTGACTTCATCTAAAAAATTAGTAACGACATCTGCTGCACCCATATCTGTGTGAACAATCACCATAAATTGAACACGTTCCATCCGAATCACTGAATCTTTCACGGATTCCTTTAGCTTATCTTCACTGCTGGATGCTTGTTGTTGAGAGAATAAAGCATACTTCACGCGACCATCTGAGCCGTGGGTTTTAACGATACTCATCTCGCGTACATCTCTTGAAACAGTGGCTTGGGTTGCTTTAACGCCAGATTGTTCAAGACGTGCAATCAGATCATCTTGGGTTTCTATTTCATTTTCTGTGATTAGTTGTTTGATCAAGCGTTGTCGGTCTGCTTTTTTCATGTGTCCACTTCCTGTTTTGGTTATTTTCTTTATTATAGCGAAAGTCGAGAAAAATTGCATTTCTTTTTGGTAAAAATTACTTTATTTATGAAAAAATAAGAAAATCCTTCACTACAACTTAACTTTACAGCATTCACTTTCCGATTCGTTGACTATTGTGGAAAATAAATTTCTTTTTGGTTTCTGTACTCACTTGGAGACATCCCCATCTCCTTTTTAAACACTTTACTAAAATAATTTCCCGTTGAAAACCCAACTTTTTTCGCCACTTGGCCAATTGCTTCTTCTTCCCATAATAAAGACAGGGACTGAATAATTCGTACCTGTTTTAAATAGTTTATGGGGGATGACTTGTAGACTTCTTCAAACTGACGAATCAATGTATACTTTGATATCATGTATCTCTCAGATAGGAAATCTAAACTTATGTCTTCAAAATAATGGGTATCAATATATTTTTTTACTGCCTGAATTCCATCCGTTTTTTGTTGAATTTCTTTCTGGATTGCTTCCTTAATATCCAAAAAAAGCGCAAATGATATTTTAGCATTTTGTACTGCACTCAACTCACGATCTTTTAGATCAATCACAACGCTTTTAAGCCTTTCAAGCAAATCCATTGATAATTCTATAATAGAAATCGATGTATCCAACCATTGCGTCATTATAGCTGAAAATTCGATAAATAAAAAACGCCACTCCTCACCAAAATAGCGATAATTGCCAGGTATTTTAGCAAAAAAAGCGTTGTTTTCCCTGAGAGCAATTTTTCTCCCGCCCATTTCTAAGAAACCTTCACCTGTTAATGTCACCTGCAAAACAATCATCTGTTCTTTTCGAATACGAGCATCCCAATTATAAGTACTACTGCCCTCACCTATACCAACTCCACGAATGATCGGCAAATGGTGATCATCTGTATAATGGAATTGACGAACAAAATTCTGCAATTTATTACCCTCCTTGAAATTATTTCGTCTTGTCGATTCCTATTGTACTCGATACTATGTATATAATAAACGAAAAGGAATGATTGACATGACTATCTCTTTCGATAACAAACAAAACATTTTCCATCTAAGCAACAATACAATCAGTTATATTATAGGTGTCGAAAAAGGAAAATATCTTACCCATAGATATTTTGGACCTTATTTAAGCAGCTATCATCAAGTCAACCAGTTACAACATATCGATCGCGGTTTTGCTACAAATCCGATCAGTGAAGAACGAACATTTTCTTTAAACACATTGCCTCTTGAAACGAGCACACAAGGAAGTTTGGATTATCGGGTGAGTAATTATCAATTTCGAAATTCAGAAGGTTTTCGAATCACAGATTTTGTGTATGATCGCTTTGAAATTTCGCAAGGGAAGTCTCCTTTAAATGAGTTACCTTCATTACGAGGAGAAACACAGCAAACGTTAGAAATCTACCTTATCGATCCTGTCCAATCCCTTGAAATGGTTCTTCGGTATACAATTTATGACGATCTCCCAGTCATTACGCGCAATGTTGAGTATCGAAATAATGGATTACAGCCTATTTATTTGGAAAATGCAGGCTCCATGTTGCTAGACTTACCACGTTCTGATTTTGATCTATTAACTCTTAATGGTTCACACACCAATGAAGCGATGATTCATCGGCAACCACTTCATCCAGGTATTCAAAAAATAAGTTCGACCAGAGGAACGAGCAGTCCGCAACATCATCCGTTTTTAGGACTTGCCGACCGCTATACAAATGAAGATCAAGGACATGTTTACGGATTTCATTTTATTTACAGCGGGAATTTTGTGGCTCAAGCCGAGGTTGAACAATATGGAAGTACACGTATTCAGATAGGAATCAATCCAGAAACGTTTGAGTGGAAATTGATGCCTGAATCTAGTTTTCAAACGCCAGAAGTCGTGCTAAATTTTAGTGCCCAAGGATTTAACCAACTTTCTCAAACATTTCATAAATTGTACCAAACGTATTTAATACCTGAATATTGGCAAGAACAGGAGCGACCAATTTTGCTTAATTCATGGGAAGGGAATTATTTTGATTTTACAGAAAAGGACTTAATTAACCAAGCACAACAGGCACATGATTTAGGGATTGAATTATTTGTTTTAGATGATGGCTGGTTTGGTCAACGAGAAGATGATACTACGTCTTTAGGCGATTGGTTTGTCAATAAAACCAAACTGCCCAATGGCATTGAACATTTTGCAGATATTCTACATCAACAGAATATGAAATTTGGTTTATGGTTTGAACCAGAAATGATTTCTGTGAAAAGTCGTTTATTTGAAGTGCATCCTGAGTGGAGTTTACAAGTACCTGACTATCCTCAAACCCAAGGAAGACAACAACTTGTTTTAAATTTAAGTTTACCCCAAGTTCAAGATTATCTTATTCAGGTATTAAGCGATTATCTTTCTTCAAATAAAATCGATTATGTAAAATGGGATATGAATCGACACTTGACTGAAGTTGGTAGTTTTATTTTACCGAATGATCAACAAAAAGAAGTGAGTCATCGATATGTTTTAGGACTGTATCATATTTTATCTGAAATAACAAAACAATTTCCACACGTATTATTTGAAAATTGTTCGAGCGGCGGTGGACGATTTGATCCTGGGATGGTCGCCTATATGCCTCAAACATGGACAAGTGACAATACGGATGCATTATGTCGGACACAAATCCAATACGGATACAGCTATCTTTATCCACC
Organism: Enterococcus sp. AAFC-DPL-5182; assembly: GCF_058216605.1. Taxonomy (NCBI): domain Bacteria; kingdom Bacillati; phylum Bacillota; class Bacilli; order Lactobacillales; family Enterococcaceae; genus Enterococcus; species Enterococcus sp. AAFC-DPL-5182. The sequence continues at coordinate 3,442,961 of NZ_CM177101.1, forward strand.
TATTATGATGGGGGCACATGTTTCAGATATTCCCAACCATCAATTAGGCCGAAATACACCATTAGAAAGCCGATTCCTAATTGCAATGAGTGGGAATTTCGGCTACGAACTAGCCATAGAAAAACAGTCTCCCGAAGTATTAGCAGAAATAAAAGATCAAATTACTTTTTATAAAAAACATCGGAGATTATTGCAATTTGGGCAATTCTATCGAATCAAAGAATTTGATTCGACTTATGCTACAGCTTGGTTATTTAAAAATGAAACAGAGGCATTACTTGTTTACTCCAATGGTCTTGCTGAGCCCGCTCAACCTGTACAATATGTAAAGACAAACTATTTAGACGCATCTGCACACTACAAAGACACGGAAACGGGAAACATATACAGCGGTAGTGAATTAAATCATGCCGGAATACTCGTTCCAAGAATAAAAGGCGATTTCCAATGCTTTTACAAACATTGGACTGTGCTTGATGAACTAACTAAATAGTCTCTACAATACATTTTCAGAATCAAAACAGCCCAGAAAAATAGGTCAACGTCTACAATAATGTTTTTTACTATCCTTGCAGACATTGACCCTTTTTTCTGAGCTATATACTTTTTCTCTCTTGCTTATTTTAGAGATACTGCATACGCTTCATAAGCTAGCAGTTCGTCTGTAATCTCTTTTTCATAATTATGGATGAGCGTTTCTTTTATCACTCGTGTTTTTCCTAATGCAAAATGTGCTGGCAGATCAGAGAAATTGACGACAACGAGTACTCTTTCACCTTGATACTCGCGAATATAGGCTAAAACTGTTGCATCAGCAGTCGGAATACTTTCAAATGTTCCTTCTATAATAATCGGCATTTCTTTACGCAACTGAATCAGTTTTTGATACGTATAAAATAAAGAGTTTGGATCATTTAAGGCTGCTTCCACATTGATTTCATTTGAGTTTCCTACTGGAAGCCAAGGAAGCCCTTTTGTGAAACCTGCTTGTTCAGAATTATCCCACTGCATCGGGTGACGTGCATTATCTCGCCCTTTCGCATTGATTGACGCTATGATCTCTTCTTCCGTATAACCAGAATTGATACGTTCATCATACATTCTGCGACTTTCTATATCATCAACTTCATCAATCGTTTTAATCGGATAATTGATCATGCCGATTTCTTCTCCTTGATAAATATAAGGTGTTCCTTGAAGAAAGTAAAGGTAGATGGCTAGCATTTTCCCACTGATCACTCGGTACTTCTCATCATCGCCCCAACGAGAGATAATCCGAGGTAAATCATGATTATTCCAGAACAGCGAGTTCCACCCTTTTCCAGCTAATTCTGTTTGCCATTTAGAAAACACTTGATGCAATTCTTTAGGATCTAATTTTTTGATATCCCATTTTCTTTTGCCTGTTTGTTTATCTAAATTGATGTGTTCAAATTGAAAAACCATTGATAACTCTTCTCGGCTCTCATCAGAATAAAGCTGAGCGATTTCTGGCGTTGCGCCCCACGTTTCACCGACTGTAACTAAGTCATAGTCTCCAAATGTATTTCGATTCATTTCTTGTAAAAGTTCATGCAGCTTTGGTCCGTTTTTAGTAATCAACTGATCTGGTTCTTTTCCTATCAAATCAATAACATCTAAACGAAAACCGCCAACGCCTTTTTCAATCCAATAATTCATCATACGATAAATTTCTTGACGCATCACAGGATTTTCCCAATTCAAATCAGGCTGTTCTTTCGCATGTAAATGAAAATAATATTCCCCGAGCGTCGGGACAAAAGTCCACGCAGAACCACCAAAATTTGATTGAAGTTCATTTGGTTTTTCACGTTCGTTTCCTTTTCTCCAGATATAAAAATCATGATATTCACTCGCAGGATTTTGCAGTGCGGACTGAAACCACGGATGTTCTGATGACGTATGATTCACGACCAGATCCATAATAATCTTGATATTTCTTTTTTGTGCTTCAGCAATCAGATTATCCATATCTTCCATGGTGCCATACTCTGAGCCAATCGCTTCATAATCACTAATATCGTAGCCATTATCTTCATTGGGTGATTGATAAACAGGACTGAGCCAAATCGCCTCTATTCCTAGTAAGGCCAGATAATCTAAACGCTGGATAATCCCTTTTATATCCCCAATACCATCAGCGTTTGTATCTTGAAAACTGCGTGGATAAATTTGATAGATCGTGGCTTTCTTCCACCAATTAGTTTTCATAATGTGCACTTACCGCCAATAGATCTTGGCCTCCATCCACTTTTTGTAGATTAATTGCTTCGACAGCCGCATAGACATCCGTATTTGTAATAATCATCATTACGGTGCTATCTAAACCAGCTTGTTTAATTTTCTCTAAATCAACTGTCCCTAAAACATCTCCTTTTTTTAATAATTCACCGTATTTTCTATTTGTTTCAAAGCCTTCGCCTTTTAATCCGACTGTGTCGATTCCGATATGGATCAATACTTCTGCACCATTTGTCGTCCTAAGTCCATATGCATGTTTTGAATCATAAACAACGGTTAATTCTCCATCAGCAGGTGCATAAATAGTACCTTCTTCTGGAATCACTGCAATCCCTTTTCCCATCATTTCTTGTGCAAATACAGGATCATTTACTTTTTTTAGTGAAATAGGAGTACCGCTTACGGGCGATGCCAACACTTCATCTTGAACAGCCGCTACACTTGCTTCAGGATCTTCATTGATTTCAACGGCAACTTCTCCAGCTGCTTCATCATCACCTACAAAAACCTCCATATGACGTTTTCCGTATGCATACGTTGTCACGAATCCTACACAGATACTGATAACGATACCGATCATGAAATAGGAAATTGATTTTGGTGCGATTGAAATAAATCCGATCACACTTGCTGGTCCCATCGCTACTGAAAGTACATGGAAAGCACCGATAAATAAACAGGCTACAGCTGAGGCAATCATGCCACAAATAAATGGAAATTTAAGTTTTAAATTGACTCCGAAAATCGCTGGTTCAGTAATACCTAACATAGCAGAAATACTTGCTGACGTTGCTAAGCTTTTTTGTTTTTTATTTTTCGTTAATAACATGATGGCAAGCGTTGCTGCCCCTTGCCCTACATTGGCCATAGAAGCGACTGGAAAAATAAATGATCCGCCAGTTCGCGCTACGTCTGCTAGCAGAGTCGTTTCAATGGCTGGGAAACTTTGATGCAATCCTGTGATGACAATCGGTGAGTAAAATAGACCGAAGACACCTAAGCCGAGTGCTCCTGTTGTATCATACAACCAAACAAGTCCATTCGTCAGACCGTCTGATACAATTCTCATCATCGGACCCACAACGATAAATGTTAAAAAACCAGTAATAATAATGGCTAGCATTGGTGTAAATGTAAAATCAAACGCGTTGGGAATACGTTTGTGGAAAAATTTTTCTAAAGACGCTAAAATCCAAGAAACTGCTAATACGGGTAACACAGAACCTTGATAGCCGGCTTGCGCAACATCCATTCCGAAAATATGCCAATAAGGCATACTTCCATCTGCGATCGCATTTGCCACACCATAGCCATTAACTAAATCAGGCATCACCATCGCCATTGCCATTGCAGCACCCAAATAAGGATTTCCACCAAAGCGCTTCGTAGCAGAAAAGCCGACCAAGATAGGTAGGAAAGCAAATGGTGCGGAAGCTAGTAGATTAATGATACTCGCAAAGTCTTTTACATTCGGAAATAGTTCTACGACTGATTGAGGACCAAATAAATCCTGAGCAGTCAAGACATTGTTTAATGCCATCAATAACCCACCCGCGACTAATGCCGGGACAATCGGAACAAAAATATCAGATAATACCTTAATAAATGCCATAATAGGATTATTTTTTTTACCATTCGATGCAACAGCTTTTAGGTCAGCGGTAGACGCTTCTTTCACATTGGTGATTTTTATAAGTTCATCGTATACATTATTTACATCGCCAGCACCTATGATAATTTGGAATTGGTCGTTGGCTTCAAACGTTCCTTTCACAGCGTCGTTATTATCTAAAGCTTTCTGATCCACTTTACTTGAATCCTTTAGAACAAGCCTTAAACGTGTTGCGCAATGTGCGGCAGCCTGAATATTGTCTTTCCCGAGTGCTTCATTGATTTCCTTTGCTACTTTTTTGTAATCCATCTTCTTTCCCCCTAATTGTCATTTAAGCGTTACTGAAATAGAAGAAACTATCTTGTGTTTCAAAAATGTAATCGCTTTTTCACATACAAAGTATGCCACGATTCTGATGGATTGTCAAACGTATATCAATTTTAATTAAACAAACAAAATATACCTTTCTTTAAATAGATTAATAATTGTTATACGTTTGACATTATAACGCTAAATCGTTACACTATATGTGAGAATACACTTACGAGGAGAATATATATGTCCGAAAAAAAAGTTTGGTCTAGAGAAGAACGTTATCAGCCCTATGAAAAATGGGAGCCAGAATATCTTGCCTCACTAAAACAGAAAATAGACACGTCAATCTGGCGTTTAGGTTATCATATTCAACCTGCTACAGGTTTACTAAACGACCCAAATGGTTTTTCATTTTTCAATAATCAGTGGCATGTTTTTTATCAGTCTTATCCGATGGGCCCCGTTCACGGTATAAAATCTTGGTATCACATGACCTCTGATAATTTGATTGATTGGAAAGAAGAGGGAACAAAAGTATTCCCAGATAGCTTATACGACAGCCATGGCGTTTATTCTGGAACTGCTCTGCCGATGTCTGATCAGTTATTTCTTGCTTATACAGGTAACGTTCGTGATGATGATTGGACTCGTCATTCGTATCAATTAGGTGCCTGGATGGATCAATCAGGTAGCATAAAAAAAATCGAAGAGCCGCTGATCGCTGCACCTCCAGCTGGTTATACGTCTGAATTCAGAGACCCTCAAGTCTTTCGTTATAAATCTGGCTATCTAATGACGATCGGAGCGCAAGATGAAGCAGAAAAAGGCAAAATTCTAACCTATCAAAGTTCTGACTTACTTTCTTGGCATTGTATCGGTGAATTAGGGTTTACTGATCAGGACATGGGATTTATGATCGAATGCCCCAATTTACTTTTAACGGACGAATTCGCTCTACTTATTTTTTGTCCACAAGGGTTAGATTCTGATGTTTGCCCTTATCAAAATATCTATCCAAATATGTATGTCATTGGCGACTCTTATCAGCCTGAATCAAACCGCTTAACAAACCCTTCTAGCTTGAAAAACTTAGATGAAGGCTTTGACGTTTACGCTACACAAGCATTTAAAGCACCCGACGAGCGCTTATTATCGATCAGCTGGATTGGATTGCCGGAAATTGATTATCCCACTGACCAAGAGGAATGGGCACATTGCTTAAGCATCGTGAAGGAATTGATTGTAGAGGATAAAAAATTATATCAACGTCCTGTTGCAGAGATGAAACAACTACGTATAGACGAAGGAATACATTTTGATAACAGCAAGGATTCTTTTCATGAGACTGCAACAAATCATTATGAATTAGCTCTATCATTTGATTCTCTAGCCACTGGAACCCTTACCTTATATGCTGATAAAGCACAGAATCAAGGATTAACGATTCATTTTGATTCCCAACGTGGTAAAATGACAATAGACCGCAGTCATGCTGGTGTTCCTTTTGGAGAAGATTATGGCGTTGTACGATCATTTTCTATCGAACAAAAACCATTGAATGTACAAATTTTTGTCGATTCTTCCGTTGTTGAACTTTTTATCAACGATGGCGAAAAAGTAGCAACCATGCGAGCATTCCCAGGAACAGGTCACACAGGATTTCATTTAACGTGTGACGGAGACTATCAAGGACAATTTTGGCAACTGCGGAAAACTAACCAATAAAGGATGGAATTGTATGGTCGTCAAATTAACAGATGTAGCAAAAAAAGCTGGTGTCTCTCCTACGACTGTTTCCCGTGTTATTAATAATTACGGCTCATTAAGTAAAAAAACAATCGATAAGGTAAATCGTGCGATGAAAGAGCTTAATTACCAACCAAACTCTTTGGCTCGTTCACTACAAGGAAAAAACACACAATTAATCGGGCTTATTTTCCCAACTGTTGCAAATCCATTTTTTGGAGAGTTGGTGGAAAGAATCGAACAGAAACTCTTTGATTTGGGGTATCGGGTTATTTTGTGTGATAGTGCCAATAATAAGGAAAAAGAACGTCATTATATAAATATGCTTGCTGCAAATAAAGTTGATGGTATTATTGCTGGTGCGCACAACTTAGGGATCACAGAATATGAGGATGTTGAACTTCCGATTGTTTCTTTTGATCGATTTTTAGGGAATACTATTCCCATTATCGGCAGTGATAATTTCCAAGGCGGGTATTTAGCGACTGAGACCTTATATGTTAGAGGAGCCAGAAAAATCGCGATCCTGACAGGTTCACACGAATCGAACTCCCCAACAAATTTTCGTTTAAACGGGTATTTAAACTTTTTAGAAGAACATGAATTGACCCCTAAAATTTTTCATATTCAAACGACGGCTCGCTCAACAACGCTAAAAAACTTAGAGATTAAGCATATTTTGGAGACGGAGGACATTGACAGCTTATTTTGCACAGATGATCTAACGGCTATTCTTGCTTATAATCAATGTCAGCAATTAAAGATAAATGTTCCTGAACAGCTCAAGATCATTGGCTATGATGGGACAAAATTTGTTCAGAACTATTTTCCCCAATTATCGACGATTGCTCAACCGATGGCTGATTATGCGGATATTTTAGTTGATCTTTTATTGCAGAGGATACAAAATCCTGAAAAAAAATTGGAGAAGAATTATCTGTTGCCTGTAAAATTAATTCAGGGGCAGACAACTTGATGGTTTGGGTTGAACGGGGTTTCTTTTATCTGTTGTGATAGGTTTGGTTAAAAAATTGAAGCTCTTTGTCTGTATGGCTAGCACGAAAAAAGTTTCAAATTCTTTATGACAAAAGAATTTGAAACTTTTTTCTAATAATCGTCCCGTACTATTTTACTAGTTCATAATTGTAGAAATTACTATTACCACAAAGTTATAGCTAGAGTGTACCAAAATACTGTACCAAATATTATTTTTTCTTATATAAATTAAACTTAAAAGAATACCCAATACAAAGTAAGGGATTAATAATATATAATTGTAATTCGCAGCTGCTGCGTGACCATACATAAACCAAATACTAGATAGTAGCATTTGAACAATCATCACATAAATTTTATGAGCGTTAATAAAGCAATATCGAAAAACTATCTCTTCAACAAATGGTGTAATAAGAACTCCTTCTAAAATCAGTATGAAACTCACATTGTATTTACCGATAGCTAAACCTGTACCTAAAGTTTTAACTACAAGTAGATATGTTAAACACATAAATAAAAATGTAGCGAAAATTGGAATAATCGTTTGCTTTAGTCTCACTTCTTTCAATCCAAGCCATAAATCATTTTTAAATAAGAGCATCGCTAATAATACGAAAAATACCTTTTGACTGAGTATAATTATTGGATTAGATAAATCCCAGCTGACTCCGACAGATGGGATTACTTCCATTATTAAAAAATAGATTAAAATGTAGATAACTTTAAGAATCACTTTTCTCACTCAATTCATTATGCTTTATTAAATCGCTTCGTAATCGGTATAGGATGTGTTAGACGTTACTGTCTTAGTATCAACATACTTATTATCTATTTTTCTATATCTCTTGTAAGTTACTGTTACAGTAACATTTTGTTTGTATTTTTTAAATTTACCACTTTCAGAATAAGAACTTCCTAATTTTACTTCAGCAGAACCTACCATAAATTTAATTTGCACAGTGGATTTACGATTGGTTGTATAAGTGCCTAAATAGGTTCTTGCTCCTTTTTTTATTTTATAATTTTGTGTTTTTGACCATGTTCTGGATTAAATAGCATTATTGTCATCAATAACATAATAAAATTCATCATCCTCTGATACTACATTAACAGGAGTTTCAGCATTATTTTCTAGCTCTGAGGCTTCTGAGATAGCTCCAAACCCAATAACACCAAATAAAAAAACCATGTGAAGCTACTTGCTACAACTTTTAAAAAGCTAATTTGTTATTGGATATTCCAGAATAAAATCTATCTTTGATATCTTCAGTAGCCATATTTATTATATGTTTATCCACCTCAACTGCAAAATTACTATCCACATATTCTCCAATTGCTCGTAAAATACATTCAGTTTCTGGTAAAAATATAGGAGAATAAAACTTATCTAAGCCTGAAAATTGAATAGTTTTAGTGACTGTTTTAGCTGCACCTGCAAAATAAACTGCTCCCACAACCGCTACGAAGAAAAATGCAACCGCTGTCATAGGAACCGCAACTGCTCTTGGCTGAGGAGAATCTGGTTCAGTTGTAGCCATCCAATTGTTTTCTTTAGCTATATAATTTACAATAGCTTCTATATCACGAGAATCCAATATCTCTACAAATTCTTTATTCTGTAACAATATTAATCCTTCAAAAACTTCATGCTTTTGATCAATAGAAGACACATATTCCAATAAAGAATCTTTATCACTGAATTTATTTTCTATAAACCGTTCAGAATCTAAAGCTATTTCCTTATTCACAGGAATAACTAATTTCCTTTCCTTTTTTTCTAGATAACTTAATTCTTTGTCCATTTCATACACTCCTTCTAATCATCGATTTATTTATAGTTTTCAGCTTCACATGGTATCTATTTAATACTTCAAAAATAACTTTTTCATCTAATTTGAACAAACATGATATGAGCTCTTTATTATTATACAATTCGGCACAAAATTGACAGGGATGAACTAAGTCTTTATTCCTTTCAACGTTAAATGTTGTAGTAACATAATTATAAATATATTCTGCTCCATCAACCCATATCCAGATTTTCAAAAAATCATCAAGTTGTTCCTCATATAATGACAATAAGCTCTTACCTTTCAATTCTCCTAAATTCATTGAATCAATATATGATATTGTCAGGCCACAGCATGAAATCACTTGATTGTCAGGATTCAATCCAACATATTCTAATATAGAATCACACCCTTTAGTAATCTGTTCTTCTCCTAACTCTTTTCTATCAATTTTGAAATTATAAGAATATCTTGTCTCTTTATGAAATGGAATCCATAAAGAACTGATTACGCTGAATAGCTCTGGTTTTTTATTATTTCTCATAAACATTTCTATCTCTGGATTTTTATAGACATCTTCTATTTTAAATATTGTCGCGTTATGATTTTCAACAGAAATAACTACAGATATTCCTAACTGCAATGCAGCTAAAGCAGCATTTACAACACTTTGAAAAGCTACCCACTCCTGATGATTATCTCCAGTAGAAAAATTCAATTCTACTAATCCGCACTCTTTCAATCTTTGTACCACTTTTGCGGCATTCAACTTATTATTACCCCAAAATCCATTTGTAACGCATCTAGTTGCTAATCCCTGAGAAGTTGCATATTTTATAATGCTGTACAAGTCTTCTTGAAGTAAAAAACATTCGCCACCTGTAAAAACCACTGAATTGATCTCTGGGAAATCACTGACCAGATTGTCGATAAACGTTTTCATTTCTTCTAAGCTCAATCTGCTATTTTTTTTAGGGCTACATTGAAAACAGCATTCTTTGCAAGCGGCAGAGCATTTATCAGTAGTTATTATAGCAGCTGTTACTACCCCAGGTCTTTTCATTATCAAAACTCCTTTTTACATAATGTATTTTCCATCATTATAGCATACAATTGTGATTATTTGAACAAACAAAAATACGATTTAAACATTTAGATGAACTTACTTATAATTTTGTACTTAAATAATCTCATTAAAAATATTATTTCTTCAATTCAAAATGTACATTTTTTAGTTTAGTATGATATTATATATAGTATAAACAGCTAGGAGGATTAAAATGAATAAAGACAAACTTATATATATATCTGTTGCAGTTGTTTTACTTTTAATTTTGCTCACTTTTTCACTTCCTAATTATGTAGAATTACTTTTGATAGCAGTTTTTTTATTTGTTTCATCTTATCTATTATTGATCAAAAAAAAATCAAGTTTACTTTCAATACCTACATCTACACCGACAAGTGAAGTTGGAAAAAATGTAACTCTATTAGCTGGAATTTTAGCTCTTATAGCTGGAATTATTACGTCAATTTTAAGTTTATTTACATGGATAACTTAATGGTTAACTATCTCTTTATACTAAAACCTTTAAGCTTTTGTAAGTATTAAAATAGGTTAGAAGCAAATGACTTCTAACCTTATTTTGTATCCTTAATCTGGCAATAGGCTACCTATATTTTTAAGATTTACTCTACAAATAGTTTCACATAACAATTATTTCTTTTTGCCGTATAGAAAATTTTTGATTAAATAATATAGTATCTGGAAAATGATGCTCTACAACTACTAAAGATATCTTAGGATATTGTTGATATATATTTTCTAATATGCTAATACTCTGTTCTAATTCAATGTTTGAGAATATTTCATCTAAAAATAGAAAACTTGGTTTTCTTACAAGTGCTCTAGCTAATCTTATTTTTTGCACTTCCCCCGTACTGAACTCATTCAGCACCTCAATGTTTGGCGTATAAATACCGTTTCTCAGAGAAGATATTTTTTCACCAATCTCTACTATATTCAAAATATCATTTATCTCATCGGTTGTCATTTCATTTTTTATTGTAAATTCTTCAAACAAGTTATCTAAAGGAAAACTTTGTTGATTTGACACATAAATGATTTCATTTGAGCTTACGTAAACATTTTCAGCGACGTTAATAGTTTTATTTTTGCTAGTTTTTAGTACAATCTCTCCAGTATATTCCTTGTAGAGTTTTGCTATAGATTTCAAAAGTAAAGATTTGCCACTACCATTTGCTCCTGAAAGACGTATCCAATTCCCTGATGAAATACTTAAATTTACATTCTTTAAAACTATTTCATCGTTTGAATAAACAGTTAAATTTTCCAGTAAAATACTTCCGATTTTTGGAATTCTTTTCTCTTCTAAAATAGTGCCCTCATTAATAAAATAGTCAATTCTAGCTTGGTAAACGTTAGATATCTTAATAGTTGATATTATCGCAACCAACTGAGTTATTGGCACAAATAACAAACCACTATACGAATTAAAAGCCACTAAACTTCCGATAGTAAGGTTGTCATTTTTTACAAAGTTAACTCCGATTATGAATGGAATAATCGATGCAGTAGTAATAATTACACCTGCAACTATGTTAATAAAATTTTGATAAATCGAAAATTTAATATTTAATTTCTGATTCTTATCAATGATCGAATCGAAAGACTTAACTATTCTTTTTGTAAAATTATAAATATTTATAACTTCAAAATTCAAAAGAGCGTTATTAACAGAAGCTAATAAATCGTCTTTAGCATGTTGTTGTTGCTTGCTGAGTATACTCAATTTGGAACTTACGTATACTATCCAAATAATATAAACTGGAATAAAAGTAAAGGTAATAACCGATAGTTTCCAATCAAGCCTCAGCATTACAACAATATAAGCAATTCCTGTAAACACATTTGAAAGTATTGTAGTAATAATTAATTGAATATTAGTAGTATAAAGTTCTGAATCATTAAATATAACTGTATTTAATGATGTTTTATCTATGTCATTGGTAAAAAAATTACTTGCAAAAATTCTTTTTCTAGTTTCAAATAAGAATTTTTGAAAAAAATTTGCAGAAACTTTTACAGTAATTTTTCCTGTAATTAATTGAACTATTATTATAAAAGTTACAATAATTAGATATTTCCAAATATTATTATATTCTTTTTCGATAAGAATAACATCAATGAGATATTTCGAAAGATATGGTATCGGTATTGACCCCAGTGAATTCAGTAAGGTAAAGATTACTAGCAAAAGAAAACAATTTTTTCTTGTCTTCAAATACTCTAAAAATAGGCTCATAATACTCCTCCTCATAACGTCTTGAATGCTAACCTAAAATTAAATAATTTTGTATCGAACAACATTGTTACTAATTTCACAATATTATCACTGCCATTATAGAAAAGTAATTTTATATCTATTACAAAAACTATAGAAACTATTCTCAACTCTACTTAAGTTAGAACTTTTACAGAAAAACAACGGTCTTTATCATTATATCAAAAACAAACAAAAAGTTAAGTAATTATTCTAAAGAATAATTTTAAAATTTTTTCACACAAACTTACATTCCCCCATTGACTCTCCACCTCACTTAAATTAAAATGGAATGAGATAGAACGAAAAAAAATCTAGCCAAACGAATGTCGTTCAGCTAGACAAAATAAAAAGGCACTCTGCAGGAAGATTGGTCGTCATCCCACAGAGCCTTATACAATCAGAGTTCACCTGAATGTACAAGTTGCCCTTAGTCAATTTTCATTGACTGTTTTTATTTTACTCAATATTTCATGAAATTACTAGTGTTTTTTCTGATGTTCTGAGTTTATCGATAAAAACAGGTCAATGCTTCTTAATTGTACTTAGCGCGGTTTCGGCAGGTGTCCGGAACCGTTTTTTTTTCGTTCTATTTTACGGTTGCGCAACTCTTTTTTTAGAATTGAACAATCGTTTTCGAGGAAGTTACCGCAAATCTGACTTCTCTCACCATGCGTCACCTGCTGTAATGATCTGTTGATTTTGTGCTAACTTTTGACGGAGCAAGCCTTTTTTATGACAGGTCCTTGCAGCCACGATAGTAACGAGGAAACAGCCGACACCTCAAAATAGTAAGCGGTCACTTAGTATTTTGAAGCCAAAAACAATCAGCATGAACTGATAAATCAAGTTGCCAAGGTCAATAATGCGTATAGTAAGAAAGAATGCTATCTACCAGAATACGTAGCATTCAATCAAATAAACATTCTTCACGGCTGACTGTTTGCTCATTACTATTTTGTAAAATATTTAATACACTATCGATACAATCTTTGATTTACTATAACTAGTTGAATAACGGCTGAAGCTCTGAAAAAGGAGTTGATGCCATAAAGATATGTCTTTATCGCTTTTGTCCTGCTTTAATACATTGGAAAAGCGGTCCTTGAAAGATTTGTTAAAAGATATCGCTTCGAAAATAGTCGTCACGCTTGTGGCTTACTATATTGTCGAAGTGATTAAACTCTTTATCACTTCTATTTTTGAGTAAAAGAAGACCACTATCTGCCCGACCAAAGTAAGATAGTGGCGATGTTATACACTTTCGAGCTTTAGTCAATATTCAACTAAAGAGTCAGTGTTTCCGCACTGGCTTTTTTGTAATCACAATAAATAATGATCACCTTCTTATTTATTATACCTTATAAAGCATGCAAAAAACAACTTATGATAGTCAGAACAGATACAACGAGGAAGATAACGATTCATCTCCCTCGTTGTATCTGTTCATTTATCAATTACTACTTTTCCAACATCTTATGCTCCACCAAATAATCATGCGCAACCGTCGCTGGATCTTTTTGCTCCACATTGACTAGGTAATTCATCTCACTCATTTCTTCTTCCGTGATCTTACCAACCAAAGGCTGCAATAGTTCTTTTAATTCTGGATATTTCTCAAGCGTCTCAGCTTTCAGCAATGGCGCACCTTGATAGGGTGGAAATAGCTGTTTATTATCTTTTAAAATCACCAAATCATACTGCTTCAATTCACTATCTGTCGAATAAGCATCCACCACATTGACATCGCCATTATTGATTGCTTGGTAGCGTAACGATGGCTCCATCGACTTCACATCGAAATTCAAGTTATATAATTTTTGTAACCCTTTATAGCCATCTTCACGATCGATAAATTCTAGGGTAAAACCAGCTTTTAACTGACTTTCAACTTTTTTCAAATCTTCGATTGTTTTCAATCCATTTTCTTCTGCAAATGAGCGTTTAATAGCAACAGCATAGGTATTTTCATAGCGCATTGGTTCTAGATAATCCATATTTTCTTGTTTTTTGATTTGATCTCGTGCATATTCGTATACTTCTCTTGGATCATTGGATGTGTTTTTGTTGTCCTTCAAAAAGGTTTCTAGAACGGTGCCAGTAAATTCAGGATAGACATCGATTTCACCAGATTTTAGTGCATTAAATAAGAAACTGGTTTTCCCAAAGTTTGATTTTAGGTTTACGTGGATATCACTATTTGCTTCAATCAATTCTTTATACATGTTAATCAAGATATCAGGTTCCGCCCCTAATTTTCCTGCGACGGTAATTTCTTTTTGTTCCGCTTCTTGATGGGTGTAGACAAACGATCCAACTAACAAAGCGAGTAAGACCATAAAGGCTGCTACAATTCGCTTCACTGTAGCTTTCTCCAACAAATGAATCCCAAAATTAAACAAAACAGCTAAAACAGCAGAAGAAATCGCACCAATCAAAATCAGATACACGTTGTTTCGGTCGATTCCAAGTAAAATAAAAGTCCCCAACCCGCCTGCACCGATCAAGGCAGCAAGTGTGGCCGTCCCAATAATCATTACTGTCGCTGTACGAATACCTGAAATAATATAAGGTAAAGCTAACTGCAACTCAAACTTGACTAGTTTTTCCCGTTTATTCATCCCGAATGCTTCGGCAGCTTCTTCTAAGGAAGGATCGATTTCGGTCAAACCTGTGTAGGTATTTTGCAAAATCGGAAATAACGCATAAATCACCAACGCAACGATTGCAGGCGGACTGCCGATACCGATAATTGGAATCAATAACCCGAGCAAAGCAAGTGACGGAATCGTTTGGAAAATACCCGTGATTTGCAATACAAATTCAGCCGCTTTTTTATAATTTGTCAGTAGAATCGCAAGCGGGATCGCTATAAGAATGGCAATCAGTAATGACAGTAACGAGAGTTGAATATGCTCGACAACCGCTTGAATAAAGTCTTCTTTTCGGGCAATAAATGTTTCGATCAGTTTTCCCATATTAATGATCACCTTTTTCTATCTTTGTCTCTAAGAAGCGTAAAATCGCGCGATCTGTAATTTCACCGATAGGTCCTTTCTCATCTGCTAGTATAACGGTTTTCCCATCTATAAGTAAACGAATCACTTTAGGTAATGTCGTGTCTAGATCGACAATTGTTTCGCTGTTGACTTGTCCATCTTCCACAAGCTCTAATGCTAACAAATCAGCCGCACAATAATTTTCTAGGTTAGAATGATCTTGTTGGAAAAATTGCGCTACAAAATCGTTGGCTGGATTGCTTCTGATTTGTTCTGGCGTATCTGTTTGTACGATTTCCCCATCTTTCATGACGCAGATTCGATCACCTAAAAATAACGCCTCATTCATATCATGGGTTACAAAAACAACTGTACTTGCTAGTTCTTTATGCAACTCTTTGATCAATTGTTGTAGCTGACCTTTCGATATCGGATCTAATGCACTAAATGGTTCATCCATTAAAATAATATCAGGTTTCGCTGCAATCGCTCGTAAAATGCCAATACGTTGTTGCTCGCCGCCAGATAATTCAGCAGGTTTTCGGTGTAGATATTCTTCTGGTGGCAAACTGACTTTTCTTAGTAATTCTTCCGTTCTTTCTCGTCTTTTCGCTTTGTTCCAGTGTTTCATCTCTGGGATCAATTCGATGTTTTCAGCAACGGTTAGATTTGGAAAAAGTGCGATTTGTTGCAGGACATAGCCGATGGTCAATCTTAGTTCTTTCAGATTGTAATCGATCAGTCGTTTGTCGTTAAAGTAGATATCCCCCTCGGTTGGTTCAATCAGTCGATTGATCATTTTTAAGGTGGTCGTTTTCCCACTACCGCTAGGACCTACTAATACAAAAAATTCGCCGTCTTCAATTGAGACATCAAAATTATTTAAAACGAATTGGTCGTTGTATTTTTTGGAGACGTTTTGAAAATCAATCATTTGTTCACCTCATTTTTTTCTTGTGTGGCTCTGCTATCTATCTTTAGAAAAATCTTCCTTATTTTTAAGTATGTTTATAAGTATACTTGAAAATGTCTGATGTTTCTAACGACTTGTTTCTATTGTACAGAAAAAAACCTGACAACTGTCTGTCAGGTTTTGATTATTGTTCTAAAAATAGTTCATTAAATTGTTTAATTTGGTACATTCTGCAACGTCCAAGTCAATTTCCCTTGATATGCACCTTTATACGCACCACTTGGAACAGTCAATTGAACACCTTTTTTCCGTGTAAGTCCTTCTTCGGTTGTTGCTTCTTCTGTATAGGTTTCAAATATGTTTGTAAATCGGCCTTTGCCTCTACCTTGAGCCGCACTAAAGACAGATCCTGTTGCGCCTTCTTTAGTCACGGTCACCGCATGTCCAATCGCTTCTTGGGTTTCTACCCCACCAGATTTTACTTTTTCAGTTGGGATATATAATTTCCAGCCTTTTAGTTCTTTCCCCTCAGTTGTTTGCAAGGGGGTTGTCATGGCTACTTTCACATTCCACCCCTTGGCAGTTCCGGACATATCGACCACTTCAATTCCTGAACTATAGCCTTTTGCACCTTCCCATGGTTCAAGCGTTACTTTATCTAATTTGGATGCCCGCGTTGTCCCGATTGGAACATGTGGGAATTTAAAATCAGAAACGGCCCGAATCGTAAATTCATCTGTCTGCGGTTCTTTGTCTGAGATCAGTTCTTCTGTTGGGCCCATAAATTGATAAACGACAGCCTTTCCCTCGTTCATTATGATTACTTCTGGTTTCGGTTTTTTTAATAGATTGTATTCTTGTTTTTTTAATGTCTGAATCGCGCTTGTAATCTGCTCTTCCTTCGTTAAATCAACCGATTCATTTGGTTCTTTGAACATTGTCAACGTTTTATGGATCGCCCGGCCATTTTCATCTTGGAATAGAACGCTTAAAGGCATGAGCTCACTCACATTAATTGTAGGTGCAGCTTCAAATAATGTATCATGAAAAGTCAATTTTTGGCTAGGGTTACTATTCCCTGTATCATTGTTCGTTATCGGTGGATTCACTATTCCTGCTTTTAGTGCTGACCCTTCATGGTCTCTAGCAAAGAGTTGAATTTCATCCCCTTTTTTTAACGTCATAGCTTCCAGAGACAGCTCAAAGTTCCCCATTTCATCAACAACTACACTAGATGTATCCAGAGGTTGTCCGTTTAATGTAGCCGTAATTTCTACCGTTCTATCTTCCACATGTCCTTTGATACTTGTGGCTTGATTGTTAATCGCATTACTTTCGACCGTAACAGGCTTTGGAGGTATGATTTGGAATGGTTCGACTGTTTTTGTCAAAATTTGATTATCAAATCCTGGCGTTAATTCCCCACTTGTTAAGTTTACTTTTGTAATGGTAACTTTATCTCCAACTTCAAAATATTTCCCTGTATCAATTTCAAAAAGTCCTCCTTGAGGTTTCTCTCCATAAATACTAATACCAGGTTTCGCTTTACTATCCCCTACTGATTTCACTTTTTCATAAATTTCTTTTTCTCCGCTTGCTCTCTGTACTTCTACAGTAGCTTCTACTTCATTATCCCATGCTGGTCGTGTTCGATTCAGTCCTACTGGTACACTCAATCGACCATGAATTTTTTTGTCCGCAGTCGTTGGCACCCGAAGGACATCTGCCACAGCCCAGCGAGCGTTATTACTACTTAATCGAGTATAGTTCGTTAATCCTTGTGTGCCAATTGTATTGGTATTGAAATCACCTGGTCTATTCGTCGTACCAAGCGTGTCAAAGTTAGAGCCTTTGAACGCATAATTTAAATCAATAAAATTTAAGTCCGGATCTTGCTCTACGCCAGTTCCTTTCTTCCATAAAGATAAGTCACTCTTAGTAGCCGTTAATGTTGAGCTACTATTCACTGTGAAAATGTTCCCACCATTTCCTCGAGTATTCGTAAAGTCCATGAATAATGGTTTATCAAATACAACATCTAAACGATTTGATGTTCTAAAAATTCCTGTATTTGTCGTAGCGGTCTTCCCTCTAGCTTCAAAGTAACCACCATTTGAAGCAGTAATTAAGCCTGGTTGATCATGCATATCAATTGCTGGACCTGAATTAGCAGCAATTCTTACTTCTGAACCTTGTCCAGTTACATTAAATTCATTCCTATCTCCTGTTATATCAGAGGCTTTTGTATAGTGAACCCCTTGATTTCCTACCGCGTCTCCACCGTCATTAGGAGTGCCGTTTCCAGGATTATTTATCGTGAACTTCCCATTATTTTTTACATTCACTCGATTGCCATGACCAAATAATCTAACACCAGCAGCGCTTCCACCGCTTTTTTCAATGTTCATTTCCGCATTATCAATATTAAATAGATAATGGCCATTTTGACTGCTTCCATAACCACTTCTCATAAATCTTAAAGTTGCATTTGCATTATAACCATAGCCATCCGTAGGCCCTGACGTAAGATTTATCATGGCACCAGAGGATAGATTAAACACGCCATAGCTTGACTGCATAGCCATTGCACTTGATAAATTAGATATCAAGTTTACCTCCGCCTGATTCTCTACCGTAATAGCTGCACCTGTAGACAGTTTGTCAGCATCAAGATTTCCTAAGTAAATCGTACCTGCTCCATCTACGAATCTTTGACGATTGCTTTCAGACACAAACGATGTTCCCACCCCAGAAACAGTTAACTGTGGTTGATTTCCAAGCAAACGTATACTGTCTGTATCGCCAACTTTACTACTCATTTTTGACCCGCCAGTGACTGATAATTTAGCCCCTGTTCCATCCAGTTGAATGGTTGGAGAGGTTAATCCATTCAACTTTACAGAGCTATTCTTTTCTACCATCATATTTGGTGCATTTCCAACCATGTAAATTCCGCCAGCTGCCATCCCCCCAGTTTGTGAGGTACTTTCCTGATTAAATTCACTTTCAGATACAGTAAACTGGGTATTACTTCCTTTCATCCACAAAGAACTTATACCCGAATTTTTTAAAGTAGTCTTACTCCCAGTTGTCACATTAACCATTGGAAGAGTGCCTTCTAAATAAATATTTGATCCAGCGTCCCCTCCATTACGTTGCATATTCAACTCACTAGAATTGGTTACATTAATTGCCGTTTTATGTATAGATAAAGTCCCCTTTCCATACAAGTTGATACTTGATCCTGCCGTGTTGGTATTATGTTGGACATTGATTCTACTATTCTGTGAAACATTAATTTGAGGTGACACTGCAGTAACATCTATTACTTTTTCTCCTGTCCCTTCAAAATCTATTTGACTTCCTCCAGTCGCCTTAATTATTGTATCCTTTCCGTTGCCTACAACAACATTAGGCCCAAGGTTCGTTTTCACATTCAACGTTGACTTATTGGTAGCACTAACGCTTGTACTATATATTTCTCCTGGAAGATTGATCCCCATACGACTACCTGTTCCAGAAATAGATACCTTACTGTTGCCACTCACAAATAAACCACTGGAATCGATAGGATTAGTATCAAAGTCTACAACAGGCACTGAAGTTGACGTATCTGATGCTAAAGCATTGACTTCTAAAGAGGAGTCAGTTTTTACGTTGATATATCTCAGCCCTCTTAGAGGTGATTGAGGGGTGCCACTTTGTTTTGTATTGATAATCATCTTTGAATTTTCTGTGATGTTCAAATCGTATGACATTGCGTTAATACCTTCATTTTTTTTTATTATTGTGATGTCAGGCTGCTCTATATAAACTTCTGCACCACCTTTAAGTGTCATACTTGTCATTGCAAATAAATAGGATTTAGCACTGGTAGACTTAAATTCATTCTTTCCACCAGTAAAAACAACATGTGAAGAACCTAAATCAGTGATATTTCCCTTATTGTTTGCTGTCTCACTTACATTTTCCATTTCCATATAGCTTTTAGAAAAAGAAGAAGAATAAGAAGGATACTTAAACATTGCCCCGTTAGAATTAGAGCCTAGTTTCATATTTTCCAACCTAAAGGTATGCTTCCCGTAACCTACCTCCCAAGAAGCGCTTCCTGTCATTTGCAAAGCAAAACCATTTCCTCTAATAACCAGATCTCTACTTATGGCTTTAGGTCTAACAGTGTAATCCATAGTTATATTATTTAGCATTTCGATTTGTGACACCTTATCATTGTTTATCGCATCTCTCATTGCCTCTCTAGTAGAAACTTGCCTAGTTTCACCTTCAAATGTTGCTCTACTTGTTCCTGTGCTTCTATGTACTTGTGTCTGCTGCTCAGGTTCATCTTCAGCTTTGATACTTGTATTATTCAAATGAAAATAACCTACCGTCGCTATTCCTACAAGGAAGACACTTAAAATTCGAAAAAATTTTTTCATTAATTTTGCACATCCTTCTTTCTTTTAACTATTTAGTGGGGAGATAGAAAAAATCCAACATTCTCTCATACGACTTTTTAGAAACATTTCTTATTTTTAACCATCTCAACTTCTGTAAGTCAAGATATCATTATTCATGATACCTTTATTTCTAAATATAAAAAACAGCAAGGAAGCGCTTTCAAAAAACATATAGATGCGTGACCTTTATCATTTTTATGAGGTTATCGCTTTAACAGTTTTTCGCCCAAAGTTCAAAAAAATGACCATCGGCTGAAGATTTTCGTTCTTTAAACCAACAATAAGGTAGAATATCACTAGTTTCGTTAGCGATATTCTACCTTATTTTTAATGTAATCAATTTTACTTATAAAGATTAATTGAAAAACAGTTCAGACAATCTTTGATGTTTACTATTTAGCCAAACGATAAATCGCATCTGCATAAATTGCTGTCGCACGGAATAAATCATCCAGTGCCATAAACTCATTCGCTTGGTGCATAGTATCCGTATAACCCGGGAACATTGCACCGTAAGCTACACCACGTTTTAGTAAACGTCCATATGTTCCGCCACCGATGATTTGTTCATGGCCTTTTTGACCAGTGTGATCTTCGTAGACTTGTAATAACGTTTCAACCAACGGATCATCCGCTGGAACATAATGTGGTTCTTGGTTGCGTCCACCTTGTGTGGCCGTTACATTTCCCCCCACTGTTTTTTGCACTTTTTCTTGTAATTCTTCTGCTGATGTTCCTTTTGGATAGCGGAAGTTTAATGTCACTAAGCTATTTTCTGGGTTGGCAGGATCAAAATTAACAATACCAGCATTCATTGTTAATTTGCCCATTTTTCCATCTTCGAATGCAGTTCCTAATTTTTCACCGTAGAAATCTTCGTGAACGAATTCTGCTAATGTATTGATGAAGCTATAGGCCCCTTCAGCAAAGCTGTAATTATTTAAGAAAGTTGCTAAGAACGTAGCAGCATTAATTCCTGATTGTGGACTAGCGCCATGTGCACCTTTCCCAACAACATGGAAGGTAACTGTTTCATCTGAAAGTTCCGCGTGTCCTGAAATTTTTTGTTCTTCTTTAATAAATGTTTCAAATGATGCTGTTAAAGATGCTGCATCATCTGCTGAAGCAGCTGTTACGATTGCCGTTGCAGTTCCGGGAACCATATTTTCACGTAAGCCAGATTTAAAGCTAACTAATTGATAGTCCACGCCGTTTCCACCTTTGAAAGTCAATCGAATTGTTACGTTCCCTTTTTCACCATTGATGATTGGGAATTCTGCATCTGGTGAGAAACCAAAGTCAGGTGTTTCTTCATGTTTGAAGTAATAATCCATATCGCCCCAGCCGCTTTCTTCGTCACTACCAACGACAAAGCGAACTTTTTTAGATAATGGCACTCCTAAATCTTTGATGATTCTTAAGGCATAATAAGCAGCCATACTTGGACCTTTATCATCACTTGAACCACGAGCAAAGATTTTGCCGTCTTTGATAACAGGTTCATAAGGATCCGTATCCCAACCGTCGCCGGCAGGAACCACGTCCATATGTCCGAAAATTCCTAATGTTTCATCGCCTTCACCATATTCGATGTGTCCAGCATAGTTATCCACGTTTTTCACAACAAAACCATCACGTTCGCCATACGCTAACATATGTTTTAAGCCTGCTACAGGTCCTGGTCCAAAAGGTGCATCTGGTGTTACTTTTGAGTCATCGCGCTCACTGTTGATGCGTAATAAATTTTGTAAATCTTCTAATAGCGCATCTTTACGTGCGTCTACTTCTTTTTGCCAATCAATTGTCATTTTTTAGTCACTCCAATTCATTATTCTACCTTCCCATCATACCACTAACTGACTTAAAAGAAAAAGGCGGGAACAGTTTTTTCCGTAATATTTTGCGCTTCATTCAAAACAGATTTATACTGAAGCTAAATCACTAAAGGAGGTGCTCTAATTGAAAGAACTCTCACAAGAAATCCTGACTACTGTGATTCAACCTCGGCCGCAACATTCTCATAAAGGAACCTTTGGACGATCTGTTTTGATTGGTGGAAATGAGACTTATGGCGGTGCGATCATCATGAGTGCAGAAGCTTGTCTCAAATCAGGCTGCGGTTTAACTTCTGTCATTACGACAAAGAAAAATCATGCAGCTCTTCATGCTCGTTTACCTGAGGCGATGGTGTTGGATTGGACTCTCACGCAAGAAGTCAATGATTTAGTCGATACAGCGGATGTGCTTTTGATCGGACCTGGGTTGGGTTTGTCTGCCCACAGTGAGCAGCTTTTAGAAACAGTCTTACAGAGGCAAAAACCTGGACAGTGGCTCGTGATCGACGGTTCCGCTATTACTTTGATTGCTCAAAATCATTACGCTTTACCTTACCCAGAAAAAGTTGTTTTCACGCCTCATCAAATGGAATGGACACGATTAAGCGGACTAAAGATCGACGAACAAACCTTTGAGAATAATCAAGCGATGCAAAAACAATTGGGCGCAACGATTATTTTAAAAAGCCATCGAACAGAGCTTTATATGCAAAATGTTCAATACAAGAATCCATTAGGAACACCTGCTATGGCAACAGGCGGCATGGGTGATACTTTAGCAGGAATGATTACAGGCTTTTTGGCTCAATTTAAAGACAAAGAAGGGGCCATTTGCGCAGCTGTTTATCTTCATAGCTTGATTGGAGAAGAATTAGGGCAGGAAAACTACGTTGTATTACCGACGGAAATCAGTAAAAACCTGCCCCACTATATGAAACGATTTGAGCGTTTAAATAATAAGACAGCGGAAAAATGAGTATCATTTTCCCGCTGTCTTATGTTCTAGAAATCCTGTTTGTAAAATAGCCATATAAATTTCAGCTCGTTCAGCCAAAAACTGCATTTGTTTGACTTCCGCTACTTCTGGGTGAGTCTTTAAAAACTGTAGACTTTCCACAGAAATTTGATTAAATACACTTAATACCAACTGAACAACATCTTCTTTTGCGATTTGCTTTTTGATTGGTAACTGTTCAATGATCCCCGTCAAAAGTTGTTGGGTGATCGCCTTATTTTCATCCATATAGTGTGCTAATTTTGCTTGGATTTCTTTTGGTAAATGCTGTTTTTGCGCATAGGCTGTGATCAATAAACGAATTTGATTTGGATATTTTTGCTCTAACTTTATTTTATGTCGAGTTGCTACGATCACTACATCTACTAAGTCTGTGTACTTCTTTGTGAACAGCACTTTGGACTGTTCATTTAAAAAGTCGATCACTTCGCTGATTGTCTGTTCATACAGCACTTGTTTTTTGCCAAAATAATGAAAAATCAAGCCCTTAGACACATCCGCCTCTTTTGCTATTTCATCTGTGTTGGCTTTTTGATAGCCATATTTTGAAAAATGTTTTAAAGCCGCCGCTAGAATCCGATCATATTTTTGTTGATCGATGTTGATTTCTTTCACTAGACTTTCAAATCCTTCCGTTGGTAAACCATGTATGTTCCACCTAGGAATAAAACAATCAAAATACTCAATAACACTACATTTGCTGCCGATAAACCTTTGTCCAATAAATTACTTGGAATCCCCATATGGGTTGGAGAAATCGTCTTCGCCCAACTAAACGAATCATTCAAATCAGAAAAAATCCCGATCAAATAAAAACCGAAAACAATCCCTAAAGAGACACTTGTGCTTTGCTTGCTTGATTTTAAAAATGTTGAAACAAAAAAGCCAAGTGCTAAGAAAAACAGCAAAATCAGACTTTCTTGAGTAAAAATCTTACTGATCTCTTTTGTGATCGTTGCCGCCGAATCTGTTGATTGACGATACAATAATGTTGACCCGACAGATACCCCAAATGAAATAAGCCAGAAAATAGCTAAAATCAAGAAATTCGCGACAAATTTACTTGTCACGATTCCAATACGCGTCACAGGTTGAGCATATAAAAATTCAATCGTTCCATCAGTTTCTTCTTTAATTAACGCCTGACTTCCCAGCATCATAGCATAAATCGAAGCGGCTAAAAACATATATTGAAAATAATAAGCAAAAAAGCCTGCCGCCACTAAAAAACTTGATTGACCATTCACACTGATGTTGAAGGTTTTCAATAACGATGGAGAAAGCCCAGTCAATTTCGCATCTAGAAGGTCTTTCATTGCAGAACTATGCATTTGAGGATACACCGCACTAAAACCAAAAATAATGACAGCAAATAAAATGGTCCAAATAATCAAGCCTTTGATAAGTCCTTTAGTTTCTATTTTAGCAGTGATCATTTTCCATCGCCTCCTTCATACAATGCCATAAACTGATCTTCCAGTTCTGGATTCGTAACCGTAAAATCTTGAATCGAGGGATCGCTTAGAAGCGGCAATACTTTATGTAAATCCCCTTCATATAATAAACGTGTTTCATTCCCTTGATGTTTTAAAATCGCTGCACCCATTTTTTCAAATAAAGATAGCGGAATATGGTCGCCAATCAAGGTAATGACTTTGCCTAGAGATTTTTCTTTAGTAATATCTTGCACCGTAATAATTTTTCCTTGTCGAATAAACGCTGCTTTGTGCGCGTGTTGCTGCACTTCATTTAAATCATGGCTGGATAGAAAGATCGTCATTCCTTTTTTATTGTACTTTTCCAACTCTTCAAATAAACGATGCTGCATCAGCGGATCTAAACCATTCGTAGGTTCATCTAAAATCAGCAATTCTGGATTAGGTAAAATCCCTGCTATAATAGCGATTTTCTTTTTATTTCCAAGCGACAAATCAGACATTTTTTTTCGAGCATCGATATCGAATAACTCAACAAAATGATCGATTTGCTGTTTACTATTTTTTAGTTGATGAAATTCAGCCACATATTTTAGCACATCGATCGTTGTCATATTGGGATAGAAACGAACATCACTAGAGACATACCCCGTTCGTTTACGAATTTCTTTAGCATCTTTGATACTATCCAATCCAAGTAAAGTAGCCGTTCCTTGATCTGGATAAATGAAATTCAACATCGTTTTGATCGCTGTTGATTTGCCAGCGCCGTTTGGCCCGATAAAACCATATATTTCGCCCTTTTCTACGGATAGATCCACATGATCGATGGCAGGTTGTTGTTTATATAATTTGGTTAGTCCTTTAAGTTCAATGGCCTTCATTTTATTATTCCTCCTCATTGACTAGTTAGTCAATTGAAGTATATAC
Organism: Enterococcus sp. AAFC-DPL-5182; assembly: GCF_058216605.1. Taxonomy (NCBI): domain Bacteria; kingdom Bacillati; phylum Bacillota; class Bacilli; order Lactobacillales; family Enterococcaceae; genus Enterococcus; species Enterococcus sp. AAFC-DPL-5182. The sequence continues at coordinate 3,468,611 of NZ_CM177101.1, forward strand.
CTGTATTGACTGTCTAGTCAAAAGAAACCTAGACAACGTTTACTGTTTTAAATACAGCAATAAACTTTTGTTTAGGTTTCTTCCATCATTTTAAGAGTCAATTGTTCTTTAGTCCTTCAAGTTCGTCCTCAGTCAAAACACGATATTCGCCTAAAGCTAATGTCTCGTCTAGCCATAAACTACCCATTCGTAATCGTTTCAAATAGACAACTTTTTTATCTACGGCTTCAAACATGCGCTTGACTTGGTGAAATTTTCCTTCTTGAATAATCAGGCGAATTTCTGAAGATTGATCGATTTCATCTATTGACTCAATCACCAGTTTACTTGGTTTGACTTGCTCTTTATTGGTCAAGGCAAATCCTTTTGCAAAATGAAGAATATCAGCATCTGTTACAATTCCCTGCACTTTAGCGAAATATTCTTTGTCCACATGCTTTTTAGGTGATAATAATCGATGCGCAAGCTGACCGTCATTCGTTAACAGTAGCAATCCTTCCGTATCCTTATCCAAACGCCCGACTGGAAATAAATCTTCCCGGTAATCTTCATCTTTTAATAAATCGACAACAGTTTGATCCCATTTATCTTCGGTTGCAGAAATCACCCCTTGCGGTTTATGTAGCATATAATAATGATATTTTTGATAAGTAAGCTTTTCTCCAGCAAATTTGATACTATCTTGTGTTTCATCGACCTGTGTTTTGCCATCTTTAACAACACGATCATTGACAGTTACTAAACTTTTTTTCAATAGTTGTTTGGCTTCTTTTCGACTGCCAATTCCAGTTTCTGCAAGAAATTTATCTAAACGCATATGATTAATCCTCCTATTTAAAAAAACTGAAAAAGCTCTTTTAACCTTAACTTTGTCTGTTAGTTTATTTTCCTTAATAAAATAGCGGAACTTTACGTTCCGCTATGGATTATTTTTATTTTATTTTCAACTTACGACGAATTTTCACGACACTTGCTCCTAATAGTTTATCCGCTAAACGTAGTTTTAATGTGATGTAGCCATAGACTGCTCCGCCAAATGCCGCTACGATGATAATAATCATGAAAGATTGGAATTTACGAGTTGGATCTAGGAATAGATACAAGAACTGCCTCATCACTATTGCAGCGATCATCATAACCAACGTGATCAAGAAAATCAGTAAACCACGTCGTAATGTCAACCCAAAATTGAAGTGACTGACTTTTTTTATTTTTCTCATGATCAATACACACGACAAGGTAAATCCAATCATTGTAGCAATCAATGGACCATAGACTTCAAAAAGACGCACGCTTGGATACTGAACGATCAATTTCAACGCTAACCCTAAACCAAAATATTTGATTGCAGCTTTATTTTCATACATCCCCATCAACATTGTTGATGATAACATATACAAGCCCATAAACAAGCCAGCAATACAGGCTTGAACCAACACTGATACGCCTAAAGCGTCTGGTGCATAAAACATCGTATACAGCGGTTTGGCTAAAACGATCATACCAAATGTTGCAGGAAACATTACAAACATAAATAGTTGAAAGTTATTACTGATCAATTTGGATAAATCACGATATTTTTTCAATGTGATTGCTTCCGTGATCAATGGTAATCCTGTAGCTGAAATAGATGTAGCCAACGCAATGACTACCATTGTCAATTTGTCTGGATTTGCATTAAAAATAGCAAATAGCGTTCTCAATTGACTACCGGAATACGTAGTAAAAGTATTCATAAAATTAGAAAAAGTAAATTGATCGACTAATTTAAAGACTGTCACACCTGAACCAACAATAATAAAAGGAATGGCTTCTTTTAACGTTTCCGTCAATAAATCTCTTGTTGACGCTTCATGTTCATTCGCACTATGCGCCGCGAGATAATCGAACATTGGTTTTTGTTTACGAATATAGAAAAGTAAAACAACTAAGCTAGCTAACATCCCTACGAATGCTGCAAGTGTAGATTGCGTTACAGCATCAACATAATTCCCATCAATTACTTTCATGATGATAAATGCTGTCAACAACATATAAAAAACACGTGCTACTTGTTCCACGATTTGTGACAAAGCATACGGCATCATATCTTGATTTCCTTGGAAATAGCCTCGAACGACGCTCATACAAGGAAAAATCAATACAGCCAGACTTAGGGAACGCATCGTTGGAATCAATTCTTCTCCGCCGCCTGACCACTTCGCTAAAAGTGGCGCTGCAAGATACATGATGATTGCAAAAATAGCACCTAAAATAGCCATCAATTGAAGAGCTTTATAAAAGAGCTGCCGGCTTATCTTGTATTCATTCAATGAATTGTAATAAGAGGTCTGCTTCGCAATAGCTGCTGGAAGCCCCGCTGTAGATATTAATAAAAAGAGAGCATACACAGTATATCCCATTGAAGATAGACTATTTGCTTCGTTGGCGTGTTCCCCCATCCATGCATACCATGGGATAATATAGACCGCACCCAACAAACGAGAAATTATATTACTAGCTGTCATCCAAGCAGATCCTTTAACCATTTTCTCTTGGTTAGTCAAGATCGGTTGATCAGCAGGATTTGGTTGATTTATCATTTAACTCCTCCAACTTTCTTTGAACATGCTTTCTTTATTTTAATTGTTAAATCAAGTATATGCAACGACTTTCTTGAATAAATTAACTTATTTATATTTTCCTCACAGATTTTATAAAAAAACAGTGCTTTTCATTTTTTAAATATCTAAAAACCAAATAAACACTTCATTTATAACTATTCGTTTTTTGTTTATTAACAAAGAAAAACAGCACTAAATATCTCTTTTATTTTATATTTTTTTAATATTTCACTAAAATATGATCATTATGTATTTGTTATTTTAATAACTCTTAAAAATTCGAATTCATTATACTTGCATCAATCATTTTCTAACATTTTTTTCCACTCACCAGCAAGCGCCTTGAAGTTTTAACGTTTAAATTGTATGATGAATTTCTAAAGTTTTCTATACTAAAAATCTTATATTATGATTTTAGATACTGCTTGGAGGCGTAATGATGACTATTTCTTTAGAAACAATCCGAGAATGTTTACTAGAAGAACATCTTTTAAAAGAATTTATTTCAGCTGAAGGCTGGTCTTTAAGCTTGCCTATCGCGCTGAATGATAAAACATTTGATACTCTTTCTTATGATTCCCGTACTGTAAATACTGACACACTTTTTTTCTGCAAAGGGCTAAATTTCAAATCCGAGTACTTAGACAAAGCAGTCAAGTCTGGTCTTGCTGTTTATGTGGCTGAACAGCCGTATGATGTACCTGCAGCCTTAGGAATCATTGTGACTGACATCAAAAAGGCAATGGCGGTCATCAGTATGGCTTTTTATGATTATCCGCAAGAAAAATTAAAATTGATCGGCTTTACTGGTACAAAAGGCAAAACAACGGCTGCTTACTTTACTAAATTTATTTTAGATCAAGCAACAAATAAAAAAACAGCAATGCTATCTACCATGAATTCTACTTTAGATGGAAAAACTTTCTTCAAATCCCATTTAACTACACCTGAATCGCTTGATCTTTATCAAATGATGGCCGAAGCTGTTAAAAACAAGATGACCCACTTTATTATGGAAGTCTCATCGCAAGCTTATAAAACGAATCGTGTGTACGGTCTATTTTTTGATGTTGGCATTTTTTTAAATATTACGCCAGATCATATCAGTCCGATCGAGCATCCAACATTTGATGATTACTTTTATTGCAAGCGGCAACTAATCAAGCATTCCAAAACCATGATTTTCAATCGTGAATCAGACTATTTTCAATTACTGAAAGAAACAGCAGAACTTTATACTGTTCCTTATATTGTGTATGGAGATCAATCAGCGAAAGACACAGATTACATTTATCAAACAAGTCCTGACGACTCTCTCGCATTTTCTATCAACACCGAAAATGATACGTTAGCCGTTTCTGGTGAGTATCACTTACGTTTAGGCGGTGATTTTAATAAAGGGAATGCATTAAGTGCTGTTCTTGCCAGCGCATTAGTTGGTGCTACACGCAACGATTGTCAACAAGGCGTCAAGGAAACCACAGTTCCTGGTCGCATGGAATTGTTAACGAATAAAAATGGTGCAAAAGTTTATGTAGATTATGCGCACAATTATGATAGTTTAAAGAATCTTTTAACGTTTGTCAAAGAAGAACATCCTAATGGTCGTTTGCTGGTCGTCATCGGCAGCACAGGTAATAAAGCGATCTCTAGACGAAAGGATTTCGGTACTGTTTTATCTGAACTGGCTGATGTTGCGATTTTAACGACAGATGATCCAGCGGATGAAAATCCAATCACCATCTGCGAAGAGATACAGTCTTACATTTCAACTGATATTCCAGTCGAAATCGTTGCTGATCGTAGCGAAGCTATCGAAATTGCACTAGCAATGAGTCAAACAGAAGATGCAGTGGTACTTGCTGGAAAAGGTGCTGATTTGTACCAAAAAGTTGGCGGAGAAGATACACCGTATGAGGGCGACTTCTATATCGCTGAACGTTTGATACGTGAATAAAATAAAAGAGTAGGGAGTTCTTTTGAAGTGAGACCCAATAGTTAGACCATAACTCGACCGAAGAAATTTGGTCGGTTTTTTATGCGGTCATCCGTTCGCGATATCTAACGGGACTGCAGCCGAGTTTCGTTTTGATTCGGTGATGATTATAGTAATTAATCCACTCATTAATTGCTCGCTTCAACTACTGATTTTTTAAAGTCATAATCATATTTAGCCACTATAAAAAACCCCCTAAGTTAGATTTTCTGGTCTAACTTAAGGGGCGCACTTCATTCTTTCCTTACTCTTTTTCTATTACTACCCCATAAACATCATGATCAGCGTCATCAATACTAAACTGATCAAAATACTTGCAGACGATGTAAAGCCAACTGTTTCTTCCGGCATTCCTGCTTTAACACTATTGATCACCGAAAATGTCGGCATTGGCGCCACACTCAACACAACTAAAACGATTCGTAATAAAGGATCAAGCGGAATAACAAAAGCAAATAACAATGCAAACGCCGCTCCACATAGATAACGCCACGCCAGAACTTCTTTTACTAAGTGCAACGCTTTTTTAGGCAATCTAAGCTCAAAATATAAACCAATCATAAACATCGATAAAAAACCATTTGCCTTAGCGATCATTTCTAGTACCCCTAACACTTCCATCGGTAATCCAATCTGTCCAATCCGCAACAACAGCATCACCATATACGCTGTAAAAGGCGCAGATTTAAATAATGACAAAACAATTTTTTTCAACGTCGTCTCTTCTTTAGAGCCAACTACTTTATCGATCAACAATGTACTTCCACCTGTCAACATTACACTATTCCCGATATCAAACATCAAAAGAAAAGGCACAGCTAAAGGATAGAAGCCCTGAATAAATGGTAAACTAAAATTTCCAATATTATAACCTGACATCGAATACATTTGAAATTTCTGTTCCAAAACAGCACGTTTTTTACTGACTCGACCGCCTATCAGAATCACCAAAATATTCAAAACGATTCCCATTGTCAGCAAGAAAAATAATGTTCCAGACACAACAACACTTGCTAAACTAACGATCACCGTTGCCGGCAAAGTAATATTTACAATAATAACTGACAACATACCGCCATCTGCCTTACTCAATAAGCCGATCCGTTTCATTAAATAGCCTAAAAATATGACAAAACAAAAACCAATTGCCTGTAATAAAATTTCTTTCACCCAACTCGCCCCTCACTTCTTATTTCTACTATTATCCTAGATTATAACAAAAAACGCTATCTCAAAAGGTTTTCAATAAAAAACACCTACGCTAGTTTTTTTAGTTGCGCAGATGTTTTCTATTTCTATTTCTTTAAAGCTGTTTCTTATTTAGGTTGAACTTTTGTCCACAAAAATTTTCGCGTTAAGAATAGCATCAAGCAACCTATAACAAGAAAATATAAAGGCATCATCAGCAATGAACCATTGTGAAGTTTGCTCATACCAAACGTGAATAGACTGACCAACAAATAATAGCCTAAGCTAAAGACCGCCCCAGCCGTTCCGATCACATCTTGAAAATCGGTCAATGCCAAGCTAAGACAATTAGGCAACGCTGTTCCCGTCCCTGTCAGCAAGATGAAAATCCCCATCAGCATCAACCAAAGCTGAATCATTTCTGGAAGAACAGTTGCTGCACTGGCAACAAGCAGGAAAAAAGCCCCAAACAACATACTTCTGATTCCAATTAAAATAATTTTCTCTGGTTGATAAATCGGGAGTAACCGCTTGGACAATAATGCCCCTAAAATCGAAGCCCCAGCTACGCCGATTCCTAAAAAGCCATACATCGCCGTTGATAAATGAAACTGTTCGATAAATATAAATGGTGCTTCAGCATAATAGCTGAACAATACACCATTGATCGCCCCTATCAAAAAACCATAAGTCAACACTTTAGGACTCGTTAAAAGACGCTTAATGATTGGGATTAATTTTATTGGTACTCGCTTACTTACTTCAAAAGTTTCAGGCAAACGCAAAAATGCATAGCAAAAAATCAACACACTCATCAATACCAATACCAGAAAAACTGCTCTAAATCCCCAATATTGATCCACGATGCCGCCAATTAATGGACCGATTGCTGGAGTAAATGCCAGTGCCGCAGAAATCTGAGCAAACAACGCATGACGCTGATTGCCAGAATAACTTTCCCGCAAAATCGTCTGAGTCACAACAGAACCCGTGCTCGCGCCAAAAGCTTGAACAAATCGAGCAAATAACAGCAGTTCGATCGTCGAAGAACGTAAACAAAGGAAACTGCCAATTCCGTAAAATAATAAGCCATAAAGCATAGCTTTACGCCGTCCAATAAAGTCAGACAACCAGCCCCAAAAAAACACACCTAGCGCAAAGGCTAGAAAATAAATACTCAACGTCAGCTGAACCGTTGCCATTGGTGCTTGAAAGTCACGCGCAATATCCGGTAATGACGGAGTAAAAATCGTTTCACTGATTTGTGGAAATCCCACTAAAACAATCAATAATACTAAAGATGGTCCACGAGTTATGATGCTTTTTTTCAAAATACTTCCTCCTAAATTAAAAGCGGAGCGGACTCGTTCAGCTCTGTCTGAAAAATAGGAAAATAAGTTTGTGGCGTTTTTTGACACACACTGATTTTATCTTTTTTCTAAAGAGCTAGTCCGCTTCGCTAGACAACATTAAAAGCGGAGCGGACTCGTTCAGCTCTGTCTGAAAAATAGGAAAATAAGTTTGTGGCGTTTTTTGACACACACTGATTTTATCTTTTTTCTAAAGAGCTAGTCCGCTTCGCTAGACAACATTAAAAGCAAAGCGGGCTCATTCAGCTCTGTCTGAAAAATAGGAAAATAAGTTTGTGGCGTTTTTTGACACATTCTGATTTTATCTTTTTTCTAAAGAGCTAGTCCGCGTGGCTAGTTCATTAAATTAAAGGGTTGAAAAAAAACATCTTTCTCCGGGAAGCGGCGGGAGCATGATCAATATTAATTTATACGTATTCATCTGCTGATCACTTCCTTTTCTTATTTACTATACGTGTATTTAAACGTCTTCTCTATGGTAGCACAGATTCTATTGCAATTTCAATTCCAACAGCACTTTAACTAGCTTCTCTTTTTAATTCACTGACAATTCAATTTTCAACTATTGTATCGACTCAAAATTTCTTTAGAAAGTAAAAAAAATGAAACATCTATCCATCAATTAATGATAAACTTATTGTAGTACATAAACGACAGATACATAATCTAAATAAAGGAGCTTCACTCATGAACTTGAAACAATTTATTCCCACTGACTTCAATGGGTTTGTCAGCGTCACATCGAATGATGAACCCTTATTATTTGAAGCCTTTGGTTATCGGGATCTTCCTAATCAAATAAAAAATAATGTCGATACCATTTTCGGTACAGCATCTGGCAGTAAAACCTTCGTTGCTATCGCCATCATGAAACTTATTGAAGAAAAAAAGATCGGAATAGATCAACCAATCAACCGAATTCTCTCAAAGAAAATGCCTAATATCGACCCTAACGTCACTGTGCATCAACTACTTAATCATACTTCTGGTATCGGTGATTATTTTGATGAAGAAGAGATGGATGACTATGCTGAACTGTGGGAAGACTTTCCTAACTATAAAATACGAAAAAACAGAGATCTTCTTCCGCTCTTTTTTGATAAAAAAATGGTTGATACTCCTGGAAAAAAATTTCAATATAACAATACAGGATACGTTCTTTTAGCAACGATCATCGAAGAGCTTACACGCCAGGATTTTGACAGCTACTTGAAGCAAGTGATTTTTGAACCAGCTGGCATGACTTCTACTGGTTATTTTGCGTTGGATCGATTGCCAGCTAATGTTGCGAATGCTTATATCTACGATAAAGAATCAGAAGAATATTACAGTAATATTTATAGTATCGATGTTAAGGGTACCGGTGCTGGCGGCTGCTTCACAACGTTAAAAGATCTTGAACGTTTCTGGCAGACATTGCTTAGTGGAAAAATCATTTCTAAACAGGCGGTAAATATGATGCAAACGATGCAAGCATCGGATTATTATGGTTATGGCTTTTGGATTTCTAAAAACAATGAGAAACCTTTCCCATACATGCAAGGACAAGATCCTGGGATTTCATTTATTTCCTCTTACAATCGTTCATTAAATCGGAACATTACCATCATGAGTAATTTAGAACAAAATGTTTGGGCGCTTCACAAAGAGCTTTCCGCTTATTTTACTAAAGAGGATGCTTCCTCAAAACATTGAGTATACGGTAAGACAGTTTACTTCATCCAAAAATGTTAGTTATGCTATTATAATACATAATTTAGCACGAACATTTTTAACAAAATAACTATTGGGATGTGATATGATGACAAAGCGAAAAATTCATGATTGTTTAGATGGCTGTTCTGTAGAGTCGACCTTACAGCTCATTTCAGGTAAATGGAAAAGCGTGTTGTTGTACCATTTAATTTTTGAAGGAGCTTATCGTTACAGTGAATTACAGCGCTTTATACCCGGAGTCACCAAAAGGATGTTATCTTTGCAATTAAAAGATTTAGAAACAGACGGACTAATCAAACGGACAGTCATACAGGAAAAACCTATAGCCGTAAGCTATTCAGTAACTGAGTACGGTAGAAGCTTGGCTCCTGTGATAGAATCGATGTACCTTTGGGGCAATTCGTTTAATTCCCGTCACTTAAATACACAATCATCATTTAAGTAGTGGTATAAAAAAATTCCCCGATTTACAATGCTTTTTGCTTCCTTTACACTAAAGTCACTTATTGTTTAGTGCAATAAACTATGATGTAAAGGCAGGAAGATAAAATGAATAGAACAAAGAAGGAAAAACGACAAGAAATTTTAACAGCTTTTGAACATCGCCATGCTACAAAAGCTTTTGATCCATCTAAAAAAATTCCAACAGAAGATTGGGAAACCATTTTAGAAGCTGCACGCCTATCCCCAAGCTCATTTGGATATGAACCTTGGTCTTTTTTACTAATAGAAAATACCCAAATAAAAGAGGACTTGAAAGAATTTTCGTGGGGAGCCGTTAACAGCTTAAATGGGGCTAGTCATTTCGTCATCGCTTTGGCACGTAAAAATGTTACAGCAGAAAGCCCACACGTAAAACATATGGTAGAGAATGTGTTTGGTCTCCCCTTTTCACCAGACGCTCCGCAAACTCAAATGTTCAAACAGTTTCAGGCAAAAGATTTTGATTTAAACAGTGAACGTTCGTTGTTTGATTGGGCTTCTAAACAAACGTATATCGCATTAGCTAATATGATGACAACTGCTGCTTTACTAGAAATTGATAGTTGTCCGATTGAAGGATTTAATCGCGCTGATGTAGAAACTTACTTGAGTAAAAAAGGACTGTTGGATACAAATGAATTCGGTGTTTCTTATATGCTTGGACTTGGTTATCGTACAAAAGAAATACCACTGAAAAAACGCCAAACGACTGATGAAATTCTGACAGTTGTCGAATAAAAAAAATACTTTCTATCCCTTGATTTGAATCGTAAAAAAATCGACTAACAGCCTTAGGATCAGTATTTTTTACTGATTACTAAGAAAGTAGTCGATTTTTTCATCTAATTACTTCTTCAACGCTGAAGGTTTAAACCCTTTTAATCGCAAGGCATTCAGCAATACAGAAACTGAACTAAAACTCATCGCAGCTCCTGCAATCATTGGATTCAATAACGGTCCACCAAATAGATACAAGACACCCATTGCAACTGGAATTCCTAGTGTATTATAAGCAAATGCCCAGAATAAGTTTTCTTTGATATTCTTGATTGTTGCTTTACTCAACTCAACTGCAGTCGGTACATCCATCAAATCACTACGCATCAATACGATATCCGCAGATTCCATTGCGACGTCTGTTCCAGATCCAATCGCAATCCCGATATCTGCTTGTGCTAACGCTGGTGCATCGTTGATACCATCACCAACCATCGCAACTTTCTTACCTTCTTTTTGTAATTTCATGACTTCATTTGCTTTATCTTCTGGTAAGACCTCACTTAAAACGCGGTCGATTCCAACTTGTTTAGCGATTGCTTGGGCTGTTCGTTTGTTATCACCTGTGATCATCGCCACTTCGATTCCCATTTGATGTAATTTTTTGATTGCTGGAATACTATTTGGCTTGATTGTATCAGCAACAGCTATAATTCCTGCAATCACGCCATCTTTTGCAATATACATCGGTGTTTTTCCTTGTTCTGCTAATTGATCAGATGTATCGCCCAAATCACCTAGAGAAATAGTACGGTCATCCATCAATTTTTTATTCCCTAATAATAAACGGCTACCTTCGATTGTTACTTCGATACCATGACCCGGAATTGCTTCAAAGGCTTCTGTTGATGCGAAAACAATATTTTTTTCTTCCGCGCCATTGACGATTGCTTCTCCTAGAGGATGTTCTGAGCCTTTTTCAGCAGATGCTGCTAAACGGAGTAACTCATCTTGTGCCATACCATTTGCTGTTACAATATCTGTAACTTTTGGTTTTCCTTCTGTGATCGTTCCTGTTTTATCGAAAACGATTGTTTGGATCTTATGGGTTGTTTCTAATGCATCACCACTTTTGATCAATACGCCATTTTCAGCGCCTTTCCCAGTTCCTACCATAATTGCTGTTGGTGTTGCTAAACCTAGCGCACACGGACATGCAATAACTAGTACTGAAATTGTGATCGTTAAGGCGAAAACCCAAGATTCTTGCCCTAAGAAATACCAAGCCAAACCTGCTAAAACAGATAATACCATTACGATTGGTACGAAAACACCAGAGATTTTATCTGCCATTTTAGCGATTGGTGCTTTTGACCCTTGTGCATCTTCAACTAATTTAATGATTTGAGACAATGCTGTATCTTTCCCAACTTTTGTTGCTTTAAAACGGAAACTACCATTTTTATTGATACTTGCACCAATGACATTATCCCCAACCTTTTTCTCGACTGGCATACTTTCACCCGTCAGCATCGATTCATCGATTGCAGATGAGCCTTCGATCACAACACCATCTACTGGAATTTTTTCACCAGGACGAACAATGATCGTATCGTCTAATTGAACACTATCTACTGGGATTTCCATTTCTTGACCATTACGGAAAACACGGGCATTTTTCGGTGCTAAGCCCATTAATTTTTTGATTGCTTCTGACGTTTTTCCTTTTGAAACAGCTTCAAAATATTTACCCAACGTGATCAATGTTAAAATCACACCAGCAGATTCATAGTACAATGCCATTGTGAATTGTGGATCGCCAGCAAAAATCATCGCTGTTCCATACAAACTATATGCTACTGCGGCACTCGTTCCTAGAGCAACTAATGAATCCATATTAGGGTGTCCTTTAAATAGAGCTTTAAACCCAACGATAAAGAAACTTCTACCTAAATATAATACAGGAATCGTTAAGATCAACTGAACCATAGCAAATGTTTCAGGATGCATCATTGGATCTACAAATGATGGCAATGGCAAGCCAACCATATGCCCCATTGCTACATATAATAATGGAACAGTGAAGACTGCAGACATCCAAAAACGTTGCCACATGTCTTTGATATGTTTTTGTTTTTTCTCACGGTCTTTGTCTACCGTATCGGCTGAATCAATTTGTTCCACTGCGCCATAACCTGCATCAGCTACTGTTTTGGTAATATCTGAGACATTTAGAATCGCTGGGTCAAAATCAACGACCATTTTTTCTGTTGCTAAGTTGACGGATGCTTTTGTAACACCGTTCAATTTAGCCGTTGCTTTTTCGATTGTTTGCGCACACGACGCACACGTCATTCCTTCTATATCAAATGTTCGTTGTTGGACATTGCTCAATGCTTCATATCCTGCATCTGCTACAGCTTTTTGGATGTCGCTTTCTGAAAGTTTGCTTTCATCATATTCAACGTTTAGCTTTTCGGTTGCTAGGTTGACTGTTGCTTTAGATACGCCTGTTAGTTTGGACGTTGCCTTTTCTACCGTTTGCGCACATGAAGCACAGGTCATCCCTTCTATATCAAATGTTTTTGCTTCCATCTTTTCCATCTCCTTTTTCTATTTACATCATTTTTTATGTTTATAACCCAAACGACTATATTTGTAGTCGGATCATTTCTCCTTTATATTAAAATAGAATATTCTATTTGTCAACCTAAAGATCTGGTCATTTTATGAACTAATAAAAAAAATAGTTTTGAACATCCTTTCCGTAGAATGTTCAAAACTATTTCATCCGTTATTATTTCAAAGACAGTACCGTCTCCCGCTTAATCAACTTATGCGGAATCACCATCCGAACCCCTGTTGCTTCTTTTTCCTGCAGTGACTCAATCAGTTTTTGCATGCCCATTCTACCCAATTCCGCAATATCAATATCAATACTTGTCAGATAAGGATGAACTAACGTCGCATAAATCGAATTATTAAAACTGATCACCGAAAAATCATCTGGCACACGATAGCCATACATTTGTGCTAATTGAATCATTCGCATCGCGAAGATATCATCGATGACAACAGCGGCTGTAGCCTTCGTCTCTTTCAAAAGTTGTTCAAAAGCTACATAATCTTCCGGTTTTTCCATATCTACTGAAGGTAATACCGGCAAATTCGCTAACATCATCGCCTTTTGATAGCCAAAATAGCGTTCATAATAGACATTTTCATGGGTGGTATTCGTAATAAACAGAATATTTTTATGCCCATTTTCGATTAGGTAATCGGTGGCATGTTTGCCTAGTAATTGATTATCATTATCCACGTAAATGACCTTATCTTCATTTGTATACGGCTGACCGATCAATGAGAAGGGAACTTGATTTTCGAATAAATAATCGATGACTGGATCCTCTTTATCTGAGTAAAGCAAGATGAATCCATCGACTTGCTTTTGACGATGCATCAGCTGAACATTTTCTAACAACGTCTCAAAAGATTGCGCCGTGGCAATTGCCGTTGTCATACTGTGTTTACGCGCTTCATCATTGATCGACTCGATGATTTCCAAATAAAATGGATTTCCCATCCGCTCACGAGAATCTAACGGCGGTAAAATCACACCGACTGCTCCCGATGAACGTTTGCCTAAATTTCTAGCAGCAATGTTGGGGACATACCCCATTTCTTCCATTACTTTATAGACTTTTTTCTTCGTAGCATCTGAAATACTTGAGTGGTCGTTGATCACTCTGGAAACAGTGGAAGTAGCCACGCCAGCTTTTCTAGCAACATCTTTAACAGTAATTGTCATCTATTCTCCTCCTTTCATGATTAATCATACAAATTTTAATAAATCATTCCATCGTAGAAAATAATACCATAGATTGATGCTTTGTTGCTATCGTCTTTTTCTTTCAAGCATAGTCGTTTAAATAAACAGTGAAATCAACTATCTGCTTTTGCTGTTTGCCAGACAGATAACAAGAATTCAAACGTTAATTCTTTCGTGGAAGAAACAAGCGCAATATTTGCCCCCAGATCTTCTGAACGTCCTACCCCGATCGGTAAGGCATGGCTTGCAATAATGGCTTGAATCCCCGCTTTTGCATCTTCGATTCCGATACATTCTGCTGCTTGTAGTCCAACATTTTTAGCTGCTAATTGAAAAATCTCTGGATCTGGTTTTCCTTTTGCAACGGCGCTCGGGTCAGCAATTCCATCAAAATAGGGCATCAACGCCATTTTCTCTAACAGAAAGGGACCGTTTTTACTAGCAGAAGCTAAAGAAATTTTAATTCCTTGTTTTTTTAAATTATTTAACAAATCCAGAATGCCTGGATAAACATCTTTTGGGCTAACTTGTTGGATCATCTCTACATAATACTCATTTTTCCGCTTGGCTAGTTCAGCAAATTCTGCTGAAGTGAAGTCATTTGTTTTGCCGCCATGAGCGAGTAATAAGGTCAATGAGTCTTCACGACTAACCCCTTTCAACTCTTCATTAAACGTACGATCCATCGTAATGCCGATTTCTTTTCCTAACCGTTGCCACGCTTGATAGTGATACTCTGCTGTATCCGTTAAAACACCATCTAAATCAAATAACACACCTTTAAACATGAGGATTCACCTTTTCCATCTCGATTACTAATTCATCTGCTAAAACCAGCTTATTTCCATATAAAGTAAGTGGTAATTCTGCTCCTGAAACAAGTTGCAAACGAACATTTTCTTGATCCACCGTCACATAAAGCAAGCGATCACGATAGTTCACATGAAAGGCATAGCTTGTCCACGTGCTTGGTAAGAATGGGGCAAAACTTAATTGCTCGTCAGCCGTCTTCATTTGCGCAAATCCTTGCACGATCGCAAGCCAACTCCCTGTCATTGACGTGATATGCAACCCATCTTCGGTATCATTGTTGTAATTATCTAAGTCTAAACGAGCTGTCCGTTGATACATTTCTACTGCCTTTTCTTCCATCCCTAATTCTGCCGCTAAAACTGCGTGAACACTTGGTGATAAAGAAGATTCATGAACCGTCATCGGCTCATAAAATAAGAAATTACGTTCTTTTTCCGCTCGTGAAAAACGTTCGCCAAAGAAATAAATACCTTGTAATACATCCGCTTGTTTAATAAAGCAAGAGCGTAAAATACGATCCCAAGACCAATGTTGATTCAAAGGTAAATCTGCTGAGGTCAATGCTGTTCTCGGCATTAAATCTTTATCTAAAAACGTATCATGCTGAACAAAAACGCCTAACTCTTCATCAAATGGATAGTACATATTTTCGATAATTTCTTGCCAATGCACTTGTTCTTCTTTTGAAATTTTAACTGGTGTTTCTGCTTGATACTTGTCGTAATTTTCTAAGGTATATTGCAATACCCATGTGGCGATCGTGTTTGTATACCAGTTGTTGTTGATATTATTTTCATATTCATTTGGTCCTGTCACGCCATGGATCATGTATTTTCCAGTACGTTTAGAAAAATGAACGCGGTCCGCCCAAAAACGTGCGATTTCAGTGAGAACTTGTAATCCTTCATTTTTTAAATACTCGTTATCTCCAGTATAGTTCACATAATTGTAGATAGCATACGCAATCGCACCATTGCGGTGGATTTCTTCAAAGGTGATTTCCCATTCATTGTGGCATTCAATTCCTGTAAATGTCACCATTGGATAGAGCGCTCCTGCTAATCCTTGCTGGCGAGCGTTATGTTTGGCTTGTTCTAATTGGTTATAGCGGTATTTCAATAGATTTTTTGTCACTTCTGGTTTGGCCAATGCTAAATACAAAGGAACCGCATAAGCTTCTGTATCCCAATAAGTGGCACCGCCATATTTTTCACCTGTAAAGCCTTTTGGTCCAATGTTCAACCGTTCATCTTCACCGTAATAAGTTGTAAATAATTGGAATAAATTAAAACGAATACCTTGTTGCGCTGCCTCGTCTCCTTCGATTACAACATCGGAAAGTTCCCAGCGCTTTTTCCACGCAGCGTTTTGCTCACTCAATAATTCAGCGAACGTTTTAGTCGTTTGATTTAATAGTTGAACTGCTTTTTCTTGTTGTTCCGCTTCTGGAATATCACGGCTTGTTAAAACAATGACTTGTTTTTCTAGCGTGATTGATTCACTTGCTTGTAGATTAGCTTGAAACGATTGTTGTACTTTCAAAGGTTCCGTTTCAGCTACACCTGCTTTGGCCTCTGTGACATGTTTCATCGCAGCTGTTACACTAAATTGTTCAATGCCAAACGGATTCGGTATCGTCTTCGTTGTTAAAAAACCGATTGCTTCTTCAAAACCAGATTGTTGTGCTTCCCAAAACATTTCATCATAGTTGCTATCTTCATTGCGAACATCGCCATCGATTTTAGAAATAATTTGAATATCCGCAGTTCCTTCAAGCACTTCTGCTGTCACACGAATCACAGCTAGTTCTTGTTGCACAATACTTAAAAAACGTTCAAACCGGAATTTGACTCTTGTCTCTTCTTTTTCAAGAATAAATGTGCGTGTCAACAATCCGTTATGCATATCTAATTCTAAATAAAAATCTTTTGGTTCTTGAATTCCTAAATCAAGCGCTTCACCATTCACAAAAATATCCATAGTGATAAAATTCACGGCATTGATGACTTTTCCAAAGTATTCAGGATAGCCATTTTTCCACCAACCGACTCTTGTTTTGTCTGGATACCAAACACCAGCTAAATAGGTTCCTTGATGGTGATCTCCTGTGTAGTGTTCTTCAAAATTCCCTCTCATTCCCATATATCCGTTCCCCATTGAGGTCAGCGACTCTTGAAGACGACGTTCGTTACGTTCTAATTGATGCGTAGCAATTTTCCATGGGTCTATTTCAAATAAATGATTCATTTTCTCTCCTCCTGTAAATGTTTTGCTTCTTAACATCATAATAAACGCAACCGATTGCATTGTCAAACATTTCTTTGTTGCTCACTGCTTATTAGTTGAAAATTCTTTATCTATAATGATACTATCGTTTTAGCAGTAATAAAAAAGAGTTGATTTTATTTAAGGGTTTACAAAAATAAAAAACTGCTTTATACTACAGTCAACGAAAACGATTGCGCAATTATTGCAAAGGAGAGAAAAAAGATGAAAAAATTATTAAGTTTCGAGTTTTGGCAAAAGTTCGGTAAAGCCCTAATGGTCGTGATAGCCGTTATGCCAGCTGCTGGATTAATGATCAGTATCGGTAAAACGATCCCACTGATCAATCCAGATTGGGCAGCACTAGCGACAACTGGTGGTGTTATCGAAAATATTGGTTGGGGCGTCATCGGCAACTTACATATTTTGTTCGCACTTGCGATTGGTGGAAGTTGGGCTAAAGAGCGTGCTGGCGGGGCTTTCGCTGCCGGACTTTCTTTTATTTTAATCAACCGAATAACCGGTTCGATCTTCGGCGTCACTAGTGACATGTTAGCGGATGACAAAGCTTTTACACATACCTTATTTGGTACAAAAATCATGGTTAAAGGTTTCTTCACCAGTGTATTAGAAGCACCTGCTTTAAATATGGGGGTTTTTGTTGGTATCATCGCTGGTTTTGTCGGCGCAATGGCTTTTAATAAATATTATAATTACCGTAAATTACCCGATGCTCTTTCGTTTTTTAACGGAAAACGCTTTGTTCCCTTCGTCGTGATTCTTTGGTCAACGATCGTTGCAATTCTTTTAGCTATTATTTGGCCTTATATTCAAGCGGGTATCAATAATTTTGGCCTTTGGATCGCTCAATCTCAAGATACAGCACCAGTTTTAGCCCCATTTTTATACGGAACCTTAGAACGTTTACTATTGCCATTTGGTTTACATCATATGTTGACGATTCCGATCAACTATACACAATTAGGCGGAACTTATGAAATCTTATCTGGCGCACAAGCTGGAACGCAAGTATTCGGACAAGATCCATTATGGTTAGCTTGGGCAACTGATTTAGTCAACTTAAAAGGAGCTGGTGATACCTCTCAATACAATTATGTCTTGGCAAACTGGACGCCTGCTCGTTTCAAAGTTGGACAAATGATCGGTGCTTCTGGTATTTTGATGGGAATGACACTTGCGATGTACCGTAATGTCGATCCTGATAAACGTTCAAACTATAAATCAATGTATCTTTCAGCCGCTTTAGCTGTATTCCTAACCGGGGTTACAGAACCTTTAGAATTCATGTTTATGTTTGCAGCAGTGCCACTATATGTTGTGTATGCTATTATCCAAGGAGCAGCATTTGCTATGGCTGATATCGTTGCTTTACGTGTTCATTCATTTGGAAATATTGAACTATTGACCCGAACACCTTTAGCCATAAAAGCTGGCTTAGGTGGTGATTTACTGAATTTCGTACTTTGTACAATCGCATTTGGCGTTTTGACGTATTTCATCGCCAATTTCATGATCAAAAAATTCAACTTCGCGACACCAGGTAGAAATGGCAACTACGATAACAATGAAACACTAACAAATGCAACAACAAGCAACACTCAAAATACAGATGGAATCGATCCTCAAATCATCGACATCATTCATCTGCTAGGCGGAAAAGGAAATATTGTAGATGTGGATGCGTGCATGACGCGCTTACGTGTTAGCGTCACTGATAAGAGCAAAGTCGGCACAGAGGATGCTTGGAAAAAAGCTGGTGCTATGGGATTGATCGTAAAAGATAATGGGGTTCAAGCCGTTTACGGACCAAAAGCAGATGTGTTAAAGTCAGATATTCAAGATTTACTGGATTCTGGCGCTGCCATTCCTACGCCTAAGCAAACCGAAACGATCGCTATAACAGCAAGTAACTCAGATTATCTTGGTCTCACAAAAACGATCGTGCCTGTTGCCAATGGTGAAGTAATCGCTATCGATCAAGTCAACGATCCTGTCTTTTCACAAAAAATGATGGGTGATGGCTTTGCCGTTAATCCTACAAACGAAACGATTTACGCCCCAATCGATGGTGTGATCAGCAGTATTTTCCCATCTAAACATGCATTAGGTATTCAAACAGAAGAAGGTATTGAAGTCCTGATTCACATGGGATTAGATACAATCGAAATGAAAGAGTCAGCCTTTACGATCCTCGTAACAGAAGGACAAAAAGTAACAGCAGGTGAAAAAATCGCCACAGCGGACTTAGAAAAAATCAAAGCAGCTGGTAAACAAACAACCATGATCGTCGTCTTTACAAATGGCGAAAAAATCAACGCCTTTCATTTAGATAAAGTTGGTAATCAAGATCCTGGAACTGCCATTGGTCGTTTAGATATTTAATCAGAACAAATCCTAAATAGGGGCGGTGTAAAGCTCGCAGAGTTTTATCACTCCCCTATTTTTTATCACTGCAGGAGGAATAAATATGAAGGTACTAACATTGAACACCCACAGTTGGTTAGAAAATGAACCCTTAGAAAAATTACAACAATTGGCAACCCAAATCATCCAAGAAGAATATGCCCTGATTGCTCTACAAGAAGTTAATCAACGCATTGATAGCTTACCAGTTGTTTCACCATACAACTTTCACCCGACTGAAAATCAACTGCCGATCCACGAAGATAATTTTGCATACCTTTTGGTTCAGCTTTTAAAAGAACAAGGACATGAATATCATTGGAGTTGGGCTTACAATCATATTGGTTACTCCACCTATCACGAAGGCGTTGCCCTTCTTTCAAAACAGCCGATCCACCCAAAAACAGTTGTAGTTTCCGAAGAACAAAATCCAAATGACTACCGCACTAGAGTTTTACTTATCGGCCAAACAGAATTAGCGGGAAAACCAATAACGGCAGTCTGTTGTCATTACTCTTGGTGGCTAGAAACTGGTGGTTTTTCTTACGAGTGGAAACAAACAGAGCAAGCATTACAAAACTACTCTTCACCACTATTGCTTATGGGCGATTTCAACAATCCCGCTTCAGTCGCTAAAACCGGCTACGACCTTGTTCTCACTAGCTCATTGCAGTTGCAAGATAGCTTTTTAGCAGCAGATCAAAAAATCGGAGAACACACCGTTGAAAAAGCCATCGATGGCTGGGGGGAAAATCAGGAAAAATTGCGCATTGATTATATTTTTGCTTCACAAGAATTCGTAATCACCGATTATCAGATCGTCTTTAACGGGAAAGAAACACCTCTTATCAGCGACCATTTCGGCGTATCAGCTATTATCCAATAAAATCAATTTGTTATCTTTATAGTGACAGCTCATCTGTTCAACCTTTCCTGACTAAAGTCATGAGAAATTGAAGAAGTTTAAATCAAACTTCGCAATAGAATCAAATATAACAACTTTTCATATTTTTAACAATTTTTTTAAGTTCAAAATTGAATGAGTTCTATAGGGTTAAAAATAAACCAATTCCATTTCACAAAAAATACCTACCAATCAATGAACTGGTAGGCACTTTTTTATATTCGGATTATGTTGACTAAGGAGTTTAATAACTAAACATCATTATTTAATACAAACTTTTTTAAACTTCAATTCAAATAATGCAGATAAAATCAGATAATTACCAAAATACACCATATATATATAATATAAATCTAAAGACCCGTAAAAATGAAACATCAATATAATTCCCATACTAATTATATTTATTATAAGAGTCCATTTCACAACAAATTTTCCGTTTTCTATAACCTGTAATATATATTTATTTATTTCATATAGCATTATTGGGCTAACTAAAAAAAATAATGGTAGTATCATTTTAGTTGTTTCGTTTATCAGCTTATCATCAAAAGTGAATAAATTAGAAAAAGGAACTATCATTAAGTATATACCTATTCCTATTAATACATAAAAAAAGATAGACATGTATGTAGATATTCTTTTTACCACTATGATTTTATTTTTATTCTTCTCTCCAAAGTATTCACTTGCAAATATTGTAACTGCATTACCATACATAAACATTGGTAATTTTAAATATACTAATGCTTGACTGATAATGGAATACACACTCAAAGACATTGTGTCTAGTCTTGCAATCATTGCATCAAAAAAAATCAAAAATATTATTCCTTCTAGTAATTCTTGAATCCCTAAAGGAATACTCCTTATCAATATATCTTTTATATATATTGGCTTTAACTTTAAACATGAAAAAAAGGTAGTTCTTACAATTATCAGATAGCACAAAATTGTTATTAGTAATGTAATATTTAATGCTATCCCTGCACCAAACACACCTAAACCTGAAAAATTTCCTATACCATTAATAAATATATAACTCAAAAGCACTTGAATCAGTGAAGATATTATAGATATCGTTAATATATAATTCGTTTTCTTTTCGACTTTTAATAAATTCGTAAGAGTAAATGTGATTAACGTTAATAAAACATAGAAACTCATTGAATATAGATATGTAGTTGCCACACTCAGTAGTTCATCAGAAAATTTATATATTGCACTAATAAAGATTTTTGAAAAAAATAGAATTATGAAAAAAAATAACGAACCTATGATTACATTTGCATGCATTACAGAACTAACTAATTTTTTGAACTTATCTGTATCTTTTTCTCCTAAAGATTTTGAACTTAGCATACTAAATGCTACACTAATGACCCCTAAAACTCCTGTTACAGAATAAATTAAGTTATCAATTGTATTCATAGCAATTAAATTATCAGTTCCTAATCTCGCAGCTATAGAGAACGCTTTCTGCCCTATAATAGTCGTTATTAGTTGTGAAAATATTAATGGTAATGAGAATTTATTAATATCTATAAAAATTCTTTTTCTCATGTTATCTAACTTCCTTATTAAAAGGTTCTAAATATAAATACACATCTGATTGAATTAAATTAGTATAAATTATATCTTGAATAGGTATATAATTTAAAAATTCTATCACTTCCGAAATGCACCCCTCTTTACTAATTTCATATTCATCTGTTATTAACTCTACTATATGTTCTAATTTCATTTTTTTAGAAATACAATATAATATTTCTGCACCAATATTGCTAACTTCAAAATAAGATAATCTTATTGGATCAAAAGTTAAGAAATTCATTTCTTCATCTTTTTCAAAATACAGTTTTTTCTTACCATCAATATAAAAGTTTTTAACTAACATTCCATTTCCTCCATCGGCTCATAAAAGCATGATAAGTCAGATCCTAATAAAGAACCATCTAACTCTAATGCACTACATCTGCAACCACCACCACACCATGTATGAGGACAGATAGAACATTTACCAGATAAATCATTAAAATTCATTTCTCTAAATTTTCTAAATACAGATGAGTTATTCCATATCTCCATTAAATTACTTTCATTTATATTTCCTGCAACTAATTCATCAATCCCATTCATCAAATCACATCCATAAACATCTCCTTTATGAGAAATGGAGCATGCTTTGATTCCAGCTTGACAAGAAATATCTCTATCTACTCTATTTTTGTATGACTCTAGTTCCACACCCCAAACTTGCAATAAATCTAATCGATTATAGTATTCCAAAGGAAAATAATGCGTCCAAAATATATCACTTTCATTCGGAGGTACTATTTTAAAATTAACTTTAAATTCTTTATTTTTTATTCTTTCTGATAATTCTAAAAATACAGGATACCAATTTTCTTTGTCTGCTAACACACTTCCATCATTAGCCCTACCAGTTGGACAAATAACCATGACAGACATAAAATTTATATTCAGTTTATCATTTAATTTTATGGTATTAATTAAATCATTAACATTATGTTTACCTAGGGTAAATAGCGTTGATACTGGTAGATTGTATTTTTGTAATTGTCTTATACCTTCAATTGCTTTTTTAAATGAACCTTTACCTCTAGAGCTATCATGTACTTCGGGATTGCTTCCATCTAATGTAACACAAATTCTATCCAGATTTAACTTTGATAACGCTAATGCCTGTTTATCTCTAATTAAATTTCCGTTAGTGTTCAAAACTTTTGTGAAATTGTATTTATCGAATTCATACAAAATTTCAATAATATCTTCTCTTATAAATGGTTCTCCACCTGTTAAAGCAACCCTCGGAACTTTAATTTCATCCATTTCTTGAAATAACTCAGACAATTTTTGTATTGTTAATTCTCCTTTTTTACTTGCAAATGGGCCAGATTCGGCTGAACAATAATCACAATTTAAATTACACCTATTAGTCACACATACATCTACTAATATAGGTTTATAATAATATTTCCTCATTTTTATTCCTCCTTTAAAAAAAGAAAGATGAAAATTTAAATTTCTCATCTTTCCTTTTACTAAAAATTAATGTTTACCCCAAGCAGCAACATTAGCAAAACGAATCTTTTTAAATTCTTTTTTCTTTTCCATAGAAAAACCTCCACTATTTTTTTAGAAGATAAACTAACCACCAACTATCCAAAAAATTGATGCAAATAAAACAATTCTAAATAATTTTCTCATGATTTTTTATCCTCCTTCTTACAAAGAATACCCTATTGTGAATCTCATAACTTATGATGTAAACTATAAGCACATCTTATATTTAAAAGGAGGCTATATTATGATTAATGAGGGAAGTTCATTTAAAAATATTAGACAGTCAAGAAATATAACACAAAAAGATATTTGTAAACAAAAAATATCTAGGACAACTTTATCAAAGTTTGAAAATAATAAAATAATGTTGTCTATGGCTAATTTTAATTATTTACTTAATTCTATTGATGTTTCATTTGAAGAGTTTAATTTCATTGAAAACGGATACTCTTATAAGGATAAAGAACAAATTATATATTTATTTAATAAGATTTTCTCTAATAGCGACTTAAAATATCTTGATAATTTAATTGCACTTTGTGATAACTACCTAGATGACAATTTCAGTAAGTCAATTAAGTGTATCCGTAGTACATTGTATATGTTAAAACACATTGCAGATTCAACTAACAGTAAATTAAATTGTCAATCTAAACTATACGCTGCAGATGTTTGGGATGAACTATCTAAAGTTGATTCTTGGACTATTTTAGATATAAAAATAATTAATTGCTGTCTACACTTTTTTGATCCAAATACCTATCCCCTTATAAGCAAACAATTAATTAAATCGTTAGATAAGTACAAGAATTTTTCTAACATTATATTGTTAGAAACATCTATATATCTAAATTTAACACTCCTTTTTTCACTACAAAACGATAAAAAATCTGCTCTGTTTTTTTCTGAAAAAGCACTAGATAGATCCTTCCAGAGTAAAAGAATTGATTATATTTCCATATCATTAATAAGGTATGGACTTCTGTCTAATCAAAAAGGAAAAATTAATGATGGATTGAAAATATTAAAACTTTTAAATGATGATCCTTTATATAAAATTGTTAAAGAGGAAGTAGACACTTTCATCATTTGAGTATTTTCATTTTATTGACTTTTCTAACTTTTTAATGGGATTTATGCCAATTAAGAACAAGCTTAATGTTTATTGTATGCTAATTGAAAACAGACAAAAACATCTATAATTCGTAGGTGTTTTTTGTTTGTCTTAAGAAAGAATGTTTTTGGGATAGTCAAGCGGTACTCCCCCCTAAATGCTATTGTTACAATATCCCACATCACTATCTAACTCACTGTTTAATCTATAGGCTAAAATTACTTAGCCTGTAATAGTTTTGCATGCAGAAATAGTTCTTCAATAAACGTTCCCTTGATTTTTTTAGATGCCTTTCGCTCAATAATACCTTCCAAAAACGGTCTTTTTTGGGATCTCTAAAATGATCGATTCAACAACTCAATTTTTGAAGTCAATAAAACTATGCCAACAATCACAATAAAAAGACAAAATTCATCATCCAAAGAAAAGGCTGCTACTAAAATAACCACTAAGAAAATTGAAACACTAAATACAATGGATAGTAATTCTTCATTCTCTCCCTCAAGCATTCCTTAACGTACTTTCCGATAGATAATGATAAACTAGCTATCATACGGATTTATCATAATAATTTCAAGAAAGCAGGAAGAAAAGATGCAAATAACGATTTTTGGCGGAAGCGGCTTTATCGGACAAAAGCTTGCCGAAGAACTAGTCACCAGAGGGCATAATGTAACCAGCATTTCACGAAAAGGAAAACCTGCGGACCTATCAAGTTCTTGGTCAGAAAAAGTCCACTGGTTTCATTCCGATATCTTAAACGACACGTACTGGCATCAAGTTGTCCATAAATCTGATTGGGTCATTGATACAATAGGTATTCTTTTTGAACATCCACGCAAAAAAATCACCTATGACCGCTTTATTTTGACACCTGTTCAATTGATTTTAGATTATCTGAATACACACAATCCATCTGCTCATTTCTTGTTTATATCAGCCAATAGCGCTCCATTTCCTTTAAGAAAATACATGGATGCTAAGCTCCAGGCGGAACAACTCATCAAAGAAAATCCGCAACATCACGTTATCATTTATCCAAGTCTAGTTGTAGACAAACAACGGTATTTTTCCGTTATTAGCGCAGCAATGATCCGCTCACTTAAAGGCATCCCTGGAATCAAAAAACTTGTCCGCAGCTATGATCCTATTTCCAGAGAAAAGCTAGCAATAGAAATTTCTAACGTGATTGAAGGAAAAACCTCTGCCTACACTCAAAGGCAGACATAAAAAAGCATCTCCGCTAAGGAAATGCTTTTTCTTTTACCCTTTAACTGAACCACTCGTAATACCTTCTACATAGTACTTTTGCATAAAGATAAACAACAACGTGATCGGAACCGCAATCAGCACACAACCTGCTGTAAATGCCATAAAGTATTGATCGATTTTATCTTTCGTCTGCATTGTGAACAGACCGATTGCCACTGTATATTTATTAACATTATCGCCTAAAATGATTTTCGCAAAAATGAAATCCATCCACGGCGCCATAAATGCCATCAACGCTGTATACACAATGATCGGTTTACTCAACGGCAACGTGATTTTTGTGAAAATCTCAAACTTACTCGCCCCATCGATCATCGCAGATTCATCCAACGCCATCGGGATCGTATCAAAGAATCCCTTTGCAATATAAAAACCTAACGCTGCACCAGATGAATACACTAAAATCAATGCCAACAAACTACCTGTTAAATTCATCGCCTTCAAAATGTAATACACAGCGATCATACTCATAAAACCTGGAAACATATTCAACACTAATGCTAATTTCAAAAATGGTTTACGTGCTCTAAAGCGCAAACGACTTAAAGAATACGCCATTGCAATCGTGATCAACGTCGATAAAATACAACTGCAAACTGCTACAAACAACGTATTTAAAAACCATTGCACAAAAGGATACGTAGAGCTTGTCAACAACATTTTATAGTTTTCAAAAGTAAATTGTTTAGGAATAAAGTACGTTACAAACGCTCCTCCTTCACTTCTAAAGCTAGTCAAAACAATCCAAACGATCGGAAAGATCCAGACAATCGATAAAATCGTCAATAACGTATAATGCAAAACTAAATTCTTTCTTTTTTTCGATTTCATATGCTTGTTTACGCCCCTTCCGTTTTAAATGAACTGCTTCGTGTATAAGCAAATAACGAGAAGACCGCTGAAAGAACAAAGATAATGATCCCAATCACAGATGCGAGATTATAATCAGCCGCAGTTACCGTTAATTTATACAACCATGTTACCAACAAGTCCGTCTCACCAGCAGAGTGAAAATTACTGTTCGCTGGTTGTCCGCCAGTCAACAAGAAAATCACATTGAAGTTATTGATATTTCCAATAAACTGTTGGATCAAACTAGGTGCCATTACAAATAAAATCTGTGGGAAGGTAATATTTCTAAAAATTTGAAATTTATTCGCACCATCGATTTCCGCTGCTTCTATTTGATCTGTCGGTAGATTCGTAATGATCCCCGTTGCAACTAACATCGTTACAGGAATCCCGACCCACATATTAACAAAGATAACCGTGACTTTCGCAAGTAGAGCATCTGTTAAAAAAGGAATCGGCTGATCAATCAGTCCCCAATTTTGCAACATCGCGTTAACGGGTCCTGACCCATTAAATAAGTTAGCCATCAATAATAAACTGACAAATTGCGGAACAGCCATCGTGATGACGAAAATCGTCCGCCAAACTTTTTTTCCCTTCACCCCTTTAGCGTTAATTAATAATGCTAATAGAATGCCAAAGAAAAACGTTGTCGCGGTCGCTAAAACTGCCCAAATCAACGTCCAAGTAAGCACTGGGAAGAAAGTTCCAGCAATATCACCTGTAATCACATTGCTAAAATTAGCAAAACCAACCCAATGAAATAAATTTTTAGGCGGTAAATGATTGTGATCATAGCTAGTAAACGCAATAGAAATCATATAAAGCAATGGTAAAATCGTAAACGCTAATACACCCAACAACGGAATACTCATCAGTGTGATATAAAATTTTTCATTCAACAAACTATTTAAATCTTCTTTCAATGTCGGTAGAGACTGCCCAGCTTGTTTTAACGTAAAAATTTTACGCGCACTTCTTAGGTTCACGATATACATAAAAATAAAAAGTAAAATAAGAATAATTGCAGCGATTCCAAACAACAACAGTAACATCGAATTGTCACCTGGCTGTTGCACTTCGATTCCTAGCGACTCATCCATGACCCAACCTTGAGCTTTCGTCCCCAATGATTGCAGCATCGACAACGCATGAAAACCATTTACGACTAACCACGCCACAAATCCTATCTGCAACGCTAAAAATGTCAGCCCTTTGATGATTTGTCCGTTCAAGATATTCGCCATTCCCATAAAAATATAAGAAAGCTTGATCGAGGTATCTCCCTTTTTAAACAACTCTCTAAAAGAAATCGGCCCATCGGCTTTTGCTTTTAGTTTCATAGCATTTCACTTCCTGTTCTTCTTTGAAATCAAGAGGTCTGAGAAGCCAAGTTAAAACTTTTTCAGTTTCTCCCTGACTACTCAGCCTCTATTTTTTGCTGCAATTTATCGATTATTTATCGGATTTACTAGTATCTTGAACTAATTTATCCAATTTTGGTAAGTATTGATCTTCAGCGATTTTGCCATTATAGGTATCATTGATTACCGCATCAGCTGGTCCCCAGAAAGAAACCATCGCTGGAAGTTTCGGCATTACAACCGAATGATCAGCATCACTCATTGTCATGACCGCTTCTGCTACTTTATCAGATGTCACTTTACCATCCGCTTGTGCCTCTTTATTTGCTGGCACTGTTCCATTTTTTTCAAAAACAGTTAATTGATTTTCCTTATTTGTTAAGAAATCAGCCAAAGCCATTGCTGCTACTGGACTTTTAGTTGAAGCATTCACTCCGAATAATTTCACGCCTAAAAATGCTTTTTGCTGTACTTCGCCATTGCCTAAATCAACTGTTGGGTATGGCGCTACTGCAAACTTATCACCTAACGCTTTTTCTACATCTAGTTTAGACCACGGACCAGATAAGAAAGCATCGATTTTACCATTGCCTAAGTTAGAAAGTGCATCCGCATTCGATTGAACGACACCAGCGTTATCTTTTTGAGCGCGAATCCATTTTAAGACTTGTACACCTTTATCATTGTTAAAATTCGTTCCTTTGATATCTTCACCGTTTTTACCATATAATTCATCGCCATTTGACATGAATAATGGTGTGAAAATATAGTTTGCGCCAGCTTCTCCAAAGTTCGCACCTAATTTTCCTTTAGCCGTCAACGTTTCCCAACTCTTCACATCGCCTTCAGCTAACTTTTCTTTGTTATAATATAAAATTTGTGATTCAACACCATATGGGTAACCGTATAATTTACCATCATAAGTTGCAGCTTCTACAGCACTTTCAGTACTATTTTCTTTAATGCTATCTTCGTATTTCGTATTCGCATAAATAATTCCAGCATCCACCATTTGACCTAACTGATCATGAGGCATCATGAAAACATCTGCTGCGGCACTAGGATCTTTTTTTAGATTTTCTTGGGCTGTAGCAGACTCACTTGGCTTGATCGTAACTTTCCAATCTTTGTGTTCTTTTTCAAATTGTTCCACTAACGGTTTATACGTATCTACAAACGCTACATCCACCCACAACTTTATAGAAGCGTTTTCATTTCCATCAGAAGCTTTTTTATCTGATGAACCTCCGCCACAAGCCGCAAGCGCAAATGCCGCCGCTGTCATTGTTACCCCTAATGTCAAAAGCTTTTTCATGTTTCTTTTCATCTTTTGTTCCTCCTAGGAATTATTTTGCTGTTCTATTCTCCTACATTGTGCAATCGTTTGCGTAAAATGTCAAGAGAAATATAAAGATTTTGAAAAAAATTTCATCCCTCGAACAAATTCCAACTATAAGACATCTATTCCGAGTTTTAAAAAAACAGCCTATTAACCAATGATTATAATTTTATCATGACGTAAATTAGCCATTTTACAGATTTCTCCTTTATTATCAAGTAAATAATCACTACAACAAAACAAAATGCAATCGATTGCGAAAAATAGATTGAAAACGTTTTTCTTATATGGCATAATATGGGTGGTTTTTAGAAATATGTGACTAGAAAAAATACTGAGTCGATTACAGGGGGACAAATTAGATGAATACTGCAGCAATCCACCACCAACCAGAAAGCGAATTCGCTTATCTATACACATCAGACAAGATGCACATCCGATTAAGAACAGGTAGAGGAGATATCAAGAGTGTTGAATTATTAAACGGCGATCCATACCAACTTGAGCATAGCGAATGGTTCAACGTAACCGTTCCAATGGAAAAATACTTATCTACTGCGACCCACGATTACTGGACGACGGAAACCTCTGCTCCTTTTAAACGTCTAAGTTACGCATTCAAGATAGAAGGCATGGACGGAACTATTCTATTTTACGGTGACCACGGATTCTTTCCTTATCAAGAATCCACTTTAAAAACAGCGGCTAATTATTTTAAATTACCTTATTTCCACGAAACAGACCGGTTTAAAGCGCCTCAATGGGTGAAAGAAACGATTTGGTACCAAATTTTCCCTGAGCGTTTTGCTAACGGGGATACAACAAACGACCCCAAAGGGACTTTACCTTGGGGAAGCAAAGAACATCCTGGACGCGATGACTTTTTTGGCGGCGACTTGCAAGGAGTCTTAGATCATTTGGATCATTTGGCGGATCTTGGCATCAACGGTATTTACTTCTGCCCATTATTCCAAGCAGCCAGCAATCATAAATACGATACGATCGATTACTTTGAAATCGACTCTGCGTTTGGAGATAAAGAACTCTTTAAAAAAGTGGTAGAAGAATGTCATAAGCGCGGGATTCGCGTCATGCTTGATGCTGTCTTCAATCATATGGGCGACTTCTCACCTCAGTGGCAAGATGTAATCAAAAACGGGGAAAAATCTGCTTATGCTAGTTGGTTCCATATTCATAAATTCCCAGTTGCTTACACACCAACCGACAATTTTGAATTCTCAGAGGATATTACCTATGATACGTTTGCCTTTACACCACATATGCCGAAATTAAATACAGCAAATAAAGAAGTGCAAGACTATTTATTGGAGATTGCTCGTTACTGGATCACAGAATTTGATATCGATGCATGGCGATTAGATGTGGCCAACGAAGTAGATCATCGCTTTTGGCGTAAATTCCATGATGTTTGTACAGAGGCCAAACCAGATATTTATATTTTAGGGGAAATTTGGCATTCTTCTCAAGCTTGGCTGCAAGGAGATGAATTTCACGGTGTCATGAATTACGCTTTTACAGACGCAATTCTTTCTTACTTTGTCTATCAAACGATTCCATTGAGCAAATTGGTTTCTGAACTAAATCACCAATTAATGCTTTATCGCGAGCAAACCAACCAAATCATGTTTAACGTACTAGATTCACACGATACACCACGTTTGTTGACGATCGCCCAAAATAACAAAGCGCTTATGAAGCAAGTTCTCGCATTTACTTACTTGCAAAAAGGCGTGCCGTGTCTTTATTATGGTGACGAATACGCCATGGATGGCGCTGGTGATCCAGATTGCCGTAAATGTATGATTTGGGACTCAAACAAACAAGATTTAGATATGTATACATTCGTCAAATCGTTGATTGCCTTTAGAAAAGAACATCAACCACTCCTATCAGAAGGCAAACTACGTTGGCAGGAAATCGACGAGCAAACAGGAATTATCGATTTTGCCTACGAATATGAAGGAACAATGATTCGCAGCATTTTTAACACTGGACAAGCACCTGTTTATATTGAAAAAGAACATGTTTTATTCTCTACACAAATGCAATCATTAGATAAAAATATCATTGAACTAGCGCCTTACGGTTTTGCCGTATCAGTAGACACGATGGAAAGGATTGAGCAAAATGAATCATCTAAAAACAAACAAGCACTGGTGGCAGGAAGCCGTCGTATATCAAGTTTATCCACGGAGCTTTCAAGATAGCAACGGCGACGGAATCGGTGACCTCACTGGAATCATCCAACGTTTGGACTATTTGAAGAAATTAGGAATTAGCGCCATTTGGCTTAGCCCGGTCTACCGTTCACCAAACGACGACAACGGCTATGATATTAGCGACTACGAACAAATCATGGCAGAATTCGGCACGATGGCTGATATGGAACAACTGATCCACGAAGCGCAACAAAGAGAGATAAAAATCATTATGGATCTCGTGGTCAATCACACTAGTGATGAACATCCATGGTTTATTGAATCTCGTTCATCTAAAGATAATCCTTATCGTGATTTCTACGTGTGGCGTAAAGGTCTTGACGGGGAAAAGCCGAACGATTTGGAATCAACATTTCTAGGCTCTGCATGGCAATTCGATGAGTCTAGCGGCGAATATTACCTGCATTTGTTCAGCCAAAAACAACCTGATTTGAATTGGGAAAATCCTGACGTGCGGAATGCAATTTACAATATGATGAACTTTTGGATCGACAAAGGAATCGGCGGGTTCCGAATGGACGTCATCGACCTTGTTGGGAAAATTCCAGATCAAAAAATCACTGGTAACGGACCGAAACTGCACGATTATCTCCAAGAAATGAATGCCAAAACTTTCGGCGGCAAAGACCTACTGACTGTCGGAGAAACTTGGGGCGCTACACCAGAAATCGCTAAATTATACTCTGATCCTAAAAGAAATGAACTTTCAATGGTCTTTCAATTTGAGCATGTCGGCTTAGATGAGCAACCAGGAAAAAGCAAATGGGATCTACGTCCTTTACAAATAGCCGAACTAAAAAAAGTCTTTTCAAAATGGCAAACTGAACTTGATGACCAAGGTTGGAATTCACTATTTTGGAATAATCACGACTTACCTCGCATTGTTTCAAGGTGGGGCAATGATAGTACCTACCGTATTCAAAGTGCTAAAATGCTCGCAATTTTACTGCATATGCTAAAAGGGACGCCATACATTTATCAAGGCGAAGAAATCGGGATGACCAATCGTGTGATTCAGGATATCACAGAAGTCGAAGATATCGAAAGTAAGAATATGTATATAGATCGAATCAGCAAAGGATACACTAAAACAGAAATCTTCGCGTCTATCAATGCGAAAGGGCGTGACAATGCACGCACCCCTATGCAATGGGATAACACTGAAAATGCTGGCTTCACAACAGGTAAACCTTGGTTAGCAGTTCAAGATAATTATCATGACATCAACGTTGCCAATGCTCTTGCTGATAAAAATTCAATCTTCTATACGTATCAAAAACTGATTGAACTTCGCAAAAACTATCCTTTGATCATCTGGGGCAGCTTTGAGTTACTAACAAATACGCCAGAAACAGTATTTGCTTATTACCGTCATTATCAAGGTGAAACTTGGCTGATCGTTTGTAATTTTTCAAATCAAGAACAGCCATTTTCATTGGAGAAAACCACTACTAAAACAATTATCGCAAATACAGAAAAAAAGTACTTCGATCTTTCTGACAGAATCTTAGAACCGTACGAGGCGTTCGTAGTCTGTCTATCCAGATAAAGTAAACTAGTACACTTTAAATCTATTTAATTTCACACACTAACTTCTCGCGAAAATGCCGAAGTAGAAGAGTGGCAACTAACGTCATTCTTCTACTTCCCTATTTTACCGTCGGCACTGAACGATCCTGTTACACTTTAAATTCTGGAGGAGATGCATATGGCTGATTTAGCTGTTCAAACAAAACAAAAGAAGAAAACAGAAAAAAATAGTTGGTGGAAAGAGGCTGTGGGGTATCAGATTTATCCTCGCAGTTTTAAGGACAGTAATCACGATGGTATCGGCGATTTAAATGGTATCCGTCAAAAATTACCTTACTTAAAAGAACTAGGCATTGATTTCATTTGGATCAACCCTATCTACGCCTCTCCTAACGTAGACAACGGCTACGATATTTCTGATTATCAGGCTATTCATGAGGATTTCGGCACAATGGATGATTTTCAAGCTTTACTCAAAGAAGCCCATGAACTGGAGCTAAAAATCATCATGGATTTAGTCGTCAACCACACTAGCGATCAACACCCTTGGTTTATCGAATCAAAAAAATCATTAGATAATCCCTATCGCGACTATTACCATTGGGCTGACGCAACAAACGAAGTACCACCTAACAATTGGCAATCTTTTTTTGGCGGTTCTACTTGGACATACGATGAAACAACAGAGCAATCCTACTTTCATGTCTTCGCTAAGGAACAACCTGATCTTAATTGGAAAAACTCAAATGTCCGTCATGAAATTTATCAAATGATCCGTTGGTGGCTTGATCTTGGGATCGACGGTTTCCGCATTGATGCGATCAGTCACATCCAAAAAGAACCTTGGGATTTTAAAATTACAGATAATCAGTGGGCTCCATTTATGAATGTTGCTGGTATCGAACTATATCTAAAAGAATTAAGGGCTATTTTTAACGAATACAACATCCTGACTGTCGGTGAAGCTAGCGGCGTACCCCATCATGAAGCGGATGCATGGACGGGTGACCATGGTTATTTCAATATGATTTTCGAACTAGAGCATTGCCAGCGCATTGGTGAGTTAGGCAGCCAAAAAGGTTCTATCCCGCATTTAAAACAGTCTTTAAATGAGTGGCAAACAAGTCTTGAACACAACGGTTGGAATGCTCTCTATTTAGAAAACCACGACACCCCACGCAGCGTATCAGTTTATGGAGATGATTCACCTGAAGCTGCTAAAGCCTTGGCTACTGTCTTACTATTACTAAAAGGAACACCCTTTATTTATCAAGGTCAAGAAGTCGGAATGACTAATTATCCGTTTCGTTCGATAGAAGAAATCAACGCCGCTGATACGATCCATTTTTACCAAACACTATTAGCGCAAGGAAAGATGACCAACGAAGCTTTAAAAATCGCAGTAAATTGGTCCAGAGATCACGGGCGCACCCCTTTTCAATGGGAGAACGCCTCACACGGAGGTTTTTCAACAACTGAGCCTTGGTTGAAAGTCAATGAAAATTACCGAATTATCAATGCTGCACAGAAAGAGATGGAAAACAGTAGTATTTTCCATCATTATCAAACCTTGATTCGTTTGAAAAAACAAACAGATGCTCTTATTCACGGCACATTTGAATTACTTTTACCTGAACATCCAACCGTTTTTTGTTATACACGCACAACCGATACAGAACGTTGGCTTGTTTTGGTTCAACTAGACCGAAAAGCAACATCCGTCTCCTTCCCTGCCTCTTGGAATTATTCTGAGTGGGAAGAACTACTAACTACTGCAAACATTAACCCATTAAACCAACAAATGACTCTTTCTGATTATGAAGCTCATGTTTATCGAGAAAAACTAGTTTAAGTGAACTAAAAAAGTCAAACTCTTCAGCAATTTTTCAAAAACAGGATAGAACAAAAGTACTTATTCACTTGTTAAGGGACTGATGTATAACTCGAAGAGTCATTTCTCAGTCCCTTAACATTCAGCTATCCAAACTTAAACCATTTTTGGTTTTCTATTCAACAAAATAACGCAATACCGTCTTCATTTTTTCTGGTGCAACTTTTCTAGGATCAGAAAGATAAATTTCTTTATGAGCTAAGGTTGTTCTCTTCAACTGATGTTCTTCGCAATACGAATCCATCACTTCAAATGTTTTAAATTCATCATCATAAGAACCTAGATGCAGCATTTGTACACATTTCCCATCCTCAATCGTTTCAAACTTCACATTGGAGTTATTCGGATTGGGTTTCTTTTTATTGACCTGATCCATATTCGCTAATGCTAATTCTTCAGTGACGAAATCAGGCTGACGAATCATTATTTTATAGACCAAATCTGCCTTATCAAACGCCCTACCATCCGCTATTGCTTCATCTGACAATGTCCAAATCCCTTCCAGCGGATAAACTGTATACTCAAAATAGCCATCGGGGGTAACACCATTTTTAGGCATCATCCTAATCCCATACGACATTCCATATAAAGCCGCTGTCTCTTCCCCAAATTGAACACCGTTTGGGTCTCCTTGTCCTGATATCGTGTAAAATTTCTGCTTCGGTACAGTCAGTTCAACTGGATTTGTTTTGGGTAAATAAAGATTTTTTTCTTGTTTGCGCCATTCAAATTTCATTTGATCATCTCCTATTCTGCTTATATTTCTAATAAGTAGCTCTTCTTT
Source organism: Enterococcus sp. AAFC-DPL-5182 (assembly GCF_058216605.1). NCBI lineage: Bacteria > Bacillati > Bacillota > Bacilli > Lactobacillales > Enterococcaceae > Enterococcus > Enterococcus sp. AAFC-DPL-5182. Next base: position 3,504,392 of record NZ_CM177101.1, read on the forward strand.
TAATTATAATACAATGTTTCACACAAATCATCCATCGTTCTTTCCTCTTGACCATGGAGTTATATCCAATGTTACACTTGTTCTAAAGGAGGGCTATCTAATGAATATTACCGCATTTGCTCAACAATTTAATCTATCTACTGATGCAGTTCGCTTTTACGAAAAAGCTGGCTTACTTCAACCTAAAAGACAGGCTAATGGTTATCGCATCTATACAGAAACGGACATGTACGATTTAAAAATCATCTTGGCCTTAAAAGAATTAGATTTTTCAATCAAAGAAATCCATTATTTACTCGAATTAAAAAGGCAGCCAATTTCTATCAAATGCAATAATGACTCCACTGAATTTTTAACCAACAAAATCGACTATATCAAACAAAAAATTACTTTTTATGAAACAGCTTATCAATTATTACTTAAATTAAAAACAACAATCGAACATAATAACTACGCAGAAAATCAAACTGAATTATCTATTTTGATCGATCAACTCTCTTACTACGGACTATAGGAGGAAAAAACATGAGCAACAAAACCATTTTACAACTAGAAAACAGTGCCCTCTTTCTTTTAGCCCTGACACTTTTTATCTATCTGGATTACCCCATTTTATATTTTTTTCTCTTTCTTTTATCACCTGATATTTCAATGATTGGCTATTTGAAAAATCCAGCTCTTGGCGCAACGATATACAACCTAGCCCATAATTTAGTTTTCCCGATAATACTGATTTTCATTTATCTCTTCACTCACATCGCGCTTTTATTGCCGATCGCCATCGTTTGGTCTGCACATATTTTCATGGATCGGACATTAGGATATGGTCTGAAATACTCAGATGAATTTAAACATACACATATTCAAAATCTGTAATTGAAAGAGCTTGGTAAATCTGACACCGTCAATTGTAAAGGATACTCAATAGAGCTGTCCTTTCACTAAAATTTACGAAGGCTGTCATTTACTCTGCGTGCTTATATTGACACTGACTTTCACCCTTTTTATATAAGTAAAACAAAGGAAGCCTGATTAAATGCTTACACATTTAGTCAGGCTTCCTTTGTTAGTGCTATGTCGTGATGATTGTTTGTTTATTACTATGTCATACAGGTATTATTTACAATTAAACTAATTCCCATACTGGTGAAGTTCCAGGTTGGTTTCCTTGTGTCCACCATTTGGCTTTGTATGTTTTACCTTGGAATGTTACTTCATCTCCGCCACTATATGCTTTGCTTGTTTCCCAGTTCATCACTTTATCTGAAAGCAATTTCCAAGCATCCGCTTTATCTGGACGGTCGCCTTTAGTCCACCATTTTGCTTCGTATTCTAAGTCATCAAAGAGAACTTTATCCCCAGTGTTATACACTTTATCAGCAACCCATGTAGATTGTCCGCTTGGCGCTTCTTTTGTTTTCACTGAAAATGCTGCACTTGTTTCAGATACATTGCCGCCAACGCTAATTGCTTTGACTGTGTATTTGTATGTTGTGTTGGCTTTTAGACCAGTATCTTTGAAACTTGTTTTTTCTGTTGTAGCAACTTTTTTACCATCACGGTAAACTTCATAGCTTTTAACACCTAAGAAATGTGTGGATTTTGTCCACATTAAATCTACTGAGTTTTCTGTAGTTCCCATTGAGTGAACATTTGTTGGTGCTGTTGGTTTTTGATTGTCTTCTACTGCTGATGATTGCGTTGTTGCCTTCACCGCTGCACTCTTTTCAGAGATTTTGCCGTTTGTTCCAACTGCTTCTACTTGATAAGAATACGTTGTGTTTTCTGCTAAGTTCGCATCATTAAATTGAGTGCCGCCAATTGTAGCAACTTTTTTACCGTCACGGTAAACATTGTATTCTTTTGCATTAGCCACTTTATCCCAAGTTAATTTAAGAGAAGAAGTTGTTACTTCTGATGTTTTTACATTTGTTGGTTTAGCTGGTGCTTCTTCAACTGGAGGAACGATTTCACCTTTACCTTTTACATTTACATCAATTACGTTATAAAATGCGTTCGCTGTATCAGCTACATCCCAAACTGCTAAGATTACATGGTAACCTGAACGATTTTCCGGAACAACGATTTGATGTGATTTATTATTTGAAGCAGCTGAACCATCATGTTTCACTTCACCAAGAAAATCAAAATCAGCTCTTGCTAATGGTTTTTCTGGATTCCAACCAACTTTTGTCATATAGTAGTGCCATTTAGTTGTGCTGTGAGGTGCTGTATATTTCCAAGTGAACGTATTTAATCCAGTATTAATATCTTGTTTCGTCCAACGGTTTGCACCAGTGCTGTCCATTACAAAATCAGTAATTTGACCTTTACCACCTTGGGCAGAAGCAATACGACCATCTGCTGGTCCTGCTTGTGGAAATCCTTTATCGTATTCTAGAGATTGTGGATTCGTAATAACCATTCCGTATTTCTCTAACGCTGGTCCCCAACCAATTGTATTTTTATCTAGTGACCCTTGATAACCACGAGCCGCTGGTTTTTCTACATATCCATGGGCATCTGCTTCGTCTGCATGTAACAAACCCGCTCCGCCTAAAATAATTGTTGACATCAATGCTAGTCCTAATAACTGTTTCTTCATAAATTGTCCTCCATTCATTGTTTCGCCTTCGACTGGCTTAACATTAGTTTAAACGTTATGTAAGAAAAAAAAGGGTCATTAATAGTCACAAAAAAGGAATACTTGATTCATTTAGATTATTGTTTGAAAATAAAAATAAAGATTAAACAAAATACAGTAAAAATCACAAATGTTATAAAAAAAACCATCGTTTAAAGGTCATATTTTTCTATTAAAAAGAGAAAATTGACCTATATAATTTAAATTATTGTAAAAAAACATCTATTATTATTTACTGTTATATAGACAAAACGGATCGTTTCAAGTTAAAATAAGCAATGTATTGAACTTTATTTCATTACATTCTGAACAAATTTAAAAAATAACATAAAAAAAGAAAGTGTTGATACTATGAAAGAAATCCTCTCCTCACGATCCAAACGTCAGTTAGAGCTAATGGAACTATTGGCCGACAACGATTGGGTCACCTTTACCACCGCATCAGAAACATTAAATGCTCCTGTTAAAACATTAAAATCAGATATTATTGAACTGGAAACATTACTAGCTCCCGCTACGATCGAATCCTCAAAAAAATATGGCATTCGACTTGCAACAAATTTTGGCTTCTGTAAAACAAGTATCTACCAGAAATTCATCAAAAATAGTGTTGAATTTCAACTGATCGAAAAGATTTTCTTACATAATTTTTCTACCATTGTTGATTTAGCAGACGATCTTTATACTAGCGTCTCAACAATCAAGCGGATTGTTCTCCGAGTTAATCAATTACTTCAAATTGAAGGTTTCACGATCAACTTGAAAAAAATGCAACTTGTTGGCGATCCACATAGCATTTGTAATTTTATGCAACATTATTTTTATGAGAAGTACGGTGTTGCCGAAAGTCTGTTGACTCCTGCTCAGTTGCCAATTTTAGATCAGGTTGGTCTCCAAATCGTGAAGCAAGCAGTTCCAAATGAGCCATCGTATAACTTAGACTTTTCTCTATTAAATCGCCTACGTTTTTACACTTACACAATTATCAACTTATTGAAACATAATAGTGAAAATCAACTTCACGATCTGCCAGAAAAAGAATTTTCAATTCTTAATGATACATATGCTTGTGATGAGTTTTATAGCCAATTCCATTTACCTTTATCTCCTGTCAATTTAAATACTTTTTTCTACTTATTTTTTAGTGATCAATATGTTGACTCACTTGATACTGCACGTGAACTGATTAAAGTTGATCGCAATGCTTTTCTAAAATATCAAAAAATCGAAAACCTCTTACAAGAAATCGAGAAAAAGATGGGCTGTAAATGTGATAATTTTGATGATATTTTTATGAGTCTCTACAATTTAGACTGTCAAATTCACGGAAGAACATATATTTTACACAATAAAAACAAAGAGTTTTTGACAAGTATCAAAAACTTATACGGTCATTTCCCAATGGAATTGATTCACTCTTTGCAAGCAATTTTTTATTCAAATCCATATAAAGAGTATATGATTTATGAAGCCATCTCTATATTGTTTACCAAATGGCCAAACTTACTAGACCGCTTAGAGTATTCCACACCAACGATGAAGGCGTGTCTTTTATTCAACTCAGGAAGAGACTATATGAATATGCTCTCAGAAAGAATCACTTACTATTTGCGTGGTCGTTTCTCTTGTACACCATTGCAAGTCACTTCATTAGAAGAACTTGAAAAAGAATCTTCTCAATATGATTGCATCATTACGAATATTCCTGAAATCTATATCAATAATATTCCAATCATTGTCATCCCTTTAATCCCTGATGCTAAGAGTTTTGATAAGTTGATGTTGGTTTATGAAGATTATTTTGATAAGAAATAATTTCTCTTTCTATAATAAGTAGCTTAAACAATGTTGGAACAGAAGTCATTTCCATATACATGCTTCTGTTTTCAACGTTTATATGGATTCCAAGTGATTGAGATGTGACTCGAAGAGTTACGGCTCAATCACTTTTTTAGGACAGACAACTAAATTATCATAGTAAGTAGTATTCTTTTAAAACCTGTTTCCAGGCTGCATTATCTATTTTCTGATCTAAAATAAATATATATCTAGTCCATTTCCCATTTGAAGGATTGTAATCAAGTGTATTCTACGGTACTATAAAATTTGGATTAGCGATATCTATTCAGTATTCTCTGAATAAGTATCTTTAAATATTTATAGAGTAGGTGTTTTTTTGGAAAAAAATGAATCTCAAAAATTTGACTATTTAACAATTTTGATAGCTTGTCTTCTCATGATCGTACAAAGAGTATTACTCTCTGCGACCACTATACCTGAGTATGCGACAAACCCTGGAAGGTTTTACCTTTATTCTTTTATGAAGGTCGCAACTGTAGCTGGTCTCGGTCTTGTTCCTTTATACATGGGCTATCACTATCAAAAAATAGTCAGAAAAAAGATATTCAGTTATCTGAGCGGTTTTTTTCTGCTATATGTAGTGATCGCACTGACAAGCAATGTCTTTTTTTATGTTCAATCTTCAACATTAAATCTTCGGCATTACTGGATCATATTATTCCCGATTAGTCAAAACTATTTCACCTATGCTGTGTCTTGCGTACTGTTATTATGTAGTATTCCTACACTAGTAAATTGGCTTTTGTCATTCTCGACGGAGCTTTTGAAAAAAATAATTTTGGGGTTGACGATTGGCTTCGTCATTCTACCTACTTTATTTAGTAAAGACCTTTGGGGATTTCATGATGGAAAAAGTATTGTCTGGATCTTCTATCTATTCTTGGTTGGCTTTGCTTTTAAACAGCTAGAGTTTGACAAGAAATTCAAATTTAAGTTCTTACACGTATGCATTAGTTTAGGTCTTCTCTTTGGGTTAATTTTACTGATGACACAAATTTCATTGTTCGTTAGAGGAGATGCTTCTACAGCAAATCGTTTTTCTGTCCCATTCTCTTTATTTTCGCTGTATTATACGTTAAGTTTATTTGCTTTTTCAGAGTCGATTTCACAAAAATTAGGAGTCAAAGTGACTGGCTCTTTAGTCGCCGTTAACCTAATCGTCACTCAAATTCTTACGAACTGGCCATTAACGACCTATCGAATTACCACGTTTGAAAAGAAATCTTTTCCAGACTCTGGCAAAAATTGGCTTTTAGATATCTTCCAATTTATAGGTTTGTATTTAATCTCAGCTATTATTTTGACCATAGTGTGCCTATTACTCCAAAAATCAGCACCGTTCAAAAAACTGAATCGTTATTTGATAGTCGATTCACCTGCTCAATTTTATCAGAAAATACGGTCTGTATTGTCGTGGATTTACAAAAGAAGAGCAATTTTTAATGTAGGTATTTTCTTTTACTTCTTTACATTCTTACAAATCTTTCTACTTGAGAAAAAAGAAGGTTGGGCTCAGACTTTCCAAGTCTTTCTTAAAATATTTACTCAAAGACAATCTATTCTATTTTTAACAACGATGATTATCATGGGCTTTTTCTTATTACTCCTATTACTTACCAATCGTTTTTGGTATGTTTTCACTTTAATCCTAACTGTTGATCTGTTACTGACAGTTTCTAGTGTTATCAAAGTTAATTTACGAGAAGAACCTGTTTTTCCTTCTGATTTAAAAATGTTAAACAGCATATCTGAACTACTTTCTATGGTCAGCCCTATTTTGATTGGGGTTGGTATTGTCTTAGTACTATTCTTGACAGTTTCCAGTATTGTAGTTCAAAGGAAATTACAACGTCAGTATTCACTTAGAATCAATTGGAAAAGAAGAGTCATTTGGATTGCTACTTTATTGATCCTATTTTCCGGAGTCTTTTTTATCAATCATAAAAAATCGCCTTCTTATTTTCTTTTTAACCTTTTTAGAGTGAATAAAACATTTATTCAGCAAGGTTCTGCAGTAAAAGAAAATGGCCCTATTATTCAATTTTTGAACAATATCGATATAAAAATAATGAATACACCTGAAAATTATTCAAAGAATAAAATTGAACAAATCATGAATAAATATGATAAAGAAGCAAACAAAATCAACCAAACAAGAAATGACTGGTTAGAAAACCAAACTCTGATTTTAAACTTAAGCGAAAGCTTTAGTGATCCTGCTCGAATCCCTAATCTTAAAGTCTTGAATGAGCCAATTCCAACTATTAAAGAAGTCATGTCAAATAATACTAGCGGCATCATGCTATCTGTAGGTTATGGCGGTGGGACTGCAAATATGGAATGGCAAGGGTTGACTAGCTTAGACATCAGCAGTTTATCCGCTTCTCTAGTAACACCTTATACCCAATTAGTTGATGCTCAAAAAGTAAGTCCTAATATTACAAACTTATTTGATGAAAAAATTGCGATTCATCCTTTTACCGCATCATTATATAAAAGAAAAGATGTTTTTGAAAAATTCGGTTTCGACAAATTTTACTACATTGATAGCCCAAACAAATTGACCTATACTGATAAAATCGGTAGAAGTCCGAGAATTTCTGATGAATCAGCATATAAAGAAACGTTAAAAGTATTAAAAAGTAATACTGAAACAACTCAATTCATCCAACTATCGACCATGCAAAATCATATGCCTTATGATGATTACTATGACCAACTGGATTACAGTGCGGAAGGAACTGCTGTTTTGGATAGTAGAAAAGGTGAATTATCGACATTTATGCAGGGTCTTCACTATACCGATGAAGCGATCAAAGACTTTTTAGAAGAACTAGATACTATTCAAAAACCAATTACTTTTGTCTTTTATGGTGATCACTTACCTTCTATATATAGTGGCAATGATCTGAAAAAATACGGTTTAGAGCACCATGAAACTGATTACTTTATTTATAGCAACGCTTTCAGCCGCGAGCAAACAAAAAAACTGAACAAGAAAGTTGTTTCCCCTCTTAACTTTAATGCATTGGCATTTGAGCAAGCAAATATAAAGGTGACTCCTTTCTACGCATTATTAACACAAGTAACAAATAAACTACCCGCATCCACTATCGATCCAGTCGAAAGTGTTTCCAATCGTTATAACGGGAAGCAAGTCTTTGTTACTGACAAAAATAAAATAATTTTGGAAAAGGATCTGACAAAAGAACAGAAAGTAATCCTAGATGATTATAAGTATATTCAGTACGATTTAGTGGCCGGAGAGCAGTACGCTGCAAAGTGGGCTGAACAAAAAGTTGAAAAGTGATCCTTCGCGATAAAAAAGACCGCCCCGCAACGATTCTTTCGTTGTGGGGAGGTCTTTTTAAATGAAAAGATCATTTCAGGTACATAGTCTTTAAAGAATAAGATATCCGACGTGAGAATTATTACACCAATGTCGACATTTTCATCATTAATTTTTCATAGATTAAGGCACCCATCACATGTAACATTAGTCCCGAACGAAGTTTTGCTCGATCCCGAGGACTGCTATACATCAATAAAGAGTGATTACTGATTGATTTTAGTTCATTAGATGACATATTCGTAACCGCGATAATTATTGTTCCACGGCTCTTTACTTTTACCAAGATTTCGTTGACGCTCTCAACTTCACCGCTCAAAGAAAAAACAATCACTACATCTTGCTCCGTACTAATATTCGGTATGCGTTCAGTTGAAAATGCATCTGAACAATCGCTAGTCCAAAGATCCAACACGTTTAAGTTATGATTAAATTCAGCTGCCACCTGAGAACTCGAACCAGTTCCAACACAAAAAATTCTTCTTGCCTGAATCAAACAATCACATATTTGCTCGATATTCTCTTCATCCACTAACTTCAATGTTGTTAACAGATCCTTTTTTATTCCTTTAACTATCTGAAAGAAATCAACTTCTGCTGAATGACCACTTTGTTTTTCTTTTCTGGATAGCGTAAATGCATTCTTCAACTCATTAAACGTCGCATAGTTCAATTTCTTACAAGCTCTGATGACGGTAGCATTTGATACATAGAGCTCATCTTTAATATCTTTTAATTTCAATGTTTCTATATTTTCAAATTTTAAAATGAAATCAATGACTTCCTGTTCGGCTTCTGATAATTTTTCATAATTTGAATAGATAACCTTATAAATATCATTCACAACAATCAAATCCTCTCTATCTCAAACCGCTGCTATGCTCCAAAAATAAACGAACTTGCTGACTATTCCATTCATTTCCAACGATATAAATAGGAACTTGCTGCTCTATTTTTTTGAAAAGCAACGATTGATTCTGTTTCTCTTGAAAGAAACGCTTAGGTAAAATCGATAGGCCTGCTCCTTTTTTAATCAGGTCAATCATCAAGTAAATAGAATCAACTTCAACAATTTTACATGTCTGCGGATTGATCAAAGATAGCATCATCTTTCTATATGGACATTCTTTATCCCGGCTGATTAGGTAAATATCGCGTGCACCTGTTGCAGACAGCCAGCCAACCTCTTCATTAAGCAAAAGGTTGTTTCTAAAAGAAGTCATTTTGTTCATCACCAAAATATCAAGTTCTTTTCGTTTGTACATTCCTTCTAAGTGATCGATTGTATCAATAAATAACTCGATTTTAGGTTGATAGTCAATAACATCGGATAACTCAAAATAATTAGAAGCAATTGTTTGCGTACAACCGATTTTTATTGGCATTTTCTCGTAATGTATTTTGATTGCTTCAACTTGAGCTAAAATTATCGTTGCGTACTCTAATAATTTTTCACCTTCTGGAAGCAACCTAACACCTCGATTGGTTCTTTCAAATAGTCTAACGGACAATTCTTGTTCTAATAATCTAATCCGTTCAGTTATATTGGACTGAGCATATCCCATCATTCTGGCAGCTTCCGACATAGAACCTGCGTTTATTACACATTGAAAAATCTTCAAATCATTCAATTCCATTTTACCATCCATCCGTTTCTTGCTATCACAATTACCGATACCGTATATCATTTTTTCGTATTATGCAACACTTTTTAAAAAGAATATACTGGGTTTATCAAGAATAGGAGCTGATTTAAAATGAACGCTATGCAATATAAAATTACTTTACCAGATGATTATGATATGACACTGATTAGAAACCGAGTCAAAAAAAATGGTTCAAAAACAGATAATTTCCATGATCTATTATTTAAAGCTTATCTTATTTCAGAAAAAGTACAAGGGGCAATTTCAAATTCTTATGCCCCTTTGTATGCATGGAAGAGTGCCAATGGAATGAATCAATTTATTTTTGAAGGATTCTACGATAATATTATTAACGATTTCGGCTGGCAAGCAATCCAAATAGGTATTCCTTTAATAATAGATCAACCAGAGTGTTTTACAAGCGCTACTTACTAGAAAAAAATACCCTTATCAATGAGCAATTATCTATGTGCGATGTCCCAAAAGAGCTACTGAAAATTCAAGAAACCTTACCTGCAAATAGCTTAGGGAAGTTGATTATTTATAATCCTGACAAATGGCAGGCTGCCGTATTTGGATTTTATGCTGAAAAGCCCGTACAAAATGACGCTGCTCTTTATGAAATACTTCATATTTCTGCACCTTAAAACGTAGGTAAAATAAAATCGCTCCCTAAGCATTGCTATTCCTTAGAGAGCGATAACTTATTACTTTATACCTTGTCTCTTAAAACAATGTACTAGATGATCATCCACCATGCCCGTTGCTTGCATGAAAGCATAAACAGTCGTTGTACCTAAAAACTTAAATCCTCGTTTCTTTAAATCTTTGCTGATTTTATCAGATAACGCTGTGGATGCTGGAACCTCTTTGATATTTTCCCAATGATTCTTGATTGGTTCTCCATCTACATAACGCCAAATAAATTGATCAAAACTTCCATATTCCGCTTGAATTTCCATAAAGACTTTTGCATTATTGATCGTTGCATTGATTTTCAATTTATTTCTAATAATCCCTGGATCTTCTAGTAAAGAATCAATTTTTTCTTGTGTATATTCTGCGATTTTCACGTAATCAAATTGATCGTATGCTTGAGTCAGCGTTTCTCTCTTTTTAAGGATCGTTGACCAACTCAATCCAGCTTGCATACTTTCCAAGATCAGCATTTCAAACAGCTTTTGATCCTCATGTACCGCCGTTCCCCATTCTTCATCGTGGTATTTTGCTTCAAGTTCATTGCTACTGGCCCAATCGCATCGAATTCTCTCCATATCCTACTCCGATCTGTTTTATTTTACTTAAGAATAACACGAGAACGTACGTTTGTAAACCGAACAAAAAAATGACTGGGGCATAACTCTATGAGTCACATCCCAACCACTTTTCAGCCTATTTATCTATCTAACTTACTTGCTGCCTCTTCATCTAAAATGACGGTAAGATTAGGATGCAGTTGTAAAACGGATGCTGGATATTCTTCTGTAACTGGTCCTTGCAGCACGTTCTTAACCATTTCTGCTTTTTTCTCACCGTTCACGATCAAAATCAAGTGTTTTACCCGCATCACACTAACTGGCCCCATAGTCACAAATTCCAATCCTCTTTCCATCATGTCAGGTACAAACCACGGTTCTTCTCCAGAAACTTTTATCTTATAAGTCAAATTCTCAAAACTTGTTGTCGTCGGCATATTTCCACAGAAGTGTCCATCTCCGCCTAAACCAATCAACATGGCATCTAGACCGCCATCCATAGCTAAACGTTTATCTTGATCTGCATAATTTTCTACTGTCAATGGATGAATATTTTCTTCATTGATATTGGCAGGAGTTAAGTACAATTTTCGTAAATCAGTAATTGTTACACCTTCTGCTTGATTTTCTACAGGGATTTCATCAAAATTATAATAATGAACATTGGCATAGTTTGGAGAATCTTTTACGATTTCCACCATTTTTTTATAAACTTCAACAGGAGTATTGCCAGCCGTAATCGATAAGTTGACGCGTTTATCCTGACTCATATGACCTAATAAAATATTTTTAGTTGTTTCACTCATTGCTTCAAAGTTTTTTTCGATGATAATTTTCATTTGGTTCACTCCATTTCCTTTTTATACCTCAATTGTATAATGTGGGAACCATCCCATGTCAATATGTCAAAGTAAATAAATAAACCGTTTTCTTTTTCTGAATATGAAAAAAAGCCGACCTCAAATAAAGGTCAGCTTCACTCATTTATTTATACATTACCCAAAAGTTGGCTGCTTCATTCATTAACTCATCCGCCGTAAATTCTTTTTTAGAATGGCCTTTTGTTTCTGAATCATTCGGATCATTCACCCAGAATTTCCCGTTATTTGTACCACTAAGTACCATAATATGCCCAGTTTCTGTAAACAAACCAGGATTTACGGAGATAATCACAGGATGTTTTTGTTTTAAGTGTTCCTCTACTGAAGCGATATCTGTTTCAAGATCTTGAAATTGATAGCCTTTGACCGTTGCAAAATCAGAGAATATAGACCATGCAGTCCCTTCCCCTTCTACAAAGTAATCATTTTTTGACCAGTTTAGAATATCCTGCGGTGTATAGGACTTACCATCTAAATAAGAGGATACCATCGCCAACGAAAGGATCGCACATCCATTGATTTCTAAAGTATCTCCATCAGGATTCCCCATACCGTACGGTGTTGATTTCCATTTATCATCGGTTTGTAGTAATAGATTGATTGGCATTCTGTTCGTAAATTTGCTTTGATTCAACTCTTGATTGATTTGTTCAGTATACGTTAGTTTTTTGACTTTTTCTGGTTCTTTTTTACTTTCACTTGTTTCTGTTATTTTCACTTCGTCAGCCTTGCCATCACTGAATAGAGATGAAAAACCGTGTCCTTCTTCCATAGGTGCTATTTTAGCTAAAACGGCTCCTGCGAATGCTGTTACTACTAATAATGCTATGGTATACAATTTCGATTTTTCAGTATTTTTTTGTTTCATGAATATCTCCCTCTTTTAAGTTGAAAGTGTTTGCTGTTTATTTCACTTCCAAACGAGTTACATAGATAGTAATCGGTACTTCTAATATTACTGAATCTAGAAAAAAAAGCAAGTAGGAATAATTATTCACAAAATTATTACGAACATATTTTCTTGAATTATTTACCTTTATTAGGTAGAATAGTAGTATCTGATTGTTCAGAGTCTGATAGTAGTAGTGAATTCGTAAAGGAGGTAGAAGAATGGACAATAACCATAAATCAACAATGAAAAGCATTTCAAAATTGATCAGCCAATCTTCCCAAAGTTTCTTTTCGGCATTTTTAGATGACTCTAAAGATAAGCAGAGCAAAAATAAAGAGCGTGAAGAAATTCTTAAGAAATTACAAGTTGCTTCTGCTCAAAAAAGTTTAGTTGTTTTACAATTAAAAGAAGTGCCTACTTCTCAAAAATTTGAAACAGTTTCTGGATGGATCGTTTCTAAAAGCATAGGCGATTCGATTATGTTAAGGTTACAAGAAGACAATCAACAAATCCGTATGATTACTGTCGAACATATAAAAAAAGTAAGTACCTTATCTAAAAATGACAAACGCCTCATCAAATAAATAAAGCAACCAGAGCGCAAACGTTTATGTTTCATCCTCTGGTTGTTTTTTCATTTATTATTTTTATGTCACAAAAAAGACTATAAAGCCCCTGCACAAGAGCACACAAACAAGCTATACTATAAATATCAATGAATTATTATAGTCTCATCAGGAAAATTAGCATGCGAGGCAGGAGGAAAAATCATGTATCTGACAATGTATGACGATAAACACCAAACACTTATTAATAATTACTGCTTATCAGAAAGGAAACTTCGCTACGTTCGCGAGCCTAAAATAGCCCTTTCTTTAATAAAAAAAGACCCTCAACGTCATGCTGTTCTTGTTTTTGAAGGTGAGCATTTAGTGGCCTTCTTAACCCTTTTTGAAGCAAAAGGCAGTAGTCCTTATTCTGACAATCCAAACTGCTTATTAGTGCAAGACCTTTCAACAGACTATCGGCATCTACGTAATGGCTATATCAAACAAGCAGTCCAGCTATTACCAGCATTCGTTCACCAACATTTTTCAACTATCGATCAACTTACGATCATTGTGAACGAAGACAAAGAATTTACCCAAGCTTTACGTATGGAAGCAGGATTTACAGATACGGGCCATAAGCTCTCCCACGTTTATGGATCTCAAGTTTTTTTACAAATCCCTATTTAAAAAAAAGAAAAGGAGACCGCTCAATGCAGTTAAAATTACTTGATAAACAAAACTACAGCATTATGAAATTCCCTGCTCACACTGAAATCCCAACTTCTTTTTATGAGCTAAAATCCTTTAAAAGCATTACTTACACAAAAGATGAATGTTCTATTATTGCTCCTTTGATAACGATTGGATCATTATTCAAGTCGTCGGAGAACTGGATTTTTCCTTAGTTGGGATCTTAAGTCAATTAGCCAATCCACTAGCTGAAAACCAGATTTCAATTTTTGCTTTGTCCACTTACAATACAGACTATCTTCTGATAAAAAACAAGGATAAAGAAAACGCTGTGAGGGTATTACGTAATTACGGGCATACTTTTCAATAAATCTCCCCTCCTTTCTCTAAGTCTTGTTACATGCTATTTTATGGGTATTCTACTGACAATCTGCTACAATAAAAGAGACAAAAGGAAATTCGATAAAAGGAGATATATAATGAAAAACGAATACGATAATCCTAATTTTTTCGAAGCATATAGCCAAATGGATCGTTCTAGAAAAGGTCTGGAAGGAGCCGGCGAATGGCATGAGTTAAAAAAGCTACTGCCTGATTTCACTGGAAAGACTGTTTTAGATCTTGGGTGTGGCTACGGTTGGCATTGCCGATATGCAGTTGAAAATGGTGCAGAAAAAGTCGTTGGAATCGATTTATCTGAAAAAATGATCGAGAAAGCCAAAGAAATGACGAATTCTTCAAAAATCAGTTACCATTTAATGGGCATGGAAGAAATTGATGGCTTAGATGAAACCTTTGATATCGTAATCAGTTCTTTAGCTCTTCATTACGTTCCTTCATTTGATGAAATTGCTAAAAAAGTCAATCATTGTTTAAATGCTGGTGGTGTTTTTGTCTTTTCAACAGAGCATCCGATTTTTACAGCACAAGGAACAGAAGACTGGATCTATGATCAAAAAGGCGAGCCGATTTATTGGCCAGTTGACCGTTACTTTGATGAAAGTATTCGCGAAACAACTTTCTTAGGGGAAACGGTGATGAAATACCACAAAACCTTAACTAGCTATTTAGACGGATTGTTAACAAATGGCTTTCAAATTACTCGTTTAGTGGAACCAATGCCCGCTCCTGAGATGTTGGAAGTAAGCGCTGAGATGCGCCAAGAACTTCGCAGACCAATGATGTTGCTAGTTTCTGCTAAAAAAAGCAATGAATCAAAATAGGCAACTTTAAAGGAGGTACACTAAATGCATGATCTAGCCCAAAACATCATGGAAAACTTGATTCCCTTCTTTGATCTCTTCATTTTGGCGTTGAATATTTTTTCTATCGTTGTTTTGATTTGGGGCGTCATTATGGCTGGCATTGATTTTCTAAAAAGTGAGCGAACAGATCGAAATCGGATCGTTATGGCTCGACAAAATAATTTTATCAAAAGCTTTCTAGGCAGCTATATTCTACTAAGCTTAGAAATTCTGATTGCCGCTGATATTATTGAATCGATCATTAAACCAACATTCCAAGATATTTTAAAGCTGGCGATTTTAGTAGTGATCCGAACAGTAATCTCTTACTTCTTGCATAAAGAAATTGAAGATGCGTTGAAAGATAAAGAAAATGAGATCGAAGAAAAAAAGACAAGCTGATTTTGTATCCGCTTGTCTTTTTTTCTACCCTAACCGTTGACTAACTACTTGATGTGTGTACTTGATTTGAAGCATTGTGGCACACACCAATGTTACGCCAATAACTGGAAATAATGAACCAATCCACGTACTTAATAAGACTGCGACACCAACTATCAAGATGGCACCAAAAATCAACTGCCATAGTTTCTTTTTAAGTAACCATTGATTTTCTTTCAATAAATAATGTGTGCCAAATATAATACAGCCACTAATAGCATAAATCATTTATTCGCCTCCTCTTTACGTCAAACCTCTTCACTTGTCGCAACAGTTTCTTCTTGTTCAACTTGCTGCTCTTGCTCAACTTGAATTTTTTCAAACATTTTAAAGAATGGATAATAAATTGCTAACGAAACCGCAAAACAAACAAAAACCATCACACACGCTACCCAATTCCAATTAGAAGTAATCAATGCTCCTAAAGGTGCTGGGATCGAAAACGGCGGTTTCACCATCATTTTCGGCATCCAGCCAAGAGCGGTAACGATATAAACCAAAATAGTATTCACGATTGGAACCGTAATAAAGGGAATCGCAAGCAGTGGATTCATCACGATCGGCGTTCCAAAAATCACAGGCTCATTGATATTGAAAATTCCTGGTAAAATCGATAATTTGCCTAATTGCTTTAAATACTTTGATTTAGAGAATAAGAATAAGAAAACAAGTGCTAATGTTGCCCCAGTTCCGCCCATTTGCGCGTACCATTGATAAAATTGTTCCGTAAAAATATTTGGCAATTGAAAAGCACTCGTTCCATTTTGAAATAACTCCGCATTTTCAATAATCGCTTGATCCCAAAAAGGACGAATGATCGGTCCTAAAACAGCATGACCATGAATGCCTAAAGCCCAGAATAAACAAATCATAAATTGAGTAATAATACCGCCCAAAAGATTATTGCCGGTCAAAAAGACTTTCAAAGGTGAAATTGCCACACTCAGTAGGTCGTTCAAATTGAAGTTAAAGAAATGACGAGGAATCCAGAAAACCAAAATCACTAATAACGTTGGCAACAACGCTGCAAATGACTCGCCAACAACAGGAGGAACCCCTTCTGGCATTTTGATTTCTAGTTTCTTCTCCTTTGTAAAACGATAAATCTCAACTGAAATCAGCGCTGCTACAATCGCGCCAAACAGCCCTTGTGAGCCAAGTGGTGTAATTGGGATATAACGGCCACCTGCTACTGCATTTCCGGCGATATCTACACCTTCTTGAAGATTGACCGGCATGACCATTAAAAGTGTTGCTAGCATCGAAAGAAAGCCGCTAGTGATTTTATCTAATTTATACGTATTCCCAAGAAATGAACCAATCGTAAATGCTGCATACAAGGACATCAACCCAACCGTAAAACGAAACGGAACATCTAACGCAGCTAAGTATGGTGCAATCATTTCAGAATATCCAGGAATTGGTAGATTTAACAAAATCGTGAAAAACGAGCCAACGATCGTTAAGGGGAGAATCGTGATCAAACCATTCCTAATCGCTTGTAGATGCCTTTGATTACCGATCGCATTTGCAATCGGTAATAGTTTCATCGCTAAACTATCCAACGTTTTCATCATAAGAATCAGTCATCCTTTCTTTAATCAAATCCATTATTTTCAATCAATTCTTTAAACCATAAACCTGATTTTTTCACTGTTTTGGCTCCTGTCGCTAGATCCATTCGATAAAAACCATAACGATTTTTATACGCATTGCCCCACGACCAACAGTCTACAAACGTCCACATATGATAGCCTAAACAATTACTTCCTTCCTCCATTGCTTGATTTAAATACGTCAAATGTTCTTTCAAAAAGTCGATCCGATAATCATCTTGAACCATTCCCGCTTCAATAAAGGCTTCTTCACCTTCGATCCCGATTCCATTTTCAGAAACAAACCAATCAATATTGCCATATTCTGTCTGAATTTTTTTAGCAATGTCATAAATTCCTTTAGGATAAATCTCGATCCCACGTGACGTGTTCATTCGTCTGCCTGGCATCACATACTCATCAAAGAACCATTCTGGTGAAAAAACGCCTTGGGGATTTGGCAGGCATTCCTTGGCTTTGACTCTTCTTGGTCGATAATAATTGATTCCTAGCAAATCAATTCTTGTAGATGCAATAAGGTCAAGATCCGCTTTTGTCACATTGGGCAGTTGGTCATATTCTTCTAAAACTTCTCTCAAACGTTCTGGATACTTTCCTTTCAAAATAGCATCATTGACACTTTTCGTATAAAACAAATCGGCCATTTCAGCAGCATATAAATCTGCTGGATTTTGGCTGCGGGGATAAACAGGTATCACATCCATAATAATTCCAATTCTCCCAGCCAAATTCATTTCACGATAAACCCCAACTGCTTCACAATGGGCTAAAATAATATTGTGCAACACATTCGCTGCCCGTTTAAAATCAACAACATAAGGATAATGACGATCATGCAGATACCCTGCTTCTGCTGGAATCATCGGTTCATTGAAAGTAAACCAATACTTCACTCGATCCCCAAATAACTCAAAGCAAGTTTTAGCGTATTGTTTGTATGCATCGACCACTTCTTTACTCTCAAATCCGCCTTTTTTCTGAAGCACCATCGGCATATCGAAATGATACAGATTGATAAACGGTTCTATGCCTTTGGCAATCAATTCATCGATCATGCCATTGTAAAACGTGACCGCTTCCGGATTGACTGCACCTGTACCATTTGGTATCAAACGTGACCAAGATAACGATGTCCGAAATGAGTTAAAAGAAATATCCTGCATTTTTTGAATGTCTTGTTGATAATCGCGATAAAACAAAGAAGTATTTTCTGTCGTAACTCCATCATAAAAGCGATGATTGTATTCTTTTGATGCATAATCCCAAATATTTTCCCCTTTACCATCCCCAGATTGTCGCCCTTCTGCTTGTGTTGCACTAGACGCTGCTCCCCAGAAAAATGTTTTTGGAAATGTTCTATTCATCAACAGTTCCTCCACTTCTTAAACTAAATTTGACTACTTGGCAGGCATTTGCTGGTTCTTACCAAACCACCTTGCAGATTGCGCTTTCACAATCTATAATTGGAGTATAGCATTGATTATAATGTTTTGTTATGCGCTTTCATTCCTTTGTGATAAGTGACGTTTTTTGTCATTTTTCACAATTTTGTCACAGTTTGTAACCACAAGGAGGACGCTATGCTTTTTTTAGACTATGTTCCTGATTTAAACCCTTTAGAATACGAGATCTACCACTACATCGCCAATCATTTGAAGATCGTCACTTATATGCGAATCAGAGATTTAGCAGATGAAACACACACTAGTACTGCAAGCATTTTACGTTTTTGTCACAAATTTGAATGCAATGGTTTTTCTGAGTTTAAGGTAAAGCTTCAGTTATACTATGAATCGCTCAATCAAGCTCAAATCGCAGATGTAGATGAAACCCAACATATTCATTTTCTGGAACGTGTCAATGAACCCTTTCTCGATCACAAAATTGATCAGGCAGTTCAGCTATTATCCGATAAAGGATTAGTTCTTTTCCTTGGTTCCGGATCATCTGAGCCGATTGCCGCTTATGGTTCTCTTTATTTCACTAACTTATCTCAAACGGCTTTACGCATTGAAGATCCTTCTAACTATCCGATCGAGTGGTTTCCAGATGATATATTAGCTCAGACTTGCGTGATTGCTCTCTCTGTTACTGGTGAAACCAAAGAAATCATTCATTATATCAAACGCTTGAATACAAAAAAATGCTCGATCATTTCGATCACGAATAGCGACAGTTCAACTATCAGCCGTATGTCCGACTTGAATATTCCTTATACCATCAATCGTGAAACTATTTATAAAACTAGTGACAATCATGATAAAACGATTGAGTTAACTTCACAGTTGCCTGCACTTTTTCTGATTGAAAAAATCGCTAAACGTTTACGATTACAGAAAAATATCTAAAGCAAACCAAAAAAACAAGCAAGAAAAAGTTTTTCACTTTCTCCTGCTTGTTTTTTCTATATTATGCCTGCCTTGGTAACTCAGCAAAGCCAAACTCATCTTCCTGCATCAGACGCCATGTGCGTTTCGCTGTATTGTAAATCAAAATCGCAATCACTGGTTCATTTAGGTAGGCAAAGTTTTTGGTTTTCCATAAAGAATCTTCTACTACATGTATTGGAATATGATATTCTTTACCTTTGATATCCATCTGATCAAAGCAAAAAACAACACCTTCTTGTAAAATCGGCTTCATTTCTTTTAATAATTCACCATCTAGCTTCTCAACTGGAATTCCTCTTTTGAAAAACGTTTTGCGATCATTGACTTTCTCCAAAATCACTCGAGTGATCTTATCCGCTAAAATTCGATAAAACTCATCAATATAACGATAATAGACCCTTGTCATATGATCAACAAATTCAAAAAAGACAAAATCATTTTGTAATTTATAAAAGAAAGGTGAGTGCAGACTTGTTTTCATATGCCCAAAATAAAGAAGCTCTGAAATTTCCAAAGGCGTCAATTCTTTAAGCATTGTCACATCTGAGAAGTCGATCCATTTGATCTCTTCATTCATTTTCCGCCGATGAGCAGTCGCAAAATATTGATCTACGTTCTCTTGTCCACGGATAATCTTCAAGCCACTATGCATATCATACTCTCCTTCTTCTGCAGAAGGATTTAGTAAGAGCAGATTCTTAGGGTGATGAACAATGGAGCGGGTAAAGTCCGTATGTGTGATCCCTTTTGATAATACTGCGTTACTTGTCATATCAATATGTACATAAATCAAGTCCAACATTTGTTCCATCACCCCCATCGTTTGTCTTCTATTACATTCTACAATATTTCGTAAAGAAAAGCTTGTGTCTTTTATTTTAAGATTCAGTTACAAAGAGTTAAAAGTGCCCACTTTCTACATCAGTTAGCGGTTATATGCTAAAAAATAATGAGCAAATGCTGTATTTTTAAGGTTCCTTTTAAATAATCATATTTATAGCATCTTCCGTAAAACAACAAAACCCTTTAAAGTATGTAAACCGCTACATATAAGGGTTTTGTCATGTCCTTAATTTAGTTTATTGTTAGTTCATCCACAAATCTGTAACGAATTTTCACAGTTTGGTGGCGCACGCCGTCAATCTTTTCAGGTTGTCCAAGTTCGATTTTTTCAATCAGCTCTCGCATCATTTCTGGTGTGAGTTCTTTTGGTTCAAAATATTTCTTGACGATACCCACAAACTGTGAGATGTCTTTACTCTGTTTTGTTTGTTCATCGAGTCGCTGGTTAGCTTTTTCAATAAACAATTTTAGTTCTGTTTGTTCTTTCTCGTAATTTTCGCTTAACTTCATAAAACGCTCATCTGAGATTTTTCCGTTTAGGTTATCTTCGTAAAGCTTCTGGATAATGTTGTCCAATTCAGAAAAACGGACTTTAGCTTTTTCTAACACTTGTTTGTCTTGCCTCATAGCTTTAGCATTACTCAGTTCAAATTGCTTTTGCATATTTTCCACAAACTTTTTCTCATGATTCACCACAAATTGTGAAATGTGGTTAAAATCATCTAAAACCACTTTAGATAACGTTTTTTCACTAATTCCATGAGCATTATTACAATCGATGAGTCTAGATTTTGAACCTGCACAGGCATAATAATCTTGGCCAGCGCTAAATAGATGACGAGAGCCACAATCTACACAATAAGCTATCCCAGAAAACAAACCGACTTTATTGTGTTTTGTTCGTCGTCTTCGCCCAGCTTTACGCATTTTTTGCACAAGGTCAAATGTTTCTTGGGCAATAATTGCCTCATGAGTATCATAAAAAACTTTCCGTTTTTCTTCTGGATTGAATAACAGTTTCTTGGTTTTATACGATTTCTTGTAAGTCTTGAAGTTAACTGTATGTCCGCAATATTCTTGTCGTGCTAAGATTTTTCCTACTATGTCTACATTCCAAAAATAAGGATCAGCATGTCTAATTTTTCTAGCTTTAATCCCTAGACTGTTCTTGTAACAACTCGGTGTTAAAATTTGCTCTTGTCTCAATTGTTTAGCTATTTGCGTTAGACTAAAACCTTTTTTGTAGTCACTAAAAATTCGCTTCACAATTTTAGAGGCCGTGTCATCTACAATCCATTTTTTCTTATTTTCTGGGTCTTTGAAGTATCCATACGGAGGATTGGCGCACATCTTTTCGCCTGCATTACCTTTGGCATGTTTGACGGCTTTTATCTTCTTGCTACAGTCACGAGCATACCACTCATTGAACATATTGCGAAACGGTGCGAGGGTGTTATCATCTTCATTATTGCTGTCTACATTATCATTGATGGCGATAAAACGGACGTCTTTTTCAGGAAACATCATCTCTGTAAACATACCAACTTTTAGATAATCACGCCCAAAACGGGATAAGTCTTTCACGATAAAGTTTTTAACTCGTCCTTTATTGACTAACTCAATCGCTTGTTCAAAAGCTGGTCGTTTGAAAGTCGTTCCAGAAATACCATCATCCACGAAGAAAACAGGATTTTTAAGCCCACTTTCAAAGGCAAATGTTTCGAGCATTGCCTTCTGATTGATAATACTGTTAGAATCGCCTAAACTGCCATCGTCTGCCGAAAGCCTCGCATAAAGCACCGTAATATCCGTTAAATTATTTGAAAGTTCAGAACTATTTATTGATGTCAAAGGTCTATTTGCTGTTTTCATCTCTATCACTCCTAACTTCAGTGAAAAGATGAGCTTTTACATCTTCTATTATATCAGAGGATGAGGAAATAACAGAGGAGAAAAGCCCATTATTTCAAGGTTTTACTGACTTATTTCATAGTTTTCTATTAGGCGTTTTATGGCTTTTAATAGATTTTGTTTATTCCTTTCAGATGGAGTAAAGTTAGTTGATAAAATGAAAACAGTATTACCAATTTTTAAGGTTCTTTCTGGCGTATATTGCTTTTCTTGGTTTTCGTTTTTAAACACCTTCACTTTCTATTAATTGCTTTTTAGTTGCCTCTAATCGCTCCTGGGATAGCTCCACATACTCTTTATGAATTTCCATGCCAATATATTTTCGGTCCAGTTTCAAAGCGACAACACCTGTTGTTGCCGAGCCTGAAAAGATGTCTAAAACTATATCACCAACACCAGAATAAAATTTAATCGCCATTTCTGGAATTTTTTCAGGAAAAGGAGCAGTATGTCCATTTTGATTGTGTTTGCTTTTACGATAATTCATGGTCGCTGGAAAACGTGCAACATCTTTACGCCACAAGTTAAGAGTCTCTTTGTCGATTTCATTTTCTGGTTTTTCATATCGCTCTCTTAGCTGACTTTTCTTTGAAAAAGTGTAATAGCCTTTGTTGCTCGGTTTCTTACATGACTTATTACGGCATTCAAACATTTGAATGCCTGATGAAAAGCCTTTTTTATAGGTTTTACCGTTGCCACATCTTGGACAATTCAAGCGTTTCGTTTCTATGGAACATTTCGTAAAAACTAAAATATGTTCATAGCAATTAATTGGGTGTTTTTGGTATGGATAAGGTTTGCCCGCTAAATGTCGTTTAGAATGAACTTCGCCTTTATACCAAATGAAATCTTCCTGAAGCGTGAAGCCGATTTGTTCTAACATAGTAATAAAATACGCTCCAAGAGGGATTCGACGCCGACTAGCAGAAGTTTTATTGGTTCTTCCCAAAACATCTCCGATGTTTACTATTATGTTTTTATCTGCTTTTATTATTCGGAACACTTCCGAGAAAATCTGTTTCATGTCAAATAGATACGCTTCTAAATTTTCCCACTGACTATATTCTCGTGCGTTAAAATAAGGTGGCGATGTTACCATTAGATCAATACTTTCGCTCTCCATCTCGTTCATTGCATCCAAACAATTTTCGTGAATGATTTTATAGGTCATTTTATTTGTCCTCCTGTTGTTTTTTCATACCGCGAATAAGCGTGTCAAATTCTTTTATTGGTATTACACGAAATAACATTTCTGCTTTTGGTAAGTTTTCATGGATATAGCGAGTTAATTGTTCACATCGTTTCTCGTTTGGTGTGATCCATACCACAAACGGAAAAACACTATTTTGTCGTTGCTCAATTCCAGAATTGAAATAATTTATATATTGTTTGCATTTCTTTATTACTTTGATTGGTGCTTCGGTAGCTCGGTCGATTTCCAGAAAATAGACAGTCTCAAATTCTCGTTCATGAGCTGGGACAAGTGAAGCAAATAAATCAGGTTTGAGGTAAAAAGAAATACCTCTTTCTGAGAATGTTCGCCAACACCTAGGCTCATGTTGCACCTCCAGCAATTCGATTTTCTTTTGTTGGTCAAGTTCCAGTAATTTTGTACAAATTTCATTGATTGCCAACATATGTTCCAAAAATAAAATACTGGTAGGCTCATACAGTCTTTTACGACCGGCTTTTAGTTTCGTGTTTCCTAATTTCAGCAGATTATACCCACTCGCTGAGAATGTCCAAATTTTTCCGGATGACCCACCACGTTTTCCACCGATTTGTTGGTCTAGGTGGTCGATGATTCCTAATTCTTTCATTCGTTTAGTTGTTCGGTTACACGCTCGTAAACTAGCTGTTTCGTTTTTGTTTTCAGTAAAGAACACTCGGCGCAATTGGTCACTGGTGGCAAATTTTACTTTGTGCAAATGTTCTAAGATTTCCATTTCTCGTTCTTCCAGTTTTTTTGCAATAAGTTTCAGTTCATTTTTAGAACGTCTTTTTTTATTTTCCTCATTCATAATGTTTTCCCCCTCGGGAGAGATATTATTTTGACATTTTTAAAGAAAATTCAAGATAATAGAGGCATCTCCCTTAAATTAGTATTTTGGTTGTTTTTCAGCTTTTAATAAGCCCTCGTTCCTTAACAGGAGTCGTCGGGCGAATCGTCAGCGAAAAAGCTTAGCAATTCTTAGGTTTTTCGTTTTTTCTTACCTAAATTTATCTCTATTTCTTCGTTATTTAATTTGTCGTTTTGTGGCTCATTTTGGTTTAGTAAGTCCACATAGTCTTTTTCAATTTCATCAATATCTCGCCCATAAGTTTCAGCAGAACTCGCAAAAACTTCAGCGGGTAGTCGTAAACTTGGCTTTGGTGGAAAAGTTTTTCCGCTTAACCAAACATTAGCAATTTTCTTTTCATTTAAAGTGGTATACACTTGATATTGAGGTAGGCTCATAAAATCTATCTCAGTTAATTCGGGCGCGAGGTCGGCAAAAACTTTCGCGTCCGTTTTGCTTGGTGAGAAGATTATTTTTGATTTCGTATTACTTAATACGGATTCTCTTAATTCTTTGTTTAATTGTCCGAGGTGCTGATGGGCGAAAATGAAGTTTAAGCCTAAAGACCTCGCCATTTCCAGCATATTTTCAAAAGCTGAACCACTTTTCGCAATGTATTGTTGAAATTCGTCAATATAGAGCATTACTTGAGAAGTGGCTCGCTTGTCCTCTGGAAGTTCAGCACGACGCAAAGCAATATTCCAAATTGAATTTATTAGCAAACTAGCACAAAGCTTCGCAACTGTATCTCCGACCATTCCTGAGTTGAGCGGAACGAGTAAGATTTTCCCCTTGAATACATCTTCTAAATTAAATTTTGGCTGTGCTTGCCCTAAAGCACCACGAAACGCGGAACGCATTAATAGTACGTTTAAACGTCTTAAAAGTGGGGCAAGCTGTTGGTTGCGGTCTTTTTCGGATTGTGCTTCAAAGTTCGCCCAAAAGCTTTTTAAATATATATCATCTAATTTTGCAGTTAATTTGTGGCGAAAATCGGAATTTGTAAAAATCAGTGGCAAATGAAGCAATGTCATATTCTTATTTCGGGCTAGTGTGAGCAAGCCACAAGTAAGTAGTTCTTCCGTAAAGATGCCAAAGTCAGGGAAAATTCCTCGTAAGCTACTCAATACTGTTTCCGCTACTAGTTCAGGACTTTTTCCGTCAATATAAGATAGAACGTTAATTCCTAGTGGTTGATTAGAACTAATATCCCAAATAACTACATCTTTAAGTCGGTCTTCTGGTATTTTCTGCACGATTGATTCAATCAGGCTAAATTTTGGATCAATCACAATTACGCCACGTTTGTCTTTTTTACTTTTTTCGTTACTCCCACCCAAAGAGCAATCCTGTAAAATCAAATTTTCTAAAACTACGGATTTACCTGAGCCACTAGGTCCCGTAATGAGTGTATGCAGATTGCGTAAACTCTTATCTACAGACATATTCAGTAGTCGTTTGTCTTCTGGATTCTCGTTTAAAGTTTCACCAAATGCTCGGATATTTCTTGTAGGATTCCGGTAGTTTTTTGGTGGTAGTAAGATTTTCGGATGAAGTGGCTCGATTCCCTGAAAATCACTTTCACCAGTTGGCAGTAACATAAGGTTGGCAAGTTCGGCAACGGATAGCTTTAATGGGTAACGCCAAAGTGTTTTTGCTTGGTTAATGGCTTGTAGTTCTTCTGGTTGAATGCTCATATTTATCCCGCTAGATTCCAGCATTTTAAGGGCAGATAATACGCTTAAAATATAGCTTTGAGCTTTAGCTAAGTCTTTGGAATATGCGCCTAACCGAATAACCGTCTTTATTCTGTGTGAACCGACTTTGCTTTTAACGGAGCTTCTTATCTCACTGGTGGCAGTTGGTACATTTCCAGCTACGATTTTCCACCACGAAGTTGAAGGGTTAGGCAGATTTTTCGGTAGATTTTCTGGCACAATACTTGAAGCAAGTACAATCTGCAAAACAATCTTATCTCCACTAGCTACTTGTGCCATTGTAGCAAGCGTAGTGCGTGCTAGGGCTTCGGCATTATCTGTTTTGAGAGAAAGTATCGGACGAGTCATAGTAAGACGCTTAGCGACAGTAACAGGCTTTCTTTTACAAGTATCTGATTTTAATTCTTGTCCGAAATCAATTTTCCCATGTGTTTGAAATAGCTTGGCAATTTTAGGAAATTCTGTTGCTTCAGTTCCTAAAAGAAAGCTTATTTTATCGCTAGTAGCACGAACTTCAAAAATGAGTGATTTGCGATTTTTAGTTGTCGCGAGATGATTGACTAGACCTATAACATCGTCAAATTCAAAAGGACGACGCCAGAATAGCTCATGCCAAACAAGCGTATCAATCTTATGCTTCATCTTATTCTCTCCATTTCTGGGCTTTTCTGATTCGCCAGATAACTGTTAGTAGAACCACGAAAATTCCTAAAAATAGTAGTGGTAGCCAAACGGCAGACAGTAGCCGTATACCGTAATTGATTAAGCCACAGCCCACAGCGAACATAACGGCGTATGAAAACAGTTTTTTTACTGGGTTCACGTCCTTTTCTTTGTCTTGATTTTGTTTTGTCATTATTCATATCAATCCTTTCTTTTAGTGAATAACTTTTTCCATTTCAACACACAAAAGCAAAATTGAAAATGGTAAAATTTGGCTACTTTTGTAGCGGTTAGACAAGGGCGACTAAAGAGAAAATTACATTTAAGGGTATCCAAAACACGATGTTGTAGAAATTATTTTTATTATCTTTTTAAGGATATAGGCGCAACTTTGAGCGTCGCGCCTATATTTCATTTTTTATTTATGACGTAAAAATTCATCTATCATAGCTCTTCGGGTGGCAAAAGCATCTGCATCTAAGTCAGATTTTTGTTGGAGCAAAGAAGCATAGAATTGTTCTTCTTCGGTATACTCTGGTTCATTATCTACTGGCTTATTTTTCGTGAATAAGTCAGAAATAAACAAATAGACAATTATTCCAGTACTAATAACACCAGCCGTTAAAAAGAAGAACATTAAAGCAGTTACGATATCAAAGTGCATATTAGTTTCCTCCCAATCTTTGATTTGCTCGAATAGTGTATTCATCTACGATCATCTTGAGACGTGGTTCAGCAGTTGGTGCCATGTCAGACAGTTGCTGCTCTAGCATGGATAAATTAGCGATATTGTTCATTGCTGTATTTGTTATTAAAGCCATGCCATTTTCTATAACATTCTTAAGGGTTACGGCACGCACCACCTCGCATGAGTCTTTGTGTATTTGACGTTTCGTAGCAAGTGGCATATGTTCAGTTGAAAAGTTGCTTGGTGACAATACAGTGGAGAAATCATTTTGTTCTTGATTATTCATTTTTATGACCTCTTTTCGATTTTTATTTTTAAGCATTCGCGAACTGCTTGAGATCATAATACAAAAAACACCACCTTTATAGATAAAAGTGGTGAAAAGTAAGTATAAAATAGGAAAATTTTACATTTATTATTTCTGCTCAACTATTGACGGTATGCCCATCTTTTCAATAGGAAATTTTTTAAAACAAAGTTGAACTACATTTGTTGATTTCTGATAATACTTTGGCAGTGAAATTTGTTGCCTTATCCTGTAGAGATAAAGGGAATGTACACCTTGCTGATTAAAAGTTCTAATTATTTTTTGAATTTTCCAAAACCTAGGGCTATCTTTCTTTAGCTCCCAAAATATAAAAATACAATATTTCCAAACATTACTTCTACATATTGGAATATTATCAACAAATTTTATTTCATCACAAGATGATAAATAATCCAAAATATTGGATTCATACTTAATTATATCAATTCCTTTATGAGCGTTCTTGTCGTTGGGGTGTATTTTCAAAGCATTCTCATATAATGCTTTAGCTTCATTCAACTCTCCTTTTAAAAACTTCATATTCCCATAAGTAACATAGTGGGTAACATTTGCTAATTTATCCCTATACAAAATATGTTTTTTAGCTTTTTCAAAATAAAGTTCTGCTTTTTTAAAGTCGAAAGTACTGTTTTCTCGGTCTGGTCTACAATAAAGCATTGCTAATAAATTCAATGTTATCCCATCTTTTGGATAGTTTTCTAATATTGCAATTCCTTCTTTTTCAGCTCTATCAAAGTCTCGCCGTTCTTTCAAAAGAAAATTTAACCGTTGTCTTCTAGTGATTAGATTTCTTTCGTCAATTTTTAAAGATTCATTAAATAAGTTCTCTATTTTTTCCTGAACATCCCATCGTGACTTTCCTAAATCTTTTCCATATTTCTGATAGAAATTTATCAATGAATTAATATTTGAAACGTTATTTTTATCAAGTTCATAGGCTTTGTTATATAATTTTTGAGCTTCTGAATATTCCTTATCATTTTCATGAATTTTTGCTAGACCATTTACGCTTTGGGCATCATTACTAATTAATCCAGCTATTTTTTCAAAGAGGTATTTAGCGATTTTATTGTGTTTACGCTTAGTTAAACTTAAAGCTGTACTATTTATTAATTGATAATTTTCTTTCGTTACTAGCCCATCTATATCAACAGATAAATCTGATAGTACTATATCTCCATCTCTAAGAATATCCAAGATTTTTTCATAACTTTCATAATGCTGAAATAACATGTAAGCATATTTATAAGCTTTCTCTATAGGAAAATAGTTATTTTCTATAAGAAAAGCTGCCATAACATCAATATTTTGTGGATATTTTCTTATAAGCTTTCGCCACTCATTATTTTTTTTCTCCCGACCAATCTCTTTATCAAGAGTATATATCCAAGCAAGATCAAGCGAATATTCTCTTTCTTTCTTTTGTAATAGTTTCATATAAAAATCATTACTAGAAAATTTTTTAATCAACCTTCTAAAATCAATATTATCGGGAGAGCGCACTATTCTTTTTAGACTAAATACATTCTTTTCAAATTCAATAATCGTTTCTTCGTCCATAAAATTACCATCAATGAGTTCTTCTATATATGACTGAATATTTCTATTATCAGATTTATATTGAAAAAACATATCAGCTACCATATCGTGCTTTAGAGTGATTTCTCCTTTATTTATGTCCCAATTTACAGGCTCGTTTGTTGAATCAAGTCTTATTTTTTTGAAATCATCCAAGAGTAAGGAAACAGTTATTTCGGAAAAATTCGCCAAAAGTTGAACTCGAGTTGGAATATTAAAATAAGATAGTGTTGCAATATAGGCAAAAGATAGGGAAAGTTTTCTATTTACATCTTTCATTAATCTTTCCCATTCAGACCAGTCAAAAGGGTACCATGTTTTCATTGTGACACTATTCTCTTTGGATAATGATTTATTATATTTATAAATGATGGAATAAAATAGCTCAACAATAGAATATTGACTATAATTTTCTATGTTTTCTTTAGTTAAACCTTGTAAATCAAGCTGCAACTTATCACTCAGAAATGATAGCATTTTATTGATGATCTTTTTTTTCCAATTAGTATTCAAAAGATAGTTTAATGTGTGCCCCTCTAAAAAAATCCCAAAACCATGACTTCTCTGTGGATTGTCACTATTTGACAAATGAATACCAATACTTTCATCTTCCCATAAGGTAAGCTGGAGGGAGGAGAAGAGTAATTCCAATCTGTTTGTTCTTTCAGAAAAAATAAATTTTATATTTTGAAATTTATCAATACTATTTTTATAAATTAATTTTACAATGTCATGATTAGCAAAAGGACTATCTAAAAAAATATATGATTGTTTATTTTGGGCACTAATTAGTTCTAGATCCTCTCTAATATTATTCATATCTATATTATCATCAAGAGATATGATGTACACAGCAATGTCTTCATTATCAGATAGGTCAATCGCAAGAGTTAATAATAGAGTTGTCTTTCCACTACCGCCAGCACCATATAGAAATAGTGGCGCATTTGAATCGGATGCTAAATTATTGAGGCAAAAAGATACTAACTCTTCGTCTCTCACATCCGCCTCATTGTAGATAACTGTAGATAAAATTCCAAAATCACTATTGATACGTGTATAAAAGGAGGTAATTAAGTCCATTTTTTGTTCACTATATTTAGTTTTATACTCATTAGTAATATATGTAAGGTTAGACTTGAGGCGACAAGAAATATTAGTCTCTAAAAGAAACTTTTCTTTAATTTTGGAATATAACAAGCTATTATTTGGCTTATATAGTGTTTGTACACGTTTGTCATATTTATTAGCTTGGTTTAAATCTTCCTCAATGACAAGAACCAAAATCTCAGCAAAAAACTCTGCATATTGTTCTTTATTGTAGAATCTAATAAGTTTTTCTGTAGTGCCTCTATTAAATAAACGAGGCAAATGTTCTTCCTTGCTCGTCAATAAAGCATCTATTTCTTGGGAAACAGCTTCTACCTTGAATTTATTATTTTTATCATCACAATAGTTTTTAACTTGTAAAATTGCTTTATCTCTATCTGAATCAATTTGATTCTTTATTGACGGGCTAACCTTCCTTATCCCTCGTACTACTAGATTTGCCTCTCCAGAGTTCACATAAATAATATCAATATCTGTGGAAGAGACCATATCTTGTATTGTATGGATAAGTTTCTCATCAGAAAAATCATGTAATATCTTTATGATTTTACATACACCACTAAAATTTACTCGCTCCTGAATATCCTCAACCATGTTATCATTCCCCCTATTGCTTTTTATAGTTTTTCTGTAGACTTCATGCAGTGCTAGTACTTATTTAATCATAATAAACAACTAACGATTGCTAAACACCTAAGTAAAAGTAGAGGTAGCATAAAATAAAGTGTAAAAGTTATATTGTAGTTTTTATGTCTTATCTTTCCAAGACCATATTTAGTAATATAAATGTATGAATTAATTCAATATATAGTATATCAAAATTTAAACTCAGGCGCCTGAAATTTTGCAAATTTCATGGAGGTTAACAATGAAAAAAGTTAAATTAGTTTTAGAAGTAATAAGTATCATTTTGTCCTTAATGGGCTACAAATGGATTGTTGCAGGAATAAGCTTACTTTGTTTATTTCCTATAGTAAATAAGAAAGGAAGTATGAACACTATGGACTCTGAACAAATATTGTATTCGTTACAAGATGAACTTTCGACAATTTCAAAATTTAACGGTCTGAAAGTAACTCGAATGCAGAATACCATAACCTTAAAAAAGGCTATATCAGCTGAGCTGAATGATTTTTCTTTGATTAAAGATAAGTTGCTATTTTTAATCAGTCTTATTGATGACCAGCAAATTCAAGATGTATTACTAATGAGTTTAGCGTTATCCGACGACTATGCAAATATTCCTACACTTATTCAAAGACGGAAAAAATATTGTCAAAACACTCAAATTAGCATAGATAACGTTCTACTGCTCCATACTGTTGGCATAGAAGAATTAAGTAAAATCATATTAAAATTATCTGATAAGAAAATTTCATTCCCTTCAAATCTCCAATAAATATTGACAAAATATCTTTCTGTGATATAATTCACAAACAGAAAGATGAATTTTCGTAGCTTAACATAGATAAAGTTAATCCCGTCGCTGGGTAGGAAATTTATTAATGACCTATTCCAGCGACGGAAGGGGTTAATTTTATAATAGGACTGATTTGTTATGAAAAGAGTACATGGAGAAGAAGCTAGTAACGAACTAATTATTGCCGTCATTCAAACATTGCATCCGGCTGACAGAGGTAGATGGTATGATTCTCGGAATAGAACTATCGGATGTCTTAGTCTTTTAGGTGTTGATTTCGATAATATATTACCTATACAGATGAATAACGGAGAGGTTAGAACAAATGATATTGCGAAATTACAAAAACAAGAGGCGATTCATACTATCGATGAAATAGGACTTCTTTTGAAAAAACGTATAGGAATCAAGAAAATGAGTATCGCTACGGGGCTAACTTTAGATCAAATCAAAGAGATAAAGAGTCTCATTCATGAATAACTTAAAAAACGCCTTAGAAAGAAAGTAAACGTATAATACGATTAAAAAAACTTCTTTCAATGAAAATGAGTTGGCAAATATTGAATGAAAAAGAACTGAAGAAAAACATCAACTTATGTCTTTGGTTATTTCAATCCTAAATGAACGATTGAGAGAAATCTCGAAAGCCCCTAATACTTATATTTCACCAAAACTAGCAAAAATTTCTTGTTATATGCTGACCATTACGTTCTAGTCATGCTCCAAAAGACTAAGTATTAATTCATCTTAAACAGCACCTTTGAACGTCTTTGCGATAAGTAAGGACGTTTTTCTTTTATCTATATTTGGCAGTTTTTGTACGATATAAGTGAGACTAGTGTAATATTTGAATTTGTGTATATGGAACAAAAAAGAGGTTTTCATACGCTGAAAACCTCTTTTGCCTGTGAGTAAGTTCTATGTTATTAGTTTACTGTTTTGTCTTTATGGTGATGTATTATTTACTTGATTAATCGTAGGAAAGAGGCTGGCCAATAGCTCTACGGTTCGCATCTTATAAACAGTGGAGACAGAAGCAACTCTTTCGGAAATAAACGCTTCTGCCCCAATCTTAAAACAAGTAGTTGATGTTAAAATAAATGACCACAATGTGGGCATTTAGCGGTGCCAGAAATCTGATTGGAACTGTACGATTTTCCAGCGCACTTTGGGCATTTTCTTGGTTTACTTGGGTCATACCCAAATTGACCTTCTAAGTAATACGTGTGTTGTACCACGGTGTTTCACCTCCCCTCAAGTTTGATAAACGCTTTGGTTAGCTGATTTCATCCACGCGCCTTTGGATTTCCAGTTCTCTATGAACAGAATCAATCTGTGTGAGTAGCTGATTGTAATGATTCAAAAAATCTGCACGAAGGGGTTTAAAGTCACCAAATCTGGCTATGAATGGATAAGCTTTTCTGATTTCTTCCGATTTTTCTATTATGAATCCTAATGAAGAAAAATCACCCGAACGAACAGCGACGTTCAACTCTAGACAAAGGTCTTCGATGATGTCCATTAACCCATGAACTTTTTTTACTGTTCTTCTCCGAAGATACAGTCCGCTACCTAAAATTAATACGATTATTATAATGCCCAACTCAATTATCCTCCTTAGTATTCATATGTTCTTCATTTTCCTTTTTCTGTGCACGTTTATCCATTTTCTTCTGGACAAAATGTTCTGCCTTATTAACTAGTACTCCGAGTATTGGTCGAGAGAACACTAACAGCATTAAACCGATTAATATTAAAAATTCTTTCATGATAAATCCTCCATTAACTATTTAAAAAATACTAGTTTTCTGCTTGTAATCAATTAGTTCACGCTTGATGCTCGCATTTTCATCTAGTTCAAAAACAGCTTTCTCTACGGCCGTTAATATGACATTAGGGTCAAGTGGATTGATTTCATTTCTTGTTTCATCAATGAAAAAAGTTATCTCTCCCGTATCCTCATAAATCAGATAGGCGGTAAACTCACTTTTAAATTTCTCATACTTAAATTGAATTCCTTTGCCTTCTAGAAGAACCATTTTTATATTTCTAGCATGGACAGGTGATAAATCTAAGACGTCATAAAGTTCTTCGAACGTTTGAATATTAGTATTAAAAACGTGTTCCTGACGCATAAAATGATTAGAGCGTTCTTTTATTTCCCCTGAATCAGTAAGTTTTTTCTTCTTTGCATTGTTTACAGCTATAGCAATTCCACCAACAACACAGATTATTAGTATTTTAATTATCATTGAAAAATACCTCCTTTAATTGATTTAAAAATTATTTAACAAAAAGATCAAAGACTTCTTCGTCTTTCCATAGTAGATACATAAATAGTACTGTACTTACTCCAAAAACAGCTACAAAGATAAAATTAGGTTGGCGTAAATCTTTTAACTGTTTATTCAGCATTTCAGGATCACCCCAAAAATTTTTTCCAACTTCGCCATAATTCCGATTGTCAAACCCAGAGCCAAACCCTGAAATTGAATATTCTTCATGACTAAACACACTGCCAGCGTCATAGGTATGTC
This sequence comes from Enterococcus sp. AAFC-DPL-5182, assembly GCF_058216605.1. Taxonomy (NCBI): domain Bacteria; kingdom Bacillati; phylum Bacillota; class Bacilli; order Lactobacillales; family Enterococcaceae; genus Enterococcus; species Enterococcus sp. AAFC-DPL-5182. Next base: position 3,538,708 of record NZ_CM177101.1, read on the forward strand.
CCCGATAATTTATACTTCCTGCATTCCTGAATCCCAAAAATAGTGTCAATATACAAGATATTACTGCAATGACTAAATATGTTTTGGTTTTACTTGCTAATCGTTCGAATCTTTCCATTAGCTTTCTCCTTATTCTCATTTCATCTAAAAATCTAATAATTGTTTAATCTGTGCAAATACTTTTTCTCCATCCATTCGCCCATAATCAGCTCTATTAATAATATCTACAGGAATTGTTTCAAGTTTTTGTTCCAATTGCTTTCGGTAAAACATCACTTGTGGACCAAGTAAAACTGTAGATACTTTATTCTTTTCTAAAATATTATTCAATTCAGAAGGCGAAACGGTGATTAGGTTTAAACTATTTTCTTTATCAAATTTTTTAATGTTTTAACTAATAAACTTGCTCCTAAATTGGCACTGATAGAACAAATTAAAACGATTGTTACTTTACATTTTTTCCTTCTTCAAAAGATTTTAGAATATTAACGAGATTTTCCGCCATTTGAAACCCTATCGCAAAAGTTCGTGGAAGTCTCTAATTTTTTCAGTTTCGCATATACCTTGTCATAGTTCAAACTAGATTTTGGAAGACATATAAAGATGCTGTAAAACGGATTAGTTCCTGGCTCTGGGGTAGTCTTGTAATACATTTCAAATTGGGCATCTGCACTAGAATAAGTGATTTCGTCTAAAGTCTCTGTTTCGAATAGCTCATTAAACATTGAAATCATTTCCTGTTCAGATGACCCCAATCTCATAGACACAACTATCTTCCCATCATATATATGTTTAGATTCATAGACCTGTTTATATTTGTATACTCCAAAAGATCCAATGAGTACAACTATTAAAGTGATGAATATTATGATCGATTTCTTTTTATGCTTCTTCATGTCATTGCCGTTAAAGATCATATAAAGGGTACCTCCTTTTGATTGATAGATGATTCGTATTATTGTCTTCTTAACGACAATACTTTCGGTGCAAAAGTAGCACTTGATTCTGAAGTCGAAGTTAATAGAATTTCATTATTATTTTTCACTTCAACCAGATAGTCAACTTCGCCACCTGTAATATGTGAACCATGCAAAGTATATTTCCCATCACTATCCGCTTTTTCTGAAAGAGAATAACTACCATCTGGTCCACCATTGAAACCGAATAACGAAGCACTGACTGAACCATCATCGAATGAAACAACTGTGCCGTTTGAATTTTTCCACATACCAACAATGCTAAATGATTTCGTACACCCTACAGTCAAAACAACACCAACTAATAACAAGACTGTTACTAACAGCCTTTTTTGCATTTTCTTCAAAAATATCTCCTCCTGTTATTTCATAGTCTACTAAAGTTATTCGACAGTCCATTGAATGAAGTGTCTTTTTTCAGTAATATCTCCATATTTTGAGTCTTGATAGCTACCAAGTCTACGAGGCTCTCCACCATTTATGGAAGCAATATAAGCTTCGGGTTTATCTGTACCAAGTCGAGAGTTAAATAGGATTTCCTTACCATCAGAGGAAGCTATTAAACTCTCGTTCCTCCTTGAGTTATCTGGTAATAGACTTGTTGTTTCTTGGGTTTCGCTATTTTTTGATTCGGCTCCAATAGTTAAATAATGAGTTTCATCAAGCCAAGAAACAAAATCACCAGTTGCCTCAGCTCCGCTTAGTAGCTTTTCTGATTGTACTTTAATGGTTATTGTATTTGTTAGAGAATTAATGGAAACTTCGTAGTTGGTATAACCACCATTAATTGATGGGTAAACACTATAGGTCTTTTCTTTAAATTCTATTTCAGGGGCTACAAATTCGGCTAAGGTTTCTAGAGAAACATTGTTCACAGGCACGTACATCACTTTGCTATCAGTGTCGAGTCCATCAAGAAAATAAAAGTTTTCACCTACGAATCGTGGGTTATAGTGTTTAGGTACAGAATCAGAAAATCCGCCCTGATTGCTGATTTGGTTTGTTATGTCTGTTTTATTTCCATCGATATCATACCAGCCAACGTGAACAGAACCATCCGCAAATGACTCTGTATAAACCAATCTGTCAAAATCAGCATCAAAATATGTTCAATTACTTATAGTGTTTTCATCAAAATATGGTCTGATGGTTCCTCCCTTTGGATTTAAGCTTTGGTTCAGGTTTTCATAAGTTACAAACTCTTTAATCGTCGTAGATACGCCAGAATTTGCGTTTATTTCTTCCAAAAGAAATTTGTACTCTAATATTGAATCCGAACCATTTTTTGGTGTCCTAGAAATAGGCTTAAAAGTAATAATCTTTCCAGAATAATCATATTTAGCTTCCTCTACGCTACTTTCAATAGTTTTTTCCTCTATTTCTTTTGTTGAATTTTGCGTAGGCGTGGTCGAATCCTCGTAACTACTATTGGCAGTCTGCTTGTTAGCAGAGCAAGCTACCAGTAGTGTTATACATGTAACAACCCCTAATGCAGCAACAATTTTTCTTAACTTTTTCAAAGATAAGATCCTCCTTTTTTGTTTCCAATAGCTCCACCGAACCAAGGATAAATAGATAGCTAAAAGAAAGCGCAAAAACGCCAATCCTAAAAGGTAGTAACCTTATAGAATCAGCGTTTGAAATTTAATGAAATATGTATTTTAGACCTCTACGAAACGTTGGTTAGGTAGAGAATTGGTTGAGTAAAGCTTAACATATTTTGTTAGACATTTAAAGGTATTTTTGTCTATTTTCTTCTTGAAAGGTTATTGCGACGGGCTACATTGTATATCGTAGATTCAGCTACGTTGCATCTTTTCGCAATATCCCTAATCGGTATAGAGTTAAGAATATATAGATCAATGATTTTTTCCTCTGTCTTTTTCGGTAACCCTTTATTACCTAATTTCTTTCCTTCTAGTTTGGCTCGTTGCAGTCCATCTCTAGTTCTTGACCTAATATTATCTAGCTCCATTTCGGCCACGAAACCAAGTGAGATACAAAGCATTTTACCTACAAGAGTATTTGTTTCTAAGTTTTCTTGCAAGCTGATAAGTCGAATATTATGTTCGTTAAATTCTTCTATTAAAGAGATTAGAGTAAACATTCTTCTAGTTAATCGGTCTAGTCGGTAAACGCATATTGAAACATCTACTTTTTTACTTGCTAGTTCCTTAGCTAATGTAATGGCATTAGCGAGCTCTATCCGATTATCTTTCCCACCACTTTCTTTTTCTGTAAATAGAACATCACAGTCACTTAACGCAGCCTTCTGAACCTCCATACCAAGCCGTTGTTTGTCTTCTTGACTAGAAACTCTCGCATAGCCAATCTTTACTCTTTCCATTTTCTCTAAGTTGATTTGCTTATTTTCTTGCTGTTTTTCCATTTGAAAAACCTCCATATAATTAGTTTATGTTACTACTATATGGTATATGGAAATACAAAATAAAAAAATGAGCATGATTAAAACATCATAATGATAATAGTTCATAACTATCAACTGATTAGTGAAACAATGAATTATTTGATATAATGTTAATAATTAAATACACATTACGGGGGTCGGAAAATGTCAAAAAAACAAGAAAAGTTGCATGAAGAGTTAAAAAATTTTATTGTCAACGTTGGATGGACTCATAAAATTCATATCGTTCGATCGGATGAATACTCACATTATTCATTTGCTTTTAAAGTAGTCAGAGTAGTTGTTGCTGGCTTGACGTCGTCTGGGCTAGTCGGAATTTTGTTCAATCAAGAAGCTTTTATCTTAAAACTTATTACTGCTCTTCTTTCTTTTGCAACCTTTGCCATGAATGGTCTGGATAAAGCCGTCGATTTTGACAAACTGTCCTTAAAAGAAAAAACAGATGCTAACAATTTCTGGGAGCTAAGGATTGAAGCAGAATCGTTACTTCATGATACCACCTTTAATACAAAAAATATGGATAAAATTGAGAAGCAACTAGCAGAATTAAAGAAACTCAGAAAACAATATAATGACGGATTATTAAATGTTCCAAATAGAACCGTAAATAAAGCATGTAAAATGATAAACGAAAGAAAAGACAATGACTATTCAAGTGATTATATCAAGTTTATAGCACCTGAACTATTAGAGTTGAAAGTTGAGGATAGTGTTGATGACACTAAGTAACCATTTTGAAGCTTTTTGCAAAGAAATCACCGTAGATAATGATGAGATTGAAAGATGGACTGATCGGATAAAAGAAATTACAAAAAAACTTAATAAAAAGTATTATGATAGTTCGAGCAATGAAGACAATATACTCATAGTCGGAAGTGTTGGGCGTGGAACTGCTATTCACAATGTGAGTGATTATGATTGTATTTTTGAGTTACCCTCAGAAAAATTTAAACAATTTGATAACCATTCTGGCAATGGACAGTCTGCGCTTCTTCAAGAAGTAAAAAAAGAAATACAGTTAAGGTACCCTAGCACCAAAGTTAAAGGTGATGGACAGGTCGTTGTTGTTTCATTTAGTGATGGGGACGTCGAATTAGTGCCTGCCTTTAGACAAAGTGACGATAATTTCAAGTACCCTGATTCTAATAATGGAGGCTCTTGGAAAATAACAAAACCTCTAGAAGAGATTGAGGAAGCCGAATGGATGGCTAAAACAACTGAAAATCATTATATAAATTTTTGTAGATTGATGAGGAAATGGAAAAATGAAATTGGTTTTAAGTTTAAGGGGTTACTCATTGATACTATGGCGAAAAACTTTTTTGATGAAGATGATGATAGAAAAAATCTGAAATATTCCAATTATTATGATTCACTTGTTTATTTTTTTAAATTTTTATCTGAACAAAATGCAGATTGCGCTTATTGGTATGCACTAGGAAGCAATCAACAGATAACAAATAACGATAAAGGCAAGTTTATAAAGAAAGCAAAAAAAGCTTACAATAAGCTGAAAGATGTTTCTGAGGATTCTGAAGACGCAATTACAAAATTGCGTGAGTTACTAGGAAAAGAATTTGCTAAAACAGTTGAAGAAAATAAAGCTTCTCTATCTGCTCAATTAGCTCCAAACGAAGAATTACCTGAAAATAAATTTATTGTAGATGTTCGGTATAACCTAAAACTTGATTATACAGTTGAGCAAGATGGGTTTAGGCCAAAAAGAATGTCATTTTTTATAAAAAATAAATTCAAATTGAAAGCCAGAAAAAAATTAAATTTCTACATTGAAAGTACAGACATCCCTGATTACTTATTACCCAACATAGAGTGGTATTGGAAAGTTAGGAATGTTGGATCAGAAGCTATAAGAAAAAATTGTGAGCGTGGACAAATCAGAAGAGGCGCTAAAACTCATCAAGAACCCACAGACTTTACTGGGAATCATTATGTGGAATGTTATGCGGTAATTGACAAACGGATGATTGCTAAGGGACGTGCTAGTGTCCCAATCGATATAACTTATGGAATTGACTAATTCTAAAATAAAGACTATGTAGAAAGGGCTTTTAATAGGCCCTTTCTGTATAGGTAAAAATGAAAAAGTTCAGATTGTAGCAAAATGTAAATAATGGTAAACTTAATATAGAATAAATAAGCAGAGGTGAAGCAAATGTCAAACGGAACAATTAGTTCAGATGTAGGTGTAGCATCTAATTATATTACCCCTATCTCAAGCGCAAAAGATTCAGCGCTTGAAACCAGTGTTAACTCTTCATCAATTAGCTTTTCTAATCTTTCGGCATCCGATAAAGTAAAAAGTGTAAATGGTAAATCTTTAACAAGTATTAGCCAATACGGTAGTGCGTTATCTAACGACTTAGCGAATTTCACTTTAATTGCAACTACATTCGCTGAAAAAGATGCACAAATTGCGAATGGGGGTTAAAAAATGGCAGAAGAAAAGAAAGATAATTTAGACGAGATTATTGCGATTAATCGAGAACTGCAAATACTAACTGACGATTTAGATGAAAATAAAAAACAAGCTGAAAAACTTACAGAAGCTGACGATATTACCCATCAAATCTATAAAGAAAATACTGATATCTTGGACGAACTCGCCTATTACTGGAAAGGCAACAAAGCAAATCGTTTTTTACATATGGCTCATGAAGACAACGAACATGAATACAAGCAAACCATGAGAACTTTAGATGGTGTCCATTCAAATTTACAGCAAGAACAAAAAGCATTAGTTAATAAAGAAGAAGATTTACTAAATAAACAGTTGAAACTAAAACAAGAGAGTCGCTAAAAGGAGGTTCTATTATTGGGGTTAAAAATTAGAGTAAGTGAAATAACTAGTTATTTAGATCAGATAAATAACTCTTTATTTACTAAGAATGACGGCTTAAATCAAATCATGCAAGGTATGCAAAGCTTTATTGGAGCGCCAGAGTTAACTGGTGATGCGTGGTCGGCTGCCAAAAGCTACGCTGAAACTGCCCACATTCCACTTTTGCGAGGTCAAGTTCGGGCAAATGATGAAATTACAAATGATAATCTAACGTTTGCTAGTCGTATAGCTGAAAAAATTGAAAATGAAGAAATTGATGAAGATGCATTAAACCGAATTATTGAACGTTTAGAGCAACAAAGACGATCAATTTTATACAGAAATAGCTTAATGACTAATAGTCCGTCATTTGGTACAAGAAACGTTAATGCCGATGATGGTTCTAATTCAATTACTATTCAAATTCATCAACTTAGAGAAGAAATACAATCTTTACATGATTTAGAGAGTTCTTGTTCTGATTTATATACTACGGCTGATTCGTTACTAGATAATGTCAGCCAAGGTCTATCTGCACTCTCTAGTACGAACTGCTTTGATGGTTCTAACGGCATGTATAGCACCTCTAAGCTAAAACTTGACTGGGCAAAGAGTATTAATAAGGAATGGAAAGATAACTTTGTTTTGCCATTAGACTATGCAAAACTCGTTCAGGAGATTAAAGATGATAAAAGTTTGTCTCCTACCGAAAAAGCCGAGAAAATCGCTCGTGTATATGAAAATTACCTTTATTCTTTGGCAAAACCTGCTTTTGATGAATATGATAAAGTTAGGCTTAATCCTAACTCAACTGATAAAGAGTTGGAAGATGCTGAAAACAGATTAGGAAAATTTTTACAAGGTCTCGATGTGGATATAAAAGCGGTTGCTAGACGACTTGGTGATGATGCAATAGATGTATCTGGAAGAAACACATTAAAGTATTTGCAGTTTGTTGATATGGTAAATACAGCTAAACCATTAGATTTAAAAAATCGTGGATTTAGCGATAAAAATTATTCTCTCTGGTCAAGAGAATGGTCACCAGATTTCATTATTAAAGAAGACGGAATAGACGTTAATCACTCTGCTGATTATTTAGGTAATTATCTATTTGGATATTACGGTCAAGGAAGTCTTCTTCTAGGTGATGAAACCCTCAAAATGGGAGCTGGTGGTGCTCAAATCCTAAGTGATGCTAACAAAGGAAAACCCAATAAGTTAATAGCATATACCGCACTTCTTATTAATGTTGGGCCGGTCAAAGCTATAAAAATTTGGAAAGATACTGGCTATGGTGATAACTCCGCTGATGGGGATATGGTTCAGGAGGGTATAAATGATTTCAAAAAATACAATAAAAACAGGTAGTGTTGTTATAGTCATTTTACTTTTCTCACTTGTCTTCTTTTTGGTTCCTAAATATCAAGGAGCTAAATATCTTCCCCATGAAGAAAAAGAGATTAAAGGGGTAATACATAAAGAAAGTATTGAAGCTATAGTACGTGTTTATGTGGACAAAAAAACTGGAGAAAACCTTACAGTAGAACTTGTTAGAGAAAACGGAGATATCAATCAATTGGAAAAACAAGCTGGCACAAAACAAATTTTATACTCCCATAGACTTAATGCTGGCGAAAAATATATCATTAGAGTAGTAAATAAAACTGATTCAACTATTATGTCTAACGTTAAAGTTGAAGATAATGACTAAACATAAATAGAGATTGCGATTATTGCAATCTCTATTTATTCATTTTCTTAAAATTCTTAAATTTGTAAAAGCTCATCTTTCACTGAGTTTAAATTTTATTATTAAAAGTTGTTTTATGGAAGTTGCTTATTATAAAAAAATAAAGATTTTAAACTAGGGTTTCAAATTGTTTTATGATACACTTAAATAAAAAAAGGAGGAAGCTTATGGCCTCAAGAAAAGAACGCCCTAAAAAGAAAAAATCAAGAAAAAGAAATTGGCTGATCAATATCTTCCTATTCTTATTATTGATTGTTGGTTTAGCTTTAGTTTTTAATACACAAATCAGAAATTGGTTGATTCAACAAAACGGAAAAGAATATGCCGTGGAGAAATTGACACCTGAAATCGTTGCAAAAAATAATCAAACGGACACTTCTTTTGACTTTGAAGCAGTTGAATCTCTCAGTACAGAAGCAGTTCTAAAAGCCCAGCTAGCTAATAAGAACCTGCCAGTTGTTGGTGCAGTCGCATTGCCTGATGTAAAAATCAACTTACCGATTTTTAGAGGACTAGACAATGTTGTTTTATTAACTGGTGCAGGGACAATGAAACCTGACCAAGAAATGGGTAAAGGAAATTACGCTCTAGCCAGTCATCGAGTGCAGGATATGATTTCTTTATTCTCACCATTGGAGTATTCAAAACCAGGGGAATTAATTTATACGACTGATTTAAATAATGTTTATACATATAAAATCACTTATGTAGAAAAAATCGATCCTTCTAGAGTAGAGTTGATCGATGATGTTCCAGGTAAAAAGATGATTACTTTAATTACGTGTGGTGATATGTACGCTACAACACGTATTGCCGTTCAAGGTGAATTAGAGTCCGTAACACCGATGAAAAAAGCTACACAAGCTATGACAGATGCGTTTAATATGGAACAATTAACCTTGTAATATAGGCTTACAAATAGAGGATAAAATCGGCTAGTTCTGGTTTTATCCTCTATTTTTTAGCAAAAAAAAGAGCAATCATCAGATTTCTCTGACAATCGCTCCGTGTTTTTTTCGGCTCTAAAACAGTTTAATATTTTTCAGGAGTCAAGAAAAAGTAATCCTTAATCGTCCCGCTCTTATCTACATAAGCAAACATAAACCATTTTCCTTTTGAAACTTTATAGTTTTTTACATTGTAAAAACCTGTTAAAGCTGCATTTCCAGGTACAACGACTGGTTCTAATTTAGCTTTTTCGAAGTTATTAAAACCTGCACCACCAAAAAAGTCAAATTCACCAACAACTAAATCAAAATTAGCATTCTTTTTAGTTAATTTTAATACTACTAATTCAGAATTAACCGCTCTACTATTATTCACATCATTCGCAGAAAAATACTGTCCACGACGTGCAGGAATAGTCTCAGAAACTTTTACAGCTGCTTGTGCTTGACTCGGTAATAACGCAAGATTACCTAAGCCAAAAAGAGAAATCAAACCTAAAATAACAATAATTTTTTTCATTATTTCACCTCCTTTTTCTTTTTTAATAATATCAAAAAACATGCTCGAAATCAATATATTTTTTACATTTTATTAGTTTATTTTTACCCTTAAAATCAAAAAATAATTAAAAGAACAAAAAAATAAATTGAATCGCCATAGAATAGAGAAAAAAATACCATCAAACACTTTTTAAATTATATTTATATGTTTTTTTATTCAATATTCAATGATTAATTATCCTATAAACCTTTATAAATACATGGATATCTTAGCTAATAAACTGCTGAATAGTTTTTAGAATCGACTATTCCATACCAAAAAAGATCAAAATATTCTTTGTTGATTGAATGCTCTGATCTTTTTGGTTAAAAGTGACTCATTTTTTTCATTCGGTAATAACTATAGCGGATCATTGATAAGATTAACACGATTGGGTACATAAATAACGTGACAGCAAGCCATTCTAAGCTGAATACAGAAATGAATGATATGTGATTAGTAACAGCATAAATCAACGGCATAACGATTGCTAGCACCCCATAATATACACTCATCTCAAATACTACTGTTTTATACAAACGCTTCATAACTCATTTCCCCAATCTCTTTTGACTTTATTTAGTGGTATCTCTCTTTGTCTTTTTTCTACTATTTCATTGTACTTTTTTTTCTTGAGAGATACATCCATCTATGGTCTGAGATTCATCTAAGCAATTTGATCTTCACGTTGTACTGCCCTTATTCTTTTCGCCATTTTGTTTATTCAAACTATGACTATTTAGTTTTATAATGTAGACGGATAGGCATAACGCGGATACAAGCGTTACGACAGAAGATACTCTTTGAATTGTAGTTCCTTCATATTTAAAAGTTAAGCGTCCAGTCCCATTCACCTCTACTTCGCAAAAACCATACGGAATCTCGCTTTTCTTTATTTGGCTAACCGTAGCTTGACCTTCGACTTCTACTTGATATCCTTTATAATAAACAATCGGAAAGAGCAACCTTGTTTTTTTCGTTTCTTGAAAATCCAGTGTCATGGCATCATAATTTCGCTTTAGATTATTAACCTTAGATGAAGATGGTTCAATGATTAACTCGTGAGGATTCATCATATATTTAAAACCACTAGGCAAATATTCACGCCCATATCCCACTATCTCCGGATTTACTTTTGCAAAAAACGAATAAGGAACATGCCGACCTTTTTCAAACATTGTTGTTTTTAATCCCACCTGATAAAAGAGGCATGAAGTAAAAAGTAGTAACCCAATTACAGGTAAGTACGATCGTTGAATTATCTTTTTTTGCGGAAGCAACTGCTCTAATTCTTCGCTAATAAGCCAGCTCATGCACAATGTTACGATCGTAAAGAAACGCCAAGGAAATTGAATACTATTTAGTAGCGTCTGATTAAACAAGCGGTAAGGAAAATAACTGGTAGATAAAAATAAAAATAGATAACTAATAAACAATAATTGTTTCCCTGTTAATGAAAGTTTTTTTCCCTTGAACAAAAAGACAGCCATCATAATAAAATTAAAGATTCCTAAATTATTAAACCCGATATTCTGCCATGCATTTTTTAAGTAATAGGGTAACGAACGAGCTGTTTTTTCTAAATAAAACATCGGATCTGTTTGCACCATTAATTTTTGAAATTGCAGTTGCTCCAGCATGGAAAAGAAATACATAGCAACTAAGCAAAGTGTACTAAATGCGGTAATGACCAAATACAATATTCTTTGTTTCTCCTGTATTAATTTTTTCCAGTTTAAAAGCAAAAATACGATGATAAACAAACAAAAGATAAAAGCTGTAATCAAGTGGCTAGCAAACATCAATGTCATTCCGATCATCAAAAAGTAAAACTGCTTGTAGTCTTCATTAACAATTTTCAACAGTCCAATAAATGCGATTGGAAGAATCATTAACGCTAAAACTTCTCCCAAAGCTGCCCTAAAAATCACATCACTTATACGATAAGAAGCTAAACTATAAAGCAATGCAAATAATATACTTTTTTGTCTATTTCTACTCCACAAATGAAAAGAATGGTAACTTATAACAAACGTTAGAAAATTGATTCCGATTAGATAGACGACATATGATTGAGAGATCGTTAATCCTGTTAGTCTTAGTAATGCAGCTGGGTATAAAAGTAAATCTGGATAAAAAATATTCGAGGCATACCCCATACCATTCAAGAAAAAGTAATTGATTTTAGGAAAGTAGTCTCCACTTACTATCGACATCTTTAATCCTTCAATACGCCCTAGATGAAACTGAATGTCATCCCCTAAAAATAGTTGTTGTTGATGAATCATTGATAGATAAATACTGCTGATACTCAAGGCTAAGAACAGGCTATATAGTAATAGGAGAAAAAGAGTTTTCTTTTGTTTAATAGATTTCAATTTATCCCCCCTACTCTTTTTTTATATTTCTTCTATATGTTTTCATCAATTACATCCGTGATATAGAAATATAATTGATTGATATGTTCCTCATTATCAAGTTCTACAGCTATCGATTTTTGTAATTCATTAGCGTCTTTAGCCGCTTCAATGTTTTCATAAACTTGTAAAACAGAACCTTTTAGCTTCCCTTTATCTTTCTTCATCAACGCATGAAGGTCATCCAAATTTTTTCCAAGACTTATATTTATTAAACTACTAACATCCTTGATTGTTTCATCTAGATCATTTTTAGGTAATTGTCTTTCTTTAGATGGATTTGAAATCGTCAATGTTTGATTTTTTAATGTAACTAGCTTTTTTTTCTGGTCAAACTGGTAGTCAAAATCGATATAAGTAAATATTTTCAATTCATCTTGCTGATAATACTTATTGATTCCTCTAAAATAAAGACTTTCTCCATCTGTTGTTATTGAATACTCGGTTGGCGCTAAATAAGTATTCGCTGTCACAAAATGCTTATCAAAGACAATTTGAATATCCTTATAGTAGCTTGGTAGTTCTACTGAAAATTTTTCTTTCAGTAATTTTTTCACTTCTTTTTCATCTAACTTTCTATACTCAAATTTCCCAAATGGTTTTTCTTTTTCTCCTTGCCATGTTAAAGGTTTGTCTTTTGCATTCAAAATGTCATGACCGTTGGATGCTGTACATCCACTTAACATAAGAATCAGAAGGACAAACAGCACCATTTTTATTTTTTTTTTCATAACTTATCCTCTCTAACAGTCATTATTCTGGTAAATCAATGGGTTGTGCTGGATGATCTTTAAATTCTTCTTTTGAAAAGTTCAATACAACTCGCTTATCATCATTTGCTAATTCATAAACAAATGCCGCCTCTACCATCTGGTCTTTCTCAACAGGTTCCGCGCCTTTTTTAATCAGCTCCTTGACATCTAATTCAGGATTTTCTTTTGAAAGATTTCCTTTAGTCAATACTTGTTCAGCTTGCGTAGCAGTGATCAGTTTTTGGTTTTCCTCAGGAATCATGGCTTCTTCTTTTTTATTGGTGAATCGATAGCGAATCACTAAAAGAGAATTTTTATCTCCATCTGGCAATTTCATTACTCCATCAATCAAAATAGACATGTTTTCATTTTCAATTTTTATTTCATCTCCACCTTCGGAGTCTTCAGTTTGTTCAGTAGTCAATGAATCCCCTGCCTTAGCATCTTTTTCAACTAAAGTTTCCACACTAGCATCGATTATTTTAGATCTTTCTTTATAATCGCCATCATTTGCAGAATAAAAAATCATTTCTACAAAACCATGGCTAGTTTCGACATAATAAAAATGTGCCCAAACATCTTTGTCCTTAAATTTAGTATTTAGAGTGTACTTTACCGCTGGCTGTTTATTAATTTGATACTCTTGCATATATACACCAGACAATTCTTTGTAATTGTATCGCTTTTGCAATTCAACCCTAGTCTTTTTGGCAAAATCCTGACGGTTTACTTCTGATTTTAAATACGTCAAAATAAATACATGGGAATTACTTTTAGTGTCTTCTCCCCCATATACTGCTTGCCGATTATATGCTTCTTTCCCCGCCTCATCTGTTTTCCATGAGGAAGGCAAATTAATTTCATAGGTTACTCCTTGACCAGAAAATGTCGTCGCTTCTTTAGACAAGTTCTTTGAGCAACCTGTCAACAAAATCATAAAAAAACAGATCATAAAGATTTTTCTATACGTACGTTTCATTCGTTAATCCTTTCTATTTCAGTTGAAGTGAAAACAATCAACTAAAACCTTCCTTTTACTTCATTTTTTTCGAGATCGGATCCAAACAAACAATAAAAATAAGATCGGACAAATAACAAATAAACTAGCTCCTATAGTGAATCCTTGCGGAAGAAATACTAGTGATAACTCATGCTCACCAGCTGGCACCGTGACAGCTAAAAAAGCTTCTTCTACAGCTTTTATTGGTACTTCTTTTCCATCCAGATAAGCTTTCCAGCCTGAATCATAAGGAATTGTTGTAAAGAGTACATTTTCTTTTGTCGAATTGATGCTTGTTTTTAGTTTTCTTCCTTTCCCTTCAAACTCTACTCCTTTACTTTGAGCAGATTGAATCATGGACTTAAAGTTTTCAGTGTTCAATATTAACGTATCCGGCCGCAGCATTTTCACAACAGAAACACCTCGAAAAGCAACTTTTACGGTTATCGTTGTGGCTTTTTCATAATAGCCCAAATTATAATATTGCCCTGTTCTAGGCATATCAGATGCCCTGCTAATACCATTAACTGTTACTTCCGCTACCGCATCACGCATAGCTCCACTATTTTCCACAAGTAGATTCAGATAGGCTTGAGAATGTGCTGGTACATCGACCGACCAGGTCATGATTTTGTCTGCAGATGGTTTTTCTTCTGAAAGATATAAAATATCTCCCTCTTGTTGCACAATCAAGTTTTCCTTGTTGACTTCTTTTGGCTCTTTAAAATAAAAAAGTGGTTGTTTACTTTCAGCCAAATGCTTAATTAAACTCTCTTGATTTTGAAAAGCTTCTTTTTTATAAATACCTTTGTCCGTCAAGATTCCTAAAGGTAAAACATATTGATTTTCATACAAATCATAACTGCCGCTATTTTTAATGTTATTAAACCCATATTTCATAGGTGATTCTCTACCAATGTTATATTTGATTCCTAACAATGCGTCCATCAAAATTGTATTATTCTTATAATCGATATTCAGATTTGTCCCTGTTGAACGAAATCCTAGTTGATTCATATAACTAGATGAATGGCGGTTTCTAATTGATGAAAACATCGAAACACCGCTATATCCATAATTAAAACTCTCATTATGAGAAATAGGATCAACATTCGCCATTCGATAAAAACCAGGTGTCAATGAATGCGTCTCATCAGTCAACGTCTTAATATCTTGATAATATTCTGTATATAGTTCTCTTTTAGGATAATTCCAGTCTTTTCTAACTCCAGCAATCATAGCTTGTGCATTAAATACTAATTCGATTCCTACTACAATCAATACTACTGCAGGAAGAAATTTCCGATAGTTGATTTTTGTATAGTACACAACACAAAGACCAACATACACTGCTAAAAAGAATAATGATAAAATCAGTGACTCTCTTGTGATATAGTCATATCTTTTTTTATTGGAAAAAATGTATGCACTAGTAAAGATGACCAGCAGAACGATTCCTATATTCACAAGTCGATTCAGCTCTTGTTTTTCCATCTTCTCAATACCGTAGCCAGCAAAGAGCAAAATAAAAAAGGAGAATAAAAAACTAAATCGAAAAAGAAACATATTTGGCGAATGTAATCCGTGCCAGAATAAGTTTAATGGCTGAATATAGATGCTTGCTACCAAAAAAATGCCTAAACTTCCATAAATAATTTTTTCCTGTAGTAGCACTCGTTTCGTTACAAAATAAAAAAGACAAAATAGCAACGGTAAAATACCCACATAAAAGAATGGCGCAGCCTCATATTTAGAAGTATCATACACAGCGCTCGTACTCTTCACGACCATATCCCATGTACCTACATCTGGTGTTATCCACCGATTGATCTCTGTTAAACCTTCTCCATTATTACTTAAATCGAAAATGGTGGGTAAAATCGTGATCATCGACGTACATCCAGCAAGAATAGAGGTGATTAAATACATGGAAATCGATTTTTTATACTGTCCCCATTTTGTAAAACTTCTTGCAAAAAAGTATAAAAATGTAAAGATTCCTACCATAAATGCCATATAAAAGTTTGATAAAAATAAGAAAAGATAGCTGATAAACAACAATGTAGGCTTTTTTTTATCCATTAAACGGTGAATACCTAAAACGATTAATGGTAAATAAATCAAGGCATCTAACCACATAATCATTGGTGAATAAGCAATACCATAACTCATTAACGCATAGCTAACACTCAAACCCACTTTTATCCATTGAGGTACTTTAAAGGTATAGTGAGCAAAAATAAAAAAACTAAGTCCCATACAGCCAAATTTTAGTAACGTAATAACATACATGGCATCTGGTATATGTAAATTGTCAAAGAAAAAGACAATCGGAGTAAACACTCCATTTAAGTAATAACTCATCAAAGCCCAGTAATTTAATCCTAAAGAACCGTACCAAGTATAAAACATATCCTGTTTTCCATGTAACATGTTATTAAAACTAGCATAAAAGTTGGAAAATTGCGCAAAAGCATCACTAGCTAAGAGTGTCGTTTCACTTCCTAAATAAATGCCTTGCTGAAAGTAAACCCACGCTAAAACTAGTATAGGAACAATAACACTTGCTAACATTGACCAACAATTTACTCTCATAAATTTTTTGAGTTTTTCCATAGTTACCTCACTTATCTCTACAATTTATTCATTTAAAAATCCCATTTTAGATATGGGATAATAACGATAGACCACGATTCCTTCTATTTGCGACCGATCGATCAATCCTAATTGCCGACTATCCCTAGAATCATTGCGATTATCTCCTAAAACAAAATATTTGTCTTCGGGTATTGTTGTCATATGTTCTAGTAGCCGAGAAACCTCTTTTGTTACCGATACTTCAGTGATTCCACTTGCTAAGTCGCCGTCGAATAGCGGTTTCTTTTTTTCATCTTGATTACTAGTAGTCACAATAGTCAAGCGTTTCTCATCAATCCGAATCTCATTGCCAGGAACTCCAATGACCCTTTTCACATATATCTTTCGCGGATCATCTTTGGGGTTAAAAGTAATTAGATCATGGGATGTCATTTTTTTCCCTTTCAGTACTAAAATTCGATCCCCATTTGTTAATGTGGGCTGCATAGAATGTCCATCCACTTGATGTGTTTTTACAAAAATCAAAAAACAAAGACAAACTATCATAAAGAAGAAGGAGAAAAGCTTAGTTTTATTTCTAAAGAACAATAATATTTTCTTTTTCTCTTTATACATTGATCTTTTTCCTTTCTTCCCTAATTAAAAATGAGTCATCCGATGTAATGGGAAAATTCTCAACTCAATGACTCCAATGATGTCTTTTTCGTCTATATAACCAAAAGTTCGACTATCTGTCGCGTAGGAGCGATTATCTCCCAAAACAAAATATTTTCCTTTTGGAACTTGCAAGTTTCCTAATACTTCATTCAACGAAAAATCTTTGGTGAAAGTACTATTGCTGTTTTTTGATGTGGTTAACTGTTTTTCTATAAAACGCTCGACAGTCTCTGTGTCATTGATAAATAACTGATCGTTTTTATAATAAAGCGATTCAAAAGGCAATCCTATAATCCGTCGGATAGATTTGGCTCCACTTACTGGGTCTTTGTAATAAACTAAACTAAAACGTTTCACTGCACCTAATTTATTTACAAATAACCTATCTCTATCTTCCAAAGTGGTCATCATAGAATAGCCTTCCATTTTTGGTAGTGAAAATGTAAAAAAACTCAACAGTAAAAACAGAATGCTAGAAATAATGAGAGTGATCGTCAGTTCTAACATAATCTTTTTATAGTTTTTTCTCTTTCGCTTTCTTCCATATCTAGTTGTTTTTTTTCTAACAGCAGTTGCTTTTCTTTTATGGTGATTTCTAGTTTTTTTCGAGGTGGTCCGTATTCTTTCGTTTGATGATGGTTTCCTTCTTTTTGATTTTGTCATTGTCTGTTCCTGATACTTTCTTTAAAACTATTTCTTTTGTTTTAATGCAGATTCATTCACTTTAAAGACTTCAAAAATTTGTTTTTGGCTTTTTTTAATTTTCTTGATATCTTCTAGATAGTTAGAGACATATGTAGAATCATTTAAATTTTCAAGTGTACGGTTACTTAGATTCACACCGAACTCACGCACTAGCGCATAGTAACGATTCAACTTCTTTTGACCGTCTGTGCTCAACCCACCAAAAGCGTTTTTATTTCCATAAGTAATCATTAAAGAGGTCATATCAGCTAGCTTCTCATTCACTCTCCCAGCATCACTGCCCTCAGAAAGGCCTTGTAAGTCCTTTTCAATTTCTTCAACTAAAAAATAACTTTGTACAATAGCATTGGCATCTTCTGTTTCTAGATGTGTTTGTTGATAATGGCGAGCATAGATTCCTCCACTCAGTGTTGCAGTAGCTAGAACAAATAACAGTAGACTTGTTTGTGTATTTTTCCTTTGTTGTTTCTTGATTCTCGAAAGCATTCGTTTGATTTTTTTCTTTTTCTGTTTATTTCTAATTTTCTTACTCTTCAGCGAATTATATTTTTTTTGCTTGCTTATCGATAAGATAAGACAAATCAATCCAAAAAAGAGGAAAAGAACAGAAGTTGATAACATTAAGATAAATAGCCAATCTAATATACTCACTCTACTTGTCCTCCTCTAACTAACAAATATAGAATTTTTACTGTCATTTCTTTTTATTTTTCTTTTTTCTTTTTTTAGAAGCAGCTTTTTTTTGAGAGATGACACGAACGATGACAAAGATAACCCCTATAACAAGAATAACTCCACCTATGATCAGCGCAATTAGTTTCCAATCAATCCCCTGCTCTTGTACTAAAGTGACATCTTGTGCATTGTATTTGTCTGCTTCTTCTTTTGTAATCTTAAAATCATTTGACCATTCCCATTTTTGATCACCACTAGTCACAAGGACATGCCCTGTGTATTCGCCGGCTTCCATACGTTCACCATTCATTTCAACTGGAAAATCGATCATTGAATTAGGAGACATTCTCATATTTGTCTTCTTAGTATCATAAAGAACTTCGGATGAACCTTTTTTCATCACTTGCATATCAATCGTCATATCATTCAAAAATGCAGCTTGGATATTCGAAAAATTTACGAATATAGCGTTACGATAATTGGCCAATTCTGGATAAAATTTTTCGAATTTGACATCAGGCTTCACTTCTTTATCTGTTTCAGTTAATACCATGCCTAAAACATAAGCATAACGGTTAACGATTTGTTTTTCTTTTTTCTCTTTTTCTAATTGTTCATCTGATTTTTTTACTTGCATTTGAATCCCACCAGCAATGATTCCATCATAGGAATCTGCAGGCATTGAAATATCTAAATCCAATGGAATTTTTTGTTTTGCCGGAATTTTAATTGTTTTTGGACCTTTGACAATATCTTGAAATTTATTTTTTAAAGAGGGATCATCTTTAAGCGTTGTTGGACCGAACTCAAGTACACCGTTTGAATTCGTTTTAGCTCCATTTAACTTAATTTCTACAGTGACTTCTTTGTCTGTGATATTGGTCATTTCAATTTGAACAGTCTGCTTTTGACCAGGATTCATCTTCAAATTGAAATAACCAGCATCTCCTATCTGATTCTCTGGACGAATCATTTTAAAATTGAAATTCCCCACATCCTCAGCTTCAGCTGCGTATGTATTTATTGCGGTCATTCCGAAACAAGCTATGTATAAAATAAAGTAAATTAATTTAAATTTTTTCATTTTTAACCTTCCTACTCTTTCACTAAGAAACAGTCCGCCGCTCCTCAAGATCGGCAGACTAATTTCATCAGTTTGTTTATATTTTGATTAAATCAAGTAGCGTTTTACAGCTTATGGTAAAACGTTCATTGACCAAGTGATTTCACCATGGTAGCCATTGTCTATGAACAATTCAGTTTCATCTTTGATATTTAGTTTTACAGATTTTTCTGAATCAGTTGCATCGCCTGCTGCGTAAGTTCCAAATAACATTTTGAATTTACCACGGCCTTTAGTAGCGTCTTCATGACCTAAAATTTGTGTTGGTTGACCAAACTCAACTGCTGTTGTTGCAACTGCTTCTGTTGGTGTTAACGTATTTGTTGGATCAGTTTCAGACTTAACACGTCCATTTAAGAATTGTAATGTTGCGCCGTCTAATTTTTTCTCTGTATTAGATGCTCCAACAGTTGTTTTTAATTCGCTTGTGATTTGTGCAGTGATTTCATATTTGTGCTCTAATTCAGTACGATCATCCACAAATTCAACATAGTTAGGTGAGATCATTTTATCTGTAGAACCTTCTTGACCATTCGCAACAAAGTTTTTCGCAAAGAAATGACGTCCAGTTCCTGAAGCTGCTGAATTATCTGATCCAAAGTTTAGAGGTGTGATTGCTCTAACACCAAAAGTTCCAGCGTCTGTTGTTACAAGTCCACTAGTGATTGTTCCTTCACCACTACCGTCACCAGAAGTAAGAGTATTTGTTGTACCGTCGCCTGTATTAGCAGTAAATTGGATATCCATTCCTGCTGATGGTGCTGCTCCTGGTGCTGCTTTTACTGAATTTGGTACTGCTACTGCGATACCTACTGCTGCTAATAAAGCTGCTCCGCATAATTTGTGTGTTAATTTCATTTGTGTTTCCTCCTAATATATTGTGATTTATCTATGGTAGCTCGGATATAATCCAAGTTAACACCGTTGTATAAGTTCCAGCCTTTTTCTCTGTTGCTTCTGGAACTGCTAATTGTACTGCATTATTGATGAATGCATTTTTATTTACGGTTTCATCAATAATTGATTTTCCTTGGTCATCTAGCTTAGGGCTCAGAGTACCAGCTTGTCCGCTAGTATTCTCATCAGAAGCACCAAAAACGATGCTCCAGGTTCCTCCGCCATTTCCCAAGTCAGCTTCAGCCAAATTGTATGTTTCACCAATGTTATTCAATCGAATCACTTCTTTTGAAACTTTTGGCGACAATGATTGAGCTTTTTTGGAGTTTGTCCAAGAATTATCAAAAGACAGGACTGCTCCTTTTAGAATATGTTTTTTTTCTTCGAGCTTCTTAAACTGCTCCTCTTGACGTAATTGCAAGGTCCAGCCAGTTGGGTTCGATCGGTAATCTGATACTTGAACAAATTGCCCTCTTGCTGTTGTTTCTCCCTTAAATTGCTGTGCATTTGCTGGAAAAACAATGTTTTTTTCTGCAATTTTACTTGCTCCAAAGTTGAGTTCTGGAACAAAGTCTATCCGCAACGAGCCTTGTGATCCATTGATAATGCTAGGATCTACAATTACGTCTGGATTTTCAGGGTCTTTAATGCCATTTCCTTCATCTGGACGATCAGAAAATTGAATTTCAGCCCCGACTCCCACTCCTTCAGCTAAAGCTGTCTGAGCAGTTGCTGTAAAAGCTAAGCAAGAGAGAACGACGATGATCACCTTTTTAGTTTTCATTTTTCTCATTCTCCCCCCTCCTCCGCTTTGCTTGATTGTTACGTTTCAGCAAATACAGAATGAAAGCAATCAGCAGCAATAATATGCCGCTTATAGATAAACTTCTTTTTACTAACTCACCAGTAGATGGATATCTACCTTTGGGTTTAGTTGGAAAGTTCGACTGACTAGAGTTTGTTGAACTTGAAGCAACAGATTCGCTACTAGAAGATGAGTCTGTTGTGCTATCACTTGAAGAAGAATCATTTTCAAGAAAAGTGATCTGACCTTTGGTTTGAACCGCTCCACCATTTTCTGTAGCCTCAACTGTTTGGAATAGACCAAAAAACAGAATGAAGGCGAGAATGAAGGGCAACGTGTACCATACATGATTATTTTTTTTCATGAGTTCCCCTCCATTTATGGTGTAATTCCTAGTTGAAATTGAATGACAGCATGATAACTGCCTAACTCATTAACCGCTCCTGGTGCAACTTCCATCTTAAATCCATCACCCGTTGAACTCCAAGTATCACTAATACTATAATCTCCAGCATTCGTTGTTTTACGAGAAACTATTGGTAAAAAATCATTACGTAAGATAATTTCATCCTTACCATTTTTGTAGCGGATCACTTCATTCAAAATTTTTCCTGATTTATTTGATAGTGGTGTCGTCAGAGCGGCTTTTAAGGTCCAAACTTGATTACCTAATCGATTATCAGTTATAACGAACGGATCATCTGTAATCTCGGCGCTATCTACTCGGATTTTTTTATAACTGGAAGTGACTGTTCCAAAATCAAAGCCAACAGGCGCCGACTTGATCTCTAATACACCAGTGTAGTAAAACTCCACTAGGTAGTTTTCACCGTACTTCACTGTTACTTCGCTAGAAACTACTGGTTGTTCTTCTTCATCAATAACTACTTTGCTCAGCACGTAGCCATCAATTTTTTTAGCTGAAATTGTCACTTCTTCACCGATCAACCCAGTGAGAGAAGGTTCTTCAGTTAGCTCTCTCTCTGAATCTTGTTCCAAATATAATACCGTGATATCAGCGATTCTTGGTTTGATAATGAACGTTTTTAACGCGCCAGAAGACGCTTCTACCGTTGTACCATCAGCTGTTGTTCCACTGACTTTATAGGCTTGTTTCACTTCAATATTTTTATCAATAGGCGGTTCAGCAATTTGGGAAACAACATTATAAGTTAAGTTCATCACCGCACTAGGTGCTATTTTCCCAAGTTTTACCTTTAACTTTCTATCTGCACTGAACTCAATATCGCTAGCTGCGATAGTAGTTCCGTTTAATTTAACGGATGTTTTATCGACTGTAACATTGGCAGGGAATGCTTCTGTTGTTTCATAAAGAACATTATTCCAAACTGATGGTGCTAAGGCTTTATTTTGAAAAGTTGAAGTAAATTCTACTGCTTCACTTTCCAAAATCTCTGCTTTGCCAATCGTCAGATTCGCTGAGACATCTGGTGCAGTGTGGGGACCGATCGTCCAAGTTTCTGGAGCTGAATCCATTCCACGAGCATCTGTCAACCAAACCGATAATTCATGACTAGTATCACCAAGTACAGAGGCTGGGATCACTCCCGTAAAATCACGTAAGGTGTTTACTGGACTGTTGGCTACTCCTCGACTTAGCGTTTTGACCACACCATCATCAAGTGAATATTTAATATCCACAGCTGTATCATCAGCATCTTTCCACTTACCAGCCAGATTATAATCTGAACCCGTCATAAACCACTCTTGCTTATCCGCTATTGTAATTTCTGGCGGCGAGTTGTAAGTCAATTTCTGTTCTACTGTATTAGATACTTTTCCACTACTATTTCTGGTATAAACATAAACTGACTTATTTCCTTTAGAACCTAAGTCACTTTTAGGAATATCAAATGAAAATTCAACATTCGTCCCTGGAACGTAGGGACTAATTGTTTTAACAAGTTTAAATGTTCCTGCTGTACCTGTCATTGAATAATAAATATCTTCTTTGGTTGTTGTGCCGAAGTCCATAATTGTACCTGTAACGGTATGAGAAACGCCATCATAAAAAACATTTTCTTCATCTAAATCCAACATTGGCAACGATTCACCCTGTGGTTTAGCAGAAAATGACATCACATAGCCAGTAGATTCTCCTTGGTCTATATCAACGGGTTTATTTTTCACGTATAACGCCGTATCATAAACATCTGCTGTTTCATTTTGTTCTTTTGAATACGCTATATCTCCCGATGGGGCATTCAACACTTCTTGCCCTGTACTGTAAGCATCTGAAAAGCCAGTAATTTTTGGATTATAGAAATCCCTTGGTTGGCCGTTAGGCATCATCTGTTTAACGCTCCAGCTATCTGGTCGATCTTTTGTATCAAAATAAAAATTTGCTGATGCATGTGACTCTGATGCATCGGGATTTCCTTTAGCATCTACACCATAGCTATCGTAACTAACACCCAGATTAGAACCTAGAAACTTAACAGGCATAATGTTATCTCCGCGCGGTATAGTTGGGCTCGAACTTAATAAATCCACATCATATCGTCCACCCAACACAAAATTTTGTAATGGTACATTACTTAAATTGGTAATTTTTGTAGCATATCTTGTTTTCCCTGTTGGCGCAATAACAAATTCAGTCATTACTTTCACATGATAATCAAATGTATTTTCTGTCACTACTGCAGGATTATTTCTCAATTCATATTCAATTTTGACTGATCGATTGTAAGAAGGCGATATTGGGTCGTTTGGTCTCAATACTACATCAGCACGATAATGCTTTATATTAGATACTAATGAGACTGGTTTACTATCTCCTCCACCTTGTCCGAATTCATTTAAGGGCTCAATTACTTTATCCCCTTGAACAAAAATTAATGGTGCAGAACTCGCAGTAACTCCTCGTTTATCGTGTGTCAGACCAACGAAGCTTCCATCATATCTCAACACATTTAGGTATTGTAAGCCACTGAATCGAAGAGTATACTGTATCATTAATTTTAGTTTTTCCAATTCTTTCGTATCTTTGTCGATCGGTAAGCCTCCAAACGAAACACCCTCCTTGAAATATCCCTTAGGTGGACTAAGGTCAATCGTAGCGGTTCGTGGAGTAGAAACTTCCTCCCAATCTCTCATACTCTCTAACGCGTATGGTTGAAATAACGGTGGATATTGTGACTGTTCTGTTATTTCAGCAACTTGATCCCCTTTTGTTTCCTGTGCTTTAATACTAGAAGTATGCCACCCAAGAACAAGGCTCATCACTACTAAAACGCTCATACTCATAAATAAAAGCATGCCTTTTTTATTTTTCATCTTTATCCTCCTTTCTTCAATAGTTGTGTACATTTATTTCAATTTTTCATCTTGCAATGTACCAGTTATCGACAGCAGTTGGTTCTTAAAATGAAGCTGATTCATTTTATAAAGAAAGTCTTACTTGCTTCTAATTTGGCGTGTCGATTTCCAAGCATGATAAAAAAAAGAAATTAAGCTATATTTGTCACCGTCTTTGATTCGGAATGTATCCTAATCAAACGCCATGACACATCGTTTTTCTCCCTTACATTACAGTACTTACCATATACCCTTTAGAACGTACCGTTTTAATGTATTTTGGCTGATTAGGATTCTCTTCTATTTTTTTGCGTAAATGAAAAACCAGATTGCTAACTCGATACTGTTTATTTCCATCTCGATTACTATTAAAGTCATCTTTCCAGACATTTTCGTATATCTCTTCATATGTAACTGCAATTCCAACATTCGCTAGCAAAAATGAAATTGTTTGGAATTCCAGTCTGGTCAAACCAATTTCAGTTTTTCCTTCAAGAATCACACTCAAATTAGTAGGGTTTAGTTCCAGCTCACTACTACATGTTCCTTTTTCATAAGGCTCCTTAGGAAAAACTGTTCCTTTTTCTCTACTAATTCTATTTAAGATATTTGAAAACTGTAAAATGGATTCTTCTTGCTCGTGCTCTG
Organism: Enterococcus sp. AAFC-DPL-5182; assembly: GCF_058216605.1. Lineage (NCBI taxonomy): Bacteria > Bacillati > Bacillota > Bacilli > Lactobacillales > Enterococcaceae > Enterococcus > Enterococcus sp. AAFC-DPL-5182. The sequence goes on from NZ_CM177101.1 coordinate 3,563,788, forward strand.
CATCAACTACCCCATCAGCACCAAGTTGCAAATAAACAATTTTACTTGTTTTTGTTAAATTTTTAGAAACAACCCAAATCAACATTTCATAACGTCTTCTTAATTCTAAAATTAGTTCACATGTATGCTTTAACCCTGAAGATGAAGAGTCTTCAATTATTAATGCATCCATCTTAGAAGCTTCATTCAATACATCTTCTCTGGATAGCGAATATAATCGATATGTTATTTTACTTAAATGATTAGCGTATGTATCGTCGTTTGATTCTCGTGTGTGTACAATTCCTATGTTATACATAATCTTCTATCCTTTCTATTGATATAAATGTTCATCTCTTAAGTTAAATCGAAATCTTATTTATACTAAAATTATATCTTTTAAATCTCGTTTTAAATTACGTAAAATCCTTTTTTTTTAGTTTTTTTTGAAATATCGTCATTTTTTTTGATATAACAACACTTTTTTGTATTTTTTTCACGTTATATGTTATATTTTCATAAAACAAACCAACATTTTTTGTTGGTTTTTCATTTTAAAAAGGAATGCGGTGAGTGTATGAAACGAAAGTTTATTAAAAAAAACGAAGAAAAAAAATTCGAACTATTTAAAAAAATTTTGTTTAGTACTAAAGGAATCGGTATTCAAGAAATTATTCAGGAGAGTAAAGACTCCAAGAGTACCACTTATCGTTATATACAACAACTTAACGAAGATTTGAGCCATCTGTTTCTCGAAACACCAATAAAAATAGAACAACAGAATACTATCTTTTCCATCGTATTACCCGATTCTTTGAATGTGAGCTACGCTATTAATACTTTACGTTTCAGCTATATCTCTATTTCGCCAGAGTACTTGATCTTTTCAGCTATCGCTGATAAAAATCATATATCGTTGGAATCTCTGGCCCAAACTATCAATTTGAGTCCTTCATATGCCTATAGAACTTTAAAAATTTTAAATAAACGATTGGCTTATTTTAGAGTCAAAATTGCCTTTGGCGATTTGAACAGAAAAGAAAATCTTCAAGGAACTGAAACCGACATTCGCTTTTTTCTCTTTTATGCTTATTGGAATATTTTAAAAGGAGCGATATGGCCTTTCCACAGATCTCCTGATTATTTTAAACAGTTACCCATTCCAATCAAGACGACTTTAGCACCATCCCAATTAACTAGACTACGCTATTTTCAAAATATTACCTATTGGAGGATTTTGTACTTACAAGAAAAAATCACTATTGATGATGCCTTTCTCTCCTATTTAATTATTTTGAATGAAAAAAATCCTACTATATTTACTTTAGATTTCACTACTGTCCTATCACATGATGAAATCAGAGCTGAACAAGTGTACTTTAGTTTCTTAGCTAGATTTTTTATTCCTAATATTGATACAAAAGAAACCAAACAGCAGACTGCACAATTATTGATTGATTCAAATCTTCCCTTAACGAATAGCTGCACAAATTTATTAAAATTTTTGCAAAAAAAATACGACCTTGTTATCAAAGACGAATCTTATCTTTTTTTCTACTACCATGTGTTTGTAGCTCTTCTTTTTGTTCATTATATTCAAGTTGACTATGATCCTTTGGTGGAAAATGAAAAACATTTATCGTCATTGGATGGAGGAAAACAAACATTCTCTAAGATGGAGAAAGAGCTGGATGCCTTCGTCACCAATTTTTTTAAAACCGATTCTTTTTTAAAAAAAATAGTCTCTAGAGGGTTGATCACATATATGACTAATGTCCTTTATTATGTGATCGATACCTCTCGAAAGGTAGAGCCACTGATTATTTTCTGTCAATACTCTAGAGATTTCTATACAACAGATCAGATTAAAAGTAGCTTATTGTCCACATTCGGCACTCAAACCATTCAATTTACGGCAGATATTCTTAACGCAGATGTTGTTATCTCCGATTGTTATGAAGGAGATATCAACAATCAAGACTTTTTTTTCTTTGATAATCCTTTTGATTCCCAAACTTGGGCGGAACTATCAAAATTTATCAATTATCGTATCCATAATTCTTCTACATTTAAGTAGCGTCAATTTAAACTGACTAGCTGCTGAGTAATTTCTCGTTGACCATAATTTTGGATAATCTCCTTTTGAATTTCGAAGATTGCATTGTTGATATCAGCATAATCCGAAAAGGACGTGACAAATATTTCTCGTGTTTGTTCTGGAGTGTCTAATAATTGAATATCCGTAACCAAAAGATCTGGAGAATCTCGAAAAGTCGGTACTAATTGAATCCTATCACCAAAAATCAAAGCTAACTTATTGACAATTATCTCTTCGATAAATACCTTTGAGTTTTGAACCATTATTTTTACAGGTTCGTATTTATATTCATGCAACTTATTGAGCAATGCATAGATAAGTAGATACAAGGAATTAACAAACGCTTCTTTAGAGATAGTAAGTACCTCCCACCAGGGTTGATAAATTGTAGAAGTCGTTATCTCTTCCACAATTCTTTCTACTTGTCCGATGATTTTCTTCTCTGCTTCATCACGATAATAAAAATTACTAGTATCATATACGTAATAAAAGATACTCAAATCAGCATAGCAAGTATTAAAAACTAGATGCATTTTGTCTATTTCCTGTCTGATTTGTAAAAAAAGTTCTTTATTTTCTCTTGAGGCTCCTGAAAAAAAAGTTTGAATAATTATTTCAGTCAATAGATTACTTTGTTGTATAAAGGGGAAATTATGATCATTATAAAATAATTCGTAGCGATCATAATCGATTTCTCGTAAACTTAAGTCCTCCTTGTACATCAATAATTCAACAAAACTTACCTCATGCCACACTTGATCTATAGTTCTATTTTTTTTTGAATTGAAGTAATCGACCAATACATTTTTATATTCAAATAACCCTTGCTTCGTTAGCTTTGTCAAAACATCATTCTTGCAATAGTATTTTTGCGAAGAACGAATATTGCTAATATAAATAAGCAAACAAATTTTTCGTTGACGAACTTGATTAAGCGTCTGCCAATTTTCAACATACTTATAGATCGTTGTTTCTATTTCACGATATTCTTGTTCACTAAACTCCCATTTACTTGATGAGTAACAAAAAAATAGATAAAAAAAGTTTCTGACTTTTAATTCATTCCCTTGAATCTGATTATCACGTGTCAATTGTAAATCAAACTTTTCTAAAATCGCGGCTAGTCTTTGACGATAACGAGAAAATGTAGGCGGACTTATGTACTCTAAGTCACAGAATTTTTTTGCGTCTACTTTTTCATATAAAAATATAGTACGAATTATTTTATATAGTACTGATTTTTTTATACACTCGGATGCTATGCTCATTAAATCTAAATTTTCTGCATATATCCCTTTAATTGTCTTGTTTGCATAAATAATTTGAAATTGATTGTCAGAAAAAGAAAATTCTTGCTCAAATCTTCTGATCACTTGCAAAACAGTCTTTTCAGAAAGATTTGTGTTTTCAGATATTTGCTTCACACTGACTATCTTTTTTTTGTTATCTATATAACTTAGAATTTTCAATTGTCTATCATATGTTTCATCTAAAAAAGCTCTCATTAGTATCCCCAAATCTTTTTTGTTTTTGTTTCGCTTCCCCAAACATCTCTTTTTACAAATAATATACTTTTTTTTTCTTTTCCCGTTTCTTTTTATCCTCTTTTTCCAGTAAAAAAAGAAATAACTTGTGAACATCATCATTATGCAATATTTCACATATTTTTTATTATTTTTTTTCAGAATAAAAAGTATCAAAAAAAAGTAAAAACACGAAATTATATCTTTATAATTTGAATATCATTTGAACGTAATAGTCCTAAATACACTAAAAAAAAGAAGAACAACTATTTTTTGTTGTCCTTCTTTTTTATAAAATTGTGATTTTTTCTATCTAAACATTGTTTGTGCAGCTTTAGCTAACACTTTAGGATCGCGATTATACGGCGTCACAGCAATGATTTCCTTATCAATATCAAACAACGTATACACTGCAATTCGAGCTGCACGCACTGAATATTCTTCTGTAAAGACCATATCTTTTGGTATTTCAACAAATTGACTGACCATCGCAAAGTTCGTGCTATTTTCTGGAACGACTTGGGGACGATCGTCCATTTTGCGTGGTTGGAACTGCGCATCAATATATGGCATATAGGCAGGAATCACATTTACCACATCTTTGTGAATTTCCTCCCAATCACTTTGCCAACCCATTTGACAAATCCACTCATATAAAATTTCTTCTCCTGTACAATCACGCATTGGTTTTTTCACATAATCGCCGACTTTGTCTGTATAAATCCCGTATCCCCAGAAAATCGTTGTATCAGGATCTTGATTTTTAAAATGAGGTTGTGCTGCGACAACGGTACTCATCAACCAACTTGAATCCTTCAACGTCATTAATGCACCTGATCCTGGAATATTGCCAGAAAATTCTTCGATTCGTTTTAATAACTTATCACCGCGGCAAGTAACCGTAAAACTTTCCCAGTTAGTTTGTGCTTCATTACCGAAGAATGGTTCCGGATTCCCTAATCCTGCTTTTTTCTTGGCGATATTGCGCCATAGACGAGCAGAGCGTGATTCTTCTGTAACCTCTGGCGCTGGAGTACTCCAATCCCCTTCTGTCGAACTATCAGTCATGGTTCCATTGGTCATGATCACGACGTCTTCTTCATTCAGTTCAATAGTTTCACCATTCCCCAGCTTCAATGCTGTAACAGTGATTTCTGCACCTGGTTTAAATTCTAAATCAACCACATCTTCATTCAGAGTAAAATCAACACCGTGTTTTTCTAAAAAGGCTTTTAACGGTAAAATTACACTATCATATTGATTCAAAGGTGTACGCGTTACGCCTTCTAATGTATCGATACGAGAAAATTCTAAAATCATTCGATTCATATAACGACGTAATTCAAAGGCACTGCTCCATTTTTGGAAAGCGAAAGTTGTTTGCCACATGTACCAGAAGTTGGTTTCAAAGAAATGTGGACCAAACCACTCTTCGATCGTTACGCCATCTAAACTTTCTTCTGAAGCAGCTAATAATTTTGTCATCGCTAAACGATCTTCATTGTCAAATCCCATTGTATGTGCGTCAAGGATTTCTTGGTCCTTTGTCACTAAGCGTGCTTGAGCATGTGTTGGATGTAAGTGATCAAAGTTCAAAATTTCTTCTGTTACACTGTGATTTGCCCATTCAAGTGAAGGGATGCTACTAAATAATTCCCAGAAGTTTTCATACGTTTCTTCATTTAACATTCGACCCCCGCGAGCAACGAACCCTTTTTCGTTGGTACCGATTCCGTCATTGCTTCCGCCCAGAATTTTCATGCCTTCGATCACGTGGATATTTTTCCCATTAAAGTTTGCATCACGAATCAAGTAAGCCGCTGCTGCCATTGTAGCGATTCCGCCGCCAATTAGATAAACCTGTTTGTCTCCATAATAACGGCTGTTGATCTCTTCTTCTATCTCAGCAACTTTTTCTACTTTCTTTTCAGCGGATACTTTTTTAGCAAGGAAAGCTGCACCTAATGCACCTGCTGCGGCTAATCCAATATGTCTTTTTTTCATGAAAATCCCCCCGATTCAATTTATGAACCTAGCGTACAATGATTCCATGTAAATGTCTTGTGATAGCCTTTCCATTCCGTCTTCTTTTTAGACAGAATGGACAATTTGTCATAATAGTTCGTTTTCTTGCGCATACAGACGATAAGAGAAAAATTCTGTATCTTTGGCTAAACGGAATAACTGTGTGGCGATTTCTAATGGTGATTCTTTATAACTGCCTAAAATCCAATCGATCAAGACACCACTACAGCCATACGAAAAAAATCGCGCGTAAAATAGTTTGTCTTCTGGAAGTAGTTGATTTTCTTTATCCATTTGATCGAATAAATTAATGAAGAGTTTATTTGTGATTGCCGAAAAGCATTTTCTTAGGATATCTGAATCTGAACTAACAGTATTATAGTAGAAATCACTTTTGGATTGGATCGCTTTTAACATTTTTAAGGCTTGCTCTTCCCAATTGTCGATGCTAACGTCTGATGAGTCTAGATAGATCAATGCATCGTGGGTGTAGATCCAACGTAACAGATCTTGTTTGTCCGTAAAGTGATAATAGAATGTTTGGCGGTTTAAGCCGACTTCTTTGGTGATATCTTGCACGCTGATTTTACTGAATAGCTTTTTGTCGCATAATTCGATCAATGCAGACGAGATGGCTTTTTTGGTTATTTGTGATTCGCTCATGATTTTTTCCTCACTTTTTTTAGATAGGTTTATCATACCAAAAAAATGGAAAGAAATATAAGGTTTTGAGGGATTTTTAGGGATTGTTAATAGTACGGAAAAATGGAACTCATGAAGTGATTTTTGAAGGAACAGATAGAACTAATTCCACTGCTTATAAAGATGGGTTTCCTTTGGTAATCAATTATAAATATATCGTTGAGATATATCATATTTCAAAATTTAGAAAAAAAGCGAGAATGGAACAAACTATTACTAGCTTGCTTCATCCTCGCTTTATATTTTACTATTTTCTTTATTCCTGATAATAAGATTCATAACCAAAGTGTTCATAGGCTAAAGCTGTTGCAATCCGTCCTCTTGGCGTTCGCTTAATAAAACCTTTTTGGATCAAATACGGTTCATACATATCCTCGACCGTCTCAGTTTCTTCACTAATATTCACAGATAAGGTGCTTAAACCAACTGGACCTCCACCGTATAATTCGATCATTGTTTTCAATAATTTTTGATCGACATAATCCAGTCCTTGATGATCGACTTGCAGTAAGGTCAATGCCTGATCTGCAATACTGCGATCAATCGTGCCATTTGACTGAACTTGAGCGAAATCACGGACACGTTTTAATAAACGATTGGCGATACGAGGAGTACCACGAGAGCGGCGAGCAATTTCAAAAGCACCTTCTTCTACGATTTCTGTCTGGAAAATATCCGCAGAACGCAATACGATTTCTTTTAAGTCTTGTGTTTCATAATATTCCATATGAGAAATGATCCCGAAGCGATCTCTTAGTGGCGCCGATAGCATCCCTGCTCTAGTTGTGGCACCGATCAAGGTAAATGGCGGCAACGGAAAATGAACGGGATGAGCCGTTGTCCCTTGTCCCACCATGATATCTACATAAAAATCCTCCATTGCGGAATACAGCATTTCCTCCACTACACGAGGTAAACGATGGATTTCATCAATAAACAAAACATCTCCTGGTTCCAATTCATTTAAAATCGCAACAAGATCACCAGCTCGTTCAATTGCAGGTCCGCTAGTCGTTCGAATATTAACATGCATTTCATTGGCAATCACCATAGCCATGGTTGTCTTACCAAGTCCTGGCGGTCCGTATAAAAGCGTATGATCTAGCGCTTCTTCTCGATTACGAGCTGCTTCTATATAAATTGTAAGCTCTTGTTTGACTTTATCTTGACCGATATACTGTTCGAGAAATTGGGGGCGCAGTGACTTTTCCAGTGATTCTTCCCCTTCGCTTGTTTGAGCGGAAAGCAGTCTTTCATCTTCTGTCATAGCGATTCCTCCTTAGCGTTTCATCATGAATTTCAGTGCATTACGCAAGTATTCATCCGTTGGTTGGCTACCTAATTCTTCTAATTTCGGTGTAATTCGTTTGATTTCTTTTTCACTGTAGCCTAGCGCACTCAAAGCTTCTAACGCTTCTGTTAGTGATTGATTTACTGATTGGGCAGTTGGTGTTTTAGCCATTGCTTCAACAGCCGCTTCTGACGTTTCCAGTTCTCCAAGTTTACCTTTTAGGTCTAGAATCATTTGCTGTGCTGTTTTTTTACCTACGCCCGGGAATTTTGTTAGATACGCAGCATCTTCACTCTCAATTGCATTGATCAAACCACCGTGATCATCTGATGCCATGATCGCAAGCCCACTTTTTGGTCCGATTCCTGACACACTGATTAGTTTTAAAAAGAGTTGTTTTTCATCTAAATCACCAAACCCATATAATAGATGGGCATCCTCACGAATGACTTGGTGGATATAAATTTTAATTTGCTGATCGGTTTTGCCAGAATAACGATAGGGATTGCCTACAGAAACCTGATAACCGATGCCATTTGTTTCTACTACAATATAATAAGGGCTGATAAATGTAACCTTACCAATGATATACTCGTACATAATTTCACCTTTCTCGATTCCATTAAAGTTAGCGGATAGATTCTTTTGCGCCAACGTTCTTATGCTTGATACGCACATACGTTTCTATTTTAGCACAGATTTGGGAAAATCAGTAGCTTGATAAAAAGAAAGCCAATACGAATTATGAATCCATTCGTACTGGCTTATTTTCTTATTCAGAAATATACGTCCATTTATAGTCATATCGTGCGCCCGCTCCATGAGCCACTACACCTTTGACTTTTTTACTACGCATGTGTGCTTCTGCTTTTTGATACACAGGTGCAACACCCATATCATCCATCAGTAGTTTTTCAGCATCTACCATATCTGTCCAGCGTTTTTCTGGATCAGAAGCATTTTTGCTACCTGACGCTTTGACCAATGCATCATATTTTTCGTTTGAGTAGCGCCCTCTATTATATGATCCACCCGTTAGGAATAAATCAGTGAAACTACTTGGGTCTGCATAGTCAGCTCCCCAGCCACCCATGAGTACTTCAAAGTCACCATTTTTACCACGGTCTAGACGAACAGTAAACGGTACGTTTGTAACTGTTACATCCACGCCATCTAATGTTTCTTTGACTGCTCCTTGGATATATTCTAAGATTTTTTTCGTAGAATCTGTATCATCTCCTACAATGTCGAATTTGAATGTACTGATCCCTAATTCTTTTTTTGCTGCTTCCCAATATTTTTTGGCTTTTTCTTTGTCATATTTCAATAAGTCTTTATTCTCATCTGCAAAGTCCTTGTTGTCTTTTGGTGAATAAGACATGCCTTCTGGAACAAGTCCTGTGGAAGCTACTGATCCGTCTCCTAAGATACGTTCAACAACCGCGTCACGATCAATAGAATAAGAAATAGCTTTTCTTAAATTTGCATTGTGATAGGGTGATTTCTCATCTCGTTGGTTGAACTCAAGATAAGAAGTACGCGCATCTTTTTCGATCACAAGTTCTGGATCATCTGCCATTTGTTTCGCTAACTCTCCGCTCAAGATCACGTCATCAGCTTGTCCGTCTTGGAAAAGGTTCAATGATGTTGGTGCTTCTTTAACTACTTTTACCTCTATCTTATCTAATTGAACAGTATCTTTGTCCCAGTATTGATCGTTCTTTGTGTAAGACCATTCAGTATCTGTTCCTGCACCATCGAAATCAGTCAATGTGAATGGACCATTGTAGACAGAAGACTCACTGTTTGAAGCGTAGTCTTTGCCTTTTTCATCGACTATTTTTTTATTTTGCGGGAAAAATGATGGAAACGCTAATAAGTAATCAAAGTATGGTGTTTCTTGCTCTAATGTTACTTCTAGTTCATAATCACCGATTGCTTTGATTCCTAATTCATCAAGACCTTTTTTCCCAGCAGAAACGTCCGCTCCATTTTTTACTAATTCAAACATATAAGCATATTCAGCAGCTGTTTTAGGATCGGCTGTTCGTTGCCATCCATAGACATAATCCGCAGCAACTACAGGATCACCATTAGACCACTTGGCGTCTTCTCTTAATTTGAAAGTATACGTCAAACCATCTTCACTTTTCTTCGCCATTTCTGCGGCTCCTGCTGCATGTGGCTTACTTTTTTCGTCTAAACGGTATAATCCTTCATAAATATTATTAAATGCTGAAAAACTGATGGTATTTGTTCCTAATGATAGATCCGCCGTAGGTATTTCTTGTTGTACGACTAGTTTAAAAAGCTGTTCCCCACTTGCTTTTTTACCTTCATTACTACTATCTGTAGAACCAGTCTTACCGCCGCCACCACAGGCTGCTAAAACTAATGTCGAGAGCATCATAACACTTATTAATTTCGTCTTCTTCGTCTTTTTCATTCTATTCTCCTCAATAATCAATAATTTTCTTTTCAAATTTTAATTTTCTGAATATTCTTATATTACTAAAAATACAGACAAATAGCAACTATTTTATGTAATAAAAACGTAACCAGTTTTTCCCCTTTAAAATAGTAAAAAAAAGCTTATCTGAGTAGATGTTGCTACTCAGATAAGCAAAAATTTCTATTCAAACAAAGACTTATATTCTCCATAACCTTCTTTTTCTAATTCTTGTACTGGAACAAACCGCAACGCTGCTGCATTGATGCAATAACGTAAGCCGCCCTGCTCTTGTGGTCCATCTGTAAAAACATGACCTAAGTGGGAATCCGCTTCTTTACTACGAACCTCCACACGACGCATACCTAAAGAAAAATCTGAATTTTCTTTAACACCTTGTTTTTCAATGGGTTTAGTAAATGCTGGCCAGCCACAGCCTGCATCATATTTATCTTTCGAGCTAAAAAGTGGTTCGCCACTCACCACATCAACATAAATTCCCTCTTGGTAAAAATCGTCATATTTACCAGTAAAAGGTCGTTCAGTCGCATTTTCCTGTGTTACGGCATATTCAATATCGGATAGCTTTTCCTTCAACTCTTCTTTTGATGGTTTTTCCATGACAAATCACACCCTTACATTTTAGTTACTCTTATCATAGCATCATTGATAAAAAAACACTCAGCTTCTGTTTAGAAAGTGAGTGTTTACGTCTATTATTAGTTCCACGGAATATCTAAATCGACATTTTTAGCAAGATCGATACTTTCTTGTCGTTTGGCTTGTCTGAATTGTTTTCGCGCTTCATAGCCCTGACAAATAAATCGTTCTTCTTTTGTCTCAGGCTCGATCGTTTCTGGTAAAGTAGCTCCTTTAGGCACTACAAACGTCATAAAACAGGTACCAGCCAAATAACGCTCTCCTGAAAATAAATCTTCACCGATGACTTTTGCAAAAATCTCCATTGAACGTGTACCAACGCCTGATACATAAGCGTCGATACAAACAGAATGGTCTGCTTTTAAAGGTGCCAAAAAATCTAAATGATCGACAGAAGCTGTGACAATTGCCGCTCTAGATACTCGGACAGCCGAAAGTCCAGCTGTTTCATCTAGCCAAGCCATTAATTGACCGCCAAATAAAGTTTTATGAAAATTCAAGTGAGGATATGTGATCATATGTGTTTGGATTGCTCTAGTTTGAGAACATTTCATGGATGTATTTCCTTCTTTCATCGTACGATTACTCGTCAAAAGCTGGCAACATTCTATAGAGTGTCGCAATTGGCAGCCCCATGATCGAATAGTAATCGCCTTGAATACTTTTTACTAGTAAAGCCCCTTGTTCCTGAATTCCATAGGCTCCAGCTTTATCTTGGTATTCTTTTGTATCTAAATAACGATTGATTTCGTCATCTGTCAAATCATAAAATTCGACTGTTGCTGGAACCGTCGCTGAAGATTCTTGATCGTCTTTCATCAAGACCACACTGGTATATACTTTATGCGTTCTACCACTTAATTGTCTTAACATACGAAAAGCATCGTCTCTGGAAGTTGGTTTACCCAATATTTCATTATCGATCGTCACGATGGTATCGGAACCGATCACTAAATCATTGGGGTATTGCTTGGCGATATGCATCGCTTTTTGTGCTGCCATCGTTAACACATAATCCATTGGAGTGAAATAGTCTTTGACTTCTTCGTTGATGTCTGCTGGCACCACTTCAAAATCAGAAATAATTCGACTCAGCAACTCACATCTGCGAGGAGATTGTGAGGCAAGAATAACTGCCATTAGGATAAAACCTTCTTCCCATAATTTTTAATGTGGATCTTGTATACGCTTAAACATTTTTTCCATATCTGAATTGGTAAAATGAATCAAAACAGGTCGGCCGTGCGGGCAATTAAAAGGATTTTCACAGGTCTCAAGATCCTTCAATAAAACCCGAGCTTGTTGTTCATTTAAATAATGATTGGCTTTGATCGAGCGTTTACAACTCATCATGATCGCTGTTGCTTCACGGAATTTTTTCACACTGACTGAACCTGTAGTCAAAAACATATCGATCATTTCTCGAATGATCGTCTCTTCTTCACCAGCAGGATACCACGTTGGATGCGCCCGAATAATAAAACTATTTTGACCGAAGTCTTCTAAATGAATTCCGACTTCTGCCAGAGTTTCTTTTTGTTCTTTGATTTTCAATGCATCACTATTTGGATAATCGATCACGATCGGTACTAATAATTCTTGTAAATCATTCGTCACTTCGCCGATTTTTTCTCTAAAATACTCATACTTGACTCGTTCTTGAGCAGCATGTTGGTCGATGATATATAAACCATCTTTACTTTGAGCAAATAGATACGTGCCATGCATTTGACCAAAATACTCTAATTCAGGAAAACGTTCTTTGGGTCTTTCATCTGCTAGTTTGTTCAACATTTTATTTAAGTCATTTTGAGCACCTTGTGCTGAAAAATCAACTTCTGGATGATGGCTTAATTCTTCTTGATACACTTTCTCATCAATCGTTGGCTTCTCTTCCACTTGAGGGATTTCTTCTGCTTTTAATGGTTCTGCAGGTTCGTCCAAATGACTGTTTGCTGAATGAGTCTCTTCCTCAACATCCGTTGGTGAACTGAAGGCGTAGGCCATCAATGCTTCTTTTTCAAGCTCTTCTTTGGTTTGAGGTTTCGTTTCTTTTACCCAATTACTAGTAGGCTTTTGCGCTTGAAATGTTGGCGATGATTCTTTGACAAAGAAATTGCCGCTAGTTGGATCATAGCCTAAACTGCCTGGTTTTCGAATTGGTTGGCTCGTTTCTGCTTGCTCTGTTAATGGAATCTCCATTTGTTCCACTTTAGGTTGCTGTTCGACTTTCTTTTTAAACTGAAGGTTGTCTGCAGCATTGGGGATAAGTTGTTGATGACTCAACACTTCACGAATGGCTTCACTGATCAAGAGCATCAATTCTTTTTCTTTACTCAAACGAACTTCTTGTTTTGTGGGATGCACATTGACATCCACTAGCAATGGGTCCATTTCAATTTCTAATACAGCCAGTGGAAAACGTCCTACCATTAATTTTGAGCCGTAACCGTCAACGATTGCTTTATTCAGCGCGAAATTCTTGATATAACGGCCATTTATGATCGTTGATAAATAGTTTCGACTTGCTCTAGTCACTTCGGGTAATGAGACATAGCCTGTCAATTTAAAGTCTAAATCTTCTGCTTCGATTTTCAACATTTTTTTTGCAGTGCCAATCCCATAAATTCCGGCAATCGTTTGTTTCAAATCGCCATTGCCAGCTGTATTCATCATTTTATTCCCATCATGAACTAAACGAAAAGCAATCTTAGGATGGCTTAATGCCAAGCGATTGACGATATCCCCTACATTAGCAAGTTCAGTTTGGATCGTTTTGACATATTTTAAACGAGCTGGTGTATTAAAAAATAAATTTGAAACAGTGATTTTTGTTCCTTTTCTTAAAGCAGCCGGACGGTGTTCTTCGACCTTGCCGCCTTTCATTTGAACATAACTGCCTTCCTCTTCTTCGGAAACAGCTGTTTCTACGATGATTTCTGAAACAGAGGCGATACTGGGCAGGGCTTCTCCACGAAACCCTAAACTACGAATGCGGAATAAATCGTCTCTTGTATGGATTTTACTTGTGGCATGACGCTTAAATGCACTTAGAATGTCTTCTTTTGCGATGCCTTCACCATTATCGATGACTTGAATCGTTTTAAGTCCTGCTTCTTCAATAAAAATATCGATTTGTGTACTTCCAGCATCGATCGCATTTTCTACAAGTTCTTTGACAACTGATGCAGGACGTTCTACTACTTCACCAGCAGCGATCTGATTGGCAAGTTGTTCTGATAATTCTTGTATTTTTCCCATCTATACGATCCTTTCATTGCTCAGTTTTTTTGGATTTAGATTCTTTTTTGCAGTTCATGCAATTTATTTAAAGCATCCATTGGTGTCATTTCTAATAAATTGATTTTCTTCAAGGTATCGATCACACCTAATTCATCTGTGGATACTTCTTTGAATAGAGATAATTGTTCAGTATCTTCTTTGATCTCGTCTTTGTATTCAACTGTTTTAAGCGGTTGCTCGTCTGATTCTAAAGCAGTAAGAATCGTAGCCGCACGTTCTAATAACGCACTAGGTAGGCCAGCAATTTTCGCTACGTGAATCCCGTAACTTTTGTCAGCAGGTCCATCCATCATTTTATGCAAGAAGACAACTTCGCCATTTTTTTCCACTGCCCCGACATGAACATTTTTCAAGCCAGTCAAGCTTTCGTCTAAGACCGTTAATTCATGATAATGGGTAGAGAATAATGTTTTGGCTTTGACTTCTCGATGGATATACTCAATGATTGCTTGTGCTAATGCCATGCCATCATAGGTTGCTGTTCCTCGACCAAGCTCATCGAATAAAATCAAACTGTTTGGTGTGGCATGACGTAAGGCTTGATTGGCTTCCATCATTTCTACCATAAACGTGCTTTGCCCCGCAATCAAATCATCCGATGCCCCAATTCTAGTGAAAATTTGGTCAAAAATTGGTAGATCAGCAGATTCAGCTGGCACGAAACAACCGATTTGAGCCATCACGACCGTTAGTGCTAATTGACGCATGTAGGTACTTTTACCGGACATGTTTGGTCCTGTGATTAATAGAATGATGTTCTCTTTACTCATATGAACACTGTTTGGAATATATTCTTGATGCCCTAAGACTTTTTCTACAACAGGGTGACGCCCTTCCACGATGTGCAACTCTTTGCTATTGCTTTTCAAGGTAGGTCGAACATATTGGTATCGTTCGCTGACTGTGGCAAAAGCTTGTAAAACATCGACTGCGCTGATTGTTTTTGCTAGTTTTTGCAGACGTTCGATATTGGCTTTGACTTGTTCTCGGACTTCTAGGAATAATTGATATTCTAGATCCACTGATTTTTCTTCTGCTTCTAAAATCAAGGTTTCCATTTCTTTTAGTTCAGGGGTGATAAAACGTTCCGCATTTGCTAGCGTTTGTTTGCGTTCGTATTTGCCTTCTTCTAGATTGGCTAAATTTGATTTTGTGACTTCGATATAGTAACCGAATACTCGATTAAAGCCTACTTTTAGCGTTTTGATTCCTGTTTCTTGACGTTCTTTTGCTTCTAACTCTGCTAACCATTGTTTTCCATGGCGCATAGCATCGCGGTATTCATCTAGTTTTTCATTGTAATTATCTTTGATGATATTTCCTTCTGTGATCGCAAGCGGCGCTTCTTCGTTGATGGCCGTATTGATTAGTTCCACGATATCTTCAGCTGGGTTTAAATCTAATAGCAGATCATTCCACTCACCTTGATTGATTCCAACGATCAGTTCACGAACCAATGGGACTTGCTCTAACGATGTTTTCAGTTGGATCAAATCGCGCCCATTCACATTCCCAAAGGCGACACGACCAGCTAACCGTTCTAAATCGTAGACTTTTGTTAAAGTCGATTGTAAATCCACACGTTCAAAATAGGCATTTAGTAACGATTGCACCATTTCTTGACGCATTTGGATTTGTTTTTCTTGGATCAAGGGACGATCGAGCCATTGTTTTAGTAAACGGCCGCCCATTGCGGTTTTTGTTTCATCTAGCAGCCATAATAACGTCCCTTTTTTCAAACCTGTTCGGATCGATTGGCTCAATTCTAAGTTGAATTTAGAATAATGATCCATTTTCAAGAAGTGATCTGGCTGATATTCTACAGCTTTTTGAATATGAGATAATCCTCGTTTTTGAGTCACCGTTAAATATGTCAGTAACTTGCCTGTGACTTCCACTTCTAGGGGGTGTGTCAGTTCACTCGTCAAGAAGCTAAATTCAGCATTTTCTTCTGCTTGATCTTGTTCAGAAAATATAATATTCAAACGATCTTTCAATGTTTGTTTTAGAGTTTCCGACAAGGGACTTCCTAATACGACTTCTTTGGTTTGTAAAGCTGATGCTTCATTGATGACACCATCTTCATCGCTCAAAACAGCCGTCTTTAATTCTCCCGTACTTAAATCAACATACGCTAAACCAAACGTACCATTTTCCTCAACGATCGCGGTTAGGTAGTTGTTGTCTTTTGCATCTAAGCCTTTGCTGGTCATAACGGTTCCAGGTGTGATCAACTGAACAACTTCTCGTTTGACCATTCCTTTTGTTGTTTTAGGATCTTCTACTTGTTCACAAATCGCTACTTTATAGCCTTTTTCGATCAAGGTATCAATATATCCTTGAGCTGCGTGATGGGGAATGCCGCACATTGGAATCGGATCATCAGCATTACGATTGCGGCTAGTTAAGGTTAATTCCAATACCTGCGACGCATTGATCGCATCTTCATAAAACATTTCATAAAAGTCACCTAATCGGTAAAATAGAAACGCATCTTGGTATTGGTCTTTGATTGCTAAGTATTGTTCCATCATGGGTGTGTTTTTCGTTTTTTGAGGCATTGTTACCCTTCCTTCTCTAGTTCTTCGTTAATTCTATATTGGATCATGTCTGTGACGTGTTGTAAGAGGTCGTTTGCTTCCATCAGTTGCTCTCGATATGCTACAACTAAAGGATGCTCATCAAATTCTTTCGTTAGTTCGTCCGCTCGTTTGATTGCCGCTTTTTCTGCTTCTGGTTTATCATAATGTGCAAATTGAACCGCATCTTTTTGTGCTGCTTTGATTTGCTCAACTAATTCAGTGAGCTTCTCGTTATGTTGAACTTTTTCTTCTAGTTCTTTGTAACGCTTGATCAAATCATCCTCGCCAAGTAAGGTCAGTAACTTTGTTAATTCTTCGTTGATTCTTTTATCTTCAATGGATGGCTCCATGATTTCACACCTTTATTCTGGGTAAGATTTTGTTGTAAAACAAGTCTACTTATTTTAACATAATTCCAGCAGAATCAACAGTTTGTGGAAAAGAAAACAGAATCTATTTATTGTTGTTTATTTTATGGCAAATAGTTGAAATTGGAAATAGTGGATGGAAAAACAGCGTGCCCTTTTAGTTAGGTTACGCTGTTAGTGAATTCGTGCTTCCTCGGCAACTATCTAATTTATTTTTAAATCTACTTGTCTTGCCAGAAAAAAGCTACATCTTTCATTTCTGCTTCTTCAACAATGATATCTTTGCAAATGATAGTCATTGTCATGATAGATAAATCAAGAGAACATTCAGTAAATCCTTCGGTTTCCATGTATTTGTTCAACGAAATGTCTTGTGCGTAATAACCAGATTTCGGTCCTGTATCTTTAACTTTGAAATCACCTCGCCAATTCGCATCAGTTTCATAGGCAACTTTATAGCAAGAAGTAAACTCTATTTTCCAACAATACTCATCATTTTTTTCAATATAAACGTATACTTCATCACCAAAATATTTACTTTGAACATCTAAAACTAGTAAATCCCAGTAATTTATTTCATCAATTTTTTTTTGAATCTCATTCATCATAAAAATAGCTCCTATCTTTTATTTGTCATTCCATGGTAAATGACCATCTGGACTGGTTCTATCAACTATACTCCCTAATCTATCTAACGGATTTCCCAAATCATCATAAACATGCATATGTTGATAATCTGTTATTGTATCAGGTGGATCAATACGTACTCGCATTTGCCCACCTGCATCTTTTACATGAACACGTCCATTGTTCTCAAAAATTTTCCACCCCTCTGGAATACTATTTCTTAATTGCTCTAATGACATTTGGTTAATTTCAGCAGGCGCTAAATTATCTAATTTAGGAACTGCTTCTGGAACAGGATTTGGTTTCTTTTTTCCATAACCCTCAATTTCTGGTGCCATTTTCGCAAGTACAGTTGCTTGATAAGCGGGTGTTAATGCTGTGGCTATCTGTAATAGTCTTGCTTGTTGAATTTCCCAATCTATTAACTTTCTACCAGTTAACGGATCAATGCCTGTTGTCACCATCCTGTTATAATATTCCAATAGCTCGTTATTCATCTTTGGCGGTTCAGTCCGCATCATTTTATTAACTACACCAGAAAGTCCTGGAACTGGTTTTCCAGTTTTTTTAGATATCCATGCATTAGCATTTGTTGACCAATAATAATGTTCAAATAATTCTTTTTTATTTTTAGGAATCACATCTTCGTCAAGTTTCCCCTGAATTTTTTTCAGTTTCTCTTGTCTCATTCTCTCCCGTTTTTGCCACCGATTATGAATCGGTTTCGCCCAACTCATATTTAAACGAGTCATATCAAACGTTCCTGTTGCTGGATTCCATGCTTTACAGTTTGCTACTTGATTCAAACCTGTACTAAATTCTGCTTCACTGGCTTCGTAATCAGAAAAGATACTCGCTGAATGGGTATTATATTCATGGAACTTTCTTAATTTCTCTCGGCGTTTCTCAATAGTCTCACAGGCATTCACGTAACGCCGTTCTAAATCAGGGCGTGTTGTTTTTACCATACTCATTTGTTGCTCAATATCTCGCTTTACTTCTTCGAAACGAGCGATTTGTTCCAAGATTTCATCTTCGATCGTATTGATTCCACAAACCATGCTTTGATAGTCACTAAGCAGGCGTTTGTTCGCACTTTCTAGCGCTTCTCCTGTCATTATAGCAGATTGACACAACGGTGTATAAGCCACCATGAAATAGCTTTTCGCTGAATCATACGCTTTACTAGATAAAGGCGCTGATAAAAATGACTGAATACTTCTTTGTAGTGAAGCAATGGCTTGGCTTGCTTGATTATTCATTCGAGATGCTTGATTGGCTTGCGCTTGAACTTCACTCACATAAAAATTAAGGCCCACTCAACTCGCCCTCCTTTTGCTTCCAAAAAGAAGTTTGTTCTGCATTTATTGATTCTTCTTGATCTAACAACGAGCGATATTCTTTTTGTAATTCAACTTGTTGTTCTTCAAGCTCTCGTTGCGCCTTTTTAGCTAGATAAAGGCTTTCATCTCCTCGTTCTTGGTAAAAAGTACGTTCTTCTGCTTCACAACTATTTAAAATAAATTCATAGGCTTGTTGCTCTTTTTGTTGGAGGTAGAAAAAAGCTTCTTGTTGCTCTTCTACTTGGCGTTGTTCTTTCTTGCTGTTTAGCTGATCCTCTTGCAATTGTTCTATGCGCAAGCGAAATTGATATTTTTTTTGATCATACTCTCTATCACTCATCGAAAACCTCCAAAATTATTCAAGTTGGTTAGTTGAGCAATATTCTGATCGACTTTTTCAAATTCTTTTGCAACGGAATGAATGTTATTCCCCGCAGAAACGACGCTTGAAGATAAAAGCTTTAACCCTTGCTCATATTTATTCATTGCTTGTTTCGCTTTGGCATTGCCCAAAACATTCGTACCCGATGAAACAGTTGAAGCGCTGACACTATTTAATGCGCTAGCGGATTGACTGAAAGAAGCTGAAATGACTCCTGCAATACTTGTATTACTTGAAATTGCCATACATATACACCCTTTTATTTCTATCATTATCTTTTTATTATAGCGAACATAAATGAAGAAATATATAACTTTTTAGTTTTTAAACAAAACTTTTAAGCATATTTGAATTTCTTTTAGGATATATTTACAAACAAATGATAAAAAAATCGTATTACTAAGCAGGTTAAAATGGAGGTATTTAAAAATTAATTTTGTTATTTTTCCTTATATATAAGGGAGAGGATTTTGAGTGTTATTTAATCTAGGAATGTAAGAATTTTTATTGCGAACAGTTGTTTCTTTGGGTATACTAATAGCCATAGGATAGAAATAATTAACAAGGAATAGAGCAATGATTTACTTAGCCAGAACTGAGTGGATTTGTGGCTATTACCTCTAAAGATAAAACTAAATAATTGGCACTTCCTGATCTGGCTACCAACCAAACTAGAGAAGTTTTGATTAAACAGTACGACCTGCTTAAGCAAATCGCCAATAGTGTACATCAAATTCTTATTTTTACATACTTTTGTCTACCAGAAGACCACAACTCTTCTCCTTCCAAGTACAAACGAGTAAAAATAGCTGTTCTTTGATGTGCCTATTGTCAACGATTGCAGGGAGTCTGTGATCGTTTTTTTGTTGCTATCCTATAAAATTTGAGAAAAAGAATAAAAAAATAGGCACTTCATCCACTGGTACCACCCAGTAAATGAAGCCCCGAATAGATATTACGACCTATCTATCCAAGTTGCCTGATTACTAGTACCGTAGCACTAGCTTCTTTATTGTACCTAATTTTTGTAAGAATTTCTAGACAGTTCGGAAAATTTTTTCAAGATGGGAGAAGAAGCGTGCTGTAGTCTGTTAGTCATCCCAACGATGGAGGCGGCAACCTCTATCGTTTTTCTTTTTCTCAATTGTTGTTTGTTGCTTAAATTCATTAGAACAAAGGAGAATTCACTTATGAAAAATCCCGCACTTTGTGTCAAAGCTGTTCCTTATCAAGAGATTATTGATCTTAGGGAGACACTTGAACAATTACAATCATGGCAAGAACCATTAGCGATTTTGGAGAAGTATTTTACGAATCCGAATACGCCGATCAATAAAAAACAAGTCGTTAAGCAATATTATGCGTGTTCAAAGATTTTCCAAACATTTAATACAGAGTTTGAAAAACTCAACTTAATTGCTAAAAAACAACTATCGAAAATACAAGAAGCAAGTACCGAATGACCACTTGCATAATAAAAGAGAAGCTAAATGTATTTGTCTTGCTTTTATTCATAACTATGAGAGTCTGAGTCTGGAATAATAGTCAGAAAAAATCTGATTATTATTCCAGTCACTTTCTTACTTTGAAGGTAAAAAAATGTTAAAAATAAATACTTATAATTACTATATTTCCCAAATTTATCAAAATAAGAGAAAGTACAAGTAAGTTGTTTTTTTAGATACAAATTATTTATCTTGATAAAATAAGAGAAATAAAAATAGGAATTAGTATTAAACAAGTTAAAATAAGTAACAGAATATCGTAGATTTTTAAATTCTCATTTGGACTATTTTCAATATTTTTTAGATAGTAAATAGACACGATGACCAATAGTGGAATGAAAGTTTCTAGAAAGGAATTATCTTTAATAAATAAAATTATTTTGTTTGAATTTATTTTCTTCAACAGTATTCCCTCCCTTTACATTATTACTGACCAATAGAGGAACATCCCAGAAAAATCTACTATAGCTACTGTTAATCCCACACATAAAATACCTCTGCTCCATTAAGTCTATTTCTTGCACCTATTATTATGAAACTGAATAAAAAGCAACACATTTTACATGCTAATTAACATTGTAAGTATGTGCTGCATTCTAATTAATTTGTATTTCACATTTATTATGGGTGGTGACTACCTCTTGTGAGATCAAAGAATCGAAGTAATCTATACACCTGATTCTTAAGTTGAAACAGAAACATTGAGTTTAGAACCATTTATTTTTGCGCGAAGACTAATGGTAGCTGTAGATGCACCTACTTGATTCTCAGAGCTAAACACTTTGTCTCAGTCTCCACTCCTCCGATTCTATTTCCTACTTCTCTTTCTTCAACTCTGCCAATTGTTCTTCTAACGCGTTGATTTTTTGTTGTCTTCTTCTATATAAAACAAAAAGCAGAATCAACACGAACAGAACGAACAATAAGATGATATAAAGCAAATAGTTGTTTTTATCTTGATGAATATAGGCTTGGTCATTTAGTTTTTTTGCTTCGGTTGCTTTGATTTCAAATTCTTCTTCAAAATCCCATGTTTTTCCTTTTGATTCTGCATGAACTGCTAATACATATTTTCCAGGTTTAAATTCTGTTTCTTGTAAGCTTACTGGATAGTTAAACACAGAATTTGGCGCCATTTGTAGGTCACTTTTTTCTGTTTCATAGAGAACTTTATCTGTGTTTTTCTTGCTGATTTTTACATTTACGTTCAGTTTGTTTAAATAAGCGGCTTTAGGATTCGTCAATTGTGCAAACACGGTATTTCTATTGTTGATTTGTCCTAGATTTACTTTGGATAATTGTAAGTCAGGTGTGACTTCCTTCTCACCATGTAAAACAAGGGCGATCACATAGCCAAATTGATTTTTGATTGCAACATCAGCGGTCGATTCTGCTGATTTTTCTTCCATACTGTCACTTGTGAAAATAATTCCACCAGATAAGATGCCTGAAAAATCTTTTTTTGGCATTGCAATCGCATAGTCAACCTCTTTTGATTCATGAGGCGCTAACGTGATTGCAGGTGTATTTGCTTTGACCAGCTTACTTAGATCATAAGGTAAATCGATTGATTGATTTTGGTCACTATTGATATACTCAACCACTCCGTTGGAATTAGTCGTGGCTGTTTTAACTTTTGTATTGATCGTTCGTTCTTGATCGGACTTATTTGTTACCTTGACCTTTACTGTGTGGGTTTCTTCTGGAGTAAGTCGTAAATCAAAATAGGTTTTCGTTTTATCTACTTGCTTGATCGAAGGAATCGCTTTTACTTCATAGTCTGCATCTTGAGCCCAAACATTCAGTGTTCCTACCAGACATCCGAATACAAACCCGATCAGCGGCAATGCAACTTTAAGTGTTCGTTTTAACATGTAAATTCCTCCATTTTTTATTTCTATGTATGTTTTGGAGCGGGATAAACTTTTTTTAACCCGCTCCATTTTCTAAATTCGATTAACTATTTGTTGGTTGATCTAACAATGTCCATGTTAAGGTTGTTTCATATTGTTTTGCTACTTTGACTGTTTCACCTGGAACGGCTAAAACGGCAGCATCTTTACCAAAACTTTCGATCGTTACCCCATTACCAAAGCCTGCTTCTGCATCTAAAATCGTTGCGCTTGAACCGTCTGTATTTAGCACAACATCTGTTTTAGCAGTGGCAGAACCTGTTGATTTGTCTGAGATCGTTGGTGTTTTCAATGTGATTTGAGCGTTTGTCAATTCTTTTTTATCTGCTTTAAATTGGCCGTTTTGAGCAACTTGTACTGTCCAACCTGCTTCTGTTCCGCGGATATCTTGAACAGTTGTTGCTGTATCTGTTTTGCTTTTGTAAACTTCATCTTTTGCCGAAATTGGATTTGATCCAAAGTCAAAATCAGCCACATTTAATAGTGTCAAAGCGCCTTCGGTTGGTGCAGTGAAGCCAATGTCACTTTTTGATTCTTGGTCTACCATTTCTTCTGCATTTACGACCATGCTTGTACTAAAAATCATTGATATTGCGGCAATTCCTACTAAAATTTTGTTTGTTTTCATTTAAATTCTCTCCTCATTCTTTAAAATTCTATATGATATCATCCCTGTTATAAACAACAGAATGGATATTCCACTTATTAGAAACACATTATTCGTTGGATCTTCACCCGTCTGGGGCAACAGACTCGTTTTGTCTGGTTCTTTTTCGTTCACTTCATAAAATCCAACTGTAGTTTTTGAATTTTCTTTTGCATAACTTATGTCCATTATGCTGAAATAGATCAAATAACCACTGATTACGAATAGTTTGAGCCATTTTCTTTTCTTATTTTTCACAGTTTGGCACCTTTCAATCATTTGCAACAACATCGTAAAGTTCCCAACTGATTTCTCCAGAATATTGATCAGCTAATGCGTCCCCTGATTTCACAGATACTTTCAAACCATCATTTGAGGTTTCCCAGTCATGACTTATGTTGTAATCCTCATGAGTCGTTGTGACTGCTGATTCAATGATCGCAGATGTGTTTGTATGGATTGGCACTGTTTTCCCGTCTTTTACATAAAATAAAGCATCGCTCAGTGTATGCTGTGTTTTATTTCCAGTCAGTGGTTTGGTTAAAGTCGCTCTTAACTGCCAATTGGAGCCTAAGGTCCGTGTATCTTTTACGATGATGTCTTGATCCTTAGATTCAATCTTATACTCTTCATCTTTACTAGATAATGCATGGGTTCCAAAACTAATTTTCGTTGGTACAGTAGAAAAACTTAAGTGTCCTTGATAGTTATACACCACTGTTTGTCCTTCGCTCGAGAAAGTCCCTGTCGCATTTGGTGGTGCGGCTGTCAGCGTATAGCCTGGAATTTCTTTTGCTTCAGTCTGATAGGGTTGGCTGATTTTGCCATTCAATATTTCGGATGGCGCAATCTCTTGTCCGTCTTCATTTAAATAGGTTACAACAACTGGTTCGCCTTGAACAAAGTCAGCTTCAAGTTGCGCTTCATTACTAAGTTTAACTTCGTCATTTACAGTCGTTATGGCTGTATTTGGAATCAGAAGTTGGTTGACACTAGGATCAGATATATCTTCTTGAGTTGGATTTAAAGTGCCGTTCAGCTCAATCGTATAGGTCTTTCCATAAAAGGCTTCATCCGCTAAACTTTCTGGTTTTGCTTCAATCTGTAGTTCATTTTCTGCATTTTTACTAAACGAAAAATAATCAATAGCGTTATTTCCTGTTTCATCATTGATCGTAATGTCCTCTGATGAAACGTCTAGTAAATTTGATAAAGCATCTGTGATTTTGACTGATTGAATCGGAAATCGAGATGAATAAGCCGGAATTTTTTGAGCAATCGTGTATAAGTGTCGCTTGTCATTCCCTGTATAAGTGAAATGGTCCCCAGTTTTCACTGGTGCTTCAAGCTCTTCACCACCTGCAATGTCTCCCAATCCTGGGAAATCATCATAATCAAACATCGCTGTACTTTCTTCCGTATCAATCGACATATTCGTATGGATATCGTAGCCTGAAATCACGCTTCCTAACACTCGTCCCTGTGTATCATCAAGGGTCACAGAAGTTCGCGGTGCTAAGACTGTTCCTATAAATAATGAAGCGTTGCTTCTAAATTGAATTTCTTTTTCTTCATCATTAAAATTGTGAACAAGATGAGTTGCCGTTTTATACGTTTTTTCTTTTAACTCTTCAGAAATTGTATGGCTATCTGATTTTATCAATGGCATTGCTTTGTCCGCATATTTTCTTTCAAAAAAGACACCTTTATTTCCTTCAAAACTGTATTCTTCATCACCGGGCAAACTAGGATAGGCTGTCGCATGAAAGAAGGTACTGCCACTGAAATTAAAAGATGGAAAATGTTTATAGTTAATAAATAAATACGGCGGCAACATCGTATCTGGATCGTAATTTGTATAATTGATCGAAATATCCTGTGCCGTTTTGAAATGATCGATTTGTCCATCCACATCGACAATCACCACTGCCTGTTCCGTCGCCCCTTTTTTCAAGGCGATATTGATCTGAATAGATGACTGTCCGCCCCAGTCATTCGGGTTCACTACTTTTTGCTCGGTGTTTATTTCAGCTGTTTGAACTGCCGAATTATAAACCGTTGACTGTTCTGTATCGGTCAGTGCTGCGTAATAATCGCTGACACTCTGAATATTTCCTGTCACTTGGGAAAAGTTCGAAATGCCGTTATCCGTGAATGATGGAAATGAGTCAAGTGAGTCCTTATATATTCGTTTCGAAAAATTTTCCCGCAAAGCAGGATAATATTGTAATGCATCATTCATTTCCTTTTCCGTTGGTAAACTTCCTATATAATAATGTAAATCTTGACCATCAACATACTTAAAACTTGTTGCGTTAGCATACCAACGAATGATATCACTCCCCGTGACCGTTTCAGAAACAACTCCCGGATCGATTTGTTCCAAGTCCCACTGACGTAGTGAATGTTGGTAATTTTGAAAGCCACCGTCTGACAAACCAGAGGAGCCATTAGACGTTATATTTTTTGCTAGAAATTGTCCTACAAGCTGTTTGTCTTGCAATTGATCGGTATTAAAATAAAGTGTACCGCCAGCCGTCAAATTCGTTTTTGTTGAAACACCTAGTGGATAGCTATCAGGTGGTACAGTCGTTTCAGCGAAAACCTTATCCATCGAACTTACATTATATAAAAGACAGAAAAACAAAATGAGTAAACGAAACATGTTTTTTTTCATCGATTTCTCCTATCTGCTTATTTCATTAAGCAATACCTGCTAAGCAACTTCTTGACTACTATGAAATAATACAATTTTTTTCAGAAAAAATTTATATATTTCTGAAACAATCTGTTTCAAAATTAAAAAAACAACGGTTTTTTATTCAAAAACCCTTTAACAGCATGCAAAAAAGAGCTGAAACAAAACATTCAACTGTTCTGTTCCAACTCTAAAAATAAGATAAAATAGTGAGAATTCAGCGATAAATAATATACATTCCACTTTTAACAAGTATTGTCTACGACACAGAAAAAATCGTTTTGTAAAAAATATCATTGATTGCGTCGATCATTTTCCCCCATTGTTCAGGATTCAACTGCTCATCAAAATAAAAATATTCTGTCTTAGGATTTACAATCTCATATGAATCCGAAATAACTAGATCAGCTGTCAATACGTCGTTCGTAAAAATAATTCGTTCCCGATTATAAATATCTAGAATAATTTTTTTGATACCATCTGCCAAGATCAAGTTATTGTTAAAGATAACACAAATTGACATACTCCCCGCTTTTTTATTTAAATAAATACCTGAGTAGATTGTTAGTGTAAGAATCGACATGACACCTTTCAACGATTTCTTGTTTATTTTAGAATAAAATTCCTGCTGCTCGATCACTTTCTCAATCTTACTGAAAATTTCCACGCTCGTTTCATCGTAATCGATGATGGAATGAAACGACAATCCATTTTTATAGTAGCCGGAAATATCAATATTGATATGTTTGATATAGATCAATAAAATAAGCAGATAAAAATAAAAATTAACATATCCTTCTTCGCTGTATTCTAAGTTGAATTCTTTTTGAATCTCTGCCATTAATTTTGTCGTGTATTCTGCAATCTCTAGTGATGACTGTTGATAGTTTTCAACAATTTTCTTTTTGGTTTCCATTGAATCCAAATTGTAAATCAAACCTCTAGTCGCATATAGCAATAACGCTCGTTCTTTATGGTAATCCTCCATTGATAATCGTTGCTTCAGCACTGGCAACAATTCCGAATCTTTCGTATCAAAATAGACAATATCAGATAAAAAGCTTTCTGATATCTCTATAGGATTTTTTTGCCTGACAGCCCTTTTTAATGTAATCAATTGAATAAAACGCAATTTCGCTCGTTGAGATTCTGATAATGATGCTGTATGATCAAAATATTCCTCAAATTCTTTGATTTCCCACCATGAAGCTGAGTAATTCTTATTATCATACTCCGTTGATTTAAAAATTGACCAGTATGAATAAAAAGCAAAAAGACGAATCCCGACTTCATTACCTGTCAATGGACTAGCTTCTTTATCAAATGAAATTTTCCCGCCAAAAGGAACTAACATTTGTTTTAGCTCCCGTATTTGTTTGTAGAGCGCTGAACTACTCATATGAAAATCAAGAGCCATTGCCTCAATTGAACTATAATGATTTTTTAACATCCCATCTAAAATGAAAAAAACACCACTTTTTTTGACAAAAAACAAATGAATATAGTCCACCAGATAGCCAATACTGTACGGTTCAGATGTTTCGATTTGATATGTTCCAGTCTGAGCATTTTGGACTAAATGAACTTGTCCATCAAAGGTCTCTTCTACCTCCTGCGCTAAATCATTGATATATCTACTCAAGGTACTTTTCGTAAGAGTATGCTTTTGCATCAACTCATTAAAGCTCAACCCATTTTTCGAGAAAACAATCGATTTGAATAGATCAAACTTCATCCGTTCTTTTTTCCCCATAAATGAATTTCGCATAGATGCCTCCTGTCTTAGTCTTTGTACTCTGATTATTTTCTTCATTATAAAGCAAATTGCTACACTCTGGTTCATAAATGCTCACAGATTTGCCAACTCAAATAAAAAGAGCCTGAAGCAACTCCTTTTATTGAGTGGAGTTTGTACTTCGGTCTCTTTTTTTGTATTTCAATCAATTAAGCTACTTATTCTTCAAATGGACGATCTTCGCTGATCTGGATGGGTTCAATTTTTTTCGCTCTTCCTGTCTGATCATCGATATCAATCACACAAGCTGATAAGACACTCCGGCCTTCTTCAACAACTTCAAAACGTTTTGGCAACGCCGTTCTGAACTTTTCAATAATCGGTCCGCGCTTCATCCCTAATATGCCGTCATAGGGTCCGGTCATCCCCACATCACTTAGAAAAGCCGTGCCTTCTGGTAAAATTCTAGCATCATTCGTTTGGACATGCGTATGCGTGCCTACAACTGCACTGACTTGTCCATCTAAAAACCAGCCCATTGCTTGCTTCTCACTAGTTGTTTCTCCATGAAAATCAACAAAAATCAATGGCGTCCGCTTGCGCGCTTCAGCTACCAATTCCTCTGCTTTACGAAATGGATCATCGATATCTGCCATAAAAACACGCGCCTGCATATTGATGACAGCTAATTCTAGCTGATTGACTTTGACAAAAACCATGCCTTGGCCTGGTGTGCCTTCTGGAAAGTTAGCTGGCCGAAGCATTTTTTTAGCGTCATCGATAAATTCGAAGATTTCTTTATTGTCCCACGTGTGATTACCTAATGTGACAACATCTACGCCGTCTTGTAAAAACTTCTTATAAATCTTACCCGTGATGCCTCGACCTGCTGCCGCATTTTCCCCATTCAGTATCGTTACTTGGGGACGATATTTTTTCTTCAGCTTGGGTAAATAAGTGGTGATCGTATCTCGGCCTAGTGAACCTACCACATCTCCTATAAATAATATACGCAAAAAACTTCCTCTTCTCTTTTGATTTCTATTGTTATTATAGAGGTTTTTGGGATGGAAGGAAAGGGCTGGTCCTTTATTGCGTTATACTAGCTTTTCCCTGCGTTCATTTCCTTATTATTTTCTAAAAATTTTTATGGTATTTCTACTATTATTCATGACTTACGATCCACCCATTTTCACTACATTATTAGATTCTTCATTTTTAAAAATATTCTTTGTATCCAAAATCAAGGTTACTTTATTGATTACGGCCTTTTTGTCAAAGCAATCATGAGAGACCAGGGCAACGACCAAATCATAGGTTCCAAATACATCATAATCCAACGGAATCGTTTCTTGAATCGCCCCTTTTTTATCACGAAATTCTTTTACTAAAGGATCACAAAAATCGACAACGGCCTCTAGCTTAGTTAAATTTTCGTAGATTTCCAAACTAGGCGACTCTCTCAAATCATCTATATTTTCTTTATAAGCCATTCCCAATAATAAAATCTTTGATCCTTTCACTGATTTTTTCTGTTTATTTAACAGCTCCATAATTTTTACCATAAGATAATCTGACATTTTATGATTGATTTCATGAGCAATTTCAATAAATTTGCTAAAAAAATTATTTTCTTTGGCTTTCCACGACAGATACATCGGATCTAAAGGAATACAATGTCCCCCCACACCAGGTCCGGGTAAAAACCTCATAAAGCCAAACGGTTTCGTACTTGACGCATCAATTGCCTCCCAAACATCGATTCCGAAACTTTCGCAAAGCTGCAGCATTTCATTTACAAAGGCAATATTGATTGTTCTAAACGTATTTTCAAGCAACTTACTCATCTCAGCAACTTCGGTTGAAGAAACTGGAACCACCTGTTCAACTATCGTTTCATATAAAGCTGATGTCACTTCTAAAGAATCCTGATTGATGCCGCCAACAACTTTTGGCGTATTTTCAACATTAAATGTTTGGTTGCCAGGATCAACTCGTTCTGGTGAATACGCAACCAGAAAGTCTTTGTCCAACTTGCCTGTTTTCAATAACACATCATAAATAAGTTCTCTAGATGAACCAGGATACGTTGTACTTTCTAAAATGATAAGCATCTCATCTGACCACTCTTGAATAATTGTCTGAACAGCGCTTTCGATCGCTGATACATTCGGTTCATAATGCTCATTTAGAGGTGTAGGTACACAAATAAGGAGAACATCCATACCTGATAAAGACTCTTTTGACATACTTACTTTTAGTTGCTTATTAAGAATTAGCGGTTTTAATTGTTCTGCTTGAATATCGATAACATCTGATTCACCTTTTTTTAACACAGCTATTTTCTGAGCATCTTGATCGTAGCCTTGAACAATAAAGCCTGTTTTCGCAAAGGCTACTGCTAACGGCAAACCAACATAGCCTAGTCCAATAATACCAATCTTAGCAGTACGGTTCTCTATTTTTTTTAATAGGTTGTTTTTCATTTTTTTCATCCTTTTTAAATAAAACTTTTATACTTGAATCTCCAATCAGCAATAAAGTTCCCACATATATCACCAAACCTAATGAAACTTTTATACTAAAGGCCTTCAAAGTTGTATATTCTGTAAGCTGTGTTCCTAACAGATAAATAAAAGTACCCATAAACAAACTAATGCTGCCATACTTCAAAAACATTTTACATAAATAACGAATAGAATAGACCCTCCTTGTTACATACAATTCGCTAAGTAATGTACAAACATTTCCTATTAATAAAGCCACTGCTGGTGCCCGAAAACCTAATCCCATAGATAAGAAAAGATAACAGGTACTCACACTCATAATCGCCCCTAATACAACTGAAGCTGCGTATTCTTTTTGCCTATTTGCTATAACCAAATACTGAACGCCTAAAATATCCACTAAACATTTCACTAAGAAACAAGGAGCAAAGATGATCAACACCTGATAAGTAGCTGAAAAACTTTCCCCTAAAAAGAGTTCAATAAATTCTTTACCGCACAAGAAAACACCTACAATAAACGGTAGGGTTATGAGTAATACTAACTGTATAGAAAGATCAATGTATCTTTTTACGTGATTATGCTCTTTTTTTATGAAATGAAGAGCAATCCTAGGAATCAAGATGGAAGAAAATGCGGTCATAAAACCTACGATCATCACATATAATTTATAGGCTTGATTATAGTATCCCATCTCAATTTCACTAACAAAAAAAGCTAACAAAATTTTATTTACAGATGTATAGATCAGCCCCATCGAAGGCACAATAAATAGCGTAAGAATAAAAGGAAAATGGCTTTTCCAATTGTTGGTCGTTAAACGAAATTTACCTACATCATTCAACAATTCTTTAATAATAACAACTTGGCCAATAAGTAATGAACACCCATTCAATAAAATATATAACCATAAATCACCGCTACCTTTGATAAATAAAAAGATCGCCAATAAATTTAATAATTTAATAAAAATATTGCGATACATCACTCGTGATATTTGTTCTTTCCCAATAAAATACCAAGCGCAATCAATTCCTGTACTAAATAGAGTAATACTATAAAATAAAAATAAAGAAGTATATCTTTGGTAGACAAAAATAAAGAGAAAATAAACCAACATAACAATCAGTGTGTTGAAAAGTTGAATACTATACACTTCCAGAAATACATCGTTTGCGTTTTCGCTTTGAGCGATTTGTTTTTTTCCATAAGTATCAACGCTTAGGATGACAACAACTAAAAAAATTTGTACGATCGATCCGACAAAAGCGTCCCTACCAATCATCTCAGGTCCTAATTTTCTGGCAATATAGGGCATGGATACCAACGGAGCGATAACCGTTAACAATTGAAACAGCATCACTGAAAAATAATTTTTTCTCATTTGTTACTCTCCGTTATTTTCATTTTCAACACCATTTAGCTCTGCTCAACAAGTCTTTTTATAAGGCTTGTCCTAACTCCTATAGGCGGTTACGCAGTCTAAACATCATAATAGGCGGTAGTAGAATATTTTTTGGTGTTTGGTTTAATTGTTAATGTTGATTCATTTACAACGACTGAGTTATCAGGAATATCTGTATTAACAATACAATTGGCGCCAATCACTACATTGTTCCCGATTTTGACACCTTTAAGAATTACTACATTTGTCGCAATCCAGCAGTTGTTGCCAATAACGATTGGTTTCATCACATATCCTTGCTCGGCAAAATTTTTATTACTTAATGCATATTTATGGTCATGATCGTAGAGATGAACATTTTCACCAAACATGACATTGTTCCCAATTTCAATGGAGATACAGCAATTGACCGAGCAACCTGTATTAAAAAAGACGCTCTCTCCTATCACTACTTTTCCACCATTAATGGTAATCAACGAAAAGCATTTACGATAATAAAAGTGTTTGCCAACTGTAATTGATTCACCAAATAAGCAGCGAAGCTTCATGTAAATCCTGATATAAATCATTTTTAATACTTTTAACAGCCACTTTAGTTGATTGATTGCACTTCCTCCTTCTTTTTATTCACAAATCGTTAGCCATTGCTGAACAATACACTCGATTTTAAATTTTTCTAATCGTTCTAATGATCGCTTTTGATATTCTAGTCTTTTTTCTATATCTTCTATCAGTCCCAGCATTTGTTCTACTAGTTCAGGAACATTACCATTTTCTACCAAAATACCGTATTTGCCATTATCAAGTACTTCGTTTGCACCCGTTTGGTCAAACGCAAGGATAGGCAACCCAAAACTCATCGCCTCAGCCAATACTAATGGCATCCCTTCCCAACGAGAAGTCATTAAGTACATCGAACTATTTAGATAATGCCGTTTCAGCTCATCATCATTTTTCTGTCCTTCCATGATTAATTTTTCGGCGAGTTGGTATTTTTTTTGAAGCTGATAAAATTTTTTTACTTCTCCCTTTGCCCCTGTCCCTGCTATCTTAATTCGCCAACCTTCTGGCAAAGCACGAGCAGCTTGAACTAAATAATCAATGCCTTTATGCTGAAAATCTAGACGACCAACAAAGCTAATCGTTTTATTTTTTAAATGAGAAACCCCCTTTTCATTCTCCAACGTTAGAGGATTATATATACAGATAACATGATCCATGTAGAATGAAAAGGTTTGTTTATCAGATTGAGTTAAGACAACTAGCCTATCTAAAGCAGACAAACTTTCTATAAAATAGGTACGGATTCCAAGATAATACTGCTCTAGATAGACAGAAGCATTATTATGGACCCAGCCAATCAGCTTAACATGAGGGAATTTTTCTCTAATAATTCTGGCATAGGAAATGGAACGTGAAGTCAAAATCACAACCTCAGTTTGTTCTTTTTCTATATACTCAAGCAATTCAGCTACTTCTTCTTTTCCTACGAAGATCGGATCCGTTTCTTTTTTAAAGAATAAAAACTTTGTTTTTGCTGTTGATTTTCTGACTAATGTAATGAATCGCTTTTTTTTACGGGCAAAATACATGGACGCTCGTGTCTGATAATAACTGTAATTACTCAATGTAGAGTAGATCGTTATATCATGTGTGTGCTGTAGGTAATCACTTAAAACGCAAGCAACTCTTGATACTCCTCCCATATCCAAACTTTCCAAAACAAGTACTATTTTTTTTCTCAAAAAATTTCACCTTCTTACAAATAAGATCACTACTCATCTCTACACACGTTTGGCTGATTACATAGCCCCTTCAAATCTAATTACTTTTGCTATCGTCTGAAAAAAGATTTTTATGTCCAATAAAAAAGAGTAATGTTCAATATAATAGATATCCAATTCAATTTTTCTGCCATTTGTGATATCACTACGACCACTGACCTGTGCTAATCCGCTTAGTCCAGGTTTCATTAATAAACGCTTTTTCTGATAATCATTATAATAGTCAGCAATTTCTGGAATTTCCGGGCGTGGTCCGATAAAACTCATATTACCGATCAATATATTGAACAGTTGAGGCAATTCATCTAAGCTTGTTTTTCTAATAATATTCCCAACTCTAGTGACATACACATCTTTTTCACAAGATTTCTTAAAAATAAAATCATCTGGAACGCCAGTATCATTGAACTCATATTTTTTAACTGGCGTATTCTTTTTCATCGATCTAAATTTGTAAATGATAAATGGCTGATTGTTTAAACCTACTCTTTTTTGTAGAAATAAAATGGGACCATGATCTTCAATCCTAATCAATAAACTAATGATGATCATGATAGGCATCCCCATGACTAAAAAAATAATACTTAGTACTATATCCATCAGTCTTTTTATTCCCATCTTCATTGGAACATCTCCACTTCCAAGAGTTCTTTACTTTCTGGCATTCGCTTTAAAACAGCATTTTTCAAGTAAAAAGTAAAATAATAAGCAGTGCCTAATACAGATAAATTCTGTGTTTTTCTATACATGTTCCACGTTCTCACAACCATCTTTACTTTGTTTCTTGAAAAGGAATTTGGCGTTAAGCGATACTTCGCTAATACTTGGGGAATTCCAATAGCTACATATCCCTTTCGCATAATATTTAACCAGGTAGCCGTATCTTCACCACCCAAAATTTCAGGCATGTAAAAGTCCCCTACTTTTTTCCTGTCTACAATAACCGTTAAGCACCCCATGATCGTATTTTTAAGTAGTTGATGATACGTTAACTTTTCTGGTACTTTGACGATATTTTTTATTTTACTATCTTGTTCATCAATCACCGCATAGCCACTATATGAAAGGGCGATCTTTTTTTGTTTCATTTGATTAATTTGGACAGTTAACTTGTTTGGTAACCATAAATCATCGGCATCTAAAAATGCGGCGTATCTTCCTGAACTTTTTTTCAGTCCAATATTTCGCGCTTTAGCTGGACCGCCATTTTTAGTTAGCTTAATATAGTTGATTTTTTTCTCAGAAATATATTGTTCAAGGAAATCACAATCGGCCTTCGTCGAAGCATCATCAATAACCCAAATATCTATATCATGATATTGTTGTTGTAAAATGCTATCAATCGAAATTTTTAAATTTTGATCCGGATTGTAGCAAGGGACAATTACACTTACACGATCGTTATTGTACATATCATTGACCTCCATTCAAAATTTGGTTAAATTCCTGAATTGCTTTTTCTGTCCGTGAAAGTTGGCCTTTTTCATTTATATGATAAATAGAATTATAAATCTCCTCTTTTTCAACATAATAATCACTTGGTGCACCGATCACTTGATAATTTTCCCGTAAGTATTTTTCCAATTTCTTCAAATAAGGTTCACTGGAATAATTCTCACATTTCAAAGTAGATGGAAATGTGAGCCAAAAATCTATGTTTTTTTCTTTACAGTAATCTCTAAAGTCCTCCAATTTTTGAAGGGCTTCAGTCTTTACAAACTCTTTTGGAAAGGATAACGGTTTGTTTTTCTCAGCTGGAAAATCCGTTCCAATCACATTCAGATAGCAACCACTTGGATCAAGATCGAATTTTTTTTGAACATACGTTATATTTAATTTCAGATTCCCGAAAAAGTAGAGAATCAATCGATTTAAGCTGAAATATCTCAGCTTTCTTCTAGCAAACATTCGGTAATACTCAAAAGCAAAAATATGGTACGCTGGGTTACTATACAAAGAATACGCAACACAGGCGACAATTGTATCACCAGCTTTGGCATGTTCTTTTGTAAAATCAATCAGATGACCCAGACCTAATCCAACATTGGTTCCAAAGTTGACAACAGGCATATTTAATTGTTCTGCCAAGTAATCTGTACGAAAGCTGTATAACACATCACTGCCTCCCATAATGATTAGTTTGGGTTGCTGAATTTTTTTACTGAAACTACTTTTAACGGTTTCCAAAACCCTTATCCGTTCAATTCCTTTTGACTTATATAAAAAGAAATAAATCACCAAACTAAACAAAACAATACACACAACTCCTACTACATATCTAACGATGTCCATTGCTATCCATCCATTCAATATTAGGTATGGCCAATATGATGCCTAATCCGATCCACAAGAAACGTTGCTCTATAATTGTACTTAGCGCCACTCCACCAAATAAAAACACTAGTAACATCAACAAAGGAATACAATAAAAAAACAGTTTTCCTCTCAACACAAATTGGCCAGCCTGAAACAGTGCAACTAAAAGTAATAGAAAAAAAGATAGTGAAAAAATGCCCATTTCTCCTATAAGTTCCAAAAAAAAGTTGTGCGGTGCAGCGATGACCACGGGGAATGTCTCATATCCTTTTCGTATTTCAGCAATTTCTACTGGAACTGAACCTAAACCAGCACCTAAAAAATGATTTTCACGCGCAATTTCTACCGAAATACGATATAAATCTAAACGATCCTCAGAAGACCTTCCTTTTGTCGTAAAGCTTAAAAAAATTTTTCTAGTCAATTTCTCGAAAAACCGATCTCCTATCAGGAAACCTGTGACGACTCCTAACAAAAGCATAAAGGTATATCTATAAAAGTAGTAACCAAAAATGGCGATACTAACTAGTACAATTGAAATTATTCCTAAACGAGAATAAGAAGAAATAATCAAGTAAATACTGCTTAACCATAAAAAGATTGCCGCTAGTTTGCTCCAATTACGATTTAATATAGTGTACAAATAATTAAAAACAAATGGTAAAAATAGCGCTAAATAAATAGCGTAGTCATTTGTATTAAATAAAAAACCTGTTGGTTGAAACTGACTAGTCATTGTTTCATAAACTAAAGCTCCTGAAAACTTAAGGTGAATCCCAAAAAAAACTTCAAAAAAACCAAGGCCGATAGACAGAACATAAATCCCCGTTATAATTTGACAAACTTGTTGAAAGATCCTTTTAGATTTTAAAAAATAAGAAGTCAAAAAAACCAAACTACTAGCCTCAAGAGTGTAATAAAAATGCCTCAATGCAAACACTAGATGTTTGGACCAAAATAATGTGCACACGCAACCAATCAACCAAACCATCAACAATGACAACACAATTTTATCAGACTGCCTCCCCTTATATTCCTTCAAAAAATAAGAAGGACACAGACAAAGAAAAACAACTAATAAAATTCTAAATAAAAAGATACTCTCCCGTCCTGGTATACCTAAGTAAGATCCTAAAAAAGCAGAACCTAACGTAATTAGCCAAATCAATTCTATTTTATTTAAAGTTGTTTTCTGAAAGACTAACACCCCACCTCCAACAAGTAATACGAAGAGGATTCCATAGAGATGCAGAAAAGATAGCCCTACAGCAATAAAGAGGAACAAAAGGAAAACCATACTATTTTTTCGTCTCACAATGATTCATCTTTCCGTTATTTAAAATAACTATTCTTTTTCTCATTCTAGTTTTCGTTTAAAAGTACACCTAAAGCGTCCTTCTCAACTTTTCCTAGCAATTTGACTGCCTTCGTTAACTCTTTTTTTCTCGTTTGCTTGCTTTTTACCACCATAATAACTCTATCACCTTGACGTCCTAAGACCCTAGCAACATTACTAGTAGATACGGTTGGAGTATCAACGATTACCACGTCAAAATTTTCTTTCAGTAGAGCAAACATTTTTCTCGTTCGATTCATTCGATAAGGCCTATTCTGATATTTTGATGCGCTTCCAATCGATAGAAAAGATAAGTTTTCCACTGTAGTCGAATGAATATATCCAAACAAATCTTTAACCTTTTTCTTTGATTTTAAGTAGTCCGTTACACCTTCTTTTTTCAAGCATGTCAGTTGTTCAGATAATTCAGGATTATTTATATTGAAGTCTATTAATAATGTGTTATAACCAGCTTCACTGAATTTTTTAGCGAGATAAAACGAAACAACACTTTTTCCGTCTCTTTCATTCGGTGATGTAATAATATAGACTTGCGGGTTCCCTGAAAATACAGAACAATTCTGTAAAATGATCGGCACTATTCCCTTTTTTTCATCCAAAATCTTCACATTTTTATGAACTTGCTTTTTCCGATGTAGCGGCCCTAATAAACGTTCTTCTTTTCTTGTACTGATTTTATTAGCCAATTTGGTCGGAGGAACCTCTCCTAAAAAGGTCACCCCCATCTCTTGTATACTCAGCTTATCGAAGATAATAGGATCCGATAATAATAAGTAACAAACAAATGATAATGCGGCTAATTCCCCAATACAAAGAGCTAATATGTAGTGAAATAGCTTCGAAGCTTTCACAGCTGGCGCTGCTTTTTGCAACACTAAAATTTCATTGCCTTCAAATAGCTTTGGAAATCTTTGCGCTATCACTTCAGTGTAAGTATCCGCCACACGAACAACTTCTGTTTGATCCTCACCCGTTAGAGCAATCGTCACAAGCAATGAACCTTCCGTAGTTTGAACAGCTAGTTTTTCATGAATCGGTCTGTTTAATCTCTGTTCTACTTCATCTTCAATTTCTTTGCTTTGAATTACCGATGAGAATGTAGGAATTAACTGAATACTTGCTTTTAACATTTCTAGATTCGGACTAGCTTGTTGATCGAATTTCACAAGTATCTGAGAATTCGTCGAAAATTTAGCCGGTATAAAAAACTGATTAAGCAAATAAACCAGCATCAAAACCAAAACTGGAAACAAAAGTAATAGATAAACGTATTTCTTTAAAAATTCTAAGTAATGAGTGACTCTAACATTTCCCATCAAGGTACTTCCTTTGGTCATAAATAGACAATAATTTTTTTTCCTCACTAGACCAATTAAACTGTTTTTCAAACGCTTTT
Source organism: Enterococcus sp. AAFC-DPL-5182 (assembly GCF_058216605.1). Classification (NCBI taxonomy): domain Bacteria; kingdom Bacillati; phylum Bacillota; class Bacilli; order Lactobacillales; family Enterococcaceae; genus Enterococcus; species Enterococcus sp. AAFC-DPL-5182. The sequence goes on from NZ_CM177101.1 coordinate 3,602,382, forward strand.
CTACCCGAATTCCCATGCCTTTTCAGTAATTCTGGATTGTTCAACAACCGAACAATTTCGACTGCCGTTTGATTATGATCTAAAGGATCTATTGTAATACCACAATTTGACTCATGTACTAATTCTTCCCAATCAGGAAAGTTTGATGCCACAATCGGCAATCGAGCAGCCATATATTCAAATAACTTGGTTGCTAACGAATTTTGATAGTTTGGAATTGGGTGCAATAGACATAAACCAATATCTGCTTGATAGTAATGGGGCCAAATCTCGTCATAAGGAATTCTTCCATACCAATGGACCAAATGACTTAGCTGATAGTTGTTGATCAGTTGATCGACTTTACGTTTTAATTTTTCTTCAATCGGCCCAATCAATTTCAAACAACACATACAGCCAAACTTATTTACCACTCGATGAATAACTTCAATCATCCCGAAAATATTTCGATCTTCTGTGATATCCCCTACATAAATCAGCGTAGGCATCATAGTTGTTTTTTCTGAGGAATCATCTTCTACATGTAAAGGATAATTTAAAATATCGATCGTATTTACTGCTAACCCTTGATAGTCTTCTTTATAAGAGGTCTCAGCAAAAATAATTTGATCACAACTATTTAAAAAAATTTTTTCTGTAGATTTGATAAAAATCGATAACGGGAGCCGTAGTAATTTTGGTATCCATGATTTTGTGCGTATCTGTTTCGGAAAATTTTCGTGCATGTCATAGATAGTAATCACATCAGGCTTCTTTTTTTTAATGAGCCAAGAAACAAGCAATAATTCTGGATCATGAAAATGATAATATTTAGCATCACTTTCCAAGGCTTTTTTATATAAAAAAAACCACTGGTGGAATCTAAATTTACTTTTATTTCTCGGCAGTAAACAGATAGTGAGATTGTGATCTTCTATTTGTTCATACCCTTCGGTTTGTCCTACAGCAAAAAAGGAAACGTCCCACCCATTATTTGATAAACTTTTAGCTTCTTTAAAAAAAATTCGTGTATCCTGCCAAAAATGAACTGAACTAAACATAAAAATTTTATGCTGATTTAACTGCTTGTCCATGACACTCTCCTTTTTATACGAAAAGCCCTTATTTTTTTACTAATTACACAAAGTTGGGACATAACTCCACGAGTCATATCCCAGCCTCAAGAAATCCGAATAAACGGCTGGAGCAAAAGCAATGTCTTCGCAAATAAGCTGGGATTGTTGTAACACACAATGAATAGAATAAAGGAATGTTGCACAATACCTACCTTGGCCTTAGAGTCAACCGCTTCTGTCCCAACCTCGTTTTGGTGCTGTAACTAGTAATTTGCTAAACTCATCATCCGTATCAACAGTTGTAAAGAGTTTTTTTTACCGAATAACGTTGCTCAATATCCACTGTGGATATCTGACTTTAAAACAAGTTATTCAAAAGAAGTCTAGTCGGCGATTCGTGCGTATTCCCCGAAAAGTTCACTTGTACTCGGCTTCTCTCAATCCCTCTTGAATCATGTGCGACCACATATGCTTTTTGGCCAGCTAAATGTAAAACGTCATTGGCATAAATAATATAATCTGTTCCTGGAGCTCTGGCACTTCTGACAATTTTACCGTCTACTTCTAAACTTACCTTAGCAACATGTTCATTCACAGTTCCTTTTACGTAAACATCTTTTGATAAGTCAAATTCTTGAGCAGTCACTTCATAAAGTTTTGCTGCTACTGTACTTTTTGATTTTGGACCTTCAGTACCCGTTTTTCCAAAAGCAGAAATTGCAAATGTTTTTCCTTCAGCGGTTAACGCCAAATCTCCAGTATAAATTTTAAATGTCCCATCTTCTTGTACTGCAGTGATACGTTTCAATTTACCATTTACATAAACGCCTACTGTTTTCGCTGATCCACCTACTTTACCAGTGGCAAAAACATGATGTGTATAATACGTATCGATTGTAGGCGCTGGAATTGTTTCAACCACTTTAATTATGATCGTCTTAGAAACAGTAATTCCATCATAAACAACGGTATAGGTCACTGGATAATCACCCGTGGTTGTTGCATCAACTTCTCCGGATACTTTGATTTGATCGGTTAAATTAATTTTTCCGTCATAGTTAGTTGCAGTTACGCCTGCTAGAGGATCAAATGAACTATCGATTTCAATCGTTTTGTCTGCTACACCGGTTAGAATTGGTGCATTTTCTTTTAAATTAACTTTTGTTCTAGCTTTTTCTACATGAGCTGAATCGCATACAACGATATAAACTTGTTGTTTGACTGATGTTACATGATCTCTAGCATAGATAATATAATCCGCGGTTTTAGGCGAGTAGTTACGAACGATTTTACCGTCCACTTCTAATCTAATATTATAATCAACAGAGCTAGTTGTCCCTTTGATATAACTATCTGTGGTGATATTATATTCATTCGCAGATACTTCAACTTTTTCAGGTTGCACGACTGTTACTGGAGTCTTAGCTCCAACGGTGCCATCCTCTCCAATCAATGCCACTTCGGTGATTTGGCCTGGTGTTCCCACACCTAAATCAGCTACATAAATTTCAAACCTACGATCAGCTGTAACCGCTGCGGTGCGTTTTAATTCACCATTTACATAGATTCCTACTTGTGTTGCACTTCCTGGCACTGTACCTGTGACAGTCACTTTATCAATTGAAAATGGATCTACTTGAGGAGCCACTAGTGTTTCTTTGACCGTTACTTTGACTGTGATTGTTTGACTCGTTGTATTACTACCTTGAACAACTGAGTAAGTTAATTTATACTCACCCGCATTCGCGACATCAACCGTTCCAGTCACGACAATCATCGCTGTCAAATCTAGTTTTCCTGTAGCATCTGTAGCTGTAACGCCAGCTAATGGATCGAATATCGTTCCTAATTCAATACTCTTATCCTCTAGTCCATGTAAAATCGGCGCACTATCAACTAAATTGACCCTGATTCTATTTTGTTCATTGTCCTTGCTATCATAGGCAACTATAAATACTGATTGATCTTTAGACTTGACCTTATCTTTTGCATAGATACCAAATTGATTATCCACAGGAATAAACGTACGGACAAGAACACCGTCCACTTCTAATTTAACTCGAGCCGTCGCTGGACTGACCGTCCCTTTGACTACTTCATCTGTAGAAATGTTATAGTTTTCAACCGTCATCTCATAACTATTCGACAATAAAGGAGAGGTTTCATCCATCACATCTTGGGGTGATTGTAATTGCTCAACTTCGTTTACCGATTGATCTTCTTGAATATTGTCAACAGTGTGAGCTAAAGCTGGACTCCCAGAAGCTAATACACCACTAAAAAGAACTGCCGCCATACCTCCTTTCAATAACTTTTTAAGATTTTGTGTCTGTTCTCTCATCATTACTACTCCTTTTTATTTCTGATTTTATTCCGCTACCTTCCATTAGGTATGATTGAAATGATTCATTCCAAATAACTACCCTCCTTTATAAAAATAAATATTGTCAATTTTCGGAAAATTCATTTCACGAAGAGATTACCACCATTTGTGATTTATATCAAACTATATATCGTTTTTTATTTCCATATAGACAATGATAATATAACGAAATCGTTTTTTAATAAAAAATAAATATATATACAGTATAAATAACTGATATAACAACCATGAACACAGTTAAATCAATTTGTTTTTCTATTTCCCTCAACTAAAAAAAATTATTTTTCTATAATTAATAGGAAAAATAGCCATTAAGGATTACATTCGTCCCCCTATTTTTTCTACGTCTATTTGATTCGAAAATCGATAGCCCTTTTTCCGAAAAACAATCTTTCTTACTTAAATAATTATTAAATAAATAATCATAATAAATAGAAAAATTATAAAACATATCCTTTTTATGAAATAAACAGCATATTTTCCACTCACAAAAAAAATACACATCGTTATTTTAATAAAAATAATATTTTTTTATTTCTAATGATTTTTCCTTGTTTATAACCATGAAGAAACCCTTTTGAGTTATACCTCACTTCCTGAAAATTTGAACTGACGTGGTAAAAAAACTTCGGAAATAAATGATTTTGTCCTATCTAGCTAACTTTAATTTCTTAATGTGAACAAGCTAATGCTATTGGAGATGCCATACAGTACTTTTAAAAGTCATGTTGATAGCTATTATTATTAGAATAAGCCTTCATAAAAATAGGAAGCTAGCTCATATTTAGTTGATAATAGAGCTAGCTTCCTTAATATTCTTTTTATTTATACAATTTTATACTACAGCTTATATCTTTGATAAATGAATCCTAAAAACTTACTTTTTTAGTATGTTATGCCTATTTCTGATCAGAAATTCTTGCTCTACTTTTAACCCCCTTGCATTGTTCATAATAGGTAAATAATCTTTTTGATTGCTTCTTTAGACTCTTTGATTCTTTTGTCATAGCTAGCTAATCCTGACCTGCTTTTATTCTTAGACATTAGAAGTTTTTGGTTGGTATAGAATAGTTGATTTATGAACACACTAAAGAAGGTTATATTCAAAAATATAACCTTCTCTATAGTATGCTCTATAATTCAAACCCTTGTCTATTTCTCCTAATAACTCCTTGATACCAATAAAAACTGTCCTTCTTATATCGAATCAACTCTTTGATTTCTGTATCCGTTCGATCTACATAAACAAAACCATATCGCTTTCTAAACCCACTAGTCGTACTAATTAAATCAATAAACGACCACGGACAAAAACCAAATACTTCTACACCGTCTTGTACAATCGCTAAATGAACTTGCTCAAGATGTTTTTTCAAATAATCAATACGGTACTCATCATGAATTTGTTTGTCCACAGTCAGTGTATCGACTGCACCCAAACCATTTTCAGTGATGATCAAAGGGACTTCATAACGCTGATAGATTCGATTCAAGGTTATCCGCAACCCTTCCGGATCGATTTCCCAATCCCAATCATTTCTTTCCAAATAAGGATTGTTGCAACCTTTATAAATTCCTTCGATAACTTCTTTTTCAGTTGAACCAACTTCACCTGATTTATTGATCACTAATTCTTTACCACGATCATGCGCTGTTACATGTTCGACCGTTTTACTATCGTAATAATTAAGTCCAAGAAAATCACAGCGCCCTTCTTTTATCAGCTCCATATCACCTGCTTCAATCGTTGGCTGGCAGTCATGTTCTCTCATATAAGCTTGCATCGCAGGTAAGTAGTTTCCCTTACAATATAATTCTAAAAAGAAGGTATTCCGTAACTCTTCTGCTTTTTCGGCAGCCAAGATATCTTTTGGATCACAGGTTTTGGGATACACGGGTGAGATCCCGATCGCTGGACCAATTTTTGCATCGGGTAAAAGCTGATGGCATAATTTTACTGCACTAGCTTGTGCTAAAGTCATGATATGGTTCATTTCATACTTTTGCTTTAATAACGATTGCTCATTCTCTTCAGTAAACGTAATCAGGTACGGCAATAAAAACATATTGCTTTGTTCATTGATCGTCAGCCAATACTTTACTCGATCACCAAACTGTTCAAATAATACGCGACAATACTCAATAAAATCAGGAATGATTTTCCTTGAACTAAAACCGCCATACTCCTCTTGTAAAACGACTGGTAAATCAAAATGATAGATCGTCACAATGGGTTCTATCTTATTTTTAAGCAATTCATCGATCAGCTGAGTATAAAAATCAACCCCCGCCTGATTGATTTTCCCTCTACCATCAGGCAAAATTCGCGTCCAAGCAATACTAAAACGATAGGCCGTCAAGCCTAATTCTTTCATCAAGCGAATGTCTTCTTCAAACCGATGGTAATGATCGCTAGCAATACTTGTATCTGCGTATTCAGGAGCAATACTTTCATCCACAACAGACAATGTTTTCCCGTCTTCTAAATAAGCCCCTTCCACTTGATACGCCGCAGTCGCTGCTCCCCATAAAAATTCATTTGGAAAAGAAGGCATTTGATCACCCTCCGATTTTACTGATTTTGTAATACAATTTAAATAAGTGTTTGGCAATATTATATTCACTTAAAATCGTCATCAACGTATCCTGCGCATGAGTGAACAATAAATTGATTTCAACTGTGTTTTCCATGCTGTACTGAACAACTTTTGTTTGAGCATTGTGTGCTAAGTTTAATTCTTTTTTAGCTTCTTTTAACAGCTCTTCTCCTTCGATAAAATAATCTTCATCCATTTTTTCTAGTGCTTCTTTGATCAAATTACGACCATTGCCGGCATGCAAGATCATTTGCATTGCTACTTCATTTATTTCTTCTTGTGTCATCTTAGGCTTCCTCCGCTTTTAGCAATTCTTCTTTATAAATTTGATTGTCATATACTTTCAAGAATGGATAGTAGATAAATCCTGTTAAAACTAACGATACCCCTAATAAAATTAGCCCATTTAAATCACCATTTATCAGCCAAGTTTGGATACCCACTGGTAAATACCATAAAGCAAATGGTTTTGTCGGAATACTAACCCAGCCAAGTTGGAAAGAAAGATAGGTTATCGCTGGTACGACAATGCCTGAAATCCACATCGGCACCATCAACATTGGATTAAAGACGACTGGTGCGCCATATACCAAGGGCTCATTGATATTACACAATGAAGGAACGATCGATGACTTTCCAATAGCCCGCAAACGTTTTGACTTCGTGAATAACATAAATATAGAAAGCATTAACGTAGAACCTGCTCCCCCGATCCAAACCCATCCTTGCAATGTTTCATTAGTCAAAATCAACGATGGATCAACACCACGTGCTAGATCTGCCGCATTTTGTCCCACTGCCTGCAACCCAATTGGCACATACAGCGGCTCTAAAACCCAACTACTGATACCAAATGAATAAAGGAACGCTTGAATAAACATAATCAACACAAATCCCCAGAAACTTTGAGACACATTAACTAAGGGAGATAGAATCCAGTAAATGCCATCATACAGATTAATATTAAAAATAAAAATCGCTACCCAGCCAATCGCTAAAATCAAAAATGTTGGTGCAATACTGTCAAATCCTTCTACTAAAAATGGCGGCATCATGGTATCTTCCTTAAATAAACTAAATTTCGAAAACTTATCCATTACAAATGCTACAAACAATCCCCCAACAATTGCTGCAAACATACCGCCAGAACCTAATTTAGCAAATTCGATGATGATATCACCTTCTTCATTAAATGTCGGAAAAACCAACATCAAGAAAAATGCGATTCCAATCATCCCAGCTTGTTTTTTTAATTTATGTTTCTTCTTTTTCTCCAACAGCAGATAAGGAATAAAAAAAGCCACGAAGACTGATGCTAAACCAAAACTAAAACTGCTAATTGGCGAAATATCTGGAAAATTTGGAATATATTCTTCAAAAATAGCAAAAATCGTCACTAGTGAACCGACTAAAATCATTGGCATTACCGTTGTCATTGCTTCTTGAATAGCGCCAATCCATGGATTTTTCGTGATTTTATTGGCTTTTGGCGCAAAAACATTTGTCATCCAATCAATAATCTTTTTCATTTTTCTCCCACCTAATTTTTAATCTAATCTGCCATTAATGACAAAGCAAAATTCAATGTCCCTTCCCCGTTTAGCGCACCGTAATACTCATCTGGAATAAAATCATAAGGAATCGAATCAAATTCACTCATCGTTTCTTTTAATTCAGCTTCCATATAACGTAAATGTGGACCGAACAACACTACATCTTTTTCATCGATATAATCTTCAATTTCAGAATCTCCAACCGCTTCAACCGTTACTGATAGCCCTTGTGTCTTAGCACTTTTTTTCATACTTTGAGCTAAAAAACCGCTGGATGCTCCACCACCGCAAACTAATAAAATATTTTTCTTGGTCATATTCATTTCCTCCTTTGATCTTTTACACTCAAATTATCTCGATTTTCTGTCACGTAAGCAATCCAACCTTTTGCACTAGTAATCACTTACGGTGAAAAAGTGTGATTTGTGGGTTTTGATCTAAGACTATATAATGAAGCCAAGAATGATCGAAGCATATGTTTAAACAAAGATTGTGGGGGAAAGTGCGATGAAAAAATTATCTGAAGAACAATTGATAAAATATCTTCGCGTAAACGGTCTTACTTCTTCTAGTCAGTTAGCCCATGCTTTTTCGGTTTCAACTAGAACGATTAAAAACTATATCAAAAAAATCAATGCACGCCAGACTCAAAAACTGATTCAAGCGACATCAAAAGGGTATGTTATCGACCAAAATGAATCAGTCGACCTATCTTCAAAAGAAGTCAGTCGAGAACAGATATTGACTGAAAAGCTCATTTATTTAATCACTCCTATCAATAAATACGATTTAGCAGAACAGCTTTTTATCAGCCTTTCTACTTTAGATCGAACGATCAGTAAAGCAAATAAGGAATTGAGTAAATTTCACTTGAAAATCATCAGTCAAGAAAATAGTGTTTATTTATCTGGAGCTGAAGAGAAGAAACGTGCGTGGATCAGAGAACAATTTTATCACGAAACAAGTGCTGATTTTCTCCATCTAGCAACGATTCAAGCTGCCTTTTACGGCTATGACTTGGATGAGTTGAAACTAACGATCACCCAAATTCTTAAAGAAAACAACTTATATATCAACGGCTATACTTTAAATAGCATTATCTTACACATAGTAGTTGCCATGGAACGAATCTACGACAGCAATCAAATCGTAGAGACAGCTATTCCAGAAATCGATGCGCGTCTAGCAGCAGAACATCGCTCAGCCATTGATATTGCGAACTACATTCAGCATACTTATGATATTCCCTTAAAAGAAAGTGAAATTTCTTATATGACGATTCTTTTAAAAAGTAAAACAACCTTATTGAATTACGCAGATATCAAAGAAGATTTGAAAGAGTATATCGCAGACGAAAGTATTCAATTGTCTAATCGGATTTTACAGAAAATCAATGAAGAATTTTTACTTTCTTTAGATGATGAAGACTTCTTCATCAAATTTTCCCTACATTTACAAAACCTGCTGAGCCGTAATCGGGAAAAACAAGTTGCCTTAAATCCGATGACCAAAGAGATCAAAGAGAATTATCCATTGGTTTATGATTTAGCTGTTTTTGTCTCTAATGAATTGGAAGAATACTTAGGATCAGAAATTGCGGAAGATGAAATCACTTACTTAGCTTTTCATCTAGGTGCTTATTTTGAACATGCTAAAATAAACCAAAGTAAGTTGTTCGCTACGTTGATTTGTCCTAGTTATTACGATATGCATGTCGATCTTTCTGAGAAAATTTTAGCCGCGTTTGATTATCAATTAGACATAAAAAAAATCATTACAGAGGTTGATGCGCCGATTTCTAACCTAAATCAAGAGCTGATTATTTCTACGATCATACTACCAACCAATGTAGAATATGTAAAAATCACACCTTTTTTCAATGAAAAGGATAAAGAGATCCTCACACAAGCAGTCAAAAAAATAAATTTAAGTATGCAACAGCTAAAAATGAAAAAAATAATCGAACAATATTTTTCTAAAGAGTTATTTGAAAAAAATCAACGTTCAGAAACGAAATATCAGCTGATTCATCGCATGTCCGCACACTTAACTGAGTTAAACCGAGTAAAGCCAAATTTTGAAGAAGAAATCCTTAGGCGTGAAAAAATGTCCTCCACAAGCTTTGGAAACGGTCTGGCCATGCCTCATTCGATGGAAATGAATGCATTAAAAACGTCCCTCTACTTTGTGATCAATGAAGAGCCGCTGCTTTGGGACGAAGAATATGTACAAATCGTCGTGATGATGGCCATGAACAAGTCTGAACGAAAAGAATTTCGGAAAATATTTAATTTGATTGTTGAATCATTGGATAATCAAGAGACGATCGAGGCATTGTTAAAAGCGGCTTCTTATGAAGAGTTTGTGAGTTGTTTGGTGGATTCGTTTAGGTTTTGATTTATTGCTGAAAACTTCCATTATCTCTGATCGGAAATCTCTGTATAGAGTTCTCTGAATGTCCCGTTTTGATCATGCGACATAGCAATTTCTTTCAAAAATTCTTGTCCTGATTTTAACCTACGGGTGAGACTTCAGGTAAATAATCTTCTATGATCGGCTGAGTATGCGTAGTTAAACGTAATTTCAACGATGATTTGTAGTTCTTTTTTCTTGTAAAAGGTGTATAAGGTATGAAATGTAGTGACCCAAAAAAGTCTAACTTTGTGGGGTCACTACATTTTGACGGTTATTTTTTTGTCGTTCTTAAGCATATCTACAATCAATTTAACGAGCGCAATGGTAAACATACCAAAGCTTAGAATCAATTGAATTGTTTCTAATGCGGCCAAAAGACTTCTCCTTTCGTTAGATTCAATATATACAATCATATGCACCAACTCCTATAGAGTGTCACCTTCATAACTTTTCTACATTGATTAACTTGAGATTGTTTAATCCATTTTATTCTAATCATTTTTGATAAATGTTTGATTATATTATAACTGTCACTTTTGGGAATAAATCATTTTTTCATTCACTCTAATTATCCCAAATATTTATTTCCTCTAAAGGATAACTTGTTAAATCACTGTCTTCTGACGGAGCTTCTTCTCGTGCAATCATCAATGTTCCGTCATATTTATAATATAAATAGTAGAATACGTCTCTATAGGTGCCATCAACCGTTGGCTTGTTCACTTTAATTTTTGTTTTAAGTTTAATATCGACAAGTTCATTTTTTCTATAATCAAGAACTCTATATGTTTGTTCATTATCATCAATAATAATTTCATACTCCAATTCATTCCCGAACAGATCATGAAGCTTATCTTCAGTAAAACCTTGTCTTGGTTGGTTCTCTACACTAGTAGAATTTCCTTCATACCAAGATTTTCCATTAAGCAACATCTTTGTAATTTTAGGATATTTGGCTTCTGCAGAATTTGTAGTTGCTAGTGAACTTTGAGTAGTTTCTATTGATTCTTTTTTTTTCGAACTTGATAATGAGGTTTCTTCTTTTTTATGAGTGGTGTTATTAGTAACCGAATGATTAGTTGAATCTACAGACCTGGTTGATTGATTACTAGCACAGCTTGCTAATAGTACAGCTGAAACTAAAACTAAAAAAAATTTTTCATATTTCTTCACCCTTACTGGTTATTTTTGATATTACTATATAAAAACTTCTAGTTCTGACTGTAGAAGCTTGTTTTCTTCCTTATGTTCTTCAATTTCACTTTTAAAAAGATGTTGATCTACTTTAGTTAGGCTTTCAATTCTGTCCTTATTCCGTGTTATTTTTTTGCTGAAACTAATCGTCTAATCTACAATATATAGATATCCACATAAAATTAGAATGATTCTCTAGTCACTGTAATTTCTTTTTTCGAGGTATCTATAAAACGTTGAAGAAGAAATCCCTGTCATTTCATATATTTCTTTTCCTGAATACTGTTTTATATCTATAGACTAATAGCTTCCTGAATTTTTTTCTCTAACACTTTAGGACGACCACCAACACGTCCTCTTGCTCTTGCACTTTTAAGCCCCTCTCTAGTACGTTTTCAACTATTAAATCCCTCTCAAATTTTGCAAAAGCTTGAAAGACGGTCAGTATTACCTTGCCTTGTGGTGTGGACGTATCAAATTTTTCTTTGTCACTAATCACTTGTACGTTTTTTTTAGAAAAGAAATCAACTAACTCTAAAAGCTCCCTTGTACTACGTTCTGATCTTCTCCAACTTTCTACACTAAAGTACCGCCTTCTCGAACAGACTCTTTCAGTGTATCTAGTTGTTGTCGACTTGCTTTAGTCCCACTAATTTTTTCAGTCAAAATTCCATCACAATTGTATTTTTTTAAAATATCAAGCTGCCGATTCAGTTCTTGTGACTTTGTACTGATTCGTGCATAACCTGTGTATTTCATGTCATCACTCTTGCTAAAATTGTACCATAAGCAGGAGTTATTGACATATAGATTTTGTTGTAAGTTTTGGGAAAGAAAATTTAAAATATTAAAGGGTAATTGAGAATTATCCTTCTTGCCCTAAAAACGACTGTTTTTTGGAATTACCTAATTAAGCAAATGATGACCAGTCACATATATATAAGTGATCTCGCTGCTTCTGCGTAAAATCACTTTTAGCTACTTGCTAATTTGATATAAAATAAATCATTCTTTCCTTCACCTAAAACCAATGTTTTTGGTATAAGTACGCCTTGTATTTCAAATTATTTTCTCTGTGTATGTTATACTGTACTCATGATTAACGTAAAAGGAGTTTACTTATGATCATTGTACCTACAAAAAAATCATTACCACTTTTTAGTGAATTTCCAGTTTCTACTACTACATCCAGCTCAACTGAACGATCCTTTTTCTCTTGGCATGCAAATTATTTTACTTTAGACAGAAAAAAAGTTTTAGTTTTGGTAAATGATCTGTCCTTTTCTCCAATCGTTTTGGCTGATATTAACGCTAAAAACAAACAACAGCTTTCTGTTTACATAAAAGAAGGCATTGAACATGTTTTTGGCTATAGTACAAACAAACCTTATCAACTAAAAAAATATTTTCTTAGAGCTGGCAGAATGGAAATTTCTTATTCCTATAACCGTTCAATCAGCGGCATTAATAACAATATGATTCAAATGTTGAATTCTTATCCTGAAGACATTGACCTGAATTCACGGCTACAGACATCTGTAATGGATTTCCTTGCTAAAACGCCATATCGTAGTATGACACCTGAATATACGTTTAGCATTGACGTAGTAAAAAAAGAGTTAGAAAGCTTATAGCTTATCTAACTCTTTTTTTGGGCAACTCTATTGAACACTGAATAATCTTGTCAAATCAACGTTCATAAAATGGTCAATTGCCTATACCTCATTGAACTATTTCAAAACAAAGAGCTTGCGACATAAGTCTAAGCTCTTTGCACGTAGTTATTATTTTAGATAGTAACACTTAAGAAAATGAATTTTTTATTGAGAAAGATCTTGCTCTAAAATCCATTTGTTCAGTCCATTTAAATAGTAAGCCAATTTTGAATTGGATTGTCTTACTGGCTTCACCCGTATTGCTGAGTATCGTTTATTCCTCAAGGACGGATCGATAAACTCTCCAGTCTGAGCATTACTTGCTTTCGATAATAATAATACATTTTTATTTAATAGAGGTGTTGCATAAGGCTTTACATCTTGTTCTAATACCCACTGATTAAGCCCTTCAAGATAATAAGCTAATTTAGAATTAGATTGTTTCACTTCTTTTACATCTTTAATGATATATTCTTTACCTCTAAGATTTGTAGGAATATTACCACCAGTTTGATACTGCGATGCAAAGGATTGCAAGGTAACAATGGTATCTATCTTATCTTGATACTTTCCTTGTCTAAAATTATAGATTGTTTGGTTCCATTCATAATTTATTTGCCCAAGTGTCATATATTGTGATTTACTTGAGACAATAAAGGTATCTTCCCACCATGGATTCCAGTAAAAATAGTATGGGGGATAGGACGCAGTATCTCCATTTTTAGGTGCAGTATATCCCATAAGAACAATTGAATGTCCAGCAGTCGTAGTCGATTTCAAATTTGTAATAATAGGTGCATTCTTACCAATTTCATTCTTTATCATTGAGAAGGGTAAGACATTACTCTCAAATTTAAGTGAATACTTGTATGTTTTATTCACATAATTTATTGTATCAAACAAATTTTGTTTAGTAACCCAATTACTGTCCATCAATTGTGCTTCTGTTGCCTTAGGATAAGTCTTATGGATGATATCATTAGCTGAGGTAATTTGTTTACCTGCTTGGTGATTAATTACTGCAGCCATAGTAAAATCTTGACACCACGGCTGGTTTCCCTGTGTTTCATAGACGTTCCAGGGAAGAATATTTGTATCAAATTCTACTAAAGCTCTTGCTGATCTCAAATTTGGTTGTGCTGTCGGCTCTGTTATATCAATTGTTTTAACAGGTTGACTGATGGGGATTTCAACTGGAATATCTGTAGTATTGATCGTTAACAAAGGCTGTTTTGTATTCATATAGTTATAGAATACATTTTGATTTAAACCATCTAACTGAATTGCTTGCTCATTATTCGTAGTAATTGTTAAACTAACATCTTCTAATTTTTTTGCTAACGCCTTTGATAGCATGAAACTATCAGGATTTTGACTATCTGAAGAATCAATTTGTAAAAGATAAGCTATCTGCTTGTTTTCTTTCGCTACAATAGGATAACTAAAGGTCGTACTTTCAGGGTAACTAATGGTAAAAGGTTGCCCTAGATAATAGTCTGCACTACTTCCATTATCTGCCAGCATCATTTTATTTAGATAGTCTTGCCAATTTTGCGTAGCAAGTACAGTCGTTTCATTTGGGACATCAGTTGATTCGATATACAAAGAAGCAGCATCAGTTTTTGTTGCTACTCCTACATTCAACATAAAGCCAACAGTCAAAAACAATCCAAGTCCAAAACGTTTTACATTCTTCATCTGTATTCCACTCCCTTATTTGTTAAACCCATATAATGTAGAAACCCATTTAAAGGTGATATTTGCAGTAGGATCTGTTTGACTTTCTTTGAGTAATAATGGTATTGCATTCTCACCACCGCTGTATATAGCACCATTTCCATGATTCACACTCCGATACATGTAAACAACTTGAGAAGGTCTACCAGGAAAAGTAATCTTTTGATACCCGTATATAATTATTGACGTTTCTTGCTCAATCCAATAATCACCATTTGCAGATAAATAGGCAATAACTGGTCTCCGGTTTGATAGTTCTTCTTTCAATAAAGTCAGATTCAGTTGACCAACACTAATTTTCGTTTTATAGCTTTGATTGTTCAAAAATTTATTTGATTGTTCCAAATTAGCAGTTACAGAATTTAATTGCGCATCGCTATAATTTGGATAAACATATTTAAGTAATTGATTAGGTTTTCTGCTAGTTGAACCTTCCACAAAATTTAATACATTCACTACTGATAGTGGTGTAGGTTGCATAGTAAATACTTTATTGAATGGTTGATTATATTCTGGTATCACAACTGTTTCTACTTCAGGTGGAACAAAATCAGCTTGCACAGTTTTGCTATTTGTTAAAAACGAAAAAAACAATAGAAAAAAAATACCTGATAAAAAAATTTTTTTTGCCCATTTTCTTTGGTTCATTTTTTCTCCTCCTCTAATTAAAAAAATATAAGAATCTAAAAAATCTATTGATCTTTGTCGATACCTTATATTTTTCTTGTTAAATTTGTAATTTTGTATCTATTTAAATTTCTATTGTCTAATACCTGTAATTTTTAATCTTTTTTTTGAAACAAATAAACTGAAACAAAAAAATACAATATAGAAATAATTAAGAATACAAAGAATGAATTTACATTTATATACATGTATAAAAAAAATAAAGCTGCGATAAAAAGCATAAGACTGACAATTTTATTCGATTTCATAATTAGTTTGGATACACAGAGTATGTAGGTACCCAGTTATTTACATCCACTGATATACCTTTTTTATCTGTTCCTTTATCTATTTCACCTTGTATTGAGTTTGCAACCATTCCATCATACGCTCCCGATAAAATTGGAAACACTGATAATACCGCAGCTGGGGTGAAAGCAAGAACTGCAACTAAAGCACCTTGAACTAAAGTACTATTTAAAAACATAGTCCTCAAATCTATAGTTCCTTTTGGTCCAAAAGATTGAAATTTTACCCCCCACCAATGAGATGTTGCTTGATATGGTTTTTCCGGTTTCGCTTGACGAGTTAAAGGAATATTTTTTTCAATTCCATTATCTCCTGTTTTATGATAATTCCCACCAGCTAGCTTGGCATTCATATCTTCAATATTTTTTGTAATATTATTAAAGTACGCTACACCTGAAAATTCTGAATTAATTTCTAGACTGATTTGATTCTCATTTTGAATCAAAACTTCCTTAATTTCCATAGGATCATCAAGAACATATTTATTTCCATCAAAACTGATCTTACTATCCACGAAACTTTTAAAATTCTCAAAAGTATCTTGAGGATTTTCAGTTGCTGATACCGAAACCTCAGACTGTGGCTCTAATTGTTCATTTGCGAATGATACTGTGGGTGCTGCAAAACCTAATGTAATTATGGTACACATTACTAATCCTAACATTTTTTTCATTTGACTAACCTCCACACTTTGAATTTGTAAGCGTTATACATAACGTATTGCAAACTTATCATTAATTATATTATTTGTAAACATTAATATTAAAAATATGTTTATTAGCATAATATACAAAACTTTAAATTTTCTTTCAAATTCCTATACAAACGCATGGAAAAACAATATGAATTTCATCACAGTGTTTTTTCATGCTTTTAACTTCGGACATCAGTCCTACAATCTAAAATTAATTTACATTAAAAATTAACACTATAAAGTTACTGTAATTTGTTTATTTAAATGACACAGTTTTTCTAAAATTATTTGGCAAAGTAAACGAATAAACTTTATTAAATAGATTTTTTCCCGAAATAATTTAGGTTTGTGCTATTTTTCTATATAAAAAATACGCCATTTAAAAATAAAAATTACACCATTTACACGAAAAAAATAAAACAAAAGGACAATTCTATCCTTTCCTAGAAATGGCTAATCTAGTGATATTACCCATTTGTTTGCTCTCTTGATTACTCTTTTTTATCCCCAGCACCTTTCCAGCTATCACTATTAAGAAAAGAGATTCCTATTTTATTAAGCAACTAAAACAGTACCGAGAAATTTCATATTCTATGTAAAATTTTCTTACTTGGTTCCCCACATGCTTAAATGATCTCAAACCCAAAATAAGCTTCTTCTACACGTATCGAAGAAGCTTATTTTTGGTTTCTTTGATAATTTTAACTGCTCCTAGCCCAGACTATTCTTACCTATGATTCAGGAATTGCAGAACTTACATAGCCTATTTCAGCGGAACCACTTCAGCGTCTGGATAGTATCCTACATATTCATATCCTTCGATCAGAGTTGGCTCAATGATTTTTGTTTCGTCTTTAGAAATCGAGATATTTTCTTTCGGAAGCAAAGGCTCTCCTGCCGCTAAGGCAATCATCGATGAACTACTTATAGCTGCTGGAATCATAATGATAAGTAATAGTTTACTGTACTTTCTCCGTTTATAAAAAATAAACAAACTCGCAACTATAAACCCACTTCCATATAACAACAAGTTAGAATGCTCAAACTCTCCTGCTTTTGGCAACTGAGACTGACTGCTTGGTTTTGCAGTCATCCCGTCATTCTTTGACCCAATGGATAATCCTGAATTAGAATTATCGTTAGGTGTTGCAGCAGCTGATATTTTTTGGTAAATAAGATTGTACTGTTCATACTTTCCACTTACTGAAGGTTTTTCCTTAATAATAGCAGCTTGTTCTTGTGGACTAAGATAGTCAATATCGTAAAAGTTGATCTGGGCCGCTTCGCTTGATAAAGGCACCAAGAATAGTGCCATTACCAAAGTAAATAAACTGATGATAGTCTTTTTCATAATTAAACTCCTTCTATTTTAAAACATACTTTCATATAATAAATGATAAAAAAACAAAAACATATTTAATTAAAATTTATTTATAAAAAAATTAATAAATAATAAGGGTTTTTTTCATTTTTTGCGACTGGTTAAACTATCCCGTGTAAAACCTAACCATCTATCATCACTTAATTATCTTTTCTTTGCCTATATCCACCCTTTTTCCTTTGCAATACTCACTGCCTCGATCCGATTTTTTGCGTCCAATTTATTCAAGATTTCCGACATATAATTTCGTACCGTTCCACTAGTTAAAAATAATTTTGCAGCAATTTCCTTAGAAGACAAGCCTTCACCAACTGCTAGTAACACTTCTTGTTCTCGCTCAGTCAGCGGATTGTCTTGTTGTAAAAATAGACCTGTTACAAGTTCAGGTGAATAAAACTTTTTACCTTGCATGACTGCCCGAATATTTCCGATCAATTCATCCGTCGGTGTATCTTTTAAGAGATAACCCGCTACATTCGCTTTCACCGCACGTTCAAAGTAGCCTTCTCTGGCAAATGTCGTCAAGATCATAACTTTTTGTGCTTGACCTTTTAACGCTTCCGCTAAATCCAGTCCCGTTTTTAACGGCATTTCAATATCTGTCAAACAAATATCTGGTTGATGTTTTTCTATCAATTCTAATGCTTCCACACCATTTTTAGCAATCCCCACAACCTCTAAATCTTCTTCCAAACTTAAAATCGTCGCCAAGGCAGAAGACAATAAGCCTTGGTCTTCTGCAATAATCAGTTTAATCATTGATTGTCTCCTCTTTTTTATTCACAGGTACTGTGAATAAAACCTTCGTTCCATTTTTTTGCGTAAATTCCAGTTCTCCATCAACACTCTCAATTCGTTCTCTTAGTCCAGTTAGGCCATTGCCCTGTATTGATTGCCCCATTCCACGACCATCATCTTCAACAATAAATAGATAATCCGTTGCTGTTTTTTTTATACAAATTTTACACTGCCCCGCTTTACTGTGACGAATCACATTTGTGATACATTCTCTTAAGCAATAACTCACTGTATTTTGAATATCAGCTGGAATCCCCTCTGTTAATTCTTCTCCTTCTGTGGATAAGATGATTTTTGCTGTTCGTAAATTTTTTTCGATCGTGATCATTTCTTCAACAATCAAAACATAACGCATACTTGAAACAATTTCCCGCACCGTCTGCAAGGTCCCTCTTGACGTGTCAGCCACTTCCGTCATTTCTTTTTTGGCTAGCTCATGATCTTTATCTATAAGCTTTCCAGCAAGTTCCGCTTTGATTGTCATGATGGATAAGGATTGTCCTAAAGTATCATGCAAATCTCTGGCAATTCGATAGCGTTCTTCTTGTTTAATAACATATTCCATTCGTTGCGTTGATTGATACATCTGCTTACGTAGCTGCGCTTGTTTACGAATTGAACGCCCCGCAAAAGGAGCGGCACAGATAAAAAATCCATAGACAAAAATCGTGATTCGCAGCTCATTTGTCATATATTCTGGCAATTGGTTCAATGCAAAAGGAACTGGCACCAGCATACATAACAAGGCAATATAATAATAGCGAAATACCTTTTTCTTCATTGGCATGAAACCGATCATCCACGCTGGATAGATGAACAAATAGATATAACCAAAGTACAGCGTATAAAACAGGGATATCACATACATCAACCCCATCCAAAACGGAAACCACTTCCCATTAAACAAACAATTTCGATACGTCACCACAAAAATACCCAACAGCACCAATGCCAACTGCTTATCAACATTATCATACGGAAACATAGCAATAATCGGAATCAATATAAAAATCAACCATATAAATGCTACAAAACCATCTTCTTTTGGATACAACCTAAATTTACCAATCATAACTTTCCCCTAACGTTTTACTTCTTCTTTGCGCCCATTCAGATATATTGATAATACCATAAGGACAATGAAATAAACGAAAATGATCAAAATTCCTTTTACATCTGGTCGTTGTCCGTTAGCCAATTGTTTTGCTCCTTGTGCTGCGTAAAATGTCGGTAGAGATGCGGCGATTTTTTGAACCACGTCTGGAAACATCTCGATCGGCCACCATAATCCGCTAATGATAGCTAATGGCATCAACACCATATTATTCAATACGCTTGCAGTATTAGGATCTTTCACTAAGCTAATGATCGTAGCCAGAGCTGTAATCGGTAAGCAACCATATAAAATCCATAAACCGCTAGTCAGCCAAGCGACTGCATTCATTTCCACGCCATTAACAAAATGACCTACTAAAAAAATAACGATCAGCAATAAAATATTGATCAGAAATTGAGTAAAAATTTTGCTAGTATAGTAGATACTTTCTGGAAGCGGTGATAATCGTAAAAACTGTTTGACCCCTTGCTTGCGATCTTCGATCAAGGTCATAGAAAATGAAAATAAAGAACTGATCATCACGCTATATGTCGCCATTTGAATCATACTTTCCTTGTAAAAAGTAGCCATATGTTCTGCTGGAATCCCCATATTAAATACTTTAGTAAACAGTAAATAGAACCCCACTGGCATTCCTAGTGAAAAAAAGATAAATGGTTTGCTTCTAAGTAATGATCGGTTTAAATCTATTTTCGTTTGTATAACAAGTGCGTTCATTTGTTTTCCTCCTCGACTAATGTGTTAAAAACTGTTTCTAAATTCCCTGGGATAATCAGTAAATCCTTAAAACTGATCTTAGTTGCTACTATTTCCAACAGTGTTTCATCACTATTTGTGGTATAAAGCGTGATTTTTTCGGTTTCTTTTTCGATTGTTGAAACGTGAGGTAACTCAGCTAGCTTCGCTTCATCTTTTTTGTCTAGTAACTGAAAGCTCATTTTATTTTGCAGCATTTCAGATTGAATACTTTTCAATGTACCATCATGAACGATTTCCCCTTGTTTCATTAGTAAAATCCGCGTGGCTACTTTTTCAATTTCTTCTAAGTAATGCGTGGTTAAGATGATTGTCTTGCCTTGTTCTTTTAGCTTATTGATTTTTTCCCAGAAAATTTTACGACTAGTGACATCCATTCCCGTTGTTGGTTCATCTAAAAAAAGCAGTTCTGGGTTGCCAATAATAGATAATCCAAAGGTTAAACGACGTTTTTGTCCGCCGGATAATTTAGTCGTGTAGGTATTTTGATGTTCGTTTAAGCCTGTCAACTCTAATAATTCCTCTAGTGACAACGGCTGAGAATAAAAGCTGCGAAATAACGTAAACAGTTCCTTGACTTTAACATTTTCTAACGTCGTGCTTTCTTGAAGCATGACACCAAGATTGATTTTATTTTTTTTATTCATTGGATTTTTCCCAAAGAGTTCGATTTCACCACTTGTTAGGCGAATCAGCCCCGTTAGACAATTGATCAAGGTTGTTTTCCCTGCGCCATTGGGTCCGACTAAAGCGATGATTTCTCCTTTATCGACAGTTAGTGATACATTTTTTAAGATTGTTTTATTCTTGATTGTTTTTGTTAGATTATTTACTGTAATCATTTTTTTCTCCCCTTTACTTATGTATTTATCTTACCTAACGCTTGGGGATTGTGTTAGATGTTCTTGTCATGAATCTCTATGACATTTGTCATGTAAACAGTAAAAAACTCTTCCAGATCACCTCTGAAAGAGTTTTTTTACTTATTTTTATTCTTCGATATAAGCCCATTTAAAGTCGTATTTTGCACCAGTTGAGTGATACACAACATCTTTGACTTTGTCAGAGCGAAGGTGTGCTTCGGCTTTTTGATACAATGGAATAACACCCATGTCATCCGTGATCATTTTTTCAGCATCTAACATATCTTTCCAACGTGCTTCTGGATTGTTTGCGTTAGTTGTTGCAGCACTTTCTACTAGTTTATCATATTCAGGATTTGAGTAGCGGCCTCTGTTATAAGAATTATTCGTTGTAAATAAGTCTAAGAAACTACTTGGATCAGCATAATCGGCGCCCCAAGCACTAACAGCAATTTGGAAATCGCCTTTGTTAGAACGATCCAAACGAACAGAGAATGGCACTGGGCTAACAGATACTTTCAAGCCTTCTAAAGTATCAGATAATGAACCTTGAAGATATTCAGCCATTTTCTTAGCATTATCGGTATCATCAATCAATAAATCTACTGATAATGTAGAAATCCCTAATTCATCTTTTGCTTTCTTCCATGATTCTTTTGCTTTATCAACATCGTAAACAATTTCGTTTCCTGATTCTTTCGCAAAATCTTCATCTGTTTTCGGATCAGCAGCTAAACCTTCTGGCACAAGTCCTGTCGGAATAGCTGAACCGTTAGCCAAAATTTGCTCAACTAACGCTTTACGATCGATTGCATAAGATAAGGCTCTACGTAAATTCACATTACGATAAGGTGAGTCGGCTTCTCTTTGGTTTGGTTCAAGATAAAACGTTGAGGCACCTTTTAAGACAATATAGTCTGGTTCATTTTTCATTTGTTGTGCTAATTCACCTGAAAGCGGTACTTCGTCTGCTTGACCATCTTGGAATAAGTTCAATGAAGTTGGTGCTTCTTTTACAACATCGATTGCGACTTTGTCTAATTTAACAGTGTCTTTATCCCAATATTTTTCATTTTTTGTATAAGACCAGCTTGTATCTGTTCCTGGTCCATCAAAATCAGTTAAAGTAAATGGTCCGTTATAGACCGCTTTATCACTTGCTGTTGTATAATCTTTGCCATATTTTTCAGCAATATCTTGTCTTTGTGGTAAAAAGGAAGGGAACGCTAATAAGTAATCAAAATAAGGTGTTGCTTTTTCTAACGTAATTTCTAATTCATGATCACTAATCGCTTTTATGCCAAGTTCTTCTTTTTTCATTTTACCTTTAGAGATTTTTTCAGCATTTTTTACAGAATTGAACATATATGCATATTCTGATCCAGTTGCTGGATCAACCGTTCTCTGCCATCCATATACGAAATCTGCTGCAGTTACTGGTTTATCATCTGTCCATTTTGCATCTTCTCTTAATTTAATTTTGTAAGTCAATCCATCTTCACTGACTTCTGCCATTTCGGCTGCTCCAGCGGGTTGAGGTTTACTGTCTTTGTCTAAGCGATAAATTCCTTCGTAAACATTATTCAATGCTACAAAGCTTACTTCGTCTGTTGCTAATGAAGGATCTGCGCTAGGCATTTCTTGTCTTTCAATAAATCTAAATACTTTTTCATCCGTGCCAGATCCGTTGTCCGCACTTTTAGAGTTTCCGCCACATGCAACTAGAGCTATGCTTGATACTGCGATTAAGCCTAGTAAGGCACTTTTCTTTAATTTCATATAAAAACCCCCCGATTTTAATAAAAACTACAAAGAATATATCAAAAAAAGAAGTTGGTCGTAATTAAAATACTACAAGCGGTTTAGTAAAAATATTCTGAATTTTTTCTAATTTAGAGTAAAAAAAGAAGCAAGCTCCTAAAGGGCTCGCTTCTTTCTAATTTATTTCGCATAATCTACTGCACGTGTTTCTCGGATAACGGTCACTTTGATGTGACCTGGGTAATCCAAGTCGTCTTCGATCTTCTTACGAATATCTCTAACTAAACGAACAGCTTCTAAATCTGTGATTTCATCTGGTTTGACCATAACGCGAACCTCGCGTCCAGCTTGAACGGCAAAACTAGACTCAACTCCTTCAAATCCATTAGAAATGTTTTCTAAGTTTTCTAAGCGTCGAATGTAATTTTCCATTGACTCGCTACGGGCACCTGGACGAGCAGCTGATAAAGCATCTGCTGCAGCAACCAATACAGAAATAACAGAAGTTGCTTCGACATCACCATGATGGGATGCAATCGCATTGATAACTGTTGAATTCTCTTTGTATTTAGCAGCTAATTCTGCACCAATCTCAACGTGTGAGCCTTCGATCTCATGATCTAGCGCTTTACCAATATCATGTAATAACCCTGCGCGTTTCGCTAATTGAATATCTTCGCCAATTTCTGCAGCCAAGACGCCTGTCAATTTAGCAACCTCAATTGAGTGATTCAATACATTTTGACCATAACTTGTACGGAAACGTAAGCGTCCCAAAATCTTGATCAAATCAGGATGCAACGTGTGTGCACCTACTTCAAATGCAGCTTGCTCACCGTATTCACGAATACGTTCATCCATTTCTTTGCGAGATTTTTCAACCATTTCCTCAATACGTGCTGGATGGATTCGACCATCTTGAATTAATTTTTCAAGAGTCATTCGAGCAATTTCTCTACGAATTGGATCAAATCCTGAAAGTACCACGGCTTCTGGCGTATCATCAATAATCAAGTCGATTCCTGTTAAGGTTTCTAATGTACGAATGTTACGTCCTTCACGCCCAATGATTCTTCCTTTCATTTCATCGTTTGGTAAACTAACAACAGAAACCGTTGTTTCAGAAACTGAATCCGCGGCACAGCGTTGAATTGCCAGAGAAAGTAAATTTTTGGCTTTTCGATCTGATTCTTCTTTGGCACGTTGCTCAGATTCTTTAACCATTACTGTTAACTCATGACTTAATTCTTCTTCTGTTGATTTCATAATAATATCTTTTGCTTCGTCTTTAGATAGTGAAGCAATACGTTCTATTTCTTGATGTTGCTTTTCAACTAGTTTCTCTACATCTTTTTCTCGCTCATCAATTAATTGCTGTCTAGCACCAAGTTTCTCTTCTTTTTCTTCCAGTGAGTTTTCACGTTTTTCAAGAGAATCATCTTTACGATCTAACGTTTGTTCTCTTTGTAATAAACGATTTTCTTGAGATTTAAGTTCTACTTTGCTTTCTTTCAACTCACTTTCAATTTCTGACCGATACTTCTGGTTTTCTTCCATAGCTTTTAATAAAGCTTCTTTTTTCAGAGTCTCTGCTTCTTTATTGGCACTTTCGAGTATACCTTCTGCAGAGGACTTTGCACCATCTATTGCCTTTTCATGACGTGATTTTGCAACGACTAACCCTAAACCAAGACCGACAACTAAACCGATGATAGCGAGGAGAATTCCTAAAACCATTGTTTCCACCTCCGTACTATCTTCAAATTTTCAATATTCATGTAGTTTTCTGATAAACTATAATCAATTATCAATATGCCTACTTGCATACGTGTTTTGCACACAACTTTATTCTAATGTTTGTACACCAGTGTGTCAACTCAAAAAAGCCCTTTCTGACTGAAAGAGCTTCTATCTTGAAAAGAATCCTTATTACATAAAAAAGCAAACCAATAAAATGCTTTTGACAGCGTTCATTGGTTTGCTTTTTACTCTATATTATTCTTCGTCAAGAGGAAGTTCCTCTTGTGCTTGTTCTTCTTCAACAAATGCTGTTCCATCACCGATACCAAATGCATCACGGACACGTTTTGAAACTTCTTCTACCATTTCTGGGTGTTCAGTCATGTAGACCTTAACATTTTCCCGACCTTGACCGATTCGTTCTTCTTTATAGCTATACCATGCGCCACTCTTATCCACAATATCTTTTTCCACAGCCATATCTAGCAATTCTCCTTCTTGAGAAATACCTTGACCATACATGATATCTACTTCAGCGACTTTAAATGGCGGTGCCACTTTGTTTTTAACGACTTTGATTTTAGTGCGGTTCCCGATAATGTCTGTTCCTTGCTTCAATTGTTCTGCACGTCTTACTTCTAAACGAACTGTCGCGTAGAACTTCAAGGCACGACCACCTGGTGTTGTTTCAGGGTTACCAAACATTACGCCGACTTTTTCACGAATTTGGTTAATGAAAATCGCAATCGTCTTAGTCTTATTGATAGATCCTGAAAGCTTACGTAACGCTTGTGACATCAAACGTGCTTGCAAACCAACGTGGCTGGCGCCCATCTCTCCATCGATCTCCGCACGAGGTACTAGAGCTGCTACAGAGTCAATAACCACGATATCGATCGCTCCACTGGAAACTAACGCATCTGCGATTTCTAAGCCTTGTTCACCAGTATCTGGTTGCGACAGAAGTAATTCATCGATATTTACACCTAATGCTTGGGCATATTGAGGATCTAAAGCGTGCTCCGCATCGATAAATGCAGCTGTTCCGCCTTGTTGTTGTACAGAAGCGATCGCATGTAATGCAACTGTCGTTTTACCAGAACTTTCTGGTCCATACACTTCAACGATACGTCCGCGGGGATACCCACCAACACCTAATGCAACATCTAATGCTAGAGAACCACTAGGAATAGTTGAGATCTGTTGATCGATCTTCTCCCCTAATTTCATTACTGAACCTTTACCAAAGTTCTTTTCGATTTTTTTTAGTGCGGCATCTAAGGCCACTTTACGATCATCTGCCAATCGATAATCCTCCTTATATATAAACGATTTAAATTCCTTTTCAATAAATATATCATAACTGGTTTATTTAAAAAAAGCAAGAGAAAAACGAACAAACATTCGCCTTTTTATTTTTTCTTCTCTACGGCTCTTAGAATCAGATCTAAGCCTTTCATAACGGCACTTTTACGAATATAATGCCGATCGCGATTAAAATGCTGCAGAACAGCAATAGTCGGCTGTCCTTTTTCTGCTAAGCCGATCCAGACTGTTCCTGCTGGTTGTCCTTCTAATTCATCTGGACCTGCTACTCCTGTAAATGATACCGCAAAATCGGCATCCGCTAATTGTCTTGCTTGTTCGGCCATTGCAACCGCGCAAGCCTCGCTCACTGTTCCTTCTTTATCAAGCATTGCAGGATCGATGCCTAAAAAACGAGCTTTTGTCTCAGCAGAATACGTGACAAAACCGCCCTTAAATACTTCTGAAACACCTGAAACATCTCCTAACGTACTTTGAAAAAGACCTGCTGTTAGACTTTCTGCTGCGGTCACAGTCTTTCCGTGTTTTTTTAATGCATCAACGGTGACTTTTACTAAACTGTTCTCGTCACCATAGCCGTAGAAATACTCCCCTACTTTATCCATGACCGCATTTTCCAAGTTATCCAATAACTCCTGACCAACTCTTTCATCAGCTATCTTGGCTGTTAAACGTAATGTTACTTCATTTGGTTTAGCGTAAGGCGCGATCGTAGGATTGGTTTGCGTATCGATCAGCTCTTTTAATTCTGTCACTAATTGCGATTCGCCGATCCCATAAAACCTCAAAACTCTGGAAATCAACTGCTCCGCTTGTGGGAAAAGCTCTTCTAGCAACGGACGGGCGTTTTGCTGAAACATAGGTTTTAACTCATTGGGAGGTCCTGGTAGTAACAGATAAGTCGTTTTATTTTCGGTGATCAATGTCCCAACTGCAAGTCCAGTAGGATTTTGAACCGCAATTCCCCCATCGATCATCAATGTCTGTCTTAAATTATTCTCTGTCATTTTATGTTTTGAAAACGTGAAAAATTCATTAAGACGAATAAGCGCCTGTTCATCTTGCACCAAAGAATGCTGAATATGTGCAGCAACGGTATCTTTGGTCAAATCATCATCTGTGGGACCTAATCCGCCACACAAAACGATCAAGTCGCTACGCTCTTCCGCCTCAACTAATAGTTGTTCCAAACGCTGCGGATTATCTCCTACAACGGTATGATAATACACCTCGATTCCTAAATCTGCTAACTCTTCTGATAGAAAAGTCGCATTTGTGTTGACGACTTGTCCCAGCAGTAACTCTGTACCAACTGCAATGATCTCTGCTTTCATTTTTCTCCTCTTCTCTAATAAGATACGTAAATGATTCTTATTTCATTTTATCACAGGAATTTTTTTTATTACTGCCAAACGTCTTGTTGGATTTATATTTCAAACGTCAATATAATTATCTTTTATATAATAATATGATACAATTTGTATGTTGATTAAAAAGGAGGAAACGAAAAGTATGCTAGGATTTATTGCACTTATAAGTTTTTTAGGAATTATAGTTGGAGGCGTTCTTTCATTGAAAGCCTTCTTCAAAAAACAACCGAAAAAGAAAGCCTTACTTTTAACAGGAGCTAGTTTTATCCTGATGATCGGAGCAGGTTTTGCGTTACCAGCATCACCACGCGTTGACATTGCGGATAAATCAATAGAAACAAACGACCAAGGAACCGCAGTAATCGAGGGGAAAACCAATGACGAAAGTAGCATCACCCTGGATGGAGAAAAAATCGAAACAGAAAACGGCAAATTTACGTATAAAGTTACGTTAAAAGACGACCAGCCGCAAAAACTAACATTTGTCGCTTCTATCGGCGATAAGGACAAAGCTGAAACAATCGAAGTCAAACCATCAAAAGCCTTCGTGGCATTTTTAAATGAAGAAAAACAAGACCAAGAAACACTGAAAAAAGCCGAAACTGCTTTAACACTAGCTGAAAGTAAACCCACTCAAAAAAATTATGACGAGGCTGCAACACGTATTACTTCATTAACTAAGGAGCAAAAGGACTTCACCAAACGATTAGCCATCGTAAAAGAAAACGTACCGATTTACGAAGCTGTGGAACTAGCTGAAACCAAACAAACTAAAGAACATGTTGATTCAGCCACAGCTTTAGTAGCCAAAGCAACTTTAAATAAAGAAGATTTACTAAAACGTTTAACAACCGTTCAACAAAAAATCACAGAAAAAGAAAAGACTGAAAAACAAATCGCTTCTGCTCGTGAAGCCGTAGAAAAAGCTGAACAGGAACCCACAGATGAGCATTACAATCAAGCAATTGCCCGAATCAAAGAACTACCAAACGGCAATAGTGAATTAACAAACCGCGTAAACAATGTCAAACAAACACTTGCTACTCAAAAAGAAGAAGCAAAAAAAGTGGCCGAAGCACAAAAGAAAGCAGAGCAAGAAGCACAAAAAGCAGCTGAGGAACAACAACAAGCACAAGTCGCCGCTGCCGCTCAAACACCAGAAACCCCAGCCCCAGATACACAAGGAACTGGGCAAACAGTCTTAGTTACGCCAACTGGATCAAAATATCACAATCGTAAATGCGGCAATGGAACCTATACGCCAGCGACATTAGAAGAGGCCCAAGCGAGAGGTCTGACGCCTTGTTCCAAATGCTATTAAACGCATCATAGATAAAAAAAGGCTCTTCCAATCATAGGAAGGCCTTTTTTTCAC
Organism: Enterococcus sp. AAFC-DPL-5182; assembly: GCF_058216605.1. NCBI lineage: Bacteria > Bacillati > Bacillota > Bacilli > Lactobacillales > Enterococcaceae > Enterococcus > Enterococcus sp. AAFC-DPL-5182. Next base: position 3,631,127 of record NZ_CM177101.1, read on the forward strand.
CAATAAATCAATGCGTATACACATAAGCAGAAATTAAATACAAAATCCAAATATGCAGTGGATAAAAGACATAAAAGAAATTTTTCATTCCTCGTCCTTTTTCTCCATTGAACAACATAATCGGAATCACAGCAAAAATCATCATCCATTGTGTTGAACCTTGAAAAAAGAACAGCACCGCAACCAAGGCAATCAGCACACATTGCAGCCAACGTTGGTTTTTAGCTAGATACATCAATGGAATCAACAAGACCATTACACTATTTTCAGCGAACAATAATGCTGGAATAAAATTCGCTCCCCAAACTGCCGCCATGATCGTACTTGGATTTGACATAAGTGAAAGTAAAATGCCTGACGAAATGATTGGAAATACTATCATGACGATCCCAAATAGTATCTTTCCAAATTTTTTATTTGCGAACCCTTCTGAAAGTTTATCGATACCATACATCATCAATGTTCCCACTAAAAGATCACGAAAAATATTGTTCATCAACTGAACTTCTTCATAACCTACAATTTTTTGTAAAAAGAAACTACCCAGAGTCATTAGTACCATCCCTAGGTACAAACGCAACATATATTTTTCTTTGCTTCTCGTATGACTAAAACCAATCACACTGACAAAAAAGAACAGCGTTGCAACGGGTCTACCGAACCAATCCAACCAACTAGGTGCTCCCATTGGAACAAACATTTGATGAATATGATCGATGAACATCAAAACGATCCCGATTATTTTTAAGTCGAATGTCGTAAACCCTTTAAACTTACCTATTGTTACATTATCCATTATAATACACTCCTTACTAACCTAACGTATTATAAAATAAAAGGTCCTTTTTTACCTTAGAATCATCTTTCAAGAATCTATCAATTTTGTCATGTTCAATCGTTAAGCCAAATAAAAAATGAGCTAAAACAAAACCTTTCAAGGTCTTGCTTTAACTCATCCATTTATTTCTATTTATTGATGAACACTGAAGCGTTGGTTAGGATGTACATTTTTTTCAATTTCATCCACCATTGCAACTGCGTAATCTGCATACGAAATATAGCTTTTGCCTTCTTTATCTGTTTCTAACTCTTCTCCAGCAGCAACATATTTACCTGTCGCTGCACCTTCAGCATCAAACTCTGCCGCTGGGCTGATATATGTCCAGTTAACATCTTTAGAACCTTCTAATAAGTCTAACCCTTTGCCCATTGCTGTAGCGAGTGGCTTAAATGCTTCTGGAAAATCAGGTGTTTCACTCAAACGAACAGTATGTTCAGGGTTTACAAATAAGCTTCCTGCCCCTCCAACAACTAACAAACGAGTTTTTTGACCTGTTAAAATGTCGATCAAATGTTGAGTCGATCCAGTAAACTCACTAACATCGCCCCAAAAACCTAACGCACTGACCAAAACATCGAACCCTTTTACATCATCTGTAGTCAAACCATAAACATCTTTTTCAATGACTGGGGTACCATCGGTGATTTTCGCTGCATCACGAACGATCGCTGTAACCTCTAAACCTCTTTTTTTAGCTTCTTTCAAAATTGCTGAACCTGCTTTACCGTTTGCTCCTAAAATTGCTACTTTCATGTTTTATTCTTCCTTTCTATTAATGAAACTTTTTTTGTTACATTTAAATCTAAAAAGAGAAGAGACACGTCTAGGTCTCTTGTTGCTTGATTTGATGGATTACATCAGCCAAAGCAATCTCTTTTAATTCTGATTCCATACTATGTTGTACTTTTGTATATTGTTCTTCTAAAGCCGTTTGGATATTTGCTCCTACTAAACAGTTTGGATTAGGATTTTGGTGAATATTGAATACTTCATGATCTAATTCAACTGCTTCATAAATATCATAGAGGGAGATATCTTCTGGCTTTTTCAACAAGTATGTTTGGGTTGCCCCTCTGCTTGTATGAATGAGTCCAGCTTTTTTTAGCTTGCTCATCAATCGTCTGACAACGACTGGATTCGTATTTACACTTGATGCGATCAATTCAGAATTAACGCGATCGGGCGGACCGATTTCGATCAAACTGAGAATATGGATCGCCACGCTTAATTTCGTCGACATGGCCATGTCTATCACTCCAACTCTTAGTAACATTCTAAGTTACATTTGAATCATACTGCGATTCATTGGAAATGTCAATAGATAAACTTCGCTTATTTTAATAAAGTATATTTTCTTTTGCAAATAACCGATATTCAGTTTTCTCTCTCAAATAGAGTGTCCTAAACTGAATATCGGTTCTGAAATTTTTTTATTCTACAACGATTTGTTTACTACTTCCGCCAGCTCCTTCAAAACGGAGTGTAAATGTACCCGTCGCTTCATCATACGTAATGCCTTCACTCAATGTTAAGACCTTAGTAAAATCTTTTGGCAATTTGATTGTCATAACCGCATTTGACTGTGTTGGATCTGATACTACATACGTTTTCTTGCCTTCATTATTTGTTCGCAATAAAGACACAGCTTTATTCGATGTTATCCCAGCAATACTGCCACCAGTTTCTTTCCAGATGTTTACCCCAAGAAAATTCTCTTTTTTTAATTCGACCGCTTGGATATCTGCCGTATTTGCTAAAATCGTTACTGGTTTTTCCGCCGCATATGCTTTTAAATCTGCTTCATCGATACCTGGCAAGGTCACATACGCATACTGCTCATTTGCTGGATTTTTCCCGTGATCGATCACAAATTTCCGATAATTCCCTGTATAAACATCGTTACTAGGGAAAGCCTCATTGATTTGCGCGTACGAGCCTGTACGGACTTCACTGATGACATCGACCGTCGCTTTTTCCGGGAAATAATACCCAATGTTTGCGTTTTGATGATCTGATTGTAAAAGCAGCCACTCTTTACTACTGCGTTCATTCTCTTGTTGAATCACACCATTATTTGATAATACTTGATACATATAATTCTCATTTAATAAACGGTTGTCTATGATTGTTTCAATCGACGCGGTAGTATTTCCTTTAATGCCTGCTCCTAGTGCAACGATTTGTCCATCTACCATAAACCATGATTTCTTCCCTTGAAGATCCATTGGAAGCACTGTGCCATTATTTTTCGTACCTGTTTTATTTAGCGCCATTCCTACAACTGCTTGATCTTCTAACTGAACACCGCCGACCCATTTTTCTTTTGATGTCACCGTTGTAAAGGCTGATACTTCATCTTTTAGAGGGACTGTATCTACCGTTGTCCCTGGCAATCTGTATGGATCGATCGTTGGCCAATACGCCGAATTAAATTGAACTTCATCGTCATTATATAAATACATCATGCCATCAGCAGTATGCCAACCTCGTTTGTTTTCCTTATTTCCCGCTTCAAATGAAGAGGTGCGACTTGAATACATGCTTAATCCTAACATGTAATTCGGTGTTCTTTGGACAAAACGATCCATTGATGCGTACATTTTAGTCCCGATAAATGGCAGTGCGTCACCGATGATCGAAGAATCGTTTAATAACGACATCGTCATTTGTAAATCGTTGTAATCTCTTGCATTGGTCAAATAGTACGTTGGATTTGCTTTCATCCAATGTTTGACTGCTTCTTTAAACTTCACTTGATACTCCTCTGGGGCAAATTTAGAAACAATCAGTAAATTATAAAGTGTAGTAGACCCATAGCCCACTTTGGTTTTAGCAGGGGCTCTAGAGATTGAGCGGCCATTGACTAGAGGCAGCATTTCACCTTGGTAAATCAATGGAATAAACGCCCGATCAACATTTTCTACAAAAGATTGCACAATATCTGGTGCCATTTCAAACTTAGAATCTTTCGTGATCGCTAAAATTTGACCGACTCCTTTCATTAGGACATTACCATATGAACCTGTGTACGGAATATTGTTATGCTGAATAAATGAACCGTCTTGATAAAATCCATCACCTTTTGTAACGAGTTTAAATACATCCACGATGCTACTAGAAGCTTGGCTTATTTTCCCTTCATTTTCTTGTAAAATACCTAATGCCAACACCGTTTGAGCAAGATCAGTCCGATTCGCTCCTGATGTCACAAAATTTGGAATAAACGCTAAATCAACAAAGGTTCCTTGCGCTTTAGTGTACAATTGTTTGAATGGATCTGGCACATATCCACTCATCGCAGCAGTATATTGTTGCTGTTTCGCTTGTGGAATTTCATCTCCTAGAATCATTAGAATTCCTACAAATTTTTGCGGTACACCAATCTGCCAATCCCACCAATTGCCATGATATTTTTTTCCATCATATCCTTTTTTCGTGACCATAAAATCAAGTCCCGCTTCGATTTCAGTCGCAATTTGCGGATCATGATAAAACTTACTACCGTTCGTTCCATACGCTAATGCTAATTTCTGCAATTTTGTAAATTGTGTCGTTAAATCTGCCGATGCCGTATTGCCTTGTTCAACTGGCCATAAATACGTTCGATTCGGTTCTTTATTCAATGTTTGATATAGTTCGTTTGCTTCGTCTGAAAGTTTTTGAACATAATTAACAACCGTTGTATTCGTTTCATCATATTGCTCAGACACTAGTTGATTTTTCCATTTTTCCTTTAATTTTGCATAATCGCTCGCAGCATTTTCTACAGGAATACTCCCCACTGCCCCACTACGCATCGAAAGAACATTTAGTTTTGACAGATTGCCAAAAAGACGAATCCCTACATATCCTTCCCAATCACCATCAATAGAAGCGGAAGTATTTGGGTAAATGACTTCGTTATTTTCATAAAGTAATTGATCGTTTAAAAATGCTTTGATGCTTTTTCCTTCATAGCGAATCATGAGTTTATACTGCTGTCCGGAGATGAGTTTTGCACCAGTAATCGTTGTGATCCATTTTCCTCCTGGCTGACCCAATTGCCATTGACCATCACGAGTATAAGCGAACGATTGCCATTTTTTTGAGTCATTTAAATCTCCACGAAACACTACGCCAAAATTAGTTTGCCCTTCATATAAAAAAGTATATTCAAGATCTCCCGAGCTTTTTACACCAGCACTTTTGTTCAGTGAAACAGCTTCTAAGTTTGTCCCTTGCTTTGTATTCGCGATCGTCAGCCCGTTATCGCCAGTCGTTTTATCTGATTTCCCGACAATGTCCTGCCACTCCCCTAGTTGTTTAGTAAAGTCTGATTCGTAAATACTAGCAGTCGTTGAGGTTACTTCGGTTGCGCCCACAGCGAAACCCTCATCACTCCTCCCATAAGAAAAACTACCAATTAAAACAGAACATCCAAGCATAAACATTATTTTTTTACGTAAATTTATCATTGTTACCCTCCTTCTTTGATTCAACAACTATTTAGTTCACAATAGAATATTCACCACTCAAAAGCAAGCGTTTTCATAAAATTAATCACTTAAAACCCATAAGCCATTTTTAGCAATTATGGGTTTTAAAAAATGATTTACTTAAGGTTGTTTTCCAATATAGGCTAAAATACCGCCGTCCACATATAAAATATGTCCATTCACAAAATCTGAGGCGCTTGAAGCTAAGAAAACTGCTGGACCAGCCAAATCAACAGGATTCCCCCAACGAGCAGCTGGCGTACGCCCCACGATAAACTGGTCAAAAGGATGACGCTCTCCATCTGCTTGCACTTCTCTCAGTGGTGCTGTTTGCGGAGTAGCAATATACCCTGGTCCGATACCATTACATTGAATATTGTATTGTCCATACTCTGAAGCAATATTTTTCGTCAACATTTTTAATCCACCTTTAGCAGCAGCATAGGCACTCACTGTTTCCCGACCTAGCTCACTCATCATAGAACAGATGTTGATAATTTTACCGCCGCCTTTTTCGATCATATCTGGAATAACGGCTTTGGCCATAATAAATGGCGCATTCAAATCGACATCTACTACTTGTCTAAACTCCGCTGCAGACATCTCGATCATCGGGATACGTTTGATGATTCCTGCATTATTCACTAAAATATCGATTGACCCTACATCTGCTTTGATTCGCTCAATGGTCGCTTGAACCGCTGCTTCATCCGTCACATCACAAGCATAACCAACTGCTTTGATTCCTGCCTCTTGATAAAGAGCAAGTCCTTTATCCACTGATTCTTGAGATAAATTATTAAAAACGATCGTTGCTCCAGCCGCTGCTAGAGATTTAGCAATTTCCAAGCCAATCCCGTGGACAGCACCTGTCACTAAGGCTACTTTTCCATCTAAACGAAACATATCCATATTGAAATCCATTGTCTTGCCTCTTTTCTATTTTAGTTGGTCCATTGGAACCATATCCATATCGGTATACGTGATATTTTCTCCACACATTGACCAGATAAATGTGTAATCGCCCGTCCCTACTCCTGAATGAATCGACCAACTTGGCGAAATAATCGCTTGTTCATTGGCAACAACTAAATGTTTCGTTTCATCTGGTTTACCCATCATATGGAAAACACGAGTATCTTCACTTGCATAATCAAAATAAAGATAGGCTTCCATCCGACGCTCATGGGTATGACAAGGCATTGTATTCCATGAACTGCCTGGTTCCAATACGGTATAACCCATTTGTAATTGGCAGCTTTCACATACGTTTGGATGAATATATTGATAGATTCTGCGTTTATTTAACGTTAACGCTTCGCCTGTTTCCATCGGTTTGATTTGATCGATACTGATTTTTACATTAGGGTATTTATGATGAGCTGGAACACTATTCACATAAAACTTCGCTGGATCGGTCGGATCGTCTGATTGAAAAATCACTTGTTTGGTTTCTTTTCCAATATAGTACCCATCTTGTTTTTTCATCGGTTCCGTTTTTCCATCGATAATGATCGAGCCTGCCCCTCCGATATTAATAACGCCTAACTCTCTACGTTCTAAGAAATAATCAACCCCTAGTTCTTTGGTTAAAACGATCTCTAATGGCTCTGTTGTAGGGGTCACTCCACCAAAAATCATGCGATCATTATGTGTATACGTCAAACTGATTTCACCTGGCGCAAATACCTTTTCTACTAAAAATTCTCTACGTAATTCTTCCGTCGAATAGTGACGGATATCTTCTGGACTATGCGTATATCTATTTTCCATATTTTGCATGATTCATGCTCCTTTAACGAATTATTTTTCCTGAACCTACTGCTAAGAAGTTCATGACTTCTTCTTTGCTAAACTGATTGCAATCGCCATGGATCGTATGCTTTAAAGCCGATGCAGCAGTAGCAAAATCGACGGTACCTTGAGAGGGCATTTCTACTAACAAGCCATGTAAAATCCCCGCAGCAAAAGCATCTCCTGCCCCCACACGATCTACGATCGGAGTAATCTCATGGATTTGCGATTGATAAAACTGATTTTCCTGCCATAACGTACCAATCAACTGATTGGCACTCGCCGATTGTACGTTTCTTTTAGTCGAATAAAACACCTGAATATTCGGAAACATCTGTTGCATTTGTTTATAATAAAAACTTAGTTCCTCTTGTTCATTCCCTTGCATTTCAGCTATTCCCAGCAAGTAAATAGCATCCAGCTTTCCAGCCGAACAATAATCTACATATGGCAAGAGTTGTTTTAAGGTTTCCCCAGCTTCTTTTTGAGTCCATAATTTCCCACGATAATTGATATCAAAACTAATTTTACAACCAGCTTTTTTTGCCTGTTTCATCAATTCTAACGTCATCATTCGCCAGTTTTCAGATAAAGCAGGGGTAATACCTGATATATGAAAAATAGTTACATCTTGAAACAAATCTGCTAAATCCCACTCAAGCATTACCATCTCCGCAAAACTTGATCCTGCCCGATCATAAATGACTGAAGCCGCTCGTTCACCTACACCTGCTTCGAGATAATATGTTCCCAAACGAGGGCCACCCGTCAATAAAAAGCGAGTATCTACCTGATAGCGCTGCAAATGTTTGAAAACCGCATCACCTAAAGCCGTGTCTGGCACTTTACTGGCAAACAAGACATCATGTCCATAATTCGCTAAAGAAATCCCTACATTAGCTTCTCCGCCCCCGTAATGGGCCTGCAGAGATTGACTTTGAACTAAGCGATTGCCAGTCTGAGTAGATAAACGCAGCATGATTTCTCCTAAAGTAACGACTTTTCCCATCTACTCATCCCTTAATTTCTTTTAGTTTCGCTACATATCGGCGAGCTATTTCTGTCACTTTTTGAAAATCACCAACTGCAGCTGGCGCTAGTAAATCACCACCAACACCCACAGTCACCGCACCTGCCTTAAACCAATCAGCCATATTCTCTAAATTAACTCCGCCAGTCGGCATCAAACTAACTTGTGGCATCGGTGCTGAAAAAGCTGAAATGATACTTGGCCCATAAGCACTGCCAGGGAACAATTTCACGATATCCGCACCACTTTTCAACGCTTCTTGCACTTCTGTAATTGTCATACAACCTGGTAAATAGGGAACTTGATACAGATTGCATAACTCAGCCGTTTTGGCATCAAAACTTGGGCTGACAATGTATTCAGCCCCTGCCATTATTGCCAATCGCGCCGTCACAGCATCTAAAACTGTTCCCGCACCAATCACAATGTCCGAACGTTTTTTATACTCGGCGACTAATTCTTTAATAACTTCAGCTGCTTGCGGCACTGTAAAAGTCAACTCGATTCCTGTCATTCCGCCTTCTATGATCGCGTGACTTGCTTTTAAGGCTCCTTCTTTCGTTTCACCCCGCACAACAGCAACCACACCTGTTTTCTCCAAACGAGATAAAATATCGACTCGTTTCATCTAATCACCTATTTCATCGTTTTATTAACCTAAAATACCAAAAGCACTTAATGCAATTGAAAGGATCAAAATAATCCAAATCACTCGAGTTGAGTTTAATTTCTTTTGTCCTAACATCCAGTAAGTCAAAAGAACCAAGAGAATCGGCACTAATGATGGTAAAATTGCATCTAATGTATCTTGGATAACTAACTCAACGCCATCTTTTTTATAAACAAATGGAACTGTGGCTTTGATCACCGAAGGAATCAGCGCACCAATCACGGTAATTCCTAAAACTGTTGCTGCATTTGTAAATGCTGATAATTTATCTTTCAATGTGGTAACTAACTTAACGCCTTGCTTATACCCTAACGGCAATAAAGCTGCTCGGCCAAATAATAATGCAATGTTGGCAATGATCCAGATCACACAGCCAACAACAGAACCATTTTGTGCAAGAGTTCCAGCAACTGAACCAAAAATTGTCCCCCAGATGACATGGAACAGCGAATCACCCACACCTGCAAGTGAACCCATCAAAGCTGTTTTCAACGCAACGATCGTATCTTTAGCTTTATACCCATCTTGTTCTTCGATCGCCACATCGATCCCCATAATCAGATTGCCAAAAATAGCATTCGTATTAAAGAATTGATTGTGGGTACGCAACATATCTTGAAACTGTTTATCATCATGTCCGTAGAATTTTTTTAATACTGGTAAGATTCCATATAGATACCCTGAACTCATCATTCGCTCATAGTTCCAGTTTAATTGGCTTCCTAAGATATAGCGCCAACTGATTGCATTCAGTTCTTGTTTTGTTAGTTTTTGATTACTCATCGCCATCAAATCCTCCTTCAAAGTTGCTTGTGCTAGAAGCCGTTTGAGTTACTGCTTTGTCACTGTCACGTTTAAATACAAGCATTGCCGCAACCATTCCGATGATCGAAACACCTAACATCGGCACTTGTAAATACGCTGCTAAGAAGAAACCTAAAAGCAGATATGGAATATATTGTTTGGTTGGCAAGTAACGTAATAAAATCCCCACACCCACAACTGGCAAGACACCACCCGCTGTTTTTAACCCTGTCATTAACCATTCCGGCGTATTTTCAGTAATCGTTGTAACAGCTGCATCGCCGACTAATAACATTAAAAGAATTGGTATCGCACGAGATAATCCCCATAAAAATGAACCAGAAAGAACTAATTTAGGAATTCGTTTGATTTGCATATTGTCGATGGCTTTATCAACACGATGTAATAAAAACACATTACAGAATCGTGCAACAACATCTAATTGCAACATAAGCAACGACACTGGAACCGCTAAACCGATACCATACTCAGCACCTTTTCCAGAAATCACTGCAAAGGCTGTTCCCAATACTGCTCCCGTAAAATAATCTGGAACAGAAGCTCCACCAAAAGCCGCAATACCAAGACGCATAAGCTGTAACGTTCCTCCAACCATCAATCCCGTTTTCAAATCACCCATGATCATCCCAGAAATCATTCCGGCAATCGCTGGCTGTGTCAACGTATTTGAAATAAGTGAATCATTAATCGCAATAAAAGCATAAACCGTGATAAGAATAATTTGATACGTCGCTAAATGCATAAATTTCCCTCCTAATTTTAAAAGCGTAGCGGGCTCGTTCAGTTCTGACTGAAAAATAGGAAAATAGGTTTGTGACGCTTTTTGTCACAGGCATATTTTATCTTTTTTCCGAAGAACTAGCCCGTGAAGCTAGACAATTTAAAAGCTGAAAGAGCTCGTTCAGACTCGACTGGAAAATAGGAAAATCAGAGGATGGCGCTCTTCGCCACAATCAGATTTTATATTTCCCCCAAAAAAATCAGCTCATAATATACAAAATTTTAACTTCTTAATTTTTTCATGAAATCGATCACTGGATCATTTGGTACCAATTGAGCGGTTACATTTACTCCTTTTGAAGCAATCGTCTCAAAAACCGTTTCTTCTGTTTCTAAAACCTGAATACTTTTCGTCACTTCACGAGCGCCCTCTTTATAACTCATATTCCCAACATTAACTGCTTGGATCGGTCCGCCCGCTTCAATAAACTTTAAGACATCCGTCGGGTTCTTGAATAATAAAAACAGTCTCTGTTTCCCATACTTACCAGAAAGAATATTTTCAGCCGCTTCAGTGACAGGTAAAACAGATAATCGCATAGAAGTAGGTGCAGCCATTCTGAGAGAGGATTTTTGTAATGGATCGGCGGCGGCTTCATCATTTGCTACAATAATTCGCTGTGTATCTAAACTTGTTGACCATATCCCTGCAACCTGACCATGGATTAAACGCTCATCGATTCGCGTATTAACGATATTCGCTTTACCAGCATACTCACTAAAATTACTTAATTCTGCTTCCAAGTTAGCCTCTGAGATATCTTTCTCCGCCTTATTCATACCAGCCTTGACATCAACAATATTTTCTTTTGCTAAACCAATCAGTTCTTTTATAGATACTTGTTGATTTACAACCGCTTCGATCACGATTGAAAGAGTCATTCCAGCAATGATTTCAACATCCTCCACATTTAAATAATTCTTCACAGCTACATTACAAGGCGTTCCTCCTAGTAAGTCTGCGATGATCAGCGTTGATCCGTTAAGGGCTTTCATTTTTTCATTCAACTCATTTTCAAACTGGATGTTGTCTCCATCTGGCCGTAAAGAAACAGTATGAATATGCTCTTGTTGTCCAACAATCATCTCGAGACTCACTTTGACACCTTCCGCCATCCCGCCGTGGCTTATTAATACAATATTTTCCACTCAATTCCCTCCTAAAGTGCAGGTCGCCCTACTTAACATGTTATGCCCCTTACGAATATACTATAACACATGATAAGTTATTCGTAAACCTAACATCTTAATATGTTGAGTTTTTTATTTTAGCCTTACTTATTGTGTGTATTTATTAACAGAATAGGCTATAATGCAATTGCTAAAGTTAAATTAACATGTTATGCTTAATTGACTATTCTATGAGAACGGAGGTAATCCATCGTGATCCCTAAATATGAGCAGATCAAACAGGATCTCTTAAGTGAAATAAAAAATCACACCTTTATCCCTGGTGATAAATTCTATTCAGAGGCGGACATCAAACGAAGATACTCCGTCAGTTCCATTACTGCAGTAAAGGCATTAAATGAATTAACCAGTGCTGGATATCTTTACCGCATACAAGGAAAAGGAACATTTGTCTCAAAATCAAAAGTCTCACAAAACGTAAAATTTTCTGATATAGAGCTTCATTCTTTAGACACAGAAAAGATTCAAGTCGTTTCTGTTGAAGAAGAAAATAACCCTGAAATCTTAAAAGAGCTAGGGTTGTCCGCTAATAGTTCTTATTATAAAATCATCCGTGTCCGTTCTTTTGGTGATGTTCCTTTTTTGGTTCACATTACACATTTACCAAAAAAATTAATGAAAGAACCCATTTCAAAAAAACTATCCACTTATTCTAGTGTTTACGAGCGCGTTCGAAAAGATTTTGACGTTGATCTGTTCTCATTAGCTTCAGTGGAAACGAATGAGATCGTCTTTCCAGACGATGCAGAATTGTTAAATTTGTTGCAACTAAGTTTTCGTGAGCCTGTAGTGAAACAAATCAAGCATTCTTATTTACCTGACCGAAGTGTGGCTGAATACATCGTTAGTTACAAACATTGGAAGTATTTCAAAACTAAAATAGAAGTAGAAGCCGAATAAGCTTCTACTTCTATTTTTTTAATCTACGATTGCTTTTTCTGAAAATGTAAGCTCAGTAATTTCTTGTCCTTCTGTTTCAAAAATCACAACGTCATTATGTCCTTTGTTCAAGAATTCTTTTGGACAGTAAAGTGAACGAATCGGTCCAACATTCCAGTAACGACCAAGGTTCATTCCGTTTACCAAGACAATCCCCTTACCATAAGCGGAACAATCTATAAAAGTATCTCCCACATTCTCTAACTCGAACTCTACTTGATAAAATGAGGGCTGTAAGGGATTCATCCCTGCCGCGTAATCGATTGCCTCCAACTGCTCTGTGGAAAACATCAACGGGTATTGTTTATAGCCTTGATGAAAATGGATATCCTGCATGATCCCGCCGCGGATGCCTTTTGATTGCGTTGGACTATTTAGTTTAAAGCCATAATTTACTCGGCCTAGATTTTCTACTAAAACGTCTACGCTAATTAACTCTTGATTCGCTTGACCCTTTATTGTCAATTCTTGCCCTAGCGTTTCTTGATATTGCGTCGCTTGATGTTCCCCATCGACATAGACTTGAAGGCGATCGCTAGCTTCTACGACCTTCAATTTATTTTCACGAAAATAATTGTTCATCTCTGCTGAATACAACATATAGCCATATCCATCACCTGCTTCTTCCATGCTTAGCGGATACATTGTCTGTTTGGCCTGCATCATTTTATCCTTTGTTGCAAAAAGGGAAACACTCCTTTTTACAGGATATGAACCTAGATCTACAAGCTCTTTTTTTCTAGGTTCTGCTTGCCATACATCGGGACAAACTTCTTTGATGGCTCTTTGGACATGATAGTATTTTTCAGTTGGTTCTCCTGATTCACTTAATAATGCATCATAATCATAACTTGTCACTTGAGGCAGATCAAGCGTCCCACGAGCGGAACAGCCATTATAAAAACCAAAGTTCGTGCCACCATGAAACATATATAAATTCAACGAGCCAATTTCCAGCATGTCTTTGACCTCTGCCGCTAATTCCTGTCCATCCCGCTTGATGATTGGCTCATGCCAACGATTAAACCATCCATCCCAGTATTCCATACACATGATCGGCCATTTTTTACCGTGTCGCTCCATAAATTTACGCATCACAACGGCATTTTCTTTTGAGTGACTGCCAAAATTTCCTGTTACAAAAACATCCTCTTCAATCAACGTTCCTGCGTCTAGCACTTCTTCCCACGCACCATCAGATGTAAACAGCGGGACATTAATACCAAACTCTTCCATCAACTGTTTTGTCTGGCGCAGATATTCTTTTTCCATTCCGTAAGAGCCATATTCGTTTTCGATTTGCATCATAATAACAGGACCGCCATACGTCAGCTGCAATGGAACTAATTTAGGTATCAAAACACTAAAATACTGGCGAACTTTTTCCATAAAAAACGGATCTGTCGAGCGAAGACGCACGCCTTTTTCTTTTAGTAACCAAGCTGGAAGTCCACCAAATTCCCATTCAGCACAGATATAAACAGAAGGGCGCAAGATCACCATTAGCCCCATTTTCTGAGCAAGCTTTACAAAAGCTTCAATATCTTTTAATCCTTCAAAATCATAAGTTCCCTCAACAGGTTCATGGATATTCCAAGGAATATAGGTTTCGACCGTATTGGCACCTAAGGCTTTTAAGTTATACAAACTATCTTCCCACTGACTAGGTGTCAGCCGAAAATAATGAATCGCTCCGCTGATCAGCTTGATCGGTTTACCATCTAATAAAAAATCTTCTTTTATCTCAAACGTTTGCATCGTCATTCTCCTTTACCAGTATCTTTGCCATGTTGGTTTTGCTAATCTGATCAAAGCCTCTAAATAAAAGTAATCGCCCCATAAGTTTGGCTCATCGATTCCTTTACCCTCACTATGAGCATAAACACCATGTAACAACAAACCTTCATTATCTATCGCTTCTTTAGCTGAATAGTGTTCTCCTAGTTGATACATCATGCCTTTTGCGAGAGCTTTAGCATCTGGATAAGCCTGTAATCGTTCAGCTTCCAGTAATCCGCAAACAGCAATTGCAGCAGCTGAACTATCTTTGTCAGAAGGAGACTGATCGTTAAAATCAAAATCCCAGTACGGCACAAGATCTTCAGGCAAATGTTTAAGAAAAACATCTACGATTTCTGCATAATTTTCTGGAAATGGTTTAGATTGAATATAGCTTTCATTTAACGGAATCCCTAACACTGCCCAACTTTGCCCTCTTGCCCAAATCGATGCATCACTATTTCCTTGATGAGTTGCACCATGACTCGGTTTCCCTGTCTCAGGATCAAAATAGTAAGTATGAAATGTTGTTGCATTCTCTCTGATCACCGTATTCAACAAGGTGCGATAATGCTTAGTTGCCACAGCTGAATAACGAAGATCGCCAGAAATTTCTGTTGCGCTAAATAATAACGGTAAGTTGAGCAAAGAATCAATAATCAAACGGTATTCTTTAGGATCACCATATTTCCCCCACGCCTGGATAAAATTGCCTTGCGTCTGAAAACGAGCCACTAATACGTCTGCCGCCTGTAAAAGTTCTTTTTTGCAAGCCTCGCTACCTGTGATTTTGTAACCTGCACCTGCTGATAAACTATACAGAAAACCGATATCATGATGATCTAGCACAAAATGATCATCTAAACGTTGCTGAAAACTTTTAATATTTTCCATTGCTCGATTCAAAAACGTTGCTTTCCCAGTCCATTCATATGCTAACCAAAGCATCCCTGTCCAAAAGCCATTCGTCCAATCATCATTGGCTTTGATTCTATATTTTCCATTTGTCCCGCAAGCGGAAGGGAATTCCGTGCCAAAGCGCGCCATATTTTTCTCGATTTGTGTGATACACCAATGAATTTGCTCATCTAGCCATTGTTGCGTCACTTTTTCCCCTAAATGAATTAGCTTATTTTTATTCTCTTGAAGAGTCATTATTCACATCTCCTTAACTTGTTAACATATTAACTAAAATCATTATAACTCAAAAAAAATTAAAAAGCGAACGTTCCTTGGAAATTTTTTCCAGCAAAAAACCATGATTTCTCTATCTATGAAAAACCATGGTCAATTTCTTTACTTATTCCTTCCAAAAACCTCAATTTGTGTAAGAGCTGGAAATGGAGATTTCTCCACTGCTTTTTTGAGGTTTTTCAACGTAACAAAACTTGTTTCTTTGGGAGAAAAATGAACTTCCTGAAATCCTGCAGCATTTGTTGTTGATACAATACTCTGTGAGCCGTCAGAAAATGCCAATGTCACTTCAGTCCAGTAACTATCGTGAGGATAGTCTGCTCTAAATAACAACCTAATCCAATCAATTTCTACCTTACGACCAAACTCAATCGTTAAAGCAGCATCCTTTTGTTGATTAATGCCCCACGATGCAAATGGATACGAACCATGAGATAAATTCCCAAACTTCCCGTCAATCGCATTTTTAGCAAAAAAGACGGCATCATCTCTAGTCTCCACATTGGCATGGGCATGTGGATAAGCGCCTGATAACTCTTTTTGATCATGGGCATTAAAGGAAAGATTCTGATAGTTTTTGATTTCAAAATCATGCGCTTTTCGCACCATTAAGTGATGACGTTTAGAATGAAAGCTGGTTTCAACCGAAGCCTTTCTAGCCGCATCTGATAACGGTATTAGATATTCCCACGTTCTTTGAGGCAGATAAATAACCGACGACGCCAAGGTTTCATCTAACTGTACGACAAAGTATTGATCTTCTTCGTCTGTTGTCACAACAATTTTATCCCCTTGTTCATAAGCATACTCTTTGATAGCCAGAACTGCCATGTCATCCCCTTGCGCTACGTAAGCTTGCTCCTGTTTTTCATGATCGATTCGACCAATGATCGGCTGATTCGTTTGATTTTTCAATTCAATTTTTATCATGCTCTTTCACTCCTTCTTTTTGTTCAAGTATTCCACCAACGAGACATATCAAGCGATGCCTACCAATCGGAAGTACTTTTTTCAAACACGGTAAACTTGTTCTTGGGAAAAATAAGGACGTATTCGCTTCTGGAGTGACCAGCAACGCTTCTTCATACCCTTCAATCCCAATAATTCTAGACGTAAGGCTGCCTTCTGTTGCAAAAGCCCAGTCAGTACCGACCGCTCCTTTTGATTTTCGCCCAGACAGTGGTACGCTGAAGCCACCTTCACGAATCTCTATCGGCATCTTAGTATCGATAGTATGCACACGCAGATGCCACTGATCAAAAGGATAAATTTCCGTTTCGATCAATACTTCTTTAAAAGGAGACCACCGCTGATAAACACATGTTTCCGTCAAACGATAGTCTCTTACTTCCCTTTTCGTCCTAAAATATCGACCATCGCAAGAAACAGCTAATGTATTATCAAAAGCTCCTTCCTCGTAACAAACACCTGCTTTAGGCACACTAAAACCAAACTTAGTAGAATAAACAAATTTACTATATTTCGCTTGCGCATGCGCCTGTCCTTCAACCATCATTCCTGCTGGATAACCTAATAAATGATGACCCGATTTTTGTTGAAGCAAAAGCAGATTGCCCTTTTCTACAAGTTTTTTTGAGCTTTTCTGAACGGGTAATAATTCTGCCTGCCAAAAAGGATGATCTGCTTCTACTGCTAGCAATAAAAATGTTTTTAAGGCCCAATAAGGGGAACCTGGCGCATTATATCCTTCAGCCACCACGAGATTTTCATAATGGTAACCGATCGAAAGTCGCCCATCAAAAGTGAAGATATCATGATTCATCCAGCTTTTTAAATGTGCAGATAGTATTGTTTTCATTTCTCCCCAAGGGATCGCTTCAACATCAGCAAATATCAACGCTGAAAAAAATGCGCCTTGAGCAAATCGATAGGTTAAACTCCGCCCATATGGCAATGCTTCCCCATCGCTATCAAAGTAATAAATAAACTCTTGAGCAAACAGCGTAGCTCTTTCGATAAAACGCTGCGACCATTCAGGATCTTCTTCTCTCATAAATCGTGCATAAATCAACCCATAATAATGAAAAGCAAATGGAATGTAGTAGTCTCTTTGCGCCGCTTTTCCATCCACATACCATCCTGCCCCGATATACATGGAATCCACTAATTGCAGTTCCACTAATAGCTTCTCACGATCCAATATCTCGCCACAATGATATAGGGCAATTCGAATCAACACTTTGAAAAAAGTCCAATTATTTTTAGGAATTTTTCGGTCCAACGCTTGAGATAACCAGTTGATAACGTTTTGTTGCGCCTGTTTCGATAACTTTTCCCAGAAATATTCTTTGTGTAATAACAACGTCACAGACAAAGCAGCAGTTTCGACAATATATTGATCATAATTGTCGATCATCCCCCAATAATAAGGTCCTGTTGGATCTGTTCCTTTAACCAATTTATCTAGGTATGCATCTCTTAATTCATCATCTTTTTGAAAAATCCAAGAAGGCGCAATCCCCCACAACGGGCGAACAAGCGCTTCCATATCAGCTCGTTGTTGATTGTATACAGCACCACTACTGCCTAAATGTAGCCCTGCAGTGTCTGTTTCAAGTATTTCCCTTCTCAAAGGGCGGATAATTTTTTCCAGAGCACTCTGGAAATCTTCTTGTGTCACAAATTGATTGCTGCGAATTTTTTCCATCAATGGAACCTCCTTCATCAATTTACTGAACAGAATAACAAGGAGGCACTTCTTTTTCAACTACAATTTTACAATCAAACCAAATGAAAATGAGAAAATACGGATCTCCCTTTTTTACTTATCTTGTTTTCAAATTAAAGAAAAACAGTCTTGCCAATACAAAAAGAAACCAGTTCTTATGAACTTACTCTATCGAAAATGAGCAAATGGTAAGCTTTTACAAATTCACTCTCATAAAAAAACTTTACTAAAATACACCCTTTTTTATGATAAACACTCATTTTAGGATTTATTGATCGTTTCATGATACTATTTACTTACATCTCAAACGACAAAAATGGTAAAAGGAGCTTAACATGGAAATCAATTTATCTGTGCTTATTACAGAAGCAAAAACAACAATTACCTTCCCTAACAATCACGGCCAAATCAACATCATTGATAGCAATAAAGAAATCACATTAGACCAACCTGCTGTCTATATTTTGTTAAAAGATAACGTGATTATTTCCATTGGAAAATCAGCTGCAGGCAACTTCCAAAATGACGTAGATTTTAACAAAATAATTATAGTCAACCCATCATGGGATATCGAATTAGACTATTTAGAACAACAATTCATCACAGAAGCCACGGCAAATGGTATAACACTCACTAATCTATCTGAAATAGAAACAAAAATCCCTACCAACTATGAAAAAGCGGTTACCACCTACAAAGAAGACGTACTTTTAGTTCTTGAAACATTCGGTTACCCTCTAAAGCGCCACGAAGAACCTAAAAAAGAGAAAGCCAAACCAGCAAAAGCACGCCATAAATGGACAAAAGAAGTCAGTCAAATTGAATTTTTTATTGATACCAGAGATAGCAAAGCCACTGCACTTTGGCATAAGCGAAATGAAATGCTCTTAAAAGCAGGCGCTACGATGATGGCAACGCCACCGCTTAACAAAGACGGTTCATTGGGCTTTTCAGCTAAAATGGGTCAAAGAATCAGAGAAGATCATAAAGACAAGGTGAAAAACTTCGTTACGACTGAAGATATTATTTTAAAAAGCGTTAATGAAGTTGGATTGTTTTTATATTTTGGCGGAACAAATAGTTGGCTTGAGCTGATCGATGCTAATGGGAAAACCCTTAATGAGTGGACAGTTGTTTAACTAAAAAAGCATACCCACTAAAAAGTAAGTGATTTTCAAGCTTAGTATTTTCCTTTATGATGAATGTACAAATAATTCAGTAAAGGATGATACGATGAATATCAGCAGTTCAGCAATTGAAAATGGTTACTTTTTAGATAGTTATGGCGGACACGGAACAAAATTTAATGAAAATGGAATGCCTACTTACTCTATCCCTTTTAAAATAGAAAATGCACCTGAAAATACTAAAAGTTATGCTGTCATTTTATATGACATAGATGCTTTTGCTGCAACCAAAGGTTTTCCATGGATCCACTGGGTCATCTCTGACTTAACAAGAGCAGAATTATCCGCAAATGAAAGCCAAACAGCACTTGATTTCACTCAAGGATCAATAGTTAGCACAGTCCACTCGGGACCAATCAATCAAATGAATTATCTTCTTTTTATGGTGGTATGACACCTCCTGATAAAACCCATACGTATACACTTAAAGTTGAATACAGTTTGAGCAGTTTGGGTTTGGAATTATTAGAAGCATTGAAAATCATGCAGGAGCTCGGTTCAAGAATCAGCGGCAACTCAATTTGCCTCTCAGCTGATAACAAGATAAATGCTTGAGGTTAACACACGGTTCAAGTTCTTTAGTAACCAACGTTACTAGAGAACTTTTTTCGTTTTCCTTATACAATAAAAAATAGTAAAGAGGAACTTGCTTAATGATGTTTTAATTTCAAATAAGCTTCTCTTAACCATGGATGAATCACTTGAATGTCATGATTTAACAGATAGTCGATATAGCAGTAGGCCGCTTCTTCTAAAGAAATGTCTAAAGCTACCATAAGTTGGTTAAGATACGGCGGTTCACCTTTTCGATCCCATTTTATTTTGTCGGCAATAAATACAACTAAATCTAAATCAGAATACTCCTCTTTTAACGTCGTATGGCATTCAATAGCAGACAGAATTGCTGGATCCGTCACATTGAATTCATTTAACGCAATTTCCTTTGAGATTTTTTGATGAATAATCATAGGAAGCTCTAATTCTTCTTGATATAATTCGATCCCCATCTTCTTGGATACATCGATTCTTTGATCATCTGGGTAAATAGCTGAAATATCATGTAAATATCCTGCAACTCGTGCTTTATATGGTTCATCTAAAAATTTTTTCCCTAATTCATATGCATAATCGCCTACTGAAATACAGTGTTCATACGTTTTCAAACAATTTTGATCCGTTAGAAATTCCTTTATCAAGTTTTTTAAATTGTTTTGGTCGCATGTCTCCATATTATGAGCCTCCTGAAATATGATTTTATTTTTTAGTTGATATGTTACTCTCATGATACCATTTTATACACGTGCTAACTGCCACTTTTTAGGATAAAAAAATACACTCTTCTAAAAAGAAAAGTGTATAAATTCTATTATCGTCTCTTAAAAATCATATTCTGCTTCTTTTTGCTGAATCATTGTTTGATACGTATCCAACAATAAGAAGAAATCATCCACGAATCGATCCAAACGAAATTCAATATCAGGATTTTTAATTTCTTTTCGAATAATATCCTGCTCTGTAATAAATACATAGTTCGGCACTAAATTCGCCTTCATATAACTTAAAACAGGGCGGATTTGTTGCTCAGGGATCAAAAAGTGTTTCTCTGATCCAGCTGTGACGATCATTCCTGCTACTTTATTTTGGAAAGCATTGACTGGCAACATATCAAATAAATTTTTCAACGTTCCAGGCATCGATGCTTGAAAAATCGGTGTTCCAATAATCAAGCCATCTGCCTCCATGATTTTTTTCAACGCAATACCAACTTCACCTTCATGCTGAAAATATTCCCGACCATCAGCGAATGGAAATTGTATTTCAGAAAAATCAATCACTTCAACTTCAGCATCTTCTCGTACTTCTTTTATTTTATTCATTGTATAATTTACGGCTACCCTTGATTTACTACCAAAAGCGGAACCGATGACTGCTACGATTTTCATAAAAGCTCACCCTACTCTTTCGTATATTTTTTAACTTCTGGCATCACTTTCGTCGCAATCAATTCAATATTTTTCTTCACAAGATCAAGCGGCACTCCACCAAAATCGATTTGTGCCATAAAACGTTGATGTCCATATAATTCATATTGATAGAGCATCTTCTCGATAATTTCATTAACACCACCAACCATCAATGTGTCTCTGCTATCAGCTGATTGGGCAAAATGCTGCTTCGGATACGTTCCACCCCGAATCGCACTCCAGCCAGCATTTAAAAATGGATACATCTCTTTACGCGCTTGGCTGCCAGACTCTGCAACATAAAATAAACTTGTAGTAGCAAGCGGAAATTCTTTCTCATCATAACCTGCCTCTGTTAAAGATAATCGATAAGCATCTACTGCTCGTTTAAAAATCGGAGCAGGTCCAGCTAATGTCGTCAACATCATGGCAATCCCATCTAATCCAGCTTTTATTGCACTGTCCGCCGGTCCACCTACCGCTCTCCAAATAGGTAAATGACCACGAACAGGTTGTGGTAGAATTTCTGCATTTTTTAGCGGGGCACGGAATGCACCCTCCCAATTCATTCGTTCATTTGGTGAAGCTTCATTCAATAGCTTTAACAAATGCATTTTTTCTTCAAATAGTTCTTCATAATCTTTTAAGTCAAATCCCAGAAGCTCATAAACACCAACACGAGAACCTCGACCAGCCACGATTTCAGCACGACCGTTTGAAATTAAATCCAAGGTTGCATACTCTTCATAAACTCGGACTGGATCATTGGTACTTAAAACGGTGACTGAACTAGAAATTTTGATATCTTTGGTTTGTGCCGCGATTGCGGATAGAATCACTTGGTTGGCTTGTCCGATAAAGTGGCTTTGATGACTCTCACCAACACCAAATACATCGATTCCTGCCTCATCAGCAAATTTCGCTGCTTCGATAATATCATTGATTCGTTGCTGCTCGCTGATTCTTTTTCCTGTCATTGGATTTGTAACGTAATCGCCTAAAGAATACAAGCCGATTTCCATCCCTTTTGAGGAATCAATACCGAATTTTTCATTCATTTTTTTGTTCATTTTCCTGCACTCCTTTTTCATTATCTTGATATAGTTATCACTTCATCAACTTTTTACTGATTTTTGCTAGTTGAAGAACTTCTTGTTTGGTTAAATTATCAAACGCTGCTGCCTGCTGCTTACTTTGTGCAATAAAACAATTATCTAGTTGTTTTTGTCCTTTATCGGTTAAGGAAATGTATTTTTCCTTCCATTCTTGTCGACGCGTGATCCAACCATCCGACTCAAATTGCTTGATCATTTGAGAAACTCCACCCTTAGAGATCAGTAACTTCTCTCCTAGTTCTTTTTGCGTGATAGGTTGATTTTCCTGAATTTGATGGAGCATATCAAATTTTGAAGCATTTAAGTCATATTGTTTAAGAAACTCATTCGACTGGAGATTGCTCTTTTGAACGAACTGCAAAATGGACATCCAGCAACTTAATTTTACTTTTTCTGAAATCGATAACTTTTCCATTGATTGAACCTCCTTCATAGTTTAGGACTAAACTGATAACGTTAGTATATTATACTTACTAAAAATAAGCAAACTATCGATTCCCACTATTACCAATTTTTGTGGTTCTCAATACTAGCTCTCATCTTAGCTGAGCAAATCTTCCCTTTGATTCTTTCTACTATTATTAGTATAATGATTATGTTTTTCAGATCGTAACCGAAAGTAATAGAGTGGAGATTATAGAATGATGAATAATTTTTGGGCAGAACTACCAAAGCCTTTTTTTGTTTTAGCACCAATGGAAGATGTGACAGATGTTGTCTTTCGCCATGTTGTGAAAGAAGCTGGCGCACCCGATGTCTTTTTTACTGAATTTACGAATTCGGATAGTTATTGCCACCCAGATGGTAAGGAGAGCGTACGTGGACGTCTCGTTTTTACCGAAGATGAACAGCCGATGGTCGCTCATATTTGGGGGGATAAACCAGAATTCTTTAGAGAAATGAGTCTTGGTCTAGCTGACATGGGATTTAAAGGCGTTGACATCAATATGGGCTGTCCAGTTCCGAATGTAGCGGGTCGTGGAAAAGGAAGCGGTCTTATTTTACGACCAGAAGTTGCCGCTGAGCTGATTGAAGCTGCAAAAGCAGGAGGTATCCCCGTCAGCGTCAAAACGCGAATCGGTTATGCAGAAATAGCCGAAATGGAGGAGTGGATCACCCACTTATTAAAACAAGATATTGCGAACCTATCTATCCATTTGCGAACACGAAATGAAATGAGTAAAGTCGATGCTCATTGGGATTTGATCCCTCAAATTATGGAAATTCGTGATCGTGTTGCCCCTCAAACACTCATTACGATCAATGGCGATATTCCTGATCGCACAACTGGGTTACAACTTGCGGAGCAATACGGCGTAGATGGAATTATGATCGGTCGCGGGATTTTTAAAAATCCTTATGCGTTTGAAAAGGAACCAAAAGAGCATTCATCTCAAGAATTGCTTGGATTATTGGAGATGCAGCTTGATTTACAGGATCAGTATGCTGAAATGGTGCCACGCTCGATCGTTGGCTTGCATCGTTTCTTTAAGATTTATGTAAAGGGTTTTCCTGGCGCAAGTGATTTGCGTGTTAAATTGATGGGGACAAAATCGACGGATGAAGTGCGTGAGATTTTGAAGGATTTTTATAAAGAGAAATAAGGCTATGATAGAATAAGTTGTTTTAAGCGCTCACTAAAATGGAGCGCTTTTTCTTTTGATTTTTGTCAGGATATTAAACAAAAAAAGCACCCATTTTTTGTGGGCACTTCATAAAGAAATCGCAGTATCTCATTACAGATGCATACTAATTTTTTTGAATGCATTGTTTTAATTCCCTAACACATATCTAGTCGATTTTGTAATAGACATACTCTGCGCGAACTGATGTAGCGGTATTTTGGGTACCCACAGCAACAATTTTATCTCTGGTGCTATCTCCTTCAAGTAGGTCTCCCACTATCCCTTTTGGTAAAAATGATACGTAGATTACTGCACTTGGCAGACTACTTTTTAAAGAAATAAATCCTTGATTCTCTTCAATTCCTAATTGCTGTTCATACGATTGAACTTTATTATTATCTCCCATAAAAGATACTAACTCAGGTGTCCCGTCAGGTGAATTCAAAGTGGGAATATTTACGTTTAACCCATTTATTTCCGCTGCTTGTTTCTGGTTAGAAATGTCTGTAAAACTCATTGTAGTGTTTTCCACAAAGATTGTATTACCTAATCCATTTTCCCAAATTCCATTAAGGCTCGAATAATCTCCTTGTTGAATTTGAGAGAGATTCATTTCTTCAGTCACTTCATTTACTTGCTCTTCTTTTACCTGTTCATGTGATTGATCTGTTTCTTTTGTGTCCTGAACTGTGCTTGATTGTTCCGTAGTTTGTTCTGTGGTTTCTTTAGTTTCTTTAATACTAGTAGTCAACTCTGTAGTTGCTTTCATACTAGCTGATGATTTATCAGTACCCACGCTTGATTTACCAGAATTATTACACCCTACTAATAAGCCTGAAAATGCAATGCAAACACCTAACAAAATAGTTCTTTTCATTTTTTTCACAACAAATCCCCCAAGTCTTTCGTCTATTTAGTGAAATCTATTTATCATTCTCATAGTAGTATACAATGCGGGTTCCGTCTAGCTTTAAATAATGTTCTTCTCTCTTTTCAAGCTAGATTATAATGTTTAAATCCTTAGCAGTTTATAAACTAACATCTAGTTACAAGAAAAAAATAAAAAAGACACCTTCAAAATAATGGAAAGTGTCATAAATATTGTAATTAAATGGTACTCAATTTCTTGCGAAATCTCCGCCCCATATTGTATTCGTAAGCGAATAAATTCGCAACGACTTCAACAATTTAAACGTGATTTAGAAAAAAACTGCGAGCTGAATAGAATACTCTGAATCTCCACCTATAAATTATAATAAATCTTTTTTACCTGATTCAAGTTGTCTTATTGCCCAACTATTTATAATTTTTTTATCTTCATCTGTATCACATAACAATTCTTTTAATTTAGAAAAATTCATGATTTTTAATAATTTTTCAATTAATTCATCTGATCTTATGTCAAATAGTATCCAATCAACTATTGGAGATTGGCCTATCATTCTTTCTTCTATTTCTTTGCTCCTGATTTGCTTCCTATCCAAATAACCTTGTTGAATTAAATTAAACAATTCCAATGTAGCAACTTCTGTTTTGTCTGGATAATACCTAATCCCTTCAGTTTCTTCTACTTTTATCCGTTCAATTATATCAGAGAAAACATCATCCTTAATTTTATTAAAATTATTTATTCCAGACTCAATTAAACTGATAATGAAGCTATACGATTTTCCATTAGAAGGTAATTTGGAATATTTATTCAATATTTTGTTAACTAAGTTACGTTCTGGTTTTCCTAAATAATTGTAAAAATCAGATAAATATCCCTTATACTTTTCTATATGTCGCAACTTTTCTTTTACTGTATTAAAAATTAAAAATTCTTCAAAAACGTTTTCTATATTTAATTCTACATTTTCATCTATTTTTTTTAGTACTTCTAATATATTTCTGTATTGATCAAAGTTTGCAAAATGTAATTCATGATTCTTGCTCATTATAATTTCTATATGTCTATTGATACATTTAACTATATCCGGAACATCTTCTGTTGTAAAATTATCGCTTTGAGTTATTAACATAGATAGAATAGCCCTACACTCATTTCTATTATTGTAATAAACTGGGTATTTACAAAATAAATCAATTACTTTTCTATAATTAAAACCTTCAATGTCTACATAAGATAAAAAAGTTATATATTGCTTCAGCAGCGAAACATTCTTGTCAAAATGACTCTTAGCATCACCACATAACACTAAACTTGTATCTAGAATATAACCAAACGCTTCTTCAGTTATTTTAATTGTTTTAAAAGTATAGTTACCCTGATAAATAGGTAATAGTTTTAAATCTATATATGGAATTAGTTCTTCTACATCATTCATCTCAATTGCATTTATCATTGATGAAGCCTGAGCAAAAGTGTCATCTTCAGGATTTAAATTGTTTGAATTAGCAAATGCGACCAGTAAACTTTCAAAATATCTGTTAACTATCATCTGAAACTCTTTATAGTGTCCAACACAGATGCAATTTTTATTTACAAATTGCATAAATGAGTGAAACTCATATTTTAATAATTTAAAATTATTATTATATGAAAAGCCACCATTTTTCACAGTATTATGCTCTGATTTCAATTTATCTAACAGTTCATTTATTTTGTACATTTTTTTATAGACAAAATTAAAATTTAGAATTGTATCTCTGAAATAGATAGCACTTTTTTTAATATCATTTTTTGAATTATCTATTATTTTATCTATTACTTCACTAAGTTCTGCATTCACAATACTTTGAACTAATTCAAGTTTTTCTTCGAACCCATCAAATACTATTTTAGATACATTAAACTCTGCAATCATATAATTCAAATAATCTTGCTTACTGTATGCTTCATTTGATATTTCTCTAAACTTCGCTTTGGCTTCGTTATTTCTATTTAACTTATACAAATCAAAAGCAGGTTTTAAAACAGCATTACTTTCAATTTCTTCAAAATGATTAATCTCTACTCCTAAAAAATTAGTTATCCACGTTTTATTTTCCAAAAATTTGTTTGCCTTACTATCTTCTGGTAATTCAAATACTAGCTTTTCCGTATCATTTAGACTATAACTGTAGCTGTATGGAGTATAAAGATAGGCACTTTTTTCCAAATTTATATGGCTAACAACATCTCTTGATTCTACAAAACTAAGTTTATCTAAAAATTTGATATTTCCCCACAATTCTTTATAATTAACAACTTTCTTGTTCTTATTATTACTTGATATTTCCGATAGAAATTCAACAGTAGATACTCCCAGATTTTCATTAGAAATATCAGATTTTTCACTCGATAATACATGGATACCCTTTTTCTTATAGTACTCAATAACAGCTTCTCTAGGTTGATTGGGTGTATAGAAATAAGATTTTTTTGTATGATCTCCTAAACTGTTATGAATTAGTCTAAAAATTGAATTAAATGTGCTATCTCCCAATGAGTAACCTATAAATAAGATAGTATTATTCATTATCAATGATTTTACTAAAGTAGACATCATTGGAAAGTTATTTTCATAGTCTAAATAATCATTCTCCTTTAAAACAATATTTTTTCTATCCAAATCGCCATGCATTTTTATCAGGTGCCTATTTCCTTGCGTATACGGAATATCATCGTCACTTTTAATAATACTATATTTTGTGATACCTTTACTTAATTTTTCTTCAAGTAAAGTATCATAATTTGTTGTTATAATATGTCTTGGTTGTATTTTTAGAATATGCTCATGTATTTCGTTAGGTCCTGCATTCATGTATTCCCCAAAAATATCAGAAATTTTCTGAAAATATTTCTGTTGCCCCCAAGTATCATAATAGAATTGAGCAACTTTTAAATTATCTTCTTCATTAGCTCCAAGCGATAACTCTATTCTTAACTCGTTTATAAGTTGATTCCAACTAGGAAGTCCTGAATTAGCCGATACTCCAGCTCCAACAAAAATAATTAAAGAATCATCATTCATAGCTTCAATAATACGATTAATTGTTTGTTTATACATTGCTGACTTCATTTTAACCTCCTAATTAAATTATTATTTTACCTTTATCAGTTACTGTGTACACTCTATGGATAGTAATTTATGGTATACTAATGTAATTTTGAATATCTATGAAGGAAAACTCACTTTAAAAACCAACTATTTTTAGCATCATCTACCCGATGTAATAATTTTCAACATATATCAAGGTATTTTACTACTAATTTCAACTTGTATCGACTGAACAAAGTAGTCACAGACTTTCAATTCGCACTCATTATATTAACGAAATATAGCGTTTACAAATATATTTTCACTTTTATATAGTCAATATGTATTTACATTTTGACTACACTACTATTATACATTATAAACGTCTACTTGCTAGATAAATTTACCCAATATTCTTTAGTTGAATAATATCATCTATATCCAAAGCTTCTGAAATTCTAATTAAATTTAGTAAGCTATGAATTTTTATTTCAAATATTATCTCCTTCATAAAAACCTCTCCCTTTATTGCTTATATAAGCAATGTAAAAAATAAGGAGAAAATACATCATGACAGAACAACGAACAGAGATAATTTTAACAAAAAGCAACCACCTAATTAAGGAAATTTCATATCAAGATATGTATCAATTGAAAAATACATTCAATCAAATTTATTCATGGACAGAAGCCTTAGCTGTGCTAAATAAATTTTTTAATAACAGAAATGTTGTTCCACAAGGTAAGAAACAAATATGAGAGAATTTCATTACAGCTCTTATATTTTCAATACCTTTTATTAAGATTTCTTAGTCAGTACAACTCCTTTAGAGAAAAAAATTGAAGTGTTAAAAACAAGACCAACAGTTAGAATATAACCATGTTATTCTATTAGACTCTGAACACAACATCTTCACAAAAAAAGCTACAGCCACTATGATTTACTAACATATTGGCTGTAGCTCTTTTTTGTGGTTATTTTTTAAACATATTTTGTTCATTAACATATTGAACATATATTAAACTCATAAATCTCATTACTTCAATACCTAGAACATTACTTGAATAATCTTCCCTACCTTTTTTTGTAAATTCAATACTATAGTTCTCTATAATTTCCCAATCAACAGTATTTTCCATAATAATTTCTTCCATATCTTTAACCAGTTTTTTTCTGACTACAAAAACATAATCTAATTTGATTAAATAATCTACAATTTCTCTAAGTTTTTTCTCCCCAATGAGCTTCCCACTATCAACCAAATTAATATCTCCAAAAGAAATATCAGTTAATAACGACTGAACCATATCTGAAACTTGCCTATTATAAAAAACTTCTTTAGATACTATTGTTAAACAATAATCCAATTGAGAAGAGTAAATAGCAATCAGTGATTCTGATAATTCGTCAAGTTCTATAGTTGTTTCATTTTTTTGAGGATACCACACTAAGTTTTCATTAATTTCAATATCTGGAATAGACCACTCTGTATCTACATGTGCATCTAGTAAAGCTTCTTTACTGCCTGTATCTATTTCTGTTTCTGATGAGATTTGGCATTCTATAAATTGTTCATTCTTTAAATTCACAACAAAACTATTAATTAATGATATTAGTTCTCTATAAGTAAATATATCTTTATTCAACACATCATCTGCAGATATCCGCTTACTACTTTTCTTTTCTACTTTTTCTAAAAAATTAGCAACATTATACATACGACACCTCATTTTCTACTAAATTAAGGCATCTAATGAATCCATCTTCAACAGGATAAGAAACAATATAATTTTCAATACCTTCTATTTGATTTGAATGATTAATCTTATGACAATTCGACCAAGAATCCTTTGGAAATTTTTCCCCTATAAAAAGTTCTGGTGGAGTTAAGGTAGCATCTACCAAATTCCAAAAATTTTCTCCCCAGATTTGCATTTTTTTCGATTGCCCACATTGTATTTTTATCATTATTTTTATTTTGTCGAACCCTTGAGCGTTTAGTTTTTTTCTCATTTCCTTCATAACCATTAAACAGTCTTTATAATCAAATGTCGTTTTATTTATAAAAAAATCTATGTGGTCTGAATAAACTTCACTAGAACTATCTTGCCACTCTGCAATAAATTCATCTATATTTTCCATGTTATTACTCCTTCATATTAAGGTAGTTTCCAACCTATATCTTGTAACCATTTTAATATCTTCTTAGTCAGTTTTGGTGGCTGACCACTAGAATTATGCCTCCTGAACCATCTCTGTTTAGAGTCCACCTAGAATCATCGAAATGGATATGATCTTGCGCATCTTCTACATCATTAAATTCTTTATCGGCTCTTTTTATCCCTTTAGGTGCTTTTTGTCAACATTACTATTGATCAAAAAAACTTCTAAGTCATCTAATATTAATGGCGTACTTTAAACTATAAAAATAGACACAGATAAACTCCTCTTTTATCTAATGCCTATTCATTCTTAATTTATTAATAAACCTTATTTATATCATATTTTATAAACTAAATGAGCTTTTCTTTCCATTTTTCTATCAAAATATTCCTTAACCATGCAATAATGCTAACTTTCAGAATCTTCTTCATAGGTAATGATGTCAAAACTGATTTCAGCATCAATTTCACTTAAGAAATGAACCATTGCTGAATCTACAACCATTGCAGGAAAATCTCCATCATAACAATCTATTGATAATACTACGGCATATTTAATTTGTTCATCTGTAGACATTTTTTTCAGAATACTGGTTTTAGGTCTAAATTTACTTAATATCTCCTGATATGCTAAAGTAAAATCATACATCTCTTCAAACGTTTTACTATAGCACCAATTATGTCTTGGTTTATATTCATCAGGTAGATCGGGATTATTTTTTATTGCATCTGGCCAATCATCCTTAGTTCTAACTTTTGTTGGTTGTACCTCTAATTTTTGTGTCATATTTTCTAAGTTAAAATCTTTACCATCAGCGACTAAGCTAATTTTTATTTTTGGTAATTTCATAAGTTCCTCCATCTATTTTATAAAGAAATGTCCAGTTTCTATAATTATATTCCCTCGCTGTGATTTTAAAAGAATTTGTCCTGTAACAGTATCATACAAAATATCAAATTTTGAGACTGCATTTTCACCCACAAACGATTCCTTAAAATCATGAGCATCATCATATCCTTGTTTTTTTGCTTGTTTATTTGCGGCTTTGTTTCCATCTATTTTCTTTAAACTACGTTGCTCTCCTGCTCCTCCTTTAGAAGCAAAATTACTCGTTGTTAATCCATTAACCCCATCAACAGTTAACGCAACGCCAGCTGTCGTTACTATTACACCTTCCGTCACTATCACACCATCAATAAGTATTCCTACACCACCCGTTGCTAATGTTACAACGGCACAGCCACCAATCGTCCCAATAATACCTGTAATTGTCGTTACCACACCTAATGTTGTCTTCACAACATTCCCTACAATATCCAAAAATTGAGCAACCGCATCTATGCTTCGATCAAGCCAACTTTCTTTCATTGCTTCTGTTAGTTGAGCTGTTAGCTTCTCATCTTTTACACCATTTGTATAAACAACATAGACAACATTTCCAGCAACATCTAATTCTGTCACCGTTTCAACACGACTTTTTGGTTGGCTATCATTATATCCTTTTAAATTTTTAAACCATTGTTGATTACCATAATCAACAATTCTATATCCGTCTCTTGGATTAAGAAAATTTGCTGGATTACCTAATTGTGCTAATCCTGTGTTTACATCACTGATCAAACTAGATAATTCCGAATAATGAGAGGCATGACTAGATTCAAAAGCTTGATATTTCTGTAAAATCTCAATATCTTCTTTAATAGGATCAATACTCTGTTGTTTAAAAAAATCACCTAATACAGGAACATTCTTCATCGACTTAGCCAAATCACTCATTAAGTTAGTATATTCATTTTGAGCAGTTTGTAAATCTCTAAGCAATCCTTCCAAATCATCTGTGTCTAATACTTCATCTGTCTTGCCAACTTCACCAACAAAATCTGTTAAATAGCTATTTAAACTGTTGTCCATCTCATAATAAACGTTGAATAGTGCTTTGTCTATCTCTTGATACGCTTGGAGATGGCTCACAGTTGAAACCCAACCACCACCTAATAAATTTCTATTTCCAGCTAATCCATCTATTGAACTTGTCACAGAATTAAAACTACCTACAGCATTTAAACGTTCCGAACGAATGCTACTTTTTACATCACTTAGTTCCTCATACATTATTTTCATCGGAGCCCTCCTTTCTAGTTTCTTCATATAGTAATTCAGCTTTTTCATAAACTGCTTTTCTTCCAGTTCATCTAATTTTTGATAGACTTGTCTTTCTGAATCTGTCCCTTTAGAATAATGTAGGACACATTCCCATATCTCTTTTTGTCGGTTGATTGCTTTTTGACACTCTTCATAAGCAAATGGGATCTCTCCAGTTTTCTTTTTCAAGCTGTTGAAATCTTCTTCTGCTTCCTCTACTTTCATACGCAAGCTAAATAAATTCTTATCCATCTATTCCACCTCATGCTTGCATCGTTGTTGCTATGCTATCTTTTATTTTTTGATCCGTTTCTTCAATTGCATTATGTACGGCTTGAACATTTCTTACTTCTGTAGCTAAACACGTTTTATAGGTATCAATTGTTTGCTGAAAAGAAGTCATCAATGTTTTTAACTCATTTGTTGCTGGACTTGTAGATGTATTAATGCTATTTGTTGGCTTAAAATTAATATTTCCCTTTGCAGCTAAAATATCCGCAGCAAATTTAGCAACTGCATTTCCATCTGTACTGACCGTTTCTCCCATTTTTTTCACAC
The DNA here is from genome assembly GCF_058216605.1 of Enterococcus sp. AAFC-DPL-5182. Lineage (NCBI taxonomy): Bacteria > Bacillati > Bacillota > Bacilli > Lactobacillales > Enterococcaceae > Enterococcus > Enterococcus sp. AAFC-DPL-5182. The sequence continues at coordinate 3,664,051 of NZ_CM177101.1, forward strand.
TCCTATTAATTATTACCGTTAACAATTAAACAGTCATAACAATTATAACATCATTGGGTGGATAACAAACGCGACAAATAAAAAAATATACCTGACTTAAAAATAAAAAAATAAAGAATAAAAACAGCGAAAAGATGTTACTCTATAAAAATCGTTCAGGGACCTTTTCAATTAATAAAAAATATAGGGTTCCTCACATTCCTTCTCAAAGCTTAAGACAAGCATTTGTTTTAGATTTACTAAATCACGTAATCAATAGTTCAATTATTAAATTTCTTTTCGGTCAGGCAGAAACTTCTAATATACTTAGAAAAGTTTACGGGCATAGAAATGAACGTTTTGAAGAATATAGACGGGCAAATTAAACTCTTAACTAAATCAAAAAAAGACACCTTCCAAAAAATGGAAAGTGTCTTGAAATGTTACAATTGAATGGTACTCGTAAGCGAATAAATTCGCAACGACTCCAACAATTAACGTTTTGAGAATTGTGAAGCTTTACGGGCTTTTTTAAGACCTGGTTTTTTACGTTCTACCATACGGGCATCACGAGTAAGAAGTCCAGCGCGTTTTAAAGCTCCGCGGAAGTCAGGATCTACTTCTAATAATGCACGAGCGATTCCGTGACGGATCGCACCTGATTGACCAGAGTAGCCTCCACCATTAACGTTTACCATTACATCATAAGCGCCTTTAGTTTCAGTTACACCAAATGGTTGGTTGATAACTTCACGCAAGTCAGCGTGTGGAATATATTCTTCAACGTCTTTTTTATTTACAGTAATTTTACCAGTACCTGGTACTAAACGTACGCGAGCTACAGATTTTTTACGACGGCCAGTGCCGCTATATTGTACTTGAGCCAATGAATTTCCCTCCTTAAATTAGGTTAGTAATATCTAATACTTCTGGTTGTTGTGCAGCATGTGGATGCTCAGCTCCACCGTATACGTTTAATTTAGTAAATTGTTTACAGCCTAAAGTGTTTTTAGGAAGCATACCTTTTACAGAAGTTTCAATTAAACGACGAGAGTTTTTATCGCGTAATTCACCAGCAGTAACAGATTTTAACCCACCTGGGTATTGGCTGTGACGGTAGTAAATTTTATCACTTGCTTTGTTACCAGTTAATTTGATTTTATCAGCATTAATTACAATTACGAAATCTCCAGTATCCACATGTGGTGTGAATGTTGGTTTATTTTTTCCACGTAAGATAGAAGCAACTACAGTTGATAGACGTCCCATTGGGATATCTGTCGCATCTACTACATACCATTTACGTTCTACTTCGCCAGATTTGGCCATATATGTTGTACGCACGATTCTTTCCTCCAATTTTCTATTCGATGTTTGACATTCACTTGAGTTTCCGGGGCTCATTGTGGGGCAAACAATACCATTTAATATGATACCTTCTATCACTAGCAAAGTCAATGAATTTCTGCAGTTTTCGCCATATTTTTCTTATCCAAAAAATATCTGCACTATCAAATCGATTCCTTCAAAAAATGCGTAATGTATATTACGTAATCTCTCTAAACGAAAATGTATATTATTCCTTTTCATTTCATTTTTATGCATATTTATTTATAAAAATGGTTGATTTTTGTATTTTCAAGTGATATGATGAAAACAATCAAAAAAGACAATTAGAAAATAAGGAGTGTTACTCATGACAGAAAAAGTTGTTTTAGCCTACTCTGGGGGATTAGATACCTCTGTTGCTGTTAAATGGTTAGTCGACGAAGGATATGATGTGATTGCATGCTGTTTAGACGTCGGTGAAAAAAAAGATTTAGACTTCATCAAAAATAAAGCATTAGAAGTCGGTGCTTCTGCGTCTTATACCATTGACGCTAAAGAAGAATTTGCGCAAGAGTTTGCCTTGATCGCTTTACAAGGGCATACATTTTACGAACAATCTTATCCACTCGTTTCCGCTTTATCCCGCCCACTGATTGCTAAAAAATTAGTAGAGTTGGCACACGAAACTGGTGCAACAACAATTGCTCATGGCTGTACAGGAAAAGGGAATGATCAAGTTCGTTTTGAAGTTGCGATCAATGCCCTTGCACCTGAGCTGAACGTTATTGCACCCGTTCGTGAATGGAAATGGTCCCGTGAAGAAGAAATTAATTATGCCAAAGAAAAAGGCGTGCCGGTTCCCGCCGATTTAGATAATCCTTATTCAGTCGATCAAAATCTTTGGGGACGTGCTAATGAATGCGGCATTTTAGAAGATCCATGGGCAACTCCGCCAGAAGGGGCTTATGAATTAACCGCTAGCTTAGAGAATGCTCCTGATGAAGCAGATATTATTGAGTTGACATTTGTCGAGGGTGTACCTACAGCTATCAACGGGAAAAAAATGCTGTTATCCGATTTAATTTTAGAGTTAAATGATTTAGCTGGTAAGCACGGAATCGGTCGGATCGATCATGTGGAAAATCGCTTAGTTGGGATCAAATCTCGTGAAGTTTATGAGTGCCCGGCAGCGATTACGTTGATGACTGCTCATAAAGAGCTTGAGGATTTAACGTTTGTTCGTGAAGTAGCACACTTCAAACCAATCATCGAAAATCAATTATCACAAATAATTTACGATGGATTATGGTTCAACCCGTTGACAGATGCTCTGATTGCCTTCTTAAAATCTACACAAAAGTATGTAAATGGTGTAGTTCGAGTAAAACTATTCAAAGGACATGCCGTAGTTGAGGGACGTAAATCTGATAATAGCTTATACAATGAAAACTTAGCAACGTATACATCAGCTGATACTTTTGATCAAGATGCGGCTGTCGGTTTTATTAAACTCTGGGGACTTCCGACTAAGGTAAATGCTGAAGTCCAAGCCTCTCTATACAAAAATAACTAGCAACAATCTCATTTTACCTAGGTTGAAACTACTGTGAGATAACTTTTACAGGTTTGTAAATAAGGTTATCCAATCCACCTATTAAACAGACTTATCTAAGGAGAATTTCTTTTCGATTTGCGGATCGAAATAAGGAAATCGTACGTCTTTATAGGTGTGCCAAACTCGTTACAAAGTTGAACAGGAATTTAACGAAATAGTTACTTCTAGTGTCACTTAATAAGCAAACAGGTTATCTGCATCGGGAAGTAGATGACCTCTTTCTTATTCCACTGAATAATAATACAAAAATGAGGTGTGTATCATGGAAAAATTATGGGGCGGACGTTTTGAAGGAAAAAGTGAAGCATGGATCGATGCATTTGGGGCTTCGATTCCTTTTGATCAAAAATTAGCAAAACAAGATATCACTGGAAGTTTAGCTCATGTAAAAATGTTAGCAAAAACAGGAATTTTAACTGCAGAAGAAGCTGAACAAATTAGTTCTGGACTAACTACGATTCAAGAAAAACTGCTTGCTGGTGACCTCACCTTCAGTATAGAAAATGAAGATATCCATTTAAATATTGAAAAGCATCTACATGATGAAATTGGTTCAGTTGCTGGCAAACTACATACAGGTCGTAGTAGAAATGACCAGGTCGCCACAGACATGCATCTTTACTTAAAGGAAATCGTCCAAGAAGTTATTGAAAAGATTCACTCATTTCGCCAAGTTTTAGTCCACAAAGCCGAAGAAAATATAGAGACTATTATGCCTGGCTACACCCATTTACAACATGCACAACCGATTTCATTTGCACATCATATGATGGCTTATTACGGCATGTTGACAAGGGATCAAGAGCGTTTTAAAGAAAGTTTGAAGCGTATCGATATTTCTCCCTTGGGTTGTGCAGCTTTGGCCGGCACAACGTTTCCAATCGATCGGGCTTATTCAGCTGAATTGCTAGGTTTTTCTTCAATCTATGAAAATAGTCTTGATGGTGTAAGTGATCGGGACTTTATCTTAGAGTTTCTTAGTAATAGTTCCATTCTAATGATGCATCTTTCTCGATTCTGTGAAGAAATCATTTTATGGTGCAGTCATGAATTTCAATTTATTGAATTGACGGACACGTTTTCTACTGGTAGTTCAATCATGCCTCAAAAAAAGAACCCAGATATGGCAGAATTGATTCGGGGGAAATCAGGTCGCGTATATGGCAATTTATTCAGCCTTTTAACGGTTTTGAAAGGTTTGCCGTTAGCTTATAACAAAGACTTGCAAGAAGACAAAGAGGGTATGTTTGATACGTCTCACACGATTTTGACTAGTTTAGAAATCATGTCAGGTATGGTAGAGACCATGAAAATAAATCAGGAAATGATGGAAAAATCGACCGAGAAGGATTTTTCAAACGCAACAGAGTTGGCTGACTACCTTGCAAGTAAAGGAATGCCTTTTAGGCAAGCACATGAAGTCGTAGGGAAATTAGTCTTGGACTGTACCAAACAAGGCATTTATTTACAAGATATTCCATTAAAAGAATATCAAGCTATTACGCCATTGATTGACTCTGATATCTACCAAACTCTAGCATCAAAGACCGCAATCGAGCGTCGACACTCATATGGCGGTACTGGATTTGACCAAGTAACGGCCGCAATTGAACGCAGTAAGTTAAAACTAGAAAGTGAAAAAAACTAAAAAAGCTGATGAAAGATAGCATACTATCTTCCATCAGCTTTCAATTTTTTTGATTAACGAGTTTTTGCACGTGAATCTGCATCAATACCAGGTGCTTTACCTAATTTTGCTTGCAACATCCAAATATTTTTTTCGATATCTGTTTTGTTTGCAATAAAGATATCTTGTGTAGAGTCATCGCCTTCTTCACCAGAAACATCAATTCCTTTTTGGTATAAGTCAGCTAAATAGCGATAGCCTTCAACTAATTTTTCCATACGTTCAGGAATTGTACGCTCATATGTGCCGATTTCATCTTCAATACCAGTATGGTCCGCAAATTCTTGTAATGTTGAGTAAGGAGCGCCATCTAGTGTAATCAAACGTTCAGATACAACATCTAATTGGTCATTGATTTGATCCATGTATTCGTCCATTTTAGGGTGTAATGTCAAGAATTCTGGGCCACGCATGTACCAGTGAGTTTGGTGGATTACCACTGAAAACTGGCTTAAATCTGCAACTAGTTGGTTCAATACTTCTTTAGTTTGTTCAAATTTCATTATACATCATCCTCCTAAATTTTTATCTATATACAATTGTAGTACGAAACCACAAAAAAGTACACTAAAATCTTCATTTTTATAACTTTTCTCATTTAATAATAATTATAAACTAAAAAGATTAATTACTGTTTGGTATCGGTATAGTGTCTAATGAATCCAGAATCTCTTTAGCTACTTCATTTAATGCTTCTTGTAATTCTTTATTCATTGTGTTTACGTCTTTCGAGCCAGAAATGAACGCCAGAAATAAGTTAGATACTGCCTGTTTTTGATCATTTGGCACAAACCACTTCCCTTTCTCCTTCTCTAAGCGTAATTTTAGTTCTACTGGATCTGTTTTTATTTTAATTGCTTTGACCCGTTCCTCGAGAATGGAAAACGTAGCATCTAGGGTTTTTTGCTCATCTTTCGCTATTTCAGTATCAGCTAAGGTCTCTTTCACTAACTGCCTTGTCATTTCCTGCATTGCACTTACTAGATCCAGTCCAGTGACATAATAAGTGATTGTTGCGCCCTTTTTTGTTTCATCTATTTGAACGATTTTATAAGTTGCTTTTTCCCTTGCTTGTTGTAAAAGCTCCTTTGTTAGTTGATCTGCCTGTTTTTCTGGAACTTTCGCTCCTGTAGAGGATAAACCTTTAGCAAAGTTCTCTTCAAAAGTCTTACTATTTTCATCTAATTCCTTACCCACTTGCTCGCCATCTCGAAATTCTTTTGCAAATTTTTGTTCTTCTTTTTGATAAACAAGACGATCAACAAATAATTCACCCGCATCTTCTGCTGAGATACCTTTGGAACCACAGCTTGTCAGCACTATTCCCATTACGAGTAACGAGGTGATCCATAACTTTTTCATTTCCTTTCCTCCGTTCTCTTACTACTAGTAAAGCAAGTTCATAGTTATTTGTCAAAAAAATTTATTCTAAGTCTGCTCTTAGTTTCGCTAATTGGTGATAACTGGCGGATAATTGTTGCTGTGTAGTTATGAACAGTGGATAAATCTGTTGATAAACTTGACTGTTTTCACTATTAGGTTCAAGTGTTTCATAAATTTCTACTTGTTCACTCGCTACTTTTAAATCAGTAATATTACCAAGACTTTGCCAACCTAACAAAACCGCACCGAAAGCTGAAGCCTCCACGCTTTCCGTTAACGAAAGACTTTGACCCAAAACATCAGCCATCACATGTTTGAATACTTCTGAATCAGCAAAACCACCTGTGGCTCGAATTTCTTTAACTGTTCCGCCTAACTCTTCTAACTCTGTTAAAATACGTTTCAGATTCAAACAAATCCCCTCAACTACTGCACGCATCATCAATTTGTCATCATGGTTTCGCTTCAATCCAACAAAACTACCTGTAGCTTCTGCATTCCACAAAGGAGCACGTTCCCCCAACAAATAAGGTTGGAATAATAGTCCTTTAGCCCCAATAGGTGTTGCCTTCACAAGATCCATCACAGCATCATAAGGATTTTTCCCCGCTGCACGAGCTTCCGCTTGGACTTCTTTCAATAAATTTTCGCAAGCCCAATCGAAAATCCCAGCGCCATTACTTGTTGCGCCTCCGATCACCCAATGTTTTTCGTCTAGCACACAACAAAAAGTTTCCTCCTGCGGATGGGTCTGAGGTTTATCCACGATATAACGTAAAGCACCGCTCGTTCCAACAGTCAATGTTGCAGTTCCTTTTGCCACAGCACCTAATCCTAAATTAGATAATGGACCATCCGCACCCCCCAACACAAAAACTGTTTGTGCAGTCAAACCTAACTGTTCGATCCACTCAGCTTTTAATCCGGATAGTTGATGAGTTGGTTTTACTAATAATGGTAATTGATCAGTTGTAATTCCCATCTCGGCTAAAGCTAATTGATCCCAATTCAAGTCGCGGATATTCAAAAATCCTGTTCCCGAAGCGGTACTAATATCTGTAATATATCGGTCAAACAAACGATAAAATACATACTCTTTCATTCCAATAAACGTCTCAGCTTGCTCATAGATTGCTGGACATTCTTCTTTTAACCAACGAATCTTATGAAAAGGAGTCATTGGATGCATCGGTAATCCTGTATTTTGATAAATATTTTTCCCCAAAGCGGTATCTCTTAGTTCTTCCGCATATTTTTCCGCACGATTATCGGCCCATGTGATGACCCTTGTCAGAGGTTGATGATTTTTATCCATGACGATCAACCCATGCATTGCCGTGGAAAAAGACACAACTGAAATTTCCAATGGCTGCACTTTAGCCACAACTTGTTTGATACAAGTAACCACCGCCTGAAATATCTGCTCTATATCCTGTTCTGCCATGCCTTCTGCTTCCTGAATGAGTGGATAACGTACATAAGCAGAATCTTGAACTGTTCCATCTTCCCTAAAGGCAACAGCCTTTGTTTGCGTCGTACCAATATCTACTCCGATTGCTATTTTTTCCATCTTCTCGCCTCATTTCTCACTTTCATTATTCCGAATAAAAAAAGAATTGTCTAGTTAAAAAGACATTTTTTTGCGTACTTATTTATGAAAGGAGTTTTTATATGTTGGTTATTTATTTTATCTTTGGTAGTGTGATAGGTTCATTTCTTTGTTTAGTTGCTGAACGAATTCCTCTTGGGGAATCGATTCTATTTCCAGCGTCACATTGTTCCTTCTGTCAGACGAAGTTAAAAGTTTTTGAATTGATTCCGGTTATTTCTATTATTTTTCTATGTTTTCGCTGCCGTTATTGTGGGCATAAATTACCATTTGTTTATTTTTGTAGTGAAATAATTTGTGGACTTCTTTGCTCTTTTGTCGCGTTCAAATCTAGTTATCCACTGTACTCTCTTTGCTTTTTATTTACAGCAGTAGTTTTGTCTTTAACAGATATTTTTTATTTGATCGTTGAGCCTAAAATTTTTTTCCCACTCGCGGTTTTACTATGTATTTGGCGCTTTTATTTAGCATGGCCGTTTTATCTTTTTACAAGCGGCATTTCTTTTTTTGCTTTGCATGGATTAAACTATCTCTTTCCTGATTCAGTAGGCGGTGGAGATATCATCCTATTAACTTTATGGGGTGCACTTTTAGGAAGTGAGTCACTTATCTTTTTACTATTCTGCGCTAGTAGCAGCGGATTACTTTTTATTTTGTTTTACCGATATATTTTAAAGAAAAAAATAAAACATCTTCCCTTTGTCCCCTTTTTAAGTATTGGACTATTTTTTGTATTGCTCTGTAAATAAATAACGAGACAAAAAGCACATGTTTACTTTTGTCTCGTTTCTCTCAGTTATTTATCTTTCCAGTTCTTCCGAATAAAACCAGCACGACCAGAACCTTCTCTATATAGATTATAGTGTACACTGTGTTTTTTATAATAATCTTGATGATAGTCCTCTGCTGGATAAAAAGGTTTAGCAGGTTCAATTTTTGTAACGATTGGCTGAGTAAAGCGACCACTTTCTTGTAGTATTGCTTTTGATTTTTCTGCAATTTCTTTTTGCGCTTCATTTGCATAAAAGATAACAGGACGGTAAGAATCACCGCGATCTGCAAATTGTCCTAGTGCATCTGTCGGATCTGTCTGTTGCCAGTAAGTTTCCACTAGTTTTTCATATGACATAATCGTAGGATCATACGTTATTTCAACTGCTTCTGTATGGCCCGTTGTTCCTGTTGTAACTTGTTCATAAGTTGGGTTTTCAACATGTCCACCTGTATATCCTGATACCACAGAAATAATGCCTGGTTGAGAGTCAAAAGGCTTTACCATACACCAAAAACATCCACCAGCAAAAATCGCTTTTTCGTAATTATGTTCCATGATTCCTTCACCTCTTTTTTCTTTATCATAAGCCGAATCAAAAAATAATGATATTGATTTGCCTACAATAAAAGATCCCTTCAATAATGAGTGAAAAACTAAAAGTCAAGATAGCCTAAAGATGATACACTAAAAAATCAACTTATCTCATCATACTGTTCGTTACTATTACAAACAAAAAACGCAACCTGTACCTAATGAACAAGGTTGCGTTTGTATCTTCTATGAATAAAATACTAAAGCGTTTATCTTTTTACTTACTTTATTCAACAATTCAATTCTAACTTAATTCCTTCTTTTTATTTACAGAAGAAGCCCCAACCTTTCCAATAGAAGAAACAAAATCTCAATCCGCCCTCTACTGTTTTCGCTTCGTTTTTCGTTAATTCTTTCATCTTTTTTCCTCCTCTTTTTATGCTTGTTTTATATTCATTCCATTTCTTATGCTTTTTAACTTGCTTCCTTCTTTTTATTTACAAAAGAAGCCCCAGCCTTTCCAATAGAAGAAGCAAAATCTCAATCCACCCTCTACTGTTTTCGCTTCGTTTTTCGTTAATTCTTTCATCTTTTTTCCTCCTCTTTTTATGCTTGTTTTATATTCATTCCGTTTTTATATACCTTTTTACTTAATCACTTCTTTTATTTACAGAAGAAACCCCAGCCTTTCCAATAGAAGAAACAAAATCTCAATCCGCCCTCTACTGTTTTTGCTTCGTTTTTCGTTAATTCTTTCATCTTTTTTCCTCCTCTTTTTATGCTTGTTTTACATTAATTTCGTTTTTGTATACCTTTTTACTTGATCACTTCTTTTATTTACAGAAGAAGCCCCAGCCTTTCCAATAGAAGAAGCAAAATCTCAATCCACCCTCTACTGTTTTCGCTTCGTTTTTCGTTAATTCTTTCATCTTTTTTCCTCCTCTTTTTATGCTTGTTTTACATTAATTTCGTTTTTGTATACCTTTTTACTTGATCACTTCTTTTATTTACAGAAGAAGCCCCAGCCTTTCCAATAGAAGAAGCAAAATCTCAATCCACCCTCTACTGTTTTTGCTTCGTTTTTCGTTAATTCTTTCATCTTTTTTCCTCCTCTTTTTATGTTTGTTTTATATTCATTCCATTTCTTATGCTTTTTAACTTGCTTCCTTCTTTTTATTTACAGAAGAAGCCCCAGCCTTTCCAATAGAAGAAACAAAATCTCAATCCGCCCTCTACTGTTTTCGCTTCGTTTTTCGTTAATTCTTTCATCTGCTTTTCCTCCTCTTTTTATATTTTTAATAACTTAGTAGTTATTTTTATACTGTTTCTGATGCAATATTTATATCTATCCACTCTGCGACTTTTTGCAGGGATATTCCATTTTCAGGTGTCCATTCTATTTTGCTTGTCAAAATACCTTTACTATATTTAGCTAGTGTTGGTGTATACATAATGTTGTAATCCACCTTGAATTTTGCCCACTCTTCTTCATTTTCTCTAACCTTTGCGACATTCAGATAAAATATTCGTTGTGTTATCTTTTTTTCTTCTACTAACTTAATAAATTCTGGCTCGAAATCATTGCAATCCCCACATGTTGGCCGACCCACATAAACGTAAAAATCCTCTTCTCTCTCAATTTTTTCTTTAAAGCTATCAAATGTAATTGAATCCACTGTATTGTATATATCTGGATAATTAGACTGCTCTACTACCAATTGCTCATCCTTTTTATCATTATCCATCTTTAACGCATATGCTGTCCCACTTAGACTAAATAACCCAATTACTGCCAAAACGACTGCTACCCTCTTTAACTTCATTTCACTTCCCCGCTTTCAAGAATGTTTTTTGTTGCTTCGTATTCCAGAGCACCTTCATAACGCGTTAGTTTCCCCTCTTTGATTACTAGTATTGTCGGTGTCACTGTTACATTGTTACTAGTAATAAATTTTTTATTGCTAGTATTTTCAGTGTCCAAATAATAAACTTCAGTATCTGTTTTTTTCGCTGCTTTCTCTAGTATTGGGAGAAACTTTTGACATGAAGTGCAATTTCGATTTCCTACTAAAATGAATGCATCCTCTTCATTTTTAATAGTATCTTCGATTTGCTGGGTAGATATTGTATTGTCTTTTATACTAGCACTAGATTTAGTCGCAGTTAGAATCATAAAGAATACAACAACAACTATAGAGAGCATAAATATCCCTGTCTTGTTTTTCATTCTTTCCCTCCTTGTCTTTTTTCTTTTATATTGATGATTTCATCAGCATATTCTAAAACATCTGATTCATGACTTATTACAATCACGATCTTCTTTTCGTGATTCGCTAGTTTTTTGATATAATTCATAAATTTCTGCTTAGACGCACTATCTAAATTTCCAGTTGGTTCATCAAAAATATATAAGCTCGTATCTTGATACAAAGCTCTCATTAACAGAATTTTTTGCTTTTGACCTTGAGACAAATTTCGACCATCACTTTGAATTAAATAATTATTTGGCAACTTTAAATCTAGTAAGTCATCATAGTGAGACTTCTCCTCTGTCGTCAAATGCTCATTAAATACCTTATAGCGGATATTACGACCAACAGTATTTCCATATAAACTGAATTCAGGTGAATACAAGCTAATATACTCTCTAATGTTAGTATTCTTAAATGACCGCTTCTCGACACAATCATTAACAATCAATGTGCCAGAATCTGGATCTAGCACCCCAGAAAGTAAATTAATGAGTGTTGATTTGCCACAACCATTATCCCCAATAAGAGTGTATAGTTTCCCAGCTTCAAACCGAGTATTGAATTGTTTGAACATCTTTTTCTTCTCATCGTAAGAAAAATCCAAATTCTTCACATCAATAGTTGTAATTTTGGGAACATCTAATACATTCTCTAAAATTTCTGCTTGTTCCGTATAATCTTCACCACTTTGAATATAGTCGATCGCAATAGCACTTTTTTGATAGCTCAACCACGATTGCAGGACTGGAGCAACCGAACTAAGTATAATAGAGATGATCAAAATACCATTTGAATCATTTAATAAACTAGTTGTATCTCCTGCATGAAGTGCTGCATTAACTCCAAATACAACAAATGTTGAGATTGAAATTAGCGTTGAAAAAACTTGAAACGTTGAAGCTATTTTCAAATCATTCTTAACCATTTGATTTTTGCTTTCAAAATAATCTTGGATTTTTTGTTGAACAAAGTTCTCAGCTTCTTTATTTTTAGAAAATAAATTGATATCAAATGAGCTCTTTATATTATTTTCAACAGAGAATGAAAAAGCCGATGATTTCCCAATAACATCTTTCTCATTGTTTCTGATAGTGTCCACTTTCATTTTTAAAAAATAAGAAAATAAACCAATCCAGAAAACTAATACACCAAATAATAGGGGAGTGATACTAAAAACAATACTTGCCAATAACAACACATAACATAAATTGAGTTTAAAATAAAATTTTTCCAATAAACCCGAAACTGAACCAAACAAATTCCAAAAATAGCCAGTTATATTATCACTATTGCCTCCTGATTTGATATCACTAACTTTTTGAGCGTAGTACTTCATTAAAATCTTTTCTTGTATTTTATTTTCAAGCGCAACTTTTTGATTGCCTTCCATAATGTTGATTTTATAGAATCCTAAAATCAACATTATGGCTACAGAAATTACAAAAACAAAGACAGGGACAGAATGTAGTCTGTTTGATGATAGTGTCCCTTGAATCAGAAAAGTTGTCACTATCGGAAGTAGATATTTTAGCAATATCAACCCAATCATTTTCACTTTTAAACTATAAGAAATCTCTTGCATTACTTCCTTGTAAAGCCTTTTACCCAGACTCGATTCTTCATTATTCATTCTGAATCTCTTTTTTGATTTGCTTGTAACAACTGGGCTAGAATCTGCAATACATAAAGCATAGCCTAAAAATATAGATTTCAAATAGGCTTCATCGTACTCCATTAGAGTGCTTTCTGCAGGATTAGAGACTATAAATGATTGGTCCTCCTTTATCTCATGAACAACTATATAGTGACCCACGCCATCATTCTCCACGACCAAGAGCATAGGTAGTTTTTCAATTTTTTTTAACTTCTCAAAATCCGTAACACCATACGCACTAGAATTCACTCCGTACTTTTTTAAAATGGTTTTCATTTCATCTAGAGAAAGTCCCTGTGTTTTTTTAATACTATAATGTTCATATAATTCATTCTCACTACCAATTTTTACTCGTAACTGTTTTAAGATTGTTTTTAACGAGGCGATTCCACAATCTGTCGTTGAATGTTGCATATAATGAGCATACATAATACATTCTCCTTACTTTTTAATGTGAATATCTCCAATGGTGTTAATTTCTATAACTTCATCCTGATCTTTACTTGTATCTGGAACTTCTAAAACTTCTCCACCATTTTTGGCGGTCGTCACATACTTACCTTGAAAACCTTGTGGAACAGTAACATCAACATTTCCTACGATTGACTCTATTTTTAAATGTTTTATACTTGCATTTTTGCCTAATAAAATCTGCATTTCTAGTTCACTTTTCCCATCGTTACTTGGCATCAATTTGAAGCCATCTATATCAGATAATGTAATTTCCAAATTCGCTTTCTTAGCCGTTGTCTTATTGAGTTCTTTTTCTGTTTTATCAGATACTTTTCCAGCTAATTTAACTACTGTTTTTTCTTTATCCGTTTCAATGATCGTTGTCTTAACATTTTGTTCTGCACCCAATAACGATAGCGATTCAATCACATCTGTTGAAAGGCTCCATTCTTTCGTTATGTCTTTTGTTGTTTTATCTGAGCGCATCGTTGTATAGCCGACAAGGAGAACAGCTGCGACCACAAGGATCAAAATCATTAGTTTCTTTTTCATACGATTCACTTCTTTCTTCTCTTTTTATTATTTAAAATCTCTTTCTTTGAACAACGTATAGCTGCATACATAAAATATAATGCTGTAAACTAATGCACTACTAAAAACAATTACAAATGTCTGGTTTGATACATTTTGATAGTCCGTCAATTGTCTAATATTAGTAAATAATAACGTGTCTAATAATGAGTTGGCTGCTGAAAAATAACTTGAAACAAAACTTGAGGCGAGCCCTTCTCCTACTAAAATTAGTGCCACAAATACCGCAGTTGCAACATTACTTGATTTAATTACATTAAACAACAACACACCTATAAGACTGACTGCAAAATACAATGGCAGTTGTAACAACATTATTTTTGCCATTTCAAACAGAGAAAACCCGCCACCTGTAAACCACACCGTACTTGCTAATGATCCTGTATAAATTACTAAAAAGATAAATACCAGAATAAAGGTTAATGCAACTTTACTTAGAAAATATACCCATCTTTTAATCCCAAAAATCAATGAATTATTGACAACCCGATTCATAAACTCATGACCCCAAACAATAATAAAAATATTGATCATAAAAATTGAAACAAAAATCGAAGCACTGGATAAGCCATCTTGGATCACTTCTAAACTCGGTGTATCATCTCTCACTATTCCAAAAAATATTCCGAATAAAATTAAACCTGCGACTGAATAAAAACCAAGTTTTCCTTTTAAAATTCTATAAGTATCTGATTTTAATAGATTTAACATATAAATTCCCCTTTACTCTGTTAATTTTAAATAGTAGTCTTCTAGACTTTCTTCTTTGTATGAAAAATAAGTAAGATACAATTGGTTGTTAAATAGAACCTGAGAAATGCTTGGCATTTCAGACTTTTCTGCACTAACTACTAATCCAACATCATCACTATTCACGACATAACCTTCTTTTTCTAAAATATTCTGGCATTTTTGATTGTCCATGCTCGATAATAGAATTGTTTTTTTACATTCATTCTCAAGTTCTTGTGTTGTCACTTCTTTAATCAATTTTCCTTGATGAATGATTCCGTATCTTGTCGCTATCATGGATAATTCTGATAAAATGTGACTTGATACTAAGATAGTCGTTTTGTACTCTCTATTTAATTTTTTTATGATTTCTCTAATTTCAACTATCCCTTGTGGGTCCAAACCATTGGTTGGTTCATCCAAAATAAGTAGATTAGGGTTATTCAAAATAGCTAACCCAATACCTAAGCGCTGCTTCATGCCTAAAGAAAAGTCTTTAAACATTTTCTTACCAACAGATCCTAGCCCAATAAACTCAAGCACTTCTTTAATACGATTTTTCCTATCAGGTAAATTCATTTGGATAGCATAATAATTCAAATTCTCTTGGGCAGATAGGTAGGGATAACATGCTGGTGATTCTATTACAGCACCAACTTTTATTTTTTCCTTACCATTAAAAAATTCGATACTACCTGAACTTTTCTCGATTAAATTCGTTAACATCCGAATAAAAGTTGTCTTACCTGCACCATTCTTGCCAATAAATCCGTAAATATCTCCTTGATTGATCGTCATTGAGACTTCATTTACTGCATGATAATCTTTATATTTTTTTACTAAACTCTTCGTTTTTAATAAATAGTTATTCATTCTAACTTCCTGCATGTTTATCACTCCTATGATTTAACTGGATTTTCTTCATTTTATTTCTAGTACTTCAACATCTTCTACATTCAAATAGTCAAAAAGTAATTCCTTTTCTGTTTTTTGAGGGAGCATAACAATTTTCAATAGCTCGCCTTTGTTAAGTATTTTTAGTAGCTTATCTTCATCGCCACCATTTAAAATAACCAATTTTCTATGTATGATTTCTTGATCTTTAATAAAATATTTTATATTTGTCATGAATATCACCTCTCTTTTTGTTCGCTAATTATTTTTTATCTATCATGTTATAACTTTATACTTACTTAAATTATTCATCTTATAGTTCCCACCAAAATCCGCATAAAATACTCCATAATTTCATACTCTAATTCCTCCTTTCCTTTTCTATTTAGGTCTTCTTGATATATATTACTTTACTGTTTTATCCTTTTTTCCAACAGGACATCTTTGTCATTTTTTATAATCCTTACTAAAGTTCTTAAACATCGTTCTATTTTTTGTTTTGTGTCCTCTTTACATGTATTACTTTACTGTTTTCTGTATTTTTCTAACAGGACATCTTTGTCCGGTTATTAACATTCCTAAATAATTAGAAAAAAACTGTGGAAACATAATTATGTCTCCACAGTCTATAATTAACTATTTAAATCTTCTTCCCATTCTTGCTTAATTCTATCTGATAATAGCTCCTCACCATGTAATTGAGCAAGTAATATTGCATCATTATACTTTTTATTCGCCTTTTCTAAATCATTAAGATACATCCAATGCTTTCCTTCAAGCATATCAATGATCGGTTTTTGATGAAAGTCCTGACTCATTTTCATGATGGTATTTGAAATTTTTGTAATATTTAAAATTCTATCATATCGATTAGAAATAATGTATAGACCAGCTATTGTAACTAGAATTCTATTTAGAATAATCAAGCCAAATTCTGAACTGTAATTGATTTGTTCCAATATCTTCTCCACCAAAGTATCAAACTCTTGATTATCGAATGGCTTATAATGACAACAGGCAAAATATAAATGTATAATTAACAAATCATTTTCAGTATACTCCTTTTTTTTTCTAATTTGAAAAAAATAATCTTGCAGTATTCCCTCACCAAAATCAATTTTCTTAGAAAGATTTACATCATTATGCGCCTGAGCAGTATCCACTAAAAGTTGCTCTTCTTCAGGTAAAGTCTCGTAGTAGTCTTCATATATTTCCTCAAAGGTGTCCTCGACCATTTTTTTCATCGCATCATTATATTGCGGAGGTCTTTTGAATAAATTCATTTTCAACTGGATATAACGTTTAGGCAATGTGATTTCATTCTCATTAATTAGGTGTGAAATAGGTATAGAAAGTTGTTTTGATATATATGTAAGCTTTGGTAGTGTGGGCAGTGACTCTCCAGCTTCTATTCTAGAAAGTTGTCTAACAGTCAATTCTAACTCATCATCACAAAACGCTTCTCTACTTTGACCTTTTTGTTCTCGAAACATACGGATTTTTTTTCCTAATTCTAACTTTATATTCATAATTTTACCATCCTCAAACCCCTATTTGTTCAGTATGTTAATTATATTTTAGCCTTAGTATAATTACAACTACTTATCGGGAAGTTTTTTATTTATTGACTGCCATTCAACCAAGTTACTGTAATTCTATGCTATTCTGAACTTATTGATACACAAAAGATATATACTAAACTCATATCTTCTACAAAAATCCCATTGACATGGGATGGTTCCCATATGATAAGTTAAATAAAAAGAAGGAGCTGTTCAAAAAAATGAAAATCATCATTGAAGAAAACTACGAAAAAATGAGCCGGGTCGCTGCAAATATTCTACTTGGTAAAATGTACCAACAAAAACGAGTGAACTTAGCTATAACCGCTGGCTCAACACCCGTTAAAATGTATGAATACTTAGTTTCAGATGTAAAAAACAAATCTTATCTTGATAATGTTCATTATTACAACTTCGATGAAATCCCATTTAAACAGAAAAAAGGATATGGTGTAACGATGACAAATCTCAACAACCTATTTTTTAAACCCGCAGAAATTCCTGAGAGCCAGATCCATCCCTTAGACGAAAACAACTACAAAACCCAAGATAAGAGGATTCAACAAGATGGCGGACTAGATTTGATTTTATTAGGAATCGGAGCAGATGGTCATTATTGCGGAAACCTGCCAGGAACAACCAAATTTGAAGATTTAACTTCTTATGTAGGAGAAAATGCTACTGAAAATATGAAAGAGATCTTATTAAGTGAAGTCGGCGGAGATGAAAATGAACGCCCAGACTTTTATGTGACGATGGGACCAAAAAGCGTGATGCATGCAAAAGAAATTGTGCTCTTTGCTACGGGCAAGAAAAAAGCTGCTATCATCAAACGCGCTTTCTTCGGTCCAATCACAAATGAAGTACCCGCTTCTTTATTACAAACACACCCTAATTTAACGATTGTTTTAGATCAAGATGCAGCGTCAGAACTTGATTAAACAAAAAAGGCTTGAAATCGATTGATTTCAAGCCTTTTTATTATCTATTATTTATTCAACTCATTCAAAGCATCTTCAGCAGCCATTTGTGCTTCAATATCAGAGATACTGTAGACATTTTCGCTCGCTACGCCAACTTCTTTTGGTTCCATGTTACGGTAACGAGCCATACCAGTACCAGCTGGGATGATCTTACCGATGATAACATTTTCTTTCAAACCAAGTAATGGGTCTTTTTTACCACGGATCGCAGCATCTGTTAACACACGAGTTGTTTCTTGGAATGACGCAGCAGATAAGAAACTATTTGTTTCTAATGATGCTTTTGTGATTCCTAGCAAGACTGGACGGCTTGTTGCAGGAACGCCGCCGGCTACTAATGTGTCGTAGTTACGATCTTTAAATTCAGCGATATCTAGTAATGTACCTGGTAAGATTTCAGTATCACCTGGATCCATGACACGAACTTTACGAAGCATTTGACGAACCATTACCTCGATATGTTTATCACCGATTTCCACCCCTTGCATACGGTACACACGTTGTACTTCACGCAATAGGTAGTTTTCAACAGATAAAACATCGCGAACTTGTAGTAGTTGTTTAGGATCGATCGAACCTTCTGTCAACGGCTCACCACGATGGATCGTATCGCCTTCAGCAACTTTCATACGAGCTGTATAAGGAACTGTATACGTACGAGTATCTGTTTTCCCTTTGATTGTTACTTCTTTTTGACGTGTTGCAGGATCTTCAGAAATATCGATAACTTCACCGGTAACTTCTGTGATAACTGCTTGTCCTTTCGGATTACGTGCTTCAAAGATTTCTTGGACACGAGGTAGACCTTGAGTAATATCATCTCCGGCAACCCCACCTGTATGGAACGTACGCATTGTTAACTGAGTACCAGGTTCACCGATTGATTGAGCGGCAATTGTACCAACTGCTTCCCCAACTTCAACACCAGAACCAGTTGCTAAGTTACGGCCGTAACAGTGTTTACATACACCATGTTTGGTGTTACATGTAAATACGGAACGGATTGTTACAGTTTCAACACCAGCATCTACGATTTCTCTTGCAAGATCTTCTGAAATCAGTTGATCTTCGCCAATAATCATTTTGCCAGTTTCAGGATGCATCACTGATTTACGAGTGTAACGTCCTAGTAAACGTTCTTCTAAAGGTTCAATGATTTCATTCCCTTCACGAATAGATTGAATCACTAGACCACGGTCAGTTCCACAATCATCTTCACGAATGATAACATCTTGGGCAACGTCAACTAAACGACGAGTCAAGTAACCTGAATCGGCAGTCTTCAAGGCTGTATCGGTCATCCCTTTACGAGCTCCATGGGTAGAGATAAACATTTCCAAGACAGAAAGTCCTTCACGGAAGTTCGAGATGATCGGTAGTTCCATGATACGTCCGTTCGGTGCGGCCATCAGTCCACGCATACCAGCAAGCTGAGTAAAGTTGGAGATGTTACCACGGGCTCCAGAATCTGACATCATGAAGATTGGATTTTTAGCATCCATACTTTCGATCAGTTTTTGTTGGATCTCATCTTTAGCTTTATTCCAAACAGCAATAACACGTTCATAACGTTCGTCATCTGTAATCAGACCACGACGGAATTGTTTCGTGATATTTTCCACTTGTTTATGGGCATCATCGATGATTTCTTGTTTTTCATGCAACACCATGATATCAGCGATACCAACAGTCATACCAGCATGAGTAGAATGTTTATACCCTAAGTCTTTCATTCTATCAAGCATCTTAGAAGTTTCAGTGATATGGAATCTCTTGAATACTTCAGCGATAATATTTCCTAAGTTTTTCTTCTTGAATGGTAAGACTAATTCTTGTGCTTTAATATGCGCAGGAATATCTGTACCAGCTTCTACAAAATAATTGTCAGGTGTTTGTACAGTTAAGTTGTAATCTGTTGGTTCATTCAAGTAAGGGAATTCCACAGGCATGATTTCATTAAAGATAATCTTACCTACTGTTGTGATCAAAATACGTTCTTTTTGCCAATCCGTAAACGGTTTGTCGCCAAGTAAGGTTGTTTGAACACCGATACGTGAGTGTAAATGCACGTATCCATTACGCCATGCTAAAACAGCTTCGTTCATGTCACGGAAGATCATACCTTCCCCTTCACGACCGTCTTCTTCCATTGTTAGGTAGTAGTTACCTAAGACCATATCTTGAGAAGGCGTTACAACTGGTTTACCATCTTTTGGATTCAAAATGTTTTGAGCAGCTAGCATTAACATACGTGCTTCTGCTTGTGCTTCTTCGTTCAATGGAACGTGAACGGCCATTTGGTCTCCATCGAAATCGGCATTGTAGGCTTCACAAACTAATGGGTGAAGACGGATTGCACGACCTTCAACTAACACTGGTTCAAAGGCTTGGATACCAAGTCTGTGTAGTGTAGGTGCTCGGTTAAGCAATACAGGATGCTCTTGAATGACTTCTTCTAAGATATCCCAAACTTCATCTTCTCCGCGCTCGATTTTACGTTTTGCGTTTTTGATGTTTGTTGCGATTTCACGTTGAACTAGTTCACGCATCACAAATGGCTTGAATAATTCAATCGCCATTTCTTTTGGTAAACCACATTGGTACATCTTCAAGTTAGGCCCTACGACGATAACTGAACGACCAGAGTAATCCACACGTTTACCTAGTAAGTTTTGACGGAAACGACCTTGTTTCCCTTTTAGCATATGAGAAAGAGATTTCAATGGACGGTTACCTGGTCCTGTAACAGGACGGCCACGACGACCATTATCGATCAACGCATCGACCGCTTCTTGCAGCATACGTTTTTCATTTTGAACAATGATGTTTGGCGCATTTAAATCTAATAAACGTTTCAAACGATTGTTACGGTTGATTACACGACGGTATAAATCGTTCAAGTCAGAAGTCGCAAAACGACCACCTTCTAATTGAACCATCGGACGTAAATCTGGTGGAATTACAGGAATAACATCCATAACCATCCAGCTTGGTAAGTTTCCAGAGGCACGAAATGCTTCTAAAATGTCCAAACGACGAATTGCACGTGTTCTTTTTTGACCTTGGGCAGATTTCAACTCTTCTTTTAGTTGAGCTACTTCGCCATCTAAGTCAACATTGTCTAATAACTGTTTAACAGCTTCTGCACCCATTGCGGCTGAAAAACCTTGACCATATTGATCACGTTTATCGCGGTACTCACGCTCTGTTAATAGTTGTTTTTTCTCTAAAGAAGTATCTCCAGCATCAATTACTACATAAGATGCAAAGTAAATGATCTCTTCCAACGCACGAGGACTCATGTCTAACACTAGTCCCATACGAGATGGAATGCCTTTGAAATACCAGATATGTGAAACAGGTGCTGCTAACTCGATATGTCCCATACGTTCACGACGAACTTTAGAACGAGTTACTTCTACACCGCAACGGTCACAAACGATACCTTTATAACGAATACGTTTGTATTTTCCACAGGCACATTCCCAGTCTTTAGTTGGACCGAAAATGCGTTCACAGAACAAACCTTCACGTTCAGGTTTTAACGTACGGTAGTTAATCGTTTCGGGTTTCTTTACTTCACCGTAAGACCAGCTTCTGATCTTTTCTGGAGAAGCTAAACCTATTTGCATACTTTCGAATTTATTTACATCGATCAAAAGGGATTCCCTCCATTTCTTGATAGGAAAAGTTAGGGTGAGAAGAAAAATACAGTATTTTTTAATACTCATTTTCTTCCACCAGCTGTCTCAACTCTGTTTTTGCAAAGAGTGTTGAGACAAAACTAACTTGACAATTTTAATAAGACTCTAAACAATTAGTCTTTTGTATCTTCTGCAGTTTCAATTTCTTGTTCAAGAACTGCATCAGCCGCTTCTTTTGCTTCAGCTGCTTCTTTTTCTAATTGTTTCGCTGATTGTTGTTCGGCAAATTTTGTTAGGGCATCAACTGTGATCAAGTCATCATCATCGTCATCCATATCACGTAATTCGATTTCTTGTTCTTCAATGTCCAATACGCGCATATCTAACCCAAGTGATTGTAATTCTTTTACCAATACGCGGAATGATTCAGGTACGCCTGGTTTTGGAATTGGTTCACCCTTGACGATGGCTTCGTATGTTTTCACACGACCAACCACATCATCAGATTTGTACGTTAAAATTTCTTGTAATGTGTAAGCTGCACCGTATGCTTCCAGTGCCCACACTTCCATCTCCCCAAAACGTTGTCCACCAAATTGAGCTTTACCTCCAAGTGGTTGTTGGGTAACAAGTGAGTATGGTCCAATAGAACGGGCATGTAATTTATCATCGACCATGTGGGCCAATTTGATCATGTACATCACACCAACAGAGATGCGGTTATCAAATGGTTCACCTGTACGTCCGTCGTAAAGAACTGTTTTCGCGTCACTAGCCATACCAGCTTCACGAACAGTCTCCCAGACATCATCATCATTCGCACCATCAAATACTGGTGTTGCAATGTGGATACCTAACTGACGAGCAGCCATACCCAAGTGCAATTCTAGTACTTGTCCGATGTTCATACGTGATGGCACCCCTAATGGGTTCAACATGATATCGATCGGTGTACCATCTGGCAAGAACGGCATATCTTCTTCCGGCATAATACGGGATACAACCCCTTTATTACCGTGACGACCGGCCATTTTATCACCTTCGTTGATTTTACGTTTTTGAACGATATATACACGAACTAACATGTTTACGCCTGGAGATAATTCGTCTCCGGCTTCACGAGTAAAGATTTTCACATCATGAACGATCCCGCCGCCACCGTGAGGTACACGTAGAGATGTATCACGAACTTCACGAGCTTTTTCACCAAAGATAGCATGTAGTAAACGTTCCTCAGCAGATAACTCAGTTACCCCTTTAGGCGTTACTTTACCTACTAATAGGTCGCCGTCTTTGACTTCAGCACCGATACGGATAATTCCCATTTCGTCAAGATCTTTCAAAGCATCTTCCCCGACGTTTGGAATTTCACGAGTGATTTCTTCAGGGCCTAATTTTGTATCACGAGCTTCTGATTCATACTCTTCAATATGGATAGAAGTATAGACATCATCTTTCACCAAACGACGGCTCATGATGATCGCATCCTCGTAGTTATACCCTTCCCATGTCATAAATCCGACAAGTACGTTTTGTCCTAAAGCCATTTCTCCTTCTTCCATAGAAGGTCCATCTGCTAATGTATCGCCTTTTTCAACTTTTTCGCCTAAAAGAACGATTGGACGTTGGTTGTAACTTGTACCTGAATTTGAACGACGGAATTTTGTTACCATATATTTATCTAATGCGCCATTGTCACGGCGAACGCGTACTTCTGATGCATCCACATATTCAACGACACCATCATGTTTACATAGTAAAGCGGCACCCGAGTCATGAGCTGACTTGTATTCCATACCAGTTCCCACAAGTGGTGAACGAGGTTGGATCAACGGTACTGCTTGACGTTGCATGTTGGCACCCATCAAGGCACGGTTGGAGTCATCGTTTTCCAAGAAAGGAATACATGCTGTCGCAACTGCTACTACCTGTTTAGGCGAAACGTCCATGTAATCGACTCTATCGATCGTCACTTCAAGGTTTTCACTTTGCAAACGAGCCATTACCAATTCTTCAGCGAACGTTCCATCGTCATTCAAACGTGAGTTTGCTTGCGCTACGATGTAGTGATCCTCTGTGTCGGCAGTTAGGTAATCTACTTTGTCGGTTACTTTTCCTGTAGCACGATCTACACGACGATACGGTGTTTCGATAAATCCAAATTTATTGACTTTAGCATAACTTGACAAGCTATTGATCAATCCGATATTCGGGCCCTCAGGCGTTTCGATCGGACACATACGGCCATAGTGGGAATAGTGAACGTCTCGAACTTCATAGCCGGCACGGTCACGAGTCAAACCACCAGGTCCTAAGGCAGATAGACGACGTTTGTGTGTCAACTCACCTAGAGGATTTGTTTGATCCATGAACTGTGATAACTGAGAAGAACCAAAGAATTCTTTGATACTTGCCACTACTGGACGAATATTGATCAATTGTTGTGGTGTCAATGTTTCAGTATCTTGAATAGACATTCTTTCACGAACCACACGCTCCATACGAGCTAAACCAATACGGAATTGGTTTTGTAGTAATTCACCAACTGAACGAATACGACGGTTTCCTAAGTGATCGATATCATCTACGTTACCGATGTCTTCTTGTAAGTTAAAGAAATAACTCATTGAAGCGACGATATCTGCTGGACGAACAGTCTTCACACTTGTATCAGGATAACCATTACCGATTACGTTAACGATGCGCTCTGGATCTTTTGGAGAAAGAACTTTGATTACTTGAACTGTCATTGGTTCAGTAACTACACCATCTTCACTTGGGTAATACGTTACGCTGTTTAAGCCGTTATCGATATGTTCACCTAATGTTTCCATTACTTGGTGGGTCAATACTGTCCCTTTTTCAACAATGATTTCGCCAGTTTCAGCATCGATCAATGTTTCTCCCAAAGTTAGGTTCAATAAACGAGTTTTTAAATCTAATTTTTTGTTGACTTTGTAGCGACCAACGTTCGCTAAGTCATAACGTTTCGGATCGAAGAAACGAGCGTTCAGTAAGTTACGAGAACTGTCAGCCGTTTTCGGCTCACCAGGTCGAAGGCGCTCATAGATATCTTTCAAGCCTTCTTCAGTACGAGAATCGCTGGCATTTTTGTGTAAATCCTTTTCGATCGTATTACGTAAGCTTAATGTTTCACCAAAAATTTCAAAAATCGTATCGTCAGAGCCAAAACCTAAGGCACGAACTAATACAGTTAAAGGAATTTTACGTGTACGGTCAATACGTACGTAAGAAATGTCTTTCGCATCAGTTTCCATTTCTAACCATGCACCACGGTTAGGGATTACTGTTGAGCCAAAGCCTTCTTTACCATTTTTATCTACTTTTCCATGGAAATAAACACCTGGTGAACGTACTAATTGAGAAACGATAACACGTTCTGCACCATTGATGATAAATGTTCCCATTTCAGTCATTAGAGGGAAATCACCGAAGAATACTTCTTGTGATTTGATTTCTCCAGATTCACGGTTCGTCAATCGTAGAGTAACGTGTAACGGTGCAGAATAGTTTGCGTCATGTGCACGCGCTTCTTCTACCGTATACTTAGGTTCTTTTAATTCATAATCCACAAATTCCAAAGATAAGTTTCCTTGAAAATCATCGATCGGTAAAATGTCCTCAAACATTTCTCTTAATCCTTCATCTAAAAACCATTGGTAAGAGTCTGTTTGAATTTCGATCAAGTTAGGTAACTCTAACACTTCACTGATCCGGGCGAAACTTCTACGTTCGCGGTGTTTTCCGTATTTTACTACGTGTCCAGCCAAGCTCTTCACTCCTCTAATTAAAAGTCTATCAAAACACTAACCGAAAATATTTCTTTAATATTACAAATATTAAATATTTGTAATATTGAGCATTTTTTGCAGTTTTTAGGCAAAAAAAAACCAAAAATAGAATGTGCTCTTGAAAATTTCTCGTGCGTCTCTACTTTTGTTTCCCTATTAAAAACCGGAACGGACAATATTTCGCTCCTGCTTTGTCATTTTTCAGATAGTTTTTGCATCTATATATTGTACTTCCTTCTATAGTAAAAGTCAAGGGTTTCTGAGAGTTTAAAATACTATTTTATTCACAAAAAAAGACACTCGATAAAAACTCAAGTGTCTTTTTCACAGATTCTATTATTTTATCTTACTGAACCGTAGTTTCTCCAGTAATTTCAGCGCCTTCTTTGTCTAAAGTAGCAGAAGTTTTATATTCTTCTTTTTCAAACATTACGTTACCTTCAACTTTTGTTCCATTTAAGACAAAACCATTCGCTTTAACTAAGATATCTCCTTTAACAGTTCCGTTAACGATATTAAAGTTTTCTGTTTCAACAATTAGTTTAGGAACCGTTACTGTATACTCAGCTGTCACTTTTTTATCTGAATCTTGCGCGTATAATGCTAGTTTTCTATAAATATCGCCAGATTTTTCACCTTTATCATGAAACTCACCTGCAACGGTCACATCTTTATCAAACGTCAGATCTGCTGTTGCTGCAACGATCCAATTTCCATCTTTACTTAATGCTTTTTCGATTACTTCTGGTTTATCACTGATTGACGCACCACTTACTGCATCCACACTTGAACTCATTGATGTTTCTGTTTTGCTATCAGACGAACTGTCTTTAGAAGCTTTATTATCACTGTTACATGCACCTAACACCAATACTGTTGCTGCTAATGTTCCTAATGTAATCAATTTTTTCGAAATCATATACATCCTCCTAATTATTTACTATTTATTCAATTAAATAGTAGCATGAAATCGTTTAAATTCACAAAGATATCTATTTCAATGGGTACTATTACGATTAATTTAAAAAATTCACAAAATCACATCCTTTATACGAATGTTCAGAAAATTTAAAATAATCTGTTGACATATGGCTTACTTTTCCTTTATACTAAACACAATTCAATTTGCGGAGGGATTTTTATGACACACTCAATCAACGCACAACTGAATAAAGCTTACTTTAGCTACTTTAGATAGTTTTGTATTCATGCAATCGTGGGTACAAACAGCAAAAACCTGTTTTTGTATCTATGATGGCTAGAGCGCTTTGTATTGAACAAACAGCCACGTAGACAATCCTAAGTGGCGAATAAAGAAGTGTTTACCTACGACTTTTATCAATCCATTTAGGCATATTGTCTGAATGGATTTTTTGTTTTATCAACATCAACTAAAACTGGAGGAATCAGAATGAAAAAGAAACTAGTAGGACTAAGTATCATATCGGCCGTAGCATTATTGGCTCTCGGAGCATGTGGAAATGGAAAAAAAACGGACAGCGGTGCAAATAGTGATAATAAAAAAATCGGTGTTTTACAACCCGTTGAACACGGCTCATTAGATGCTGCATTTGAAGGGTTCAAAGAAGGTTTAGCCGAAAATGGTTTTAAAGAAGGCGACAATTTAACGATTGAATACAGTAATGCCCAAAATGATCAAGCTCAATTAAAAAGCATGAGTGAAAAATTAGTCAAAGAAAAACCAGATCTACTTTTAGGCATTGCCACACCTGCTGCACAATCACTATTAAACGAAACAACAGATATTCCGATCCTAGTCACAGCAGTTACCGACTTAGTCAGCGCTAAATTAGTAAAATCAGATGAAAAACCTGGCGGAAATGTAACTGGAACTACAGATATCGTCCCAATCGACAAACAAATCGCCTTATTGTTGAACATCGTACCAGAGGCAAAAACTGTCGGAATTATGTATAACGCAGGTGAAGCAAATTCTAAAATACAAGCAGACATGGCAGAAAAAGCTTTAAAAGATGCTGGAATCAAGTCAAAAGTTTTAACTGCTAACTCAACCAATGACGTACAGCAAGTAACAACTAGCTTAGCAAAAGACGTCGATGCAATTTACATTCCAACAGACAACACATTTGCTTCGGCTGCAGCTGTCATCGGCGAAGTAGCCAAAGAACATAAAATCCCTGTTATCGCTGGTTCGATCGAGCAAGTAGAAGAAGGCGGATTAGCAACAGTCGGGATCGATTATAAATCACTTGGTAAACAAACAGGTGTCATGGCGGCGAAAATTCTAAAAGGTGAAGCAAAACCAGCTGACATGCCTGTTGAAAAAGCCAAAGACTTAGAACTGTTCGTAAATAAAGACATGGCAAAAGCCTTGGATATTGATCCAGATACTATCAAAGCACCTTAATTGAATTTTGTGAGTGGGACATAACTCTTCGTGTCATATCCCACTCACGTGAAATCAAGATAAACGGTGGGAGCAGAAGCAATTCCTTTTTATTTCTCGGGATTAAGCATTCCTGTCCCAACCTATACATAAAAATTATTGAAAGAAGCTGATTTTATTGTTAGACATATTACTTTCCTCAACCTCTCAAGGTCTTTTATGGTCCTTATTAGCCATCGGAGTCTTTCTGACTTACCGGATTTTAGACATTGCCGATTTAACTACCGAAGGAAGTTTCCCTTTAGGCGGAGCTGTCGCAGCGGTTATTTTAGCGAAAGATCCAACGACTTGGCCTGCACCGATCCAGTCTTTATTTGACCTTCATTATATGATAGCACCAATTGTTGCATTGATCATTGCTTTTATCGCTGGTATGCTAGCGGGACTTGTTTCAGGGCTTTTACACACAAAATTAAAAATCCCCGCTTTATTAGCAGGAATCATTACTATGACTGGACTTTATAGTATCAACTCACGAATCATGGGCGCTCCAAATATTTCATTGATTGGTACAGATTCAATTTTCTCTCATGCTCAGTCATTAGGCTTAACGAAAATCAACAGTGCCATCGTTGTCGGTTTGATCATCGTGCTTTTAGTTATCGTCTTGCTCGTTCTATTCTTCAAAACTGAAATCGGCTTAGCCACTCGTGCAACGGGCGATAATATCGATATGAGTGAGGCTAACGGAATCAAAACAGACAATATGAAGATCATCGGCTATATGCTTTCAAATGGTTGTATTGCGTTGGCTGGCGCTTTGCTTGTACAAAATAATAACTTTGCGGATTTAAACTCAGGAATTGGAACCATCGTTATCGGCCTTGCTTCGATCATCATTGCAGAAGTTCTCTTTAAAAACAAATCATTAGGTCTGCGTTTGATTACGATTGTGATCGGTGCTATTTTGTACCGCTTCATACTAGCTTGCGTTTTAGAATTACGTGTTGATCCAGCAGACTTGAAACTATTCTCCGCGATCATTCTAGTTATTTGTTTATCTTCACCATTGATACAAAAAAAATTAGGACTTTCTAAACTCGGAAAACGTAAAGGAGGCGCAAATTAATGGAGCCTGTATTAACAATCAAAAACTTACACCAATATTTTGAACGTGGAACAGTCAATGAAAATCACGTATTAAAAGGGATTGATTTAACAATCAATCAAGGGGAATTCATTACGATCATAGGTGGAAATGGCGCTGGTAAATCGACGTTATTAAACAGTATCGCAGGTACTTTACCGATTGAAGAAGGCCAATTAGCTTTAAACGGCAAAGACATCACTAAACAGCGCGTTGTCGCTCGCTCCAAACAGATCAGCCGTGTTTTCCAAGATCCTAAAATGGGGACTGCCGTTCGTTTGACTGTGGAGGAAAATATGGCGCTTGCAATGAAACGTGGTAAAAAACGTGGTTTAGGCAACGGCGTTCGCAAAGCGGATCGTACTTTTTTTAAAGAACAGTTAGCTAGTTTAAATTTAGGACTCGAAAATCGTTTAGGTGCAGAAATCGGCTTATTATCTGGCGGTCAACGTCAAGCAATCACCTTACTGATGGCAACGTTGATTCGTCCAGAATTGATATTGTTGGATGAACATACTGCAGCACTTGACCCTAAAACCTCGATCACAGTTATGGAACTGACTGAAAAATTGATTCAAGAGCAAAACCTGACAGCATTTATGGTCACACATGACATGGAAGATGCTATTCGTTATGGCAACCGTTTGATCATGCTTCATCAAGGACAAGTCGTGGTAGATGTGCCTGCTGAGCAGAAAAAAGATTTGACTGTAAATGAATTGATGGACATGTTCCATAAAAATAGCGGCACTGAATTAAAAGATGATCAATTATTATTAGTTTAAATAAAAAAAGGAACCCAATTGCACAATGTAATTGGGTTCCTTTTTTGTTCCTATGGTGGTTATTAACCACCCATTAAAAAGTCTAAAACATTCCAGCCGTCTGATGTTTGCCCACGGTATAGTTCCGTAAAGCCGCATCTTGTACAACTGACCGTAATAAATTTTTTATTTTGCACATCAAATATTTTCGCAAAGTTTCCCCCTGTTGCTTGAAACTGATCGGAAACATAATGTTCATTCCCACACTTATCACAAACATATTGCTGCTTTTCCATCCTTACCCACTCCATCTCTATAAACTCTCTATTCGATGAACAATCAAACACATTGTCCTTCGTTCCTGTCATGTAAGTATAGCAAGCTTTCAAAGAGAAATCATACATCCTAAGAAGGATTTTTTCCTCCTCTTTTAGGCCTATCGCGGTTGACCCACCTTCCTCCCATCAGATACAATGAAACTACTATAAAGGAGCGAAGTATATGTCTACTAAAAGTCAGGTGTTAACCCTATTAATGAAACAAGCGCCAAAATTTATCTCAGGAGAAGACATGGCCCAACAACTTTCTTTATCTCGAACTGCCATTTGGAAAGCAATCAATGAATTAAAGAAAGAAGGCCACACTATTTCGAGTAGCCGGAATAAAGGCTACTGCTACGATAAGTCAGACGTCTTATCTGCAGAAGGAATCCATTTAGCACTAGATTCTAAAACACCAAAGCTTTCCATCACCGTGTTAAATTCTTCAGAATCTACTATGAAAGATGCTAAACTTGCGGCAATCAACGGTGATCCAGATAATACATTGATCGTAGCGAATACTCAAGAAGCTCCTAAAGGACGGTTCGGTCGACCATTCTTCTCAAAAGCTGGTAGCGGTATCTATATGAGTATGTTGTTAAGACCCAATCAAAACTTTGAAGAAATGGCACAATACACAGTGATCATGGCTGTAGCGATTGCTCGCGCTATGGATGACCTTGCCAATGTAAACACCGAAATCAAATGGGTCAATGACATCTATATCAACGGCAAAAAAGTCTGTGGTATTCTCTCAGAAGCAATGAGCGATGTTGAATCTGGACAAATTTCAAATGTCATTATTGGTATGGGAATCAATTTTTCATTAAAACAAAATGAATTTCCAGAAGAGTTAAGAGAAAAAGCAACCTCTTTATTTTCAGAAAAAGAACCTACGATTACACGAAACGAACTGATCGGGGCGATTTGGAATCAATTCTACAGCATATTGAATAAGCTACCTGAACAAACATTCCTAGAAGAATACCGCAACAAATCCTTTGTACTTGGGAAGACTGTTTCATTTACTCAAACAGGCATTGATTATGAGGGAACCGCCATCGCAATCAATAATCATGGCGAATTAGTTGTTCAACTACCAGATAAAACGGAAAAAATCCTTTCTTCTGGAGAAATCAGTTTAAGTAAAATAAAATCAACGATTTAGCTTGCTAAACAAACGAAAAATATTAAGAATTCCTTAAGAAAAAAAGAATCTAACCTCACAAGTATTCTACTTATATTTCATTTATGTTACATTTATATCGCTATCAATACGAATGTTACGAAAAAGGAGAGTATTTATGAAAAAAATGGTTTTTTGTTTGGTTACTTTAGCTTTGATTCTTCCAAACACAGCAGTAGCAGAAGAAAACACATCCACAACGGAGAATTCAAACGTTGAAAGTTCATCCGTTGTAGAATCAACACAAAATAGGGATACAAAAATAGAGGAAAGTAGCTTTTCTTCTACAATAGACTCAAGTTCCACAGAATCATCTAGCACGAACCAAATTGCTTATGGGGATTTTGTCGATTCAACACTCGTAGTTTCTCAAGGAGAAAAAGTTACCGCAGAAATGTTGCATGATGATGCTTCATCTCACGGTGCTGCATTTAGAGAGCTCAAGCTTTTGGAAGAACCTTCCACAGAAAAAGTAGGGAAAAATAAAGTAAAAGTCAGCTTCATGATTTATCCTTTAGAAGAAGGTCAAGGGGATAAACAAAAAGTTACCTTAGAGATGGGTTACACTGTAATCAAAGCTGCTCCAACCTATGATATCCAATTTATTTCTTACAGCAAAGAAAACAATGAAGTTAAAGGAAGGGTACTGTCTACTGATAGCGGTTCAATAAACGACTTATCTATTATTGGTTATAGTGTAGATAGCCGACTAGGTCTAACTGCCGCAACGATCAAAGAGCTTTATTCATTAATAGATCCAAGTCATTCGACTACCACTGATGCAGACGGTTTCTTCACTCTTCCTTACCAAGACAACTATAGTTTCTCTGCATTCAATCCTGAATCAGGGGACTATTCACCAATCTACACGTTGACTGATAAAGCATTTGCTGGAACTTCAGAAACAGCTGATTCTTCTAAACAAGTCAAAAATACAGAATCATCTTCTGAGAAAAAAGAAGAAAAGAAAAAAGGGTTATTTCCGAATACAGGGGAAAAGAAAACTGTTTACTATTCAATTGCTGGTATTGCCATTATTTTATTAGCTATACTATTTCTTTTCATTAAAAGTAAAAAGAATAAAGGTTAATTTATGAAAAAGGGTTGTTAAAATAGATCGCAAAAAAAAGAAGGAAGCAGAGTCGTTGTTGGTTACTGCTTCCTTCTTTTTTTATAATTTCTCTAAAACAATTGTCAGAAATAAACCGACTAAATAGCTACCGTTAAAGGCTATCAAATTTTTTATCGAATAACCAAAGCTTTTAGGATGTGGCAATTCTTTTTTGAACAGCTGAAGGTTCTTCCAAACAATTGGCAATGATAAGAATACGACTAAAATCGGCCAACGATATACACCAAACGGTAAACCGATCAATACAACGGCATAACACGCCAACATCAATAGTTGAAACAAGATCACACCCTGCTTTCTACCAATGTAATAAACCAATGTATACCGATGATTCTCAATATCTGTATCCAGATCCCTCAAATTATTTGCCAACATAATATTCGCAATTGTAAACACCATCGGCAATGAAGCCCAAATAATTGCAACTACTGCCCACAAACTCCCAGTCAAAGCAAATGTTCCACGACTCCAATCAAGCAACAGGTAAAATGGACGGCTCTCTTGAACATTTAAATAAATCGTCATCGCAAAGATCCCAAGTCCCATAGTAAACCCACTGAACACTTCACCTAAAGGCATCCGCGACAATGGGATTGGACCAAACGTGTAAAAAATACCAATGAAGCAACATACGCCGCCCATCACTAAAAATAACCAACCAGTTTTAATTGTTAGAAAAATACCGATCAAAGCAGAAAAAGTAATCATTCCAAAGATCATATTTCGCACAAGAACTGGGGCAATTCCCGAGCTCCCAATAATGTTTTCTTCATATTTATATACTTCAGACTTTGCTTTCTTAAAATCCATATAATTATTGATTGCTGTCGTCGCCATGTCAAACACGACCATACCAACAAAAAACAACACTGTATACCCTAATTGAAACTGATTAAAATAAGCAATAGAAAATAACACCCCAACTGCAAAAGGAAATAGA
This sequence comes from Enterococcus sp. AAFC-DPL-5182, assembly GCF_058216605.1. NCBI lineage: Bacteria > Bacillati > Bacillota > Bacilli > Lactobacillales > Enterococcaceae > Enterococcus > Enterococcus sp. AAFC-DPL-5182. The sequence goes on from NZ_CM177101.1 coordinate 3,697,393, forward strand.
CTTGCTAATTTTGTCTGGATTTCCACAACTTGCAAAAACACTTTCAACGTCATATCCGTTCTCCTTATTTCAGGTCTTTACGATTACCCATGGTGTAACCTGAATCTTTTCCTAACTCAAACACTTTTTCAATATCTTTACTTACAAATACTTCATCTTCTTTTGTAACAAAAATCACATCGACATCTTTTAGACCTTCAGCATATTCTAGCCCTTTTTTGACACCCATAGAAAATACTGCTGTTGATAGACCATCACCATCAATTGATTTATTCGTGATCACAGTCACTCCAGCAATATCATTATCAAAAGGATAGCCCGTTTTTGGATCAAATAGATGATGATAATTTTTACCCTCTACTTCTAAGAAACGTTCATAGATTCCAGAAGTAACTAATGTTTTATTGCTTTCTTGAACTGTTCCGATCACTGTATTTCGTGCTTTATTAGGATCTTGAATACCAACATTCCAGTCCATATCTTTCCCTCGAGGGCTATGTCCAAGAACATAAACGTTCCCGCCTAAATCCACGATAGCGGTCGTGACACCATTATCTTTTAAGACTTTCACGACCTCATCTGTGATAAACCCTTTAGCAATCGCACCTAAATCTAGCTCCATACCTTTTTCTTCAAGGTAGACTGTTTTGTCTTCATCATTTAACTTCACTTTGTGATAATCAACTAATTTTAATGCTTGATCGATCTCTTCTTGTGAAGGTTTACGGGCATCATCAAATCCTATATGCCATAATTGCGTGATCGGCCCAATAGCCATGTCAAAACCGCCAGAAGAATCTTCACTATATTCATATGCTCGTTTTAATAATGGGTAAATATCATCGGAAACTTTAACTGGTTTGATTCCAGCTTGTTCATTGATCTCATCTATCTCAGACCCTTTTTCATTAACCGTGATTTTAGCGCCTAGCTCTTTTACCCGATCAAAAGCTTTTTTTAACACTTCTTCTTTACCATCATCGTAAATTCTTACTTGTACATACGTTCCTAACAATGATTGCTGATCTGAATAAGGTTCTTTATTGATTTTTGACTGCGCGTCTTTCGAATTACATCCTGCCAAAACAACCAATAATAATGCTATTGCTACAGTGATTAGTGTTTTTTTGTTCTTCATCATATCCCTCTTTCTAAATAGAAAATTGTCTTATTTATAGTAGCTCTTTTTTTCGTGAATGGGAAGGATTTTCTATCTGTCATTTATGTATTTTGATAAAAATAAAAGCAGAATTCAGAGCGATATCTGAATTCTGCCACGTATATATTTGTTCGTTCACTTGTGTGAAAAATTATTTTTTCATTACAATGTTGTCTACAACGATTTCATCAGTGTTGCCTTTTTCAGCAGCATTGATCAATTGTTCAGCATACATTACGAATGAATGAGAGCTGTGAGTTGCGCCTGTTACAACTTCAACGTCTGCAGCTGATTTGCCTTCTTCACCCATTGTTTTTACTAATTCTTCGTTTAACGTTTTGATGTATTCTGCTGGGCCTACGCCTGATTTGTCTTTCATGCTTTTGTTGTAGTCAGCATCATCTTTTTTAGATTTGCCTTCATCATTTACGTTATCGTATTTAGATTCTGTTACTTTGCCATCTTTCACAACGATTGAAAATTCAGTGTGGTAGCCATTTGAATTATTTTTTTCTTTCAATGAATACGTACCATCTTTAAGGTCAGCACCATTGTCGATTTCGATTGTTTTAGTATCTCCTGCTTGAGCTGCTTGGATCAATTGTTGTGCATAGTTTTGGAATGATTCACTAGAGTGAGTCGCACCAGTTACTACTTCTACACCGTCAGCGCTTTGAGCTTTAACAAAAGAATCGTTTAATTCTTTAATGTATTCAGCTGGACCTACGCCTGATTTGTCTTTCATGTTTTTGTTGTAGTCAGCGTCATCTTTTTTAGATTTGCCATCAGCGTTGATATTGTCATATTTAGATTCAGTGATTTTGCCATCTTTAACAGTCATTTCAAATGTTGCACGGTAACCGTTAGATTCGTTCTTTTCTTCTAATTTATACGTACCATCTTGTAAATCGCCACCAGCTTCTTTTTCTGCTACTGTAGAAGAATCAGCTGTTTTTGATGTTGCAGTACTTGAATCAGATGATTTTGCTGTTTCTTTCTTTTGATCTGATCCACATGCTGCTAATAAAAGAGATGATAGTGCGATAGCTGTGAAGCCCTTTACAATTTTATTCATTTTCATTTTGTTCACCATTTCCTTTTCTTAAACGTTCCACAAATTAAGTTTGTGATATAATTTACATTCTATAGAAAATTTCAATTATGTCAATTAAAGTTATAAAAGAAAGACAAAAATTTACCCGTTTTTCACACTTTTTTAATAATAAAAATTTATTTCCTATATTTAAGAATTGTTATTAGACAAAACCCGAATATCGCTATATAATGAAATCGATTGTGTAATTATTATCATTTTCTATTTTATTTTTTTAAGGAGCGGATTATCAATGACAAAGCAAAAAATTGTCGTTGTGGGAGCTGGTTATGCTGGAGTTTCAGCTACTAAATTTTTAGCAAAAAAATTGAAAAAAGATTCTGACGTTGAGATTACTTTAATTGATCGTCATTCTTACCACACCATGATGACTGAGTTGCACGAAGTAGCTGGAGGACGTGTTGAACCTTCTGCGATCCAATACGATTTGCAACGTTTATTCTCACGTAAAAAGAACGTTACTCTTGTAACAGACACTGTAACTGGTATCGATAAAGACAAAAAAGTCGTTCAAACGAAGTTAGGTTCTTATGAATTTGACCAATTGATCATCGGTATGGGTGGCGAGCCAAATGACTTTGGTACTCCTGGAGTTAAGGAACATGGATTTACTCTATGGTCTTTTGAAAACTCTCTGAAAATTCGTGAACATATCTTGGAAACAGTTGAAAAAGCAGCAATCGAACCAGATCCAGAAGTTCGTAAAGCAATGCTAACATTTGTTGTCTGTGGTTCAGGATTTACTGGTATCGAAATGGTCGGCGAACTGATCGACTGGAAAGATCGTCTAGCTAAAGACTTCAAACTTGATCCTAATGAATTTACATTAATGGTCGTTGAAGCAATGCCGACAATCTTAAACATGTTATCTCGTAATGACGCAGCCAAAGCTGAACGTTATTTAGAGAAGAAAAATGTAAAATTGTTGCTTAACGCACCAATCGTTGAAGTCGCTGCAGATCATATTAAATTAAAAGATGGTTCTACAGTTCCAACACACACATTGATCTGGACTGCCGGTGTTAAAGCAACTTCTGATGCTGCGGACTTCGGTTTAGAATCAGCTCGTGGAAATCGTTTGATCGCAAACGAATTTATGCAAGCCAAAGGATATGAAGACAAAAACATTTATATCGTTGGTGACTTGGTGTATTACGAAGAATTCCCTGAAACACCAACTCCGCAAATCGTTCAAGCAGCTGAACAAACTGGTCACACAGCCGCTGCTAATATCGTAGCTGACATCAAAGGCAGCGAAAAACACAAATTCAAAGGAAATTATCAAGGATTCATGGTTTCTGTCGGCTCTAAATGGGGTGTGGCGAACTTATTTGATAAAATTCACCTTAGCGGTTTCTTAGCAATCATTATGAAACACATCGTTAACTTGAAATATTTCTTTGATATCCGTTCTGGTTACTACATGTTCCAATATATTATGCACGAATTCTTCCATATTAAAGACGACCGCAACGTAACACGCGGACATTCTTCTCGTTATGGTAATGTTTTATGGAGCGTTCCATTACGTGTATTCTATGGTATGGTTTGGCTAGTTGAATCAATGAAGAAAATTGTCGGAACTGGCGATTACTTGAAACCAAGCACTTGGTTTGGTGATGGTTCATGGTTTACTGATAAAGTCGCTTTCCCATTCCCTTGGTTACAAGAACAAGTAACGACTGGTGCATCTGCCGCAGGTGGCGGTGCTGAGGCAACTGAAACAACAGCTAAAGCTGCTCAATTTGGTTTAAGCTATGCATATGGTGAAGAACCAATGCAAGTGTTCGATCACATGCCTAAATGGTTTGAAAGTGTTATGAAATTCATGATGCCTAACCAAGAAGTTGCTTTATTCATGCAAAAATTCATGACAATCGTTGAGGTCTTGATTGCTTTAGCATTGATCGCTGGATTATTCACTTGGTTAAGTAGTGCCGCAACAATTGGTTTAACAATTGCCTTTTGTCTATCAGGCATGTTCTACTGGGTAAATATTTGGTTTATCTTTGTAGCCTTTGCTTTGATGAATGGCTCTGGACGTTCACTTGGTTTAGACCGCTGGGTCATCCCTTGGGTACAACGTACATTAGGTAAATGGTGGTATGGTACACCTAAATCTAGATACGGCAGTAAATAAATACTTTTATAGCAAAAATCTAAGAGAGTTCTAGGTTTACTCCTAGAACTTTCTTTTCTCATTATGATAGAATATATTAAACTAAAAACGACAAAGGAGAGGAAAGAGTTGGATTTTAAAGAATTTATTCAAAAAAGTTATATACGTCCTTGGGATATTGTCATTATTTTACTTCTAACAATCAGTTCTTTCTTGCCCCTTGTTGTTTTTGGCATACAAAACACGGCACAAGATGATGCCACAAAACAGGCAGTACTAAAAGTAGACGGTGAAGTCATCAAGGTCTTCGACTTAAAAAAAGATGGCCCTACTTATACATACAGATACGAAGCCGCTGATGGTGATTACAATGTGATTGAAGTTAGTGGAGATAAAATCCGTATGGCAGAAACAAATTGCGGAGATCAAATTTGCGTACAACGAGGCTGGATATCTAAAGCAGGAGAAACACCGATTGCGTGTTTGCCCCATAATTTATTCATCACAGTTGAAGCTTCTGACGGGAGTGAGGATGGCAGTTTGATATACTAAACATTGCCAACATTTTATGAGTAAATTACAAAAAAACATCTATATTTCCATGTTAGTCGCTCAGGGTGTGATCATTGGTTTGATTGAAAATATGATTCCTTATCCCTTTGCTTTCGCCCCTGGGGCAAAGCTTGGACTGGCTAACTTGATTACGATCATTGCTATTTTCACAATGCGAAAAAGAGACAGTTTCTTTTTAGTTTGCATGCGTCTAATTTTGACGACCTTACTTGGTGGAACGATCTCGACCTTCTTTTACAGCGCTAGTGGCGCTCTACTTAGTTATTTTGGTATGTTGCTCATCATGCAATTAGGACCAAAACGTGTCAGCATTATCGGTATTAGTGCTGCGGGTGGATTTTTGCATAACGTTGGGCAGCTATTGACCACTTGTTTCTTCGCGCAATCGTGGGCTCCGATGCTTTATCTACCGTTTCTTTCATTTATCGGCTTATTATCTGGGATTGCCATAGGTATTGCGGCCAACTACTTACTTCGCCATGTTCAAACCTTACGGCAATTTCAATTGAATTACGAATCAACAACCAAGCATAAATGGAGTCAATATTTCCAATAACATCTTAGTCTGATCGAGTACAATCAAAGGAGTCATTTTATGAACATTCACCCAATGTGGAAAAAATATCCTGAACTAGCAAAAGAATTAAATAGCACACTAAAGCTGATGGAAAATAGTGTTAATTTGAAAAACAAAGAAGTCGAAAACGCGGTTATGTCGATGATTCATTCTGGTGGAAAATTGCTTCGACCAGCTTATCAACTTCTATTTTCTCAATTTGGAGAAAATAGAGAGTCGAAAAAAACAGTTGCTCTTGCTGCTGCGATTGAATTACTGCATACTGCAACATTGATTCATGATGATATTGTAGATGATGCAGATATAAGACGCGGCTTACCAACTATTCGGTCTCAATTTGGTAATAGCACAGCCGTTTACGCTGGTGATTATCTATTTGTCAGTTGTTTCAAATTGTTGGCTGACTACTCTTCTTCTTTAAAGAGCATCCAGTTAAATTCCCGAAGCATGGAAAAAATACTAAGCGGTGAATTAGGGCAAATGGACAATCGCTATAACCTTGAAATGACGATCGATCAATACCTTGAAAACATTTCTGGTAAAACTGCTGAGCTATTTTCACTAAGTTGTTTTGTTGGGGCTTACGAAAGTGGAACTTCGGAACGATTTGCTAAAAATTGCGGAAAGATCGGAGAAAACATTGGTATTGCTTTTCAAATTATTGATGACGTTTTAGACTATACGCAAAGTCCTGAACAAATTGGTAAACCTGTGTTGGAAGATGTCCGTCAAGGTGTTTATTCGCTTCCTTTACTATACGCTTTGGAAGAAGGAAAAGAAGTTTTACTTCCCTATCTAGAAAAAGGGGAAGCATTGACTGATGCTGAAACCAATAAAATCTACGAACTGGTTCATTCATTTGACGGTGTTGCTAAGGCACAAAAACTTGCAGAAAAATATACACAACAAGCATTAAAAGGCATCACTAAGTTACCTGATACATCAGCTGATGCTAGGGGTAAACTCTTAACTATTACACAAGCAATTCTTGCAAGAACAAATTAAGAGAAAAAGGACAAGACGATTTTTTCCGCCTTGTCCTTTTCCTTATCTCATCGTTACAAATTCTTCTGAACCTGTTGGGTGAATTGCGACTGTATTATCAAAATCTTTTTTCGTCGCCCCCATTTTAATAGCTACTGCAAAACCTTGCAGCATTTCATCCACACCTAAACCTATTCCGTGCAACCCAACGATTTTTTCCTCTTCACCCACACAAACTAGTTTCATATCACATTTTTGGCGATACTCTCCTAGCGCAAAATACATCGGCGTAAAAGTGGATTGATAGATTTTGATATTTTCATCACCGTATTTTTCTTCTGCCTCGATTTCAGTTAAACCAACTGTCGCAATCGGTGGATGAGTAAAGACAACGGTCGGAATCGTTTCATAATCTAAGTATTCATTTTCTTTCCCATTAAATAAACGTTCTGATAATCTTCTTCCTGCCGCAATAGCAACAGGTGTTAAATCGATTTTACCAATGACATCTCCAACGGCATATACACCTGATTGGGTCGTATTTTGGAATTTGTCGACTTTTACATAGCCTTTATCTGTCAACTCAATATGTGTATTCTCTAAACCTAGCGTATCTGTATTCGGTTGACGTCCTGTACCAAATACAATGCTATCAGCTGTGATTTTAGTCCCATTTTCAAAGGTAATCATCAATTCTCCAGATTCAAACTTCTCAATTGAACGAGGTGTTGAATGAGGATAAATGTGCATCCCATCTTCAAGATAGTGCTCAACCACTTTTTCAGAAAGCATCTCGTCGAATTCCCGTAACGGTCGCTCTTTTCTAAATGCCCAATGCGTTTCAGCACCCAAACCATGGACCGTTCCAGCAAGTTCAGCTGCTATATAACCTGCTCCCACAAACACTACTCGTTTTGGCAGTTCTTCTAAGGCAAAAAAACCATTAGAATCTATTGCATATTCTTCACCAGGAATCCCTAACTTTTTAGGACGACCGCCAGTGGCAATCAAGATATTGGGCGCTGTATATGTTTCAGCTCCCGCTTTGATTGTATGATCATCAACAAATGTTGCATATTCAGATAAAACTTCTACTTTATTACTATCTAATCCACGATGATACGCCGCATGTAAATTATCAATGTAGGCTTCACGATTTTGAACAAGCTTTTTAAAGCTGAAATCTTTTACATCTACGTCAAAACCATATCCTTCTGTATCACGCTTCATCATTTCCATCATTGAACTTGCTTGCCACATCACTTTTTTAGGTACACAACCAACATTGACGCATGTTCCGCCGATGTCACCTGCTTCGATTAATAAAACCTTAGCACCATACATACCTGCGCGATTAGCAGAAGCAATTCCGCCGCTTCCACCGCCAATTACGATATAATCATATTGTTTTGCCATTGTTTACCTATCCTCTCTGCAATGAAAGGGACAAGCCGTAACAGCCAATCCCTCACTTAATTTATTTATTTCTTCTTACGAATCATATCGCCAACTGCTACTGGTTCTACGACCGGCATCGTTAAAATCATCATTGGATTTGGTGCTCGATCGATCGACTCGTTCTCTTCATTATACATAACTTCTACCGTTTGATGGAAGTGATTGAACCCAGGACCATAAAATTCAATTTCATCGCCGACACTGAAATGGTTTCTCTGACGAATCGTTGCAACTTTTGTCTCAGCATCATACGCCATGACTTCTCCAATAAATTTATATTGAGGAATCTTGCGGCGTTCTCCGAATAATTGTTCTTCATCAGTCGGTACATGATAATAAAAACCAGTTGAAAGTTCTCTTTGAGCAACTTTCCAAAGCTCATCGATCCATTCTTGTTTACATTCATAATTTTCCGGATCTTCCATATAAGTATCTACTGCTTTTTTATACACATTCGCTACAGTTGATACGTAGTGGATTGATTTCATACGGCCTTCGATTTTAAAACTATCTACACCATTTTGAATCAGTTCAGGAATATGCTGGATCATCGCCATATCCACCGCACTCATTGAAAATTCTTCTTCCACTTCACCTTTATCGGTTAAACTTGTACGCTCAGCACCAAAAGGCATGTCATAAAGCTCATATTTCCAACGGCAAGATTGAGAACAGCCACCGCGGTTTGCATCACGCATAGACATATGATTAGACAACGTGCATCTACCTGAATAAGAAATACACATCGCTCCATGAATAAACGCTTCAATCTCAACATCCGTATTTTTACGAATTTCAGCTACTTCATCCATAGATACTTCACGCGCCAAAACAACCCGTTCCAGTCCTTCATTTTTCCAAAACTCTAATGTTTCATAATTCGTAGCTGAAGCTTGTGTGGACAAGTGGATTGGCAAGCCTGGTGCTTCCGCTGCACAAATTTCAATCAAGGCTGGATCAGATACGATTACTGCAGAAATACCGACATCACGTATTTCTCTAAAAAAGTCTCCTGCTCCTTCTTGGTTTCCTTCATGAGTAACCATATTTGCTGCCACATAAACTTTTGCACCATGTTCGTTAGCGAATGCTACGCCTTCGATCATATCTTCTTTTGTAAAATTACCTGCTCGGCTGCGTAAACCATAAGCATTTCCGCCAATATATACCGCATCTGCACCGTAATGAATAGCTGTTTTTAGTTTTTCTAGCGTCCCTGCTGGTGCTAAGACCTCAGGACGCTTCAATGTTCGTTCGTTTGTCATGTGTTTTTTTCTCCTTATTTTATCTCGTCTGGATCCAAATCAAAGAATCCGATATCTAAACCACGATTTTCTGGGTGAAGCACTTCGATTTGTTCAATTGCTTTACAAGCCTGCTCGCTCGACCAAAGACCCGCTTCGATTTTTTCTTTCGCATTTACAAATAGCTTAGCAACTTCTACAAAATTTTCTCCCGGAGCATAAATCCCATCAAGTTTCCACTTTGTGTAATTATGTTCATGAAGTTTGTCCAATTCACCAACTAGGTTTACATCATTGTCCGCAAAAATATGAGTGCCATGGCTATCTTCATAAATCGAATAGTGCGTTTCTTCTTTTTTAGGTTCCGATATAAACAAACCTCGTTCTTTGCTGGCAGACTCATCATTTTTAGTGAAATTGTAGTAATTTTGTAGTAAAGGGCGTTTGGATTGATGGATACATGTGGCACCATATACAAGAACTTCAGCTGGAACCATCAAGTTTTCCTTCATCGCTTTCATCTCTTCAAAAGGAACTTCACGAGCCAAGACCGCGCCAACCGATCCACGCTTCGCCCAGAAATTGATCTGACGAGAACTAGTTACTAATGTTTCTCCATCATAAATGTAGGGAATATCGATTCCATCTCGTTGCATCACAAACACAACTCCAGGATCACCGACCGTTACCTGATCTACGTTTATTTCTTTTAAAAATGTTAAATATTCTGGAACCTTTTTCATCTTTTCTGGATGCATAATCCCATTTAACGCTACAGTTACTTTTTTACCAGTATTGTGCGCTTTTTCAGTGATGATTCGCTGTTCCTCACGAGAAAACGATGTTGGTAATCGTAAACCAAACATCTCCTCCCCAATGTATAAAGTGTCTACCCCGACTGCTAACAATGCCTCCGCTTGTTCGACAGATTCAGCAGTCGCAATAAGTTCAATCATTTTATATCCTCCTTTAAAAGCTGAACAAGTGTCCATTTTTCGAATAAATTATTTAAAAAGTTATGTTTTTTACTTTTTCCAACAGTCTTCTAACAACTGTTTTATAGTAGCATAGGTTCACAAACTTTCCAATAGTCTCTCTTTATTTTAATGTACATTTTTCACAAATTCAATGTTGCAATTTGCTTTTCTTAAAGAAAAAAACTGTGCAAAACAGATTCGTTTTGCACAGCGAATTAAAGATTTTTTTGTTAAATTGTTTGTAAAACTTGTTCGGGTTTAGGTGATTTAACATTCAATGTTATTTTCCCTTTGCTTGCACCAATGGTTACCTTGTCTCCAAGATGGATTTGACCAGAAAGCAATGCTTCACTTAGTCGATCCTCCACCTCTTTTTGTAGTGCTCTACGAATTGGTCGTGCCCCATATTCTGGATCAAAACCAACTTTTCCGATGACTTCAATAGCAGCTGCCGTGATCTTCACATTGACATCTTGTTCTCTTAAGCGTTGAACAATTGATTTACTCATGATTTTCACTATTTCGTGAATTTCTTCTTGATCCAATGAACGGAAAACAACTGTTTCATCCACACGATTCAAAAACTCTGGACGAAATGCTTTCTTTAATTCTTCTATGATTCGTTTTTGCATCGCACCGTAATCTTTAGTTAGATCTTGTACATTGAAACCAACATTTTTTTCATCACGAATCGCTGTTGCACCAATATTTGATGTCATGATCAAAATTGTATTTCTAAAGTCAACTTTACGTCCTTTAGAATCTGTCAAATGACCATCGTCTAATACCTGTAATAGAATATTAAAGACATCTGGATGAGCCTTTTCTACTTCATCTAATAAAATGACAGAGTATGGCTTTTGACGGATTTTTTCAGTTAATTGACCGCCTTCTTCATAGCCCACATAACCTGGAGGTGAGCCAATCAAACGGCTAGTACTGTATTTTTCCATAAATTCAGACATATCCACACGAACCAGAGCATCTTCACTACCGAACATTGTTTCAGCTAAGGTTTTTGCCAGTTCTGTTTTACCGACACCTGTTGGACCTAAGAACATAAATGAACCGATTGGTCTATTTGGGTCTTTCAACCCACTACGGGCTCTACGAATAGCGCGTGATACAGCTTGGACCGCTTCATCTTGACCAACTACTCGATGATGTAGGATACTTTCTAGTTCAAGTAAACGTTCACTTTCTTTTTTCTCCAGCTGTTGCAACGGCACACCCGTCCATTGTGACACAACATTAGCAACATCTTGCTCTGTAACGCGATTTGCATACCCAGAAGCCTCTTTTTGCTCTAATAATAAAATGTTTTCTAATTTACGAGCCAGTTTTTTTTCTTTTTGGCGTAGTCTTGCCGCACTTTCAAAGGATTGTGACTGAATCGCTTCTTCTTTCTCTTGAACTAAGCGAGCAATCTCCATACGTAAGTTATTGATTTCCGAAGGTTCATCTGCCAAGTCTAAACGAACTTTAGCTGAAGACTCATCCATCAAATCGATTGCTTTATCTGGTAATTGACGAGAATTAATGTAACGTACGGATAGTTGAACCGCCGCATGCAACGCATCATCCGTGATTTCTACGCCATGATGTTCTTCATATCGTGAACGCAAACCTTTTAAAATCTCTTCTGCTTCTTCTGGTGTCGGTTCGTCGACTTGTACACGAGCAAAACGGCGTTCCAAAGCAGAATCTTTTTCTATATATTTTTGGTATTCATCTAATGTTGTTGCTCCAATTGTTTGTAGTTCCCCTCTTGCAAGGGCTGGTTTTAAAATATTCGATGCATCAATAGCACCTTCCGCACCACCTGCACCGATCAAGGTGTGCAATTCATCGATAAATAAAATTACTTCGCCATCTTGATAAATTTCATCAATGACTTTTTTTAATCGATCTTCAAATTCACCACGATACTTAGTCCCAGCAACTAACGCTCCCATATCCAACATCATCAAGCGTTTTTCTAACATATCTTCTGGTACTTCGCCATTCACGATTTTTTGTGCTAATCCTTCAGCAATTGCTGTTTTACCAACACCTGGCTCACCGACTAAAACAGGATTATTCTTTGTACGACGACTTAGAATTTGAATCAACCGTCTAACCTCTTGTGAACGTCCAACTACAGGATCAAGATTATTTTCACGTGCTAATTTCGTTAAATCACGTGCTAATGAGTCTAAAGTCGGTGTTCCTTTTGGTGCTGCTTTTTGAGCTTGATTATTTCGGCGACGTCCTACATTACCGCTCATTTGCGGATCAGTAATACCTATTTTTTTCATTAATAACTGACGCATTTTGGATAAACTTAAACCTAAATTCAATAAAATACGTGAAGCTAATATATCTTCATCTCTTAATAAACCTAGTAAAATATGTTCAGTTCCAATATTTGGTGCCCCTAAACGTTTCGCTTCATCTCCGGCGTACGCAAAGATTTGTTTCGCGCGAGGAGAATAGGGTAAATAAGCACCTTTAGGATAACCTTTAACTGTTCCATAGCCAGTTAAGTGTTCAATTTCTTCACGGATATCATTTTTATCAGCATTCAACTGACGCAAAGATTTTCCAGCAATGCCATTAGGCTCTAAAACTAAAGCCAATAATAAATGTTCTGAGCCCACGGATTGATGCCTAAAATACTTTGCTTCTTCTTGTGCAATGGCTAGTACTGCCTTGGCACTTTCTGTAAATAATTCGTCCATACTATCATTCCTCCTCGTAACTCAAACGTTCTAAAAATGAATGCATCAATTGAGCACGTAAATAATCTTCATTTGATCCTGCTTTGCCTAAAACCTGTTTCCCAAGAACAGACAACATCAGATTTCCTTCTCTTTTGGTAATCACTTCTTCTTCATACAACTTTTGTATAAAAATCAGTGCATCCTTTTCTGAAAGTCCATTACCCGTAAACTGGGCAATTTGTTTTAATAATTGATCACTATCAGAAATTTGGACTTTGGCGATCCTAATATAACCACCGCCACCACGCTTACTCTCGACAGAATAACCTCGTTGGATCGTAAAACGCGTATTGATCACATAATTAATCTGGGAGGGAACACAATTGAATAAATGAGCCATTTCAGCTCTACGAATCTCAATCTTACTACTTTCTTCAAGAATTTTTTTTAAATATGCTTCTATTAAATCTGAAGTATTTTGATTACTCATCACACTCATCCTTTTCCCTTGACTAATACTGACCTTAATTATACATAACTTTAAGTGTTTAATAAAGGAGAATGCCTAATTTGATAAGAAAAGATAAACAAGTAAACAAAAAAAGAACAGAGAAGACCACTCTGTTCATCAAATCGGGAAGACAGGATTCGAACCTGCGACCCCTTGGTCCCAAACCAAGTGCTCTACCAAGCTGAGCTACTTCCCGTAGCTATAATAATAAAAAAAGACTAAACGCTTAAAAGGAACTAAGTTTCTCTACCTTCTAATTCGTAGTCAAACATTCAAAGTATGCACCCAAAGGGAGTCGAACCCCTAACCTCTTGATTCGTAGTCAAGCACTCTATCCAGTTGAGCTATGGGTGCTAAAACAAGGATCAAAGTCAGATGTATCCATCTGCTTCGTACTTGTTAACATCTATTCTGTCAATTTTACAATTGCCATTCATAGTGTTTCAAAGCAATGCCGAGGACCGGAATCGAACCGGTACGGTGATCACTCACCGCAGGATTTTAAGTCCTGTGCGTCTGCCAGTTCCGCCACCCCGGCGAAAGAACAAGCTAAGCGGAAAACGGGGTTCGAACCCGCGACCCCCACCTTGGCAAGGTGGTGCTCTACCACTGAGCTATTTCCGCAGTCTGGATGCCGGCTAAAGGATTTGAACCCTCGACCCTCTGATTACAAATCAGATGCTCTACCAACTGAGCTAAGCCGGCGTTATAATCGCCTAGTATTAAAACGAGACTAAAAATGCGGGTGAAGGGACTTGAACCCCCACGCCGTAAGGCGCTAGATCCTAAATCTAGTGCGTCTGCCAATTCCGCCACACCCGCAAAATATTTCTATGAGCCGTGCAGGGCTCGAACCTGCGACCCTCTGATTAAAAGTCAGATGCTCTACCAACTGAGCTAACGGCTCAAAAAATGGAGGTTGACGGGATCGAACCGCCGACCCCCTGCTTGTAAGGCAGGTGCTCTCCCAGCTGAGCTAAACCTCCAAGACAACACTTTAGCGTGGCGACGTCCTACTCTCACAAAGGGAAACCCTTCACTACAATCGGCGCTAAGAAGCTTAACTTCTGTGTTCGGCATGGGAACAGGTGTATCCTTCTCGCTATCGCCACCACACTGGGTGTTGTTGCTATTAAGTTGAGTGATTATTCACTCAAAACTGGATTGAAGTAGTAATCAAACATTCCGAAAAACTTTTTTATTTCGTTTCTTTGGTTAAGTCCTCGACCGATTAGTATTGGTCCGCTCCGTACATCACTGCACTTCCACTTCCAACCTATCTACCTGATCATCTCTCAGGGGTCTTACTTTCTTAAAGAAATGGGAAATCTCATCTTGAGGTGGGCTTCACACTTAGATGCTTTCAGCGTTTATCCCTTCCCTACATAGCTACCCAGCAATGCCCTTGGCAGAACAACTGGTACACCAGCGGTAAGTCCATCCCGGTCCTCTCGTACTAAGGACAGCTCCTCTCAAATTTCCAACGCCCGCGACGGATAGGGACCGAACTGTCTCACGACGTTCTGAACCCAGCTCGCGTGCCGCTTTAATGGGCGAACAGCCCAACCCTTGGGACCGACTACAGCCCCAGGATGCGACGAGCCGACATCGAGGTGCCAAACCTCCCCGTCGATGTGGACTCTTGGGGGAGATAAGCCTGTTATCCCCAGGGTAGCTTTTATCCGTTGAGCGATGGCCCTTCCATGCGGAACCACCGGATCACTAAGCCCGACTTTCGTCCCTGCTCGACTTGTAAGTCTCGCAGTCAAGCTCCCTTCTGCCTTTACACTCTGCGAATGATTTCCAACCATTCTGAGGGAACCTTTGGGCGCCTCCGTTACTCTTTAGGAGGCGACCGCCCCAGTCAAACTGCCCACCTGACACTGTCTCCCACCACGATAAGTGGTGCGGGTTAGAGGGTTCATAACACAAGGGTAGTATCCCACCAGCGCCTCCACCGAAACTAGCGTTCCGGGTTCATCGGCTCCTACCTATCCTGTACATGTGGTACAAACACTCAATATCAAGCTACAGTAAAGCTCCATGGGGTCTTTCCGTCCTGTCGCGGGTAACCTGCATCTTCACAGGTACTAAAATTTCACCGAGTCTCTCGTTGAGACAGTGCCCAAATCGTTACGCCTTTCGTGCGGGTCGGAACTTACCCGACAAGGAATTTCGCTACCTTAGGACCGTTATAGTTACGGCCGCCGTTTACTGGGGCTTCAATTCTGAGCTTCGCCGAAGCTAACCCATCCTCTTAACCTTCCAGCACCGGGCAGGCGTCAGCCCCTATACTTCATCTTTCGATTTTGCAGAGACCTGTGTTTTTGATAAACAGTCGCTTGGGCCTATTCACTGCGGCTGACCGAAGTCAGCACCCCTTCTCCCGAAGTTACGGGGTCATTTTGCCGAGTTCCTTAACGAGAGTTCGCTCGCTCACCTTAGGATACTCTCCTCGACTACCTGTGTCGGTTTACGGTACGGGCAGTTGTTTTCTCACTAGAAGCTTTTCTTGACAGTGTGACATCAGGAACTTCGGTACTATTATTTCCCTCCCCATCACAGCTTGTCCGTATAGAGTAAAGCATTTGACTCTACTCAAGACTTACTGCTTGGACATGCACTTCCAGTCGCATGCATTCCTTAGCCTCCTGCGTCCCTCCATTGCTCAAACAAAAACAACTGGTACAGGAATATCAACCTGTTGTCCATCGCCTACGCCTATCGGCCTCGGCTTAGGTCCCGACTAACCCTGGGCGGACGAGCCTTCCCCAGGAAACCTTAGTCATACGGTGGACGGGATTCTCACCCGTCTTTCGCTACTCATACCGGCATTCTCACTTCTAAGCGCTCCAGCCGTCCTCACGATCGACCTTCAACGCCCTTAGAACGCTCTCCTACCATCACACCAGAGGTGTGATCCACAGCTTCGGTAATATGTTTAGCCCCGGTACATTTTCGGCGCAGGGTCACTCGACTAGTGAGCTATTACGCACTCTTTAAATGGTGGCTGCTTCTGAGCCAACATCCTAGTTGTCTGTGCAACCCCACATCCTTTTCCACTTAACATATATTTTGGGACCTTAGCTGGTGGTCTGGGCTGTTTCCCTTTCGACTACGGATCTTATCACTCGCAGTCTGACTGCCGAATATGAATGAATGGCATTCGGAGTTTATCTGAATTCGGTAACCCGAGATGGGCCCCTAGTCCAAACAGTGCTCTACCTCCATCATTCTTAACTTCGACGCTAGCCCTAAAGCTATTTCGGAGAGAACCAGCTATCTCCAAGTTCGTTTGGAATTTCTCCGCTACCCACAGCTCATCCCCGCACTTTTCAACGTACGTGGGTTCGGTCCTCCAGTGCGTTTTACCACACCTTCAACCTGGCCATGGGTAGATCACATGGTTTCGGGTCTACGACTACATACTCATTCGCCCTATTCAGACTCGCTTTCGCTGCGGCTCCGGCTCTTCACCTTAACCTCGCATGCAATCGTAACTCGCCGGTTCATTCTACAAAAGGCACGCCATTACCCATTAACGGGCTTTGACTTGTTGTAGGCACACGGTTTCAGGATCTATTTCACTCCCCTTCCGGGGTGCTTTTCACCTTTCCCTCACGGTACTGGTTCACTATCGGTCATTAGGGAGTATTTAGCCTTGCGGGATGGTCCCCGCGGATTCCGACGGAATTTCTCGTGTTCCGCCGTACTCAGGATCCTCCTAGGTGTTGCCAACATTTCGTCTACGGGGCTATTACCCACTTTGGCGAACCTTTCCAGATTCTTCGACTATCTTGACAGACTACCACAACGGAGTCCTACAACCCCAACAAGCAAGCTTGTTGGTTTGGGCTCTTCCCGTTTCGCTCGCCGCTACTCAGGGAATCGAATTTTCTTTCTCTTCCTGCAGGTACTAAGATGTTTCAGTTCTCTGCGTCTACCTCTAACCAGCTATGTATTCACTGGCAAGTAACATCCTATAAAAGATGTTGGGTTTCCCCATTCGGAAATCTCTGGATCATAGCTCACTTACAGCTCCCCAAAGCATATCGGTGTTAGTCCCGTCCTTCATCGGCTCCTAATGCCAAGGCATCCACCGTGCGCCCTTATTCACTTAACCTTATGACCTTACGGTCAGTTTGTTTGGTTCGTTTCTCTAGCGATAGAGGCGTCACCAATAAAATAAGCATTCGAACTATTTTAATTAAAAAACTCATTCAACGCGGTGTTCTCGGTTTGTTTTGATTACTTTTTTACTTCAATATCCAGTTTTCAATGAACAATTCGTTTGAGAGAAATCATATAAAAAAGAAAATCAAGCGATTCGCTTTTTTTTTAAGAGTAAACCTCTCAAAACTGAACAAAGTGTCGACGAATGTGTAAGTTTCCGTAATATTCCTTAGAAAGGAGGTGATCCAGCCGCACCTTCCGATACGGCTACCTTGTTACGACTTCACCCCAATCATCTATCCCACCTTAGGCGGCTGGCTCCACAAGGGTTACCTCACCGACTTCGGGTGTTACAAACTTTCGTGGTGTGACGGGCGGTGTGTACAAGGCCCGGGAACGTATTCACCGCGGCGTGCTGATCCGCGATTACTAGCGATTCCGGCTTCATGTAGGCGAGTTGCAGCCTACAATCCGAACTGAGAGAAGCTTTAAGAGATTTGCATGACCTCGCGGCCTAGCGACTCGTTGTACTTCCCATTGTAGCACGTGTGTAGCCCAGGTCATAAGGGGCATGATGATTTGACGTCATCCCCACCTTCCTCCGGTTTGTCACCGGCAGTCTCGCTAGAGTGCCCAACTGAATGATGGCAACTAACAATAAGGGTTGCGCTCGTTGCGGGACTTAACCCAACATCTCACGACACGAGCTGACGACAACCATGCACCACCTGTCACTTTGTCCCCGAAGGGAAAGCTCTATCTCTAGAGTGGTCAAAGGATGTCAAGACCTGGTAAGGTTCTTCGCGTTGCTTCGAATTAAACCACATGCTCCACCGCTTGTGCGGGCCCCCGTCAATTCCTTTGAGTTTCAACCTTGCGGTCGTACTCCCCAGGCGGAGTGCTTAATGCGTTAGCTGCAGCACTGAAGGGCGGAAACCCTCCAACACTTAGCACTCATCGTTTACGGCGTGGACTACCAGGGTATCTAATCCTGTTTGCTCCCCACGCTTTCGAGCCTCAGCGTCAGTTACAGACCAGAGAGTCGCCTTCGCCACTGGTGTTCCTCCATATATCTACGCATTTCACCGCTACACATGGAATTCCACTCTCCTCTTCTGCACTCAAGTCTCCCAGTTTCCAATGACCCTCCCCGGTTGAGCCGGGGGCTTTCACATCAGACTTAAGAAACCGCCTGCGCTCGCTTTACGCCCAATAAATCCGGACAACGCTTGCCACCTACGTATTACCGCGGCTGCTGGCACGTAGTTAGCCGTGGCTTTCTGGTTAGATACCGTCAAGGTAAGAGCAGTTACTCTCCTACTTGTTCTTCTCTAACAACAGAGTTTTACGATCCGAAAACCTTCTTCACTCACGCGGCGTTGCTCGGTCAGACTTTCGTCCATTGCCGAAGATTCCCTACTGCTGCCTCCCGTAGGAGTCTGGGCCGTGTCTCAGTCCCAGTGTGGCCGATCACCCTCTCAGGTCGGCTATGCATCATGGCCTTGGTGAGCCGTTACCTCACCAACTAGCTAATGCACCGCGGGTCCATCCATCAGTGACACCCGAAAGCGTCTTTCAAATCAACACCATGTGGTGTCGACTGTTATGCGGTATTAGCACCTGTTTCCAAGTGTTATCCCCCTCTGATGGGTAGGTTACCCACGTGTTACTCACCCGTCCGCCACTCCTCTTTTCAAATGAGTGCAAGCACTCGGTAGAAAAGAAGCGTTCGACTTGCATGTATTAGGCACGCCGCCAGCGTTCGTCCTGAGCCAGGATCAAACTCTCATAATAAAAGTTGAACACAATCTGAAAGATTGTTAAGCTCATTTGTTTGCTAGCATATTGCTTCGCTTTGTTAAAAATTGTTGTTTGTTTTTACCGTTGTAAAAACAACCTACACATTTGGTTCGTCTTACTTTGTTCAGTTTTCAAAGGTCTACTATGTTACCTCGCAGCAACTTTTATATCATATCAAATCTTCGATTTGATGTCAACACTTTTTTTAAAAAAAGTTTCAAAGTTTTTTCTGCTTGATGTTATCGAATGTTTCGCGACAACTTCATTAGTTTATCAGGTTGTTTGTTATTTGTCAACAACTTTTTTCCTGATTTTTCAAGTTTTTTTAAAACCTGAAATGTTATTCTATTTTTCGTTAAGCTGTCTGTGTTTCTCGCGACAACTTCACTAGTTTATCAGGTTAATCATTGTTTGTCAACAAGTTTTTCACCTGATTTCCAAAGTTTTTTTCAAACTTGGATTGTTATATTATTCCTATCGTTCGGCGTGTTTCATCAGTGCCTTGCGACAAGATATAATATACCAAGATTATACGCTTAGGTCAACTAAAATTTGCACTTTTTTCAAACTTTTTTTCGTTACCGATTGTTTTATTACTTTTGTTCTTTATTGTTCGTTTTTGACCCTAAATACGATCTTTTTTAGCCAGTTTCTTAATTTTTGGTAACATATTCTAAATTTACCGTAACTTCTCTTTGTTTTTGTCCTTTTTTCTGTTTTTTTGTTAGAATGTAGGAGAAGAATTCTACTATATATATGGAGGAAATGAATGATATGAAAATTTTAGTTGCAGATGATGATAAAGAAATTGTGGAACTGCTGAGTATTTATATTCACAATGAAGGTTATGAAGTGGTCAAAGCATATGATGGGAAAGAAGCCTTGTCTAAGATTCGAACGATATCAGATATTGATTTACTTATTTTAGATATCATGATGCCAGTTATGGATGGTATGCAAGTCGTAAAAGAGCTGCGAAAAGAATCTCAAATCCCAATTATTATGTTGACTGCTAAAACAACTGACATGGATAAAATCAAAGGTCTTGTAGCTGGAGCAGATGATTATGTTACAAAACCATTTAATCCACTAGAAGTTATGGCTCGCGTTAAGTCTATCTTAAGACGTAGTCAAATGCAGCTTAAATCAGATGAACCAGATGTACTTGAAACTGGCTCATTGATCATCAACAAAGATTCTCACGAAGTAAAAACTGTCGATGGAAAAGAAATTCAATTGACCGCTTTAGAGTTTGGGATTTTATATCTATTGGCTAGTCATCCAAATCGCGTTTTTAGTGCTGATGAAATATTTGAACGCGTATGGCAGCAAGAAAGTATCGTTTCTGCTAAAACAGTTATGGTTCACGTCAGTCACCTGAGAGATAAGATAGAAGAAGCAACTGGTGGAGAAAAAGTCATTCAAACAGTTTGGGGAGTTGGATATAAGATCGATGCTCGTTAGACAAAAGAAAATTGAAAAACAAAAACGAATCACCTTAACTTCAAAGGAAATTAGCGAATTACTTGCTGAAGGAATTGTCACGATTATCCTGTTGCTTCTATTAAATGTCTCAATTACGGTCATCTTGAGTGGTAACCAAACATTACAAGGAATCATTTGGGCAACAAAAGGCGCTTTTGCTACAGAACTGAATACAGATTTATTTTGGAGTTTGAGCAAATTTGTTATCCCAATATTCTTTGTAGTTGATGTTGGTGTTCTTTACTGGCGTTTGATTCGTCGGTATCGTCAAATGCAATTACGACATATTATCAGTGAGCTGCATTATATAGCTGATGGTAATTATGATCATCGTATTCCGTTTGAGTTAAGTGGTGATTTAGCAAAAGTAGTTACTAGTATCAATGGTTTAGTTGACAGTACTGTTGCAGCAATTGAAGATGAACGTAAGATAGAAAAATCAAAAGATGAACTGATTACAAACGTAAGTCATGATATCCGAACACCTTTAACTTCTATTATAGGGTATTTAGGTTTGATTGAGGATCGACAATTTCATAGTGAAGAGGATCTGCTAAAATATACACATACAGCTTATGTGAAAGCCAAACAGATGAAACTACTCGTTGATGATCTCTTTGAGTATACAAAAGTTCGACAACCTTCCGTTCCTATTAATTCAATCAGTTTTGATATGGCACAATTGATTGAACAACTTGCAGCTGATTTCGAGCTCGAAGCGGATAAGAACGGGATGACAATTCAAGTTAATGCTAATCCAGCGTCAATAAAAATGGATGGCGATACGGAAAAGTTAGTCCGCGTCTTCAACAATCTTTTATCTAATGCCCTTAAATATGGAAAAGGCGGGGAAAACATCGTGATCGATGTAGAGAAAGTCGGCACAGAAGCTGTCATTGCTGTTAGAAATGATGGTCCACCGATTCCTAAGAAATCTTTAGATCAATTGTTTGACCGTTTTTATCGTGTAGAAGAATCTCGCTCACAAGAAACAGGCGGAACAGGGCTTGGTTTAGCTATTGCACAAAGTATCATAGCTTTACATGGTGGATACATCTACGCAACTTCTGATAATCGTTGGACATCTTTTATTATTCACTTACCTTTAAAAAGAAATTGATTTACGACGGTTGACATCCAAACAAAAGTTTTGTATCCTAATGACAAGCAAAGAGAAAAAGTATTTATAGCCTTGAATCAAAGAGAGTTTGCGGTGGTGAGAGCAAATATTCTACTATAAAGAAGTCCGTCTCTGTTACATGCGTTTGGCGAGATAAGTCAGACCGGTTGCAGCCGTTATCTGCAATACAAGGGCAGCATTTAGCTGAACTTGGGTGGTACCGCGAAATTCAAGTCATTTCGTCCCAAGAATATTTTTCTGGGGATGAAGTGACTTTTTATTTTACTACAAGGTTATCTAGCTACGCGGGCTAACTCCTTAGGAAAAAGATAAAAATAGCTTGTGGTAAAAAGCACCACAATCGATTTTTCCTATTTTCCAGTCGGAGTTGGAAGAGCCTGCTACGCTTTTATATTAAGGAGGAGTAATTATGTTAGATGTAAAAATGATTCGTCAAAATTTCAATGAAGTCCAAGCAAAATTAAAAACACGTGGTGTAAAGGAAGAAGTATTAGTAGAGTTCTTACGTTTAGATGAAAGCCGACGTAACTTATTAGTTAAATCTGAAGAACTGAAAAAATATCGTAACGATGTTTCTGCTGAAATCGCGCAATTAAAAAGAAATAAAGAAGATGGCACTGCAAAAATTGCTGAGATGAAAGAAGTCGGCGGGAATATCAAAGCTCTTGATACTGAAATCGAAGAGATCGATGCTAAACTTCAAGAAATTTCTACAACCTTACCAAATTTACCTCACAGCTCAGTCCCTGTAGGAGCTGATGAAGAAGACAATGTTGAAGTACGCCGTTGGAGTGAACCTAGAAGTTTTGCTTTTGAACCGAAACCACACTGGGATGTAGCTGAAAATCTAGATATTCTTGATTTTGAACGCGGAGCAAAAGTTTCAGGAAGTCGGTTTGTTTATTATAAAGGACTCGGTGCTAGATTAGAACGTGCGCTATACAATTTCATGTTGGATATGCATGTTTATGACCACGGGTACACTGAAATGATGACACCATATATCGTAAATAGCAACTCTATGTTTGGTACTGGTCAATTCCCTAAATTCAAAGAAGACGTTTTTCAGCTAGAAGGAACGGATATGACCTTGATTCCTACTGCTGAAGTACCTTTGACAAATTACTATAATAATGAAATTTTAGATGGCAAAGATTTACCGATTTACTTTACAGCTCTTAGCCCATCTTTCCGTTCTGAAGCTGGAAGTGCTGGTCGTGATACACGAGGCTTGATTCGCCTGCATCAATTCAATAAAGTAGAAATGGTGAAATTCAGTGATGCAGAAAATTCTTATGAAGAGTTAGAAAAAATGACTGCTAATGCTGAAGATATTCTACAAAAATTGAACCTTCCTTATCGTGTCATGTCACTAGCTACAGGCGATATGGGCTTCTCAGCTGCGAAAACATATGACTTAGAAGTCTGGATCCCGGCACAAAATGCCTACCGTGAAATTAGTTCTTGTTCAAACTGTGAAGATTTCCAAGCACGACGCGCTATGATTCGTTACCGTGATGAAAATGACAAAGTTCAATACGCCCACACTTTAAATGGATCTGGTCTAGCTGTCGGACGGACAGTCGCTGCCATTTTAGAAAATTATCAAAACGAAGATGGCTCAGTAACTATTCCAGAAGTTTTAGTTCCTTACATGGGTAATTTGAAATTAATTAAATAAATAAAAAGAATCGCTAATTTGCCATTATGTTTGTTGAAAGAATAAATCAAGCATGATACATTTGAATTACTGCACGCAGTCAAATTTATAAATTAGAGGGATCAAACGTTATGGACAGAAAAAATCACCCACGAGGAACTAGAAATAGCCGACGTGAAAGAAATAATCACATTTTTTCAAAAAAGATCGCTTTTGTATCTATATTGAGTATTTCACTTATTTTCATCTGCGGTGGTGTTTATGCAACCTATGCCATGCAGCATAAGCAAGATAAACTAAATGAAGTTGAAGATGAACGCCAGTATAAGCAAAAAGAAGTAACGCTTTTAGAAAAAATTCGAAAATCTCAAAAACTAGAGGATCTTGAAAGTTCTGAAGTAGAAAAAACAGATGGAAATGTCCAGACGCTAATCTATGAACCTGTTGCCACAGACGTTGTCCCTCAATTCCAAGCAATAAAAACTGAATTAACTACCATAATAGAAACTTCTAAAAAAAATAGCGCCAAAGAGGTTCCTATAAAAATTGTTGGGCATATAAAGATAAACAAAATCAGTGATCAGGTGGTTGGTTACCTCCCAGCTATTGACACTTATACCTGGGAACAAGAAAAAGGTGATTGGTCTGAAAAGACTGAACTGGGTAAAAACACAGTATTTGTCAATCAAAAAACAAAACAGCCATTGACACTCCAAGATATTTTCTCGAATGAAGCAAATATGCTAGCTGTCCAGCAAGTTGTTCAACAGCAATTACTTGATGAGAATTCTGATGGCAATACTATCATTGACGATGTACTTAATCTGCCCAATCTTTCACTAGATAAAACTGCCTTTACCTATTATCCTGATAAAATCAAATTGGGCCTGCCTGATAACTCAACTGGTAAGAATGAAATCACATTGTCTTATAAAGATATTGCTGGTTATGTGAATCCAGAATTTGTCGATTTTTCTTCCATCAAAGATGCCCTACCGGAACCTTTAGATCCAAACAAGAAGTATATTTCATTGACTTTTGATGATGGTCCAAATCCTGAAACAACACCTCGACTTCTAGATATTCTAAAAGAAAAAGGGGTCAAAGCCACCTTCTTTATGTTAGGACAAAATGTTGTAAAGTATGAAGCGCTTGTAAAACGAGTAGCCGAAGAAGGCCATGAAGTAGCTAGTCATTCTTATTCACATCCACAACTAACTGGAGTCGATGCTCAAAGAGTAAAAGATGAAGTTCAAAACACAGACAAAGCTATTTATCATGCGATCGGTAAGATTCCAACTGACTTTAGACCTCCTTATGGTGCTGTAAACAAGGATGTCGCTGCAATCATTGGGAAACCAATCATTCAATGGTCTGTAGACTCTCAAGATTGGCAAAGTCACAACGCCCAAGCAATCATCAAGCGTATAGATGATACTGCCTATAATGACACAATCGTATTGATGCATGATATTCATCCAGAAACAGTTGATTCTGTTTCAACTGTAATCGATCATTTACGTAGCGATGGCTATGAAATCTTACCTTCTAAAGAATTATTAGGGAGAAAAGCCAAGCCACTCCATATGTATTATGGTTCTAAAGATGAACGCCCTGTCCAATAAGCAAAAAACTTCCGATGTCATAAGCGACATCGGAAGTTTTTTAGTTATTGTTCTACAGAATAATTAGGTGCTTCTTTTGTAATTTGCACATCATGAGGATGAGATTCTTTCAATCCGTTACCACTCATTTGAATAAATTGTGCTTCTTCACGCAATTGTTTTAGGTTTGCCGCACCAACGTATCCCATACCTGATTTTAAACCACCGATCATTTGGAAAACAATATCTGATACGCTACCTTTATAAGCGACGCGCCCTTCAATACCTTCCGGAACTAATTTATTGGCTTCATTAACGCCGCCTTGGAAATAACGATCACTTGAGCCTTTTTCCATTGCCCCCAATGAACCCATTCCACGATACGTTTTAAAGCGACGACCTTGATAAATTTCAAATTCACCAGGAGATTCATCTGTCCCAGCTAACATACTTCCTAACATAACAGCATGTCCACCAGCTGCTAAAGCTTTCACGATATCTCCTGAATATTTAATCCCGCCATCAGCAATAATTGCTTTTCCATATTTACGAGCAACAGATGCCGCATCATAGATAGCTGTTAACTGAGGAACACCAACACCGGCAACCACACGAGTCGTACAAATAGAACCAGGTCCGATTCCCACTTTCACAACATCAACGCCCACATCATAAAGAGCTTTAGCACCTTCGGCTGTTGCAATATTTCCAGCAATCAACGTAGCATCTGGGAATGTATCACGAATTTCTTTGATTTTACGAATCACACCTGCACTGTGGCCATGAGCTGTATCGATAATGATCGCATCTACTCCTGCCTCTAATAACGCTTCCGCACGTTCAAATGTATCACTAGTAACACCGACTGCCGCTGCTGCTAGTAAACGGCCATGTTCATCTTTCGCTGCATTTGGAAATTCAATTACTTTTTCAATATCTTTGATCGTGATCAAACCACTTAAACGATTGTTTTCATCAACGATCGGTAATTTTTCAATTTTGTGCTTTTGTAAAATCTTTTCTGCGTCTTTTAGAGAAGTACCAACTGGGGCTGTCACTAAATTGTCTTTCGTCATGACTTCGTCGATCTTCATTTGATAATCTGTTACAAATCGCATATCACGATTTGTGATGATGCCAACTAATTTACGGTTGTCCATCGTTTCTACGATTGGAACGCCACTGATACGATATTTACTCATTAAATTTTCAGCATCCGCTACTAAGTTTGTTGGTGTCAGGAAAAATGGATCAATAATCACACCACTTTCAGACCGTTTTACTTTACGAACCTCATCTGCCTGTTGAGCGATGCTCATATTTTTATGAATAACACCTAAGCCGCCTTGACGAGCCATTGAAATGGCCATTTTACTATCCGTTACTGTATCCATACTTGCGCTGATCAGAGGAATATTCAACTTAATATTTTTTGCTAATTGCACACCCATATCCACTTCATTTGGCAACACGTGACTTTCTGCTGGAATCAATAAAACATCATCAAATGTAAGACCTTTTTTTGCGAATTTTGTTTCCCAGTTAGACATTTTCTAGACCACTCCTCTATTTAATTTTATATAAGAAAATAACAGATAATAAAAGGTAAGTCAACCGAATTTTCCTGTTTACAGATATTTTCTTTGTATCACTCGGAACATGAACGTTTTCTCATTTTTTTATTATCGAAATAAAAGGATAACTATAGTTATTTCTTTGTTTTCAACTCAATAGAACACATCGTCGCAATTTTCCATATTATGCAAACTAAAAGAGTCAACACAGAAATACTTAAAGAAATTTTTTGAGCCCAAGTTGTATCGTAAGAAATAGTAACACTACCTTTTTTAGATAACTGAATATCGACTAATCCGTTTTGTTTATTTAATGATGCTGGAATTATTTTTTCGTTGCCGTCTCTTACTATTTTAGCTTGATAACCATAATAATAGATAAATGGGACAGTAACAGTTGTTTTCTTTGTATCATTTGTGCGATAGTCAAAAGCCACTGAATCAAAGTTCATTTTAACGTTTGTTATTTCTATTTTAGAATCATCATAAACGACTTTTCGCTTTTTATTCTTTTTAATACTAGAATAATCAACTTCTTTTGGTAAATATTCGTGTCCAGCACCGATATAATAGCTATTGGTTTGATCGTATGAGTGGTGCGATAAGATACGCTTTCCTTCAGTTTCAATACTTTCTTTTTCATACAATCCAACACCAAGGAAAATAACCATAATTAAGATTATCTGACTACTTGGAAATTTTTTAAATAATCCGATATCATCATTTGCAATAAGAAATGCTAACAACAGAGTCACGATCGATAGAAAGCGCCAAGGAAACTGAATCGTATTCAACGGCGTATTGTCAAAGAACTGCCAAGGAAAAAGATTCGTCGTAACAAACATAAATAGCAATGCAAGAATAACCACTTCACGATTGGGCAAATTTCGCTTAAAAAGCATTGCTGCGTAGATCACCAAACCAAATAAGAGAATGACACCTATATTCGCCGAAGAAGCATGGAATACGCTATTTTCAAAGCTATTACTCACTAATTCCCCCACTGAGTAGCTTCTGTCTGAAATCAACGTCAATGGACTGGACGTTACTTGAAACGTAACATGACTCATCTGTTCAAAAACGGGTACTAGATAGAAAGCTAACAGTAAAATAGTAACTCCTGCAGCCTTTATTATCGCAATAATGACCTCTTTTTTTAAAAAGTACTTCAGATTTAAAAGAATATATAGCCCTACAAAAATACTAACGATTTCCAATGAAATAAAATGAGCTAAACCAATTCCTGTCATAGCTACTGTTAACAAGAACCATTTCTTCTCTTTCCCATTTTTCAATAAATATAAGCTTGCTAGAACTAATGGAAAAAAGCCCATTGCCAACAGCTCTCCTATCGCCTGCCGATTAAAAAAATCTTGCAATCGATAAATCGATAACGTGTATAATAAAGAAAACAAGTAACTTTTTATTTTCGTTAATCCCATGTACCTGCCAGACACATATGTTAAAGCAAAAGTAGACAAGTTTATCCCAATAGCAAAGAGAACAAAACTAGTAGCGAGTGAAAAACCAAAAACACGTAAAAGTGCCGGGAAATAGAGATAAAAATCTGGATAAAACAAACTCGATGCATATCCATATCCCCCAATAAAAAAGTAACTCACTTTTGGCAGCAATATACCGTGTTGCAATGACATTGCCAAACCTTCGATCCTATTTTGATGAAAATGATAATCGTCACCAATCATTATATGACCATTTTGAAGATAAACAATATATAAAGATAAGACACTTAATAGAAAAAAACTTAGAAAAATCAATACCTGATTATATTGTTTGATCCATTTTTTCATTGATCCACCTCCTTATACTGAAAATACATTGTAAATTTCATTCTTAAACTCTATGGTAGCGTGCTAAAGCTTTTCTTTCAAACATGAACCCTTTGAAGCTACAACAAAAAAGAGTGCTAAACAAAACTATCATTAGCTTTGTCTAACACTCTTCTACTTTCATTTTTAACGCGCCAAACTACTACGCATATTGTATTTTTTCTTTAATAAGTAACGTGTACCTAAGGCAATCCCACCAATAATGATAACAATAATTGGATCCAACACAGGATTGATAACGACTGGCAGCATTG
This sequence comes from Enterococcus sp. AAFC-DPL-5182, assembly GCF_058216605.1. NCBI lineage: Bacteria > Bacillati > Bacillota > Bacilli > Lactobacillales > Enterococcaceae > Enterococcus > Enterococcus sp. AAFC-DPL-5182. The sequence continues at coordinate 3,726,352 of NZ_CM177101.1, forward strand.
CAGAACCTGCAAAAACAACCAACCATAAAAGCATCGCTCCAACTAAGATTAACCCTGTTTTAAACCAGCCAGGCCGTTTTGATTTATCCACACCAGGTCGATCATATTGGTATACGTATTTATACATTAGATAAAACACATACCCACCAGCCATCGACGCTAACACTAATGTTAACAATCCCAATGGTTGTGATTTTCCTTTAGACCACATCATCATAACTGAAAACATAATCGTCATTACACCAAACAATAGCAATGTATTATCTAGCCACATCAACATTGGTGTCGATTCTGGAAGCTCTTCTGGTTTATTTAAAATAGACTCCGTACGTTCAGCCACTGTTCCGAAAAGCTGACGCGCTGTTTTCCCGCTTTTTTGTCCTTCTACTAAATGAGGTAGAATTTCATGTAAAGCAAGTGTTTGTGCTTCTTCTGAAAGATTAGCAGCAACTAATGATTTTTTTAAGTCAAAGATGTATTGTTCATTTCTCTTTGTCAATTTTTGTTCAAGTTCACGATTTTCTGAAACAATATCTCGAAGTGCTTCTGATTCCATTTTTTTGCGTCCTCCTCGCCCGTGGCCAACGGGGCAGTCTTTACCTAAAAAGTATTCTAACACATTTTTTAGGGAGAAAAACAGTTTTTAGCAATATTTTTCCTATACATTGAAACGGAAAAGCATAACATCGCCATCTTGTACAACATATTCTTTTCCTTCTAAGCGAACTTTACCCGCTTCTTTGGCTGCTTGCATATTGCCATACGTATTCAAATCATCAAATGAAACCGTCTCTGCGCGAATAAATCCACGTTCAAAGTCAGTATGAATGATCCCAGCTGCTTGAGGGGCTTTGATCCCTTTACGGAACGTCCATGCACGAACTTCTTGTTCACCAGCTGTAAAGTATGTCGCTAACCCTAATAAATCATAGGCTGCACGGATCAATTGGTCTAAACCTGATTCTTCAATACCTAGCGCTTCTAAAAACTCAGCTTTATCTTCATCATCTAACTCAGCGATTTCTTCTTCTGCGCGGGCACAAACAACGATTACTTCTGCTTGTTCATTTGCAGCAAAAGTCCGTACTTGTTGAACATAAGGGTTATTATCTGAATCCGCTACTTCATCTTCTGATACATTTGCTACGTATAAAATTGGTTTTGCTGTTAATAAGAATAAACTTTTAACGATTTTTTGCTCGTCTTCTGTAAATTCGATCGTTCTAGCAGATAATCCCTCTTCTAAAACTGGTTTAAGCTTATCTAATACTGCTAATTCGGCGACTGCATCTTTATCTTTTGTCTTAGCGATTTTAGCTACACGTGTATAGCGTTTTGTAATAGAATCCAAATCAGCTAATACTAATTCCAAATTGATCGTATCAATATCTGCTAACGGATCTACACGTCCTTCAACATGGGTAATATTATCGTCATCAAAACAACGTACTACATGACAAATTGCATCTACTTGACGAATATGACTTAAAAATTGATTGCCCAATCCTTCACCTTTACTTGCACCTTTAACAATCCCAGCAATATCGGTAAACTCAAAAGTAGTTGGCACTGTTTTTTTAGGTTTCACTAGCTCTGTTAAACGCTGCAAGCGTTCATCTGGTACTTCAACCATTCCCACATTTGGGTCAATTGTTGCAAACGGATAATTCGCAGCCTCTGCGCCTGCTTTTGTAATTGCGTTAAAAAGGGTAGATTTTCCTACGTTAGGTAAACCTACGATTCCAGCTGTTAATGCCATTGATCATTCACTATCCTTTATCAGTTTTTTCCAAAATTTTTTTCATCTTCTTTTCAAAATCACGGCGTGTCATCATCACGATATGACCGCAGTTCGTACATTTTATTTTAATATCAGCACCCATTCGGATAATTTCCCAACGATTTGCCTGACAAGCATGGGGCTTTTTCATTTCTACAATATCACCAAGATCATACATAACAGACATATCCCTTCTAAAAAATAGTCAATAAACATACAAAGATACAATACCATTTTTTTGACAATCAAGCAAAACTATTTTGTTGATCCGCTTTTTTTATATATTCAATAAGAAAACACAAAGAGGAAATAAGGTTAATTCTCAAAAAAAAAATGAAAAATAAATCCATTTAAATGAGATTGTATTTGCTGTATTTATGTTGGATAATAATGAAAATATCACTACAAGAGTCTCAGCTGATCTTATCCCTTCAGTTGCTATTCCCTATACTGATATTTAAAGGAGTTTTACATATGAGAAAATTTGACTTACTAGAAAAATTGGAAGTTTATCAAATTGACTTATTAATACATTTGAGTAACGTTGGAGGTACTGCAACAAAAAAAGACCTTTTACGTCATTTAAACATCGGAGATTACTTTTTATTAAAAGTAATTGATGGATTGATGACTTCAGCCAAAAAATCAAATAAGCGCTTTTCTATTGAAGTAAATAAGCAAACAATCACTTTCCAAACAACACCAGAGTATTCTCTTCATACTTTGTATAATGAATTAATCATTTATTCACCAAAATATAAAATTTTAGAAGAATTATTGCGTTGTGGAACGATTGATGTGACTCGTGTATGTGAAAAAATTGGAATTAGTCATTCAACCTACTTCAGAAAAATCAACGAATTGAACAGCTTGTTGAAAGAGTTTGATTTGACTATCCAAAATGGTTCTCTTCTAGGATCTGAGTTACAAATTCGCTTTTTTTATGTATCACTTTACATGGTCACAGACCCTAAACACCAATTAAAGGTCCCAAACATCGATCCTAGAATTTATGAAACAATCAATACGATTCAACAAATTTTAGATAGTCCATTATCTTTTTTTTCCCGAAAAAAGCTAGTCGTCTATTTTAGTTTGCTAAAAAGAAGAAATGCCCAAAAAAATATATCAGATTATAGTAATCAGGAACCTTTTTTCAGTAATAAATCAGATATCAGCAGTCAAAAAAGATTTATAAATGCACTTAAAAATTCTCATTTATTCAAAAAAGTCAATAAAACACTTGAATCGTTTTTAGTTTATTATTCTTTTAAAATGCTTCCTAACGAAACCATCCTATTGCTTCTCTTCATGCTTGGTGAAGAAATCATTCCTGCTAATTCTTATTGTTTAAAAGAACTTGATTTGATTGAAAGGTATAGTGATTTTTTTGTTCTTACGTTAAACAAAGAATTTTTGAATCTAATGAACAAATACTATCCCAACACTTGTTTAAAAAACACTCACAGTTCAACCCTTCATTATTATCTAAACACTATTGGCTACCATCATTTGATATTCAAAGGACATATTGATTATTATTGGGAACGAAAGTATACAGACTGGGAAGAGTCTGAACACTCCGAAATAATTCATTATTTTATTGATTACTTAAAAGAAAAATACTCCACACTTTTTGTAGATGACACACATGACATTGTTCTAATTTCAAAATATGCTCATGCGATAAATTTTTATGAAGAATGTATCAAAACTAAAATTTCTGTTGGGGTATTTCTTGAAGGTGATCTATTATACAAAAATAGATTTATGGACTGGTGGATCAAATACATTGAGTTAACTACTTTTGCCAAGGCAGGTCCTTTTGCTTCCAACCAACTTTATGACTTAGTCATTAGTAATGTAGATTGTTCGTACCTAAAAAAGAGAGGAAAATATTTTTTCTTTCTAACCAACTATAACGAAAAAAAAGACATCTTTGATCTTGATCAGTTACTACATGAAATTTATTCCTCTTCCCGTTAAATTTATCCTCACTAAAAAAGCTACTACTACGTTACACTTCGATCACATTGTTTTAAATCACGAAGAACGAAGTGCTTCGATAATATACAATACAAGGTGTCTTTCAGACACCTTGTCAGACTGTAGACAAAAAGGAGTTGGTAATTAAACCAGCTCCTTTTGGCTATCCTATACTTAATTTTGAAACGAAAAGCTATAGGCTTTTCTTCTTTCCATAGCCATGTAGCCAGTTTCTTTAAATTCATGGTAGCAAACGTAAGCATCGTATGCGTGGCGACTTTTTCAATCCCTCGATAGTTCGTCCAACGCATCCCATGCTTCTCTTTTGCATCTGCAAATATTCGTTCAATGGTTTGTTTTCTCTTTTTGTAGATTTCTTTATTCAACGCTGTATGGCGCTGGTGCTCAAGTTCGTCCATCAGATCAGCCCAAATATGTCGAGTCACAACTTTTTGATGTGTTGCGCTCAATGTACAAGTTTTAAGTAACGGGCAGCTCATACAGAATTTTGGATTTGATTTATATGTCCTATAGCCCTCACGAGTAATTGTTGAAAATAGCAACGGTTGATTATTAGGGCATAAATAACAATCAAAATAGTCATCATAGACAAAGTCATTTTTACGAAACATCCCTTTCACACCATGAGGTGCAGTATAGGGAAGAACTGGATAAAGGTTCAAGTGTGTCAGAAAATGAACAAATTTCGGATTTTTATATCCCGCATCAGCGACAACACGTTTTATATTTGGAAAAGCTCTTTTTGACTGTTTAACCAGAGTAATTGCGACTTGACTATCATGTACATTTCCTGGTGTGACTAGCGTAGATAAGACAAATCCATTGTCATCGCAAGAAGTGTGTGCAGAATAAGCAAATTGTTTTTCTCGTTCGCTTTTAACATAGTAACCACTTTCTGGGTCTGAATAACTTATTTTTCGAAGACTCAACTCACTTTCTGTGTCCCATGTAAAAGGGCGTTTTCCCGTCGCAATACGTTCTTTATTTATTTCATCTTCTAATTCATCTTGATAGGCTTTTGCTTGACTGTAGGTCATTTCTTTCGTGAATTTATGTTTATTGGCATTTGCTTTGATATGAGTAGAATCAATATAAAGGTTGTCTTCCGTAACAAAACCAGCTTTTACAGCTTGTTCTAGAATATGAGAGAAAATGTCTTCAAACAAAGTGGTTTCTCTGAATCTTCGGACATAATTTTTACCGAATGTGGAGAAATGAGGGACTTTTTCGTTAAAAGAAAAGCCTAAAAACCAACGATAAGCAACATTTGTTTCGACTTCTTTAATTGTCTGTCTCATCGAACGAATACCAAATAAATATTGGATAAAAACTAATTTAATTAAGATCACCGGGTCAATACTAGGGCGACCTAAGGTCGAATAGGTAGATTCTACAATGGGATAAATAAAATCAAATTGAATCGCGGCATCAATTTTTCGAACTAGGTGATCTTTCGGTACAAGATCATCAAGCGTTAACATAGCAAATTGATTTCTACCTTCAACAGATTGTTTTTTCATCATTAGAATCACTCCCAAAATAGTTTATACAATTAGTATAAAACAAAAAAACTGTAAACAACACTCCAAATTTAGGCGTTTGTCTACAGTCTGACAAGGTGTCTTTCAGACACCTTGTTTCTTCTTATTGCGATAAAACAAAATGAGGTACAAATTGATATTGCATAGTACCTATTTGGTTCTCGGAGCTAGATCCTTTTGTCTCGGCCTCTCAGTTCACCTTATCAAAAAAAGGTTACTTGATTTCATCCTAAACAAATTCAAGCTTTTCAACTAATTGACGTTCCTCCGCAAAAAAAGAATTGGTATAACAATCTAATGTCATCTTTGTTGATGAATGACCTAACAATGAACTGATTGTTGCAATGTTTCCCCCTGCTTCTAAACAGCGAGTAGCGAAAGTATGCCTTAAAGAGTGAAAAGAAAATTTTTCTAATCCAATTTTTTTGCGGATTATTTGGAAACGATATGCTATCGTACGAGGTTCTAAAGCTTTGTGTTTGTTTGAAATAACATACTCACTTGTCGATACTTTTTGAAGCTCTAGTAACTTTTCCTTTAATGTTTTCGTGATTGGGATTTTACGTTGGGAATTATTACTCTTAGGTGTAACTTCAACAATCTCTGTCTTTCTTCCAGACTTATCTTCAGACTGAATACGAAGTACCGTTCTATTCACCCCTAGTGTACTATTCTCAAAATCAATATCTTCCCATTTTAAACCACAAATTTCTCCAATTCGAAGTCCAGTTTGTAAAGCAAGTATAATTGCAAAAAACTTCTGATCTGTATTAATTTCTTTAACTAATTTGTCTTGATCCTTAATAGATAACGCTTGCACTGCACTTTTTCTTGTTTTGGGAAGTTCTACTCCCATACATGGGTTCTCCGTCAACAAATTTATTGTTACTGCCTTACTCAAACAATTTTTCAATACAGAAAATATCGAGCGAATCGAACTTGCTTTTAACGTTTTATCCATTTCTTTAAGTAATGAATCAAGATCTGATTGTTTTAGTTTTTGGAGCTTGATAGAACCAATTCTTGATAATACATGGACATTCATTTTATTTTTATAACTAGCATATGTGCTGCTTTTTACTTTTGGACGAATGAATGTCTCCAACCAATACTTTGTCCAATCCAACAACTCTCCTTCATAAGGTAGCAGATTCTTACTATTACTCGTCTGTTTTTCGTACTTTCTTAAGATAAGCTGGTGCTTTACCTCTGAATACTTGTATCCATAGATATAACCATAATGAATCTTCCCGTTATTCTGTCTCCCTTTTATGTATCGGCCTTCCCAACGACCATCTTTTCTTTTATAGATATTTTCTCCTCTTCTTGCCATAATTAAGATCCTTTCCAAAACTTAATTTTATTAATTTAAGAAAATGAATGACTACAAATTTTAAAGTTTCATGTGTTATTTTTATTAAAATCAATGAATCAAATTCCTCACTTCATCTTCTCCCAACGAAAACCAATCATGACCTTACAATACGTTCGCTTTTCCTAACTAAGTATGCATGATTATCATTTTTATTTAGTTTCAAAAATTTTAGAAAAAAAGAGAATTTTTGGAAGTAAAATGTTAGTTTTCTTTGTTATAGAAATACTATTTGTATAATAATAAAAGAAAAAGAAAGAGGACCTATACATTTGAAACTGTCTTAGTCTCTTGTACACACCCCTTTTTTCCCAAACAGGCTAATCATCATACTTCATTTGCTAAAGTATTGTTGCTTAGTCTTAATGAATTACTTAAAAAATCTTTTAATGCTGCATATCCTTCTAATTTGACTAAGATTTCTTGCGAGCAATAGACCCAGTAATTAAAAATTGTTGCTCCTGTAGCAATCTTTTCAACAGTTTCCATAAATTGACCTAACTCTTCGATCAATTCTCTACAACTTAGCTTATCAGCAATGATAATTTCTTCTTTTCCTTCTAATTCCAATAACATCCATAAATAATCTATAAATTCTACTTTTGCTTTTAAAATTAAGAATTGTTTTTTCGGTACCATTCTTTTTTTATTCAATTCCTTACTTTCCGAGAAACAGGCTAACACTTCCAACTCAAGTTTAGATACATATCCCTTCAAATCATTCTTTTTGGTTGGTTCTCTTTCATCCATGTTTTTTGAAGAAAAGCGATTTGATTTCCAACTCTTTATCTTGACTACTGGTAATAGCTTAGAACGATCAAGTATAAAATTACGTTCTTGATACTTTTCTTTCTTTACGACCTTTTTCTTTAACTGCTTTGTTTTTACCTTACTAGGATTGGCTTTTTTTACTACCTTCTCGTTACCTTGGAAACTATTTGGCACATCTTTTACAGTATATTCAGCTTGGCTCAGTTGCTCTTTGATTGTTTGACTGACCTTAGTAAGTTCTGTTTTCAATAACTCTCCAGAATCTAAAACTATCGATTCATTTTTTGTGAGTCTATCTTCCAAACCATCCATCTTGTCATTTAGCTGACTAAACTTTTCTAAAACTTTATAAATTTCTTCTTCTTTTCTTTTATATTCAGCCGCTTTTTCTTTCTTAACTAAGTTATCATAGGTCTCAATAATTTCCTTAGCGCACTCTTTTAAATTGCGTAAATATTTTACATGTACATCCTCATAGAAACCGATCGTAAATGTTAATACAATATATGCAGTTGAGGTAAAAACATTTATTTTTTTTATATGTAACTTATCATTTTTTTTTGTCCAAGTTTCGTATATTTTTGTTGCAATATTTTCAAGTTCCATCAATGAGCAAACATCTTTTCTAAAGATTAATTTACATGATAAATAAGCTTCATATGGTGTATCTAAATGCTTATCGAACAACTCTACGCCTAAAAGCCTGGGATTGACTTTTTGATGGAGAATGTATTTTTTAATTATCTTTCTTCCCTGTTTTTGAGAATTTTCTTCTGCTTTCTTCATATCCTCCAACTCCTAAAATCTCTATACTATATATCTATTTTTCATAATTTAAAATACAAACTGATAATCAGTGATTATCTAGAATAGCAGTAACTCGCTTTATATATTCCTTTTTTTCAGATAGAAAACCTACTATCGTCTATGAAATTTTTTTATATAGCTCCTAATTCTTTTTTACAGCATTGATTTTCTTAACATTCTCTACAGGCAAAAACGTTTTGGTTATGCCTGTTTCTAATAGTGGAATTAAGAGTAAATTTACAAGGGTGCGGATACCTTAATAACTTATTCTAATACGTTTTTCTATCTCTAAAAAAACAGAGAAACAGCTTCAAACTTTTGTAGATGCTCTATCTTTTTGATCGACTATAATCTGCAGGCTTTTTTTTCTTATTTCTTTCAACATTTTTACTCTTAGATTTTCTGTTTCGCTGGATATTTTTATTGTTTCGGTCACGTTTTTTCTTTCTATGATACAAAGCTTCTTCGTAACGCTTCTCCTTGCGCTTTCTTAAAATCAACAAAATCAATAGTAGTAACAACAATAAAACAAATGTAATCACACAAATAATGGTGTAAAGCATTATTTTTTCTTTGTCAGTTACATCCTTAGCAGTTCTACCTTTTCTATTATCAGATTTTGCTATTTCCAGTTCTTTTTTCCATTGCCATTCCTGATTTGTTGCTTTAGATTTAGCTGTTAGTTCAATTTGGTATTTTCCAGCCGAAAATTTCTTATTTTCCTCATCAAGCTTGAAAACAAAGCTAGAGTTTGGTGCCATCCGATAACCTGTCACCTTACTTTGAGAAAATAACTGATCCGAGTCTTTTTTATACACCTTGGCAACAAACTCGATATCTTCTAAGTTTACTGCTTGATCATTTTGAATAGTTGCTTTTATCACGGTTTTATTTGACTCTCTTGAAGATAAAATAGTCAATAAATTTAATTTTGCTACAATCGGTGTGTCTGTTTCAGTCAGTTTCACAGCTACAATATATGTTTTTTTATCTTGTCTCTTATCATCGGAATCAGAGGTTTCATTATTTTTTTCCGATGAAACAACTTTGATTCCACCTAAAATCATTCCATCAAACTTATTCTCGGGCATTTTTAAATGAACTCTGGTTGTTATCGTTTTTTTTGCTGGAATTATTAGTTCCGATTCGATGGTTGCAATATCCTTCAAAGAAATCTTCAAACTCTTATCTCGCGAAATAATTTTTGATCGATCAGAATAGTCTATATCTCCACTATCATTTGTTGTCGCATCATTTATTTGAAAAGTAACTTTTTGTTCTGTATCAGAAGTATTTGCTAACTCCAAATTCAGCTCTTGTTCTTGGCTTGGTTTCATTCGAAGATCATAATAAGTTGCTTCTGAATTATGTTGATTCTTTGGTAAAATTGGTTTTACGGAGACCGCTGAACCAACTTCTGGTTTAGCAACTATGACTATCAGTGATAAAAGAAAAAATCCTATCATTACAACAATCAAGCGAAGTCTTTTTCGTTTATTAATCATTGAATTTTAAGCTCCCTGCATAGTAAGATCATATGTACTTTGAAAAAAACTAAACATAGCAACAGTTAAAATCAAATGAATCATAGGTCAAAATCTTTATTTTTGATCAATTACTTTCTTTTCCCAATCCTTCAATTGATTTTTTTTAATATACCAGAAGGTATCCTTCTTACCTCATTGATAATTGTGTTCTTTTTCAACATTTCTCTTTAGTAAATAGTTAAAATCATTATGTAGTGGTGGATGGGAAAAGCCGACTATTCCCAATCCTTTTATTTTTTAATTAAAATCAACTATCGACTTATTTTAATCGTTTACTATCGACTCCTCATTTAGTACTATCTGCTCAAGTAAGTAATTTTCTCCTTGAATAAGATCAAAATAGGCCGCTTTGTTTAATATACTGTCATAGTCCATTTTCATGATTCGCACATGAGGTTGTCTAAACCAAGATTTGTTCTTAATCTTTACTCTTGATTCAATTAGCTTACACTCATCTAGAATAAGGTAAATCTCGTTTGTTGAAACTGAATCTTTAAAGCTCCTTACCTGTTCTCTTTCGTAAGTTAATTGATTATCAGAAATCGTCATCTTTTCAGATTTTGTAACCAATTCTTTATTCATTAGCCACGACTGTTCTAAAAATTTGGCCTTTTGTAGAAGTTGAGAATACTCTCTCAAATCAATTTTTAATACATGATCCCAGTTTTCATTTTCATCACTGCTAGATTTACTTAATTCTTTCATAGCTCTGGATAAGTTTTGCCGTTCCATTTGCTCAATGACAACTTCCAATTTTTTATTTGCAAGCCGCATTCTTTCTTTTGCATACCTCTCTCTACTGACTGCTTCTTCCATTTTCAGTAAATAATTTGCACTGTCATCATCACTATATTCTACAACCTCTGTCTTTTCGACAGAATCAGCCATCTTAAACGGTTTGATAAACTTAGCTACAAGCCTTTCGATTTCACAAACAAACGACTCCAACATATCATCACTCTCAACTAATAACTGCTGATCTAATGACTGTAGTAAATTAACCATGAAAGGAAATCCGGTCTCTCTATAAGCAATAGGAACAAAGTCGATATAATATACTATGCGATTGTCTTCTTTTTCCTTAGAACCGCCTATCCAGGCAATTTGAGGAAAGGTATGAATCAACTCGTCCAACAAAGCAGACCAATCAAGATCTACAAAATCTAAAGTGATCTCAACATGTTTAAAAAAAGAAATTATGGTATGAAACTCTTCAAAATATTCTTCCACTTCTTTTTGAGGATAGGGGATTCTTTTATTTCTTTTTTGAAAAATTTCTTCGCAAATATAATAGATATCCCGTAGCATATCGTCATCAAAAAGGCGCTCACCTACTGCTGGAGAAGCGGCTTGATAGATGTCAACCATAATATTTTGATAAACCACTTCTTAAACCCCTTCCTTTAATCCAGTGATTGGTCAGCTAATCGGCTAGATTTGTTTAACAAATCTTCCATTAATACACTTGTTTCACTTTGTAGACGAAGAATACGTGTATGGTAGTTTGCCGCTTCCTGATTAATCATTTTTAATTCAATTGATGCTTCTGAAACTGCTTTTTTAGTCTCATGTCTAGCAGCTTCTACTGTTCGATCAGCTTCAATTGTTGCACGTTCAATGATTTGTTGCGCTTTCTCTTTCGCTTCCATCAATACCTCTGCGATTTGATTTTTCATTAAATCCTGTTGACGTAGCTGCTTTTCGATCTCTGTACTCTTATTACGTTCTTCTAATAATTGTTCATCCAGCTGTATTCTCAATTCTTCTGACTGCCTTACTTGCTCTTCTAATGAAAGAATTCTTTCTTTTGATTTAGATGAACTGGTCAAACGCATGGTTAACTGATCTATTTCTTGCTGTTTATTTTCAACTTCTGCTTTTAAGCGCTCTGCCATTGTTTTTTGGCGCTGCATTTCTTTTTGAAACTGTTGATTTTCATTGTTTAAATGTTCAATTACAGCTGCTTGTTCTTGGTGTGCTTCTTGCTCTTGTTTTCTCATAGTGTTTTCCGAACGCTCTCTTTTAGTTGAAGTTTCTGGACGATTTTTTTTAGGGGGTACATGATCCTCTTCTTCAAATTCATCCTCATCATACTCGTCGTAATCCTCATACTCATCGTATTCGTCATATTCATCGTAGTATTCTTCGTAAATATCCTCATGATTCTTTTTTTTTTTGCTTTTTTTGTTAAATATCGCCAATGCTCCCGCTTCCTTTCTGACTTACCTTTTTTAAATTACAGATTGCCTACCAATAGTTCTCTTATCTGTTCATCATTTTGTTCGTCTAAGGCTACAAACTCCTGATTCAGGTAATAGCCTATCCCTTTTTTATTTAATATAAATGGTTCAAAAATAGAGGTTTTATCCATTATTTTTTGTTTGATACGGTTAATCAAATTGCTCAACAGTGCCTGCTTGTTTTTTTGCTTGGCATTTGTCCAGATTGCTTCACAGAGTGATTGACTTGAAAAAACTCTTTGCTCCGATTCGATAAAATGTGTCAATACCTGATGTTCTTTTTTAGTCAATGGAATCAACCAATTATCGATAATTAGTGTGCGGTCTTTTAATTGGAAAGAGTATTGTTTCTTTACTTTTACAGCATTTGAATAAGCTGACATGTTTTGAGCAAATCCATCATTATTTGTAGAGGATCCCTCTGCTCTTTCTTGACTATTTTTACCTTTACGATTTGCAGACTCCTCAAAAATTGCTGCTAATTTACTCGCTAAATCAGTAACAGATATTGGATAACGAACAAAGCTCACATTAGCATTATTCAAGTACTTAGACTTGTTTACCTGCTCTGATTCAAATGTTAAAACAACAATTGGCTTATTCAATAATGCCAAGTTATCTAGAAATGATTCCTTTAAGCCGCTATACATAGATTGTTGATAAATAATCAGATCAAAATTTTGCAGAAAATAAAACTCTTTATCTTTTGGTTGAGTTAATATATCTTTTGAAACCATTATTTCATAATCCATATTTAATAAACTATTTTGTAATAGCCCATTTGCGCTTAACGTTTCGGTCAATATAATAATTTTTTTCCTCATAATGGAAAATCCTCCTCTTAATTTTTATATAGTAAATTCCAACCATTTATGATTACTAAGATTCCTTCGAAAAATACATGTAATACAGGTTTTAATACATGCACTACATAAAACTGTAAATATTAGATAATAGGAATTTCCTATTCTTATATAAAATAAGAAAAAAACTGTTTAAACGTATATGCAAAGAAGTTTTGTTTTTATCATTGACGGTTAGATGACGGTGGAATAAAGAAAATACATAAATTAACATTTTAAAAAATAGTAATTTTAATAAAAATAAACGAATCATAACTTTTGAGATGAAAACAGAAGCTTTACTTATTATTTTTTTGACCTAATCAAATGTATAGTTACAATCCATGATTTTCTTTTAGCTTTTTTACGATTTAAAATATTACTGTTTTTATATCTATATTAATAAAAACAGCACACTTCCAAAAAAAGCGTGCTTAGATCTTTTCACTATACGAACTATTTAAGACTATTTATTTGACGGTTCATTTGACGGCGTATAGAAATAAGTAAATTTATTTTGAGTTAGTATTGATTATGAACAACAACAAAGCACACGTCATGTGATATAGGCTTGATACGTAATCTCGCTACTTATATCAATTGACTAATTTGTTCTCTTAGGTAGAGCATAATTTACATAAATTAAATATATTGTGATTTTTTTATTCCTCATTGACATGTCCAAATTATTTATTGTATACTTGAAATGTAAGTATTTAACAGTAAGTACCTATTTTAACAATATCTATATGATTTAATTTAAACAATTATAGATTTTTCTTATTTTATATAAGAATAAGAAAAATATTATTTATTTCTATATATTATATTTTTTATGGAAATTCAATTGTTTAAATAATTATTTTAATAAATAGTAATTTTTATCTGTCTATGTGACTTTCTTTTTCACTTATTACTAATAATAATTCGACTATAAAAAAGAGTCTGATACAAAACTAATATTAGTTTTGTATCAGACTCTTTTGTTCATCTAGTTAATCAAGCTTCATCAAAATGAATCTCTAAAATATCCAAAATTCTAGCTAAATCAGACTGTGAAAGGTATTCGATCTCTATTTTCCCTTTACCTTCTTTTTCTTGAATAGCAACGGTTGTACCAAATTTATCCATTAAGCGATCTTCGCTTTCACGAATGTAATAAGGTTTATCTTTAACCGTTTTCTTCTCTTTCTTAGAAGCTTTTTTGCCTTGATTTTCATTCAAATCATTGACGATTTGTTCTAGCTGACGAACAGTCAAGTTTTCTTCTACCACTCGTTTTGCTAGAGTTAAAATTAAATCCTTATCTTTTAAACCAAGTAACGTTCTAGCTTGCCCCATCGATAAGGTTTCACTCTGAACCATCTCTTTAACTTGGGTCGGTAACGTTAATAGACGTAAATAGTTTGCAATATATGGTCGACTTTTCCCTAGACGTTCTGCAACTTCTACTTGTGTGAGTTTTAAATTTTTCATCAGCATATCATAAGCTTCTGCTTCTTCTAACGGATTTAAATCTTCACGTTGTAAGTTTTCTAAAACAGCGACTTGCATCATGGCTTCTTCATCGAATTCGCGGACGATTGCTGGAATCGTTTCTTTATCTGCTAATTTTGAAGCGCGAAATCGTCTTTCACCTGCAATGATTTCATATCCTTTAACAGATGACTTTCTAACAATGATCGGTTGAAAGACACCTGATTGCTGAATCGAGTTCGCCAATTCTTGCAGTGATGCTTCATCAAATGTTTTTCTTGGCTGATATGGATTCGGACGAAGTTCATTTAAAGGAATTTCAAGTACTTCTTCTTTTTGAACGTCTACATCTTCCAAACTAGCAAAATCTTGAAACAATGCATCAATACCTCTACCTAAACCTTTTCCTTTACTCATTATCCAACACTTCCTTTGCTAGTGCTTGGTACACTTCGGCACCACGTGAACGGGGATCATAATCAATAATCGACAAACCATGACTTGGCGCTTCAGACAAACGAACATTTCTAGGAATAATGGTGTCATAGACTTTTTCACGGAAATACTTGCGAACTTCTTCTACGACTTCAGCGCCTAAGTTAGTTCTAGCATCATACATCGTCAACAATACACCCTCGATACGTAAATCTGGATTAAAATGCTTTTGAACAAGACGTATCGTATTAAGGAGTTGGCTCAATCCTTCAAGTGCGTAATACTCACATTGCACCGGAATCAAAATCGAATCACTAGCTGTAAAAGCATTGATAGTCAAATGTCCCAAAGATGGCGGACAATCGATCAAAACAAAATCATAAATATCATTTACTTCTTCAATCGCAGCTTTTAAACGCGACTCTCTCGCCATCATTGAAGTTAATTCTATTTCTGCTCCAGCAAGTTGGATCGTCGCTGGAACGATATCTAGATTTTCTCTAGATGTTTGCTGAATCACATTTTTGATTGGTTCTTCATTTACTAATACGTCATAAACATCCGTTGCAACATCTGGTTTACGTACGCCGATACCACTTGTAGCATTTCCTTGAGCATCAATATCGATCAGCAACACTTTTTTGCCGTAATAGGCAAGACAAGCACCTAGATTCACAGTGGTCGTTGTCTTACCAACGCCGCCTTTTTGATTCGCTACAGAAATAATTCGTGCCATTTGTGTCCCTCCATCTTATTTGATTGGCTGTTTATTTGGTAACCCTGGTTTTCTCGGGTATTTTTTTGGTGTTTCTTTTTTCTTTTGTACTACAACGATATGACGTTCATCCGCTGTGACTGGTAATTCAAAGGAAACTTCTTTTTGAAATTTACCACCTAAAATAGCAATTGCAGGTTTGGCTTCAATAATTTCTTCTTCACTTTTAGCAGCTTTCAATGCTAAGAAAAAACCATCCTTTTTCACTAACGGCAAGCATAACTCACTTAACACATTTAAGCGAGCAACTGCACGAGCTGTAACGTAGTCAAAGGCTGCCCGAAATTCTTCTTTTTGTCCAAATGTTTCTGCACGATCGTGATACAAAGAAACCTCTTCTAACTTTAATTCATTGACTAATTCTGTTAAGAAGGTGATTCGTTTATTTAATGAATCAACAATTGTGACTTGTAATGTTGGAAAAACGATTTTTAACGGAATACTTGGAAAACCGGCTCCTGCACCCACATCGCAAATTGATTTATTTGTTGAAAAATCTTCAAAAAATGCCAATGAGATAGAATCATAAAAATGCTTCAAGTAAACTTCTTTTTTTTCCGTAATTGCTGTCAGGTTCATTTTTTCGTTCCACTCAACGAGTAATTCAAAATAACGAGCAAATTGCGCCATTTGCTCATCTGACAAATCAATGCCTTTTTGGCTTAATAGTTGTTTAAATTCTTCTGGTGTCATACGTTTCCTTCCTTGCGTGAAACAGGAAAATGTTTCACAGTTGTCTTTTCTTACTTTAACGCAAATAGAGATTTCTTGCAATGTTTTTAGCAAGATTTGTCACAGTTATAATAAAATGTTTCTTTCTATTATATGGCAGAAAAAAATCTCGCTCATTTTTAGTCGAAAAGAAGGGGCTGAGACATAACCCTTCGAGTTATATCTCAGCCCCTTAAGGTAAAAAAGCAGCTACTACGTTACACTTCGATCACATTGTTGTAAATCACGAAGAACGAAGTGATTCGATGATGCACAATACAAGGTGTCTGAAAGACACCTTGCTCCCTTTATTTTCTAAGTACTAAAGCACTAAGATTTGAAAGTCTCGGAAATAAGCGCTTTTCTCCCAACCTCTTTAATATTTTCCTTCTTAATCTCCGCCAGCTGTCATTTTGATTTTTTGGTTATAAATCGGTTCACGATTGATCAGATCTTCAATCGTGCCTATTTTAACTCCTTTAGAATAGTAGCCATCTAAAATACCAAGCTTTTGGAAAATGGTTTGCTTATACGCAATCTCAGCATTCCACTCAACTGTATCCAGAATGGCTAAAGCTGAATGAATAGCCTCCATCCCTGTTTCACCACCTGTTGTGATCAACACACCATGACTATCCAACAAAAATTCATGCGGCAATGTTTTTCTCGGCATTGTCTTAATATGATTACTGACGATTTCCGCTAGCTCCTCTGAACAGTTTGGCTCAAATTCCAAGACTTCAATATATTCGACTTTCTGAGTCGCTTCGGTCAAATTAGGCATATCTAAGCCACTAGTGGCCCAAAACATACTATTGGGTGCGTGAGCATGTAAAACAGATTTGATTTCAGGGTTTGCATCATATACCGCTTCATGCATATTGATTTCTCTTGTTAATCCCCCTTCTCCTGCAACGACTTTTCTTGTATGAGGTTCCACCACTAAAATCTGTGACGGGGAAACATGTCCTAAATAGGCTTGAGACATCATTGTAGGGGTCATGATAATATATTCTTTCCCCTCTTTATCCGTTGTTTTAAATGAAAAATTTCCGCCAGCAACATTGGTATTTTTACGTTCAAAAATCAATTGTACGATTTTTGCCATATCTTCTCTTTCACGTTCAAATAAAATTCTTCCATCTGCCATGATTTACTACAGCTCCTTCTTTTTTAGTAATTTACCTGTGCGGATCGCTTTTTTCGCTGCTTCCTGCACCACTTGATATTCTTTATATTTTTGTTTTTTTCTATCATCATATTCCTTAAAAAGTACTGGATTTCCGTATTTATAAATGACAAAAGAAAGGAGCATGACTAGAAAATACAATGGAACGATATTGATTGATAATGCTAGTATAAACAGTAAACTATCTACAAATAGTAGGATCATCCATTTTCCTTTTTGAGTCATATCATTTGGTCCTTTCTATGCTTTATTCAATCCTTCACTTCTTCGTAACGTGCGCTTGGCACAGGTTCTTTTGCCATATACTTATATAACCAAACGAACATTGCGATAAACATGATAAAACCAACAATGGCAACAACATTCAAGTTGGCCGCTTCTGCAAACAAAATTCTAAATTCTGGTCCTTCAATCGATGACCATGTTATACTGCCGCCTTTTAGATCGACTGCACCTGTTTTTTTCGCTAAACCTGTCAACACTGGTGCAAGATACGTTGCACCATATAAATAAAGCGGCGTATAAATAATGCCAAGTGTGATCATGCGGTACAAGTTTCCCCCAGTCAGTAATAATCCTCCAACTGCAATCGAGTAATTGATGATACCCGCCAAAGGCAATACTTGATTGCCTGGTAAGATCATGGCATAACCAATGAAAATCGGCACTAAGATGATCGCTGTTACCCAAATCTCAGAACGCCCTGCCAAAATGGGCCAATCTAAACCAATAAAAACTTCACGATCTTTAAAACGTTTTTTCATCATCTCTGACATCGCATCCGCCAAAGGAGAAAGAGACTGCATAAACATCTTACTAATCATCGGGAACAATGCCATCGCCGTTGCCACTTGAATCCCTAAATTCAACGAACCAGAAATCCCATACGCTGCACCAAAACCAAGCAATACACCAATAATGAATCCCATCACGCTATTTTCAGAAAAAATCCCAATCTTTGCTTTCAGTGCTGAAGTATCGGCTTTTTTATTAAAGAATGGGATTTTATCCATCACGATATTAACTGGCAGCATCAATACAGCCGAAATATTCATTAAATGGGTTACCGTCACTAAAGGAATCCCTGTTAAATCTTGAATATGCCGTTGGAACATATCGCCCATTTTTAGTTCCAAAACGACTTGAACAACAGCCGCAATGAACCCTGCAACAAGTGATCCACTGATAAAATACACCAGATACGCAGTCAACGCTTTACCCCAAACATTCCACATATCGACATTTAGTGTCTTCGTTAAATTTAATAGAAGCATAATAAAATTCACGCCTAAAACGACTGCGAAAAAAACAAATGCATAAGACCATGACCAGGTAATACTCGCCGCACCCGTCCAGCCTAAATCGAGAGCTGGCAAATTGATTCCTGTATTTTTGGCCATCGCCTCAGATGCAGGGCTGACCGCATCCGACATAAAACCGATCACCATACTCATTCCTGTAAAAGCAACACCGAGTGTAACAGCTGACATAAACGCTTTTTTCAGTGGCATCCGAGCAATCAGCCCGATAATTAGGATAATCAACGGAACAAAAATAGCTGAACCAAGATTCAATATAAAATCAATCACAGATTGAAAAATCTCCATCTCTTTTACCTACCTATCTCTTTAAATTTTTGGTATGATTAGTTTGTATACTTTTTTAATTTAGAGGGTGAGAGAAAAGCATTGCTTCATTCTCACTATCTACTACGGTTCAGGTTCGTCATAACCTGAACCGCTTTTTTATTTCTTCGTATCGTTGACAATCCCTTCGTACACTTCATCAACACCCATGCCTGTCAAAAACGGCACGCCCGCATACACCGAAACGCCCAGTTTCTCCGCTGCTTCAAGTACCTCATCATCAGGTTTTGCGATATAAACATAGATACTAGCACTTGGTAATTCTTGTAAAATCGATTTGTAATCCACCGCTTCTACTGGATATTCAATATTATCAGCATCAAATTGGCTTTTGATTTTTTCTGCTACAGTCGTACTTGTTGCAACACCGCTACCACACGCTACAATTAATTTTCTAGGCATTTTTAACTTCCTCCCATTGTTTCATGAATAAGTTGAATACTGCTTCATTTTCTGTTGTCGCTTTTAGCTCTGACACAAATGCTTCATTTTGAAATAAGACCATTAACTCCTGTAATAGACCAACCTGTTTTGAGGGTTCTTTGATTCCTAGGAAAAATAAATCGCTCACCTCCATTTCTTGATTATCTCCCATTTGTTTGACCTTGATCGGTTTTGTGGTTCTTACGACATATATGAAAGGCCTTTCAATATATTCCGTGTCAGAATGAGGTAAGGCAATATTGAGGTGCTCTGTGATCAAGCCTGTTGGAAACCTTTTTTCTCTTGAACTGATTCCTTCCAAATACCCTGAATTCACGTATCCCGCTTGCTGCAATCGCCAGGCAATCAACTCAAATAATTCTTCTTCCTCTTGAACACTTACTCGTAAATCGATCAAATCTGGTTGAAACATCTGCTTCATGTCTTTGATTCCTCCTCTATACTTTTTAACATATTTAAACTTTTTATGTTCAACTTTGTAAATATATGTTAAACTTTGTTTATACAAAAAGAATACAACTTGTACAAAGGTTTGTCAACGCTTTCTTTTGATTGTTTTTTGTTCGTTTTACGTTTAAAATGTAATAGATAAACATTTTCGAACAAAAAGGGGAACATACTATGTTAAAAAGAGAGCGCCATGCGCATATTTTAGAATTACTGGAAAAAAATACGTTTATGACGGTATCCGATATCGCTGAGGAGCTGAATGTTTCTGAAATGACGATTCGCCGTGATATCAACGAATTGAGTGATTCGAACCAACTCGTTCGTCTATATGGTGGCGCACAAAAAATCGATCGAAAAAATAAGGAATTGGCCACTCATGAAAAAATCAATCTCCATATTGAGCAAAAAGAATATATCGGAAAAATCATGAATTCTTTGATCCAGGATCATCAAGTTGTTTTTGTTGGTGCAGGAACGACTATTCTATACGCGCTACCTTTTATCAAAAAACAAAATTTGATGATCGTTACAAATAGCCTGTTGGCTTTCAATTATGTGATTGAACACACGGACTATCGAATTTTGTTGACTGGAGGGGATTTCACACCTATTACGGAAGAATTTATTGGGGAACATGCGGAGAAAACATTTGAAACAATCAATATCGATATTGCTTTTGCTGCAACAAATGGCATCTACAACAATAATGTGACTACCTCAAACTATTTAGAAGGCGGCGTCCAACGGGCTGCTTTTAAAAATGCTAAGAAAAAAATTGTTGTAGCAGATAGTACAAAATTCAATGTGAGCGATGTCTATACTTTTTATAAGCTGTCTGATTTAGACTATGTAATCACCGATGATCAAATTGACGAACAGACACTTAATTTCTATCAATCTTATGGCACATTATTAAACAAAAAAAGTTAACTGGGTTTGGTCTGCTCTTTCAGAAGCCCAGATTAGCTAGGTATCTGAAGGAGAGAAAACAACAATGATTCTAACAGTGACACTTAACCCATCCATGGATTCTATTTATTTTACAGATACATTTATTTTAGGCGAAATGAACCGCTGCAGTAACCCTGTAAAGGCTGTTGGCGGAAAAGGAATCAATGCAGGAAGAACAGCCGCAATTTTAGGAAGTGACGTCACAACGATGGGCGTTTTAGCTGGACTAAATGGAGAACTGATCCAATCTGCGCTTGAATATGAACCATTTAACACAGACTTTCTTGCAATCAAGGGGGAATCGAGAAATGCTGTAACCGTTATGGACCAAGAAAAAAATCAAACTGAAATTGTCGAGTTAGGTCCTGAAATAACAGAAGAAACAGCACATCAAATAGTAAATAAAGTCATTGAGTTCTCATCTCAACAAAAAAAACGTCCAATCATTGCTCTATGCGGATCAGCCAATACGAAAAATGAACGATTGTATCAGGATTACTTACAACAACTCCAGACTCAACTTGGTTCAGAAATAAAAATTCTAACAGATATTTCAGGAACGCAACTGCAATATGTTCTACAAGGGGCAACCAAACCATTTTTTATCAAACCAAATATCCACGAATTTGCAGAGTTATTGGGTATTCCTATTCGTAGTAAAAATGATGTGGTTGAACACCTAAACCACCCACTATTGCAGGGAATTCCCTTTATTCTGGTTTCTTGTGGTGGAGATGGCGCAGTGGCAAAGTATAATGAACAGATCTTCGATGTTATTATTCCTCCAATCGACATTATCAATCCGACGGGGTCTGGAGATGCTACAGTTGGCGGCATTGCTTTCGCTATAGACCAAGGTCTTTCTATAGAAGAAACTTTGCGTTACGGGATGGCTTGCGGGATGAGTAATGCTCTTGAACAAGCGGTGGGATATGTATCTATTGAGTCAGTTGAATCTTTGAAAAATAACATTCTTTTAAAAGAAATTAAGTAAATGTTTCACGTGTAACAATGACTTTTGGGAATAAAATAAAGAACGCCTCTTCAAAAACGAAGAGACGTTTCTTACTTTTATGGTATTATTTTGTCCAGCGAAAAGCCTGATCTTTGGCTAAATAAAACGGTCTTAAATAGGCCACTGTATTTGATAAAGGGATGATATCCTCACTTAAATCGATATTCAATACATCTTTGAGATAACGTTTCCTTGAGGCGATTCGTTGCCATAGCTCAGGATAATCCTCTTTTAGCTGTTTTTGTAACGTTACGTCAGCCAACGCTACACATTCTTCAGCACTTACCCCTGTATACCCTGCCACAGATGGGATAATATCAATTTGCAAAATCATCCCGCTTTTCAACGTTTCCTCAGATTCTGCATAAATCGGTGAAGACATCCATTCTTCATCTGATACTAAGTGTCCAGGATTTAAGTGCCAGTGATAATCAGCTTGAGGGAAAACAGTTTCGATTGTTTGATACAGTTCTTTTCCTGCCATTCCAATTTTTATCGTTTCCAACCACGTTGTAATGGCTTGATAATAAGGTTTAGCGACTCTTTCTAAATAATCTTGTTGGTTTTCTGGAAGTTGTTTCTCATTTTCTATCACAAAACCTGTGCGGCTAGATAGCCCTCCTTTATATGCCGTCGTTAAGGACAGTGGATCACCTAATTTCACTTGTTTATGGGTTGGATATACATTGCCGTATTCAAAACGCTGTCCAGTAGCAGCAATTGTCACCACGGTGTTGGTTTGGCCTTCAGCAGTCAGTTCGTTGCCTAATACAGCTTCAGTTACACCTACTTCAACAGCATCCATAGCTTTTAACATACAACTAGAAGACAAATTTGCACCATATTCATAATGGGCAATTTCATTTGCATTATTCGTCGTACGAGCACCTTTATCACCACGGATAAATAGATGCGCCGCATTTTTAAGCATTGCTTGTTCTTTTTTACTTGTTAAAAGTGCTTGGATAATAAAATAAGGCAAATCAAAATAAGACCCATTGTCTGATTCGGCTGTTGTAAACATTTTCCAACCGACTACTCCGATTTTATCTTTGTCAGACAAACCTATTTTTTCAAAAATGCGTTCTAACCTTGCTTCATTATCCATCGGTTGATTTGGTAAAGAGAATAATGGGCTATGAATCAACTGGTTCTCGATTCGAGCAACCTTCGCCATCTTCAAGTTCTCATTACCTAGAATCAGTGTACATTCTCCTGAAACATCCAACACCAGCAATCCTTCTTCAAAACGAGGAATAAAGCCAGTTAAATATTCAAAGTTCCCGCCATGTTCTTTATCTGCATAAACCACTAACGCATCGTACTCTTCTGATTTCATATTTTCCAAGACTTTTTGCTTTCTTTCACGCATTGTATCATCGGTTAAAAAAGTTGGTGCAACGTTCGTAAAAATCATTGGCTTAGCTATTTGAGCTAATTGAATTTCAGATCTTTTCATTTCATGACTTTCCTTTCAAACAACGTATTTTGGCTCTCCATCACTTTCTTTAGTGTAACAAAAAAAGACTACTAATTATATATACAACATATCTGTCATTTCATTAATAGAGGTATTCTTTAAAAAGATTATAATATTTTATCGAAAAACGTTGTTCTGAGTAAAATTTTTGAGAATTTCTGTAATAAAAATATGCTATGATTAGAATTGATAAAAATAGAAAGTTTAAAAAATATAATAACTCTATACATACATTTTTAATCTTAAACTCAAGGGAGATGAGCTATTGAAGATTGTTTTGTGTGATAATAACCAACGAGAAATGGGAAAAATCGAAAAATCTATAAATTTACACTTTTCTCAAAAATATGAGTTTGATTTTTTTAGCAGCGGAAAAAAATTAATCAGACATTTTAAGAAAAACGAGGCAAATTATTCTATATATTTCATTTCTATTGAGCTGAATGATATGGATAGTATTGCCTTAGCTCAACAGATACGGAAATCCGATCGAGAAGCACTGATCATCTTTGTATCTAATGATATTCAACGTATGCCGGATGTGTTTCAAGTTCACGCCTTTGATTACTTATTGAAGCCGATTGCTGATGACCGTTTATTAGAAACAATGACTAGAGCAACTAATTATTTCAATGCTATCCACGCTTACTTTGAATTTTCATTTAACCGAAAACTTATTGTATTAACAATGAATGACATCGTCTACATCGCCAAAAGTGGACGCATAGCATACATTCATACAACAGAAAAAGTTTATAAAACCTATTTAACGATGGCTGAAATAGTAGATAAGCTAAATAAAGATATATTTACCAGAATACACGGTAGCTATATTGTGAACTTAAATTATATTGTTAAGATCATCAAGAGTGAAGTATTTGTTAAACAATTTGAGAATAACATGCAACAAGATAGCCCCACCTCTTTGCCTATGAGTAGAACCTTTAAAGACAACGCAAAAGAATCATACTCGACTTTTTTAAGATTGGGTAAATCATAATTGAATCGTGCATTGTTCTCTACATTAAAGTGCTTGTAGAAATTTAGCATGTCTCTATAAAAACCTGTTATTCTTGCAGGTTTTTTATTTTTCAGACTTATAGGTAACTATAAAGACCACAAAAAGAAAAAAAATCGCCTAAAAGAAAAGTTATGATTCTATTTTTTTCGTTATTTTTTACTTAAAACTCGCAACTTATTACATTAAGTATTTATAAATCTTTTTTTATGGTAACGTTTATATAACTAGCGAGCATAATTACTGCTCCCTAAAATAACAATTTGGAGGAATGAAAAATGGCAGGCGATAGAATTAAATTATCCCCACAAGAACTTAGAACTTCTGCAACAAAATATACGGATGGTTCAAACCAAGTAAACGACATTTTACAGAAGTTACAATCTGAACAAGATACAATTCAAGGCAACTGGGAAGGTAGCGGTTTTGATAGCTTTAACGATCAATTCACTGCTTTAAAACCAAAAGTATCTGAGTTTGCTGAATTATTAGAGCAAATCAACAAACAATTAAACGAAGTTGCAAACATTGTAGAAGAAACAGACCAAAATATCTCTTCAGCAATCGGAAGAGGTCTATAAGAAACACATATCTGAGGAATAGGGAGGGCACTTGCTCCTCGCTGTTCCTCTTTTGTTTAGGAGAATGATAAATGAACAGTAAGAAACTATACTATATGTTGAAATCTGTTTGGATGGTTGTAATATTACTTATTATGCTTATATTCATGAACCGGGATTTTACTGATATTTCGGCAAAAAAAGACCAAGAAGAAGATATGCGACTAAATATTGCCTTGGTAAATGAAGATGCAGGAGTCAATAAAAATAACATAGACTATAATCTCGGTGCAGATTATGTTAAAAAAATTGAAAAAGATGTTACCTATAACTGGTTCACAGTTAGTCGAGGTATTGCCGAAAATGGCTTAAAAAATGGGACTTATAACCTACTTGTAACAATCCCCAGCAATTTTTCAAGTAAATTATTAGAATTAGACAGCGAAGCACCAGAAAAAGTCCAAGTCAACTACAAGATCAATGCAAATGGGAATGCAACATTAGAAAACGAATCAAAAAGCGTTGGGAGAAGAATCGTAAATGATTTGAATCAACAACTAGTGGATCTTTATGTTGTTAGCATTATGGACAATCTATTTACAGCACAACGAAATATTGAAAAAGTTTATGCAAATCAGACATCATCTGTGCAGGAATTTCAAGATGTCCTGTATCAGCCAACATTAAATTTTAAAGAATATCTCCCTTCGATCACATCACAATCTAAAAGTGCGCTACAAGCCAATGATTTGTTAGCAAATACTTTAGGGAGTCACATTCAAGGGACAGATTCACTCGTTAACAGTCATAAAGACTACGCTTCTCTTTTGGAAAAACTATTGGACGAGCGGGCAAAAGGACAACTCACTTATGATGAATTCATCAAACAATTACTGGAAGCTGAAAAGACTGTAACCGCAGCAGATATAGCTGCTATGTTCAAACAACTTCAAGATACTGGTATGGATTTACAAAATGAATTCAACCCAGAAGGAATGTCCGATACAACAGTCAAACAAATGGATGCTTTAAACCAACAGCTAGCAGATGCCAGAGCTGCTGTGACAGAACAACAAGAGAAGCTGACAGAGATCAGTGACAACTACTTTGACAGATACAAAGAACCCTTTTTCGCTTCATTAGGGATCGATGAATCTAGCCGAGATCCTAAAGTAACCTTAAGCGATGTCTTAAAGAAAGCAAATAAAGAATATCCGCCAAGTGATGATACTGGGTTTAATGTTGATTATAAAAAATGGATGGAAGAACGTTTAGCCTTACTGCCTTTTAGAACAATAACATTCAACTTAAACCCGCAAGACGATATTTTCAGATACACGAAAGCACCTTACGGAGATGGACAACCATTTGCCCAATTACAAGAAAAATTTAATGATATTTCAGGCAAAGTTTTCACTCTCAATGAAAAAATCGATGAAAACAATAAGGAAAATAATCTAAAAGAACCTCATATAGAGTTTGAAATGGATCCGGAAAAAGCTTTAGACAGTCCTTATTATAAAAATTTGAAAGATGCCTACGATAATCTGACGGCCAAACGAGCAGAATTATTAAAATCTAGTGAAGGTAGTTTCCAAATAAATATGGATACTACTGGTTCAAACAGAACGATCAAGATTAACAGTATCCCAGCAGGAATCACCAATGTTCACATTTCTAGGATAGGATCAATCGCAGAAGGCGAAGAGTATCCATTCACTGGAAGCGGTACTTACACAGTCACTTACCGATTTACAGATGAATACAACGAAACAACTTCAGCACCAACAATGAGTATTAGAGTCGGTCAACCAAAACTATCTAATGAAAGAAGTGTTCCTTTCACAGCAGAGGTAACTGAGCCTGAAACAAGTCCAGAAGAAACAACTTCTTCTTCTGAAAAAGAAGAAAGTACTGAACAGTCGCAGGATGAGATTTCCCAAAAAGCGGAAACCAGATCGATTACAAGTGAACTGGTACAATCACAATTTGCTATCGTGTGGGATCAAACTATCGATACATCAGCCTTCCTTGATGCAGATTATCAACTCAAAAAAAGACTTTACTCTGAACAAGTTGGTAAAACGTTAGATCTTTATGACTCAATCAGCAGTGAATTAGCCTTTTACGAAAATTATCAATTTGAACAATTCGGCGGCTTCCTTAAATTAGATCTGACAGACGCTTTTAAAAAAATTCTTAACGAAACCTTCCTTGGCGGTGATTATAAAGTTCAAGTAGATCACCTCGAAGCCTTGAAACTAAAAGCAGATAGCCTTGAGATGCAATCGGAAGTTGTTGGAGAAAAAATGAGTACAGTTCTCAACACAACTATGGGATTAAATGAAGCCATCGGAAAACAAGCCGGACTGGTAGAAGATGGACAACAACAAATTCAAGAAGCCATCAGTTCAGAAAGCAAAATCAGCTCTTGGAACAGCCAAACAGATTCAGAAATCGGATCTGCTAAATCAACATTAGAATCACTCTTACAACAATCACAAGCTGTCAAAGAAGCATCCGAAATGAATGTCAAAGAAGCAGAAACGGTGAAATCTGTCTTCACTTCTTTCGACCAAGAAGTCAACACTGCTCAAAAAAATGGTGAAGAACTTTCAACCAACGCTGACGTGATCATGGCCAACTTAAATGATGAACTAGCAAACAATAACGACTTCGTTTCAGCCTTCATCAAAGTTCTTAGCAATGCTCAAAAAGACGGCGTACCAAATAACACGTTGCTGCAATTTATCGCTAATCCTGTTCATGGAAAATCAGAAGCAACGATCAAAACAACGGAAGTCAACGAACCGTTCACCTGGATTTTGATCATGTATACCTTAAGCTTATTTATTGCCTATCTCTTTGCGACACAACCAGTCGTTAGAAAAGTCAAAGATAAGTTCAAGCGGGAACAATTATGGTTTAAAGACAATATTATGGAAACAGCTCTTCTTGGCTTAAGCGCCATTGGTATTGGATTGATCTTAGGCATGCTAAGCATTAGTGAATTATCGATCGTAAAAGAATCTCAAATCGTTTGGGTCATGATGGTCGTACTCTTTATGCTGATCTTCTCACTGCTCAACCACTATGCGTTGAAGCAATTCCATATCGCAGGGTTTGGATTTAGTTTATTCCTATTTATCAGTTATGTATTTGTCACCAATGCCATCGGTAAAACCAAAGGAAACAACCCAATGGTGGAAATGATTCGATCTATCAACCCACTGTCGATCGGCGAAAACAATTTAGCCGATATCCTAGCTAGAAATGCCTTGAATGTTGTTCATATTATTCTATATGTACTAGCAATTACTGCTCTCTTTGCGTTTAACATTTTCATTTGGAAACCAAGAAGAAAAGTAAAGGAAGTGGCGAAAAAATGAAGAAACTACTGCTCTTAGTTGCATTAGGAATAGGAATCCTTTCTTTTACTGAAACGACATATGCCAAAGAAACATTATTAGATAACAACCTAGACCTAAAAACAGATCGTCTAAATCAAGACCAAATCGATAACGGAAAAGCCCAAAGCTTTATTGCGGAAGACCGTTTATTCGAAACAGAAATGATTGAAAAAGTCACACATGCAAAAAAAGTTGAAACCAAACAACGTCAAGAAGAAGAAGCACAATTCTTTTTGACTAAAATACCCAAAGTAAAAGCAAATGATCATACGCAGTTATTTACAGCAAATGAAACCAATCACGCAGCAGTCAAAAAAGAAGAAACTGTCAACGCAGTTTCTTCTCCTCCTGCGTTATTTCCATTAATACTAGGTTTGCTATTGGTCACAGTTGTAACACTAGTGTTGTATCACAACAGAAAAAGAGGTCAGCAAAATGGCAGATAACCAAGAACATATCAACATTACCTTGTTGTACCAAGGAAACAAGGATAAACAAATGGATTTGAGAATCCCAAAAAACATTACTGTTTACCGCTTTATTCGGGAATTGAACCAAATATTTGGGAAAGAAAAAACATTGAAAAAATACCAACTCAAAGTGTTGAACAAAGGAATCCTTTTAGATGAAGAACAAAAGCTAAAAGATTGGGCAATCACTAACGGAGACATAATCGAAATATTGGGAGAGTAAAATAGATGGAGACAACGAAAAAAACAGACGTAATTATTGAAAAACACACATATGAATTTAACAAAACAGCAGAAAATTGGACGCTTGCCTTAAGAAAATCGGAAGTTCAAGTCCATGAAGAAAAAGACTTGGCTTTACTTAAAGTCGCTCATCCCTTATTGATGGATACGAGCATCTATTGGGAAGAAGATGCCGTGACATTTACTTATGAACTGCCAAAAGAGCGTATCACTTTTGATGAATTAAAAGCCGCTTCTAAAGAAGAAAAACTACGCGCCATGGCAAATATGGCCGCAATCGAACAATTATTAGATTTACCATTAACCTTCTTTATTCATCCAGAAAATATTTTATTTGATTACAACTTATTACCGAAAGTCGCTTATCGAGGATTAGAAGGCAAAATGCCGCCAAAAGTCACAAATAACGAATTACTTTTAAGACAATACAAAAGCTTGATTGTGGCTTTATTTGAAAAGAAACAAGATTTTTCAAAGCTCTATGAAGGACAACTAGAAATCAAAAAAGGCTCCGAATTTATTCAAACGATTCTAAAAAAAGAAAGCTTTGAAGAAATCAGACAATACCTTGTTGAAAGCTATGATCATACAGTAGAACGCACAAAAAAAACCATTAAAAAAGTCAGCAAAACAAAATTCCAAGTCATGAAACAACTATCGATTTGGATGACTGTTTTATCCGTCTTTTTAGTCGTTCCTTTAGCTTACCTACTCTTTTTCCGCTTGCCATTTTTAGATCGTATGCAAGACACTGACACTGCCTTCTTGAAAAATGACTATGAAGCTGTGATCACAACCTTGGAACCTGTTAAGACAGCTAAAATTCCATTTACGCAAAAATACGAATTAGCCTTTAGCTTCATTCAAGGAGAAGCCTTACAAGAGCAACAGAAAAAAGTCATTTTAAACAATGTAACACTACGTTCTGACGAAAATTATTTAGATTACTGGATCGAAAACGGTCGTGGAAATCTTGATGAAGCCTTAGATGTAGCGAAAAACTTAGAAGATTCTGATTTGATTTTATATGGTATCACACAAAAAATCGAACAAGTTCGAAAAGATACGAAAATGACTGGAACTGAAAAAGAAGAAACGATCGGCAAATTAGAAGCCGACTATAAGAAATACAAAGAAAAACGTGACGAAAGTGTAAATGCTGCAGCAGAAGCAGAAAAGACACAAGGATCGACTGCTCAGGAGGGAAATTAGATGACCAAGACACAAGCCATCATCTACCTTCAAGGCTATCGCTATCAATTGACCCTTGATGAAGAAAAAGTTCAACAGATTGGTCCCGACAATCAAGCAGCACTTCACTTGCCATTGCTACCAGAAACAGATGCTTTTACGATCGAAAATAAAGAGGACCAATGGGTGTTGACGCACCAAGAGACTGAATATGTCTTAAATTTTGCTACACCTCTCTCCTTCTCTTTATCAGATGAACAAGAAGTGACTGTTATTTTAGCACCTGAGACGAAGCTCCATATCTTCGATCTATTAGACAAAAAAGAAATCATTTTAAGTACCGATAAAGGCGCAACGCTTGAATTACCAAATGATCATTTAGCTGAGCCACTTTCTGCTATCTTGAAAAAACAAGATGATCAGTGGGCTTTGACACGTATCTCCGGTGAATTGATGATCAACAACCAGTTATTTACCGAGACCGACTATGTATTGCACAAAGGAGACGAGCTGTCTTTCTTACACCACACGTTGAAGATCTTTACGCATGAAATCCATGCAACAGAAGGCACGATCGTGAAATCTGACTTATGTGAAATTTACACCTCTCGTTACGATGTCTATGAAGATTACCCAGATTTCCACCGTTCACCACGGATCATTTACCGTGAACCAGAAGAAAAAATGATGATCAATGCCCCAAGTGAACCAAACAATAAACAACAAGACCAACTGATCAAAACGATTTTACCACCGATCGTGATGTTGATGGTCACTGTTGCAATGGCCTTTTTCAGACCGAACGGCTTATTCGTCTTAGCCAGTGCGGCAACGACCTTGATCACGATTATTTTCTCGATCACGAATTACTTTAAAGGAAAAAAAGAGCACAAACAAAGCTTGATCGACCGTGAAGTCAGTTATAAGAAATATTTAGTCGATAAATCAGTAGAGTTACACCAACTGAATCAAGAACAAAAACAAGGGCAACTCTATCACTATCCAAACGTTTCAGAATTGTTGGATATGACAAAAACTTACAGCCCAAGAATTTATGAAAAAACACCGTTGCACTTTGACTTTCTCTTCTATCGTTTGGGATTAGGAACACTTGGTTCTTCAAGTGAGATTACCTATTCTAACAAAGAACGTGGGAAAGAAACGGATGATTTAGAAAAAAGTGGGTATGAGCTTTATACGAAAAGTTTAGAGCTGGAAGATATGCCGATTGTTGCTAATTTAGTTAATGGACCTGTTGGGTATATTGGTCCTAGAAACTTAGTGTTAGAACAGCTTCATTTATTGGTTAACCAGTTATCTGTCTTCCATAGTTACCATGATCTACAGTTTATCTCAATTTTCCCAGAAGCAGAAAAAGACCAATGGGAATGGATGCGCTGGTTGCCTCATGCGACGATGCAAGACGTGAATGTGCGTGGGTTTGTCTATAACCAACGTAGCCGTGACCAAGTGTTGAATAGTTTGAATCAAATCTTGAAAAACCGTAAAAATTCCATGGAAGAAAACCGCAATAGCCGTGACAGCACCATCTTCTCCCCTCATTATGTGGTGATGATTACCGATGAGAAGTTGATTTTGGATCATGTCATCATGGAGTTCTTCAATGAAGATCCGAGTGAATTGGGTTGTAGCGTGATTTTTGTGGAAGATGTTATGAGTAGTTTATCGGATAATATCATAACGGTTATCGATATCCGTGACCGAAATACTGGGGTTCTCTTGTTGGAAGAAGGAAAATTGATGAACAAGTCATTCCAATTGGATCACTTCCCTGCTGAATTCAACAAAGAACAATTGCCAAGATTACTTGCGCCATTGAATCACTTACAGAACTTGAAATCAAGTATTCCTGAAGCTGTTACTTTCCTAGAAATGTACGGCATCGAGAAATTTGATGAGTTTAATGTGACCCAACGTTGGGCTGAACATTCTCCACATAAAACCTTAGCTGTGCCTTTGGGTTTGCGTGGAAAAGACGATATTGTCTATTTGAACTTACATGAAAAAGCCCACGGACCTCATGGCTTAGTCGCTGGGACAACAGGTTCGGGTAAATCCGAGATCGTGCAGAGTTATATCTTGAGTTTAGCGGTAAATTTCCATCCTTACGACGTAGCTTTCCTACTGATTGACTACAAAGGTGGAGGAATGGCGAACTTGTTCCGTAACCTACCTCACTTATTAGGGAGTATTACCAACCTAGATGGCGCTCAAAGTATGCGTGCCTTAATCTCGATCAATGCCGAGCTAAAACGCCGTCAGCGCCTTTTCTCAGAGAATAACGTGAATCATATCAATCAATATCAAAAATTATATAAAAATGGCGATGTTTCTGAACCAATGCCTCACCTCTTCTTAATTTCAGATGAGTTTGCGGAGTTGAAATCAGAACAGCCTGAGTTTATGAAGGAACTCGTTTCCACTGCTCGTATTGGGCGTTCGTTGGGGATTCACTTGATCCTTGCGACGCAAAAACCAAGTGGTGTGGTCAATGATCAAATCTGGAGTAACTCGAAATTTAAATTAGCGTTGAAAGTGGCAGATAAAGCCGATTCGATGGAAATGTTGAAAACGCCAGATGCGGCGGAAATTACTCAAGCTGGGCGTGCTTACTTGCAAGTGGGGAATAATGAGATTTATGAATTGTTCCAAAGCGCTTGGAGTGGTGCGGATTATCAGCCTGAGAAAGATGACCAACAGATTGAAGATCATACGATTTATCTAGTTAACGACCTTGGTCAGTATGAGATTTTAAGTGAAGATTTAAGTGGTTTGGAAAATGCGGATGATGTGAAACAGATTCCGACTGAATTGGATGCCATTATTGATGGGATTCATGAAGTAGCGGAACGTGAGAATATCATCCCACTTCCACGTCCTTGGTTACCGCCTTTGGAAGAACGGATTGCTTCTTCTACCCTTCATCCTGTGAACTTTAGAGAAGAATGGTTGACGGAGAAACAACCGCTTGAACCTGTTTTGGGTGTGGTAGATGTGCCGAGTATGCAGGCGCAGAATACGTTGCGTTTGAATATGACGCAAGAAGGTCATATGACGGTGTTTAGTAGTCCTGGTTATGGTAAGAGTACGTTTATGCAGACCGTTGTAATGGATTTGGCGAGAGTGCATAGTCCTGAAAGATTGAATGTTTACTTGCTTGATTTTGGGACGAATGGACTTCTGCCGTTGAAGAAATTACCGCATGTGGCAGATACGATGAGTATTGATGAAGAAGAGAAAATTGAGAAGTTTGCGAGACGGATTAATGATGAGTTGAAACGACGGAAGAAATTGTTGAGTGAGTTTTCTGTGGCAAGTTTGGATATGTATGAACGTGCTAGTGGGAAAGAAGAACCGATCATTCTTATCTTGTTAGATGGATTTGAAGGATTGAAAGATGCGAAGTTCAATGAAATTCTTGAAAAAGTCATTACTCAAGTAGCTCGTGAAGGTGCTGGGATTGGGGTTCATTTACTTCTTTCTGCAGGTAGACAAAACTCTCTGAAAGCCATCCTTTCAAGTAATATCAAGACACAAATTGTGTTGAAAATGATCGACGATAGTGAACCAAGAGCCATCGTTGGACGGACAACATTGACCATTGATGATTTACCTGGGCGTGGGTTGATTAAGTTGGACGAACCTGAACTGTTCCAAGCAGCATTACCAGCTGATGGTGAAGATACACTACAGATCATCGAAGCAATTCAAGAAGAAGTTAACCAGATGGATCAACATTGGACAGGTGAAAGACCTGAACCGATTCCGATGGTTCCTGAAATACTTTACTTTGAAGAATTTAAACAGAAAAAACAAGTCCAAGAGCTTTCACTAAGAGGAATACTACCATTAGGTGTAGATTTTGAAGAAGTTCAACCAGTTGCTATTAATTTAGATGATTCTGGCCATTTGTCAGTGATGGGTGAGTCAAATAATACTTTCATGCCATTAAAACGTTCTATTCTCTCAAGCATGGAGCTTTTAACTGGAAATATGCAAACGATGGTTATTGATACAGGAAAAATTACAGATGGAATAAACCTGAATGTTAATACTTATATATCCAAAGAAGAAAATATCAAACAAATGAAGCCTTTAATATTGCAAGAAATTCAAAATCAAGTAGCTGAAAAACAAACGCCTAAAAGAATAATATACATTACAGATATTGAAAAATTTATTGAGTTAGTTGACTTGACTGAAGATGAATTAAAACTTCTTTTACAAGTAAATGAAATAAACAACATTCACTTCATATTGGCTGGATCCCACCAATATATGGCACGTACTAGAATTGGATTACCACGTTTGTTTAAAGAATTAGTAAAAACTGCTATTTTCCCTATGCGTATCTCCGATCAAGAATATATTGAAAAGCCATATATTTCAAGAGAACCAGAATTAGAAAAAAATGCTGCTCATTATAGTGTAGATAAACAATTTATAAAAATAAAGTTTGCTGTGTCTGAAAAGGAGGAATAATTTTATGACAACTGATGCTAAAGAAAAAGCACAAAAAGCGGCGATGCGAACTCAACTCCGCATACAATTAAATACTGAAACTTTACATTTAAATACTTTAAAAACAGAAAAATCTACTTTGGAAGCAAAAATAAAAAAATTAGAAACAGCAATTAAAAATATTCAATCTTCTAAAGAGACTTTTGATTCTAGTAGTACTACCTTAGGTAGTACTACTATAGAAAGCTCGTTTTGGCAAGGTGAAAATGCAACCAAAGCAAATACAGAATACTCTACTATAAAAGAAAATACTACTACT
This sequence comes from Enterococcus sp. AAFC-DPL-5182, assembly GCF_058216605.1. Classification (NCBI taxonomy): domain Bacteria; kingdom Bacillati; phylum Bacillota; class Bacilli; order Lactobacillales; family Enterococcaceae; genus Enterococcus; species Enterococcus sp. AAFC-DPL-5182. The sequence continues at coordinate 3,761,524 of NZ_CM177101.1, forward strand.
GCTAAAACAAAAATAGAAGACGGCTTACAAAAAATAGAAGATAAACTAACTGAATTAGAAGAAGAATTAATTGAACTAGAATCTAGGGTAGTTAATCAAGAAGCATCGGTTGCTGACCTAGCAAATCTATTAGCAACTATATAAATTAGACATAAGAAGGTGAAGTAAATGGGAGATAAGATAAAATTTGATCCAAAGGAATTTGAAGACAAAATCAGTAAATTCTCAACGGGAGGGACAGATCTGTCTATGGATGTTACAGACTCTATTTCTGAAACTGATATAGAACCCTACACTTCTTTTAAGACCGTTCAACAATCTTTGAGCCAATTTTTAGGAACTTATCAGTCTTTGATTGAATCTGATATCACACAAATGAAAAGTATCGGTGCAGCATTAGTAGAAACTGATAAAAGAATAGGAGGTAAAAAATGACAACTGTAAAAATTAGTGAAGTCCAAGATTGGAGCAATAACCTCTCTACTTTTACAACTGAATTTTCTGGAAAACTTGACACATTAAAAGAAGCCTCAAATGGTTTAGCCACACTAGAATCATTTGACGGGAACGGCGCAGGATCTGTTAAAAACTATTTAAAAGATACACATTCAAAATTAGCAGAAAGCTATAAAGAAGCTGTCTCATCCTTCTCTGATGAAGTAAAACGATCATTAACAGATTTTTCAAGTCAAGTAGATAATTCAGGGGATTGTGTTATAAAAAAAAGCGAGATTGAAACTTTCAAAACAACCGTTGAAACACAATACAAATCTGTAAAAACAAGTTTAAAAACAATTAATACAGAATTTTCAAACGTTAGTAGTATTTGCTCAGTATCTAAAATAGAGTTGACAGAAGCTAATGAAGCTTGGACAGAGTTAAAAAAGATTATTAAAACGATGTTTGAAGATTTACAAACCTTTGAAAGTAGCTTTTCTGGTGTATTATCAATATTTTCTACACAACTAGATGGGTTAAATCAAGTTAGTCAAACAATGGGGCAAATTGGTGAAGTAGGCTTGAATAACTACAATGCTAAAAATTTTAGTAAACTTAATGATGTTTGGGGAAATCTAGACATTTTAAAAGATGGATACAAATTAGGTAAGGGACTAAAATTTTTTGAGCAATGCATAAAAGATGGTAGCCTAGTATTAGTAGAAAATGCAAATGGACAAAAAATATGGAAAGTTACTACTAAAAAATTATATGATATGATAAATACTACACGACGTCCGTGGAGATCTGGTAGTCAATTTAGATATGTTAGCGAATGGAATGGAACTTTTAAGTCGGGAACAATGGGATTATTTGAAGAGAAATTTCAATTACCTAATACTCATCCTGCATATTTAAAGCCAGGTGGACTTAAAAATTCCGTTAAAGGAATTGGAAGTGCTACTTGGAAAGGAGCACTTGATGATTTCAAGCCAAGTAGTTTCAAAGGGCTAAATAACTTAGGAAGAGGTCTTTTTATTGCAAATGTCGGTATGTCTGCATGGGATAATTTTAGTGATGCTCATAATGATCCTAGCTTGACCACTACTGAGGCTAATTTTGCAGGAGCAGTCAATACTGCGACTGATGTAGCTATAGGTGGTGCAACATGGGCGGGTTCTATGGCTACTGCTGCAGCGATTGGTACCGCCATATGTCCAGGAGGTGGAACTGTTGCAGCTGTAGCTGTTACTGCTGGGGCAATAGGAATATCAATAGGTGTTAACTGGGTGTTAGATAAGACAGGAATAAAAGATACTGTAAAAGATATAGGCAAAGGAGCTGTAAAAGCTGTATCAGGAGGCTTAAATTGGGCAGGAAAAAAACTTGGGAGTTTCTTTTCTTAATAAGAATGAACTACGGGTTTTCTGATAAATTTTGTTTGATAAAATCACAAGAAGAGGAAAAAATATGTTAAAAAAACTAAGCTTAAAACAATTTGATGAAAAACAGTTAGATAGATGGGGAGCTGCTATTCAATTTGGAAGTACTGATAAGAAACGACTAGCAACTTTGCATTTAGCTCTATATTTTTTAGGAGTAATATTAATGTTAGGAATTTTAATTATCCCTTCTAGATACGACTTTCAATTAGGATGGATAGAACGGATATCTTTTGTATTGACCCTAGGTCTATTTATTTATATGGCCATATTATTAATATTAAATAGACAATCAGTACCTTCTCCTAAAGCTGAAATCTATAATACTTTAAGCTTAGGAATTGGCTCTATTTGGGTAGTCTTGTTCTTTTTTAATCTATTTTTACTCATGTCAAACGTATTTTTTTCTGAAAATAAATATAATAAATGGTTTATAGTATATAAAGAAAGATTTGCCACTATAACTACTATATTATTCTTATTCCTAATTGTAGTCTTATTTATAGGCTATTCCTATGACATTGTTCATAGAACAAAAAAAGGAAAACTAAAAAAATTAACTGAAAAAGATAAAAAAGAAGGTGAAAAACTTACAAGTTATGCATCTATAGGAGCAGTCCTAGGTATTGTTATAATGAAATTACTTACACCAGGAGAATCTTTTCTAGCCATAATCATGTTACTTCTTTCTTATTTACTCATTTTTTTCGTACCAAGGATATTTATTTTAACCTATTTAAAAATTAGATTTCCAGAGAAATATTTAACTAGCAGAATGGAGAATGAACATTGAAAATAGAGCAACGGCCACTATACATGAAGAACTTAATTAATTTTTCAAGAGAAATTTTACCAAAGGAATGGGAAACTGGTCTAAATACATTACAAGTTCTGGAATTGAACGAAGGCCTGTACCAATCTGGTCCATTATTCTTTTCTATAAAAGATATTCAAGATCATGAAGAAAAATCCTTTACATTTTATATGCCAATAAATTGGGCAACTGAGATTCCGCCTGAATTGGATTCATTAACTTTCACAGAAGAATTATCAATTCGAAACGCAGTAATGTTACGACAAGCTGATAATGAGGACAACTTTCTTGCAGCAAGAGAAAAAATTGAACAATATGCAAAAGAAAATCAAATAACTTTAGAAGACACTTCTTATGTTATTTGCACAGATGTTTTTGGAGAATACGTATTAGATATCTACATTCCCATAAAGGATGTGTCAATAAAATGATTGTGGAAGGGCAAAAAATTGAATACAGAAATATAATATCAAAATATTATACTTTTATTCCAGCTGAAATGCAGTTAGCCATAGATGATTTTTTCGAAACAATTAGAGAGAATAAATTAACACCAAATGGTTCTTTTTTCTACTCCATTAATACCTATAACCAAAAAGATACTTCAGAACCCATATTGGCTGAATTCTTTCTCCCAGTTCAAGAGAATAATGTGGAAATAGATATGGAAATTTTAAATTTCCGAACCTACTTTGCTGTTTCTGATATGATTATGACACGAATTGATCATGATTTTGAAAATAAAACTCTAGAAAGTTACGGTAAGTTATTAGAGTATACAGACAAACAAGGTATGGAATTAACTGCTCCATTTTTCCATCTTTTAAAAATTATGGATGATATAAGCTATCTGCAAATTTATTTAGGTGCGACAAGAATCTTTGAGTATCAAAAATAATCATTAAATTAAAGAGAGTATCAAACAAATCTCAAATAATTTGTTTGATACTCTCTTTTTACTTATCTTAACATTCTTTATTCAAAAAAGTATCGGCTATTTTGATACGTTCAATTTCTCGCACTATATATTTTTCAACATTTGTTTTAAAAATAAATTCATTGTAATTTATCAATAAATCCATATTCTGTTTCTCCAAGTATGGATATTCATTAATCAGCTTTTCCAAAACACTCTTTTCATCCCCAACTTCCAAGTTACGAAAAATCTCAGCTTGTAAATGTGCTTCGTTATTGATTATTTTTAATAACTTATTGATGTTCTCACTTTGACTGTGGTAACCAAATAAAACATTTGGATCGACTCTAAAAAATTGAAGAATCTTCTCTATTTTTTCTGGTGGTGGAAAGGTAACCCCATTCTCATATTTATAAATTGTTTGACCACTCACTCCAAGTTTTGTACCTAGTTCATCTTGAGTTAGATTTCTTTTTATTCTTAATTGTTTTAATGACTCCTGAAAATTTTCACTTAACAAGCATATCACCTCTCCTTATCTATTTTAGATTATTAAATCAAAAAATTCAATCTAATCTAGACTACAAAACATTGACAACCATATAAAGATTGTTTAAAATAAATTATAGTCTTAACAAGACTATAATTTACCAAATACTTTTAAAAGGAGGTACTATAATAGATTGATTTTACAATTCAAAGTAACAAAAAAGCAGAGTTCTAAAAATAAGAAATGAATTTCTTAAATTAAAACTCCACCATAGACAAGTAGAGTATACCATACATTTAAGAAATTCTCCAAGTCACTCACGAAAAATTGAAGGGAGAATTATAATGAACAAAATTAAACCATTAACCACCACAACTAAAAATAAGCCAATTTACAACAACATCACTCAACAAGATATTCAGTCTTTAGGTATCACACTAAAACAACTTGATTCATGGAACCTTGTATTAAATCTACTACATCAATTTTTTAATGAAAATCCACAACCTCTAGATAAGGAAAAGGTCATGAGTGAATACTATGTTTGCGCTAAATTATTCACCAACTTTCATAACGATTTTTACCAACTTTCAAAAAAGATTAATAAGCAGATCGAAAAGTTACAACAAAAAGAAAAAATATAAGTCCCCTTACCTTCCAAAGTCAAAAATTACTATTTTGAGTAATTTTTGACTTTTTCTTTTGAATCAAAATATCCATTCTTTCTTTATGTTAAACTTAATATAAAAGAATGAAATACATAGCTTTATCAATTAGTAAACCAGTTACCTGCCTTCCATAGTTACCATGATTTACAATTTATCTCGATTTTCCCAGAAGCAGAAAAAGACCAATGGGAATGGATGCGTTGGTTGCCTCATGCGACAATGCAAGATGTCAATGTACGTGGGTTTGTCTATAACCAACGGAGCCGTGACCAAGTCTTGAATAGTTTGAATCAAATCTTGAAAAACCGTAAAAATTCCATGGAAGAAAACCGCAATAGCCGTGACAGCACCATCTTCTCCCCTCATTATGTGGTGATGATTACCGATGAGAAGTTGATTTTGGATCATGTCATCATGGAGTTCTTCAATGAAGATCCGAGTGAATTGGGTTGTAGCGTGATTTTCGTGGAAGATGTCATGAGTAGTTTATCAGATAATATCAAAACAGTTATCGATATCCGTGACCGCAATACTGGGGTTCTCTTGTTGGAAGAAGGAAAATTGATGAACAAGTCATTCCAATTGGATCACTTCCCTACTGAATTTAATAAAGAACAATTACCACGTTTGTTGGCACCATTGAATCACTTACAAAACTTGAAATCAAGTATTCCTGAAGCTGTTACTTTCCTAGAAATGTACGGCATCGAGAAATTTGATGAGTTTAATGTGACCCAACGTTGGGCAGAACATTCTCCACATAAAACGTTGGCAGTACCGCTTGGTTTGCGTGGAAAAGACGATATCGTGTACTTGAACTTACATGAAAAAGCCCACGGACCTCATGGGTTAGTCGCTGGGACAACAGGTTCGGGTAAATCCGAGATCGTGCAGAGTTATATCTTGAGTTTAGCGGTAAATTTCCATCCTTACGACGTAGCTTTCCTACTGATTGACTACAAAGGTGGAGGAATGGCGAACTTGTTCCGTAACCTGCCCCACTTGTTAGGGAGTATTACCAACCTAGATGGCGCTCAAAGTATGCGTGCCTTAATCTCGATCAATGCCGAGCTAAAACGCCGTCAGCGCCTTTTCTCGGAGAATAACGTGAATCATATCAATCAGTATCAAAAATTATATAAAAATGGCGATGTTTCTGAGCCTATGCCTCACCTCTTCCTAATTTCGGATGAGTTTGCGGAATTGAAATCAGAACAGCCTGAGTTTATGAAAGAACTTGTTTCCACGGCTCGTATTGGGCGTTCGTTGGGGATTCACTTGATTCTTGCGACACAAAAACCTAGTGGTGTGGTCAATGATCAAATTTGGAGTAACTCGAAATTTAAATTAGCGTTGAAAGTGGCGGATAAAGCCGATTCGATGGAAATGTTGAAAACGCCAGATGCGGCGGAAATCACGCAAGCTGGGCGTGCCTACTTGCAAGTTGGGAATAATGAGATTTATGAATTGTTCCAAAGTGCTTGGAGTGGTGCGGATTATCAGCCTGAGAAAGATGACCAACAGATTGAAGATCATACGATTTATTTAGTTAACGATCTTGGTCAGTATGAGATTCTAAGTGAAGATCTAAGTGGACTTGAAAATGCGGATGATGTGAAACAGATTCCGACTGAACTCGATGCCATTATTGATGGGATTCATGAAGTAGCGGAACGGGAAAATATCACACCACTACCGAGACCTTGGTTACCGCCGTTGGAAGAACGGATTGCTTCTTCAACCCTTCATCCTGTGGACTTTAGAGAAGAATGGTTGACAGAGAAACAGCCGCTTGAACCTGTTTTGGGTGTGGTGGATGTGCCGAGTATGCAGGCGCAGAATACATTGCGTTTGAATATGACGCAAGAAGGTCATATGACCGTGTTTAGTAGTCCTGGGTATGGAAAGAGTACATTTATGCAGACGGTTGTAATGGATTTGGCGAGAGTGCATAGTCCTGAAAGATTGAATGTGTATCTATTGGACTTTGGGACGAATGGGTTACTTCCATTGAAAAAATTACCGCATGTGGCAGATACGATGAGTATTGATGAAGAAGAGAAAATCGAGAAGTTTGCACGTAGAATCAATGATGAATTGAAACGTCGTAAGAAGCTTCTTAGTGAGTATTCTGTGGCTAGTTTGGATATGTATGAACGAGCTAGTGGGAAAGAAGAACCGATTATTTTGATTCTGTTAGATGGTTTTGAAGGAATGAAAGGTGCTAAGTTTGAAGAGATTCTTGAGAAAGTGATCACTCAAGTGGCTCGTGAAGGTGCTGGGATTGGACTTCACCTCTTACTTTCTGCGGGACGTCAAAACTCAATGCGCATGACGCTTTCAAGTAATATCAAGACGCAAATTGTGTTGAAAATGATCGATGATTCCGAGCCAAGAGCGATTGTTGGACGGACGACATTGACGATCGATGATTTGCCTGGTCGTGGCTTGATTAAGTTGGAAGAACCTGAATTATTCCAGACTGCCCTTCCAGCTGATGGTGAAGATACATTGCAGATTATTGAAGCGATTCAAGAAGAAGTAAATGAGATGGATCAACATTGGACGGGGGCTAGACCTGAACCTATTCCTATGGTGCCAGAAGTTCTTTACTTTGAAGAATTCAAACAGAAAAAACAAGTTCAAAAAGCTTTAGAAGTATATGGGCATGTACCAATCGGATTGGATTTCAATTTAGCTGAACCAGTTTCTGTAAATTACGTTAAACATAATACTGTACTCTTAACAAGTTCATCAGAAGATAATGTAGATTTCTTGCTCTCAATAATAAAAATGACAAGTTTAAAGACAAATTTAGATTTACACATATTAGATACTCAACAATTTGATTTATTAGATAGTAAAAGCTTAGCTACTAGCTATTTAAATGAAATTAATGATATATCTGATTTAATTGAAGAAATTCATGAGGAAATGACGGATAGACAAGAAGAATATCTAGATGAAATAAAAGAAAATGGAACAATATCACCTGATAAGTTCTATAACAAATACGATGAAACTCTATTAATTTGGAACCGTCCATTAGAGGTTTATGAACAATTTGATACTCAGATAAAGAAATTAATTGATGAGATTATAGATTCTGAAGGAAAAACTGGAATAAGTATAGTTTTTGCAAGCCAAGTTGGTGATTTAACTAAATCATATACTGACTTAGCTAAAAAATTGAAAGCAAATAGTTCCGCGGTTATAGCAATGAGAATGTCGGATCAAACATTGTTCCCTCCTCATACACGAATTATGAATGAGCCTATTTTAGAGAGAAAAGAAGCCTATTTATATGAATCTGGTGATGTTTGTAAAATTAAAGTTATCGAATAGGAGGTTTTTCTATGATTAATAAAATAAATAACTTATCACTTATAGTAAATGAACATGATTACGGTAGAGAAACAACTTATGTTACTTTAGGAATTTCAGGAGGATTTTGTACAGATGGTTTATATGAAACGGAGAGTAAAAATTTTTACCATATAAATAAAGCCACTTCACTTATTTTTTCAATGATGGTGAAAATGCACCTGAAAAGCAACTATAGAAAAAGATGTAAAATCAAGGTAAACAAAACTAGTTTTGATATAACCATCAAAACAAATCAAAGAAAATACGACGATGATCTTTTTGATCTATTAAATACTGTTTATTCCAAAGATTTTTTTAATGAAGAACTATTTATAGATGCTAAAGAGACAGTACTTGAAGATTTTACTGATAAGTATTCAAACATCAAATTTAAGGCATATTTGAATATGCTAGAATTCTCAGATAATAACAAGGCATTTAAATTTACTGATTTAGCCAAGGATATTAAAAATATTACTTTTGTCGATTTTGAACCAGCAATAGAAAAGTTAATTACTTTTAAAAACAGCGTTTTATTAATAAATGGACAAATAAATTCCGAAGCAGAAAAATTCGTTCAATTTATTTTAGACCACGGTAAGGAAGAACAGGATATTCAATTAACATATCCTGTTTCCGATCCGTATTTAGAAACTGACATGCACCTGATTCAATATGATAAAGCCAATTTAGAAATGGGCGCATTGAAATTCAACTTTTTGGGACAAGACATCTCTTTGGAAGAAAGATACCTAGTGCTAAATTACATTGGAATGATACTGTTTTCTAATAATTTTGATGTAAATGTTGACAGTATAGATAATAGTATTATTTATATGGACACCCCTTTACAAGAATATAAAAACAAAATTTATGAACTATTTAATGAGTCAAATTTTGATGAAATCAAAACTGAACTACTATCTATCAATAACAAAATTATTCTTGAAAAACCGTATATGTTTAATGATCTATTCGCTAGCTTACTACTAAACAATATTGACTATATTAAATATTTAGATTTATTAACCAACAGCAATAAACCATATTTAAAAGAATTACTTTATAAAAGTGATTTAAAAATCACTGAAGCCCATTTAATTTTTAAAGAAAGGGAGGTTTTTGCAAATGGCAAAGGATAAAATTGCAATAAAACCAGAAGTACTGGATGGCGAAATAAGCAGTGCTAAAAGTGCTATTTCAGAAGTTAAAGGAATAAAATATGAGGTAGAAACAAAGCGTACGATTTTAACCAGTGTGGATAAATACAAAGAAAGTATCTCCTTATTAAATGAATCACTTAAAAGCTTTGCTACACTTTTGGATAATGATGTTAAAAACTTAGAGTTAATTAAAGCAGAGTGGTTAAATCTTGATAAAGTGGTAATTGATAAAATCTTCAATAATTAAAAAGAAGGAGAAAAAATATGCCTAGATTAGTAAACGATGAGCTAACGCAAATGTTAAGTGACATAAAAAAAGCCGAGCAAACAGCTTCTGATGCTCTATATGGTCAATTCAAAGCAATGACAAAAATTGTTGGCACAGATAGTTTTGAGGGTGGTGGAGCTGACGATTACAAACAGTATGTTTCAAATGTGGATATAAATTATTTGAATAGCTTCCTAAATTTAATTAAAGAAACTACTACTGCAATAACTGAGATAAAGGATTCATTCACTTCATTTGAATCTGACAGTTCTGGAATTGTTGGTTCCGGAACTCTTGGTGATACAAAAGATGCTCTTACAACAAAAAAAAGTGCTTTTACTGATCTTATTACTGAGATAGAAACTGTAAATAGTCAGGCTGAAGAATATATAACAGTCAAGAAAATAAGCAGTAGCAACGTTGAGAGTGACTACGACAATATTGTGAAGTCGGTGGAAACTATTAAGAGTGACCTGTCTACTACGAACGATACTGCTTTATCGAAAGCTGATAGTTTGTATCAACGTATTCAGGAACTTAAAAATTGTGTCGATAAAATTTCTACAGAGTATCATAGTAATGGGAAAATTGATTATAAAAAAGCTAAGCAAATTCCTAAGGAAAAATGGTATACTGTGGAAGAGCCTGTGGCTTTAGCAGAGGTATCTCTAAATGATCCATATGCATATGAGATCTTTGGAGATGTTGGAGCTCAAAGCCAGTGGGCAGGAGGATTGAACTCTGAAATCTATTTATCTGTTTATGCAAAAGCACATGAATATAAACTTAGAATGGAAAAAGGGGATTTTTACAGAAAAGTAGAAGGTGAATACACAGGAGCAGGTATAGGTGTTTATGGTCAGGCTACGGACTTTGCAAAAGCAAAAGGAGATGCCAGTTTAATAAATGCAGGTTTTAATGGGAAGATCGGTTTAAATAAGGATTATAAAGGGGCTTCAATCAGTGGTGATATGTCTTTAGCCAAAGCAGATGGATCAATCGTTTTAGGTACCGATAATTTCAATGGATATCTTAAAGGGAATGCCGAGTTGCTATCAGCTTCTGGACATGCTGAATTTGAGTTTGAAAATGATAGGTTTGCTATTGGATTAGGTGGTAAAGCTAGTGGTGCTAATGTATCTTATACTGGAGGGATGTCATTCTTAGAATATGATAAAGGCGATGGTAAAGGGAACCTTTTTGGTATACAGGGCGGACCAAAACTGGATGCAGGAGCTAGCGCAAATTTTTCTTTATCTGGAGAAAAAGCTATGAGTTTTGGACCTGTCGATATCAATGCTGTTAGTCTAAACTTAGGTGGTTCTTTAGGATTTGGATTCGATCTAGCTTTAACGTTACCTATTCCAACTTTAAATTTTGGCTGGGGGTTATAACTCATGATAAATAAATTAAAAAATAAGTGGTGGTTATTCACTATTTTATCGGGTATTCTTATGTATCTTGATCCTTATTTTGGGTTGTTTTCTATTTTTATGATAATTGTTCTATTTTTTGATTTCATAATGTTTACCATTATGAAAGGACATTTTAATATCTTTTCAAAAAAAGCATTAGATGGAACTGAACATATTGATAGCATTAAAAAAGGATTTAGCAAAGAAATACTTTCTTTTAAAATCGGAAAATTATTCACTACTGTATTTATGATTTTTGTAATGCTTGTAGTAGTCATACAGAATGTAGAAATAAAAAAAATAATGGCTCCATTTTATATTTCAACTATACAAAAAAACTTTCCTTTACAGATACTTTGCATAGTACTAGCTATAGCTTCTATAATATTTTCCTTTATTCTATTTTGCTCCTATTCAGATTCATACAAAAAAAAATTAAATGAACTGGAGTAATAGTATGAAAAAATATTTATCTGTGGTACTTACCTTTCTCTTATTGGTTAGTACGTTACTAATCAACGATAATATAAAATATTATGGGCTACTCAGTTTATTTTTGTTCCTCCCCTACTTCATCCATATTGTAAATCTAGCTATACGCAAGAAATTAGCAGTAAGTGATAGCTATATTGGACAAGAAGCTAAACGACAATTAGCATTTTTTAGCAGTAAAATTTATAGAATACTTATATTAGTACCAACTATTCTTCTTGGAATAGCATTATTTATATTTTATATATTTTTAGTAGTTGCTTCAAATGAAGCGACAAAACTACAAAATATAATTCTATTATCCATGAGTGGCGCACTTCTGTTAGGATTTTTATGGCAATTTTACTTAGAGATTAAAAAATAATTACGAAAGGAATGTATATATGGGTGTACTTGAAGATTTAAAAAATAGCTTAAACTCATACAACTCTAATTTAGCGAGTGAGCGTAGTAAAGTAGCTGAATATCAGTTAAAAGTAGATGCAATTGACCGTATCTATGATGAAATGAAAGAAAAAAAGAGTACAATGAAACAACACAAAAAAGATGTTAAAACATTTTCAGATAAAGAATATACCAACTGGAAAGGTGATCTTTTTTCAAATGATTATAAAAAGAAAATCCAAGATGAACTAATTGGAGAAAGTTATGAAAAAGTTATTAGTGACATTGATAGTAACTTGGATTCCCTAAGGGATAAAAGAACATCTTTTGAAAATAAAATATTGTCTTCTAAGGGAATAATTGGAAGTTTAGAAGCCAGTATCAACTCTTTAGGAAATTCAATTGCTAAATTATTAAATTAGTTAGGAGCATTTACATTATGAGTGATAGTATTAAAATCGTAGTAGCAGAAGCACATAAAGCTCAACTAGACAATCCAAACGTTTCTACTGAGATAAAAGATGTACAGAATTATTTTGATAATGAAACATTCGATTTTAAAAAAGACACAATTAATTTTGTTTTTTTAAGTGGAGAATATTCTCAAATTAAACGAACCATGCTTGTGATGGGTGTTTTTGTAAATAAGATGGATAAACCTGTTTTAGCATTTAATACAAAATTAAAATTAAAGTTTAAATCTATAACTGCCCAAATTGCAACAGCAAAATTAACTTTTCCAGAAGAGTTTATCGGACATTTAAATACGAATGAAGGCATGATATTTCATCTAGAAATTCCTGTTAAAGGGTTAGAACAAAACCAAGTATTTAAATTTAGTGATATTGACGGTCAAATGGATGATGTAGAAGTATTAAAGGAAGAAAAATAGAACATTCATCTAGTTCGTTCAATTAATGATCTCTAATATGAAGTTAGAAAGAAGGACTAAAGTAGATGAACAGAAAAAAATTAGGATTATTGTTTCTTGGACTCCTTACAATTACTTTTTTAGTATCTTGCAAAGTCTCAAAAGATTATCAAGGTGAATGGTTTGCTTTAGACGGAGCAGGTAAACAAGTCAAATTAGAATACTCCGAAAAAGAATTAAAAATTATTGATGGGAATAAATACGAACTCTCACAGTTTGGTACTGGGGTAGAAAATAACATGAAGTATTATCAAATTAAAATTGATAAAGATAAATATGCCCTAATATATCCTGATAAAAAAGACATGGAATCTGCCGTAGTTATTAAACCTAACAATGAGGATAAACCTCTTGAAGGAAAGATACTTTTTAAAATGAACAGAAAAACTTATCCAGATAATAACTAGTTTGATTCCGTCTATAAAAAAGATAGAGTTAATTTCTTTCATCGAAATTAACTCTATCTTTTTTCATTTATCTTCAGAAACAAACTCCATAATATCCCCTGGCTGACAATCAAGAGCCACGCATATCCTCTCAATAACATCCATCGATACTTTTTCATTTGCAGAAAGCTTCGCCAAAGTAGCTGTTCCTATCCCTATTTCTTTACGTAACTGTGTTTTTGTCATTTCTTTATCTATCAATAACTTCCATAAACGATTATAAATTATCGGCATTTGCCTTACCCTCCCATTTTCTACTAACTATATTCTCAGTATAAAATGTAGATATTCTACAGTCAACATAACAAATTCGTTTAATTGAACAAATAGTTCTTAAAACGAAATAAAACCGTTGACGAAACATTCTGTTTACGGTATTATTTATTCATTAAGGCGAATATTAAATTCTTTTTATCGAACAAAAAGGAGGCTTGACTATAAATAAAAAGAAACAGAGCTTTAATGATTAAGAAATGAATTTCTTAAACTAAAACTCTACCCTAGACAAGTTGAGTATATCATACATTTAAGAAATTCTCCAAAAAAATTTAAAGGAGAAACTCAATGAATAAAATACAGCCATTAAATATTAAAAATGACAGAAATCAACCAATTAAAAATATTAGCCACCAAGATATCTACTCATTACATGACCTTTTAGAACAACTCCATTCTTGGCAAAGTGCTCTGAATCTACTAAATGATTTTTTTAGTGATAAACAACGACCTGTAAACAAGAAAAAAATCACAAGTAACTATTACGCTTGTTCACAAATTTTCTGTGCATTTCATACAGACTTTTCACAAGCATTGCAGGAAATGGAGAAACAAATTACAAAGTTGAGACAAAAAGAAAAAGTTAAATATTGAGTCACTTTCAAAGTAAAAAATTACTATTTTCAGTAGTTTTTTACTTTTTTCTTTTATCCGCTTAATTGTGTTCCCCTTTTTGTTAGTATTAAACAGAACAGACCTACGATTATGTGCTTGCTGTGCCGCTTGGCCTACGTGGAAAAGACGATATCGTGTACTTGAACTTACATGAAAAAGCCCACGGACCGCATGGATTAGTCGCTGGGACGACGGGTTCTGGTAAATCAGAGATCGTACAGAGTTATATCTTGAGTTTAGCCGTGAATTTCCATCCTTACGATGTGGCTTTCCTACTGATCGACTATAAAGGTGGAGGAATGGCGAACTTGTTCCGTAACCTCCCTCACTTATTAGGGAGTATTACCAACCTAGATGGCGCTCAAAGTATGCGTGCCTTGATATTTCCATCAATGCCGAGCTAAAACGCCGTCAGCGCCTTTTTTCGGAGAATAACGTGAATCATATCAATCAGTATCAGAAATTATATAAAAATGGCGATGTTGAAGAGCCAATGCCTCACCTCTTCTTAATTTCGGATGAGTTTGCGGAATTGAAATCAGAACAGCCTGAGTTTATGAAGGAACTCGTTTCCACTGCTCGTATTGGGCGTTCGTTGGGGATTCACTTGATTCTTGCGACGCAAAAACCTAGTGGTGTGGTCAATGATCAAATCTGGAGTAACTCGAAATTTAAATTAGCGTTGAAAGTGGCAGATAAAGCCGATTCGATGGAAATGTTGAAAACACCAGATGCCGCAGAAATCACCCAAGCTGGACGTGCCTACTTGCAAGTTGGGAATAATGAGATTTATGAATTGTTCCAAAGCGCTTGGAGTGGGGCGGATTATCAGCCTGAGAAAGATGACCAACAGATTGAGGATCATACGATTTATTTAGTTAACGACCTTGGTCAGTATGAGATTCTGAGTGAAGATTTAAGTGGTTTGGAGAATGCGGATGATGTGAAACAAATTCCAACTGAACTGGATGCCATTATTGATGGGATTCATGAAGTAGCGGAACGGGAAAATATCACACCACTACCGAGACCTTGGTTACCGCCGTTGGAAGAACGGATTGCTTCTTCAACCCTTCATCCTGTGGACTTTAGAGAAGAATGGTTGACAGAGAAACAGCCGCTGGAACCAGTCCTTGGTGTGGTGGATGTGCCGAGTATGCAGGCGCAGAATACGTTGCGTTTGAATATGACGCAAGAAGGTCATATGACGGTGTTTAGTAGTCCTGGGTATGGGAAAAGTACATTTATGCAGACGGTTGTGATGGATTTGGCGAGAGTGCATAGTCCTGAGCGGTTGAATGTTTATCTATTAGACTTTGGGACGAATGGATTGTTACCTCTTAAAAAATTACCGCATGTAGCAGATACGATGAGTATTGATGAAGAAGAGAAAATTGAGAAGTTTGCGAGAAGGATTAATGATGAGTTGGAGCGTCGTAAGAAGTTGTTGAGTGAGTTTTCTGTGGCTAGTTTGGATATGTATGAGCGTGCTAGTGGCAAAGAAGAACCGATTATCCTTATTCTTCTAGATGGTTTTGAAGGCATGAAAGATACAAAATTCAACGATATCCTTGAAAAGGTCATTACACAAGTGGCGCGTGAAGGTGCAGGTGTTGGACTTCACCTCTTACTTTCTGCGGGACGTCAAAACTCAATCAGAGCAACGCTTTCGAGTAATATCAAAACACAAATTGTCTTGAAAATGATCGATGATTCAGAACCTAGAGCAATTGTTGGTCGTACAACATTGACAATTGATGACTTACCTGGACGTGGATTGATTAAGTTGGAAGAACCAGAATTATTCCAAGCAGCATTGCCTGCCAATGGTGAAGATACACTACAAATCATTGAAGCAATTCAAGAAGAAGTAGCGCAGATGGATCAACGTTGGACTGGTGAAAGACCTGAACCGATTCCGATGGTGCCTGATATCCTTGATTTTGAAAGCTTCAAGCGGAAAAAATCAGTTCAACATGCTATGAATAATCAGCTAATCCCTCTAGGCGTTGATTATGAAGAAGTTGAAGCTGTCCCAATTGACCTAGCTAAAATGAAACACCTTGTAGCGTTCAGTGATCGTGAAGAAGTTCTAACGTTATTGCAAAAACAAATGATCTCTACTGTTAGTCAAATGGATAATGTAAAATTATTAGCCATTGATACAGAAGGTGCATTAAATCAATATCAAGAACGTATTTCAACTTATGTTTCTGGAGAACAAGTTGGACAATTTTCAGAAATGTTACTTGCTGAAATTGAGCGTAGACAAGAAAGTGGCAATACGGATGCATGGGTCGTCTTAATTGATAATATGGCGAATTTCGTGAAAGAGTCAGGGATTAAGGACGATGAATTTATCGCTATTTATGAACGTGCACCAAAAGTTGGTATTCACTTAGTGATGTACTCTTACTTGAATTTCTTAAGTGGTTACGAAGCAATTCCAAAATATATCAAAACAAATACCAAGCAAGCAATCTTAGGATTACGAAAAGCAGATCAAACATTGTTTGAGAAACCATACCAAGCAAATGAACCTTTACTTGAAGTGGATGAAGCTTACTTCTATACCAATAATGTTTACTACAAAATGAAATGCTGCAGATAATATCAGTATAAGAGTGAAGAACCTTTCACTCTTATACATAAAATTCTAACTTTAGAGGAGAGAGAACACATGGAAAAAAAATTATATCCATTAGGAACAATTGTTTATTTAAAAGAAGGAACTCAAAAAATTATGGTTGTAGGGCGTGGTGTGGTTTACCAAGATGAAGAAACAAAATCAGAGGTCTTTGTAGATTATATGGGCTGTTCATATCCTGAGGGAATCGATCCAAACCAAACTATATTTTTCAATGAAGAAAATATTGATCAAGTTGTTCATGAAGGCTTCTCCGATGAAGAAGAACAGCGATTTGTAAAAGTCTATGAAGAATGGGAAAGTGACATAACTATTCCTAAGAAAAAAATTGATTAGCTAAAAAGAAAGGTGAACAGTAATGAATTATAAAGAACGTATTTCTGCTCTAGAATCTTTTAAAGCAAGTATTTCTGGTGGAGCAATTGAAGATTCAGCAGCTTCATTTACTACAGAAATTTCTGGCTGGGTTGGTGGGGAAACTGCTAAAAATGGCTACGATGGCTATGTAAATAAAGTTAAAGCTGACACTGCAAAAATTACAGGAAAGCGTGATTCCTTCACCAGTAAAATTGACGAAAGAATCAGCTTTATCCAAGCTAAATTTAACGAAGAATATAACTTAAACAGCTGGTACTTCAAAATGAAACATGAATCCGACCCAATAAAAGATAAACAGAAGAAAAGACATCAATTAAATATATTATCTATTGATGACAGTGTAAAGGCTAAGATCAGACAAAATTTTCTATAGAAATTTGGATGAGGAGGAATAAAAATTGACTGTAATAAAGATACAACAAGATAGTTTGAAAGTCGCAGCTGAAAAAGCTCACAAAAAATCTACAGAATATAAAGAAAAAGTAATTCGTGCAGAGTTATCCTTTACTGAAATGGGTGGTGTCTTGTTAGGAAGCGGATACGATGAATTGTTAACACAAGTATCGAAAAAAATTGATGCGCAAAAAAAATTAGTTGTCGAATGTGAAATTCTATCTGAAAAAATACATCATTACAATAACACTATGACAGATTCTGAGTCATCTGTTTCGTTTCCTAGTTAAAGAAAGGTGAAGATAAATGGCAGATAAAATACAATATGATCCAACCAAACATGCTGAATTAAAAAATATAATGATTGAGATACAAACAAACTTTGATGAGTTAACAGCAGCATATAAAAATGTTAAAAGTGTTGTGAGTTCCGATTTTAAAGGGGAAGCTTCGACAGCTTTGCAGTCCGCTTTAGAACAAAAAATTACTCAATTAACAAAAGAAAAAGAGGATTGGTCTATTGTAATTGACAATGCTGGACAAGTAGGAAAAGCTTTTGTCGAAAGCGATAGAAATGCTAAGAGAGTAATGCAAGGTCAAGAACCTTATAGTCAAGGTAAAGGTGGAAAAATCTATTAAGAGGGGGTATTATTGAGTATGGGAGCAGGAATTTATACCATTCCAATGAGTGAATACTATAACAAGTCAAAAAGTCTGAAAAGTAAAGTAACAGAAGTGGCAGAAGACGTGCAATCGAACTTTTTGCAAAAAGTAGCAAATAGCATCAGTGAATTAGATGGTCAGGATCAAAGCTTTTTAGAAGGTTGTAGCGCATATACTTCTGCAAAAAAACTTTATACCAAGCTAACAGAAACACATATGAAAAACTTAAATAATATGTCTAGTTTTAATGGTCAGAATCCGTTATATGCGATTGAAAATAATGACAAAGAGTTTGCTTCACAGTTTAATGCGATAGCTAATGGGACGAATAGCGCAGAAGTTACTAACCGATTGAATAGTTTAAATCAAACTATTACAAATAAGTATTCAGCAATACAATTTGATAAATTTTATGATTCTATTTCAGAAATGGCAAAAGGGGTATTAGATTCAAATGAATATAGTCGATTAATGGCTATTTTAAAATTGAATCCCCAAAAAGCAATGGAAAGCCTAGCTAATTCACCAGATTTTCTAAAACTGCTAGAAAAAAGCCCCAAATTTAGAAACGCTTTTGCTGCTTTTTTAGCAAACGCAGCAATGTTTATTGAAACTAACCCAACCAGTGAAATGACAATAAAAGCCTTCACAACAGCTGGCGGATTTCTTCGAAAAGTAGATGGTTGGATATCCCCAGCATTAAAAAGAGATTTATTAAGCTATGCTTCTAAACTGAAAGAACCACTTAGTAAACTTGGTAAAGTATTACCTGGACCTTGGGCTATGATGGGAATAGAAGTAGGGCTAAAAGGGGCACGAAACTTCTTTAGTGACAAAAGTGAAACAAAAGGAAAGATCGGACAATCTATTACAGATGCCGGTGTAGATGCCATATTTAATGTTGGACCTATTGATGGCTTTTTATTAGGGGCGACAACAGGAAATGTGGGAGTTGCTGTAATTGGAGGTATTGCAGGTGGAGTAAATCAAATAACCAAATTTTTCTGGCCAGAGGAGCATGCCAATATAAAAAATTCTGTAAAAAAAGGAGCTCGAGTAGTAGGGAAAGTCATAGATGAAGGCATTGGTGCTGTTGGAAACGGCATAAAATCCGCTTGGAGTGGCATAAAAAATTGGTTTAATGTTCCTAAGGTTAATTCTGCCCAAGTTGCTAATAGTTGGTTTTCATAAAAAATAAATTTGGAGCTATAAGGATGAAAAAAATAATAACAGAAGACTATATTAATAATTATAATACTCAAAAATCAAAATATTTTTTTACAACATTTTTAAGCCTATCTTTTATAGGTATTGGATTACCTCTTATTGTCATAGCAGCAATGAGGGATGCTTATCCTCATCTAAATGCTATTAGTTGGATAACAAATATTCAAGTGCTCTTAATAGGAATAGAAGTTTCGTTTTTACTTTTAATCGCTATTTCATATTTTTTAAAAGAAAGAAAAAAGATTATTTCCCTATTAGTATTTGAAACTACACAATGGATATTTATTCTAGTGATTTCGTCAATAGTATATTTTCTTATAGTTTTATTTCTAGATAATAATTTTTCAAAAACTATGTTGTCAATTCTTTATATATTCGGGTTATTAAAAGTTCTTTTTGATATGAAGAAGAAAACTTCTAGACAATCACAAAGTGAAGGACTAATGAATGCTACAGAAAAATTTGGTGGAATTGCATTTCTTTTAATAATTGTAATCAGATGGATTTCAAGCTTCTTATTCCCAAATAATGAAAATTTCTCACTCATAGCTATTTTATCACCACTATTCATAGTTGCTGCACTAGTTTTCTATACAGAATATCAATTAGAGCGAATAGTACATTTAAAAAAAATTATTCGTGATCAAGAAAAATTTAGAAATGAAAGTAATTTATCTATCAGTAATTGGTATGGTAAAAAATCTAAAGAGTCTAAAGAAATTGAAAGCAACAACTAAGCTTCTTTGTTAGTAGGGTGTGGAAAAAATGGATATAGAGTCCATTAAAAAGAATTACTTAAAAAATATGATAAAGAAGATTCTAAATTTTTACTAACTTCAATGATTGGATTGTTAATAATTTGTACATTGCTCCCTTTCATCGCAACACTTTTCATAAAAGATGTATATCCTCAAATTAATTGGATGGATTAGTTGCAATTTTTGATAATAATTATTGCAGCCCTATTTTGCTCGGGAGTCATTACAGCAATAGCTTTAAAAAAATCAAAAAAAGTTTTATCCCTTTTAATTTTTGAAATTAGTCAATCACTTATTTTAAACATTTTCATTTTCTATTTATCTTGGCACTTAAAGATATATGGATTCAGATGATTTCAATTTTAATTTTTATATTTGGTGTCGGAAAAGTATACAAAGATATTAAAAATAAAAAGGATCGACAAAAATAAGCTTCGGGGATAATGTCAGTAACGGAAAAATATGGAAGTATTCTATTTTTAATTGTCATCATTACAAGATGGATTATTGGCTTTCTTAGTGGTCAGGATAAAAAAGTATCTATCATAGGAACATTGTTTCCACTGCTTATGGTTATTCTAGAAGTATTTTTAGTAGAATATTCTTTTGGAAGAGTTTCAACTTTAGTCAAAATATTTAAAAACCAAGAATATTACCGAAAAGAAATGGGTATGTCCACTAAAGAATGGTATGGTATAAATTCTAAAGAATACAAAGAAGAATTACAAAACTAAATGGAATGGTTTGTAGAGTTAGCATTATCATTATTTGTAAGCTAACTTAAAATAAAAAAGATTTCTCATAAGGTTATTGAGGAATCTTCTTTTATTTTAAACCTTTCTTTGTCTATTGCTATGAGCTAAAAGAAAACAAAAATCTCTTTATTTATGAACACATAAGGGTTTAAAACATTTCACAATTTATTTTAATTTCTAAATATTTTTTTGCAAGCGGTTGTTAAATCAGCTTTTTGCTTTAGCAAGATCAACTTATATAGTTCTTTATTACTCATATCATTTATATCTAATTTCGAAAGAAGAAGCCTCCTCTCCTTCTCTAAATTTACTTTATCAAATCCACTCTTTTTATTGTCTTCCAAGATATTTCTATGTAGTTAATTAAATGAGGCTTATTTCCTCAAAACATCTAAAACCATATTTTCAGAAGCCTGACTAAGCTCAATATTTTCACTAAAAAGAGTCTCTACTGTTGTACCTAATGAAGATGCAATCGCGTAAAGAGTCGTACTTAGAGGAATTGTTTCTCCTTTTTCAATCTTTAAAAGGTTCTGTATTCCCTGTTGTTGGAACAGGATTAGGAGCAGCAATCGGCTTAGGTATTGGCGGAGCAAACCAAATGATTCAATTCTTCTGGCCAAATATGTACTCTGATTTAAAGAAAACTGTAAATGGTGGAATCGATAAATTGGCTGATGGTGCACAGAAAATTACTGATAAAACGGGTAAATGGCTAAATGATACTGGAAAATCTATAGGCAAGAATGTTAACGACATGAAAAATAATATATCTAACGCATGGAATGGTGCGTGTAAATCATTTGCTTGGTAGCAGAGGGATGGGGTTATTGTATTGAACAAAGAAATTCAATTTGAACAAATAGAGAATATTGTTCCAGAAAAAATGGCTGAAGAATGTTATACCAAAAGCGAGAGCTTATCTTTCGGAAAAAGATTGATTGCTTCAATTTTTTTTGCAGGCTCCTTACAAGGAATCTATTGGTTTGGATATTTTTTAGTTGCCGATTCAAAATTTTTAGATAAAAATAATGAATATCAATTTGTAACATCTATATGGTGGATTGTCTTATTATTTTGTTTATATTTTTCTTTTAACATGCTCGTTTTAGGTGGTATGTATAGAAAAAGAAAAAACATACAATTAGCTTACAAATCTAATGTCTGGCTTGTAGAACTTGCTGTAGTATTTTATTTGTTTATATTAATTGATTTACAGCTTCTCACAGAGAATCGATATTTAAGACTAGTTAATTTAATAGTGGTTTCAGTATGCTTTTTATATAGCATTTTTAAATCGATAAAAAAGTCAAAAAATATTACAAAAAAAATCAAGACTTGGATAGATTTACTAAATTTACAACTGAAAATCAAAAATTAATACTAGGGATTCTCTTTATCACTTCAATGATTTTTAATATTTTTTCAAACAATACTCCTAATCAAAATTTAGAAGGAAAGATATTGGTTTCTCTTATTCCTGCTTTGCCGATTCTCTTTGGTTTTTTTAGCATCTATGCCTTTCCGTGGTTATTTACATCCGTTACACGGCTATACTTTTTAAATAAGTTTTCGGAGAACTTTAGAAGAAAATTCAATGTAAACAAAAAATTATGGTACGGTTCTAAGTCTAAAGAATATAAAGAGGAACAAACTCAAGAATAGTATCTATCATTTTAGATGCTATCTAATCTAAAAAATCAGACGATCTTGTAGAATCATCTTCCCTAGATATTTAGAAAAATAAAAGTTGCTTTAACAGAAGCAGAGGAAAAATCAAAAACTAACGATCAAAAACTGAAAGAAAATATATCCACTCGCTCCGACGAAGTGAAACAGCTTAAGAATATAATAAGCCAATATAAAAGCCAAATCCAAAGTGCTTCTTCTCTTACTTCACCAGGTCTTAATTCTAGCTTAAAAGCAATAGGTAAGGCTGGGAACATTGATAAAATTCCTGGTGTCAATGAAGGACGTCACAAACGATTAGAACACGAAGTCAAAATGAACAAATTATTATCCTCAGAACAAATAGAAGAAAAAATCAGAGAATTATATCGCAATTTATCAGATGAACAAATTAAAGTTTTGCGTGAATACTACACCTTTAAAAATATGAAATCATGGCCTCTAATAAACCGACCACCGTCTACAATGGGAAGAGATGCTGTGTTATTATATGAAAATGGACAGTATAGAATTAAATATGTGAACAATGCTACTTTAGAGTTCTTTAATGTCAACGGTTCTATGAAAGGTGCCCTGTTGAAGCCAGGGATGAACTCGAATGTTGATTTGAAGGGAAGAATGGTGTCATGCATTTTTTAAAAAAAAGAATAGATTATATACTTATATTAATTATCACGTGTGTATTTTTTGTTGGCTGTAAAAATACTACTAATACCGTTATTTCAAATAGTACAAGCGAAGAAATAATTACTGAGGAGCAAGAAGATTATCTAAACAACGGCTATCAAATAGGAGATTACAGACTCCTATTAACAAAAAATCAGAAAAAAAATGAGAAACAACCTTTCATTGATAACAATTTTTTTGAAGCAAATTTCCTAAAAATACAAGACAATATAGATTTATCTAAAAAAATAAATATTATATTATACGGATTGCATTATTCTCCTGAAGAAGAACGCTACACCTTAGGAACATTTCTAATAAATACGACTAATACGACTATCAAAAAATTAAGTTTTACCCTTACTCCTTCATTCAAAAATATTGGAGATGTAGAACCTATAAAATCTAATTTTGAAGGTGATGATTTGGTTGAACTACCACCTAAAAGTCTTTTTACATTAGCTATCTCTGGAGATGCTCCTTTAAAATCAGCAGATTTATTAATGGAAAATAAAGGTCCAGATATCACTTTTAAAATAACGGATTTAGAAATAAATGGAGAGAAGGTGGACAACACCAATGGACATTAAGTGGGCAAACTACCTACAAGAAGCACCTGAATATGAAGCAATGATCATTGACAAAAATTACATTGCAGCTTGGAAAGAATTTCTAGAACAGAATAAAGACAAATTTCCTAACAATGAGTTAGTCATCATTACTGGAAATATGACTATTAAAAATGAAAACATGGTATTAGAGTATGCTCTACTTAATCAAACTGAGAAACCAGTCAAAGAAATTGAATTTGGTGTTACATTATCTTTATTTGGAAAAGAATACTTCACAGGTGCTTTAAGAACCAACAAAAATTGCTATGAAGAACTTCTTCCAGATGATGTGCGGCTAGATTTAATTGACTTTGGAAACGATCGATATGATAATCAAGAATTAACAAACGATAACTATCAATTAGTCGTTCACTATTGTAATGAAATAAACTATGATACAGATGAATTATCTGAAAAGGAGCTACAAGATAGTGCAAAGTAAACATCCTGGAGATAAACTAGATACTATTGCTAATATTCTTCTTTTCATCCAAGTAATAATGACAATATTCAATGTTATTTTTGGATTTTGGGCAGGGAGTCAATACTATTTATACGGACTACTCTTAAGTGGAATGCTTATTCGTGCAGTTATTCAGACTATCATAATGTTTTGGTTAGTAAATAAAGAAAAAAAACTCCCAAAAAACTCAACTGCATGGTGGATATTTATTTGCTGTTTAGCTTCTGGTTTCACTAATATTTTTTCTAGTTATAGTTCGTTTACTTGGGGAAATTTAGAATTGATAGTCATTGTATGTGGTATTGTTTTGTTATTTCGTCACTACTCTTATATAAAAGCTGTTCGGATAGAATACGAAGAAAAGAAGAAGAAAGAACAGGAAGAATAGATCTAAGTAAATCATAAAATATTGAATAGAAAAAAGGAGAAAATATTGAAAAACAAGAAAACATTTATTGTTATTTTAATTAGCGTGGTCCTTGTTGCTATTATTGGAGGATGGCTATTTGTATCTTCCAATAATAAAACATATGCATCTTTTCCAGACATTTTCGAAAAAATGGATATTTCCACAAAAAATGAAAAAGCCAATATTGAATCATTGAAAGGATTTGCTGAAAAAAAGGAGTATACTTTCCAAGAAGGTAAAGATAAGAATGTTTCTAAAATTTCTATTATTTCAAAGGATTATATTCAAAATTTAATATACTCTCCAGAAGAAAATGAATTATCGTTTATCAAAATGAACAGCAATGATTTAACGATACCTGACGAAAAGAAGATTAAAAAAATAAAAGAAGAAGATTCATTTGATAAGGTTATGAATGAACTTGGTGAACCAGACAAAATGAGAAAAAATGGAGATGGACTAATTGTATTACGATGGAATGATACATCAGAAAAAGGATATCTATCTTTATCTATAGAATTAGAAGATAATAAGGTGACTAAAATAACAAAAGTAGAAATATAGAATAATAAATTGTGCAAATATCAGAAATGCGATATTTGCACAATTTTTTACTTCAAACGAATTATTTCAGATATATCACTAATATCCAACGCATCCACTATCCTCTCAATATGGGGTAAATAAATCTTTTCTCTTTTATTATTCACCAATTTATTAACAATTGAAGGCTCAATATCAGATAAACGAGCAAGTTCTCTTAATGATATACCTCTAGCTTTAACCAACTGCTTCAAACGTATTTCCACTTTTCTTTCCATAGCATTTCCTCCATTCTTTTGTTGCTCATAAGAGCATCTTTTGGAAAAAGGAGAAAAAATTATGGAAATTAAAAAGCTAGAGACAAAACTACATGACATGTTGGAACAACTAAATTCATGGCAAGCTGCACTAAAGTTGTTGAACGACTTTTTCAGTGATAAAAAACGCCCCATAAACAAGAAGAAAATCGCTAGTGACTATTACGCTTGCTCCCAAATATTCTCAGCTTTTCAATCTGATTTTTCACAGACTATTCCCAAAATGGAAAATCAAATTGAAGAACTACGCCGAAAAGAAAAAATTTAATTACTTCTTACCTTTCAGAGTCAGAAATTACTTTTTCAAGTAATCTTTGACTTTTTCTCTTGAATGAAAATATTGGTTCACTCTTTATGTTAAAATTAAATAAAACTTCTTTCTTAAGTATTTTGATTCTAAATTTAACTACGGAGGTAAATAATGAAAAGAATAATTCTCTTGTTAAGCGGTTTGATAATCTTAACTGCTTGCCAAGATAATAAAAGTAGCACTGATGCGACATGGGATAGCGTAGTAAAGAAATATCAAAAACCGGTGAAGAACACTGCGGAAGCAGAACGGAAAACTGTTCACTTAAAAGAATATAACTTCTTTGTTCCCACAATATATGACAATGAGTTCGTTGAGGATTCAAAAAAGATTGAAAAAAATTTGTTTAGCAATAACGATATTGAAGTGTACGATTTACCAGTCTCACCAATTTTATTTGGAGGTAAATATGATAAAAACAGCAA
Source organism: Enterococcus sp. AAFC-DPL-5182 (assembly GCF_058216605.1). Lineage (NCBI taxonomy): Bacteria > Bacillati > Bacillota > Bacilli > Lactobacillales > Enterococcaceae > Enterococcus > Enterococcus sp. AAFC-DPL-5182. Next base: position 3,787,902 of record NZ_CM177101.1, read on the forward strand.
AATGTTGATTCTATCAATGTATCTAGTAAATAATACAGAACAAGAAATTAAAGATGTCTCTTTTACTTATGGTGTTGATCTAACTGTATTAAAAGGAAAAATTAAAGGTGAATTTGACTATCGATATAGTAGAGTTAACCATGAAATAATCCCTCCCAAATCAATTGTTCCCATTTTTCTAGGAATCCCAGATGTTGATTTAGGTACCAAAAAAGATCTTTATAGCACAGAGGATTTAAAGACCATGGATGCTAAAGATATTATCGTATACTATAACGATCGTATTGAAGAATCTAATTAAGCAATAAGTATAAATCACTTTATCAATTTTTCTGATAAAACAAATCAAGGAGCAAAACATGTCAATACATCCAATCAAAGGGTATCATTTAGAAAAAGCAATCAGATACACTACTTTTTTTCAAATTGCTACCACATTATATATTTTAGTAACAACAATCATTGCGGGGCAAAGCCCTATTATATATTATAGTGACTCTATGGATACGAATTTATATCTAATATTAATTATCATGCAATGCTCCATTAGCCTTTTACTATTGAATTCTCAAGGAAAAAGTCCAAAACATTGGAAAGCATGGTTACTATTGCTATTCACTCTTTTCGTATATTCAATTGAAATTAAAAGTCACAGCTATTCAATAGAGCTAGATACAATAGGAGTTTTATTCGTTATTTCTTGTATCTGTGTCATTATTACAACACACAACTATTTAAGCCAAATAAAAAAAGATATTTGTACTAAAAAAAATAACCAATAACTACAACAACACAATCAAAAGGAGCAAAATGAACTCAAATCACACACATAAAACACACACACAATTTACCAAAGTAAACTTTTTAAAAACAATCCTACTCCTCACTACAATCTTTCTATTCACACTATTCTCTCCACAAACCAGCTCAGCCGAAAGTCTCTTCGTCGATGATCAAGCTGGTCTATTAAGCGAAGAAACAAAACAAGCGATCATTCAAGCAAACGAATCAGACTTCAAACAACTACCTGGCAGTCCACAATTCGTTCTAAAAACTATCAAAAAATTACCTAAAAACGAAACGATCGAAACCTACGCAAATGAAACCTTCCAAACATTAGGTATCGGTGATAAAGATCGAAACAATGGTTTTCTTTTCATCATTGCAGTGTCTGATCGGAAATATCGTTTAGAAGTTGGATATGGTGTAGAAGACGTGATCACAGATAGTATGAAGCGTGACATCGTCCCTACAAACGTGGAACAATTGTTTCGTGAAGAAAAGTATGATCAAGGTTTGAATATCATTAGCCACAATATCATAACGATTGTAAATGAGCGTTATGGCAATTACGAGGCAGCAAAAAAGGAAGTTCAAGATTTAGAACAAGCAAGTACCGCTTATGAGGATTCTCAATACCACTATATAGAACCGAAAAAGAATTTTTGGGACTATATTTGGAGCATGTTTGCTTTTATCATGGATCATTTTATTCTTTTCTTACTAGTTGCTGTAGGTCTATTTATCGGTTTTCTTTTCTTTAGGAGTTTCTTAGAAGAACGGCTTTTAAAAATGCCTTTGTTTAATTCAATCCAAGAATTAAATGTACGTTGGTTAGGCAAAGTAGCTGTGAGAGAAAGATCGATTATGATTTATGGTAGAGAAGCACCCATCTGGATATTGATTCTAGCTAATTTTGGGAATTATACATTTTTACATCGTTACTTAGCTAAAATTTTATTTACAAGCGATGTCATTGATTATGTGACACAACTTGGGAAATATCGTATGCATCACCTTACCCCAGCCAACAAGCTAACTTATTGCACCATGTGTTTAGAAGTCAGCGAGCGCTACTATGAAGAATATGCTCAAAGTTTAGACGACTTCCTATCAAAACCACAGAAAATCACTCAGGCTAAAAAACAACTACAACCAAGACTGAAAAAATCAGATAGTGACTACTTAGAAATTTTACAAAAAATTGTTCAAGCCAGAGTTGCTTTCATGCAAACGAGAAAGATTGTGCAAGTTTATGTAAAAGAACATGTATCAAAATCATTTTACACAAAACAAAAAGAAAAATTACTAGTTTTACTTGTTTCCTATCATCTGTTAAAAGGTCAAGATACCAGTAAGGAAGATTTTTTAACAGAAGCAGGTAATTTTGAAAATGAATTGCCTAAAGCTTTTAAAAAGGGTGAGAAGGATTTTAAAAAAATCGAGTCTGACTATTATCAAAAAGCGATCACGGATCTTGATAAATGCTTATTTCTTGGTGCCATACCTGGCATGAATTTATCAAGTTATCAAACGTTACAATATTTTAGTACCTCAAGTTATCGAAGTAGTGATTCTGGCGGATCTTCTGGGGGCGGCGGAAGTAGCTCTGGCGGAGGTGGTTCATCAGGCGGTGGCGGCTTTTCTGGAGGCTGGTAAATAGAAAAGAGAGAGCCAATTCTTAAAATATGGCTCTCTCTTTTTATTCTACTCACAAATCATACTCACGTTCATGCTTCAACAACCACTTCTTCCGCTCCACGCCACCACCATAGCCACCCAGACTACCATCTGTCTGGATCACCCGATGACACGGAATAATGATCGCTAATTGGTTCGCACCATTCGCATTCCCAACAGCACGCATTCCATTAGGATTTCCGATAGCTTGCGCCAACTCTTTATAAGAAGACGTTTCACCACGCTTGATTTCCGTCAAAGCCTGCCATACACTTTTTTGAAAATCAGAACCCAAACATAGATATGGTGTCTGAAATTCATCTAGTTTCTTCTCAAAATATAACTCTAATTCTTCTTTGATCTGTTCATTGATCTTGTTTTTTCCAGGAACGATCGACGCATTCATTCGATTCCGCAGCCGTTCGATTTCTCTTTCTAAGCCGCGACGGTCGACAAATTCCAACAAATATAAGTACTCATCATCCGAAATACTCATCATCGGACCTAAAATCGTATCGATCCAATCGGCAGATAAAATTTTGATCTCTTTTGATTGTTTCGGATTTCTGCCCATGATTTTTGAGAAAGCATCATAGAATCCACTGGGTGAATCATAGCCTACATCCAGCTGCGTATCGATCCGTTTCTCACCATTTTTGATTGATTTCAACGCCATCCCCATCCTTCTTGAACGTGCATATTGAACAAAGGTCATGCCGTAGACTTTTTTGAATTGTCTTCTGGCAGTCATCGAATGAATGCCCAACTCAGCGAAGTCTTGGTCTTTCCAACGCTTTTCTGGATTTTCTTCTACTAACTCCACCATTTTTTGAACGAGCGGTGGAATTTCTCTTGGAAAAGATAACGGTTTGCATCGTTTACATGGTCTGTAGCCAGATAACAAAGCTTCTTCTGCTGTTTCATAAAAAGTACAGTTTTCATATTTGGGTTTCCTTGCTGGACACGTTGCATGACAGAAAACACCCGTTGATCTAATACCGACAAAGAAAATGCCGTCATAGGTAGAATCTTTTGCAAGCAGTGCTTTGTAATACTGTTTTTTTTCTTTTTCTCCGATCATTGAACATTCCCCTTTCTACTTTAATCTGAATAATTCAATACGTTCTTTCTCTTCTAGTTCAGCCAAATCTGTCAATAATGATGCATAAAAAGCCGCCAATTCTTGATTCTCCTGTTCATTGTAAACGAAATAAATCGAAGGCCCAAAACTAATTCTTGAAACACCTGAATTTAAATAATCTGCGATTGAATCTTCTTTGATATCAAGCATAATATTGATCGGCAATGTTGTTTCAGCTGCGATTTTCTTGATATGTTTTTTATTTTTTAAACCTGGTATAAAAATACCATCGATTCCCGTTTTTTCATAGGCTTTGATTCGAGTAATTGTTTGATTCAGCAGCCGCTCATTTTGATTATTTTGCACGATGTTGCCTGTAAAATATAAATCAGTTCTAACATTGATAAATAGATCTTTCTTCATGGCGTTGAGTTGTTGTTTGATGCAAATTAGTCGCTCACATTGTTCTTCTATGGAATACAAGGTATCTAGATTTGGTCTTTTGTCTTCAATATTGATACCGACCGCTCCGTTGTTGACAACTCCCTCAACATTTAAAGCTAAACCAGTTAAATTTGACGCGTAACCAGCTTCAATATCTACTGTGATATAGTGATTTTCTCCGTTCACTTGTTCTATAAAGCCTAATATTTCTTCAAAAGGCATCTTTTCACCATCTTGATAGCCGTAAAAGTCAGCCATTGCAAAACTTCCTGTGGGAATCAACTTTATCTTTTTTTGTATCAGCTCAGTGGCAGTTGTTACATCCCAGATATTCAGTAAAACAAGCGGTTTATCTTTTTTATGTGCTGTTCTGAATTGCATTACTTTTGCTTCTTTCATTTTTCATCGATCCCTTCATTTCGTAGCTTTATTTTACTGCTGATCTTTAGAAAGTTCTTTCGAAAAATGAACATCAATTTTTTTAGGCTTAGTTTTTTGGTGGATCACTCTTTTTGTGGACACCTTGTATTGTTCATCATCTACTCTGGCATAGCCAGTCGTTGTACTTCAATTCTTAGGGCTTTACCACTTTAAATTTGATGTATTCGAAACGAAGGGGAATGATTCTATAGTATGGGGACTTCTCTCCCTTTGGTCGCCAAGTATTGTTCATCATCTACTCTGGCATAGCCAGTCGTTGTACTTCAATTCTTAGGGCTTTACCACTTTAAATTTGATGTATTCGAAACGAAGGGGAATGATTCTATAGTACGGAGACTTCTCTCCCTCTGGTCGCCAAGTATTGTTCATCATCTACTCTGGCGGAGCCAGTCGTTGTCCTTCAATTCTTAGGGCTTTAACACTTGGAATTTGATGTATTCGAAACGAAGGGGAATGATTCTATAGTATGGGGACTTCTCTCCCTTTGGTCGCCAAGTATTGTTCATCATCTACTCTGGCGGAGCCAATCGTAGTGATTCACAACAAATAACCCACTCTTTGGGGAAGAGTGGGAAAAGGAGTTAAAAAATGAAAAAGTGTTTTGTTAGGGTTGTTTGTTTGGTATAAGCATATAATAACCTGAAATTGTGATTATTTTGTGGTGAAAAATTGGTTTCTTTATTACGATTTTTAGCGTTATTCTGAATTTCTTTTTAGATATTCATAGTCACAAAAAAATTAGAAAACTAACACAAAACAGATATACTATATTTCATTCACGTTCAAAAATATCTAAATATTATATATATAAACATTACATAAAAAATAAATATAAGTCTTTAACACAACTAATAATTCTACAATAGATAGCATTTACCCTTGTTTTTTATAAGTTTATCAAAAAATTAGAATTACAAAGAAAAATATGATAAATATTATACTTATACCTAATGTATAATTACATTTGTGAAAATATAACACTCTTTAAGTTTTTATATTTTTACGGTGTGAACATTATTAAAAAAAGGAAGGCACGTGTGGTGTAATGAAAGATTCATGGAAAAAAGGTTCGTTTAAGTTTTTGTTGTATTCAAGCACGATAGTCGTAGGAACTAGTTTTCCTGTGCAAACATTGGCTACAACGATAACACAAGTAAACCAAGCAGCTCAACCTGTTTTGGAAAAAGATTACATTAGTGTATTGAAAGAATACACCGTTGCAAAAGAAAACTATCTAGAAACCAAAGGCAAATACGATGCTGCATTAGATGCGTACAATCAATCAAAAACAGAAGCTGATAAAACTTATGAAGCAGCGGCTAAGCTTAAAGTTGATTTAGATGAGCAAAAAAAGATATACAAAGAACAGTTAGAGGATTTCGAAAAAGCTACTACGACTTACGAAGCACATAGAGCTACATATGAAACAAATAAGTCGAGTTTCGAAGCACATATTGAAGATTACAATAAAGCAAAAGAAGAGTACGAAGCAAAGCAAACTAGTTACCAAGCATTAGAATTAATTTTTAGTAACATGCAAAAAGACTATCTGAGTGCGCTCACAACGTATGAGAACTTGAACACTGAGGCTGAGACAAAAAAAGCTACTTATGAAACTTTACGTGTAGAGTACGAAAATAAACGTACAATCTATGATGAAGCTGCAACCGCGTATAAAAAGATTCAAGAAGCCTATAATGCGGCAAAAAAGAACTATAATGTGCAGCTGACAGATTATAATACACAAAAGCTTGCTTATGAAAAACTACTCAGCACTTATACGAATGAGAAAATCATTTATGACAAAAAAGCCACAGATTTCAATAAAGCTGCGCAATTATACAATACATTGAAAAATGAACTTGAAGCAGCTAAGACGGAATACACAACAATCAAATCTGAATACGATAAGGCTCTTGATGAATACAAAAAGCTAGTAACTGAGTACAATACAGCTAAAGAAAGCTATTTATCTGAAAAGACAGCATATGAAAAACGTTTATCAGAATTAGATACATCCATTCGCGATTACGAAACGAAGCTTACTGCTTACAATAAAATCAAAGATAACTATAAAGCCACGAAACAAGCTTATGAAGAAGCAAAAATCAATTACAATGATCTATCAACTCAATTAAAAGAATTAGCGAAACAATATGATACTGAACGTATCGCTTACGAAGCTGAAAAAACAACTTTTGATGAGAAAACGAAAACTTACGAAACAGCTAAAACAGCCTATGATCAACAAAAAGCAACCTATGAGGTTCAACTTACTGCCTATGAAACAGAATTGAATATGTACAATGAAAAAAGAACAGCCGCAGCAGAAATTCTTGCACAATATGAAGAAGGAACAGTAGAATATTCAACTGCCTTGGCTGCCTACAATGAAAATAATGATCGCTACAATGCAGTAAATAAGAACTATCAACAAGTGAAAGAACAGTCAGATTTACTGACAGAGCAATTTAAAGAAGTCCAAACAGCTTACGATAATGCAACAAGCGATTACCAAGTCATTGCGGCTTCTTATCAATCGATCAAGCAACAATATGATACTCTTATTACCAAATATAATCAGGCAAAACTTGATTACCAACAATTAGAAAAAGACTATCAAACAATCAGCGAAAGCTACACTCAAGTAATGAAAGTTTACACTGAAACAGAAACAGCATACAAAGCGGCACTTAAAGAATCCGAGGAAGTCAAAGTACAATTTACTCAGCTGAATGTATCTTACGAAGAGGTACAGACTAAATTTACAAATGGTTCAGACGTGTTTAAAACCACTGAAGAGAAATATATCGAGGCAAATAAAACCTATGAAGCGGTTAACCAAAAATACGAAAAAGCACGTGACGAATATGACCGCTTATTACCCGAATATCGAACGCTTAAAGATCAATTGGACCAATTAAAATTAGACCTCTCAGAAGCAAAAACAACTTTTACTAATTTGGGGCAAATACTGGCAACAACTAAAAATCAATATACAGATTTACAATCACAATATACTGAAACAAAGAATAACTTTAATGATGTAACAGAACAATATAAAAACTTAGGTCAAGAATACAGTACTGCTGAACTTGCATATAAAGCTGCAGCAACGGCAATTGCCAACGCAAAAGAATCCTTCGACCTTCGTGAAAATGAATATAAAGCTTTAGCAGCTTCCTATGTCAATCTTAAAATAGAGTATGAAAAAACCTTTGAGATTTACACTAGTACTTCGACTAAATTGAATGAAGTAACAGCTGAACAAAAAATACATGAAGATGAGTACAAAGCTATTTCAGAAGAATATGAAGCAGTAAAAGTTTCTTTTGAAAAACTTCATACAAAATATACTAGTGTTGACAAATTATACAACGATGCAAATGATGCATGGAAAAAAGCCGATACTGCTTATAAAGCAGCAAACGACAAATTAAAGTTACTTAATAGTGACTACACTGATGCACTTGGACTCTTCAATAGTCTACAAACAAAGTACGATCTTGCAAAAGAAAGCTTCACTACTGCAGCAAAACCTTATGAGGACGCATTAGCCGCCTATGAGAAGGCAGTTATCGCTGAAGGAGAAATTAACGCTGCTGTAACCAATATGAATCAAGTCTTTAAAAATTTTCCAGCTGATAAAATCACAGAAGCGAATTTTGATCATATTTCAGCTGACTTAGCAGCATGGCAAGCTACGTATGATACGGCTAAACAAGCACTAGATAAAGCATTGAATGAATCTTGGTTGTCCATTGACGACTACCAAACAAAAAGTGATGCCTACAACCTAAGCTCTATTGCACCTGAAAATTTAAAGGATAGATTAGGACTTGTTTATGATCCAGAAAATTTTAAAGAACTATTAATAGCTTATATTGCTGATGCTGAAAAAGTAATGAATCAAACTATTACTAACGCCAATGCTTTTAAAGCGGTTATTAAAGCGAATATAGACTATAAAAAGGAGTTTCAAGAATATTTAGCTGGCTGGCAACCAGGAAATGTAGGAGACCCTAATAATGAGCAAGAAAAATGGCTTGCTATTGTGAATGCAACGATCAATGTTGACTTTAGTCAACTGGGTTATTCTAATGATGACCTAGATTTGATGGATACTATGGAGAAATGGGATGAAGTCGTTTCAGCCTATGAAACTCAAGGATCAGAGGCAGTTAATCATCTTAAAAACTATGCAACATACATCATCGGTGTATCTGATAAGTGGACAGCGGCACATGCCGATATGCTTGCTGCAATAACTGAATTTGAAGGAATAACAGGAGAAACGATTAAAAAACCGACTACTAGCAATAGACTTTCAGGTGCTGCAGCTGGAGTAGCGGCTGAAGCAGATCGTGTCTATAATAACAGTCTCTCTACGCTTCATGACGATCCTTATGATCCAGATTCTGGCGAAACAGTGCTTGGGTGGTTAGACGGGCAAGGCGTTGGTTCTGCAATGAGTTGGCGCATTAGTGGTCAATCAAGACCCGTAGAAGTGACAGTTCCTAACTTTGTACCTAAAGAGTTAACAATTTCCTTAGGCAATCTGAATCTTCTGGAACTTACAGCTCCTGTGATTCCAGAAGTACCAGACATGCCATCAGCTCCTATCCCGCCAACAATTGAATTCAACATACCTGAAAAAGTGGAGCCTATAAAAGAGCCAGTTAATCCAGCGCTTGCGCCTTCCACCGTTTCAACAAAAACAATTGTTGGTATCACAGGAGTCAATTTACCAATTTTAACAGAAGAACGCCCATCAAAACCAACCGATTCAGCTATACCACTAGGTACCTCAGAGGGTGTAACTGACGTGGAATTAGAAGATAAAGAAGCGGAAGAAAGTGTTCAACCTGATGTTCCGGTTGAGTTAGAAGACTTAGGGGATGTTACAAATGTAGATCCATTAGAACGTCCAAAAGAGCTGGAAGAAGCACCAAAAGTTGAAGATCCGATTATTCCAGATATTACAGCGCCAGAAGAGGTAGATCCAACAACCCCTCCGGTAGAACAACCAATTGAGATCATAGCGCCAACAGAACCTAATACATTAGAAGCACCTGCAGCAAGTCAGCTGCCCGATGCTCCTGTTGCATTAGTAGATCCTAAAAAGAAGGCTGAAGAAAAAGTGCTGGCAACTACAAGTCCTGGATTAAATACAGTTGCTGATCCATCTAGGACTAAACTTCCAAATACTCGCTCTGAAAGAAGACTCCCAAATACGGGAACCGAGACTTCACTAATGAGTCAAGGAGTGGGCGCCTTTATGGCAGGAGCTGCTGGATCACTTCTTTTCTGGAAGAGAAAAAAAGGAAAACACAGTAAATAAAATTTAATTTTCTGACTAGTAAAAACAAGTATATTTTAATCTGAATAAAAAAGCTGAAAACCACGAAAATTTTTGTGGTTTTCAGCTTTTTTAAATTTTTATGTTATGAGAATATGTCTATTTTTATTTCTATCATGTGAGACTTAGGCTTTAGCACTTTAAATTTGATGTATTCGAAACGAAAGGGAGTGATTCACTAGTAAGGAGACTTCTCTCACTATGGTCGCAAAGTATTGTTCATCATCTACTCTGGCGGAGCCAGTCGTTGTCCTTCAATTCTTAGGGCTTTACCACTTTAAATTTGATGCATTCGAAACGAAAGAGAGTGATTCACTAGTAAGGAGACTTCTCTCACTATGGTCGCCAAGTATTGTTCATTATCTACTCTGGCGGAGCCAGTCGTAGTGATTCACAACAAATAACCCACTCTTTGGGGAAGAGTGGGAAAAGGAGTTAAAAAATGAAAAAGTGTTTTGTTAGGGTTGTTTGTTTGGTATGAATATATAATAACTTGAAATTGTGACTATTTTGTGTTGAAAAATTGGTTTCTTTATTACGATTGTTTGGTGAAATTCTGAATTTCTTTTAGTTTTCTATAATCTTAGCCAAATTCACAACGAGTTTGTTGTTCTCAATAATGCTTGTGTCGTACATCTGAACGAACCGCCGAATATCCTTGAAACTTCGTAATCCAATGTTTCAACTTTTATATCATATTCTTCCAATGCCGCAATCAATTCTGTAAATGCCTGATCTGTAACATACACAGATTCATTGATTGGAAGACCATTTGTCATCAATAAAGATGCGTCTTTTAAAGAAACGTTGATCTTATCCCAATTGCTTAGTTCCTTCGGCAGACCGTCTAAAAAGGCTTCTTCACAGCAAATCATCAAGCCCTCTCGAACCATACTTAATGCACAATCCAGATGTAATATATCTGGATGTAAACGCACAGGTATAACATTATAGTCCCAATGCGCTAAAAATGACTTCAGCCAATTGATTCCATTTAAATTACTAGCCAAACCAGAGTACCCAACAAATATCGTTTTACCGTATACTAAAACATCGCCGCCTTCTAAAAACGGTCCTACTTCACTTTCTGCTCCTTGCGAAATATCTGGTTGTGGTGCAGCTAAATAGACTGCTTCTGAATGGTTGGATTCCTCAATTAATATATCTCGAATTGGCAATATTTCCATACGTCGATGAGCAAATCTCAAGTTTCCTTCAATAACGAAATGTCCAAGCGTAAAAAATGGATCTCTGGAGAAGAAATTAGCATAACCATGTCCATTTTTTCTGCCTAACTCTTTTTCATATTCTGTCAACATTCTCGGTCTAATCACTTCTACCCCATAAGAAGTTAATAATGTAGCCATTTGCTCTTTCTCTTGTTCCCATTTTAGTTGCATATCCGGGTAAATTTCTGCTATATCGCCAACTTTATGATCAAATAGAGCCAAATTTTTTTCTGATAAAAAACTTGTATCTAACTCATCTTCCTCTTCTGGCAAACAGAATTGTGATTGCGCTAAAACAACTCTTTTTAACGGAGCAAATTCACTTTCTACAAAATTAGTTTTCATTAATTGTCAGTCCACCTATCATTACTTTTCCATCATTATAGCAAGATTTTGCTATTTTTTATAGAAAGATACTTTTTTGATCAATTAAAAAAACCAGTTCCCCATGTTGTATTTATCTGTCCGTCATCTGGGCCCACTGCAACATAGCGGCGAGCACCAGCTTGACTGATATAACTGATCCAAACATAACCCTTACTATGAAGATAGTGATCGTAGTTGATTGCCATCCCCGCTGAATAATAATCAAGTGCTGGACTGATCCTGTCATCTGGCTCTGTATCTCGGCTAACAGCTAATTGTCTATCTGGATAAAACGTTCCTGACATTGGGATCAAACTTAATGGTTGTTTTTGTGATTCAGGTTGAAGTTCAGGAGGATTTGGCTGAGGTTTCGGCTGATTACTTTCACCTTTCCCATAACGATAAATCGTTATCGTAGGGCACCCATTTAACGCCCAAATCGTATCATGATCATTGACGGTAATACCATTATAACCATAATTACAATGAATAATTTGCTCTTGATCATCTATAAAAATCCCCGTATGGCCAGAGGCTCCTCCAGAAGCTCCTCGATCTCCCCAGATAAAAATGTCTCCTTTTTTTGCAGGATAATTCCCAAATCCATCTTTTTTTACTTGGGTCCAACCACTGTTTTCTAAATGGAAGAAAAGTGTATCTGTATTCCCCATAATTCCAGTATTCAAAAAACCGCCGTTGATCAATGCGTAATAAACGGCACTTGAGCAATCATAGCTGTTAGGACCTAATCGCACGCTCATTGAGTACGTGACTTTTCCTTTACGCTCGGCCATCCATTTAATCATGTGTTCTATATTTGCCATCGTTTTTACTCCTTTCATTTATTTTTACTATAGAATCGTCTTATATTTTTACTATAGAATCGTCTTAGCTATTTCTTGAACTTTTTTGACGATTTCTTCATCTTCCATCCAGTTATCAGATTGAATCCATTGATGGATCAGCTTCATTTTATTCGGTGTTTCTGGATCTTTATTAAGAAATTGTTCCGATTCAGATAACTCATAAGCAATCGTATTCAGGATATCAATGTCCAGCCTTTTTTGTATTTGAAGTATATATGTTAACGATGGATTCCATCGTCTACTGCCAGCTAATTTAGCCTTTCCACCTACTAAGTCAGACCAATTCAGTTCTTTTTTTATTCTTATCTCATCGATTACTTCCCAAAAATCGGTGATTGTTTTGATTGTACGCATTATTTCTACCTCCTTTATTTTGATTTTCATTTGTACCTTGATTTTACTTAATATTGAGACATACGAACTCTTAACTTACTGTTAAAACTCTCCCTAATGCGGGTATTCATTTACACCTAAAAAAGGCTAATGTTTCATGTGAAACAAAAAGTATTTTGCATCCTTTATATAAATTAAGAAGAAAGTTTAAATATAAATAGTGCGCTCTTTATATATTATGTTAAAATTAACTAGTGTTATATAAAATATTTTAGTTTACAAGGAGAAGAAAAAAGGTAAAAGTGGGAATGGTTTGTTTTTTAATGGGAGCTTTAGTTCTTAGTGGTTGTGGTAAGGCAAATACTAGTTCAAGTTCAGCAAGCACTGCTGCTAGTACTAGCAGTCAGAGTCAGGAAGAAAGTTCAGAATCATCTACTAGTGAGCAGGTAGAAAAAATAGCAGAATCTGAAGCTGGTAACTCAAAACAGTTTAAGCTTATGATCGAAGGCGCTCAATCACAAGTTCCTAGCTTGAAAAAGCAATACGAAGGAATGTACTCTGATATTTCTATAACTGAAGGAGAAGATAGTACAATTGTTTATACCTATACATTTGCGCAAGCACCAGCTGCTGAAGTAGATGTCGAGGCTTTGAAACCTACATTAATTAAAGGATTAAAACCAGTAATCGATGGGGCTAAGATAGTGATCCCAGATGTTAAAATTCAAGTGATTTTCCTTAACCCAGATAAAACAGAATTAATTAATTTTGTTATTACGCAAGAAGATACAGATAGCATTGAGAGTGATACTGAGTAAAAAAAGAAAAAGCCATCCCTTTTTTAAAGGGTGGCTTTTTTTGTGTGTTATAGTTGTATCTTTGCTATCTTCCCTTGTTCGATATAGTCGAAATTTTGATTTTCATAAGTTTTCAAACAGATCAATGTTGTTAATTTACTATGTTTTTTAATAAAAATGGATTCATATATTTTCACTCACTCTTAATGAATGTTATCAAAATGTAGTTAAAAAAGGGACTATGGACATTGCTTCTTCTATTTATTTTTATACTTTGAAATTCTTTTATTGATGCACTTTAACAACTTATTATTTAAGAAACCTCGCTACATCTTTAATTGATGTAACGAGGCTTTTTAAATTATAAAGATGTTCTGATCACAAATGAAAATCAATATTTTTTAACGAGATCATTATTTCTATTTATTAAATCTAATCAATTAGATAGACAATAAACCCTTTCATTTCTCCTTCTAAAACAGTAGTTAGGATTTCTTTTTCCAAAAAAGGCAAAACAAAATCTATCAATATTTCTTCAAATATGTCTTTGAGGTTATTATCATCACCTAAAAAAATCAGTATAGTTATGCACAATTAACTGAAAATTATCTGTTTCAATCCAACTTAAATCTGTTAACCAATCAGTTATCCCTTCCCAACTATTAGCATCTGGCAATGTATATTCTTTTTGTAATACACTAAATAATTCCATTTTATTTGATATTTCATTGCCTTTCAAATTAACAATAAAACAGTTTCCTAATTTACTAGTAGGATCAGATTCGATATACTCACATTTTGTAGTATGGATTAATTCATTGCACATGTTTCACCCCAGTATATTATGAAAGCTCTCTCCACTTAATTTTTTTACATATAAAACTTGTAGCAGTTTCATCCTCAATATCATCGCTACTATACCAATAAAAATTCCCATCTTTTTCAAAGAAGCTAGCTTCAAATATTTCTAACGTTGAATCTAAAATATTATTTATATGAAACTGATTAACACCCTCTAAACAAAATTCAATCGTTGTCATAAATTCTGATTGTCTTTGAATAAATAGATTTACAACGGGATCCGTATTCATTATCATAGAGAAATCTTCATCTACATAAGTACCACTTGTATATTTCAAATCCTTTATGCAACTATCATGGAAATTATCTAGCGATTGCATTAATTCATCTATATCCGATTGAGTTTCTAAATTTTTCCATTCCATTTTTTATTCATCCTCACTTTAATCTTTTTGGCTTTTCAGGATTTGACCAATCCCATTTGTGTCTATGTGGAAACTCATGAGTTCCATCATCTGAGTGATTGAAATCTATATCTTCTGTAGCTCTACCTTTTTCATCATAATATCTTCGTTGTTTAACACTCCCATCAGGATTAAGAATATCTGCAGAAGAATTTGGTTTCCCATCTTTAGATAACCCTCCCTTTTGGATAACTATATGATTTGGCATTTTTCCACCATTTTTAATGACAGTTCTAGGATTAATTCCACTAGGCGTTTTAACGTCCCAGTTCCCCTTACTTTTATTTCTGTCCAGTGCATAATTTTTCCCATCCTTGCTCCCAGTAATAGGTGTCCTTTTAGGCGTAACTTGCCCAGCAGTCAATGGATTATTCGCATAATGACCTGCAATCCCTGTCGCGGCAATCATACTTGCAATAGTTGCCCAGCGTTGCGCTTTTTCAAGATCAGTTAAGGGTTTTCCTGTATCATAATTTTTTCCATCTCGTAATTCAATCGCTAATTTCGTCAAATAATCAGGTTCTTCTTTACCTAAAACCGCATCTCTGCCGTAAAGCTCTATCTGATTTTTTATCCATAAATCATACGCTTCGTTTACTCGGAAGTCTTCTTGAGTGATGCGATTTGGATCAATAACCCACATCCATCTTTTCGTTCCATTAATATCGACAAGCATATATTTGCGTTTATCCAATTCGCCTTGTAATTTCAAACCGTCTGCTTTTACTTGTTTTTCCCAGTTGTCTCGTTTGGCTTTCGCTCGATCTTCTATCTCTTTTGCTCGAGCTTTCCAGCGTTCATTGATTGGTTTCGCCCAACTCATATTTAAACAAGCCATATCAAATGTTCCTGTCGCTGGATTCCAAGCTTTGCAGTTTGCTACTTGATTCAAACCTGTACTAAATTCTGCTTCACTGGCTTCGTAATCAGAAAAGATACTCGCTGAATGGGTATTATATTCATGGAACTTTCTTAATTTCTCTCGGCGTTTCTCAATAGTCTCACAGGCATTCATGTAACGCCGTTCTAAATCAGGGCGTGTTGTTTTCGCTGTGCTCATTTGTTGTTCAATATTTCGCTTTACTTCTTCAAAACGAGCGATTTGTTCCAAAATTTCATCTTCAATCGTATTAATCCCGCAAACCATACTCTGATAGTCGCTAAGCAAGCGTTTATTCGCACTTTCCAGCGCTTCTCCTGTCATTATAGCAGATTGACACAACGGTGTGTAAGCCACCATGAAATAGCTTTTAGCTGAATCATACGCCTTACTAGATAATGGTGCTGATAAAAAAGACTGAATACTTGTTTGTAGTGAAGCAATTGCTTGGCTTGCCTGATTATTCATTCGAGAAGCTTGATTGGCTTGTGCTTGAACTTCACCGATATAAAAACTAAGTCCCACCTGACTCTCCCTCCTTTTGCTTCCAAAAAGAAGTTTGTTCTGCATTTTCGGATTCTTCTTGATCTAACAACGAGCGATATTCTTTTTGTAGCTCAACTTGTTGCTCTTCAAGTTCTAGTTGCACTTTTTTAGCTAGATGAAGACTTTCGTCTCCCCGGTCTTGGTAAAAAGCGCGTTCCTCTGTTTCACAACTATTCAAAACAAATTCATACGCTTGTTGCTCTTTTTGTTGGAGGTAGAAAAAAGCGTCTTGTTGCTCTTCTACTTGGCGTAGTTCTTTCTTTATACCTAGTTGATCCTGTTGCAACTGTTCAATTCGCATACGAAACTGATAATTTTTTTGATCATAATCTATATCGTTCATCGAAAACCTCCCAAATTGTTTAAGTTTGTCAATTGAGCAATATTCTGATCGACCTTTTCAAATTCTTTCGCAACGGAATGAATGTTATTTCCCGCAGAAACGACGCTGGAAGATAACAACTTTAGTCCCTGTTCATATTTATTCATTGCTTGTTTGGCTTTTGCGTTGCCCAAGACATTGGTACCTGATGAGACGGTTGAAGCACTGATACTATTCAATGTACTAGCAGATTGACTAAAACAAGCCGAAATGCCTCCTGCAATGCTCATATAACTGTTAATTGTCATTTAAATACTCCTTTATTGCCTTTTAATATTCTCATCATCAACGGAATACCAAAAACTTTTCGTTGTTTATATTTTATCGTGCGAAAAGAACCTAAGACAATTGGTCTTTTTCCCCTATTTGAGAATTTTTTTATCTAATTTTCTTATAGATTTACTTTAAGCTTTTCAATAAAATAAAGAGACTCAACAATTGTGCTGAATCTCTGTCCTATTTACACTATAACTACTTTTCATTTCAATATCCCTATAGGAAAATCATTTTCATCTATTTTTACAGTATTGGTATTTGTATACGTCAAAACTTTTACTTCTTCTTTCACTGCTTTTAATGTTTGTTCATCTCCTACAAATTCCAATAAAATAATATATGTTTGGATATTTTTCATGTAGAACATTTCTCCTGTTATCAAATACCCTAATAAGTTCTTTAAGTACTCAATATTTAAAGCCAGTCGGTAACCTGTTTTACTTATAGCCAATGTTTCTGTTTTTTGTAAATACTTTTTGGCTCCAACAAAATCTTTTCTGTAAATCCTTGATGTAATCAAATTTATCAGGATTTGATAAGCATTTTTTTTAATATCTTCTGTTCTTGAAATTTCATCCTGGATAGGTATAGCTCTAGACAATAGATACTCTTGTTGATCATCTCTCATAAGTATGATCGTATTACTAATTATCATATAATCATATTGTTGATAATACTCTTTAAACTTCAAGTAATTAAACAATTGATCTAACTCTTGTGTCGATACAGAATCAATTTCATCCCACAGTCTTGAGAAATATAATTTAATATTAAAGTAATTAACTAATTCTTTCAAACTCTTATTTTTCATCTTAACTGAATTATAATAACGTATAAGTTCTTTTTTTGTTGAATCTTTTTCAGGATCTTCAGCACAATAGTAAAATAATGTTCTCCATTCATCTTGAGATTTATCTATTAAACATTTTCCAAAAAATTCTTCCACTGTTAAAGACATTATGTTCAACACTTCGATCAAGGCATCTACTTTTATAGATTGCTCCCCTTGCTCGATTCGTGAAATAGAAGAACTTTCCACATAATCATTGACTAGTTCTTTTTGTCTAAAATTCAATTTTTTTCTAAAAAAGCTAATTGTTTCACCTATATTCATAACTATCCTCCAAAAACCCATATATGGGCTATCTATCTAATTTGGATTATAAAATAACCTTAATTTCTAAACTGTTTGACAACTTTTCCCATTTGTGGATATATGCAACAGAAACATTTATTTATTACTTTAATGTTGATATACTGTACCTAATAAAATTGATTTTTTATTAGCCGTTATAGAGGAGGAAAGATTTATATTTAAATTGATTATTTCTTATGTGGATGCCTTTTATCAATGGTAAGAATTGTATAAAATTTCCATTGTATATTAAAATATTAGGGAAATGAAAATATGAAGTGATATTGCTCCTATTTGTGATTTTATCAATAATAACATTTTATCACATATCTATAACACTATCACTACAACTTTATATTCATTAAACAAGAAAAATAAAGTCTAATTTATTTAGAAAAAAGCGCAATTTTCTATGACTAACAATACTGTAATAACCACATACGGAAATCGTTAATATTGTTAAGAAAGTGATTCGGTCAAACTTTATAATCCATGTTCCTCCTCCTATAACAAATTGAATATCCAAAAAAAGACCTATCAACAAACAGGTCTTTTTTCAATATACGTATTTATTTTCAATTTCTATTTAATTCTCAAGTATTTTCCGGTTTCACTTTCGCTATCTTCCCTTGTTCAATATAAACCATCAAAATCGATACATCCGCTGGGTTCACTCCGCTGATTCGACTTGCTTGAGCAATTGTTTCTGGTTGGATTTTTTGTAATTTTTGTCTTGCTTCTGTTGCCAAACCATTGATTGCTTCGTAATCGATATTTTCTGGAATTCGTTTGGCTTCCATTCGTTTTAGTTTATCGACTTTTTCTAACGCTTTTTTGATGTAGCCTTCATATTTGATTTGAATTTCCACTTGCTCAATGACTTTATCATCTAACTCTTCGTCTACTGCTGGGATAAATTGAGTGACTTCATGATACGTCAATTCTGGGCGTTTTAAGAAGTCGCTGGCTAAGACCCCATCTTTCAATGGAACAGAACCTTTCTCTTCTAGAAACGCTTGTACGTCCTTCGTAGGCTTGACTCTGACTGAACTCAAACGAGCAATTTCTGCTTCGACTGCTTTTTTCTTTTCAAGATAGGCTGTATATTGGTCTTCTTTAACCAAGCCGATTTCATGACCTTTTTCTGTTAAACGCAAATCAGCATTA
The DNA here is from genome assembly GCF_058216605.1 of Enterococcus sp. AAFC-DPL-5182. Classification (NCBI taxonomy): domain Bacteria; kingdom Bacillati; phylum Bacillota; class Bacilli; order Lactobacillales; family Enterococcaceae; genus Enterococcus; species Enterococcus sp. AAFC-DPL-5182. Next base: position 3,806,929 of record NZ_CM177101.1, read on the forward strand.
TCATGACGTAAAATCAAACGGTATTCAGCTCTTGATGTTAGTAAACGATAAGGTTCATTGGTTCCTTTTGTCACTAAATCATCGATCATCACACCGATGTAGCCATCACTACGTTTCATAACAAACGGATCTTTGCCTTGCACTTTAAGTGCCGCATTGATTCCTGCGATCAAACCTTGACCTGCTGCTTCTTCATACCCACTGGTCCCGTTGGTTTGTCCTGCTGTAAATAAGCCATCGATCACTTTGGTTTCAAGTGTTGGGCGTAATTGATGCGGCACGACGACATCATACTCGATCGCATATCCTGTACGCATCATTTCAGCTTTTTCTAAACCAGCAATCGAATGTAAAATATCAGTTTGGACATCTTCTGGTAGTGAAGTTGATAATCCTTGAACATAGACTTCTTCTGTATTTAATCCTTCTGGTTCTAAAAATAATTGATGGCGCGGTTTGTCAGAGAAACGAACGATTTTATCCTCGATCGATGGACAGTAACGAGCACCTACTCCTTCAACAATTCCAGTAAACATCGGCGCACGGTGTAGATTATCTTGAATGATTTCATGGGTTCCTTCGTTCGTGTAAGTCAACCAGCAAGACCGTTGATCTAAATTATAAGCAGTATCTGGTGTACTAAAACTAAAGTGATTTGGTTGCTCATCCCCTGGTTGTTCTTCTGTAACAGAATAATCGATCGTACTAGATTTCACGCGAGGTGGCGTCCCTGTTTTAAAACGATCCATTTCAAGACCTAATTCTTTTAAATGATCCGCTAAACCAATAGATGGCAACGAATTGTTTGGACCAGAAGAATATTTTAACTCACCGATGATGATTTCTCCTCGAAGTGCTGTTCCGGCTGTAATGATTACCGCCTTACTCTGATATTGTGCTCCTGTTGTTGTCACAACGCCTTGGCAAATACCGTCTTCTACAATCAAACGCTCCACGATTCCTTGGCGTAATGATAAGTTGTCAGTACGTTCGATCGTGTGTTTCATTTCAGTAGCGTAAGCATGTTTGTCCGCTTGGGCGCGCAACGCGCGAACGGCCGGACCTTTTCCTGTGTTTAGCATCCGCATTTGGATGTATGTTTTGTCTATATTATGACCCATTTCGCCGCCTAATGCATCGATTTCCCGCACCACGACGCCTTTGGCTGGACCTCCCACTGATGGGTTACATGGCATAAAGGCCACCATATCTAAATTAATGGTTAGGAGCAGTGTTTTGCTGCCCATACGAGCGGATGCTAAGGCGGCTTCTGAGCCTGCGTGGCCTGCTCCGACTACGATTACATCATACGATTCTGCTTTAAATTGATTCATCGACTCTTCCTCTCTATTTTCCTAAACAAAATTGGCTGAATAATTGGGTGATCAGTTCGTCTTGAACACTATCACCGACGATTTCACCTAAAAAGTCCCAGCAGCGAGTCATATCCATTTGGACTAAATCCACTGGCATGCCAGCTTCGATTCCGCGAATGACTTCATCTAGCGCTATTGCTGCTTGATCTAGTAAGGCGATATGGCGGGTATTGGAGACATATGTGGCATCTTTTTCCCCTGTTTGTCCGCCGAAAAATAAATCAGCGATTTTTAATTCTAATTGTTCCATCCCTGTATTGGACAAAACGGAAACTGGTAAAATTTCTTCATCCTTAACAAGTTGCTTTAATTCTTCTCGGTCTAATTGAGAAGGTAAGTCCATTTTATTGAGTAAGATCACACGTTTTAGCCCTTCTGTAGCAGTTAATAATTGACGATCCTCCTCACTTAGCGGCTCATTCTGGTTAAGGACCAGTAAAATCAAATCAGATTCAGCTAACGCTTTACGACTACGTTCAACACCGATTCGTTCTACGATATCTTCTGTTTCTCTAATACCAGCTGTGTCGATCAATTTCAACGGCACACCGCGGACATTGACGTATTCTTCGATGACATCGCGTGTTGTTCCAGCAATATCCGTTACAATGGCTTTTTCTTCCCGTAATAAATGATTCAATAAGCTCGATTTCCCAACGTTTGGGCGTCCAATAATGGCTGTGCTTAGACCTTCACGTAAAATTTTTCCTTGTTTCGCTGTTGTCAATAATCCTTCGATCTGAGCTTTGACGAAACCAGCTTTTTCAAGTAGTAATTTCGTCGTTAACTCTTCTACATCATCGTATTCAGGATAATCGATATTTACTTCTACTTGCGCTAATGTCTCTAAAATTTCTTGTCTTAATGAGCGAATCAAGGAAGATAGATTTCCATCTAATTGATCCAATGCAACATGCATTGCTCGATCCGTTTTCGCTCGGATCAAATCCATCACAGCTTCTGCTTGAGATAAATCCATTCGCCCATTTAGAAACGCTCGCTTCGTAAATTCACCAGGTTCGGCCAAACGTGCACCTTCTCTTAACAATAGCTGCAATAATTGATTAACAACGACAATTCCGCCGTGACAGTTGATTTCAACAACATCTTCTCTGGTAAATGTTTTTGGTGCCCGCATCACAGAAACCATCACTTCATCTAACAAGCTATCATCTTTAGGATCAAGAATATGACCATAATGAATCGTGTGAGTAGGTACATCGTTCAACTGTTTACTTCCTGAACGATACACTTTATTTGCAATAGTGATCGCTTCATCACCACTTAAACGGACAATGCTGATGGCTCCTTCACCAGGAGGCGTTGAAATTGCGGCGATCGTATCGAATTCTAATGTTATTTGTTGCATGATTGACTTCCTTTCATTAAATGAATTGAGCTGTTTTTCGCGTAATAATTATTATGTTAAACGACTCTTATCTGCTTTAAAACTATGTATACATCTAATTTTGTCTACAAAAAAAGCGCCCACTCCACCCCTATTTTTTCAGGTTGGATCTAGCACTTTCACTGCATCAATTCCTATTAATTTCTTGAAATAGAATAGCATATTTTTATATTTTTCGCAAGATTGTTTATTTACTAAAAGTGTTCGTTAACTTTGCATTTCTTTCTTTTTATCTTTAAAATAAACTTATATAAGGCGAGGAGGTTCCTATGATGAAACGAACAAAAAAAGACGAATTCAATGAACAAGAATTAGAAAATCGTTTAAATGGAATCACATTATCTACAGGAAACGTTAGTAGAAAGTATATCGTTCGAGATATTGTTTTTGCGACAGATCGAATTGAGACCGATTTATTTTCACCCGATGTCAATCCAAATGATGTCTTCAGTGGCGTGTATCGTCAACTAAAAGTGATCGCATTTGAATATGAAGCAGATGCTGTGATCAACTGCCATTTTGAAGAAAAATATGTGGAGTACCAAGGGAAATGGGTCGTGGAAATATTTGCTTATGGTACAGTCGTACAATTTACACAAACCAATATTGGCTAAATAAAAAAACCTGATTCTAAAAGAACCAGGCTGGAAGAAGCACGAATGCTTCGACTACTTTATCATCGTATTTTGTACGTTGATAAGAATGATTTCGTTTAAAATATACTTTGTTTAACAGTATTTGTCAATGTATTTTTTTATGACGTTGCTTGATTTAAATAAAAAATGACCCTTTAAAAAATTGCTTTTAAAGGGTCATTTTTATTGCTTAATAATGCTTTTTCGCAGGTTCAACCACTAAGTAGCGATACGGTTCATCGCCTTCTGAATGTGTCTTGATGTGATCATCTTTACTCAAGGTAAAGTGAATTTGTTTTCTTTCAAATGCTGGCATTGGTTCTAGAAAGACTGGACGACCAGTTTGTTTGACTTTTTCTGCCGTTCTTTCTGCTAAACGTTGTAAAATTGCTTGACGTTTTTCGCGATAATCGCCAACATTTACCACGACTGACAATTTATTTTCTGCAACACGATGGACAAAAACTTGTGCTAAATATTGCAGAGCGTTTAGGACTTTTCCATGTTTTCCAATCAAAATCCCTTGTTTATCTGTATCTAAATGGAAAACCAACAACCCATCTTTACGTTCTAAGCGGACTAAAGCCGGCGCATTCAACTCTTTTGAAATGGTTGTTAAATACATTGCTAATTCAGTGATTGCTTCTTCGTCATTTAAGTTTTCCAAGACTTTGGGCTGTGAGGAATCAGAATCTGATGTTTTAGCTGCTAACAATTCTTCAACAGCTGTTTCTACTTTAACTTCCTCATCTGTCACAATAATATCTTCGACTGTCTCTGCAACTGCTTCTGAAATTTGTTCACTAACAGTAGGTTCAATCGATACTTGAGCAAGTTTTTTACCAAAACCTAAGAAACCTTTCTTAGCGTCTGTGATCACGCTGATCTCTACTTCTTCTTTTGATAAATTCAGTGCGTTTAAGCCCTTAGTTGTTGCTTCTTCAATTGTGTTTCCCTCATATACCGGCATCTGGAAAACCTCCTTTTATTTTTTCTTATTTTTTTTCTTAGGATTCATTGCTTTCTTCAATGCTCGTTCGCGTTCTTTCACTTGTCGTTCTGCTTCAGCACGCTCTTTACGGATTTTGAATGGATTATTGATCAATAATGTTTGACCCACTTGGAAAGCGTTAGAAACCACCCAATAAAGTGATAACCCGCTGGCTAAGCTCATCCCCATAACAAAAATCATAACTGGCATTACAAAGTTCATGATTTTCAATGACGCATTTGATTCGATCTGACTCATACTTGTTAAATAACTGCTGGCAAATGTAAACACAGCTGCAAGAATCGGTAGAATTAGATACGGATCGGGTTGACCTAAATTCAGCCACATAAAACTTCCTTGCTTCAATTCAGGTACACGAGAAATCGATTGATATAGTGCCATCATAATCGGCATTTGAATCAATAATGGTAAACACCCAGCATAAGGGTTTACATTATTTTCGGCATATAATTTTTGTTGTTCTTCACGGAATAAACGTTGTGTTTCTGGATCTTTTGATGAATATTGTTTTTGTAGCGCTTTTAATTTTGGTTGTAATTCTTGGGTCTTACGCATGCTTTTCGTTTGGAAATGCATTAATGGTAATAAAATGATTCGAATCACTAATGTAAACAGAATGATCCCGATACCAGTATTTGCTGAAATGGATAAGAATTTGATCGCCTCAGCGAAATAATAGACAATATAGCGGTCCCAAATTCCTGTACTACTTTCATTAATCGGGGCTGTTCCACAGGCAGACAACACAAAAACAAGTGTAACTAAGCCTGCCATCAATAATAGGCGTTTATACTTCTTCACAAAACTGTTCCTCTCTTATTTCAAAATTTTTGCAAGTTTTAAAACATGCGTCACGTTGCTGTGAATTTCTTCCGATGTCAACTTGTCGACGCCGGGTCTCGCGATAATAATAAAATCACAAGATGGATCGATCGATTCTTTTAATTGGTAGATCGATGTACGAACTTTCCGTTTTACAGCATTTCTGACAACCGCATTCCCAATTTTTTTCCCTACGGATATCCCTACCCGAAAATGCTTTTGTTCTGGCTTTTCCAACACATAGACGACAAATCTTCGATTCGCACAAGACTGTTTGTGTTGAAACACTGCCTGAAATTCTTTTTCTTTTTTTACTCTATAGGATTTCTTCATATGCATCCCTTTGTTTCTTTCTGTCTTTCTTTTTTGCTCACTCTACAATAATAGCATATCTCAGTCAAAATTTTCCAAATTTCAGGGAAAATATCCAGAGATTTTGGTGATAATGACCCTAATTTCATATATTATCATTTTTTTGATTTTTTTTCACTTTTTTTCTTATGAAATAGACGTATTCAAAAGTCATGATTGAATAGATCATCACGTTTCTTTTAATCGACTTATATTTTTGTGTGCAACAAGTTCATGAGAGAAAGCAAAGAACCCTTTATTATGTCCACAGATACTTTGTGAAGATAATAAAGGGTTCTTAGTTTAAACTTGATTCGTTATTTAAAATCAACATAGATTATGCTGAAATAACTTTTCTGCCTTTACGACGTCTGCTCGCTAATACGTTGCGACCATTTTTTGTGCTCATGCGTTTACGGAAACCGTGAACTTTTTGACGTTTGCGTTTGTTTGGTTGATACGTTCTTTTCATCTCTTGTTCCACCTCCTGAAATTGTAACTATCCATCAATACATAGACATACTTTGATAGTATAACTAGTATTGGGTAGATTTGTCAATAAATTTTCAGGAATTAATTTTTCCCTCAATCTAAATAAGTTATCCACAAAACGAAAAAGTTTAGGGATAACTTGTGGATAGTTTTTTCAACGATCTCATTCTATTTTTAGTTTCCTCCACACTTATGCACAAAAAAACAGGTTGTTAAAAAGTTATGCACACTTCGTTTTTTTGTTGTGTATAACTTTTTAAAAAGCTTGATTTCATTAGCTTTGTTTTACAGAATATGTTGTGGATAAATAAAATAACTATGAGAAATCCACCGTTTATTTCTTCTGTGTGGATAAGTTTATAACCTTCTGTGAATTTTTTTTCCACAATTCACAATTTGCCTGTGGAAAAAGTTCCGAAAAAATGCTAAAATTCTATTTGCTTATCTATTTATATTTGCTCTGCTTTTTTATATAGACAAATTTTATCTAGCTGCACAAGCCAGCGCTTCTGAAAAAAGCTAAAAATATGACCCAGGTAAAAAGTATCTTCGTCATATTTTCCTATTTTTCTGTCAGAGATCAGCCAGCTTGTTCCGCTTTTAAACTAAGGAGGTCACCAT